>NZ_AP046059.1:2672500-4387500 GCF_059739045.1 Azotobacter tropicalis
CGCAAATAAACTCACGAATTCACGAGTCACTTGTGTTGCTGACAATCTTTCGATCACCAGTCTTACCCACAAGCACCCACACGAATTGCTTGATTCAACTTGTTAAAGAGCGTTTCGCTTGAGCTTTCGTCTCAACCGAGGCCGCGCATTCTACAGCAGCCTTTCGTCCTGTCAAGCGCCTTGCCGAATCGTCTTGCTTTGTCGGCACCGCCTGCCTTGCCTGCCCGACACCCTTTAGCCAACCCCTTGATTTTCAAGGAATTCCGCAGCAGCTGCCCGGCAAGTGGGGCGCATTATAGGGCCTCGACGCGCAACGTCAACAGGAAAATGCATTCCTCTCAAATTGCCTCTTTATAGGAGGCAACCAAGTCAGTTGCGACTCTATCCCCCCTCCTCTGGGTAATAGAGAGACGACTTAACAGTGCAATAAGCTCTCCAGAGTCAAGGCCGTATACATAGTGGCTGAAAGAACGACTTAAACAGATCAGATCACTTTATTTCGCCTTAAAGCAGCAATCTGCTCACAGCTAAGGCCAAGGACATCAGTGAGCACCTGCTCGGTGTGCTCACCAAGCAACGGAGGTGCTTGTCGATATGAAACCGGCGTGACGGATAACCGGATCGGACTGGCTACCTGCGGCACAGCCCCAGCTATCGGATGCGGCAATTCGATTCGAAGCCCCCGGGCAACAACTTGTGGATCGGCAAACACTTGAGACAAATCGTTAATCGGTGCACATGGAACGCCTGCCATCTCCAGCACAGCCAGCCAATCGGCCGTAGTACGAAATACGGTAACTTGACGAATCAATGGGATCAGCAAGCCACGATGGATAACGCGAGCCTGATTGGTCGCAAAGCGCATATCCAGAGACCATTCCGGATGTCCAGCCACTACGCAGAAACTACGGAATTGTTCATCGTTCCCTACAGTAAGGATGAAATTTCCATCCGCCGTTGGGAAATCCTGATACGGCACTATGTTCGGATGAGCGTTACCAAGCGAGCGCGGAGGCTGTCCCGTAACCAGATAGTTCAATGCCTGATTGGCCAAGCAAGCCACCTGCACATCGAGCAGGGCCAGATCGATATATTGGCCGATACCGCTCCGCTCGCGGTAAGACAACGCCGCCAACACCGAGACAGCCGCATAGAGGCCAGTGAGGATATCGGTCAGGGCCACTCCGACCTTGAGCGGACCAGATCCCGCCTCACCCTCCGCTCGACCGGTCATGCTCATCAGACCGCCCATAGCTTGAATCATAAAATCATAGCCAGCGCGCTCTGCATAAGGTCCATTCTGTCCAAATCCTGTAATGGAGCAGTAAACCAAGCGCGGATTTATGGCTTTAAGCGAGGCGTAGTCAAGACCGTAGACTGCAAGCCTGCCAACCTTGAAATTCTCCAACACCACATCGGAGCGGGCGGCCAATTCGCGGACCAACCGCTGCCCCTCAGGCAAGCCCATATTAATGGTAATCGACCGCTTGTTGCGGTTGGCCGAAAGAAAGTAGGCAGCCTCGGAGGTGTCATTGCCTTCGGCATCCTTGAGAAAAGGCGGCCCCCAATGGCGAGTATCGTCTCCCTTACAGGGACGCTCGACCTTTATTACTTCGGCACCAAGATCAGCAAGGATTTGCGCGGCCCAAGGTCCGGCCAGCACTCGGGTAAGGTCAAGCACACGGATCGGAGAGAGAGCGCCGGACACAAAGGATTCCTTCTATAGCCTATAGCGCAACTGTATGAAGCCTGGCATATCAAAGGACTAGCAGTGGGTACGAAAACAGACAGAGCCCATGCAACCTTTGATCACCCGCCCACTCTGATAACACAGCTATTTCAGACTAAAGTAGCATGCGTTAAGTTTGTTCGCGGGATGAAGCAGTTCGCTCCAAGCTCATCCGCCAATGAGAGCGGCAGCGACATGCGACCCTGCCGAGTTTGGGAAGCACTCAACAGCAATGCTGCCCACCTCAAGCCAGGCTGCTTGATGTTTCGCTGTACCCGGCCAAGGCTTCCTCGAGTTTTGGTCCAGGGAAGGGAAGATAGTTACGAAATCAAACAAGGAGAATCAACGTGCACATTGGCGTTCCATTAGAAACCCACACCGGGGAAACAAGGGTTGCCGCTACACCGGAGACGGTGAAAAAGCTGGTCAGTCAGGGACATATTGTGACCGTGCAGAGCGGAGCCGGCCTCAGCGCCAGTCTTCCGGACAGCACCTTCGAAGCCGCCGGTGCGAAGATCGGCGACACAGGTGCCGCCTTTGGTGCAGACATCGTGCTCAAGGTCGTCGCCCCCAGTCCGGCCGAACTGGCACAAATGAAGACGGGTACCGTGCTGATCGGCATGCTCAACCCCTTCGACGACGACAACATCGCACGCATGGCCGAGCGCGGCATCACCGCCTTTGCCTTGGAGGCGGCACCACGTACCTCACGGGCGCAGAGCCTCGATGTGCTGTCCTCGCAGGCCAACATCGCCGGCTATAAGGCAGTGATCCTCGCGGCTAACCATTATCCGCGCTTCATGCCGATGCTGATGACTGCCGCCGGCACGGTGAAAGCCGCCCGCGTGCTGGTCCTTGGAGCCGGTGTCGCCGGTCTGCAGGCGATTGCCACGGCAAAACGCCTGGGTGCGGTGATCGAGGCTTCCGATGTACGCCCGGCAGTGAAGGAGCAGATCGAATCCCTTGGCGCCAAGTTCGTCGATGTTCCCTTCGAGACCGATGAGGAACGTCAGTGTGCCGAAGGTGTCGGCGGCTATGCCCGACCGATGCCGGCATCCTGGATGGAGCGCCAGGCCAAAGCAGTGCATGAACGTGCCAAACAGGCCGACATCATCATCACCACTGCGCTGATTCCCGGCCGCAAGGCACCGACGCTACTGCAGGAAGCCACCGTACAGGAAATGAAACCCGGCTCGGTGGTCGTCGATCTCGCCGCCGCGCAGGGCGGCAACTGCCCATTGACGGAGGCCGACGCGGTGGTGGTCCGCCACGGCGTAACCATCGTCGGCCACAGCAACCTGCCTGCACTGGTGCCGGCCGATGCCTCCGCCCTCTACGCACGCAACCTGCTGGACTTTCTCAAATTGGTGATCGACAAGGAGGGTCAGTTCCGTCTCGACCTGGAAGACGACATCGTCAAGGCCTGCCTGATGTGCGAAGGCGGCCGGGTCGTGCGGATCAACGGCGGCAGCTCGAATACCGCCACCACAGCGCCACGGGCCACCAAAGAAAACGCGTAAGGACAATAAAATGGACCTGATTTCCGACGGGCTTTACAACCTGATTATCTTCGTGCTGGCGATTTATGTCGGCTATCACGTGGTATGGAACGTAACACCTGCCCTGCATACGCCGCTGATGGCGGTGACCAATGCGATTTCCGCGATTGTCATCGTCGGTGCCATGCTCGCTGCGGCGCTCACCGAAACCGGCCTGGGCAAGCTGATGGGCACCCTTGCCGTGGCCCTGGCCGCCGTCAACGTGTTCGGCGGTTTCCTGGTCACCCGGCGCATGCTGGAAATGTTCAAGAAGAAAGCGGCGAAGGCGGAGGCCAAATAAGATGAGCATGAACCAGATCACCCTGCTCTACCTCATCGCCTCGGTGTGCTTCATCCAGGCGCTGAAGGGCCTGTCGCACCCGACCAGTTCGCAGCGCGGCAACCTGTTCGGCATGGCCGGCATGGCCGTTGCCGTGCTCACCACGCTGGCCCTGGTGTTCAAGCTGAATGCCGAAGTCGCCGGCAGCGGCATCGCCTTCGTCATCCTCGGCCTGCTGGTCGGCGGAGCTGTCGGCACCCTGATGGCCAGGCGCGTCGAGATGACCAAGATGCCCGAGCTGGTTGCCTTCATGCACAGCATGATCGGCCTGGCCGCCGTCTTCATCGCCATCGCCGCGGTGCTGGAGCCGCAGTCGCTGGGCATCGTGCAGTCCATCGATACGCCGATTCCGGCCGGTAATCGCCTGGAACTGTTCCTCGGCGCGGCGATCGGCGCCATCACCTTCTCCGGATCGGTGATCGCCTTCGGCAAGCTCTCCGGCAAGTACAAGTTCCGCCTGTTCCAGGGCACGCCGGTACGCTTCCAGGGCCAGCATCTGATCAACCTGCTGGTCGGCCTGCTCATTCTCGGCCTCGGCCTGGCCTTCACCCTCAACGGTAGCACCGGCGCCTTCGCCCTGCTGCTGCTGCTGGCCTTCGCCATCGGTGTGCTGCTGATCATCCCCATCGGCGGCGCCGACATGCCGGTGGTGGTCTCGATGCTCAACAGCTACTCGGGCTGGGCCGCTGCCGGTATCGGTTTCTCGCTGAACAACTCGATGCTGATCGTCGCCGGCTCGCTGGTCGGCTCGAGCGGCGCGATTCTCTCCTACATCATGTGCAAGGCGATGAACCGCTCGTTCGTCAACGTGCTGCTCGGCGGCTTCGGTGCCGATGCCAGCGCCGGCGGCGAAACTGCCAGGAACAACGCAGCGTCAAGTCCGGTTCGGCGGACGACGCCACCTTCCTGCTCTCCAATGCCGACAGCGTGATCATCGTCCCCGGCTACGGCCTGGCGGTGGCTCGCGCCCAGCATGCCCTGAAGGAACTGGCGGAAAAGCTCACCGAGCACGGCGTCGACGTGAAGTTCGCCATCCACCCGGTCGCCGGCCGCATGCCCGGGCACATGAACGTGCTGCTGGCCGAAGCCGAGCTGCCCTACGAGCAGGTCTACGAGATGGAGGACATCAACTCCGAGTTCGGCCAGACCGACGTGGTGCTGGTGCTTGGCGCCAACGACGTGGTCAACCCAGCGGCGAAGAACGATCCCAAGTCGCCGATCGCCGGCATGCCGATCCTGGAAGCCTTCAAGGCCAAGACCATCATCGTCAACAAGCGCTCCATGGCCAGCGGCTATGCGGGCCTCGACAACGAACTGTTCTACTTGGACAAGACCATGATGGTGTTCGGCGACGCCAAGAAGGTCCTCGAGGACATGGTCAAGGCCGTCGCTTGATACCTTGACGCTTCCCCGAAGCGGCCCGTGACAGCGGCCGGTAAACGCCCCGACTTGTTCGGGGCGTTTGCTTTTGTAGCGCCGCATGAGAATCAATCGACTCGGGATCGGCGGCGCTGCCGGACTGGCTGATCCCAAAGGGGTTGAACTAAACTGCGCCAACCAGCGATGGAGCTTTCGTAAGCAGTGCTCTGCAATGCGCTCTCTCTTGGCAAGTCGAAAGGAGTTTTCCCATGTCTCGTCTGCACCTGTTCAGCGCTGCGGCACTACTACTCACGGTCACCAGCGCCTCAGCCACCAGCCTTATCGTCACCACCGATGCGGTCGGCCGCGCTACCGTCGGCACCAGCGATGCCAGCTCCGATGCGTCCTCTTCCGACGACGACGATGACAAACTGCTGCTGGAAGCCCGCGACGATGCCGCCAGCTTCGTCGCCAGTGAAGGCGTCATTCGTGGCGCGCACCTGGAAGCCGCGATCGAGCATATCCGCAGCAAGTTCCCGCAGCTGCCCGCCAGCGACCTGCAGCTGGCTCAAGCCATCCTCGCCCGCTGAGCGACCGCCTTCCGTCTCTCGCTGCCGCCCGCACAGACCGGCGGCAGGCTTGAACGGTCCGGCAAATCCATCTCCACACGGGTTCACATTCGCCTCACCCGCCTGTCCCGGGCACTGGTCCGACGAGATGGATTCCGTTACTTTTCCGCCCCGCGGCCAGCGGCTGTCGCCCAGGCGCACCTGCCGTCGGCCCATGGGCATCGCCCCGGCCAACCAGCCCATCGAACGTCTCCTGCCGTAACCGAGATATCCGCCATGCGCCATTCCCTGCTCACCATCACCCTGTTGCTGCTCAGCGCCGCCAGCCAGGCCCAGACCCTGAAGGCCACCAGCAACATCGTGGTGCGCGCCCTCGACCGCACCGTCGACTTCACCTCCGACACCACCACTTCGATCCGCGACATGAAGGTGGTGATCGATGCCCGCGAAGATGCCGCCAGCTTCGTTGCCAGCGACGGCATGATCCGCGGCGCGCAGTTGGAGGCCGCCCTCGGCGCGATCCGCGAACGCCTGCCGGAGGCCCGCGAGGCCAGCGACCAGGCCCTGGCCGAAGCCATTCTCGCCCGGTGAGCCGGCTTGGCGTCGGGCTGCTCGGCACAGCCCTGCTGCTGGCCAGTGCCGGCGTGCAGGCTGAATTGCGCCTGGCTCTGCACAGCGAGGGGCTGAGCGAGCCCCAGCGCCAGGCCAGCCAAGCTCTGCTCGACGAAGCCCAGACCGCCCTGCCGCCCCGCTTGCGCGAGCAGTTGGATCGCACCGTGGAAGTGCACTGGAGTCGGCATCTTCCCGACAACGGCTACGGCCGCGCCAGTCTCCCCGAAAGGCTCGAACTCAACGCCCGCCTGCTGCCGGGGCTGGCCGACGGCTCGGCGGCCAGTGCCCGGACCGGCCGCCCTCACGGCACGGTACGCCGCGAACTGCTGGCCACGGTGCTGCATGAACTGGCCCATCTCTACGACCGCAGCCGCGCCTGGGCCGCGGAGGATCGCTTGCAGCTGCAGCGCTGCCGCCAGCAGGCCGGCAGCCTTGGTCCGGTCGGGCTGGCAGAGCGCTGCCGCGGCCAGACCGATCGCCGCTTCACCCTCTCCGACGACCCGCGCCTGCTGGACCTGGCCGGCTGGCAGCAGGCCGTCGGCCGCCGTGGCGAACGCGAGCGGGACAACGGCCAGGTCGCGCGCAGCCCGGACCCCTACGAATTAAGCAATCCCCGCGAATTCGTTGCGGTGAACCTCGAATATTTCCTGCTCGACCCCGCCTATGCCTGCCGGCGTCCGTCGCTGTATCGCTACTTCCAGAAGCATTTCGGCTGGGCGCCGGCGGCACGCGCCGACTGTCCGCCGAGTTATCCCTACCTCAACGCCGGCCGCGACTTCGCCCGCCAGCCCCTCGGCCAGCTCGACCCCGAACGGGTCTACGAAGTCGACTACCTGTTCGCCGAGGCCAACGACAACTGGGTCAGCCGTTGGGGCCACAGCATGCTGCGTCTGGTGATTTGTGCCCCCGGCCGGCCGCGCGGACCGGCCTGCCGGCTGGATCTGGACCAGCATCTGGTGCTTTCCTACCGCGCCTTCGTCGGCGACGTGCAGCTCTCCAGCTGGGACGGCCTGACCGGCAGCTACCCTTCGCGACTGTTCGTCCTGCCGCTCAACCAGGTGATCGACGAATACACCAAGGTCGAGCTGCGCAGCCTGGCCTCGGTACCGCTCAGACTCAGCGCCGAGGAGCGTCGCGAACTGGTCGAGCGGGCCGCCGAACAGCACTGGAGCTACGACGGCGACTACTGGTTCCTGTCCAACAACTGCGCGGTGGAAACCCTCAAGCTGTTGCGCACTGGTACCGCCCGCACCGAGCTGGAAACCCTCGACAGCATCATGCCCAACGGCCTGCTCGACCTGCTGGTCGGCCGCGGCCTGGCCGACCGCAGCCGACTGGACGATCCGCAGGAGGCGCTGCGCCTGGGCTACCGCTTCGACTCCTTTCGCGAACGCTACCAGGCGATGTTCGCGATCCTGCGCCAGCGGCTGAGCGTGTCCCAGGAGGGCGTCGAAGACTGGCTGGTCCTGCCCGCCGCCGAGCGCCGCCCCTGGCTCGACCGCGCCGATCTGCGCGCCAGCGCCGCCTTGCTGCTGCTCGAGCAGGCGGCCATGCGGCGCCAGCTGCTGCTCGCCCAAGAGGAGCTCAAGCAGCGCTACCTGAGCAGGCGCGAAGAAGACCACCGCGATCCCAACCTGGCGCGGGCTGGCGCCATCCTGGACAAGATCCTCGCCAACAGCGGCTTCCTGAGCCGTCCGGCGGAGCTGCTCGATGGCGGCTATGGCCTGCCACAGGCCGGCGAATGGCCGCGTCTGGAAGCCCAGAGCGCCGCTCGCCATCAGAACCTGCGCCAGCTCAACGACGAGCTCGACCAGGAGCTGCGCACCCTCCTGCAGCCCGAGCGCCTGACCGAGCTGCAGGCCGTCGAAGCCAACCTCCGCCATTTGGGCGAGCGCCTGCGCGCTCTGCACAAGGCCGCCGACGGCCTGCAACTGCCCGGAACCGAACTTGTCCGCCCCGCGCCCCTCTGATGAAGAGGCTCACTCAATGGAGGACATACCATGAAAAGGACCGGATCGGCCGTCTGGCAGGGCAACCTGAAGGAAGGCAAAGGCAGCGTCAGTACCCAGAGCGGCGCGCTCGAGGAACAACCCTATGGCTTCAGCAGCCGTTTCGAGGACCAGCCCGGCACCAATCCCGAGGAGCTGATCGGCGCGGCCCATGCCGGCTGCTTCTCCATGGCGCTGGCCAAGATGTTAGGCGATGCGGGCCTCCCCCCGGAGCGGCTGGAGACCCAGGCCGACGTCACCTTAGAGAAACAGGGCGAGGGCTTTGCCATCACGACCATCGACCTGACCCTCAAGGCCCGGGTGCCGGGCGCCACGCCCGAGCGGTTCAATGAACTCGCCAACCGGGCGAAAGAAGGCTGTCCGGTCTCCAAGCTGCTGAATGCCCGGATCAACCTGAAAGCCAGCCTGGAGAGCTGACGCCGAGGCGGGCTTGACCGCACGGCGCCCCGACAGGGGCTTCGCGGGCAAGTCCGCGCCCGGGGTTGGGTTGCCCGCGTGCTCCCAAGCAAGGCCGTGCCGGCGCACGCCAGACGCTTGCCTCCCATGTCACCTCCCGCCCAAGATGGCCGGTCTTTGGCAATCCGGGGATTTTCATGTCTGC
Organism: Azotobacter tropicalis; assembly: GCF_059739045.1. Taxonomy (NCBI): domain Bacteria; kingdom Pseudomonadati; phylum Pseudomonadota; class Gammaproteobacteria; order Pseudomonadales; family Pseudomonadaceae; genus Azotobacter; species Azotobacter tropicalis. The sequence continues at coordinate 2,681,258 of NZ_AP046059.1, forward strand.
CCTGCTGCTGGCCCTCTGGCCACTGTTCGCCCTGATCGTCGGCGGCTACCTGCTGCGCCGTCGGGACTTCCTCGGCGAAGGCTTCTGGCCCGGTGCCGAGCGCTTGAACTATTTCATCCTGTTCCCCGCCCTGCTGTTCCAGAGCCTGGCCGGCGCACCGCTGGACAATCCGGCCCTGCCGCGCCTGGCGGCAGCCGTGCTGCTGGGGCTCGCCCTGGCCTGGGCCGTCCTGCTGCTGGGGCGACGACTGCACGGCTGGCCGGCCGCGCGCTTCGGCGCCCTCGCCCAGGGTCTGCTGCGTTTCAATACCTATCTGGGCCTGGCCGCGATCGGCAGCCTGTTCGGCCCACCGGGCCTGGCCCTGGCCGCGCTGATGCTGGCACTGCTGGTGCCGGCGGTGAACCTGCTGTCGGTCTGGGCCCTGACCGCCGAGCGCGGCGTCAACGCCCGTCTTCTCTTGCCGATCCTGAAAAATCCGCTGATCCTCGCCTGCCTGGCCGGAGCACTGGCCAATCTGACGGGACTGGTGCTGCCCGCCGGCAGCGACCGCTTGCTGTCACTGCTCGCCGTGGCCAGCCTGCCGCTCGGCCTGCTCTGCGTGGGTGCCGCCCTGCAGCCGCGGGAGCTCGCCGGAGAGTTGCCGGCCCTGTCCTGGAACTGCGCCCTGCGCCTGCTGGCCATGCCGCTACTGGCCTGGGCAGTGGCCCGCCTGCTCGTCCTGCCGCCCTTGGAAAGCAGCGTGCTGGTACTGTTCTTCGCCCTGCCGACCGCCCCCACCGCCTACGTGCTGACCCGCCAACTGGGCGGTGACGGCCACCTGATGGCCGGCCTGATCACCCTGCAGACCCTGCTGGCAGCCGCCAGCCTGCCACTGATGCTGGCCCTGCTGCCCTGAGCTGGGCAGACGCCGATTACCGGCCCCTCATGCCCGCCAGTGCCCCGTCTTTCGGCGAATCAGGGCACTTTTATGACGGAAATATGATATGAATCAAGAAAAAGACGCCCTCGGCGTGTTCAGCACCTATCAGTGAGCACCTTGGCGTCCCTCATTGTCCTACTGTCGAGGGGGCCTCAGCATGTTAACGCTGCTTCATCTGCTGTCTGCCATCGCCCTGCTCGTATGGGGCACCCATATCGTCCGTACCGGCATCCTGCGCGTCTACGGCACGCGGTTGCGTCACCTGCTCGGCCACAGCATGCGCCGGACGCCCCAGGCCTTCCTCGCCGGCCTGGGCATCACCGCCCTGGTGCAAAGCAGCAACGCCACCGCCCTGCTGACCAGCGCCTTCGTCGCCGAGGGGCTGATGGCCCTGGCTCCGGCACTGGCGGCCATGCTCGGCGCGGACGTCGGCACGGCCGTGATGGCGCGGGTACTGACCCTCGACCTGTCCTGGCTGTCGCCGCTGCTGCTGCTGTGTGGCGTGAGCCTGTTCCTTGCGCAACGACACAATCCCGCCGGCCAGCTCGGCCGGGTGGCGATCGGCCTCGGCCTGATCATGCTCGCCCTCGAGCTGATCGTCGCAGCCAGCGAGCCCATCACCCACGCCCAGGGGCTGGGGCTGCTGTTCGCCTCGCTGACCGGCGACCGCCTGCTCGCCGCCGTGATCGGCGCCCTGTTCGCCATGCTCACCTACTCCAGCCTGGCCACGGTACTGCTCACCGCCACCCTGGCCGGTGCCGGACTGATCGATTTGCCGCTGGCCATCGCCCTGGTGATCGGCGCCAACATCGGCAGCGGCGTGCTGGCCTACCTCAACAGCAGCCTGCAGGTCGCTGCCGGACGGCGGGTCGCCCTCGGCAACCTGCTCTACAAGCTGCTTGGACTGCTGGTGCTACCGCTGCTCGATCCCCTGGCGGCATGGATGCGGCAGTTGCCGCTCAGCCTGCAGGACCAGGTGATCGGCTTCCACCTGGCCTACAACAGCCTGCGTTGCCTGCTGCTGCTGCCCAGCGTCACCCCGATGGCGCACTTGTGCACCCGCCTACTGCCGGAGCGCACGACAGAGAAGAACGGCACGGTCCGGCCACGCTATCTCGATCCGGACGCCCTGCCCACGCCGACCCTGGCGCTCGCCAATGCGGTGCGCGAAACCTTGCGCATCGGCGATCTGGTCGAGCAGATGCTCGGCCATCTGCGCGCCGTGCTGCAGGATCAGCGCGCCGAAACGGATCGCGAGCTACGCCGCCTCGAGGACGAGCTGGACACCCTCTACGGGGCGGTGAAGCTGTATCTGGCCAGACTGCCGCGCCAAGCGCTGGGCGAGGCGGAAGACCGCCGCTGGGCGGAAATCATCGAACTGTCGGTCAACCTGCGGCAGGCCGGCTACATTCTCGCCAAGATGCAGCGCCGGGCCGAACGACGGAGCGTCACCCGCATCGACCTGGAGGAGTTGGCCGAGCTGCATACCGAACTGCTCGCCAACCTGCGCCTGGGGCTGAGCGTGTTCCTCTCCGGCGATCCGCGCAGCGCACGCCAGCTGTTGCGCCAGAAACGCCGGTTCCGTGCCCTCGAGCGGCGTCTGGCGCACGCCCATGTCGACCGCCTGCACTGCCTGGTCCAGCACACCCCCGAAACCGGCTCGGCCCATCTGGAGCTGCTGGAAGACATGAAGCGCCTCAACTCGCTGTTCTGCTGCAGCGCCTACGTCGTGCTGGAGGCCGAAGCCGAAGCCCAGGCTAGCGAGAGCCCGGACGAGAGAGCCGAGCGCGACCGGCTGGACGGCGAGCTGCGCCGCCTGCTGCTCGACGACACGACTACCCGGGCGGCCGGAGGGCGGGCGGCGGGCTGAAGCCGGCGCCCGCCGGAAGGCGGGCCGGCGAGCCGGCCTCGCGGCTAGAATTCGCCCTCCGCTCGCCACAGACTCCGCCATGCGCCCCATGCCGTCCCTGCAACCCTGGAAAACCCGCCTCCAGAACCTGATCGCCCTGGCCAGCCGCTATCCGCGTCTGCTGGCCCTGTTCGGCTTCGTCTCCGGCCTCGCCAGTTTCTTCCTGGTCGAGCGCAAGGAAAGCCTGGCCGGCCTCATCGCCGTGGTGATGCTGGCGAGCTGGGCCTGGCTGCTGCTGGAAAACCTGCTGACCCGCGGCCTGCGTCACTGGTTCGGGCTGCAGTTGCCGCCGCCGCTGCTGCGCTACGCGACGCAGATGATCCACCAGGAAAGCCTGTTCTTCGTCCTGCCGTTCTTCTTCACCACCACGACCTGGAACAGCGGCCAGGCGGCCTTCACCAGCCTGCTCGGCCTGGCCGCGCTGGTATCGATCATCGATCCGCTGTACTACCGTTGGCTGACGCCGCGGCGCTGGGCATTCATGGCCTTCCACGGCCTGACCCTGTTCGCCGTGCTGCTCACCACCTTGCCGCTGATCTATCAGCTGGCGACACCGCAAAGCTACCGGCTGGCGCTGGGCAGCGCCGTGCTGCTGGCCTTTCCCAGCCTGCTCGGCGCGCTGCAGGGGCAGAACTGGTGGCGCCGACTGGCCCTGCTCGGCCTGCTCGCCGCCCTCGGCGGCGCCGGCTGGTGGGCGCGAACCTGGGTGCCACCTGCGACCCTGTGGCTGAATGCGGTGGCGGTGACCCAGGAAATGGACGGGCGCAACCGCGCGCCGGGTGCCAGCATAAAGCGCATCGGCCTGGCCCAGTTGCGGGCCCGGGGCCTCTACGCCTATACGGCGATCCACGCCCCGCGCGGCCTGAACGAGCGCATTTACCACGTCTGGCGACACGCCGGCCAGGAGGTGGACCGCATTCCTCTGGAGATCCACGGCGGCCGCCAGGAGGGCTACCGCGCCTGGAGCCGCAAGCAGCGCTTTCCCACAAACGCCCTCGGCCGCTGGGAAGTCCGCGTGCAGACCGAGGCCGGCCAACTGATCGGCGTGCTGCGCTTTCGGATCGTCGAATAGTCCCTAAAGACTTGAAACAGCCGTCCTAGACAGCAAAATGACTTCTTTCGCCGTCCACATGGCAATTAGCTGCAGGCAAATCCGTTCAATTCGGTTATCGTTGCGGCATTCCGTCCCACCCCACCATTAGGCTACTAGGAGCCCTCCTATGGAATATGGTAACGCCCAGCTGACGATGACCGTGCTGATGACGCCGGATATGGCCAACTTCTCCGGCAACGTGCATGGCGGTACGCTGCTCAAGCTGCTCGACGAAGTCGCCTACGCTTGTGCCAGCCGCTACGCCGGTCGCTATGCCGTGACGCTCTCGGTGGACCAGGTGACCTTCCGTCAGCCGGTCCACGTCGGCGAGTTGGTGACCTTCCTCGCCTCGGTCAACTATACTGGCAGCTCATCGATGGAAATCGGTATTCGGGTCGTCACCGAGAATATCCGCGAGCGCACCGTACGCCACACCAACAGCTGTTTCTTCACCATGGTGGCCCTCGACGAGAACCGCAAGCCTACCCAGGTACCGCCGCTGCAGCCCACCACGGAACAGGAAAAACGCCGCTATGAACAGGCCAAGCGGCGCCGCGAGCTGCGTCAGGAGCTGGAAAGCCGCTACCAGCAGATCAAGAACAAGGCCTCCTAATCCAGACGACGAATGCACAGGCGTCGACCGGCGGATCGACTAAGCTGGGCTCGACGTCACAGGTAAAACAACAACAATCATGCTGACTCTCGCCAACCTGTTCATTCTGTTGCTGCTGGCCGGCATCGGTGCCTGGCTGTGGCATACCCATGGTCTGCGCGAGCGGGCCTTGGCCGCGGTCAGGCAGCACTGCGCGAAGACGGGCGTCGAACTGCTCGACGACAACGTCGCCCTGCGCAGTTTCGGCCTGCACCCCGACGCCCGCGGCCGTCGGCGTATGGCACGGATCTACGACTTCGAATTCACCGTCACCGGCGAACAGCGTTACAACGGCAGCATCGTCATGTTCGGCCGCTATGTCGCCGGCATCGAGCTGGGCGCCCACCCGTTTCCCGCCTCATCCCAGCCACAGCCGCCCCATCAGTCCGCCGAGGTGATCCAGCTCGACCAATGGCGCCGCAAGCATCCCATGCACAAGCAGCATCAGCACTGAAGCAGCGCCCGACACGATGCCTGCACGCGGGCAGACATCCCGCTCCAGCCTTTCGCCTCATCCTCGCCGCAACAGAAAGGCGGCTACCCGCTCGGCACACGCCTCGGGCCGCTCCTGCATGAAACAGTGCCCGCCGGGCAGCGTATGGGCAGTGACATGGGGATTCATGGCGCACCAGCGCGCCGTCGAACGGGCGATGAAGGGAAAGCTGTGCTGGCCGTTGAGCAGCAGGGTCGGCGTGCGCACCCCGGCGAGCGCCGACCAGAAGCGCCGCGGGCAAGAATTGAAGATCTCGACCTCCCGGCTCGGCCGGCATTTCAGCTCGACGCCACCATCCGCCGCCTCCTTCAAGGCGTGCTGGACGTAGGCACGCAGCGCCGCATCGCTCCAATCCCTGAAGACACCGCGCCCGTGCAGGCAGGCGTAGGCGGTGGCGCGATCCGGCCAGTGCCGGCGGCGGCTCGCCGACTGGCGGGCCAGGGCGTTGAAGCGCTCCAGTCCGAAAAACTCGGAGAACCCCAGCACACCGATCATCGTCCGACCGAACAGCACCGGGTCGAGCAGCACCGCACGCTGGAACAGCGCCGGCTCGCCGGCCAGCATCAGGCAACTCAACACCCCGCCGAAACTGTGCCCGCAGGCGTGGTACGGCACTTTGCCGAAACGCCCGCGGCCGGCCTGAAAGGCCTCCAGCGCCAGCTCGGCGGTGCGGTTCCAGCCCAGGAAGCGGCCGCCGTGATCGCTGTCGCCATGCCCCTGGACATCGCACAGCCAGAGGTCGAAGTCCGCGGCCAGCACACGCAGCAGCGGCTCGTAGGTTCTGCCGCAGAAGCCGTTGCCGTGCAGGAAGTGCAGCAGCGGTCTACCGCCCGGTGCAGTGTGCCAACCGCGCAGGGTGAAGCCGGCCGAGCTGGCGTGGGACCAGGGATGCAGGATCATGGGCACCCTCCACGGGCAAAAGGATGCTCAGTGTAGCCGTTCCGTCACGCCACGCGCCGCGCCCAGGAAACTCAGCCGGGCAGGCGACAGGCCGCCATGGCGGCCTTGAGCGCGGCCTCGTCGTGCGCCTCGGCGAAGATCAGCTCCAGTCGCGAATCCCGGCGCCATTCGCTGGGCTGCCAGCGGATCGGTGCACCGTCCAGGGCATTGCCGGACACCCAGCCGGCCTCGGTGTGCAGGACCAGCTTGGCACGCCGCCAGGGCAATCCGGCCAACCAGCGCTGCACACGCGACAGCTCGAAACACTGGCTGGCGTGCCAGCGCCAGCCGATGCTCCAGCCCTCAGCCCGGGCCTGGCTGGCGCAGAACGGGCGACGCGGATCGAGCCAGACCTCCGCCGACAGCGGCGTCCCGGCCGGCAATTCGGCGTCCGACGGCCCGGCGTCCAGCCCGGCAGCGGCACTCAAGCCCGGCAGCAGCGCCAGCGGCAGAGCACCCCGGCTGGTCCAGTACAGCGAACGCGGCGGCAATCGCTCCGCCACTCGCGCACGCGCCGCCTCATCCAGCGACTCCGCCTTGTTCAAGACCAGCAGCTCGGCCATCGCCAGCGCTTCCGCCTGGCTCGGTGGCAGCGTCTCGCCGGCGGCCAGCGCCGCGGCATCCAGCACCAGCACGACAGGTTGCAACGCCAGCACGCCGCTCCAGGGCGGCGTACCGAGCTGGCGCCACAGCGCGGCGGGATGGCCGAGCCCGGAGGGTTCGATCAGCAAGCGGTCGGGACGCGCCTTGCGCAGCAGACGCACCAGGCCGACCTGGAAGGGCGCGCCGTTGACGCAGCACAGGCAGCCGCCGGCGATTTCGGCGAAGGCAACGCCATCCGCGCCGTTATCCAGCAGGGCGGCATCCAGGCCGATCCGGCCGAATTCGTTGATCAGCACTGCCCAGCGCTCGGCGACCGGCCGCTGCGCCAGCAACTGGCGGATCAGGCTGGTCTTGCCCGCGCCGAGGGGGCCGCCGATCAGGTGAGTGGGAATATTCTTCAGCATCCGCACATGGTGGGGCTTTTTGCACGGAGCGGGAAGTCCGTCGCGGCGCAGCCATCCGGGGGGCCATGGCGGCGTGCTAGAGTCGCGCGCCCGTCCCGGAGGAGTTTCCCCATGCGCCTGCCCCTGCTGTTCCTGTCGCTCGCCTTGCCTGGCCAGCTGCTGGCCGATGCCTGCACGGTGCACAGTCGCAGCGAACGGGTCGAGGTACGGGTCTGCCAGGAGAACCGCAGCATTCCGGCCAAGCTGTTCCGCGAGGGTTTCTGCCAGCCGCAGCTGACCGGCCAGCAGGTCGAAGTGAGCTTCGCCGAGCACTGCCCGCAGGGCAGCTTCGGCGTCTGCCGCGAGGCCCGGATCGAAGGCACCCCGTATCGTCAGGATATCCATTATTACGGCGTCTCCGGCGATGCCCGCTATCTCAAACCATCCTGCGAAGGCCGGAGTGGCGGCCAGTGGATCACGCCCTGAACGCTTCCAATACACACTCCGAAGCAGACCTCCCTGACCTCGATCAATGAAACCACACTTTCCTGAAGGATAAGCGACAAATCCCTGTTGCAATCGCGACAGCCTGTCGCGGCGCTGGCTCCATCGTCGTGGCCAAGTGATTGATTTTCAGAGCTCGACCGCCTGGCATGATTCATGGAAGAGCCTTCGAAAGCCCTGAACCCTTGCGCGGAGGAAACGCCATGAAAATGTTCGCCACCCTGGCCCTGAGCCTCGGCCTGCTGAGCGCCGGTAGCGTCAATGCAGCCGAGACTTTTGAGGAAACCCGGCAGGAGGGCTCCGACAAGGCGTCGAGCGGCATGCTGCTCGCCGCCCTCGGCAGCCCGGCCGGGACCGTAGCCGGCGCGTTGGTCGGCAGCGGCGAGCGCACCTCTCAGCGTACCGGCAGTAGCAAGGTGAAGACCGTGCGCTCCCCCAACCGCCGCTTCGTCGCCGGCGATCAGGTCGAAATCCGCGGCAACCGCCTGCACCCCAAGTCGACTGACCACAGTGCCGCCCTAGCCGATGCCAACGACGGCGCATGCAGCCTGCGTTGAGCCTGGGCATCCCGAGCCCGCAGCTGGCCGCCCAAAAGCTAACGACGAAACCAAGACAGCGCTCGGAGCCGAATGCCAGGATACGCGAGCGCCAACTTTCCGCCCTTGCGATCAACCCCGCCAAGCCCGGTAGCCAGCCCACACCTTTCCTCCCACCCGCCAATCCCGCACCCCGCGCCAAGCCCGAACGCTGCCCCCTTCGGCCGCTGCCCGCTGGCGATCGGTGTCGTCTAGTCGCCCCAGCGATCGGCCCGACCACCGCAAGCACAGAACCGCTCAGGATTTCTTGATTCAGATCAACAAAAGCGCTGATTCTTGTGAGAAATCAGACAAACTTTTGTCGTCATCGCCACACTTTGTCGTGCCAAGCCCCCAGCGTTTCTCCCTAACTATCTGATTAATAAGAGATTAATTAGATGGCACGCTTTATGGATATCTAAATACCAAAGGCTGTTGCAACCTTCTCGGAGGCCACGACATGAACAAGCTCGGCACCCTGACCCTGACCTTCGCCCTGCTGACCGCAGGCGGTGCGCATGCCGCCGAAGTCCTCGAGGAAACCCGGGACCAGAGCGCCGGCAAATCGGTCGGCGGCATGAGCGGCATGATGATCGGCGCCATCGCCGGCCCGCTCGGCATGCTGGTCGGTGCCGGTGTCGGCGCGCTGGTCGGCGGCGAAACCCAGGACGTCTCCGGGCTCAGCGAGCGCGCCTACAAGGTCCGTACCGCGGACGGCGAGGAGAACGTGCTGCGCTCGCCGAACGACGAAGTGGCTATCGGCGAACAGGTCGAGACCCGCGGCAACCGCCTGTATCGGGAGGCCAACACCCTGGCCGATGCCAGCGACAGCTATCGCTGAGTTCTCGTTCGTATCCCTTTAAGTCGTCGGGCCTGTTCGTACTCCCATCCGGGCAGGCCTGACGCATTTCTACCCCTGGCCTCGCCTCCTGCGGGACGAGGCCTCGCGACAGGCAGCGGCGCTGTCCGGCAGGTGCGGCTGTAGCGGTCAAGCGCTCATATCGCGCTGACATCACGATTCAACAAGAGATGGTAAACCAAAGCGCAGGAGCAGCATTCGGCCGACAGAGCCGGGCGCCTTGCGGCGAGACAGCATGCGCCGAGCAGCGCATACAGCAGGGAGGAAACACGCCGGGTACCCGGTCATGCAGCAAGGCTGCATGACCGGATCGACCCTTACAGGGACAGACCGAACTCGGGAGCGATCTGTGCCAGCCAGGCAGCCACACGCTCGTCAGTCTTGCCGCTCTGGTTGTCCAGATCCAGCGCCAGGCCGACGAACTTGCCGTCGACCACAGCAGCGGAGCTTTCGAACTCGTAGCCGTCGGTCGGCCAGGCGCCTACGATCTTGGCGCCGCGCGAGGAGAAGAACTCGCTCAGCTCGCCCATGGCATCGAGGTAATTCTCGGGATAGCCGACCTGGTCGCCCAGACCGAACAGAGCCACGGTCTTGCCGCTGAAGTCCAGGCCTTCGATCTTCGGCAGGAACTCTTCCCAGCTCTCGCTCTCGCAGTCGGTGGACAGGCCGGGGAGTTCGCCATCGCCGAGGGTCGGGGTACCCAGGATCAGGAACTGGTACTGAGCGAAGTCTTCCGCGGAAACACGGTTGACGTTCACTGCATCGGACATGGTTTCGTCGTCGAAACGCTTCTTGATCGACTTGGCAACCTTGCGGGTCTTACCAGTGTTGCTACCGAAGAAAAGTCCAATCTTGGCCATAACTTAAACCTCTGGCTGCGTGCGTGGGATTCGTGGTCGGGGCGCCAGTCTCCGGGCTTGCACACCTGGCTGGCCGGTGAGTGGTAGCAAGAAGCAGACCACCCTCCAAAGCCCGACCAATAATTAACAACTTATTGATTTATAACAACTTTTTCTGAAAGCAAAAAACTCTGTCGCAAATGCGACGATATCGGTGCGGCAGGCAGGCAGGCCTTGTCGGTTTTGCAACACCTTTAAAGATCGGCTGACAGTATGGATTTCTCCTCCACCGGGGCGGCCGGACAGACCTGGATCGGCTCGCTGCCCTCCTCGGCCAGCCGGGTCAGCACCTGCAACGCACTGCTGCCGTCCTCGCGCGCGATCAGATCCAGCGTGCAACCCCGCAGCTGCGGCTGCGAAGGCATATTGAACATGGTCTGCTGCAGAGCCGCTTCCAGCACCGCACGCAGGCCGCGGGCGCCGGTCTTGCGGGTCAGCGCCTGGTCGGCGATGTGGCTGAGGGCCGCATCGGTGATCACCAGCTCGACCCCCTGATAGGCGAACAGCTGCTTGTACTGCTTGACCAGCGCGTTGCGCGGCTCGGTGAGGATGCGCAGCAGGGTGGCGTGGTCGAGCTCCTGCAGGAAGGTGATGATCGGGAAGCGACCGATGAATTCGGGAATCAGGCCGAACTCGTGCAGATCGTCCGGCAGCAGCGAGGCCATCAGCTCGTTGATCGACGGCGTTTCCCGGCGCGGCTGAGCATGGAAACCGATGCCGGTATTCTTCGGCTGGATGCGGCTGGAAACCATCGCTTCCAGGCCCGGGAAAGCGCCGCCGGCGATGAACAGGATGTTGCGGGTGTCGACCACCTGCTCTTCGCTGTGCTCGTTACGCCGTCCGGACTTGCTGATGCGTACCTCGGTGCCCTCGACCATCTTCAGCAGGGCCTGCTGCACGCCTTCGCCGGAGATGTCGCGCACCGCCGTGCCGCCGCCGCTGCGCTTGGCCAGCTTGTCTACCTCGTCGATGTAGACGATGCCCCACTGCGCCTGCTGCACATCGCCGCCGGCCGCATCGAGCAGGCGGGTGATGATGCTGTCGACGTCATCGCCGACATAGCCGGCCTGGGTCAGCGTGGTGGCGTCGGCCATCGCGAAAGGTACCCCGAGGATGCGCGCCAGGGTGCGCACCAGCAGGGTCTTGCCGGTGCCCGAGGGACCGGCCATGAGGATGTTCGACTTCTCCAGCTCGACCTGCTCGCCGAGCTGGCAGACCGGCTCGCGGTCGCAGTTGAGCAGCCGCAGGTAATGGTTGTAGACCGCGACGGCCAGGGTCTCCTTGGCCGCCTCCTGGCCGATCACCGACTCGTCCAGGTGCTTCTTGTATTCCGCGGGGGTGCGCAGCTGCGGGGCCAGTTGCTGGTTCTTGCGCCGCTGCCCCCAGCTGCTGACCACCTGATGGGCCAGCTTGACGCAGGCTTCGCAGATCCGCCCGTCATTGCCGGCGATCAGCGGAACGGTCGGGCTCTTTTCCGCGCCGCAGAACGAGCAGCAGGGTTTGTCCGTTTTATCCATGGGCGAGGTTCTCCAAAGTGGCGTTTTGTTGGAGCAGGCTTTCCAGCCATTTGCGCTGATACGCCTTGCGCTGCCGGAGCTGCAGCCTGTCGCGCAGACGCGGCAGGATCTCCTCGAGGGTGAGCTGCCGGGCGGGGCTCACTTCTTCGCAGAACAGCACGTGAAAACCGATCGGCGACTCGAGCACCGGACTCAGCTCCCCCCGGGCCATCTGGAACAGGCAGGCATCCAGTTCGGGATAGAGAGTGCCCGGGACCACCTCGCCGAGCAGCCCGCCCTGCATCGCGGTGGGGCACTCGGAGTGCTTCATGGCCTGCTCGGCGAAGCGCTCGGGCTTGCCGCGCAGACGCTTGAGGATGCCCTCGATGCGCGTCCGGGCAGCTTCGCGGGTGTTCTCCGGGTACTCCTCGTTGATGGTGACCAGGATGTGCCGGGCCTTGTGCCGGGCAGGAACCTTGAACTGCTCGGCATGGTTGAAGTAGTAGAGGCTCACGTCGGTGTCGCTGACGTCCGGCAGGCCGGCACAGATGCAGTCGAGGACGGCCTGGACCTTGAGCTCCCGGGCCAGCATGGCACGCATGCCGACGGCATCCAGGCCTTGGGCGTCGAGGGCTTGCTGCAGCGCCTCGGCGGAATCGTAGCGGTCGGCGATCTGCGTCCAGGCCTCCTCGACCTGCGACGCCGGAATCACCACGCCGGCCGCGTCCGGGCTGCGCAGCACCGCGTTCTCGATGTGCTTCTGCCGGCCGATGATGCGCTCGGCCTGCTCGAGCTGCTCCTCGCTGAGCTCACCGGGCGCGCAGCCGAACTGCTCGTGGGCGATCTTCAACAGGTAGTAGCGGCTATCGTCGAAACGCTCAGAACCCATCCAGCACCTCCACAGCGGCCTCGGTCTCGGCCATCACCAAGCTCTGCTCGGGCACCTGCAACACCAGGCCTTCGCCAAAATGCACGTGGTACTGGATGCCATCCTCGGGCTGATCGCGCAGCACCTTCATGATGCTGCCGAGCTGGCCGCGCTTCACCAGCACCTGACCGCGCACGGCCAGGCTGCGGGTGGCGATCACGTTGTCGCGGAACTCGAACAGGTTGGGAATCCAGGGGGCCGAGGCGAGAATCAGCTCCTCCTCGCGACAACCGACGGTGCGTCCCTCGTTGAGGAAATGCACGCGATAGATCAGCTGGTCCTGCAGGTAGGTGCCGACGTCGTACACGCAGCCCACCGCACCGCGGCGCATGAGCAGGGCGCCGGTATCCATGCCCGGATAGGTGCCGTCGTTACGCACGTTGCGGATCAGGCGTACTTCATCACCATATTCAAACTGCGGCAGCATGGCGCCTCCCCCTCTACTCTCAGCTCAACAGCTGGTCGATGGAAACGAAGGTCTTCTGCGGCTCGTGCATGCGGAAGACCTTGAACACCTTCTCGGTCAGGGCGTCGGACTCGACGAAGTCCAGGTAGGCGCGCGCCAGCAGCTGCTGGAACACCGCATAGCGGGCCTGCTCGTCGTGCTCGCCCAGGTCGCCGGCCTTGGTCAGGTAGTCGTGGTAACGCTGCATGATGTGCAGTCGGTTGACGTGCACGACCGTCTGATCGAAGGGCACGCCGAAAAACTCCAGGAAGTCTTCGGCCGAGACCAGCTCGTCCATGGCCTCGTCCAGGGTCAGGTCGGAATCCGGGGAAAAGGGTTGCACGGTCATGGTCGTATCTCCGCGTTGGCCGCAGTGGGGAAAATCAGGATTTCAGCGCTGTGCTCGGCCAGCACGTCCAACAGCAGCCTGGCGCCCAGGCGGTTGTCCGTGTCCAGCTCGACGACCTTGACGAGCATGGCCTTGCCCTGCTCGAACCGGCCCAGACGCAGGCTCAGATAGCCGGCGCCCTTGAGCGCCAGCAAGTAGAAACGCAGGAGCGCGATGCCCCGCTCGGCCGCCACGGCGAGGTGGTCGGCGCCGATCGCGCGCCAGTCCGCCGGCAGCAGCAGCCGGGGACCGACCACCTCCAGGGCTCGCCAGGCGATCTGCAGGGCGTCCTGGTAGCGATGCTGGTAGTAGTAGAAGCGGTACAGGCCGACCAACACCATCAGGTCGCCCGGGGCGAGAGCCTGCGCCTCGAGCAGCGGCTGCTCGGCGGTGCCCTCGCTGTACTGCTCGGCGGCCGCGGCCAGGCAGGCCGCCACTTCCGGGGCGAGCGGCTCGTCGAAATACAGGCTGTCGCTGTCGAAGTCCTGCAGATCCATGGTCAGTCGCTCCCCGTAGCCCTGCCGCTCACTCGGTCACCGGCGAGGGCGCGACCCGCCGGCGGCCGGCCGGCTGGACCAGAGCGGTGGCGCCGCCGGCACAATCGCTCTCGCAGATGCTGTTGTCGGAATTGCAGCCCTCGTAGAAGTGTTGCTGGCTGCCGGCAGCGACCAGCCCGCCCGCCTCGACTTTCTTCTCCAGCGAATCGATGCGCTCCAGCAGGCAGGCGATGGCCTTGCCGACCGGGTCGGGAATCAGGTGATGGTCGAGGTCGATGCCGTAGGGGTTGAGCTGGCCGGCTTCGCGCAGCTTGACCACCTTGCCGGGAATGCCGACCACCGTGCAGCCGTCCGGCACGTCCTGGACCACCACCGAGTTGGCACCGACCCGGGCGTTGGCGCCGATGGTGATCGGGCCGAGGATCTTCGCTCCGGCGCCGACCAGCACGCCGTCGCCCAGGGTCGGATGGCGCTTGCCCTTGCGCCAGCTGGTGCCGCCCAGGGTGACGCCGTGGTAGAGGGTCACGTCCTGGCCGATCTCGGCAGTCTCGCCGATCACCACACAGGCACCGTGGTCGATGAAGAAGCGCTGGCCGATGACCGCGCCCGGATGGATGTCGACGTTGCTCACCAGGCGCGCGACGAACGACAGCAGCCGGGCGAGGTAACGCCATTCGGCACGCCACAGGCGATGGGCGAGCCGGTAGAGCATGATCGCGTGCACACCCGGATAGGTGGTGAGCACCTCGAAGGTGGTACGTGCCGCCGGGTCGCGCTCGAAGACGCAGCGAATGTCCTCACGCCATTGCGAAAGCAGGCTCATGCCATTCCTCCTGCAGCCAGTTCGACGCTGCCCTGCTCGCACAGCTGGCGATAGAAGTCTTCCAATTCGGCAGCCTGCGGGCTGCGCTTGGTACGCGTGGAAAAGGCGCGGATGCGGCCGAGCAGCGCCTGGCTCTGCCAGTCGGCCAGCTCGATGCCCAGCTCGCGGTAGCTGTTGCGCACCATGTGCGCGCCGGAGTGCTTGCCCAGCACCAGGCTGTGGCTGCGGCCCAGCTCATCGGGGTTGAGTCCTTCGTAGTTGCGCCGGTGCTTGAGCAACCCGTCGACGTGGATGCCGGCCTCGTGGGTGAACACCCCGGCGCCGACCACGCTCTTCTGCCAGGCGACCTGGCGCCCCGAAGCCCGCTCGACCAGCGCGGAGATGGCCGGGATGCCGCGGGTGTCGATGCCGGTGTCGATGCCGTGGAGGTTCTTCAGCGCCAGCGCGCACTCTTCCAGCGCGGCGTTGCCGGCACGCTCGCCGAGCCCGTTGACCGTGGTGTTGATGTGGGTCGCCCCGCCCATTACCGCCGCCAGGGTATTGGCGGTGGCCAGGCCGAAATCGTCGTGGGCGTGCACCTCCAGCTCCATGTCCAGGCGCTGGCGGAGGAAGCGGAAGCGGTCGAGCATGCCGAACGGCTCCATCACCCCGACGGTATCGGCGAAGCGCAGGCGGCGGGCGCCGGCGGCCTGCGCCACCGCCCCCACCCGCACGATGAATTCCTGATCCGCCCGCGAGGCGTCCTCGCAGCCGAGGCACACCTCGAGCCCGGCCATGCGCGCCTCGCTGACCAGCCGGGACACTTCGCGCAGGGCCCAGTCGCGATCGCGGTTGAGCTTGTGGCGCAGCATCAGGTCGGAGATCGGCAGCGAAAGATCGACCATGGTCACCCCGGTGGAGCGCGCCGCCGAGAGGTCGACGTCGCACAGCCGGCACCAGGCGAGCAGGCGCGACGGCAGACCGAGGCCGGCGATGGCGCGCATCACCTCGCGCTCCTCCTCGCCCATGCTGGGGATGCCGATCTCCAGCTCCGGCACGCCCAGCTCGGCGAGCGCGCGCGCGATGGCGATCTTCTCGTCGGCATTGAAGGCGACGCCGGCGCTCTGTTCGCCGTCACGCAAGGTGGTGTCGTCGATGATCACGCTAGCCATGGCTTACTCCAACAACTCAGGCGGTGGGGGCGGTTTCCTGCGGGATGCGCTCCCGCAGGGCGGCGGCTCAGCCGTAGACCGGCGCGAAGGCCTTGCCCGGATCCTCCACCGGACCGTTGCCGCTCCAGTAGGGCGACAGCTTGCGCAGCTGGGCCACGATCGGCGGCACCTCGCGGATCACCCGGTCGATCTCCTCCTCGGTGGTGTAGCGCGACAGGGAGAAACGCACGGTGCCGTGGGCAGCGGTGTAGGGGATATCCATGGCGCGCATCACGTGGGAGGGCTCCAGGGAGCCGGAGGTGCAGGCCGAGCCGCTGGAGGCGGCGATGCCGACCTTGTTCAGCAGCAGCAGGATGGCCTCGCCCTCGATGTACTCGAACGCGATGTTGGCGGTGTTGGGCAGGCGGTTGTCCGGGTCGCCGGTGACGAAGGCATGCGGCACGGCGGCGAGGATGCCGGCCTCCAGCTTGTCGCGCAGACGCTTGACCTCGGTGTTCTCGTGCGCCATGAACTCGAGCGCGCGCTCGGCGGCGACGCCCATGCCGATGATCGAGGCGGCGTTCTCGGTGCCGGCCCGCCGGCCGCGCTCCTGGTGGCCGCCGCGCAGCAGCGGACGGAAGCGGGTGCCGCGGCGCAGGTAGAGCACGCCGACGCCTTTGGGCGCATGCAGCTTGTGGCCCGACAGCGAGAGCATGTGGATCGCCGAGTTCTTCAGGTCGACCGGCACCTTGCCGACAGCCTGCACGGCATCGGTGTGGAACATGACGCCGGCATCATCGGCCATGCGCGCCATTTCCTCGACCGGGAACAGGGTGCCGGTCTCGTTGTTGGCCCACATCACCGACACTACGGCGACGTCGTCGCTCAGCAGGCTGGCGTAGTGCTCCAGATCCAGGCGGCCCTTCTTGTCCACCGGCAGCTTGTGCACGGTGTAGCCCTCGCTGGCGAGGTAGTCGCACAGGCTCAGCACCGCCGGGTGCTCGACCACGGTGGTGATCACGGTCTTGCGCTCGGGCTGCGCCTTGAGCGCCGAGAGGATCGCGGTGGAGTCCGACTCGGTGCCGCAGGAGGTGAAGATGATTTCCGAGTCGTGCTCGGCGCCGAGCAGCTTCTGCACGCTCTGCCGGGCCTTCTTCAGCGCCATGCCGACCTGGTTGCCGAAGCTGTGCAGCGACGAGGGGTTGCCGAACTGCTCGGTGAAGAACGGCAGCATGGCCTGGACGACTTCGTCGTCCACGCGGGTGGTGGCGTTGTTGTCGAGATAGACGTCAGCCATGTCAGACCTCCATCTGCGCGTGGGCCGCGGCGCTGACCGGAATCACCTTGACGAACTCGCCGAGCTCCTCGATCAGGCGCTGCTGGATGCCGCCGAGGGTCATGGAGGCCATCTGGCAACCGGTGCAGGCGCCGGTGAGCTTGACGTAGACGTTCTTGCCGTCGACATCGATCAGCTCGACGTCGCCCTTGTCGCGCTGCAGGGTCGGACGGATCGCCGCCAGCACGGTCTCGATGCGGCGGATGCGCTGCAGATTGCTCATCTTCGGCGGAGCAGCCGGAGCCTCCTCGACCGCCGGGGCGGGAGCCGGCTCGGGGGCGAGCACCTTGACCTTCTTCTTGGCCTTGGTCGGCGCGGCGACGAAGACTTCACCGCGAGCGGCCAGCTCTTCGGTCAGCACGCGCTCGATGCCCTCGTGGCAGGCCGAGCAGCCGCCGCCGGCCTTGGTGTAGTTGGTCACGTCCTCGACGGTGGACAGCTTGTTGGCACGGATGGTGTCGCGGACCATCACCTCGTCGATGGCGAAGCACTTGCAGATCAGCGCGCCTTCTTCGTGGTCGTCCTCGAGCTCTTCGCCGCGGTAGTTGGCCACGGCGGCCTGCAGGGCTTCGCGGCCCATCACCGAGCAGTGCATCTTCTCCGGCGGCAGGCCGTCGAGGAAATCGGCGATGTCCTGGTTGCTGATCTTCAGCGCGTCGTCCAGGGTCAGCCCCTTGACCATCTCGGTCAGCGCCGAGGAGGAGGCGATGGCGGAGCCGCAGCCGAAGGTCTGGAAGCCGGCATCCAGGATCACGTCGGTTTCCGGATCCACCTTCAGGGTCAGACGCAGCGCGTCACCGCAGCTCAGCGAGCCGACGTCGCCGATGGCGTTGGCGCCTTCCACGGCTCCGGCATTCTTGGGGTTGTAGAAATGCTCTTTGACTTTTTCCGAATAATCCCACATGTCGGCTTCATCTCCCGGTGAGTCTTTGGGGGCCGGCCCAGCCGGCGACCTCAGGGTTGCCTAATCAGCAAGCAAAAGACTTGCCACAACCACAGCTGTTGCTGGCATTCGGATTGACGAAGGTGAAACCGCTACCTTCCATGCTTTCCACAAAGTCCATGGTCACGCCATTGAGCAGAGGGGCGCTGGCATCGTCGACCAGCAGGGTGATGCCGTCGCAGTCGATCAGCTGATCGCCTTCCGCGCCCGCCTCTTCCAGCTTCAGGCTGTATTTCAGACCGGAGCAGCCGCCACCCTCGACCCGGATGCGCAAACCGGCGACCGGCTTGCCAGTGCTGCTGATGAAGCGGGTAACCGCGCTCTTGGCGCTTTCTGTCAGGGTAATCATCGGCTTGTCTCCTCAAAACTTGGCGGTTGCATGCTCAACCTGTCGCAGTTCATCGCTGCAACCGGCATGCCACGCCACACGAGTTAAATATATTCTTTAAAATCAATAGCTTGCCTTTTCACAAGACAGCCCTTGGCTGTAGCGAACAATACCTGTGGCAATGAATGTCTGATTTCCGACAAGGCTTGTCGGTTGGTCCCGGGACGGCACGCCGGACAGCCCGCCGCCGCCTCCGGAGCGCTCAGTCGCCGCTCAGGGCCGTCTCGCTGAAATAGGGGTTGCGATGCAGTTGCGCCGCCCCATAACGAACCACTAGGCAGCTGTTGCACTCCACTCGCTCGGCCGCACCGAGCAGACCCTGCTGGCGGATCAGCACGTCGCCCTTGCGCAGCGCCAAGAGGCGCATCGCCTGGCCGCCCGACGGTTCCTGGACGCGCGCGCGCAGCAGGCGCACCTCGAGCTGGCGCCACTGCTCCAGGCTCGCACCCTCCTCGTGCATCCGCTGCAGCTGCGTGGCCAGCGTCGGATTGCCGGCCAACAGGCGTCGCAGGGAGCGACGACCGTCCAGGTGACTGCCCGGCCGAACCTTGAGCCCGGCCTCGAGAGGAATCGGCCGCAGGGCGATGAGAACGCTCAGGTGCGGTGCGCTGCCCGCCCAGGCATTGCAGGCGAGCAGCCCCTGGGCTGCGTCCAGGGCGTCGATGCCGAGCAGATAGCTCCTCTCGCCGGCCAGCATGTTCAGCGGCGCGAGCAGTCGCTCGTGCAGCACCAGACCGAGGATGCCGGCTGCCGGCAGCTGCAAGGCACCACGCTGGTGCAGCGCCTGCGGACGGACCTGGCGCGCCCCGTGAGCCGGCTCGCAGCGCAGGCGATAGGCCGCCACCGCGGCAGCGTGGCGGTCGACCAGACTCTCGGAGAGGCAACCGCGCAGCAGGACGAAGCCGTCGCGGGCGAAGGCGAAACTGTCGATCAGCGGTGCGATGGCGGAGCTTGCTTCCAGCATGATCCTGGACCTCCTGCGGCAGCGGCATGACGGCTCGACATCGGAGAGGCCGGGCACGAACAGGCATTAACTATATATTCACATATATCGATAATAGCTGACGATCATCAGTGCAAGGGCTTTGCCAATACGCTAAATTACGGAAATTCAGCAGGTTGCGCTGTCTACGGCTTGTCTGGTTATACACAAAACTACACATATAAATCGGCCTTGTACCCTAGCCGACAAGCCTTTCGGGCAGACCCGCGCCAGCAGAGCCCCACGGGGCGGCCGGCGCATCTGCGCCGCGCCCAACCAGCCGCGCGCCCCGGCAACCAACCTGCTGCTCTTGGCTTTTCCGCCCCCCCTGGACACGGGAGACTTCAGATGCCAGAACAGGGCATAGAGGCGCAGTTGCACCTGCAACAGGGCGCCTTCCGGCTCGATGCCCACCTGCGCCTGCCGGGCAACGGCATCAGCGTGCTGCTCGGCCGCTCCGGCAGCGGCAAGACTCTCCTGCTGCGCGCCATCGCCGGGCTGGAACGGGCCGAAGGCTTCCTGCGCGTCGGCGGACAGCTCTGGCAGGACATCACCAGCTTCCGCCCCAGCCACCTGCGCCCGCTGGGCTACGTCAGCCAAACCAGCGAGCTGCTCCCGCACCTGAACGTGCGAGCCAACCTCGAATTCGGCTACCGGCGCGTGCCCCGCGCCCGGCGCCGCCTCGGCCTCGACGAGGTGGTCGCCCTGTTCGATCTGCAAACACTGCTCGATCAGCGCGCCGAGCGGCTTGCCAACGGCCAGCGCCAGCGCGTCGCCATTGCCCGCGCACTGCTGACCAGCCCCGACCTGCTGCTGCTGGATGCCCCGCTCGCCTGCCTGGACCGCCACAGCCGTGCGGAGATCCTCCCGCCGCTCGCACAACTGCGCGAGCGGCTGCAGATCCCGCTGCTCTACGTCACCGACCGGCAGGACGATCTCACCCGCCTGGCCGACCATCTGGTTTTGCTGGACAAGGGGCAGACCCTCGCCAGCGGCCCGCCGGAACGGCTGCTGAGCGATCCGCGCCTGCCGCTCGGCCACCCCGACGAAGCCGCGGTGGTGCTCATCGGTCAGGTGGAAAGCCATGATCCTCGCTACCAGCTGAGCAGCATCCGGGTACCCGGCGGTACCCTCAGCGTCACCCTCAGCCGCCTGCCGCCGGGCACGGAAACGCGAGTGCGCATCTTCGCCCGCGACGTGAGCCTTTCCCTCGACCCGCCGCACAACAGCAGCATCCTCAACACCCTCCAGGCACGCATCGTCGACCTGTTCCACGAGCACGACTCGGCGCGGGTCATGGTGCGCCTGGACCTGGGCAGCGCCTGCATCCTCGCGCGGATCACCCGCCTGTCCGCCGATCGACTGGGACTGGCGCCGGAGCGGCGGGTTTACGCGCAGATCAAGTCGGTGGCGCTGATGGATTGAGCAAAAATCTGTCGCGATTGCGCCAAGAGGCCGTGGCGATTGTCGCCAACACGACAAAGATAACAAGACAACTCATTGATTAGTAAGGAATATTCTGCGAAGGCACTGTGGTTGCATAAGGCCGACACCCCGGGTCGGACGGCCTGGGGCCTTTGTAACCACAGAAAAGAGAAACCTGCATGTCCATCAAGGAAATCAAGGCCTTCGCCGAGAAGGCCAAAACGGATCCGGCCCTGGCCGAGAAGCTGAAAGCCTGCGAAAAGGTCCGCGACATCCTCGTCCTGATCAAGGAGTCCGGCTTCAACGTCATCGAGGATGCGCTGTATCCGCCGAACGAACCGCAGTTCAGCAAGGACCAGCTGTCGCCGAAGATGGCCAAGGCCCTGTTGCCCGCCTGAGTCCGTCCGCCGGGGCGACATGCCCCGGCACCTGCTTCGGCCCGGCGATCAGCCGAAGCCGATCAGCGACTCGTAGACGCGCCGCAGCAGTTCGCGATCGAGCCAGGGCATGCCGATGCTCTGCGTCAGCTCGATCCAGCGGGTGCCCTCCGGCGGCGGCGGAAGCTCGTGCCCGGCCAGGGCGGCCAGATAGATCGGCAGGATCTGCCCCGGCACCTCCATGTTCAGGTGGAACTCGCCGATCAGCTCCAGTTGCCAGTCGAGCGCCATCGTCTCCTGCAGGCTGCGCAGCGCACTGGCCGGATGGCACTGCACGGGCGCCTCTTGATCCTCGGCGATCACCGCCAGCTGGGGCAGGGCCTGCGGCAGTACCACGCCGCCGCGGTCGGTCGGGATCAGAAAGCGCAGACGCGCGCTCACCGGGTGCTTGTGGCAGAGCAGAATCCGCCACGCCAAATCTTCAGGGGTTTGCTGTTCGTTCATAAGTCCAGACCCAACACGGCATATTCCACCGGCCCGGCGAACAGCCGGGTACCGCCTCCTTCGGCGACCACCTGACGCGCGGCACAGGCATCCTGCACCCGTACGCCCGCCAGGTAGTTCACCCCGAACCGTCGCCAGTCGTAGATCCACGGCAGACTCGGCCCCATCAGCACCACCTGGGCGCGCGACGACAGCTCCAGCAGGCGCGGCAGGGTCTTGTTGGCCAGGCTGCTGGCGGTGATGAACACCCAGTCGGCTTCCGGAAGCAGCTGCTCGACAGCCGTATCAGGCAGGTCGCCGTCCTGCGGTTCGCGCTCGAAGCAGCGGTACGGCAGGTCCTGCCAGAGCTGTGCGAGCCCCGGATAGTGGCCGATCACCGCGACCTTCTGCCCGTCCAGACGCGGCCGGAAGTGCTCGAACACGCTCAGGTTGCCGGGCGCCTCGCCGCGCAGCGGCTGGGCCTGGCGCAGACAGGGCGAGGCGCGGTTGATCACCGCATTGACCACCGCCAGTCCGACCGCCGCCTCGGCGCTGTTCCAGGAACGCAGCCAGGGATAGAGGCGCTCTGCCGCCTGGCCGCCCAGGGTGCCGGCCCAGCCCAGGGTGCGCGGCACCTGGCGCGGGCCGAAGGCGAAACCGAGGCCGTCGCCGACCTCCGCCAAGGTCCAGCTGAGACCGAGACAGACCCGCTCGACGGGCTCGTCGCGGCTGATGCCGGTGGCATGCTCGAGCAGCCAGTCGTACAGGCCGTTCATGAGTCGAGCGCCGGCAGCAGGCGGAGTTCGCTCTTCAGCGCCCCGCGATAGCCCCAAGCCGTGGCGGCCTCGATCACCCATTTCGGCTTGCGTGGGTGCGGCAGCAACACGTCGAACTCGGCGAAGGCCTGGCCGTCGCCGTGCACCAGCACGCTGCCCAGGTAGCCGCCAGCCGGCGTGCGCCATTCGGCGTACAGGCTCTGGCTGTGGTCGTAGGCATCCTCGCGCAGTTCGACGCGGCTATGCGGCGTGCCGGACACCGCCAGCCCCTGATCGATACCGGCGGCACTCAGGCTGTCGGCCAGCGCCTGCCAGATTTCCGCGAACAGCGGTCGGGCGTCTTCCAGACGCCCCTCAAGAGTCGCACTCATCAAGCAGCATCCTCATCGAAGGAGCGGGCGATATGCAGGAAGGCGCCGCCGCCGATCTCGTCGCCGGGGTCGAGTTCCAGCAGCTTCTCCAGCACCTGGCGGGCCATCGCCACCTTGGCGCGGCGCAGGCGGATCACCCCCAATGCCTTGAGGCTGAACAGGTACAGCCGCTCGGCGCCCTGGTGCCGGCTCCAGTCGGCACTGCCCGGATGCAGACGGCGGTAGTTGCGGTCGAAGCCGGCCACCCGGGCGGCGGCGCGCAGCGCCGCCCAGACGGCCGCCTCGGCCTCTTCGTAGCGCTTGCTGACGAAGTAGAATTTGTACAGGCCGATGTGCGCGTCCGGCTCTTCCGGCCAGCGACTGCGCGCCTCCAGCAACAGCGCCTCGACGGCGTCGGGCGTCCCGGCGCAGAGGGCGTTGTTGAGCAGGTAGCGCAGCGGCATGGGCGTGCTGTCGGAAAAGAACGCACGCTCGCCGGCGAACAGCAGCACATCGGCCATGTCGGTTACCAGATCTCGGCAGGGGTGAGCTTGTCCGCGTAGGGCTCGCCGCCCAGCAGATGCTGCTCGACGATGATCGCGGCGTCGGCGGGTTCCACCCAGCTGTACATGACCGCACCGGGGTAGATCAGCACGTTGGCGCCGGCCTGGCACGGGCCGAGGCAGCCGGTGGTGGTCAGGGCGATGCGATTGGTCAGGTTCTTCTGGATCAGCACCTGGGCGAAAGCGTTGTAGACCCCTTCGGCGCCCTTGGCACCGCAGCTGCCGCGCGGATGCCCGGCGGGACGGTTCTGACCGCAGATGAAGATGTGGAACTCAGGCTTGGCCATGATCGTGTCTCCTCAAGCCGCCGCGGCTTCGTGGCTGTGGCACTGCTTGGGGCAGACCTTGGCGCACGAGGTGCAGCCGATGCAGTCCATGCCGTCCTTGACGGCCATGACCATCATCTCGTCGTCGTCGTCATGATCGTCGTCGGCTTCCAGGACGTCGGCACGGTCGACCAGTTCGAACACGTCGCGCGGACAGACCTTGTAGCAGCGGCCGCAACCGATGCAGGTCTGCGGATTCACTGCGATGATGAACTGCGGAACCCACTCGGAGCCGCCACGGGTACGCCCGGTAATCATAGCCATCTACTTTTTTCTCCTGCCCGCCCCTTGCGGAGGCGGAGGCCAAACGGTTGTCGAAATCGATAAAGGCGGTTCGAGGCCGCTCTCAATGCTTGTGTTCGTGCCGCCCGGCTTCGTGGGCACGGGCGGAGCGGCCCGCGCCAGGGCGGGCTGCCAGGATCGGGCCTTGCGGCCCCGGTGTAGAGGACCCGAGCCTCGTGAGCCAGGGTCCGGGCACGCCCCTCGGAAGGCGCATGCCGTGTCGCGGCGCAAGCCGCCGCCCGGCTAGGCGGCGCCGGTCGCGTCGAGACGCGCCTTGGCCTCGGCCCATTCGAGGCAGGCCTGGTGGGCCTGGCGGGCCAGTTCCGGCAGCGAATCGTAGTCGTTGAACAGGCGATCCTCGACCAGGTCGTGGATCTGCGAGGCCCACTCGGTCGCGATGCGCTTCTTCTGGCTGACTTCTTTCTTCAGCGCCTTGATGTCGTCTTCGGTCATCGGTGTCTCTCCCGGTCGATCAGAGCTCGGCGACCGTGCGGTGCTCGCTGACCAGCGCTGCGGCCTTGCTCTTCTGCTTGTTGGCCTCGGCGACCAGCGCCTCCAGGGAGTCGAAACCGAAGCGGTGAACGTCGCGCAGGGTCTTGTCCAGGGCGACCAGCTTGCCGACCAGGATCAGGGCGCGGCCGAAGCCTTCGTGGGTGATGTTGATCACCGGCACGGCGAGCAGGCCGGTTTCGCGCTCGAGCATCTGGGCAAGGGCGTTGTAGTAGGCCTTGACCCGGGAGATGGTGGTTTCGTCCGGGTCGCCGACCACCGGAATGGCCTTGCGGCGCTCCTTGGTCAGCACCAGCGGATCGAGCACGCGGGCGTCGCTCCAGGTGTCGTAGGTGCCGTAGCTGTCCACGGCGCGCAGCTGCACCACCATCTGGCGGATGATCGGATCCTGCAGGAACTTGTCGTCTTCCTGCACCACGAGTTCTTGTTGCTCGTCGTAATACATGTACGCTTCCTCGCTGAAAAAGTGATCGGGCCTATTCGTCCCAGCCCTCGGCGGCCATGGCGTCGAAGCGCTTCATGTCCGGGCCGCGGGTGCGCTGGATGGCCTTGGCCAGCCAGGCCGAAGGACCTTCGCGCAGTTCGGCCTGGAGAATTTCGATGAGCTCGGCGATACGCGCGCCCTCGCTCACCTTGACCGGCTGCACGCCGATGCTCATCAGCTGGCGCACCGCCGAGGCGCCGCAGGCGCAGCAGTACACGGCGACGCAGCCGTCGAGCAGCTCGATCTTCCTGACCAGCTTGTCCTCGTTGCCGTCCTGCTCCAGCTCGCCGAACTCGACGACCGAGAGCAGCTGGGAACGCTCGGGATTGACCCCGAAGATGGCGAAGGAACGCGACGAGCCGAAGTGCTGGTCGACCAGTTCGCGATCGGACGAGGCGAAGGCGACCTTCAGCAAGGTGCCGTCGTCCTCACCATCCAGTACCTGCAATTGTCGGGTCGGGCTGGACATTGCTCAGTGCCTCCATTGCGGCTGTTCGGTTGCGGGTTTCTGCGCATAGATCGAGTGATGGGGTTGGATACCCTGGTGGTTTTCGACCAGCAGGTTGGCCATGTCGAACAGGGCCTGGGTGGTGCCGCGATAGCCGCACCAGCAACGCTGGAAGCCGCCGATCAGGTCGTACTGCGGGAAGCCGACACGCAGCAGCGGCACGCCCAGACGCTTGGCCGGCTGCAGTGCATGGCTGTTGCCCAGCAGCAGCTCGGCACCCTCGGCGCGAGCGCTGTTTTCCAGGTCTTCCAGATCGCCGATCTGGATGGCGGCCAGCGGCGAGTCTTCCAGCGCGGCGGCACGAGCCGGCACCACCGCCGTCACGGTGCGCGAGCCGACGCTGCGCAGCAGGCGGTCGTAGGCCAGCAGCAGGTCGGGGTCTGCGGCGATGGCCACCCGGCTGTCACCGAGCATGAAGTGGGTATCCAGCATGGCGTCCTGCAGCTGCTGACGCTGGCGCTGCAGACGCGGCGGCACCGGGTTGCCGCTCAGGTTCGACAGCGTGACCAGCCACTGGTCCACGGCTTCCAGCCCCATCAGCAGGCCGAAGCGGTGATCCGGCACCCCGGTGCGCTCCTTCAGCAGGTCGGCGGCAGGGAACAGGCTCTCGCCCACCACCAGGGTGGCGATGCTCTGGTTGCTGCTCTTCAGCTCGTCCACGGTCAGGCCGCCGGTGGTCAGCGAGTTGAGGCGCGACTCTTCCAGGTGGCCGTCCAGCGAGCCGGACAGGTCCGGGATCAACACCGGGCGCAGGCCGAAGCCCTCGATGCTCTCGCTGATGAACTCCAGGTCACCGGGCGTCAGGCTGGAGGAGCACAGCACGTTGACCTGGCGCTGACGCTGGCCGACCTTGCTGCGGTCTTCCGGCACCAGGGTGTCGATGATCGCCGTCACCGTGAGGGCGTAGCCGCTCTCGAAGCTGCCGGAGAAGTCCGGGGTATTGACGGCCACCACCGGCACGTTGTCGAACTGCGGGAACTTGCTGCGGAACTCGTGCAGCGCCGAGTGCAGGTCACAGCCCTGGGTTTCCGACAGGCCGGTGGTGACCAGGCCGATCAGGCCGGGCTTGTTCTTTTCGCTGATGACCTTCAGCGCTTCGACGATGTTGTCGTCGGCGCCCATGATCGAGGTCACCTGATCCATCGCGGTGGTCTGCAGCGGAATCGGCTCGCGGAAGTGACGGACGAAAAACACCTTGGCAAAGGCGGTGCAGCCCTGGGAACCATGCATGACAGGCATGCTGCGTGCCATGCCGAGGATGGCGAGCACGCCACCCATGGTCTGGCTGGCCTTCAGCGGACTGACGGCCAGTGCCTTCTTGCGATTGATGATCTCGGCCATGTCTCTCTCCTCAGGCGCCAGCCTTAACCGGCTGCGGGTAACCGTTGCTGTCCCAGGGTGCCGGGCTGCGGGTAGCCGCCCAGACCGGGCTCTCGATGGTCAGGCACAGCTGACGCACCAGTTCGATCATGCCGTCGTAGCCGGCATAGCCGAATTCACGCTCTTGGTTGATGTCGAGGAAGGGCACGCGCCCCTTGAGCGAGGTGTACAGGTTGCGGCCGCCGGCGATCAGGATGTCGGCCTTGTAGTCCTCGACGGTCTGCAGCAGGATCTTCGGGCTGCCCTCGTCCAGCATGCGGACGTCATCGCCCATCAGCTCGCGGATGCGCGCCTTGTCCTCCTCGGTGGACTTGCGGGTGCCGGTGGCCACCACCTTCATGCCCAGATCCTGCAGGGCGGAGATCACCGACCAGGACTTCACGCCGCCGGTGTACAGCAGCACGCGCTTGCCGCTCAGGCGCTCGCGCCACGGCTCCAGCGCGGCACGCACCTTGGCCTCTTCGCGCGCGATCAGCGCTTCGGTGCGGGCAATCAGGTCTTCGTCACCGATCAGGCGGGCGAAGTCGCGCAGGGCCTGGGAGGTGTCGGTGATGCCATAGAAGCTGCCCTCGAACCACGGCGTGCCGTAGCGCTCCTGCAGCTTGCGGGCGACGTTGAGCATGGCCTTGGAACAGACCATCATGTTCACTTCGGCGCGGTGCATGGTCTGCACCTCGCGGTAGCGGGCGTCGCCGGCCAGGGTGCAGAGCACGCGGATGCCCAGCTCGTCGAGCAGCGGCAGGACATGCCAGAACTCGCCGGCGATGTTGTATTCGCCGATCAGGTTGACGTCGTGCACCTTGATGCCGGGACGCTCGCTGCCTTCCGGCAGCGGATCGGGCTCGCGGGTGCCGATCACGTGCTTGAGCATGGCCTCGCCGGCGATGCGGTTGCCGAGGTTCTTGGTGCCATAGAAGCCGGCACAGTCCACCGGAACCACCGGGGTGTCGAAGCGCTCGGCAGCGGCCTTGCACACCGCGTCGAGGTCGTCACCGATCAGTGCCGGTACGCAGGTGTTGTAGACGAACACCGCCGGCGGCGCGTAGGTCTCCACGGCCTGCCGGATCGAATGGAACAGGCGCTTCTCGGCACGCCCCATGATCACGTCGTTCTCGGTGAGATCGGTGGTCATGCCGATGCGGTACAGGTCCGGCCCGCTGGAGCGGGTACCACGGTTGTCCCAGGAGCTGCCGGCACAGGCGATCGGGCCGTGCACGATATGCGCGACATCCACGATCGGCAGCAGCGCGATCTGTGCACCGTCGAAGGCACAGCCACCGGCAGTCGCACCGGGCTTGGGCTTGGAACAGCCGGACTTTTCCTTCTTGTTGTGCTCGCAGGCAGGCTCGTCGAGCAGCTCGGCAATGTCCTTGGCTTTCATCGCTTACCCCTCTGGTCGTTGATGCAGCGTGTGCAATGAATCATTGCAATGCCCGTACCACAACCCAACCAATTGATTTACAAGGATTTCTAGCGAAAGACCTTTGTCACAAACGCGCCTTCCTGTCGGTTTTGCAACAAGCGGACAACCGGCAACGGGCATTCCCGCCAACGCCGGGCGAAAAGCGACAAGAGTACGGAAAGCCGGCGCGAGGCCGCCCCGGCCGCACGGTTCGTTCCGGGGCGGCGGCGGGATCAGGAGAGGGTGGTGCCGAGCCGCTCGGCGATCGCCAGGCGGACCTCCGGATCGGGTTCGTCGAGCTTGCGCAGGGCGGCCAGCGGCGCGTGCTCCACCGCGGCCAGACGCACCGTCCAGTCCGGGTCGTGGAGCAGTTCCAGGAGGTCGTCGCCGCGCAGGCGAGAGGCGACGATGCGCCGGACTTCGGGCTCCGGGTCCTGGGTCATCAGCCCCAGGCTCTCCTCGGGCAGGCGCTTGGCCACCAGTTTGCGCACCTGGCGGTCCTCGTCGCGCATGAAGCGGAACAGCCGGCCCTGGGGGATGCGCTGCACCACGTAGGCGCGCACCAGGTAGTCCTTGTCGGCGGCCATCTGCTCCAGTTGCTCCAGCGGCAGGCGGTCGGCCACGGTGATGCGCACCTCGCGGTCCTCGTCGTGCATCAGCGCGCCGAGCTGCTCGCG
Organism: Azotobacter tropicalis; assembly: GCF_059739045.1. Taxonomy (NCBI): domain Bacteria; kingdom Pseudomonadati; phylum Pseudomonadota; class Gammaproteobacteria; order Pseudomonadales; family Pseudomonadaceae; genus Azotobacter; species Azotobacter tropicalis. Next base: position 2,709,985 of record NZ_AP046059.1, read on the forward strand.
CGGCAAGCGGTAGGCGACGGCGCGGCGGACCACCTCGTCGCTGTCGCGGATCAGCGAGGTCAGCGCCTCCACCGGCGAATAGCGTACGGCGATGGCGCGACGCTCCCAGAAGGGGTCGGCCAGGTACTGCACGGCCAGGTGCGGATTGTTACGGAAGAAGCGATCGATCTGCCGTCCGCTGTCCACCGCCACGCAGGCATCACCCGGGGTGCAGCGACCGGTCAGCAGCAGATTCATGCGAAAGCTGCAGGCCCGGCAGTCGCCGATGGGGGTGATGTCGCCTTGATCGTCAGCCATGCCTCACCTCAATCCTCGATGATTTCCGCCAGGACGATGCCGGAGGCGGAGCCCAGATCGTTGCTCAGCACCGAACAGTGGTCGCTGGAGTTGACCAGGTAGACGTTGAAACCCGGGCGCTCGGCGACCGGCTTGGCGTTGACCGCGATGTCGTCGTCCATGCAGCAGGTGAAGTGCACACCCGGATGGGCAGCGCGCAGACTGGCGAGCAAGCTCTCGCCCAGCGCCCCCTGTTCGGCCTGGCGGATGACATCGTCGAGAAGTGTTTGGCTGATCATGGCTATGTCCTCATCCGGAGCAGTTACTGGGTGAAACGTACGCGCTGGTCGGGCCCGGCACCCATGACCTTGGCCAGCCAGGGGGGCGGCGCGGTGGCCAGCACCCGCTGCAGTTCCTCGACGATCTCGCGGGCCGGCTGGGCACGGGCCAGACGCACCGGATGGATGCCGGCACGCACCACCTTGGCCGCCGCCGGACCGCCGATGCTCAGGGTGTAGAGCAGCTGGCAGTCGCCGAGCAATTCTGCCCGACGCGCATGACGGTCTTCATCCTCGCGACAGGGGCCGGGCTCGCGCAGGTCGATCAGGCGGGTCTCGCGGGGCGAGATCTGGTAGATGAGGAAGCGTGCACAGTTGCTGAAGATGCCGTCCAGACGCTCGCCGCTGTCGGAAGCGCAGGCGATGCGCACCGAGTCCTGGAATTCGCCGTCGCGATAGGGTTCGGGGACCGGCAGGGGGTCTTCCGGCATGCGCACGCCGCGGCCCTTGAGCAGGCCGAGCGCACTGTGCAGCTGGCGGTCGGTCAGGACCAGCTGCACCTCGTTCCCGCACGCTTCGAGCAGACGGGCACGCAGGCGGGAAGCACGCAGTTTGCGCAGACGCGCTTCGGTGATGGGTTCTCCAACGGCGGCAATCAGGGCGCGCAGCAGGTGGGCGGTATCCACCCCCTTGAGCGAGCGTGCCGCCAGGGCGATGCGCAGGGCCAGATGGGCCGGCAGGGGGGCCTGGCCGTACGGCGGTTGCGCACTCATGGAATCAGGCCTCGCCGGCTCGCTTGGCGCGCACGGTGATCGGCAGCTTGGGTTGCGGGATCGGCTCGATGTAGTAGCTCGAACCGTCGCCGAGGGTGACCTCGCCGCCCCACTGCTCGGGGCTGTCATGCTCCAAGGACACCACGATTTCTTCCTGGTCTTTCTTGGCGATGTAGAAGGTCAGCTGACCTGCGTCGTTGCGGCGAATCATGACACTGGGCATGGGCTTGCTCCTTAGACAGATTTGGCGGTTGCCGCAGGCCGGACGCCGAAGGCCCGAACCCGCAGCCGCCGCCAAGGAAGAGCCGGAGCGGCTTGCGCCGCCCCGGCCGGGACCACTGAACCGACGACTTAGCGAACCAGGTCGTGGTTGTAGTCGGTGGCCTGCATACCGCGGGTTTCCTCGTCCAGACGCTCTAGGATCGAGTTCACCAGGGTGGTCAGGATCTGCATGGCACCCTCGTAACCCAGGGTGGTGGAACGATGCAGGTGGTGACGGTCGAAGATCGGGAAGCCGATGCGGATCAGCGGAACTTCGAACTCTTTGCCCTTGTGCAGGGTGTCGCGCTGGATGAACTTGCCGTAGCTGTTGCCGATCATGAAGTCCGGCTTGTTGGTGAAGACCAGGGAACGCATGTGCCACAGGTCACGACCAACGTGAACTTCACAGTCCTTGCCATACGGGGAAGCGGCCAGGATGGCGTCGACCGCCTTCTTCCAGCGCTTGCTGCCGTTGTTGCACAGGATGTGGGTCGGCTCGCAGCCCAGCTCCAGCAGGAACTTGACCATGCCCATCACGAAGTCCGGATCACCCCACAGGGCGAACTTCTTGCCGTGCAGCCAGGTGTGGGAGTCGGTCATCATGTCGACCAGACGGCCACGCTCCTTGGTCAGGCTTGCCGGAATCGGCTGACCGCTGACTTCGCTGACTTTCATCAGGAATTCGTCGGTCCAGTCCAGACCCATCGGGATGTTCAGCTTCGGAACTTCGTGCTTCCAGGTACCTTCGACGAACTTCTTGGTCTTCTCCAGCTGCCAGGGTTGCAGCAGCAGGGTGTTGATGGCGTTCGGCGCGTCCTTCATGTCTTCCTGGGTGGTGCCGCCCGCGTACATGCGGAACTGACCGTCAGCCGGGGTGTCCAGCACTTCTTCCGGATCGGAGAGCAGGCTGTAGCCTACGCCCATTTCCGAGAGCATGCGCTTGATCACGCGGAAGTTGCCCAGGTAGGTTTCGAAGCCGGGGACGACGTTGATCTTGCCGTTGCTGCCAACCACCTTGTCGTCCATGGACTTCGCAGTGAAGTAGCGGGCAATGCCTTCGAACATGTTGTCCCAGCCGGTCACGTGGCTGCCCACGAAGCTCGGGGTGTGGGCGAACGGAACCGGGAACTCGTCAGGAATGAAACCTTCCTTCTTCGAGTTGTTGATGAAGGCGTTGAGGTCGTCACCGATGACCTCGGCCATGCAGGTGGTGGACACTGCGATCATGTCGGGCTTGTAGGTAGCCTTACAGTTCTGCAGACCGTCCTTCATGTTCTGCTGGCCGCCGAACACCGCCGCGTCTTCGGTCATGGAGTCGGAAACGCAGGAAACCGGCTCACGGAAGTGACGGTTGAAGTAGGAACGGAAGTAAGCCACGCAACCCTGAGAGCCGTGCACATAGGGCATGGTCTTCTCGAAGCCCAGCGCGCACAGAACAGCGCCCAGCGGCTGGCAAGCCTTGGCCGGGTTGATGGTCAGGGCTTCGCGCTGGAAGTTCAGTTCCTTGTATTCTTCAGTGGTGGTCCACTGGAACACTTCGTCGATTTTCTCTTGCGGATGCTTTTCCTCGAAGCCGTCGCGCTTCTTGGCAAGCATGTCCTTGTAGTCTTGATCGAGGAACAGCGGGTAGCTGGCTTTGATGTTATCGACTTGCTGGCTCATGACTCTCTCCTACGCCCCACTCATCTGTGGACGGCGATAGCGGATGTCGGCTGCGGGCAGACCCGCCCGCAGCGGACGTTGCGTACGATTACGGACTATCAGGCGCTGGCGGCGACTTTCTCGGCAGCTTCGGAAGCTTCCCAAGGAGCCTGCAGCTTCTTCCAGCACGGATTGTTCAGGGTCATGTCCATGTCGCGGGCGAAGATGGCGAAGCCGTCGAAGCCATGGTACGGGCCGGAATAATCCCAGGAGTGCATCTGACGGAAGGGGACGCCCATCTTCTGGAAGATGAACTTTTCCTTGATGCCGGAGCCGATCAGGTCGGGCTTGACCTTCTTGACGAACTCTTCGAATTCGTAGCCGGTCACGTCATCGTACAGCAGGGTGGAGTCACCCATTTCCTTGATGGTACGGTCGTAGTCGTCGTTGTGAGCGAACTCGTAACCGGTACCCACCACTTCCATGCCCAGATCTTCGTAGGCGCCGATCACGTGACGCGGACGCAGGCCACCGATGTAGAGCATGACGCGCTTGCCTTCCAGGCGCGGGCGGTACTTAGCCACGATGGCTTCCCACTCCGGCTTGTACTTGGCGATCACTTCCTCACACTTCTTCTGGATCGACTCGTCGAACTTGGCGGCGATGGCGCGCAGGGATTCGATGGTCTTGGTCGGGCCGAAGAAGTTGTACTCCATCCATGGGATACCGTACTTCTCTTCCATGTGACGGGAGATGTAGTTCATCGAGCGGTAGCAGTGAACCAGGTTCAGCTTGACCTTCGGGGTCAGCTCGATTTCGGCGATGGAGCCGTCGCCGGACCACTGAGCCACGCAGCGCAGGCCCATTTCTTCCAGCAGGATGCGCGAGGACCAGGCGTCGCCACCGATGTTGTAGTCACCGATGATGGCTACGTCGTAGGGGGTGGTTTCGAAGCTGTTGTCGTCGTCGCGGGCACCCAGGACCCAGTCGCGGACTGCGTCGTTGGCGATGTGGTGACCCAGGGACTGGGAAACGCCGCGGAAGCCTTCGCAACGCACCGGAACCACGGTGGTGCTGTGCTCGGCGCCCTTGACCTTGGCCACGGACTCGATGTCGTCACCGATCAGGCCGATCGGGCACTCGGACTGGATGGAGATGCCCTTGTTCAGCGGGAACAGGGTTTCCACTTCGTCGATCAGCTTGGCGAGCTTCTTGTCGCCGCCGAACACGATGTCCTTCTCCTGGAAGTCCGAGGTGAAGTTCATGGTGACGAAAGCGTTCACACCGGTGGTGCCGATGTAGTAGTTACGACGGCCGGCACGCGAATACTGGCCGCAGCCTACCGGGCCGTGGGAGATGTGGATCATGTCCTTGATCGGACCCCAGACCACGCCCTTGGAGCCGGCGTAGGCACAGCCGCGGATGGTCATCAGACCGGGCTGGGACTTCTTGTTGGAAGTGATGCACTTCTTCGACTGGGTAACCGACTGGTCGTTGACGGCCAGGTGCTTGGCGCGGTCTTTACGGGCTTTCTCGGGGTAAACTTCCAGGACTTCCTGGATGAGGGACTCGACCTCTTCGCGCGACATACCGGACATTGGGTATGACTCCTCTTGCCTTAGCATTCATATGCGGGTAACGGGTGGGGCGCCCGCTGCGCGGGCCGCCTCCCCGACAGAGCCAATCTGCCCTGTCCCGTCCTTCTGAAACCGAAACGGCGATCAGACTTCTTCGGCGGTCTTGCCGACGATGGATTCGTCTTCGACTTCCATGATGCCGAACTCCATCAGCAGCTCTTCGAGCTCGTCCATGGTGATCGGGTTCGGGATGACCAGCAGCTTGTTGTCGACGACCTTGCGGGCCAGAGCGCGGTATTCATCAGCCTGCTTGGCTTTCGGATCGTATTCGATCACGGTCATACGGCGGATTTCGGCGCGCTGTACGACGTTGTCGCGCGGCACGAAGTGGATCATCTGGGTGCCCAGCTTGGAGGCCAGAGCGATGATCAGCTCGTCTTCGCGGTCGGTGTTACGGCTGTTGCAGATCAGGCCGCCCAGACGCACGCTACCGGAGTTGGCGTACTTCACGATGCCCTTGGAGATGTTGTTGGCGGCGTACATGGCCATCATCTCGCCGGAGCAAACGATGTAGATTTCCTGAGCCTTGTTCTCGCGGATCGGCATGGCGAAGCCACCGCACACCACGTCGCCCAGTACGTCGTAGAATACGAAGTCCAGATCGTCTTCGTAGGCGCCTTCCTCTTCCAGGAAGTTGATCGCGGTGATAACACCACGGCCAGCGCAGCCAACGCCCGGCTCCGGACCACCGGACTCAACGCACTTGACGCCGCCGTAGCCGACCTTCAGCACGTCTTCCAGCTCCAGATCTTCCACGGTGCCGGCTTCGGCAGCCATTTCCATGATGGTGTTCTGGGCCTTGGAGTGCAGGATCAGGCGAGTGGAGTCAGCTTTCGGGTCACAACCAACGATCATGACCTTCTTGCCCATCTCGGCCAGGGCCGCCACGAGGTTCTGAGTGGTGGTGGATTTACCGATACCGCCCTTGCCGTAGATGGCGCATTGACGCATAGCCATAGTTAAGTTCCTCAGGTTGCATTTCCACTTGAAAGTTCGGCTTGTCAGCCTGAACAAGTCCGCGCACTGAACCTAATGCAGCGTCTGTGCCAGCACCTGCCACTCACACTTAACTAATTGATTTATAAGAATTTAACATACAAGGACAGATCTGCCGGGCGGTTTGATACATAACAATCCCCCTACAATCCCCCTACTTCGACTGTTGTAATTGCTACAACCGAACAATGCCCCGACATCCTCCCCGGATCCGACCACCCACCCACGCCTGTGACAAAACTGACAATTGTCGCGAAGCTGCGCCCTATCCTGGCTCACGGACACGACAAGCCATCCTGTGCCTTATAATAAAATCCTTTAATTTCATGAAGTTAGTTTCAAAACGCCATCCGGCTCGGATATTGCAAAGGGTTGTCGATTCTTGCCCTTCTTTCAGCAGGAGAGTCCAGTGACCAACAGCTTATTAAAGGAAATCCTCGCCCAGCTCGGCTCGGGCGACATCGTTCCCTACCTGGGCCCGGGCGTCCTGCGCGGAGTCGTCGATCGCGACACGGGCAAGCCGATTCCCGCCGACAGCGACAGCCTGATCCTCGCCATGACCGGCGGACAGCCGATGTCGCCCCGTCTTATGTATGAGTTCTCCCGGGCCGCCATGCATGTGGAGAACAAGAAGGGCCGCAGCTTCATCGAACGTTTCCTGACCCAGGTCTACGGTGGCGACAACTGGACTCCGTCGCCGGTCCACCAGTGGCTGGCCGACCTCGAGCTGCCCTACATCATCGACTGCAACCGCGACACCCAGCTGCAGCACTGCTATATCGCTGCCGGACGCAAGCACACCCTGGTGGTTGGCGCCGCGCGCCTCGCCGCAACCCCTTACCGCTTCGACCTCTACCACTTCGCGGACGGCAAGTACCGCAAGATCGTTCTGGAAGAGGTCGACACCGCCCTTCCGGTGATCTTCAAGCCGCACGGCACGCCGCTGCCCAAGCCCGGCTACGTGGCCTCGGACGCCGACTTCGTCGACTACATCACCGAGCTGATGGGCGGCTTCGCCATTCCCGACTGGGTCAAGCTGCGCCGCAAGAACAAGCGCTACCTGTTCCTCGGCCAGCACTTCAACCGCGACACCGAGCGCATGGTGATGAGCGACATGATCTACGACGCCGCCGAGCCGGCCGGCTGGGTCCTGATCGATCAGCCGAGCGCCAAAGAACGCAAGGTCTGCGAGCGCAAGAACCTGCAACTGATCGAGGCCGACTGGAGCAGTCTCCTCGCCCTCGCCAACCCCAGTGCCACGGAAGTGGCCTGACTCCTCTTCCTTCATCTAGACGAGAAGCCAACCATGCTGTTGAAAAGCTACGAAGACCAATCCCTGCTGTGCAACCTCAGCGTCAAGGGCGCAACCACCGAAGCCGGCGTCGAAGCCTTCCGTGGCGACCTGGTCGTGATCGAAGGCGAAATCGCCGACGACGCCGGCCGCCGTCTGCCGCCGAAAGCCGTGCTCAAGCAAGCCGGCCTGCTGTTCAAGAACGACAAGCTGAGCATGGTTTCCGGTGGCCTGGACCAACTGGCCCAGATCCAGCCCTTCTTCGACCGCTACAAGGGCGACCTGGCTGCCGACGTACAGGTGATCTTCTACGTGAGCAACCTGAGCAAGCCGGTCTACACCGAGCTCGACGGCGTCAAGATGATCCTTCAGCCGCACGAAGAAGGCGCCATCTGGAACACCATGATGGACGACCTGCGCCTCGACAAAGAAGACTTCAAAGGCCAGAGCGCCGAAGACAAGGTCATCACCATGGCCCAGGGTCTGGCCGACTACAAGCCGAAGTACGAGACCGTCTCCTTCGCCGACGCCCTGACCTTCGTCTCCACCGTCGTGCGCGAGCACCGCGGTCCGGTTTAATCGACCGCACGGTTTTACCCCTTTCTTTTGGCAAGGACGCTCCACTAGGCCTTGTTCGCCACTCCCCCTCCTCGCAGGGGGAGTTTTCTTTTCGGGCCCCGCTTTTCCCCAACCGCTCAAACCTCGCGCCGCAGCCGGGTGAAGGCGCCCAGTTCCCACTCGCGCAAGGCCAGCAGCATCCCGGTGCCATGCCGCTTCGCCAGCGGTGCGGCCAGACTTTCCTCGTGCAGTTCGGCGAAGCGCCGGCGCAACGTGCGGATCTCCGCCTGCAACTTGGCCAGTGCCGACTCGGTGAGCATGCCGTGGGCGAAGCCCAGCACCTCGTCGCCGCCGGCAAAGTCGCTGGTCAGGAACTCGCCTAGGCCCTGGCGCAGAAAGAAGCGGTGGATCGGCCCGTTGGGGCGCCAGTCGAAATCCCGCGCCACGTTGAGGCGCACGCGATTGCCCGGCAGCAGGTCGAGCAGGCGCAGGCGGTCGAGCCGGGCCAGGCGCTGGATGCATTCCGCCTCGCCAAGCCGGTAGACGGCGAGGATCTCGTCGAACGTCCAGTGATTCAGCACGCAGACCGCCACCAGCAGCAGCCTCTCGTCGGAGACCAGTTCGCGCTCCTGGCCCTCGCTCAGGGTATGCAGGCGGGTGCCGCTCAGCGCCGCCTCCTGGGCCAGTTCGGCGAGGCTGAAGCCGAGCAGGTGGCTGATCTCGAGCAGCCGGTCGAGACTGAAACGTCGGCTTGCGAACATGCGCTTGACGCTCGCCTCGGACAGGCCGAGGCGGCTGCCCAGCTCGCGATAGGTGATGCCCTGGGCTTTCAGGCGCTGCTTGAGGGTGCCTACCAGGCGGTCGAGTTCGCTCATCGGACAAAAGTATCGTTTTCCGCTACCTACCCGGTAATTCTGCACGACTTTTTCCGACAAGGTTTCGCTTTCATCCACGAGCCGCCATGCTGGCGGCTCCTCCATGCCAGGAAACGATCATGTTCAAGCCCTTTCTGCGCCTGCTCCTCAAGACCCTGTTCCGGGTCGAGGTCGAGGGCGACCGCAACGTCTTTGGCGATCCGCGCACGCTGATCGTCGCCAACCACGAATCCTTCCTCGACGGCCTGCTGCTCGGCGTATTCCTGCCGGTGGACGCGGTCTTCGTGGTGCACACCCAGATCGCCAACCGCCCGCTGTTCCGCTTTCTGCTGCGCTTCGTGCCGCACCTCGCGATCGACTCCAGCAGTCCGCTGGCGATCAAGCAGATCGTCCGGCTGGTGGAAAGCGGAAGGCCCGTGGCGATCTTCCCGGAAGGGCGGATCACCCGCACCGGCTCGCTGATGAAGGTCTACGACGGTGCCGCCCTGGTCGCCGCCAAGACCGGCGCCACCGTCGTGCCGGTGCGCATCGACGGTGCTGCGCGCAGCTATTTCGGCCGCCTGGCCGGGGTGTTTCCCCGTCAGGCGTTCCCCAGGATGCGCATCGCGATCCGTCCGCCGCAGCGCATCCCGATGCCCGAGCGGCCCTCGGCGCGGCTGCGCCGCCGCCGTGCCGGCGAGCTGATGCGCCACATCCTGCTCGACATGCTGGTCGCCACCCGCCCGCAGCGCACCCTCTACGAGGCCTTTCTCGACGCCAAGGCGACCTTCGGCACGCATTACCGGCTGGTCGAGGACATCCGCCTGCAGGAGGAAACCTACGGCTCGCTGCTGAAGATGGCGCTGGCCCTCGCCCGCCTGACCTCGCGCCTGAGCGTGCCGGACGAAACGGTCGGGGTGCTGGTTCCCAACGCCGCGCCGGCCCTCGGCCTGCTGCTCGGCCTGTCGCTCGGCCGGCGCGTCCCCGCCCTGCTCAACTACACCGCCGGCCCCGAGGGGCTGCGTGCCGCCTGCCAGGCCGCCGACATCAAGACCATCGTCGCCTCGCGCACTTTCGTCGAGAAGGCGCACCTCGGCCCGCTGCTCGCCGCCGTGCCGGAGATCCGCGTGCACTACCTGGAGGATCTCAAGGCCGGCTTCGGCCCCGTCGACCGCCTGTGGGTCCTCTGGCATCTGGCCTTCCCGCGCCACGCGGCGCTGCCGCAGGCGCCGGAGGACGCCGCCGCGGTGCTGTTCACCTCAGGCTCGGAGGGCAAGCCCAAGGGCGTGGTCCACTCCCACACCTCGCTGCTGGCCAACGTCGCGCAGATCCGCGCGGTGGCCGACTTCACCCCGCAGGACAAGTTCATGATGGCCCTGCCGCTGTTCCACGCCTTCGGCCTGACCTGCGGCGCGCTGCTGCCGCTGGTTTCCGGCTGCCAGGTGTTCCTCTACCCCAACCCGCTGCACTACCGGGTCATTCCGGAGCTGGTCTACGACCGCAACTGCACCGTGCTGTTCGGCACCTCGACCTTCCTCGGCAACTACGCCAAGTTCGCCCATCCCTACGACTTCGGCCGCCTGCGCTACGTGGTCGCCGGCGCCGAGCGGCTGGCCGAGAGCGTGCGCGAGCAGTGGCTCGACAAGTTCGGCATCCGCATCCTCGAAGGCTACGGGGTCACCGAGTGCGCGCCGGTGGTGGCGGTCAACGTGCCGATGGCCTGCCGCAACGGCAGCGTCGGCCAGCTGCTGCCCGGCATCGACTACGAACTGGAGCCGGTGCCCGGCATCGCCGAGGGCGGCGCCCTGCACCTGAAGGGGCCGAACCTGCTCAAGGGCTACCTGCTGTTCGACCGCCCCGGCGTCATCCAGCCGCCGCCGGCGGTCCGCCCGGGCTGGTATTCCACCGGCGACATCGCCAGCATCGACGCCGACGGCTTCCTGTACATCCGCGGCCGGCTCAAGCGCTTCGCCAAGATCGCCGGCGAGATGGTCTCGCTGGAGGCGGTGGAAAGCCTCGCCGCGAGCGCCGCGCCGGACTTCGCCCATGCCGCGGCAACCCGCAGCGACGCCGCCCGCGGCGAAGCGCTGGTACTCTTCACCACCGCCCCGGAGCTCGGCCGCGAACGCCTGCTCGCCGCCGCCCGGGCGCTCGGCCTGCCGGAGCTGGCGGTGCCGCGCGTGATTCGCCGGATCGACGCACTGCCCCTGCTCGGCACCGGCAAGACCGATTACCAGAGCCTCAAGCGCATGGCCGAGGAGACCCCCGCATGAGTTCGTCCCTTTCCCTTCTGAAAGCCCGCCGCTTCGGCCCGCTGTTCGTCACCCAGTTCCTCGGTGCCTTCAACGACAACCTGTTCAAGAACGCCCTGGTGGTCCTGCTGACCTTCCAGACCACGCAGTGGACCAGCCTGTCCCCCGGCCTGCTCGCCAACCTGGCGGCCGGCCTGTTCATCCTGCCGTTCTTCCTGTTCTCGGCGAGCGCCGGGCAGCTGGCCGACAAGTACGACAAGGCCCTGCTGGCGCGCTGGACCAAGCTGCTGGAGATCCTCATCGTGCTGCTGATCGGCGCCGGCTTCTGGCTGCACAGCCTGGCGATCCTGCTCACCGGGCTGTTCCTCCTCGGCCTGCAGTCGACCCTGTTCGGCCCGGTGAAGTACGCCATCCTGCCGCAGCACCTGGGCGAGGCCGAGCTGGTCGGCGGCAACGCGCTGATCGAGGCCGGCACCTTCGTCGCCATCCTGGTCGGCACCCTGTCCGGCGGCCTGCTCGCCGGCGTCGAAGGCGGCACCCTGTGGATCACCGCCGGCTGCCTGGTCGTCGCCGTGGCCGGCTACCTCGGCAGCCGGCGCATCCCGGTGGCGCTTCCCCCGGAACCCGGCCTGCGCCTCAATCCCAACCCGATCGGCGAGACCTGGCGCAGCATCGGCCTGGCCCGCGCCGAGCGCAGCGTGTTCCTGGCGATCCTCGGCATTTCCTGGTTCTGGCTGTACGGCGCGTTGCTGCTCGCCCAGTTCCCGGCCTACACCAAGGACGTGCTCGGTGCCGCGGAAGGCGGCGTGACCCTGCTGCTCACCGTCTTCACCCTGGGCATCGGCAGCGGCTCGCTGCTCTGCGCGCGCCTTTCCAGACAGCACCTGGAGACCGGCCTGGTGCCGCTGGGCGCCCTCGGCCTCAGCCTGTTCGGTCTCGACCTGGCCCTCGCCTCGCCCGCCAGCGCGCCGGGCGCCCCGCTCGACCTCTCCGCGCTGCTGGCGGCGCCGGGTACCCTGCGCGTACTCGCCGACCTGTTCGCCCTCGGCCTGTTCGGCGGCCTGTTCATCGTCCCGCTGTACGCCCTGATGCAGCTGCGCTCGGCCCCCGCGCAGCGGGCGCGAATCGTCGCCGCCAACAACATCCTCAACGCCCTGTTCATGGTCGTGGGAGCCATCGCCGCAGCGCTCCTGCTGGCGGCGGGGCTGTCGATCCCCGCGCTGTTCGCTGCCGCAGCGCTGGCCAACGCCGCGGTGGCGCTCTACCTCTTCCGCCTGCAGCCGGAGTTCCTGCAGCGCTGCGCCGCCTGGCTGTCGAGCCTCGGCGGCCTGCTGAAGCGCGGCACGCCACAGCCGGAGACGATCGCCCCGGAAAAACCGGAGGAGCGGCCATGAAACCGACCATCGTGCGGACCGACCCCGCCCAGGCGTTCATGACCGCCGAGCGCTGCCGCATCCTCGAGTTGTGGAACCGCGCCGACGATCCGACGCTGTCCGTCGCCCTGGCCACGCTGGCACCGGGCGAGACCACCCAGCTGCACCGCCTGCACGGGGTGGACGAGCGCTACCTGATCCTCCACGGCCAGGGCCTGGTCAGCCTCGGCCGGCAGCCGCCCGAGCCGGTGGGGCCGGGCGATCTGGTGATCATCCCGGCCGGCATAACGCAGCAGATCGCCAATACCGGCGACGGCGAACTGGCCTTCTACTGCCTCTGCACGCCGCGCTTCACGCCCGGCTGCTACGAGACGCTGGGGGATTGATGCCCTGGCCGGGGCGCCACCGGCGCCCCCGATATATTCTGGAGAACATATAAGAAACGGTTACCCAGAAACTGCCGGACCGAATCCGGATATATCCCACACCAAACCGCCGATCACGCTGTATTCCCTCGAATAACTTTCCCAACGAAACTTTACATGTCGCTCGACCGACCAGAAAAGTTTTCGAAGCGCCGCAAATAATCGACAGAAAGTTTGCTACGGCAAATCTGGAACCCCCGACATGATCACGTTTTACCAAGCCTGAAAGCGTCTAGAATGCGCGCCGCATAGAAGCCTCGAAAATCAAAAGACAACTTGAAGTGCGCAAGAAGTTGCACAGCAAGTGTCTTTTAGAACGGCCATGAAGTTTTGCGACACCACCACGGATAGAACTTCGAAAGCGGGAATTCAGGGATTGAAACACGCGAGCAAGTTGGCGGCGCACTATCTGCGCCTGGCCAGATCGCCGATCGACGAAGACAACTTCGCCGGCACCGACATGCGTTATTCCCCGGAATACGAGTCGCTGGAAACCGAGCTCGGCAAGGCCACCGCGCTACACGAGTGCGGTAGTGTGGACTGGCAGAAGATCTGCGACGGCAGCGAGGCGCTGCTCGCCGGGCAGTCCAAGGATCTGCGCGTGGCCGCCTGGCTGGTCTGGGGGCTGTTCCAGCGCGAATCCTTCGCCGGCCTGCAGGCCGGGCTCGGGTTGCTGCACCACCTCTGCCGCGAGCACTGGGACGAACTGCATCCGCGCAAGCCGCGCACCCGCGGCGCCGCCATCGGCTGGCTGCTGCCGCGCGTGGAGCGCACCCTGGCCGAGCACGTGCCGGTCGGCGAGCAGCTGCCGCTGTTCCGCGCCCTCGCCGAACAGCTGCACGGCCTGGAGCGCTGCCTCTCCGCCCGGCTCGGCGCCGAGGCTCCGCTGCTGTTGCCGCTCTGCCGGCGCCTCGACGAGATGCTCGCACGCGCCGGCCAGGCCCAGCCGGAGGCCGGCCCGGTGGTCGCCGCCCTCGTCCAGGTCAGGCAGGCGGCCAGCCAGATGCTTTCCAGCGCCGCCCCGGTGGACAGCGAAAAGGAGGCCCACAAGAATCTGCGCGCTCTGCAGGAGCAAGCCCGGCCGCTGTGCGCCTGGTGGCTCCGCCAGAAGGCCAGCGACCTGCGCGCGCTGCGCCTGGCGCGCACGCTGCTCTGGCTGCCGATCGACGCCCTGCCCGAGCGCAACGCCGAGCAGCTCACCGCCCTGCGCGGCCTGCCGGCGGACCGCCTGAGCGCCTACCGCGAACGCCTGGCCCAGGGGCTGCATGCCGACCTGCTGGTCGACCTGGAAGCCAGTCTCGCCCGCTCGCCGTTCTGGCTCGACGGCCAGCGCCTGGCCTGGGAATGCCTGCAGGGCCTCAAGGACGAGCCGGCGATGCGCGAGGTGGAGATCCAGCTGGCGCTGTTCCTCCAGCGCCTGCCGGGCCTCGAGGCGCTGCGCTTCCACGACGGCACGCCCTTTGCCGACGCCGAGACCCGCGCCTGGCTCGCCGCCCGGGTCACGCCGCACCTGCAGCCGGCAAACAGCCGCCCTGCGCCCGCACCGGCCGTGCAGGGCGCCGCACCGGCCTGGGAAGAGGTGCTGGAAGAAGCCCTGCAGCTACTGCGCCACGACGGCCTGAAGAGTGCGGTGCGCCGGCTCAAGCAGGGCCTGGATGGTGCCCGCGGCGGCCGCGAGCGTTGCCACTGGCAGCTGGCCCTGGCCCGCCTGTGCCTAGCCGCCAAGAAATACGACCTGGCCAAGGTCCAGCTCGAATCCCTTGACCGGGAGTTGCAGGCCGCCGGCCTCGGCGCCTGGGAGCCCGCGCTCGTTCTGGAGGTGCTGCGCCTCTTGCACCACTGCTGCGAGCTGTTGCCGCAGAACCACGCGGTGCGCGAGCGTCGGGACGAGATCCACCGCAGGTTGTGCCACCTCGATCTCGAGGCGGCGCTGGATTAGCCCCATCACGGAGAACCCCATGGCCAAAGAAGGCTCGGTAGCCCCCAAGGAACGCATCAACGTCACCTTCAAGCCCGCCACCGGCGGCGCCCAGGAAGAGATCGAGCTGCCGCTGAAACTGCTGGTGCTCGGCGATTTCACCCAGCGCGCCGACACCCGCAAGCTCGAGGACCGCAAGCCGATCGCCATCGACAGGCACAGCTTCGACGAGGTGTTGGCCAAGCAGGAGCTGAACCTGACCTTCGCCGTACCCGACCGCCTGCAGGACGAGTCCGGCGACGAGCAGTTGCCCGTGCAGTTGCACATCGGCTCGATGAAGGATTTCAACCCGGCCAGCCTGGTCGAGCAGGTGCCGGAGCTGAAGAAGCTGATGGAGTTGCGCGACGCCCTGGTCGCCCTCAAGGGGCCGCTGGGCAACGCTCCGGCCTTTCGCAAGGCCATCGAGAGCGTGCTGGCCGACGATGCCTCCCGCGAGCGCGTGCTCGCCGAGTTGGGCCTCGCCGCCCAGGACAAGCTGAACGCCTGACCTCACCCGACAAGGACGTAAGATCGATGAGCACCCACGTAGCAACAGCAGCATCCGAGCACAGCGCCGTCGAAGCCGGCATCCTCGAACGCATCATCGCGGAAACCCGTCTGACCCCGGACGACGAGGCCTACGCCATCGCCAAGCGCGGCGTCTCCGCCTTCATCGAGGAACTGCTCAAGCCGCACAACGAGCACGAGCCGGTGAAGAAGGCCCTGGTCGACCGGATGATCGCCGAGATCGACGCCAAGCTCAGCCGGCAGATGGACGAGATCCTCCACCACCGGCAGTTCCAGGCCCTGGAATCGGCCTGGCGCGGCCTCAGGTTGCTGGTGGAGCGCACCGACTTCCGCGAGAACATCAGGCTGGAAATCCTCAACGCCTCCAAGGAGGACCTCTTGGAGGACTTCGAGGACAGCCCGGAAGTGGTCCAGTCCGGCCTCTACAAGCACGTCTATACCGCCGAGTACGGTCAGTTCGGCGGTCAGCCGGTGGGTGCGCTGATCGCCAACTACTTCTTCGAGCCGAGCGCGCCGGACGTGAAGACCCTGCAGTATGTCGCCAGCGTCGCCGGCATGGCCCACGCGCCCTTCATCGCCGCCGCCGGGCCCGGCTTCTTCGGCCTGGAAAGCTTCACCGGCCTGCCCGACCTCAAGGACCTTAAGGATCACTTCGACGGTCCGCAGTTCGCCAAATGGCAGAGCTTTCGCGAGCAGGAAGACGCCCGCTACGTCGGCCTGACCCTGCCGCGCTTTTTGCTGCGCACCCCCTACGACCCGCAAGAGAACCCGGTGAAAACCTTCGTCTACCAGGAGACCGTGGCCAACGATCACGAGCACTACCTGTGGGGCAACACCGCCTACGCCTTCGCCAGCCGCCTGACCGACAGCTTCGCGCGCTTTCGCTGGTGCCCGAACATCGTCGGTCCGCAAAGCGGCGGCGCGGTGGACGATTTGCCGCTGCACCGCTTCGAGAGCATGGGCGAGATCGAGACCAAGATTCCCACCGAAGTCCTGGTATCGGACCGCCGCGAATACGAGCTGGCGGACGAAGGCTTCATCGCCCTGACCATGCGCAAGGGCAGCGACAACGCCGCGTTCTTCTCCGCCAACTCGGTGCAGCGACCCAAGCTCTTCGGCAACAGCGAGGAAGGCCGCGCCGCCGAACTCAACTACAGGCTCGGCACCCAGCTGCCCTACCTGTTCATCGTCAACCGCCTGGCCCACTACCTGAAGGTGCTGCAGCGCGAGCAGATCGGCGCCTGGAAGGAGCGCAGCGACCTCGAGCTGGAGCTGAACAAGTGGATCCGCCAGTACGTCGCCGACCAGGACAACCCCAGCGCCGAGGTGCGCGGCCGCCGCCCGCTGCGCGCCGCCCAGATCGGCGTCAGCGAGGTGGACGGCGAGCCGGGCTGGTACCGGGTCAGCCTCAGCGTGCGCCCGCACTTCAAGTACATGGGGGCCGACTTCACCCTGTCGCTGGTCGGCAAGCTGGACAAGGAGTAGGTACGGTGAGCTACGGCAGCCTGTTCGAGCGTCTGTCCGGCGAGGCGGAGCGGCGCGCCGGCTGGGACCTCGAGGTCGCGGTCACGGCCTCGGTGGCCGCCCATCTGGCGAAGATGCTCGGCACCCGTGCAGGCAGCGTGCAGACGCGTCCCGACTACGGGCTGCCGGATCTCAACGACCGGCGCCTGTCGCTGCACGACGCACTGCAGCAGGCGCGCAACGCCATCGAACGCTTCATCGAGGCCGGCGAGCCGCGTCTGAGCCGGGTGCGGGTCACCCCCCTGCCCGGCGAACGCGACCCGCAGACCCTGGCCTTCGCCATCGAAGGCCTGCTGGAGCTGAACGGCAGCCGGCGCCAGGTCGGCTTCACCGCGCACCTGGACGGCAGCGGCCAGGTCAAGGTCCGTTAAGGAGGACGAGGATGTCCGGCAAACCCGCCGCCCGCCTGGGCGATCCCACCGACTGCCCCCTGCCCGGCCACGGCAGCAACCCGATCATGGCCGGATCGCCCGACGTGCTGTTCGACGGCCTGCCGGCGGCGCGCCAAGGCGATGCCTCGGCCTGCGGCGGCGCCATGAGCGGCAATCTGATCGCCAACGTGCTGATCAACGGCAGGCCGGCGGCCGTGCTGGGCTCGGTGGGTGATCATGGGAACGTGGTGGTGGGTGGGTCGGGGACGGTGGTGATCGGAACAAGCCATGCGCCGGCATCTTTCGCCCCGCCGGCACCGATGCCGGCCTCTGGCATGAACGAGGCATTCAACGAGCATTTCATCGTGCGGGACTCCAGTACGGGCGCCCCGGTAGCCGGGCGCGCCTACCGGCTGCAGACGGATTCCGGACAAGTCGTCACGGGGATCACTGACGAAAGCGGCAAGACCCAGCTCATCAGCGCCAACCAGGCCGAAGGCGTGGTGCTGACGCTCGAGCCGCAAACCGCGCTTGTCATCGCCTGAGGAGCCAGCATGCGAATCGAGCCCGTTCATTCCCGACTGACTCCTGCCAGCCAAACCGCCGGCAAGGAGACAGCCATGGAGAACTTCAAGCTCAGCGACATTCCTGCCGCCATGGATCATATGCAGTGGACGCAGAGTGCGCGCCTGATGCGCAAGTGGTTTGCAGCCCCAGCTCATGAAATGCCAAAAGCAGTCAAATTAGGGGACATACGAGCGAATACCTTGCCCCCTGCACAGTTGCTGACAGACCTGCCCTTCGACTGGTTGCTGAGTGCTTCGAATCGCGTGAAGCCCCTTGTAGAAGAGCATGTGGCCCAACTGACGTCTGTCACGGAGTTCAGCCCCCTGGTCGGACGCCTGAAAACCCCGCTCGATCAGCTCTCCAAGGGCCTGATGATGCTAATGACGCGCCTGAGGCGACTTGGCTTGCTGGACCCGCAAAAACGCACCCTGAAGAGCTACTACCTCGACCTGGGCGATTACAACGCAATGCAGTTGGAGGACGCGATCCAGTTCAATCTCTTCAAGGTTGGCTCGACCACTTGGGAGAAGGCGACGGATACGCTGGATGATGTTTACGGTGCCCTCGGCAGCTTCATCATCAAGATTGCCGCTACCAAGCTCAGGACCATAGCCAGCGATTACGGATACGCGGCCATCAAGATCGAGGAGATTGGCCTGTACGTACGCGATACCTACGACTTCCTCAACGTTGGCAAAGACCAATTGCTGGGCTACTGGAGCAAGAGAGGCGTGATCCGGCCAAGTCCCATCGATTACTTCGCCGAGCCCAGCTATATCGACATGAATGACGTTCGTCACTTCAAGGTTACCAACGGCAGCTTCAACAGCTACCGCAAAAAGTACAACAAGGGTGGCGACTTCCTCGTCTTCTCCACCATCAAACGCTATCCCGTCTCCATCATCGTGCATTTGAGCATCACCGATTTCGACGAATACAGAGCCCGTGCAGGGCTGGCCTGAGGACAACATGCCACGAAGGACTCTCTACAAGGCGTTTGCCATCCTCATGGCAATCTTGGCGCTGGTTCCTACTACCGCCTGGCTGTACGTGAAGCTCACTCTGAGCAGGACCACGATGCCCTATCACTCGGTATGGAGCGATACGGGCGCCTGCCGCATCGATGCCTATATCCCCAACTACGCCAGCCTTGGCGTGCCAGGCCGGTTGATCCAGTTGTTCAGCAGTGAGGCCTTCTTCCGGGTGTACCGCCAGGATGGCGCCCTATTGAAAAGCTCGGAATGGCTTCTCTGGCAGCGTGAATTCGCAGAAGACGAAGCGGCGAAATGGATTTACGGCCATGCCATCTACCCGACAGGCGATGGCTACCGGGGCTGGACCCTGCCGGCGTGCGGCTGAGCCCGATTCCGGCACATCAATCAAGGACCGATGCATGTCGTTCAACCACTACTACCAGAGCGAACTCAGCGCCCTGCGCCAGCTCGGCAAGCGTTTCGCCGAGCGCAACCCCGCGCTGGCGCCGTTTCTCGGGCAGGGCGCGCGCGATCCGGATGTGGAGCGCCTGCTGGAGGGATTCGCCTTTCTCACCGGACGGCTGCGGCAGAAGCTCGACGACGAGCTGCCGGAGCTGACCCATTCGCTGATGCACCTGCTCTGGCCAAACTGCATGCGCCCGCTGCCGGCCTTCGCCATGCTGCAGTTCGAGCCCTTGCAGCGCCCGGGTCCGGCGCTGGTAGTCCCGCGCGGCACACCGGTGGAGGCGAAGCCGGTGCAGGGGGTGAGCTGCCGCTTCCGCACCGCCACCCCCTGCGAGGTGCTGCCGCTGGCGCCGAGCGGACTGGATTATGCCGTGCAGGGCGACGGCGCGCTGCTCGTCCTGCGCCTGGGCATGACCGCCGATGGCCACCTCGGCGAACTGGATCTCGAACGCCTGCGCCTGCACCTGGCCGGCGAGCCTTACATCGGCCAGTCGCTCTACCTCGACCTGCTGCGCCATCTGGACGGCATCCGCCTGAGCCTGCTCGACGGTGCCGGGCAGCCCCTCGCCGACGCCCAAGGGCAGCCGCTCGGCGTGCTGCAGCTCGGCGCCGACTGCCTGCGGCCGGTCGGTTTCGCCGAGGACGAGGCGCTGATCCCCTATCCGCTGAACAGCTTCCGCGGTTACCGCCACCTGCAGGAGTTCTTCGCCTTCCAGGACAAGTTCCTGTTCGTCGGGCTGCACGGCCTGGAGGCCATCGGCCGTCTGCCGGCGGAGCTGCTCCGGCAGGCCCGCGGCCTGGAGCTACGCTTCGCGATCCGCCAGGGCGGTGCCCGGCGTAGCGACGCCCGGCGCATCCATCCGACGCTGGACAACCTGCGCCTGTACTGCACCCCGGTGGTCAACCTGTTCGCCCACGACGCCATCCCGATCCGCCTGGACGGCCGCCAGGACCAGTACCTGCTGCGCCCGGCCGAGTTCGAGCCACAGCACGGCGAGGTATTCTCGGTGGACCGGGTCACCGGCTGGCAGCCGGGCGGCATGGGCTACGTCGACTACGTGCCCTTCGAATCCTTCGAGCACGATCCAAGCTTCGACGTGCCGCAGGCCCGCCCGCACTACAGCGTGCGCCAGCAGCCGTCGCTGCTCGGCGATGGCCTGGAAACCTGGCTGAGCTTCGGCGCGCGCTCCTTCGAGCGTCAGGAGACGCTGTCCGTCGAGCTGACCTGCAGCAACCGCAACCTGCCGCTGCAACTGGCCGCCGGCGACATCTGCCGGCCCGCCGAGGGCACGCCACAGGCCCTGCGCTTTCGCAACCTCGGCACGCCGACGCCGAGCTATGCGCCGCCGCTGGATCGCGACCTCCTCTGGAAGCTGATCAGCAACCTGTCGCTCAACTACCTGTCGCTGGCCAACGTCGAGGCGCTCAAGGCGATCCTCGAAACCTACGACCTGCCGCGCCACCACGACCAGCAGGCGGCGAGGGTCGGCCGGCGTCGCCTCGACGGCCTCAGGCGCATCGCCCACCGCCACGTCGACCGCCTGCATCGCGGCCTGCCGGTGCGCGGGGTGCGCACCGAACTGGTCATGGACCCCGACTGCTACCTGGGCGAGGGCGAGCTGTTCCTGTTCGCCTCGGTGCTCGACGAATTCTTCGCCCTGTATGCCAGCCTCAATTCCTACCACGAGCTGCTGGTGCAAAGTACCCAAGGAGAGGTGTACCGATGGACGCCACGCATGGGCCGGCAGCCCCTGCTCTGAGCCTGAACCGCCTCGGCCAGGGCATTCGCGAGTACCGCCTGTTCCAGGGCGTGCTGCTGGTGCTGGAGCGCCTGCGGGCCGCGCATCCTGGGCTGGACGAAGAGGCCCTGTACCGGCGCCTGGAGTTCCGCGCCAACCCGAGCCTGGGCTTTCCCGGCAGCGATCTTGAGCGCGTCGAGTTCTTCGAGGAGCGGGGCGAGCTGCGCGCACGGCTGTACCTCAACCTGGTCGGCCTGTCTGGCGCCGGCTCGCCGCTGCCGGCCTTCTACGGCGAGCAGGCCCTCGGCGACGGCAGGGCCGGCAATCCGACCCGCGACTTTCTCGACCTGTTCAACGACCGCCTGCAGCGCCTGCTGCTACCGATCTGGCGCAAGTACCGCTACCGCGCACGCTTCTCCAGCGGCGCCGCCGACCCCTTCTCCGCCCAGCTGTTCGCCCTGCTCGGCCTGGGCGGCGAGACCATCCGCCAGGCCGAGGACCTCAACTGGAAGCGCCTCCTGCCCTACCTCGGCCTGCTCAGCCTGCGCGCCCATTCGGCGGCGCTGATCGAGGCGGTGCTGCGCTACTACTTCAAGCACACCGAACTCGGCATCGAGCAGTGCCTGGAGCGCCGCGTGGAGATCCTCGCCGAGCAGCAGAACCGCCTCGGCCTGGCCAACAGCCGTCTCGGCGACAGCCTGGTGCTCGGCGAGCGGGTACGCGATCGCAGCGGCAAATTCCGCATCCACATCCGCGCGCTCTCCTGGACGCGCTTCCACGACTTCCTGCCGATCGGCGACGGCCATGCGCCGCTGCGCGCCCTGGTGCGCTTCACCCTGCGCGATCCGCTGGACTACGACATCCGCCTGCAGCTGCGCCGCGACGAACTCCGCGCGCTGCGCATCGGCGCCGGCAACCCCTGCCGCCTGGGCTGGACCAGTTGGCTCGGTCACGAGCGGGCCGACGGCCTGGTGACCCTGGGCGGCGCGACTCATCAAGGATAGAGAGAATGCTCAACGTCGACTTGCAACAGCTGGTACGGACCCTCGACGCCGACAGCCGCCGCGACCTGGAAGGTGCCGCCGAACGCTGCGTGGCCCGCGGCGGCAGCCAGGTACTGGTGGAGGACCTGCTGCTCGGCCTGCTCGAGCGCCCGGACGGCCTGCTCGGTCGCGCCCTCGCGGACGCCGGGATCGAGCCCGGCGAGCTGGCCCTGGCACTGCAGCCGCGCAGCGAGGCCGGCGCCTCGCGCAATCCGGTGTTCGCCGCCGCCCTGCTGCAGTGGTTGCAGGCTGCCCTGCTGCAGGCCAGCCTGGAGCTCGGCCAGAGCCGGATCGACGATGCCGCGCTGCTTCTC
This sequence comes from Azotobacter tropicalis, assembly GCF_059739045.1. Classification (NCBI taxonomy): domain Bacteria; kingdom Pseudomonadati; phylum Pseudomonadota; class Gammaproteobacteria; order Pseudomonadales; family Pseudomonadaceae; genus Azotobacter; species Azotobacter tropicalis. The sequence continues at coordinate 2,732,082 of NZ_AP046059.1, forward strand.
GCCCTGCTGCGCAACCCGTTGCAGCATGCCGGCACCCGCTACCAGGCGCTGCTCGCCCGGATCGACGCGGATCGCCTGCGCGACTTCGCCCTCGCCCGCCAGGCGCCGGGTGGCGCAGCGGTCACGGAGTCGATGCTGGCGCGTTTCACCCACGACTACACCGCCCAGGCCCGCGAAGGCCGGCTCGACCCGGTGCTGTGCCGCGACGGGGCGATCCGCCAGCTGATCGACATCCTCGCCCGGCGGCGCAAGAACAACCCCATCGTGGTCGGCGAGGCCGGGGTCGGCAAGACCGCACTGGTCGAGGGCCTGGCCCTGCGCATCGCCGCCGGCGAGGTGCCGCCGGCGCTCCAGGGCGTCGAGCTGCGTGGCCTGGACCTGGGCCTGCTGCAGGCCGGCGCCGGGCTCAAGGGCGAGTTCGAGCGGCGCCTGCAGGGGCTGATCGACGAAGTGCAGGCCGCGCCACAGCCGGTCATCCTGTTCATCGACGAGGCCCATACCCTGATCGGCGCCGGCGGCCAGGCCGGCACCGCGGATGCTGCCAACCTGCTGAAGCCGGCGTTGGCCCGCGGCGCGCTGCGCACCATCGCCGCCACCACCTGGGGCGAATACCGCCGCTACTTCGAGAAGGACCCGGCGCTGGCGCGGCGCTTCCAGCCGGTCTATCTGCACGAGCCGACGCTGGACGAGGCGGTGACCATTCTGCGCGGCCTGGCACCGGTCTACGCACAGAGCCACGGCCTCTACCTGCGCGACGACGCGGTGGTCGCCGCCGCCGAGCTGTCGGCGCGCTACCTGCCCGGCCGCCAGTTGCCGGACAAGGCGCTGGACGTGCTGGACACCGCCTGCGCGCGGGTGCGCATCGGCCTGGCCGCGGCACCCGGAGCCATCGAGCGGCGGCGCGGCGAGCTCGCCGAGGGCGAACGCCGCCGGCAGGCCCTGTGCCACGACCGGGACGCCGGGCTGACGATCGACGCCGAAGCCCTGGTCGCGCTGGAGGAGCACCTGGCCAGGCTGCGCAACGAACTGCAGGCGCTGGAGAATGACTGGGGCGTCCAGCGCGCGCTGGCCGAACGGCTGCTCGAACGGCGCCGGCAATATACCGGGGCGGACGACGCGGAGCGGGCCGTGCGCCAGGACGAGCTGCACCAGGTCCAGGCCGAGCTGGCCGCCGCCCAGGCCGGGCAGCGGCTGGTCAGCTTCGAGGTCTGCCCGCGGCTGGTCGCCGAGGTGATCGCCCAGTGGACCGGCGTGCCGCTGGAGCAACTGGCCGGCGAGCACAGCCAGCGCATCGCCCGCTTCGCCGACGACCTGCGTCGGCGCCTGCGCGGACAGGATCAGGCAGTGCAGGTCCTCGACCGCGCGCTGCGCGCCGGCGCCGCCGGGCTGAAGCGCGCCGACGCGCCGCTCGGCGTGTTCCTCTTGGTCGGCCCGAGCGGCGTCGGCAAGACCGAGACCGCCCTGGCCCTGGCCGACCTGCTCTACGGCGGCGAGCGTTTCCTCGCCACGCTCAACATGGGCGAGTTCCAGGAAAAGCACAGCGTCGCCCGGCTGATCGGCGCACCGCCCGGCTACGTCGGCTACGGCGAGGGCGGCCTGCTCACCGAGGCGGTGCGCCAGCGGCCCTACTCGGTAATCCTCCTCGACGAGGTGGAGAAGGCTGACCCCGAAGTGCTCAACCTCTTCTACCAGATCTTCGACAAGGGCCTGGTCACCGACAGCGAAGGGCGGCAGATCGACTTTCGCAACTGCCTGATCCTGCTCACCTCCAACCTCGCTGGCGAGCGCATCGTCGAACTCTGCGCCGAAGGCCGGCCCGCCGTCGAGACGCTCGAGCAGGCCATCCGCCCGCTGCTCGCCCGGCACTTCAAGCCGGCGCTGCTGGCGCGCATGCAGGTGGTGCCCTACTACCCGCTGGACGCCGAACGGCTGCGCGAGCTGGTCGAGGTCCAGCTGGCGCGCCTCGGCGAACGCTTGCAGCGCCGCGGCCTCGCCTTCAGCCACAGTCCGGCGCTGGTCGGCTACCTGGCAGAGCGCTGCGCCCGGGATGACGGCGGCGCCCGCACGATCGAGCGACTGATCGAGCGCCACTTGCAGCCCTTGGTGGTCGACCGCCTGCTGGCGGCGATGGCCGGCGGCGAACTGCTCGAGCGCGTGCATGCCACCCTTGACGGCCAGGGAGGGCTGGTCTGTGAATTCGCCTGAACTGTCGCCGTTGTTCGCCTGCATCCCGCAGCCCTTGCGCTACGCCGAAGCCCTGCTCGGGCACTACGCCCGCCTGGCCCGCGCCGGCGGTACCGCCGCCCTGCAGGACGGTCTGGTGCGGGCGGCGGCCCAGCTGTCCGCCTGCGAGCTGGGCCAGCTGTACCTGCTCGATGCCGGCCACAGCCGTCTGGAGCTCGTCGCCCAGTGGCTGGATGGCCTCCTGCAGGCACTGGAGAGGCCCGCTCTGTCCAGCGACTACGCCGGCGGACAGCTGCTGCAATACTGCCTGTGCCAGAACCGTAGGCTCTGCCTGGACGAGCTGGACGCCGGCCTCTACCCGAGCGACTTCCTGCCCGAAGGCCTCCAGCCCTGGCGCAGCCTCATGTGTCTGCCGCTGACCGGCGGCCAGGGAACGGCCGCCGGCCTGCTGCTGGTTGCCAGCCGGCGGCCCCGCGAGCTGCAGGGCTTCGCCGACTCCCTGGCGCAACTCGGAGCCTTCGCCCTCGCCCAGCGCCGGCTGCTCGGCCAGTTGCACGCCCCTCGGAGCGAGCCGGCTACGCAGCGCCCGGACGCGCTGCCGTCCAGCGCCGACTACGGACTGATCGGCGACAGCCGGGCGATGCGCGATGTCTACCGGCTGATCGGCAAGGTGCTGCACAACCCGGTCGGCGTGCTGCTCACCGGCGAGACCGGCACCGGCAAGGAGCTGGTGGCCCGCGCCATCCACGACTGCGGCCTGCGCCGCAGCAAGGCCTTCGTCGCGCAGAACTGCGCCGCGCTGCCGGAGAGCCTGCTGGAGAGCGAGCTGTTCGGCTACCGCAAGGGCGCCTTCAGCGGCGCCGACCGCGACCGGCCGGGGCTGTTCGACGCCGCCGACGGCGGCACCCTGTTCCTCGACGAGGTCGGCGACCTGCCGCCGCTCCTGCAGGCCAAGCTGCTGCGCGTGCTGCAGGAGGGCGAGGTACGCCCGCTGGGCGCCACCGCGGCCCACCGGGTCGACGTGCGCATCGTCGCGGCCACCCACCGCGACCTGCGCGCCCTGGTCGAGCAGGGACGCTTTCGCGAGGACCTGTTCTACCGCCTGGCGCATTTCCCCATCGCGCTGCCGCCGCTGCGCGCGCGCGACCAGGACATCCTGCGCCTGGCCCGCCACTTCGCCGCCAAGGCCTGCGCCTTCCTCGGCCGCGACGCCTGCCGCTGGTCCGATGCCGCGCTGGAGCAGTTGGCCGCCTACGCCTTCCCCGGCAACGTGCGCGAGCTCAAGGGCCTGGTGGAGCGCGCCGTACTGCTCTGCGAGGGCGGCGAGCTGCTGCCCGAGCACTTCGACCTGCAGCGTGGCCCCGAGGACCAGGACAGCACCCTGAACCTGCGCCAGCGCCTGGAGCGCGTCGAGCGCAACCTGCTGCTCGACAGCCTGCGCAAGAACGGCGGCAACCAGAGCCAGGCCGCCCGCGAGCTGGGCCTGCCGCGGCGCACCCTGTTGTACCGCATGGAGCGGCTGAGCATCCGCGCAGCGGACATATGAGCCCATGCCCGTCTGCCTGTTCCACGTGAAACAACCATCACGTGTCACCGCTGGAGAATTGCCCATGAAACACCGCTACAGGTCCGTCGCCCTGCTGGTCCTGGCCCTCGGCCTCGCCGGCTGCGGCGGCAACTACCGCTTCGACGACCACCAGTACCGTCCGCTGGGCGATCCGCAGGCGCTCGAGCGCGGTCGGCGCTAGAAGCAAAGAAGGAAGACAGACCATGGAACTGGTTCTCGAAGTGGTCGGCGCAGCGGAACGGGCGCCGGATATCCCAAGCAGCAAGACCTTCGGCCGGGCCGGCGGCACCATCGGCCGGGCCGCGGACTGCGACTGGATGATCCCCGACCGCCGGCGCATCCTCTCCGCCCACCACGCTGCGGTGAGCTGGCGCGACGGCGCCTTCTACCTGACCGACACCAGCAGCAACGGCATCCGCCTCAAGGCCGGCGGCGCCAGCCTGGACAAGGGCTGCCCGCAGCGCATCGAGCACGGCTGCATCTACTGCCTGGGCGATGTCGAGATCCGCGCACGGCTGCTGCAGGACACGACCTTCGAGGCCGAGGTCGGCCGTCCGCAGCCGGCCGGCAGCCTGATCCCCGACGATGCCTTTCTCGAGCTCGATCCGCTCACCGCGCTAGCGGAGCCGGTGCCGTTCTCCGGCGCGGAGGACGACTTCGCCCTGCTCGTTCCGCTGCCCGCATCGCCCGGCCAGCCCCATGACGCAGCGCGCATCGAGCGGGAAAGCCTGCTGCTGCCGGAGCTGGTGGCGGCGGAAAGCCAAGCGTTGCCGGAGTCGCCTGCGACACGACACTCGGCCGACTTCTGGACGCGCTACGGCGCGGCCCTCGGTATCGACCTCGGCGAGTTCGACGAAGACGCCCGCCAGGCACTGGCACTGGAAGCTGCGCGCCTGCTGCGGCACAGCGTCGGCCAGCTGCAGCAGGCCCTGCGCACCCGCAGCGAGCTGAAGAACGAGCTGCGCCTGGCGCAGACCACCCTCCAGAATGCCGGGCACAACCCGCTCAAGCACGGCGCCGACAGCGCCGAGGCGCTGAACCTGCTGCTGCGCGACCGGCGGCCCGGCCAGCTGCCCGCGGCACAGGCGGTCAGCCGCGCCTTCCGCGACCTGCAGGCGCATCAGGTGGCGCTGCTCGCTGCCAGCCGCGCGGCGCTCGGCGGCCTGCTCGACCAGTTCGCCCCGGAGCGGCTGATCCCGCGCTTCGAGCGCGAGCGCAAGCCGTTCATCGCCACCGCCGGCGGCCGCTGGCGCGCCTACTGCCGTCTGCACCGGAGCCTGGCGCGCGACGACGAATGGCGCGAGCGGCTGCTCGCCCGCGATTTCGCCCGGACCTACGAAGAACAGGTGCGCCTGATCGCCACCCTCGACACCGACCTGCAAGGATGACCCCCATGCTTCGCCCCCTCCTTCCCGCCCTGCTGCTAGCGCTCGGCGGCTGCTCGGCGCTGTCGCCCCATTCCGGGCTGACCAAGCTGGACCTGGATCTCGCCGCCGGCGACGGGCTCAATCCCGACCTGCACGGCCGGCCCTCGCCCATCGTGCTGCGCCTGGTGGAGCTGCGCCATCCGGTGGCCTTCGAGAACGCCGATTTCTTCAGCCTCTACCAGCGGCCGAAGGAGACCCTGGCGCCGGACCTGGCGGCCCTGGAGGAGCTGGAGCTGCGCCCCGGCGAACGTCGCGAGCTGAAGCTCTCGGTGCAGCCGGGCAGCCGCTATCTCGGCGTGCTCGCCGCCTACCGCGACCTGCCGGACAGCGCATGGCGCTACGTCGTCCCTCTCGCGGAACGGGAGCGCAACCGCATCGCGCTGGCGCTCGGCACGCACGGCATCGAACGGCAGCCGGCGGAGGACTGACCCATGCCCCAGCACAAGGTGATCTGGCAGGAGGGCATGCTCCTGCGTCCCCAGCACTTCCAGCAGAGCGACCGCTACCACGACGAGCAGCTCAGGACCCGCACCCGCCTGCTGAGCGGCCATGCCTGGGGCTTCTCCGCCCTGGAGATCGACCGCCAGTTCCTCGCCCTCGGCAAGCTGGTGGTGAGCGCCGCCAGCGGCATCCTGCCCGACGGCAGCCTGTTCGAGATCGACGCCGCCGGCGAGCCGCTGGCCGTCGACGTGCCGCCGAACAGCGCCGGGACCCCGGTGTACCTGGCGCTGCCGCTGGTCACCGGCAACCGCATCGAGATCCGCCGCGCCGAGCAGCAGGACGTGCAGGCGCGTTACGTCGCCCACGACCAGGAGGTCGCCGACTGCAATGCCGGCGACGACGCCAGCAGCGCGGTCGCCACCGCCCGCCCGGACCTGCGCCTGCTGCTCGGCGAGGCCCGCGGCGAGCAGGCCTGGGTGCGCCTCAAGCTCGGCGAGATCCAGGACAGCGGCCCGGACGGGGCCATCGTTCTCGATCCGCGGTTCGTGCCCACGGTCCTCGACGTACAGGCCTCGCCCTGGCTGCAGGCCTGTCTCAAGGAGGTGATCGGCATGCTCGCCCAGCGCGGCGACGTCCTCGCCGAGCGCATCCGCGCCACCGGCAGCGTCGGCGGCGCCGAGGTCGGCGACTTCCTGATGCTGCAGCTGATCAACCGCCACGAACCCGTGCTGCGCCACCTTCTCGGCCTCGAGCGGGTACATCCGGAGCTGCTCTACCGCGAGTTGCTCGGCCTGCTCGGCGAGCTGGCGACCTTCTCCAGCGAAAGCAAGCGCCCGCGTCTGGACGGCCGCTACCTGCATGCCGACCAGGGCGCCTGCTTCCGCCAACTGCTGGAGGCGCTGCGCCAGGTGCTGTCGATGGTGCTCGAACAGCACGCCATCGAGCTGCCGCTGCAGCAGCGCCAGTACGGCGTGCGCGTCTCGCCGCTGCACGACCACCGGCTGCTCGGCACGGCCACCTTCGTGCTCGCCGCCAGCGCCCAATGCGATCCGGAAGAGTTGCGCACGCGCCTGCCGGCGCACCTCAAGGCCGGCGCCGTGGAGCGCATCCGCCAGCTGGTCAACCTGCACCTGCCGGGCATCCGCGTCCGGCCGCTGCCGGTGGCGCCGCGGCAGATCCCCTTCCATGCCGGCAAGACCTACTTCGCCCTGGAGCCCGCGGCCGAGGAGCTGGCGCAGCTGGAGCACTCCGGCGGCTTCGCCTTCCACGTCTCCGGCGAACTGCCCGGGCTGGAACTGAAATTCTGGGCGATCAGGAGCTGACCGATGATGCGCGACATGGACCACGCCGGGGACGACCGCACGGTGATCCTCGACCGCCGGGGCGAGGCCCCGGCGCACAGCCCGCTGACCGACTTCGCCGCGCCGCCGCGCTACGAGGAGCTGGAAGAGCGGATGATCTACGCCGCCCGCCTGCGTCCGGCGGAGCCTTTCAACCCCGGCCTCAATCCGCTGGCCGGCGCCGCCGCCGAGCTGCTCGCCGAGACGGTGCGCCTGCGCCACGCCGAACAGGCCGAGGACCTGCACGCGCTCAACCGGCGCCTCGGCGACGAACTCAAGCTGTTCGAGCAGCGCGCCCTGGAGGCCGGCGTCGAGAACAGCGCGGTGATGGCCGCCCGCTACGTGCTCTGCACCCTGCTCGACGAGGCGGTGGTGAGCACACCCTGGGGCGACGAAAGCGAGTGGTCGCAGATGAGCCTGCTGAGCCGCTTCCACAACGAGACCTTCGGCGGCGAGAAAGTCTTCCGCCTGCTCGAGCGCCTCGGCCGCAACCCGGTCAAGCACCTGGCGCTGCTCGAACTGATCTACCTGTGCCTGGCGCTCGGCTTCGAGGGCCAGTACCGCGTGCTGCCGCGCGGCATGCTCGAACTGGAGGCGATCCGCGACGCCCTGTACCGGCAGATCCGCCAGCTGCGCGGCGACGTGCCGCGGGACATCTCGCCGCACTGGCAGGGCCTGGAGGACGGTCGCCGGCGTCTGGTGCGCCTCGTCCCCGGCTGGCTGCTGGCGCTGTCCACCCTGCTCTGCCTGACGCTGCTCTACGGCGGCTTCGCCTGGGTGCTCGGCGAGCAGCGCGAACGCGTGCTGCAGCCGTTCCAGGCATTCGCGGGGGAGCAGAAGCCATGAGGAAGCTCTTCGCCACGCTCGTCGCCGGTCTCCGCCGCACCTGGGTGTGGAGTCTCTGCCTGCTGCTGCTCGCGGCCCTTCTCGTCTGGCACGCCGGCCCGCTACTGGCCGTCGCCGACTACAAGGTCTGGGCGTCGCCGACCAGCCGGCTGTCGAGCATCGCCCTGCTCTGCCTGGCCTGGGGGCTGTCGCTGGTCTTCGCCGGCTGGCGCGCCCGCCGCCGCCAACTGGCCGCGGAGGCCGACGACGAGGCCCGCGAGCGCCTGCGCCGCGAGGGGCTGATCGGCGAGGAACAGGCCGCCCTGCAGCAGAATTTCCACGACGCCCTGCGTACCCTCAGGGGCGCCGGACTGCCCTGGTACCTGCTGCTCGGCCCCCAGGGCAGCGGCAAAACCAGCCTCCTGGATTTCTCCGGGCTGGAGTTCCCGCTCAACCGCGGCGACGTCGGGCGCCTGACCCACGAGATCGCCGGCACCCGCCACGCCCAGTGGTACTTCGGCGAGCGCGCCGTACTGATCGACAGCCCCGGCCGCTACCTGACCCAGCCCGAGCCATCGGTCGACGGCGCGGCCTGGCACGCCCTGCTCGAACTGCTGCGCCGGCGCCGTGCCCGTCCGCTCGACGGCGTGCTGGTCAATGTTCCCCTGGCCTGGCTGGGCGAGGCCAGCGAGACCGAACTGGAAAGCCTGGCCCGGCAGATCCGCCAGCGCCTGCACGAGCTGCACCGCCGCCTGGGCGTCGAGCTGCCGGTCTACCTGGTGCTCGGCAAAGCCGACCGGCTGCCCGGCTTCGACGAGTGCTTCGATGCGCTGTCGCGCGAGGAGAGCGAGCAGGTGTTCGGTGCCAGCTTCCGCCGCGAGCAGGACGGCACCGCCGCCGCGGTGGTGCGCGGGGAGTTCGAGGCGCTGCTGCGCCGGCTCAACGACCAGCTGATCGCCCGCCTGCATCAAGAGCGCGACAGCCGCCGGCGCGGGCGCATCCTCGACTTCCCCCGCCGGCTCGGCCGGCTCGGCGAGCGCCTGTGCCTGTTCGTCGAGCTGGCCTTCGCCGGCAACCGCTACCAGCGCGCCAGCCGGCTGCGCGGCTTCTACCTGACCAGCGCGCCGCACCTCGACCTGCAGCTCGACCCGCTGACCGCCGGCATCGGCCGCCAACTGGGCCTGTCCGGCAACCTGCCGAGCCTGCGCCACGGCCGTGCGCGCTTCATCCGCCGGCTGCTGGAGCGGGTGATCTTCGCCGAAGCCGGACTGGCCGGGCTCGACCCGCGCCGGCAGAGGCGCCTCGATTGGGGCCAGCGCGGCCTCTACGCCGGCGCCCTCGCCTGCCTGGCGCTGGTCGGCGCCTTCTGGGCCAACGGTTTTGCCGCCAACCACCAGCGCCTCGAACAGCTGCGCGCCGGCGCCGAACGCCTCGAACGCGCACGCCAGACGCTCGGCGCCCGCGACGAGGCCCGCGAGAGCCTGGCGGCGCTGGATGCCAGCCATGCCGCGACCCGGGTGTTCCCGCCGGCCGGCGAGCTGGCCTGGCTGCAGCGCGGCGGCCTGTACCAGGGCGGCGCGGTCGCGCCGATCCTGCAGCGTGCCTACCGCCGTCAGTTGGAGGAGCTGCTGCTGCCGCGCGTCGCCCACCAGCTGGAGGCGCAGATCCGCGCCGGCCTCGGCGACCGCGAGCGCCTGCTGGGCAGCCTGCGCGCCTACCTGATGCTGAATCTGGAGGAGCGCCGCGACGCTGACTACCTCAAGGACTGGCTGGCCGCCGACTGGTCGCAACGCCATCCGGGCGATGCCAGCGCCCAGCGCGGCCTGAACGAGCACCTCGCCCGCCTGCTCGCCGAACCCTTCGCCGCCTACCCGCTCGATCAGCGCCTGCTCGCCCAGGCCCGCGAGGCGCTGCGCCGCGAGTCGCTGGCGGCGGTGGTCTACCGCATGCTCGGCGAACAGGCACGCCGCCTGCCCGACTACCGCCTGGCCGCGAAGCTCGGCCCGCAGGGCGCGCTGATCCGCGGTGCCGACCAGCCGATCCCCGGCTTCTACACGCAAAGCGGCTACCGGCAGTTCTTCGTCGCCCAGGGCGCCGGGCTGGTGCGCGGCCTGCTGCGCGACAACTGGGTGCTCGGCGAGAGCGAGGAGCTGAGCGGCAAGGACTTCGAGCGCCTGCTGACCGAGCTGGAGCAGCTGTATCTGCGCGACTACGCCAACCACTGGGGCGAGATCCTGGCACGGCTGTCGCTGGAGCCCTTCGACGACCTGGCGCAGGGCGCCGGGCAGCTGGCCGGGCTGGGCGCGGCCAGCTCGCCGCTGCTCGCCCTGCTCCAGGAGGTGCGCGACAACACCCGCCTGGACGGTCCTGCGCCGCTCGCCGAGGCACTGGAGAAGATCCCGGCAGTGCCCGGCAAGACCGCCGCGGAGCTGGCGCCGCACCCTGCGGACAGCGCGCGCCAGACTCTGGAGCGGCGCTTCGAGCCCCTGCACCGGCTGCTCGACGACGCCGGCAGCGCCGCGCCCGAGCTGGCCGCCACCCTGCAGGCGCTGGACGCCCTGCAACTGCAGCTGGCCGGCCTGGTCCAGGCCGGTGCGCCCGAGCAGGCCGCCTTCGAACAGGCCAGGGCGCGCCTGGGCGGCCGGCGCGACGCCATCGACCGGCTGCAGGACGGTGCCGCGCGTCTGCCGCAACCGCTCGGCAATGCGCTGGCGCTGCTCGCCGGAGACGCCTGGCGGCTGATCCTCGCCGGCGCCCACCAGCACCTCGAGCAGCGCTACCGCAGCGAGCTGTACGCCGTCTACCGCGACTCGCTGCGCGAGCGCTACCCGTTCGACGCGGCCAGCGAGAGCGAGGTGGCGCTGGCCGACTTCCGCGCCTTCTTCAAGGTCCGCGGCGTCGCCGACAGCTTCTTCGAGCGCTATCTGGAGCCTTTCCTCAGCGGCAGTCCCGGCCAGTACCGCCTGCGCCAGGTCGACGGCCGCGGCCTGCCGCTGTCCGCCGAGTTCCTCGCCCAGCTGGGCCGGCTGCGCGGCATCCAGCGCAGCTTCTTCGCCGAGAACCCCGAGGAGCCCACGGTGCCGTTCCGCCTGGAACCCTACGCGCTGGATGCGAGCCTGGGCCGCGCCGAATTCCGCCTCGGCGACCGCCAGCTGGAATACCGCCACGGCCCCATCGTACCGGAAGTCTTCCGCTGGCCGGTGGAAGCCGGCGACGGACGCGCCAGCCTGGTGGTCGAGGAACTCGGCGGGCGGCGCGTGGGCATCGAGCGCAGCGGCGGCCCCTGGGCGCTGTTCCGCCTGCTCGAGCTGCTGGAGGTCGACCACCACCAGGGCCGCGACGTGCTGCTGCTCAAGGCCGACCTGGAGGGCCGCCAGGCGCGCTACCTGCTGCACAGCCAGCGCTCGCCGAACCCCTTCGATCTCGCCCTGCTGCGCGACTTCCAGCTGCCGGCGGCGCTGTGATGACGGCGCTCGCATCCCCCTGGCGCAGCGCCGCCCGCAGCGAGACCGGCAAGGTCCGCGCCTGCAACGAGGATGCCGTGCTGGAACGGCCCGGCGCCGGCCTGTGGGCGGTCGCCGACGGCATGGGCGGGCACGCCGGCGGCGCCCTGGCCAGCCGGCTGATCGTCGACCGCCTGACCGGCCTGGCCCTGGAAGGCGGCCTGCCGACGCGCCTGGCGCAGGTCCGCCAGTGCCTGCAGCAGGCCAACCGCCAGCTGTTCCAGGCGGCGACCCATGCCGGCGGACCGACCGGCAGCACCCTGGTCGCCCTGCTGGCCGCCGGCCCGCGCGCCGTCTGCCTGTGGGCCGGCGACAGCCGCTGCTACCTGTGGCGCGGCGGCCGCCTCTACCAGCTGTCGCGGGACCATTCCCTCGAACGGCAGCTGATCGACCGCCAGGGTCTGCGCCCGCAGCAGGCGGCCCGCCATCCGGATGCCCAGGCGCTTACCCGTGCGGTCGGCGCCAGCGAGCGTTTGGTGCTGGACAGCCTGGAGCTGGAGACGCTGCCCGGCGACCGCTTCCTGCTCTGCAGCGACGGCCTGCATCGCAGCCTGAAGCCTGTGGATCTCGGCACCGCCCTCGATTTGCCCCTCGCCACGCTGGCCATCGAGCGCCTGTTCGCGCAGGTGCTGGCCGGGCCGGCGCGGGACAACCTCAGCGCCGTGGTGATCCGCCGATGAGCCTGCCGCCCTCCTTCGCTGTCCGCCCGGCCTGCGGCGAACTGCCCGCGCTGGTCGCCGGCCGCTACCGCATCGAGCGGCTGCTCGGCGTCGGCGGCATGGGCGCGGTATATCGCGCCCGCGACCTGCTGCGCGAGCAGTTCGGCGATCCGGAACCCGTGGTGGCGCTGAAGACCCTCGCCGCGGACTTCGCCGAGCATCCCGACGCCGACGCCCTGCTCCACGCCGAGTTCGCCCTGACCAGCCGGCTGCATCACCCGCATGTGGTGCGCGCCCACGCCTTCGACCTCGACCCGGCCAGCGGGCGCGCCTTCTTCACCCTGGAACTGCTGCGCGGTCCCTGCCTCGACCGGTTGCTCGACGAGCGCCCCGAGGGCCTGCCCTGGGCCGAGCTGGGCGAAATCGCCGTGGCGCTGGCCGGAGCCGTGGCGCATTCCCACCGCCGCGGCGTGCTGCACGGCGACCTCAAGCCGGGCAACGCGATCCTCGCCGAGGACGGCCTGCGCCTGATCGACTACGGCCTCGGCCAGCCGCTGCCCGGCGCGCTGCCCGGCCTGCCGCGCCTCGACCGCGAGCGCTTCGCCGCCTGGACGCCGTGCTACGCCGCCCCGGAGCTGCTCGACGGCGCGCCGCTCAGTGCCGCCGCGGACGTCTTCGCCCTCGCCTGCCTGCTCTACGAGCTCGCCGCCGGCCGCCATCCCTTCGCCCGTCTCGATGCCCGCCAGGCCCGCGAGCAGGGGCTGGACCGCCGGCTCGTCTGTCCGCCAAGACTGCCGCCGCACTGCTGGCCGGCCCTGCGTACCGCCCTGGCCTTCGACCCGGCCAAGCGGCGCATCGACGCCGCCGCCCTGCAGGCCGCCTTCCGCACGCCCGCCTCCGGCCGCCTGCGCCGCTGGCTGCGCCTCGGCCACCGATAAGGAAACCGCCATGTTCGCCCCGGCCAACCAACCCCGTTTCATCCTGACCATCGACGGCCTCGACCACGACTTGCAGGTGCTCGAATTCAGCGCCCGCGAGGCCATCGGCCAGCCCTACCGCGTCGACCTCGAACTGATCGGCGAACGCCCCGACCTCGACCTGGAAAGCCTGCTGCACCGCCCGGCCTTCCTCGCCTTCGCCCCGCACGGCGGCGGACTCCACGGCCTGGTCCACGCCGCCGCCCAGGGCGAGTCCGGCCGCCGCCTGACCCGCTACCGCCTGAGCCTGGTGCCGCGCCTCGCCTACCTCGCCCAGCGGATCAACCAGCGCATCTTCCAGCAGCTTTCCGTGCCGCAGATCCTCGCCCGGCTGCTGGCGGAGCACGGCATCCTCGACGGCGACGCCTGCGCTTTCCGGCTCGGCGCCCAGTACCCGGCGCGCGACTACTGCGTGCAGTACGACGAATCCGACCTGCACTTCCTGCAGCGCCTGTGCGAGGAGGAAGGCATCCACTACCACTTCGAACACCGTCCGGACGGTCATCTGCTGGTGTTCGGCGACGACCAGACCGCCTTTCCGACGCTCGCCCCGACCGCCTATCGGCAGGACAGCGGACTGGTCGCCGATGCGCCGGCGATCAAGCGCTTCGGCGTCCGCCTGGAAACCCGCCCCTCGCGGGTGACCCGCCGCGATTACGACTTCGAACAGCCGCGCCTGCGTCTGGAAAGCGCCTTTTCCAGCGAACTCCAGCCAGACCTGGAAGACTACGACTACCCCGGCCGCTTCACCGACCGCACGCGCGGCAAGCAGCTGTCCCGCCGCGCCCTGGAACGCCACCGCTGTGACTACCGGCTCGCCGAGGGCCAAAGCGACCAGCCCCTGCTGGCCAGCGGGCACTTCCTCGAGCTGAGCGGTCATCCCCGCGCCGACTGGAACCGGCTCTGGCTGCTCGACGCGATCCACCATGAGGGCAAGCAGCCGCAGGTGCTGGAGGAATCCGTCAGCTACGACACCGATGCCGAGGGCGGCTTCCAGCAGGGCTACCGCAACCGCTTCACCGCCACCCCCTGGGACGCGCCGTACCGCCCGCCGCTGCGCCATCCCAAGCCGCGCATCCTCGGCAGCCAGACCGCGGTGGTCACCGGACCGGCCGGCGAAGAAATCCATTGCGATCAATACGGCCGGGTCAAGGTGCAGTTCCACTGGGACCGCGAGGGCCAGGCCGACGACGCCACCAGCTGCTGGCTGCGGGTGTCGTCGAGCTGGGCCGGCGACCACTACGGTGGCATCGCCATCCCGCGCGTCGGCATGGAGGTGCTGGTGACCTTCCTCGAGGGCGACCCGGACCAGCCGCTGATCGCCGGCTGCCTCTATCACGCCGAGCACCCAACGCCCTACGAACTGCCGGCGCACAAGACCCGCAGCCTGTTCAAGACTCTCAGCAGTCCCGGCGGCGAGGGCTACAACGAGCTGCGCATCGAGGACCGCAAGGGCGCCGAGCAGATCTACATCCATGCCCAGCGCGACTGGGACCAGCACATCGAGCACGACCAGAAGATCCGCGTCGGGAACGAGCGCCACGACACCGTCGAGGCCAGCCGCTACACCGAGCTGAAGGCCGAGGAACACCTGACCGTGCATGGCGAGCGCCGCATCGAGCTCAAGGCCGACGACCACCTCTGCATCCACCGGGACCAGCACCTCAAGCTCGGCAACGGCCAGTTCGTCGAGGCCGGCCAGGAAATCCACCTCAAGGCCGGCACGAAGATCGTCCTCGAAGCCGGCAGCGAACTGACCCTGCAGGCCGGCGGCAGCTTCATCAGGCTCGACGCCGGCGGCATCACCCTGGTCGGCCCGCTGGTGAGGATCAACTCGGGCGGCAGCCCTGGCCGCGGCGCGGGCATCGCCCTCGAGCTGCCGCTGACGCCCGGCGCGGCGGACCGGGATCGGGCGGGCAGTCCGCTCGACAGTGCGCTGGCCAACCCGCCCGCCAGCGACCCGGCGAAAGGCCCGCGCATGCTGAACTTCTCCGGCTGAATGCCGATACGGAAAACCCTGCCAAGCAAGGACTGCCATGAGCGACACCCCCGCAATCGGCAACTGGAGCCTGCCCTTCCCCGGCGACGCCAGTGCCTTCGACTACCTCGCCGCCCTGGCCGACGCCGGCAGCGGCAGCTACCCCATGGGCCGCAACGGCCTGTGGCACGGCGGCATCCACTTCGACGGCCATACCGCCGCGCACCTGGACCAGTCCGGCGTGCGCTGCATCGCCGACGGCGAGGTGATCGCCTACCGCATCGACGCGCGCTATCCGCACAGCGAATACGGAGCCGGCGACGGCGGCACGCCGGCGCCCTTCTCCACCGGCTTCGTGCTGGTCAGGCACCGCCTGCAGGCGCCCGCCATCGGCGAAGACAGGCCGCCGGCGCTGACCCTCTACAGCCTCTACATGCACCTCAAGGACTGGGAAGGCTATCGGGCGGAGGGCGCGGCCGCCCCGCCGCCCTTCCTTGGCGAGCCCCTCTACCGGATCAAGGCGGACAAGGCCTGCGACCCCATCCGCGGCCTGCGCGTGCGCGCCGGGCGCAAGGGCACGGCGGAGCATGCGACCGTTCTGGCCCTGCTGCCCAAGGGCTGCCAGGTGCGGCTCGGCGAGGCCGACCGCGAGCGGCCGCAATGGCGCAAGCTGATCGCCCTTCTCGAAGGACGCGCCCTGCCCGACCTGCCGGCAGGCCGCGAGGGCTGGGTGTTCGGCGGCGAACTGCAGGGCACCGACGATCCCGATGTGTTCCTGGTCGGCGAACGGGCCAACGACATCGAAACCGGCCTCGCCCCCGGCAAGGGCCTGAACCTGCGCCGCGACGGCAGCGGCGAGCGCGACGACCCGATCGTCGCCGTGCTGCCCGCAGGCGCGGTGTTCACCCTCGGCGCGGGCAGCGGTGCCTATCGTCCGCTCGGGACCGTCGTCGAGGGCGGCGACGGCCTGTGCAACCTGCACGGCCATGTGCATTTCGCCTCGCTGGAGCCGGCCGGAACCAGCACGCCCACGCTCGATCGCGTGCAGGTGCTGGAGCGCCCCTGGCCGATCAAAGCCGGCGAGCCGATCGGCCACCTCGGCCTCTATCGGGATCACGACGGCAGCGCCCAGCCCCGGCTGCACCTGGAAGTGTTCAGCTGCGACGACGTGCCGGCCTTCGTCCACCGAAGCCGCGCCTGGGCCGCCCGCCTGCCGGACACGGAAAAGACCCTGCTCAAGGTACACAAGGGCGCCAGCAAGCTGATCCCCCACCGTGCCGGCATCGACGCCGACCATCCGCCCAGGCCTAGCGACGAGGGCGTGACGGTCGGCGTCGACCTGATCCTGCCGCAACGCCTGCTGGACAGCCTGCCGGCCGAACGCAGGATTCGTGTCGACAGCGCCGCGGCGGGCTCGGTCAGCCACTGGTGGTGCCTCGACAACCTGCTGGCCGACACGGACGGCAAGCCCATCGACGGCTGGCTGGCCGAGCAGGAGCTGATCACCACCCGCCACAGCCCCTGGGAGTGGGAAGGCTTCGACTTCATCGAGGAAACCGGCCGCCCCCTCGGCGAACTGGCCCACCGGCTCGACGCCGACGGCCGCCTGAGCGACGAGGAAAAACCGAACTACCAGGCGCAGATCGACCTGGCCGACCAGGGCCCGATCAGGAGCCGCCTCCACGACCTGATCGACCGTGACGGCGACGGCAAACTCGCCCCCCACGAAATCGCCACCGCCCTGCGCAAACCCTGGATCGCCCAATCCCTCGCGCAACTGATCATCCGCCATGAAAGCGAGTGGTTCTGGAATCCGGGGAAGTGGGACGAACTCGATCCGTTGATGGAGCACTCGCCGAAAACGCGCAACCCGAACTGGGAAAGCGAGAAGCGGCGGATCGAGAAGCTGGCGTGGTGGAGTGAGCTGGCGGGGAGGTATGGGATTGGGGCGGACGGAGTGGGGTGGAATTTTCATCCAATTGCCGTCATATCCTCAACTACTGTCGATATAAGAGAAGCGAGAATTCGTGCCTTTCTGCGGATGATCCGAGTAGGAGAAGGAACTGTAGGAAACCGTGGCTATGAAAAACTTTTTGGTGGTAGCTCATTTATCAAAGACCATGGGAAGACCTTTGATGATCACCCTCAAATAAAAATAAAGAAAAGTGGCTATAACTCCTCGGCCGCAGGGGCATATCAGGTAATGGGGTATACTTGGGCAGATAATAAAATGATAAATGTAAGAAGAAAATTAGAAATCAAAGATTTCACACCAGAATCCCAAGATAAATTTTGTGTCGCCCTTTTGAAATATAAAGTTAGAGGCAAGACGCTTGATGCAATAATTAATGACAATACTAAAGAGGCAATTGAAAACAGTAGCTGGGAGTGGGCAAGCTTGCCACCGGGACGCTATGGACAACCTATCGAGAGCATGTCGCAAGCTCTATCTAACTACGAGAGTTTTTTTAAAGAAGAGCTTTTAGGGCGTTCTGACCTCCATTTAAAGTCGGGCTTTTTGAGAGAATTCATTGACAGATGAAAGAATGTAATATAAAGACACTAACACCCCATGTACTGCTAACTTTGGCAATATATGGTTGTGCCAACGTAGTTGTGGCCTTAGAGGCCATATCAAGCGGGGCAATGGCAGAAAAAACTACCGAGGTACCTCCGCTCTCTGTGTTCACGGGAAGATGGTCGCCTGATTGCGAAAAAGTTGGCGGAATAAATATATATCACGAAAGCCTCATATTGATTGAGGTTAACTCAAATCAGATATATATAAAATCGCATGGTGAGCAAAGTCAAAAAATATTATCAATTTTTCTTGACGAGCCTGATGATCTTGGAAGGGGAGGAATGATGCTGCCTTGGGATGAATTTTCGAATGAAAAACCTATCGCCAATATGGCCCTAAGCTCCAAAAATCACGTACAAGTTGATTGGCATGGCTTCTACAACAAGAAAACCAATGTCTATGAGTGGATTACAGAGCCAGATTTTGCAGGAGATAATTTATCAACCACATTTAACAAGTGCGAATAGAGAAGTGGCGTAACTACTAAGTGTGGCTTCTCAGCTAAATGTGCTGCATTCGGAATTTGTAGTCGATCGGCCAATAAAATTGGTGCCCTGAGCAGTTTCACTCAGGGCAATAAGGTAAACTAAAATCCGTATTCAATCACATCAATAAGGCAGACCAATTTTCGAAAGTAAGTTGCATATGCAGAAACATCTGATCTTAAATTTTCTTTATTTGCCACAAGAAAATCCTTAACAGCAGAAATATCGATATTTTGATCATCTTGAAACGGAATAATCAGCGGGGCTTTTTCTGCTGTGGTACCTGCAATGATTTCTATGGTTGTCTTACCTTTGAATTGATTCTCAAATTGCTTTCTGTATTGCCCAATGCGGTAGTCTTTTCTTTCGGTCTTGCTGAGGATGGCCTCAATTTCTGAAAACTCTGAAGTTCTGAGTTCATCCAGAGATTTAATTCCTACTGCTCTTAGATATTTGTATCCAGGGATATACTTATTTGGCCTCTTTAAGAATGTTGGGTAAACCTCTCTCAGTAGTTCGGCTGCATCATATTTGCTTTTATCATTTATTATGTCTGAGAATACATCATCGATTGTAACGCCTTTATATCCTTGTTTGGATAGCCCCTCTTGCTCTTTGGCAACTCCAACCCCAACAACAAACTCTACGTCATCTTTATTGTCAATTTGATCAATATTTAAAACTGCAAGCTTTGTTTCTGGGTTGTTTGATTTTACGAGATCATACATTTGCTCTTTACAGTAGCGCAGTATACGAGCTGGAATTTTTCTTTTTGTACTCTCAATGGCCTCGTAAACATCTAGAAAATTAGATGTTCGTATGACTGTTATGTTTAGACGAGTTTCCCCGATTGCAATAAGTGAGCCTTGAAAGGAGTCCACCATATCTCATTGAAGTCTCGCGCCATCTCGCTTGCAGCTTTCGGTAGGTCCTGATTATGTTGAGATGAATAGTAGCCAAACTCCTTTATTGCTTTACAGAACCTTTTTAATAGTTCATCCCATTGTTCAAGCCCAATATATCTACGTGAGAACCCTGATCCAATAAATAGAAAAGGAGCTCCACTGCTTTGAGCTAATAATCGGGTTAAGCTTAAAGTTATATGTGAGGCCATTGATCAATCACCCCTGGAAGCCGTATTTCAATTAGCCATTCTCAAGTAGAAGAGGGCTGTTCATTGATATTTAGCAATAAAGATTATTGTGTTATAAACAAAATTCTCTTGTTTTAGTGAGTGTACATATAGCTCGACATGGTAGGGCCTATATTTTTACTCTGCAAGCCACAGCAATTTTATAGTTTGTATTTCGATTTTATGCAATTCAGCAACTTACTTTGCTTATATAAAATTTTCATCCTTAGGCGTTTTTATTTCGGTCGCGGAGCAGGTTCTTGTACTTTTCAAGTAGAACTTTATGAAGGTGCCACACAGAACTTTCTAGAGCAGAGCTCATGATCTAATCGTTTATTCTCGCAATAATTAGATCACCAGTAATGCTAGTCAAGTGCGGCTCCGGCCGTCAGATTTTGGCCTTGGTATCCACCTCCCCACACCCCACCATCGCCAACCCGCTCTTCTCCATGAATGCCCCGATCCCCGGCAGAGCCGCGCGGGCCTTGGGGTGGATGTCGTGGAACAGCAGGATGCCGCGGCGCCAGAGCAGCATCAGGGTGATCAGGCGGTCCTGCATGGCGGCGGGCTGCAGTTTGGCGTTCCAGTCCTGGGAGTCGATGTTCCACAGCACCACGCGGCCGTCGCGGGCCTTCAGATAGGCGACCTGCTCCGCGTTGCGCTGTCCGTAGGGCGGGCGGAACCAGGCGCCGCCGGCCGGGCCGGCGGGCTGGACGCGGGCGATCAGGCGGGCGGTCTTGTCCAGCGAGTCCTGCCAGCCGGCCAGTTTCTGGTGGGGTACGTGGCTGTAGCCGTGGGAGGCCAGGCACTGGCCCTGGTAGCGCTCGCCCAGGCTGGCGGCGGATTCCCTGGCCAAGCGCCGTTCGAGGTTTTCGCCGAGGACGAAGAAGAAGGCGCCGGCGCCGCGTTCGCGCAGCCAGTGCAGCAGCCGCTCGGTCTCGTCGTTGCCCGAGGGGCCGTCGTCGAAGCTCAGGGCGAACTGCCGGTCGGGCAGTTCGAAGCCGTTCAGCTCGCTGCCGTCCAGCCGGGCGATCTCGCTGGTGATGCGCGGGAACAGTGCGGCCAGGCGGACCTGCTCGTAGAGATAGGTGGCGTGGAAGCCTTCGGCGGCCTGCCGCCAGGCCTGGGTCGTCGCGTCCCCCGTGGCCTGGCCGGCCAGTTGCACCAGCGCCGGCCAGTCCGCGGCCGGCGGGCAGGTCGCCTCGCCGTCGCAGCCGCGGCTCGCCGCCCGGTAGTTGGCCAGCAGGCGCCGGCGGGTTTCCTCCAGCCAGCGGGCGACGCCCTCGGCGTTGGGCGTCTTCACCCCGGTGAAGGTCTGGATGGCCGCCGTGTCGGCCAGCGGCGTGCGCTCGATGACCCGCACCAGGGCGAGGATCTCCTGGCGCGAAGCCCGGTCGAAGCGCTGCGGGCTGTCGATGCTTTCCGGCCAGAGCGTGCGGTCGTAGCTAGCGAGCTTCGCCGGTCCCGCCGCCGAGGCTCCGGTACAGAGCAGCGCCAGCAGGGTGCCGGCCAGCCAGGGCCCGAGCGGCCGGGTTGTGCGCGAACGGCTCATGCGCTTCCCTCCCCGCTCAGCGGCCGAGTCTTTCGTTCATGCGGGCGATGGCCTTGTCGTACACCGGGTTGGCCTTGTAGTTCTGCGCCCACAGGAAGTTCTGCAGCGCCTGCTCGAACTTGTTCTGCGCCTCGAAGATCCGCGCGATGTTGTAGTGCGAGCTGGCCAGCACGCTGTCGCGGGTGGTGCCGCGCGCCAGGGCGATCGCCTGGCGGTTGGCCCAGATGGCGTCGGCGAACTGGTTCTGCCGCTGGTAGGCCAGGCCGAGGTTGCTGAAGGCCTGGGCGTAGGTGGGGTCGTTCTTCAGCGCTTCCTTGTAGTAGAACACCGCGTCGTCGTATTTCTTCGCGTGGTAGAGCGTCTCGCCCTGCTTGTTCTGTTCCTGCGCGAGCTTGGCGGTGCGGCGGATGTCGTGGGCGCGGGCGATGGGCTCGACGAGCGCGGCGCCGTTGAACAGCTCGATCTCGGCCAGGCCGTTGTCGCCGCTCTGCGCGTCCTCCAGCACGACCTTGAAGCGCGACACCTGCAGCGGCGCCTCGAGGGCGAAGGCCTGCGCGGTCTGGCCCGGCTTGAGGTCGTAGAAGCGCTTGTCCTCGTCGTTGATCAGCACGCCGACGCGGCGGAGCGTGCTGCCGGCCGGCAGGGTCAGGGCGAAGCGGTCGATGCTCTGCGGCGCGGCGAAGTTCAGCGCCACCCATTCGCCGACGCCGGCGCCGGACACGCCCTCGGCCCAGGCGCTGGCCGGGTTGCCGTCGATCGCGTTGTGCGGCGCGAAGCGGCTGTCGATGCCCTGGAAACCGTCGACCCGCGAGGAGGCGCTGACCCAGCTCGGCGCCTGGTACTGGGAGACGCCGCTGCCCTCGCTGGCGCCTTTCACGGCGACTTCCAGCGCCCGCCAAGTGTTGTCGTAGTCCGGGCGGCTGGTGGTCAGGGTCAGGCGGTAGTTGCTGGCCGAGCCGCCGGCGATCTGCTCGACGATCCGCTTGAACTGCCCGGAATCCTTATCGTAGAAGCTGCCGGCCAGGGCATCGGCCATCCAGCGGTACTGGTCGAGGTTCGGGCCGACCACGTTGAGCACGGCGCCGAGCTTCTTCAGGTCGGCGAGCACTTCCTGAGTCGTCAGCGGGGTGACGACATCGGCGCTGTGGAAGGAGGCGTCGGTGATCAGCACGAACACCTTGCGCCGCGCCGGGTCGTGGCTCAGCGCGGTGACGCCGTAGCGCAGGGCCTCCAGGGCGTTTTCCGGCTCGTCGCCGCCGCCGTCGGCGCGCAGGGCCGCCACCGCGGCCTTGAAGTCGCCGGCCGAGGCGGTGAAGTCCACCTTGTGGCGCAGTTCGTCGCCGAAGGAGATCAGCGCGAAGCGGTAGTCGAACCCGGAGGTCTGGACGATGTTGGCGAATTCCAGAGTGCGCTGGATCAGCCCGTCGATCTCCTCGGCCATGCTGCCGGTGTCGTCGAACGCGAAGACGAAGTCCACGCCGCGCGCGTCCGCCGTCTCCGGGGTCAGGCTCTCGACGCCGACGATCACCGTCTCGCGCAGATCCTCGGTGACGCTGAAGTGCTCCTTGGTCAGCCCCTGGATCGGCGCGCCGGTTTTGGCGTCGCGGACGTTCACGTCGACGCTGAGGGTCGGGAAGCGGCTGGCGACCGGCTGGATAAGGACCTCCGCCGTGCCGGCGGCCTGGGCGACGCCGGCGGCGAGCAGGGCCAGGACGAAGACGGATCGATGGAGGGTGCGAGACGGGAACATGACGGCTCCTTGTCGGGGGAAGAGGTAAAGGGACGATGCTTGAAGGCCGCCCGGGAGCGGGCGGCGGCAGGCGGCAATTATCTGGTCCCGGCGTGGGCAGCGTTGCCGGGCAGCCGGCGGATTTGTGCGCGGGGTCTCAGCCGTGCTGGCGGAGATGGACCACCAGGGCGCTGTCCATGGTCTTGGCGTGCAGGTCGAACCACGCGGGCAGGCTGTCGTTCAGCCAGGCGCGGGCCATCTGCGCGCGGCCGGCCGCGGCGCGCTGGCAGAAGCGGTCCATGTCGCCGAGGATGCGCTGGTGATTGGCGCGGTGCTCGCCGAAGGCGGGATAGGCGGAGGCCTGCATCTTCGCCTCCTCGTCGGCGAAGTGGCGGCTGGTGTGCTCGAACAGCGCCTTGAAGGCATCGGCGAACGCCGCTCCCTGGGCATTCGCGGCGGCCAGGCAGAGTGCGAGAAATTCGCGGTGGGTGTGGTCGATCGCCTCGTCGCCCAGGGCGTAGCTGTCCTGGAAGCGCTCCAGCATTTCTTGGGGGTCGGCATGGCGGAGGGTCCTTGTGTGGCAGGGCGCACGCAGGATACGGCAAGCCCGCGACCGGCGCACGGCGCCATCCGCCGAGCCCGGATAACCAAGGGCGCGGCGTCTTTTCCTCGGCCTCGTCAGGCCGCCGGGCGGTTCAGTGTCGTATTGCCATCATCGGCCGACACGCTTTGTCGCGTTGTATACAAACGAACATATCGCCTACGAGATCGGCGTATACGCGACATGCCGATACCCTTCCTAAAACGACATACATTGTTGATTTTAATGAACTAAATATTTAAAATTTATTTCAGGCATATGTATTGCATAAATGCGCCAAACAGGAATGGCATAGCCGGATATATAAAAAAGGGATGCCGGCTTCGCAGCGGTGGCGGGAAGGACGCAGTCGCCCGGAGCCTCCTGGCAGGCAGGCTGTAGCGAAGGAATCAGCGCGAGCATATCGCTCGCGATGCATTTTGCTTGCCGCTTGCGCCGCATCGGCGCGGAGCGTTCGTGATCCACATCAAGAGAATGATTTATTTTCGCCAGAAAATATCAATCTCAATTTTCAAATTGAAACACAAATGTCATTTTCAGCCGCCGGCGCGCAGCACTCGCCCGGATGGGGCCGGCCCATGGACAACGTGCATTTATTCATCGGAGAACAAGGAACACATGAACAAGTCCACCCTGACCCTGGCCGTGACGGCGGCCGTCCTGAGTCAGACCTTGCCGCAACAGGCCGGCGCCGCGGGATTCTTCGAAGACAGCAAAGCCACGCTCAGCACGCGTAACTTCTACTTCAATCAGGACATCCGCAACGAAGATCGCGCCGGTTCCGAGGAATGGGGCCAGGGCTTCGTGCTCGACTACCAGTCCGGCTTCACCGAAGGCCCCGTCGGCTTCGGCCTCGACCTGCTGGGTTCCTACGGCCTGCGCCTGGATGCCGGTGGCGATGCCGACAAGAGGAATGCGCTCACCGAGTCCGATCGCGTTCCGGGACAGGTCTTCCCGCTGGAAAGCAACGGCAAGGCCAAGCGCGACTTCGGCCGTCTTGGCGTGACCGGCAAGATGCGCTTCTCCAAGACCCTGGTGCAGTACGGCACCCTGCGCCCGCGCCTGCCGGTGGTGATCGCCAACGACGGCCGCCTGCTGCCGCAGACCTACGAGGGCGGGCAGGTCACCGTCAACGAGCTGAAGGACTTCACCTTCGTCGCCGGCAAGCTGGAGCACTCCACCGAGCGTAACTCCAGCAACAGCGACAGCCTGTCCATCGAGGGCTCGAACAGCGGCAGCGTTGCCCAGGCCAGCAACGAGTTCTACTACGGCGGCGCCGACTACCGGGTCAACAAGGACCTGACGCTGCAGTACTACTACGGCAACCTGCGCGACTTCTACAAGCAGCACTTCTTCGGCCTGCTGCACAACTGGGCGCTGCCGGTGGGCTCGCTGAAGACCGACCTGCGCTATTTCAGCAGCGATTCCGACGGCGAGAACGGCAGCGCCTCCGGTCGCGCCGAGGGCTACCGCGCCAACGGTTACTGGAGTGCCAACTCCTCCAACCGCTACGAAGTGGACAACCACCTGTGGAGCGCCCTGTTCACCTACAGCCTGGGTGGCCACTCGCTGGGCGCCGGCTATCAGAAGATCACCGGCAACAGCGACTTCCCGCACCTCAACCAGGGCGCGGGCCGGGTGCTCTACCTGATCACCGACGCCCAGGTGCACAAGTTCCACAACGCCGGCGAGAACACCTGGGTGGTCAAATACGCCTACGACTTCGCCAAGGTCGGCGTGCCGGGCCTGAAGGCCGGCCTGAACTACTTCAGCGGCGACGACATCGACGCCGCCGGCAGCGACCGCCGCGAATGGGAACGCGACTTCCGCCTGGATTACACGGTGCAGTCCGGGGCGCTCAAGGGTCTGGGTCTCACCTGGATGAGCGCCGCCTGGCGCGGCAACGACGTCAACCAGCGGGACATTGACGAGAACCGCCTGATCGTCAACTACAGCATCCCGCTGCTCTGATCCCGTCCCCGCCGAGATCGCAGGGACGCGATTTCATCCCGGGTGTCCGCCGGCGCAACGCCGGCTCGCCGCCCGTCTCCGCTACAGCGCCTCTTCCTCGACTGGCTGCACTCCGCTCGCCTCGATGGCATAGGCGGCGTCCGCCAGGTCGTTACTGACCTTCTCCACCCGCAGCTTGCCGTCCACCCACAACGGGATCGAGATGTCCTCCACGCGGATGCCCTTCGGATAACGGACCAGGACGATCTGGTTCGGCGGCGGCGGCGGCAGGTGGATGCAGGCGCCGGGATAGGGCACCAGGAAGAAGGTGGTGCTGCGCCCCTGGCCGTCGTTCTCCAGCGGCACCGGATAGCCGCCCAGGCGGATCTCCCGGCCGTTCAGCGCCGGCACCGTCTTCGCCGAGTACATCACCGCCGGCAGATCCCTGGCCTTCTGCTTGAGACCGCCCTTGGCGGTGAAGTCGCCGTCGGCTTCCGGGGTGTCGTGGCTGATGTCCGGCATGTCCTCCAGAGCCTGGCGGTCGTCGGCGGGCATCAGCTCCAGCCAGTCCAGCTCGGGCGGCTCGGCATGCGACAGGGAGCTGGCGAGAAGCAGGGTGAAAAGGAACGATGATCGGCGCATGGAATCGAATCGGCGAGTGATAATGATGAGAAGGAGGGAACTGCAGCGGCATCATGGCATCGAGCGAAGCGCCGATAAAGGGCAGCGCCGCGGAAACTGCCAGAGAGCCGCCGGCCTTTTCGTCTGCTGGCGTTGAAAAGCAGCGGCGTTTGGCTATACCGCATAAAATGACGTCCAGGCGTCAGTTCCCACGCATCCCACCGGCGAGTCATGCGCATGAAAACCCATTCCCCGATCCTAGCCCTCCTGCTGGCCTGTGCCTGCGTGCTCGTCATGCCCACTGCCCGGGCCGTCGACAAGACCCCGCCGACCCGCACGCCACCGCCCCTGGAACTGGCCTCCGCCAGCGCCCTGATCGTCGACCTGGACAATGGCAAGGAGTTGTTCGCCAGCCATCCAGACGTGGTCGTGCCGATCGCCTCGATCAGCAAGCTGATGACCGCCGTGGTGACCCTGGATGCCGCACAGCCGCTCGACGAAGTGATCCCGGTCCTCATCCACGACACCCGCGAGCTGCGCGGCGTCTACTCGCGGGTGCGGGTCAACAGCCACATCAGCCGCCGGGAGATGCTGCGCCTGGCCCTGATGTCCTCGGAGAACCGCGCCGCGGCGAGCCTGGCGCACAACTATCCGGGCGGCCACGCGCGCTTCGTCGCGGCGATGAACGCCAAGGCGCGCGCGCTGGGCATGCGCAGCACGCGCTTCGTCGAGCCGACCGGCCTGTCGGAGCTGAACGTCTCCACCGCCCGCGATCTGGTGCGGCTGCTCAGGGCCGCGCGCCAGTACCCGCTAATCCGCGAGCTGAGCACCACGGCGAGCCGCAGCGCGTATTTCCAGAAGCCGAACTACGTGCAGAACTTCAACAACACCAACCCCCTGGTGCGCAATCCCGCCTGGCGCATCGAGGTCACCAAGACCGGCTTCATCAACGAGGCGGGCCACTGCCTAGCCATGCTCGCGGTGGTGCAGAACCGGCCCGTGGCCATGGTGCTGCTGAACACTCTCGGCAAGCACTCCCATGTCGGCGATGCCACCCGCGTGCGGCGCTGGCTGGAAACCGGCAAGACCACGCCGGTTCCCCTGGTGGCCCAGCGTCACAAGCAGCGGAAGCTGCTGGAATGGCAGAAAACCCAGGCCACCGCCACCGCTCAGGACTTGCGCAGATAGCCGTAGATCACCAGCAGGAGAATGGCGCCGATCACCGCGCCGATGAAGCCGGCGGCCTCGCCGGCGCGGTAGATGCCCAGCGCCTGGCCGCCGTAGGTAGCCAGGAGCGAGCCGCCGATGCCGAGCAGGATGGTCATGATCCAGCCCATGGCCTGCCTGCCCGGCATGAGGAAACGTGCAACCACGCCGACCAGCAGGCCGATGAGGATGGTGCCGAGGATGCCCATCGCAGAGCCCTCCCAGAAGTCCGTACCCCCCTCAGCCTAGTCAGGCTCCGGCACGCCCGCCATCAAGGCAGCTGGCCATGGGTGCGGCTCAGTCCCTGGCGATCAGCGCCTCGACGTCCTCGATACGCGCCTCGAGGGTCGCCAGGTCCTTGCTGCGCAGGGTGGCGTGGCCGACCTTGCGCCCGGCCTTGAAGGCCTTGCCGTAGTGGTGCAGGTGGCAGTCGGCGATGGCCGCCACCCGGTCCACCGGCGGCACCGTGCCGATGAAGTTGAGCATGGCGCTCTCGCCGACCTTGGCGGTCGAGCCCAGCGGCAGGCCGGCCACCGCGCGCAGGTGGTTCTCGAACTGGCTGCACTCGGCGCCTTCGATGGTCCAGTGCCCGGAATTGTGCACCCTAGGAGCGATCTCGTTGGCCTTCAGGCCGCCGTCGACCTCGAAGAACTCGAAGGCCAGCACGCCGACGTAGTCGAGCTTCTCCAGCACGCGGCCGACGTAGTCCTCGGCCAGCGCCTGCAGCGGGTGCCCGCTGCTGGCCACCGACAGGCGCAGGATGCCGCTCTCGTGGCTGTTGTGCACCAGCGGGTAGAAGCGCGTCTCGCCGTCGCGGCCGCGCACGGCGATCAGCGACACCTCGCCGCTGAAGGGCACGAAGCCTTCGAGGATGCACGGCACGCTGCCCAGCTCGGCGAAGGCGCCGGCGACATCCGCAGGCTGGCGCAGGACCTTCTGGCCCTTGCCGTCGTAGCCCAGGGTGCGGGTCTTGAGCACCGCCGGCAGACCGATCTCGGCCACCGCGGCATCGAGGTCGACCTGCGAATGGATGTTGGCGAATTCCGGGGTGGGGATGCCCAGGCTCCTGAACAGGCTTTTCTCGAACCAGCGGTCGCGGGCGATGCGCAGCGACTCGGCGGAGGGGTAGACGGGGACGAACTGGGAGAGGAAGGCCACGGTTTCGGCCGGCACGCTCTCGAACTCGAAGGTGACCAGATCGACCTCGTCGGCCAGCTGGCGCAGGTGGTCCTGGTCGCCGTAGTCGGCGCGGATGTGCTCGCCGAGGGCGGCCGCGCAGGCGTCCGGCGCCGGGTCGAGGAAGGCGAAGTTCATACCCAGCGGGGTGCCCGCCAGGGCCAGCATGCGACCCAGCTGGCCGCCACCGATCACGCCGATCTTCATCTTGAGGCTCCCCTTGCTCACGCGTCGCGCGGATCCGGATTGTCGAGCACGGTACGGGTCTGCTCGTCGCGGAAACGCTTGAGCGCCTCGTGGTACTGCGGGTGCTTGGCGCCGAGGATGCTGGCGGCGAGCAGCGCGGCGTTGATCGCGCCGGCCCGGCCGATGGCCAGGGTGGCGACCGGCACGCCGGCCGGCATCTGCACGATGGAGAGCAGCGAGTCGACCCCGGAGAGCATCGACGACTGCACCGGTACGCCGAGCACCGGCAGGTGGGTCTTGGCCGCGCACATGCCCGGCAGGTGGGCGGCGCCGCCGGCGCCGGCGATGATCACCTGGATGCCGCGCGACTCGGCCTGCTCGGCGTACTGGAAGAGCAGATCCGGAGTGCGGTGGGCGGAAACCACCTTGACCTCGTTGGGGATGCCCAGCTTGTCCAGCATCTCCACGGTGTGACAGAGGGTGCTCCAGTCCGACTTGGACCCCATGATCACGCCTACCAGTGCGCTCATCGTCGTGCCTCTTCGTTGGCGCCCGCAGGCGCGTCAAAAAACAACAAGCCACGCTGGCAGGGCGTGGCTTGGCGGGGGACGAACCTTTCCGGATTTGAGAGAGGCTCGCATTATCAAGCGGCGGAGTATAACCCAAAGGAGAGCGCGGAAGTGCAGACGCGTGGACCTCCCGTCCGGGTTACCATGCCCGTTCCACCTTTTCCGAGATCAGGCCATGTCCACCATCAACCGACTCATGGTCCTCTACAGCGGCGGCACCATCGGCATGCAGGCCAGCGCCCGCGGTCTGGTGCCGGCCGCCGGTTTCGACGCGCGCCTCAACGAACGGCTGGCCGCCGAGCCGCAGCGACGCATGCCGCCCTGGCGCTACCGCGAGCTGAGCCCGCCGATCGACAGCGCCAACATGAACCAGCACCACTGGCTGGCCCTGCGCGATGCCGTCGTCGCCGCGGTCGAGGAGGACGGCTGCGACGCCGTGCTGCTGCTGCACGGCACCGACACCCTGGCCTACAGCGCCGCGGCGCTGAGCTTCCTGCTGCTCGGCCTGGGCGTGCCGGTTGTATTGACCGGCGCCATGCTGCCATCGGACGCCTCGGGCAGCGACGCCTGGGACAACCTGTTCGGCGCCGTGGAGGCCCTCGCGCAAGGCGTGGCGCCCGGCGTGCACCTCTACTTCGGCGGCCGTCTGCTGCACGGTGCCCGCGCCACCAAGCTGGGCAGCGCGACCTTCGGCGCGTTCGCCGAGCTGCCGCGCCAACGCCACGGCAGCCGCGCCGCCGTCCTGCCCGCCACACTTGACTACCGGCGAATTCGCCAGCCGGTGAGCCTCGCCGTGCTGCCGCTGTTCCCCGGCCTGCAGGCGGCGCAGCTGCGCGCCCTGCTCGGCAGCGGCGTGCAGGGCCTGCTGCTGGAGTGCTACGGCAGCGGCACCGGTCCCTCGGACGACGCCGACCTGCTCGCCGCGCTGCGCGAGGCCCGCCGGCGCGGCACGCTGCTGCTCGGCATCAGCCAGTGCCCGCACGGCCACGTGGCGTTCGGCACCTATGCCGCCGGCAACGCCCTGCACGAGGCCGGACTGGTCGGTGGCGATGGCATGACCCGCGAGGCGGCGCTCGGCAAGCTGTTCGCCCTGCTCGGCGCCGGCCTCTCGGCGGACGAGGCGGAATACTGGCTGGCACAGGACCTGTGCGGCGAGTGCGCCGACTAGCGGAGTGCGCCCCTCAGTAGAACCCGCAGTGGAGCACCTCGGCCTCGGCCAGCTCCCGCCCGCTGCTGTCGTAGAGCACGGCGTAGACCTGGGTCGCCATGGCCCAGGCTTCCAGCCGGTAACGCTGTCCGGCGGCGAAGCTCGGATAGCGCAGGCGCAGCCAGCAGCTGGTGGCCTGCGGATTGCGGCCCGTCGGGGTGCCTTGGTAGTAGTAGCGGTAGATCGCCTCCAGCTCGCGGGCGCCGGGGCCGACCTGGAAATAGCGGCCATCGCTCAGCCGCCGGCCGTCCAGCCGCTCGGCCATCAGCAGGCTGGTCACCTCGCGGGCCTCCAGCTCGACCCAGGCCATCCGCGGGTCCGGCTCGGGCAGCGGACTGGCACAGCCGGCCAGCAGCAAGGGCAGGATCAGCCAGAGGAGTCGTCCGGACATGGGCAGCCTCGCGGGAAAGACGCGGCCAGACGTCAGGCGCCGTTGCCGCAGCCACTCTCCCGACCGCTCGCCACCATCCGGCGCTGGTCGTCGTAGAGTCTGGCCCAGGCGCGGAAACCGACGTCGCCGACCTCCAGACTATACCGCTGGCCGGCGATGAATTCCTTGTAGTTCAGGCGAATCAGGCAATTGCGCTCGTAAGACGCGCTGCCCGGGCCGATGTTGCTGCCCGCCACCTCGAAGCGATAGCGCATGCCCAGCTCGTGGGCGCCGGGGCTGACCTGGAAGAAGCGGTGATCGTCCAGCGCCTTGCGGTCCACCTCGGCGGCGCGCAGCGAATGGGGCTCCGGCGGATTCAGCTCGATCCAGGCCTGGCCGGGATCGTGTCGCGGCAGCAGCAGGTTGCAGCCGCCGAGCGTCAGCAGACAGGGAAGCAGGAGGAGAACGCGCATGATGAAGCTCCGGGATGTCGTGATTATGGAACCGGTGGGCACTGGAAAAACCGGACCGGCTCCCGCCACATCGAAGCCCGGATTGTCCGTCTGCTGCCTGTACACTCCCTTGTGCACGGACGAGCGAAACGCTCGCCTCTCCTTCTTGAACGCCTGCAGGGCCACCGGGTTCACCGGATGAAATTTTTCAGCTCACTCGACAACCTTACCCTGCGCGGGGTTCCCCTGGTGCTAGCCGTCTGTCTGAACGGCTGTTCCACTTTCGACTATTACCGTCACCTGGCCAGTGGCCAGCTCGAACTACTGCGCCGCCGCGAGCCGGTCGCCACGCTGGTCGCCGACCAGGCCCGCGACCCCGTGCTGCGCCAGCGCCTCGCCCAGGCCCAGGCCGCGCGCACCTTCGCCAGTGCGCGGCTCGGCCTGCCGGACAATGCCAGCTACCGCCTCTATGCCGATCTCGGCCGGCCCTATGTGGTGTGGAATCTCTTCGCCACCGAGGAGTTCTCAGTCGAGCCGCAGCGCCACTGCTACCCGATCGCCGGCTGCGTCGCCTATCGCGGCTTCTACCAGCTCGGCCGGGCGCGCGGCGCGGCGGCGCTGCTGCGCCAGCAAGGCCTGGACACCTACGTCGGCCCGGTGGAGGCCTACTCGACCCTCGGCTGGTTCGCCGACCCGATCCTCGCCGGCATGCTGCGCCACGGCGACGACGAACTGGCCGCGCTGATCTTCCACGAGCTGGCCCACCAGCGGCTCTACGCGGCGGGCGACACCGCCTTCAACGAATCCTTCGCCAGCTTCGTCGAGCGCGAGGGGCTGCGCCAGTGGCGCGCCAGCCGCGGCCTGCCGCCGCCGGACGAGCGCCGCGCGCGGTACGGCGAACAGTTCGCCCGCCTGGTGCTGGACAGCCGCGAACGTCTGCGGAAGCTCTATGCCAGCGGCCGGCCGGCGGACGAGCTGCGCCGGGGCAAGGCGGCCGAATTCGACGCGCTGCGCCGGCGCTACCGGAGCCTGCGCGACGGCGAATGGCAGGGCGAGCGTCGCTACGACGCCTGGATCGAAGGCCCGCTGAACAACGCCAAGCTGCTGCCGTTCGGCCTGTACGACGGCTGGGTGCCGGCCTTCGCGGAAATATTCCGCCGCGCCGGCGAAGATTGGCCACGCTTCTATGTCGAAGCCGAACGCCTGGCGCAGCTGCCCGCCGCCGCGCGCGAGCGACGCCTGGCCGAACTGCAGGCCGGCGCGCCATCCTCCCTCGCCACCCAGGAGAGCACACCATGAACAGATACTGCCTTGCCCTCGCACTGCTCCTGCCGAGCGCCCCGCTGCTGGCGGCGACCAAGCCCTGCGCGGAGCTCAAGGAGGAGATCGAGGTGAAGATCCAGGCCGCCGGCGTGACCTCCTACACCCTGGAGATCGTGCCCAACGCCGAAGTGACCGACCGCAACCTGGTGGTCGGCAGCTGCGAGGGCGGCAGCAAGAAGATCATCTACCAGCGCAACGACGGCAGCCGCCGGCGCAGCGAAACGCCGGCGCCCGCGCCGGCGGATATTCCGGCCGATTGAGGCGGCGCCTCAGTCCTCGTGGTCGGCGAGCAGGTGCGGCTCCTTCACCGGCAGGTACTGTTCCGCCAGGTGCTGGTCCTTCAGCCGCACGTAGTTGTCGGCGCTGTAGCGGAAGAAGCCGCGCTCCTTGTCGTTCAGCGGGCGCGCCTGCTTGACCGGGCTGCCGACGTACAGGAAGCCGCTCTCCAGGGTCTTGCCCGGCGGCACCAGGCTGCCGGCGCCGATGATCACCTCGTCCTCGACCACCGCGCCGTCCAGCACGATGGCGCCCATGCCGACCAGCACGCGGTTGCCGATGCGGCAGCCGTGCAGGGTCACCTGGTGGCCGACGGTGACGTCGTCGCCGATCTCCAGCGGGTAGCCGTCCGGGTTGAACGGCCCGGCATGGGTCACGTGCAGCACGCTGCAGTCCTGGATGCTGGTGCGCGCGCCGATGCGGATGCGGTGCACGTCGCCGCGGATCGCCACCTGCGGCCAGACCGAGCTGTCGGCGCCGATCGCCACGTCGCCGAGTACCACAGCGGTGGGGTCGACGAAAACCCGCTCGTCCAGCGTCGGGGTGATGCCCTGGAAGGTTCTGATGCTCATGCCGAAGACTCCATGTGGGGAAGCCGTATCGTCCCGAACTGGCCCGGCGGGCGCAATAGCGCGGGCCGCCGCTCAGAAGTCCACGGTCGCCGACAGCGTCGCGGTGCGCGCCGCGCCCCAGGACACCCGGTTGCTGGTGCCGCCGCTGGAGATGAAGTATTTCTTGTCGGTCAGGTTGTCGACGTTCAGCTGCAGCTCGGTCTTCTTGCCGATCACGTCCGGCAGCGTCCAGGTGACGAAGGCGTCGTAGGTGGTGTAGCCGGGCAGCTCGAAGCTGTTCGCCGAGTCGCCCTCGCGCGAGCCGACGTAGCGGGCGCCGCCGCCGAGCCGTAAGGCGCCGGGCAGCAGGCTCTGCGGCAGGTCGTAGGAGAGGAACAGGCCGGCGACGTTGTGGGCGACGTTGACCAGCTCGTTGCCCTCGTTGGCCGGCGAATCCTCGAGCACCTCGGTATCGGTGTAGGCGTAGTTGGCGACCAGGTTCCAGCGCTCGCCCAGCTGCCCGTTGAGGCTGGCCTCCAGGCCCCGCGAGCGGGCCTCGCCGATCGCCCGGGTGACCTGCTCGCCGTTGATGGTCTCGGTGGTCTGGATGTTTTCCTTGCGGATGTCGAACAGCGCGACCAGGCCCGACAGCCAGCCGTTGTCGTAGCGCAGGCCGATCTCGTACTGGCGGCCCTCTTCCGGGTCGCTGCCGCTTTTCACCAGCGTGCCGGAGGCGATGACGTTCGGCTTGTAGGATTCGCTGTAGTTGGCGTACAGCGAGAACTCGTCGTCCAGCTTGTAGACCAGGCCGACGAAGGGCAGGTTCTTGCTCTTGTTCAGGTTGGTGCCCATCTGGCTGGGAATGCCCGACCAGTCCCGCTGCCGGAAGCGCTGGTGGCGCAGGCCCAGGGACAGGACCCAGCGCTCGCCGACATGGATGTTGTCCTTGACGTAGGCGGACAGCATGCGCACCCGCGAGCGCTGCTGGCTGTTGCTCGGGTTGACCACCTCGTCCTGTTTCAGGTTGCCGTAGTGCGGCGCATCCGGGTCGAAGCCCCAGGTGTTGGGGCCCTGGTAGAAGAAGCCGTTCGACTCGTCGTGACGCTCGTGGTCGGCGCCCAGGGCCAGTTCGTGGCGCAGTCCGCCCAGCTCCAGGTCGTTGAGCCAGTCGAGGGACGCATAGTTGCGGGTCCGCTCGACGTCCGGATTGCTGCGAAAACGCCGGCGCAGCTCGCCGGTCGCCGGGTTGTAGGCGTTCGGATCGGCCTGGTAGTCGCTGTAGGCGTTCTCGTTCCAGCCATAGTTGAAGCGCAGCCGCGAGGTATCGGAAAAGCGGTACTCCATGGCCAGGCTGGCGTATTGGCGCTGGCCGTCGATCCGCGTCCAGTGCTCGTCGAGCCGGTGCTGGCGGTCGCCGACCGCATGGCCGTTATAGAAGAAGGCGCCGCGGTCGAGGACCGAGGTGTAGTCGGAATACTCGTAGGACAGGTTGGCCGAGAACGCCTCGCTCTCGAAGGCCAGCGACGGCGCGACCAGCTTGTCGCGGTTGACGCCGTAGTTGCGCCAGTAGTCCTCGTCCTTGTGCTGGCCGATCAGGCGAAAGGCGAAGCCGCTCTCGCCCAGGGGGCCGGACAGATCGAAATAGCCGCTGCCGCCGCCTTCGCCGGACAGCTGCCCGCCCAGGGTGCTGCGCCACTGGTAGGTCGGCTTCTTGCTGATGACGTTGATCACCCCGCCCGGCTCCTGCATGCCGTAGAGCAGCGAGGCCGGCCCCTTGAGCACCTCGACCCGTTCGGTGGTGACGCTGTTGTAGTTGCGCCCTTCGCTGGTGCGGATGCCGTCGCGCAGGACCCCGCCGTCGCTGCCGTTGCCGAAGCCGCGCTTGACCAGTGAGTCCTGGGTGCCGCCGAAGCTGTTGCCGACGGTGATGCCGGGGACGAACTTGATGGTCTCCTCCAGATCGCTCACCGCGAAGTCGTCCAATACCTGCCGGTTGACGCTGTAGGCGGTCTGCGTCTGCTCCAGGAAGGGCGTCTCGAACTTGTCGCCGATGGCGCTCTCCGCGGCCCGGTAACTGCTGTCCTCGCCGGCCTCGCTGACGCTGATCGCCTCCAGCGCCATGCCGCCGCCGGTTTCCGCCAGGGGCTGCACCTCGTAGTGGCCGGCGCGGGTCGGCACGGCCTGCAGCCCGCTGCCGCCGAGCAGGATGGCCAGCGCCTGCTCGACCGTATGGCGGCCCTCGAGCGGCTGGCTCCGCTTGCCGGCGGTGAGCGTGGCGTCGCCGGCCAAGTAGATGCCGGCCTGGGCGGCGAACTGGGTGAGCCGCTCGGCCAGCGGGCCGGCGGGAATGGCGTAGTGCTGCAGCTGTTCCTGCTCGGCGGCCTGTGCGGCGCCGGCGCCGAGCAGGGCCGGCACCGCGGCCAGGGCGAGGGGAAGGGCCAGCGTCAACGGGGCGAGGGGAAGCGGGAGCGGAGGGCGTGGCGTGGTGACATGGGATTTCCCTTACTGCATTCGGTCGGCGCGAGGCCGTTGTCACCAACCAATTCGGACGAGCCGGCAAAACCGGAAGGGAAAATGAGAATTTTTATTAATTTCTTCGAAGGACGGGACGATGAGGCGGCTCACCGCCGCGCGTCGAGGCTCGTCCACCAGGGCAGCGGGCGGTGGATGGCGATCGGCAGGGCGCTTTCCAGCATGGCCAGGACCTGCTCGCTGTCGTGCAGCGGATAGGTGCCCATGACGCGCAGGCCGGCGACTTCCGGGGCGACCCCCAGGTGCCCGCGGTGGTGGCGGGACAGCTCCTCGACGAACTCCGCCAGGGGGAGGTCGTCGGCCACCAGGAGGCCGAGGGTCCAGGCCTGGCGGGCCGCCGCCGCCGGCTCGCCGGCACCGATGGTCCGGCGGTCGAAGCGCAGTTGCTGCCCGGCTTCGACGATGCGCGTGGCACCGCTGTCGGCGGCGCGCACCTTCACCGCGCCCTCGAAGACCGCCATCCGGGTGAAGCCGTCCTGCTGGGTCACGCTGAAGCGCGTGCCCAGCGCCCGCAGGCTGCCCTGCGCGGTGTCGACGACGAAGGGCCGGGGCTGCGCAGCGGTGTCGATCAGCACTTCCCCGGCGAACAGGTGCAGGCGCCGCCGCTCGGGCCGGTAGTCGGCGTCCAGGGCCGTGGCGCCGTTGAGCCACAGGTGGGTGCCGTCGGCGAGGACGAAGTCGCGCAGCTCGCCGGTCGCCGTGCGGTAGTCCGCCTGCCAGGCCATCAGCAGCTGCGGCAGAGGCGTGGCGCGCCAGCCCAGCCAGCCGAGCAGGGCGCCGCCCGACAGCACGCCCAGGGTGCGCAGCGCCTGGCGGCGGGAGAGATCCGTGCGGCGCGCCGCGCGCAGGGTCCGCGCGGCCGCGTCGCCGTCCTCCTGCAGGGTCGCGAAGCGCCGGGCGACGCGCTCCACGTACTGCCAGGCCTGGCGGTGCGCCTCGCTTTGCCCGTGCCAGCGCCGCCAGGCCTCGCCGGCGGCGGCGTCGTGCGGATCGGCGTGCAGCCGGGCGTACCAGTCGGCGGCCTGCTGGAGGATGGCGTGACTGGGTTTCGGCCCGGACAAGGGGTCAGACGAGTGCTTCATCGAGTTCGGCCTCGAGCAGCAGGCACTGGTACATCGCCTGGGCCATGTAGGTGGTCACGGTGCGCTCGGACACCCCCAGGCGCTCGCCGATGGCCTTGTAGCCGAGGCCTTCGAGCTGGGCCAGGAGGAAGGCCTCGGCGACCTTCTCCGGCAGGCGGGCGAGCATCGCATGCACCTGCTGCAGGGCTTCCAGCACCAGGGCACGGTGTTCCTCCGAGGGCGCCACGGCCTCGGGGCGGCCGGCCAGCACCTCCAGCCAGGCCTGCTCGACCTGCCGGCGCCGCCAGAAATCCACGCAGGCGTTGCGGGACATGGTATGCAGGCAGGCGCGGGCATGGCTGTCGCTGTCGAAGCGCCGCGGCCGGGCCAGCAGGCGCAGGAACACGTCGTGGGCCAGATCGGCGGAATCGCAGGCATCGCCCAGCCGCCGGTACAGCCAGGCGCGTATCCAGCCGTGGTGCTCGGCATAGTAGTGCGCCACCTGTTGCCGATAGGTCGTGTCGAGGGTCGACATGGCCGCTTACCGTCCGCTTGTCTGGGGATACAAATAAGATGAATTCTCATCTTATGCGGCCAATGCTTAGCAAGCAATGCATATACCGACATCCGGACATACGGTACGGAGCGATCCGCCGGCCAATCCGGAGTCCCCGCCACGGAGCGGCGATGCGCCAACAGTAGTATCCTTGCTGCGCTGTCGGGAATTTCTCATTACCATGGCTGGCGAACCTACCGATTCAGGGGCACCTGCCGTGACTGCCAGCAATCCTCTTCTGCAAGCTTTCGACCTGCCGCCCTATTCCGCCATCCGTCCGGAACACGTCGAGCCGGCCATCGACCAGATCCTCGCCGACAACCGCGCGGCCCTCGCGCAGATCCTCGCCGAGCAAGGCGGCGCGCCGAGCTGGAACGGCCTGGTGCTGGCGCTCGACGAGCTGGGCGAGCGCCTCGGCCGGGCCTGGAGCCCGGTCAGCCACCTCAACGCGGTGCGCAACAGCCCCGAGCTGCGTGCCGCCTACGAGGCCTGCCTGCCCAAGCTGTCCGCCTACTGGACCGAACTGGGCCAGAACCGCGCCCTCTGCGACGCCTACAAGGCCCTGGCCGCCAGCCCCGCGGCCGAAGGCTTCGACGTGGCGCAGCAGACCATCCTCGACCACGCCCTGCGCGACTTCCATCTGTCCGGCATCGACCTGCCCGAGGAACAGCAGAAGCGCTACGGCGAGATCCAGATGCGCCTGTCCGAGCTGACCAGCCGCTTCTCCAACCAGCTGCTCGACGCCACCCAGGCCTGGACCAAGCACATCACCGACGAGGCCGCGCTGGCCGGCCTGACCGACTCGGCCAGGGCGCAGATGGCCCAGGCCGCCCAGGCCAAGGGGCTCGACGGCTGGCTGATCAGCCTGGAGTTCCCCAGCTACTACGCGGTGCTGACCTACGCCGACGACCGCGCCCTGCGCGAGGAGCTCTACGCCGCCTACTGCACCCGCGCTTCCGACCAGGGGCCGAATGCCGGGCAGTTCGACAACGGCCCGCTGATGGAGCAGATCCTCGACCTGCGTCGCGAGCTGGCCCAGTTGCTCGGCTACCCGAACTACGCCGAGCTGTCGCTGGCGACCAAGATGGCCGACTCCGGCGAGCAGGTACTGACCTTCCTGCGCGACCTGGCCGCGCG
Source organism: Azotobacter tropicalis (assembly GCF_059739045.1). Taxonomy (NCBI): domain Bacteria; kingdom Pseudomonadati; phylum Pseudomonadota; class Gammaproteobacteria; order Pseudomonadales; family Pseudomonadaceae; genus Azotobacter; species Azotobacter tropicalis. Next base: position 2,770,236 of record NZ_AP046059.1, read on the forward strand.
CAGCCGGCCGTTCGCCGAGAAGGACCTGGCCGAACTGCGCGCCTTCGCCGCCGAACAGGGCTGCGCCGATCTTTCCAGCTGGGACGTCGGCTACTACAGCGAGAGGCTGCGCCAGGCCCGCTACAGCATCTCCCAGGAGCAGCTGCGCGCCTACTTCCCGATCGACAAGGTGCTCGGCGGCCTGTTCGCCATGGTCCAGCGCCTCTACGGCATCGAGATCCAGGAGCTTGCGGATTTCGACACCTGGCATCCGGACGTGCGCCTGTTCGAGATCCGCGAGAACGGCGAGCACGTCGGGCGCTTCTTCTTCGACCTCTACGCGCGGGCCAACAAGCGCGGCGGTGCCTGGATGGACGGCGCCCGCGACAAGCGCCGCAACGCCGCCGGCGAGCTGATCAGCCCGGTGGCCAACCTGGTCTGCAACTTCACCCCGGCGGTGGAAGGCAAGCCGGCGCTTCTCACCCACGACGAGGTGACCACCCTGTTCCACGAGTTCGGCCATGGCCTGCACCACCTGCTGACGCGCATCGAGCACGCCGGCGCCTCCGGCATCAGCGGGGTGCCCTGGGATGCGGTGGAGCTGCCCAGCCAGTTCATGGAGAACTGGTGCTGGGAGCCGGAAGGCCTGGCGCTGATCTCCGGGCACTACGAGAGCGGCGAAGCCCTGCCCGCCGACCTGCTGGAGAAGATGCTGGCGGCGAAGAACTTCCAGTCCGGCATGATGATGGCGCGCCAGCTGGAGTTCTCGCTGTTCGACTTCGAGCTGCACGTCCACCACGGCGACGGCCGCGGCGTGCTCGAGGTGCTCAAGGGCATCCGCGACGAGGTTTCGGTGATGCAGCCGCCGGCCTACAACCGCTTCCCCAACAGCTTCTCGCACATCTTCGCCGGCGGCTACGCGGCCGGTTACTACAGCTACAAGTGGGCGGAAGTGCTCTCCGCCGACGCCTTCTCGCGCTTCGAGGAGGACGGCGTGTTCAACCCCGTCACCGGCAGCGCCTTCCGCGAGGCGATTCTGGCCCGTGGCGGCTCGCAGGACCCCATGGTGCTGTTCGTCGACTTCCGCGGCCGCGAGCCGTCGATCGACGCCCTGCTCCGTCACCTTGGCCTGGGCGCGGCGGCCTAAGAGGAAATCATGAGCGGACACAAGAAGCAGTTCATCGCCGGCGCCGTGTGCCCGGCCTGCGAAACCATGGACACCGTGCGGATGTGGAACGTCGACGGCGTGCCGCACCGCGAGTGCGTGTCCTGTTCCTTCGCCGACATCCTCAACGCCGAGGGCCTGTCGGTGCCCCTCGAGCTGGGCACCCGGGTGAACCAGGCCGAGGCGGCGCCGGCCGACCCCGGCCCCGCCGCGCCCAAGGTGCACACCGCGCAGTTCTTCCCCAATCCGAAGCTGAAGAAGCCCCATGACTGACGGCTGGCACCTGGTCTGCGGCGACCTCGCCGCCGAGGCCGTCCGGCCTCTGCTCGGCGCGGCGGCGCGGATCGAGGTGCTGCACGACGACCTGGCGGTCGGCCCGCTGCTGGATGTCGACGAGCCGCCCTGCGCGCTGCGGGCGGCCTTCTGGGAAAGTGTCTGGCCGCCCGGCTCGCCGCCGCCGGCCTTCGCCGTGCAGCTCGCCGAAGAAGCCGAATGGCTGGCCGCCCTGGCCCGCCAAGCCGAGCCTGTGACGGTCTGGCACGGCGACAGCGCGTCCGAGCAGCTGCTGCTGGCGCGGGTCGCCGCACTGCTCGAGCGCGCGCCGCTGCCCCTGCGCGAAGCCGCCTGCGGCACCGGCGACAGCGGGGTACGCCGGCGCCGCGCGGTATCCCAGTGCGCGCCGCAGCAGCTGCGCGACGCCCAGCGTCAGAGCCGCCCGCTGTCCGCCAAACGCCGCGCCGCGCTGGCCGGACAGTGGCGCCAGGCGACGGCGGAGAACGGCGGCGTGCGCCGCTGGCGTGACGGCGCCTTCCACTCCGAGGACTACCGGCTGGTCGATGGCATGCTGCTGTGCCTGTGCAGCCGCGACTGGCAGCCATTGCCGCCGCTGCTCTCCCAGGCGATGCGCTGCTGCAGCGGCTTCTTCGCCACCGACCTGTTGCTCGCCTGGCGCCTGCGCGAGCTGGCCCGCCAGGGCCGCGTCGAGTTCGCCGGAACGCCGCAAACTGACTTCGCCCATCTGCGCGTGCGTCGGCTGGCCGATTGACTTGGCCTTTTATCCCGATAACGGGAAATAACTTCCCGCCAAGTTGTAAATATTCGCAACTAGTCAATAAGCCGTTCTGTAAGAAAATATTTAAACGGCTCGACCCGATGCGCCGGCAGAAAGTTGCCTATATGTAAGAAAATGTAAGCCGCGTTTTTATTGTTCGCCGCCGTACAAAGCATGGCGGCACGCCCGAGTGCCTCCCTGGAGGACAGGCACCATGCGGGTTATGGCTGAACGCCAGTACCATTAAGCAGTGCCTGTCTCTAAAGTCGGCGGGATGCCGCTCGGTTGCATTCAGTTTCATTTAAGTTGTGTAGCCGGCTATTCAGTTTCACTTAATTTATGGGCCTGCGCATTCAGCTTTATTTAAGTGCGATGACGCAGGCTGCTTCCATGGAGGGCACCCGAGTGCCCCACACCCGAGCTGTGCCGAGTCCGTCGTGTCGATTCGTCATATGCAAGAGTGAATACGAGCCTTGCCCCTTTTCCGCTACCCAGGGAGGTTATGCCATGAACCACTTCTCAGGACAGAGCCCGTCGCAGGGAGCGACCGAGGCCCGCACCGAATCCGAAAACGCCGACGTGGCGCTGCGGAACATCGTCGAGGGCTTCCACCGTTTCCGTACCGAAGTCTTCCCGCAGCAGGCGGAGTTCTATCGCGTCCTGGCCAACGGCCAGCGTCCGCGGGCCATGTTCATCACCTGCGCCGACTCGCGCATCGTCCCCGAACTGATCACCCAGAGCTCGCCCGGCGACCTGTTCGTCACCCGCAACGTCGGTAACGTGGTGCCGCCCTACGGGCAGATCAACGGCGGCGTGTCCACCGCCATCGAATATGCGGTGGCGGCGCTCGGCGTGCACCACATCATCGTCTGCGGCCATTCCGACTGCGGCGCCATGAAGGCAGTGCTCGATCCGCCGACGCTGAAGAGCATGCCCACCGTCAAGGCCTGGCTGCGCCATGCCGAGGTGGCCAAGACCGTGATGCAGGAGAACCTCTGCAGCTGCGCCGGCCGCGAGCCGCTGGAGGTGCTCACCGAGGAGAACGTGGTCGCCCAGCTCGACCACCTGCGCACCCACCCCTCGGTGGCGGCGCGCCTGGCCAGCGGCCAGTTGTTCATCCACGGCTGGGTCTATTCCATCGAGACCGCCGAAATCAAGGCCTACGATGCCGAGCAGGGCTGCTTCCGGCCCCTCGACAGCGAGGGTTCGATCCCCATGGCTACCCCGCGCCCGCGCTTCCACCAGCGCTGACGCCAGCGGAAGTCCGCCAGGCCGATCCTTGCCGATCGGCCTTGTTTTTTATCTCGTCCGTTCCCCGGTGCCGGGCCGCCGCCCTGCGCCGCGGGAGAGTCATGTCCCGCCCTTATACGGAAGGAGCCCCCCATGAACCTCGAAACCCTGAAATCCACCCTGCCACGGGACGCCATGGCCTCCGTGGTGGTCTTCCTGGTCGCCCTGCCGCTGTGCATGGGCGTCGCCATCGCCTCCGGCATGCCGCCGGCCAAGGGCCTGATCACCGGCATCATCGGCGGCCTGGTGGTCGGCGCCCTGGCCGGCGCGCCGCTGCAGGTCAGCGGCCCGGCGGCGGGCCTCGCCGTGCTGGTCTTCGAGCTGGTGCGCCAGCACGGCATCGCCATGCTCGGGCCGATCCTGCTGCTCGCCGGGCTGATCCAGCTCGTCGCCGGGCGCCTGCGCCTGGGCTGCTGGTTCCGCGTCACCGCCCCGGCGGTGGTCTACGGCATGCTGGCGGGGATCGGCATCCTGATCATCCTGTCGCAGCTGCACGTGATGCTCGACGCCTCGCCGCAGGCCTCCGGCCTGAACAACCTGCAGGCCTTCCCGGCGGCGCTGGTCGATGCCCTGCCGTTCGGCGACGGCGACGGCTGGGCCGCCGGCCTGCTCGGCCTGTTGACCATCGGCAGCATGTGGCTGTGGGACAAGCGCAAGCCGGCCAAGCTGCGCTTTCTGCCCGGCGCGCTGATCGGCGTGAGCCTGGCGACCCTGCTCAGCCTGATCTTCTCGATGGACGTGCGGCGGGTCGAGGTGCCGGCCAACCTGGGCGATGCCATCGACTGGGTGCAGCCGGCCGACCTGCTGCAGCTGCTGACCGACCCGACCCTGCTGATCGCGGCGCTGACCCTGGCCTTCATCGCCAGCGCCGAGACCCTGCTCTCCGCCGCCGCGGTGGACCGCATGCACCAGGGCCCGCGCGCCGACTTCGACCGCGAGCTGACCTCCCAGGGCGTCGGCAACATGCTCTGCGGCCTGCTCGGCGCCCTGCCGATGACCGGGGTGATCGTACGCAGCTCGGCCAACGTGCAGGCCGGCGCCGTCACCCGGATGTCCGCCATCCTCCACGGCCTCTGGCTGCTGGCCTTCGTCCTGCTGCTGACCGCGGTGCTGCAGAGCATTCCGGTGGCCAGCCTGGCCGGCGTGCTGGTCTACACCGGGGTCAAGCTGGTCGACCTCAAGGCCCTGCGCGGCCTCGGCCGCTACGGCCGGATGCCGATGTTCATCTACGGCGCCACGGCCCTGGCGATCGTCTTCACCGACCTGCTGACCGGGGTGATGATCGGTTTCGCCCTGACCCTGGCCAAGCTCGCCTGGCGCGCCTCGCGGCTGAAGATCAACCTGGTCTACGACGAGGACGGGCGCACCGCGGAGCTGCGCATGGTCGGCTCGGCGACCTTCCTCAAGGTGCCGGAGCTGTCCCGCGTGCTGGCCTCGGTGCGTCCGGGCACCCAGCTGCACGTGCCGCTGGAGCACCTGAACTACATCGACCACGCCTGCATGGAACTGCTCGACGAGTGGCGCGCCGCCAGTGCGGCCAACGGCTCCGAGCTGGTGCTCGAGTCGCGCGCGGTGAAACGCCGTCTGGAAGGCCGGGTGCGCACCACGGTCGGCATCGGCAGCGCCGGCACGGCCTGAGTGGACCGGCCGCTCCCCACCGGGAGCGGCCCCGGCCACCCGGCAATCCTCTCCTCCCCTCCGCTCCTGCGCCTCAGCCAGCCACCCGGCTCAGCTGCAACTCCACCCCGAACTGCCGCGACAGGCAGGGCCAGGCCTGCCAGGCGGCGACGGTCTTGGGATTGCTCAGGCGGGCGCGGTAAGAGTCCAAGGACACCTGCTCGAACAGGGTATTGCCGAGCAGGCCGTTCACCGCCAGGTGCACGGCCTCGTCCAGCCGGTTGGCGAAGTCCTCGCCGATCAGCCGGTGGGCGATCAGGTTGGCCACCGTGGTGTCCAGGGGGATCAGCGGCTGGCCGATGAAGCCGATGTAGCGGTCGTTGATCTCCTCGACCAGGCGGTGCGCCAGATAGGCCTCGTCGAGCAGGCCGGCGAGGCCTTCCTGCCCTTCCAGCATCTCCGGCGGACTGAGGAAGAAGTGCTCGGCCACCTTCAGCACCGGCTTGATCTGCGCCTCGATGCCGGCTTCGCAGGCGACCGCATGGGCCGCTTCGAGCAGCTCCGGCACCTGCTCCAGATAACCATCGACGAACTGGGTCAGCACAGCCAGCGCGTTCTCCTCGGGCAGGCAGATCGCGGGGTGCAGACACTGCATCCGGCTTTCCAGCTGGCGGGCGAGCAGGCCGTGACGGGCTTCGTGCTGGCGGGCTTGCTCGATCAGCTGGCGCAAGGCTGGAATATTCAAGGGCAGGACTCCTCGGGCTTCTGCGGTAGGGCAGCCTCCCTGGCCATTGGATAGATGAGCTTAGGGGACGTTGGCGTTTTGCCGTGAGCCTGGGCCGAAACGCCAACACCCCCTAGGTTAGACGCCCGTTCCGATCGCCGCTATTGGCCAATGGCCGTCTCGGGCCGCAAAAAATCCTCGCCAAGCCGGCGCTGTCTATACTCGACTCGAAACATGCTTACCGGAGTAAGGCCCGACTGCACCGCAGGCCGGGGTTCTGCGGTAGCGGGTCGCGGGAAAGGGAAGGCCGGCACTACGGACGACATGGAAACCTGGCGCACCAGTTTCCAGGCGCCCCGACGCCGGCGGTTTCCGGCGGCCCGTCCAGGTCGAAAGGCCTGGCAGCAGCACCCTGCGTCGACGGTTCCGCCAGCGGGATTAAAAGAACGATAAGGGGAACCCGCAATGATGCGACATCCACGACTCTGGATGGGTCTTCTGTCGTGCTCGGCCCTGTCCCAGGCACAGGCCGCCTGGGATGTGAACATGCGGCCGGGAGTCACGGAAGTCAGCCGTTCCGTCTTCGATCTGCACATGACCATCTTCTGGATCTGCGTGGTCATCGGCCTGCTGGTGTTCGGCGCGATGTTCTGGTCGATGTTCGCGCACCGCCGCTCGCGCCATCCGCAGCCCGCCCACTTCCACGAGAACACCCGGGTCGAAGTGCTGTGGACGGTAATCCCGCTGCTGATTCTGATCGCCATGGCGGTACCGGCGACCCGCACCCTGCTGCACATCTACGACCCCTCCGAGCCCGACCTGGACATCCAGGTCACCGGCTACCAGTGGAAATGGCACTACAAGTACCTGGGCGAGGACGTGGAGTTCTTCAGCAACCTGGCCACCGACCGCAACGCCATCGGCGGCCAGGCGCCCAAGGACGACCACTACCTGCTGGAGGTCGACCAGCCGCTGGTGATCCCGGCCGGGGCCAAGGTGCGCTTTTTGGTCACCGCGGCGGACGTCATCCATTCCTGGTGGGTGCCGGAGCTGGCGGTGAAGAAGGACGCCATCCCCGGCTTCATCAACGAGGCCTGGACCCGCGTCGTCGAGCCGGGCCTCTACCGCGGCCAGTGCACCGAGCTGTGCGGCAAGGACCACGGCTTCATGCCGGTGGTGGTGGAGGTCAAGGCCCCCGCCGACTACGCCGCCTGGCTGGCTGCCCGCAAGGCTGCCGCCGCCGAGCAGAAGGCGGCGGCCGGCAAGGTCTGGACCCTGGAGGAGCTGGTCGCCCACGGCGAGCAGGTCTACAAGACCAGCTGCGCCGCCTGCCACCAGTTGACCGGCGAGGGCCTACCGCCGGCGTTCCCGGCCCTCAAGGGCTCGAAGATCGCCACCGGGCCGAAGGAAGGCCACATGAACATCGTCATCAACGGCAAGCCGGGCACCGCCATGGCCGCCTTCGGCAAGCAGCTGTCCGACGTCGACCTGGCCGCGGTGATCAGCTACGAGCGCAACGCCTTCGGCAACGCGGTCGGCGACAGCGTCACCCCGCAGGACATTCTCGCCTTCCGCCAGGCCCAGGAGGCCGGCCAGGGCATGCAACCCGGCCAACCCCAGCCCCAGTCCCAGCCCCAGTAGAGGAGAGGCCACGATGAGCGCAGTGATCGAGCCGGGCCACGCCGGCCATGACGAACACCCGCACGGTCCGGCCCCGGGCCTGATGCGCTGGGTGCTGACCACCAACCACAAGGACATCGGCACCCTGTACCTGTGGTTCAGCTTCACCGCCTTCCTGCTCGGCGGCAGCATGGCCATGGTGATCCGCGCCGAGCTGTTCCAGCCGGGACTGCAGATCGTCCAGCCGGAATTCTTCAACCAGATGACCACCATGCACGGCCTGATCATGGTCTTCGGCGCGGTGATGCCGGCCTTCGTCGGCCTGGCCAACTGGATGATCCCGCTGATGATCGGCGCGCCGGACATGGCCCTGCCGCGGATGAACAACTTCAGCTTCTGGCTGCTGCCGGCGGCCTTCGGCCTGTTGGTCAGCACCCTGTTCATGGAGGGCGGCGGGCCGAACTTCGGCTGGACCTTCTACGCGCCGCTGTCGACCACCTACGCGCCGGAGAGCGTGACCTTCTTCATCTTCGCCATCCACCTGATGGGCATCAGCTCGATCATGGGCGCGATCAACGTGATCGCCACCGTGCTCAACCTGCGCGCGCCGGGCATGACCCTGATGAAGATGCCGCTGTTCGTCTGGACCTGGCTGATCACCGCCTTCCTCCTGATCGCGGTGATGCCGGTGCTGGCCGGGGTGGTGACCATGATGCTGATGGACATCCACTTCGGCACCAGCTTCTTCAGCGCCGCCGGCGGCGGCGACCCGGTGCTGTTCCAGCACGTGTTCTGGTTCTTCGGCCACCCCGAGGTGTACATCATGATCCTGCCGGCGTTCGGCGCGGTCAGCTCGATCATCCCGACCTTCAGCCGCAAGCCGCTGTTCGGCTACACCTCGATGGTCTACGCCACCGGCGCCATCGCCTTCCTGTCGTTCATCGTCTGGGCGCACCACATGTTCGTGGTCGGCATCCCGGTGACCGGCGAGCTGTTCTTCATGTACGCCACCATGCTGATCGCCGTGCCCACCGGGGTGAAGGTGTTCAACTGGGTGTCGACCATGTGGCGCGGCTCGCTGACCTTCGAGGCGCCGATGCTGTTCGCCGTGGCCTTCGTCATCCTGTTCACCATCGGCGGCTTCTCCGGGCTGATGCTGGCCATCGCCCCGGCCGACTTCCAGTACCACGACACCTACTTCGTGGTGGCGCACTTCCACTACGTGCTGGTGCCGGGGGCGATCTTCGGCATCTTCGCCTCGGCCTACTACTGGCTGCCCAAGTGGACCGGGCACCTGTACGACGAAACCCTGGCCAAGTGGCATTTCTGGCTGTCCTTCGTCGGCATGAACCTGGCCTTCTTCCCCATGCACTTCGTCGGCCTGGCCGGGATGCCGCGGCGCATCCCCGACTACAACCTGATGTTCGCCAACTTCAACATGCTCTCCAGCCTCGGCGCCTTCCTGTTCGGCGCCACCCAGCTGTTGTTCCTGTACATCGTCATCAAGTGCATCCGCGGCGGCGAGCCGGCTCCGGCCAAACCCTGGGACGGCGCCCACGGCCTGGAATGGTCGGTGCCCTCCCCTGCCCCGTACCACACCTTCAGCACCCCGCCGGAGGTGAAGTGACATGGACGACGGCCTGCCCACCGGCCGGCTGGTCCGCCGCCTGCTGCTGGTGGCGGCGGCGATGTTCGCCTTCGGCTTCGCCCTGGTGCCGCTGTACGACGTGATGTGCCAAGCCTTCGGCATCAACGGCAAGACCGCCGGCGCCTGGCAGGGCGCGCAGGCGGCGGACGACTCGCGCACCGTGCGCGTGCAGTTCCTCGCCAGCAATGCCGCCGGCATGAGCTGGGAATTCCACCCGCTGCAGGACGAGCTGGAGGTGCATCCCGGCGCCAGCAACCAGATGCTGTTCGTCGCCCGCAATCCGAGCGACCGGCCGATGACCGCCCAGGCCATTCCCAGCGTCGCCCCGGCGCGGGCGGCGGCCTGGTTCCACAAGACCGAGTGCTTCTGCTTCACCCAGCAGGTTCTCGCGCCGGGCGAGCGCATCGAGATGCCGGTGCGCTTCGTCATCGACCGCGACCTGCCGGCCGACGTGCGGCACCTGACCCTCGGCTACACGCTGTTCGACATCACCGGACGCCACGGCCTGCAGGCCCCCGACGCCCGCTAAGGAGAACGACCATGTCGACGACCCACGAGCACTACTACGTTCCCGCCCAGAGCAAGTGGCCGATCATCGCCAGCCTCGGCCTGCTGACCACCGTCTTCGGCCTCGGCAGCTGGTTCAACGACCTCAAGGCCGGCCGCGACGAGCTGTCCGGCCCGCTGATCTTCTTCGTCGGCGCCCTGCTGATCGCCTGGATGCTGTTCGGCTGGTTCGGCAACGTGGTGAAGGAAGGCCGCGCCGGCCTCTACAGCGCGCAGATGGACCGCTCGTTCCGCTGGGGCATGAGCTGGTTCATCTTCTCCGAAGTGATGTTCTTCCTGGCCTTCTTCGGCGCGCTCTTCTACATCCGCTACTGGACCGGCCCCTGGCTCGCCGGCGAGGGCGACAAGGGCGTCAGCCACATGCTCTGGCCGAACTTCCAGTACACCTGGCCGCTCCTGGAGAACCCCGATCCCAAGCAGTTCCCGGCGCCGAAGGGGACCATCAGCGCCTGGTCGCTGCCGCTGGTCAACACCGTCCTGCTGGTGTCCTCCAGCTTCACCGTGACCTTCGCCCACCATGCGCTGAAGGACGGCCACCGCCAGAAGCTGAAGCTCTGGCTGGCGCTGACCATCCTGCTCGGGGTGACCTTCCTGATCCTGCAGGCCGAGGAATACATGCACGCCTACCAGGAGTTGGGGCTGACCCTGGGCTCGGGGATCTACGGCGCGACCTTCTTCATGCTCACCGGCTTCCACGGCGCCCACGTGACCATCGGCGCAATCATCCTCACGGTGATGCTGTTCCGCGTGCTGCGCGGCCACTTCACCGCCGAGGAGCATTTCGGCTTCGAGGCGGCGAGCTGGTACTGGCACTTCGTCGACGTGGTGTGGATCTGCCTGTTCGTCTTCGTCTACGTGCTGTGAGCATGAGATGGGACGGGACGTAGGGTGGGTAACGGCGCAGCCTTACCCACCAGAACCAAGGTGCTTGGTGGAAAACTCGCACAGCGATTTTCCACCGAACGGAACCTCCACGGTGGGAAAGACCTACGGTCGTTTCCCACCCTACGAAACTGCAACGTTTGGCGGGTTGCAGCCGTCCTACCAGGTCACATGGGACACCAGCTGGCCGCTGTAGAGGCCCCAGGCGGCCAGCGCCAGGGTCAGCGCGGCCAGGCCGACCCGCAGGTACAGGGCGTGCAGCAGCCGGCGGGTGTGGCCGGCGTCGCGGACCAGGAAGAACAGGCCGCCGAACAGGCTGGCCAGCGTCGCCAGCAGCGACAGGACAATCGCCACCTTGAGCAGCATGGATGGCTCCGGGAGGTAAGGGGGATGCGTGCAGTATAGTTCGCCGTCGAAAGCGACCGGCCGCCTGCCGTGGCGCCGCTTCCGGCCCGGCTGGGCGCCGAGCCTGCTGGTCGCGCTGCTGTTGCCGGCGCTGCTCGGCCTGGGCGTCTGGCAGCTGTCGCGGGCCGAGGGCAAGCGCGCCCTGCTCGCCCAGTTCGAGGCCCGCCGCCAGGCCGCACCGGTCGCCTTGATCGAGCTGGAAGCCGCCGGCACGCCGACCTGGCAGCGGGTGCGCCTGCACGGCCGCTTCGACGCGCAGCACAGCCTGCTGCTGGACAACCGCATCCGCGCCGGCCGGCCCGGCGTCGAGCTGCTGCAGTCCTTCCGCGACGACAGCGGCCAGTGGCTGCTGATCAACCGCGGCTGGCTGCCCTGGCCCGACCGGCGCGTCCCGCCGGCCTTCGCCACCCCGGACGAGCCGCTGGCGCTGACCGCCTGGGTCTACCGCTCGCCCGGCAACCCGTTTCTGCCGGAAGGCCGCGCCGGCGACGCCTGGCCGCGGCTGATCAATCGGGTCGATGCCGACACGCTCTGGCGCGAACTGGGCCGCGCCGGCCTGCCCGTCGAGCTGCGCCTGGAGCCTGGCCCCGCGGCCTACGCCGTGGACTGGCCGGTGCTCGCCATGGGCCCGGAGAAGCACCTGGGCTATGCGGTGCAGTGGTTCGCCCTGGCCGCCGCCCTGCTCGTCCTGTTCGTCTATCTCGGCATCCACAACGCACGGGAGACCTCGCATGCCGTCACTCGCCACCCGGACTGAATCATTAGCCTCGCCCCGCCGCGGCCGCCTGCAGCTGCTCGCGCTCCTCGCCGTGGTGCTCGGCCCCATGCTGCTGGCCGGCGCCATGTACCACTGGCGCTTCTGGGTGCCGGAGGGGCGCACCTACCACGGCACGCTGATCGGCACCGGCCAGAGCCGCGCCGAGCTGGGCGTGGTGCCGGCCGAGGCCGGCGCGCCGCGCTGGGAGTTGCTGGTCACCGCCCCGGCCGAATGCGCCGAAGACTGCCGGCAGCTGGTCTACCTGGCCCGGCAGATCCATATCGGCCTCGGCCGCGAGGCCGACCGCGGCGCGCATGCCTTGGCCGTAGGCCAGCCGCTGGACGCTGCGGAGGCGGCGCGGCTGGCGCGCGAATACCCGCAGCTCGGCCACTACCGCCTGGAGCGCGCGGCCTACGAACAGGCCGCACCGGGGCTGCCCGGCGCGCAGCTGTGGATCGTCGACCCGCTCGGCAACCTGGTGCTGCGCTACCCCGCCGGCGCCGACGGCAAGGGCGTGCTGGAGGACCTGCGCCTGCTGCTCAAGCTGTCGAAGATCGGCTGAGCGGAACGACGCAACGGATCGACGATGAAAGGGAGATCGCCATGGACACAGCTCGCAAGCCGGGCTTTCGCCTGGCCCTGTTCGCCACCCTGCTGGCCTTCGCGGTGGTGCTGCTCGGTGCCTACACGCGCCTGACCCACGCCGGGCTCGGCTGCCCGGACTGGCCGGGCTGCTACGGCTTTCTCGCCGTGCCGAGCAGCGAGGCGCAGCTGGCGCATGCCGAGCGGCACTTTCCCGACGCGCCGGTGGAGGCGGAAAAGGGCTGGAATGAGATGATCCACCGCTACTGCGCCGGCACCCTGGGCCTGCTGATCCTCGCCCTGGCGCTGCAGGCGCTGCGCCGCCGGGCCGACCCCGGACAGCCGCGCGGCCTGCCGCTGGCGCTGCTCGGGGTGGTGGTCGCCCAGGCGCTGTTCGGCATGTGGACCGTGACCCTCAAGCTCTGGCCGCAGGTGGTGGTCGCCCACCTGCTCGGCGGCATGACCACCCTCGCCCTGCTCTTTCTGCTCGGCCTGCGCCTCTCCGGCAGCGTCCCCGCCCTGCCCTCCCCGGCGCTGGGGCTGCGCGCCCTGGCCGGCGCCGCGCTGGCGCTGGTCGTCGGGCAGATCGCCCTGGGCGGCTGGGTCAGCAGCAACTACGCGGCGGTGGCCTGCCTCGATCTGCCCACCTGCCACGGCCAGTGGTGGCCGGCAGAAGCGGACTTCGCCAACGCCTTCCACCTGACCCAGGCCATCGGTCCCAACTACCTGGGCGGCATGCTCGACGGTCCGGCGCGCACCGCCATCCACCTGAGCCACCGCCTCGGCGCCCTGGCCGTCGCCCTGACGCTCATGGTGCTGGCCTGGCGGCTGTGCCGCCACGGCCTCGGTTGGCTCGCCGCCCTGCTGCTCGCCGCGCTGCTGCTGCAGATCGGGCTGGGCATCGGCAACGTGCTCTGGCGCCTGCCGCTGCCGCTGGCGGTCGCCCACAACGGCGGCGCCGCCCTGCTGCTGCTGAGCCTGGTGCTGGTCAACTACCGGCTGCGCGTGCAGCCGGTGCGCGATTTCGCTGGCTCCCGCGCTCCGGCGTGGGCGCCCCGGACAGGACGCTCCGCCTCTGCAGACCTGAGGTGAGAAGCGCGGAGCGTCCCGGGTTGCGGGTTCCCGTCCGGGAGCGTGGGAACGATCCACGCCGCCGGCTTTGCAGGACAAGAACGACAACAAGGAGAAACGACCATGGCCATCCTACTCGCCACCCGCAGCCCGCGGGCCACCTGGCGCGACTACCTGGAGCTGACCAAACCCAAGGTGGTGCTGCTGATGCTGATCACCTCGCTGGTCGGCATGTTCCTCGCCTCCCGCGCCGGCGTGCCCTGGACGGTGCTGATCTTCGGCAATCTCGGCATCGGCCTCTGCGCCGGCGCGGCGGCGGCGGTCAACCATGTGGTCGACCGGCGCATCGACGCGCTGATGGCGCGCACCCGCCGCCGGCCGCTGGCCGAGGGCCGCGTCGCGCCGGCCGCCGCGCTGGGCTTCGCGCTGGCGCTGGCCGTCGCCGGGATGGCCCTGCTGCTGACCTTCACCAACCCGCTGGCGGCCTGGCTGACCCTGGCCTCGCTGCTTGGCTACGCGGTGATCTACACCGGCTTTCTCAAGCGCGCCACGCCGCAGAACATCGTCATCGGCGGCCTGGCCGGCGCCGCCCCGCCGCTGCTCGGCTGGGTCGTGGTGAGCGGCCAGCTGTCCGCCGAGCCGCTGCTGCTGATGCTGATCGTCTTCACCTGGACCCCGCCGCACTTCTGGGCGCTGGCCATCCACCGCAAGGCCGAGTACGCCAAGGCCGAGATCCCCATGCTGCCGGTGACCCACGGCGAGGCCTACACCAAGCTGCATATCCTGCTCTACACCCTGGCGCTGCTGGCGGTGAGCCTGCTGCCCTACGCCATCCACATGAGCGGCCCGCTGTATCTGGCCGGCGCGCTGCTCCTGGGCCTGCGCTTTTTGCACTGGGCCTGGGCGCTGTACCGGGACAGCAAGCCCCATGCGGCGATCCTCACCTTCAAGTTCAGTATCAAGTACCTGTTCCTGCTGTTCATCGTCCTGCTGGTGGATCACTATCTGCCGCTGACGCTCTGACCTGCCCAGGATTGCCCCTATGACCCGCCTCCAGAAGACCGTGCTCATCCTCGTCGCCGTGATTGCCGCAGTGATCGGTCTGACCTTCTCCAAGGTGCTGAACAGCCCGCGTTCGGCCGATCCGGCACAGTTGCTGGAGGCCGGCATCGTCCTGCTGCCGCAGGGCCGCAAGCTGCCGCCGGTCAGCCTGACCGACCAGGACGGCCAGCCGTTCCGGGTCGACGGCCTCGCCGGCAAGTGGAGCCTGGTGTTCTTCGGCTACACCTTCTGCCCGGACATCTGTCCGACCACCCTCGCCCAGCTGCGCCAGCTCGAAGACCGGCTGCCGGAGGCGACCCGCGAGCGCCTGCAGGTGGCGATGGTCAGCGTCGACCCGCAGCGCGACACCCCGGCGCAGCTCAAGCAGTACCTGGCCTTCTTCGACCCGGACTACCGCGGCCTGACCGGCGAGCTGGCGAACATCCAGCAGCTCGCCAACGCCCTGGGCATCCCCTTCATTCCCGGCGACACCGGCCGCGAGAACTACACGGTGGACCACAGCGGCAACCTCGCCCTGCTCGGCCCGGACGGCACCCAGCGCGGCTTCGTCCGCGCCCCGCTGAACGTCGCCAAGCTGGCCGAGCGCCTGCCGCAGCTGGTCGAGCAGCCCTGAGGGCCGGCGCCCGCGGGCGAATCCCACGCTTCAGAACAGCGACAGCGGGTACTGGACGATCAGCCGGTTGTCGTCGAACCGGTTGTTCGCCCCCCAGTCGCGGCGCACCGTCGAGTTCCGCCAGCGCAGGGTCAGGTTCTTCGCCGGGCCGCTCTGCACCACGTAGCTGAGCTGGGTCTCGCGGTTCCACTCCTCGCCGTCGTCGACCGTGCCGGCATGCACGTTGGTGCCCTTGATGTAGCGGGTCATCAGGGTCAGGCCGGGGACGCCCAGGGTGGCGAAGTCGTAGTCGTAGCGCGCCTGCCAGGAGCGTTCGCGGGCGTTGTCGAAGCTGCCGTTGTAGCTGTCGTTGGCCGCCGTGCCGCCGCTGGTGCCGTTGACCCGCAGCCAGCGGTCGTCGCCGGTGACCCGCTGCAGGCCCAGGTAGAAGACGTGCGCGCCGTGCTTGAGCGAGAACAGCCCGGAGAGCAGCGTGTTGTCCAGGTCGCCGGCCTGGGCGCTGCCGTCCTCCTCGCCGTCGAAGTAGCCGATATTGGCGCCGAGGCTCCAGTCCTTGCCCAGCGGCTGGGTGTGCACGAGCTGGAAGTAGCGCTGCTTGTAGATGTCCTCCAGCTGGCCGAACCAGGCGCCGACGGTGGTGCGGTTGTCGTTGAAGGCGTATTCGGCGCCGGCGAAGCTGAAGCGGTCGGAGGTGACCGTGGCGTTGCCGACCCAGCTCATGTCGTTGAGGCTGCTGTCGTCGCGCGGGCTGTTGCCGCGAAAGCGCCCGCCGTAGACCGTCAGGTTCCTGATCTCCTTCGAGGTGAGCATGCCGCCCTGGAAGGTCTGCGGCAGCGAGCGGCCGTCGTCGGAGCGCAGGATCGGCAGAATGGGCGACCATTCGCCGGCTTTCACCTCGGTCTTCGAGAAGCGCAGCTTGCCGGCCACTGCCAGGCGGCCGAACTGGTCGGCCGGGTCGCCGTCCTTGCCGACGGGGAGCAGCTGGGTGCCGCCGGTGCCCTTGCCGCCGTCGAGCTTGACCGACCAGAGGCCGAGGACGTCGATGCCGAAGCCGACGGGGCCTTCGGTGTAGCCGGACTGCAGGTCGAGGATGAAGCTCTGGGTCCATTCCTCGGCCTTGCTTCGGGTAGCGCTGTCTTTGACGAAATTACGATGAATGTAGAAGTTGCGCAGGGTCAGGACGCCCTGGCCGTCTTCCAGGAAGTCGGCCAGGACGGGTTCGCCGGGAAGCAGGCCGGCGAAAACCAGGGGCAGCGCGGAAGCGAGGGGGCCGGAGCGCAAGGAGTCATTCCTGTTCTTCAGCATTGTTGTGATGTTCCAGTGCGGGTTCGATGACGAAAAAAATTCGCACCTTCCCCTCCGCGGCGGCGGATGAGTCGTGCGGCAAGGAAAGGCCCGGCAGTTGCTGCCGGAGCCGTGGTCGAGCGCGAAGCGCTCCGGGCGTCCGGCCGGACGCCCGGAGGCCGCCTCAGTGCTGCGGCGCCAGCGCCGTATGGGGATCGGGGATCTGCCCCAGGGCCGGCACGTCGAGCTCCGCGCGCAGGTGCCCGACCTGCTCGGCGCTCACCGGTGGCGCCTGGTTACCCCAACTGGTGCGGATGAAGTTCACCACGTCGGCGACCTGGTGGTCGTTCAGGCGCCAGCTGAACGGCGGCATGGTGAAGGTCGAGGGCGCCTGGTGGGTGGCTGGCAGGGTGTCACCCTTGAGCACGATGTGGATCAGCGAGGTGGCATCGTCGCCGTTGACCACCGGGTTGCCGGCCAGCGCCGGGAACACCCGGGCGTAGCCCTGGCCGTCGGTACGGTGGCAGGCGGCGCAGTTGTCGATGTAGAGCGCGGCGCCGGTCTTGCTGTCGTCGCCGTGGTACAGCGCCTTGCTCACCTTCTCGTCGTAGGCGTACGCCTTGTCGCCGGGGTTGGCCGCCGGCAGCGACTTCAGGTAGCGGGCGATGGCGGTGAGGTCGGCGTCGCTCATGTACTGCATGCTGTGCACCACCACCTCGGACATGCCGCCGAACACCGCCGTGCGGTCGGTGCGTCCGGTGCGCAGGAACTGCACCAGCTCGGCCTCGCTCCAGCTGCCGATGCCGGTCAGCTGGTCGCCGCGCAGGCTCTTGGCGATCCAGCCTTCCAGCGGCGCGCTGCCGGCCAGGAAGTCCGGCCCCTCGCCGGCGCTCAGGGCCTTCTCCTGCATGCCGATGCCGCGCGGGTGTGGCAGGCACCGCAGTGGCCGAGCCCGTCGACCAGGTAGGCGCCGCGCGCCAGCAGTGGGTCCTGGCCCTTGGCAGGCGCCGCGTCCTGGCCTCCGGCCGGCGCGAAGTCCTTCACCGCGGGCGCGAAGGTCCAGCGCCAGAAGGTCAGCGGCAGGCGCATCGACAGCGGCCATGGGATAGCGCTGTCTTTGTTGGCCTGCTGAACCGGCGCGACGCCCTGCATGAAGTAGGCGTAGAGCGCGCGCATGTCCGGCTCGGTGACCCGCGCGTAGGACGGATAGGGCATGGCCGGATAGAGGGTATAGCCCTGCTTGGCGATGCCGTGGCGTACCGCCAAGTCGAAGTCCTCGAAGCTGTAGTCGCCGATGCCGGTTTCCCGGTCCGGGGTGATGTTGGTGGAGAACAGGGTGCCGATCGGCGTTTCCATCGGCAGGCCGCCGGCGAACGGCTGGCCGCCCTTGGCGGTGTGGCAGGCCACGCAGTCGCCGGCGCGGGCCAGGTATTCGCCTTTCTTCAGCAGCTCCGGGTCGGCCGTTTCGGCAGCCGCGGCGCCGAGCGCGAACAGGGCCGACAGGCCGAACAGGTAGGGGGTCAGTTTCATCGTCGCGCTCCTCACGCCTGGACCAGCGGGCCGGGGTTCTTCAGGTACTGCTCGCGGATCGCCTTGGCCGACCAGTAGGCCAGCGCCGCCACCAGGCCGGTGGGGTTGTAGCCGGTGCCCTGGGGGAACGCGGAAGCGCCGATGACAAAGACGTTGTGCACGTCCCAGCTCTGCAGGTAGCGGTTGACGGCGCTGGTCTTCGGGTCGCTGCCCATGATCGCGCCGCCGAGCAGGTGGGTGGTCTGGTAGGCACGGGTGTTGAAGTGGTCGCCGAAGTTCTTGACATGGACGGCGACGGCCTTGGGACTCATCGCGTCGGCGATCTTGCGCATCTGCTCGGTGACGTAGCGCGTCATCTTGTATTCGTTTTCCTTCCAGTCGAAGGTCATGCGCAGCAGCGGCTGGCCGTAGGCGTCCTTGTAGGTGGGGTCGAGGTCCAAGTAGTTGTCGCGGTAACTCATGTTGCTGCCGTGGGCATCCATCGACAGGGTGTGGGTGTAGGCGTCCTTCGCCGCCTGCTTCCAGCCGCTGCCCCAGGTCGGCGCGCCAGGCGGCAGGGCCAGGCCGCGGATCGGCTTGCTGCCGGCCTGGTTGACCCAGAACGGCGAGCCGCCGACAAAGCCCAGCGGGCCGTGGTCGAAGTTGTCGGCGTTGAAGTCGTCCACCGCCACGCCGCCGCCGCCGGTGCCGATGAAGGGGTTGGTGTGCACGTCGCGGTCGAAGAAGGCCTTGATGGTGGCCATGTTCTGGTAGGCGAAGTTCTTGCCCACCACGCCTTCGCCGGTGCGCGGGTCGTACGGCTTGCCGATCCCGGACAGCAGCATCAGGTGCACGTTGTGGAACTGGAAGGCGCTGACGATCACCAGGTCGGCCGGCTGGACGATCTCGCGGCCCTGGGCGTCGACGTAGGTGACGCCGGTGGCGCGCTTGCCGTCGCTGTCCAGATTGACCCGGAGCACGTTGCTGTTGGCGCGCAGCTCGAACAGCTCGCTCTGCTTCAGCGCCGGCAGGATGTTCAGGTTCGGCGAGGCCTTGGAGTACATGTAGCAGGCGTAGCCGCTGCAGAAGCCGCAGAAGTTGCACGGCCCCATCTGCACGCCGTAGGGGTTGGTCCAGGGCCGGAGGCGTTGGCCGCGGGCATGGCGTAGGGATGCATGCCGACTTCCTCGGCCGCCTTGCGGAACAGGTGGGCGGAGTGGACGTCCTTCAGCGCGGGCAGCGGGAAGTTGTCGGAGCGGTCCGGGGCGAAGGGGTTGCCGTCGCCGACCACCTGGCCCTTGACCTTGTAGGCGCTGCCGGAGGTGCCGAAGACCTTCTCGGCGAAATCGAAGTGCGGCTCCAGTTCCTCGTAGCTGACGCCGTAGTCCTGGATGGTCATGCCCTCGGGGATGAAGCCCTTGCCGTAGCGCTCCTCGTAGTGACTGCGCAGGCGCAGCTCCTCGGGCATGATCCGGAAATGCACGCCGGACCAGTGAAGGCCGGCGCCGCCGACGCCGTTGCCGGGCAGGAAGGCGGAGAGCTGGCGGTAGGGCAGCGCGGTGCCGTCGATGCCGTGGCGGATGGTCACGGTGCTCTTCGACAGATCTTGGAACAGCTTGCCGCGGCTGTTGTAGGTCAGCTCGTCGAGGGTGTTGGGGTAGGCGCCGTCGGGATAGGTGTCCTGGTGCGGGCCGCGCTCCAGGGCGACCACCTGCAGGCCCGCCTCGGTCAGCTCCTTGGCGAGGATCGAGCCGGCCCAGCCGAAGCCGACCACCACGGCGTTCACGGGTTTGAGTGTCGTTGCCATGTTCAGCCTCGTTCTCCGGAAATCGAAACCGGCGGGAAGGGATATTTCTCGTTGCGGTCCACCCAGTCCATGAAGTCGGCGCGGGCGCCGGGGAAGCCCACCAGCTTCCAGCCGGCCAGGCCGCGGTTGCCGCCGTGGATCGGGTCGGCGAAGAAGCCCTCGCGGGTGTTCTGCCAGAGCTGGCCGAACAGCAGGGCGGACGGCAGGTCCTGCAGATCGATCCGGCCGCCTTCCAGCTGGTGCAGCAGGTCGTCCTGGGCGGCCGGCTCCAGCTCGGCGAAGGCCTTGCCGTGCTGGCTCTGGCACCAGCGATCCAGCGCGGCGATGCCGATGCGGTAGATGTCGCGCGGCACCAGCTTCAGCTGGTGGCCGAACTCCGGCGCGGCGTCGGCGGCGAAGGGCGCCTGCATGTACCAGAGGTTGCCGTGGCCGTAGGCGGTTTCCAGCTGGCGGTCGATGAACTCCGGCACGCCGGCCTCGACTGCGCCGGGGCCGTTGGCGTCGCTGGGGATCAGGCGGGCCACGGCGGCATTGACGAAGGCCCACTCGGCCGCCGTGAAAAAGCGCGGCCGGTAGGGATTCTGCAGGGTGGGGGCGGCCTGGCTGGCGACCGTCGTCGCTACGCCGTAGCCGGCCACGGTGATCGCCGGAATCACCGCCAGGGTTTTACGCAGGAAGTCGCGTCGGCCATTGAAGGCCTTGTCGTCGGGCATGGGACACCTCATTGCTCGCGGTACATCCCAGTCGCGGTCTGGACTGGTCGAGTTGAACGAACTTGTCGCGCGTCCCTGCATGACGAAAGGTTTCAGCCAGGAAAGGGCCTGCCGGCCGCGTACGGGCTTTTTCCGATGACGCGCCCTGAGATTCCCGCTGCAAGACCACCGGCAGGCGGAAGCGAAGGCGGACGTTCCAGAAGGGCCGTATGGGAGCGAGTCATGGCGCCGGCCGCGTCGCCGAGAAGGCTCCGGCCGTGGACGAACAGGGGGGATCGTGCGTGGATCTGGGCCTCTTCTTAGCGGCGGAGGCTTCTTCCAGGATTGAAACCGGTTTCATTGAACAATAAAAAACGTCGCAAAGATAGCGCTATCTTTGAAAAAATCGTCGGAAATGCGCCCTTCGGAGCACCGCCTCGGTGAATAGCGCTGCCACGCGGCCTGTCGATATCCCTATGCTGAGGGGAACCCACAGCAAGAAGGAGATCGCGGATGCGCGCCATGGTGCTCGAAGCGGTCGGCCAACCCCTGGTGCTGCGCGAGCTGCCCGCCCCGCAGCCGGGACCGGGCGAGCTGCGCGTGCGGGTCGGCGCCTGCGGGGTGTGCCGCACCGACCTGCACGTGGTCGATGGCGAGCTGCCGGCGGTGCGCCCGCCGGTCATTCCCGGCCATGAGATCGTCGGCCGGGTGGACGCCCTCGGCCCGGGCGTCGAGGGCTTCGCGCTCGGCCAGCGGGTCGGCATTCCCTGGCTGGGGCACACCTGCGGGCAGTGCTGGTACTGCCGGCACGAGGCGGAAAACCTCTGCGACGCGCCGCAGCTCACCGGCTACACCCGCCCCGGCGGCTACGCCGAGCAGGTGATGGCCGACGCCCGCTTCGCCTTCGCCCTGGGCGAGGACGGCGATGACGTGGCCCTGGCGCCCTTGCTCTGCGCCGGGCTGATCGGCTGGCGCTCGCTGGTCAAGGCCGGCCCGGCCCGGCGCTTGGGCCTCTACGGCTTCGGCGCCGCGGCGCACATCGTCATGCAGGTGGCGCGCTGGCAGGGCCGCGCGGTGTACGCCTTCAGCCGGCCGGGCGATACCGCCGCCCAGGATTTCGCCCGCGCGCTCGGCGCAGTCTGGGCCGGCGGCTCGGACCAGTTGCCGCCCGAGCCGCTGGATGCGGCGATCCTCTACGCGCCGGCCGGCGAGCTGGTGCCCGCCGCCCTGCGCGCGCTGCGCAAGGGCGGCCGGGTGGTCTGCGCCGGCATCCACATGAGCGACATCCCGAGCTTTCCCTACGACATCCTCTGGGAGGAGCGCGAGGTGATCTCGGTGGCCAACCTGACTCGCCGGGACGGCCTCGACTTCTTCGCCGTCGCCGCGCAGGCCGGCATCCGCACGGAAACCCACCGCTACGCCCTGGAGGATGCCAACCGGGCACTGGACGACCTGCGCCACGGGCGTTTCCAGGGCGCGGCGGTGCTGGTGCCCTGAGCGGCAGGCGAAGCGAACCAAGCCCAGGCATACTGCGGCGACACCGTCCGCGAGTCCAAGGCATGCCGATCTCCCTTTCCCTCGTCCGCGCCGTCGGCCTGCCGCTCGCCCTGGCCCTCGGCGGCTGCAGCCAGCTCCCCGCGCCCGCCGCGGCGCCGCTCGAAGTCAATCTGGCGGTGATCAACGACCTGCACGGCCATCTCCAGAGCGGCCCCTTCCGCTACCCGCAGCCGGCCGGCGGCGAAACCACCCGCGAGGCCGGCGGCATCGATGCCCTGAGCGGCCTGCTCGCCGAGCTGCGCCGCCAGGACCCGGAGCTGCTGTTCGTCGGCGCTGGCGATCTGATCGGCGGCAGCCCGCCGGTCTCCGACCTGTGGGCCGACGAGCCGACCCTGCAGGCACTGGACCTCATGGGCCTGGATGTCTCCGCGGTCGGCAACCACGAGCTGGACAACGGCCGGCAGGAGCTGCTGCGGCAGGTCCACGGCGGCTGCGCCTCGCCGCGTCCGGACAGGGCCTGCCGCTTCGATGGCGAACATCGCGGCACGCGCTTTTCCTACATCGCCGCCAACCTGATCGACAGCGCCAGCGGCCAACCGCTGTTCGCCCCCTACCGCATCGAGGAGGTGCGCGGCCTGAAGATCGCCTTCGTCGGTGCGGTGACCGCCGACCTGGCCTCCCTGGTTCGCCGCAGCAGCATGCAAGGGCTGCACACCCTGGACGAGGCCGAGGCGATCAACGCGCAGATTCCCGCGCTCGAGCGGCAGGGCGTCGCGGCCATCGTCGCCGTGGTGCACAGCGGCGGGCACACGGCCGAAGCCTTCGACCGGCCGGACTGCGCCGACCTGCGCGGCGACATCGTCGAAGTGGCCCGGCGGCTCGATCCGCGGGTCGATCTGCTGATCAGCGCCCATACCCATCAGGGCTATCTCTGCCGGGTCGACGGCCTGCCGGTGACCCAGGCGGCCTCCTATGGCCACCTGCTCACCCACCTGACCCTGCGCATCGACCCGGCCAGCCGGCAGCTGCTCGGAGTGGAGGCGCGCAATCTGCTGGTCGATCCGCAGCGTTACCCGGGCAGCGCCGAGGTGACGGCGCTGAAGCAGGCGGTCGAGCAACGCGGCCGGGACATCCTCGCGCGGCCGATGGCCCGCCTGGGTGCCAGGCGCGTGCCCCGCACGTTCGACGCCGCCGGCGAGTCGCCCATGGGCGATCTCATCGCCGATGCGCAGCTGGCGGCCACCCGGCACCTGGGCGCCCGGGCGGCGCTGACCAACCCGGGCGGCATTCGCGGCGAGCTGGCGCTGGGGCCGGGCCAGAGCCGGGTCAGCTTCAGCCAACTGGTCACGGCACAGCCGTTCGACAACCCTCTGGTCGTGCTGACGCTGCGCGGCGCCCAGCTGCGCGAGCTGCTCGAGCAGCAGTGGCACGGCGGCGAATTCCGTCCCTTGCAGGTATCCGCCTCGCTGAGCTACCGCTGGGACGCCGCGCGTCCCCCCGGCCAGCGCGTGCTGCCCGGCAGCCTGCGGATCGACGGCCGGCCGGTTCGCGATTCCGCGCCGTACCGCATCACGGTGAATGCCTTCCTGGCCGACGGCGGCGATCATTTCGAGGCGCTGACCCGCGCCACGGAGCGGCTGGACACCTCGATCAAGGATCGGCAGGCGCTGATCGACTACCTCCAGGCGCGCGACCGCAGCGGCGAGCCGGCCGGGCGCGGCGAGTCGGCCCGGCGCATCGACAAGGTCGGCACGGCCGTCGCTACGGGGCGGTAGGGGGGACTGATGCTTGCGCCGGCCCGCCTGAAGCACGGGCCGGCACGGGGTCCTGCGTCAGGGCTTGCCGCTGGCGCCGTTCTGGCGCGGCAGGTTCAGCGACGGGGCCTTGGGCATCAAGGCGCGGGCATTGCCCAAGGCAGTGGCGGCGCCACTCATGTCGCCGCGCTCGATGGCCTGTTCGCCGCGCTTCAGCCAGGCTTCGGACAGGCGCCGCTGGTAGGTCTCCACGGCAGGGCCGGGCTGCTCGGCCTGCAGGCGCTTGAAGCTGGCGGTGGCGGCGGGCAGGTCGCCTGCGCCCAGCTGCCGCTCGAACTCCTGGCTGAGACTCGGCGGCTGCGGCGGCGGCGCGGTGTCGGCGGGCTCCGTCGTCCCACGCTGGCAAGCGGCAAGCACGAGCGGCAGCAACAGCGGGGCAAGGTAGCGAAGGAGCGGCGCGGGCATGACAGGGTTCTCTGGCCATTTTTCCCGCCCACTCTACACCTGCCGCCGGCACATCAGGAAGCAGACCCTACCAAGGCCGCGAAGTTCAGCCGGCGCGCCGCGGCAGGGCGAGGCTGGCGAGGAACAGCGCGGCCGCGGAAACCACGATCGACGGCCCGGCCGGGGTGTCCTGGAACCACGACAGCGACAGGCCGGCGCAGACCGCGACCACCCCCAGGACACTGGCGCCGGCGGCCATCTGCTCGGGGCTGCGGGCGTGGCGCTGGGCCGCCGCAGCGGGGATGATCAGCAGCGAAGTGATCAGCAGCACGCCGACGATCTTCATCGCCACCGCGATCACCAGGGCGATCAGCAGCATCAGCGCCAGGCGGATGCCGGCCACCGGCAAGCCCTCCACCCGCGCCAGCTCCTCGTGCACGGTGATCGCCAGGAGCGGCCGCCACAGCGGCACCAGCAGCAGCAGGACCGCCGAGCTGCCGCCGAGAATCCAGGCCAGATCGGCCGGGCCGACTGCCAGCAGGTCGCCGAACAGGTAGCTCATCAGGTCGATGCGCACGTCGTCCATGAAGCTCAGCACCACCAGGCCGAGCGACAGGGTGCTCGGCGCGAGGATGCCGAGCAGGGTGTCCGAGGCCAGCGCCTGGCGCTGCTGCAGGGCTACCAGCAGCACGGCGAGCAGCAGGCAGCCGGCGATCACCGCCAGGGTCGGGCTGACGTCGAGCAGCAGGCCGACGGCCACGCCGAGCAGCGCGGCGTGCGACAGGGTGTCGCCGAAGTAGGCCATGCGCCGCCAGACCACGAAGGAGCCGAGCGGCCCGGCGACCAGCGCCAGGGCCAGCCCGGCGAGCAGGGCGTTGAGCAAAAAATCAGCCATGGTTGCAGTCGGGACCGTGTACGTGGGGTTTCTTCAGCACCACGCCGCCGTGCAGGTCGTGGGCGTGGTCGTGATGGTGCTGGTAGAGCGCCAGGCTGCGCGCCGCCTGGCCGAACAGGGCGACGAAGGCCGGGTCGCCGCTGACCTGCTCGGGCCTTCCGGAGCAGCAGATGTGGTGGTTCAGGCAGACCACCTGGTCGGTGGTGCTCATCACCACGTTGAGGTCGTGGGAAACCATCAGCACGCCGCAGCCGTGGCGCTCGCGCAGCCGGGTGATCAGCCGGTACAGCTCGGCCTGGCCGGCCACGTCGACGCCCTGCACCGGCTCGTCGAGGACCAGCAGCTCGGGCTCGCGCAGCAGCGCGCGGGCCAGCAGCACGCGCTGCAGCTCGCCGCCGGAGATGCTCTGCAGCGGGCTGTCGACGACCTGCGCCGCGCCCACCTCGAGGAGCGCGGCCAGCGCGGCGGCGCGGTCGACGCCGGGCACCAGGCGCAAAAAGCGCAGCACCGTCAGCGGCAGGCTGGGATTGACCTGCAGCTTCTGCGGCATGTAGCCGATGCGCAGCTGCGGGCGGCGCCAGAGCGTGCCGGCGTCGGGCTTCAGCAGGCCGAGCACGACGCGCACCAGGGTGGTCTTGCCGGCGCCGTTGGGGCCGATCAGGGTGACGATCTCGCCGGGCTGCACGCACAGGTGCACGTCGCGCAGCATGTCCCGGCCGGCGAAGGCGACGCGCACGCCGTCGAGGCGGATCAGGCTGTCGCTCATGGCGCGCCCTGGCAGCGGGCGCAGAGGCCGACCACTTCCACGGTCTGTCCCTCGACGCGGAAACCCAGGCCCCGGGCGCTGTCGAGGATGCTGTCGCTGATCGTCGAGCGCTCCAGCTCGATGGCCGCGTGGCACTGCCGGCAGATGAAGAACTGACCCTGGTGGGCGTGAGCCGGGTGGTCGCAGCCGACGAAGGCGTTGAGCGAGGCGATGCGGTGCACCAGACCGTGCTCGAGGAGGAAGTCCAGCGCCCGGTAGACGGTCGGCGGCGCCGCGCGGCGGCCGTCCTGCTCGCTCAGCACGGCGAGGATGTCGTAGGCGCCGAGCGGCCGGTGGCTCTGCCAGACCAGCTCCAGCACGCGCCGGCGCAGGGCGGTCAGGCGCAGACCGTGACGGGTGCAGAGCGTTTCGGCCTCGGCCAGGGCCTGCTCGATGCAGTGACGATGGTCGTGGGGCTGACAGGCCAGCGGCGGAGTGGTCATGGGCGACGTCCGGTTATGGGGACGTTATTCTATTACATTTTAGACTTGGGGGATCGCCCGCCATGTTCCGTCCACTCGTCGCCCTGCTGTTCGCCGGCTGCATGGCCTCGGCAGCGGCCGAAGTGCGCCTGCTGACCAGCGTCAAACCCCTGCAGCTGATCGCCGCCGCCGTACAGGACGGTGCCGGCAGCCCCGAAGCATTGCTGCCGCCCGGCGCCTCGCCGCACCACTACGCGCTGCGGCCCTCCGACGTGCGCGCGCTGCGCGAGGCGACGCTGTTCTACTGGATCGGCCCGGACCTGGAAGGCTTCCTGCCCAAGGTGCTGGACGGGCGCAGCCAGCCGAGCCTGGCCGTGCAGGCGCTGCCCGGCCTGCAGCTGCGCCATTTCGCCAGCGAGCCGGCGGCCGGCCAGGACGAACACGATCACGCCCACCGCCCCGGCAGCCTGGACGCCCACCTCTGGCTGCTGCCGGCCAACGCCCGGCTGATCGCCGCGCGGATGGCGAGCGACCTGGCCGCCGCCGACCCGGCCAACGCCGCGCGCTACCAGGCCAACCTGGCGGCCTTCGAGACGCGCCTGGACGAGCTCGACCGGCGCCTCAGGGCACGTCTGGAAAAGCTCGCCGGCAAGCCCTACTTCGTCTTCCACGAAGCCTACGACTACTTCGAGGCCGCCTACGGTCTCGCCCATGCCGGGGTGTTCAGCGTTTCCCCGGACGTGCAGCCCGGTGCCCGCCAGGTCGCCCAGATGCGCCAGCGCCTGCAGGACGCCGGGCCGACCTGCGTGTTCAGCGAACCGCCGCTGCAGCCGCGCCTGGCGCAGACCCTGAGCGCCGGCCTGCCGGTACGCCTGGCCGAACTCGATCCGCTGGGCAGCGGCGTGGCGGTCGGGCCGCAGGGCTACGAGCAGCTGCTCGAGCGTCTCGGCGAAGGGCTGGCCGGCTGCCTGGAGACGCTGTAGCCGTTCGCGCCGTGCCGGTCGCAGCACCGGAACCGCGACGCCCCCCGGCAGTCCCACTCAGAATGGCAGGCCGCCGCCCGCGGCGAAAAGGAGGGGGACATGCAGCGCTACAAGATCGTTCATCGCACCCATTACGGCTTCACCGCGCCCGTCGAACTGGGGCCGCACTCGCTACTGCTGCGCCCGCGCGAGGGCCACGAGCTGCGCATCGAGTCCTCGAAGCTGGACATCGCGCCCACCCCGGCCAGCCTGAGCTGGTACCGCGACGTGGAGGACAATTCGGTGGCCATCGTCACCTTCGAGGAGCCCACCGAGCAGCTGACCATCGAGAGCGAGATCGTCATCCAGCAGTACAACGAGTCGCCGCTGGACTTCATGGTCGCCGACTATGCGGTGAACTACCCGTTCGTCTACAAGCCTGAGGACCGGCTGGTGCTCTCGCCCTACATGAATTCCGCCGAACACACCGGCAGCGACCAGCTCACCGAGTGGCTCGGCCAGATCTGGCAGCCCGGCGAGCCGATCCAGACCTACGCCCTGCTGCAGCGGATCAACGAGCACATCCCCAAGGCGCTGACCTACCAGATGCGCGAGGAGCCCGGCGTGCAGGGCGCGGTGGAAACGCTCGCGCTGGGCACAGGCTCGTGCCGCGACTTCGCCAACCTGTTCATGGAGGCGGCCCGGCTGCTCGGCCTGCCGGCGCGCTTCGTCAGCGGCTACCTGCATGTCGAGCCGGACGGCCTGCAGGGCGGCTCGACCCACGCCTGGGCCGAGGTCTACCTGCCGGGCGCCGGCTGGAAGGGCTTCGACCCGACCCACGGGGAAGTGGTGGGCACCAACTACATCGCCGTGGCCATGGCGCACCTGCCCGAATCGGTGCCGCCGGTGGCCGGCTCCTTCGTCGGCCCGCTGGGCGCGGGGCGGCTCGAAGTGGGCGTCTGGGTGACCCGCGAGCCGCTGTCCGAAGCGCAGGCGCAGGAGCTGGAGAAAGCCGAACCGCCCGAGCTCAAGGACGTGAAACCGGCGAAAAAATAAGGGAATCCCCGCGAGGCCGAGCATGGCGAAGCACGGCGAACCCCTGGCGCAGGGCCTGGACGGCATTCCCCTGCAAGCCGCTGCCGAAGACATCTGGGCGCAGAAGTACCGGCTGGTCGAGCCGGACGGCACGCCGGTCGACGCCGACCTCGACGCCACCTGGCAGCGGGTCGCCCGCGCCCTCGCCGACATCGAGGCCGAAGACCTTCGCGAGCACTGGTACGGACAGTTCCTCTGGGCCCTGCGCAACGGCGCCATCCCCGCCGGGCGGATCGTCGCCAACGCCGGCGCCCAAGGCCGCAAGCCGGCCACCTCGACGATCAACTGCACCGTCTCCGGCATCGTCCACGACGCCATGGACGACATCCTCGCCAAGGTCCGGGAGGCCGGGCTGACGCTGAAGGCCGGTTGCGTTGCCCCGGACACCTGGGTCGTCACCGAGCACGGCGTGGTGTCGGCCCGGCGTGCCGCCGAAGAGCGCCATGCCCGCATGCTCTGCTACGACCGCGCTGTCGGGCGCTTCGAGATGCGCCCCGTCGAACGGCACCTGATCACCCGGGTAGCACCTTCGGAGCAAATCGAAATCGTCTCGAACGGGGTTCACCTCAAGACCTCCGTCCGGCATCCGGTCCTGGTCTACCGCAATGATCGGCTGAGCTACGTGCGAGCCGACGAGGTCCGTGCGGGCGATGCCCTGGTTCACCACCGCTTCGCCTGGGAGGCCGACCGCAGCCATGCGCTGCACGCCTGGTTCGCGGGCGCTCATCTGGGCGACGGCTGGGCTCATGAAAAGCGCTTCCACTACCGGGAAAACCGTCGGGCATGGTTGGAGAAGGCCCGGAGCGCTGGCCGCCGCCTGATTTTCAAGATACTGGCCGCGGAGCGCGAGGTGATCGAGCGCTATGCCGCTTTCTTCCAGACCTTCTGCGGCTCGCGAGCCAAGGTCGTGGCCACGGCCACGCCGAAGGGGACCCCGGTCTGGTGTTATACCGTGGCCAGCTTCGAGGCCGGCAAGGCCGTCGCGCTGATCGACGGCAAGATCGGCAGGAAAAGTGCCGCCCTGCGCGTACCGGCCTGGGTGTCGGTCCATCCCGAACGACATTTCCTGCCGTTCCTCGCCGGCCTGATCGATACCGACGGAACGGTCGGCACCGAGCACGGCAGCGTGATCATCGCCATGCAGAGCCCTGCCTTTGCCGAACAATTGAAAGGCCTGCTGGGGCTGTTCGGCGTACAGGCCTGCATCAGGCTGCGCAAGCCGCGTGAACACCTCTACGACGGCAATCTCATTCGCGACGGCGGCGGTGCCATGCTGAAGATCAGCGATTCGACCTTTCTCGCCAGGGTGGCCGAGTTCATGGCCGACAGCGGCAAGCGCAGGCGTATCGCCGAACATGCCAGCCAGTCGGGGCAATACGACCACTACTGCCTGCCCGCCCGGCTCGCCCAGGCGCTGAGCGCGGAAGCGGAATGCCTTGGCCATCGCGAGCGGCAGGCGCTCGGCTTCTATCACGGCTACCACCGCAAGGGTGCCATCAGCCGCATCTGGCTCGATCGCTGGAGCCTGCGCTTTCCGCACCTGCGCGCACTCATCGACTTCGCCCGCACCTTGCGCCCGGTGAGCGCCGTTCGCCACAACCTGGACATCGGCGAAACCTTCTACGACTTCACCGTTGAAAAGCACCACAACTATCTGGCCGGCGAGAACGGCCTGATGGTCATCCACAACTGCGGCATCGGCTACGAATTCTCCACCCTGCGCCCGCGCGGCGCCTTCGTCTCCGGCGCCGGGGCGCACACCAGCGGGCCGCTGTCGTTCATGGATATCTTCGACAAGATGTGTTTCACGGTCAGCTCGGCGGGCGGGCGGCGCGGCGCGCAGATGGCCACCTTCGACGTGGCCCACCCGGATGTGCGCGAGTTCATCTGCGCCAAGCGCGAGGACGGCCGCCTGCGCCAGTTCAACCTGAGCCTCTTGATCACCGACGAATTCATGCAGGCGGTGGAGAGCGACGCCGAGTGGCCGCTGGTGTTCCCGGCGCACCCCCGCGAGGCCGAGGCGCTGGACTTCGACGACCCGCAACAGGTCCTGTGGCGCGACTGGCCGACCCACGAGGACTACCGCGTGCGCGACGACGGCAAGGTGGCCTGCAGGGTCTACGGCAAGGTCCGCGCCCGCCACCTGTGGGACATGCTGATGGCCTCCACCTACGACTTCGCGGAACCCGGCTTCATCCTCGTCGACCGGGTCAATCAGATGAACAACAACTGGTGGTGCGAGGAGATACGGGCGACCAACCCGTGCGTGACCGGCGAGACCCGGCTGGCGACGCAGTACGGCCTGGTGCCCATCGCCGAACTCGAGCGCCGCGGCGTCGCGCTGGAGGTGGCCGTGGACCGCCGCTGCCTGGCCGAGAACGCCCGCGGCGTCACCTGCCGCCCGGCCAGGCCGGCCTTCCTCAGCGCTGGCTGCGCCCCGGTCTGGCGGGTGGTCACCGCGGACGGCTACGCGATCCGGGCCACCGAATGGCACGACTTCTATACCGAGCGCGGCAAGCTGAAACTGCGCGACCTCAAGGTCGGCGACCGGCTGCTGATCCAGTCCGGCAAGGGCCTGTTCGGGCAGGAAGGCAGCGAGGAACTGGGCATCCTGCTCGGCCTGATCGCCGGCAACGGGCACTTCACCCAGCGCGGCAAGGGCCAGCGGGCCGCCATCGTCAGCCTGTGGGGCGAGGAGCGGGCGCTCGGCGAGCCGGTGGCGGCCTGGGTGAATGCGCTGACCGCCAGTCTCGGCGGCCGTCGCCGGGTGTCGGCCATCGCCGTTCCCCAGCGCAATCAGGTGTTCGTCCGCTCGAACCTGCTGGCGCACCTGCTGGAGCATTACGGCTTCACTGCGGCGACCAAGCTGCGCGTGCCCGAGGTGGTCTGGCGCGGCAGCGAGGCCTGCGTGCGCGGCTACCTGCGGGCGCTGTTTCAGTGCGACGGCACAGTCAATGTTTCCAGTGCTCGGCAGAGCTGCTCGATACGCCTGGCCTCCAGCTGCGAGGTGCTGCTCAAGGAGGCCCAGCAACTGCTGGCCAACTTCGGCATCTACTGCTGCGTCCGCCAGCGGCGGGCCGCCAGCCGGCGCCGCTTGCCGGACGGTCGTGGCGGACAACGGGAATACGCCTGTCAGGCCGACTTCGAGCTGATCGTCGACGGCGAGTCGCGCGAGCGCTTCATGGCCGAGATCGGCTTTCTGCTGCCGAACAAGACCGAACGCTACCGCACCTGGGCGCAGGGCCGGCCGCTGCGCAAGACCCAGCGCTTCAGCTCGCCGATCGCCGCCATCGAGTGCGCCGGCATCGAGCCGGTCTACGACACCACCCAGCCCGATGGCAACGCGGTGATCTTCAACGGCCTGGTAACCGGACAGTGCGGCGAACAACCGCTGCCGCCCTACGGCGCCTGCCTGCTCGGCTCGGTCAACCTCACCCGGTTCGTCGAGCATCCGTTCACGGTCAGGGCGCGCTTCGACTGGGAACGCTTCCGCCAGGTGGTGCGCATCTTCACCCGCCTCCTGGACAACGTGGTGGAGATCAACAACCTGCCGCTGGCGGCGCAGCGCCGCGAGATCCTCGACAAGCGCCGCCATGGCATGGGCTTTCTCGGCCTCGGCTCGGCGCTGGCGATGCTCCGGCTGCGCTACGGCAGCCCCGAGTCCTGCGCGCTCACCGAGCAGGTGGCCCGCGAGCTGGCGCTGGCCGGCTGGCAGGTGGCGCTGGAGCTGGCCAGGGAGAAGGGCCCGGCGCCGCTCTTGGCGCAGGACTTCGAGGTCACGGCGAAGATGCTCCGCCAGCGCCCGGAAATGGCCGCCGACGGCTACCAGGTCGGCGACCGGGTGCCCGGCCGCGTGCTGCACGCGCGCTACTCGCGCTACATGCAGCGCCTGGCCGAGATCGCCCCCGAACTGGTCGCCGCGCTGGCCGAGCAGGGCGCGCGCTTCACCCACCACAGCTCCATCGCGCCGACCGGCACCATCAGCCTGAGCCTGGCCAACAACGCTTCCAACGGCATCGAGCCGAGCTTCGCCCAGCAGTACTCGCGCAACCTGATCCGCCCCGGGCGCAAGGCCAAGGAAAAGGTCGAGGTGCTGAGCTACGAGCTGCTCGCCTACCGCGCCCTGGTCGACCCGCAGGCGCAGCCGGGCGGCGACGATCCGGCGCACCGGCTCCCCGAGTACTTCGTCAGCGCCGACGACATCGGTCCGACCCAGCACGTGGACATCCAGGCGGCGGCGCAGAAGTGGGTGGACTCGTCGATCTCCAAGACCGCCAACGTGCCCACCGACTACCCCTTCGAGGCGTTCAAGGACATCTACCGCTACGCCTGGCGCCAGGGCCTCAAGGGCTGCACCACCTTCCGCTTCAACCCGGCGGCCTTCCAGGGCGTGCTGGTCCGCGAGGCCGACCTGGAGAACACCCTGTACCGCTTCGAGCTGGAGGACGGCAGCGTAGTCGAACTCCGGGGCAACGAGCTGGTGGAGTACGACGGCGAGGTGAACACCGCCGCCAACCTGTTCGACGCGCTGAAGGAAGGCTATTACGGCAAGTATTGAAGGCGTTTCCGCACCCGTGCCGGGGCGGCGCCTCCGTGGGGAGGCTGGAGAACACCATGACCGTCAGGATCACGCAGCGCATCAAGAGCTTCCAGGTGGTCGACGAGCGCCTGCGGCCCGCCGCGGAAACCGAGGCCGGCAAGCCGCCCGAGCAGCTCGACGAGCATCTGGAACGCCCGGAGGTGCTGATCGGCGTCACCTACAAGATCAAGTCGCCGCTGTTCGAGCACGCCCTCTACGTGACCATCAACGACATCCTGCTCAACGCCGGCACCCGCTTCGAACAGCGCCGGCCCTTCGAGATCTTCATCAACTCCAAGGGCATGGAGCATTTCCAGTGGATCGTCGCGCTCACCCGGATCATGTCCGCGGTATTTCGCAAGGGCGGCGACTGCACCTTCCTGGTCGAGGAACTCAAGGCGGTGTTCGACCCGCGCGGCGGCTACCTGAAGAAGGGCGGCCTCTACATGCCCTCGATCGTCGCCGAGATCGGCGCCGTGCTGGAGCGTCACCTGATCGCCATCGGCCTGCTGCGCGGCCACGCGCCGGACGAGGCCCAGCGCCGCTACCTGGCCGAAAAGCGCGCCGCCTACGAAGCCAGCCAGGGCGCCGCCGCCCTGGAGCCCGGCGAAGGCTTTCCGCCCGGCGCGCAACTCTGCGGGCAGTGCCATACCCAGTCGGTGGTGCAACTGGAAGGGTGCACGACCTGCCTGAATTGCGGGCATTCGAAGTGCGGGTGAGGGAAATCGAGGGGTAGGGTGGATGACGCTCTGCTCATCCACCGAGAGGAAGGCGGAAAGCTCAAGGCCGATCCAGCGGACTCAGCACACCCAGACCGCCCCGGTTGAGCACATGGGTGTAGATCATGGTGGTCTTCACGTCCGCATGGCCGAGCAGCTCCTGCACGGTACGAATGTCCTGCCCGCTCTCCAGCAGATGGGTGGCGAAGCAGTGACGCAGGGTGTGCGGCGTGGCCGGCTTGACGATTCCCATCTCCCGCACGGCGCTCTTGAAGGCCCGCTGCACCCGCTTCTCGTCCATATAGTGACGGCGCTTGATGCCGGAACGAGGATCGACCGAGCGGCCGGGAGCCGGAAAAACGTATTGCCAGCCCCATTCCTTCGCGGCGTTCGGATACTTGCGCGCCAGGGCGAACGGCAGATAGACCTCGCCGAAACCCTCGGCAAGATCGCGCTCGTGCAAGGCCTTCACACAGTCGAGATGCCGTTTCAGCGGCTGACTCAACCGGCTCGGCAGCAAGGTGAGGCGGTCCTTCATGCCCTTGCCGTCCCGGCCCAGAATCTCGCCGCGCGCGAAATCCACGTCCTTCACCCGTAGACGCATCGCCTCCATGAGGCGCAGACCTGAGCCGTACAGCAACCCCGTGACCAAGGCCAGCTCGCCCTCGAAACAGGCCAGCAGCCGCTGCGTTTCCTCGCGGGACAGGACGACCGGCAAGCGCTCGGGCCGCCTGGCGCGAACCACGTCGTTCAGCTAGGGAAGATCGATGGCCAGGACATGCCTGTAGAGAAACAACAGAACAGCCAGCGCCTGATTCTGCGTGGATACCGCCACATTCAAATCCACCGCGAGATGCGACAGAAATCGCTCCACCTCAGGAGCGCCCATTTCCGTCGGATGACGCAAGTTATAGTAACGGATAAAATCCTGCACCTACTTAATATAAGCGGTTTCAGTACGGATTGAATAATGACGAATACGGATTTGTTCGCGCAGCCGGTCCAACAACTTGGGCTTGCCGTCCATGGTGTATAACTCCCTGAAAGAACACCAGCCTCCTGCTGGAGGCCGCAGGCTACAAGGGAGCTGCCAGCAGCGGCAAGGGAATGTTATGCACCAGATGGTGTGTTTGTTCACACCATTTGGTGTCGAATAGTAGTTAGGGTTATATAAAGGTGCAGCAAATGGAAATCACTAGGCGCGGCTCTACATATAACTACGGAAAGCGCACGGCATCACTCAGCAATGCCCGCTTTTCATGCGACAAAACTCTGGCATCAGTAATCATTGAGTCAAGCAACGTAAAGGACTTTACCGGCGAATCGCATCATGACTACACCGTGGTATTAAGTGCTGATGAGCTAGTGGAAATTTTCAATGTGCTAGCTGCATCAGCAATGGCTGCCCCGGAAAAATTTGAAAGTATTTTGTCTCCTGCTCTAAAGTCTCTAATTAAACTTGGCCATGTTGCTTCTGGCACAGTGAGAAATCCCTAACTAGCGGTTCAAGTCGTTCGCTGCGCTCACTGGGACGCCCGCGTACCGCGGTCGCCCCTTAACCAAACGTTGTACACCTAAAAGGAGCAAGCAGTGCTGCCACAGCCAGAATTGACATGGATACACTTCATTGCTGTCTCAGGCGCAGTACTGGTCATGCTGTACGGCTTGAATATTGTTTACAAGCGCATAAAAGCCAAAGGCCAGGGTTTCGGCCCTAACTCTCTCAAGGCAATTGGTGTTGTGCTGTTCATTCCAACAGTTTTGATTCTTGCAATACTGGCAAAGTTTCAGACCGAAACACTTGCGGCTCTTCTTGGCACCGTTGCCGGGTACGTGCTCTCAAACAGTAAACCCGAGGAGTAGGCGTACAACAATGCGCTCAAATCGCTCACTTCGTTCGCTGGGACGGGCTAAAGCCCGCCCTTTAGCTTAATCGTTAGAGTTCACTAGACGCATGTGCCATATTCAAAGGTCTAAAGGAGCAAAGGTTGCCTTTGTCTTTGCCTGTCCAGGGCGGTATGAAGAAAGTGCCGGCCATCCATGCGCGGGGGCAACTGGAGATAACTTGGATTCTGCAATCAGCAGTCTGCATGCGTTGAGGAGTGATATCTTTACATCACCAGATCGCAAGGGGTATCTGATTACGAATGCGTGGAGCACTGTCGAATACAAAAAAAGACGCAGCGTTCATTGCCTACGCTTCTAGAGGTTCTTGCTCGCAGTAATATCGAAAGGCTGGCAGGAGAGCTTGCCGGCATAGAGCTAGTAATCGCTTGTGGGGAGCACGCAAAAATCTCGGTAGCTATATGCCAAGAATATCTTGATCTTGCCGCGGCAAGCATATATGTATGCCATTTGGGACAGCGCGCAATAAATGGCCTTGGCGTTGATAATTCTGCAAGAATTAATAGGTGGGTTCAGGATGTCGTGTGTGAACTCTAACAACTCGTCCCAGCCGACGCCCGGCTCGCCGGCCGCGGCTGAACTCCACCGTTAGGAGTCATATGTCTTTCGCGATTCTCAACTCTGATGGAGATCATTTAGGCTTTCTGCTCCTTGCGGGCGAAGGCGACTCCGGAGACTGTATTTTTAGGTCGCTTCCTGCTAAATCTGAGTTATTCGATTCGGAGCCAAGCGAAGTGCTTTATTACTTACAGGAGCAAGGCGAATTCTCTTGGCGCAGACATGCCGAACAAATTGAAGTTTCAGGCCCCAGCCAAGTAGTCGTTGTTTCAATAAATGATCAAGTGCTCTTGGTAGGCAGGGTTGCATTCAAGGTGGTGCCTCTCAATGCCTCCTAACATCCCGGTCAAAGTCGCTCCCTCCAGTCGCTGGACGCGCCGCGAGCGGCGCGCCCTTTACCTTCAACGTTATAAGGCTAGAGAAGCATGAGTGACGAATATAAGTTCGTTGAGTGCTACACACACGGCAAACAACAAGCAACATACGTTTGCCAACACATCTTGCAAACCCTGAAAGATGGGAAGCCCAGAGGCTTTTGGTCAGCAGAACCGGAGCCGGGAGACGAGCGACCAGATTCATGGTGCACTGCCTGCGAAGAAAAGGTTAATAGCTTCGGCGGGGAATGGAATGATGAGTCGGAAGCATTTGCTGGTGTAACGTTGCTGTGTGGCGCCTGCTACGATCGCGCAAAAGAATTAAATAGGAAAATATCATAATCGTGCAAAAGCCTTATAACAAATCGCTCAACCTCGTTCGCTGCGCTCACTGGACTCGCAAAAGCTACGCTTTTGCTCGCCGGTTAGCTTAATCGTTATGTGGGCAAAAATGGAGAGTAATCTATGCATGGATTTCGCGCACTAAGACATCCTCGCTACTGGGCTAAATTTTTCGCAATCGCCATATGGAGCGTAGTTATCTGTACCTATATCTGGTTTTTCTCTTACCTCGGCGGCAGTGATCCCACTCCAGGGGAAAAATGAA
The DNA here is from genome assembly GCF_059739045.1 of Azotobacter tropicalis. Taxonomy (NCBI): domain Bacteria; kingdom Pseudomonadati; phylum Pseudomonadota; class Gammaproteobacteria; order Pseudomonadales; family Pseudomonadaceae; genus Azotobacter; species Azotobacter tropicalis. The sequence goes on from NZ_AP046059.1 coordinate 2,807,177, forward strand.
TTCAAATATCTATATCCGTGATTATTGGTGGAGTAGGTCTTAGCTATCTAGAAAAGCTTTATATAGTGCCCTATGAGAGATTTAGCTTTGAGCCTGAGTAATCCCCAGAAATTTTCCCGGAAAATCAATTAGGTAGGGCTTGAAGAGGCCTGCATGGACGGGCACGTTGGTTGTCGCCAAACAAAAACAGCGTCCCCAGCCCCATGCAGACCGTCCAATTCTTGCACGATGCCTTCGCCAAGGCACTCCTCACGATCCATGCCCGCCGTCTCGAAGCCCTGATGGCCGCGGTGGCCGCCCTGCTGCAAGGCCGCTGCCTGAACCTGACCGCGCTGGGGCGCTTCCTGCCCGGCTCTGCCTATCCCAGGCATGCCATCAAGCGGGTCGACCGCCTGCTCGGCAATCGGCAACTGCAGGCCGAGCGGGGGTTGTTCTACTGGGCCATGCTCCGCGCCCTGCTGGGCTCGCTCAAGCATCCGTCGATCCTGGTGGACTGGTCGCCGATCGATGCCGCCGGCAAGCTGTTCCTGCTGCGCGCCGCGATCCCGCTGGCCGGACGTTCGCTGCCGGTCTGCGAAGTCGTCCATCCGCACGAGGGCTGCCCGCGTTGCCAGAAACGCCTGCTCGAGGCCCTCGCGGCGATGCTGCCGGCCGGCTGCACGCCCATCCTGGTCACCGATGCCGGTTTCCGGCGGCCCTGGTTCCGGGCCGTCGAAGCCATGGGCTGGCATTACGTCGGCCGTGTGCGCAATCGCGACCTGTGCCGATTCGGCGAGCAGCCCTGGCAGCCGGTGAAAAGCCTGTACGCCCTGGCCTCGGCATCGCCTAAACGGCTCGGTTGCCTCGAGATGACGCGCTCGGCGCCTTGGTCCACCCCACTCTACGCGGTGAAGCAGGCGCCGCGGGGGCGCAAGCACCGGCGCGTCACCGGAACCGTGGCCCGGGACAAGCGCAGCCGGCAAAACGCGCAGCGCGAAAGCGAGCCCTGGCTGCTGGCCAGCAACCTGCCCGGGACGCAGTGGAATGCCGCACAGGTCGTGGCGATCTACAAGCGGCGCATGCAGGTCGAGGAAGGCTTCCGCGACCTGAAGAGCCATCGGCTGGGGTTCGGCCTGGAGCTGCATCGAAGTCGCTGCCCGCGGCGCATCGAGATCCTGCTGCTGATTGCCGTGCTGGCCAACTACGCACTGTGCCTGCTGGGCCTGCAAGCCCGGGAGGCAGGGCACGAGCGGCGCTTTCAGAGCAACAGCGTCAAGGACAGGCACGTGCTGTCGCTGTGGCGGCTGGGACTGGAGTATGCACGCACTTATGCGGGAGACATTTCCCGGGAGAGGCTGCGGGAGCTGGAGTTGGCTCTGCGGCGGGAGGTCCACCGGCAAACGCAGGAACGGGGGTGATTTTGTGGGGATCACTCAGGCTTTGAGCCTATTTTTTCGATCCTAATGATTGTATTTGGCGCTGTAGGAATCATCATAGGACTTGGAATATATGAGGGGTTCAAAGAAACTTTCGCTTGGCAGGTAGTAGGCGCGGCTTACACGATGTTTTGTTTTGCAGCTTTTGTCTACGGATTTAGCCAAGACAAACGGGAATTACCACATAACCAGTAGGTGAAGCCGACCGGTACTACTATGCTGTACTTCGCACCGGCGGCTTACCATGGCGTTAGAGCGCCCTATGATCATAGCGCATGCTCCTTCTGGCTACATTTTGGCGGCCTCAATCATGAGATGTATAGCCAGCGCTCCGGTCACTGCAAAGGCAGTGGTTGCCGCCGGAATCGTTGGCGCGTTGGCACCAGACTTCGACATGGTGTACTTCCATTTCATCGACAACAGGCAGACCCACCATCACAAGTACATCTCGCATTGGCCAATAGTTTGGTTAACCCTAGCCGCGGCCTCTGCGTTATGGTTCAGCTACGCTAGGCAGTCTAAGGCCGCCGCGCTATCGCTGGTCCTTTGCCTGGGCGGTGTGTTGCATGTTGCCCTAGACTCCTTTGTTGGAGACATCTGGTGGTTCGCCCCTTTCATCGACCAGCCGTATGCAATGTTTACGGTGCCAGCGAGATTCAAACCATGGTGGCTGAGCTTTATCCTGCATTGGTCGTTTGCAGTGGAGCTGGCCATCTGCATATGGGCGCTTCTTACATACCGGGGGCGCTCTAACCCTTCGCTGCAGGCGCGACGGCCCTGACGGGCCGCGGCTTGAGCTCAAACGTTAGGTATCACAGCAGCTCATGGCTAAAAATACACCATCAATAGCAAAAAATATGATCAAAAGATCGTTGCTTGCCATCATTGATCCGTATCCATCTAAAGCAGAAATTGATCTGTTGTGGAAGTATTTTCAGTCTTCATGCGCCTATTGCGGAGTTGAGATTCAACGCGAATCACGTACAGGTCACATGGATCATGTTGTCTCGTCAGCGCTTGGTGGCAGCAACAGTATCTATAATCATGTTCTTTCTTGCTCTCGCTGCAATGGTGACGAAAAAAGAGAGGAGTCATGGCAGTCTTTTCTCACACGAAAAGCAACCAGCCAAAACCTACTAACAGAGCGGCACGGTAGAATTTCGCAATGGTTAGCACAGCTGCCAGCGACAGCACCCGAAATGCAGAGCATCCAACCTCAAATAGATGCCATAATTAATGGTGCGCTAAGTGACTTCGATACAGCAGTAAAAGAGCTTAGAGCCCTGCGTGCAGGTGGCACCTAACAATGCCCTTAACTATCGCTCACTTTGTTCGCTGGACAGTCAAAAGCTTCGCTTTTGCCTGCCCGTTAGCTTAATCGTTATGCGAACAACAAATGAGCTTAAGTAAAACTCAAATAGCAAAGTATTTTCTTATAGCTAATGCAGTTCTTGTAAGTGTAGGATATGGAGCACTAGCGGGCTTGGTGGCCTTTGTGTACGACTCAGGACCAGGACCGCACTTGAAAGAAGCGACAATCGCCTTCTCTATTACCTTTCTTGCACTTTCAATATTTTGGTCGCTGTTCTGTTATGGGGCCTACAAGGGCATAAAAAGCAATGTGCTATACCTCAAAGCCATTTTCTGGTTGTTTGTGGTGTGTAGCATGGTCATAGTGGTTTTTCCGGTCGGTATAATGTCGGCTGTTGCTTTGATTTACCTTTGGCGATCCATTAAGAAAGAAGAAACTACCCATGCATAACAAGTCGTTCATGGCGCTGCTCGGCCTTCTGGCCCTCTGTTCCACCGTCGAGGCGAAGCCCGATTTCACCGGACCCGACTTCAGCGGAACCTACGATTGCACTGGCGATGACAGCCACGAAGGCAAATACACCGGGACCGTGACGCTCGATCTGGTTCGCGAGCAGAGCTTCGGCCAGTACGGCGCCTACGGTTTCACACTGGAAGTGCCCGGTTACGGCATCTATCTCGGGCAGGCGGCTGCGCAGGGAACTCAGTTAGCCGTCCACTTCGCCCTGACGGATCAGAGCACCAGGGACTACGGCACAGGCATAGCGTCTTTCGCCAAAAACGACGCTGGGAAATGGACCTTCGACAAGTACTACTATGAGCCCGAATTCAAGGGCGGTAACTTCGGAACCGAAAATTGCGTACAACGCTGAAACGGGCCTGAACCTGAGTGATCCCCACAAAATCACCCCCGTTCCTGCGTTTGCCGGTGGACCTCCCGCCGCAGAGCCAACTCCAGCTCCCGCAGCCTCTCCCGGGAAATGTCTCCCGCATAAGTGCGTGCATACTCCAGTCCCAGCCGCCACAGCGACAGCACGTGCCTGTCCTTGACGCTGTTGCTCTGAAAGCGCCGCTCGTGCCCTGCCTCCCGGGCTTGCAGGCCCAGCAGGCACAGTGCGTAGTTGGCCAGCACGGCAATCAGCAGCAGGATCTCGATGCGCCGCGGGCAGCGACTTCGATGCAGCTCCAGGCCGAACCCCAGCCGATGGCTCTTCAGGTCGCGGAAGCCTTCCTCGACCTGCATGCGCCGCTTGTAGATCGCCACGACCTGTGCGGCATTCCACTGCGTCCCGGGCAGGTTGCTGGCCAGCAGCCAGGGCTCGCTTTCGCGCTGCGCGTTTTGCCGGCTGCGCTTGTCCCGGGCCACGGTTCCGGTGACGCGCCGGTGCTTGCGCCCCCGCGGCGCCTGCTTCACCGCGTAGAGTGGGGTGGACCAAGGCGCCGAGCGCGTCATCTCGAGGCAACCGAGCCGTTTAGGCGATGCCGAGGCCAGGGCGTACAGGCTTTTCACCGGCTGCCAGGGCTGCTCGCCGAATCGGCACAGGTCGCGATTGCGCACACGGCCGACGTAATGCCAGCCCATGGCTTCGACGGCCCGGAACCAGGGCCGCCGGAAACCGGCATCGGTGACCAGGATGGGCGTGCAGCCGGCCGGCAGCATCGCCGCGAGGGCCTCGAGCAGGCGTTTCTGGCAACGCGGGCAGCCCTCGTGCGGATGGACGACTTCGCAGACCGGCAGCGAACGTCCGGCCAGCGGGATCGCGGCGCGCAGCAGGAACAGCTTGCCGGCGGCATCGATCGGCGACCAGTCCACCAGGATCGACGGATGCTTGAGCGAGCCCAGCAGGGCGCGGAGCATGGCCCAGTAGAACAACCCCCGCTCGGCCTGCAGTTGCCGATTGCCGAGCAGGCGGTCGACCCGCTTGATGGCATGCCTGGGATAGGCAGAGCCGGGCAGGAAGCGCCCCAGCGCGGTCAGGTTCAGGCAGCGGCCTTGCAGCAGGGCGGCCACCGCGGCCATCAGGGCTTCGAGACGGCGGGCATGGATCGTGAGGAGTGCCTTGGCGAAGGCATCGTGCAAGAATTGGACGGTCTGCATGGGGCTGGGGACGCTGTTTTTGTTTGGCGACAACCAACGTGCCCGTCCATGCAGGCCTCTTCAAGCCCTACCTAATTGATTTTCCGGGAAAATTTCTGGGATTACTCAGGGCCTGAACCTCTTGAGCCTGTATTGAAATAACGCCTGACATCGCCTTTTCGAGCAAGGCATCGGCATTCGGCCAGAGGCGGGCTCATCTACCTCAAAAGAAAACATCCGCCGGAACACCGAAGCGCTCGGACAGCGCGCGGATATGGCGCACATTGAGGCGGCGCTTGCCGCTGAGCAGCTCGGAAACGACGGACTGTGCGCCGACCTCCGGCAGATCGGCCTGAGTCAGGCCGTGCTCCTGCATCAGGTAGCGCAGCATCTCCACGCCGCTCACCTTCGGCATGGGGCGGTGGGCTTCGTCGTAGGCTTCGATCAGATCGCCCATGTGCGAGGCCAGGGTGGCAAGGGGGTGGTCTTCGTCGTCGCCGACGATAACCAGCAACTCGTCCAGGGCTTCGACCAAGGCGTCGTAGTCGTCTTCGTTGGCCGGCCTGGTGAGCAAGGGGGCCACATAGCGCCAGTGTTCGCTGGCTTGTTTGATCAGCGCGGACATGGTTATTCCCTCCACTTACCTTGGTCGTATTCGCCATGATCCAGCACATGCTGGATATAGACCTTCTGCGCCCGGTACTGCACAACGGCGATCAGGCGAAGCTTGTTGCCGCCGATGTCGAACACATGCTGCGGCCCCACCTTGTCTGTTGCCGGAAACAGACGCCTCATCTCCGCGAAGTCCTGTGGAGCACTGGCCTTGATCAGGCGATACCAAGCCTCCAGGGCAGTGGCCGCATGCGGCCACTTGGCCTTGGCTTCCCAGATGCGTTTCTGAGTAATGACGTGCATATCGAGCGGTTTATCGCATTTTGCTATTGGCTGCAGGGTAACGCAGCAGCCTGAATATAGCAAATTGCGATAATCCTGGATTCAGCCTGAGATGCCGCTGGCTTATCGACAACACTTCGGATGACTCTCGGACCGAGCTGCAGGGGCTCAAATGAGGATGCTTGGCTTCGTGCGATTGCCCTGGTTTCGGATCCCATGAATCGCCCAGCTATCCTCTGAACAGCGAAGGCGAGCCGTTCCGGCAGCCTTCATCCGTCACTGCCCGTCATCGGAGGAAGCAACTCATGGAGCGGTTCGTACAGACCAACGGCATCCAATTGCACTGTCTGGATCACCCCGGCGGCGAGCCGCCGCTGCTGCTGATGCCTGGCCTGACCGCCAATGCCCATGCCTTCGACGGTCTGATCGCGGCGGGGCTGAGTCCGGCGCTGCGGGTGCTGGCCGTGGATCTGCGCGGGCGCGGGCTGAGCGACAAGCCGGAGCGCGGCTACGGCATGGCCGAGCATGCCGCCGACGTGGTCGGCCTGCTGGATGCGCTGGGCCTGGAGCGGGTGGTGCTGGGCGGGCATTCGTTCGGCGGCCTGCTGGCCCTGTACATGGCGGCGCATTACCCGGAGCGGGTCGCCCGGCTGGTGGTACTCGATGCGGCCTGTTCCTTCCATCCGCAGGTGCGCGAGCTGATCCAGCCGTCCCTGGACCGGCTGGGCACGGTGCATCCTTCGTGGGAGGCGTTTCTGGCGACCATCAAGCGGATGCCGTTCTACGCGAACTGGTGGGACCCGGCCATCGAGAGCGCCTACCGCGCCGACGTGGAAACCCGCGCCGACGGCACGCTCAGGCCGCGCTCGCGTCCCGAGGCGATCGGCGAAGCGATGGACAGGCTGCTCGCCGAGGACTGGCCGGGCCATCTGGCCGCGGTCCGCCAGCCGATGCTGCTGGTCAACGCTCCGGGCGCCTACGGGCCGCCGGGCACGCCGCCGGTGCTGCCGCGCGAGCAGGCGCTGGAGACGGTCGCGGCGGTCGCCGACGGGCGCTACGTCGAGGTGCCCGGCAACCACATGACCATGCTCTTCGGGGAGGGCGCCGCGCGGACGGTCGAGGCGATTCTGGATTTCGTGCGCTCATAGCCGAGCCCCGGGCGTAGGGTGGAAAAGCGCGGTGCGCGTTTTCCACCCTACGCAGGGAGCGGGGGCTTTACGGCAGAGGTTTTACAGGGCGAAGGGCAGGGCGACCTGGACGTGGCGGCGCGCCTGCAGGCGGCAGCGGAACACTTCGGGGTCGTGGATCAGCACCTGCTGGCCGGCGAAGGCCTGGGCGGCGATCAGCCGGGACAGCCAGAAGCGCAGGCAGGCGATGCGCAGCATGGCCGGCCAGAGTTCGGCCTCGCCGGCGCGGAACGGGCGCTTGGCCGAATAGGCGGCGAGCATGGCCTGGGTGAGCTGCGGGTCGAGGCTGCCGTCTTCCCTGGAGCACCAGTCGTTCACGGCGATCGCCAGGTCGTAGAGCATCGGGCCGGAGAAGGCGTTGTAGAAGTCGATCACCCCGGTCAGGTGCGCACCGTCGAACAGCACGTTGTCGCGGAACAGGTCGGCGTGCAGGTTGGCCGAGGGCAGGGCGAGCAGGCGGGCCTTCAGCCGGGCGACCTCGGCCAGCGCCTCGCGCAGCAGCGGCAGTTGCTCGTCCGGCAGCTGCAGGGCGAGTTCCGGGCCCTTCTCCAGCATCCATTCGAATCCGCGGTCGCTGGGCCGCGGCAGCGGGTTCTTGCAGGTCGCCAGGTGCAGGCCGGCGAGCAGGGTGCCGACCTCGCGGCAGTGGTGCGCGTTGGGCTCCTGCACGTGCTTGCCGGGCAGCCGCGGCTGCAGCAGCGCCGGCTTCTCGGCCAGCTTGCGCAAGGCTTTGCCGTCCGTGGTGCGCAGGGCGTAGGGCACCGGCAGGTCGGCCGCGTGCAGCACGTCGAGCAGGTCGATGAAGAACGACAGATCGCCCAGCGGGCCGCGTTCGACCAGGGTCAGGACGTATTCGCCCCGTTCCAGGGTGACGAAGAAGTTGCTGTTCTCGCTGCCTTCGGCAATGCCCTGGAAATCCAGCAGCCGGCCGAGCCCGTAAGGCGCGACGAAGGTTTCCAGCTCGTGGCGTTCGAGAGGGGTAAAGACCGACATGTTCAGAGGGACTCGCTTACCATTTGAAGATTTCCCAGGCGGGGATCCGCATGGTCGGCTCGTCGGAACGGACAAAGTTGGCGTCGTTACCGTCGGAGCGTACCAGGAAGTAGGGTTTGCCGAATTTCGGGGTGACCTTGACGGCATAGAGGAACCCATTGACGCGGTACTCCTCGATGGTCTTGTCGCCTTCCTTGCGGATGGTCACGTCCGGCTCGCCGGACGGCGCATCCTGGGCGAAGACGCCGACCGCGCCGAACGCCAGCAGACCGGCCAGCAGCAGGCGAGGGAAGGTGTGCATGATAACCTTGTCCTTTCGTCGTCGATTGTCCCGTCATTCTAGCGCCGCACCCGCGGAAAAGGTTGATTCTTCGTCATGGCCCAGACCCCCTCGTCCTGGTGGACGGCTCCTCCTACCTGTACCGCGCCTTCCACGCGCTGCCGCCGCTGACCACCTCCAGCGGCCTGCCCACCGGGGCGGTGAAGGGCGTGCTGAACATGCTGCTCAGCCTGCGCAAGCAGTATCCGGACAGCCCCTTCGCGGTGGTGTTCGACGCCAAGGGACCGACCTTCCGCGACGAACTGTTCGAGCACTACAAGTCGCACCGCCCGCCGATGCCCGACGACCTGCGGGTGCAGATCGAACCGCTGCACGCCTGCGTGCGGGCGCTGGGCCTGCCGCTGCTGTGCATCGAGGGGGTGGAGGCCGACGACGTGATCGGCACCCTGGCCTGCTCGAGCGCCACGGCAGGCCGCCCGGTGGTGATCTCCACCGGCGACAAGGACATGGCGCAACTGGTCGACGGCCACATCAGCCTGGTCAACACCATGACCGGCAGCCGGCTGGACCGCGCCGGGGTGGTGGAGAAGTTCGGCATCGGCCCAGAGCTGATCGTCGACTACCTGGCGCTAATGGGCGACAAGGTGGACAACATCCCCGGCGTGCCGGGGGTCGGCGAGAAGACCGCGCTCGGCCTGCTGCAGGGCCTGGGCGGCGGCCTCGACACCATCTATGCCAGCCTCGACCGGGTGGCGGAACTGCCGATCCGCGGCGCCAAGTCGCTGGCCGCCAAGCTCGAGGAACACCGCGAGATGGCCTACCTGTCCTACCAGCTGGCGACCATCAAGACCGACGTGGCGCTGGACATCGAGGTCGAGGCGCTGCACCCGGCGGCGGCGGACCGCGAGGCGCTGATCGAGCTGTACCGCGAACTGGAGTTCAAGAACTGGCTGGACGAGCTGCTGCGCGAGGCCCACGCCGCCGGTGCCGGCAGTCCCGCGGCGGACCCGGCGGCGCCCGGGGCGCACTACGAGACCGTGCTTGACCGGGAGCGCTTCGCCGCCTGGCTGGACAAGCTCGGGCAGGCCGCGCTGATCGCCTTCGACAGCGAAACCACCAGCCTGGACGCCCAGCAGGCGGAACTGGTCGGCCTGTCCTTCGCCGTCGCTCCCCATGAGGCGGCCTACATTCCGCTGGCGCACCGCTACATGGGCGTGCCCGAGCAGCTCGACCGCGACACGGTGCTGGCCGCGCTCAAGCCGCTGCTGGAGGACCCGGCCAGGGCCAAGGTCGGCCAGCACGCCAAGTACGACATGAACGTGCTGGCGCACTACGGCATCGAGGTGCGCGGCGTGGACTACGACACCATGCTGGAATCCTACGTGCTGGACTCCACGGCGACCCGTCACGACATGGACAGCCTGGCGCTGAAGTACCTCGGCCACGGCACCATCCGCTTCGAGGACATCGCCGGCAAGGGCGCCAAGCAGCTGACCTTCGACCAGATCGCCCTGGAACAGGCCGGCCCCTATGCGGCCGAGGACGCCGACGTGACCCTGCGCCTGCACCAGTGCCTGTGGCCGAAGCTCGAAGAGGTGCCGGGGCTGGCGAAGGTGCTGAAAGAGATCGAGATGCCGCTGGTGCCGGTGCTGGCGCGCATCGAGCGCCACGGCGCGCTGGTCGACGCCAAGCTGCTTGGCGAGCAGAGCCTGGAACTGGGCGGGCAGCTGCAGCAGCTGGAGCGCGAGGCCCATGAGCTGGCCGGCGAGGCCTTCAACCTGGCCTCGCCCAAGCAGCTCTGCGCCATTCTCTACGAAAAGCTCGGCCTGCCGGTCCTGTCCAAGACCGCCAAGGGCCAGCCGTCCACCGCCGAGAGCGTGCTCGCCGAGCTGGCCGAGCAGGGCTATCCGCTGCCCCAGGTGATCATGCAGCACCGCAGCCTGAGCAAGCTCAAGGGCACCTACACCGACAAGCTGCCGCAGCAGATCAACCCGCGTACCGGACGCATCCACACCAGCTACCACCAGGCGGTGACCGCCACCGGGCGGCTGTCCTCCTCGGACCCGAACCTGCAGAACATCCCGATCCGCACCCCCGAGGGCCGGCGTATCCGCCAGGCCTTCGTCGCGCCCGAGGGCTACCGGCTGGTGGCCGCCGACTATTCGCAGATCGAGCTGCGCATCATGGCCCACCTGGCCCAGGATGCGAGCCTCCTGCACGCCTTCCAGAACGACCTGGACGTGCACCGGGCGACCGCCGCCGAGGTGTTCGGCGTCGCCCCGGAGGTGGTCAGCGCGGACCAGCGGCGCAGCGCCAAGGCGATCAACTTCGGGCTGATCTACGGCATGAGCGCCTTCGGCCTGGCCAAGCAGATCGGCGTCGAGCGCAAGGAGGCGCAGGCCTACATCGACCGCTACTTCGCCCGCTATCCCGGCGTGCTCGCCTACATGGAGCGCACCCGGGCGCAGGCCGCCGAGCAGGGCTACGTGGAAACCCTGTTCGGCCGCCGCCTGTACCTGCCGGAAATCCAGTCGAAGAACGGCGCCCTGCGCAAGGCCGCCGAGCGCACCGCGATCAACGCACCGATGCAGGGCAGCGCGGCGGACATCATCAAACGCGCCATGGTGGCGGTGGACGCCTGGCTGCTGGAGAGCGGGCTGGATGCGCGGATGATTTTGCAGGTGCACGACGAACTGGTGCTGGAGGTGCGCGAGGATCAGGTCGAGGCGCTCAAGGCCGGCCTGCTGCCGCGCATGAGCGGCGCCGCCGCTCTGGACGTGCCGCTGCTGGTGGAAGCCGGGGTGGGCGGCAACTGGGACGAGGCGCACTGAGCGAGTCGCGGGAAACCCTTCGAGAAAGCGGAATTTCTCCCTGAGAAGCTGCATTTTCAACTGAAAATGTTTTGCGATACGGCTGAACTTTTGGAGCGATCGTACAGTCAGACCGGTACGACTGGCTGAAAAGCCTTTCGATGCTCCTTGTTGTGTTAAGTGTTGGCAGATATTCGGACTCCCAGCGAGTCCGAAGTTGGACCCCGAACTTCTTCCTCCCCCACATGAAGTTCGGGGTTTTTTTTGGTCCGCTGTCTGTTTCTGCAGCAGCGTGCTGGCGGGCGATAGGGGGCGGCGGAAGGACAGAAACCGCGAACGCGCCGGTACGGCCCCGATTGCGCGGGAGAAGCCGACGGCGTGACATTGAGCTGAGGAGGTAAGGGTGGCTCTCCCGCCGCTTCGATCGCCAGGGGGAGGCAGGGGAGCGGGAGAGCCAGACGCGCTGCGGCCCGGTCGGAGGTCCGGGCCGCGAAACTCTTAACGGATGAAGCGCATGCTGTCGCTGGCGTCGGCCAGGGCAGTGGTCTTGGGCTTCTTCGGATACGGACGGTTGCCGCGGATCTCGACCTTGTCGCCGGCGGCGAAGACCCGGTTCGGCGAGCGCACCGTCTTCAGTTCGCCGCTGTCGGTGCGGACCACGTAGGCGCGATCGCTGCCACCGGCGGCATCCTGGGCGGAGCCGCCGAACAGCGCACCGACGCCGGCACCCACCAGAGCGCCGATCGGGCCACCGACGGCGCCGACCATCATGCCGGTCATGCCGCCCGTTGCCTTGCCGGAGGTCTGGTCGTTCACTTCCCGGACGATTTCGTCTGCGTGAACGCTACCGATGGCCAGCAGGCCGAGGGTCAGAGCCAGAGTGCCGAGCTTTTTCATGGCGGTTCCTCCGAGGAACTTTCAGTGGGCTACATCAGGGTTATTCCACGAAACATGCCAAACACATTGGCACGCAGAATCAATGACTTAGCCTCCATTACCCGGCTCGGTTCGCGACAAAATGTCACGTCACAGACAAACGCCTGTCGGAATCCCTCCAAAAAAATGAACTTTCATTGATCCACATCAAGAAATCTTAGCCGTATTCGTGCTTGCAGACCCGGCGACCGACGGGTGGAGCAGCGCAATGAGATGAACAGGGGAAGGCAGGCCGCGGGAAGGGCTTGCCTGTAACGCCCGGTCAGAGAGGGGAGCTGCGGAAGAAGCCGGACGCGCCCGGTACGGGCGCAGGGGGATGGAGCCGCCGGGAACGGCGGCTCAGTTGGGCGCGTGCAGCGCGTTGCGTTCGCCGGACGCGCCGTCGTCCTCGCGGACACGCTCGCTGAGGCCGCTGGCCTCCTGGGCCTCGCCGCCGAACAGGGCACCGACGCCCGCCCCGATCAGCATGCCGAGCGGACCGCCGATGGCGCCGACCATCATACCGTTCATGCCGCCCAGCGACTTGCCGGTGGTCTGTTCCTCGACCTCCTTGGGAGTTTCGGCGGCACGGGTGCTACCGAAGGTCAACAGGCCGAGGGTCAGGGACAAGGCCAGTGCGCCGAAGTTTTTCATGGCTGTTCCTCCGAGGAACATGTCAGGTTTCTGCTGCTTCCTGGGTCGGCACTCGGGCGGTTCGTCGGGAACAGAGGAGGGAGTGGTCGACAGGAATCGGTTGGTCGGGACGCACGGCAGGCAAAAACGCTCTTTGAAATAAAAAGTAACAATTTTATTGAACAAGAGCAATGCAAGGCCGGCGAATGCCTGCCTTCGTATCGCCAGCGACACCTTATGGAGCCTCGCGAAGCCCCGTCATACACGGCTTGCAGCTTATTATGCAGAAGACGTACCGCATAAAAACAGGGGAGATCGGCGACGGCCCACACCCATCGGAAAGAACGCACGCCCCGGCAAAGCGCAGTAAAATCCTCCGCCCTTTTTTCGCCCCCGCGAGTCGCTGCGCCATGACCGCTTCCGTCTTCCGTCCCGAACTGCTGTCCCCCGCCGGCACCCTCAAGTCCATGCGCTACGCCTTCGCCTACGGCGCCGATGCGGTGTACGCCGGACAACCGCGCTACAGCCTGCGGGTGCGCAACAACGAGTTCGACCACGCGCACCTGGCGCTCGGCATCGCGGAGGCCCATGCCCAGGGCAAGCAGTTCTACGTGGTGGTCAACATCGCCCCGCACAACGCCAAGCTGAAGACCTTCCTCAAGGACCTGCAGCCGGTGATCGACATGCAGCCGGACGCGCTGATTATGTCCGACCCCGGACTGATCATGCTGGTGCGCGAGCACTTCCCGGAAATGGCCATCCACCTCTCGGTGCAGGCCAACGCGGTGAACTGGGCCAGCGTGGAATTCTGGCGCCGCCAGGGACTGACCCGGACGATCCTTTCCCGCGAGCTGTCGCTGGAGGAGATCGGCGAGATGCGCGAGCAGGTGCCGGGGATGGAACTGGAGGTGTTCGTTCACGGTGCGCTGTGCATGGCCTATTCCGGCCGCTGCCTGCTGTCCGGCTACATCAATCACCGCGATCCCAACCAGGGCACCTGCACCAACGCCTGCCGCTGGGAGTACAAGGCCCACGAAGGCAAGGAGGACGAGCTGGGCAACATCGTCCACGTCCAGGAGCCGGTCCCGGTGCCGCCGGTCGAGCCGACCCTCGGCAGCGGCGCGCCCACCGAGCGGCTGATGCTGCTCGAGGAGAGCAAGCGGCCGGGCGAGTACATGGAAGCCTTCGAGGACGAACACGGCACCTACATCATGAACTCCAAGGACCTGCGCGCCGTGCAGCATGTCGAGCGGCTGGTGCAGATGGGCGTGCATTCGCTGAAGATCGAGGGCCGCACCAAGAGCCACTACTACGTGGCGCGCACCGCCCAGGTGTATCGCAAGGCGATCGACGACGCGGTGGCCGGCCGGCCGTTCGACCGGTCCTTGATGGATACCCTGGAGTCGCTGGCCCATCGCGGCTACACCGAGGGCTTCCTGCGCCGCCACGTGCACGACGAGTATCAGAACTACGGCTACGGCTATTCGCTGTCCGAACGCCAGCAGTTCGTCGGCGAGCTGACCGGCGAGCGCCGCAACGGCCTGGCCGAGGTGCAGGTGAAGAACCGTTTCGCCTTGGGCGACCGCCTTGAGCTGATGACCCCCCAGGGCAACCTGAACTTCCGTCTGGAGGCCCTGGAGAACAAGCGCGGCGAGCGCGCCGAGGTGGCCCCGGGCGACGGCCACACCCTCTACCTGCCGGTGCCCGAGGGAGTGGACCTCGCTCATGCCCTGCTGATGCGCGAGCTGGACGGCACCACCACCCGCGGCTGAGTCAGTCGCAGACTGCGCAGGCCAGCTGCGCGGTCTGCTCGCGCAACTGATCCGTCAGGGTCGCCGCCTCCACCGGCCGGCCGATCAGGTAACCCTGGATCTCGTCGCAACCGTGCTCGCGCAGGAACTCCAGCTGCGCCGGCTCTTCGACCCCCTCGGCGACCACCTCCAGGTTCAGGCTATGCGCCATGACGATGATCGCCCGGGTGATCGCCGCATCGCCGCCGCGCCCGGAGGCATCCAGGCTGCGGATGAAGGTCTGGTCGATCTTCACCACATCGACCGGCAGGTGCTTGAGGTAGCCGAGCGACGAATAACCGGTGCCGAAATCGTCGATCGCCAGACGCACGCCCAGCGCGCGCAGCCGGCCGAACACCTCGGCCAGGTGCTCGACGTCATCCGATAGCTGGCTTTCGGTCAGCTCCAGCTCCAGCAGGTGCGCCGGCAGGCCGGTCCTCGCCAGCACGGCGCCGACCCGCTCGACGAAATCGTCTTGGCGCAGCTGGCCCATGGAAATGTTCACCGCCACGCGCAATTCGGCGACCCCCGCCTGCTGCCAGGCGCGCGCCTGGGCGCAGGCCTCGCGCAGCACGAAGTCGCCGATGGCGTCGATCTGTCCGGTTTCCTCGGCCAGGGGAATGAATTGCATCGGCGGCACCAGGCCGCGCTCCGGGTGGCGCCAGCGCACCAGCGCCTCGGCGCCCTGCAGACGGTTCGCCGCGAAATTCAGCTTCGGCTGGTAGAACACCTCCAGTTCGCCGCGCACCAGCGCCTTGTCCAGCTGCGCCTCGAGCAGCAGGCGCTCGCGGCTGCTGCTCTGCAGGCTATCGCGGTAGAACTGCAGGGTATTGCTGCCGAACTGCTTGGCATGACGCATGGCCATGGCCGCCTGGCAGAGCAGGATGGCCGGATCGCCGCCGGCCGCGGACAGCAGACCGATTCCCAGCGAAGCGCTGACTACCACCTCGTGCTCACCGACCGGCACGCCGTGGCGCAGCACGGTGAGCAGGCGGCGGCCGAGCTGCTCCAGCTCCTCCAGGGATTTGTCGCTCTCCAGCAGCACGGCGAACTCGTCGACGGCGATCCGTGCGACGGTGTCGGCCTGGCGCAGGCTGTCGCCGAGGCGCCGGGCCAGCGCGCAGATGATCTCGTCGGCGAGCTGATGACCGAGGCTCTCGTTGAGCCGCTTGAAGCGATCCAGGTTGAAGTGCAGCAACACCAGTTCGCGGCCAGGAGGCAGCGGCCGTCTGGTCAGGATCTTCAGGCGGCGCAGCAGCAGGCTGCGGTTGGCCAGGCCGGTCATCGGGTCGTGGCTGGCCAGATAGCGGCGCAGTGCCTGTTCCTCACGGCGCGCCCGCTCGCTGGCGGTGAGCGCCCGGGTGCGCTCGTCGACCCGCGCCTCCAGCGCCCGCTGTGCGTTACGCAATTCCCGCTCGACCTGCCGGCGCAGGCGTACCTCGCGGGCGAGCTCGTCGTTCAGCCGGGCGGTGGCCCGCCGCGCCTGCTTCTCGAACTCGAGCAGCGAGCTGTTCTGGAAACGCTGCAGCAGGTTGTGGCAGGTCGCCCGGTTGATCTGCCAGGCGCTGAGCACCAGGGCCGCCAGCAGGATCAGGCCGAGGATGCCCCAGCCCTGCAGCGGGCTGTGGTCGAGGCCGAGCAGGAACAGGCTGGACGGCAGCAGGGCGGGCAAGGCGAAGGCGAGGAAGGCGCCCAGGCTGGCGGCATAGGCCATGCTGGCGCAGATGGTCGCCGCCGCCAGCAGACCGTGGATCAGCGCCTGCTCCAGCGGCGTGGCCAGCGGCATGAGGAAGATGCCGATCTGGCTCAGGGTCGCCCCCGAAACCACAGCGCCGAGCAGGAAGCTGTGCCGCCAGACCGCATCGGCCTGGCGTTCCGCCGGCGTGCGGTGGAACGCCAGGATCCGCCAGACGCTCAGCCCGAGCAGCAGACCCAACCAGATCGACAGCCAGCCCAGGGTGGACAGCGAGTGCTGCTCCCAGAGCAGCACCATGCAGCTCAGGCCACCACTCAGCATCAGCAGGATCGGCAGGGGTGCGGCACGGTACAGCAGGCGGTTCAGAGCCGCCTCCATCTGAACGCCGTAGCGTTCCCTGATGCTCTCCGGCGCGATGGCCGGCGGCACGACAGAAGGAGAGAAAAGAAAGTTCATATCCATAATTCGAGTTATCGGCATCCAGTCCCAAGGTGAGCGGCCAGACATGCTCCCCCAGTGTAAGTATCACAAGGCACCCCGAGTTTGCCCCGTCTTCGCAGCGGCCGCTAGAATGCCGCGATGCGCGACGACCTATCCTTTCTGCTAAGTACCCTCAACGCCGCCCAGCGCCAGGCCGTGGCCGCTCCGCTGGGCCCATGCCTGGTGCTGGCCGGCGCCGGCTCGGGCAAGACCCGCGTGCTGGTGCACCGCATCGCCTGGCTGATCGAGGTGGAGAACGCCTCGCCCCACTCGATTCTCGCCGTGACCTTCACCAACAAGGCCGCCGCCGAGATGCGCGCGCGCATCGAGCAGTTGCTCGGCCACAGCCCGATGGGCATGTGGATCGGCACCTTCCACGGCCTGGCCCATCGCCTGCTGCGCGCCCACTGGCAGGAGGCGGGGCTGGCCGAGAACTTCCAGATCCTCGATGCCGACGACCAGCAGCGGCTGGTCAAGCGGGTGATCCGCGAGCTGGGCCTCGACGAGCAGCGCTGGCCGGCGCGCCAGGCGCAGTGGTTCATCAACGCCAAGAAGGACGAAGGCCTGCGCCCGCAGCACATCCAGCCGGGCGGCGACCTGTTCCTCGCCACCCAGCTGAAGATCTACGCGGCTTACGAGGCGGCCTGCGCCCGCGCCGGGGTGATCGACTTCGCCGAGTTGCTGCTGCGCGCCCTCGACCTGTGGCGCGACCGGCCAGGCCTGCTGGAGCACTACCAGCGGCGCTTCCGCCATGTGCTGGTCGACGAATTCCAGGACACCAACGCCGTGCAGTACGCCTGGCTGCGCCTCCTGGCACAGGGCGGCGCCAGCCTGATGGCGGTCGGCGACGACGACCAGTCGATCTACGGCTGGCGCGGCGCGCGGATCGAGAACATCCAGCAGTTCTGCCAGGACTTCCCCGCCGCCGAGACCATCCGCCTGGAGCAGAACTACCGCTCCACCGGCAGCATCCTCAAGGCCGCCAACGCGCTGATCGCCAACAACCAGGGCCGCCTCGGCAAGGAGCTGTGGACCGAGGGCGCGGACGGCGAGCCGATCGGCCTGTACGCCGCCTTCAACGAGCACGACGAGGCCCGCTACGTGGTGGAGAGCATCCGCCAGGCGCTCAAAGACGGCCTGGCGCACAGCGAGATCGCCATCCTCTACCGCTCCAACGCCCAGTCGCGGGTGCTCGAGGAAGCGTTGCTGCGGGAAAAGATCCCCTACCGCATCTACGGCGGCCAGCGCTTCTTCGAGCGCGCCGAGATCAAGAACGCGGTGGCCTACCTGCGCCTGCTCCACACCCGCCACAACGACGCGGCGCTGGAGCGGGTCATCAACCTGCCGGCCCGCGGTATCGGCGAGAAGACCGTCGAGACCCTGCGCCAGCTGGCCCGCGAGGCCGACCTCTCGCTGTGGGGCGCGCTGCACCAGGCGGTCGGCAGCAAGCTGGTCAGCGGCCGCGCCGCCAGCGCGCTGAACGCCTTCGTCGAGCTGATCGACACCCTGGCCCTGAAGGTCGAGCAGCTGCCGCTGGCGCAGACGATCCAGGTGGTGATTGAGGACTCCGGGCTGCGCGCCTACCACGGTGCGGAAAAGGGCGAGAAGGCCCAAGCCCGGGTGGAGAACCTCGAGGAGCTGGTCAGTGCCGCCCGCGCCTTCGAGAACGAGGACGAGAGCCTGCAGACCCCGCTGGCGGCGTTCCTCGACCACGCCTCGCTGGAGGCCGGCGAGCAGCAGGCCGGCGACTTCGAGGACAGCGTGCAGTTGATGACCCTACACAGCGCCAAGGGCCTGGAGTTCCCGCTGGTGTTCCTGGTCGGCATGGAGGAGGGCCTTTTTCCCCACAAAATGAGCCTGGAGGAACCCGGCCGCCTGGAGGAGGAGCGCCGCCTGGCCTACGTCGGCATCACCCGCGCCATGCAGCGCCTGGTGGTCAGCTACGCCGAGACCCGCCGGCTGTACGGCAGCGAAACCTACAACAAGATCTCGCGCTTCGTCCGCGAGCTGCCGCCGGCGCTGCTGCGCGAGGTGCGCCTGTCCAGCAGCGTCGGCCGCTCCTTCGGCACGCGCCCGGACAACAGCGCGGTGCTCGCCGGCGCCGCCGTGCCGGACACCCCCTTCGCCCTCGGCCAGCGCGTGCGCCATCCGCTGTTCGGCGAGGGCACCATCCTCAACTTCGAAGGCGCCGGCGCCCAGGCGCGGGTGCAGGTGAACTTCGAGGACGAAGGCAGCAAGTGGCTGATGCTCGGCTACGCCAAGCTGGAGGCGGTGTAGGGCGGGCACGGGGCGCGGCGACCGTTTTTGCCGCGCGCACAAAAACGGCGAGGGGGTTAGCCTCGCCGTTGTTGTCTCACTTCATCCCTGGGTTCATCATCCTGATGAAGTCGCCGCATCCTGCGACTGTCCCACTGGCCGCCGTCCGTGGTCGGCCTGCGTCGATCCTTCGACGTCTTGGTGGGATTCAATCTACTCCGATAGCCGTTCCGAGCCCATTGGCAGAACGCCTGACCTGCTGTAAGCAATGGCTTACAGCACGGGCGAAGCCGAAGCGTCCCGGCTTTCCCGCGGGCCTCCAACTCGGGAGCGGACGGAGCCATGAAGGCAGCAACGAAGTATTCCCTCCCCTGAAGTCCGATTCGGCCGCCCCGCCACCGGTCGCCCCTGCCGGCGGCCGCCGTGGAAGCGGCCATACTGAAAGGCGGAGGTGAGTCCATGACCGATGCCGCGCAGATCCTCGATACCGCCCTGCAGATCGCCGAGCGCAGCGGTTGGGAGCGGCTGCGCCTGTTCGACGTGGCTGCCACGCTGGATGTCGGGCTGGACGAGATCGCCCGCCACTACCGGGACAAGGACGCCCTGGTGGAAGCCTGGTTCGACCGCGCCGACGCGGCCCTGCTGGCCCGTGCCCGGCATGCCGACCTGGTGGCGCTGACGCCGGCCGGGCGGCTGGAGGAGCTGCTGGTCGCCTGGCTCGCGGCGCTGGCCCCGCATCGGCGGCTGACCGGGGAGATGCTCTGCTACAAGCTCGAACCCGGCCACCTCCATCTACAGGCGCGGGGGCTGATGCGCATCAGCCGTACCGTGCAGTGGTGGCGCGAGGCGGCCGGGCGGGGCAATGTCTATTTCTCGCGCATCGGCGAGGAATGCGCGCTCAGCGCCGTCTACCTGTGCACCTTCGGCCACTGGCTGCGCCAGCGCCGGGACGACGAGGTGGCGCTGCGCGCCTACCTGCGCCGGCGCCTGTACGGCTTGCCGCTGGCCTGCCTGCTGCGGCCCTGAGCCGGCCAGCGAGCAAAAGCCCGAAACAGTTTTTCTCCGACGCGGCCCGGCGTCCGGCCGCCATCGCTCTCAGGTTGGGAAATAATGAATGACAGGTCCCGGAACCACTGGGCAACATAATCCGATATCAACCACGGGAATCCCCACATGCGTCGTTTTCTCAGTCTTTGCATGGCCTGTTGCGTGGCCATGACCCTCAGCCTCGACGCCAACGCCAAGCGTTTCGGCGGTGGCCAGTCGTCCGGCAGCGCACCGATCCACCAGAGCCGCCAGGCCCAGCCGCAGCAGCCGGCCGGCAGCACCGCCACGGCGCCGAACGCCGCCCCGGCTCCCGCCCGTCCGGCCAGCGGCGCCTCGCGCTGGCTCGGCCCGCTGGCCGGCATCGCCGCCGGTGGCCTGCTGGCCTCGCTGTTCATGGGCGACGGCTTCGACGGCATCCAGCTGCTCGACATCCTGATCCTCGCGCTGATCGCCTTCCTGGTGTACCGCCTGATCGCCGCCCGCCGGCGCAAGCAGCATCCGGCCATGGCCGGCCACGCGCCGATGCAGCGGGAAATGCCCGCTCAGCCGCGCCCGGTCGCCAGCGGTGCAGCTAGCGCCCAGCGCGCGCCGATCCGGGCGCCGGCCTGGTTCAACGAGCAGCGTTTCCTGGAGGCCGCCCGCCAGCACTTCACGGCCCTGCAGCAGCACTGGGACGCCAATGAGATGGACAAGATCGCCGAGTTCGTCACCCCGCAGATGCTCGACTTCATCCGCAAGGAGCGCGCCGAGCTGGGCGACGGCTTCCAGTCCACCTACATCGACAACCTGCAGGTGCAGCTGGACGGCGTGGACGACCAGGCCGACAAGACCATCGCCACCCTGACCTTCAGCGGCGTGTCGAAGAACTCCCGCTTCGAGCAGGGCGAAACCTTCAGCGAGAGCTGGCGCATGGAGCGCCGCCATGGCGAGAACCAGCCCTGGCTGATCGCCGGCATCCGCCAGAACGGCTGAGCCGGACCCAGCGACGAAAACCCGGGCTTGCCCGGGTTTTCCTTTTTCAGGCCGGTGTTTCCCTGGCCAGCACCACCCGGTTGCGGCCGCCATGCTTGGCCTCGTACAGCGCCCGGTCGGCCTGGCGCAGCAGGCGCTGATAATCCGGATGGCCATCGTGCAGGGCCACGCCGATGCTCACGGTCAGTTGCAGTTCCTGCCCGCCCGGCAGACGGAAACGCTCCTGCCCGGCCTGCTGGCGCAGCTTCTCGGCCACGCCGAGCGCCTGCCCCTGGTTGATATCGACCAGCAACACGAGAAACTCCTCGCCGCCCATGCGGAACACGTAGTCGCCGCCGCGGCAATGGTTGCTGAGCAGGGTGGCGAGCTGCTGCAGGACCAGATCGCCGGCCTCGTGGCCGCATTCGTCGTTGATCTGCTTGAAGTGGTCGATATCCACCGCCAGCACGGCGAAAGAGCGTTCGCTCTGCCGCGCGTAGGCCACCTCCTTGGACAGGATCACCGGCAGGAACTTGCGGTTGAGCATGCGCGTCAGCACGTCGCGGCCGCTTTCCAGGACGTTGACCTGCTCGAACAGGTGGTCCAGGTGGAAGAGGAGGCCCTTGGCCTGCTCGCGCAGCGCGCGCAGGTTGTGCAGGCGCCGTTCGGCATCTCCCTCCGCCATGGCCTGTGCGAACCCCGGCAGCAGCGTCTCGTCGATACAACGCATGCCCTGCAGGATCAGCTCGGTTTCCCGCGAGCCCTGGAAGGCATGGGCACCCTTGTGGCGGAACCACAGGCCGAACTCCGAATCCGACAGCCGCGGCAATTGCGGCAGGGCATGGCCGACCGCCAGGTCGAACATCAGCTGATTCTCCCAGTCGAGCAGGGCGGTGCGCTGGCGCTCCTGCTCGATGCCGACGTTCTGCGCCACCGAGAACAGCCGGTAGCCCTCCTCGCTGCGCGAGTTGCGGTCGTGGGCGTCGGAAAAGGCGCGGCTCATGATCTCCATGGCCAGGTCGATGGTTTCGCCGATCAGGTGCCGGCCAAAGAGCTTGTGCTCGGGGTCGAGCGGCTGTTCGCAGAGCAGCACGAACAGCCGCTCGCGCAGATGCCGCGCGCCACGCAGCACCAGGTGGATGGGAATGTCGATACGCGCGTGGATCTCGCCGATCTGCTGCTGCTGGGCGATCAGCGCCGCCAGTGCGGCGTGGTCGCCGCTGACCGAGAACAGCGAGGCGATCCATTGCTGCAAGGTGCCCTGCAGGCGGCTCTTCACCTGCTCGTGGGTGAGGAAGAGCGTGGCCTGCTCGTCCTGCAGCATCTGTGCGTAGAAATACTCCGCCAGCGCCGCCTGGTGGGTGATGGCCAGCGCCTTGACCTGGTCAGCGACGGCTGCCGGAAATTGCGTGAGCAACAGCTTCCACTGGGCGACCTGCTGTTCGGAGGAAGTACTGGACATAGAGGATCCTGCTCTGTTCGCCATCGGGAATGCCGCGCTGGATGCCCGTGCCACGGGCGGAGGCCGAAGCCTCTTCGAGCGGATGCGGGACCTCGGGCGGCAACCGCCGGCCCCCGGAACGTCGCCCTGATCCGTCTGCGCCATCCGGCGGAAAGCGCGCGAGCGGCGAATCGGGCTCAGATGGCTGAACGGGCGTTCCGATTGTCGTCGACCGCTCGGGGCGCTTCCAAGCCGGTCCGGTGCGACATTCCGGCGCAGGCCTTGACAAGCGCTGGAGCACAGGCAAGAGAAAGCGACACGCCTTCGCTCGCCGTCGGCCTGCAACGACCGTCCTGCCACGTCAGGCCGGTCTTCCGGAGCCGGATACTAGGCGGCCATCCGCTCGCACTCCTCGGCGCAGGCCCGGCAGGCCTGGGCGCAGCGCTGGCAATGCTCGGCCTCGTGCCGGGCGCACTCCTCGCCGCAGGCGCGGCAAACCTGCGCGCATTGCCGGCAGAAGTCCCGGGCATGATCGCTGCCGCGCGCCATCAGGCTGGCGGCCAGCTTGCAGACGTCGGCGCAATCCATGTCCAGCGCGATGCAGCGCGCCATCATCTGCACGTCGTTCTCGCGCAGGCAGGACGCCGCACAGGTTTCGCAGGCCCAGGCGCAACTGCTGCAGGCCTGGATGCAGGATTCGTACGGGGAAGCATGCATGTTCGTTCTCCTTCGCGGGCTGAGGGGCCGAAACGGCTGCGAGAACCGCAGTCTTCCGGTGGACGTGGCCGCGCCGGGAGAGGTTTCCCCGAAGGGACGAATGGCCGGGCATACGCTGGCCGGATGCGACGAACCACGATTCTGCTCGGCGGGGCGCTGGGGTATAAAGCGCGCATCATTGCCTGAGGACCAACGAGCCGTGGAAGACGTCATCGAACAATTGCGCGAGCTGAACGAGCCGGTGCCGGTGCCCCTGGAGCTACCCGACGAAGACCTGCTGGTGGAAATCGAGGAACAGCTGTTGATCAACCTGCCCTTCGAGCTGCGCGAGTTCCTGCTCAAGGTCAGCGACGTGGTCTACGGCAGCCTGGAGCCGGTGACCGCCAGCGATCCGCAGTCGCATACCTACCTGCCGGAGGTCGCCGCGGTCGCCTGGGACCAGGGCGTGCCGCGCGATCTGGTGCCGCTGTGCCAGACCGGCCGCGACTACTACGTGGTGGACATCGAGGGCCAGGTGCTGCTGTGGAGCGGCGACAGCGGCGACCTGACCGACGAGAGCTGGGACTCGGTGTGGCACTGGGTCAAGGACGTCTGGCTCGAAAGCTGAGCCCCGGCCCGGGCGGCTCAGCCGAAGAACCAGTAGCACACCGCGATCGAGGCCAGCACGCCGCACAGATCCGCCAGCAGGGCGCAGCCCACCGCGTGGCGGGCGCGCTGGATACCGACCGCGCCGAAGTACACGGCGAGCACGTAGAAGGTGGTCTCGGTGCTGCCCTGCACGGTGGCGGCGAGCAGCGCGGGGAAGCTGTCCACCCCGTGGGTCTGCATGGTCTCGATCAGCAGGGCGCGCGCCGCGCTGCCGGAGAACGGCTTGACCAGCGCGGTGGGCAGCGCGTCGATGAAGCGCACGTCCCAACCAGCCACCCCGGCCAGCCAGCGCAGGGCCTCCAGTGCGTAGTCGAGCGCCCCGGAGGCGCGCAGCACGCCCACCGCGCAGAGCATGGCGACCAGGTAGGGCAGGAGGTTCTTCGCCACCTCGAAGCCCTCCTTGGCGCCCTCGACGAAATGCTCGTAGACCGCCACCTTGCGCAACGCGCCCATCACCAGGAACAGCAGGATCAGGCTAAACAGCACCAGGTTGCCGAGCAGCGAGGACAGCGCCGCCAGCGCCGTCGCCGAGAGGCCGGCGAGCAACGCCATGAAGGCGCCGAGCAGCAGCGCGCCGGGCAGCAGGTAGGCGAGCACCACCGGGTCCCAGAGCCGCAGGCGCTGCATGACGGCGACGCCGAGCAACCCGGCGAGGGTCGAGGCGCTGGTCGCCAGGAGGATCGGCAGGAACACCAGGGTCGGGTCGTCGGCGCCCTGCTGGGCGCGGTACATGAAGATTGACACCGGCAGCAGGGTCAGCGAGGAGGCGTTGAGCACCAGGAAGAGGATCTGCGCATTGCTCGCCGTGGTGCTGCCCGGATTGAGTTCCTGCAGGGCGCGCATCGCCTTGAGGCCGATCGGGGTGGCGGCGTTGTCCAGGCCCAGGCCGTTGGCGGCGAAGTTGAGGGTGATCAGCCCGAGCGCCGGATGGCCGGGCGGCACCTCCGGCATCAGCCGGCGGAACAGCGGGCCGAGCAGGCGCGCCAGCAGCTCCACCAGCCCGGCCTGCTCGGCGATGCGCAGGAAGCCCAGCCACAGGGTGAGGGTGCCGAACAGCAGGACCATCACCTCCACCGCCAGCTTGGCCATGCCGAACAGGCCGTCGACCATCGCGGCGAACACCGCCGGCTCGCCGCCCAGCAGCCAGCGGCCGAAGGCGGTCAGCGCGGCGATCAGGAAAAAACCCAGCCAGAGGCCGTTGAGCATGTCGATCTCCCGGAAAGCGTGACCGCGCATGATAGCGAGTCCGTCGCCAACAGGTACGCCGCCGCGTTGCCCGGGCACTGCTGCTATACCTGTCTGATCCGACACAGCCAGGAGGCAATGCCATGAAGAAGATCCTCGTCCTTTACTACTCCATGTACGGCCATATCGAACGCATGGCCGAAGCGGTAGCCGAGGGCGCGCGCAGCGTGCCGGGCGTGGAGGTGACCCTCAAGCGGGTGCCCGAGACCATGCCCGAGGAGGTGGCGCGCAAGGCCGGCGCCAAGCTCGACCAGGCGGCGCCGGTGGCCGAGCCGAAGGAGCTGGCCGACTACGACGCCATCCTGTTCGGCACGCCGACGCGCTTCGGCAACATGGCCGCGCAGATGCGCAATTTCCTCGACCAGACCGGCGGGCTGTGGGTGAGCGGCGCACTGGTCGGCAAGTTCGCCAGCGTGTTCACCAGCACCGGCACCGGCGGCGGCTCGGAAACCACCATCACCTCGTTCTGGCATACCCTGGCGCACCAGGGCATGGTGATCGTCGGCCTGCCCTACAGCGTGCCGGAGCTGAGCGACATCAGCGAACTGCGCGGCGGCTCGCCCTACGGCGCGGCGACCATCGCCGGGGCGGACGGCTCGCGCCGGCCGAGCGAGAAGGAGCTGATCCTGGCCAGCTTCCAGGGCGCCCACGTGGCCCGCCTGACGGCGCGCATGCAATAGGGGCACGACTTTGCGCCGGCAGTTTCCGACCATCGGGCCGGCGGCAGGTCCCGAAAGGCTTTTCCAGGGAGACTTTTTGCCACCAAAATTTGCACATGTTCGACGGCGTCCGCCGCGAGGCCGGGCGCCATCGCCCCCCTCGGCCGGCGGAAGGCTTGAGTGGGACGGCCCGACGCCGGAGCGAGACAGGCGTCCAGGAGCCTTCCGGTAGTTCTCTTTCCCGCTGAGATCCTATGCATCATCTCGATCTGCGCCGCCTGATCCTGCTGTTGACGATCGCCGCCACGCTGCTGACCTTCGCCAACAGCTTCCATGCCAGCTACCAGACCCTGCATCGCCAGCTGATCGCCCAGGCGCTGGAGTCCAACCGCGCCTATGCCGCCAAGCTGGCCCACAGCACCGACAGTTTCCTCCAGGCGGCGCAGCGGCAGCTCGCCTACAGCGCCGCCCTGCTGCCGGAACTCCTCGACCAGCCGGAGCGGCTCGACACCGAGGTCGCGCGCCTGAAGGAGCAGACCGGCACCTTCAACGGGGTCTTCGTCGTGCGCGCCGACAGCCGGGTGCTGGCCGCCGCGCCCTGGGGGGTCGGGGTGGTCGGCAGCGCATTGCAGACCGAAGGCGCGCAGATGGCGCTGGCCGCGCGCCGGCCCCTGATCAGCACGCCCCATGTCGGTATGCGCGGGCATCTGCTGGTCCTCCTCACGCAGCCGATCCTCGCCCCGGACGGCCGCTACCTGGGCTACGTCGGCGGCGCCATCCACCTGGGCAAGCACGACAGCAGCCTGCAGGCGCTGCTCGGCAACCACTATTACCAGGACGGCTCGCAGCTGTACGTGGTGGACGGCACCCGGCACCTGCTGCATCACCAGGATGCCGCGCGGACCGGCGAAATGGTCAGCGGCGATCCGGCGGTCGAGGCCGTGCTGCGCGGCGAGGAGGGCAGCCGGCGGCTGCTCGACGCCAAGGGCGTCGACATGCTCGCCGGCTACGCTCCGGTGAGCAGCACCGGCTGGGGCGTCGTCGCCCAGCGGCCCAGCGCCGCCACCCTGGCCGCCCTGGACGGGCTGATGCTGGAGATCCTGCTCGGCGCGCTGCCGTTCTTCATCCCCATGCTGATAACCCTCTGGTGGCTGTCGAAGCTGATCGCGCGCCCGCTGCGGCAACTGGCGATAACCGCCCGGCACTGGGAGTTCGTCAGCGCCCGCGAACGGGTCCGCCAGGTACGCGCCTGGTACTTCGAGGCCGAACAGCTCCGGCTCGCCATGCTCGGCGGCCTGGCCTTGCTGCACGGCAAGCTCGGCCGGCTCAACCAGGAAAACATCACCGACCCGCTGACCGGGCTGACCAACCGGCGCGGCCTGCAACTGGCCCTGGAGCGCTGGCAGGCGCAGCGGCGGCCGTTCGCCGTGGTCGCCGTGGACATCGACCACTTCAAGCAGGTCAACGACACCTATGGCCACGATATCGGCGACCAGGTGCTGCAGCACGTCAGCCGGTTGCTGGTCAGCGTCTCGCGCAGCAGCGACCTGGTCTGCCGGGGCGGCGGCGAGGAGTTCACCCTGCTGCTGCCGGAAACCGACCTGCAGGGGCCGCGCAGGTCGCCGACCGGCTGCGCGGTCTGATCAGCCATGCACAGAGTCCGACCGGCTCCTTCGTCACCGTCTCCGCCGGAATCGCCCACTGGCCGGGCAGCGCCGCATCGGTGGCGGCGGCACTCAAGCTGGCCGACGAGGCGCTGTACCGCGCCAAGCGGAACGGACGCAACCGCATCGCGGTGACCGAGCAGACGGAAGTGGGCAGCGAGGATGCGCCGGTCAACTGACGGCGGCGCGGGGACAGGCGGAGAAGGGGCGCCGGCGCGGCCGGCGTCCCGGGACGCTTACTTCTGCTCCAGGACCCACTGGGCGAGGGCCTTGGCTTCTTCGTCGGTGACCGCGTTCGGCGGCATCGGGATCTGCCCCCAGTTGCCCGAGCCGCCGTTCTTGATCTTGGCGGCGAGCATGTCGACGGCACCTTCCTGGCCGGCATACTTGGCGGCGACGTCCTTGTAGGCCGGGCCGACCAGCTTGGCGTCGACGGCATGGCAAACCGGGCAGCCCTTGGTCTTGTACAGCTCGCCGCCGTCCGCGGCCAGGGCCGGCTGCAGGGCCAGCGCGCCGCCGAGGGCGAGCAACGGAATCAGGATTTTCTTCATATTTTTGACTTCCTCAAGGCTAACGAAGACAGGGTGACGCACGCTCGGCTCGAATCAGGCTGGGAACATACCGAGCGCCCCCTTCTTCACGTTAGAGGCAGGGGATGGGCAAATCAATCCAGCGGCTCGCATTCCGGCTGCGGCGCCGCGCTGCAGGGCCAAGCCGGGCGCCGCCGGTCCCGCGGCGCCGAACTCTCGTCCGGCAACGCCAGTCCCACCGAAAGGGCGGCCTCGCGCCGCGACGTTCACGCTTCCTTCAGGAGGCCTCCATGAAGCGCCTGTTTTCCCTCGGAGTGTTTCTCTTCACCGCTCTGCTCAGTCCGCTGCTGCCGGCCGAGTCCTGCCATGTGACGGAGCAGCTGGCGGTGGCCGGTACCGCGAACGACGTCATGGAGTCCTGCTTCGAGCATCGCGGCATGCCGGCCGGCTCGCTGGACTGGTCCTGCAATACCGAGAAGAGCCCCGTGGCCGGGGTGCACAAGGAGAAGCGCGCGAACTGCCCGGGCGGCTATTTCGGCAAGTGCACCGCGGCCCTGACCCAGGAGACCCTGGCCAACGAGGACGCCCGCGGCCAGTACGTCCAGGGCACCTGGCCGGACCCGCTGCCGGACGATGCGCAGATCGTCACCTACTACTACCGTGTGCAGGACCGGGAGCAGACCCGCACCGACTGCGAGAACGGCGGCGGGACATGGTCGCAGTAGCGACCGCCCGGAGCGCCGCCGCCGGCCGGACGGCTATTCCCGGTAGATGTTGCCGACCCGCGACTTGACCACCATCTCGGTCACCCAGTGCAGCAGGATCGAGGTGTAGGCCTGCTGGCAGAGATCCTGGCTCAGCGCGTGGTCGGCGCCGTCGATGATCCGGTGGGTCAGCGAGTGGGCGCGGACGAAGGCGCTGCGGTAGTTCATGATCGTGGTGTGCGGGATCAGGTGGTCGTTCTCCGACTCGACGATCAGCACGTCGCCGCGAAACGCCGCGCAGGCGCCCAGCGCGCGGTTGTCGGCGGGCGTCAGCGGCGAGTGCCGGTATAGCTGCAGATCCTGGCGGTCGAGCTCGCGCTTGGGCCGGCCCCACTCGGCGTCCCGGTACAGCGCCGGCACGCGCAGGCCGAGCCAGCGCACCGGGCGCAGCGAGGTGAGGATCGCGGCCAGGTAGCCGCCGTAGCTGCTGCCGACCACCGCGATGGCCTCGCGGTCGATGGCCGGGTGCCGGGCCAGCAGGTCGTAGGCGGCGATCAGGTCGCGCAGGTTGTCCTCGCGGGTGACGCCCTGCTGCCGCGCCAGGGTGCCGCCGTGGCCGCGCATGTCGAAGGTCAGGCAGACGCAGCCGAGCCCGGCGATGCCGCGCGCGCGCTTCAGGTCGCGCTCCTGGCTGCCGCCCCAGCCGTGCACGAACAGCAGGCCCGGCATCTGGGTGTCCGGCGTGAGAAAGGTGCCGGCGAGCCGCTCGCTCTCCACCGGCAGTTCGATGCTTTCGCTACGGGTTGCCATGGTCCGTTACCACCACGCATTTGGTCATGTAGCCGAGTTCCGGGTCCTCGCCGCGAAACAGCACGCAGGCCCCGGGGGCGCGGCCCGCTCCTCGCCGAACAGCTCCAGGGACGACGCCCGGACCGCCTGCGCCCCGGCGCGGAACGCCTCCAGCGCGGCGATCTCCGCGCTGCTGGCGCCGCCGATGCGCCAGGACTGCTCGAGCACCCCGGAGCGGGTACGGCCCCGGCTGTCCCGGCCGCGGGCGATGTCGTAGTTGCGCCGCGAGGCGAAGAAGCCGACGAAGCAGTCGAGCGCGGCGGCGTCGTAGACGCGCGCCTGCTGCACGGCCAGGCGCACCGGCTCGTCCAGGCCGAGGGCGAGCAGCGCCTCGAAGTCGCCGGCCACCACCAGCAGGTCCGAACCGCCGTAGACCTCCTCGTCCTGGTTGTCGCGGGTCAGCCGCTGGGTGCCGCAGTAGGTCGCCAGCAGATCGCCGACCTGCACCTGGCCGACGCTGTAGGTCGACACCTCTTCCAGCTGCTCCTCCAGCACCAGGCCGAAGCGGCCCAGCTCGTCCTCGTCCAGTGCCGCCAGCTGGCGGTCCAGTTCGGCAACGTCCTCGACCAGGCACTGCCCGCGGCCGCCGGTGGCCAGCACCGGCTTGATCCGCAGCGGCCCCTCGGCCAGCAGCCGGCGGCCGGCCGCGCCGGCCTCCTCGCGGCTGAACACGGTGAAGCCGCGCAGCACCGCGTCCGCCACCTGGCGGACGAAGCGCCGCGACCAGCCGGGCGGGGCCTGGGCGGTGCTGTGCAGCAGCCCGTGGGTGATCGCCTTGGTGGCCATGAAGGGCTGCGGCACCACCCCGCCGAACAGGTCCGCGGCGCTGCGCAGGCCGAGGCGCTGGGCGTTCGGCCGGCCGATCACCGTGCCGGTGGGCACGAAATACAGCGCCCCCGGATAGGCGACCGCCGGGTCGTACTCGCCGCCGAACTCCAGGCCCTGCAGCTGTGCCAGGCGGTTCCCCAGAGCCAGGTGCACGGCACGCTCGTGCAGGGCCTCGCGGCCGCGGTTGCTGTAGATCACCACCGTGCCGGGGCCGCGCCGCCCTGCCGGCTGCATGTCTGTCTGCATCGCTGTTCTCCTGCCTGTGCGGGAGCGATCGAGACGCCGACGCTCATAACGGTATGGACTGCCGGCATGCCGGGAACATTCCCCGCCGCGGGCAAACCAGCGGAGAGACGAACGGAGGCACGGAAACATCGAACCCATGGACCGGCGAGGGGGTCAGCTTAAAAGCAACACCACTGCGAGGAGACTGACGATGAACGCTGTCGAACTGCTGAAACACGATCATGAAATGGTCAAGCAACTCTTCGAACGCCTGTGCAAGACCACCGAGCGCGGCGTCAAGACCCGCGAAGAGCTGATGCGCCACCTGCACGAGGAGCTGATGGCCCACACCCGGGTCGAGGAGGAGATCTTCTACCCCGCGTTCCGGGCGGCGGGCGGCAAGCAAGGCGAGATCCTGTTCCACGAGGCGCAGGAGGAGCACCGGGCGGTGGAGGTGCTGATCCTGCCCGATCTGGAGAAGACCGACCCGTCCAGCAGCGAATTCGCCGGCCGGGTGAAGGTGCTCAAGGACATGGTCGAGCACCATATCGAGGAGGAGGAGCAGGAGATGCTGCCCAAGGCCAGCGAGCTGCTCGGCGAGGACCGCCTCGAGGAGCTGGGCACGCAGATGGAAAGCCGCAAGAAGGAACTCAAGCGCCAGCTGTCCGGGGAACGCGCCGCCTGATCCGTTCGGCCTGCGCCGCCGCCGGCGGGCAGGCCCCTTTCCGCACTGTTCCGCTCTGCAGACCCGCGGTCACGGCTGCTGGTAATGCCCCGGCGTGCTGCCCCGTTCATGGGGGTGGGAAATCTTGGTCACCTGCACGTCGGTGATGTCGGCCGGTACGTCGGAGGTGTGCAAGGTGGCGACATGAAAGCGCGCCTGGTCGACGGAGAGGGTTTCCGCATCCGACTCGACCTCGGTCGACTGCGGCTGGTTGTTGAGGATGTAGCTGACGAGGAAGTGGTGCTTCTTGGCCATGGGGATTCCTCTGCACGAAGCGGGTTCAGGAATTAGAACCCGCGCATCGCGGCAGAGGTTCCCGCGCCGGCGACCGCAGGTCCGCCGTGGCGAACCTGCTTTACTGAGAGCGTTGCATCCCTGTCCCGATCCCGGAGCAAGCGCATGCGTGCATGGGACGTATTCATCGCGACCCTGGCCCAGGAGTTTTCCGACCTTTCCCAACTCGAGCAGACCATCCGGGTCGGCCTGCGCCTGCTGCTGGCGGCCGTGCTCGGCGGCCTGCTGGGCTTCGAGCGCGAGCACCACGGGCATGCCGCCGGCGTGCGCACCCACATGCTGGTGGCCCTGGGCGCCGCGCTGTTCGTGCTGATCCCCGAGCGGGACGGCGCCGGGGACGACGCCCTGAGCCGGGTGATCCAGGGCATCGTGGCCGGGATCGGCTTCCTCTGCGCCGGCACCATCCTGAAAAGCCGCGACCAGGCCCAGGTGAAGGGCCTGACCACCTCGGCCGGCCTCTGGCTCACCACCGCCATCGGCGTGGCGGTCGGCCTCGGCCATCAGGCCACCGCCGTGCTCGGCACCCTGCTGGGCTTGTTCATCCTCAACGTCGTCTCCTGGTTCCTCAACCGGCTGGAGAAGAACCGCAACGAAGAGGTCTAGCCTCAGAACCACAGGCGGATGCCGGCGACCAGGCGTGCCTCCTCCTCGTCCTCGCCCTCGTCGCGGGCCAGATCCTCGCTGTTGCCGTACAGACGGCCCCAGCTGACGCCGAGGTAGGGGGCGAACTGGCGGGTGATCTCGTAGCGCAGGCGCAGGCCGGCCTCGATGTCGCCGAGGCCGGAACCGACGCCGCGCTCGCGGTCGTTGCGGCCGTAGAGGTTGGCCTCCACGGTCGGCTGGAGGATCAGCCGGTTGGTCAGCAGGATCTCGTAGTCGCCCTCCAGGCGCAGGGAGGTCTGGCCACCCTCGCCGAGGTAGGCGGTGATTTCCGTTTCCAGGCCGTAGAAGGGCACGCCCTGGATGCCGAAGGCGCCCCAGGTCTGTGCCGAGCCGGGCTTGAAGTCCTGGCGCAAGCCGCCGACCAGGTCCCACCAGGGGCCGATGGCATGTCCCCAGAGCGCCTGGAGTTCGGCCTGTTCGGTGCGCCCGTTGGTGCGCTCGCCTTCCGAGCGCAGCCACAGCCGGTCGACATTGCCGCCGATCCAGGCGTTGGCGTCCCAGACCAGAGCGCTGCCGTCGTCGGCGTCCTGGTATTCGAGCTTGTCGAACAGCAGCAGGCTGTTGAACGAGCGGCCGTGCGGCGCATGGGCGGTCAGCGTGGGAAAGGCGGCGGCGCGGTCGGCGTCGGTGAGGACCGGGATGTTCGGCGGCAGGGGCGCGCCGGCCGGGGCGTGGTGCATGCCGGCATGTCCGCCGTGCGCGCCATGGCCATGGTCCATGCTGCCGTGCTCCATCGCGCCCTGCTCCATGGACTCCGTCTGCGCCGCCGCGTGTCCGGCATGCCCGTCGGCGGCCGGCGCGCCCAGGGGGAATCCGGCCAGGGCGATGGCCAGCGCGACGGTGCGGGGTGGCAAGCCGTGCAATGCACTCATCATTCCTCCACCCGCACTTCGCGGAACATGCCCGTCTCCATGTGGAACATCAGGTGGCAGTGGTAGGCCCAGCGGCCCAGGGCGTCGGCGGTGACGCGGTAGCTGCGCCGCGAGCCGGGCGGCATGTCGATAGTGTGCTTGCGCACCTGGAAGCTGCCCTGTTCGTCCTCCAGGTCGCTCCACATGCCGTGCAGGTGGATGGGATGGGTCATCATGGTGTCGTTGACCAGTACGATGCGCAGCCTTTCGCCGTACTTCAGCCGCAGCGGCTCGGCATCGGCGAAAGGGATGCCGTCGAACGACCAGGCGAACTTCTCCATGTGGCCGGTCAGGTGCAGTTCGAGGGTGCGGCTCGGCTCGCGGCCGTCCGGGTCGGCGAAGGCGCTTCTGAGGTCGGCGTAGGTCAGCACCCGGCGGCCGTTGTCGCGCAGGCCGAGGCCGGGATCGTCCAGCTTGGCGGTGGGCGTCATGGTCTGCATGTCGACCAGCGGACTGCCGGTTTCCGAAGCCGGATGGGCCTGCATATCTCCGCCCGGCGCGGCGTGCTCCGCGCCGGCGTGGCCGCCGTGGCCCATGGCCGTGTGGTCCATGCCGGCCATGTCGTCGTGACTCATGCCCCCGTGCTCCATGCCCGCCATGCCGTCATGGCCGGCATGCGTCAGGCTCCCGTGTCCGCTGTGATCCATGCCGGCATGCCCGTCCGGCGTGCTGCTGGCCGGTGCCGCGCCGCCGTGCGCGCCGTGCTCCATGCCGCCGTGGCCCATGTCGGCCATGCTCAGACGCGGGCGCGGATCGGGCGACGGCACCGGTGCGCTCAGCCCCTCGCGCAGCGCCAGGGTGCCGCGGGCGTAGCCGCTGCGGTCGAGGGACTGCGCGAACAGGGTATAGGCCTCGGCATCCTGCGGCTCGACGATCACGTCGTAGGTCTCGGCTACGGCGATGCGCAGCTCGTCGACGCTCACCGGCTCGACGTACTGCCCGTCGGCGGCAACCACGGTCATCTTCAGGCCGGGGATGCGCACGTCGAAGTAGGTCATCGCCGAGGCGTTGATCAGCCGCAGGCGGACCCGCTCGCCGCGGCGGAACAGGCCGGTCCAGTTGCCGGCCGGGGACTGGCCGTTCAGCAGGTAGGTGTAGGTGTAGGCACTGACGTCGGCCAGATCGGTGGGGGTCATGCGCATCGCCGCCCAGGCCTTGCGCTCGGCGACGGTCGCCGCCCAGCCGTGCTCGCCGACGTCGGCGATGAAGTCGCCGAGGGTGCGCTTGTGGAAGTTGTAGTAGTCCGACTGCTTCTTGAGCTTCTTGAGGACCCGCGCGGGATTCTCGTCGGTCCAGTCGCTGAGCATCACCACGTAGTCGCGCTCGTATGGGAAGGGCTCGGGCTCGCGCGGCTCGATGACCAGCGCGCCGTACACGCCGGTCTGCTCCTGGAAGCCCGAGTGGCTGTGGTACCAGTAGGTGCCGCTCTGCTTCACCCTGAAGCGGTATTCGTACAGGTCGCCCGGCGCGATGCCGTCGAAGCTCAGGCCCGGCACGCCGTCCATGTTGGCCGGCAGGAGGATGCCGTGCCAGTGGATCGAGGTGTCCTCGTCCAGGCGGTTGCGCACCCGCAGGGTGACGGTGTCGCCCTCGCGCCAGTGCAGGGTCGGGCCGGGCAGGGAGCCGTTGATGACGGTGGCGGTGCGCGGCGTGCCGGTGAGGTTCACCGGGACTTCGCCGATGTCGAGATCGAAGGTGCTGCCGGAGAGCCGCGCGGGCCGGCCCGGACCGCCCAGCGCCCAGACGGGCGGGCGCCAGAGGCCGAAGCCGGCGAGGAGGCCGCCGGCGGCCAGTCCCTTGACGAAGGTCCGTCGCGAGGTTTTGCAATGCATGCCGTTGATGTCCAGTCTTGCGGAAAACGGGGCCGCACGGAGCGGCGTTCCGGAAAACTGCCATATCCGGCCGGGGCGGGTGATTACATTTCTGTAAGGCGGGGCGGAGCCGATAGCCGGGCGGCCCGCGGTCGAGGCCCTCGGCACCCTGGACTATGCTTGCTCGACAGCGCGGCACGCCGGAGCCTGCCGCGGCACATCCATGACCCCTGGACTGGAGCTGCCCCATGTCGCTGTTCAAGACCCCCCGCACGTCCCTGGCCGAGGAACGCCTCGAGAAGGAAATCCACGACCTGATGCATGCCCTGGAGCATCTCAGGACCAGCGCTTCGCACGATACCCGGAGCAACTACGAGCGGCTCCGGGCGCGCGCCGAGGACCTGCTGCAGCACTCCCGCCCTCACTGCCACGACACCGGCCACAGCCTGGGCCGGCATTGTCACCAGCTCGGCCAGTGCGCCTGCGACAGTGTCCGCGCCCATCCCTGGGCCAGCCTGGCGGTGGGTGTCGGCGCCGCCGCGCTGTTCGGGATGCTGTTCTCCCGCGGCCGCCACCACTAGCGTCGGCGCGCCTTCAGAGCGCCTGGCGCAGCGCGGTCAGCACGCTGGCGGTGTCCGGGCGGATGCCGCGCCACAGCTGGAAGGACTCGGCGGCCTGCTCGACCAGCATGCCCAGGCCGTCGCGGGTCCGCGCCGCGCCCTGCTGCTGGGCCCAGTGGCAGAAGGGCGTGGCCTCGCGGCCGTACATCATGTCGTAGCAGAAGCCACGGCCCGGCTGGATCAGTCCGGCGGGCAGCGGCGGCAGCTCGCCGGCCAGGCTCGCCGAGGTGCCGTTGACGATCAGGTCGAACGGCCCCTGCAGCGCGGCGAAGGCGCAGGCGCTCAGCGGGCCGAGTTCGGCGAACTCGTCGACCAGCTGCTCGGCCTTGTCCTCGCTGCGGTTGGCGATCACCAGCGCGGCCGGGCGCTCCGCCAGCAGCGGCTCGAGCACCCCGCGCACCGCGCCGCCGGCACCGAGCAGCAGAATGCGCAGCCCCGCCAGGTTCAGGCCGGCCTGCTTGAGGTCGCGCACCAGCCCGGCGCCATCGGTGTTGTCGCCGAGCAGCGCACCGTCTTCGAGCTTCATCAGGGTGTTCACCGCGCCGGCGCGCCGGGCGCGCGGGGTGAGCTCGTCGGCCAGGCGGAAGGCGTCTTCCTTGAAGGGCACGGTGACGTTGGCGCCCTTGCCGACGGCGAAGAAGGCACGGGCCGCCCCGGCGAAGTCCTCCAAAGGCGCCAGCAGGGGCTCGTAGCTGAGCGACTGGCCGATCTGCTCGGCGAACAGGCGATGGATCTGCGGCGACTTGCTGTGGCCGATGGGATTGCCGAACACGGCGTAGCGGTCCATGGGAAGAAGGTCCTCCGGCAACGAGGGAGCGCCCGCGGCGCCCGCCTCAAAGAGTGGGTGGTCTGTCCATGCTGAAGGGCTCGTCCTGGGTGGGAGCGCTCGCGCCGCGAGGCTCCACCTTTGCTGCAGCGCCGGGAAGCGCGGGCCGGCGGCCCTTTTCTCCCCGGCGAGGGGTCCTGTATCGACCCGCGCCGACTCAGGACTCAGGCCTGGGCCAGCCAGTCGCGGTCGGTGAGGAAGTACTCGGTCAGGCGCGCCTCGGGCGTGCCCGGCGCGGGTTTCCAGTCGTAGCCCCAGCGTACCTCGGCCGGCAGCGACATGAGGATCGACTCGGTGCGCCCGCCGGACTGCAGTCCGAACAGGGTGCCGCGGTCGTAGACCAGGTTGAACTCCACGTAGCGGCCGCGGCGATAGGCCTGGAACTCGCGCTCGCGCTCGCCGTAGGGGATGTCCTTGCGCTTCTGCACGATCGGCAGGTAGGCCTGGATGTAGGCATCGCCGACGGCGCGCAGGAAGGCGAAGCTGGTGTCGAAATCCCACGCGTTGAGGTCGTCGAAGAACAGGCCGCCGATGCCGCGCGGCTCGTTGCGGTGCTTGAGGTGGAAGTAGCGGTCGCACCATTCCTTGAAGCGCGGGTAGACGTCGGCGCCGAAGGGCGCGCAGGCGTCGCGGGCGACCTGGTGCCAGAACACGCAGTCTTCCTCGAAGGCGTAGTAGGGCGTCAGGTCGAAGCCGCCGCCGAACCACCAGACCGGCGCCTCGCCCTCCTTCTCGGCGACGAACAGTCGCACGTTGGCGTGGGAGGTCGGCACGTAGGGGTTGCGCGGGTGGATCACCAGGGACACGCCGAGGGCCTGGAAGCCGCGTCCGGCCAGTTCCGGACGGTGCGCGCTGGCCGACGGCGGCAGGCCGGCGCCGTGGACGTGGGAGAAGTTGACGCCGCCCTTCTCGATCAGCGCACCGTTCTCCAGCACCCGGGTACGCCCGCCGCCGCCGCCCTCGCGCAGCCAGGCGTCCTCGCGAAAGCGCGCGCCGCCGTCCTCGGTTTCGAGGGCGGCGCAGATGCGGTCTTGCAGGTCGAGCAGGTAGGCCTTCACGGCCTCGATTTGATCGTTCACGGCATTTCCCATGTTGAAAACGGCACTGGACAAGGCGGCCGATGGATGGTCCTTAACGGCCCGGCTGGGCGGCTAGCATAACATCGTGCAATTCCTTGCCGAAGTTGACGGGACGGAGGGCTTGACGCTTGGATAGCGGCCTCGCCGCGGCACGCGGCATGGACACAGCAGCGATCCCGCAAAGGAGCAGAGCACATGGCCAAGCGCATCCAGATCAGCCGCCACGGCGGTCCCGAGGTCCTCGAATGGGTCGACTGCACGCCGCCGGAGCCCGGGCCGCACGAGGTCCGGGTGCGCAACCGGGCGATCGGCCTGAACTTCATCGACACCTATTACCGCAGCGGCCTCTATGCCCCGCCGCAGCTGCCCTCCGGCCTTGGCCTGGAGGGCGCCGGGGAAGTCGAGGCGGTGGGCAGCGAAGTCGGGCGCTTCCGGGTCGGCGACCGGGTGGCCTATGCCCACGGTCCGCTGGGCGCCTATGCCGAGCTGCACGTGCTGCCGGCGGACAAGCTGGTCGGGCTGCCGGATGCGATCGATTTCGAGCAGGCCGCCGCGGTGATGCTCAAGGGTCTCACCGTGCA
Source organism: Azotobacter tropicalis (assembly GCF_059739045.1). NCBI lineage: Bacteria > Pseudomonadati > Pseudomonadota > Gammaproteobacteria > Pseudomonadales > Pseudomonadaceae > Azotobacter > Azotobacter tropicalis. The sequence goes on from NZ_AP046059.1 coordinate 2,844,931, forward strand.
GTACCTGCTGCGCCAGATCGGCCGTTTCCAGGGCGGCGAGACGATCCTCTTTCACGCCGCAGCCGGTGGCGTCGGCAGCCTCGCCTGCCAGTGGGCCAGGGCGCTCGGCCTCCGGCTGATCGGCACCGTCGGCTCGCCGGAGAAGGCCGAGCGGGCCAGGGCCCTGGGCGCCTGGGCGACCATCGACTACAGCCGCGAGAACGTAGCGCAGCGGGTGCTGGAGCTGACCGACGGGCGCAAGTGCCCGGTGGTCTACGACTCGGTCGGCAAGGATACCTGGGACACCTCGCTGGACTGCGTCGCCCCGCGCGGTCTGCTGGTCAGCTTCGGCAACGCCTCCGGACCGGTGACCGGAGTCAATCTCGGGGTGCTGGCGCAGAAGGGCTCGCTGTTCGTCACCCGTCCGACCCTGGCCGGTTACGCCGACACGCCGGAGCGCCTGCAGGCGATGGCCGCCGAGCTGTTCGCCGTGCTTGCCAGCGGCCAGGTGCGGGTCGAGATCGGCCAGCGCTTCCCCCTCGCCGAGGCCGGCCGGGCCCAGGAGGCGCTGGTCTCGCGCCAGACCGTCGGCTCGACCGTCCTGCTGCCCTAGGGCCTGTTAACACTACTCCGCGCGGCCGCGACGGAGCCTGTTTTTGCGCGGAGTTAGGCGCGAGGAGAGAGGTTTGGTCATTCCAAACGAACGACGAGCAACGACGCACCGCGCAAAAACAGGCCCGTCCCTGCGGGTTGCGCGGCAAATGGCGCCATGCGTCGTTGCGGGCCTTGGCAAGGGAATGCCATTCCCTGCGTCCCGCGCCTCGCCTGGCGCCATTTGGCGCAGCAACGCGGCTCGCGGAGAGTAGTGTTAACAGGCCCTAGGCGGGGCGGATCACCTGGCCGCTGGCCAGGTCGCGGATCAGGCTCGGGTTGCGCCGCCCGCCCAGGGCGCCGCCGAGTACGGCATCCAGCCGGCGCGGGAAGTACTGTTCGACGCGCAGCCGCGAGCGCGCGGCCGGACGGCCGGCGGGGTTGGCCGAGGTGGACACCAGCGGGCCGGCGAGGGCGCACAGCGCGCGCACCAGCGGATGGTCGCTGACCCGCAGGGCGACGCTCGCGTGGCGGCCGGTGATCCACGCCGGCAGACGGCCGCGGTGCGGCACCAGCCAGGTGTTCGGCCCCGGCCAGGTGGCGGCCAGGCGTTCGAGCCAGGCCGGCGGCAGGTCCTCGAGCAGAAAATCGAACTGGCCGATGTCGGCGGCGACCAGGATCAGCCCCTTCGCCTGCGGCCGCTGCTTGAGCGCCAGCAGACGGCGCACCGCGGCCGCGTTCCACGGGTCGCAGCCCAGGCCCCAGACGGCCTCGGTCGGATAGGCGATCACCCCGCCCCGGCGCACCACCCGCGCCACCTGTCGCACCCGCCAACTGCCGTGCATCGCTTGCCTCCGGAAAAAAGATTCGGCGCAGTGTAGGGCCTGTTGAGGTTTTGGCGTAGGCCGCGACGAAGGCCCGTCTGGCGCAGAACAAGGAACAAGGAGAGAAGTTTGGTCATTCCAAACGAACGACGAGCGACGCCGTGCTGCGCCAAACGGGCCCCGTGCGCGGCAAATGCCGCCATGCGGCGTTGCGGGGCTTGGCAAGGGAATGACCATTGCCGGCGACCCGCGCCTTGCCGAACGCGGCCCGACCTGGCGGCATTTGGCGCGGCAACGCGGCTCACGCCAAAACCTCAACAGGCCCTAGAGCCTGTTATTAACCACTGCTTTGGTTATCGTTTGCAGTTAACCCGAAAACCCTACCCCACCGATGTCAGCGATGAGGAGTGGGCCTTCGTGGCGCCCTATCTGGCGCTGATGCCCGAATCCTCCGCCCATCGCGTCCACAGCCTGCGCGAGGTCTTCAATGCCCTGCGCTACATCGTCCGCGGCGGCCTGCTCTGGCGGCAGATGCCGCATGATCTGCCGCCGTGGCAGGTGGTGTATCAGCAGACCCGACGCTGGATCGAGGCCGGCGTCTTCGAGGAACTGCTGCATGATGTGCGCGAGTTGATCCGGGTGGCGGACAAGCGCAAGGCTCAGCCCAGCGCCGTGATCCTCGACAGCCGCACCCTGCAGTCGACGCCGGAAAGCGGCGCACGGGCCGGCTATGACGGGGCCAAACGCCGCAAGGGCTCGAAGGTGCATATGGCCGTGGATACGCTGGGGCAGTTGCTCGCCCTGCGGGTGACGCCCGCCAACGAACAGGACCGCGCCCAGGTGGCCGCCCTCGCCGAGCAGGTGCAGCGGGTGACCGGTGAGGCGGTGGAGGTTGCCTTCGCCGACCAGGGCTACAGCGGCGAGTCGGCGGCCCGACAGGCAGAGGCGCATGGCATCCAGCTGGAAGTGATCAAGCACACGGAAGCGAAGAAGGGCTTCATCCTGCTGTCTCGGCGCTGGGTGGTCGAGCGCAGCTTCGGCTGGATGGCCCGCTTTCGAAGACTGAGTCGGGATTACGAGCGCCTGGCCTCGACGCTGGCGGGCTTTCACTTCATAGCCTTTGTTTGCCTGATGTTGCCGACTGCTCTCAAGGCCTTGGCAGCACCAGGCTGATCAAGAAACGAACGGGTTAATAACAGGCTCTAGTGTGGTGAATCACAACTACTCAGGATAAATCTTGTCTACCGCGGAGCTGACAGAGTTTTTCGGAGGGCATGCGATGAAAACAGGCCGCCCAGCCGTTCGGATCGAACTGACCGAACAAGAGCATGCCGAACTCACCCGCCGCCGAGCCAGGCACAAGGGGCCTGCCGATATGCAGCTGCGCGCCGAGATCATTCTGTCCTGCGCTCGAGGCGAGTCCGGCTCTTCCATTGCTCGACGGCTTGGCATTACGGCGCAAACCGTTTCGAGGTGGCGCCTTCGCTTCGCCCGTTTGGGCCTGCAAGGCCTCAATGACGAGCCGCGCTCAGGCCGCCCACGCAGCATCAGTGATGAAAAGGTCCAGGAAGTGGTCGACCGGGTGCGGCAGACCAGGCCCGACGATGCCAGTCATTGGAGCTCGCGCCGGATGAGCAAGGCCACCCATATTTCACCGGCGAGCGTACAGCGTATCTGGCGAGCCTTCGGGCTCAAGCCCCACCTGGAGCACACCTTCAAGCTGTCCACCGATCCTGCCTTTGTCGACAAGGTGCAGGATATCGTCGGGCTCTATCTAAATCCCCCTGATAAAGCGCTGGTACTGTGTGTCGATGAGAAAAGCCAGATCCAGGCGCTCAATCGAACACAGCCGGGGCTGCCGCTGGAGCCTGGGTATCCGGCGACCCGTACCCATGATTATCAGCGCCATGGCACGACGTCCTTGTTTGCCGCCCTGGATGTGGCCACCGGCGAGGTGATCGGACGTCTCAAGCGCCGTCACCGCAGCGCAGAATTCCTGGAGTTTCTCAGGGCCATCGAGGAAACGGTCAAGAGCGACAAGGCCATCCACCTGATCATGGATAACTATGCCGTGCACAAGACCGACAAGGTGCGTGCCTGGCTTGTCGCGCACCCGCGTTATCACGTGCATTTCACCCCGACGTCTGCGTCATGGCTGAATCGGGTGGAGCGCTTTTTCTCGATGCTCACCCAGAAGTGGATAAAGCGCCAGGCCCATACCAGCGTGAAGGATCTCGAGCAGTCCATCGAGTATTACCTGGCGACCTACAACCAGAATCCAAGGCCTTTCCGCTGGAGTAAGGGAGCAGGTGAAATCCTGGCCTCTGTCGGCAGGGCTGCTCGAGCCTTGCAAAGAAATAATAATGAAGCGAACTTGTGATTCACCACACTAGCAAGCCCCGGCGGCGACCAAGCACGTCAGCCGGCGCCTCCCAGCCAGCGGCCGCCCTCGCAGGCGACCAGGCCGTCCAGCTCCAGCTCGGTGAGCGCCGCCAGCACCCGAGCGAGCGGCCAGCCGCTGGCCAGGGCCAGTTCTTCACTGGTCTGCGGCGCGGCATGCAGCAACGCCAGCAGCGGATGCCGCTCGCCGCTCGAGCCCGGCGGGACTGGCTGGGGCGGGGCGATGTTCTGCCAGCCGCGCAGCGCTTCGAGGATGTGCTCGATGCTTTCCACCAAGGTCGCACCGTCGCGGATCAGCTGGTGGCAGCCGCGGGCACCGGGGTGGTGGATGGAGCCGGGAATCGCGTAAACCTCGCGACCCTGCTCGGCGGCCAGTCGGGCGGTGATCAGCGAACCGCTGGAGGGACTGGCTTCGACCACCAGCACGCCGAGCGACAGGCCGCTGATGATGCGATTGCGGCGCGGGAAATTGGCCGCCTGAGGCGGGCAGTCCAGCGGCAGTTCGGAGACCAGCGCGCCGCCGCTGGCGAGGAGGTCCGCGGCCAGGGATGCGTGCCGTGCCGGATAGAGGCGCTGCAGGCCGGTGCCGAGCACCGCCACGGTCTGGCCGGGTGCCTCCAGCGCGCCCCGGTGGGCAGCGCCGTCGATGCCCAGAGCCAGTCCGCTGGTGATCACGAAGCCGGCGCTGGCGAGCTGCCGGGCGAAGGCCCGGGCGGTATCCAGCCCGGGCTTCGAGGCGCGGCGGCTGCCGACCATGGCCAGTTGCGGCTGTTCGAGGAGAGCCGCGTCGCCCTCGACGAAAAGCAGCGGCGGAGCGTCGTCCAGCTCGGCGAGCAGGGCCGGATAGCCGGACTCGCCGAGCGAGAGCAGATGGCGCTGCGGCTGCTCCAGCCAGGCCAGAGCCTGCGCCGCCTGCTGGCGAACTTCGGCGCTGCGCCGCGCCTCGGCGCAGCCGGCCGGCAGCCCCAGCGCACGCCAGGCGGAAGCCGGGGCGCTGAGCGCCGCCGAGGCACTGGCGAAGGCCTCGAGCAGGCGGCGATGGCGGCGCGGTCCGAAGCCGGGCAGGGCGTGCAGGCGCAGGCGCGCCTCCAGTTCGGCGGGCGAGAGGGACATGGGGGCGATCATCCTTGATCTACGGAACGAAAAGGTGGGGCCGGCACTCGGTCCGGCGCCCCCTCCGGCGGAAGGGGACCTGCAGCGGGGGTTACGGGTTGCGCACCTTGTCCATTACCGCCAGCTGGCGGCTGGCGGTGAGGATCAGGCCATAGCTGAGCCGCTCGTAGGTGCGGAATACCATCAGCAGGCCCGAGCGCTCGTCGGGGATCTTCACCGGCTCGCCGGTGATGCGGTCGCGCACGGTTTCGCCGGTCTTGTATACCGCCAGCACGTGGCCTTCGGCCAGGCCGTCGCGGCGGCCCTTGTTCAGGGTGACCACGTCGAAGTTGCCGACCTGGGTCACGCCGCGCGGTACGTCGAGGATCACTCCATCGATGCGGGCGGCCGGCTCGCTGGGCATGAAGGTGGAATTGACGGCCCGCTCCTCGGTGGGGAACAGCCGGTCGCCGAGGCGCACTTCCTGGGTCGAGCGCTTGAGTGCCAGGGTGGCGACGTCGCCTTCCTCGGCGACCATCTCGCCGGTGCCGATGTCGTCGGCGTTGATGCCGAGGAATTCCTGGGTCTGCGGATCGGTGTAGGTCTTGCCTTGGCGGAAGATGCCGTAGGCCGCCTCGCCGGAAGAGAAATCGCCGCGCGCGTAGACCCGGTCGCCGGCGCCGCTGATCACCCGCTCGGCGTTGCCGGCGACCACGTAGGGCGCGTCCTGGAACTGCACGGCGTCGTCGACGATGCGGTTGCTGAGCAGGAAGCTGTTGATCTTCTCCAGCGGAATGGTCGGGATGGCCTGGACCATCGGCGTGCTGCGGACCTTCGGCGACAGCTTGATGGTGCCGCGGCTGGCGCCGCGGTTGAGCATCAGGCGCGGCTGGCCGTCGACGTAAACCAAGCTCAGCACGTCGCCCGGATAGATCAGGTGGGGATTCTCGATCTGCGGGTTGACGTGCCAGAGCTGCGGCCATTGCCAGGGCGCGCGGAGGAATTTGCCGGAGATATCCCACAGGGTATCGCCCCGGACGACCGTGTAGCTCTGCGGATGGCCCTCGCGGAGCTGCACCTCGGCCTGCGCCAGAGAGCTGCCGGCAGCCAGCAGCAGCAGGGCGAGTAGTGATTTCCTCATGCGGTGAATCCCTTTATGATGTGCCTTCGCGTGAAACGCCGAGCGCCGCCGGATTTCCCCTCGGGATCGCGGCGTAAAGCCGTTTTTTCAATGCTGCTCAGCATCTTAGCAGCAGCCGTTTTGAACAATTCCCCAAGTGCATCACAAACGCATATGGCGATACTGAACATCCTCGAATTTCCCGACCCGCGCCTGCGCACCATCGCCAAACCGATCGAATCGGTGGACGACGACCTCCGCCGGCTGATCGACGACATGTTCGAGACCATGTACGCCGCGCCCGGCATCGGCCTGGCGGCGACCCAGGTGAACGTGCACAAGCGCCTGGTGGTGATGGACCTGTCCGAGGACAAGAGCGAGCCGCAGGTGTTCATCAACCCGGAATTCGAGCCGCTCACCACGGAGCAGGGGCCGTACCAGGAAGGTTGCCTGTCGGTGCCCGGCTTCTACGAGAACGTCGAACGCCCGCTGCAGGTCCGCATCCGTGCCCTAGACCGCGACGGCCAGCCCTTCGAGCTGATCGCCGAGGGCCTGCTGGCGGTGTGCATCCAGCACGAGTGCGATCACCTGAACGGCAAGCTGTTCGTCGACTACCTGTCGACGCTCAAGCGCGATCGCATCCGCAAGAAGCTGGAGAAGCAGCATCGCCAGCACGGCTGAGCCCGTCCCTGCGCAGGCTTGCCGCGGCAAGCCTTTTTCTTTCTTGAGCGAGCGACCATGACCCAGCCTTTGCGCATCGTCTTCGCCGGCACCCCCGAATTCGCCGCCGAACACCTCAAGGCCCTGCTGGATGCCGGACAGCGGCCGATGGCCGTCTACACCCAGCCGGACCGCCCTGCCGGACGCGGCCAGAAACTGATGCCCAGCCCGGTGAAGCAGCTCGCCCTGCAGCACGCCATCCCCGTCCTGCAGCCTGCGAGCCTGCGCGATGCCGCCGCCCAGGCGGAGCTGGCGGCGCTCGAGCCCGACCTGCTGCTGGTGGTCGCCTACGGGCTGATCCTGCCGCAGGCGGTGCTGGACATCCCGCGTCTCGGCTGCATCAACAGCCATGCCTCGCTGCTGCCGCGCTGGCGCGGCGCGGCGCCGATCCAGCGCGCCATCGAGGCCGGCGATGACCAGTCCGGGGTCACCGTGATGCGCATGGAAGCCGGCCTGGATACCGGGCCGATGCTGCTCAAGGTCGCCACGCCGATCCGCCCCGACGAGACCGGCGGCAGCCTGCACGACCGCCTGGCCGGGCTGGGTGCGCAGGCCCTGGTCGAGGCCGTCGGCGCTCTGGCCGCCGGCGGACTCGCCGGCGAGGTGCAGGACGATGCCCAGGCCACCTATGCGCACAAGCTGAACAAGGACGAGGCGCGGCTCGACTGGAGCCGCCCGGCGGACGAGCTGGAGCGGCGGATCCGCGCCTTCGACCCCTGGCCGGTCTGCCACAGCAGCCTGAACGGCACGCCGCTGAAGGTGTTCGGCGCGGTCGTCGAGCAGGGCAGGGGGACGCCGGGAACCATCCTCGCCGCCAGCCGCGACGGCCTGACCGTGGCCTGCGGGTCAGGCGCTCTGCGCCTGACCCGCCTGCAGCTGCCGGGCGGCAAGCCGCTGGCCTTCGCCGAGCTGTACAACAGCCGCCGCGAGCAGTTCGCCGTCGGTCAGGTGCTGGCGTCATGAGCCTGAATCCGCGCCTGGCCGCCGCGCGCGCCCTGGCGGCGGTACTGGCCGGCAAGGCCTCGCTCGCCGCCCTGCCGGTGCAGCTGGAGCAGGTCGAGCCGCGCGACCGCGCCCTGGCCCAGGAATTGGCGTTCGGTGCAGCCCGCTGGCAGCCGCGCCTGGCGCTGCTCGCCGAGAAGCTGCTGCGCAAGCCGTTCAAGGCCGCCGACCGGGATATCGAGGCGCTACTGCTGGTCGGCCTTTATCAACTGCTGCATACCCGCATTCCCGCCCATGCGGCGATCGGCGAAACCGTGGCCTGTGCCGAGCAGTTGAAGAAGCCCTGGGCCAAGGCCCTGCTGAACGCCGTGCTGCGCCGCGTGCAGCGCGAGGGCGAGACGCTGCTCGCCGCCCTGGACAACGATCCGGTGGCGCGCACCGCCCATCCGCGCTGGCTGCAGCAGGCCCTGAAGGCGCATTGGCCGGAGCACTGGGAAGCCATCTGCGCGGCCAACAACGAGCACCCGCCGCTGACCCTGCGGGTCAACCGCCGACAGACCTCGCGTGATATCTACCTCGCCGAGCTGGAAGCCGCCGGCATCCCGGCCAGCGCCTGTCGTTTCAGCCGCGACGGCATCCTGCTCGGCGAGCCGCGCGACGTGCGTAGCCTGCCGGGCTTCGCCGAGGGCCGCATCAGCGTGCAGGACGAGGCCGCCCAGCTGGCCGCCTACCTGCTCGAACCGATGCCCGGCCAGCGCGTGCTCGATGCCTGCTGCGCCCCCGGCGGCAAGACCTGCCACCTGCTGGAAAGCGAGCCGCGGCTGGCCGAGCTGGTCGCCATCGACGCGGAAGAAAAACGCCTGGCGCGGGTCCGCGAGAACCTCGACCGGCTGGGCCTGGCGGCCCGGCTGGTCGCCGCCGATGCACGGGCCACCGACGCCTGGTGGGACGGTCGGCGCTTCCAGCGTATCCTGCTCGATGCGCCTTGCTCCGCCACCGGGGTGATTCGCCGCCATCCGGACATCAAGCTGACCCGCCAGGCCAGCGACATCCCCCCCTGGTCGCGCTGCAGGGCGAGCTTCTGGATGCCTTGTGGCCGACCCTGGAGGTCGGCGGCATCCTGCTCTACGCCACCTGCTCGATCCTGCCGGCGGAGAACAGCGACACCATCGCCGCCTTTCTCGCCCGCACCCCCGGCGCCCGCGAACTGGACATCGCCGCCGGCTTCGTCGGCGCCAAGCCGGGCCTGGCCCAGCGCCACGGCCGCCAGCTGCTGCCGCAGCCGCACGGCCACGACGGCTTCTACTACGCCAAGCTGATCAAGATCGCCGCCGGTCCGCGCGGCTGAGGAACGCAGTCCGATGAAGATCATCATTCTCGGCGCCGGCCAGGTCGGCGGCACCCTGGCCGAGCACCTGGCCAGCGAGGCCAACGACATCACCGTGGTGGACACCGATACCGAACGCCTGCGCGACCTCGGCGACCGCCTGGACATCCGCACCATCGCCGGCAAGGGCTCCTTCCCCACCGTGCTGCGCCAGGCCGGCGCGGACGACGCCGACATGCTGGTGGCGGTGACCAACAGCGACGAGACCAACATGGTCGCCTGCCAGGTCGCCTACACCCTGTTCCACACCCCGACGCGGATCGCCCGGGTACGCGAATCGGCCTACCTGACCCGCGCCGGGCTGTTCAGCAACGAGGCGATCCCGGTGGATGTGCTGATCAGCCCGGAGCAGGTGGTGACCAACCACATCAAGCGCCTGATCGAATATCCCGGCGCCCTGCAGGTGATCGACTTCGCCGACGGCAAGGCCCAGCTGGTGGCGGTGCGCGCCTACTACGGCGGCCCGCTGGTCGGCCAGCAGCTCCGCCAGATCCGCGAGCACATGCCGACCGTGGACGCCCGGGTGGCGGCGATCTTCCGCCGCAACCGGGCGATCCTGCCCAAGGGCGACACGGTGATCGAGGCCGACGACGAGGTGTTCTTCATCGCCGCCAGGACCCACATCCGCGCGGTGATGAGCGAGCTGCGGCGCCTCGAGATCAGCAACAAGCGCATCGTCATCGCCGGCGGCGGGCATATCGGCGAGCGCCTGGCCGAGGCCATCGAGAGCCGCTACCAGGTGAAGATCATCGAGGCCAACCCGGCGCGCTGCCGCTACCTCTCGGACACCCTGGACAGCAGCATCGTGCTGCAGGGCAATGCCTCGGACAAGGACCTGCTGGTCGAGGAGAACATCAACGAGGCGGACATCTTCCTCGCCCTGACCAACGACGACGAGGCCAACATCATGTCCTCGCTGCTGGCCAAGCGCCTCGGCGCGCGCAAGGTGATGAGCATCATCAACAACCCGGCCTACGTCGACCTGGTGCAGGGCGGCGAGATCGACATCGCCATCAGCCCGCAGCTGGCCACCATCGGCACCCTGCTGACCCACGTGCGCCGCGGCGATATCGTCAGCGTGCACTCGCTGCGCCGCGGCGCAGCGGAGGCCATCGAGGCGATCGCCCACGGCGACGCGAAGTCGAGCAAGGTGGTCGGACGCATGATCGGCGAGATCGAGCTGCCCCAGGGCACCACCATCGGCGCGGTGATCCGCGACGAGCAGGTGCTGATCGCCCACGACGACACCCTGATCGAGTCCGGCGATCACGTGATCCTTTTTCTGGTCGACAAGAAGCACATCCGCGACGTGGAGCGGCTGTTCCAGGTGGGGCTGACCTTTTTCTGAGCCTTTCCACGCCCTGCTAGAGCCTGTTATTAACCTGTTCGTTTCTTGATCAGCCTGGTGCTGCCAAGGCCTTGAGAGCAGTCGGCAACATCAGGCAAACAAAGGCTATGAAGTGAAAGCCCGCCAGCGTCGAGGCCAGGCGCTCGTAATCCCGACTCAGTCTTCGAAAGCGGGCCATCCAGCCGAAGCTGCGCTCGACCACCCAGCGCCGAGACAGCAGGATGAAGCCCTTCTTCGCTTCCGTGTGCTTGATCACTTCCAGCTGGATGCCATGCGCCTCTGCCTGTCGGGCCGCCGACTCGCCGCTGTAGCCCTGGTCGGCGAAGGCAACCTCCACCGCCTCACCGGTCACCCGCTGCACCTGCTCGGCGAGGGCGGCCACCTGGGCGCGGTCCTGTTCGTTGGCGGGCGTCACCCGCAGGGCGAGCAACTGCCCCAGCGTATCCACGGCCATATGCACCTTCGAGCCCTTGCGGCGTTTGGCCCCGTCATAGCCGGCCCGTGCGCCGCTTTCCGGCGTCGACTGCAGGGTGCGGCTGTCGAGGATCACGGCGCTGGGCTGAGCCTTGCGCTTGTCCGCCACCCGGATCAACTCGCGCACATCATGCAGCAGTTCCTCGAAGACGCCGGCCTCGATCCAGCGTCGGGTCTGCTGATACACCACCTGCCACGGCGGCAGATCATGCGGCATCTGCCGCCAGAGCAGGCCGCCGCGGACGATGTAGCGCAGGGCATTGAAGACCTCGCGCAGGCTGTGGACGCGATGGGCGGAGGATTCGGGCATCAGCGCCAGATAGGGCGCCACGAAGGCCCACTCCTCATCGCTGACATCGGTGGGGTAGGGTTTTCGGGTTAACTGCAAACGATAACCAAAGCAGTGGTTAATAACAGGCTCTAGGCGTCGGCCATGGGTTGAAAGCGGGTCCGGAGCGCTCGTTTACCGCCCGGAAACTCCGCTTCCTCGGCCGCTCGGGCGCCGCGCAGCGCCCTCAATACCACGCCGGCTCGCCCGGCGGACGCCGCTTGAAGCGCTTCATGGTCCACATGTACTGGCTGGGATAGGCGCGCACGTACTTGCCGATCATCGAACTCATCGCCGCCACGGCGGTTTCCGTGTCCGCGCTGTACATCTCCGGCGGCGCGGCCTCGAGGATCACCCGGTAGCCCGAGCCGTCGTCCAGACGCACGGCATGCAGGAAGACGCCGATCGCCTTGCCGCCGGCCAGCATGTTCGGCACGAACTTGCTGGTCAGCGCCCGGGTACCGAGGAAGGGCACGAAGAGGCCGCTGCCCTGGCTGGGCTCCGGATCGGCCGGAATGCCCACCGCACCGCCCCGGCGCACTTCGTGGAGGACGCTGAGGATGCCTTCGCGGGTCGAGGGCGCGACGCGGTTGCCCAGCTGCACGCGTTGGCGCTGCAGCAGCTCGTCCACGGCACGCAGCTTCGGCGGCCGGTAGAAGATGATCGGCTTGCATTGGCTGCAGTAGAAGTGGTTGAGCACTTCCCAGTTGCCCAGGTGGCTGGTGATGCCGACCACCCCCTTGCCGGAGGCCAGCGCCTGCTCGAGCACTTCCAGGCCTTCCACCTCGCGCACCCGGGCGAGGGACTTGCGCGCCGGCCAGATCCAGGCGCAGGCGCTTTCGGTGAGGGTTCTGCCGATGTCCCGCAGGCTCTGCCGTACCAGGTGCTCGCGCGCCCCGACGTCGAGTTCTGGGAAACATTGACTGATGTTGATGCGCACGACCTCGAGCGAACGGTTGGGCACATGCGCCATCAACCAGCCGAGGGTTGCCCCGACCCCCTGTACGGCACGCCAGGGCAGCAGAGCGAAGAGGCGCAGGGAAGTGACCACCACTGCACCCTTGAGCTTTTCCACAAATGGACTCCCGGATTGAAAACGGCTCATATTGTAATGCAGCCCACAGGCAGGACAGGGGCTTTCCGGCATGAACGGGACCGGTCTTTGGTCGAGTGGGGAACGCTCAGCGACGTACGGCAGGCCCCAGGCGGACGGGCAGCCCCGCCAGTTCGGCATGGCGATCGCAATCGATCGTGTGGTCCATGACCATGCCGCAGGCCTGCATGAATGCATAGCAGATGGTCGGTCCGACGAAAGCGAAGCCGGCCTTCTTCAGCGCCCGGCTGAGCGCCTCGGCCTCGGGCGTCGTCGCCGGCACCTCGGCATGGCTGCGAAAGCGGTTGATCCGCGGCACGCCGCCGACGAAGGACCACAGCCAGCCGGCCGGATCCTCGAGCCGCAGCCAGGCGCGGGCGTTCTGTCGCGCCGCCTCGAGCTTGCGACGGTTGCGGATGATGCCGGGGTCCTGCTGCAGGCGCTCGATCCCGGCGTCGTCAAGGAGGGCCAGGCGCCCGGCATCGAAACCGAACAGCACCCGCCGGTAATGCTCGCGCTTCTTCAGCACGGTGAACCAGGACAATCCGGCCTGGAACCCCTCCAGGAGCAACAGCTCGAACAGGCGCTGCGGATCGTGCAGGGGAACGCCCCATTCCGCGTCGTGATAGGCCTGATACAGCGGGTCGTCGGAGCACCAGAAGCAGCGTGGCATGGGCGTTCGCATCACGGTGGAGGCCGCCGCGAATCGGGTATACTCGCAGCCTTTTACGTCGCAGCCTCAGGACAGGGTGATTTTTGTGAGCCAGACTACGCCTGCCGTGCGCACCTTCCAAGACCTGATTCTCGCCCTGCAGAACTACTGGGCCGAACAGGGTTGCGTGGTGCTGCAGCCCTACGATATGGAAGTGGGCGCCGGCACCTTCCACACCGCCACCTTTCTGCGCGCCATCGGCCCGGAAACCTGGAACGCCGCCTACGTGCAGCCCTCGCGCCGGCCGGCCGACGGCCGCTACGGCGAAAACCCCAACCGCCTGCAGCACTACTACCAGTTCCAGGTGGTCCTGAAACCCAACCCGGACGACATCCAGGACCTCTACCTGGAATCCCTGCGGCGCATCGGCATCGACACCCGGGTGCACGACGTGCGCTTCGTCGAGGACAACTGGGAGTCGCCGACCCTGGGCGCCTGGGGCCTGGGCTGGGAAGTCTGGCTGAACGGCATGGAGGTCACCCAGTTCACCTACTTCCAGCAGGTCGGCGGCGTCGAGTGCTACCCGGTCACCGGCGAGATCACCTACGGCCTGGAACGTCTGGCCATGTACCTGCAGGGCGTGGATTCGGTGTACGACCTGGTGTGGACCGACGGTCCGTTCGGCAAGGTTACCTACGGCGATGTGTTCCACCAGAACGAGGTGGAGCAGTCCACCTACAACTTCGAGCACGCCAATGTAGCCAAGCTGTTCGAGCTGTTCGACTTCTACGAGTCCGAGGCCAACCGCCTGATCGAGCTGGAACTGCCGCTGCCGACCTACGAGATGGTCCTCAAGGCCTCGCACACCTTCAACCTGCTGGACGCCCGCCGTGCCATCTCGGTGACCGAGCGCCAGCGCTACATCCTGCGTGTACGCACCCTGGCCCGCGCCGTGGCGCAGAGCTACCTGCAGGCACGCGCCAAGCTCGGCTTTCCCATGGCCCCCCCGAACTGCGTGACGAAGTCCTGGCCAAGCTGGAGGCTGCAGAATGAGTGCACAAGATTTCCTGGTCGAACTGGGCAGCGAAGAGCTGCCGCCGAAAGCCCTGAAGAGCCTGGCCGCCGCCTTCCTCGCCAGCATCGAGAAGGGCCTGGCCAACGCCGGCCTCGAGTACCGGGTTGCCCGCGTCTATGCCGCGCCGCGCCGCCTGGCGGTGCAGGTCGAGCAGCTGGCCACCCAGCAGCCGGACCGCAGCCAGAGCCTCGACGGCCCGCCGCTGGCGGCCGCCTTCGACGCCGAAGGCAACCCGACCCAGGCCGCCCTCGGCTTCGCCCGCAAGTGCGGCGTGGAGCTGCACGAGATCGACAGCAGCGGCGCCAAGCTGCGCTACAGCCGCCAGATTCCCGGCCAACCGACCGCCGCACTGCTGCCGGCGATCGTCCAGGCCGCTCTCGACGAGCTGCCGATTCCCAAGCGCATGCGCTGGGGCGCGCGCAAGGAGGAGTTCGTCCGCCCGAGCCAGTGGCTGGTGATGCTGTTCGGCAACCAGGTGGTCGACTGCGAGATCCTCGCCCAGAAGGCCGGCCGCGAATCCATGGGCCACCGCTTCCACCACCCGGACGCGGTGCGCATCAGCCAGCCGTCCAGCTATCTGGAGGACCTGCGCAGCGCCTACGTGCTAGCCGACTTCGCCGAGCGCCGCGCGCTGATCGCCGGCTGCGTCGCCGAGCTGGCAGGGCAGCAGCAGGGCAGCGCCATCGTTCCCGAGGAACTGCTCGACGAGGTGACCGCGCTGGTCGAATGGCCCGTGCCGCTGGTCTGCTCCTTCGAGGAACGCTTCCTCGCCGTTCCCCAGGAGGCGCTGATCTCCACCATGCAGGACAACCAGAAATACTTCTGCCTGCTGGATGCCGACGGCAAGCTGCTGCCGCGCTTCATCACCGTGGCCAACATCGAGAGCAAGGATCCGGCGCAGATCGTCGCCGGCAACGAGAAGGTGGTGCGCCCGCGCCTCACCGACGCCGAGTTCTTCTTCAACCAGGACAAGCGTCAACGCCTGGAAAGCTTCAACCAGCGCCTGGCCAACGTGGTCTTTCAGGCCCAACTCGGCAGCGTGCTGGACAAGGCCGAGCGGGTCTCGCGGCTGGCCGGCTTCATCGCCGAGCGCATCGGCGGCAATCCGGAGCACGCGATCCGCGCCGGCCTCCTGTCGAAGGCCGACCTGGCCAGCGAGATGGTCGGCGAATTCCCCGAACTGCAGGGCGTCGCCGGCTACCACTATGCGCTCAACGACGGCGAGCCGGAGGACGTCGCCCGCGCCCTCGACGAGCAGTACATGCCGCGCGGCGCCGGTGCCCCGCTGCCGTCGACGCTGACCGGCGCCGCCGTGGCGATGGCTGACAAGCTCGACACCCTGGTCGGCATCTTCGGCATCGGCATGCCGCCCACCGGCAGCAAGGACCCCTATGCCCTGCGCCGGGCCGCCCTGGGCATCCTGCGCATCCTCATCGAGAAGCAGCTGGACCTGAAGCTCGAGGAGGCCAGCCACTTCGCGGTCGCCCAGTACGGCGCCAAGGTCAAGGCCGCCGGCCTGGCCGAACAGGTCAGCGAGTTCGTCTTCGACCGCCTGCGCGCGCGCTACGAGGACGAGGGCATCGACGTTTCCAGTTACCTGTCGGTGCGCACCTTGCAGCCGGCCTCGGCCTACGACCTGGACCTGCGCGTGCAGGCGGTGCAGGCCTTCCGCCGCTTGCCGGAAGCCGAGTCGCTGGCCGCGGTGAACAAGCGCGTCTCCAACCTGCTCGGCAGGTACGAGGGCAAGCTGCCGACGACCATCGAAGCCCGCTACTTCGACAATGCCTGCGAGTTCTCCCTGTACTCGGCACTGCAGCAGGCCCAGCACGCAGTCAGACCGCTGGCTGCCGAGCGCCGCTACCGCGAGGCGCTGGAGCGTCTGGCCAGCCTGCGCGATCCGGTGGACGCCTACTTCGAGGCGGTGCTGGTCAATGCCGAAGACCCGGCGATCCGCGCCAACCGCCACGCCATGCTGGCGCAGCTGCGCGGCCTGTTCCTCTGTGTCGCCGACATCTCCGTGCTGGGACAGTGAGCAATGAAGCTGATCGTGCTCGATCGCGACGGGGTCATCAATGAGGACTCCGACGCCTTCGTCAAATCCGCGGAAGAATGGATTCCCATCCCCGGTTCCATCGAGGCGATCGCTCGTCTGAGCAAGGCCGGCTGGACGGTGGCAATCGCCACCAACCAGTCGGGCCTGGCCCGCGGCCTGTTCGACATGACCGCCCTCACCGACATGCACCTGAAGATGCAGCAGCTGGTGATGGAGCAGGGCGGGCGGATCGACCTGATCGTGCACTGCCCGCACGGCCCGCAGGACGGCTGTAGTTGCCGCAAGCCGCTGCCTGGCATGTTCCGCAGCATCGCCGAGCACTTCCGGCTGTCCGACTTGAAGGGCGTGCCGGTGGTCGGCGACAGCCACCGCGACCTGCACGCCGGCCTGGTGCTCGGCGGCAGCCCCTATCTGGTGAAGACCGGCAAGGGACAGCGCACCCTGCAAAACATCCTGCCGCCCGGCACCCAGGTGTTCGATGACCTGGCGGCCGTCGCCGACCATCTTCTCAAGGCCGATGGCTGAGCCCATGCAATTCCTTCGTATTCCGACCTTCTATCTGCTGCTGTCCCTCAGCACCGTGATCTGGTGCCTGATCAGTCTGGTGGTCGCAGTCTTCCTGCCGTTCCGCGCCCGCTACCGTTTCGTCGTGCAGACCTGGTGCCGCTGTGCCGTCTGGCTGAGCTGGCACATCCTCGACATTCGCTATGAACTGCACGGCGTGGAGAACATTCCGCAGCGCCCCTGCGTGATCCTCGCCAAGCACCAGAGCACCTGGGAAACCTTCTTCCTCTCCGCCCACTTCGAGCCGCTCAGCCAAGTGCTCAAGCGCGAACTGCTGCATGTCCCGTTCTTCGGTTGGGCTATCGCTCTGCTAAAACCGATCGCCATCGACCGCGGCAACCCCAAGGCGGCGCTCAAGCAACTGGCCGAGCAGGGCCACAAGCGGCTGGAACAGGGCGCTTGGGTGCTGATCTTCCCCGAGGGCACCCGCGTACCGGTCGGGCAGATCGGCAAATTTTCACGCGGCGGTGCCGCCCTCGCAGTGAATGCAGGCTTGCCGGTGCTACCGGTTGCCCACGATGCCGGCCGCTACTGGCCCAAGGAAGGCTGGGGCAAGACCCCCGGTACCGTTCGGGTGGTCTTTGGTCCGCCGCTGCAGGCCGAAGGCGAAGGTCCACGCGCCATCGCCGACCTCAACGATCGTGCCTTCGCCTGGGTCGCGCAAACCCAGCAGGAACTCGGCGTACTGGCCGACAACCCGGTGGTGGCTGAATCGGCCAAGGTTTAACATCCCGGTATGCACTCCAGACGAAGCCGGTCCCGCATGCCGGCTTCCCTGTGGACGAGGTCCGGTGCGTCGGGCCATGTTCCACGTGGAACCCATGCACGACATGCCGCTCCATAGATTTCTCGCCCAGACGTAGCTGGAACCTTTTCCATGGATTACACCGCCCAATGCCGTCGTTACCGCTTCTGCCACCGCCGAACCGGCAGGAAGCCCGTGAGCGGGATGTCCTTGTCATGACTGCCGATGGAACCCTCCCGCTGCAACAGGCGGGACTCGAAAGCACGTTGTTCTTTTTGCCCTTACCGCAGCTACTGGGACTGCTCAACCTACCGGCAAAAGCGCCGCCCGACGACACCGCTTGTGAGACTGTCCATACGCAGTGGCAGCGTCTGCTCGCCGACGGCCTGTTCGCACATCCGGCTGCCCGTGACTACTGGTGGTTGCGTTTGGAGGAGGAGCGCAAGCTAGTCTGTCAGATTCTGCCGCAGCAGGACTCCCTTGAGCGGCTGCGCTGCTTGGCCCATAGCCCTCTGGCCAGCGAACTCGGCTGCCCGCAGGCCGGCGAGCGTTTGCGCCGTTACTTGGAGGAGCCCTCGGAAACCGACATCCTGCTGGAAAGCGAACTGCTCCTCGAAACGCGACTCGCCGACGTGTTCGCCGCGGCACTGCGCCTGGCGGCCTGGCGAGTGGTCGACCTCAGCCTGCAGCACTGGGAACTGCTGAGCGAGGACGACGAGCAGGACGAGATACTGCTCGACTGCTTTCTGCCGGCCTTCGATGCCGGAAACGGGCAGTGGAGCAATCCCCTGGAAGACTACCTCGTCCATCTCGCCAGCCTCGCCGGCTGTCCAGAGCCGCATTCCGACTGCAGCAGTCTTGCCAAACTCTGGGCAGGGGAGAGGAGCGATGCCCAGGCCAGGGAACAACTGCTCGGCGCCTGGCGGCAGGGTCGCCGTCGAGCGGATGCCCGTGCGGTCACCGGGCTGATGAACGCCGTTCTGCGCAGCCTGTTCGGCTCCGCCGCCGGCGGAGCGGGCGATATCGCCCTCAACCGCCAGCTGCTCTGCGAATCCTTCCATTTTGTAGAAAGCTGCGCCTACCTGCAGAGAACCCTGAGTCGACTGGGCATGACGGACGGAACGATCAGCGAAATCTTTGCCGTCTACCGCGATGAATACTGCCGGGCACGGTCTGCGCTGGGCAGACCCTTGGCGAGAGACAGAAAATTCTGAGGGCGGCAGCGTGGGTGTCAGCAAGAGTGGAAAACGCTGCGCCCCTCCCTCGGCACAGACTTACGGCAAAACGCTGTGCAAGGCGCTCGAAATGAATGCAGTCGCCTGCTACAGCACCGCTTCAAAGAGTTCCAGTTGCGGTGGCCCCAGGTAAAGTTCGCGCGGACTATTGCCGGCGTTGGCATGCGCCTTCCTGAAAGCTTCGGAGTGCGTCCAATCTTCAAAGGCCTGGGCGGACTCCCACTCGGTGAAGGAGCTGAACAAGGTGCCTTCTTCGGTCTCCGGGCCTTGCAGAAGATGGAAGCGGATGAAACCGGGAACCTCATGGAGATAGCTATCACGCTCGCGCCAATGGGTAATGAAGGCCTCTTCATGACCTCGGGCGATTTTGAAACGGTTCATGGCAAGGAACATGTCTTGGCCTCCGCGTTGTCGATAAGCGGTTATTCTAGGCAAGAAAGCCTACCTCCACAGAAGAGGCACAAGCATCCGAAAAGAAAATCCCCGACAGGCTACGCCTGTCGGGGATTTTCACTTGTGGATAAGGTCCTTATCCACAGTTTTTCTCATACATCCAAGTTTGCTACCGACAACGCATTGCTTTCAATGAATTCACGACGCGGTTCAACGGCATCCCCCATCAGGGTGTTGAAGATCTGGTCGGTGGCGATGGCGTCCTCGATAGTGACCTTGAGCATGCGCCGTACACTGGGGTCCATGGTGGTTTCCCACAACTGCTCGGGGTTCATTTCGCCGAGGCCCTTGTAGCGCTGGATGCTGTGACGCTTGGTACTTTCCGCCATCAGCCAGGCAAGGGCCTCCTTGAAGCTGGATACCGGCTTCTTGCGTTCGCCGCGCTGCACGTAGGCACCGTCTTCCAGGAGGCTGTTCAGCTGCTCGCCGAGGGCGGTGACGGTACGGTAGTCGTTGCTGGCAAAGAAATCGCGGTTGAAGGTGACATAGCTGGAGAGCCCGTGGGCGATCATCTCCACCTCGGGCAGCCACAGATGGCGCTCGCGGTCCTCGCGTAGGCTAGCCCGGTAAGCCAGGCCGGACTTCTCGCTGGCCTTCAGACGGGCCTGGAATCGCTCCAGCCAGGCCTGCATAGCCGCCTGGTCGCCGAGCTGTTCAAGACCAACACGCGGCAGGTAGACGAAGTGCTCGGTGATTTCCTGGGGATAAAGACGCGACAGGCGAGCCAGAGTCTTCATCACCGTGCGATAGTCGTTGACTAGCCTCTCCAGCGCCAGCCCGGCGAGCCCAGGAGCACTCTCGTTGACGTGCAGGCTGGCGTCCTCGAGGGCCGACTGGGTCATGTATTCCTCCATGGCCTCGTCATCCTTGATGTACTGTTCCTGCTTGCCTTTCTTCACCTTGTACAACGGCGGCTGGGCGATGTAGACGTAGCCGCGCTCGATCAGCTCGGGCATCTGCCGGAAGAAGAAGGTCAGCAGTAGGGTACGGATGTGCGAGCCGTCGACGTCGGCATCGGTCATGATGATGATGTTGTGATAGCGCAGCTTGTCGATGTTGTATTCCTCACGGCCGATACCGCAGCCCAGCGCGGTGATCAGAGTGCCGACTTCGGCGGAGGAGAGCATCTTGTCGAAGCGCGCTTTCTCGACGTTGAGGATCTTGCCCTTGAGCGGCAGGATCGCCTGGGTTCGCCGGTTACGGCCCTGCTTGGCCGAGCCGCCGGCGGAGTCGCCCTCGACGATGTAGAGTTCGGAGAGGGCCGGGTCCTTTTCCTGGCAGTCGGCCAGCTTGCCGGGCAGGCCGGCGATGTCCAGTGCGCCCTTGCGGCGGGTCATCTCGCGGGCCTTGCGGGCGGCCTCGCGGGCGCGGGCGGCGTCGATCATCTTGCCAACCACCGCCTTGGCCTCGTTGGGATTCTCCAGCAGGAAGTCACCGAAGTACTTGCCCATTTCCTGCTCGACGGCGGTCTTCACTTCGCTGGAGACCAGTTTGTCCTTGGTCTGCGAACTGAACTTGGGATCCGGCACCTTGACCGAAATGATCGCGGTCAGACCTTCGCGGGCGTCGTCGCCGGTGGTCGCCACCTTGTACTTCTTGGCCAGGCCTTCCTGCTCGATGTAGGCGTTCAGGTTGCGGGTCAGCGCCGAGCGGAAACCAGCCAGATGAGTGCCACCGTCGCGCTGCGGAATGTTGTTAGTGAAGCAGAGGATGTTCTCGTTGAAGCCGTCGTTCCACTGCAGGGCAATCTCCACGCCGACCCCGTCCTCCTCACGCTGCATGTTGAAGTGGAACACCTGGCTGACCGCGTTCTTGTTGGTATTCAGGTAGTCGACGAACGCCTTCAGACCACCTTCGTACTTGAACAGCTCCTCCTTGCCACTGCGCTCGTCCTTGAGGAAGATGCCAACGCCGGAATTGAGGAAAGACAGCTCGCGAAGGCGCTTGGCAAGGATGTCCCAGCTGAAATGGATATTCTGGAAGGTTTCCGCGGAAGGCTTGAAATGGATCTGCGTGCCGGTGCCCTCGGTGTCGCCGACCGCGGCCAGCGGTGCCTGCGGTACGCCGTGCACGTAGGTCTGCTCCCACACCTTACCATCGCGGCGGATGGTCAGCACCAGCTCCTCGGAGAGTGCATTGACCACCGAAACCCCGACGCCATGCAGGCCGCCGGACACCTTGTAGCTGTTGTCGTCGAATTTACCCCCGGCATGCAGCACGGTCATGATGACTTCGGCGGCGGAGACGCCTTCCTCCTTGTGCAGATCAACCGGGATGCCCCGTCCGTTATCGCGCACGGTGATGGATTCGTCGGTGTGAATGGTGATGCTGATGTCATTGCAGTAACCGGCCAGCGCCTCGTCGATCGAATTGTCGACCACTTCGAACACCATATGATGCAGACCGGTGCCGTCGTCGGTGTCGCCGATGTACATGCCGGGGCGTTTGCGTACGGCATCCAGCCCCTTCAGGACTTTGATGCTGGACGAGTCGTACGTCTGGTTTTCGCTCATTACCTTCACTCCCGATCGTGGGTCTGGGTGATACGGCCCTGTTCCACGTGGAACAAGGCAACTGGCGTGTCCGTGCGCCAGCCTTCACGCAATGCTTCAAGGTCTACGCAGGTGATAAACACCTGGCAGTGCAGTTCTTCGAGCAACCGGCAGAGTGCTCGGCGATGCTGCTCGTCCAGTTCGGAGGGCAGGTCGTCGACCAAATAGATGCACTGGCCACGTCGGACACGGTCGACGAGATGACCCTGGGCGATCTTCAGCGCACAGACCACCAGCTTCTGCTGGCCGCGCGAAAGAAGATCCGCGGCGTTGTGCACCGCCAGGCGTAGACGCAGATCGGCTCGCTGGGGGCCGGACTGGGTATGCCCCAGCTGTTGATCGCGCGGCAGCGAAGCAGCAAGAACCTCGCCGAGCGAACGTTCCCGGTCCCAGCCGCGGTAATAGCTCAGGGTCAGACCGTCCAGCTCCACCAGCTCGCGCAGGACGCTCTCGAAAACCGGTTTCAGTGCCTGAATGTAACTGCGTCGATAACTGTCGATTTCTTCGCTCGCCAAGCACAGTTCCCGGTCCCAGGCGGCTTGCGAAACAGCGTCGATTCTACCATGGCGCAGCCAGGAGTTCCGCTGACGCAAGGCCGTCTGCAGGCGCTGCCAGGCCGGCAGGAAGCGAGGTTCCACGTGGAACACACCCCAGTCGAGGAACTGCCGGCGCACCTTGGGCGCGCCTTCCAGCAACCGAAAACTGTCCGGATTGATCAGCTGCAGCGGCAGGACCTCGGCGAGTTGCGCGGCGCTACGCACGTTTTGTCCGTCGATCCGAATCTGCAGCTCGCCCAGCCGGTTGCGGGCCACGCCCAGATTGCACACACGCCCGTCGCTTCCCTGCACCTGACCGAAGACCGTGCAGCTCGGCTGCTCGTGCTGGATCACCGGCGACAGGCGCTGGCTGCGGAAGGAGCGCGCCAGACCGAGCAGGTGGATCGCCTCCAGCAAGCTGGTCTTGCCGCTGCCGTTGGCGCCGTAGAGGATGTTGATGCCGGGCGAGGGAGCGAGAGTCACCAGGTGCAGGTTACGCACCGCGGTGACGGTCACGCGGCAAAGAGACATCGAGGCGGGACGACAGGCTTACAGGCGCATAGGCATGACGACGTAGGCGGAGTCGTCGTTGTCGGCTTCTTGGAGTAGAGCACTGCTGTTGGAGTCGGACAGGGTCAGGCACACCTGCTCGGCGCTCATCACTCCCAGTACGTCGAGCAGATAGCTGACGTTGAAGCCGATCTCCAGGCCATCGCCGCTGTAGTCGACCGCCACTTCCTCCTCGGCTTCTTCCTGTTCCGGGTTGTTGGCCTGGATCTTCAAGAGGCCGCTGGCCAGTTGCAGACGGATGCCGCGATACTTCTCGTTGGAGAGGATTGCCGTACGGCTGAAAGCCTCACGCAACAGCTGGCGGTCGCCGAGCACCTTCTTGTCTCCACCACGCGGCAGCACCCGCTCGTAATCGGGGAACTTGCCGTCGACCAGCTTGGAGGTGAAGGTGAACTCGCCGGTAGTGGCACGAATGTGATGCTGGCCGAGGACGATACTGACTTCGCCGTCCTGGTCGGTGAGCAGACGCGCCAGCTCCAGAATGCCCTTGCGCGGCACTATGACCTGATGGCGGTCGGCATGCTCGATGCCGGCCTGCATGGCGCACAGCGCCAGGCGGTGGCCATCGGTGGCGACCGCGCGCAGCACGCCGCCGTTCATCTCCAGCAGCATGCCGTTCAGGTAGTAGCGCACGTCCTGCTGGGCCATGGCGAAGCTGGTGCGCTCGATCAGCCGGCGCAGCTTGCTCTGCACCAGGGAGAAGGTCAGCGACCCTTGGCCTTCCTCGGCGGTGGGAAAATCGCCGGCCGGCAGAGTGGAGAGGGTGAAGCGGCTGCGGCCGGCCTTGATCAACAGCTTCTGCTCGTCGAGGCGGATGTCGATCAGCGTATCGTTCGGCAGGCTCTTGCAGATGTCCATCAGCTTGCGCGCCGGCACGGTGATCTCGCCGGGCTCGGCGTTTTCTTCCAGCGGCACGCGGCCGACCAGCTCGACCTCCAGGTCGGTGCCGGTGAGCGACAGTTGTTGTCTTTCGACGACCAGCAGCACGTTGGAGAGCACCGGCAGGGTCTGCCGGCGTTCGACGACGCCGGCGACCAGTTGTAGCGGTTTCAGCAGGGCTTCGCGTTGAATGGTGAAATACATGGTGTCCAGTCCCCAGTCGGTTGCGCCTGGCTCAGGTGGTCAGGGTACGCAGCAGGTTCTTGTAGTCCTCGCGAATATCCGCATCGGATTCGCGCAGTTCGGCAATCTTGCGGCAAGCATGGAGGACGGTGGTGTGATCACGACCGCCAAAGGAGTTGCCGATCTCCAGCAGACTGTGGTTGGTCAGCTCCTTGGACAGCGCCATGGCGACCTGTCGCGGGCGGGCCACCGAACGCGAGCGGCGCTTGGAAAGCAGATCGGCGATCTTGATCTTGTAGTACTCGGCGACGGTGCGCTGGATGTTGTCCACACTGACCAGCTTGTCCTGCAGCGCCAGCAGATCCTTCAGCGATTCACGGATCAGTTCAATGGTGATCGGATGATTGGTGAAGTGCGAGTGGGCGATGACCCTTTTGAGCGCTCCCTCCAGTTCGCGCACGTTGGAGCGGATGCGCTGGGCGATAAAGAAAGCGGCGTCGTGGGGTAGCTCGACCTTGGTCTGCTCGGCCTTTTTCATCAGGATCGCCACTCGGGTTTCCAGCTCCGGCGGTTCCACGGCCACCGTCAGACCCCAGCCAAAACGCGACTTCAGACGTTCCTCGAGCCCCTCGATTTCCTTTGGATAGCGGTCGCTGGTAAGGATCACCTGCTGGCCACCCTCGAGCAGGGCATTGAAGGTGTGGAAAAACTCCTCCTGGGAGCGCTCCTTCTTGGCGAAGAACTGGATATCGTCGATCAGCAAGGCGTCCAGCGAACGATAGAAACGCTTGAACTCGTTGATCGCATTGAGTTGCAGGGCCTTCACCATGTCGGCGACGAAGCGCTCCGAATGCAGATAGATCACCTTGGCATTGGGATTCTTCTTCAGGAGGTGGTTGCCGACCGCATGCATCAGGTGAGTCTTGCCCAAGCCGACGCCACCATACAGAAAGAGCGGGTTGTAGCCATGCTTGGGATTATCCGCCACCTGCCAGGCAGCAGCACGCGCCAGCTGGTTCGATTTGCCCTCGACGAAATTTTCGAAGGTAAAGGCACGATTCAGATAACTGGTATGTTTAAGGGCGCCCTCGACCTGTACCGAACGCTCGGTGCGCACCGTAGCCGGATTCGCCACCGGCTGTGCCACCACCGGCGGTGCACTCGGAGTTTCGTCGACCACCGCCGGCACAGGAGTTTGTAGTACCGGCGGAGATGAAGCAGGCTGCGCTGCGCGAGGAGCAGGGCTGCGCTTACTGCCGATCAGCAGGGAAACGGAGGGGGTGATGTCCTCACTACGTTCGCCGAGTAGCTCAAGCAGCCGGCCAAGATACTTTTCATTGACCCAGTCGAGAACGAAGCGATTAGGGGCATAAACACGCAGTTCATCGCCATCTGCCTCTACCTGCAGAGGACGAATCCAGGTGTTGAATTGCTGGGCGGGCAGTTCGTCACGCAACAGCTCGACGCACTGTTGCCAAAGTTCCACGGACACGTATCCCCCCTGCCGCCTGAACGGCTGGCCAAAAACAGTCTGCCATTGTATCCGTCCGGAATAAGGTTATCCACATAGATCCAGTAAGTCCGCCCTTCGAACACACCCAGAAGGCCGAAAATGGATCCCGATGTTCCAAGAGAACCTGTTGATAACTTTCCACAAGCCCAGTGAACAACTGGAGAGTCAGGCTTGTGGATAACGTCCCTGTGCATAAGCAGCCAATCCATACCCAGCTTATTCGCCAGCCCTGCACAGGCAAGTCACTTGGAATCGACAGGTTTGTTCATTGCTACAAGGTTGATATCTCCTGGCTTTGGATAAGTTTTCCACAGGTTAACCCTTAGCCAATTAACATAAAAAAAACAGTCTTTTAAAGATTTCTTCATTCTAATTTTTTCTGTTGAAATCTTTTCCACCGCCCCGCCAGAATCAGCTACCTGTTCCCTCCAAGCGCTGTCTTGGGCCAGCTGGTTGGAAATTGACCTGCCTTGCGGCTTTCTCTAGAATCGCCGGTCTCTTTAAAACGGGGGCCACTTCCGGCCCGTTAGTGACCACCAGGTAGAGCATCATGAAACGCACTTTCCAACCCAGTACCCTCAAGCGCGCTCGCACCCACGGTTTCCGTGCCCGCATGGCTACCAAGAACGGCCGTCAAGTCCTGTCGCGTCGTCGCGCCAAGGGCCGTAAGCGCCTGACCGTCTGATTCAGCCGGAACGGATGGTGAGTCGAGACTTCGGCCGGGAAAAGCGCCTGCTGATTCCCCGCCAGTTCAAGGCCGTCTTCGACTCCCCGACCGCCAAGGTTCCGGGCAAGCACGTCCTGCTCCTCGCGCGTCCCAACGATCTGGAACATCCCCGCCTGGGGTTGGTGATCGGCAAGAAGAGTGTCAAGCTCTCCGTCGGGCGCAACCGCCTGAAACGCCTGATACGCGATTCCTTCCGCCTAAACCAAGATAGCCTGGCCGGCTGGGACATCGTGGTGGTAGCCCGCAAGGGCCTCGGCGAGCTGGAAAACGCCGAAGTGACACAGCAATTCGGCAAGCTCTGGAAACGACTCGCTCGCAACCGGCCGCAGGCCGCTGTCGAGGCGACTGGAAACTCCCATGCGTAAACTGGCCCTCGCCGCGATCCAGTTCTACCGCTACGCGATCAGTCCGCTGATGGCCAGTCACTGCCGTTTCCACCCCAGTTGCTCCTGCTATGCACACGAAGCGATCGCCAGCTATGGTCTGCTGCGCGGCGGCTGGCTGAGCCTGCGCCGTCTCGGGCGTTGCCATCCCTGGAATCCGGGTGGTTACGATCCCGTTCCCCCGATCAAAACCTCCCGCCCCCCTTCGATGGCCGAGTAACCATGGATATCAAACGCTCGATCCTGCTCGTCGCCTTGGCAGTCGTGTCCTACCTGCTGGTTTTGCAGTGGAACCAGGATTACGGCCAGGCAGCGCTACCGCCTCAGAATGCAGCCACCCAAAGCGCCGCTCCGGCACTACCGGAAGCTGCATCAACCGCTCCGTCAGTCAGTGTGGATGTTCCCACGGCCGGCAGCGAGAACCGGCTGCCGGACAGTGCAGCGAGCCCTGCCGGCCTTGAGCTGATCCAAGTCCGCACCGATGTGCTGGAGGTGGCCATCGATCCGCGCGGTGGCGACATCGTCCAGCTCAAGCTGCCCAAGTTTCCCCGTCGTCAAGATCATCCGGAGATTCCCTTTCAGTTGTTCGATAACGGCAGCGAACGCCTTTACTTGGCGCAAAGCGGTCTGACCGGCACCAACGGCCCGGATGCCCGCGCCAGTGGCCGTCCCTTGTACGCCAGCGAGCAGCGCAGCTACCAATTGGCCGAGGGGCAAGACAGCCTAGTGGTCGAGCTGAAATTCACCGAAGCAGGCGTCGACTACGTCAAGCGCTTCACCTTCAAGCGCGGCGCCTATGATCTTGAAGTCCGCCACCTGATCGCCAACCACAGCGAGCAGCCTTGGACGGGCAACCTGTTCGCCCAGCTCAAGCGTGACTCGAGCGCCGATCCCTCGTCGACCACCGCGACCGGTACCGCCACCTATCTGGGGGCTGCCCTGGGGACCGCCGACGAACCGTACAAGAAGGTGTCCATGGGCGATATGGACGACAAGAGCCTGCGCGAAACCGTGCAGGGCGGCTGGATCGCCTGGCTGCAGCACTACTTCGTGACCGCCTGGGTGCCGAACAAGGATGACAGCAACCTAGTCGCCACTCGCAAGGACAGCCAGGGCAACTACATCATTGGCTTCACCGGCCCGACACTGAACATCCCGGCTGGTGCCAGTGGTGAAACCGTTACCCGTCTGTATGCCGGTCCAAAGGATCAGGACAAGCTAGGCGCTCTCTCGCCCGGTTTGGAACTGACCGTCGACTACGGCTTCCTGTGGTTCATTGCCCAGCCGATCTTCTGGCTGCTGGGTCTTATTCATGCGCTATTGGGCAATTGGGGCTGGTCGATCATCATCCTCACCGTCATCATCAAGCTGGCCTTCTTCCCGCTCTCGGCGGCCAGCTACCGCTCGATGGGCCGCATGCGTGCAGTCGCGCCCAAGCTGCAGGCCCTGAAGGAACAGCACGGCGAGGATCGCCAGAAGATGTCCCAGGCGATGATGGAGCTGTACAAGAAGGAGAAGATCAACCCGCTGGGCGGCTGCCTGCCGATTCTGGTGCAGATGCCGGTGTTTCTCGCCCTCTACTGGGTACTGCTGGAAAGCGTGGAAATGCGCCAAGCGCCCTGGCTGGGCTGGATCACTGACCTGTCGGTCAAGGATCCGTACTTCATCCTGCCGATCATCATGGGCGCGACTATGTTCTTCCAGCAGACGCTCAATCCGACGCCGCCGGATCCCATGCAGGCCAGGGTGATGAAGCTGATGCCGATCATTTTCACCTTCTTCTTCCTCTGGTTCCCGGCCGGCCTGGTGCTGTACTGGGTGGTCAACAACGTCCTCTCCATCGGTCAGCAGTGGTACATTACCCGACAGATCGAGAAAGCCGCACAGCCGGCTTGATCCTCACCACTGCCAGCCAGACCCGGACGCCCCCAGAGTGGGGCGTCTTGCTATCCGGAGCCCGCCATGCACAGCGCACGCGAAACCATTGCTGCCATCGCCACCGCCCAGGGCCGCGGCGGGGTGGGCATCGTGCGGATCTCGGGTCCCATGGCCGGGGCGGTCGCCGCGGGCATCTGCGAACGTCCGCTCAAGCCGCGGCATGCCCATTACGGCGCCTTCCGCGACGGCACGGGCCAGGTGCTCGACGAGGGCATTGCGCTGTTCTTCCCCGGCCCGCATTCCTTTACCGGCGAGGACGTGCTCGAGCTGCAGGGACACGGCGGCCCGCTGGTGCTCGACCTGCTACTGCGCCGTTGCCTGGAACTGGGCGCGCGCCTGGCCCGACCGGGCGAGTTCAGCGAGCAGGCTTTTCTCAACGACAAGCTGGACCTGGCCCAGGCCGAGGCGATTGCCGACCTGATCGAGGCCAGTTCGGCGCAGGCGGCGCGCAATGCGCTGCGCTCGCTGCAGGGCGAGTTTTCCCGCCGCGTGCATGCACTCACCGAGCGGCTGATCGAACTGCGCCTCTACGTCGAGGCCGCCATCGACTTTCCCGAGGAGGAGATCGACTTCCTCGCCGATGGCCGCGTCCTCGAGCTGCTTGACGGCCTGCGTGCCGAGTTGTCCACAGTACTGCGTGAGGCAGGGCAAGGCGCACTCCTGCGTGACGGCATGACGGTGGTCATCGCCGGCCGGCCAAATGCCGGAAAGTCCAGTTTGCTCAACGCCCTGGCGGGACGTGAGTCGGCGATCGTCACTGACATCGCCGGCACCACCCGGGATCTGCTGCGCGAACATATCCACATCGACGGTATGCCGCTGCACGTAGTGGATACCGCCGGCCTCAGGGAAACCGCCGACCAAGTCGAGCGAATTGGCGTCGAACGCGCCCTGCAGGCTATTCGTGAGGCCGATCGGGTACTGCTGGTGGTGGATGCCAGTGCCCCGGAAGCGGCCGATCCCTTTGCTCTCTGGCCGGAATTCTTCGACCTGCATCCAGAGCCAGGCAAGGTCACCCTAATCCGCAACAAGGTCGATTTGTCCGGCGAGCCGGTCGTTCAGGAACAGGGCTGCGACGGGCACGTTATTCTCGGCCTTTCGGCTCGTACTGGCGAAGGCCTGGAGTTGCTGCGCGAACATCTCAAGGCCTGCATGGGCTTCGAACAGACCATCGAGAGCAGCTTCAGCGCTCGCCGCCGGCATC
This sequence comes from Azotobacter tropicalis, assembly GCF_059739045.1. NCBI lineage: Bacteria > Pseudomonadati > Pseudomonadota > Gammaproteobacteria > Pseudomonadales > Pseudomonadaceae > Azotobacter > Azotobacter tropicalis. The sequence goes on from NZ_AP046059.1 coordinate 2,874,491, forward strand.
TGGAGGCCCTGGGCCAGGCCGCTGCCTGTCTCGACCATGGGCACGCCCAGCTCATCGGCTGCGGTGCCGGCGAGCTGCTTGCCGAAGACTTGCGCCAAGCCCAGCAGGCACTTGGGGAAATCACCGGAGCCTTCACGCCGGACGATCTGCTCGGACGCATCTTCTCCAGCTTCTGCATTGGCAAATAGCCGACCCCTTTCTTCCAGACCTACTTTCACTCTCGCCCGAGAGTGATAGGCTGCTTCCCACATCGTGTTGTCCCCACGCTTGCTCTGTCCGTAGCCCGGTGTGTCCGCCGAATGTCATCCAGCCCTGTGGAAAACCTCCAGTGTGCTCCGTCGATAAGCTGGCGACAGCAGAGTAGGTAATTTCGTCTGTGGATAAAGTTCAATTTCATATACAGGGCATCTACAGCCGACACACTATGCACAGGCAGGCTTGTCACAGTCTTATCCTGACTGAAAAAATCGACAGCTAAAGGCGCTCGATAAGTTATCCACAAAAACGGCATGCTCTAGACACATAAGAACAAGCTTTTTAAAGATTTCATCCTGCTTGTCTTTGTTAGAACCTGTAGATCAGCAGTACAAGATGTACTGGTTATTTTTTGTTCAGGAGTTTCATTCGCCCCACCTAACTCTCTATACTTGCCGCCCTTTCTTTTCCCCCTACGAACAGGCACGAGGTGCGTGGTGGACTTCCCTTCCCGTTTTGACGTGATCGTGATCGGCGGTGGTCATGCCGGTACCGAGGCCGCACTCGCGGCTGCGCGCATGGGTACGAAGACCCTGCTGCTTTCCCACAATGTGGAAACCCTCGGGCACATGAGCTGCAACCCGGCCATCGGTGGGATCGGCAAGAGCCATCTGGTCAAGGAAATCGATGCACTCGGTGGCGCCATGGCCCAGGCCACCGACGTGGCCGGTATCCAGTTCCGCGTCCTCAACAGCCGCAAGGGGCCGGCAGTACGCGCCACGCGCGCGCAGGCCGACCGTGCGCTGTATAAGGCGGAGATCCGGCGCATCCTGGAAAACCAGCCCAACCTGTGGATATTCCAGCAGGCCGCCGACGACTTGATCGTCGAGGGCGAGCAGGTGTGCGGCGTGGTCACTCAGATGGGCCTGAAATTCCGGGCCGACAACGTGGTGCTCACTACAGGCACCTTCCTCGGCGGACTTATCCACATCGGTCTGCAGAATTACTCCGGCGGTCGCGCCGGCGACCCGCCTTCGATCGCTCTGGCCCAGCGCCTACGCGAGCTGCTGTTGCGCGTCGGTCGGCTGAAGACCGGCACACCGCCGCGCATCGACGGCCGCTCCGTAGACTTTTCGGCGATGAGCGAACAGCCAGGCGACACGCCCGTGCCGGTGATGTCCTTCCTCGGCTCGCGCGAGCAGCACCCGCGACAGGTCAGCTGCTGGATCACTCACACCAATGCGCGCACCCATGAAATCATCGCCGCCAACCTGGACCGCTCGCCGATGTACTCGGGGTGATCGAGGGCATCGGCCCGCGCTACTGCCCGTCGATCGAGGACAAGATCCACCGCTTCGCCGACAAGGACAGCCATCAGGTGTTCCTTGAGCCGGAAGGCCTGTCGACCCATGAGATTTATCCCAACGGTATCTCCACCTCACTGCCGTTCGACGTGCAGCTTGAAATCGTCCGCTCGATCCGCGGCTTGGAGAACGCCCATATCGTGCGACCCGGCTACGCCATCGAATACGATTTCTTCGATCCGCGTGACTTGAAATATTCGCTGGAAACCAAGGCGATCAGCGGGCTGTTCTTCGCCGGGCAGATCAACGGCACTACTGGCTACGAGGAGGCCGGCGCCCAGGGCCTGCTCGCCGGCGCCAACGCCGCGTTGCGCGCCCAGGGCCGCGAAGCCTGGTGTCCGCGCCGCGACGAGGCCTACCTTGGTGTGCTGGTCGACGACCTGATCACCCTCGGCACCCAGGAGCCGTACCGCATGTTCACCTCGCGCGCCGAGTACCGACTGATCCTGCGCGAGGACAACGCCGACCTGCGCCTGACCGAGAAAGGTCGCGAACTGGGCCTGGTCGATGACGCCCGCTGGGCGATGTTCTGTGCCAAGCGCGAAGGCATCGAGCGTGAGGAGCAGCGCCTGAAGAGTACCTGGGTGCGCCCCGGCACCTCGGAAGGCGAAGCGGTCGCCGCACGTTTCGGCAGCCCCTTGACCCGCGAGTACAGCCTACTCAACCTGCTGGCCCGACCGGAAATCGATTATGCCAGCCTGGTCGAGCTGACCGGTGGTGGCGCCGAGGACGAGCAGGTTGCCGAGCAGGTGGAGATCAAGACCAAGTATGCCGGCTATATCGATCGCCAGCAGGATGAGATCGCCCGCCTGCGCGCCAGTGAAAACACTCGTCTGCCGGATGATCTGGATTACACATCGATTTCCGGACTGTCCAAGGAGATCCAGCACAAGCTCGATCAGGCCCGCCCGCAGACGCTCGGCCAGGCGTCGCGGATTCCGGGAGTCACCCCGGCGGCGATTTCTCTGCTGCTGATCCATCTGAAGAAGCGCGCTGCTGGCCGGAACTTGGAGCAGAGTGCCTGATGTCCGCCGTCACCTCCCGCCACGCCGAGGAACTGGCGTACGGCGCCCGCGAGCTGGGCATCGAACTGTCCGAGCGCCAGCAGGAACAGCTGCTCGCTTATCTGGCGCTGTTGATCAAGTGGAACAAAGCCTACAATCTCACCGCCGTGCGCGATCCGGACGAGATGGTCTCGCGCCATTTGCTCGACAGCCTTAGCGTCGCGCCGCAGGTTGCCGGGGCTGGGGATAACTGGCTGGATGTCGGCAGCGGCGGTGGCATGCCGGGGGTTCCGCTGGCCATCCTGTTTCCCGGGCGACGCTTTACCCTGCTGGATTCCAACGGCAAGAAGACCCGTTTCCTTACCCAGGTGAAACTGGAACTGCAATTGCAAAACCTGGAAGTTGTTCACAGTCGGGTCGAGACATTCACGCCCGTGCAGCCGTTCTCCGGTATCTGTTCGCGGGCGTTCAGCTCGCTGGCGGATTTCGCCAACTGGACCCGTCATCTCGGCGACGGCGAAACCCGTTGGCTGGCGATGAAGGGCGTGCAGTCGGATGACGAGCTGCAGGTCTTGCCGAACGATTTTCGACTGGAACATACCTATGAGCTCAAGGTTCCCGGTTGTCAGGGTCAGCGCCATCTGCTGATACTGCGCCGCACTCCATGACCCGGACAGACGCTGACCATGGCTAAAGTACTCGCCATCGCCAACCAGAAGGGTGGTGTGGCCAAGACCACCACTTGCATCAACCTGGCCGCTTCGCTGGTAGCCACGCGCAGGCGTGTGCTGCTGATCGATCTCGATCCCCAGGGCAACGCCACCACCGGCAGCGGGGTGGACAAGCTGAATCTGGAGCATTCGGTTTACGATGTGCTGACCGGCGACTGCAGTTTCGCCGAGGCCATGCACTTCTCCGAGCACGGCGGTTACCAGCTGCTGCCGGCTAACCGCGATCTGACCGCAGCGGAAGTCGTTCTGCTCGACAAGCCGGGCAAGGAGCATCGGCTGCGCGAAGCGCTGGCGCCGATTCGCGAAAACTACGACTACATCCTCATCGACTGTCCGCCCTCGCTGTCGATGCTGACGGTCAATGCCTTGGCCGCCGCTGACGGGGTGATCATCCCCATGCAGTGCGAATACTATGCCTTGGAAGGACTGAGCGATCTGGTCAATTCGATCCAGCGCATCGGCCAAGCGCTCAATCCAAACCTGCAGATCGAGGGCCTGCTGCGCACCATGTATGATCCGCGCATCAGCCTGACCAACGAAGTCTCCGATCAACTTCAGGCGCATTTCGGCGACAAGCTCTACGAAACCGTCATCCCGCGCAACGTGCGACTTGCCGAAGCGCCCAGCCACGGTGTGCCGGCGCTGGTCTACGACAAGCAATCCAAGGGTGCACAGGCCTATCTGGCACTGGCCAGCGAACTGTCGCGCCGTCAGCGTCAGGCCTCGCGCGGCGCCCGAGCATAAGGAGCTTCCATGGCGATCAAGAAACGAGGCCTGGGCCGCGGGCTGGATGCCTTGCTGGGCGGTACCGGTGGCGTGGCCGCCCTGCAGCAGAAGGGGGTCGAACAGCAGCAGATCGATGGCCACGAACTGCAGCACCTGCCACTGGAACTGATCCAGCGCGGCAAATATCAGCCGCGTCGCGACATGGATCCGGTAGCGCTGGAAGAGCTGGCACAGTCGATTCAGGCCCAGGGGGTGATGCAGCCGATCGTGGTGCGGCCGATCGACGGCCAGCGCTACGAGATCATCGCCGGCGAGCGGCGTTGGCGGGCCAGCCAGCAGGCCGGATTGGAGAAGATTCCGGCCATCGTCCGCGAGGTACCGGATGACGCCGCTATCGCCATGGCGCTGATCGAGAACATCCAGCGCGAGAACCTCAATCCAATTGAGGAGGCCATCGCCCTGCAACGCCTTCAGCTGGAGTTCCAGCTGACTCAGCAGCAGGTTGCCGATGCGGTGGGCAAGTCGCGGGTCAGCATCAGCAACCTGCTACGGTTGATTGCTTTGCCGGAGGAGATCAAGACCCTGCTCTCCCATGGCGACCTGGAGATGGGCCATGCCCGTGCACTGCTGGGGCTTCCCGCCGAACGGCAGGTGGAGGGCGCGCGACACGTTGTCGCACGCGGTCTGACCGTTCGGCAGACTGAGGCGTTGGTTCGTCAGTGGTTGAACGACCGGCCGCAACCCGAGAAAGCCCACACGGCAGATCCGGACATAACCCGTCTGGAACAGCGGCTGGCTGAGCGTTTGGGCTCTCCGGTGCAGATCAAGCACGGTCAGAAAGGCAAGGGCCAACTTGTGATCTGCTACAACTCTCTGGACGAACTGCAGGGCGTCTTGGCGCACATACGCTGATATTCCACGGTGTAGCGGGCAGTCGGAAAAGACTACCGGATGGTTGAACCGATGTGTAACCCCCCTATACTCGCCGCGCATTTTGAAGGCGGCAGCACTCGTTGGGGGCTCCGCCAAGGCGGCGGGAATCGTGTGAACATACGTAATCGAACACCTCTCCATCGCCTTCCCGTGTTTCGCATATTGGTCGTGCAGTCCCTGGTAGGACTTGTCGCGGCCTGCGTGTGCGGGGTGTTTTTTGGGTTGGTCGCAGGGTATTCAACCTTGCTCGGAGGCCTGATTGCCTGGCTGGCCAATCTGTATTTCGCCCATAAGGCCTTTCGCTATTTCGGCGCGCGTTCGGTCAAGGCCGTGGTCCAGTCTCTTTGGTCCGGTGAAATGGGAAAACTGATTCTGACAGCGGCGCTCTTTGCGCTGGTGTTTGTGGGGGTGCAGCCTCTCGAGCCGCTGGCATTGTTCGGTGGCTACCTACTGGTGCTCGGCACCGGAGCGAGCTCACTCCTGCTGATGAGGAACAATCCGAAGCATTGAGTATTTGAGGCGTCTATGGCGAACACCCCAGTCGAATATATACAGCATCACCTACAGAATCTGGTCTTCGGCTCGCACCCGGAAAAGGGCTGGATCATCGCTCATACGCCAGAAGAGGCAAGGGAGATGGGGTTCTGGGCCATCCATCTGGACACCATCGGTTGGTCGGTCGCCATGGGCGTGCTGTTCCTGTGGCTGTTCCGCAAGGCTGCGCTCAGTGCTTCCACCAAGGTTCCTGGTCCCCTGCAGAACCTGGCCGAAATGTGCATCGAGTTCGTCGAAGGCATGGTGCGGGACACCTTCCATGGCCGTAATCCGGTGATTGCCCCTTGGCCATGACCATCTTCGTCTGGGTGTTCCTGATGAACAGCCTGAAGTGGGTGCCGGTCGACTTCATTCCCGGCCTGGCGCATCTTTTGGGCGCGCCCTACTTCAAGATCGTGCCGACCGCCGATCCCAACGGCACCTTCGGCCTGGCGCTCGGCGTGTTCATCCTGATCCTGTTCTACAGCATCAAGATCAAAGGCTTTGCTGGCTTCGGCAAGGAACTGGCGTTCACCCCGTTCAATCACTGGGCGCTGATCCCGTTCAACCTGTTCCTCGAGATCCTCGGCCTGTTGGCAAAGCCGCTGAGTCTCGCTCTGCGTCTGTTCGGCAACATGTATGCCGGTGAGGTGGTGTTCATCCTTATCGCCCTGCTGCCGTTCTGGGCTCAGTGGGTGCTGAATGTGCCTTGGGCGATTTTCCATATTCTGGTGATTCCGCTGCAGGCCTTCATCTTCATGGTGCTGACGGTGGTGTACCTGAGCGCCGCTCATGAAGATCATCACTGACCGGCAATAAAACGCTTCCCCCCAACCAAAACCTACCCTTAGCTTCAGGAGCTTTACATGGAACTTGTCATCATCGCCGCCTCCATCATGATCGGTCTGGGTGCCCTGGGCACCGGTATTGGCTTCTCCCTGCTGGGTGGCAAGCTGCTGGAATCCACCGCTCGTCAACCCGAGCTGGCTCCTCAGCTGCAAACCAAGACCTTCCTGATGGCCGGCCTGCTCGACGCCGTGCCGATGATCGGTGTTGGTATCGCGATGTACCTCATCTTCGTTGTCGCTCCCTCTGCTGCTTGAGCATTTCCCGGTTCAAGAAGGGGTTCGCTTGGCGAGCCCCTTCGTTGAGGAAATGGCAAGCACGCCGAACGAGATAGCACGAGGTAAATCGCTGTGAACATGAACTTGACGCTATTTGGTCAAACGATCGCCTTCGCTATTTTCGTCTGGTTCTGCATGAAGTACGTTTGGCCGCCACTCACCCAGGCCATGCAGGAACGCCAGAAGAAAATCGCCGAGGGTCTGGATGCTGCAGGCCGTGCTCAGCAAGATCTGAAGCTGGCTCAGGAAAAGGTTTCCAATACTCTCCGTGAAACCCGCGAGCAGGCTGCCGAGATCATCGAGCAGGCTAATAAGCAGGCCAATGCGATCGTGGAAGACGCCAAGCAGCAGGCACGTGCCGAAAGCGAGCGACTGATCGCCGGGGCCCAGGCCGAGATCGAGCAGGAAGTGAACCGTGCCAGGGACGAACTGCGCACTCAGGTGGCGGCTCTGGCCATCCTGGGCGCGGAGAAAATCCTGGAGTCCAAAGTGGACACCAAGGCGCACAACAAGCTGGTCGAAAAACTGGCCTCCCAACTCTAAGCGAGGCAAGCGATGATCAATAACCAGACGCTTGCTCGGCCTTACGCAAAAGCCGCTTTCGAGTATGCCAGCGCGGCCAGCAGCAGCGACGCCTGGTCGGGTATGTTGAGCCTGGCTGCCGCTATCGTTGAAGCCCCCGAAGTCGCCGAACTGCTGCGCAACCCGCGCCTGACCCGCGAAAGCAAGGTCGAGGCCGTGCTGCGTCTGTTCGCCGCCGACGTCGATGAAGCGTTCCGCAACTTCATCGCCAACATGGGCGAGCACGATCGCCTGGCCGTGTTGCCGACTGTGCGCGAACAGTTCGATGCGTACAAGGCGGAAGCCGAAAAGACGATCGACGTCGAACTTGAGACGGCTTACGAGCTTTCCGCCGAGCAACTCGAAACCTTGTCTGCCGCCCTGTCGAAGCGGCTAGATCGTTCCGTCAACCCCAGGCAGGTAGTGAATCCTGCTCTGATCGGTGGCCTGGTCATCCGCGCCGGCGACGTGGTTGTCGACGGTTCGGTCCGCGGCAAACTGAGCCAGTTGGCCGAATCGTTGAAATCCTGATTTGAGGGTCATGGCATGCAGCAACTGAATCCTGCTGAGATTAGTGAAATCATCAAGCAGCGCATCGCGAATACCGATGTGACTGCCCAAGCCCGCAACGAGGGCACCGTCGTCAGCGTATCTGACGGTATCGTTCGCATCTATGGTCTGGCCGACGTCATGTACGGCGAGATGATCGAGTTCCCCGGCGGCATTTATGGCATGGCGCTGAACCTGGAGCAAGATTCCGTCGGTGCAGTGGTACTGGGTAACTACCTGGGCCTGACCGAAGGCATGAGCGCCAAGTGCACCGGCCGCATCCTGGAAGTCCCGGTCGGTCCGGAACTGCTGGGCCGCGTCGTGGACGCGCTGGGCAATCCGATCGACGGCAAGGGTCCGATCGGCGCCAAGCTCACCGATGCGGTCGAGAAAGTGGCACCGGGCGTGATCTGGCGTAAGTCGGTCGACCAGCCGGTGCAGACTGGCTACAAGTCGGTCGATGCCATGATTCCGGTCGGCCGTGGCCAGCGCGAGCTGATCATCGGTGACCGCCAGATCGGCAAGACCGCGCTGGCTATCGACGCCATCATCAACCAGAAGAACAGCGGCATTAAGTGCGTCTATGTGGCTATCGGTCAGAAGCAGTCGACCATCGCCAACGTGGTACGCAAGCTGGAAGAGCACGGTGCGCTGGCCAACACCATCGTGGTAGCTGCTTCCGCTTCCGAATCCGCTGCCCTGCAGTATCTGGCTCCCTACGCCGGCTGCACCATGGGCGAGTACTTCCGTGACCGCGGTGAAGACGCGCTGATCGTCTATGATGACCTGTCCAAGCAGGCCGTCGCCTATCGTCAGATCTCCCTGCTGCTGCGTCGTCCGCCGGGCCGCGAAGCTTACCCGGGCGACGTGTTCTATCTCCACAGCCGTCTGCTGGAGCGCGCCTCTCGCGTTTCCGAAGAGTACGTGGAGCAGTTCACCAAGGGCGCCGTGAAAGGCCAGACCGGTTCGCTGACCGCGCTGCCGATCATCGAAACCCAGGCTGGTGACGTGTCCGCCTTCGTTCCGACCAACGTGATCTCCATCACCGACGGTCAGATCTTCCTGGAATCCTCCATGTTCAACTCGGGTATCCGTCCGGCCGTCAACGCCGGTATCTCGGTATCCCGCGTCGGTGGTGCGGCCCAGACCAAGATCATCAAGAAGCTGTCCGGCGGTATCCGTACCGCTCTGGCCCAGTACCGTGAACTGGCGGCCTTCGCCCAGTTCGCCTCGGACCTCGACGAAGCTACCCGTAAGCAGCTCGAGCACGGTCAGCGCGTGACCGAGCTGATGAAGCAGAAGCAGTATGCGCCGATGTCCATCGCCGAGATGGCCGTTTCCCTGTATGCCGCCGAGCGCGGTTTTCTGCAGGACGTCGCCGTGGCCAAAATTGGCGCCTTCGAGCAGGCGTTGATCGGTTACTTCCAGCGTGAGAAAGCAGATCTGCTGGCGAAGATCAACGAGAAGGGTGACTTCAACGACGAAATCGACGCAGGCATCAAGGCCGGCATCGAGAAGTTCAAGGCCACCCAGTCCTGGTAAGCCGCAGCGGGAGCCGCAAGGCTCCCGCCTGCTAACCCGAAAGGTGTCAAATGGCAGGCGCAAAAGAGATTCGCAGCAAGATTGCGAGCATCAAGAGCACGCAGAAGATCACCAGCGCCATGGAAAAGGTGGCGGTCAGCAAGATGCGCAAGGCCCAGATGCGCATGGCTGCCAGCCGTCCCTATGCGGAGCGGATCCGTCAGGTCATCGGCCATCTGGCCAAGGCCAACCCGGAATACAAGCACCCGTTCATGGTCGAGCGTCCGGTCAAGCGCGTCGGTTACATCCTTGTCTCCACCGACCGCGGTCTGTGCGGTGGCCTGAACATCAACCTGTTCAAGGCCCTGATCAAGAACATGAAGGAATGGCACGACAAGGGTGTCGAGGCCGACTTCTGCGTGATCGGCAACAAAGGGGCCAGTTTCTTCCGCAGCTACGGCGGCAATGTGGTCGCGGCGATCGGCAACCTGGGTGAAGAGCCCTCGATCAACAGTCTGATCGGCAGCATCAAGGTGATGCTGGATGCCTTCCACGAAGGCCGTGTGGACCGTCTGTACCTGGCGTCGAACAAGTTCATCAACACCATGACCCAGAAGCCCGTCGTCGAGCAGTTGCTGCCGCTGGCCGCCAGCGATGACGAAGGTGTTCAGAAGGGGTCCTGGGACTACCTGTACGAACCCAACGCCCAGCAGTTGCTGGATGCTCTGCTGGTTCGCTACATCGAGTCGCAGGTCTACCAGGCCGTGGTGGAGAACGGCGCAGCCGAGCAGGCGGCGCGGATGATCGCGATGAAGAACGCGACCGACAACGCCGGCGAGCTGATCAGCGATCTGCAGCTGGTCTACAACAAGGCCCGTCAGGCGGCGATCACCCAGGAAATTTCGGAAATCGTCGGCGGCGCTGCCGCGGTTTAAGAACGGTTCATAAGGTTAGAGGAACCAAGTAATGAGTAGCGGACGTATCGTTCAAATCATCGGCGCCGTTATCGACGTGGAATTCCCGCGCGATCAAGTGCCGAACGTTTATGACGCGCTGAAAGTCGAAGGCGCGGCCACCACCCTGGAGGTCCAGCAGCAGCTGGGCGACGGCATCGTTCGTTCGATCGCCATGGGTTCCACCGAAGGCCTCAAGCGTGGCCTGAACGTGAGCAACACCGGTACTGCCATTTCCGTCCCGGTCGGCACCGCCACTCTGGGCCGAATCATGGACGTGCTGGGCAACCCGATCGACGAAGCCGGTCCCATCGGCGAGGAAGAGCGTTGGGCTATTCACCGCGCTGCTCCGAGCTATGCCGAGCAGGCTGGCGGCAACGATCTGCTGGAAACCGGCATCAAGGTGATCGACCTGGTGTGCCCGTTCGCCAAGGGCGGTAAGGTCGGCCTGTTCGGCGGCGCCGGCGTGGGCAAGACCGTGAACATGATGGAGCTGATCCGCAACATCGCCATGGAGCACAGCGGTTACTCCGTGTTCGCCGGCGTGGGTGAGCGTACTCGTGAAGGCAACGACTTCTATCACGAGATGAAGGACTCCAACGTTCTCGACAAGGTAGCCCTGGTTTACGGCCAGATGAACGAGCCGCCGGGCAACCGTCTGCGCGTTGCCCTGACCGGTCTGACCATGGCCGAGAAGTTCCGCGACGAAGGCCGCGACGTGCTGCTGTTCGTCGACAACATCTACCGCTACACCCTGGCCGGTACCGAAGTGTCCGCACTGCTGGGTCGTATGCCGTCCGCCGTGGGCTACCAGCCGACCCTCGCCGAGGAAATGGGCGTTCTGCAAGAGCGCATCACCTCCACCAAGGTTGGCTCCATCACCTCCGTACAGGCTGTGTACGTTCCCGCGGACGACCTGACCGACCCGTCCCCGGCGACCACCTTCGCCCACCTGGATGCCACCGTGGTACTGTCCCGCGACATCGCCTCCCTGGGTATCTACCCAGCCGTCGATCCGCTGGACTCCACCTCCCGCCAGCTGGATCCGCTGGTGATCGGCCAGGAGCACTACGACACCGCCCGCGGCGTGCAGTACGTGCTGCAGCGCTACAAGGAACTGAAGGACATCATCGCCATCCTCGGTATGGACGAGCTGTCGGAAGCCGACAAGCAGCTGGTATCCCGCGCTCGTAAGATCCAGCGTTTCCTGTCCCAGCCGTTCTTCGTGGCCGAGGTGTTCACCGGTTCTCCGGGCAAGTACGTGCCGCTGAAGGAAACCATCCGCGGCTTCGCCGGCATCCTCAAGGGTGACTACGACCATCTGCCGGAGCAGGCGTTCTACATGGTTGGCGGCATCGACGAAGCCATCGAGAAGGCCAAGAAACTGTAACCTGGCGCGCCCGCTAGCCGGGCGCTCGACCCAGGCGGTGCCACCTTGGTGGCGCCGCCTGCTAACCGAGGCATGAATATGGCTATGTCAGTCCATTGCGACATCGTCAGCGCGGAAGAAGAGCTGTTCTCGGGTCTGGTGGAAATGGTCATCGCCCACGCCAACATGGGCGACGTCGGTATCCTTCCGGGTCACATGCCGCTGCTGACCGATCTCAAGCCCGGTCCGGTGCGTGTGATCAAGCAGGGTGGCGAAGAGGAAATCTTCTACATCTCCGGCGGCTTCCTCGAAGTGCAGCCGAGCATGGTGAAGGTCCTCGCCGATACCGCGACCCGCGCCAAGGATCTGGACGAGGTCGCCGCCCAGGAAGCCGTCAAGGCTGCCGAGAAGGCGCTCAACGAGAAGGGCGCGGAGTTCGACTACAGTTCCGCCGCTGCCCGTCTGGCAGAAGCTGCCGCACAACTGCGCACCATCAATGAGATGCGCAAGAAGTACGGCCGCCACTGAGTTCGACGCTTCTTCGCTCGACGACGAAAGGGTAGCTTTGGCTACCCTTTTTTCTTTTCCGACCAGTCAGGCCGAATGGCCATTGCCCGGCTGCCAGGGCTTCCCTCCGCTTCGACAGGACCGTTCTCCATCAAGGCAGCGTACGGACTGCTCCGAAAAGGCGCCTGATCCGACGTTTCTGCCAGCCTTCTCCATGTTGTTCTTCAGCGCTACCCATTGTCCGGCAGGTTGCGGGGCAGACCGGGCGGGTTTGCTTCCGAAGCGGCGACCGGGCGAAAATGAGCGATGCCGCACGCTTTCCGGACACCATGCCTGCCGTGGCTTCCTGACCCGCAGCGGCTCGTTCTCTGCCCGAACGCCATACTGCAAGCATGGCCGATCGGCCGGCCAAAACGCCACCGGGCTGCGGGCAGTGATAAACGGGCAAGCCCGAGGGGTTGCCTGTGCCGAAAGCGTCGACATCATTCAGCAAGGCCGTGACCGGCCGGGAAAAAGGATAACCAGGATGCCGGGTGCATTGCTTCGTACCGGAACGCTGCGGGAATTCAGGGCGCTCGGCGTCGACGGGCAGCCAGTGCATGGCGTGGCGCTGCAACTGCGTGAGGCCATCCGCCTGAAGGTACGCCGCGAGGTGGCCGACTGCCTGGCCATCCCGCAGACCAACGAGGCGGGCGACCGCATCGACTGGTACGCGCCGATCGAAGGCGACGTGGTGCCCTGGTCGGCGGCGACCCCCGAAGAGCGCGAACAGGCCCATGCCCGGCTCGAGGCGATGCAGGCCCAGTTGCGTGCCACCGGCGAGAGCATGCGCAATGATGCGCAGAACCGGGAAAAGCAGGTCTTCGGCCGCCTGCTGGAAAAGGCCCTGCATTTCCCCGATGCCAACCACGTCTATCTGGTCGACGGCAAACCGGTGATCACCTTCTGGGGGTTCACCCAGCAACAAGCCAGCCAGCTGTCCGACCCTCTGGCCTGCCTGCAGACCGCCAGGCAGGCTTCGGCCGCGGTGGCGGACACCGCCTTGCCGCCGCCTGTGGCGTCTGCGGTCGCGGCAAGACCCGCTTGGCGGCGCTGGCTGTGGCTGCTGCTTCTGCCGCTGCTCCTGCTGTTGCTGCTGTTCGTCATGCGCGCCTGCGTGCCGAGTGTCGAACTGCCGTTCGAGTTGTCCCATGTCGACCTGCCCGGCCTACCGGCCGAGGAAACGCCTCCGGAGGATGTCCGCTTGCGCGAAGAGGTGGTGACGGTGGACAGGACTCTCGGCCGTGCCGGAGTCGTCGAGGGAGAGGCCGAGCCTTTGCAAGGCGTGCAAGTGCCGGGCAAGGAGACGGCTGTCGAGGACGTTCCGATCGAGGAGGCCTTGTCGAGCGAGCCCGGCGCGAGCGAGCTGCCGGCCGATGAGCCGGCGGCCGACGAAGCCGCTACGGAAGAACCCGCCGCGGATGGAGCCCCGGTCGAGCCCGCGGCGGGAACGGAACCCGAAGCGAAGCCCGAAGACGCACAGAAGCCGCCGGTTCCGCCGCAACTCGACGAGGAGAAGGCGGCCGAAGCACCGAAGACCGCGCCGGAAGATGCGGCCAAGGCACCGGAGGCGGCCAAGCCCATGAGCATCCCGCCCGAGGCGCAGAAGAGCGGTTCGACCCGCTTCCTTAACGGCAACTGGCAGGCCGGCGCCGGCATCCAGGACGCCAAGACCGGCAAGCCGCTGCAACTGGGCTACGACTTCAAGGACGGCCAGGGGCGGGTCAGTATCCGCCGTGACGACGGCGTGCAATGCTCGGGCGCGGTGAACGCCTCGATGCAGGGCGGCAACCTGGCGATTGCCAGCCAGGGACAGGCCAACTGCAGCGACGGCAGCCGCTATCGTCTGCCGGAGGTGACTTGCAAGCCGGATGCGCGCAGCGCGGCGGACTGCACCGGCCGTTACGGCGACCAGGAATTCCCCATGTCGATCCGCCAGGGCGGCAACTGAGGCGAGCACAGGCAGCATGTTTCCGGAAAAGACCGATTACGAAGACAGGATCACCCTGATCATGGGCAGCGGCATCCAGTTTCTGGATTTCGCCGTCAAGCTGGAGCTGCGCCGCGAGCCGGCCGGCGAGTTCGTCCGGCCGCGCAGCGACGGGCCTCTGGTCCGCCTGCTGTTCGATCCACGCAGCAACGCCTTTCACCATCCGGGCGAGCCGGGCAGGGCGGTGACGCCGGCCTTCAGCGTGGCGCCCGAGGATTCGCTGCGCCTGCTCAAGGGGATCTGGCTGCCCCTGCCGTTCTTCCGCTGCAGCCCGCCGCGGCGTTTCGACGACGGCCCGAGCAACTGGTCGCGGGTGCGCATCGTCGAACTCGCCGACGGCGAGGACCCGGACGGCAATACCCACCGCGTCACCTTCGCCTTCGATACCAAGGTCTTCGACAGCCGCGAAGCCACCACCTACCTGGCGCCGACCCGCGAGGACGTCCGCGCCGGGGCCAGCTTCGCGCTGGCCCACCGGGCCGACGAGATGGGCTGGTTCCTCGACCTCGGCTGGATCGACGGCTGGCTGTGCGAGGTGTTCAGCGAGCAGGCGCGGCTGCCGCCGCTGCGCATGCAGCCCGACGACATCCAGGCCGAGTGCGAGCAGCTTCACCACCAGGCCCACTACCTCAACCTGCTGCACCTGCTGGGCAGCCACCTGCCGGTGCCGGAGCTCAAGGTGGTGTCCAACCGCGACAGCGACGTGCACAAGGCGATCCCGGTGGACATGGTGCTGGACGTCGGCAACTCGCGCACCTGTGGCATCCTGATCGAGGATCATCCGCAGGAGAACGACGGCCTGAGCAAGCGCTACGAGCTGGAGCTGCGCGACCTGACCCGCCCCGAGCAAGTCTATCCGGAGCCCTTCGAGAGCCGCGTCGAGTTCGCCCAGGCGATGTTCGGCAAGGACCACTTCTCGGTGCAGAGCGGCCGCCGCGAGGCCTTCCTCTGGCCGACCATCGCCCGCGTCGGCCGCGAGGCCGGGCGCCTGGCCGGGCGCCGGCGCGGCACCGAGGGCTCGACCGGGCTGTCGAGTCCCAAGCGCTACCTGTGGGACGAGGACGGCTACGAGCCGGGCTGGCGCTTCAACTGCGCCGCGCTGCGCACCGAGAGCGAGCCGCACGCCACCGCCGCGCCGGTGGCCGGGCTGATCAACGAGAAGGGCCAGGCGCTCTACACGCTGCCCTTCGACGAGCGCATGCCGGTGTTCCATCCGCACTATTCGCGCAGCTCGCTGATGACCTTCATGCTCTCCGAGGTCCTCGGCCAGGCGCTGATGCAGATCAACAGCCCCTCGCAGCGCCTGCGCATGAGCCACTCGCGGGTGCCACGCCACCTGCGCTCGATCATCCTCACCGTGCCGCCGTCGATGCCCAAGCCGGAGCGCGAGATCTTCGCCAAGTGCATGGAGCAGGCCATCGGCCTGGTCTGGAAGAGCCTCGGCTGGCATCCCGAGGACGACCCCGTCGACCTCAAGGACCCGAAGAGCCGCGAGAGCGCCTGGCCCTGGTTCCCCGAAGTCCACGTGCAGTGGGACGAGGCCACCTGCGGGCAGGTGGTCTACCTGTTCAACGAGACCCAGAACAACTTCGCCGGACGCTCGGAGGAGTTCTTCGCCGCCATGGCGCGGCCGGACCAGCCGCACCGGGACCGCCTGACCATCGCCTCGATCGACATCGGCGGCGGCACCACGGACCTGGTGATCACCGAATACCGCCTCGACGGCGGGGTCGGCGGCAACGTCTACATCAGCCCGGAACAGCGCTTTCGCGACGGCTTCAAGGTCGCCGGCGACGACATCCTGCTCGACGTGATCCGCCAGTTCGTCCTGCCGGCGCTGCGCGAGGCGCTGTCCCGCGCCGGCATCGCGGTGCCCGAGGCGCTGCTGTCGCGGCTGATCGGCAGCGAACCCTTGGCCGTGCAGGAGGCTGTACTGCGCCAGCAGTTGAGCCTGCAGGTGTTCGGCCCCATCGGCCTGCGCCTGCTCAAGGCCTACGAGCAGTACGATCCGCTGGAGCCGGGCAGCCGGGTCAGCGCCACCTTTGACGAGTTGCTCGGCGAGCGTCCGACCGAGGACGTGCTCGACTACGTTGCCGGCGCCGTGCGCCGCCAGCTGGGCAACGAGGCCGCACCCTTCGACATCCTCGCCACCCCGCTGGACGTCAGCCTGCGGCGCATCCACGAAGCCTTCATCGGCGACCGCATGAGCATCGGCAAGACCATCCAGGCGCTCTGCGAGGTGGTGCACGCCTATCCCTGCGACGTGCTCCTGCTCACCGGCCGGCCCTCCTGCCTGCCCGGCGTGCAGGCGCTGTTCCGCGAACTCTTGCCGCTGCCGCCGGGACGCATCCTGTCGCTCAACCAGTACCGCACCGGCGGCTGGTACCCGTTCAACAAGCTCGACCGCATCGAGGACCCGAAGACCACCGCGGCGGTCGGCGCCATGCTCTGCCTGCTGAGCCGCAGCCTGCGCCTGCCGAACTTCTACTTCCGCGTGGCGGCCTTCAAGTCTTACTCGACGCTCCGGCACTTGGGACTGATCGACAACAACAACGTCCTCAAGGACAGCAACGTCTACTATCGGGACATCGATCTGGACGACCCCGATTACCGCCTGCCGGACACCGCCTTCGACATGCGCGGCACCATGCGCCTGGGTTTCCGCCAGCTGGCCTGCGAACGCTGGTCGGCCGCGCCGCTGTACATCCTCGGTATCGAGAGTCCGAAACTGCGCGAGGAAATGGCCTCCAAGGGACTGGTGCTCAAGGTGCGCCTGGGCATCAAGTCCTCGCGCAACCCGGCCGAGGGCAGCGAGCGTTTCGAACTGCTCGGTGTGGAGTCGGACAGCGGTGCGGTCAGCCGTGCGCATGTGCGTCTGAAGCTCAACACCCTGCCCGATGCGGGGCTGGGCGAGTCGCAGTACTGGCTCGACAGTGGGAGTGTGTTTCGGAAATGACCAGTGGGGTGCTAGCAGCAAGGTGTTTGATGGGGACTGGCGAGGAGGTCTTAGTGCCAAGCCGGGCATTTTCCTCGGCCCGGCCTACAGATTTCGCCCTGCACGGCGAGTCACTTTCTCTTTGCTCGTGCAAAGAGAAAGTGACCAAAGAGAAAGCACGCCCGATCATCCGGCCCTGCGCTTCGCTCCGGGTTCCCTCGCTCCGGCGCCGCTCCGAGGACCGCCGTACAAGGGGCATCCATGCCCCTTTACGGCTCTCGCCGCATCCATGCGGCTCGTCCCTCTACGCGACGCCTGCGCTCGGCCTCCTGAACGGGACGGGGGAGTTGCCTGCAGGTACGGGGTCAATTCTGAAAAAGGCTTTTTCGCTCTTCGCTTTACTTTTCGCGGAGGTGAGGAGTGCACCCATTCCCCCTTCGTCAGGCCGAACGGAATCGCCGTGCAAGGGGTTGAGCCGCAGGGATGCGGCGAAAGGCCCGTGGGCCATGGATGGCCCTTCGGGCCGTGCCTCTGGAGCGGCGATGGAGGGCGGGAACCCGGAGCGAAGCGCAGGGCCTGACGACGGGGGTGGCCTTCTTTTGGGTTACTTTTTCTTGGCCAGGCAAGAAAAAGTGACTCGCCGTGCAAGGCGAAACCTGTCGCATCAGCCGAGGAAAGTGCCTCGGTTTGACACCAAACCTTCCCGCCAGCATCCCAGAACACCCCTGCTCCAGGCCCGGAAAGCGTATCGGTCTTGCACCGAAGCCCCAGACCACCAACGCCTCGCCCGCCCCACAGGGAACCCCGATCGATGACCTACCCTGACCAATCCCCCGAACGCCTGTCCCAGCGCTGGTCCGCCGTCCACGGCGGGGCGGGCGAGGCGATCCGCTGGATCGACGAGGTGCGCCGCAGCGCGCCGCGCCTGGACAACGAGGCGGACGACCTGATCCTCAGCCTGCGCCGCGTGCGCAACACCGCGCGGCGCCTCGGCGCGGTCTCCGCGCTGCCGATGACCGTGGGCTTCTTCGGCCTGTCCCAGGCCGGCAAGTCCTACCTGATCTCCACCCTGGCGGCCGGCGCCAACGGCAAGCTGGAAACCGACCTGGGCGGCGACCGCCTGGACTTCCTCACCCACGTCAACCCGCCGGGCGGCGGCAAGGAGGCCACCGGTCTGGTGACGCGCTTCAGCCGCACCGCCCGCTCGGGGCCGGCGGAATTCCCGCTGGAGCTCAAGCTGTTCGCCGAGATCGAGCTGGCCAAGGTCCTGGCCAACTCCTTCTTCAACGACTTCAACACCGAGAAGGTGCGCTACCGCTTCGACGAAGCGGCGATCCGCCAGCTGCTCCGCGACCTGGAGCGCCGCCGCCAGCCGTACCCGGTGCCGGGCGTCGACGCTGACGCCGTGGTGGACCTGTGGGACTACCTGCAGGGCAGCTTTCCGGGTTCGCTGGGCGCGCTGGCCGCCTACTACTGGCCGGCCGCGGTCGCGCTGGCGCCGAACCTGGCGGCGGAGGACCGCGCCCGGCTGTTCTCGATCTTCTGGGGCGAGATCCCCGAGCTGACGGAAACCTACCTGGCCTTCGCCCGCGCCCTGGCCAGCCTGGGCCATGCCGAGCGGGTCTTCGCGCCGCTGAGCGCGCTGGTGCGGCCGACGGCGCAGGGCGGCCTGTCGCAGGCCGACAGCATCATGAACGTGGACATGCTCGAACGCCTCGGCAAGGACAGCGACGGGCGCATCGCCGTGCGGCCCTGGCGCGACGGCGCGCTGCGCGGCGAGGTCGAGCTGAGCCTGGCGCAGCTGGCGGCGCTCACCGCCGAGCTGGTCTTCCCGCTGGTCGAGCCGACCAGCGAGCCGCTGTTCGAAGAGGTCGACCTGCTCGACTTCCCCGGCTATCGCGGCCGTCTCGGCGTCGAGTCGCTGGACGAGGTGCGCCGCGCGGTGAACAGCGAGGACAGCAACCCGGTGGCGCAGCTCATCCTGCGCGGCAAGGTCGCCTACCTGTTCGAGCGCTACACCGACAGCCAGGAAATGAACGTGCTGATCGTCTGCACGCCGTCCAACAAGCAGTCCGACGTCACCAGCGTCGGCCCGGTGCTGAGCCGCTGGATCGACCGCACCCAGGGCGAGACGCCGGCCGAGCGGGCGCGGCGCAAGCCGGGCCTGTTGTGGGCGATCACCATGTTCGACATGCGCATCGGCAGCGACCTGGACAAGGGCGAGGACCTCCTGCGCCTAGGTTGGGGCAGCGGCGGCATGATGAAGATGACCATGCTCGAGCGCTTCGGCCAGTACGCCTGGCTGCAGGACTGGACCGGCGGCCGGCCGTTCGACAACAGCTTCCTGGTGCGCAAGCCGCGCCTCAAGGTGACCTTCCTCGACCTCGAGGACGGCCAGGAGGTGGCGATCCACGAAGCCGCCCGCGAACCGCTGGCGCTGATGCGCCGCACCTTCTGCGAGGACGAGACGGTCAACCGCCATATCCACGCTCCGGAAGACGCCTGGGACGCCATGCTGGCGCTGAACGACGGCGGCATGGGGCGGATCGGCCGCTACCTGCGCCAGGTCGCCCTGCGCGAGGTCAAGCTGGGGCGTATCCGCGAGCAGCTGGACGCCGTCCTGCACCTGCTGGAAAACCGCCTCGGCCACTGGTTCCAGGCCGAGGGCGCCGGCGAGCTGGAGCGCAAGCGGCGGATCGCCCGGCAGATCTCCGATGCCCTGTGGCCGCGGCGCCTGCTGCTCGGCGAGCTGCTGCAGCGCATGCAGCTGCCCGACGACCTGCTGCGCGCGCTCTACCTGCGCGCCGGCGACGAGGACGACACGCCGGCGCCGGCCGGCAGCCCCCGGCTGCCCGGCAGTACGCCGCCGGCCGGGGCGCTCAACCTCGGCCTCGATCTGGACCGCGACGACACCTTCGACCCCTTTGGCGACAGCGAGCCGCCGGCCGTCAGCGCGGCGCCGCCGGCGCGCCAGCCGCGCGGCAGCGATGCGCGCTTCGCCCAGGCGGTGCTGCGCGAGTGGATCGGCCACCTGCGCCACCTGCCCGAGGACGTGCGGCTGATGACCTACCTGGGCTTCGCCAAGCCGGCGGTCGAGGCCCTGGTCGACGAGCTGGTCACCGGCGCCAGCCGGCTCGGCCTGGAACAGCGCCTGCTGCAGGCCATCGTCAGTACCGAGCAGGTCGGCACCAAGCGCGAGCAGCTCGCTGGCCGCCAGGTGCTCACCGCCAAGACGGTGCTCGGCGACTTCATCGGCTGGCTGGGCTGCATCGAACAGCCCCTCGAGCAGCGTCCGGACAGCCGCATCGAGCGCGGCGCCAGGCTGTTCCAGCCGCCGGCGCCGATCGCCTACGGCCAGTTGCCGCGCCTGGCGGAGCAGCCCCAGGACTACACCCGGCGTTACGTCGGCGACTGGCTGGTGGCCCTGGCGCGGATCGCCGAGGAAAATGCCGGGCACAGCGCCGGCCGGGAAATCACCCTGGAACAGAACGAAGCGCTGGGGCGGATCCTCGCCACCTTCCAATCGGCACGGGCAGACTGACGCATGCTGAGAATCGAACTGACGGCCGCCGCCGGCGGCCAACCCGGCTATGGCGAACTGACCGTGCGCGGCTGGCCGGGCGGCACCGACGGCCTGGAGCTGAGCGTGCTGCGCAACCAGGACAGCCTCTACCTGGATGCCGGCGGCGGCTGGGACAGCCTGCCGATCTGGCACGCCATCGACGGTCTGGAGCGGCGCGGCGAGCTGCTGGCCGGCCGCGTCGGCCCCTGGCTGGTCGATCCGCTGGTCCGCGACCCGAAGATGGTCTACCGCTTGCAACTGCGCGATGCCGAACAGAGCGACGGCGGCGTGCTGCGCATCGTCGGCAACCTGCTGTCCTCGCCGGCGGTCGGCCACCCGCCGCCGGAGGAGCCGCCGCCCAGGCCGGTGGTCGCGCCGCCCGAACCGCAAGCCGAGCCGGAGCCCGAACCCGTGATCGTCGAGCCGGCGCCGATCGAGACGCCGCGCGCCGACCGGCCGCTGGTCGCCGAGCGCGACGAGGAGTTCCGCGCCGCGCCGGCGCCGCAGCCGCGCAAGCCGGTACGCTGGCTGCCGCTGGCCCTCGGCCTGCTGCTGCTGCTCGGCATCGGGTTGGGGGCCTACTGGTACTTCGTGCTGCGCCCGCAGACGCAAACGCCCGTGGCGGCCGCCCCGACGCCGGCGCCTGCCGCCGCGGCCGGCGGCGAGAATCCCTGCGGCGAGGCCGCCCTGGAAGGCGCTGGCGACGACCTGGCGTTCATCCAGGCCTGTCTGCGCTCGAATCCCGCCACGGCTCAGGTGCTGGAGGTGATCGACGCCGCCAAGCAGTCCAGGCGCTGCGGCGTGGTCCAGCGCCTCTACGCGCACAAGGCCCAGGCCGGCGACGCCGCCATCGCGCTCGCCTACGCCCGCGAGTACGACCCGCAGACCTTCAAGGCCGGCGGCTGCGTGCCGTCCGCCGATGCCGAAACCGCCGCCTACTGGTACGAGATCGCCCTGGCCAACGATCCCGCCAACGCCGACGCCAAGCAGCGCCTGGAGGCCCTGAAACCATGAACCCGTGCGGAAGGAAGATGACGATGATGGCCCTGCTCGGCGGCCTGCTGCTGGCGGCCGGCGCGGTCCCGGCGCTGGCCGCCGACGACAAGCCCCTGCTGCAGGCCGGCAAGAAGAGCCTCTACCAGCGCGTGCTGACCACCCCCAGCTGCCGCCTCGGCGACCAGCCCGGCGCGGCCGGCGGCAAGCCGCAACCGGCCTTCACCCGCTTCTACGTATACCAGCGGCAGCAGGTCGGCGGCGCCGAATGGCTGAAGGTCGGCCCGGACAGCTACGGCAAGACCCTCGGCTGGATCGACGCCGGCTGCGCGGTGGAGTGGAAGATGCAGATGACCCTGGCGCTGACCAACCCGGCCGGGCGCGAACCGCTGCTGTTCTTCCGCCAGCGGGAAACCCTCGACAAGCTGTTCGCCGCGGGCGATCCGGGCAAGCTGCTCAAGCCGATCCGCGCCAACCTGGCCAGCCAGGGCCGCGATCCCGCCGTGGTCGCCCGCGAGCCGGACTACGCCGTCGACCTGGCCAAGCGCTTCTACCTGCTGCCGGTGCTGAACGCCCGGGAAATCATGACCGAGAAGGGCTTCCAGGTGCGCGAGCTGGAAGTCGCCTCGGTGACTGCCGCCGAGCCGAAGAGCGCCGAGCAGACCGCCCAGGACAAGGCCGGCGAGGTGAACACCCTGAAGGGCTTCAGCGCCGCGGTGGTGTTCGTCATCGACTCGACCATCTCCATGGGCCCGTACATCGACCGCACCCGCGAAGCGATCAGGAAGATCTACCAGCGCATCGAGCAGGAAAAGCTGCTCGACCAGGTCAAGTTCGGCCTGGTCGCCTACCGCTCCAACATCAAGGCCGTGCCGGCGCTGGAGTACGTCAGCAAGCTGTACGTCGATCCGACCCAGGTGAAGGGCGGCGAGGACTTCCTCGCCAGGATGGCGGCGCTGAAGCCGGCCACGGTGTCCAGCAGCCGCTTCGACGAGGACGCCTACGCCGGGGTCATGAAGGCCCTCGACGGCATCGACTGGACCCGGTTCGGCGCCCGCTACATCGTGCTGGTCAGCGATGCCGGCGCGCTGGACGGCAGCGACCCGCTGTCCGCCACCGGCCTCGACGCCGCCCAGGTGCGCCTGGAGGCCAAGCACCGCGGCGTGGCCATCTACAGCCTGCACCTGAAGACCCCGAGCGGAGCGAGCAACCATGCCTCCGCCGAGGCGCAGTACCGCGACCTGTCGAACAACCCGATCCTCAACAAGCCGCTGTACTACCCGGTGGACGCCGGCGATGTGGATAACTTCGGCCGCAAGATCGACGGTCTGGCCGCCGCCATCACCGGCCAGGTCAAGGCCGCCTACCGCGGCGAAATGGCCGCCGGCAGCGCCCTCGGCGCCGACGCCGACTACGGCAAGAAGGCCAACGGCAAGCCGGCCGACGACGCCCTGCTGGCGGACACTGCCAAGCTCAGCCACGCCATGCGCCTGGCCTACCTCGGCGAAGTCACCGGGGCCAGCGCGCCGCCGGTGTTCCACGCCTGGATCAGCGACCGCGACTTCGCCAAGCAGAACGTGCCGACCACCGAGGTCCGCGTGCTGCTGACCAAGGCCCAGCTCAGCGACCTCGCCGAGGTGGTCAAGAAGATCGCCGACGCCGCCAACGAGGGCCTGATCTCGCCCAACGAGATGTTCGAGCGTCTGCGCTCGGTGGCCGCGACCATGGGCAAGGACCCCAACCAGCTGCAGAAGGGCGGCAAGTCCGCCACCTTGGCGGAGATGGGCCTGATGGCCGAGTACCTGGAGGGCCTGCCGTACCTCAGCGAAGTGCTCAGCCTCGACGAGGAGACCTGGAAGGGCATGGAGGGGCTGGAGCAGGAGAAATTCATCCGCCGGCTGAACACCAAGCTCAAGTACTACCAGAAGTACAACGCCGATGCCGATCGCTGGGTGTCGTTGGCCGAGGGGAGCGATCCGCGGGATCATGTGTATCCGGTGCCTCTGGAGGCGTTGCCTTGAGGGGTTGTGGCGTTTGGCTTGGGTGTGGGGACGAGGCGCTTTCCTTGTGGCCTGATGCGGCGGGGTGTTTGGTGAGTGCTGGCGAGGGAGGCTTGGTGCCGGGCCGGGCACTTTCCTCGGCCCGGTCTACAGATTTCGCCTTGCACGGCGAGTCACTTTCTCTTTGCTTGTGCAAAGAGAAAGTAACCAAAGAGAAAGCACACCCGGTCATCCGGCCCCGGCTGCGCCGGGGTTCCCTCGCTCCGACGCCGCTCCGGGGGCACGTCACGAAGGGACGTCCCTGTCCCTTCGTGACTCGCTCGGCGTCCTGCCTCACGTCCCCCTCTGCGGCGCCTGCGCTCGGCCTTCTGAACGGGACCGGGGTGTTGCCTGCAGGTTCGGGGGCAATCCTGAAAAAAGCTTTTGGCTTTGCTTTTCATTCGCGGAGGTGGGAACTGCACCCATTCCCCCTTCGTCAGGCCAAGCGGAGTCGGCATGTAAGGGGTCGAGCGGCATGGATGCCGCGAGAGCCGCGAGGGCCATGGATGGCCCTTCGCGGCGTGCCCCTGGAATGGCGACGGAGCGAGGGAACCCCGGCGCAGCCGGGGCCTGATGACGGGGGTGGCCTTCTTTTTGGTTACTTTTTCTTGGCCAGGCAAGAAAAAGTGACTCGCCGTGCAAGGCGAAACCTGTCGCATCAGCCGAGGAAAGTACTTCGTTCTGACACCAAATCTCCCTGCCAGCACCCCAAAACCCCCTCGCTTTCAGGCAGGGAAAGCGCTCCAGTTCGGCACCAAGGCCAGGGGCTCGCGCGGAGCATGCACAGACCATGACTCCCCCCATGCTCCACATCGAAAACCTCGCCATCCACCGCGGCACCTACCGCATCCTCCTGCCGCGCCTGTCGCTGGCGCGCGGCGAGGTGGCGGCGATCACCGGCGCCAGCGGCTGCGGCAAGAGCACCCTGCTGGAGATGATCGGCCTGATCCTGCGCCCCGAACGCCTCGACCGCTACGAACTGAGCGGTGGGGAAGGCGCCGCGCCGCTGGACGTCGCAGCCCTGCTGCGCGAGGACCGTCAGGCGAACCTCGCCGACCTGCGCGCCCAGCGTCTCGGCTTCGTCCCGCAGAGCGGCGGGCTGCTGCCGTTTCTCGACGTGCGCCGCAACATCGAACTGCCGCGGCGCATGCTCGGCCTGCCGGCCACGGGCGAGCGAGTGGAGGAGGCCATCGAGCGCCTGGGGTTGCAGCCGCTGCTGCACAAGAAGCCCGCCCAGCTGTCGATCGGCGAGCGCCAGCGCGCCTCCTTCGTCCGCGCCATCGCCCACGAGCCGGACCTGCTCCTGGCCGACGAGCCCACCGCCGCGCTGGACCCGCTGCAGGCGCGCCGGCTGTTCGAGCTGATCGTCGAGACCAGCCAGCGCCTGCGCATCGCCACCCTCTTGGTCAGCCACGACTGGGGCCTGCTGCGCGCCTGTGCGATCCGCCGGCTGGTCGGCGTGCCGGACGCCGACAACCACGGCGGCACGGTGTTCCGCGATGCGGCCTGAGGCGCGCCCCGGCTGGGGCCTGCTCGCCGCGCTGGCGACCCGCGACCTGTGGCACGACCGCCAGGTTTCGCTGTGCATCGTCGCCGCGCTGGTGGCGGTGATCGCGCCGCTGCTGCTGCTGTTCGGCCTCAAGCACGGGGTGGTCTCGCAGCTGCGCGGGGAATTGCTCGACGATCCGCGCAACCTGGAGATCCGCCTGCTCGGCAACCACGACCTGGACCGCGCCTGGCTCGCGCAGCTGGCCGCGCAGCCGGGGGTCGGCTTCGTCATGCCGCTGACCCGTTCGTTGAACACCCAGGCCGATCTGGCGCGCGACGGCCAGCGCTTCGTCGCCGATGCCGAGGTTATCCCCAGCGGCCCCGGCGATCCCCTGCTCGGTGGGCATCTCGCGCCGCCGCAGGGCGACCGGGTGCTGCTCAGCGCCAGCGCGGCGCGCCGGCTGGAGGTGGGCGCCGGCGAGCGCATCCGCCTCTCGGTGCTGCGCAAGCTGGACGGCAACAGCGAGCGCGGCCGGCGCGAGCTGACGGTCGCCGCGGTGCTGCCCGAGACCGCCTTCCCACGCCCGGCGCTGCTGGTGCCGCTGGAGCTCTTGGTGGCCATGGAGGATTTTCGCGACGGCTTCGCGGTGCCCGCGCTCGGCTTCGCCGGCAGCCATGCGGCGCCGCCGCGCGAACGCTATGCCCGCGCCCGGGTCTACGCCAGCAGCCTGGACGCGGTCGCCCCGCTCGCCGCCTGGCTGGAAGGGCAGCGCATCGAGACCAATACCCGGCTGCGCGAGATCGAGTCGGTGAAGGCCATCGACCGGGTGCTCGGGCTGATCTTTGCGGTGATCGCCTGGACCGCGGCGATCGGCTGCATCGCCTCGCTGGCCGGCGCCTTCCTCGCCAACATCGACCGCAAGCGCAAGGACCTGGCCCTGCTGCGCCTGCTCGGCTTTCGCCGCGCCGCGGTCGGCGTCTACGTGATGGTCCAGGCGGCGCTGCTCACCTGCCTGGCCTTCGCCCTGGGCTATGCGGCCTATCTGGCCGGCAGCACGGTGTTCAACCGCGCCCTGGGCGCCAACCTGGCCGCCGACGCCTTCGTCTGCCGGCTGGAAAACCTGCATATTCTGCTGGCCTTCGCCAGTGCGTTGCTGATCGCCATCCTGGTGGCGGCGGTAGGAGGGTATCGTGCGATTCACATTCAACCGGCGGAAAGCCTGCGGGATCTCTGAGCGGCGCCGCGCGCCGGCCGCGGCGCTGGGACTGGCGGCGGCGCTGGCCAGCCTGCCGGTTGCCGCGGCCTGGGAGGAGAAGTACTACAACCCCCAGCCGCAGAAGGACGACGTGCTGCTGCCGATGCCCTGCGGCGGCTTCATGGCCTGGCGCCAGGTGCGCGTGCCGATGGCCAGCCCGCTGGACGACTACGCCGTCACCCTGGGCCAGGACAGCGAGGAGTGGGGCTACTTGGAACAGGCGCGGCCGACCCACATCGCCGGCAGCTTCAGCGTCGGCAAGCCGGAGCCGGGGCGCTACTACCTGCTGGCCAAGTACGAGGTCAACGAGCTGCAGTACCGCGCGGTGATGGACGGCCAGTGCCCCGAGCCCGCGGCCCAGCTGCGCCTGCCGAAGACCGGGCTGAGCTGGTTCGACGCCGTCGCCTTCACCGACCGCTACAACCTCTGGCTGCGCCAGAACGCCCCGGACAAGCTGCCGAAAGAGGACGGCGTGGCCGGCTTCCTGCGCCTGCCCACCGAGGTCGAGTGGGAGTTCGCCGCGCGCGGCGGCCTGGCGGTGTCCCAGGCGGAATTCCGCGACACCCGCTTCCCCATGCCCGAGGGCATCGAGGCCTACGCCTGGTTCGCCGGCGCGCAGTCGGCCAACGGCAAGCTGCAGCTGGCCGGCCTGCTCAAGCCCAACCCGCTCGGCCTGCACGACGTGCTCGGCAACGTCGACGAGATGCTCTTCGAGCCTTTCCACCTGAACAAGCTGGACCGCCAGCACGGCCAGGCCGGCGGCTACATCCTGCGCGGCGGCAACTACCTGACCCCGCAGGCCGAGCTGCGCACCGCGCTGCGCCAGGAGCAGCCCTACTACGCCGCCGACGGCAGCGCGCAGAACCGCCTGAAGACCGGCGGCTTCCGCCCGGCCCTGGTGGCGCCGGCGCTGACCTCCCGCGAGCGGATCAAGCAGGTCGAGGCCGACTGGAAGAGGCTCGGCGTGACTCGCCCCGAAACCCAGGACGAATCCGGCGCACGGCCGGCCGGCCAGGACCCGGCGAGCGAGATCGCCAGCATCGCCAAAGATGTGCAGGACGACGCGCTCAGGCAGCAGCTGGAGAAGCTGCGCAGCGACCTGCGCGCCAACACCCAGGCGCGCGACGAACAGCGCGACCAGGCGATCCGCTCCGAGCTGCAGCTGGGCGCTTTCCTCTGCACCAAGCTCAAGGACGACGGGCTGTTCCTCGACACCCTCGAAGGCAATTACAGTCGCAGCTGCGGCGCCGGCGGCACGGAGCCCAAGACCCGCTGCGAGGCGCGCCGGGAGCAGCTGGACGGTCATCGCAAGGTGCTCGATTTCATGCTCAACTACTACGCCGACAGCGTGGTCGGCACGGCCCTGAACTATAGCCAGGCGAGCGTCGAACCGCAGATCGGCCTGGTCGCGCAGCAGCTGGCCGCACGCGGCAAGAGCAACCTGCGCGGCTACCTCGACACCCATTGGAACAACCTGCGCACCTACCTGAAAGACGGCAAGGTGGCGCGTGCCCACTGGCTGCAATCCTGCAAATCCCTCTGATCGGAGACAGCGAGACTAGACATGAAGGTGGCCTCGTTCACGGCTAAACGGATCGCTTGGGCGGCGCTCGCCCTGTTGCTGGCGGGCTGCGAGACCCTGGACGGTCCCGGCATGGGCATGGGACAACAGACCGACCCGCGGCTGTCCAACAGCAGCTCGGCGCGTTTCTTCAGCAAGTCCGGTTGGCAGGCCTGCGCCGGCGGCGCGGTGGTCGGCGTGCTGGCCTGTCAGCTGGCCAACCCGGACAAGAAGGGCGAGTGCATGGCCGCCGCGGCGGTGGTCGGCTGCGGCGCCGGCATGGGCGCCAACTACTACCTCGACCAGCGCCGCAGCCAGTACGCCAACGCCGAGCAGCGCCTCGACGTGGCCATCGCCGACGTGCGCAAGGACAACCGCGAGCTGCAGGACCTGAGCCGCACCGCACGCAACGTGATCGCCGACGACCGCCAGAGCATCGCGATGATCAAGCGCGACATCGCCGCCAACCGGGTGCAGAAGGCCCATGCCCAGCAGCGCCTGGCCAAGGTCGACGCCAACCTGGGGTTCCTGCGCGACAAGCTGGCCAACGCCCGCACCCGGCAGCAGGAATGGCGCAAGGTGGCCGCCGCCGAACGCGGCACCGCCAGCGCCGCGCGCATCGACACCCTGAACGCCGAGATCAACAGCATGCAGCGGCAGATCAACGCCCTCGAAGCCGAGATCGACCAGCTCTACAGACAACGTTCCGCCATCCGCCTGGGTTGAGCCATGCCCCGATTTTCCCGACTGCTGTCCCTTCTTGCCTTCACCTTGCCGCTCGGCGCCTGCGCGGTGAGCCCGCAGGAATGCGATCCGCGCAACGCCGACGCCGGCTTCGCCACCAAATTCGGCTGCAACGTGCACGGCGGCTACGCCCAGCGCATCGAGCAGAAGGAGAAGATCCTGCTCGACGAGCGCCGGACCAACCAGCTGTTCCGCGACACCTATGCCGCCCTCGACAAGGAGCGCAGCGAAGTCGGCCGCGAGCTGGACCGCCAGCGCAGCGAATACGCCGCGCTCAACAAGGCGATGAACGCGCTGCTCGCCGAGCTCAAGCAGAAGGGCCGCAACAACCAGCGCCTGCAGAACGAGATCGCCGCGCTGGAAAAGGACATGGCCAGCATCAACCGCCAGAACGACAACGCGGCCGTGGCGCAGAAGCAGTACGAATTGCAGAAGTTGCGCACCCGGCTGGCCGGCCTGGAAAGCGACCTGGGCCTGCGCTAGGGCTGGATAGAGGCGACCATGAAGCGAATCACCCGTTTATCCAGCGCCGGGCGCAGCGCGGCCGATGCCCTGGCCGGTCACGCGGAACTGGCGGCTATCCTGCGCCGCCACCTGCCGCCGAGCACGGCGGCTCTGTTCGCCAAGCCCAGGCAGGCCGAAGGCGACGTCGTCGAATGGTATTCGGACCTCGGCGGCCAGCCGGTGCCCTTTGAGGAACTGGCGCTGCAGGAGGCGCGGCAGGTCCGCCAGCTGCTGGAGGAGCGTCTGGCCTCCATCACGGAACTGGCCGGGCGTCTCGAAGGACAGGGCGAGGAGGGCCGTCGCCAGGCCGAACTGCTGCGCCAGGCCGCGCGCTATCCGGATACCGCCACCCTCTATGCGCTGAACGGCCAGCCGCTGGTGACCTTCTGGGGCGGCGGCGAGCCGCCCGCACCGCCACCTCCGCCGGCCGCCGCCGGTCTGCCGGGTCCGGCGCCGCTCGCCGCGGCCGGCGGCGCGGCGCCCCTGCTGGCCGCTGCCGCACCGCAGCGCCGCTGGTGGCCCTGGCTGCTCCTTCTGCTGCTGCTCCTGGCCCTGCTCGCCGGCCTCTGGTGGTGGCTGCTCGGCCGCGAAGAACCGCCGCTCGAGCCGATCGCCGCGACCGAGCCGCCGGCCGTTCAGGAGGAGCCCAAGCCGCCGGTCGAGGAGCCGAAGAAGCCCGAGGAGCCGCCCGCGCCGGAAGTCCCGCCGCCGGCCGAAGAGCCCGAGCCCGAGGAGCCGCCGGTCGAGGAAAAACCGGAGCCCGCGCCCGTGGTCCCGCCGGTACCCGTGGTGAAGCCCGAGCCCAAGGTCGAGGCGGTGGCGCCGCCCAAGCCCGAACCCAAGGTGGAGCCCAAGCCCGAGCCGAAGCCGGTACCCAAGCCGGAGCCGAAACCGGAGCCCAAGCCCGAGCCGAAGCCCGAGCCCAAGCCGGACCCGGTCGAGCTGGCGCACAAGCGCATCGTCGCCGCGGGCAGCAACTGCAACGCCCTGCAGCAGCTGCTCAGCCAGGACCCGCAGGTCAAGCAGAACCCGACGCTGCGCGCCGAGGTCGAGGCGAAGCTCAAGCAGCAGTGCCGCCAGCAACTGATCACCAACGCCAAGAACCTCTGCCCGGAGGAGCGGCCCAAGGAGTTGGCGCCGGAGCTGGCCATCGTCTTCGACGCCTCCGGCTCGATGGATATCAGCCTGCTGGCGAGCAAGCAGGAGATCGACCGGGCGGTGATGATGCAGGGCATGACCGACATCGCCGCGCGCGTGCTGCTGGGCGGCAATCCGGGGATCGACACCACCGGCCACCTGTACCGCGAGCCCAAGCGCATCACCGCGGCCAAGCAGGCGACCACCGCGGTGGTGCAGCGCCTGCCCAGCGACGTCAGCGCCGGCCTGGTGCTGATCGAGCGCTGCCCCAGCTCGCGCAGCATGGGCTTCTTCACCCCGGCCCAGCGCGGCGGCCTGCTGTCGCGGCTGAACTCCATCGAGCCGGTGGAGGGCACGCCGCTGGCCGACGGCGTCGCCAAGGCCGGACAGATGCTCGACGGCGTCAACCGCGAGTCGGTGATGGTGGTGGTCTCCGACGGCGAGGAGAGCTGCCACCAGGACCCCTGCGCGGTGGCCCGCGACCTGGCGCGGCGCAAGCCGCACCTGAAGATCAACGTGGTCGACATCGCCGGCACCGGCGCCGGCAACTGCCTGGCCCAGGCCACCGGCGGCCGGGTTTTCAACGCCCGCAATGCCGGCGAACTGGCCGCGATGACTCGCCAGGCCGCCCAGGACGTGCTGCCGCCGGCGCACTGCCGGCCGTGACCGCTGTCTGAGCCGCGAGCGCCGCGCTTTGCGCGGTGTTCGCGGCTTTGCGCCCGGGTGCCTTGAAAGCGCCGGCCGCACTGGGCACAGTCGGAGCCCGGCCGCACTTGCCCGTGCGCCGGGTTTCGCCGAGGCTTCATTCACTCCGTCCATGTCAGGATCCTTTCCATGTCCCTCGATATCGTCATCCTCGCCGCCGGCCAGGGCACGCGCATGCGTTCCGCCCTGCCGAAAGTCCTGCACCCGGTCGCCGGCAACTCGATGCTCGGCCATGTCGTCGCCACGGCCCGCCAGCTGGCGCCGCAGGGTATCCACGTGGTGATCGGGCACGGCGCCGAGCTGGTGCGCGAGCGGCTGGCGGCGGACGATCTGAACTTCGTCCTGCAGGCCGAGCAGTTGGGCACCGGGCACGCCGTGGCCCAGGCGCTGCCGGCGCTGTCCGCCGAGCGGGTGCTGATTCTCTACGGCGACGTGCCGCTGATCGAGGCGGACACCCTACAGCGCCTGCTGGCGCAGGTCGGCCCCGAGCGCTTGGCCCTGCTCACCGTGGACCTGGTCGACCCCACCGGCTACGGGCGGATCGTCCGCGATGAGGCCGGGCAGGTCGTCGCCATCGTCGAGCACAAGGACGCCAGCCCCGAGCAGCGCGCCATCTGCGAAGGCAACACCGGCATCCTCGCGGTGCCCGGCGCGCGCCTGGCCGACTGGCTGGGGCGGCTGTCCAACGACAACGCCCAGGGCGAGTACTACCTCACCGACGTGATCGCCATGGCGGTGGCCGACGGCCTGACGATCGCCACCGAGCAGCCGCAGGACGCCATGGAGGTGCAGGGCGCCAACGACCGCATCCAGCTCGCCCAGCTGGAGCGCCACTACCAGCTGCGCGCCGCGCGCCGGCTGATGGCCCAGGGCGTGACCCTGCGCGACCCGGCGCGTTTCGATCTGCGCGGCGAGGTCAGCGTCGGCCGCGACGTGCTGATCGATGTCAACGTGATCCTCGAGGGCCGGGTGACGATCGAGGACGGCGTGGAGATCGGCCCGAACTGCACGATCAAGGACAGCACCCTGCGCCGCGGCGCCCAGGTCAAGGCCAACAGCCACCTGGAGGGCGCCGAGCTGGGCGAGGGCGCCGACTGCGGCCCCTTCGCCCGCCTGCGCCCAGGCGCGGTGCTGAAGGCCAAGGCCCACGTCGGCAACTTCGTCGAGCTGAAGAACGCCGTGCTGGGCGAGGGCGCCAAGGCCGGGCACCTGTCCTACCTGGGCGATGCCGAGATCGGCGCGCGCAGCAACATCGGCGCCGGCACCATCACCTGCAACTACGACGGCGCCAACAAGTTCAGGACGGTGATGGGCGAGGACGTGTTCATCGGCTCGAACAGCGCCCTGGTCGCGCCGGTCACCCTGGGCGACGGCGCCACCACCGGCGCCGGCTCGGTGATCACCGAGGACGTGCCGGCCGGCAACCTGGCCCTCGGCCGCGGTCGCCAGCGCAACATCGAAGGCTGGAAGCGCCCGGAAAAGATCAAGAAGTAAGGTTCCCGTCCCCCTGCCGTGCGGGTCCTCGCGCGCCGGTGCGCGAACCCGCGATGGTCCCGCCGCTCTCATTTCCCCTGCCGCACGCCGTTCCGCTTGGCGGTTTCCGCTTGACCTGCAGGCGCTGGCGGGCTTTCATTCGATCACTTGTTATTTCGAATCGAAACTTATAGATGTCGAAACGAAACACTCCGCAACGCCGCCACGCCATCCTCGCCCTGCTCGGCGAACGGGGCGAGGTCAGCGTCGACGACCTGTCCCGGCGTTTCGAGACCTCGGAGGTGACCATCCGCAAGGACCTCGCCGCCCTGGAGAAGAACGGCCTCTTGCTGCGCCGCTACGGCGGCGCGGTGCCGCTGCCGCAGGAGCTGGCCGGGGAGCGGCC
Source organism: Azotobacter tropicalis (assembly GCF_059739045.1). NCBI lineage: Bacteria > Pseudomonadati > Pseudomonadota > Gammaproteobacteria > Pseudomonadales > Pseudomonadaceae > Azotobacter > Azotobacter tropicalis. Next base: position 2,907,394 of record NZ_AP046059.1, read on the forward strand.
GCTGTCCGCCTGCAAGCAGGCGATCGCCCGGGCCGCCGCGGCGCGGATTCGCGAGCACGCGCGGATCGTCGTCGACAGCGGCAGCACCACGGCGGCGCTGATTCCCGAGCTGGCCCACAAGCGCGGCCTGGTGGTGATGACCAATTCCCTCGACGTGGCCAACGCCCTGCGCGAGCTGGAGAACGAGCCGGTGCTGCTGATGACCGGCGGCACCTGGGACCCGCATTCGGAGTCCTTCCAGGGCCAGGTCGCCGAGCAGGTGCTGCGCTCCTACGACTTCGACCAGCTGTTCGTCGGCGCCGACGGCATCGACCTGGCGCGCGGCACCACCACCTTCAACGAACTGCTCGGCCTGTCCAGGGTCATGGCCGAGGTCGCCCGGGAAGTCGTCGTCATGCTCGAGTCCGACAAGGTCGGCCGGCGGATGCCCAACCTGGAGCTGCCCTGGCGCAGCATCCACACCCTGATCACCGACGAGCGCCTCCCGTCCGAGGCGCGCGAACAGATTGCGGCGCATGGCGTGGAGCTGGTCTGCGTCGCCGTACCCGCCTGAAGGAGAACCGACCATGTGCGGAATCGTTGGCGCCATCGCCGAACGCAACATCACCCCCATCCTGCTGGAAGGCCTCAAGCGCCTGGAGTACCGGGGCTACGACAGCGCCGGTGTGGCGGTGATCGACGGTGCGGGCAAGCTCGCCCGCTGCCGGCGTTCGGGCAAGATCGCCGGGCTGGAGCAGGCCCTGCAGGACGAGCCGCTGACCGGCCGCCTGGGCATCGCCCACACCCGCTGGGCTACCCACGGCGCGCCGCTGGAGCGCAACGCCCACCCGCACTGTTCCGCCGACGAGGTGGCGGTGGTGCACAACGGCATCATCGAGAACTACCTGCAGCTGCGCGAGCGCCTGCAGGGCCTCGGCTACCGCTTCGAGTCGGATACCGACACCGAGGTCATCGTCCATCTGCTGCACCACAAGCTGCAGGAAACCGCCGACCTCACCGCCGCGCTCAAGGCCGTCATTCCCGAGCTGCACGGCGCCTACGGCCTGGCGGTGGTCGGCGCCGGCCAGCCGGACCGCCTGCTCGCCGCGCGCAGCGGCAGCCCGCTGGTGATCGGCCTCGGCCACGGCGAGAACTTCCTCGCCTCCGACCAGCTCGCCCTGCGCCAGGTGACCGACCGCTTCGTCTATCTGGAGGAGGGCGACGTCGCCGAGATCCGCCGCGACGGCGTGCGGATCTGGGACGTGCACGGCAATCCCGTGCAGCGCGAGGCGGTGCAGTACCGCGACGGCGCCGAGGCCGCCGACAAGGGCGAGTTCCGCCACTTCATGCTCAAGGAGATCCATGAGCAGCCGACCGTGGTGCGCCGCACCCTGGAGAACCGCCTGGCGGCCAGCCACGTGCTGGTCGAGGCCTTCGGCCCGCAGGCCGCCGAGCTGTTCGGCCGGGTGAGGAACGTGCAGATCGTCGCCTGCGGCACCAGCTTCCATGCCGGCATGGTCGCCCGCTACTGGCTGGAGGGACTGGCCGGGATTCCCTGCCAGGTCGAGGTGGCCAGCGAGTTCCGCTACCGCAAGGTGGTGGTGCAGCCGGACAGCCTGTTCGTCACCATCTCCCAGTCCGGCGAGACCGCCGACACCCTGGCCGCCCTGCGCACGGCGAAAGAGCTCGGCTATCTGGCCAGCCTGGCGATCTGCAACGTCGGCACCAGCTCGCTGGTGCGCGAGTCCGACCTCTGCCTGCTGACCCAGGCCGGCCCGGAGATCGGCGTCGCCTCGACCAAGGCCTTCACCACCCAGCTGGTCGCCCTGCTGCTCCTGACCCTGGCCCTCGGCCAGGCGCGCAGCAGCCTCGCCGCCGGGCTCGAGGCCGAGCTGGTCGAGGAGCTGCGCCGCCTGCCGGCGCGCCTCGACGAGGCGCTGGCGATGGACGCCACCATCCAGCAGATCGCCGAATTCTTCGCCGACAAGAACAACTGCCTGTTCCTCGGCCGCGGCGCCCAGTATCCGGTGGCGATGGAGGGCGCGCTCAAGCTCAAGGAGATCTCCTACATCCACGCCGAGGCCTACCCGGCCGGCGAGCTCAAGCACGGCCCGCTGGCGCTGGTCGACGCGAGCATGCCGGTGGTCACCGTGGCGCCGAACAACGAGCTGCTGGAGAAGCTCAAGTCCAACCTGCAGGAAGTCCGCGCCCGCGGCGGCGAGCTGATCGTCTTCGCCGACGGCGAGGCCGGCATCCACAACGGCGAGGGCACCCGCCTGGTGAAGATGCCGCACATCCACCACCAACTGGCGCCGATCCTCTACACCCTGCCGCTGCAGCTGCTCTCCTATCACGTCGCGGTGCTCAAGGGCACCGACGTCGACCAGCCGCGCAACCTGGCCAAGAGCGTGACGGTGGAATAAGCGCCGCGCTCATCGGCAACCGGGGGTGAGTGTTCGCATGGCCGGCGCATTCGAGGAGCTCGGCCGGGCCCACCCCGGCTGCCGGAGGATGCTTACTACAGTGATTCAACGGGCTGCCTGATGGCATTCATGGCGTTTGCGGGGCTGTTCCTCTCCGCTTTCGGCGCAGCGACCCTGCTGCCTCTCCAATCCGAAGCGGTGCTGGTCGGCCTGCTCGTTCAGGCCGAGTACCCGGTTGCCGCCCTGCTGGTCGCCGCGACCTTGGGAAATGTGCTCGGATCGGCCGTCAACTGGTGGCTGGGCACCTGCATCGATCGCTGGCGCCAGCGACGCTGGTTTCCCGTGAGTTCCGCACAGCTGGCCAAGGCTCAGGCGGGCTATCACCGCTATGGGCGCTGGTCCCTGCTGCTGAGCTGGGTGCCTGTCATCGGTGATCCACTGACGCTGATGGCGGGGTCATGAAGGAGCCGTTCTGGAGCTTTCTCGCCATCGTTACTGTGGCCAAGGCCGGCCGCTACCTGGCCCTGGCAGGAATGACGCTCGGTGGGTTGCAGTGGTTATGAGGCGTGCAAGGCGGGCTCTAAGCCGTAGCCGTGCGGGTATCGGCCGCCACCGGCTCGGCTGACGGCGGCGTCCGGGCGAGGAAACGCTTGCGCGCCTCGGCGCGCGAGGGCTTGCCCGACGAGGTGCGCGGCAGGGAGTGCGGCGGGACCGGCTCCACCTGGGCGACGAAGCCGAACTCGCTGTTGATCAGCCCGCTCAGGGTGCGGACCAGCTGCTCGCGCTTCTGCGCATCGGTGAGCCGGCACTGCACCTGCACCACGACGCGGGGCTCGGGGTCCGCCGGCACCAGGAAGGCGATCACGTCGCCGGGCCGCATGTCGGGCTGCGACTCGACTAGGGCCTCGATGTCCTGGGGCCAGATGTTGCGTCCGCGGACGATGAGCAGATCCTTCTGCCGCCCGGTGATGAACAGCTCGCCGCCATGCAGGTAGCCGAGGTCGCCGGTATCCAGCCAGCCGTCCTCCAGCACGGCCTGGGTCGACTCCTCGTCGCGGAAATAGCCCGACATCAGGCTGGGCCCCTGCACCATCACCCGGCCGATCTGGCGCTCGGCCAGCGGCCGTCCGGTCGCGTCGCGGATTTCCAGCCGATGGCCGGGCAGGGCGGCGCCGCAATTGACGAAGGTGCAGGCCTTGCCGTCCTCGCCGTCGAAGGGCACGGCCTTCGACTGGTGCTCCAGGGCCTGGCGCTCGACCCGGTCGACCTGCAGGCCGACGCCGCGGCGGGCGAAGCTGACGCTCAGGGTGCATTCCGCCAGGCCGTAACCGGGCACGAAGGCCTTGGGATCGAAGCCCGCCGGCGCGAACTGCTCGGCGAAACGCTGCAGCACCTCGGCACGGATCGGTTCGGCGCCGGTTCCGGCGACACGCCAGCTGGAAAGGTCGAAGCGGGCGGCTTCGCCTTCCCGGGTGCGGCGCGAGCAGAGGTCGTAGCCGAAGGGCGGGGCGGAGGTGACGGTGCCGCGGTTTTGGCTGATCAGCTGCAGCCACTGCCGCGGCCGCATGGCGAAATCCTGGGTGCGCAGGTAGTCCACCGACAGCTGCGAGGCCATCGGGCTGAGGACGAAGCCGACCAGCCCGAGGTCGTGATAGAACGGCAGCCAGGAGACGCAGCGGTCGCCCGGGCGCAGGCCGATGCCGTACCGGGCGATGACCTGCAGGTTGGCCATGGCCGCCCGCTGGGTGACGGCCACGCCGCGGGGAAAGCGGGTGCTGCCCGAGGTGTACTGCAGATAGGCGACCTCGTCCGGCTGCGAAGGCTCCAGTTCCACGGACGGAACTGCGTGGCTCCTGAGCTCCTGGAGCGTGCCGACGAAACGCGGACCGTACGGGGCGGCGGCTTCGCGGGCGAACGGCAGCCAGCCGGCAGGCGCCAGGACGGCACTCGGCGCGCAACTGTCCAGCAGGCCCCCGAGCTTCTCCACATAGGCGGCATGGCTGCCCATGCCAGACGGGATGGGCAGGGGCACCGCGATGAAACCGGCATACTGGCAGGCGTAGAACGCCTCCACGAAGTCCGGATCGGTGTCGGCGATCAAGGCGACCCGGTCGCCCCGCTGCAGACCCAGCCCGTGCAGGCGCCGGGCGGTGGCCAGCGCCTCTCGTCGCAGGGTGGCGTACTGGACGACGGCCGTCAGCCGGCAGCGGCCGTCGTAGAAGTTCAGGCCGGTATGCCCGAGCGCGGCGTAATCGAGGGCTGCCGCCAGGGTCGGAAAATCGGCCAGACGCTGGGGCAGGGCGTGCTGGGAAAGCGTCGCGGACATATAGAGATCGGCCATTCGTTCGGTTCCTGGTGTGCTGTCTCGGAAATGACTTTTCGCGGTCCGTGCGCTCATGGCTTCCCGGCCGCCGTGTTGCGTGCGGGGCCGGAAAGTCGTGGCTCGCGGATCGAACCGAAGCTGGCCTCGCGAAGGCGGGTGGCCGCTTCGCGCAAGGAGGGTTCCAGCCTTGTCCGTCCAGGAACTGGGCGTCGCTGCGAAGTGCAAATAAAACCCTTGATGAAGCATCAAGCGTGCCCGGCGCGTGCCGTGTCGGCTGGTCGCAGCCGATTCCGGGGCCGACCCATATCGCCAGCTAGAGCTGCTGCATGCCCCTCGTAGCGAGACGCCGTAAAGCTTATTAACAAAGATTTCGTCAAAAAATCGTCAACGCGACTTGAAAAAACAGCGAGGCAAGCGCAGCGCATGGTGGCCGTGCCGGGCCGTCGCGCTTGCATAGGCAGGCTCTGCACGGCATTGGCGAGGCGGTTCGGTGACGCCCGAGCCGGCCGCCGGATTCGCCGGGCCGGTGGTTGGTCGACGAGAATCATCGAGACAACCGGGGGTATCGCCGCTTATCGGGGCTCTTGCCGACATCCGGCACGGAGCGCATCCGCCATGGCGCTGCCGTTGCCGAAAGCGCTTTTCGCCGTCGCCGGGACCTCGACCGGAAACCGAACGCCCGCGCTGCCGCGCGTGCGTATCGATGGTCGTATTGTTGGAGCCCTGTCGTTCGGGAGCGGAACCGTCGCGCACCTTGCCGGATGCCGCACAGCCGGCTCGCTGGCTGGACTATGCTCTATCGGCGCCCGGTTTTCTCAGTGGAAGCATTCGGCCCGACCTTCGCGCGTGTGGAGCGTCGCCAGACCGCCCGGACAGGACGCGCCGCGCAGCCACGAAAGGGATCCTTCATGCCGCCGACCCTCCCCGCCGACCGGCGATGCGCCGGAAACCGGCCCTAGGCGCCCGCCGCTCGCCCGACCCCGCCGACATGAGACTCTGGCGCATTTCCTCGCTGCCGCTCGCGGCCTGTGTCCTGGGCGGCTGCATCCGCCTGGGGCCGGACTTCCAGTCGCCCCGCGAAGCTTGGGTCGATCACTGGGACAGCGGGATGCTGGCCCAGGCCAGCGCCATGCGCGTGCAGCCGGACAACCGCCAGTGGTGGACGGGCCTCGGCGACCCGCTGCTCGACCGGCTGATCGCCCACGCCGACCAGCACAATCCGGACCTGCGCATCGCCGGCCTACGCATCCTGGAAGCCCGGGCGCGGCTCGGCATCGCCCTCAGCGGCCTCAGCCCCCAGCTGCGCCAGGTCACCGCCGAGGCGCTCTACCTCGACCGGAACCAGTACGGCGGCCGCTTTCCGCAGGACCGCCATGCCTGGCAGTACGACGCCGCCTTCAGCATCGGCTGGGAGCTCGACTTCTGGGCCGCTACAGCCGTGCCATCGAGTCCGCCGACGCCGCCTACTTCGCCGCCCAGGCCGACTATCAGAACGTCCTCGTGCTGCTGCGCGCCCAGGTCGCGCAAACCTATTTCGCCCTGCGCACCGCCGAGGCCCGCCTGCGCATCGCCCGGGAAAACACCGAGCGGCAGAAGCGCAGCTTCGAGATCACCGAGCGCCTGTTCCTGAGCGGCAACAGCGACGAGCTCGACCTGCAGCAGGCCAAGACCCAGTACCTCGGCACCCTGAGCACGGTGCCGGAGTTCGAGGCCCTGGTGCGGCAGACGCGCAATGCCCTCTCGGTACTGGTCGGCGAGCCGCCCGAGACGCTGCCGGAACTCACCCGGCAGACCGGACTGGTGCCCCTGCTCGACCGCGCCCTGCTCGACGACGTGCCCGCCAACCTGCTGCTGCGCCGCCCGGACGTGCGCGCCGCCGAACTGCAGGTGGCCGCGCAATCCGCCCAGGTCGGCCTCGCCGAAACCGACCTCTACCCGTCCCTGAGCCTGCTGGGCGGCATCGGCTGGTCGGCCAGCTCGCTGGACGGCAGCTCGGATAGCCGCGATCTCATCGGCGGCCCCAGCCTGCTGTGGAACGTCTTCGACAACGGCCGCATGCGCAACAACGTGCGCGTCCAGGATGCCCGCCTGCAGCAGCTGATCGAGGTCTACCGCGACCGGGTGCGCCAGGCCGCGCGCGAAGCCGACGACGCGGCCACCGGACTGGTCAAGGCGCTGGAGCGCGAGCGCATCCTGCGCGAGGCGTCGATCAGCGCCCAGCGCGCCCTGACCCTGGCCAGCGCGCAGTACCGCGAGGGATACACCGACTTCCAGCGCGTCCTGGATGCCCAGCGCGCCCTGCTGGCCCAGCAAGACAGCTACCTGGTCACCCGCAACGCCGCGATCAACAGCCTGATCGACCTCTACAAGGCCCTCGGCGGCGGCTGGTACAGCGAGCACCCGCCCATCGACGCGGCCAGCCGCGAACAGATGGCCGAACGCACCGACTGGGGCGACCTGCTGGACGAGGTCAGCCCCTCTTCCGACAAGGCGGACAGCCATGACTGAAGCCCCGCAGCCCCCCATCGAGACGCCCGCGCCGCCGCCCGCCGCCCCCGCGCCGGCCGATCCCAGCCGCCGTGGCGTACGCTGGACCCTCGTGCTGATCGTCCTCAGCCTGCTCTGGTATCTGTTCGCCGACCGCTACACCCCCTACACCCAGCAGGCCCGGGTGGAAGCGCTGGTGGTCGGGGTCGCGCCCGAAGTGGCCGGCCGTGTGATCCAGGTCGCGGTGCGCAACAACCAGCGCGTGGAAGCCGGACAACTGCTCTTCGAACTGGACGCGGAACCCTACCGGATCGCCGTCGAACGGGCGCGCGCCGAGCTGGAGAACGTGCGCCGGCAGGTCGGCGCCGGCACCGCCGGCATCGACGCCGCGCTGGCCGGGCTGCGCGCCGCGCAGGCCAACGAGGTCAAGGCCCGGCAGGACAGCGAGCGCCTGGAACGGCTCTACCGCGAGGACCCGGGCACCATCTCCATTCGCCGCCTGGAGGTCGCCCGGGCGACCCTGGAACAAGCCGTCAGCCAGGTCGCCGCCGCCCGCGCCGAGGTCCAGCGCGCCCGCGAGCAGGAAGGCGGCAGCGGCGCGGACAACGCCAAGCTGCGCAGCGCCGCCGGCGCCCTGGAGCAGGCCGAGCGCGACCTGGCCAATACCCGCGTGCGCGCCAGCTCCGCGGGCCTGATCACCGACCTGCGCGCCGAGGTCGGCCAGTACGCCGGCGCCGGCAAGGCGGTGCTGACCCTGATCGCCATCGACGACCTGTGGATCAGCGCCGAGATGACCGAGAACAACCTCGGTCATCTCGAACCCGGCACGCCGGTGGCGATCGTCCTCGACGCCCTGCCCGGAACCCTGTTCGAGGGCCGCGTGCGCAGCATCGGCTTCGGCATCGGCGTCGGCCAGGAAAATCCGCCCGGCAGCCTGCCGACGGTGCAGAATAGCCGCGACTGGCTGCGCGCCGCCCAGCGCTTCCCGGTGATCGTCGAGTTCGCGCCGGGCGAGCTGAGTGAGCGTCGGGCGCTGCGCGTCGGCGGCCAGGCCGAGGTGATGGCCTTCCCGCGCCGCGGCAATCCGCTCAACCCGCTCGGCCGCGCCTTCCTGCGCCTGATGAGCTGGCTGTCCTATGCCTACTGAAGCGCCCGTCCGCCGTATCGACCCGCGCCCGCGGCGCGCCCTGCGCCTGGCCTTCGGCACGGCCGCCTGCCTGGCCGCGAGCTTCGGCCTGGCCCTGCCGATTCCCTTCCTGCCGCCCGTGCTGACGCTGTTCCTGCTGGCCATGCGCAACCAGCCGCTGTCCCTCAAGGCCGGTCTGGCCCTGGCCGCGCTGGCCGCCGTCACCACCGGCGGCGGCCTGCTGCTGATCCCGCTGCTGCGCTACTACCCGGCCAGCGGCGTGCTGCTGGTCGCCTTGTGCCTGTTCCTCAGCTTTCGCCAGGCGCTGCGCGGCGGCAATCCCCTGGTGACGACCTTCCTGACCATCGGCCTGACCCTGGTCTCCGCCACCGGGGCCACGGACTTCGCCCTCGCCCTGACGGTCATCGAGGCGCTGGTCAAGGGCCTGCTGCTGAGCAGCCTCGCCGTGGTCCTCGGCCACTGGCTGTTTCCCGAGCCCGCCGGGGCCGGCGGGGCGCCCCCCGGCCATTGCCGGCCCCGGACGAGGCGGCCTGGATCGCCCTGCGCGCCACCCTGGTGGTGATCCCGGCCTTCCTGCTCGCGCTGATCGATCCGGCCAGCTACCTGCCGCTGGTGATGAAGGCGGTGAGCCTCGGCCAGCAGCTGTGCGCCACCCGCGCCCGCGACGCCGGCCGCGAGCTGCTCGGCTCGACCCTGCTCGGCGGCCTGCTGGCGGTGGGGTTCTGGTCGGCGCTGAGCCTGTTCCCGCACCTGTGGATGTTCTTCCTGTGGACGCTGCTGTTCGTCCTGCTGCTGGCGCGCCGCCTCTACCGCCTGGGCGCCACCCGGCAGACCCCGGGCTTCTGGCTGAACGGCGCCGTCACCCTGATCATCCTGCTCGGCCAGTCGGTGCAGGACAGCGCGGCCGGCAAGGACGTCTACACCGCCTTCGCGGTGCGCATGGGGCTGTTCGTCGCCGTCACCCTGTACGCCTGCGCGGCGGTCCGCCTGATCGACCGGCGGCAGCCGCGCCGGCCGCTCGCCAGCCCCTGAAAGGAGCCCGCCATGCTGCTCAACCTGTCGATCGGAATCGCCGCCATGCTGGTCTGCCTGCTGTTCCAGGCGATCTTCGTGGGCATCTGCGTGCGCCAGTACGTGCGCTTTCACCGGCGCCACGGGCTGCTGCTCGGGCCGCTGCAGGAGATCGCCCTGCTCGCCGTGGTGATGCTGCTGGCGATGTTCGGCAACTTCCTGCAGATGGCCGCCTGGGCCTGGGTGTTCGTGCTGGTCGGCGAGTTCGCCGATTTCGCCACCGCGCTGTACCACTCGGCGGTGAACTTCGCCACCCTGGGCTACGGCGACATCGTCATGTCCGAGCGCTGGCGGCTGCTCGGCGCGCTGGAGGCGGCCAACGGCATCCTCATGTTCGGCGTCTCCACGGCAATGATGACCGCGGTGCTGAGCCGGCTGATCCGGCCCGCCAGGCACGAACCGCCCGACGAGGCATGAGCCGCGGCGGAGCGGATGCCGGTGCCTGGACTATGCTCTAGCGGCGCCCGGTTTCCTCAGTGGAAGCATTCGGCCCGACTTTCCGCGTGTTGAAGAGTCGCCCAGACCGCTCGGACAGGACGCGCCGTGCAGCCACAAAAGGGACTTTTCCATGTCGCCCAAACTTTCTTCCGACCTACAGTTCTCCAGAAACCTGCTCGATGTACTGATCCGTGCCGGCCTGGTCGCCGTGCTGACCATCTACTGCTACCTGGTCTTCCGGCCCTTTCTCGAGCTGATGCTCTGGTCGATGATCCTCGCCGTCATGCTCTATCCGCTGCAGCGCCGGCTCGCCGCCCGCCTGGGCCACCACGAAGGCCGGACGGCCACCCTTATCGTGGTGGTCGGCCTGCTGATCCTGATGGTGCCGATCTACCTGCTCGGCACCTCGCTCGTCGACTCGGCGCAACAGGTGATGGAAACCGTCAGGAGCGGCTCCCTGCACATTCCGCCGCCGTCCGAGTCGGTGGCCAGCTGGCCGGTGATCGGCCAGCCCGTGCACGACTTCTGGCAGCAGGCGGCTTCCGACCTGTCCGGTTCGATAGAGAAGTACAGGCCGCAGCTCCGCGAGCTGCTGCTCGGCCTGCTGGGCAAGATCGCCGGCATCGGCACCGGCTTTCTGCTCTTCATCGCCGCGCTGATCATCGCCGGCATCATCATGGCGTTCGGCGAGCTCGGCCATCGCAGCGCCCATCGCATCGCCGTGCGGATCGTCGGCCCGGAACGGGGCGAGCCGCTCGTCGAGCTGTGCACCGCTACCATCCGCACCGTGGCCCAGGGGGTGCTCGGCATTGCCTTCATCCAGATGCTGCTGGTCGGCGTCGGCTTCGTGCTCATGGGCGTGCCGGGCGCCGGTCTGCTCGCCCTGGCGGTCCTGTTGCTCGGCATCATCCAGGTGCCAGCGACCCTGATCACCGTGCCGGTGATCGTCTATGTCTTCTCCAGCGAAGGCGCCAGCCTGACCACCATCGTGTTCGCCGTCTACAGCATCCTCGCCGGCCTGGTGGACAACGTGCTCAAACCGCTGCTGCTCGGCCGCGGCGTGGACGTGCCGATGCCGGTGGTGCTGATCGGCGCGCTCGGCGGCATGGTGGCCAGCGGCATCCTCGGCCTGTTCATCGGGCCGATCGTCCTGGCCGTGGGCTACCGCCTGTTCTGGCAGTGGGTGGACAGCCAGCCTGCCGAGGTCGAAGTCGGCGGGCCGGGCGCCCCTTCCCTTTGATGGCGGCTCCCGTTCAGGGGGAAGGGCCCGGGCGGGCCGCCGGCAGGGCACGGGCGATGTCCCGGCTCAGTGCCGCCAGGGCCCGGTCGTGGGCCGCCACCAGGGCTTCGGTGTCGCCACCCCTGGCCGGCTCGGCGATCGTCGAACGGCCGGCCTTGACCAGCACGCCCTTGGTGCTGCGGATCGTCCACAGGGCATCGAGGCTGGCCGCGGCGCCGGGCGCCGATTCGAAGCGCTGCACGTCCACCGCCACCCGGTAGTCGGGATCGGCCACGGCGCTCTGCGGATAGGCGGCCACCCGGGCGCCACCCAGCAGCTGTGCCAGATTGGCGGCGACGACCTGGCCGATGCCGCTCGGCAGCGGGGCGGCCCAGCGCGCCTGCTCGGCGATCTCCACCCGGTTGGCGGCGCGCCGCAGGACCAGCTGCGGCCGGTCCACCTCCTCGGGCACGCTGACCGGGCCCACGCTCACCGTATAGGCCCGCGTGGCCGTCGACGGCTCGGCCACGGCGCTGAGGGTATAGAAGCGCTCCTCGGGAGCGCTGGCGCAGCCGCCGAGGGCTGCCAGGGCACCGGCCAGGAACAGGACATGGGGTTTCATCGCTCGACCTCCTTCTTGCCCCAGAGCAGCGCCTCGGGATGCCGCTCGAGATAGTCGGACAGGGCGCGCAGGGATTTGGCGGTGCGCCCCAGCTCGCGGATCGCCTCGCGGGTGTCCTGCTGCAGAGGGTCGTCGGCGGCCATCATGCCCTGGGCGGTGTCCACGGCCTTGCGCGCCTCGCCCAGGGTGGCCACCAGCTCCGGAGCCACCTGGGTGTCCAGGCGGTGCAGCAGGCGGCTGGTGGTCTGCAGGGTCTGGCGCAGGTCGGCGCCGATCTGTTCCAGCGGCAGCTTTTCCAGCCGGCCGGCGACGCGCTGCAGGGACGCCTGCAGTTCGCCCAGACTGCCCACCGTGGTGGGCAGCTGCGGCGGATCGCTGCTCCAGTCGATCCGGGCGGTGGTCGCCTGGGGAAAGAAGTCGAGGCTGATGTAGAGCTGGCCGGTGAGCAGGTTGCCGGAGCGCAACTGGGCGCGCAGGCCCTTGGCGACCAGCTCTTCGAGAAAGCGCTTGCGCTCCTCGTCGGAAAGCCGGGGCTGCTCCTTTTCCCGGGAGCGCAGGCGCAGCCGCTCCGGATAGAGGCTGACCTCGACCGGCATGACGATGCGCCGGCTGCCCGGCTCCAGCTCCACGTGGATGGCCGACACCTCGCCGAGGGCGATGCCGCGGAAGTCCACCGGCGCGCCGACTTCCAGGCCGCGCAGGGACTCGTCGAAGAGCAGGACCATCTTCAGCACGTCGCGCTCGGGATTGCGCAGGGCCTGGGTACGGCTGGCGAACAGCTCGAAGCGCGTGTCGGGCGCGGCGGCTGGCAAGGCGATGGATTCCTCCGGCGTCTCGAAGGCCACCCCGCCCAAGAGGAGCGAGGCCAGCGACTGGGTGTCCACCTCGATGCCGCCGGCGCCGAGCCGGATGTCTACCCCACTGGCGTTCCAGAAACGGCTGTTGTCGGTGACGAAGCGGTCGTAGGGCGCGTTGACGAAGATCTGCAGGCTCACCCCCCGGCCGTTCTCGTCGAGCTGGTAGCCGACCACCTGGCCGACCTGCAGGCGCCGGAAGAACACCGGCGACCCCATCGCCAGGGAGCCCAGGTCGGTGCTGCGCAGGACGAATTCCCGGCCGGGCGTGTCGAGCTGGACGATCGGCGGCACCTCCAGGGCGGTGAAGGTCTGCTGCGCGCTGTCCGACTTGCCCACGCCGACCCCGATGTACGAGCCGGACAGCACGGTGCCGAGCCCCGAGACGCTGCCGCCGGAGATGCGCGGCTTGACCAGCCAGAAGCGGGTGTCCTCGACCAGATGGGGCTGGAAGTCCTTGACCAGCTCCGCGGTGGCCACCACCTGCTTGAGGTCCTGGGACAGGGTCACGGCGGTGACCAGGCCGATGTCCACGTCCTTGTACTTGACCTTGGTCTTGCCCGCCTCCAGGCCTTCGGCGTTCTTGAAGACGATGTCGATGACCGGGCCCTGCTCGAGGATCGACTTCACCGCCAGCCAGCCGCCGATGAGGGCCGCCACCAGCGGCACCAGCCAGACCAGTTGCGGCTTCCAGCGCGAGCGGGGCACCGTTTCGGCTTCCGGCAGCGCGGCGAGGTCGGGGGCGGGCGCGTCAGGCATCGTCTTTCTCCAAGGAATCCCAGATCAGGCGCGGATCGAAGCTCATCGCCGCGAACATGGTCAGCACCACCACGGCGCCGAAGGCCAGCGCGCCGCTGCCGGGGCGGATGGTCGCCAGGGCCTCGAGCTGCACCAGGGCCACCAGCAGGGTCACCACGTAGACGTCGAGCATCGACCAGCGCCCGACCAGCTCCACCAGGCGGTAGAGGCGGGTGCGCTGCACCGGCTGCCAGCGGGCATGCAGCTGCACCGACAGCACCAGGACGATCAGGGCGAAGAGCTTGGCCATCGGCACCAGGATGCTGGCGATGAACACCACCAGGGCCAGGTGCCAGGAGCCGGACACCCACAGGTACACCACGCCGCTCATGATGGTGTCGTTCTGGGCGCCGAACAGGGAGCTGGTCTCCATGATCGGCAGCAGGTTGGCCGGGATGTAGAGGATCGCCGCGGCGACGATGAAGGCCCAGGTGCGGGCGATGCTGTCCGGCTTGCGCGTGTGCAGGGGCGTGCCGCAGCGCGGGCAGCGGGCGGCATGGCTCGCGCCTGCGCGGCTCAGCAGGCCGCAGCCATGGCAGGTCGCCAGGTGCCAGCGGGCGGCGCTAGCCGCGCCCTTCATCGCGCCGCTTCCAGCCGCGCCCAGAGGTCGCGGGTGTCGAAGGCGGCGGTCGCCGCGGCCATCAGCAGCATCACCCCGCCGAACGACCAGAGGGCGATCCCCGGCACCACGGCGGCGAGGTGGGCGAGCTTGACCAGCGAGACCAGGATGCCGAGCACGAACACCTCCAGCATGCCCCAGGGCTGGACCAGGGTCATGCCGCGGAACACCCACCGGGCCAGGGGCGGGCGGCGTCCGAGGCAGGCCGGCAGCAGCAGGTAGGTCATGGCCAGCATCTGCGCCAGGGGTGCGGCGAAGGTGGTGACCAGCACCAGTCCGGCGACCAGGCGCATGTCGTTGGCGTACATGACCTGCGCCGCGCCGAGCAGGCTGGTCTGGATGTAGTCGCCGCTGAGCTTGAGGCCGACGATGGGAAACAGGTTGGCGATCAGGAAGAGGAGGAGGGCACCAAGGGTGAAGGCCAGGGCGCGCTCGCTGCTCCGCGGGTGGCGGCGCAGCAGGGTCGCTCCGCAGCGCCGGCAGCGGACCACGCCGCCTCCGGGCAGGCGCGGCTCGCGCTGCAGCAGGTCGCAGTCGTGGCAGGCGAGCAGCGGTCGTTCGGCCACGCCCATCTCAGTCCTCCCCGCGGCGCTGCTGCGGCGCGTCGCCCAGCGTCCCGCCCGGCAGCGCCGGTTCGGCAGGCGCCGCCGCCGGTTTCTTGCTCGCGGCCTTCTCGGAAAGCCGCTCGATCAGGTAGTAGAACAGCGGGATGAAGAACACCGCGATCACCGTCGCCGCCAGCATGCCGCCGATCACCCCGGTGCCGATCGAGTGGCGGCTGTTCTCCGAGGCGCCGACGGCGATGGCCAGGGGCACGCAGCCGAGGATGAAGGCCAGCGAGGTCATCACGATGGGCCGCAGGCGCTCGCGTGCCGCGGTCATCGCCGCGTCGAACACCGACATGCCCTTCTCCCGGTTCAGCACGGCGAACTCGAAGATCAGGATGGCGTTCTTCGCCGCCAGGGCCACCAGCATGGTCAGGCCGATCTGGAAGTACACGTCGTTGACCAGGCCGCGCAAGAGGATCGCCAGCAGGGCGCCGAACAGCGCGAAGGGCACCGCCAGCAGCACGCCGACCGGCAGCGACCACTTCTCGTACTGGGCGGCGAGAATCAGGAACACCATGACCAGGCCGAAGACGAACACCTGGGCGCTGGTGCCGCCGGCCTTCTTCTCCTCGAAGGCCTCGCCGCTCAGGGCCAGGGCGTAGTCGCTGGACATGAGCTCCGCGGCCAGCGCCTCGAGGGCCGCCAGCGCCTGCCCGGAGCTGAAGCCCGGCGCCGCGCTGGCGGTGATCTTCACCGCCGGGAAGTTGTTGAAGCGGGTCAACAGGTCCGGGCCGGTGACGTAGCGGGTGGTCAGCAGGGCCTTGAGCGGGACCATCTCGCCGCTGCGGCTGCGCACGTAGATCTGCTGCAGGTCCTCGACCTTGAGGCGGTAGGCCGGCTCGGCCTGCAGGATCACCTGCCACAGGCGGCTGTACTTGTTGAACTGCGAGACGTACAGCGAGCCGAACATGGTCTGCATGGTGCTGTACACGTCCTCCACCGGCACGCCCAGGGTTTCGGCCTTTTCCCGGTCCACGTCGGCGAGCAGTTGCTGGGAGAAGGCGTTGAAGGTGGAGGTGATGGCGCCGAATTCCGGGCGCTGCCTGGCCTTGGCCACGAAGTCGTTCACCAGCTCGGCGAGCTGGGCGACGCTGCCGTCGCCCTTGCTCTGGATCCATACCTCCATGCCGCCGGTGGTGCCCAGGCCGGGGATGGACGGCGGGTTGACCGGCACCACGAGGCCCTCGCGTATCCGGGAGAAGCTCTGGCCGGCGGCCTTGATGACCGCCGGGGCGCTCTGCGCCCGGATGCTTTCCTCGTCCTGATAGCGCTCTTCGAAATCCTTGAAGCCGATGAAGAAGGCCCCGGCGTTGTTCTTGTTCTGGCTGTCCAGCAGGCTGTAGCCGCTGACCACCGCCACCCCTTCGACGGCTTCGTCGGCCATGAAGTAGTCGCTGACCGCCTGGCCCACCTCGCCGGTGCGGTCCAGGCTGGCGGCATCGGGCATGATCATCGCGCCGAGCAGGTAGCCCTGGTCCTCCGGTGGCAGGAAGGCGCCGGGGATGCGCTGCGCCATCAGTACCGTCAGCACGATCATCCCGACGAACAGCAGCAGGGCGAGCAGAAAGCGCCTGATCAGGAAGGCCACCGCGCGGGAGTAGCCCTCGGTCATGCGCGCGAAGCTGCGCTCGAACCAGCGGAAGAAGCCGCGCTTCTGCCCGTGGGCGGGCTTGATGAGCAGGGCGGCCAAGGCCGGCGACAGGGTCAGGGCGACCAGGCCGGAGATCACCACGGAGATGGCGATAGTAATGGCGAACTGCTTGTAGAGCTGGCCGGTGATGCCGCTCATGAAGGCCACCGGGACGAACACCGCGCAGAGCACCAGGACGATGGCCACCACCGGGCCGGCCACCTCGTCCATCGCCTGCTTGGCGGCGTCCTTGGGGTTCATCTTGTGGACCTGCATGTTGCGCTCGACGTTCTCGATCACCACGATGGCGTCGTCCACCACGATGCCGATCGCCAGCACCATGCCGAACAGGGTCAGCATGTTGATCGAGAAGCCCAGGGCGGTCATGCCGACGAAGGTGCCGACGATCGACACCGGCACCGCCAGCACCGGGATCAGGGTGGCGCGCAGGCTCTGCAGGAACACGTAGACCACCACCACCACCAGCACCAGGGCCTCGAAGAAGGTGTGCACCACCTCGCTGATCGAGGCGCGCGTGAAGGCCGTGGTGTCCATCACGATCTTGTATTGGATGCCGGCCGGAAAACTCTGCTCCATCTCCGCCAGGGTCGCCCGCACGGCGCCGGACACGTCCAGGGCGTTGGCGCCGGGCTGCTGGTAGACCGCCAGCAGCGTCGCCGGCTTGCCCTGGTAGGTACTGCGCAGCGAGTAGTCCTTCTGGCCCAGCTCGGCGCGGCCGACGTCGCGCAGGCGGACGATGGCCGCCCCGCCGCTGGCGGCGCGGATGATGATGTTTTCGAACTCCGCCGGTTCGGTCAGCCGGCCCTTGGTGGTGACGGCGAAGGACTGCTCCACCGCCTCGCCGGTCGGCGACTGGCCGATGCGGCCCACGGCGAACTGCTGGTTCTGGTTGGCCACCGCCTGCTGCACGTCGGCGGCGGTGATCTTCAGTTGGGCCATGCGGTCGGGCTTGAGCCAGATGCGCATGGCGTAGTCGGGGGTGCCGAAGATGCTCGCCTGGTTGGCGCCGGGGATGCGCTTGATCGCGTCGAGGATGTACAGGTTGGTGTAGTTGGCGATGTAGGTGCTGTCGTAGCGCTCGTCCGGGGAATACACCGCGATGACCATCATGAACGCCGAGGACTTCTTCTGCACCTGGATGCCCTGGCTCTGCACCGCCGAGGGCAGCTGCGGCAGGGCCAGGTTGACCCGGTTCTGCACGTCCACCTGGGCCAGCGAGGGGTCGGTGCCGATCTCGAAGAACACGTTGAGGGTCATGTTGCCGGTCGCCGAGCTCGACGAGTTCATGTAGATCATGGCGTCGGCGCCGTTGACCTGCTGCTCGATGGGCGCGGCCACGTTGTTGGCCACCACCTCGGCGTCGGCGCCGGGATAGGTGGCCGAGACGGTGATCTGCGGCGGGGTGATGTCCGGGTACTGGGCCACCGGCAGGTTGAGCATCGCCACCGCGCCGGCCAGGGTGATGACGATGGAGATCACCGAGGCGAAGATCGGCCGGTCGATGCAGTAGTGGGAGATGCTCACGGCGCCTGTCTCCCGGCGGACGGATCGGTCTTCATCCGTTCCTGCTGGCCGGGCCAGGCCTCGGCCGCCTTCGGCCGTTGCGGGCGCTGCGCTTCCCCGGCGGCCGGGCGGGCGTCGACGATCTGCAGCGGGACCCCCGGCGCCACCCGCATCGCGCCGTCGACCACGATGCGCTCGCCGGCGCGCAGGCCCTGGGCGACGAACCAGTCGTCGCCGTGCCAGTCGCCCATCTCCACGATGCGCTGCTCGGGCTTGCCGCCGTCGCCGATCACCCACAGGTAATGGCTCTTGGAGCCCTGCAGGACCGCCCGCTGGGGCACCAGCAGGGCATTGGGCCGGACCGCGCCCTTGAGGTGGGCGCGCACGAACTGGCCGGGGCGCAGCAGGCCCTTCGGGTTGACCACCGCCGCGCGGATCAGGAAGGTGCCGGTCTCCTCGCTGAAAGAGAAGTCGGCGAAGTCGAGGCGGCCGCGATCGGGCACCAGCGTGCCGTCGGCCAGCACCACCTCGACCTCGAAGTCGTTGTGCGGAGGGAACCTGAGCTGGCCGGCGGCGATCTCGCTGCGGAACTTCAGCATCTCGTTCTCCGAGAGGCTGAAGTTGATGTAGATGGGGTCCACCTGCGACACGTAGGTCAGCAGGCCGGCCGCGCCCGGCGTCACGTAGCTGCCTTCCTGCAGCTTGGCGAAGCTCGACACCCCGGTGAGCGGCGAGGTGATGGTGGTGTAGCCGAGGTTGAGCTGCGCGGTGCGCACCGCGCCCTCGGCGGAGAGCACGGCGGCCTGGGCCTGCCGTTCGTTGCCGATGGCGTCGTCGAGGTTCTTCTTGCTCAGCGCGCCGATCTTCACCAGCGGGCGGATACGCACCAGGTCGGCCCGGGTCATCTCCAGGCGCGCCTGCTGCTGGGCGAGCTGGCCGCGGGCCGACTGCAGCGCCGCCTCGAACGGCTTGGGGTCCATCTGGAACAGGACCTGTCCGGCTTTCACCAGGTCGCCTTCGGTGTACAGCCGTTTCTCCAGGAAGCCCTCGACCCGGGCGCGGATTTCCACTTCCCGGGAGCTCTGGGTCTGGGCGACGAATTCGAAGGTCACCGGGGTGTCCTGGGCGGCCACCGTCTGGGCGGTCACTTCGATGGGCGGACGCGCCGGCGGGGCGGGGGTTTCGCCGCAGGCGGCGAGCAGTCCCAGGCCGGCGGCCAGCCAGACGAGGTTTCGAAGCGCCGCTCCGCCTGCTTGCAGGCCAGCGACTGCGGGGCCACGCAACGGGCGCGGCCAGCCCTTCAGGATGCCCATGGCTCGTGTACGGCTCAGGCCATGATGTTCACTCCGCCGTCCACGTACAGCGTCTCGCCGGACAGGCGGCGGGCATAGGGAGTGGCCAGGTAAGCGCAGGTGAAGCCGACGTCCATGATGTCCACCAGCTCGCCCAGGGGCGCGCGCTGGGCGGCCTCGTTGAGCATCAGGTCGAAATCCTTGAGGCCGGAGGCGGCGCGGGTCTTGAGCGGGCCGGGGGAAATGGCGTGCACGCGGATGCCCTTCGGCCCCAGCTCGTAGGCCAGGTAGCGGCAGGACGCCTCCAGCGCGGCCTTCACCGGGCCCATCAGGTTGTAGTTGGGCACCACCTTGTTGGCGCCGTAGTAGCTCATGGCGAACAGGGTGCCGCCGTTGCTCATCAGCGGCGTGGCCAGGCGCGCCATGCGCACGAAGGAATGGCAGGAGATGTCCATGGCCAGGCCGAAGCCTTCCGCCGAGGAGTCGAGCAGGCCGCCCTGCAGGTCTTCCTTGGGCGCCCAGGCGATGGAGTGCACCAGGATGTCCAGGCGCCCCCATTGCCGCTCGATCGCCTCGAACACCGCTTCGAGCTGGCCCGGCTGGGTGACGTCCAGCGGCAGGAAGATCGGCGCCTTCAAGGCCTGGGCCAGCGGCTCGACGTAGCCGCGGGTCTTGTCGTTGGCGTAGGTGATGGCCACCTCGGCGCCCAGTTCGGCGAAGGCCTTGGCGCAGCCGTAGGCGATCGAGTGCTCGTTGGCCACGCCGACCACCAGCGCCTTGGCGCCCGTGAGCAGCGGGCGGGGAGTCTCCTGAGTCATGTCCTTTTTCCTCGGCTTTCAGGTGGGCGAAATCGTCTGCCGGGTGTGGCGGGCGATCATCAGTTCCTCGTTGGTGGCGAGCGTCCAGGCCGACACCTTGCTGGAGGCCGCGCTGATCCGCGGGCCGCCGTTCTCGTTGGCGGCTTCGTCCAGCTCCACGCCCAGCCAGGCGGCGTCGCGGCAGACGCGCGCGCGGATCGGTGCGGCGTGCTCGCCGATGCCGCCGGTGAACACCAGGGCGTCGAGCCCGCCGAGGGCCGCGGCCAGGGAGCCGATCTCGCGGCCGATGCGGTAGACGAACAGGTCCACGGCGAGAGCGGCGCGCGGCGCGTCGCTGGCCAGCAGCTCGCGCATGTCGCTGGAAATTCCCGACACGCCGAGCAGCCCGGACTCCTTGTAGATCAGCGTCTCGATGGCGCGGGCGTTCATCTTCAGCTCGTCCAGCAGGTAGAGGATCACCCCCGGGTCGAGGTTGCCGCAGCGAGTGCCCATGGGCAGGCCGTCCACGGCGGTGAAGCCCATGGTGCTGGCTAGGCTCCGCCCGGCGGCCATGGCGCACAGGCTGGCGCCGTTACCCAGGTGGGCGACCACCACCCGGCCGGCCGCCGCCTCGGGGGCCAGCGTCGGCAGCACGCTGGCGATGTATTCGTAGGACAACCCGTGGAAGCCGTAACGCCGCACGCCGCGCTCGGTGATGGCCGACGGCAGGGCGAACAGCTGGGCGAGCTCGGGCTGGCGGCGGTGGAAGGCAGTGTCGAAGCAGGCGACCTGGGGCAGCTGCGGCGCCCGTTCGAGCAGCGCGCGGATCGGCGCCAGGTTGTGCGGCTGGTGCAGGGGCGCCAGGGAGACGAGCTTTTCCAGCTCCTTCAGCCGCTCGCCGTCCAGCCGTACCGGCTGGGCGAACGCCTGGCCGCCGTGGACCACCCGGTGGCCCACGGCCAGCAACTGATAGCGGTCCCGGTAATCCTGCAGGAACTCGACCAGATGGTGCGCCGCGCCGTCGTGGCCGAGGCGGGTGCCGTCGGCCCAGCGCCGCTCGTCGAGGATGGCGCCCGCGGCGTCCCTGGCGATGAAGTGCGGCGCGCTGTTGAGCCCCTCGATCTGCCCGCGCAGCAGGAGTTCCGGCTCGCCGGGCTGGTCGGCGAAGAGCGAGAATTTGAGGCTGGACGAGCCGGCGTTGAGAACCAGGATCACCTGCTGCATGGCTTCACCCGATCGCCTTGCCGGCGCTCTCGCGCCGGGCCTTGGCCACCAGGGTCGCCACCGCGCAGGAGGCGAGGCGGGTGGTCAGCGAGTCGGCGCGGCTGGTCAGGATGATCGGCACCCGCGCGCCCAGCACGATGCCGGCGGCATCCGCGCCGGCGAGAAAGGACAGGCTCTTGGCCAGCATGTTGCCCGCTTCCAGGTCGGGGACCACCAGCACGTTGGCGCGGCCCGCCACCGGCGAGTCGATCTTCTTGATCTGCGCCGCCTCCAGGCTGATGGCGTTGTCCAGGGCCAGCGGGCCGTCGAGGACGGCGCCGGTGATCTGCCGGCGGTCGGCCATCTTGCACAGGGCGGCTGCCTCGATGGTGGAGGGCACCGCGGGGTTGACGGTCTCCATCGCCGAGAGGACCGCCACCCGCACTTCCTTCTGCTCCGGGCCGACCTGCAGCGCATGGGCCAGGTCGATGGCGTTCTGGGTGATGTCCATCTTCTCGGCCAGGGTCGGCGCGATGTTCACCGCGGCGTCGGTGATGATCAGGGCGTCCTCGTGTCCCGGCACGTCCATCACGAAGCAGTGGCTGACCCGGCGCGCGGTGCGCAGTCCGGTGTCGCGCTTGACCACCGCGCCCATCAGTTCGTCGGTGTGCAGGCTGCCCTTCATCAGCGCCTCGGCCCGGCCCTCGCGGACCAGCGCCACGGCGCGGGCGGCGGCGGCCTGGCTGTAGGGGGCCTCTTCGATCGGCAGGCCGGCGATGTCGAGGCCGTGCTGGGCGGCCAGCGCCTCGATGCGCTCCCGCGGGCCGACCAGGATCGGCGCGATGAGGTCGCTTTTCGCCGCATCCACCACGCCCTCGAGGGCGCTCTGGTCGCAGGGCCAGGCCACCGCCGTCGGCATCGGCGGCAGGGCGCTGCAGTAGTCGATCAGGCGCCGGTATTTTTCGTGGGGAGCGGTCATCGGAAACTCTCCAAAGCGGGAAAGATCAGGCTCTTTTCGCGGCAGCGACGCGCTTGCGGGCGGCCGGCTCGCGGCCCAGCACGCCACGGATGCGTTCGAGCATGGCGTGCTGTTCGGCGTTGGGCTCGGAGCGCTGGACGCGCTCGTCCTTGATCAGCCGTTCCAGCAGGGTCAGCAGCCGGTCGCGGTCGGCCGGCTCGTTCAGCAGCGCCGGCAGGGTGGCGAGAGCCTGCTCGGGGCGTAGTTCGCGATGATCTCCTGTTCGCCGCGGATGCGCCGCCAGGTCTCGGGTGGCAACTGGGGCAGCAGGTCGGCATGGTCGCGGGCGACTTCCTGTTTCGCCGCCAGTCGCGCCAGGGGCAGCTCGCCCTTGCGCGACAGCAGGACCATCACCCGGGCGCAGGCCTCGTCGTAGCCGCCTTCGCCGATCGCGGCCAGGACCTCCTGGACGAAGGGCAGCTCCTGCGCCTCGGTGGCCCCGCCGGCTGCGATCGGTCGCTCCATATCAGGGCGCTCGGACAGGTACAGGGCGAACAGGGTGCCGTAGATCTGGAAGAACAGCGCCTCGCTGAGGGCGTCGCGCATCGCCCGGTGATAGTCCAGGGAGGCGCTGATCAGCTCGGAGGCCAGCCGCTCGCTGCGGTGCGGCAGGTCGTCCGTGTCCGTCGCCCGGCGCTGCGCTTCGACCGCGCGGGCGGCGGGGGCCAGCCACCACAGCCACGGATTGCGCGTCGAACAGCTCCAGTGCTGCACGCGCAGGGGATGGAGCTGCCGCATCAGGCGGGCGGAGGTCTCGCTGGACAGGGCCTGCACCAGCGGCTGGGCGAAGATCTGGTAGGCGCGCTGGTTGAACTCGGACAGCGCGGCCACCGCCTCGAAGGGCTTCTCGTCGGCACGCTGCAGGCGGTTGAGGCGGGCGCTGACATCCTCCAGGCGGTGCTCCTGGAACGTCACCTCGTACTCCACCGCTCCGCCGCTGCCGGGGCGCTCGTGGATGTCCATGCCGTACAGGCCGGGCGGCAGCATCTCGATGGATTTCAGCACCTCGACGATCTGCGCGTGCTCCTTGCGCGCGACCCGGCCCGACACGAAGATCCCCAGGTGGCCGATGTCCCGGTGCAGCAGGCCGACGATGACCTGGCCGCGCGCCTTGATCTCCTCGGTGCTGCCATAGACGTCGGCCACCCAGTTGAAGGCCTGCTGGGGCGGGGTGATGTTGTCGCCCAGGGAGGCGAACAGGACGATCGGCGACTTGATGTCGCGCAGGTCGAAGGCCTGGCCGTTGCCGCTGCGGGTCTCGCCGTCCCAGAGCTTGTTGCCGACGAACAGGTTGCGGGTGATCCACTCGATCTCCTCGCGGTTCATCAGGAAGTAGCCGCCCCACCAGCGCTCGAACTCCAGGAAGCGCGGCGGCTCGCTGTCGATGTTGGCGAACAGGTGGTAGTACTTGTCCCAGAAGGTGTTGGCGGGATTCAGATTCTCGAAGTTCTGCACCAGCCAGGCGCCGTCGAAACGGCCGTTGCCCAGGTCGGAGGCGAAGGAGGCCAGCCAGCTGCCGCCGAGCAGCCCGCCGGCATAGCGCATCGGGTTGTCGCCTTCGCCCTGCTGCCAGGCGCCGCCCCAGTAGGACATCGGCGCGCCGTTGATCACCACCGGGCCCGCGGTGTTCGGGTCCGAGGCGGCCAGCATCATGGTCGCCCAGCCGCCCTGGCAGTTGCCGACCAGCACCGGCTTGGGGCTGTCCGGGTGCAGCTCGCGCACCTTGCGCACGAAGCGCTGCTCGGCGGCGGATACGTCGAGCAGGGTCTGGCCCGGCTCCGGTTCGCGGAAGAAGATCACGAAGTACACCGGATGCCCGGCGCGCAGGGCCACCCCCACCTGGGAGTCGTCCTTGAAGCCGCCGATCCCCGGGCCGTGCCCGGCGCGCGGGTCGATGATCAGGTAGGGGCGCAGCTTGGGGTCCACCTGCACCCCGGCCGGCGGCAGGATGCGCAGCAGGGCGTAGTTGACCGGGCGTTCGAAGGTGCGCGCGTCCAGCACCGGCTCGTGGTCGAAATGCAGCAGCGGCGGCTGACCCTGCTGCAGGTGCTCCAGATAGTCGTCGCCGCGCTGGCGCAGCGTGTCCCAGAACAGCACCGAACGCTGGGCGGCGTCCACGCCGTAGCGATACCAGGCGTTCCACAGGCTCCAGGGTGCGAAGGGAGCGAAGGGTTTGGCCGTCGGACCGGCCATTTCCTTTTCCCAGGCCTTGCGCATCCGCTCTTGGAACTGCTCCCGGGCAAACCGGGTGCGTTTCTCGAAGAGCTTCCCGGCCTTGCCGGAAATGTCCTGGCTGCGTGCCAGCCGGGCTGCGATGTCCATGCTCATGCCCCAAATGTCGTGATCCGAGACTGAGTCTAGGCAGCGTCACCCGCTTGGCCATACCGCTCGTCGGGGTTTTCCCGGGCGTTTCCCGGCCGCTGCCGCCCGTGGTCCGGTCCGGCCTGCGCCGGATGTCATCCTGCCGGCGCAGGCGATGACCGAGTGCCTACACTGAGTCCGGGCGGAACCCGCCGGCCGGCAGTGGGAGGGTTCCCCGGATCGCGTTTTCACACTGCAAGGAGACTCCCATGTTCACACCCGGTCATGTCCATCGCGAGCAGAAGGTGGACAAGCTCAACCGCCAGGCCTTCACCTGCGATGTCTATTACGAGGTGCGCGAAGATCCCAAGCAGGGGCCGATGCTGCACCTGCGCATGGAGGGCGAGATCGACGGCCGGTCCTTTGCGGATGAGTGCGAGCTGCACCGCGACATGGCCTTCGACTTCCTCAACGCGCTGACCCAGATCGCCGTGCGCAACGGCTTCCAGCCGCGCTTCGGGCCGGTCCTGCGCGAGCATGGCGAGTACGACGCCATGTTCCAGGACATCCGCAACAAGCTGGGGCTGCATCCGGGCGATCCGGTCGACCTCGACCATCTCCCTCATTAGGGTCAGCGCGAGGCCTGGCCCTTGGTTTCGGCATAGGCCCGGTCCAGGCGCTCGCGCACCTGCCTGGCCCAGTCGTCCAGGGCCTGGTAGGTGTCGCTGGCGCTGGCCTTGGCCGAGGGCGAAACCTCGTTGCCGCTGGCGGCGCTGACCGACTGGCCGAGGATTTCCCCGGTCCTGGCGTTGCGGATCTCGGTTTCGAAGAAGATCCGTACCTGCTGGTCGCGCACGCCGGAGAGCTGCATGCCGGCGCCGATCAGAAAGCCGATCGGCAGGTATTCGCCGACCTTCATGTCGCGGGCGTTGCGGATCAGCCCGGTGATCGCCGGGCGCACGCGCAGGCTGCGCACGTCGGCGGAGGTCACCAGCTGGTAGCCGCCGGCCTGCAGCTCGCGGCGGATGGCCTGGTCGAGATGGGCCAGGACCTTGGCGGTTTCCTCGGGGCGCTCGCGGATCACCGCCTGGGTGGCGGCATCCACGTAGTAGCGGGCCGGATCGAGGACGATCTTCTTGTCGTAGTCCCGGCGCAGGTTCAGGTCCGGCTTGACCCAGTACTCGCTGTTGTCCCAGTACGGGTCCTTGACCAGCCGGCTGTAGTCGCCGAGAAAGCCCGAATGGCGGGTTTCCGAGGAGGGGATGTTGCTGCAGGCGGCGCTGACGAGCGCCAGGGCGACAACCGTGAGTTTCCAGAAACGCATGATCGGTCTCCCGCGAGCTTTCCATGTGTATGAAACCACTGCCTTTGGGTGATCGAGTCTAGAACGTCCCGGCTCGGCGTCCGGCGATTCCGACGGACTGCAAGCCGGGCACGGGCGCGTGCCGCCGGCCGCTCAGGCGCCGCCTGGCGCGTCCGGTCGGCCGAGGACCTTCTGCCCCGACGGACGCTGACGCATGCGCTGCAGGTAGTCGTGCAGGCCGGGCTGCCGTTCCAGCCAGGCCGCCGAGGCGGGTAGCTGCTGCAGGTAGTCGAGCATGGGAGTGAGCAGGGCGTCGGCCATGCTGTAGCGCGCACCGCAGAAGAACGCCCGGTCGCCGAGCTGGCCGGCGAGCAGCTGCAGGGTCTCGACGACCGCCGGCTCGGCGGCGGCCACGGCCGCCGGATCGACGGGGGACGCCGGGCGGACCGGCGAGGCGACCAGCAGCAGGTAGCGGCGGATCAGCCGCTCGTCGACGTAGAGGGCGAGGGCGGCGGACCACTGGTCGACCTCGGCGCGCTGCGCCGCGTCCTGCGGCTGTAGCGAGGATTGCGGGAAGACCGCGTCGAGATAGCGGCAGATGCTCGCGGTTTCGAAGATCCGCCGTTCGCCGTGCAGCAGCACGGGCAGCTTGCCGAAGGGATGCAGAGCCAGGTGCTCGGCACTGTGCAGGGCAACGGGCTTGCCGTCCACCTGCAGGCCGTAGGTGTAGTCCAGCGCCTTTTCCTCGCAGTACAGGCGGACGCTGCGGACGAAGGTGCTGAAGCCCGGGCCGACTATGTGCAGTGACATGGAGTGCTCCGAAGGGGTGGGAAGACTCGCATACTGAGCGTCGCGACCTTATGTTCAAGAACATAAAGTGCGTCTTTGGCAGACTGCCGTTCGGCGCCCCACACCGAGGAGAAAAGCCTATGTCCTGGCCTGCCACCCAGCGTGCCGCGACCCGCCAGCGGATTCTGGACAGTGCGGCGCGGCTGTTCGCCCTGGAAGGCTTCGAGCAGACCAGCATCGAGGCGATCGTGCGGGACGCCGGCCTGACCCGCGGCGCCTTCTATCACCACTTCGCCTCCAAGGCCGAGCTGTACCGGGAGGCGATCCAGGTGGCGGCCCGCCGCGGCGGCCTGCTGTTCGAGCGGGCCGGGGCCTGGCGCAACTGGTCGAGAGCTACCTGCATCCGGACCACCGGGACGGCAGCCGCATGCAGTGCCCGCTGGCCTTCATGGTGAGCGACGCCGCCCGCCAGGACGCCGCGATCCGCGACAGCTACACCCGTCTGCTCGCGGCGTTCGTGGCCCGCCTGGAGAGCGGGCTGCCGGCGGCGGGCGATACGCGGCGGCGCGCCCTGCAGGTCGCGGTGGGCATGATCGGCGGGCTGGCCCTGGCCCGCGCGGTCGACGACCTCGAGCTGGCCGAGGAAATCCTGGCGGCCTGCCAGAGCGGTTGTCTGGCCTTGCTGGAGTAGGACCGGCCAGGCGTTGTGCACGGCGGCCCGCCGCCGCAGACCGGCGCCGGGCAGCCGCCGGGCGTCACTGCTGGGCGACGGCCGCCGTTCCGCTCGCCAGCTCCGCCCAGGCCTCCTGGGTGTCGGCGTAGGCGGCGGCGCTCTCCTGCGGCGACCGGTAGGTCCAGGCCATGCCGAGCGCCTCGATCTCCTTCCGATAGGCCGGATTGGCGGTCACCTGCTGGGCGATTCCGGTCCAGGTGTCGACGACCTCCTGGGGCGTGTTCTGGCTGAAGAACAGAGTCCACTGGTAGGCCGGGAAGGTGAAGTCGACCCCCTGTTCCCGGTAGGTCGGCACGTTCGGGGCGTTCGGCGCGCGCGTGCCGGTCGGCTCGCCGAGCAGCACGAAGTCGCCCGACTGGAGGTATTCCGGGGTGCCCGAATAGATCTTGGCCATGACGTCGACGGTGCCGCCGATCAGCGCGGCGAGCCGGGCGGCGTCCCCGCCGGTGTCCATCAGCCGGAACTGCACGTCCTGCTCCTTCTGCAGCTTGAGGAACATGAAATGGCTGATGGTGCCGTATTCGGTGGCGGCCTTGAGCTTGCCCGGCTTGGCCCTGGCCCTGGCGAGCAGGTCGCCGATCGAGGCGATCCCCGACTTGCCGGACACGTAGAGCCCGAGGGTGGCGTCCTCGACGACCGTGGGGCCGACCTTGAAGCCGTCGTAGGAGTAGGGCGCCACCTTGGTTAGGTAGTTGGCGACGAGGCCCTGGTGGGTATAGAGCAGCTTGTAGCCCTTGGACTGGTCCTCGTGGACTTCGCGCGAGCCCTTGTAGCCGCCTTCGCCGTCGATCCGGACGACCACCATCGGTTTGCCGAGCAGCTTTTCGGCGTACTTGGCGAAGACCCGGGCGCTCAGGTCGGAAGCGCCGGTGGCGGCGGCCGGCACCACCAGCTCGACCGGTTTGCTCGGATAGTCGGCGGCCTGGACCGCGCCCTGGAGCGCAAGGCCGATGGCGGCTGCCAGGGTGGCACGCAAGAGTGTGGTTTTTTTCATGTGTTTCACCTTCTTGTTATTGGATGTAGGTGTGTTGCAGGCGTCATGGCCGCCCCGGCCTAAGGCCGGGGCCGGCGGATGGCGATGGCTGGCCGAGCCGCGGGTCGCGGAGGCTCAGCCGCGGTAGGGAGCCGTTTTCGAGGTCTCCGGTGGCAGATTCAGGTCAGGGGGGCTGGCCGTCCCGGGTGCCCGAGCCCGGGAGCGCGCCGCTGCGGGCGCGTCCGGCGTCAGTGCTGGGCGAAGGACTCCGCCCCGCTGGCCAGTTCCGCCATGGTCTTCTGGATGGCGCCATAGGCAGCGGTGCTTTCCTGCGGCGACTTGTAGGCGACGGCCATGCCCAGCGCCGCGATCTCTTTCTGGTAGGCCGGGTCCGCGGTCACTTCCTCGGCGACCTCCGCCCACTGCTCCACGACGTCGTCGGGGGTGCCCTGGTTGAAGAACAGGGTGAACAGGTAGGGCGCGAAGGTGAAGTCGACGCCCTGTTCCCGGTAGGTCGGCACGTTCGGCGCGTTCGGCGCGCGCTTGCCGGTCGGCTCGCCGAGCAGCACGAAGTCGCCCGACTTGAGGTAGTCCTCGGTGCCCGAATAGATCTTGGCGATGACGTCGACGGTGCCGCCGAGCAGCGCGGGAATCCTGCCGGCGTCGCCGGGGATTTCAACCATCTGGAACTTCACGCCCTGTTCCTTCTGCAGCTTGAGGAACATGAAGTGGTTGTAGGTGCCGTACTCGGTGGCGGCCTTGACCTTGCCCGGTTCGGCCCTGGCCTTGGCGAGCAGGTCGTTGATCGACTTGATCTTCGACTTGCCGGACACGTAGAGCCCCACGGTGGCGTCTTCGGCGACCACCGGGCCGACCTTGAAGCCGTCGTAGGAGTAGGGCGCCATCTTGGTCAGGTAGTTGGCGATGAGGCCCTGGTGGGTCAGCAGCACCTTGTAGCCCTTGGATTGATCCTCGCGAACCGCGCGCGAGCCGTTGTAGCCGCCCGCGCCGGTGATCCTGACGATCACCACCGGCTTGCCGATCCGCTTCTCGGCGTACTTGGCGAACGTCCGGGCGACCATGTCCGTGCTGCCGGTGGCGATGTTCGGCACCACCAGCTCGATCGGCTTGCTGGGATAGCCGGCGGCCTGGGCCGTGCCCTGGAGAGCGAGGCTGGCAGGGACGGCCAGGGTAGCGAGCAGGAGTGTTCTTCTTTTCATGGGGTTGCCTTCTTTTCGTTCCGTGAGGGCATGTGGGGCAGGTCAGCAGGGGGAGGAATGCCGAGCATGCAAGGCGGGTCAAAAAAATGATGTCAAAAAAATATCACACTCTCGGGGAGCGGCAAGGGAGGCGGACAGACTTGTGTCCATAATTGCGAAACCAGGCGCTGCCGGCCTGGCGCGAGTCTTGGGCGTACCGATCCGGAGCCAGCGTGCCGCGGCGGCGGCTCGCATCACCAGGACTGGCGATCCACGACGGGGCAGGGCACCCAGTGGACGAAGGGTTCGTCGCGCGCCTCGATCAGGTGCAGCGCGGCGCGGCGGCCCAGCTCGTAGTAGGGGAGCTGCACGGTGCTCAACGGCGGATAGAACAGCTCGGCGACGCCCACCATGTTGTCGTAGCCGAGCACCGCCACGTCGGCCGGGATGCGCAGGCCGCGGCTGAGCAGGTACTGGTAGGCGACCAGGGCGATGCGGTCGTTGCCGCAGACCAGCAGGTCGAAGGCCGGCCTGCCGTGCGATTCGTTCAGCTGGCGCTCCAGCTCGGCGATGGTTTCCCCGTAGGCGTCGTCGGTCGACAGGTCGTACTGGCGGACGCTGTCCGGCGCGATGCCGGCCTCCGCAAGGGCGCGCGACAGGCCTTGCTGGCGCAGCTTCCAGGCCAGGCTGTGGCGCGGCAGGTTGATGCACAGCGGGCGGCGATAGCCGCGCCCGAGCGCCTGGCGCACGGCCTGGTACTGGCCGTCCGTGTCGTCGGGAACGTAGCAGGCGACGTCGGGCCCGGTGCTCATGCAGCCGCTCAGCACCAGCGGCTTGCTGCGCAGCGCCGGGGGAATCTCCAGTTCGCGCAGCTGCATGGCGCTGAACACGATGCCGTCCGGCCGGTGCGACAGCATCAGCTCGATGGTTTGCGGGTTCAGCGGGATTTCGAAGACGTTGAGGATGAAGACGTTCCAGCCGTGTTCCCGGGCGGTGCGTTCCACCGAGAGCAGCATTTCCACGGCGAAGGGGGTCGTCGCCGTGTCGAGCGCGAAGACGCCGATGGTCTTGCCGCTGGAATGGCCGCCGCGGATCTTGCGGGCGGAAAGACTGGGCACGTAGCCCAGGGCTTCGATGGCCTGGCGGATCTTCGCCAGGGTTTCCGGGTTGAGCTTTTCCGGGGTGTTGATCGCTCGGGACACGCTCATCGGGGAAACCCCCGCCAACCGTGCGACATCTTTGACCGAAGCCATGTGCGGGTGCCATTGCCTGTATGGCCGGGCATGATGTCATGCCCGGCGAAAGCATGACAACACGGCGGCAGGCGGCACCAATGGCGCAATGAGATCGCTCAGAGCTTCAGGTCGGCCAGGCTCCAGGCCGCCCCCGCGCCGAACGTCCCGCGCCCGTTCACGGCGAAGGCGCTCACCCCCAGGCTGTCGGGGCGCGGGTAGATGCGGCTGCTCAGGCTGTAGGCGCCGTCGTCGACGAACACCTCGATGGACGAGCGATCCAAGAAGATGCGCAGGGCGATCCGCGTCTGCCCCGGCGCCACCGGCACGCTGCGCACGCCGCTCACGCCGGCGCCCGAGTGCTGGCGGTCGAGCACCAGACGGCGGGCCATGGCGTCGAAATACAGCAGGGTCCGCTCCCGTCCGTCGTTGCTGCAGCGCAGGGCCAGACCGAAGCGCTCGGCGGTGCTGCCGGCCAGTTCCAGCTCCACTTCGAGCTCCAGCAGGGCGCCGCGCACCTCGAGCTGGCGGCTCTGCGCCTCGAGCGTGCCGATCGCCAGCGCCTGCCGGGACTGGCGCAGCGCCGTCAGTTCGCGGGCCGGACGCATGCGCAGCCGGTCGCCGTCGCGGCTCAGCTCGCGCGGCAGGGTCAGCGCGCCGCACCAGTGGTGGGCCTGGCTCGGCATCGGACTGTTCCACATGTCCATCCACGCCCAGAGCAGGCGGCGTCCGTCCGGCGCCAGCAGGGTCTGTGCCGCGTAGAAGTCGTGGCCGTGGTCGATCTCGTGCAGTTCGGTTTCCGCGACGAAGCGGGCGTTCTCGTCCAGCCGGCCGAGAAGATAGCCGTTCTGGAACAGGTTCCAGCGTTCGTAGCCCTCGGGCTCCAGGCCCTGCGGCGAGAACAGGAAGACGTCGCGCCCCTCCAGCTCGAACAGGTCCGGACACTCCCACATGTAGCCGTCGGGCTGGCGCCGACCCTCCAGGGCACGACCGAGGCATTGCCACTGGCGCAGATCCCGGGAGCGGTAGAGCAGCAATTGCGGATCGTCGCCCTGGCGGGCGCCGAGCGCCATCCACCAGTGATCGCCACACCGCCAGACCTTGGGGTCGCGGAAGTGCATGATGTCGGGGTGCGGCGCCGTTTCGATCACTGCCCCGTGCTTGGTGAAGGTGATGCCGTCCGTGCTGCTGGCCAGGCACTGGACCTGCTGCATGCCCTGTTCGTCGTTGCCCGGCTCGCCGAGCCAGCGGTGCCCGGTGTAGATCAGGTACAGCGTGTCGCCTTCCACCACGGCCGACCCGGAAAAACAACCATCCCGGTCATAGGCATCGCCGGGCGCCAGGGCGATGGGCAGATGTTCCCAGTGGACCAGGTCCGCGCTCCTGGCGTGTCCCCAGTGCATCGGCCCCCACTTGGGTGAGTACGGATGGTGCTGGTAGAAGACATGGTACTCGCCGCGGAAATACACCAGTCCGTTCGGGTCGTTCATCCAGCCGGCGGGGGCGACAGGTGGTAGCCGAGGCGGTAGTCGTCGCCGCGCTCGGGCAGGGTTGCTTCAAGGGCGCGCTGCGCCTCGTCCAGTAGATCAACCGGCATGTCGTGATCCTTGAGGGTGCGTGGGAAGGTCTTGAGCGGGCCTCCTCCCCGCCGGGACGGGGACGAGGCGAAGTGGCTTTTTCGGAAGCCTTTCCCCACTAGGGTTCGTAATGGTTGGCCGCCTGGGCGATGGCCGGCAGCTCCAGGGCGCTGTCTACCGTCCGGGAAGTCTTGCGCGACGGATCGGCGCGCAGCAGCGACCAGGACAGCAGCAGGCAGACGCCGACCAGGCCGGCCAGCAGCAGGTAGACGCTGGCGAAGCCGATCCTGTCGTAGCCGTAGCCCACCGCCGGCGACAGCAGCATGGCGGTCAGCTGCTGGGCGAACTGGAAACTGACCAGATAGAGCGTGGCCGACAGCCGCGCGTCGAAGTTGACGCAGATGTACTTGAACACCGCGACCAGCAGGATCGGCACCTCGATGGCATGCAGCATCTTGCAGGCGCCGACGGTCCAGGCCTCGGTGGCCAGCCCGGAGCCGAGGATGCGCACGAACATGATGGCGCCGGCCAGCAGCAGGCCGTATTTGGCGCCGGTGCGGGCGACCACCCAGGGCGCGAACAGCATGAGCACGGCCTCGACCAGCACCTGCGAGGAGTTCAGGTAGCCGTAGGCGCGGGTGCCTTCCTCCGGGGTGGGGAAGAAGGAGGCGAAGTACACCGGGAACTGCTGCTCATAGATCATGTAGATCCCGGCGACTCCGGTCAGGAACAGGCTGAACGCCCAGAAGCGCGGCAGGCGCAGCAGCTGCAGGATGTCGGTGGTGCATACCGGCGTGGACTCGCTGCCCTGCGCCTCATGGTTCCGGAAGGCGTCCATGTCCAGCCGGGAGAGGATCAGCAGGAACGCCAGGCCGGCGGCGCTGCTCATGTAGAAGGCGATGTCCGGGTCGATGTTGAACACCACGCCGACCACGCCCGTCGCGGCCGCCCAGCCCAGCGAGCCCCACATCCGGGTGGTGCCGAACTCGAAGCCGGCATGCCGCGACAGCCGCTCGGTGTAGGACTCGATGACGCCCACGCCGGCGAGCATGGCGAAGGCCAGGAAGGCGGCGCCGACCAGGGCGCCGAGCATCACGTTGTGCGCCAGCAGTCCGGCATAGACGTGGATCGCGAAGGGCGCGGCGCAGGCGAGCAGCACGCCGATCCAGACCAGCAGCTTGCGGGACAGGCCCAGGCGATCCTGCAGGGCGCCGTAGAACGGCTGGATGAGCAGCGCGGCGATGGCGTTGGCGGCGAAGATGAAGCCG
Organism: Azotobacter tropicalis; assembly: GCF_059739045.1. Classification (NCBI taxonomy): domain Bacteria; kingdom Pseudomonadati; phylum Pseudomonadota; class Gammaproteobacteria; order Pseudomonadales; family Pseudomonadaceae; genus Azotobacter; species Azotobacter tropicalis. The sequence goes on from NZ_AP046059.1 coordinate 2,940,821, forward strand.
GTTTCCGTGCCGCTCAGGCCGATGACCCGGTGCAGCCAGATCGAGAACAGCGAATAGCTCGACGACCAGGCGAAGAAGAAGAAGAACAGCAGACCACTGACCAGCCAGTACTCGCGCTTGAAGGGGAGATGCATGGAAAAACCCTCTTGTTTTTATTTGAGGTAACGTTAACATCGAAGCGTATTACGCTACTCCCGCCGGCTTGCTGTCAAGCGTAATCGTTCGGTCGGGGAGTGTGAGCAGGCGTTGAGGATGTCGCCAAGGGCCGCTTTCCGTTGCCCAGTGCGCAGCAGGGACTTGCCGATCCGGGCCTTCCGGGTCGCCCGCGGTGCGCGAGGGAACGGCCGGTTCGCAGGCGTCCTGGCAGTACCTACTACAAGAACAAGAGGTTGACCCATGCATTCCGCGGCCTGTCGCCCCTGGGCGGGCTTGTCCCTGCTTTTTCTCTCCACCCATCTACTTGCCGCACCGGCGCCGAGCGTCGAGGAGCGTCTCGCCCGGCTCGAGGCCAGGGCCGCCGTCGCCGAGGCGCGGGCCGTGGCGGCCGAAGCCGAAGCGGGTCGGCTGCGCAGGGAGGTCGAGCAGCTCAATCGGCAGTTCGCCCTCGGCGGTCTTCCGGCAGACATGCAGTCGTCGCTGTCGCTCAGCGCGCGCGTGGCCCAGATCGAGGCGCGCCAGCAGTCCCTGGAGACCCGCACCTCGACGCTGGCGTCTTCGCTGGACTCGATCGAGGACCTGACGGAGGGCTTCTCCTTTGGCGCTTATGCCCGTTCCGGCATGATGACCAATGGAAGCGGCGGCGGTCGTGGCGGCCCCAACGTGACCCCCGCCGGCTCGATAGGTGGTTCCGTCGGCCGGCTCGGCAATGAGGTCGACACCTACGTGGAGGCGAAATTCTCGAAGGAAACCCAGGCCAGCAACGGTACGCGCTCGAAGTACATGTTTGCGATCGCCGACGGGGTGGAAACCCCCAATGACTGGACCTCGGGCGACAGTTCGCTCAACGTGCGTCAGGTATATGCCGAGCTCAGCCATCTGGCGTCGTTCCAGGATATTCCCATGCTGCGCGACGCCACCATCTGGGCCGGCAAGCGTTTCGACCGGGACAACTACGATATCCACTGGCTCGACCGGGGCATCGTGTTTCTGGCCGGAACCGGTGGCGGCATCTACGACGTGCGGCCGACCGACGGCTGGCGCCTCAATGCCTCGCTGATGAGTCGCTCCTACGGCGATTTCGGCACGGAGACGAACAAGGACATCAGGACTTATGTCGCCACCCTCAACCAGTATTTCGATGACGATCGCTGGCAACTCATGCTGAGCGCGATTTCTTCGGGCCAGAACAATGACAAGCTGAACGGCGACAAGCGGAAGCTATCCGACGAGGACAGCCGGGTGAACAAGGCGGGGTTCAGTCCCGGTGAAAAGGGCTGGCATGGCATGTTCGCCTATCACCGGCCGGATTTTTTCGGTGGTGAAGGCTTCTTCAAGACCGCGCTGCTGTACGGCAAGGGGCTGGGAGGGGAGGTCAATACCATCGGCGGCGATGGCGAACTGCTCGATGAAGCCGAAACGCTGCGCCTGGCGATCTATGGCCATACTCGTCTGAACGGCGATTGGCGAATCGCACCGGCCCTGATTGCCGAAAAGAGCAAGAACCGCTATGTGCCCGACGACGATTACAATTATCTGACCTTCAATGTACGGCTGGCCAACGAGCTGAGCAGCAACTTCGAAATGCTCTACGAGTTTACCTGGCAGACCATGGACCTCGATGCGCGTGGTTACGATGGCCGGCAAACGGCCAACGGCGACTTCTGGAAGATCACCTTCGCGCCGACCTTCAAGGCGGAAACCGGAGACTTCTTCACGCGCCCGGAACTGCGCCTGTTCGCCACCTATATGAATTGGGCCAAGGATCTTGACGATTTCAGCACCAAGGACGATTTCGGGCAGAAAGGTTTCAAATCCGGTGGTGTTTGGCAGCTTGGGGTGCAAATGGAAACCTGGTTCTAAGCATGCGAATTGAAAGTTCGATTTGTGGTGCCACGACTCTGCAGTGTGGCATGGCTGGCCTTTTCCCTACTCAGGAAGCAAGTCTGGCACGGGTGCCCTATGAAAACCGGTTGGCAAACAAATTTGCAGGTGCTAAGTTAACGTTAACTTAGTTGATGAAAAGTTATGCTGGCCACAGCCTCATCAAGGCCTCTATGGCCGGTAAGGTTCAAAAATAACAAGAAGCGGCGACAGATCAGACTTTTGAAAATTATAAACCCTACAGCTGAACGCGCTGTCTCCGCGCCGAGATTCCACGGTTTTACGTACCGGTGCTTGCAGAGTCAGGGGAAATTTCACTTCTAGCTTCCACTCTAGAAGTATTCGCGCGCTCTCGCTTCGCTCCAGAAAGAAGGGCAATGGCGCACCGGTCGGCAAAGCTAGCCCTAACTTGCAAGTTCGGTTTCTGACGCTCGGCTTGCAATTTCTGTTTTTCGGTTTGTTTCGGTTCTGAGATTGAATTCTGCGTTGGAGAGTAATGCGAAAGGAAGCAGGCATATTGCAACCAATAATGTTAACAATAGGAAGCCAAGATGTTTTCACGCCATAAGCTGTTAGCCTTTTTCTTGTTGTCCACTACGTTTGGTGCCTTTGCCGAACAGGTTGATCAGCAACAATTGTCGTCGCCGGATGGTCGCATCCGGGTGAGTGTGAATAACCAGCCTGCTGGCCTGGAGTACTCCATCAGCTTTAAGGATAAGGTTATTATCAAACCCTCCAAACTTGGCTTTGCGATAAAGGGCCAGCCCGCTCTGGCAGGTGATTTGGAGCTTGTAAAAGCAGACCAGGAGACAGTGCGAAAGCAGTGGCAACCAGTCTGGGGCGAGCGTGCCGCCGTGAGCGACGAGCACAATGAGCTACACCTCTACTTGGCTGAAAAAACAGGGCTGAAGCGCAAATTTGAAGTGGTTTTTCGCGCGTTTGATGACGGTGTCGGTTTCCGGTATGTCATACCCAAGCAAGAGCAGCTGGATAAATTTTCCATTGAGGACGAATTGACCGAATTCGCCTTTGCACGGAATTACCATGCCTGGTGGATCCCTGCATACCGTGAGCAGGACTATGAGTATCAATATCTGAACTCTGCGCTCAGCAGTATCGATGTGGCGCATACACCGTTAACTCTGACCGGCGTCGAAGACAATGTCGCTATCGCTGTGCACGAAGCAGCGCTTATCGACTACGCCGGCATGACACTGCGCAATACCGCCGAAAATCACATTACCCTCAAGGCGGATCTGGTTCCTTGGGCTGATGGAACCCGTGTCTATGCGCAAACACCGCTGGAGACGCCATGGCGCACGATTCAAATCGCCGATAGCGCGGCTGACTTGCTCGATTCTGATTTGGTATTGAACCTGAACGAGCCGAACAAGCTCGGTGACGTTTCATCCTATGTGAAGCCGGGCAAATACATGGGGGTTTGGTGGGAGATGCACATCGGTAACAAATCGTGGAGTCCGGGTGAGGATCAAGGTGCGACCACGGAGCGTGTCAAGCAGTATATAGACTTTGCCGCCAAACATGATATCGACGGCGTGCTGGTCGAAGGCTGGAATAAGGGCTGGGAAGGCGAGTGGTGGAAGCGCAAACCAACCTTCGTGTTTGATGAGCCTGTGGTCGGCTTCGATATCGACGCTGCGACCGAGTATGCCCAGTCAAAGGGTTTGCGCTTGATTGGTCATCATGAAACTGCAGCGGGTGTAGCGCATTACGAGGCGCAGATGGAACGAGCCTTTGCCTACTATAAAAAACAGGGAATTCAATCGGTGAAAATGGGCTATGTAGGTCCTCGCTTGGATGGCAAGGAATCGCATCAAGGGCAATTTATGGTGCGCCACTTCCAGAAAGTTGTCGAGACGGCAGCCAAATACAACATCATGGTGAATGCGCACGAAACCGTTAAAGATACCGGGCTGCGTCGTACCTACCCCAACCTGATGACACGCGAAGGCGTGCGCGGTATGGAATACAACGGCGGTAGCCCCGATACGGGCAACCTGCCAAATCACACGGTGATTATTCCCTTTACCCGCGGTCTGTCTGGTCCTACCGACTTTACCCCGGGCATTTTCAATTTCGACTACAAAAAACATCGACCCAACAACCGCGTGCCCAGCACTTTGGCTAATCAGCTGGCCTTGTATGTCACCCTTTACAGCCCATTGCAGATGGCCGCAGACCTGCCAGAAAATTATGAAGGCAAACCTGCTTTCAAATTTATCGATGATGTACCAACGGACTGGTCAGACAGTAAAACGCTCGCCGGTGAGATCGGCCAGTACTTGGTTATGGCACGTCAGGATAAACACAGCAGCGATTGGTACTTGGGCGCGATTACCAATGAAGACGCGAGAATGTTGCCGGTGGATCTATCGTTCCTGGAACCTGCTGTGCAATATCGCGCCGAGATCTACTGCGACGCTGCCAACGCCGATTGGCGCGATAATCCCGAAGCGATCGAAATCGTTTCCCAGACCGTTAGTCGAGAGACTGTGCTCAGCCTGGATCTGAAACCTGGCGGTGGTGCCGCTATCCGGTTTATCAAACTTTAATTCTTCATATAAGCAAGCCCGGGATGACTCGGGCTTGCAACTCTCTCCTAATTACCAGTTCGCGGAACTGCCCGGGCTTCCCTCTTCGCTTCACACCACATAAAAGAAGATCGTCACGAAGTGCAGCAGACTGCCCGCCAGGACGAACAGGTGCCAGATGCCGTGCCAGTGCCGGAAGCGTTCGTCGAAGGCGAAGAAGACGATGCCCACGGTGTAGACGATTCCGCCCGCCAGCAGCCAGGCGAAGCCTGCACTGCCCAGGCTGGCGAGCAGCGGCTTGACCGCCACCAGGATCAGCCAGCCCATCACCGCGTAGATCACCAGCGAGAGAATTCGCGCCTCGGACTGCGGTTTGAACTCCTGCAGCATGCCGAACAGCGCCAGGCTCCAGATGGCCGCCAGCAGCGACCAGCCCCAGGCATCGGGCAGGGTTACCAGGCAGAAGGGCGTGTAGCTGCCGGCGATCAAGAGGTAGATGGAGAGGTGATCGAGCTTGCGCAGGATCGCCTTCGCCCGCCCGCGCAGGCTGTGGTAGATGGTCGAGATGCTGTAGAGCGCGAGCAGGGTGACGCCGTAGATCGCGCTGGCGACGATCTTCTGCGGCGCGCCGTCGAGGCTCGCCACCACCAGCAGGCAGATCATGCCGACCAGGGCCAGGACCGCGCCGACCAAATGGGTCCAGGCGTTGAATCTTTCACCGTGATACATACCGTGCACCTCAGTGGCGATGCATTCAGCAATCGGTATCCGCTTGGGTTGGACATCCGCCGTGGCTGTTATGCACAGGATAGTGCAGCCACCGGCCTTGGGCCTCGTCTGATTGCCAGTCCGGCGGCACTGCACTGCCCCGTGGCCCGGACCGCGGGTCAGCCGGGGCACATTTCCTCGAGCGGCTTGCCATACTGAATTGGACAGCCAGGGACGCGAGGTGGCGGCCAACTCCAGGAAATAGTCCCACAAACACCATCCAGATCGAGGCCCCGCATGAGCCACACAGATTCGCACTTCAATCTCCGTCTTCCGGACGGGCTGAAAGCCAAACTCACGGCGGCTGCCAGAGAGAACCATCGATCAGCCACGGCCGAGCTCATCGCCCGGCTGGAAGAAACCTTCGCCCGCCAGGATATCGTCGAAGCCAAGGCCACCCGCGACGCGCTGATGGTCGAGCTGAGCACCGTGCTGCAAGCCGGCCTTAGCGCTGCCGAAAATCTCAACCAGGTGCAGAACGCCCTTCAGGATGCGCAAAAGATCCTGGAGGCGAAGCTGGCTGCACCTCGCCCATCGGAAGAAAGCAAGTCCAGGCACTGACCCTCGCCTGGATCGGCGTCTTGGCGATGGCAGCAACCGCCGGGTTGGCAGCAATCCGTATCGCCTTGAGATGCCGTCGGTTCAAGCCCGAAAGCCATGCCCGAGCCGGTTGTCCCTTTCCTGGCAAACGAAAGACGCCGACGGACTCCCGACGGCCTGAGCCAACATCCGAGGACGCACGCCATGCCCGAAGCGCAGCAGGGAAGCTCCGATTCCGCCCAACTGCCGCATGAGTCCGTACAACGACTGACCAGACCGCTGGCTCGCTTCCTGCGCATCGAGGCCGTCGCCGCTGCCATTCTGTTGTTCTTCACGATCAGCGCCGTGGGGCTTGCCAATTCGCCCTGGGCCGAGGCCTTTCTGGGCGTGTGGGAAACTCCGCTGGGACTCCGGATCGGCTCGCTGGAGCTGGTCCGCTCCATAAAAGACTGGATCAGCGACGGGCTGATGACGCTGTTCTTCTTCCTCGTCGCCGTGGAGCTCAAGCGGGAGCTGGTCCTGGGCGAGTTGCGCCATCCGCGCATGGCTGCCTTGTCGGTTTCGGCGGCGCTGGGGGCATGGCGGTACCGGCAGCGCTGTACCTGCTCCTGCAGTCGGGGCAGCCCGGCGAGGCGGGCTGGGGTGCGGTCATGGCCACCGATACCGCCTTCGTGATCGGCTGCCTGGCGCTCTTGAAATCCCGGATTCCGCAAAGCCTGCGGATCTTCATGCTGTCGCTGGCGATCGTCGACGACATCGGCGCCATCCTGGTGGTCGCCATCGGCTATGGCCACAACCTGGTCTGGAGTGCGCTGGCTGCCGCGGCCGTGGGACTCGCGGTGGTCCGCCTGATGGCTCGCGTCGGCATCCGCAGCATGCCGCTCTACATCCTGGCCGGCGTTTTCATCTGGTTCGCCGTCGACCACTCCGGAATCCATGCGACCATCACCGGCGTGCTTCTCGGGCTGATGACGCCCACTGGCCGCTGGGTCAGCGACGAGCGCCTGTACCGTATTCTCGAGCGGGTCGTCGCCCATCCGGCCGGCAACGAGGGGAGTGGCGCAACCCGGGACCGGCAGTCCTTGCGCCTGGCGGAAACCGCGGCGCGCGAAACCCTGGCACCGGCCGAGCGGATCCAGATCGTCCTGCATCCATGGATCGCCTATCTGGTCATGCCGCTCTTCGCCTTCGCCAATGCCGGGGTGCCGCTGTCCCCGGGCGATCTCGGCAGCTCCGTCACCGTTGCGGTGTTCGTCGGCTTCGCGCTCGGCAAGCCCGTCGGCATCCTGGCCTTCACCTGGCTGGCGCTGCGCCTGGGCGCGCTGAAGCCCGCGGAACTTGACTGGAGGCTGCTGGCCGGTGGCGGCATCCTCGCCGGGATCGGCTTCACCATGGCGCTGTTCATCAGCAACCTGGCGTTCGACGAAAGCCTGATCAATCAAGCCAAGCTGGGGATTTTCCTCGCCTCGCTCTTCTCCGCCGCCGCAGGCCTCATACTCCTGTTCCGAGTGACCCGCCCGAAAAACCCAGCCCTGTAACGCACCCGGAGAACGGTCGCGGACTTGGCGCGCGGCTGCCTGCTTGCCATCTCGCCGGCGGCGGTCGGACGCGACACCCGCTGTCGCCCTCGAGTGGCACAATGGCGCCCTTCTTTGCGCAAGGGAGCAGGGCATGCAGGGTGACGAGGGGCTGACTGCGGGGCTGATGGTAGTGCACGGCAACCGCCTGGAGGAGCTGCGCGAGCTGGCAGTGGCATGGATGCAGCGCCATCCGCTGGCGCCGCTGGAGAACGAGGTGGTGCTGGTGCAGAGCAACGGCATCGCCCAGTGGCTGAAGCTGGCGCTGGCCGGGCAGGACAGCTGCGGCATCGCCGCGGCGATCCAGGTCGAGCTGCCGGCGCGCTTTCTCTGGCAGAGCTACCGCACGGTGCTGGGCAGCGCCGGCATTCCCCAGGAGTCGCCGCTCGACAAGGCGCCGCTGACCTGGCGGCTGATGCGCCTGCTGCCGGATCTCCTGGAGGGCGAGGCGTTCGCCCCGCTGCGCCGCTTCCTCGCCGACGATGCCGACCTGCGCAAGCGCCACCAGCTGGCCGAGCGCCTGGCCGACCTGTTCGACCAGTACCAGGTGTACCGCGCCGACTGGCTGGCCGACTGGGCCGAGGGCCGCGACCAGCTGCGCACCTCGCGGCAGGGCGCGAGGCCCCTGGACGCGGCGGCGCGCTGGCAGCCGGCGCTGTGGCGCGCGCTGCTCGAGGACGTCGGCCGGGACGCGGTGGCGGCCAGCCGCGCCGGCGTGCATCTGCGCTTCGTCGAGCGCCTGCGCGGCCTTGACGCGCCGCCGCCCGGCCTGCCGCGGCGGGTCATCGTGTTCGGCATCTCCGCGCTGCCGGCACAGGCCCTCGAGGCGCTGGCCACCCTGGCGCGCTTCAGCCAGGTGCTGCTCTGCGTGCACAACCCCTGCCGCTACCACTGGGGCGACATCGTTCCCGACCAGGACCTGCTGCGCCATCAGTACCGCCGCCAGCAGCGCAAGGGCGGCATGGCGCTGGGGCTGTCCGCCGAGGACCTGCACCAGCACGCCCATCCGCTGCTGGCCGCCTGGGGCAAGCAGGGCCGCGACTACATCAACCTGCTGGACATGTACGACGATCCCGAGCACTACCGCGAGCGCTTCGCCATCCTCGGCGGGCGCATCGACCTGTTCGACGAGGAGGATTGCCCCAAGCCCGAGCACCTGCTCGGCCAGCTGCAGGACGATATCCTCCACCTGCGCACCCGGGAGGAAACCCGCAAAGAGTGGCCGCCGGTCGATCCGAAGGCCGACCGCTCGCTGCGCTTCCACATCGCCCACAGCGCCCAGCGCGAGGTGGAGATCCTCCACGACCAGCTGCTGGCGCGCTTCGCCGCCGACCCGGGCCTGCGCCCGCGCGAGGTGATTGTCATGGTCCCGGACGTCAACGCCTACGCGCCGCACATCCAGGCGGTGTTCGGCCAGTACGCCCAGGACGACGACCGCTACATCCCCTTCACCCTGGCCGACCAGGGGCAGCGCGGCTGCGATCCGCTGCCGATCGCCGTCGAACAGCTGCTGAAACTGCCGGAAGGCCGGCTGACCGTCAGCGAGGTGCTCGACCTGCTCGACGTGCCGGCGCTGCGCGCGCGCTTCGCCATCAAGGCGAGCGAGCTGCCGACCCTGCGCCGCTGGATCGAGGGCGCCGGCATCCGCTGGGGCCTGGACGCCGAGCGCCGCGCCGGCCTCGGCCTGCCGGCCGATCTGGAGCAGAACACCTGGCGTTTCGGCCTGCGCCGCATGCTGCTCGGCTACGCGGTGGGCCGCGGCGCGCCCTGCGCCGGGATCGAGCCCTACGACGAGATCGGCGGCCTGGACGCCGCGCTGATCGGCCCGCTGGTGCGGCTGCTCGACGCCCTCGACGCCCTGCACCGGCGCCTGGCCCGGCCCGCCGCGCCGGCCGAGTGGGGGCGCATCCTGCAGGCCATGCTTGGCGATTTCTTCCTGGCGCAGAGCGAGCGCGACGAGACCCTGCTCGGCCAGCTCGGCGAGGCGCTGGAGGAATGGCTGGAGCTGTGCGCCGGGGTCGCTCTGACTGAGCCGCTGCCGCTCGGCGTGGTGCGCGAGGCCTGGCTCGGCCTGCTGGACCAGGGCCGCCTGAGCCAGCGCTTTCTCGCCGGCGCGGTGAACTTCTGCACCCTGATGCCGATGCGCGCCATCCCGTTCCGCGTGGTCTGCCTGCTCGGCATGAACGACGGCGACTACCCGCGCAGCGTGACGCCGCTGGACTTCGACCTGATGGCCGGCGACTACCGCCCGGGCGACCGCTCGCGCCGCGAGGACGACCGCTACCTGCTGCTCGAGGCGCTGCTCGCCGCCCGCGAGCAGCTCTACGTCAGCTGGGTGGGGCGCAGCATCCGCGACAACGCCGAACGTCCGGCCTCGGTGCTGCTCGGCCAGCTGCGCGACCATCTCGCCAGCGGCTGGAGCCTCGCCGGCGGCGGCGACCTGCTCGCCGCGCTGACCACCGAGCACCCGCTGCAGCCGTTCAGCCGCCGCTACTTCGCGGGCGACGGCGCGCTGTTCAGCTACGCCCGCGAATGGGCCGCGCTGCACCGCCAGGACGGCCAGGCCGCGGCGGCGCAGGCGCTGCCGCCGTTCGAGCCGGACGGCGCGCTGGCCCTGGAAACCCTGCAGAACTTCCTGCGCGACCCGGTCAAGCACTTCTTCACCCAGCGCCTCAAGGTGCACCTGGACGAGGAGCTGCAGGCGCAGCTCGACGAGGAGCCCTTCGGCCTCGCCGGCCTGGAGCTGCACCAGCTGCGCCAGACCCTGCTGGATGCCGCCAGCCTGGCCCTGGAGGACGACCCGGCGCAGGTCGGGCCGGCGCTCGAGGCCGCCGCCCTGCGCCTGCAGCGCAGCGGTCGGCTGCCGCTGGCCGGTTTCGGCGAGCGCCTGCGCGAGCAGCTGCTGAATCCGCTGCCGGCGCAGATGCAGCGCTATCGGGACCTCTGCGCCCGCTGGCCCACGCGGCTGGAATCGCCCAAAGCGCTGCAGCCCGAGCCCCATAAGGGCGTCGAGCTGGCCGGCTGGCTCGGCGGCCTGCGCGAAGACGCCGGCGGTACGCTGGCGCGCATCGAGCTGCAGCCCGGCGACCTCCGGCGCGGCAAGGACGGCTGGAAATGGCACCGCCTGCTGCGGCCCTGGGTGGCGCATGTCGCCGCCGCGGCCTGCGCCGTGCCGCTGACCACCCTGCTGGTCGGCGAGGATGCCAGCCTGGAGTTCGCTCCCCTCGAGCAGGCGAAGGCGCAGGCGATCCTCCGCCTGTGGCTGGAAGGCTGGCGCGCCGGGCTGGAGGCGCCGCTGCCGGTGGCGCTGAACACCGCCATCGCCTGGCTGGGCGCGGGCGACGAGAACAAGGCCGCGGAGGCCGCGCGCAAGGCCTACGAGGGCGGCTACAACCACGGCGGCGAGGCGGCCGGCAGCGCCAGCCTGGCGCGCCAGTACCCGACCTTCGACGATCTGGTCGCCGATGGCGATTTCTACGAATGGAGCCGCGACCTCTATCAGTCGCTGCTCGATCACCCGCCCGCAGAACTCACGGAGGAGGCCCGCGCATGAACCTGCCGATGACCGCCGCACGCCCGCTGGCGCTGCGTTTCCCGCTGCACGGCAGCCGGCTGATCGAGGCCAGCGCCGGCACCGGCAAGACCTTCACCATCTCCGCCCTGTACCTGCGCCTGGTGCTCGGCCATGGCGGCGAGGCGGGTTTTGCCCGTGAGCTGCTGCCGCCGGAGATCCTCGTGGTGACCTTCACCGACGCCGCCACCCGCGAGCTGCGCGACCGCATCCGCGCGCGGCTGGTCGAGGCGGCCGGGGTGTTCCGCGAGGAGGCGCCGGGCGACGAACTGCTCCGGCAGCTGCGCGGCGACTTCGCCCCCGAACGCTGGCCGGCCTGCGCGCGGCGCCTGGACATCGCCGCGCAGTGGATGGACGAGGCAGCGGTATCGACCATCCACGGCTGGTGCCAGCGCATGCTGCGCGAGCACGCCTTCGACAGCGGCAGCCTGTTCACCCAGACCCTGGAGACCGACCACGGCGAGCTGATGGCCGAGGTGGTGCGCGACTACTGGCGCCGGCACTGCTACCCGCTCTCCGGCGCGGCGCTGGGCTGGGTGATGGAGCACTGGCAGCATCCCGATACGCTGCTCAAGGACAAGCTGCGCCCGCTGCTCGGCGAGGCGCAGCCGCTGCCGGCCGAGCCGCTCGGCGCGCTGCTGGAAAGCACATTGGCTGCCAGGCAGGCCGATCTGGAGCGCATCAAGCAGCCTTGGCGTAGCTGGCTGAATGAGCTGCAAGCCATGTTCGACGAGGCCTATAGCGCCGGCAAATTCAATGGCAACAAGCTGAAGCCGGGTATCTACAACCCGCGGCTCGATATGCTGCGCAACTGGTGCAGCGAGGCGGGCGAGTTGTCTTTCAAAGATGACTATTTCAAACGCTTCAAGATTGAAGGTTTGCGTGATGCCTGTAAGAAAGGCGTCGAATTGGTGCTCAGCGATTCGGTGCTGCAGGCCTTGCAGGATATGGAGACCCTGGAGCAGCGGTTGAAGGCGCTGCCCGATCCCGACGCGCCGGCCCGCCGCCACGCCGCCGCCTGGGTCTGCCGGCGCTTCGAGCAGGAAAAGCGCCGCCGCGCCGAGATGGGCTTCGACGACATGCTCACCCGCCTCGATGACGCCCTGCAGGGCGACAACGGCGAGCGCCTGGCCGAGGTGATCCGCGGCCAGTTCCCGGTGGCGCTGATCGACGAGTTCCAGGACACCGACCCGCTGCAGTACCGCATCTTCGACCGCATCTACGCCATCGAGAGCAACCGCGCCGACGGCGGCCTGTTCCTGATCGGCGACCCCAAGCAGGCGATCTACGCCTTCCGCGGCGCCGACATCCACACCTACCTGCGCGCCCGCCAGGCCACCGCCGGCCGCCACTACGACCTGGACACCAACTTCCGCTCCAGCCATGCGCTGGTCGCCGCGGTCAACCGGGTGTTCCGCCTGGCCGAGCAGCGCGAGGCCGGGCATGGCGCCTTCCTGTTCCGCGACGGCGCGGCCAATCCGCTGCCGTTTTTCGAAGTGGGCGCCAAGGGCCGCGAGGAAATCTGGCAGGTCGAGGGCAGCGCGCCGCCGGCGCTGAACCTCTGGCATCTGGCGAGCGAGGCGCCGCTGCCCGGCGGCGCCTACCGCACGCAGATGGCCGAACGCGCCGCCGGCGAGATCGCCCGGCTGCTGACCCTCGGCCAGCAGGGCCAGGCGGGCTTCGCCCGGGACGGGCGGCTGCAGCCGCTGTGCCCCAGCGACATCGCCATCCTGGTGCGCGACTTCAAGGAAGCCGAGGCGATCCGCAGCGCGCTGGCCGCGCGCGGGGTGCGCAGCGTCTACCTGTCGGACAAGGATTCGGTGTTCGCCAGCCCCGAGGCGCGCGACCTGCTGCTCTGGCTGCGCGCCTGCGCCGAGCCGGACGTCGACCGCCCGCTGCGCGCCGCGCTGGCCAGCCGCAGCCTGGGCCTCGCGCTGGCCGAGCTGGAACAGCTCAACCAGGACGAGCGCATCTGGGAGCGGCGCGTCATGCAGTTCCGCGGCTACCGCCAGCGCTGGCAGCGCCAGGGCGTGCTGCCGATGCTCCATCAGCTGTTGCACGACTTCGACCTGCCGCAGCGGCTGATGGCGCGCCCCGACGGCGAGCGCGCGCTGACCAACCTGTTGCACCTGGCCGAGCTGCTGCAGCGCGCCGCCGCCGAGCTGGACGGCGAGCAGGCGCTGATCCGCCACCTGTCCGAGCTGCTGGCCGGCGAGATCCAGGCCGCCGAGGAACAGATCCTGCGCCTGGAGAGCGACGCGGCGCTGGTGCGGGTGGTGACCATCCACAAGTCCAAGGGCCTGGAATACCCGCTGGTGTTCCTGCCGTTCGTCTGCGCCTTCCGCGCGGTGGAGGGCGGCGGGCCGCTGCAGGTGCACGACGGCGAACGCCGCCGGCTGGTGCTGAACCCGGGCGAGGCGGAGGTGGCGTGCGCCGACCGCGAACGCCTCGGCGAGGAGCTGCGCCTGCTCTACGTGGCCCTGACCCGTGCGCGCCACGCCTGCTGGCTGGGCATCGCCGACCTCTGCGTCGGCACTGCCAAGAAATCGCGGCTGCACGACTCGGCGCTCGGCTACCTGCTCGGCGGCGGTGCGCCGCTGGCCGACAGCGCCGCGCTGGAGCAGTGGCTGGCGCCGCTCGACGTGGCCGGCGAAAGCGCGGTGCTGAAAGTGCCCGAGGCCAGTCACGAGCGCTTCGTCGAGCAGGCCGCCGGCCACAGCAAGCCGCACTGGCGCACGCCCGGACGGCGCGCCGCCGAGCACTGGTGGATCGCCTCCTACAGCGCCCTGCGCACCGACGCCGGCGAGGAGGCGATCGCCGTACCGGCCGGTCAGGCGCCGGCCAGCCGCTTCGACGACGCCGCGCCGGACAGCCCGGCGGCGCAGAAGGCCGCCGACGACGAGCGGGTGAGCGTCTTCGTGCCGTTGCGTGCGGGCGAAACGCCGACCCTGCACCGCTTCCCGCGCGGCCCCAACCCCGGCACCTTTCTCCACGGCCTGCTAGAAATGGCCGGGCGCGAGGGCTTCGCCGCACTGGCCGAAAAACCCGCGCGGCTGCGCGAGCTGATCGCTCGGCGCTGCCAGCTGCGCGGCATGCCCGAATGGATCGAGCCCTTGGCCGACTGGCTGCTCGAGCTGCTGACCACGCCCCTGGCGCTCGGCGGGGAGGCCCGCGCAGCGCTGGCCGGGCTCGGCCAGTACCAGCCGGAGCTGGAGTTCTGGTTCGAGGCGCGCGGCGTCGACGTGCGCCGCCTCGACGCGCTGGTCCAGCATCAGGTGCTGCCCGGCCTGCCGCGCCCGGCGCTGGCCAAGGACCGGCTCAACGGCATGTTCAAGGGCTTCATCGACCTGGTGTTCGAGCACGCCGGGCGCTACTACCTGCTCGACTACAAGTCCAACTGGCTGGGCGAGGGCGATGCCGCCTACACCGCCGAGGCGATGGCGGCGGCGGTCGCCGGCCAGCGCTACGACCTGCAGTCGGTGCTCTACCTGCTGGCGCTGCATCGCCAGCTGCAGGCGCGCCTGCCCGGCTACGACTACGACGAGCACCTGGGCGGCGCGCTCTATCTGTTCCTGCGCGGCAGCCGCACGGCGGGGCAGGGCATCCACCACGTGCGCCCGCCGCGCGCACTGATCGAGACGCTGGATGCGCTGTTCAAGGGGAAGAACGTGGAGGTTCCGGCATGAGCGAGCAACTGTCCCTGGGACTGGATAGCGCGGCACCGCCGGCCGCCCTGCAGGATGCCGCCAGCCTGCTGGCGCTGCTCGACGCCTGGGTCGAGCGCGGCTGGCTGCGCGCCCTGGACCGCGCCCTGGCCGGCTTCTTCGGCGAGCTGGACGAGGGCTGCCCGCCGCTGGCGCTGCTCGCTGCCGCCCTGGCCAGCCACCAGCTCGGCCACGGCCACGTCTGCCTTGACCTGGCGGCGACCCTGGCCAATCCGGACTTCGCCCTGTCGCTGCCGCCGGAAGGCGAGGACGCCGCGCGCGCCAGCCTCTTGCCCTCGGAGATCCTCGCCGGCATCGGGCTGGCCCCGTGGCAGGCGGCGCTGGCCGCCAGCCGCCTGGTGGCCGTCGACGGGGTCGGCGAGGAGGCGCCGCTGGTACTCGCCGGCGAACGCCTCTACCTGCGCCGCTACTGGAACTACGAGCGCGCGGTGGCGGCGGCGATCGGTGCGCGGCTGCAGGATGCGCCGGCCTTGCCGGCGGACCTTCCCGCCCGGCTGGGCCAGCTCTTCCCCGCGCCGCTCGCGGTCGACGGCGTGCGCCAGACCGACTGGCAGAAGCTCGCCTGCGCCCTGGCCGCGCGCGGCAGCTTCAGCCTGATCACCGGCGGCCCCGGCACCGGCAAGACCACCACCGTGGTGCGCCTGCTGGCGCTGCTGCAGGCCTCGGCGCTGGCCGCCGGCCAGACCCTGCGCATCCGCCTCGCCGCGCCGACCGGCAAGGCCGCCGCGCGGCTGACCGAATCCATCGGCGCCCAGATCGCCTCGCTGAATGTGGATAACTCGGTGAAAAAGGCCATTCCCAGCGAGGTCACCACCCTGCACCGGCTGCTCGGCAGCCTGCCGGACAGCCGCCAC
Source organism: Azotobacter tropicalis (assembly GCF_059739045.1). Lineage (NCBI taxonomy): Bacteria > Pseudomonadati > Pseudomonadota > Gammaproteobacteria > Pseudomonadales > Pseudomonadaceae > Azotobacter > Azotobacter tropicalis. The sequence goes on from NZ_AP046059.1 coordinate 2,956,448, forward strand.
TTCCGCCATCACGCCGGCAACCTGTTGCCACTGGACGTGCTGGTGGTGGACGAGGCGTCGATGATCGACCTGGAGATGATGGCCTGCCTGCTCGACGCCCTGCCGCGCCATGCCCGGCTGATCCTTCTGGGCGACAAGGACCAGCTCGCCTCGGTGGAGGCCGGCGCGCTGCTCGGCGATCTGTGCCGCGACGCCGAGGGCGGTTTCTACAGTGTGGAAACCCGCGCGTGGCTGGAGGCGGTCGGTGGAGAAGTCCTCGCCGATCCGGCGCTTCAGGAAGGCGACGCCGGGTGCCGGCCGCTGGCCCAGCGCACCGTGATGCTGCGCCACTCGCGGCGCTTCGGCAGCGGCTCGGGAATCGGCCGCCTGGCCCGCGCGGTCAATGCCCGCGATGCGGCTGCTGCGCGGACCATCCTCGCCGAAGGCAGCCGCGACCTGCAGGTGCTGCGCCTGCGCGGCGAGCCGGACCGGGCCTTCGAGCGCCTGGTGCTCGACGGCCTGCCGGCGCAGGACGAGGGCAAGCCGCAGGGCTACGCCCATTACCTGAGGGTGCTGCGCGAGTCGCGCCCGGCCGACGATTGCCCGCCCGACCATGATGACTGGAAGCACTGGGCCGCAGCGGTGCTCAAGGCTTTCGACGAATTCCAGCTGCTCTGCGCCGTGCGCAAGGGGCCCTGGGGCGTGGAAGGGCTCAACCCGCGCATCGCCGCGGCGCTGCGCCAGCGCGGCCTGCTCGAGGGCGACCAGGGCTGGTACGAAGGCCGTCCGGTGCTGATGACCCGCAACGACTACAGCCTGGGCCTGATGAACGGCGACATCGGCATCGCCCTGCGCCTGCCCGAGCCCGACGCGCCGGAGCAGAAGGTGCTGCGCGTGGTCTTTCCGCGCAACGACGGCTCGGACGGGCTGCGCTACATCCTGCCCAGCCGGCTGAGCGCGGTGGAGACGGTGTTCGCCATGACCGTGCACAAGTCCCAGGGCTCGGAGTTCGCCCACACCGCGCTGATCCTGCCCGACACCCTCAACCCGGTGTTGACCAAGGAGCTGGTCTACACCGGCATCACCCGCGCGCGGCACTGGTTCAGCCTGATCGAAACCCGGCGTGGCGTGTTCGACGAGGCGGTCAGGCGGCAGGTGGAGCGCAGAAGCGGGCTGGTCGAGGCGTTGCAGGGGTAGGCGCGTTCGGTGCGGGGAGCAACCGCCGGAAGCGGACCCGGCGGTTGCTTTTTCTAGCGGAAGGATCAGGCGCCCGTCGTCACCGCCGCCGGTCAGCACTTTTTCCGCGACGCCCGCCGCGTGCTGGAGTTCGCCGAGCAGGCCGGGCATTCGGCGCGGCGCATGGCCAGTGGCGAGGCGGGCCGGCTGAGCCTCGGCTTCACCGCCGTCAGCGGCTACAACATGATCCCCGAGTTGCTGGCCCATGCCGCGCAGAGCCTGCCGGACGTCGAGGTGGTGCTGCAGGAGATGGTCTCGGTGGCGCAGGTCGAGGCCCTGGCGGCCAACATGATCGACCTGGGGTTCGTGCGCCAGGCGGCCGTCCGTCCCGGCCTGGAGTACGAGCTGGTCTGCCGCGAGCCCCTGGTCGTGGCGGTGCCGGTGACCCACCCCCTGGCAGGGCAGGCCGCGGTTTCGCTCCGCGACCTCCATCAGCAGCGGTTCATCATGTATTCCCCGCTGGAGGGGCGCTATTTCTACGACTGCATCGCCGGCCTGTTCGCCATGGCCGGCGTCGCGCCCCACTACATCCATTATCTGGGGCAGACCCACTCGATGCTGGGCCTGGTGCGGGCCGGGCTCGGCCTGGCGATCGTCCCGGCCTCGGCGAGCGAGCTGCACATGGGGCACCTGGCGTTCCGTCCCCTGCGCGATGCCCGGGCCCACGCCGAGCTGTATATCGCCGCGCGCCAGGACAGCGAGAATCCGGTGCTCCCGGCCTTCATGCGCATGGCCAAGGCGTATTTCGCGCAGCGCAATGCCGGCTCGCCGGCCTGCGAGCAGGACTGAAAACGCCCCGCCCTAAACCTTCGTCACCTCGAAGGCATGGCAGCCCCAGGCCGGCAGGGCGAGGTACAGGCCGCGGGCGGCGAGTTCGTCGCCGTCGCGTTCGTAGCACGCCGTGCCCAGCCGGTCGCGCAGCTGCCAGGTGCGGCCGGCCAGGTCGCTCCACGGCAGCCTGACGTAGCCCTGGCTCGGGTGGTCGGCGTAGTTCACCGCGACCAGGCGGCGCCGCTCGCCCGGGCCGCTCCAGGCGAAGACGATCAGCGCGTCGTGGCTGGGATTGCCCGCCCAGGCGGGGGCGGCGTCGAGCAGTTGCCAGTGGCCGTCGCGCATGACCGGCTCCTTGAGGCAGGCGAGAAGGGCGTCGTAGAAGGCGGCGAGCGCGGCGTCCGGCGTCTCGTCCGGAGCGCGGGCGAGGTGGGTGGGAATGCGCGCCTGCCGACCCTCGCGCTGGCCCTGGTGGAAGAAGCGCAGGCCGGGGCTCAGGAAGGTGATCGCGGCGGCCGCGCGGTGCCGCTCCGCGGCGAAGGTGGCGGCGGCGCGCGGTTCGTCGTGGTTTTCCAGAAAGCGCGCCAGGCGGTCCTGGAAGTCGAGCCCGGCGCGCAGGTGCTCGCGCACGGCCCCGGCCGGACCGGCCACCAGGCGGTCGTAGAGGCGCTTGTCGTAGGTGTAGTCGAAGCCCTGCTGCTGCAGCGTCCACTCCAGGTCCCAGTAGACCTCGGCGAGGAACAGGAAGCCCGGGCGCTCGGCGTGGATCGCCGCGGTGGCCCGTGGCCAGAAGGGCGCGGCGGCGATCCCCCAGGTGCGCGCGAAGACCTCCGGCAACAGCAGCATCGCCATGTCGCAACGCAGCGCGTCGCACTGCCCGGCGATCCGCCGCAGCTCGCCGAGCATGGCCTCCTGCACTGCCGGATTGCCGTAGTTCAGCTGCAGGGTATCGGGCCAGCCGGGGAAGTAGGGATCGCGGCCGTAGGCGAGGATGCGGCTGCCGGCGGCGCTTTCCAGGCGCCGGTAATTCTGTGGCTCGGCGGCCAGCTGCGCCTCGCTGCCGGCGACGAAGAATTCCGGATGCGCGTCGACCCAGCGGTGGTCCGGCGCCAGGTGGTTCGGCACGAAGTCGAGCATCAGCCGCAGGCCGCGCGCCTGCAGGCGTTCGCGCAGGCGGGCGAGGGCCGCGTCGCCACCGAACTCGGCGTGCACCCGGTAGTCCTGGACGGCGAAGCAGGAGCCGCACACGTCGGCCTCGCGAAAATCCGCAAGGATGCGGCGGAATTCGGCCAGCCATTCGGGATGCGACAGCGATACGGCCCGCGCCGCCGCGCCGGTCTGCCAGACGCCGAGCAGCCAGACGAGGTCGAAGCCGTCCTCGGCCAGGCGGTCGAGCTCCGCCTCGCCGAGGTCGTCGAGGGTCGCCGGACGGCCCAGCGCGGCGCCCAGCTCGGCCAGGCGGACCCGGGTGTTGAGCTGGAACAGCGCGGGATAGCGGGGTACGGGCATGGCGGCCTCCTATTCCTGCACCTTGCCGCCCGCCTGCTCGCGGGTCATGCGCGCCTCGAGGCGCTCCCGCGGGGTCTGCCGCACGTCGCTGGCCTCAAGGCGCCCGAACAGGTCCAGCAGGCGGGCGATGAGGCCGGTCCAGCCGGTCTGGTGGCTGGCGCCCAGGCCGGCGCCGGTGTCGCCGTGGAAGTACTCGTAGAAGAGGATCAGGTCGCGCCAGTGCGGGTCGTCCTGGAACTTCGCGCTGTCGCCGTAGACCGGGCGGCGCCCGCCGTCGTCGCGCAGGAACAGGCCGGCGAGCCGCCGGGAGATCTCCTGCGCCACCTCGAAGAGCGTCATGCGCGTGCCGGAGCCGGTGGGGCACTCGACGCTGAGCTCGTCGCCGTAGAAGTAGTAGAGGTTCAGCAGGCCGCGGATGATCAGGGTGTTGACCGGCATCCACACCGGTCCCCGCCAGTTCGAGTTGCCGCCGAACATCCCCGAGTCCGACTCGGCCGGCAGGTAGGCGACGCGGTGTTCCTGGTCGCCGACCCGGAACACGAAGGGGTGCTCCAGGTGGTGGCGCGACAGCGAGCGGATGCCGTGGGGCCGAGGAACTCGTTCTCGTCGAGCAGGTAGCCGAGAACCCGCTCCAGGCGTTCCCGGGACAGCGGCGAGAGCAGCCGGCGGCCGTTCAGGCCGACGTAGCCCTCGCTCGTCGGGGCGACCTTGGCCACCACCTCCGGATGGCGTTCGCGGAACAGCTGGATCAGCTCCAGCAGCCGCGGGTGGCGATTGGCGACGTCCGCATCGAAGGTCGTGCAGGCGCACAGCGGCAGCAGCCCGACCATGGAGCGGACCTTCAGGCGCATGGCCGAGCCGTCGGGCAGGCGCAGCACGTCGTAGAAGAAGCCGTCCGCCTCGTCCCACATCTCGTCGTGATGCTCGCCGATCCGGTCCATGGCGTAGGCGATCCACATGAAATGCTGGAGGAAGTTGAACGCATACTCCTCGTACTGCGGATCGCGGTCGGCGAGGATCAGCGCCATCTCCAGCATGTTCTGGCAGTAGAAGGCCATCCAGGCGGTGCCGTCGGCCTGCTCCAGGGTGCCGCCGGTGGGCAGCGATGCGCTGCGATCGAAGACGCCGATGTTGTCGAGGCCGAGAAAGCCGCCGGCAAAGACGTTGCGGCCCTGCGGGTCCTTGCGGTTCAGCCACCAGTTGAAGTTGAGCCGCAGGCCCTGGAAGGCGCGTTCGAGAAAGGCGAAGTCCTCGCGGCCGAGATCCCGCTCCACCTTGTAGAGAAACAGCGTGGCCCAGGCGTGGACGGGCGGATTGACGTCGCTGAAGTTCCACTCGTAGGCCGGGATCTGCCCGTTCGGATGGCAGTAAAGGCTCTTCAGCATCAGGCTCAGCTGCTCCTTGGCGAAGTCGAAGTCGACCAGCGCCAGGGACAGGGTGTGGAAGGCCAGGTCCCAGGCGGCGTACCAGGGGTACTCCCACTTGTCGGGCATGGAGATGACGTCGCCGTTGAACATGTGGAACCACTCGGCGTTGCGCACCTGCCGGGTGCCGCCGGCCAGCGGATGGGCCTGGTGTTCCTTGAGCCAGGTGTCCACGTCGAACAGGTAGTACTGCTTCGACCAGAGCATGCCGGCGAGCGCCTGGCGGTGGACCCGGCGCTCGTCCTCGTTCAGCGTGTCGGGGACGATCCGCGCGTAGAACTCGTCGGCCTCGGCGAGGCGCGCGGCGAAGACGCTCGCGAAGGACTCGCCGAACGGTTCGCCGAATGGCTCGCCCGAGGGTTCGCCGGCGCTCAGCCGCAGGCGGACCACCGCGCAGCCGCCGGCCGGCACCTCGAGCAGGTAGCGGGCCGCGGCCTTGGTGCCGCTCCGCGCCGGGTTGACGGCCGCCTCCTCGCCGGCGATGAGGTAGCGGTGGAAGGCGTCCTTGACCCAGGGCGAGGCGTTCGGCTGGCGCCAGAGGCGCTCGGCGTTGCTCTCGTTCTCGGTGAACAGCAGCTCCGGCGTCCCCTCGCAGGCCAGGCGGTAGTCGCCCAGCTCCGGATGCGCGGCGTGGATGGAGCCGTCTTGCGCGCGCAGGGCCGGCCTGGCCTGGCCCTCCTTCCACGACCAGGTGTTGCGGAACCACAGGGTTGGCAGCAGTTGCAGCCGCGCGGCCTCGGGACCGCGGTTGTGGACGCTGATGCGGATCAGGAGATCCTCGGGACCGGCCTTGGCGTATTCGAGGACGACGTCGAAGTAGCGGTCGTCGGCGAACACGCCGGTATCCAGCAGTTCGTACTCGGGCTCCTGGCGCGAGCGGTCCCGGTTGGTGTCCACCAGGTCGCTGTAGGGGTAGGCCCGCTGCGGGTACTTGTAGAGGTACTTCATGTACGAGTGGGTGGGCGTCGAGTCGAGGTAGAAGTAGTACTCCTTGACGTCCTCGCCGTGGTTGCCCTCGCGGTTGGTCAACCCGAACAGGCGCTCCTTGAGGATCGGGTCGCGCTCGTTCCACAGGGCCAGGGCGAAGCACAGGCGCTGCCGGTCGTCGCAGATCCCGCCGAGGCCGTCCTCGCCCCAGCGATAGGCCCGCGAGCGGGCCTGGTCGTGGCTGAAGTAGTCCCAGGCGTTGCCGTCCTCGCTGTAGTCCTCGCGGACCGTCCCCCACTGCCGTTCGCTCAGGTAGGGTCCCCACTTCTTCCAGGGAACGCCCGCCTCGCGGGCCTCGTTCAGGCGGCGCTGCTCCGTCACGTCGACGAAACGGGGCGGCTCGTTGAATTGCGGCATCATGATTCGTTCGCGCCTCTAGGTGTCTGGCTGCAGGACCCCGCTTCGCCGCTCTGCCAACTGCCGGAGCGGCTGATTTCTGAATCTAGATCGGCGTGGCCGAAAAGCCAGCAGGGCGGGCGGCAGGGTTCGCGGCAGGGGCGGTAGTCCCGCCTGGAGAGCCGGACGGGTGCAGAGCTAGGGCTGAACCATGACCGGTCGTCGCTCTGGCCGACGGCCATCGAGCCGGCTGCGTTCTTCCCCGGACGAAGGAGCGCACCGCGCCGGCGTCGTCTCCTTTTGCCAACCGCGTCGCGCTTTGCCGCTATCGCCGCAATATCTCACACGTGAGATATTGCGGCCGACTGATCCTTGATCTAATTTTTCTCACATGTGATGGATTCAACGAGCATGCCAAGCAGGAAACCCATGCCGTCCGGAGCGCCGGAGCCTGGCTCCGCGCCGGCCGGATCGAAGAAGAAGCCGTCGAGTTTCTACATGAAGCGCATGCGCGGCGCGCTGGCCGAGGCCGGTTATGTGAAGCACGAGGCCTGGGTGCTGCCCGAGAACCGGGAGCGGCTCAAGCAGCTCGAGAAGCGACTACGCCAGCCGCTGTTGGCCGGCACATTCAGACTGGAGGAATACATGAGCGCAGGGGAAAACTGGACCATCGACCGCCTCTACGGCGCCTTGCAGGCGCTGGACGAGGTGACGGCCGGGGAGATCGGCATCGCCCTGGTCCAGGGCGCCGAGCCGAGCATCAGGCTGCAGATGAACGAGTACGGCGGCCTGCCGATCTACCTCGCGGTGGTCGGCGAGCAGATCGTCGTCGACTCGGTGCTGGTCGACATGGAGGCCATCGCCGACGTCGCCCGCTTCAACGACGCCGTGCTGCGCAGCCGGGAGCTGTTCCCGCTGTCCTCGATCGGCATCGAGACGATGCCCAACGGGCAGACCGTCTACAACATGTTCGGCGCGCTCAGCGCCGCTTCCAGCCTGACCAACGTGGTGACCGAGGTGTTCACCCTGGTCGACAACCTTCAGCGCGCCGCCGAGGCGTTCGAAGACTTCTTCAAGTAACAGGGGAGTATCCGCATGTCAGGCACGTCCATCTGGAGCAAGCTGTTCACCGCCATCCGCGGCGGCGCCACAGAAGTCGGCGAGGCCATCGTCGACCAGCAGGCGCTGCGCATCCTCGACCAGGAGATCCGCGACGCCGACGCCGCGCTGGCCGAGGCCCGCCAGGAGCTGGCCGCGATCATGGCCAAGCACAGCCTGGCGACCCGCCGCGTGGCCGAGCACGACGCCAAGATCCACGACCTCGAAGCCAAGGCCCTGGCGGCGCTGAAGGCCAACCGCGAGGACCTGGCGACCGAGGTCGCGCAGCTGATCGCCAACCTGACCAACGAGCGCGACGCCGAACACAAGCAGGCCGGCGAGTTCGGCGCCTACGTCGAGAAGATGCGCAAGGACGTCGCCAAGGCCGAGGCGCGCATCAGGAGCCTGCGCCAGCAGGTCGACATGGCCCGCGCCCGCGAGAGTGTGCAGAAGGCCCAGGTCAGCGCTTCCATCGCCAGCGGCGGGGCCAACGGCAAGCTGGAGACCGCGGTCGGCACCCTCAATCGCCTGAAAGCGAAGCAGGACCAGCGCGCCGCCGAGCTAGAGGCCCAGGAGCAGCTGGCCGAGGCGTCCACCGGCAACGACCTGGAGCGGCGCCTGAAGGAGGCCGGCATCGTGCCGGACGCCGGCAGCGCCGATGCGGTGCTGGAGCGCCTGCGCAAGCAGGCCGCCGAGTAAGGCAGTAACGCGCGCCGGGGGTGGGGGAGGCCCCGTCCCCGGTGCACCGCCGATCGGGGACAGGCAGTGAATATCGTCGACGGATTCCGCGTGGTGGCCGGCCTGGCCGGGTTGATGCTGGCGCTGCAGGTGGTCAACGCGCTCAGCGGCTACCGCCTCAACGGCTTCGGCCTGCTGCCGCAGTCGCTCTGGGGGCTGCCGGGTATCGTCGCCTCGCCCTTCCTGCATGGCTCGTTCGTGCACCTGGCCGGCAACCTGCTGCCGTTCCTGGTGCTCGGCAGTCTGGTGGCCGCCGAGGGCCGGCGGCGCTTCGTCGCCGTCAGCCTGGTCGTCGTCCTGCTCGGCGGCCTGCTGGTCTGGCTGTTCGGCCGCGACGGCGTGCACCTCGGTGCCAGCGGCTGGGTATTCGGCCTGTGGGCCTGGCTCCTGGCGCGGGCCTGGTACCGGCGCAGCTGGCGCAACCTGCTGGTCGCCGGCGTGGTACTCCTGCTCTACGGCGGCCTGGCGTTCGGCCTGCTGCCGGGGCGCGGGACCTCGTTCGAGTCGCACATCGCCGGGGCGCTCGCCGGCCTGGTCGCGGCGCGGCTGCTGCCGCCCTAGGGCCTGTTAACACTACTCCGCGCGGCCGCGACGGAGCCTGTTTTTGCGCGGGGTTAGGCGCGAGGAGAGAGGTTTGGTCATTCCAAACGAACGACGAGCAACGACGCACCGCGCAAAAACAGGCCCGTCCCTGCGGGTTGCGCGGCAAATGGCGCCATGCGTCGTTGCGGGACTTGGCAAGGGAATGCCATTCCCTGCGTCCCGCGCCTCGCCTGGCGCCATTTGGCGCAGCAACGCGGCTCGCGGAGAGTAGTGTTAACAGGCCCTAGCATCCCCTTGCCGGCGGCCGATCCGTCCGGCGACACCCTATCCAGGGCGGTGAGCCGTCGCACCGCGCCGCCGCCCGTCGCAAGGAGAATGGCCATGAGCTGGCTCAAGCGCATGATGGGCTTCGCAGCCCCGAAGAGCGAATCCGTAGTGCCCGAAACCGGTCCGCTGGGTCTCGCCCGCGGCCGGGCGGTGGGCTTCGATCCCAGCCTGGGCCTGCTGCTCGAGGGCCATTCGCGGGTCTGCGTGCCCGCCCGCCAGTCGATCTGGAGCGAGGGGGTGATCGATCTCGGCCAGTCCCACTGGCTGTCGCGCTACTACCTGGACGACCAGGACTTCTGGCTGCAGGTCCACACCACCGGCGCGCGGGACGGGCAGGTCGAGTCGCTGATCCTGTTCAACTACCTCGACTGCGTCAGTGTTGCCAGCGAGGCGGAGCTGCGCCGCCTGGCCGGGCCGGACAGCCCCATCGGCCTGCCGCGCTACCGCCTCGACGGCGTCGAGTTCGCCCGCGAGTGGGGCAGCGAGGCGGGCCAGACCCGGCTGGTGGATCTCTTCGAGCGGGTGCGCAGCGCCAACGACGAGGCCTACGGCATCGGCCACTACGCGATGCTCTACGCCCGCGACACCGGTCTCACCGCGCGGCGCGAGTTCCTGCTGTTCTCGGTCGAGGAAGACGCCGAGGGTGCCGTCAGCCTCAGCACCGCGCTGGGCGTCTCGCTCTACACCACCGATCTGCACCTCATCTGAAACAGGGAAATACCGATGCTCGACGCATTGCAAATGTCGCTCAACCCGGCGGCCGTGTCCGGCTTCCTCGCCTACATGCTGGGCGCGGCGCTCCTCTTCGTGCTCTTCCAGCTGGTCTACACGCGGCTCACCCCGCACCGCGAGTTCGCCCTGATCCGCGAGGGCAACGTGGCGGCGGCGATCGCCCTGGCCGGGGCGATCGTCGGCTTCGCCATTCCCGCCAGCAACGTGATCGCCCATTCGGTCGGCCTGCTCGACTTCGTGGTCTGGGCATTGATCGCCGCCATCGTCCAGTTGCTGGCGTTCTTCGCCGTCCACCTGGCGCTGCGCGACCTGCCGGCGCGCATCCAGAAGGGCGAGATCGCCGCCGGCATCTACGTGGCGGCGGTGGCGGTCGGCGTCGGCCTGCTCAACGCCGCCTGCATGACCCCAACTGAGCGGCCGACGGGAGGCCCCGATGAAGCGCAGCAGTTACGTGCAACTGTCCCTGGCCACCTCGATCAGCCTGGCGATCGCCGGCTGCGACGACGGGCGGCAGAATCTCTACAACCTCGAGCAGAAGCTCCGCTTCCAGTCGGTGCAGGAGTGCGTGAACCAGAAGATCCCGGTCGACGTCTGCTCCGACGCCTACATGGCCGCCCTCGCCGAGCACCGGCGCATCGCGCCGGTGTACGACCGCCAGGCCGACTGCGAGGCCGACTTCGTGCCCGGCTACTGCCAGGCCGATTCCGCCGGCCGCTACGTGCCGCAGCCGGGCGGCTTCGAGCTGACCGCCAGCGGCGCCGTCACCCAGGCGCAGATGGACAGCGCCCGCGCCCAGGCGGGCGCCTCGGGCAGCTCCCTGGACGGCCTGCTGACGGGCATGCTGATCGGCAACCTGATGAGCGGCCTCGGTGGCGGGCGCTATTACAGCGAGCCGGTGTATCGCTACCGCGACGGCCGCGGCACCTTTTCCAGCTCCACCCTGGGCCGGCGCATCGAGACGGGTTCGACCTTCCCGAACTCGCGGCAGAGCCGCTACGGCCAGGGCTACAGCACCACCACCAGCAAGCCGATTTCGACCTCCGCGGCTACCTCGCGCGGCGGCTTCGGCAGTCAGTCCAGCGCGCGCAGCGGCTGGGGCGGCAGCAGCAGCGTCGGTGGCTGAGGAGGCCTCATGCAGAGAATCGCGATCGACGAACGGCCGGACTGGCGGCGGACCGCCGAGCGGCTCGGCTTCCGCTTCCACACCATCGACGGCGAGGCCTACTGGGACGAGCGCGCCTATTACCGCTTCAGCCTCGCCCAGGTCGAGAACGACATCGAGGCGCCGACCAACGAGCTGCATGCGATGTGCATGGATCTGGTCGAGCGGGTGGTGCACAGCGAGGAGCTGCTCGCGCGCCTGGCGATCCCGCCGGCGTTCCACGAGCTGATCCGCACCTCCTGGGTCGAGGGCCATCCGCACCTCTACGGGCGCATGGACTTCTCCTACGACGGGCGCGGGCCGGCCAGGCTGCTGGAGCTGAACTACGACACGCCGACCAGCCTCTACGAGAGCGCCGCCTTCCAGTGGGGCTGGCTGGAGGAGTGCATGGCCCTCGGCCGGCTGCCGCGCCACGCCGACCAGTTCAACAGCATCGAGGACCAGCTGCGCCAGGCGTTTTCCGAGCTGGGCATCCGCCGGCCCTTCTACTTCGCCGCGCTGCGCGGCTCGGCCGAGGACCGCGGCACCACCGACTATCTGCGCGGGATCGCCGAGCAGGTGGGCATCGCCACCCGGCACATCGACCTCGAGGACATCGGCCTGAACGCCGAGGGCCGCTTCGTCGACCTCGAGGAGCGCTGGATTCCCCACCTGTTCAAGCTGCATCCTTGGGAGTTCGTCTTCCACGAGCCATTCGGCGCGGCGCTGGCCGACTGCGACACGCAGTTCTTCGAGCCGCCGTGGAAGGCGGTGCTTTCCAACAAGGGCATCCTGCCGCTGCTCTGGGAATTCCACGAGGGCCATCCGAACCTGTTGCCCTGCCACCTGGATACGGATGCCGCCAGGCCGGTGCCCAGGGGCTGGGTGCGCAAGCCCTTCTTCTCCCGCGAGGGAGCCAACGTGGAGCTGTGCACGGCGGCGGGCGAGACCTTCCGGGTCGACGGTCCCTATACCGACGCGCCCTACATCCTGCAGGCCTGCGCGCCGCTGCCGCGCTTCGCCGGCAACCACACCCTGATCGGCTCCTGGGTGATCGGCGACAACGCCGCGGGCATGGGCATCCGCGAGGACGACGGCCCGATCACCCGCGACTCCAGCCGCTTCCTGCCGCACGTCATTCTCGACTGAGCCGGGGCGGGGGCGTTGCTCAGAACGCCTCCCACTGCCCCTCGGCGACGCTCGGGGCCGGCCTGGCGCGTTCCCGCCGCGGTGCCGGCCGGGGCGATGCGGCGATCCGCTCCTGCACTGCCGGAACCGGCTCGGGCTGGGGTTCGGCGCCCAGCCGGAACACCGCCACCGCCTCCTCCAGATGCCGCGCCTGCTCGGCCAGCGAGGACGACGCCGCCGACGCCTCCTGCACCAGCGCCGCGTTCTGCTGCGTCACCTCGTCCATCTGCGCGATCGCCGTGTTCACCTGCCCGATCCCCTCGCTCTGCTCGTGCGAGGCCGCCGAGATCTCGTCGATGATGTCGGTCACCCGGTGCACCGCCTTCACCACCTCCTCCATGGTCCGGCCCGCCTGCTCGACCAGTTGCGAGCCGTCGCCGACCCGCTTGGTCGAGGCCTCGATCAGCGCCTTGATCTCCCGCGCCGCCTCCGCCGAACGACCCGCCAGGTTGCGCACCTCGCCGGCCACCACCGCGAAGCCGCGGCCCTGCTCGCCGGCACGCGCCGCCTCCACCGAGGCGTTCAGGGCAAGAATGTTGGTCTGAAAGGCGATCGAGTCGATCACCCCGACGATCTGCGCGATCTGCTGCGAGCTGTCGCTGATCTCGCGCATCGTCTCCACCACCCGGCCGACCACTTCGCGGCCCTGCCCGGCGGTGCCCGACGCGTCGTTGGCCAGCGCGCTGGCCTGGCGGGCGTTGTCGGCGTTCTGCTTCACCGTCGCGGTCAGCTGCTCCATGCTCGCCGCGGTTTCCTCCAGCGAGGCCGCCTGCTGCTCGGTGCGCGAGGACAGGTCGGCGTTGCCGCTGGCGATCTGCTGCGCGCCGACCAGGATCGAGCCGCTGCCGGCGCGCACGCTGCCGACGATCCGCACCAGGCTCTCCTGCATCTCGCGCATGGCCGCCTGCAACTGGCCGATCTCGTTGCCCGAGGTCACCGGGATCGGCTGCGACAGGTCGGCCCGCGCCAGGCGCTGCACGTATCCCACCGCCTCGGTCACCGGGCGGACCACGAAGCCCGTCAGCATCGCCCACAGCCCCAGCATCAGCAGCAGGGCGAAGGCCAGGGAGGCACTGCCGACGATCGCGAAGACACCGAGGCGGGCGTGATAGTCGGCCAGTTGTCGCGCGCCGTGGGCTTCCAGGTAGGCCATGGTGTCGGCCAGGTCCTTGGCGACCTTGGGGCCGCGCTTGAAGATCATCTCGTCCTCGAGCTGGTCGAAGAGGTCGGTGTCGCCGTCCTTCCAGGCCTGCAACTGCTTGCCGAGCGCCGCCAGGGTCTCGTCCAGATCGGCGGCCACCGTTTCCAGCATCTGGCGCCCGTCCTCCTTGGCGAACGGCGGCATGCTCCTGAAGTCCGCCAGGGACTGGCGGGCGGTGCCGAGCAGTCCCTGGAGTTCGGCCTGCTGCTCCTGCCGCTCCACCATGCCGACCAAGCCGACGGCGCTCATCTTGCCGTAGGCTTCCAGGTGCGCGAAGACCTTCAGGCTCAGCCTGTCGATCTGGCGCAGCAGGTCGATGCGGGTGGCGGTCCGCGTGCGGTCTTCGAGCGCCCGGTTGGCCATATCGGTGCCGGTGTAGCCCAGCGTGGCGATGATACCGATCAAGAGCGCGAAACAGGCCAGGGTGGTGGTGACGATCGCCCTGATGCTCAGGCTACGCAAGAAACCCAACATGAAAATCTCCTTAACTGACTGGCTAGTGCGCGGCACCGCTCCCGCCCGGCCGCTCCGGTGCGAAACGCGTCGGCCGGGATCCGGCACCTTGGCATGTGTTCTGAAATGCAACCGCGGTATCAGGTAGTCCGCTCCTGCTCGGGCGCCTGGCCGGGCGTGTCCCGCCGCTGCGCCAGCCGGCGGGTATCGATCACCTTCAGGCTGTTGCCCGGCACGGCCTTGGCCTGCTGCTTGGCCTGGGAGGCCAGTTCGGCGAGGCGCGCGGCGTCCAGCTGCGCGCAGCTTTCCGGAAACAGTTGCACGGCGCCCAGCGACAGGCCGAGCAGCGGGAATTCGCAGGGGCGGCCCTGGCGGTCGTAGCCGGCGAAGCGGCCGGCCTCCAGGTGCTCGCGCTTGTAGTGGCGCCGGCAGTGCGCCGGGAACTCCTCCTGCAGGCGGGCCAGGCGCCGGCGCCAGTCGGGGAGGTCAGCACCAGCAGGAAGTCGTCGCCGCCGATGTGGCCGAGGAAGTCGCACTGCGGGTCGATCTGGCGGCTCAGGCACTGGGCCAGGCCGAGCAGCACCTCGTCGCCCTTGGCATAGCCGTAGCAATCGTTGAACGGCTTGAAGTGGTCGATATCCACATAGCAGACCAGCGCCTCGCAGGGGCTCTGCAGCAGGCTGGTCAGGCACTGCTGGATCGGCACGTTGCCCGGCAGCAGGGTCAGCGGGTTGGCGTGGCGGGCCTGCTGGAGCTTCTGCTCGGTGATCAGCCGGAGCACGTCGATGGCCCGGCCGATGCCGCAGTAGCGGCCGTCCCGGGTGATCACGAAGTCCTCCTCGATGCGCTGGCGGGCGCGGCGGGTCAGCAGGCGGCTGACCTGCTGCAGCGAATGCCCCTGGTCGACGACGAGGAAGTCCGCGCCCATCAGCCGCTCGATCGCCTTGCGGGCGAACAGCTCGGGGCCGAAGGGCTTGAGCAGGGCGTCGGACAGCGCCTGGCGGTGGACCACGCCGACCGGCCGCCGCTCTGCGTCGACGACCGCCAGCAGGTTCAGCGCGGCCTGGCTGCGGAATAGTTCGAGGACCTCGGCGACCGGCGTGCGGTCGGCCACCGCCGGCTGCTCGATAAGCAGCACGGCGAGGCCGGGCTCCTCGCCGCCGAGCAGCGGGCTGGCCGCGCGGGGCTGCGGCAGGCATTCGCGGGCCTGCCGGGCCGGGCGTTCCGCGGGACGGGCGAACAGGTAGCCCTGCAGCAGGTCGACGCCCATCTCGACCAGGGTGGCCAGTTCCTCCGGGCGCTCGATGCCCTCGGCGATGATCCGCGCCTCGGAGGCCCTGGCCAGGCGCAGGATCGAATCGACGAATTCGCGCTTGAGCGGGTCGCGGTCGATGCCGTCGATGAAGTGGCGGTCGATCTTCACGTAGTCGGGACGCAGCTCCGACCACAGGCGCAGGCTGGCGTAGCCGGCGCCGAGGTCGTCGAGGGCGATGGAGAAGCCCATGGCGCGGTAATAGCACAGCGCCGCGTCGAGCAGGGCGAAGTCCTCGATGGGCGTCTGCTCGGTCAGCTCGATCACCACCTGCTGCGGCGGGATGCCCAGCTCCTTGAGCAGCGCCAGGGTGTGTCCGGTGCGCCGCTCGGGTTCGAGCAGCACCTCCGGGGAGACGTTGAGAAACAGCCGGCCGTCGAGGTCGAGTTGGCGAAAGCGCTGGCAGGCGTTGCGCCGGCACAGCGCCTCCAGCTCGCCGAGCCGGCCGGCGCGGCGGGCGGCGCCGAACAGCGGCACGGGCGCGTGCAGGGGGCTGTTGGAGGGGCCGCGGCTCAGCGCCTCGTAGCCGTGGACGCACTGGCCGGAGAGGCTGAGGATGGGCTGGAACAGGGTGCTCAGGGTGCCGCGGGCGAGGATCAGATCCAGGGCGCTCAGCTGCTCGGTGACGGTCATGGAGGGACCCGCGCGGAATAAGGCAAAGTGCCATCAAGGTCGGTACGCGGCTATTGCACGACAACTCCATGACGGTTGTATGACGTGCGTGCCAGATCCGCCGGAAAACCGCATGGCCGGCGCCGCGGCGAAGGCGAGCCTTCAGTCGCGCCAGTCGCGCGGGGCGAAGGCCGCCGGCCGGCCGGACAGGGCCGTCGCCAGGCGGTCCAGCCAGACCTCGACCGGCAGGCGCGGCCCCTCGGTGGCGGCGCCGATGGCGAGCAGGCCGAGCAGCAGGAGGCCGGCCGGGATGCGCCGCAGCGCGAGGCCGTCGAGGCGGCGCAGGAAGAGCAGGGCGCCGGCGCTGCCGAGCAGGCAGCCGGCGATGGCTTCGGAGCGCGGGTGCGAGGCGGCGGCGACCTGGAACAGGCCGTACCACCAGGCCACCGCCAGTGCCGCCAGGGCTGCCGGCCAGCGCCAGGCGGGGCGGATCTGCCGGGCCAGCAGGCTGCTCAGGACCACCAGCATCAGGGTCGCGTTCATCGCCTGGCCGCTGATGACCGTGATATCCAGCCAGCGGATGCCGAGGCCCCAGCCCTTGAAGGCGAGCTTGCTCAGGGCGACCGGCAGGTAGCAGGCGAAGAGGGTGACCAGCCAGGCGCCCAGCGCGCGGGGCGAGCGCCCCGCGAGCAGCCAGGCGGCGATCACTGCGGCCGCCGGCAGCATGACCGACAGGTCGGAATAGCGCGTCAGCCCGTCCGGCAGCATGCCGTTTCACCGCCGCCGGCCTGCGCCTGTCGGTTTCGTTGATGGCATCTCGACCCGCTCCGGCGTAGCATGGGTTCCTTCTTTTTTCCAGTCATAAGCTTATTGCCCGTGAAATTCCTCGTCTTGGCAGTTCTGGTCTTTTCCGTCGGCTATGTGCATCAGCGCGGCCGGGTCCGTCACAAGCTCACCCGCCAGCTCACCGATCACTCGAGCTTCCTGGCGCCGCTGAACACCCTCCTGTACCTGACCTCCCGGGCGCCCAACCAGCCCTACCTGTCGCCCGACGACTTCCCGGAGATGAAGCGTTTCCAGGACAACTGGCAGACCATCCGCGAAGAGGCGCAGGCACTGTTCGAGGCCGGCGAGATCAAGCGTTCCGACACCTACAACGATGCCGGCTTCAACTCCTTCTTCAAGAGCGGCTGGAAGCGCTTCTACCTGAAGTGGTACGGCGACAGCCATCCCTCGGCGAGCAAGCTGTGCCCGAAGACCTGCGCGCTGCTGGAGGAGGTCGGCTCGGTGAAGGCGGCGATGTTCACCGTGATGCCGGCGCACTCCAAGCTGGTGCGCCACCGCGACCCCTACGCCGGTTCGCTGCGCTACCACCTGGGTCTGTCCACCCCCAACGATCCGGGCTGCTTCATCAGCGTCGACGGCCAGACCTACGCCTGGAAGGACGGCGAGGCGGTGGTGTTCGACGAGACCTACATCCACCACGTCGAGAACACCACCGACCAGGATCGGCTGATCTTCTTCTGCGACATGGAGCGTCCCCTGAAGTATGGCTGGGCGACGGCGCTGAACCGCTGGTTCAGCCGTACGGTGATGGCCGCCGCCAGTTCGCCCAACGACGTCGGCGACAGGACCGGCGGGGTCAACCGGGCCTTCAAGTACCTGTACTGGCTGCGCCTGCAGGGCAAGGCGCTGAAGAAGCGCAGCCGCAACCTCTACTACGCCCTGAAGTGGGGCGTGCTGGGCGGCCTGTTCGGGATGTTCCTGCTCAGCTGACAGCGCACGCGTACGGGAAACCGGGCCACCTTGGGTGGCCCGTTTCGTTTGCGCGCTAGCCCGGCTCGCTCGGCGGATAGGCGTCGATCGTCTCCAGCAGCACGTCGCGCAGGGCCTGGGCCGCGCTCGACAGCTGGTGGTCGGCCTGGGTCAAGAGGCCGATGCGCCGCTCGACGACCGGCGCGTGCAGGGCCACGCAGCGGGCGCCCAGCTCCTGCATCTGGCCGATGCACAGCGAGGGCACCGCGCTGACCCCCAGGCCGCTGGCGACCATGCGCCCGACCGTGGCCAGCTGATGGCTTTCGAAGGCCACCGGCAGCTTCTCGCCGTGCGCCGCCAGGTGTTCCTCCAGCAGCAGGCGCACGGCGGACGGGCGCTGCAGGGCGACGAAGTCCTCGCCGAGCAGTTCGCTCCAGCTCAGCCGCGGCCGTCCGGCCAGCGGCGAGTCGGGCGGCAGCACGGCGACGAAGCGGTCGGTGTACAGCGCGTCGAACGCCAGACCGTCCGCGGCCTGCGGCTCGAAGCCGATGCCCAGCTCGACCCGCCGGTTGCGGACCATCTCGATCACCTGCTCGTTGATCACGTCGTGCACCGCCACGTTGACCCGCGGGTAGCGGCCGCGGAACACCTTCAGCGCTGCCGGCAGCAGGTTGCCGGCGAAGGACGGCATGGCGGCCACCGCCACCTTGCCGAGCTGCAGGGTGAAGCGCTGGCGGAGCATTTCCTCGGCGTTGTCCCAGTCGGCCAAGAGCTGCCGGGCGAGCGGCAGCAGGCTCTCGCCTTCCGGGGTCAGGGTCACGCTACGGGTGGTGCGGCTGAGCAGGCGGCCGCCGAGGGATTCCTCCAGGCCCTTGATCGTCAGGCTCAGCGCCGGCTGGGAGAGGTGCAGACGCTCGCCGGCCTGGGCGAAGCTCAGGGTCTGCGCCACGGCGAGGAAGGCGCGCAGCTGCTTGAGGGTCATTCATTGGTTTTCCAAATCAATGCATTGGTAAAACAAACTTAACAAATAAGTCATGGCGCACGACACTGCCTGCAACTTGACATCGCTCTCCGCCAGCGGCGCTGCGGAAGCAGGACAACAACAAGAGGCAGAACAGCATGGCCGGACTCGACAAGCGCGTGGACACCTACGAAGAGGCCCTGGACGGGCTCACCGACGGCATGACCGTCCTGGCCGGCGGCTTCGGCCTGTGCGGCATCCCGGAAAACCTGATCGCCGAGATCCGCCGCCGGCAGGTCAAGGGGCTGACGGTGGTCTCCAACAACTGCGGCATCGACGGCTTCGGCCTGGGCGTGCTGCTCGAGGACCGGCAGATCCGCAAGATGATCGCCTCCTACGTCGGCGAAAACGCCCTGTTCGAGCGCCAGCTGCTCGACGGCGAGCTGGAGGTCGAGCTGACCCCGCAGGGCACCCTGGCCGAGAAGCTGCGCGCCGGCGGCGCGGGGATTCCCGCCTTCTACACCGCGACCGGCTACGGCACCCCGGTTGCCGAGGGCAAGGAGGTGCGCGAGTTCCGCGGCCGCCACTACATCCTCGAAGAGGCGATCACCGGCGACTTCGCCATCGTCAAGGGCTGGAAGGCCGACCACTTCGGCAACGTCGTCTACCGCCACACCGCGCAGAACTTCAACCCGATGGTGGCCAGCGCCGGGCGGATCACCGTGGTCGAGGTGGAGGAGATCGTCGCCCCCGGCGAGCTGGAGCCCAGCCAGATCCACACCCCCGGCATCTACGTCGACCGCGTCGTCCTCGGCCGCTTCGAGAAGCGCATCGAAAAGCGCACCGTGCGCGCCTGAACCCGCCCACCCGACCGAACCAGAGAGACTCCCATGGCACTTTCCCGCGAACAGATGGCCCAGCGCGTGGCGCGCGAGCTGAAGGACGGCTACTACGTCAACCTGGGGATCGGCATCCCCACCCTGGTGGCCAACTACGTGCCCGAGGGCATGGACGTGATGCTGCAATCGGAGAACGGCCTGCTCGGCATGGGCGCCTTCCCCGGCGAGGACGAAGTGGATGCCGACATGATCAACGCCGGCAAGCAGACGGTGACCGCGCGGCCCGGCGCCTCGATCTTCTCCTCGGCCGAGTCCTTCGCGATGATCCGCGGCGGCCACGTCGACCTGACGGTGCTCGGCGCCTTCGAGGTGGACGTCGAGGGCAACATCGCCTCCTGGATGATCCCCGGCAAGCTGGTCAAGGGCATGGGCGGCGCCATGGACCTGGTGGCCGGCGCCGACAACATCATCGTCACCATGACCCACGCCTCCAAGGACGGCGAGTCCAAGCTGCTGGCGCGCTGCACGCTGCCGCTGACCGGCGCCGGCTGCATCCGCAAGGTGCTCACCGACCTGGCCTACCTGGAGATCGAGAACGGCGCCTTCGTGCTCAAGGAGCGCGCGCCGGGGGTGAGCGTCGAGGAGATCGTCGCCAAGACCGCCGGAACGCTGGTGGTGCCCGACTACGTGCCGGAAATGACCTTCTAAGACCCCCACGCCCCGGCCCCGCGCCGGGGCCTTCCCCTTCTGGAGATCCGTGATGCAGGAACAACAAGAAGTCGTCATCGTCGCCGCCGCCCGCACCGCCATCGGCAGCTTCCAGGGCAGCCTGGCGCAGCTGTCGGCGGTCGAGCTGGGCGCCGTGGTGGTCCGCGCGCTGCTCGAGCGCAGCGGCCTGGCGCCGGCCGAGGTCGACGAGGTCATCCTCGGTCAGGTGCTGACCGCCGGGGCGGGACAGAACCCCGCCCGGCAGACCGCGCTGAAAGCGGGCCTGCCGCAGGGCGTGCCGGCGATGACCATCAACAAGGTCTGCGGCTCCGGCCTCAAGGCCCTGCACCTGGCGGCCCAGGCGATCCGCTGCGGCGACGCCGAGGCAATCGTCGCCGGCGGCCAGGAGAACATGAGCCTGGCCCCCTATGTCCTGCCGGGCGCGCGCAGCGGCCTGCGCCTGGGCCACGCCGGCCTGCTCGACAGCATGATCGTCGACGGCCTGTGGGACGCCTTCCACGACTACCACATGGGCATCACCGCGGAGAACCTGGCGGAGCAGTACGGCATCGCCCGCGAGGCGCAGGACGCCTTCGCCGCCGCCTCGCAGCGCAAGGCCCTGGCGGCCATCGAGGCCGGGCGCTTCGGCGACGAGATCGTCCCGGTGAGCATTCCGCAGCGCAAGGGCGAGCCGCTGCGCTTCGAGCGCGACGAGCAGCCGCGTGCCGGCAGCAGCGCCGAGGCCCTGGCCAAGCTGAAGCCGGCCTTCCGCAAGGACGGCAGCGTCACCGCCGGCAACGCCTCGACCCTCAACGACGGGGCCGCCGCCGTGCTCTTGACGAGCGGTGCCAAGGCGCGTGCCCTGGGCCTGCCGGTGCTGGCGCGGATCAAGGCTTACGCCAGCGCCGGCGTCGATCCGGCGCTCATGGGCATCGGCCCGGTGGCGGCGACCCGCCGCTGCCTGGACAAGGCCGGCTGGACGCTCGACCAGCTTGAGCTGATCGAGGCCAACGAGGCGTTCGCCGCCCAGGCGCTGGCGGTGGGCCGGGAATTGGGCTGGAATCCGGAGATCGTCAACGTGAACGGCGGCGCCATCGCCCTGGGGCATCCGATCGGCGCCTCGGGCTGCCGGGTGCTGGTGACCCTGCTGCACGAGATGATCCGGCGCGACGCCAGGAAAGGCCTGGCGACGCTGTGCATCGGCGGCGGGCAGGGCGTGGCGCTGGCGATCGCGCGCGACTGACGCCCGGCCGGGCTTGGGACCACTACAACAAGAACAGGAGTTCCTGCATGACTGCATCCCCCATCGTCATCCTCGGCGCCGGCCTGATGGGCATCGGCATCGCCACCCACCTGGCCCGCCACGGCCACGCCGTCCTGTTGCGCGACCCGGCGGCGGAGCGGCTCGCCGAGGTGCCCGTGGTGGCCGGGAGCATTCTCGCCGAGCTGGCCGACGCCGGGCGCTTCGACCGCGCGCAGACCGAGGCGACCCTGGCACGGCTCGCCACCACTGCGCGGCTCGCGGACGTGGTCGGCGCGCGGCTGCTGATCGAGGCGATCCCCGAGCGGCTTGAGCTCAAGCGGGCGCTGTACGCCGAGCTGGAGGCGCTGGTCGGCGCCGAGGCGGTCATCGCCAGCAACACCAGCGGCCTGCCGCCGGACGCGCTGGCCGAGGGCATGCGCCATCCCGAGCGGCTGCTGATCGCGCATTTCTGGAACCCGCCGCACCTGATCCCGCTGGTGGAGATCGTCCCGGGCAGCGCCACCCGCGGCGAACACCTCGAGGCCGTCCGCGCGCTGCTGGCGGGGATGGAGCTGGAGGCCGTGGTGCTCGACAAGGCGATCCCCGGCTTCATCGGCAACCGCCTGCAGTTCGCCGTGCTGCGCGAGGCGCTGCACATCGTGCAGAGCGGCGCGGCCAGCGCGGAAACCGTCGACCGGGTGATGCGCGCCTCGCTCGGCCGCCGCTACGCCATGGTCGGCCCGCTGGAGGCGGCCGACATGGGCGGCCTGGACACCTTCCTGGATATTTCCCGCCACCTCATGCCGACCCTGGCCGGCGACGAGCGCGTACTGGCCCTGCTCGAGGAGACGGTCGGCGCGGGCCGCACCGGCCTGCGCAGCGGCGAGGGCTTCTACCGCTGGGACGAGGAGCGCCGCGCGCGGCTGCTCCAGCGGCGCGCCCATCAGCTGCGCCATGCCCTGAAGCCCTGAGCGGCAACGCCGGGCCGCGCTGGCGGGCCTGGCGCGGCGCCATGGAATGTGAGAAACCTGTGGACGTCGTCGGAAAAGACGGCCGGCGACGGCTGCTGGAGAACAACAACAACCGACAAGGAAGATCGCGATGGCTACCTATGCCGAAGACAGTCGCTATATCGAAGAAGACAGTCGCTATGCCCGTTTCGCCATCCGCTGTTCGAACTGGGCCGAACGCTGGTTCCCCGATTCCTGGGTGTTCGCCGTGCTGGCGGTGGTCGTCGTCGCGCTGGCGGCGCTGGCCATGGGCGCGCGCCCGGCCGTGACCGCCAAGGCCTTCGGCGACGGGTTCTGGAGCCTGATCCCGTTCACCATGCAAATGGCCTTCGTGGTCATCGGCGGCTACGTGGTCGCCAGCTCGCCGCCGGCCTCCCGGCTGATCGACCGGCTCGCGGCGATGCCGCGGAACGGCCGCTCGGCGGTCTGCTGGGTGGCGCTGATCTCGATGCTCGCCTCGCTGCTGAACTGGGGCCTGAGCCTGGTGTTCGGCGGCTTGCTGGTGCGCGCGCTGGCGCGCCGCGAGGAACTGCGCATGGACTACCGGGCCGCCGGCGCCGCCGCCTATCTGGGCCTGGGCGCGGTGTGGGCGCTCGGCCTGTCGTCCTCGGCGGCGCAGCTGCAGGCGAACCCGGGCAGCCTGCCGCCGTCGATCCTGTCGATCACCGGGGTGATTCCCTTCACCGAGACCATCTTCCTCTGGCAGTCCGGCGTGCTGCTGGTGGCGCTGGTGCTGGTGTCGCTGCTGATCGCCTACGTCACCGCGCCGGGCGCCGCCAGCGCGCGCACCGCCCAGGCCTGCGGGATCGACCCGGGCTTCGCGCCGCCGCCGCCGGCGCAGCGCACGCGGCCCGGCGAGTGGCTGGAATACAGCCCGCTGCTGATCGTCCTGCTGGTGCTGCTCGCCGCCGGCTGGCTGGCCCAGGAGTTCGCCAGCAAGCCGGCCATCGAGGCGATTTCCGGGCTCAACACCTACAACCTGCTGTTCCTGATGCTCGGCGCGCTGCTCCACTGGCGGCCGCGCAGCTTCCTCGACGCGGTGGCGCGGGCGGTGCCGGCCACCGCCGGGGTGCTGATCCAGTTCCCGCTGTACGGCTCGATCGCCGCGATCATGACCAAGGTCGCCGGCGACGACGGCCAGACCCTCACCCACCACATCTCCACGCTCTTCGTGCAGGTCGCCTCGCACGACACCTATGCCCTGCTGATCGGGCTGTACTCGGCCGTGCTCGGCTTCTTCATCCCGTCGGGGGGCGGCAAGTGGATCATCGAGGCGCCCTACGTGATGCAGGTCGCCAACGAGCTGCAATACCACCTGGGCTGGGCGGTGCAGATCTACAACGCCGCCGAGGCGCTGCCCAACCTGATCAACCCGTTCTACATGCTGCCGCTGCTCGGCGTGCTGGGGCTGAAGGCGCGCGACGTGATCGGCTTTTCCTTCGTCCAGTTGCTGGTGCACACACCGCTGGTGCTGGTGCTGCTCTGGGCGCTGGGGACCACGCTGGAGTACCGGCCGCCGCTGATGCCCTGACGGGAGGCTGCGCCGACAAGAACGGGCCACCTTGCGTGGCCCGTTCGCGTTGGGGCGGTCAGGGGGTGCCGGCCGCCGCCGTCGTCTCGCTCGCGCCGGCGACGCTGCTGCGTTCCCAGCCGCCGCCGAGCGCCTTGTACAGGCCGACTTCGCCGTTCAGCTGCTGCAGGCGGTCGTTGAGCAGCTGCTGCTGGGCGGCGAAGAGTTCGCGCTGCGCGTCGAGCACCGTCAGGTAGTTGTCGACGCCCTCGTCGTAGCGCTGGCGGGCCAGCTCGTAGTAGGCCTGGTTGTTGTCGACCAGGTCGCCCTGGGCCTTGAGCTGGTCGTCGTAGGTGCCGCGCGCGGCCAGGCCGTCGGCGACCTCGCGGAAGGCGGTCTGGATGCTGTACTCGTAGGCGGCGACGTTGATTTCCTTCTGCAGCTTGGCGTATTCCAGGTTCCCCTTGAGCTCGCCGAAGGTGAAGATCGGGATGTTGATCGTCGGCACGGCGCTCCAGGTGCCCGAGCCGGCGTCGAACAGGCCGGACAGCTCGCGGCTGGCGGTGCCCGCCCGGGCGGTCAGGGTGATGTTCGGGAAGAACGCCGCGCGCGCCGCGCCGATGCTGGCGTTGGCGGCCAGCAGGCGGTGCTCGGCGGCGAGGATGTCCGGCCGGCGCAGCAGCAGGTCGGAAGGCAACCCGGCGGGGAAGCCGGCGAGCATCGCGTCGTTGACGTCGAGGCCGGCCGGCAGGTCGGTCGGGAAGGGGCCGCCGATCAGCAGCTGCAGGGCGTTGACGTCCTCGGCGATCTGCCGGGTGTAGAGCGCCTTCTGCGCGCGCGCCTGGTCGACCAGGGTGTGCGCCTGGCGCACGTCGAGCTGCGAGGCGACGCCGACTTCCTCGCTGGCCTCGATCAGTTTCAGGCTCTCCTCGTAGCTGGCCAGGGTCGATTCGGTCAGCTTGAGCTGGGCCTGGTCGGTGCGCCAGGCGAAGTAGGCGGTGGCCACGTCGCCGACCAGGGCGATGTGCACGTTGCGCCGGTCTTCCTCGGTGGCCAGGTAGTCCTCCTGGGTCTGCTCGGTGAGGCTGCGGATGCGCCCGAACACGTCGATTTCCCAGGAGCTGGTGCCGAGCGTCACCGAATGGTGGGTCTGGATGAAGGCCTTGGCCTCGGTGGCGGTGCTCGTGCCGCTACCCGATTGGCCGCCGCCGCTGCCGCTGCCGCTCCCCCCGGAGCCGCCGCCGCCGCCGCTGCGGTAGTCGGCCGGCCAGCGCTGGCGGCTCTGGGTGCCTTCCACGCCGATCTTCGGGAACAGGTCGGAGCGCTGCACGCGGTACAGCGCCCGGTAGGCTTCCACGTTGAGCACCGCCTGGCGCAGGTTGCGGTTGTTGTCCACGGCCAGTTCGACCATCCGCTGGAGCGCCGGGTCGCGGAAGAACGCCTCCCAGCCCAGGTCCGCGGCCGGGCCGGTCGCCGGCTGTTCCGGCGCGTAGGCGGCGCCCTGCGGCCAGGCGGCGTCGACCGGCGCTTCCGGGCGCAGGTAGTCGGGGATCAGGCTGCAGCCCGGCAGCGCCAGGGCGCAGGCCACCGCCAGACTCAGGTATCGGTGTCTCATGCCGTCACTCCTTCGGTTTCGGCGGTTTTCTCTTTCCGTTGGAACAGCCCGACCACCGTGACGTAGAACAGCGGTACGAAGAAGATAGCCAAGAAGGTCGCCGCCAGGGTGCCGCCGAGCACACCGGTGCCGATCGAGTGCTGGCTGCCGCTGCCGGGGCCGGTGGCGATGGCCAGCGGCAGCACGCCGAGGGCGAAGGCGATCGAGGTCATGATGATCGGCCGCAGGCGCAGGCGCGCGGCTTCGCTGGCGGCCTGCAGCAGGGGGCGGCCCTGCTGCTCGTGGAGGTCCTTGGCGAACTCGACGATGAGGATCGCGTTCTTCGCCGCGAGGCCCATGGTGGTGAGCATGCCGACCTGGAAGAACACGTCGTTGGACAGCCCGCGCAACAGCGTGGCGGCTACCGCGCCGAGCACCCCGAGCGGCACCACCAGCATCACCGAGAAGGGCACCGACCAGCTTTCGTACAGCGCCGCCAGGCAGAGGAACACGATCAGCAGCGACAGCGCGTAGAGCGCCGGCGCCTGCGAGCCGGCGGCGCGCTCCTCGTAGGACAGGCCGGTATAGGCGATGCCGATGCCCGGCGGCAGCTGGGCGGCGAGGCGGTTCACCACCGCCATGGCGTCGCCGGTGCTGTAGCCGGCGGCCGGCTGGCCGAGGATCTCCACCGAGGGGATGCCGTTGTAGCGCTCCAGCTTGGGCGAGCCGTAGATCCACTGGCCGCTGGCGAAGGCCGAGAAGGGCACCATCTGGCCTTCGGCGTTGCGCACGTACCACTTGTCGAAGTCCTCCGGGGCCAGGCGCGCGTCCTGCCTGCCCTGGACGTAGACCCGCTTGACCCGGCCGCGGTCGACGAAGTCGTTGACGTAGGACGAACCCCAGGCCACCGACATGGTGTTGTTGATTTCCTCGATCGACACCTGCAGCGCGCGGGCCTTCTCGTCGTCGATGGTCACCTGGTACTGCGCCTCGTCGTCCTTGCCGTTCGGCCGCACCATGGTCAGCAGCGGCTCGCGGGCGGCCAGTCCGAGGAACTGGTTGCGCGCCGCCATCAGCGCCTCGTGGCCGAGGCCGGCGTAGTCCTGCAGGAAGATGTCGAAGCCGGTGGCGTTACCCATCTCGCGCACCGCCGGCGGCACCACGGCAATCACCATGGCGTCCTTGATCCTGGCGAAGCGCGCCGATGCGCGCTGGGCCAGGGCGAAGACGTCCTGGCCGGGGTTGGGGCGCTCGCTGAAGGGCTTCAGGCTGACGAACAACAGGCCCGAGCTCTGCCCGCGACCGGCGAAATTGAAGCCGTTGACGGTGAACGCCGAGGCCACGGTGGCGCCTTCCTCGTCGAGCAGGTAGTCGCGCGCCTCGGCCAGCACCGCCTCGGTACGCTCGGCGCTGGAGTTCGGCGGCAGCTGCACCTGCACGAACAGCGTGCCCTGGTCCTCGTTGGGCAGGAAGGAGCCGGGCAGCTTCTGGAACAGGAAGGCCACGCCGCCGATCAGCAGCACATAGATCAGCATGAAGCGCCAACGCCGCTGGATGATGCCGCCCACGCCGCGCTGGTAGCCGTCGGCGCCGCGCTCGAAGGTGCGGTTGAACCAGCCGAAGAAGCCGCGCTTCTCGTGGTGCTCGCCCTTGGCCACCGGCTTGAGCAAGGTGGCGCAGAGCGCCGGGGTGAAGATCAGCGCGATCAGCACCGAGAAGGACATCGCCGAGATGATGGTTATGGCGAACTGCCGGTAGATGACCCCGGCGGAGCCGCCGAAGAAGGCCATCGGCAGGAACACCGCGGAGATCACCAGGGCGATGCCGACCAGCGCGCCGGAGATCTGCCCCATCGACTTGCGCGTCGCCTCCCGCGGCGACAGGCCTTCTTCGACCATGATCCGCTCGACGTTTTCCACCACCACGATGGCGTCGTCGACCAACAGGCCGATGGCCAGCACCATGGCGAACATGGTCATGACGTTGATGGTGAAGCCGCAGGCGAACAGCACGCCGAAGGTGGCCAGCAGTACCACCGGCACCGCCAGGGTGGGGATCAGGGTGGCGCGGAAGTTCTGCAGGAACAGGTACATCACCAGAAAGACCAGCACGATGGCCTCGAACAGGGTGTGCACCACCGCCTCGATGGAGGCGGAGACCATCGGCGCGGTCTCGTAGGGGTAGACCACCTCGACGCCTTCGGGCAGGTAGGGCTTGAGGTTGTCCACCGTCTCGCGCACCGCCGCCACGCTCTCCAGCAGGTTGGCGCCGGGCGCCAGGCGCAGGGCCATGCCGGCCGCCGGCATGCCGTTGAACCGGGAGGCGATCGAGAAGTTCTCGGCGCTCAGGCCGACCTCGGCGACGTGCTTGAGGCGGATCTGCGAGCCGTCGCGGTTGACCTTGAGGAGGATTTCCTTGAACTCGTCGGCGCTGCGCATGCGCGTCTTGCCGACCACCGTGGCGTTGAGTTGCACGCCCCTGCTGGCCGGCAGGCCGCCGAGCTGGCCGGAAGACACCTGCACGTTCTGCGCGCCGACCGCGTCGACCACGTCCTGCGGGGTGAGCTGGTAGCTGTTGAGCTTCTCCGGGTCGAGCCAGATGCGCATCGCGTACTGCGAGCCGAACACCTGGAAGTCGCCGACCCCCTTGGTCCGCGAGATCGGGTCCTGCAGGTTGGAGACGATGTAGTTGCCCATGTCGAAGCCGGTCATGCGCCCGTCGGTGGACACCAGGCCGAGGATCATCATGAAGTTGACCTGGTACTTCACCACCCGGATGCCCTGGCGCTGCACTTCCTCGGGCAGCATCGGCGTGGCCAGCTGCAGCTTGTTCTGCACCTGGACCTGGGCGATGTCGGGATTGATGCCCTGCTCGAAGGTCACGGTGATCTGCAGACTGCCGTCAGCATTGCTGACCGAGGAAATGTAGCGCAGGCCGTCGAGGCCGTTGAGCTGCTGCTCGATCACCTGCACCACGGTGTCCTGCACCGTCTGCGCCGAGGCGCCGGGGTAGGTGACGCTGATCTGGATCGCCGGCGGGGCGATGTTCGGGTACTGGGTGATCGGCAGCTTGAGGATGGCCAGGGCGCCGCCGAGCATGATCACCAGGGCGATCACCCAGGCGAAGATCGGCCGGTCGATGAAAAAGCGCGACATGGTTCAGCGTCCCCCTTGGCCGGTGCCGGGGGCGAAGTCGGCGACCAGGCTGACGTTGCCGGCCTCGACCGGCTTGATGGTGCTTCCGCTGCGCACCCGCTGGGTGCCCTCGACGACCACCCGTTCGCCGTTGGCCAGGCCCTTGCCGATCAGCCAGGCGTTGCCCACGGTGCGCAGCGCCTCGACTTCGCGCAGCTCGACGCTGTTGTCCGGCTTGACCACCCAGGCGGTGGCGACGCCGCGGACATCGCGGATGATCGCCTGCTGCGGGACCAGGATGGCGTCCTGCTGCACGCCTTCCTTGAGCTGGGCGTGGACGAACATGCCGGGCAGCAGCTTGCGCTCGGGGTTGGGGAACACCGCGCGCAGGGTCACCGAGCCGGTGCCCTGGTCGACGTTGACCTCGGAGAACTTCAGGGTGCCGGTCAGCGGATAGACGCTGCCGTCCTCCAGGGTCAGGCTGACCTCGGCCTGGTCCTTGCCGGCGCTCTGCAGGCGACCGGATTCCAGGGCGCTGCGCAGCTCGAGCAGGCGGACGATCGGCTGGGTGACGTCGACGTAGATCGGGTCGAGCTGGTGCACCGTGGCCAGCGCCTGGGTCTGGCCGGTGGTGACCAGCGCGCCCTCGGTGATGGTGGAGCGGCCGATGCGGCCGCTGATCGGCGCCAGTACCTTGGTGTACTGCACGTCGATGCGCCGGACCCGCACCTCGGCCTGGGCCTGTTTCAGGGCGGAGATGGCGTCGTCGTACTGCTGGCGGCTGACCGCGCTGGTCTGCAGCAGGCGCTCGTAGCGCCGGGCGAGGTTCTCGGCGTTGGCCAGGTTGGCCTCGCCGCGGGCCAGTTCCGCCTCGTAGGTGCGCGGGTCGATCTGGTACAGCGGCTGGCCCTTCTTCACCTCGGTGCCCTCGGTGAACAGGCGTTCCTGGAGGATGCCGCCGACCTGCGGGCGCACCTCGGCGACGCGGAAGGCCGAGGTGCGGCCCGGCAGGTCGGTGGTCAGGGTCAGGGGCTGCGCCTGCACGGTGTACACGCCGACCTCCGCAGGTGGCGGCGCGACGGGGGCGGCCGCCTGCCCGGCCTCCTTGCACGCCGCCAGCAGCAGGATTGCGGCCAGCGGCAGGCTGTGGATGAAGGGGAACGGAGCTCTGCGTTTCACGGGGCGGTCTCCTGGCGATCGAGAAGAATTCGGGGGTGAGTGTATCGAATCGTGGTTCAGTGTACCATTATGTGGTTTCCGCTGGGCAATGCCGGATTCGTAAAAAGCTGTGACGGTGAAGAAAATGCCGGCTGGGACCGGGAAGAGGGCGGCACGGGCGTTCCGTGCCGATGAGATGGGCAAGAAGCCCGCGACGATTGTGACGAGTAGCCCGTGATGAGCAGAGAAGCGCCGGAAATCGGCGAAGAGAGCAAGGCCGGGGGCATCCAGGTGATCGCCCGTGCCGCGGCGATCATGCGAACCCTGAGCGAGCATCCCCAGGGCCTCAGTTTGGCGGCCATCGCCCAGGCGGTGAAGCTGCCGCGCTCCACCGTGCAGCGCATCGTCTGCGCGCTGGAGGCCGAGTATCTGGTCGAGGCCATGGGCCCCAGCGGCGGCTTCCGCCTGGGCGCGGCAGTGGGCCAGCTGGTCTACCAGACCCAGACCGACATCATTTCCCTGGTGCGGCCCTACCTGGAATGCCTGTCCAACCGGCTGCAGGAGTCGGTGGCGCTGGCCAAGCCGGCCGGCGAGAAGATCCAGGTGATCGACCGCATCGTCGCCGAGCGCGACCTGCGCGTGGTCTTTCCCATCGGCGCCTTCGCGCCCATGCATTCGACCTCGGCCGGCAAGGTGCTGCTGGCCGGCCTCGGCGACGCCGAGGTGCGTGCGCTGTTGCCCGATCCGCTGCCGCAGATGACCGCCCACACCCGCGACCTGCCGGCCCTGCTGGCCGAGCTGGCGGAGATCCGCAAGAGCGGCTTCACCTTCGACCACGAGGAGTGCAGCGAAGGCATCAGCGCCGGTTCGGTGTCCCTGGACACCTACCTGGGCCGCTACGCGATCTCCGTGGTGCTGCCCTCCGCGCGCGCCGCCCGGCACGTCGAGGCGATCCGCGAGGCCCTGTTGGCCTGCAAGCGCGACATCGAACGGGCGATCGGTCGCGCCGCCTGCCGGCGCTGAGCGGCGGCAGAGCCCGGCCCGCGCGTGCAGGGGTTGCGCGGGGCCGGGCAGGAGGCCGGCGGCTCAGGCCGCCTGGTCGGTCTGCAGGTCGGTGGTGCCGAGCAGGTCGAGCTGGGTGGCGTCGAAGGCGATGTCGGTCGCGGCAAGGCTGTCGACGAAGTTGCCGTCCAGGGCGATCTCGAAGTGGTTGCCCTCGGCGTCGGCCTGGCGGTCCTTGAGGTAGGTCTTGGTGCCGTCCTCGTTCAGCAGCAGGGCGAGGGTGCCGTTGTAGCCGTCGCCCAGGCCGCGGTAGCCGAGCCCGGAGAGATCGATGAGGTCGGCGCCCGGGTGAAGTCGACGATGTCGTCGACCCGGCTGGTGTCGCCCTCGTAGTTGCGGAAGCTGTCCTGGCGCTCGGCGAAGCGGAAGGTGTCGGCACCGCCACCGCCGCTCAGGGTGTCGCGGCCGGCGCCGCCGTCGAGCAGGTCGTTGCCCGCCGCGCCGTCGAGCAGGTCGCGCCCCTCGCTGCTGAGCAGCTGTGCCGCGCCGTCGACGCGGTTGCCCTGCACCGTGGCGTTCAGCGTCTCGTAGTAGTTGCCGGACACCCCGTCGCGGTCGTCGTAGTCTTCCAGGACGATTTCCGCCTTGCCGCCGCCCTGGGCATTGTCATGGATGTCGTTGTCGAGGAGTTGCACGCCGTCGACGCCGCGCACGCGCACCCCGGCCGCGTCGTTGCCGTAGATCTCGGCGCCTTGCAGGCTGGCGTTGCTGGTCATCTTGATCAGTACGCCCTCTTCGCCGTTGTCGTGGTAGGAGCCGCCCTCGATCTGGATGTTGTAGGGGTGGGCGATGTCTTCCGAGCCGCGCTGGACCACCAGGCCGTTGGCGCCGTTGCCGTAGGCGACGTTGTCGCGCAGGAGGATGTCGTGGCTGCTGGTGACCATGTTGAAGCCGTGGCGGCCGTTGTTGTACGAGACGTTGTTCTCGAAGGTGCTGTCGATCTGGAAGTCGCCGACGAAGCCGTCCTTGCCGTTGTCGTGGGCGACGCTGTCGCGGATCGTCAGGTTGACGGTCTGCTCGTGGGGTCGAAGCCGTAGCGCGACACCTCGCGGATCTCCACCCGCTCGGCCGTGATGTTGTAGTCGGCACCCTCCTCGCGGGGAATGTAGCCGGTATAGAAGCCGTCGACCTCGCCCGAGGTGTTGTCCTGGTTGCCGTCGATGGTCAGGTCGCTGATGCCGTAGTCGTGGGTCTTCTCGCCATTCTTCGAGCGGATGATCCCGGTCAGTTTGTGATCCCAGCCGTCGACCAGCTTGATCACCGTCTCGCCCATCCCGGCGCCGTCTATGTGCACATTGCTCTTGATCATCAGCGCGCCGTCGGAGGCCTCGTCGCCGCCGCTGACCCGGTATTCGCCGGCCGACAGGCGAACGGTGCCGCCTCCTGCTTCGTAGGCGGCGTCTATCGCCGCCTGGATGGCGTCCGTATCGTCGGTCTTGCCATCACCCTTTGCTCCGAAATCCTTGACATCGAAATCCATCTACTCGCTTCCGTATGCTGAATGCGCAGCCGAGCGCGGTTTGAAGGAGTCGAGGCGGGAAACGCCGGCCGGCCTTTCCCGCCCCGGCATCGTCGCGACTGTTCGACCTCTGCGCCCGAGGCGCCTCCGGGCGCTCCCTGAATGGGCATGGGAAAACGCCGACGGAAAGGCCGACGCGGTGCCGGGGGTGGGACTGGCGTGCCAATCATTAGTTCGCGAGCAATCGATGAACGGCACCTGCCCCCTGGGAAAGCAGAGCGGATGGTTTTTATCGGTACGAACGTGCCGAAACGCTGATGGGGCAAGGCCTGGCGGGCGATTGGGGTGGGTTCTGGCGTGCGTTTTTGTGACGCATGTCAATTATTAAAAATAAATTCATAATTCCATAAAGAACTAAAAATCAGTTCGTCAGTCTAGGCGAACGGCACCGCGTCGGCCTTTCCGTCGAGCGTTTTCCCATGCCCATTCAGGGAGCGCTCGGACGTGCTTCGGGCGCAGGGTCGAGTAGTCGCGACGATGCCAGAGGCAGGGAATGCTTGTTCGGGCAGTCGGCATCTCCCTCGTCTCACTTCCCTCAAAAGCGCTCGACTGCGCAATTGGTATACGGAAGCGAAGTAGATGGAATTCAATGTCAAGGATTTTGGTGCAAAAGGAGATGGAAAAACGGATGACACGGATGCCATCCAGGCGGCGATAGACGCCGCTTACAAGGCCGGCGGCGGGACGGTTTACCTGCCGGAAGGCGAGTATCGGGTCAGCGGCGGCGACGAGGCCTCCGACGGTGCCCTGATCATCAAGAGCAACGTTTACATGGTCGGCGCCGGGATGGGCGAGACGGTGATCAAGCTGGTCGACGGATGGGACCAGAAGCTCACCGGCATCATCCGCTCGGCCAACGGTGAGGAAACGCACGACTACGGCATCAGCGACCTGACCATCGACGGCAATCAGGACAACACCTCGGGCGAGGTCGACGGCTTCTATACCGGCTACATTCCCGAGGAGGACGGCGCCGACTACAACGTCACCGTCGAGCGGGTGGAGATCCGCGAGGTGTCGCGCTATGCCTTCGATCCCACGAGCAGACCGTCAACCTGACGATCCGCGACAGCGTCGCCCACGACAACGGCAAGGACGGCTTCGTCGGCGACTTCCAGATCGACAGCACCTTCGAGAACAACGTCTCGTACAACAACGGCCGCCACGGCTTCAACATCACCACCAGCAGCCACGACATCGTGTTCCGCAACAACGTGGCCTACGGCAACGGCGCCAACGGCCTGGTCATCCAGCGCAACTCGGAAGACCGGGCGCTGCCCTACAACATCCAGGTCGAGGGCGGCTCCTTCTACGACAATGGCATGGAGGGCGTGCTGATCAAGATGAGCACCGACGTCACCCTGCAGGGCGCCGAGATCTACGGCAACGGCGAGGCGGGCGTGCGCGTGCAGGGCGCCGAGAACGTGCAGATTCTCGACAACTACATCCACGACAACGCGCAGAACGGC
Source organism: Azotobacter tropicalis (assembly GCF_059739045.1). NCBI lineage: Bacteria > Pseudomonadati > Pseudomonadota > Gammaproteobacteria > Pseudomonadales > Pseudomonadaceae > Azotobacter > Azotobacter tropicalis. The sequence goes on from NZ_AP046059.1 coordinate 2,989,997, forward strand.
ATCAACGCGGAAATCCTCCTGGATGCCTACGATGACACCGCCGGGGCGTCCGGTAACTACTACGAGACGCAGAACGTCACGGTGCAGGGCAACACCATCGTCGGTTCGGACAACTCCACCTTCGGCGTGCTGGAGCGCGCCGACGGCACCGACCACAGCACCGTCAGCGACAACAGCATCAGCGGTACGCAGCGCGGGATCGTCTGGCTCTCCGGCGCGGGTTCGACCTTTTCCGGGCTGGCCGGTGTCGAGTACCAGATGATCGATGGCAGCGCCGGCAGCGATCTACTGCTCGGCACGTCGGTCGCCGATCTGATGCTCGGGGGAAGCGGTGCCGACCTCATGGCCGGGATGCCGGCAACGACATCCTCGAGGGCGGTGCCGGCAGCGACCGCCTGAGCGGCGGTGAGGGTGCCGATATCTTCCGCTTCACGGCGGTCAAGGACAGCTATTACACCGCCAGCAGCAATATCGCCGACCTGATCCTCGACTTCGATGCCGAGCAGGACCGCATCGACCTCGCCGGACTCGGGTTCACCGGCCTGGGCGACGGCCACAACGGCACCCTGGCCGTGGTGAGCAACAGCGACGGCAGCCGTACCTACCTGAAGAGCTACGAAGCGGACGCCAACGGCCGCTACTTCTCGCTGACCTTGAGCGGCGACTTCGTCGGTCGGCTCGACGACAGCAACCTGCTCTTCGAGCGCAAGACCGTCAGCGGCAGCGAGGCGGACGACACCCTGCTCGGCAAATCGACGGCGGACAGCCTCGCCGGCGGCGGCGGCAACGACAGCCTCGCCGGCGGCGTGGGCAACGACCTGCTGAACGGCGACGCCGGCGCCGACATCCTGGTCGGCGGCCAGGGGCGCGACCAGCTCACCGGCGGCGAGGGGGCGGACGTGTTCAGCTTCGATGCCGTGACCGACAGCTACCAGGAGTCGGGCGACAACTTCTCCGACTTCATCACCGACTTCGATCTGCGCGAGGACCGGATCGACCTTTCCGGGCTGGGCTTCACCGGCCTGGGCGACGGCCACAACGGTACCCTGCTGCTGTGGACCAACAGCGAAGGCACCCATACCTATCTCAAGAACTTCGACGAGGATGCCGACGGCCGCCGTTTCGAGATCGCCTTGGAGGGAGACCTTTCCGGCCTGAGCGAGACGCAGCTGATCTTCGAGCGTCTGGCCTTGAAAGGCACCAGCGGCAGCGATTCGCTCTCCGGCAGCCGCCTGGACGAGGAGCTGATCGGTGGCGAGGGGCGCGATGTCCTCGACGGGGGCGATGGCGACGACCTGCTCGACGGCGGCGCCGGGCGCGACAGCCTGACCGGCGGCAGCGGGGCGGACATCTTCCGCTTCAGCGACCGCCAGGACAGCTTCCGCAACTACGACACCGGCAACAGCCAGGTCGACTACATCGTCGACTTCACCCCGGGCGCCGATATCATCGACCTTTCCGCCCTCGGCTACAGCGGCCTGGGCGACGGTCACGACGGCACGCTCATCCTGCTGACCAACGCCGAGGGCACCCGGACCTACCTCAAGGACCGCGAGGCCGACGCCGCAGGCAACCACTTCGAGATCGCCCTGGCCGGCAACCTCGTCGACAGCCTCTCCGAGGCGAATATCGCCTTCGATGCGGCCGACCTGGAGCTGCTCGGCACCCCCAGCGCGCAGACCGACCAGGCGGCCTGACGCACCCCCGCCAGCCCGCCCCCGGACGCCCCCGCCTGCGCCCGGGGGCGGGCGAACTAACGGCTGGCGCGCCAGTCTCATTTCCCAGCTACGCGTTCGGCCGTTTCGCCTGCGTGCCGTGCCCTCCCGCGGGCCGGCAGCGCAGGCCGCGAGCCGGGCTGTCGCGTTCAAGCGGGAGATGGGAAAGACTTGTTCGGGCAGTCGGTCGACTCTTCCTCTCCACTTCAAGCAGCGTTCGGCTGCACCTCACTGGATCGGGAAGCGGATAGATGGACTTCAATGTCAAAGACTATGGGGCACTGGGCGATGGCGTCACCGACGATACGGCTGCCATCCAGGCGGCGATCGACGCCGCCTATGCGGCGGGCGGCGGCACCGTCTACCTGCCGGAGGGCGAATACCGGGTCAGCGCCGCCGGGGAGCCCTCCGACGGCTGTCTGATGCTCAAGAGCAACGTCTACCTGGCCGGCGCCGGGATGGGCGAGACGGTGATCAAGCTGGCCGACGGCTCGGACCAGAAGATCACCGGCATGGTCCGCTCGGCCTACGGCGAGGAGACCACCAACTTCGGCATGAGCGACCTGACCCTCGACGGCAACCGCGACAACACCACCGGCAAGGTCGACGGCTGGTTCAACGGCTACATTCCCGGCCAGGAGGGCGCCGACAGCAACGTCACCCTGGAGCGCGTGGAAATCCGCGAGATGTCCGGCTACGGCTTCGACCCCCACGAGCAGACCATCAACCTGACGATCCGCGACAGCGTGGCCCACGACAACGGCCTCGACGGCTTCGTCGCCGACTACCTGATCGACAGCACCTTCGAGAACAACGTTTCCTATAACAACGACCGCCACGGCTTCAACGTGGTCACCAGCACCCACGACCTGACCATGACCAACAACGTCGCCTACGGCAACGGCGGGGCCGGCGTGGTGGTGCAGCGCGGCTCGTACGACATGCCGCATCCCTACAACATCACGATCGACGGCGGCTCCTACTACGACAACGGCCTCGAGGGCGTGCTGATCAAGCTGGCCGACGACGTCACCCTGCAAAATGCCGACATCTACGGCAACGGTTCCTCCGGGGTGCGCGTCTACGGCGCCCAGGACGTGCAGATCCTCGACAACCAGATTCACGACAACGCGCAGAACGGCGGCTACCCGGAAATCACCCTGCAGTCCTACGACGATACCGCCGGGGTTTCCGGCAACTTCTACGCGACCACCAATACCTGGGTCGAAGGCAACGTCATCAGCGGCTCGGCCAACTCCACCTACGGCATCCAGGAGCGCGACGACGGCACCGACTACAGCCACCTCTACGACAACAGCATCGAGGGCGTGCTGGGCGACGCCGTGCTGCTTGCCGGCGACAACTCGACGGTGTCCGACCTGCCCAGCGGCGGCCAGCGCGAGACCCTGGCGGGCGGCGACGGCAACGACGTGCTGAGCGGCGGCGACGGCAACGAGCTGATCCTCGGCGCGGCCGGCAACGACCGCCTGAACGGCGGGGCCGGCGACGACATCCTCGACGGTGGCGCCGGGCGCGACAACCTGAGCGGCGGCGAGGGCGCCGACGTGTTCCGCTTCTCCGCCCGCGAGGACAGCTACCGCACCGACAGCGCGAGCTTCAACGACCTGCTCGTCGACTTCGATGCCGGCCAGGACCGCATCGATCTCTCCGCCCTGGGCTTCTCCGGCCTGGGCGACGGCTACAACGGCACCCTGCTGCTGCAGACCAGCGCCGACGGCAGCCGCACCTACCTGAAGAGCCTCGAGGCGGATGCCGACGGCCGGCGCTTCGAGATCGCCCTGAACGGCAACTTCTCCGGTCTGCTCAACACCAGCAACCTGCTCTTCGAGCGCGCCACCCTGGCCGGCACCGACGGCAACGACGCGCTGCTCGGCAGCTCGGCCGCGGAGATCCTCGCCGGCTATGCCGGTCAAGACAACCTCAATGCGGCCGGTGGCAACGACATCCTGGTCGGCGGCGCCGGGCAGGACAGCCTCACCGGGGGCGCCGGGGCGGATGTGTTCCGCTTCGATGCGCTGACCGACAGCCAGCGCAACTACGACACCCTCGACAACCAGGGCGACCGCATCACCGACTTCACCCTGGGCGAAGACAAGATCGACGTTTCCGCGCTGGCTTCACCGGCCTGGGCGACGGCTACAACGGCACCCTCGCCGTGGTGCTCAACGACGCCGGCGACCGCACCTACCTGAAGAGCTACGAGACCGGCGCCAGCGGCTACCGCTTCGAGTTCTCCCTGGACGGCAACTACCAGGGCCAGCTCGGCGCCGAGCAGTTCGTCTTCGCCGCCGCCGAGGGGCCGCAGACCCTCGAGGGCACGGCCGGCAACGACACGCTGGCGGGCACCGCGGCCGACGAGGTCATCCACGGCGGCGGCGGACGCGACACCCTGAGCGGCGGCGGCGGGGCGGACCTGTTCCGCTTCAGCGAGCTGACCGACAGCTACCGCACGGCGAGCGGCAGCTATGCCGACCTGATCACCGACTTCGATCTGGCCACGGACCGCATCGATCTCTCCGGCCTCGGCTTCAGCGGCCTGGGCGACGGCTACAACGGCACCCTGGCCGTGCAGGTGAACAGCGCCGGCACCCGCACCTACCTGAAGAGCTTCGAGGCGAACGCCGAGGGCGAGCGCTTCGAGATCGCCCTGGACGGCAATCTCGGCGGGTTGAGCGCGTCCAACCTGATTCTCGACGGGCGCGCCGTGCTGAACGGCAGCGAAGGCGACGACGACCTGTACGGAGGCAGTGCCGCCGAAGAGCTGCTCGGCGGGGCGGCCAGGACGAACTGGACGGCGCGGCCGGCAACGACATCCTCGACGGCGGCGCGGGCCGCGATACCCTGACCGGCGGCAGCGGCGACGACGTGTTCCGCTTCAGCGGCACGCTGGACAGCTTCCGCAACTACACCAGCGGTGTGAACGGCACCGACAGCATCGCCGACTTCACCCACGGCGCCGACCTCATCGATCTCTCGACGCTCGGCTACACCGGCCTGGGCTCGGGGCACGACGGCACCCTGACGATCGTCCTCAACGATGCCGGCACCAAGACCTACCTCAAGGACCTCGACGCCGACGCCGAAGGCAACCGTTTCGAGATCGCCCTGGAGGGCAACCACGCCAGCCAGCTCGGTGCGGACGACTTCATCTTCGCCACCGCCGACGCCGGGACCACCGAGCTCGAACTGGTCGGCACCACGACCAGCCAGACCGATCAGGTCGCCTGAGACGGCGCGGGGGCGCAACGCCCCCGCCACCCCGCCGTCACGGCCGTTGCCGGGTCATGCCCGGCGGCCTTTTCCCTGCCGCCTTCACAGCAGGCTCTGCACCTGCTCCAGCAGCTTGCGGTCCATCCGTCCGGTGCGGGTGTGCAGGCCGACGTAGCCGCCGAGCACGTCGAGCTTGGTGTTGAGCAGGTCGCGGCGCGCCTCGAACAGGCGCTGCTGGGCGTCGAGGATGTCCACCGTGGTCCGCACCCCGGCCAGGTAGCCCTTTTCCGCCGACTCCAGGGCGCGCTGGTTGGAGCGCACCGCGGTTTCCAGGGCCCGGCTCTTCTGCAGCCCGCTGCGCACCGCGCGGTAGTCCTGCTCGATCTCCTCGGCCAGGGCCTGCACCTGGCTGTCGCGTTCGGCCTGGGAGCGGCGCAGCGTGGCCTCGGCCTGGCGGCTCGCCGCAGTGAGCGCGCCGCCCTGGTAGATCGGCAGGTTCATCTTCAGGCCGATGTAGTAGCTGGACTGGCGCTGCTGGTCGCCCGTGCTGGTTTCCTCGTCGCTGCGGGTCAGCTGGCCGGTCAGCGACACGGTCGGGTAGTGCTCGGCGTCGCGCGCCCGCGATTCGGCCTCGGCCAGCTCCACCGAAGCGCGGCTGGCCTCCAGCAGGGGGCTGCTCTGCCCGGCCAGATCCAGCCAGTGCTCCAGGCGCTGGCTGTCGCCGGCGAGCAGGCTGGAGGGCGGCAGGCGCTCGCGCATGCCGGCGATGCGCTGCACCGGCAACTGGGCGCGCCCGGAGAGGGTGCGCAGGGCGGCCCGGCGCTTGGCCTGCCAGTCGATCTCCTCGGCGAGCACCAGATCCAGCCGCGCCTGGGCTTCGTCGCGGTCGGTGACGGTGCCCTCGCCGGCGGCGAGCAGCCGCTCGGCCTGGCGTGCCAGGCCCTGGATGGCGGCTTTCTGCTGGCGCACCAGGCGCAGTTCGTTGTTGATCCGCGCCACCTCGAAATAGGCCTCGGCGACCCGCTGGAACAGCTCCTGGCTGGCCAGGCGGTATTCCACCTCGCCGATCCGCCCGCGCACCTTGGCCTGCTCGTAGTTGGCCCAGCGCAGCTTGTCGTAGAGCGGCTGCTGCAGGCCGAGGGTGACGGTGTTGGCGCTGTACTGGTCGCTGTCCACGTACTCCTCGCGATTGCCGCCCTCGATCAGGCCGCCCTCGCCGATCTGCGCGCCGAGGCTGATCTGCGGCAGCAGCTGGGCGCGGCCCTGCGGCTCCTCGTAGCGCGAGGCCTGGTAGGCCTCGCCGGCCGCCCGGTGGCGGGCCTCGTTGTGCAGGGAGGCGTCGTAGAGATCGAGCAGGCTCACTTCCCGCGCGGCCGCATGAAGCGAGCCGGCCTGCAGACAGCACAGGAGCAACAGGGTGGGGCGCAGCGACATCATTCTTCCTTGAAAGCGGTGACCAGGCGTTCGGTGAGGGGTTTGAGCAGGTAGTTCATCAGGGTTCGCTCGCCGGTCCGGACGATCACCTCGACCTGCATGCCGGGCTTGATCTCCAGGCCGCTGCCGGACAGCTCGGCGACCGACTGCGGCTCGACCGCGACACCGACCGCGAAGTAGGGCAGGCGGGTCTGCTCGTCGACCAGCTGGTCGGCGGAGACGGTGTCCACATGGCCGACCAGGGTCGGGGTGTGCACCCGCTGCAGCGAGGAGAAGCGCAGGTCGACCGGCAGGCCGACCGCCAGGCGGTCGGCCACCAGCGGCGGGAACTGCACGCGGACCTGCCAGGGCGAGCCCTGCGGCACGATGTCGAGCAGCCGCTCGCCGGCCGAGGTCACCCCGCCATGGGTGTGCACCGCCAGGGCCATCACCTGGCCGGCGACCGGCGCGCGCACCGAGGCGTGCTCCAGCTCGAAGCGCAGGGCGCGCAGCTGGTCGGCCTGGGTCGAGGCCTCGGCGGCGACCTCGCTCAGCTGGGTTTCCACCTCGCTGCGAAAGCTCTGCTCCTGCTGCAGGCGCTTGAGGGTGCTTTCGTGGATGGTCTGGCGCAGGCGGCCGATCTCGCCGAGGGTCGAGGCCAGCTGCGCGCCGAGCTGGGCGTACTGGCGGTCGGCCTCGAGCAGCCGGTTGCGCGGCACGTAGCCCTCCTCGGCGAGGCCGCGCAGGCCGTTCAGCTCCTTGCCCTGCAGGTCGAGCTGGCGCTGCTGGTTGTGCTGCATGCGCCGGTAGCCGGCGAGCTGCTCCTCGTGGGCGGCGATCTCGTGGCCGAGGATCTTCAGGCGGCTGGCCAGCTCGTCGCGGCGGGTGCGGAACAGGTTCTCCTGCAGGGCCATGGCCTCGCGGGCGCGCGGGTCGGCGGCGTGGGCGAGCAGGTCGGCCGGCCAGGCGATCTGCGCGACGCCCTGGCGTTCGGCATGCAGCCGCGCCTCGATGCTGCGCGCGCTGATGAAGCGGCCGAGGGTCACGTCGAGCTGCGACTGGGCCTGCACGGTGTTCATCTGCACCAGCAGCTGGCCTTGCTCGACCCGGTCGCCGTCGCGCACCAGGATCTCCTCGATGACCCCGGCCACCGCGCTCTGCACGGTCTTGCGCTCGCCGGCCACGATCACCGAGCCGCTGCCGACCACGCCCTGGTCGAGGGGCGCGAAGCCGGCCCAGAGCAGGAAGCCGCCGAGGGCGACGCCCAGGGCGAGCAGCCCGAAGCGGGCCACGGGACCCGGGTCGCAGTCCGCTTCCAGCGGCGGCGGAGTGTGGCGGGGGAGGGAGGGCAGTCCCTGATGCATGCTTCAGTTCTCCGTGCCGGTGGCGCGCCGGGCGTTCAGCTGGCGCAGCGCGTCGAGCACCTCGCCGGCGGGGCCGAAGGCCTGCTGCAGGCCTTCGCGCAGCACCAGCAGGCGGTCGACCACGGCCAGCACGCTCTGCCGGTGGCTGATCAGCACCACGGTCGAGCCGGCCGCCTTGAGGCGCTGCACGGCGCGCAGCAGGGCGGACTCGCCGGCGTCGTCGAGGTGCGCGTTGGGTTCGTCGAGCACCACCAGCTTGGGCAGGCCGTAGAGCGCCCGGGCCAGGCCGATGCGCTGTTTCTGCCCGCCGGACAGGTTGACGCCGCCGGGGCCGATCGGGCTGTCGTAGCCCTGCGGGAAGCGCAGGACCATCTCGTGGATGCCGGCCATCTGCGCCGCCTCGATCACCCGCTCGGCATCGGCCGCGCCGAAGCGCGCGATGTTCTCGGCGATGCTGCCGTCGAACAGCTCGATGTCCTGGGGCAGGTAGCCGAGGTGCGGGCCGAGGGCGTCGGCCGGCCACTGGCCGAGTTCGGCGCCGTCCAGGCGCACCGCGCCGCGCGCCGGCGCCCAGATGCCGACCAGGGTGCGCGCCAGCGAGGATTTGCCGGAGGCGCTGGGGCCGATGACCGCCAGCGCCTCGCCCGGCTCCAGGCGGAAATGGATGCCGCTCAGCACGCTCTTCGTGGCGCCCGGCGGCAGTACGCCGAGCTGCTCGACGGCGAGCTGGCCGCGCGGCGCCGGCAGGCTCATGCGCGGCGGCTCCGGGGGAACTCCTCGAGCAGGCGGGTCAGCCGCTGGTAGCTGCTGCGGGCGTTGCCCAGCTGGCGCCAGGAGCCGATCGCCAGCTCCACCGGGGCCAGGGCGCGGCCGAGCAGGATCGAGGTGGCGATCATCAGGCCGGCGGAGATCTGGTCGTCGAGCACCAGCAGGGCGCCGAGGCCGAGCGACAGCGACTGCAGGGCGAGGCGCACGCCGCGGGTCAGGGCGTTGATCCGCCCGCCGCGGTCGCTGGCCGTGGCCTGGGCGGCGATCGCCCGCTGCTGCAGGGCGTTCCAGCGGCCGCGCAGGGCCGCCAGCATGCCGAGGGCGCGGATCGCCTCGGCGTTCTGCAAGGTGGCGTTCATGTAGCGCGCCGCGGCCATGTTCAGCTGGTTGGCTTCGGCCATGCCGGCGCGGGTGGCCAGCTCGTTCCACAGCGCCAGGCCGAACAGCAGCACGGCGCCGCCCAGGGCGAGCAGGCCGAACCAGGGATGGAAGAGGAAGGCCAGCGCCACGAACAGCGGCAGCCAGGGCGCGTCGAGCAGGGCGATCAGGCCCTGGCCGGTGAGGAACTGGCGCAGGGTCGCCAGGTCGTTCAGCACCTGTGCCGGGTTGGCGTCCGCCTGGCGCAGGCCGCGGGCGAAGGCGGCGTCGTACAGGCGCGGGCCGAGGCGGGCGTCGAGGCCGTTGCTGATGCGGATCATCACCTGGCTGCGCACCCATTCGAGCAGGCCGCCGAGCAGGTAGAAGCCGAGGGCGATCAGGGTGAGCATCAGCAGGGTCATTTCGTTGCGGCTGGCCAGCACGCGATCGTAGACCTGCATCATGTACAGCGCCGGCACCAGCATCAGCAGGTTGCTGACCCCGCTGAACAGGGCGATGCAGCCGAAATAGCGACGATAGGTGAGCACGGCAGCGTCGATTTCCCGCTGCGGATCGAGAGCTGGCTTCATCCGTTGTGAGTACCTGGTGGCGCGGCAGGACGGTGGCCCTGCCTGCTGGGCAAGGATGAGAGTGGCGAGGCGCCAGTTGGTTCCGCTCCCGGGCAGCCTGCCGGCCATCCCCTGGTCCGCCCGGCCGGACGGCGGGACTATTCGGTTTCACGTGAAACATCCGCGCTAGAGAGCCCCGGTCAGCGCTGTCGACGGCCCCGCTCTGTGCCGGGAATTGATCAAAAAAGTGTCGATTAATGGCGATCTGATTGCATTTTGTCGGGGTCGTTCGTGGCGGCTGGCGCTGCGCTTGAATAAGCCGCCCGCGGGTTTATACCTAAGCAGGATCTGCGCTCGGTCGCAGGTCGCTGCCCGGCGGGTTCGCTGCGGGGCGCCGATGCCCGCTCAGGATGCCGTCCCCGCCGCTGGCGTTGGGGACCGGAAGTGGCTGGGCGTTCGGACGTCGGTATCGCCGGTGGAATTCGCCGTTCGAATGACCCACGCAGGAGCCTTGCTCATGTCATTACGCATCAACGATGTCGCTCCCGACTTCAGCGCCGAGACCACCCAGGGCCGGATCCGTTTCCATGACTGGATCGGCGACGGCTGGGCGATCCTGTTTTCCCATCCCAAGGACTTCACCCCGGTCTGCACCACCGAACTCGGCTACATGGCGAAGATCGAGCCGGAGTTCAGCCGTCGCCACTGCAAGCTCATCGGCCTGAGCGTCGATCCCGTCGAGAGCCATCAGGCCTGGCTCAAGGACATCGAGGAAACCCAGGGCTGCCTCCCCCGCTATCCGCTGATCGGCGACCCCGACCTGGCGGTGGCCAAGCTCTACGACATGCTGCCCGCCGACGAGCCCGGCACCTCGGAGGGCCGCACGCCCGCCACCAACGCGACGGTGCGCTCGGTGTTCGTGATCGGCCCCGACAAGCGGATCAAGCTGATGCTGAGCTACCCGATGACCACCGGGCGCAATTTCGACGAGATCCTGCGGGTGCTCGATTCGATGCAACTCACCCAGGCGAGCAAGGTGGCGACCCCGGTGAACTGGAAGCCGGGCGAGGATGTGATCATCGCCGGCTCGGTGTCCGACGACGAGGCGAGGCAACTGTTCCCGCAGGGCTGGCAGGCACCCAAGCCCTATCTGCGTATCGTCAAGCAGCCCGCAGCCTGAGCGGCGCACCGGCAGCCGCTTTGTGCGGCTGCCGGTGGCGATGCGCAGCGTTCCCGGCTGTCGCCCGTTTCGTTGCCATGGGGTCGCTTTTAGGGACAAAAGTCCGCTCGATCGGCGCTCGTTTCCCGAGAAAGCCACACGATCGCCGTGCCCGGCACGGAGGCATTGGGTCCGGCGCCAGGGTGGAGGCCGCTTCGGAAATGAAAAATGTACCATCTGGTTAGTTGTGTTCGGTTATCGACCAGAAGCCCGGTTGGTCGATTGACGCTTTTTTGAGCGGTGGCCAAGATGGCTACCAGGTTGCAGGCCACTCGGCGGGCAACCGGAGCCCGTATATAACAACTTCAAGATCGGTAAACGCTCATGTGCATACTTCACCTCCGCCAAGCCTGCGCTCTTCCCCCCAAGCCCTTGCGGATGTCCCGCATTCCCGGCCTGCGCATCTGGCCGTCGTCCGTCTGCGCCGGATGGCCTAGTCGCGACCGACCGGCTTTGCGCTGAACCCGCTGCGCTGAACCGGCGCCATTAACCACCCCCAGTGATCCGAAGCATTCCCCTCCGCCCACCGCGGCAGGGCGACGCGCTACACGCCCGAAAAAGGATCTTTCACTCCGTCGGCGTCACTGGGGCACGAAAGAGGCTCGACCGGGCTGCCACCTTCCCGGTCCTCGAACGGATGGCTACTGACCATGTTCACTTCGCAAGGTACTTCCATGGCTATACCCGCAGCTGCCGAATCCCCCGCATCGGCCCATGAGTCGGTCGGCAGCAAGATCCGCGCTGCCCTGGCCGTCGGCAAGGTGCGCTGGGGCATGCTCGCCCTGGTGTTCTTCGCCACCACCCTGAACTACATCGACCGCGCCGCGCTGGGCGTGATGCAGCCGATCCTGGCCAAGGAGATGAGCTGGTCCACCATGGACTACGCCAACATCAACTTCTGGTTCCAGGTCGGCTACGCCGTCGGCTTCCTGCTGCAGGGCCGCTTCATCGACAAGGTCGGCGTCAAGCGCGCCTTCTTCCTCGCCGTGCTGTTCTGGAGCCTGGCCACCGGCGCCCACGGCCTGGCGACCTCGGCGGTCGGCTTCATGATCTGCCGCTTCATCCTCGGCCTGACCGAGGCGGCCAACTACCCAGCCTGCGTGAAGACTACCCGCCTGTGGTTCCCGGCCGGCGAGCGCGCCCTGGCCACCGGCATCTTCAACGCCGGCACCAACGTCGGCGCCATGGTCACCCCGGCGCTGCTGCCGCTGATCCTCAGCCTCTGGGGCTGGCAGGCGGCGTTCATCGGCATGGCGCTGCTGGGTCTGGTCTGGCTGCTGTTCTGGGGCCTCAACTACTACAACCCCGAGGAGCATCCGACGGTCAAGCAGAGCGAGCTGGCGTACATCAGCAAGGACGTCGAGCCCGAACCGGCCAAGGTGCCGTTCTCCCGCATCCTGCGCATGCGCGGCACTTGGGCGTTCGCCGTGGCCTATATGATCACCGCGCCGGTGTTCTGGTTCTACCTGTACTGGCTGCCGCCGTTCCTCAACCAGCAGTACAGCCTGGGCATCAGCGTGACCCAGATGGGCATTCCGCTGATGCTAATCTGGCTGACCGCCGACTTCGGCAGCATCGGCGGCGGCATCCTCTCGTCCTTCCTGATCGGGCGCGGGGTGAAGCCGATCCGCGCGCGCCTGGTGTCGATGCTGATCTTCGCCACCTGCATCTGTTCGGTGATCTTCGCCGCCAACGCCAGCGGCCTGTGGGTCGCGGTGCTGGCCATCTCCCTGGCGGTCGGCGCACACCAGGCCTGGACCGCCAACATCTGGAGCCTGGTGATGGACTACACGCCCAAGCACCTGATGAGCACCGTGTTCGGCTTCGGCGGCATGTGCGCGGCGATCGGCGGCATGTTCATGACCCAGATCGTCGGCTATGTGCTGACCGTGACCAACAACAACTACGCCGTGCTGTTCGTCATCATCCCGAGCATGTACTTCCTGGCGCTGACCTGGCTGTACTTCATGGCGCCGCGCAAGATCGAAGGTTGATAACCTTCCGCCATGAAGAAGGGGGCCGTTCGGCCCCCTTCGCTTTTCTGCGGTACCGTTTCAGGACGGCCGCTCTTCCAGCCCGTTGCCACCGCGCCGATAGGCCAGCCAGTACATGCCACCGACCAGCAGGGTGCCGCCGACCAGGTTGCCGGCGGTCACCGCGAGCAGGTTGCCGGCGACGCCGGCGAAAGGCACCGCGCCCTGGGCGTCGAGCGCCAGGCCGAAGGGCAGGAAGAACCAGTTGGCGATCGAGTGCTCGAAGCCGAGGGCGACGAAGGCGGCGATGGGAAAGAGGATGGCGAGGATCTTGTCGGTCACGCTGCGCCCGGCCGTCGCCAGCCAGGTCGCCAGGCAGACCAGGGCGTTGCACAGGATGCCGCGGGCGAAGGCCGCGCCGAGGGTCAGCTCGGCCTTGGCACGGGCGATCTTCAGCGCCGTTTCGCCCACCGCGCCGTCGTGCAGGCCGGCGCTGCCCGCCCAGAGCACCAGCAGCACGGTGCCCAGGCAGCCGACCACGTTGCCGAGGTAGACCAGCAGCCAGTTGCGCAGCACCTCGCGGCTGCCGATCAGCCGGCTGGCCCAGGCCATCGCCAGCAGGTTGTTGCCGGTGAACAGCTCGGCGCCGCCGATCACCACCAGCACCAGGCCCAGGCAGAAGCTCAGGCCGCCGAGCAGCCGGGTCGGGCCGAAACCCAGCTCGCTGCCGGTGAGCACCACGGTGTAGAGGAAGGCGGCCAGGGAGATGAAGGCGCCGGCGAGCACGGCGAGCACCAGCAGGGTGGGGGTGTCGACGCGGGCCTTGGCGACGCCCATGTCTTCGATGTGCCGGGCGATCTGCGCCGGCTGGCAGCTGTCGCCGAGAAAGGGGGGTGGGTCATGAGGAGAGTCCGCTGCGCCGACCCGGCGTCGGCAAAGGCGGCACTCTAGAGGGCCGGGCTCGGCCCTGTCCACCGACGCCCGGCGGCGGGTTATTCGGCGAACAGGTCCGGGCCGAACACCTCGTAGTGGATGTGCGCTTCGCGGATGCCCAGGTTCATCAGGGCGTCGTGCTGCATGCGCATGAAGGGAATCGGCCCGCACAGGTAGTAGTCGGCGTCGGCCAGCAAAATGGACTCACTGATCAGGCGCAGGTCGACCAGGCCCGGATAGTCGTAATCGCGCCCCTGCACGTCCTGCTCCAGCGGTTCGCTGTAGAACACCCACAGCTTGAAGTTGGGGTGCTCCGCCGCCGTCTGGCGCAGGTGGTTCTTCATGGCCTGGACCGCACCGTTGCGCGCGCCGTGGACGAACAGGATCTGCCGCTCCGGGCTCTGCAGCACCCGCGCGAGCATGCTGACCATGGGCGTCAGGCCGACCCCGCCGCTGATCAGCACCACGGGCGTGCTCGCCTGCACGTCGATACAGAAGTTGCCGTAGGGCGGTGCCAGGCGGAGCCGGTCGCCGACCTCGACATGGTCATGCAGCAGGTTGGAGACGTAGCCGGGCGGCTGGCTTTCGCTGCCCGTCTGGCGCTTGACCGAGATGCGGTAGCTGCGCCCGTTGGGGGCGTCGGACAGGCTGTACTGGCGGATCTGCTGCAGGCCGAGCGCCGGCACCTCGACGGCGAGGCCGATGTACTGGCCGGGCTCGAAGTCTTCCACCGGGCCGCCGTCGGCCGGCTCCAGGACGAAGGAGGTGATCTCCTCGCTTTCCGGGGTCTTGTCGCGCACCACGAACTCGCGCCAGCCGGTCCAGCCGCCGGGTGCCGCGGCGCTGCGCTCGTACAGCCGGCTTTCCATGCCCATCAGCAGATCGGCCAGGTTGCCGTAGGCCTGCGCCCAGGCGGAGATGATCTCGTCGGTGGCCGCCTCGCCGAGCACCTCCCTGATCGCCGCCAGCAGGTGCTCGCCGACGATGGGATAGTGCTCGGGGCGCACGCCGAGGCTGGCATGCTTGTTGGCGATGGTTTCGAGCACGGCGCTCAGGCTCTGCGGGTCGTCGATGTTGGCGGCATAGGCGTAGACGGCGCGGGCCAGCGCCTCCTGCTGCTGGCCCTGGGCCTGGTGAGCCATGTTGAAGATGTTCTTCAGTTCGGGGTGGGCCTGGAACATGCGCTCGTAGAAGCGCCGGATGATCGCGTTGCCGTACTGGGCGAGCACCGGGGCCGTGGCCTTGACCGTGTCTTTGGTTTTCTGCGTCAGCATGGCGCGTACCTCGCTGTAGGCGGCGCACATCCCTGTCGTCGGCTTGGGGTCGTTCAAGAACGCTAGTTCGCGGTCGCCGGCCGGTCAACGCGGGCGGAATTCCGATGCTCGCCTCGGCCCAGCGGCGGCTGCAGGCAGAGCCGGTACAGCGCGGCGATCAGGTCGGTCTGGGTGACCAGGCCGACCAGGCGCGCGCCGTCGTCCAGCACCGGCAGGCAGTGCAGGCCCTGCCCGGAGAGCGGCAGCACCAGTTCGGCCAGGTGGGTGTCCTGGCGCACCGCGATCGGTGCTGCGCTCATGACGGCGCCGAGGCGGGTCTGGCCGGGGCGGCGGAAAGCCGGCCAGCGGCGCCGGGGCCAGCAGTGCTCGAGCAGGTCGCTGCGGCTGACGATGCCGAGCAGCCGGCGCGAGGCGCTCTCGATTACTGGCAGCTGTTGCAGGCGATGCTCGCGAAGCAGGTCCCAGGCTTCCTCGAGGGAGGTGTCCGGCGTGGCCCCGTGCAGGTCGCGGGACATGATGTCCGCGGCGACGACCTCGCTCAGGCGCTGGCGAAAGCCGTGCTTCTCCACCTGGCGGACCAGCCGCTCCAGGTCCTCGCGGGTGATGTCGACGTATTCGCCGAAATCCGCCAGCGCGGCGTCGAGCGCGCCATGGCGCGGCGCGAGGCGCTCGTCGGGCCGCGGATCGCGGGTGTGGTGGGGATTCTCCCGGGAGGCGCATGGCGCGGCGGGCGGGTCAACCGGTTGAAGACGTGCGCCAGGCCGAACAGCAGCAGCGAGTTGAAGGCGACCGGCAGCAGCACGGTCGGGCCGTGGGGCGCCAGCTTCGGCCAACTGAAGATGACCGCCAGGGTCAGGGCGCAGCTCGGCGGGTGCAGGCAACGCAGGCCGAACATGCCGGCCAGCGCCAGGGTGGCGCCGAGGCCGGCGGCCGGGAGCGGACCCAGTCCGCTCATCCCCAGCAGGATGCCGATCGACGCGCACAGCAGGTTGCCGCCGACCACCGACCAGGGCCGGGCGAAGGGGCTGGAGGGGGCGGCGAGCAGCAGCACCGCGCTGGCGCCCAACGGCGGCGCAAAGTGCAAGGCCAGATCGGGGGCGAACAGCCACAGGTCGCCGGCGAGGGTCAGCGCGACCACCAGGCAGATGCCGGCCGCGCTGCGCAGCCACTCGTGCGGTGCGGCGAGGGGCAGTCGGGGAAGCAGGGTTTTCAGCTTGGAAGAGGACATCTCGATCGGGCGTGCGCTAGCCGACGTTGGGGCGGGAAAGGAGCCGATTTCTGCCGCACGGGCAGACGGGCCGCTGCATCGTCGGGGCCGTGATCGACCCTGCAGATCCATGCGTTCGCTGTTTTGCCGCGGTTTTCTGGCATTCGCACCGGCCGGGCCGGGCGCGAACCGTGCGTGGCTGCAAGCCGTTCAAAAGAACCGGGGGCTGGCAATTGCCTTGCTGCCACACAACGAGCAGCATTGGCCGGCCCTTTGCCATCTCGTTTGGCGCGGGCGCCCCGGGAGCCGGCACCGCTCCGCTCTGGAGCGGTCGCCGGCGGTCTCACGCTGTTTCTGTTGTTCCGATACCATTTTTCTGCGCTTATCGCTCCCACGAGTCGAAATATGAATAAAGTTCTTGCGATCGCCCTTACCGGCTTCTTCGTTGTTCCGGCCTTTGCCGAGTCGGTCCCGCCTGTGCCCCCGCGTACCCCGCCGGCAGTGGGCGCTTCCGGCGTAGCACCGACGCCCGAAAGCGTCCCGCCGACCGTCCATAGCCAGCGGCCGCGCCCGAACGGCCAGGCCCCGCAGCTGCAAGGCCAGCCGCCGCGTCCGAACGGCCAGGCCCCGCAGCTGCAGGGTCAGCCGCCGCGTCCGAACGGCCAGGCGCCGCAGGGTCAGCCGCCACGCCCGAATGGCCAGGCCCCGCAGTTGCAGGGTCAGCCGCCGCGTCCGAACGGTCAGGCGCCGCAGGGTCAGCCGCCACGCCCGAATGGCCAGGCCCCTCAGTTGCAAGGCCAGCCGCCGCGTCCGAACGGCCAGGCGCCGCAAGTCCCTGCCCAGCCGCCGCGTTCCAGCCTGCAGCCGTAAGTACCCGCTGCCGCGCCCGGGCCGCTCGGCGGCGGTTCGGGCGCGGCAGACCGATCACTCCTCCAGGGCCTGCGCCGGGCCGAAGAATTCGTAGTGGCACTGTTCCTGCGGCACGCCCAGCTCGCGCAGCTGCCGCTTGACCTGCGCCATGAACGGCTTCGGTCCGAGGAAGTACGCCTCCAGATCGCGCTCTGCCGGCAGCCAGGCGGCTAGGCGTTCGGCGTCGAGCCGGCCGTTGGCGTCGGCACGGTCCTCGGCGCGCGGTTCGCTGTAGCAGAAGAACGGCGTGAGCTGCGGATGCTGCCCGGCCAGCGCTTCGACCTGTTGGCGGAAGGCCTGCACGCCGCCGTGCCGCGCGCAGTGGATGAAGCGCACCGGCCGGCCGGCGGGCAGCGCCGCTTCCAGCATGGCCAGCAGCGGGGTGATGCCGACGCCGGCACCGATCAGCACCAGCGGCTTGTCCGAATCGCTCAGGACGAACTCGCCGGCCGGCGGGAAGAGCTCCAGGCGGTCGCCTTCGCCCACCTGGTCGTGCAGGTGGCGGGAGACCCGGCCTTCGGCGTGGCGCTTGACGCTGATGCGGTATTCCTCGCCGTTCGACGCGGCGGACAGCGAGTAGTTGCGGCGCACCTCCTCGCCGTCGAGCAGCAGGCGCAGGCCGATGTACTGGCCGGGCTGGAAGGTCGGCAGCGCGCCGCCGTCCTCCGGGCGCAGGTGAAAGGACACGATTTCCTCGCTCTCCACGACCTTGCGCGCCACGCGGAACGCCCGCGCCCCGCGCCAGCCGCCGGGTGCCGCGGCATTGGCGGCATAGGCCGTCTCCTCGGCGCCGATCAGCAGTTCGGCGAGCATCCCGTAAGCCGCGCCCCAGGCGTCGAGCACCGCATCGGTGGCGATTTCCGCGCCGAGCACCTCGCGGATCGCGCGCAGCAGGCAGGTGCCGACGATCGGGTAGTGTTCCGGCAGCACCTGCAGCGACACGTGCTTGTTGACGATCTGTCCGACCAGCGGGCCGAGCGCCTCGAGGCGATCGATGTGCCGGGCGTACATCAGCACGGCGTTGGCCAGCGCCCGCGGCTGTTCGCCGCTGGCTTGGTGGGCCTGGTTGAACAGCGGACGCACCTCGGGATACTCGGAGAGCATGATCCCGTAGAAATGCCGGGTCAGGGTTTCGCCGCCGGTTTCCAGCAGCGGCACGGTGGCCTTGATGATGGTGCGTTGTTGGGCGGTCAGCATGGGCGACTCCTGTAACGTGCGATGGGCGGCCGCAGGGGCCGCGAGAGGATGCGGGTACTGTTATCAGTTTTCGTGCCAGGGCCGCAGGCCGCGAAAGCCGCGGGCCAGTTGCCTCCTGCTGTTGTTTTGACTACGGTAGTCCGTCGTCAACCAGACAGCATGCTATCGAAATGACTACCGCCCCGCTGCTCGACGCCTTCCTCCCGCTGGTCGCCGACCTGACCCGCGAGCTGCCCGAGACCGAACGCTACCGGCGCCTGCTCGGTGCCCTGCGCCGGCTGTTGCCGGCCGACGCCGCGGCGCTGCTGCGCCTGGACGGCGACACCCTGGTGCCGCTGGCGGTGGACGGGTTGAGCCCGGATACCTTGGGGCGGCGCTTTCGCCTCGACGAGCAGCCGCGCCTGCGCGCGCTGCTGGCGCAGCGCGGCGCCACCCGCTTCGCCAGCGACTGCAGCCTGCCGGACCCCTACGACGGCCTGGTCGAGGGTTGTCCAGCCAGTTGCAGGTCCACGACTGCCTCGGCTGTCCGCTGTACCTGGACGAACGGCCTTGGGGACTGTTGACCCTGGATGCCCTGGATCCGGCGCGCTTCGACGGCATCGATCTCGCCAGCCTGGAGGCGTTCGCCAGCCTGGCGGCCGCCACCGTGCAGGTCGGCGAGCGGATCAGTGCGCTGACTCGCCGCGCCGAGCGCGACGAGCGACTGGTGGAGGTCTACCGCGAGGCCGCCGACCGCCAGGGCAGCCACGAGCTGATCGGCCAGAGCCGCGTCCACCGGCGCCTGCTGGAGGAGATCGCGGTGGTCGCCGGCAGCGACCTGAGCGTGCTGGTCAGCGGCGAGACCGGGGTCGGCAAGGAGCTGGTGGCGCAGGCCATCCATGCCGCCTCGGCGCGCGCTCACAAGCCGTTGATCAGCCTGAACTGCGCGGCGCTGCCCGACACCCTGGTGGAGAGCGAGCTGTTCGGCCATGTGCGCGGCGCCTTCTCCGGGGCGGTGGCCGAGCGCAGCGGCAAGTTCGAGCTGGCCGACGGCGGCACGCTGTTCCTCGACGAGGTCGGCGAGCTGCCGCTGGCGGTGCAGGCCAAGCTGCTGCGGGTGCTGCAGAGCGGTCAGCTGCAGCGCCTCGGCTCCGACCGCGAGCACCGGGTGGACGTGCGGGTGATCGCCGCGACCAACCGCGATCTGGCCGGCGAGGTGCGTGCCGGGCGCTTTCGCGCCGATCTCTATCACCGCCTCAGCGTCTATCCGCTGCCGGTGCCGCCGCTGCGCGAACGCGGCCGCGACGTGCTGCTCCTGGCCGGCTTCTTCCTCGAGGAGAACCGCGCCCGCCTCGGCCTGCGCGGACTACGCCTGAGCGCCGAGGCCCAGACCGCGCTGCTCGCCTACGACTGGCCGGGCAACGTGCGCGAGCTGGAGCACCTGATCGGCCGTGCCGCGCTCAGGGCCATGGCCGGCAGCGAGCAGCGGCGGATTCTCAGCATCGGCGCGGAGCTGCTGGACCTTCCGGACGCAGCGGCTGGCGAGGCGCCGGCGGCCGGCGCCGCCGTCCTGGCGCCGGCGACCGGCGATCTGCGTCAGGCGGTGGAGCAGTTCCAGCGCGAGCGGATTCTCGCCGCTCTGGAGGCGCAGGGGAGCAACTGGGCCGCCGCGGCCCGTGCACTCGGCGTGGACCGTGCCAACCTGCACCGTCTGGCCAGACGCCTGGGATTGCGCTGAGCCGGCTGGCGCACGGGGAGGGTGCGGAAAAGACGACGCCCGGCGCTCTCCAGGCGGGGGACCGGGGAGGGACGCCGGGCGCTGGCAGAGGGGACTCAGGCCTGGGCGGTGGCCTTTTCCAGCAGCGCGTTGAGGCTGCCGTCGGCTTCCATTTCCAGGATGATGTCGCAGCCGCCGATCAGCTCGCCGTTGACGAACAGTTGCGGGAAGGTCGGCCACTGGAACAGCTTCGGCAGCTTCTCGCGGATGTGCGGGGCGGTCAGCACGTTGACGAAGGCGAAGGGCTTGCCGACCTTGCTGAGGGCGCCGACGGCGGCGCGGGAGAAGCCGCATTCGGGCGCCGCGGGGGTGCCCTTCATGTAGATGATCACCGGGTTCTCGGCGATCTGCTTGCGAATGCGTGCTTCGGTGTCCAGGGTTTGCATGGTTCTCTCCTATCCCAGCAGGGCAGCGGCGTGCCGCGCGCGGAGGGCGCGGGCCTGGGCTGCGTGTTGCGGCCTGGCCTTCCAGGCGGCGTAGCCACCTTCCAGGCTGTAGCAGTTGATGAAGCCGAATTCGGCGAACAGGCTTGCCATGTCCGGGCTGGCGTCGCCGTCGGCACAGCAGAAGATCAGGTGCACCTGCTTCGGGGTGACCTTCAGCAGGGTGCGCAGGTTCAGGTCGCTGAGGTGGATGGCGCGCGGGTCGTGCCCCTGGCAATAGGCGCGGGCGTCACGGGTATCCAGCAGCATGACGCTGTCCTGGCTGGCCAGCAGGGCTTCGGCCTGTTCCATGGCGATGCGGGCGAATCGGGTCATACCTCTGCTCCAAAACAGTCGTGATGAGAAGGGCACTGCTCGCAGCTCGGCGAGCGGCAGACGTAGCCGCCATCCTGCTCGCACAGTTGCTTGTAGAAGAACTTCTTCCAGCGCATGTTGTGCACGTTGCGCTCGGCGAGGCTGGGGAAGTTGTGCATCAGCAGGTCGCGCAGGTGATCGCGGCATTCCAGGCCCAGATCGCGCCACAGGTGGTCGCCGCCCAGGCAGGCGGCAGCGAGAATGCTGGACAGCCAGATTTCCTCGGGGTCGCTGCCGCGCCGGCCGGCCAGCAGCAGGTCGCGCAGCTCCGCCCATTCGTCGCGGCGCATTTCCAGCAGGTCTTCGCGCAGCTCGCTGCATTCGTGGGCCAGCGAGCCCAGGCCGGCACTGGTCTGGGTCGCCAGCTCGGGGAAATGGGTCCGGATCAGCTCGGCGTAGCTTTGCTCGTCGAGGCCCAGATGAAACGGCAGGCAGCTCAGGCCGTCGCGCTGGGAGCGCACGATGCGTTCCAGCCAGCGGTGGTTGGCACCTTCATGGCGCATGGCGTGCGGGGTGGCCTCCTGACAGACCACGGCCTCGGCCATTACTGATTCCCCGCGGCCAGGCAACCGATCGAGTTCTGCCCGACCGCACAGCTTTCCAGATCGCTGTCGGCGTCGGGCAGGTCGTTCTTGGCCGGCAGGTGAGTGCACAGCTTGACCAGATCGAAGCCGGCCATGTACTCCGAGCCGTAGCGGATCAGCGGACGGCGGATCAGGATCGGATGGGCCAGCATCAGCTCCAGCGCCTCGTCGGCGGTCAGCTGCGAGGGGTCCAGCTCGCCGTACTTGATCGCCGGCGCCGAGCGGTTGAACCACTCGACCACCGGGCGATCGCCGAAGAACGACTGCAGGCGTTCGGGCGTCCACGGCTCGCTGAGCAGGTTGCGGACCTCCAGTTGCAGGCCGGCCGAGCGCAGCAGCTGCTTCTGCAGACGGTTGGTGGCGCAACCGGGTTTCTCGTAGAAGACGATGCTGGTGCTGGTCATTTTCGGCTCTCCTCAGCGGGCCTGGATTTCGCGCATGGCTTCGGCCAGACGCTCCGGAGGAATGCCGGTCAGCGAGCCCGGCGGGTTGGCCGGGCTGCCGTCGGCGAGCAGGATCGCACCCTCGACCGGGCAGATGCTCGCGCACTGTTTCTCTTCGTAGTCCCCGTCGCACTCGGTGCACTTGCTCGCACTGATCTTGAAGTGCGAGCTACCCAGGGAAATCGCTTCGCTCGGACAGACATCGACACATGCCCAACAATTGACACAGGATTCCACAATTTTCAGCGCCATCACGCACCTCCACGCAATCCTCGAACTGTCCCGCGCCCGGCTCAGGCCTTGGCCTGCAGCAGGGCTCCGTCATTCTCCAGGCGACCCGACTCGATCATTTCCCGATAGACCGCCATGACCGCTTCCTCGATCGGCTCCATGGCGTGTTCGCCATTGGGCTGGATGCCGGCGGCTTCCAAGTCGCTCCACGGCTCGAAACCGATCTTCGAGCAGAGCACCGCTTCGCACCCCTTCAGGGCGCGCAGGCTGCCGGCGAGGGCACTTTCCTTCTCGCCGCAGGTGTCGTTGCCGACGCAGTACTGGTCGACCCGGCGGTGGCCGATGAAGCGCACGCCGGACGGCGAGGCCTCGTAGACCAGGAACTCGGTGGCGTGACCGAAGTGCTGGTTGATCAGGCCGCCGCCGCTGGTGGCCACGGCCATCAGCACCGGACGATAGCGGCCGGTCGTGCTGTTCTGGACAGATGCAACAGACAGGCCAGCCAGCCGGGCCTTCTTCGCCGCCTTCTCGTCCAGCTCTTCCTTGATCGCCGCGTGGATGGCGGCGCGTTTGACCATCGCCGCCTCGTAGTCGATTTCCATCGACTCGATCTTGTCCAGGGTGAACTCGTCACCGCGGTCCTCGCCGAGCATGCCGACCGCGTCGGCGCGGCACTGACGGCAGTGGCGCATCATGTTCATGTCGCCGGCGCAGGCGTCCTGCAGGTCCTGCAGCTCTTCCGGCTCGGGGCTGCGCTGGCCCATCACGCCGTAGAAGGTGCCGTGCTCGGGTTCGGCGATCAGCGGCATGACGTTGTGCAGGAAGGCACCCTTGGCCTTGACGATCTTGCTGACTTCCTTCAGGTGCTCGTCGTTGACCCCGGGGATCATCACCGAGTTGACCTTCACCAGGATGCCGCGCGCCACCAGCATCTCCAGACCCTTCTGCTGCTGCTCGATGAGGATCTTGGCCGCCTTGATGCCGCGGATGCGCTTGTTGTTCCAGTAGATCCACGGATAGATCTTGGCGCCGATCTCCGGGTCCACGCAGTTGATGGTGATGGTCACGTGGTCGATGTTGTGCTTGGCCAGCTCGTCGACGCACTCCGGCAGGGCCAGGCCGTTGGTGGAGACGCACAGCTTGATGTCCGGCGCCTGCTCGCTGAGCATGCGGAAGGTGTCGAGGGTGCGCTTCGGGTTGGCCAGGGGGTCGCCGGGACCGGCGATGCCGAGCACGGTCATCTGCGGGATGGTGGCGGCCACGGCCTTGACCTTCTTGACCGCCTGTTCCGGAGTCAGCACTTCGGACACCACGCCCGGACGCGACTCGTTGGCGCAGTCGTACTTGCGGTTGCAGTAGTGGCACTGGATGTTGCAGGCAGGCGCCACCGCCACGTGCATGCGTGCGAAGTAGTGGTGCGCCTCTTCCGAATAGCACGGATGGTTGTGCACCTTTTCGCGAATGTTTTCCGGCAAGTGGGAGAGCTGATCGTTCGTGCTGCCGCAGCCACTTGAGGAGCAGCCGCCAGCGCTGTGCTGCCCCCCATTGTTTTGCCCAAGTACGCTCAGTTCCATGTTCTGTCTCCGGCTGAGAGAGTCTTTACCCCAAGAGCCGAGCAATACCCGTGCCGATTATTTAAGTTGCTGTTTTTAAAGGATTTATATGAAAACTGAGGGGCTGGTTTGTCGCGCAACGGACAAATCCGCACGATCCTGCGCGCGCTTCTGTACGACAAGCGACAAGCGAAATTCAGCGGGAGACGGCGACGGCGGTCCGGACGGGGCGAAGGCCCGTGGCGGACGGGTACGGAGAGAGGGGAGGGGAGAAGCCGGCCATCCATTGCCGGAGGTTCCCGTCAGATCTTGCGCATGTGGATGTTGAGGGTCTGGATGCGGTAGGCGATCTGCCGCGGCGTCATGCCCAGCAGTCGCGCGGCCTTGGCCTGCACCCAGCCGGCCTGTTCGAGGGCGGCGATCACCCGTTCGCGATCGTCCAGGCTCTCGTCGGCCAGGTTGACCTCGGGCAGCGGCGCGGCGAGCGGCGGGCTCTCGTTGTCGACCCCGGTCAGCGAGACCACGTCGCGGGTGATGGTGCCGTCCTCGCTCATGATCGCCGAGCGTTCCAGGCAGTTCTCCAGCTCGCGCACGTTGCCCGGCCAGCGGTGGCTCATCAGCAGGCGGATGGCGCTGTCGGTGATGGTCAGCGGGCGCCCCTGCTGGCGGCCGATCTTGGTGAGGAGGAATTCCGCCAGTTCGGGAATGTCGGCGGTGCGCTCGCGCAGCGGCGGGATGCGGATGGCCATGACGTTGAGGCGGTAGTAGAGGTCCTCGCGGAACTTGCCTTTCTCCACCTCGTTTTCCAGGTCGCGGTTGGTGGCGGCGACGATGCGCACGTTGACCCGCACCGTCTGGTTGCCGCCGACCCGCTCGAACTCGCCCTCTTGCAGCACGCGCAGCAGCTTGGCCTGGAACATCGGCGAGATCTCGCCGATCTCGTCGAGGAACAGGGTGCCGCCGTCGGCCTGCTCGAAGCGCCCCTTGCGCTGCTTCACCGCGCCGGTGAAGGCGCCCTTCTCATGGCCGAAGAGTTCGGATTCGAGCAGGGTTTCCGGCAGCGCGGCGCAGTTCAGGCGCACGAACGGGCGGTGCGCGCGCGGCGAGTTGTAGTGGATGGCGCTGGCGATCAGCTCCTTGCCGGTGCCGGACTCGCCGAGCACCAGCACGGTGCTGTTCCACTTGGCGACCCGGCGGATCTGGTCGAACACCCGGCGCATGGTGGGGGTGTGGCCCACCACCATGTTCTCGAAGCCGTACTTGCCGCGCACCTCGCGGCGCAACTCGTCGCGCTCGTCGGCGGCCTCGCGGCCGTCCTCGATGTTCACCACCAGGCGCACGGTCTGCGCCAGCAGGTTGGCGACGATCTCCAGAAAGCGCGTGCGCGCCGGCATCTGCTCGTCGGCGCGGCAATCCGGCTGGGCCGCCAGCACGCCGATGGTGTTGCCCTCGGGGTTCTTGATCGGCACGGCGATGAACGGCATTTCCAGGTCGTACAGGGCCAGGCGGTCGAGGAAGCGCGGATCGGCGGAGATGCGCCCGAGCACCACGCTGTTGCCGTGCTTGAGCACGTTGCCGATGACGCCTTCGCCGCTTCGATAGCGCACGCCTTCGCAGGCCTGGGCGACCGCTTCCGAGTCGGTGTGGATGGCGCCGATCTGCAGGGCGCTGTGCTCCGGGTCGGAAATGGTCACCAGGCCGTGCAGCAGGCCGAGGTCGTTGTGCAGCACGGCCAGGACCTGGTCGAGCAGCTCGTCGATCTGCTGTTCCCGGCTGAGCGTGCGGGCGATGCTCGCCAGCGCCTGCAGCTGGAGATCATAGAGTTCGACCGGGGTTGTTTGGCCGAGCGCTGAGGGATGGTTGCATTCATGGGCATTCCCTGTCGCTGTTCAAGTGGAGGCCGAGAAGGGCAGCTCGACGACGATCCGGCAGCCCTCGCGATAATCGGTGTCTACGTGCACCATCCCGGCGTGCTTGGCGACGATCTCCTGGACCACCGGCAAGCCCATGCCGCGTCCGACGCGGTGCGGCGGCTTGGTGCTGAAGAACGGCTCGAACACCTTGAGTACCAGCTCGGGCGGAATGCCCGGCCCGCTGTCGGTGATCTCCATGCGCACCAGGTGGTTCTCCACGCGGGTGCTGATGAACAGCTCGCGGCGGCTGACCTGGTTCTGGCTCATGGACTCGATGGCGTTGTCGACCAGGTGCTTGATCATGCTGCGCAGGCTGCTTTCGCCGCCCATCACCCAGGGCAGGCGCAGCGCCGGCTGCCAGTCGACGACGATGCCCTGGGCCAGCAGCTGGTCGGTGCACAGGGTGATCACCTCGCGGATCAACTGGTTGAGGTTGACCGGCATCTTGGATTCGGCCATGCGCACCGGAATGGAGCCGCTGAGGTTCTCCAGCGCCTCCATGCCGGCCGCGCTGGCCTCGCGCATGGCGCTCAGCACCGGGTCGTTGCCGGCCTTGTCGCCGAGGCGTCGCTCGAGCATGCGCATCGCTGCGTCGATCAGGTTAACCGGACCCTGCAGGCGGTGGATGGCGGCATTGAAGGTCTCGCGCATGCCCTCCAGCAGTTCCTCCTCGGCCATCAGCGCCTTCAGCGCGTTGAGCCGCGAGTCCTGCTGCTTCTGGCGCAGCTCGGAGATGTCGTTGATGGTCAGCAGCAGGTAGCGCTCCTCGGTGGGGGCGAAGAACACATGGGCCTGCTCGTCCTCGATGTGGATGGCCCGGCCGTGGCAGGACAGCCAGCGCGGCGAGCGGCCGCCCAGGTCGAAGGAGATCTCCTTGCCGGAGAAGGCAGTGCCCTGGTTCTCCAGCGCCTCGAAGGGCGTGGCGAGGTTTTCCCGCAAGAGTGCCACCAGGTTCTCGCTGGCGCCGTCCTCGACCAGATCGCGGGCCAGGCGGCAGAAGCTCGGGTTGGACAGCACCACGCGGTGCTGGCGGTCGAGCACCACCATCGCCGCCGGGGCGGCGTTGACCACCGCCTCGATCATCAGGCGCTGGTTGTTGACGCGCTGTTCCAGCTCGTGCAGCTCGCTGGTGTCGCGGTGCATGCCCAGGTAGTAGATGGTCTCGCCGGTTTCGTCGAGCACCGGCGCCACGGTCAGTTCGGCCAGGTACAGGCTCTTGTCCTTGCGCCGGTTGACCAGCACGCCGGACCACGGCTTCTTCTGCGCCAGCCGGCCCCACAGCGCTTGGTAGACCAGGCGCGGCGTGGTGCCGTTGGAAAGGATCGATTCGTTCTTGCCGAGCACTTCCTCGCTGTCGTAGCCGGTGATGGTGCGGAAGGCGCGGTTGGCGTAGAGGATGTTGGCCTTGAGGTCGGTGATGGAGATGGCGATGGGCGCATGCTCCACCGTCTGGCGGAAGATCTCGGGAAGCAGCTCGTCGCTTTCGGCGCCAGGCGCTTGCGGCTCGTTGCTCAGGGTCGGGTTGGCCGGGGTCATGCTGTGCCTCGTCTATCCAAGGGAACCGGCGGGCATGACTGCATCCGCCGGAATGGCGCGTGGGGCCTGAAAAAAATTAGCAAATCCTGTGCCGCACCTTGAGTGTCCGGGCACGCCGAATTGCTCGGAAAAGCCGCGGAACAATGAATTTCCGGGTGGCTGCTCCCTAGCTGTGCGAAAGCGCACAAGCCGGGCGGCAGGCTCAATAACGAGCTGTCACAAACCTTACAAAACCGGGTGCGCCGGGTGGATAGGCGGTCGGCGCGGCGAAGCTCTTTATTGATTTAGGTCAAGTTTTTGAGGGGCTGCAAGGCGCGCCTGTGTAAATTTTGAGCGCTGGCATGCTTGATGCAAAAAGTCTTCGGCAAAAGCGTGCGCCCGACAAAGGTGCATCCAAGGTTCAGCCGAGTAGGTGAGGTCGCTTATGGATTACGTTTTGTTTCTGTTAGGCACCGTGTTGGTTCACAACGTGGTGCTGGTGGGCTTTCTGGGCCTGTGTCCGTTCATGGGCGTGTCGAGCAAGCTCGATCCGTCGATCGGCCTGGCCGTGGCCACCACCCTGGTCATGGGCCTCGGCGGTGCCAGCAGCTGGCTGCTCGAGCACTACGTGCTGCTGCCGCTGGGCATCGGCTTCATCCGCATCCTCGCCTACATCGTAGTCATCGCCGGCATGGTACAGCTGATCGAGATGATCATCCGCAAGGTCAGCCCGCCGCTGTACCGCTCGCTGGGCATCTACCTGCCGCTGATCACCACCAACTGCGCCGTGCTCGGCGTGCCGCTGCTCAGCGTGCGCGAGGGCCACGACCTGACCATGGCCGTGCTGTTCGGCCTGGGCTCGGGCCTGGGCTTCTCGCTGATCATGATCATCTTCGCCGGCCTGCGCGAGCGCCTGGCCCTGGCCAACGTGCCGGCCGCCTTTTCCGGTCCGCCGATCGCCTTCGTCACCGCCGGCCTGCTGGCGCTGGCCTTCATGGGCTTCGGCGGCCTGATCTGATTCTGACACTGGACGGCCGGTGCGACCGGCGACGAGAGGAGGGCAATTTATGATAGAGGCAACTCTGGCTCTGGCAGTGATGGGCGTGCTCCTGGGCTTCGGTCTGGGCCTGGCGGCCCGCAAGTTCGCGGTAAGCGACGAAAACCCCCTGATCAAGGAAGTCAGCGACCTGATGCCCGGCAGCCAGTGCGGGCAGTGCGGTTTCCCCGGCTGCGGCGCCGCTGCCGTGGCGATCGTCGAGGGCAATGCGGCGGTCACCTGCTGCCCGCCCGGCGGCGTGGGGCTGGCCGAGAAGCTGGCCGAGATGCTCGGCGTGAGTCTGGATGCCAGCCAGATGGCCGCTCCCATGATGGCGCGGGTGGAAGCCTCGCAGTGCATCGGCTGCACCCGCTGCTACCGTGCCTGCCCCACCGACGCCATCGTCGGCGCCAGCGGGCAGGTCCACGTGGTGCTGGAGGATGCCTGCACCGGTTGCGGCAAGTGCCGCGACGCCTGTCCGGAAGACTGCGTCATCCTGACCCCGCAGGAGCAGACCTTGGACACCTGGCGCTGGAACAAGCCTGCCGCCGCCTGAGTCGATTACGGAGCCTTCGCATGCACTTCAATCTTTCCAGTATCCGTGGCGGCGTCCATCCGGCCGCCCACAAGGATCTCTCGGCCGCGCTGCCCATCGGCAGCCTGCCGCTGCCACCGCGTCTCTACCTGCCGCTGCGCCAGCACGCCGGGGCCGAGGCCCTGCCGATGGTCAAGGTCGGCGACACGGTGCTCAAGGGCCAGTTGCTGGCCTTCCCGCCGACGGAGGTCTCCGCCCCGGTACACGCACCCACCTCGGGGCGCATCGTCGCCATCGGGCCGATTGCCGCGCCGCACCCGTCGGGTCTCACCACCACCGGCATCACCCTGGAAAGCGACGGTGAGGACCGCTGGATCGATCTGCACGTGTCCGGCGATCCGTTCGCCGAGGACCCGCTGGTGCTCGCCGACCGCGTCGCCCAGGCCGGCATCGTCGGTCTCGGCGGGGCGATCTTCCCGGCGGCGGTCAAGCTCAAGCAGGGCACCCGCCACGAGATCAAGACCGTGGTGGTCAACGGCAGCGAGTGCGAACCCTACCTGACCTGCGACGACCGCATCATGCGCGAGCGCGCCGCGGAAATCGTCGACGGCGCCCGGCTGATCCAGCACATCCTGCGCGCCTACAGCGTGGTCATCGCCATCGAGGACAACAAGCCCGAGGCCCTGGCCGCCATGCGCGCCGCCGCCGAGCACTTCGGCGCCATCGAGGTGCTGGCGGTGCCGGCGCTCTATCCCATGGGTTCGGCCAAGCAGCTGATCCAGGCGGTCACCGGCCGCGAAGTGCCGGCCGGCGGCCGCAGTACCGACGTCGGCGTGCTGGTGCACAACGCCGGTACCGTGTACGCCATCCAGCAGGCCCTGCGTTTCGGCCGTCCGCTGATCTCGCGGGTGGTCACCGTGTCCGGTGCCTGCGTGAAGACCCCGCAGAACCTCGACGTGCTGATCGGCACCCCGGTGCAGGCGCTCATCGACGCCTGCGGCGGGCTGACCGGCACCCCCGAGCAGATGCTGCTCGGCGGGCCGATGATGGGCGCGGTGCTGCCCTCCACCCAGGTGCCGGTGATCAAGGGCGCTACCGGCCTGCTGGCGCTGGCCCAGCACGAGCTGCCGAACAAGGATCCGGCGCCCTGCATCCGCTGCGCGAGCTGCGTGGACGCCTGCCCGATGGGTCTGACCCCGCTGGACATGGCCCTCTATGCCCGCGCCGACGACTACGACGGCGCCAACGAATACGGCCTGCGCGACTGCATCCTCTGCGGCTGCTGCTCCTACGTCTGCCCCTCGCACATTCCGCTGGTGCAGTACTTCCAGTACGCCAAGGGCCAGCAGGACGAACGTCGCAGCGCTTCCCGCAAGAGCGACTACATCAAGCGTCAGACCGAGGCCCGTGCCGCGCGTCTGGCAGAAGAAGAGGCCGCCAAGGCCGCCGCCAAGGCAGCCAAGGAAGCCGCCAAGGCCGCCAAGGCCGCCGCCAAGGCCGCCAAGCCGAGCAGTGAGGTAGAGTCATGAGCACCATCAGCGTCGCGGCGGGGCCATTCGCCCACGACCGCTCCTCGGTCAACCGCATCATGCTGGACGTGTGTCTGGCGCTTGCGCCGGCCACCCTGTTCGGCCTGGTGATGTTCGGCTGGCCGGCCATCAATCTGTGGCTGGTCACCTGCGCCAGCGCCCTGGCCGTCGAGGCGGCCTGCCTGCGCCTGCTGGGCCAGCCCATGCGCCGTCTGCTCGATGGCTCGGCCCTGCTCACCGGCTGGCTGCTGGCGATCTCCCTGCCGCCGTGGGCGCCCTGGTGGATCGGCGTCGGCGGCAGCCTGTTCGCCATCGGCATCGGCAAGCAGCTGTACGGCGGCATCGGCCAGAACCCCTTCAACCCGGCCATGCTGGCGCGCGTCGCCCTGCTGATCGCCTTCCCGCTGCAGATGACCACCTGGGCGCTGCCGCATCCGCTGTTCTCGTCCGCGGCGCCGGGCTTTTTCGACAGCCTGGCGATCACCTTCGCCGGCGCTCCGCTGGCCGACGGCATGACCGGCGCCACCGCGCTGGGCAACCTGAAGACCGAGCTGACCCTCAACCGCACCGCTCAGGACATTCTGGGCAGCAGCTTCAACGTGATCTCGGCGCTGTTCGGTAGCACCCCCGGCAGCCTCGGCGAGACCTCGGAACTGCTGCTGCTGGTCGGCGGCGTCTGGCTGGTGCTGCGCCGCATCATCCACTGGGAAATCCCGGTCGCCATCCTGGCGAGCGTGTTCGCGATGGCGAGCCTCGCCTACCTGATCAATCCGGATCGCTATGCCGGCGGGCTCTATCACCTGACTTCCGGCGGCCTGATCCTGTGTGCCTTCTTCATCGCCACCGACCCGGTGACTTCGCCGATCAGCCGCGTCGGCCGGCTGATCTTTGGCGCCGGCTGCGGCGTGCTGATCTACGTGATCCGCACCTGGGGCAGCTTCCCCGAGGCGGCCGCTTTCGCGGTGCTCTTCATGAACGCGCTGACCCCGCTGATCGATCGCTACTGGCGGCCGCGCGCCTACGGCCGCAACGTCCGGGCAAGCCGCTGGTCGCGGCAAATGGACCAGCCAGGTTAAAGAGGTGGACAAGGTATGAACGATACGACGATGACTCCGGCCGAGGAGGCCGCCGCGCCCGCCGAGGCGGTCGCGGGCAAGCCCACGCTCCTCGAGCGTCTGGAAAAGTGGCGCACGCAGGTGGCCTACCAGGGCCTGTCGCTGGGCCTGATCTGCGCCGTGGTGGCCCTGCTCCTGCTGATCGGCAACGCCATGACCCAGGGCACCATCGCCGACCAGCAGATGGAGGACCGGCTGGCCACGCTGCGCGAGGTGCTGCCCCAGTCGCTGTACGACAACAACCCGCTGGCCGACGGCTTCAAGGTGCAGGACGCCGAGCTCGGCGAGGTCGAGGTGTTCCCGGCGCGCCTGCAGGGCAAGCTCACCGCGGTGGTCTTCCAGGGCAGCAACATCGGCTACGGCGGTCCCATCAACCAGATGATGGCCGTCGACGCCCAGGGCAAGATCCTCGGCGTGCGGGTGCTGTCGCACAAGGAAACCCCCGGCCTGGCCGACAAGATCGAGGCCTCGCGCAGCGACTGGATCAAGGTCTTCGACGGCCTGTCGCTGGACAACACCGCGCTGGGCAAGTGGAAGGTGAAGAAGGACGGCGGTCAGTTCGACCAGTTCGCCGGCGCCACCATCACCCCGCGTGCCGTGGTCAAGACCGTGCTGCAGGGCCTGCAGTTCCAGGCCCGGCATACCGACCAGCTGAAAGCCGAGTAAGAGGAGTCCAACCATGAGTCATTGCGGAGCCCCCAGCGTTCCCGAGCCGGAAAAGAAGGTGCCGTGGCAGTACTTCACCTCGGCCCTGTGGCAATACAACGTCGCCCTGGTGCAGATGCTCGCGCTCTGCCCGACCCTGGCGGTGACCACCACCGCCACCAACGGCCTGGGCATGGGTCTGGCCACCACCCTGGTGCTGATCCTGACCAACGCGCTCATCTCGTCGATGCGCCACACCATTTCTCCCGAGGTGCGCAACCCGGTGATGATCGGCGTGATCGCCGGTGTGGTGACCCTGATCGACATGGCGATGAACGCCTGGATGCACGAGCTGTACAAGGTGCTCGGCCTGTTCATCGCGCTGATCGTAACCAACTGCGCGGTGCTCGGCCGTGCCGAGTCCTTCTGCCTGAAGAACCCGGTGCTCCCCTCGGTCCTCGACGGCGCCGGCATGGGCATCGGCTTCACCGCCGTGCTGGTAGTGATCGGCGGCATCCGCGAGATCCTCGGCAGCGGCACCCTGTTCTCCCAGGCCTCCTCGCTGCTTGGCCCGTACTTCAAGTGGATGGAAATCACCGTGATTCCCGACTTCCAGGGCATCCTGCTGGCCATCCTGCCGCCGGGCGCCTTCATCGTCCTGGGCTTCCTGCTGGCCGCCAAGCGGGTGATCGACCGCAAGCGCGCCGAACGCCGGCAGCAGACCCACGGCGAACTGGTCGTCCTGCAGTAACCGGCTGAGGAGTGATAGCGAAATGAGAGTTTCAGTGGTATATGCCGATCCGGCCAAGCCCCTTCAGCTCAGCTGCAAGGTGGAGGATGGCTGCAGCGTGGAGCAGGCGATCGAGCAGTCCGGCGTGCTGCGCTGCTGCCCGGACATCGACCTGAAGAAGCAGAAGGTCGGCGTGTTCGGCAAGTTCGTTAAGTTGGACAGTCCGCTCAAGGATGGCGACCGCGTCGAGATCTACCAGCGCATCACGAAGGTGGACGAAGACGATGACGACGATGATGACGATTGAGTTCAGTCGCCCAGGAGGCCGCTTATGGTAACCCCCGTGAACATGAGTCGCGAAACTGCCCTGCGCATCGCCCTGGCTGCCAGGGCTCTGCCCGGTACCACGGTCGGCCAGCTGCTGGAAATCCTGCATCAGCAGATCGACGGTCCGCTGACCGAGGAGAGCTTGCAGGGCGTGAGCGTCACCGACCTGAAGATCGGCCTGGCCGGCTCCGAAGAGGATGTCGACATGCTCGACACCCCCATGTCGGCGCTCAAGGATGCGGTGCGCATCCTCTGGGGCGAGGCCGAGGTCGACAGCCTGCCCCACCCGGTGAAGCTGGAACGCATGCCCGAAGGTTCGATCCGCGTGGCCATTGCCTCCAACAACGGTGAGCAGCTCGATGGGCACTTCGGTTCCTGCCTGCGCTTTCTCGTCTATCAGGTGAGCGCCAAGGAGGCTGCGCTGATCGACATCCGCTCCACCCTGGACGTGGCGCTGGCCGAGGACAAGAACGCCTGGCGCGTCGAGCAGATCCAGGACTGCCAGGTGCTCTACGTGGTGTCGATCGGCGGACCGGCGGCGGCCAAGGTGGTCCGTGCCGGCATCCATCCGCTGAAGAAGCCCAAGGGCTGCGCGGCGCAGGAAGCCGTTGCCGAGCTGCAGTCGGTCATGGCCGGCTCGCCGCCGCCGTGGCTGGCCAAGCTGGTCGGCGTTTCCGCCGAGGAGCGGGTGCGCTTTTCCGTGTCCGACGACGAGGAAGAGGCGGTCAAGGCATGAGCGCAGAACGCCGACTGATCGCCGTGGCGGTCGACCGCCAGGGCCGCGTGGCCGACCATGCCGGGCGCGCCCAGCGCTGGGAGGTGTTCGACGTCTGGCCGGGCCAGGCCCCGGTGAGCATCTACGCCATCGAGCTGGCGGAGAAAGCCGTCCTGCACCACTGGCACGTCACCGAGTACCCCGAGCGGCATCCGCTGCATGGCGTGGACGCGGCCATCGCCGCGACCGCCGGCGAAGGCGTCATCCGCCGTCTCGGCGAGCGCGGAGTGACCCTGCTCACCACCGGCGAGAGCGACCCGGAACTGGCGGTCAAGGCCTTCCTGGCCGGCGACCTGCCGCCCGGCAAACCTCATGACGAGCACTCCTGCGGCGGGGAAGGGCACCAGCACTAACGCTGCACCGCCCGCCTGCGCGCCGTCGGATCGGCCTGGCCGACGGCGCGCGGGTTTCCCGCTTCTTCGCTCAAGAATGGGAGCCGCCCGGTTTCCCTGCCTCTGACGTTCCGTCTGCCACTGTTCCTTTGCCCTTGACCAGGCAGCAGCCCGGATCTCCGGGAGTTGTCCGTGCCTGTCCCTCAGGCCGTTGTGGTCTTTTCTCTTCGCCCCTTTCGTGCGTTCGCCCTGTTCGCCGTGCTGCGTCGACTGGAAGCCTGTCGCGGCCGGCGCTCAGTACAGGCCGGGCGCGGCGTCGCCAGCCGGCCCCCGGCGCTGACCAGCACCAGCGTGGTGCGCTGGCGCTCGCGCAGGACGGCCAGGGCGAGGCTTGCGCTGCTGTGCTATGCCAAGTTCGAGAGGGTCGCTGACCGGCGGTCAGGCGCTTGCGCAGATGGAGTTGCAGGCGATCCGGCGGGGCCGGGCGGGTGGGGCGGGAACGGCGAAGAAAGCGCGCGAGCGCGAAGAGGGGCATGGTGCAGATTCGTGAAGAGGCGTGTCTCTTGCAGGCACGCCTCGTGCCATCCGTGAGCGGGCGTTTTCCGTCAGGCCGGGACGCCGAGGATCACGTTGGAGGCCTTGATCACCGCACTGGCGCTGCCTCCCGGCTTCAGGCCCAGTTCGGCGACGGCCTCCTTGGTGACCATGGAGGTGATTTCGGTGCCGCCCGGCAGGGCCAGGGTGACTTCGGCATTGACCGCGCCGGCCTCGATGGTCTTGACGGTGCCGGTCAGGATGTTACGGGCGGACAGGCGATAGCCGCTGCTGTCGGTCATCAGCAGGACCCAGGGCGCCTTGATCACGGCGACCACCGGCTTGCCGGCAGCCAGTTGCAGGGACTTGGCGCTTTCCAGGGTCACTACGGCGGCGAGCTTGTCGCCGCCGCCCAGGACGATGTCCACCTCGGCATTGACCGAGCCTTCCTTCAGGGCGCTGACGGTACCGTTGAAGACGTTGCGGGCGCTGATTTTCATGCTGTGTTCCTCGTCCGATGGTGTGCAGGGTTTGGCACAAGCGCTATATCATATGCAACATAAATTGTTGTGAATATAACAATTCATATGGGACGGAAGTATAGACAAGGCCCTTGGAGAGGCGGAACAATAGCAGGGTGCCATTTGGCATGCCGATTGCTTTATATAAACTCAGGTAGATAGATAATTTACAGGCCACAGACGATGAGCGCCACTCGCTTCCTTGCCCGCATGTCCTTGGACACCGATGTCGGTACCGCCCTGTCCGATACCCGCATCCGCCTGCTCGAGCAGATCGAGCGCGAGGGTTCGATCAATCGCGCGGCCAAGGCCGTGCCGCTGTCCTACAAGGCGGCCTGGGATGCCATCGACACCATGAACAACCTCGCGCCCGAGCCCTTGGTGGTGCGGGTCGCCGGCGGCCGGCAGGGCGGCGGCACCCAGCTCACCGACTACGGCCGGCGCATCGTGGCCATGTACCGCGCCCTGGAGATCGAGTACCAGCACGCCCTCGACCGCCTCTCCGAGCGCCTCAACGAGGTGACCGGCGGCGATATCCAGTCCTTCCAGCGCCTCATGCACTCGATGAGCATGAAGACCAGTGCGCGCAACCAGTTCGCCGGCACCGTCACCGGCCTGCGCGTCGGCGGCGTCGACTACGAGGTGTGCATCCGCCTGGATGCCGAGAACGAGATCGCCGCGATCATCACCAAGGCCAGTGCGGAGAATCTGGAGCTGGCCATCGGCAAGGAGGTCTTCGCCCTGGTCAAGTCCTCCTCGGTGATGCTCACCACCGAGCGCTCGCTCAAGCTCACCGCGCGCAACCAGTTGTGGGGCGAGGTCGTCGAGATCCACCCGGGGCCGGTGAACAACGAGGTGACCCTGGCCCTGCCGTCCGGGCGCAGCGTGACCTGCGTGGTTACCGCCGACAGCTGTGAAGCCCTCGGCCTGGCGCCGGGCGTGGAGGCTTGCGCCTTCTTCAAGTCGTCCAGCGTGATCCTCGCCGTCTACGGCTGAGTTCTTCCCCGTTCCGTTTCCCTCAACATGGAGTAGTCCCATGAGCTTTTCGCTGTCCCGCCTGTGCATCGCCCTGAGCGCCGGTCTGCTCGCCTGCGCCGCCCAGGCCGAGGAGGTGCAGGTCGCCGTTGCCGCCAACTTCACCGCGCCGATCAAGGAGATCGCCACCCAGTTCGAGAAGGACACCGGCCACAAGCTGATCGCCTCCTTCGGCCCGACCGGCGGTTTCTATACCCAGATCCAGAACGGTGCGCCCTTCGAGGTCTTCCTCGCCGCCGACGACACCACCCCGGAGAAGCTGGAGAAGGAAGGCGCCACCGTTCCGGGCTCGCGCTTCACCTATGCGATCGGCAAGCTGGTGCTCTGGTCGGCCAAGCCGGGCTACGTGGACGGCAAGGGCGAAGTGCTGAAGAAAAACGCCTTCAAGCACCTGGCCATCGCCAACCCGAAGACCGCACCCTACGGCGCCGCGGCCACCCAGGTACTGGCCAAGCTCGGCCTGAGCGAGACGGTCAAGCCGAAGCTCGTCGAGGGCGCCAACATCGCCCAGGCGCACCAGTTCGTCGCCACCGGCAACGCCGAACTGGGCTTCGTCGCCCTGTCGCAGGTGTACAAGGACGGCAAGCTCACCGAGGGTTCCGGCTGGACCGTGCCGGCCGACCTGCACGATCCGATCCGTCAGGACGCGGTGATCCTCGCCAAGGGCAAGGACAACCCGGCGGCCAAGGCACTGGCCGATTACCTCAAGGGGCCCAAGGCCGCCGCGGTGATCAAGGCCTACGGCTACGACCTGTAAGCGCAGGAGGTCCAGGCAATGCCGCTGTCCGAGCACGATTTCGCCGCCATCCGCCTGACCCTGGAGCTGGCCTCGCTGACCACCCTGCTGCTCCTGGTGGTCGGCACGCCGATCGCCTGGTGGCTGGCACGTACCCGCTCGCCCCTCAAGGGGCCGGTGGGCGCGGTGGTGGCCTTGCCGCTGGTGCTGCCGCCGACCGTGCTCGGCTTCTACCTGCTGGTGACCATGGGGCCGTACGGCCCCGTCGGTCAACTGACCCAGTCCCTGGGCCTCGGCACGCTGCCCTTCACCTTCGCCGGCCTGGTGGTGGCGTCGGTGTTCTATTCGCTGCCCTTCGTCGTGCAGCCCTTGCAGAACGCCTTCGAGGCGATCGGCGAGCGCCCGCTGGAGGTGGCCGCGACGCTGCGCGCCGGGCCCTGGGATACCTTCTTCACCGTGGTGCTGCCGCTGGCGCGGCCCGGCTTCGTCACCGCCGCGATCCTCGGCTTCGCGCATACCGTGGGCGAATTCGGCGTGGTGCTGATGATCGGCGGCAACATCCCGGAAAAGACCCGTACCGTGGCGGTGCAGATCTTCGACCACGTCGAGGCGATGGAGTACGCGCAGGCGCACTGGCTCGCCGGTGGCATGGTGCTGTTCTCCTTCTTCGTGCTGCTCGCACTCTATTCCAGTCGCCGCTTCAAGCCGGGGCTGAGCTGATCCGCCGGGAGGTTTCGCCATGAGCACCACACTCGAACTCGCCGCCGCCAAGGCCGATGCCGCCGCCCGTGAGGCCGAGATGCCGGCGGACGGCATCCGTGCCCGCTTCCGGGTGAACTATGTCGGGTTCGGGCTGGACGTCGACCTGAAGCTGCCGGGGCATGGCGTGACCGCGCTGTTCGGCCATTCCGGCTCCGGCAAGACCACCCTGCTGCGCTGCGTCGCCGGCCTGGAGCGGGCCGCCGAGGCGCGTCTGGAGATCAATGGCGAGCTCTGGCAGGACAGCGCCGCCGGCGTGTTCCTGCCGACCCACAAGCGCGCCCTCGGCTACGTGTTCCAGGAGGCCAGCCTGTTCCCCCACCTGAGCGTACGGCGCAACCTGGAATACGGCCTGAAGCGCGTCGACGCCGCCGGCCGCCGGGTGTCCTGGGAACGGGTGCTGGAGCTGCTCGGCATCGGCCACCTGCTCGAGCGCCTGCCCGGCCGCCTGTCCGGCGGCGAGCGCCAGCGCGTCGGCATCGCCCGCGCGTTGCTCACCAGTCCGCGCCTGCTGCTGCTGGACGAGCCGCTGGCAGCGCTCGACCTCAAGCGCAAGAACGAGATCCTGCCCTACCTGGAGCGCCTGCACGACGAGCTGGACATCCCGATGCTGCTGGTCAGCCACTCGCCGGACGAGGTGGCGCGCCTCGCCGACCACGTGGTGCTGCTCGACCAGGGCCGGGTGGTCGCCCAGGGCGGGCTGCAGGAGACCCTGGCGCGCCTCGACCTGCCCACCGCCTTCAGCGAGGACGCCGGGGTGGTCATCGAATCGGTGGTGGCCGAGCACGACGACCATTACCACCTCACCCGCCTCGAATTTCCCGGCGGCGCGGTGCTGGTCGCCCGCCGCCCGGAAGCGCCCGGCCAGCGCCTGCGCCTGCGCGTGCACGCCCGCGATGTCAGCCTGGCGCTCAATCAGATCGAGGACACCAGCATCACCAACGTGCTGCCGGCCACGGTGCGTGAGGTGGTCGGGGCCGACACCCCGGCCCATGTGCTGGTGCGCCTGGACGCCGAGGGCACGCCGCTGATCGCGCGGATCACCCGGCGCTCCTGCGACCAGCTCGACGTCCTGCCCGGCAAGCGCATGTGGGCGCAGATCAAGGCGGTGGCGCTGCTCGGCTGAGGTCGCCGTTTCAGGCGGCCGGTGCCGGCGCCAGGGCGGTGCGCCGCCACAGCGCCGCGCCGGCCAGCACCAGCAGCAGGCACAGCGCGCCGACGTAGTAGGCCGGGCCCAGCGGGCTCCACTTCAGCAGCAGACTGACCAGGATCGGCGTCAGGCCGCCGCAGATGGCGTAAGCCAGGTTGTAGGAGAACGACAGCCCGGAGAAGCGCACCGCCGCCGGGAAGGCCTTGACCATCACCATGGGGATGGCGCCGATGCTGCCGACGCAGAGGCCGGCCAGGCCGTACAGCGGCAGCAGCAGGTCGCGGTGCGCGGCGAGGCTGGCGTAGAACGCCGAGGAGCTCACCAGCAGCAGCAGGCCGCCGCAGACGAAGGTCGGCCCGGCGCCGAAGCGGTCCGCCGAGAGGCCCGCCAGCACGCAGCCGAAGGTCAGGCCGACGATCGCCAGGCTGTTGGCCGCGAGCGCTTCGCCGGCGGCGAAGCCGTGCTGGGTCTGCAGCAGGGTCGGGGTCATCAGGATCACCACCACGATGCCGGCCGACAGCACCCAGGTCAGCAGCATCGACAGCAGCACCGCCGGGCGGTGTTCGCGCAGCACCGCCTTGAGCGGCAGCTCGGCGGCCAGCGACTGGCGCAGCTGCAGCTCGGCGAACACCGGCGTCTCGTGCAGCCAGCGGCGCAGGTAGACCGAAACCAGACCGAACACCCCGCCGAGCAGGAAGGGGATGCGCCAGGCCCAGTCGGCCAGCTCCGCGGGGCTGAACGCCCGGTTGATCGCGCTGGCGGTCAGCGAGCCGAGCAGGATGCCGGCGGTCAGCCCGGCGGTCAGGGTGCTGCAGGCGAAGCCGATGCGCCGCTCCGGCACGTGCTCGGCGACGAACACCCAGGCCCCCGGCACCTCGCCGCCGATCGCCGCGCCCTGCACCACGCGCAGCGCCAGCAGCGCCAGCGGCGCCCAGATGCCGATCTGCGCGTAGGTCGGCAACAGACCCATGCACAGGGTCGGCACGGCCATCATGAAGATGCTCAGGGTGAACATGCGCTTGCGCCCGAGCAGGTCGCCGAAGTGGGCCATGACGATGCCGCCCAGCGGGCGCGCCAGGTAGCCGGCGGCGAAGATCCCGAAGGTCTGCAGCTGGCGCAGCCACTCGGGCATCTCGGCGGGGAAGAACAGCTTGCCGACCACCGCGGCGAAGAACACGAAGATGATGAAGTCGTAGAACTCCAGCGCACCGCCGAGGGCGGAGAGCGAGAGGGTCTTGAGGTCGCTGCGGGTCAACGGGCGCGCCGCGGGCGCGGCGCCGGGGTGCTCGGCGGGCATGGGGGCTGGCTTCTCGGGACTGGGGGCAGGGGAATGCCGGCGCACCATAGCAAATTACGCCCCACCCGGCAGCTGCGGCCGCGGGCCAGAGCGGGCGGCCCGCCATCCGACGGGTACCTCTGTACCAAGTCATGACAAAACCATGGCATTGGCGCATCATTCGCGGGGTTTTTATTCAGCAACCGTGGGCAACTCTCCGCCGGCATGCCGTCATAGCCGAAGACGGTGCGCAGGGGCGCCGAAACGACCTGGCCACAAGGGTAACGGCATGTCTCAACTCGAAACCTTCTACGACGTGATGCGGCGTCAGGGCATCACCCGCCGCAGCTTCCTCAAGTACTGCAGCCTGACGGCCGCGGCCCTGGGCCTCGGCCCGACCTTCGCCCCGCAGATCGCCCACGCGATGGAAACCAAGCCGCGCACCCCGGTGCTCTGGCTGCACGGCCTGGAGTGCACCTGCTGCTCCGAGTCGTTCATCCGCTCCGCGCACCCGCTGGTCAAGGACGTGGTGCTGTCGATGATCTCCCTGGACTACGACGACACCCTGATGGCCGCCGCCGGCCACCAGGCCGAAGCGGCTCTCGAAGAGACCATGAGGAAGTACAAGGGCGAGTACATCCTCGCCGTGGAGGGCAACCCGCCGCTCAACGAGGACGGCATGTTCTGCATCGTCGGCGGCAAGCCGTTCCTCGACCAGCTCAAGCATGCGGCCAAGGACGCCAAGGCGGTGATCGCCTGGGGCAGCTGCGCCAGTTGGGGCTGCGTGCAGGCGGCCAAGCCAAACCCGACCCAGGCGGTGCCGATCCACAAGGTGATCACCGACAAGCCGATCATCAAGGTGCCGGGCTGCCCGCCGATCGCCGAGGTGATGACCGGGGTGATCACCTACATGCTGACCTTCGGCAAGCTGCCCGAGCTGGACCGCCAGGGCCGGCCGAAGATGTTCTACGGCCAGCGCATCCACGACAAATGCTACCGCCGCCCGCACTTCGACGCCGGCCAGTTCGTCGAGCACTGGGACGACGAGGGCGCGCGCAAGGGCTACTGCCTGTACAAGGTCGGCTGCAAGGGCCCGACCAGCTACAACGCCTGCTCCACGGTGCGCTGGAACGAAGGCACCTCCTTCCCGATCCAGGCCGGCCACGGCTGCATCGGCTGCTCGGAGGACGGCTTCTGGGACAAGGGCTCGTTCTATGAGCGGCTGAGCAGCATCCCGCAGTTCGGCATCGAGAAGAACGCCGACCAGATCGGCGCTGCCGTCGCCGGCGGCGTCGGTGCCGCCATCGCCGCCCACGCCGCGGTCACCGCCATCAAGCGTCTGCAGAACAAGGGGATCAGGCATGAGCAGCCTGCCGAACGCCAGCCAGCTGGACAAATCCGGCCGGCGCATCGTCGTCGACCCGGTGACCCGCATCGAGGGCCACATGCGCTGCGAGGTCAACGTCGACGCCAACAACGTCATCACCAACGCGGTGTCCACCGGCACCATGTGGCGCGGCCTCGAGGTCATCCTCAAGGGCCGCGACCCGCGCGACGCCTGGGCCTTCGTCGAGCGCATCTGCGGCGTCTGCACCGGCACCCACGCGCTGACCTCGGTGCGCGCCGTGGAGGATGCCCTGAACATCCGCATCCCCTACAACGCGCACCTGATCCGCAACCTGATGGACAAGACGCTGCAGGTGCACGACCACATCGTGCACTTCTACCACCTGCACGCGCTGGACTGGGTCAACCCGGTCAACGCCCTGAAGGCCGATCCAAGGCCACCTCCGCCCTGCAGCAGGCGGTCTCGCCGGCCCACGCCAAGTCCAGCCCCGGCTACTTCCGCGACGTGCAGACGCGCCTGAAGAAGTTCGTCGAGAGCGGCCAGCTCGGCCTGTTCGCCAACGGCTACTGGGACAACCCGGCCTACAAGCTGCCGCCCGAGGCGGACCTGATGGCCGTGGCGCACTACCTGGAGGCGCTGGACCTGCAGAAGGACATCGTCAAGATCCACACCATCTTCGGCGGCAAGAACCCGCACCCGAACTACATGGTCGGCGGCGTGGCCTGCGCCATCAACCTGGACGACGTCGGCGCCGCCGGCGCGCCGGTCAACATGACCAGCCTGAACTTCGTCCTCGAGCGCATCCACGAGGCCCGCGAGTTCACCAAGAACGTCTATCTGCCGGACGTCCTGGCGGTCGCCGGAATCTACAAGGACTGGCTGTACGGCGGCGGCCTGGCCGGGCACAACCTGCTGTCCTACGGCACCTTCACCAAGGTCCCGTACGACAAGTCCAGCGACCTCCTGCCGGCCGGCGCCATCGTCGGCGGCAACTGGGACGAGGTGCTGCCGGTCGACGTGCGCGATCCCGCGGAGATCCAGGAGTTCGTCAGCCACTCCTGGTACACCTACGCCGACGAGACCCGCGGCCTGCATCCCTGGGACGGCGTCACCGAGCCGAAATTCGAGCTCGGCCCGAACACCAAGGGCAGCCGCACCGACATCAAGGAGCTGGACGAAGCGCACAAGTACAGCTGGATCAAGGCACCGCGCTGGCGCGGCCACGCCATGGAGGTCGGCCCGCTGGCGCGCTACATCATCGCCTACGCCTCCGGCCGCGAATACGTCAAGGAGCAGGTCGACCGCTCGCTGTCCGCCTTCAATCAGAGCACCGGCCTGAACCTCGGCCTCAAGCAGTTCCTGCCCTCGACCCTCGGCCGCACCCTGGCGCGCGCCCTGGAGTGCGAACTGGCGGTGGACAGCATGCTCGACGACTGGCAGGCCCTGGTCGGCAACATCAAGGCCGGCGACCGCGCCACCGCCAACGTCGAGAAGTGGGACCCGAGCACCTGGCCGAAGGAGGCCAAGGGCGTGGGCATCAACGAGGCGCCGCGCGGCGCCCTGGGCCACTGGATCAGGATCAGGGACGGCAAGATCGAGAACTACCAGGCGATCGTGCCGACCACCTGGAACGGCACCCCGCGCGACCACCTGGGCAACATCGGCGCCTACGAGGCCGCGCTGCTCAACACGAAGATGGAGCGCCCGGACGA
Organism: Azotobacter tropicalis; assembly: GCF_059739045.1. Classification (NCBI taxonomy): domain Bacteria; kingdom Pseudomonadati; phylum Pseudomonadota; class Gammaproteobacteria; order Pseudomonadales; family Pseudomonadaceae; genus Azotobacter; species Azotobacter tropicalis. The sequence continues at coordinate 3,033,013 of NZ_AP046059.1, forward strand.
GCCGGTGGAGATCCTGCGCACCCTGCACAGCTTCGACCCCTGCCTGGCCTGCTCGACCCACGTGATGTCGCCGGACGGCCAGGAGCTGACCCGGGTGAAGATCCGCTGAACCGGAGGATTGCGCGATGGCACTGGAAAAATCCCTGGAAAGCGGCGACGGCCAGGAGAAGGTCCGCAAGCAGACCGCGGTGTACGTCTACGAGGCGCCGCTGCGCCTGTGGCACTGGGTCACGGCGCTGTCGATCGTCGTGCTCGGCGTGACCGGCTACTTCATCGGCGCGCCGTTGCCGGCGATGCCCGGCGAGGCGATCGACAACTACCTGATGGGCTACATCCGCTTCGCCCACTTCGCCGCCGGCTACGTGCTGGCGATCGGCTTCGTCGGCCGGGTCTACTGGGCCTTCGTCGGCAACCACCACGCCCGCGAGCTGTTCCTCGTGCCGGTGCACCGCAAGGCCTGGTGGGGCGAGCTGTGGCACGAGATCCGCTGGTACCTGTTCCTCGAGAAGGTGCCGAAGAAGTACATCGGCCACAACCCGCTGGGCCAGCTGGCGATGTTCTGCTTCTTCGTGGTCGGTGCGATCTTCATGAGCGTCACCGGCTTCGCCCTCTATGCAGAGGGCCTGGGGCAGGGCAGCTGGGCCGACCGGCTGTTCGGCTGGGTGATCCCGCTGTTCGGCCAGAGCCAGGACGTGCACACCTGGCATCATCTTGGCATGTGGTACCTGATTGTCTTCGTCATGGTGCATGTCTACCTGGCCGTGCGCGAGGACATCGTGTCCCGGCAGTCGCTGATCTCCACCATGGTCGGCGGCTGGCGGATGTTCAAGGACGACCGGCCGGACTGACCGCCCTGGCGCACCGCCAGAGGGCGCGGGCAGTCTGCGCCGCACCGTTTTTCACCACCCGGGTCGCTGGTCGCCCCGGGTTTTCGCCATCAGGGACGTGCGAGTTGACCCACGGTCCGGGCCGCAACGCCCGGTGGTAAACGATCCATGACAGGCTCCAGCCCCAACATCCTCATTCTCGGCATCGGCAATCTGCTCTGGGCGGACGAAGGCTTCGGCGTGCGCTGCGTCGAGCTGCTCAACGAGCGCTACCGTTTCCCCGACGGCGTGCGGCTGATGGACGGCGGCACCCAGGGCATCTACCTGGTGCAGCACGTCCAGCAGGCCGACTGCCTGATCGTCTTCGACGCCGTCGACTACGGCCTGGCGCCCGGCACCCTGAAGATCGTGCGCGACGACGAGGTGCCCAAGTTCATGGGCGCCAAGCGCATGAGCCTGCACCAGACCGGCTTCCAGGACGTGCTGGCGCTGGCCGCGTTCACCGGCGCCTATCCGCGCGAGCTGCTGCTGATCGGCGTGCAGCCCGAGGAGCTGGAGGACTTCGGCGGCAGCCTGCGCGAGCCGGTGCGCGCCCAGCTGGAGCCGGCGCTGCAGGTCGCCCTGGCCTTCCTCGCCGAGCGCGGGGTGCTCGCCGCGCCGCGCGACGGTGACGCCGAGCAGTTGGCCCCGGCGCAGCTGGCCCTGGGCCGCTACGAGGCCGAGCGTCCGGCCGAGGAGCTGGCCTACCGTCACGGCGACATCCGCTTCATCGCCCAGCCGGGCCGGGAGGACGACTGAGCATGTGCATCGGCATTCCCCTGCAGGTGCTGGAGTGCGCGCCGGGCCGCGCCCTGTGCGGCGACGAGCGCGGCGCGCGCTGGATCGACACGCGGCTGATCGAGCCGCCGGCGCCCGGCGACTGGCTGCTGGTGTTCCTCGATGCCGCCCGCGAAGCCCTCGACGCCGAGCGCGCCGCGCAGATCCGCGAGGCCCTGCGCGCGCTGCAGGCCGTGCAGGCGGGCGATCTGGCCGCCCTCGACGGCCTGTTCGCCGACCTCGACCGTGAGCCGCAACTGCCGCCCCACCTGCAGGCGCAACTGCCCCCCAAGGAGCCGAATAGCCCATGAGTCACCCCCTGATCGAGCGTCTGACCGCGACGCTCGGCTACCCCCTGCTGGACGCCGCCGGTCTCGACCGCCAGGTGCAGGCCCAGCCGTTCTCCGTGCTGTTCTTCGCCGGCGACCCCAAGCGCTTTCCCGAGGCGCTCGACGTCGCGGTGATCCTGCCGGAACTGGTCAAGGCCTTTCCGCAGCTCGCTCCCGCGCTGATCGCCGGTGCGGACGAAGCCGGCCTGCAGGGGCGCTACGGCTTTTCCGTCTGGCCGAGCCTGGTGTTCCTCAAGGAGGGGCGCTACCTGGGCAGCCTGTCGCGGGTGCTGAACTGGGGCGAATACCTCGAGCGCATCCCGGCGATCCTCGCCGGCGAACCCGAGGACCTGCCACGCATTCCCGTGCTGTCGCTGGATGGCGGCGCACCTTCCTGTAGCCAAATGGAGATTAGCGAACCATGACCGGCGATCTGCCCCTTCTCCCACCCGGCTTCGGCCCCGGCTCGCATGGCGAAAAGGACCGGCTCGACTACCTGCCGATGCCGCGCGAGATGCATACCTTCGAGCGTCCTGCGCTGCCGGAGCCCGGCCAACTGGGCGCGCACCCCATCGCCCTGGCGCTGCTGGAGCGGCTGCAGGAGGCGCTGGGCGCCTACCGGATCGGCGAGCAGAGCCGGGTGATCGGCCTCGACCGCCAGCCCAAGGCCGACCTGAAGTTGCTCCAGCAGATCCTCGGCGAGGGCGAGGTGGCGATCCAGGTCGGCGGCCAGCGCCCGGTGCGCATCCAGGAAACCGTGCTGGCCGGGGTCTGGTGGGTGCAGCTGCAGGTCGGCTTGGGCGAGGTCGTCGGCCAGTGGCTGGAGGTCGCCGACATCCCCGCGCTGGTGCGCCGGCGGGCCTTCGCCGAGGCCCGCTGGCCGCGCCTCGGCGCCCTGCCGGACGACCTGCTCAACGCCGGTCCGGTGCTGGTGGAGCTGCTCGACGCGGCGAAGCGGCACGCCGAGCGCCAGCTGGCCACGCCGCACGTGATCAACCTGTCGCTGCTGCCGTTCTCCGCCGAGGATCAGCGCTTCCTCGCCGAGCAGCTCGGCGAGGGCCCGGTGACCGTGCTGTCGCGCGGCTACGGCAACTGCCGCATCGCCGCCACCGCGACCCCCGGCATCTGGCGCGTGCAGTACTTCAACAGCACCGACCGGCTGATCCTCGACACCCTGGAGGTGACCGCCATGCCGCAGGTGGCCTGCGCCGCCCAGGAGGACCTCGACGACTCGGCCGAACGGCTGCGCGAGATCCGCGAGGCGCTGGAGTGAGCGCGCGCTTCGAGGGCAGCTACCTGGGCGACGCCGCGCGCCTGGCCGACGATGCCGTGCTCGAATGCAAGATCTGCTGGCAGCGCTACGACCCCGCCGAGGGCGACCCGGTCTGGCAGATCCCGGCGGGCACGCCCTTCGCCGCGCTGCCGGCGCACTGGCGCTGCCCGCAGTGCGACGGCGACCGCGAGCAGTTCATGGTCGTGGACGACTGAAGGCCCATGCCCAGCCGCGAAGCCATCGAAGCCTACTACCGGGCGGTCGGTACGCGCATGGCCGAGCTGCCGGTGTACAACCCGGCGCTCGCCGTAGAGCTGCTCGGCTGGCGCGCGGTCGAGGGCGTCGGCGCGCTCGGCGTGCTGATCACCCCCTGGTGCATGAACCTGTTCTGGCAGCCGCCGGCCGATGCCGAGCTGCCGGCCAAGGGCGAGCGCGTGCTGCTGGCGCTGCCCTCCGGCGACTACGAATGCACCCTGCACGAGGACGAGCGCCTCGGCCGCTATGCCAGCGCTTCGCTGTGCTCGCCGATGCAGGACTTCCCCGGTCAGGCCGAGGCGCGGGCGATGGCCGAGGAGGTGCTGCGGCTGGTCTTCGCCGAGCCCGAGCCGGAAGCGCCGCATGCTGCTGCGCTGAGCCGTCGCGCCCTGTTTCGTCGCGCCCTGGGCGGTGCGCCGTGAGTGCCCTGGAAACCCTGGCTGGGCGCCTCCTCGTGAAGGTGCGGCTGCAGGATGGTGTCATCCAAGCCGTCGAAACCCGGTTGCAGCGCCCGCTGGCGCAGCTTTCCCGCCTGCTCGTCGGGCGGAGCGCGGAGACGGCCCTGACGCGCCTGCCGCTGCTGTTCAGCCTGTGCGCCGCGGCCCAGCAGGTAGCGGCGCTGCGGGCGCTGGAGCAGGCCGCCGGCTGGCCGGCGATGCCCGAGGTGGAGGCGGGCCGCAGCCGGCTCGCCGAGCTGGAGCTGATCCGCGAGTCCCTGCTGCGCTTGGTGCAGGTCTGGGATCTGCCGCTGCCCCTGGAGCGGCTCAAGGCGCTGCTCGCCCTGTGCCGGCAGGCCGCCGGCCGCCTGCAGCCGCTGAGCGCCTTGCACGCCGCGCCGCTGCCGGCCGATCCGCAGCTGGAGGCGGGCCTGGCTGCGCTGGCCGCCGCCTGGGCGGCTCTGCAATTGCCGGCACCGGCCGACTGGCTGGGGCCGCGTCTGAAGCCCTGGCAAGCGGTCGCGCTCGGCGGAGCGCTGGCGGAACGCTTCGCTCCGGCGGATCTGCCGGCGCTGCTGGCACAACTGCGTGCCGGCGATGCCCGCGCCGAGATCGCCGGTGCGCCGCGGATCACCGGCCCGGCCGCCAGCGCCGGGATGCAGGCGACGGCGGCCGCGCAGATCGAGCAACACGTCGGCGCGCTGCTGCGGCGCACGGCGCAGGCGGTAGACTCGCTGCAACAGCCGCCGCTGCCGCCGGCCGTGGCCGGGTTGGCGGCGGGGGAGGGCGTCGGCCTGGTGCAGACCGCCCGCGGCGCTCTGCTGCACCGGGTCTGCCTGGACAACGGGATGGTCGGCGCCTGGCAACTGCTGGCGCCGACCGACTGGAATTTCCATGCCGACGGCCCGCTACGCCGTCGGCTGTGCGGCGTGCGGGTGGCCGAGGAAGACGCGGGAGCGCTGCTGCGTGAGCTGATTCTCGCGGTCGATCCCTGCGTCGCGTTCGAGGTGAAGATCGTCCATGCATGAGATGTCGATCGCCGAGGGCATCGTCCAGCTCCTCGAAGAACAAGCTGCGGCGCAGCGCTTCGCGCGGGTCAAGGCGGTGTGGCTGGAGATCGGCCCGCTGGCCGCGGTCGAGGTCGAGTCGCTGCGCTTCTGCTTCGAGGCGGTGACCCGCGGAAGCCTGGCCGAGGGCGCACGCCTGGAGATCGTCGAGCTGCCGGGGCGCGCCTGGTGCCTCGGCTGCAACGCCAGCGTGGCGATCCGCCAGCGCTACGACGCCTGCCCGCAGTGCGGCAGTCACCGATTGCAGGTCACCCAGGGCGACGAACTGCGGGTCAAGGAACTGGAGGTAGAGTAAGCATGTGTACCGTTTGCGGCTGCGCCGAGGGCGAAACCCGGATCGAGGGCCAGCACCATCATCACGGCCATGACCACGGTCATCACCATCATGACCACGCCTTCGTGCGCCGCTCGGCGCCGGCCGAGGTCGCGCCGCTGGTGGTCGAGGGCCTGAACCTGCACTTCGGCCAGGGTCCGGCCCGCGCCCATGCGCCGGGCCTCAGCCAGCGCCGCATGGTGCAGATCGAGCAGGACATCCTCGGCAAGAACGACCGCTACGCTGCCGAGAATCGCGCGCGCTTCGACGCTCTGTCGCTGTTCGTCCTCAACCTGGTGTCCAGCCCCGGCTCGGGCAAGACCACCCTGCTCACCAAGACCATCGAGCGGCTCGGCCGGCGCCGGCCGCTGGCGGTGATCGAGGGCGACCAGCAGACCGACCACGACGCCGCGCGCATCCGCGCCACCGGCGTGCCGGCGGTGCAGGTCAACACCGGCAAGGGCTGCCATCTGGACGCGCACATGGTCGGCCGCGCCTTCGAGCAACTGGAGGGTCTGGAAGGCGGCCTGCTGTTCATCGAGAACGTCGGCAACCTGGTCTGCCCGGCGGCCTTCGACCTGGGCGAGGCGCACAAGGTGGCGATCCTCTCGGTCACCGAGGGCGAGGACAAGCCGCTCAAGTACCCGGACATGTTCCACGCCGCCGACCTCATGCTGCTGAACAAGACCGACCTGCTGCCGCACCTGGACTTCGACGTCGAGGCCTGCATCGCCTACGCCCGGCGGGTCAACCCGGACATCGAGGTGATCCGCGTCTCGGCGCGCAGCGGCGAGGGCATGGACGACTGGCTGGCGTGGATCGAGCGCCAGCGCGGCGCCCGCCTGCGCGCCCGGATCGACGCCCTCAGGGCCCAGGCGCAGGCTCTGGAGGCGCTGCTCTGAATCAGCCGGCGGAAGCGGGCGTGCGCCTGCTGCTGCGCGGCCGGGTGCAGGGGGTCGGCATGCGTCCCGGCATGCACCGTCTGGCCACTGCCCTCGGCCTGGCCGGCGAGGTGTGCAACACCGGCGAGGGTGTGCGCATCGACCTGCAGGGCTCGCCGCAAGCGCTCGCCGAATTCGAGCGCCGTCTGCCCGCCGAGCTGCCGCCGCTGGCACGGCTCGATGCCTTCGAACGCACGGCGCTGCCCGGCGGGGCGCGCTTTTCCGGCTTCGCCATCGTGGCCAGCCATGACGAGGCGGGCGGGGCACTGGCGCCGCCGCCGGATGCCGCGGTCTGCCCGGCCTGCCTGGAAGAACTCTTCGATCCGCAAAGCCGCCGCTGGCGCCATCCGTTCATCAACTGCACCCACTGCGGCCCGCGCTACAGCCTGATCCGCGGCTTGCCCTACGACCGTGCCCAGACCAGCCTGGCCGGCTTCGCACTCTGCCCGGACTGCCGGCGCGAGTACCAGGATCCGGCCGACCGGCGCTTCCACGCCCAGCCGATCGCCTGCCCGGCCTGCGGCCCGAGACTCTGGTGCGAGGACGCCGCCGGCGAGCGCCTGCCCGGCGATCCCGTCGCCCTGGCGCTGGCCGCCCTGCGCCGCGGCGAGATCCTCGCCCTGCGCGGCGTCGGCGGCTTCCACCTGGCCTGCGATGCGCGCAACGCCGAGGCGGTGGCCGAACTGCGCCGGCGCAAGCGCCGCCCGGCCAAGCCCTTCGCGCTGATGGCCGCCAACCCGGCCTCGCTGGAGGCGCTGGTCGAGCTGAATGCGGGCGGCCTGGACGAGCTGAGCGGCCCGGCCGCGCCGGTGGTACTGCTGCGCAAGCGGCCCGCCGCCGATGGCCTGCTCGCCGCCGACGTGGCGCCGGATCTCGCCTGGCTCGGCGCGATGCTGCCGCACAGTCCGCTGCACTGGCTGCTCTTTCACGAGGCCGCCGGGCGGCCGGCCGGCACGGCCTGGACCGCCGCGCCCCAGGATCTGGTGCTGGTGATGACCAGCGCCAACCTGAGCGGCGAGCCGCTGATCACCGGCAATGCCGAGGCGAAGGACAAGTTGGCCGGGATCGCCGACCTCTGGCTGCTGCACGACCGCGAGATCCTCAACCGTTGCGACGACTCGGTGGTCAATGCCCTGGGCCGCGCGCCGGTGGTGATCCGCAGCGGCCGCGGCCTGGCGCCCCAGGAAATCCGCCTGGCCCGCTCCGGCCCCTCGGTGCTGGCCCTGGGCGGCCAGCTGAAGAACGCCATCTGCCTGACCGAGGGCGACCGCGCCTGGCTGTCGCCGCACATCGGCGACCTGCACAGCGCCGACGCCTGCCGCGCCCTGGAGCGCACGGTGGTGCAGTTCGGCGAGTTGCTCGGCATCCGTCCCGAGCGCATCGCCTGCGACCTGCACCCGGATTTCTTCGCCAGCCGCTTCGCCCGCGATTACGCCGAACGCTATGGCCTGCCGCTGCACCCCGTTCAGCACCATCACGCCCACATCGCTGCGGTGACGGCCGAGCACGGGCTCGCCGAGCCGGTGCTCGGTCTGGCGCTGGACGGCTTCGGCCTCGGCGCCGACGGCCGGCTGCGCGGCGGCGAGCTGCTGCGGGTGACGGCGGACGGCTGCGCCTGGCTCGGCGAGCTGAGTCCGCTGCCGCTGCCCGGCGGCGACCAGGCAGCGCGCGAGCCCTGGCGCATGGCCGCCGGCGCCCTCTATGCGCTGGACCGCGGCGCCGAGATCGCCGCGCGCTTCGCCGCCGAGCCGGGCAGCGCGGCCATTGCGCGGATGCTCGAACGCGGCTTCAATTGCCCGCCGAGTAGCAGCGCCGGCCGGCTGTTCGATGCCGCCGCGGGCCTCCTGGGCCTGGGCGGGCGCCAGCGCTACGAGGCCGAAGCGGCGCTGCGCCTGGAGTCGCGGGTGGTCGGCCTGCCGGAGGCGGTGCCCGCACTCTGGCGGATCGACGCCGACAACCGCCTAGATCTCTCGCCGCTGCTCGCGGAGCTGGCGGACCTGCACGACCCGCGAGCCGGCACCGAGCTGTTCCACGGCGTGCTGATCGAGGCCCTGGCCGCCTGGGCGGCGCGCGCCGCCGAGACCACCGGCCTGCGCCGGATCGCCCTGGGCGGCGGCTGCCTCCTGAACACCTGGCTGCGCGACGGGCTCTGCGCGCGCCTGTGCGCCGCCGGCCTGGAGCCACTGCTGGCACGGCAGGTGCCGCTCAACGACGGCGGTCTGGCCCTCGGCCAGGCCTGGGCGGTGCTCCTGGCACCGGATACCCCATCGATACGAGGACAAGCGTGATGTGCCTGGCCATTCCGGTCCGCATCGAGGAGCTGCTCGATGAACAGAGCGCGGTCGCCTGCATCGGCGGCCTGCGCAAGACCATCAACGTCGCCCTGCTCGACGACCTCAAGGTCGGCGACTACGTGATCCTGCACGTCGGCTTCGCTCTGCAGAAGCTCGACGAGACCGAGGCGCAGCGCACCTTGGCGCTGCTCGCCGAGCTGGGCCAACTGGCCGAGGCCGAGCAGGCCGCGCAGGGAGAGGCGCCATGAAGTACGTCGACGAATTCCGCGACGGCGCCACCGCGCGCCAGCTCGCCGCGCGCATCGCCGCCGAGGCCGATCCGGCGCGCGCGTACCGGCTGATGGAGTTCTGCGGCGGGCACACCCACGCGATCTTCCGCTATGGCATCCCCGACCTGCTGCCGGCCAACGTGCGGCTGATCCACGGCCCCGGCTGCCCGGTCTGCGTGATGCCGATCGGCCGGCTGGACATGGCCATCGAGCTGGCGCGCCGCCCGGAAGTGATCCTCTGCACCTACGGCGACATGCTGCGCGTGCCGGCGTCCGGGCGCATCAGCCTGCTCAAGGCGCGCGCCGAAGGCGCCGCGGTGCGCATGCTCTACTCGCCGGTCGAGGCGCTGACGCTGGCCCGGGACAACCCGGACAAGGAGGTGGTGTTCTTCGCCATCGGCTTCGAGACCACCACGCCGCCCACCGCGCTGGTGATCGAGCAGGCGCAGAAACTCGGCCTGAAGAACTTCTCGGTGTTCTGCAACCACGTGCTGACCCCGGCGGCGATGCACGCCATCCTCGCCACCCCGGAAGCGCTCGCCGGCACGCTGCAACTGGACGGCTTCATCGGCCCGGCCCACGTCAGCACGGTGATCGGCAGCGACGCCTACGCGCCCTTCCCCGCGCAGTACGGCACGCCGCTGGTGATCGCCGGCTTCGAACCGCTGGACCTGCTGCAGGCGCTCTTGATGCTGGTGCGCCAGCTCAACGCGGGGCGCGCCGAGGTGGAAAACCAGTTCACCCGTGCGGTCACCGCCGAAGGCAACCGCAAGGCCAAGGCGCTGACCGCGCGGGTCTTCGAGGTGCGCGAGAGTTTCGAATGGCGCGGCCTGGGTGCCGTGCCGCACAGCGCCCTGCAGATCCGCGAGGCTTTCGCCGAATTCGACGCCGAGCGGCGCTTCGCCCTCGAACCGCGCAGCGGCCTGGAGAACAAGGCCTGCGAATGCCCGGCGATCCTCCGCGGGGCGAAGAGCCCGCGCGACTGCCGGCTGTTCGGCAATCCCTGCACCCCGGACAACCCGCTGGGCTCCTGCATGGTCTCCTCCGAGGGCGCCTGCGCCGCCTGGTACGCCTACGGTCGCCAGCGCCAGGGCGCCGTGGAGGTGGCCCGATGAGTCGGCTCGATCTGCAGAACGGCAGCGTGGAGATGGTCCACGGCAGCGGCGGTCGCGCCATGGGCCAGTTGATCGAGGAACTGTTCGCCCGCGCCCTGCGCAACCAATGGCTGGACCAGCGCAACGACCAGGCGCAGTTCGAGCTGCCGCCCGGCCGGGTGGTGATGGCCACCGACAGCCACGTGATCTCGCCGCTGTTCTTCCCGGGCGGCGACATCGGCAGCCTCGCCGTGCACGGCACCATCAACGACGTGGCCATGGCCGGCGCCCGGCCCTGCTACCTGGCCGCCGGCTTCATCCTCGAGGAGGGCTTCCCGCTGGCCGACCTGGCGCGCATCGTCGAGTCGATGGCCGCCGCCGCCCGCGAGGCCGGCGTGCCGGTGGTCACCGGCGACACCAAGGTGGTCGAGCGCGGCAAGGGCGACGGGGTGTTCATCACCACCACCGGGGTCGGCGTGGTGCCGGACGGTCTGCATCTTTCCGGCGACCGGGCACGGCCGGGCGACCGCATCCTGCTCTCCGGCAGCATCGGCGACCATGGCGTGACCATCCTCTCCCTGCGCGAGGGGCTCGGCTTCGAGGCCGACATCGGCTCCGACTCCCAGGCCCTGCACGGCCTGGTCGCCGCCATGGTCGAGGCGGTGCCGGAGATCCGCTGCCTGCGCGACCCGACCCGCGGCGGCCTGGGTAACACCCTCAACGAACTGGCCCGCCAGTCGGGCGTCGGCATGCAGCTCCTCGAGCGGGCCATCCCGCTGCGCGAGCCGGTGCGCGCCGCCTGCGAATTCCTCGGCCTCGACCCCTTGTACGTGGCCAACGAAGGCAAGCTGATCGCCATCTGCCCGGCCGAACGGGCCGAGCGCCTGCTGGAGGTCATGCGCGAGCATCCGCAGGGGCGCGAGGCGGCGATCATCGGCACCGTGGTGGCCGACGAGCGCTGCTTCGTGCAGATGGAGACGCTGTTCGGCGGGAGTCGGATGGTGGACTGGTTGAACGGGGAGCAGTTGCCGAGGATTTGCTGACAAGGTGGACGTTTGCACGACCTTTTGGTGTGAAACCGGTGCACTTTCCTCGGCACGACCCACAGGTTTCGCCCTGCACGGCGACTTACTTTTGTCAGTCGCGACAAAAGTAAGCAAAAACGCTTGCCCCTGTCATCCGGCCCTGCCTGCGGCGGGGCTCCCTCCCTCCGTCGTCACTCCAGGGGCCCGACCTAGGCGGCCCCCTGCGAAGGGCCATCCATGGCCCTCGCAGCTCTCGGCTTTGGCATCCTGCATCGCTCTACCTCCTGCGTCCATGCAGTCGTCGCGGCATCCCTGCCGCTCGACCCCTTGCGCGACGACTTCGCTCGGCCTCCTGAAAGGGGCGTTCGGCGCTGCCTGATGGCCTGGGCGTCAAAGCCGAAGCGGGGCCCGCCAGCTTTTCTCTCGACTGTCTGCCAACTCCCCGGAACAGGGCCGGAGCGAGGGAGCCCGCAACGAAGCGCAGCGCCGTGCGAGGCGAAACCTGCCGGTCGGGCAGCGGAAAGCACTTCGTCATAACGATGGAGAGCGGGCCGGCGCCTGCTTGTAGCCGAAACGCACATAGGGCCGGTGCCAAGACGCCAATCCAACTGACCCCAGAAAGCAAAAGCCCGGCTGAAGAGCCGGGCTTTTGGTGTGGAATAACTTACTCGCGGTAGCTGAGTGCGCTGTCGTAGAGGCGGTCGTCAGCCAAGGCGACATCGCTGAACGCGCGGTTACCGCGGGTTTCGACCTTGTCGCCGACGGCGAACTCTTCGGCCGGGGAGCGCACGATCTTTTCCTTGCCGTCGGCGGTGCGGATCTTGTAGGCGCGGTCGCTGAGGCCGGCGGCCTCCTGGGCCTCGCCGCCGAACAGGGCGCCGATGCCGGCACCGATCAGCATGCCGATCGGGCCACCGATGGCGCCGATCATCATGCCGTTCATGCCGCCGACCGATTTGCCGGTGGTTTGATCCTTGGTTTCCTCGAGAACTTCGGCGGCGTTCACGCTACCGGCGGCCAACAGGGTGAGGGTCAGGGCCAGGGTGCCGAGCTTTTTCATGGCAGTTCCTCCGAGGAAACATTCCAGCGATCCGGGTCAAATCGTCGATCGGGACCTGAGGCGCGGCTTTTGGCAGGGCCTCCGTCTCCGTTGAAGCCAAATTAACCTTACGATTGATGTGGGTCAAGAAAAGAAACACTTTTTTGTGCTTCGAGTGGGTTGATCTTCTCGGCACTGTGGTGCAAGAGCCGGCGGGAGAGGGCTGGCGTTCGTTTGGCGTCGTTCCATCGCGGTAGCTGCAGGCGCTGTCGTAGGTGCGGTCGTCGGCCAAGGCGGCGACGTCGTAGACGCGGGTTTCGACCTTGTCGCCGACGGCGCGCGTCGGCTGAGCGGAGAGGTGGGCGGCGGTACGCTGCCGGCCCGCCTGGCGCCTGGGCAGGGCGCCAGGGCCGTGCGGAGCGCCCGCAGGGATGCCGCCCGTGGCGGCGAGCGCGCTCAGCGCAGGGTGCGCGTGCCGCCGTTGGCCGCCAGGGCGGCGGACTTGCCGGCTGACCTGGGATAGGGGCGGTTGCCGCGGATCTCGACCTGGTCGCCGAGTGCGAAACGGCGGTGGGGGAGCGCACCGTCTTCACCTTGCCGCTGTCGGTGCGGACCTGATAGGCGCGTTCGCTGGCCCCGGCGGCCTCCTGGCCGGAGCTGCCGACCAGCGCGCCGACGCCGGCGCCGATCAGGGCGCCGATCGGCCCGCCGATGGCGCCGACCATCATGCCGGTCATGCCGCCGGCGGACTGGCCGGTCGTCTGGTCCTCGGTCTCGCCGATGATTTCGTCGGCCTGTACGTCGCTCAGAGCCAGCAGGCTGAAGGTCAGGGTCAGGATGCCGAACGCTTGCATGTTCATGGCGGTTCCTCCGAGGAGCGTTTCAGTGGGCTTCGCTTTTCCTTATACAGGAACTATGCCAAGCAGTTTGTTCGCTGTTAATCAATGGCTTAGGACTCGAACTGGACAACGATTGTGACAAAGTGTCGCGATGATGACAGAAGCTTTGTCGCAATTCCTGCAGAAAATGGGGCTTTTATTGATCCAGGTCAGTACAGGGGGTATGGATTTGTGCTTCCGGGGCGATTCGCCGGCCCGGGCCGCGCAAAAAAAGACCGGGCACGAGGCCCGGTCCGCAAGCGTTCTGTCGCCGAAGGCGCTCAGATCATCATCAGCGCACCGCTGGCGGCGATGGCCGCGCCGGCGCCACGGGCCAGCAAGGGCAGGCGCTGCTGCACGGCGGCGGCGAGCAGACCGCCGCCCAGGTGCAGGCTCAGGCTGGCGGCGAGGAAGCCGGCGGCGAAGGCGGTCAGGCCGCCGCTGGCTTCCAGGCCGTGGGCATGGCCGTGGAACAGGGCGAAGACGGCGGTCAGGCCCAGCGCTAGCGGTGCCGGCAGGCGCGCGGCGGAGGCGATCAGCAGGCCGAGCAGCAGCACGGAGAGGGCGATGCCGGTCTCCACCTGCGGCAGGCCGACGCCGGCCACGGCCAGGACGAAGCCGCCGAGCAGCGCGGCGAGGAAGGCGGCCGGCACGGCGAGCTTCAGGGCGCGCGGCTGCAGCGCGGCCCAGATGCCGATGGCCAGCATCGCCAGCAGGTGGTCGAGGCCGCCGAAGGGGTGCAGCAGACCGGCGGTCAGGCCGCTCTCGCCATGCCCGGGATGGGCGAAGGCGGCGGCGGGCAGCAGGGTCAGGGCAAGCAGGGGGAGAACGTGGCGTGTGTTCATGTCGGAGTTCCTGGGGGCAAGTCCGGGGCGCGATGGTTCGCAAAGCGCTATGCGAAGCGGCTAGCTGCGCAGCTTAAGGCAAAACAGCCGCCCGTTGCAGCGTCCGGCGCGCCTGCCCGCTCAGAGGTTCTGCACGATCAGCTGGAGGCCGGCGAGCAGCAGGCCGGCCCGGGCGATGCGGTAGAACCACAGGTGGTTGACCCGCTCCTGCAGCCAGAGGCCGGCCCACACGCCGAACGGGACCAGGGGGGCGAGGGCGAGGCTGGTCAGCAGGTTGTCGCCGGAGAACTGGCCGAGCAGCGCATAGGGCAGCAGCTTGACCGCGTTGGTCAGCAGGAAGAACACGTTGATGGTGGCGACGTAGCGCACCTTGTCCAACTGCTGCGGCAGCAGGTGCATCATCACCGGCGGGCCGCCGGCGTGGGCGACGAAGCTGGTGAAGCCGGCCAGCGCGGAGAGCGCGGTGCCCTTGCCGCGCGCCGGCGGCAGCCCGGCCGTGCTGGCCGGCGGGCGCAGCAGGTTGAGCAGCACGAAGGCCACGGCGATGCCGCCGATCAGCAGGGCGATGACCCGCTCGTCGAGCATGCCGAAGGTCAGCGAACCGAGCAGCACGCCGAGCAGCGCGCCGGGCAGCATGATCTTCAGGTTCGCCGCGTCCCACTTGCCGTAGTAGGCGCGCAGGCCGACCAGATCGGCGGTGCAGAGGATCGGCAGCATGATCGCCGCGGCCTGGGTGGGTGGCACGGCGAGCGCCAGCAGCGGTACCGCGATGCCGCCAAAGGCGCCGCCGAAGCCGCCCTTGGACAGGCCGGTCAGCAGCACCGCCGGGATGGCGGCGAGAAGAAGTTCCGTGGACAGCATGGGCGTGCAGCGCTCCTGATCGGGGGCTCGGACATGGTGCGGGCGCCTAGCTGTACCCGTTTCGCCAGGACAGGGCAATAGCGGAGCGGTAGCGGAGTAGCCGAAGCGTCAAGGACGCGGTTTTGTCTGCTTTTTATGTTGTACTGATAATATTTATCATTTAGATTCGTGGCTTGACTCGGGACAGGGAAGCCATCGATGAAGGGTTGCACTTCGTGTTCGCTCGGCGTGAAGGTCGCCGCGGATGCGCTGGAAACGGAGCTGGAAATCATCTATGCCCGCCAGTGGCGCCTGCTGGTGGAGGTCGCCTTCAAGGTGCTGGGCTGCCGCTCGCTGGCCGAGGACGTGGTCCAGGAAGCCTTCCTCAAGCTCTGGGAGAGCCGCGCCGCGCAGGACATCCAGTGCCCGGTCCGCTACTTGTTCCGGGTGGTGCGCAACCAGGCCATCGACCGTCTGCGCCGGCTGATCCTCGAAAACCGCTATCACGTCGACGAGGCGGCGCTCGGCGAGCAGGTCGCGGCGACGCCCTCGCCGGAGCGGGCGACCCTCGGCCAGTGCGAGTGGAGCGCCCTGCTCGAGGCTCTCGACGAGCTGCCCGAGCGCGCCCGCACGGCCTTCGCCATGACCCAGCTGGAAGGCTACAGCCAGCGCGAGGTGGCCGCCCATCTGGGCGCCTCGCCGACCGCCGTGCATTTCCTGATCCGCGATGCCCTGGGTCACTGCCGCGACCGCCTGCAACCCGACGACTGAACCGCCCCGCACAGGACGATCCCATGAAACTGCTTCGCCTGCTGTTCCGCGACAACCCCCGCGCCCTGGCCGGCGTCATGCTGCTGAGCCTAGCCAGCGTGCTGCTCAGCATCGGCACCCTGGCCTTCATCAACCTGCGGCTGATCGCCGCCAGCGAGCGGCCGGGCCTCGCCCTGCTCCAGTTCGGCGCCCTGCTGGCGCTGCTGCTGCTGGTCGCGGCGGGCGCCCAGGTGGCGCTGCACCGCCTCGGCCACCGCTTCGTCTACCGCCTGCGCCGCGACCTGGTGAAGCGCCTGCTGGACACCGACATCCAGCGCCTGGAGCAGCTCGGCGGAGCGCGCATCCTTGCCAGCCTGTCGAGCGACATCCGCAACCTCACCATCGCCTTCGTGCACCTGCCGGAGCTGGTCTACGGCCTGGTGCTGAGCCTGGCCGCCTTCGCCTACCTGGCTTGGCTGTCGGCGCCGCTGTTCGCCGTGACCCTGGCCTGGATGGGCCTCACCCTGGCGGTCGGCTGGCTCTGCGTCGGCCGGGTCAACCGGCACATCCGCCTGCTGCGCGAGGCCGAGGACCGCCTCTACCGCGACTACCAGGCGCTGATCGACGGGCGCAAGGAGCTGGCCCTGAACCGCGAACGCGCCCGCCGCCTGTACGAGGAGGAGTTCGACGCCGACGCCGAGGCCTACCGCCACCACGTGACCCGCGCCGACATCTACAACGGCCTGGCCGGCAACTGGGCGAACATCATGGTGCTCGGCAGCATCGGCCTGGTGTTCTACTGCGCCGGCGGTCTGGGCTGGGCCGGCGCCGCGACGGCGGCGACCTTCGCCCTCACCGTGCTGTTCCTGCGCGCGCCCATGATCGCCGCGGTGGGCTCGCTGCCCAGCCTGCTCGCCGCGCGGGTCGCCCTGGAGGCGCTGGAGGCGCTGGAGCTGGCGCCGCTGCGCCGCGATTTCGAGGCGCCGGCGCCGGCGCCGGCCTGGCAATCCCTGGAGCTGCGCAGCGTGGTCTACCGCTATCCCGGCGAGGGCGACGAGGGCGGCTTCGACGTCGGCCCGCTGGACCTGCGCATCGCGCGCGGCGAACTGCTGTTCCTGGTCGGCGGCAACGGCAGCGGCAAGTCGACCCTGGCGCGCCTGCTGGCCGGCCTCTACCGGCCGGTGGCCGGGCAGATCCTGCTCGACGGCCGTCCCCTGGACGAGGCCGAGTGGCCGGCCTACCGGCGGCTGTTCTCCAGCGTGTTCACCGACTTCCACCTGTTCGCCCGGCTGCTCGGCCCGGACGGCGGCGAGGCCGCAGAGGGCGAGCCCGACCGCTGGCTCGAGCGCCTGCACCTGGCGCACAAGGTCCGTCACGCCGGCGGCCGGTTGCTCGACACCCGCTACTCCCAGGGCCAGCGCAAGCGCCTGGCGCTGCTGCTGGCGATGCTCGAGGAGCGCGACATCCTGGTGCTCGACGAGTGGGCGGCGGACCAGGACCCGCTGTTCCGCCGGCTGTTCTACCGCGAGCTGCTGCCGCAGTTGAAGGCGCAGGGCAAGACGGTGCTGGCGATCACCCACGACGACCACTACTTCGACCAGGCCGACCGCCTGCTGAAGATGGACGGCGGGCGGCTCGTCGAGCTGACCGGCGAGCAGCGCGCGCGCGCCAGCGCCGACGCCCTGCAGGCCATCGGCGGGCCGGCGCGGGCGCTGGCCGCCGACTAGCCGTGTTCTCCGCGCGCGTCCCCCGGCTACGGCCGGGCAGGGCGGTCATACGTCCGATTTTCAAGTTAATGAAAATTATTCTCGTCTTTATCCGTCTGTAACCAGTGATGCGGCACCCTGCCGCCCGACCGAACCAGGAGCCAAGCCATGAGTTTCGACCAAGCCGATACCCAGTTCCATGTGGTGGTCAACGCCGAGCAGCAGTACTCGATCTGGCCGGAATACAAGCCGGTGCCGGCCGGCTGGCAGGAGGTCGGCATCAGCGGCGACCGCCAGACCTGCCTGGCGCACATCTCCGGGATCTGGTCCGACATGCGTCCGCGCAGCCTGCGCGAGGCCATGGCCGAGTGAAACCGGCGCCGCCGTCCGCTTGCGCCGCCATCCCGGTCGCCGCCCGGCGGCCGGGCCGTTCCGCCCCCGAGGTGCCGACATGACCGCCCATTCCCCGCTTTCCCCCCTGCCGCCGGCCGAGACGGGCTGGCAACCGCTCGGCCCGGCCCAGCAGCGGCTGTGGTTCTTCAGCCGCCTGGAGCCGGACAGCGACGCCTACCACCTCGCCGGCCTCTGGCGCTTTTCCGGGCCGCTGGACGCCGAGGCCCTGTGCTACAGCCTCGACCGCCTGCTGGCGCGCCACGCCATCCTGCGCACCCGGCTGCGCGAACGGGGCGGCGTCGCCGAGCAGCGCCCGGGCGAGGTCGTGCCCATGCCGCTGGAGCGCATCGAACTGGACGGTGCCGACGACGCGGAACTCCAGTGTCAGGCCGGCGACTTCGTCGCGCGGCCCTTCGACCTGGCCCGCGGCCCGCTGGTGCGCTGCCAGCTCTACCGGCTCGGCGCGCAGCGCCATGCGCTGGTGATGGTGATGCACCACCTGGTCTTCGATGCCTGGTCGCTGCGCTGGCTGATGGCGGAACTGGCCGAGGGCTATCGCCTGTTCCGCGCTGAAAAGGCGCCGCAGGCGGACGGTGCCGCCCTGGACGTGGCCTACGCCGCCTGCGTCCGGGCGCAGCGCGACTGGCTGGCGGGCGACGAGTGCCGGCGCGAGCTGGACTTCTGGCGCACCGAGCTAGCCGGCGAGGTGCCGGCCCAGACGCTCGCTCCGGACCGTCCGCGTCCGTCGCGGGCGGCCTGCCGGGCGCGTTTCCGCGAACTGCGCCTGCCCGCGCCGCTGGCCGCGCGGCTGCAGGCGCTGGCCGGCGCCTGCCGGGCGACCCCCTTCAACCTGCTGCTCGCCGTTCTCCAGCTGCAGCTGGCGCGCCTGTCCGGCCAGCCCGAGGTGCGCGTCGGCGTGCCGGTGGCCAACCGCACGCGCGACAACGAGGCGCTGCTCGGTTTCCACGTCAACACCCTCGTGCTGGCCGGCCGTCCGCAGGGGCGGCTCAGCGTGCGCCAGTGGCTCGGCGAGGTGCGCGCGCGGCTGCGCCGCGCCCAGGCGCACCGGACGCTGCCGCTGGAGCGGCTGGTCGAGGCGCTGCAGCCGGAGCGCCGCCTCGGCCAGCAGCCGCTGTTCCAGATCGCCTTCAACTACCGCCACGACGAACCCTTGCCGGCCGACTGGCTGCCCGGCCTGGACACGACGTTCGAGCGGCTACCGACCCGCGAGATCCCCTTCGACCTGGCGCTGGACGCGGTGCGCGACGCCGACGGCGGGCTGAGCATCACCGTCGCCTGGGCCGAGGAGCTGTTCGAGGCGGCGAGCGTCGAGCGGCTGGTCGCCGGCTTCGTCGGCCTGCTCGAACAGTGCGTCGCCGACCCCGAGCGCCGGCTGGCCGATCTCGACCTGCTCGACGAGCAGGACCGGGCGCAGCTGGAGGCCTGGAACGCCTGCCGCCAGCCCCACGACCCGGCCCGCCTGCTGCCCGAGCTGATCGCCGAACAGGCCCGCCGGCGCCCGGACGCCATCGCCCTGGTCCACGGCGCGACGCGCATGACCTACGCCGCGCTGGAGGCCCGCGCCAACCGCCTGGCCCGCCACCTGATCGCCTGCGGCGTCGGCCCGGAGGCGCGGGTCGGCCTCTGTCTGGAGCGCGGCACGGCGATGATCGAGGGCCTGCTGGCGATCCTCAAGGCCGGCGGCGCCTTCGTGCCGCTCGACCCGGACTATCCCCGCGAGCGGCTGGCCTATATGGCCGAGGATTCCGGGCTGCGCTGGCTGCTGACGACTTCCGCGCTGCGCGGGCGGCTGCCGCTGAGTGCGGAGGTGGAAACGTTCTGCCTCGATGCACTGGATCTGGGTGTCCATGCCGTCACGCCGCCGGCCGTGACTATCCATCCGCTGAACCTCGCCTACCTGATCTACACCTCCGGCTCCACCGGCCGGCCCAAGGGCGTGGCGGTCAACCACGCGGGGCTGTCCATGCACGTGCAGACCATCGGCCAGCGCTACGGCATGACCCCGGACGATGTGGAGCTGCACTTCGCCTCGATCAGCTTCGATGGCGCCCTGGAGCGCTGGGCGGTGCCGCTGGCCTTCGGCAGCCGGCTGGTGATCCGCGACCAAGAGCTGTGGAGTGCCGAACAGACCTGCGAAGTGCTGCAGAAGGAGGGCGTGACCATCGCCTGCTTCCCGCCCAGCTACGTCGGTCAGCTGCTCGACTGGATCGAGTCCCAGCAACTGACCTTGCCGGTACGCTCCTGGACCCTCGGCGGCGAGGCCTTCACCCGCGAGACCTACGAGCGGTTGCAGCGGGTCCTGCGCCCCCAACGCATCGTCAACGGCTACGGCCCCACCGAGACGGTGGTCACTCCGCTGATCTGGGAGGCCTTCCCCGGCACGGCGCTGGAGGCGGCCTACGCCCCCATCGGCACCCCGGTCGGTCCGCGCCGGTTGTACGTGCTCGACGGCGAGCTCAACCCGCTGCCGCTCGGGGTGGCTGGCGAGCTGTACATCGGCGGCGAGATCGGCCTGGCGCGGGGTATCACCAGCGCCCCGAGCTGACCGCCGAGCGCTTCCTGCCCGACCCGTTCGGCGCCCCGGGCGAGCGCATGTACCGCACCGGCGACCTGGTGCGCTGGCGCGACGACGGCGCGCTGGACTACCTGGGACGGCTCGACCAGCAGGTGAAGATCCGCGGCTTCCGCATCGAGCTGGGCGAGATCGAGAGCCGTCTGTTGGCCCATGAATCGGTGGCCGAGGCGGCCGTCGTTGCAAGAGAAACCCCCAGCGGCAAGCAACTGGTCGGTTACCTGGTACCGCGCGGCCCGCTCGATCCGCAACAGCTCCGCCGCCAACTGGCTGAAGTGCTGCCGGACTACATGGTGCCGGCGCAGCTGATGCTGCTGGAGCGCCTGCCGCTAACCCCGGCGGGCAAGCTGGACCGCGCCGCGCTGCCCGAGCCGCAGTGGCAGGCGCGGGACGACTACGAAGCGCCACAGACCGACTCCGAGCGCATCCTCGCCGGGATCTGGGCGCAGCTCTTGGGCCTGCCGCGGGTCGGTCGCAACGCCCGCTTTTTCGAGCTGGGCGGCGACTCCATCGTCGCCCTGCAGGTGGTCGGCCGCGCGCGTCAGCAGGGGCTGGCGCTGACGCCGCGCGATCTGTTCCAGCAGCAGAGCCTGGCGGCGCTGGCCGCGGTGGCCCGGCCGCTGGCCGCGCCGCGCATCGAGCAGGGCCCGGCCGAGGGCGCCGTGCCGCTGCTGCCGATCCAGGCGCGCCTGCTCGAACGCCAGGGCACGGCGCCGTGCAACCAGTACCTGCTGGTCGAGCTGGCCGAGGACCTCGAGCCGATCCTCCTCGAGCAGGCCCTGCAGGCGCTGGTGGCGCACCACGACGCGCTGCGCCTGCGTTTCGCCGCGGAAGACGGCGTCTGGCGCCAGTGGTACGGGGATGTAAACGAGCGCCATGAGCTGCTCTGGCTCTGCGAGGTGGCCGGCGAGGACGAGCTCGCCGCGCTCGGCGCCGAGGCCCAGCGCAGCCTGGACCCGCAGGCCGGGCCGTTGCTGCGCGCCTGCTGGCTGAGCCAGACCGGCTGTACCGACCGTCTGCTGCTGGCCATCCACCACCTGGCGGTGGACGGGGTGTCCTGGCGAATCCTCCTGGAGGACCTGCTGGCCGCCTACCGGCAGCTGGCGGCGGGGCAGCGCGTCGCGCTGCCGGCGCGGACCAGCTCCTTCAAGGCCTGGGCCGAGCGCCTGCAGGACTGGGCCGCCGGCCCGGCGCAGGCGCAGTGCGCCTTCTGGCAGACCCAGGAGCGCGCCTGCGCGCAGCTGCCCCTGCTGTGCCGCGAGTCGGCCCGCGAGGGCCAGCGCCAGCGTCTCGAACTGAGCCTGCCGGCCGAGTTCAGCCGCGAGCTGCTGCAGGCCGCCCAGCAGGCTTACCGGCTGCGCGCCGACGAGGTGCTGCTCACCGCGCTGAGCCGGGTGCTCTGCGCCTGGAGCGAGCAGTGCTGCGTCTGCCTGCACCTGGAAAGCCACGGCCGCGCGCCGCTGTTCGACGATCTCGACCTCAGCCGCACGGTCGGCTGGTTCACCAGCCTCTACCCGCTGCGCCTGCAGCCGGCCGCCGATCTGCCGGGCAGTCTCAAGGCGATCAAGGAGCAGCTGCGCGCGGTGCGCGACGGCGGCCTGGCCTACGGCCTGCTGCGCCGGCGCGGCGAGCTGGACGGCGTCGTCCCGCAGGTGCTGTTCAACTACCTGGGCCAGTTCGAGGACGACAGCCGCGGGCCGCTGCGCCTGCTCGACGCCGGCCTCTGGCGCGAGGCCGACGCGCCGCTCGACGCGCCCCTGTGCATCGACGCCGAGTTGCGCGGCGGCGCCCTGCGCCTGCGCCTCGACTTCAGCCCCAGCCAGTGGCAGCGCCCGACCCTCGAAGGCCTGCTGCAGCGCCTGCAGGACGAGCTGCGGGCGATCCGCGCCCACTGCGCCCACGCGCCCGCCGGTCTGACCCCCAGCGACGTGCCGCTGGCCGGGCTCGACCAGCCGCGCCTCGATGCGCTGCACGGCGTCGAGGACCTCTACCCGCTGTCGCCGCTGCAGCAGGGCCTGCTGTTCCACAGCCGGCTCGGCGGCGCCGCCAGCTACGTCAACCAGCTGTGCCTGCCGCTCTCCGGCCTCGATCCGGCGCGTCTGCGCCGGGTCTGGGAGGAGCTGCTGGCGCGTCACGCCATCCTGCGCAGCGCCTTCCTCGACGGCGAACCCCCGCTGCAGGCGGTGCACGGCGCCGTCGGGCTGCCCTGGCAGGAGCTCGACTGGCGCGCCGAGGCGGACTTCGACGCCGCGCTGCAGGCCTTCTGTGCCGCCGAGCGCGCCCGCGGCTTCGACCTCGCCCGCCCGCCCTTGCTGCGCCTGGCCCTGCTGCGCCGTGGCGCGCGCGACTGGCTGCTGGTCTGGACCCTGCACCACCTGCTGCTCGACGGCTGGAGCACCGCGCTGCTGCTCGGCGAGCTGCTGGCGCTCTACCACGGCGAGCGCCCGGCCCCGCCCTCTGGCCAGTTCGGCGACTACATTGCCTGGCTGGGGCGGCGCGACGGCGCGGCCGACGAGGCCTTCTGGCGCGCCCGGCTGCAGGGCTTCGCCGAGCCCGGCCGGGTCGCCGGCAGTCTGTCTTGCCGCACGCCGGGCGAAGGGCCGGGGCGCCATCCGCTGCCGCTGGCGGCGGAGCAGGCGGCGGCGCTGCGCGGTTTCGCCCAGCGCCACGGCCTGACCCTCAACACCCTGATCCAGGGCGCCTGGGCCCTGCTGCTCGGGCGCCTGACCGGCAAGTCGCGGGTCTGCTTCGGCACCACCGTGGCCGGCCGGCCGGCCGAGCTGGCCGGCAGCGAGCGGCTGCCCGGCCTGTTCATCAACACCCTGCCGGTGCCGGTCGCGCTGCCCGCCGCTCAGCCGCTCGGCGCCTGGCTGGCGGCGCTGCAGGCCGACAACCTGGCGCTGCGCGAGCACGAGCACACGCCGCTCTACGACATCCAGCGCTGGGCCGGACGCGCCGGCGAGGCGCTGTTCGACAGCCTGCTGGTGTTCGAGAACTACCCGCTGGGCGACGCCCTGCGCCAGGCCGAGCGCGACGGGCTGCGCCTGGGCGCGCCGCAGAGCCACGAGGCCACCCACTACCCGCTGACCCTGGCGGTGCTGCCGGGCGAGGACCTGGAGCTGCTGCTGGCCTACGACCGCGCGCAGTTCGACGCGCCGGCCATCGAGCGGCTGGCCGGCCTGCTGCGGCAGATCCTCGCCGAACTGGTCGGCGATCCGGCGCGCCGGCTGGCCGATCTCGACCTGCTGGACGCGGCGCAGCGCACGCAACTGGAGGCCTGGAACGCCTGCCGCCAGCCTCACGACCCCGCCCGCCTGCTGCCCGAGCTGATCGCCGAGCAGGCCCGCCTGCGCCCGCAGGCCATCGCCCTGGTCCACGGCGACACACGGCTGAGCTACGCCGCGCTGGAGGCCCGCGCCAACCGCCTGGCCCGCCACCTGATCGCCTGCGGCGTCGGCCCGGAGGCGCGGGTCGGCCTCTGTCTGGAGCGCGGCACGGCGATGATCGAGGGCCTGCTGGCGATCCTCAAGGCCGGCGGCGCCTTCGTGCCGCTCGATCCCGACTATCCCCGCGAACGCCTGGCCTACATGGCCGAGGATTCCGGGCTGAAATGGCTGATCACCACCTCGGCCCTGCGCGGCCGGCTGCCGCTGGGCGAGGGCGTCGAGGCGCTCTGCCTGGACCTGCTCGATACCGGCAACTACAGCGCCGAACCGCTGGCGGTGACTATTCACCCGCTGAACCTCGCCTACCTGATCTACACCTCCGGCTCCACCGGCCGGCCCAAGGGCGTGGCGGTCAACCACGCGGGGCTGTCCATGCACGTGCAGACCATCGGCCAGCGCTACGGCATGACCCCGGACGATGTGGAGCTGCACTTCGCCTCGATCAGCTTCGACGGCGCGGTCGAGCGCTGGGCGGTGCCGCTGGCCTTCGGCAGCCGGCTGGTGATTCGCGACCAAGAGCTGTGGAGCGCCGAACAGACCTGCGCGGTGCTGCAAAAGGAGGGCGTGACCATCGCCTGCTTCCCGCCCAGCTACGTCGGCCAGCTGCTGGACTGGATCGAGTCCCAGCAACTGACCTTGCCGGTACGCTCCTGGACCCTGGGCGGCGAGGCCTTCACCCGCGAGACCTACGAGCGGTTGCAGCGGGTGCTGCAGCCGAAACGCATCGTCAACGGCTACGGCCCCACCGAGACGGTGGTGACCCCGCTGATCTGGGAGGCCTTCCCGGATACCGACCTGGACGCCGCCTACGCCCCCATCGGCACCCCGGTCGGCCCGCGCCGGCTGTACGTCTTGGATGCCGAGCTCAACCCGCTGCCGCTCGGGGTGGCCGGCGAGCTGTACATCGGCGGCGAGGTGGGCCTGGCGCGGGGTTATCACCAGCGCCCCGAGCTGACCGCCGAGCGCTTCCTGCCCGATCCGTTCGGTGCCCCCGGCGAGCGCATGTACCGCACCGGCGACCTGGTGCGCTGGCGCGACGACGGCGCGCTGGACTACCTGGGGCGGCTCGACCAGCAGGTGAAGATCCGTGGTTTCCGCATCGAGCTGGGCGAGATCGAGAGCCGCCTGATGGCCGATCCGTCGGTGGCCGAGGCGGCCGTCGTTGCAAGAGAAACCCCCAGCGGCAAGCAACTGGTCGGCTACCTGGTGCCGCGCGGCCCGCTCGATCCGCTCGAAATCCGCCGCCAACTGGCCGAGGCGCTGCCGGACTACATGGTCCCCGCGCAGCTGATGCTGCTGGAGCGCCTGCCGCTGACCCCGGCGGGCAAGCTGGACCGCGCCGCCTTGCCCGAGCCGCAGTGGCAGGCGCGGGACGACTACGAAGCGCCGCAGACCGACTCCGAGCGCATCCTCGCCGGGATCTGGGCGCAGCTGCTGGGCCTGGAACGGGTCGGGCGGCAGGACCGCTTCTTCGAGCTGGGCGGCGACTCCATCGTCGCCCTGCAGGTGGTGTCGCGCCTGCGCAGCGGGCACGGTCTGGCGCTGAGCCTCGCCGCCCTGTTCGAGGCCCCGCGCCTGGCCGACTGCGCCGCGCGCATCGCCCCGGTAGAGCAGCCGGCGCCGGCGCTACGCAGCCTGCCGCGCAGCGGCGCCCTGCTGCTGTCCCACGCCCAGCGCCGCCTATGGTTCCTCGCCCGGCTGGAGCCGGAGAACACCGCCTACCACATGCCGGCCGGCCTCGACCTGCACGGCCGGCTCGACCGCGCCGCCCTGCAGGCCGGCCTGGACCTCCTGGTGGCGCGCCACGAGAGCCTGCGCACGCGCTTCGTCGAGGCCGACGGCGAGCCGCGCCAGCTCGTCCTGCCGCCGACCGGGCTGGGCATCGTCCACCACGACCTGGCCGAACTGGCGCCGGGCGAGCGCGAGGCGGCGGTGCAGGCGGTCACCGCGCAGCTGCTGCACACGCCCTTCGACCTGGCGCGCCAGCCGCTTTTGCGGGTGGTCCTGCTGCGCCTGGGCGAGAACGAACACCGCCTGCTGCTGGTGCAGCACCATATCGTTTCTGACGGCTGGTCGCTGCAGCGCTTCATCGACGAGTTCTGCCGCGCCTACGCGGCCTTCGCCGCGGGCCGCGAGCCGCGCTTCGCTCCGCTGCCGCTGCAGTACGCCGACTACGCCCAGTGGCAGCGCGACTGGCTGGCCGGCGGCGAGGGCGCGCGCCAGCTGGACTACTGGCGCGCCGCGCTGGGCGAGCACCAGCCGCTGCTGGAGCTGCCCGCCGACCATCCGCGGCCGCCGCGCGGCGCTCTGCGCGGCGCGCGCCTGCGCTTCGAGGTGCCGCAGGCGCTGACCGCGCGCCTGCGCGAACTGGCCCGGCGCGAGAACGCCACCCTGTTCGCCGTGCTGCTGGCCGCCTGGCAATCCCTGCTGCACCGCTACAGCGGCCAGGAGGACATCCGCGTCGGCGTGCCGGTGGCCGGGCGCAGTCTGCCGGAAACCGAAGGCGTGCTCGGCTGCTTCGTCAACACCCTGGTGCTGCGCGGCGCGCCGAGCGCGGACAAGCCCTTCCGCCAACTGCTCGGCGAGCTGCAGCAGGCCAGCCGCGGGGCCCTGGCCCACCAGGAGCTGCCCTTCGACCAACTGGTCGAGGCGCTGCAGCCGCAGCGCAGCCTCGGCCACCACCCGCTGTTCCAGGTCGCCTTCAACCACCAGACGGTCGACTTCTCCGCCCTGCACGACCTGCCGGGGCTGCGCGTCGAGCCGTTCGACCCCGGCGCGGCCGGGCTCAGTTCGACCTGGGCCTGGACACCGAGGAAGACCCCGACGGCCGCCTGTCCGGCTTCGTCGGCTACGCCGCCGAGCTGTTCGAGACGCCGCGCATCGAGCGCCTGGTGCAGCACTTCCTGCGCATTCTCGAAGGCCTCTGCGACGACCCGGAGCAGGCCATCGGCCGGCTGCCGCTGCTGGGCGCGGAGGAGGAGGCGCGCATCGCCGCCTGGAACCGCACCGAGCGCGACTACGGCCCCTTCGTCCCGGCGACCGAACTGATCGCCCGCCAGGCCGCGGCCACCCCGGACGCCCCGGCGTTGGCCTTCGGCGCGCGCCGGCTCAGCTACGCCGAGCTGGACGCCGCGATCAACCGCCTGGCCCGGCGCCTGCGCGCCCGCGGCGTCGGCCCCGGCGTGCCGGTCGGCATCAGCCTGGAGCGCTCGGTGGAGCTGGTGCTCGGCCTGCACGCCATCGTCCGCGCCGGCGGCGCCTACGTGCCGCTCGACCCGGACTACCCGGCCGAGCGCCTGGCCTATCTGCTCGAGGACTCCGGCATCGCCCTGCTGCTCGGCCACAGCCGGCTGCTCGACGGCCTGCCGCTGCCCGCAGGCCTCGCCGTGCTCTGCCTGGACACGGAAGACTGCAGCGCCGAGCCGGCCACGCCGCCGGACGTCGTCCTGCAGCCGGACGACCTGGCCTATGTCATCTACACCTCCGGCTCCACCGGCCAGCCCAAGGGCGCCGGCAACAGCCACGCGGCCCTGGCCAACCGCCTGCTGTGGATGCAGGAGGCCTACCGCATCGGCCCCGGCGACTGCGTGCTGCAGAAGACCCCGTTCAGCTTCGACGTCTCGGTCTGGGAGTTCTTCTGGCCGCTGATGACCGGCGCCTGCCTGGCCATCGCCGCGCCGGGCGACCACCGCGACCCGCAGAAGCTGGTCGAGCTGATCGACCGGCACCGGATCACCACCCTGCACTTCGTGCCCTCGATGCTGCAGGCCTTCGTCGCCCATCCGGGGATCGAGGCCTGCACGAGCCTGACGCGCATCCTCTGCAGCGGCGAGGCGCTGCCGGTCGAGCTGCAGACGCGGGCGTTCCAGCGTCTGCCGGGCGTCGCCCTGCACAACCTCTACGGCCCGACCGAGGCGGCCATCGACGTCAGCCACTGGACCTGCGTCGACGAGGGGCGGGCGGCGGTGCCGATCGGCCGGCCGATCGCCAACCTGCGCCTGCACATCCTCGACGGCCAGCTCCAGCGCGTGCCGGTGGGCGTGCCGGGCGAGCTGTACCTGGCCGGCATCGGCCTGGCGCGCGGCTACCACCGGCGCCCGGCGCTGACCGCCGAGCGCTTCCTGCCCGACCCCTTCGGCCCGCCCGGCGCGCGCATGTACCGCACCGGCGACCTGGCGCGCTGGCGCGAGGACGGCGCGGTCGACTACCTGGGGCGCATCGACCATCAGGTGAAGATACGCGGCTTCCGCGTCGAGCTGGGCGAGATCGAGGCGCTGCTCGCCGCCCGGGCCGGGGTCGCCGAGGCCGTGGTGGTGGCCCGCGACACGCAGATCGGCAAGCAGCTGGTCGGCTATCTGGTCGCCGACGGCGAGCCTGCCGACGAGGCCGCCTGGCTGGCCGGGCTGAAGGCCGCGCTCAAGGCGGCGCTGCCCGAGCACATGGTGCCGGCGGCGCTGGTGCGCCTGGCGCGCATGCCGCTGTCGCCCAACGGCAAGCTGGAGCGCCGCGCGCTGCCCGAGCCGCACTGGCAGACGCGTAGCTACCGCGCGCCGCAGAGCGCGCTGGAGCAGGCCCTGGCGGCGATCTGGGCGGAGCTGTTGGAAGTGCCGCAGGTCGGCCTCGACGACAACTTCTTCGAGCTGGGCGGGCATTCGCTGCTGGCCACCCGGGCGGTCGCCCTGCTGCGCCAGCGCCTGGACCTGGAGGTGCCGCTGCGCGCCTTCTTCGAACTGGACAGCCTCGCCGCCCTGGCCGAGTCGCTGGCGCCGCAGGCGCCGGCCGGCGCCGGGGGCGAGGACGGGGCGCTGCAGGAGATGGCGGCGCTGCTCGACGAGCTGGAGGCACTGTGAGCAATCCGATCGACAAGGCCGCGCTGGCGCGGCGTTTTTTGGCCCTCGGCGCGGCCGAGCAGAAGCGCTTTCTCGAACTGCTGAAGGCCAAGGGCATCCGCTTCGAACTGCTGCCGCTGGTGCCGGCGCCGCGCGGCGAACGCCTGCCGGCCTCCCACGCGCAGCGCCGGCTGTGGCTGGCCGCCCAGGTGGAGCCGGAGAGCAGTGCCTACCACATGGTCGGCGCCTTCGCCCTCGACGGCACGCTGGACCGTGCGGCCCTGCTCGGCGCGCTGGCGTTGATCGTCGAGCGCCACGAGGCGCTGCGCACGCGCTTCGTCGAGGCCGCCGGCGCGCCCTGGCAGGTCGTCGACCCGCCGCGGCCGCCGGCCCTGGAGGAACACGACCTGCGCGGCGCGCCGCAGCGCCTCGAGGAACTGGCCGACGCGCATGCCGCGCGGCCCTTCGACCTGGCCGGCGGCCCGCTGCTGCGGGTGCAGCTGCTGCGCCTCGACGCGGCGCGCTGGCGGCTGCAGATCGTCACCCACCACATCGTCTCCGACGGCTGGTCGATCGGCGTGTTCGCCGCCGAGCTGGCCGGTGCCTACGCCGCGCTGCAGCAGGGTCGGGCGCCGGTGCTCGCGCCCCTGCCGATCCAGTACGCCGATTTCGCCCTCTGGCAGCGCGCCTGGCTGGAGGCCGGCGAAGGCGAGCGCCAGCTCGCCTACTGGCGCGAGCGGCTGGGCGGCGAGCAGCCGCCGCTGGCCCTGCCGTACCGCCGGGACGGCGGCGCCGGGCGCAGCGCCGCGCGTATCGTGCGGGCGATTCCCGCCGCGCTGGCCGCACGCCTCGGCGCGCTGGCCAGAGGCGAGGGCGCGACCCTCTTCCAGCTGCTGCTGGCCGCCTTTCAGCTGCTGCTGGCGCGCTACAGCGGGCAGTGCGACATCCGCGTCGGCGTGCCGGTGGCCAACCGCCAGCGGGCGGAGATCGCCCCGCTGATCGGCTTCTTCGTCAACACCCAGGTGCTGCGCGCCGAGCTGCGCCCGCAGGAGTCTTTCCGCGACCTGCTCGGCCAGGTGCGCCGGCGCGCCCTGGAGGCCCAGGAGCACCAGGACCTGCCGTTCGACCGGCTGGTCGAGGCCCTGGCCCCCGTGCGCAACCCTGGGCAGACGCCGCTGTTCCAGGTGCTGTTCAACCACCAGCGCCGCGACCTCGGCGCGCTGCACGAACTGCCCGGCCTGCGCCTGACGCCGCTGGAGCAGCCGGTGCCGCACGCCATCTTCGACCTGGCGCTGGACAGCGAGGAAGGCGCCGACGGCGCGCTGCGCCTGGTGTTCACCCATGCCCGCGAGCGGCTCGACGGTAGCCTGGTGACGCGCATGGCCGGCCACTTCGCCGGCCTGCTCGAACGCCTGGGCGAGTCCCTCGACCGGCCGCTGGCGCAGCTGGACCTGCTCGACGCGCATGACCGGGCGCAACTGGAAGCCTGGAACGCCTGCCGCCAGTCCCACGACCCCGCCCGCCTGCTGCCCGAGCTGATCGCCGAACAGGCCCGCCGGCGCCCGGATGCCATCGCCCTGGTCCACGGCGCGACGCGCATGACCTACGCCGCGCTGGAAGCCCGCGCCAACCGCCTGGCCCGCCACCTGATCGCCTGCGGCGTCGGCCCGGAGGCGCGGGTCGGCCTCTGTCTGGAGCGCGGCACGGCGATGATCGAGGGCCTGCTGGCGATCCTCAAGGCCGGCGGCGCCTTCGTGCCGCTCGATCCCGACTATCCCCGCGAACGCCTGGCCTACATGGCCGAGGATTCCGGGCTGAAATGGCTGATCACCACCTCGGCCCTGCGCGGCCGGCTGCCGCTGGGCGAGGGCGTCGAGGCGCTCTGCCTGGACCTGCTCGATACCGGCAACTACAGCGCCGAACCGCTGGCGGTGACTATTCACCCGCTGAACCTCGCCTACCTGATCTACACCTCCGGCTCCACCGGCCGGCCCAAGGGCGTGGCGGTCAACCACGCGGGGCTGTCCATGCACGTGCAGACCATCGGCCAGCGCTACGGCATGACCCCGGACGATGTGGAGCTGCACTTCGCCTCGATCAGCTTCGACGGCGCGGTCGAGCGCTGGGCGGTGCCGCTGGCCTTCGGCAGCCGGCTGGTGATTCGCGACCAAGAGCTGTGGAGCGCCGAACAGACCTGCGCGGTGCTGCAAAAGGAGGGCGTGACCATCGCCTGCTTCCCGCCCAGCTACGTCGGCCAGCTGCTGGACTGGATCGAGTCCCAGCAACTGACCTTGCCGGTACGCTCCTGGACCCTGGGCGGCGAGGCCTTCACCCGCGAGACCTACGAGCGGTTGCAGCGGGTGCTGCAGCCGAAACGCATCGTCAACGGCTACGGCCCCACCGAGACGGTGGTGACCCCGCTGATCTGGGAGGCCTTCCCGGATACCGACCTGGACGCCGCCTACGCCCCCATCGGCACCCCGGTCGGCCCGCGCCGGCTGTACGTCTTGGATGCCGAGCTCAACCCGCTGCCGCTCGGGGTGGCCGGCGAGCTGTACATCGGCGGCGAGGTGGGCCTGGCGCGGGGTTATCACCAGCGCCCCGAGCTGACCGCCGAGCGCTTCCTGCCCGATCCGTTCGGTGCCCCCGGCGAGCGCATGTACCGCACCGGCGACCTGGTGCGCTGGCGCGACGACGGCGCGCTGGACTACCTGGGGCGGCTCGACCAGCAGGTGAAGATCCGTGGTTTCCGCATCGAGCTGGGCGAGATCGAGAGCCGCCTGATGGCCGATCCGTCGGTGGCCGAGGCGGCCGTCGTTGCAAGAGAAACCCCCAGCGGCAAGCAACTGGTCGGCTACCTGGTGCCGCGCGGCCCGCTCGATCCGCTCGAAATCCGCCGCCAACTGGCCGAGGCGCTGCCGGACTACATGGTCCCCGCGCAGCTGATGCTGCTGGAGCGCCTGCCGCTGACCCCGGCGGGCAAGCTGGACCGTGCCGCCTTGCCCGAGCCGCAGTGGCAGGCGCGGGACGACTATCAGGCGCCGCAGGGCGACAGCGAACGGATTCTGGCGGAAATCTGGGCGCAGCTCTTGGGCCTGCCGCGGGTCGGGCGCAACGACCGCTTTTTCGAGCTGGGCGGCGACTCCATCGTCGCGTTGCAGGTGGTCGGCCGTGCGCGCCAGCAGGGGCTGGCGCTGACGCCGCGCGACCTGTTCCAGCATCAGCGCCTGGCCGAGCTGGCCGGCGTGGCGTGTCCGCCGGCAGCCCAGGCCGTCGACAGCGGGCCGGCCGAGGGCGCCGTGCCGCTGACGCCGATCCAGGCGCATTTCTTCGCCCTCGGCCAGGCCGTGCCGGCGCACTGGAACCAGTCGCTGTGGCTGGAGCTGCAGCGCCCGCTCGATCCCGACCGGCTCGAACAGGCCCTGCAGGCGCTGGTGGCGCACCACGACGCGCTGCGCCTGCGTTTCGCCGCGGAGGATGGCGTCTGGCGCCAGTGGTACGGGGCGCTGGACGAGCGCCACGCGCTGCTCTGGCGGCGCGAAGCCGTCGATGCCGGCGAGGCCGAAGCCTTCTGCGAAGCGGCCCAGCGCAGCCTGGACCTGCACGAAGGCCCGCTGCTGCGCGCGCTCTACCTGCGCCAGCACGGACAGCCGGACCGCCTGCTGCTGGCCATCCACCATCTGGCGGTGGACGGGGTGTCCTGGCGCATCCTGCTGGAGGACCTGCTGGCCGCCTACCGGCAGCTGGCGGCGGGGCAGGGCGTCGCGCTGCCGGCGCGGACCTGCTCCTTCAAGGCCTGGGCCGAGCACCTGCAGCGCTGGGCGAGCGGCGAGGCGGCGCGCCGCGAGCTGGATCTCTGGTGCTCGCGACTGGCCGGCCCGGCGCCGGAGCGGCCGGCGCCGCGGGCGACCTTCGCCGAGCGCCGCAGCCTGCGCCTGGCCTTCGACCGCGCGACCACGCAGCGCCTGCTCGGCGGCGCGGCCGGCGGGCGCCTTGACGCGCTGCTACTCGCCGCCCTGACCCGCGCCTACTGCGCCTGGTGCGGCGAACCGGCGCTGCGCGTCGATCTCGAAGGCCACGGCCGCGAGCCGCTGGCCGAAGGGCTCGACCCGAGCCGCACGGTCGGCTGGTTCACCAGCCTCTACCCGCTGCGCCTGCCGGCGGCCGGTGGCCCGCTCGAACAGCTGGAGCAGGTGCTCGCCGGGCTGCGCCAGGTGCCGCATGGCGGCGTCGGCTACGGCGCGCTGCGCTGGCTCGGCACGCCCGAGGCGCGCGCCGCCCTGGCCGCGCTGCCGCCGGCGCAGCTGACCTTCAACTACCTCGGCCAGTACGCCGGCGAGGCGGACGGCTGGTTCCGCCCGCTGGAGGGCGGCGGCGCCCAGCAGGCGCCCGACAATCCGCTGGGCAGCCTTCTGGCCGTCAACGGGCAGATCTTCGACGGCGCGCTGGCGCTGGCCTGGGAATACGCCGCCGGCCACTACGCCGAGGCGGACGTCCGCGCGCTGGCCGAGGCCTTCCGCGCCGAACTGCTGGCGCTGCTCGACGCCCTCGCCGGCGCGGGCGCCGCCGGGCCTTCGCCGCTGGTGCGCCTGTCGCGCCGGCCGGCGCCGGGTACGCCGCTGTTCTGCCTGCATCCGGTCACCGGCCGGGTCACCGGCTACCAGCCGCTGGCCGCGGCGCTGGAGGGCCGGCACCACCTGCTGGGCCTGCAGTGCCGCAGCTTCCTCGACCCGCAGTGGCGCGACGCGAGCCTCGCGGCGCTGGCCGACGCCTACCTGGCGGCGCTGCTCGCCGAACAGCCGCAGGGGCCGTACCGGCTGCTCGGCTGGTCGCTGGGCGGCAGCCTGGCGCTGGAGCTGGCCGCGCGGCTGGAGGCGCGCGGCGAGACGGTGGCCTTCCTCGGCCTGCTCGACTGCTACGTGCCGGGCACCGAGATCGCCGAAGACGACGCCCGCCATCCCGAGGCGCGGGCGCGTTTCGCCGGGCATCTGCGCCTGCTGCTGCCGGAGCTGGCGGCGCCGGACGATCTGCTGGAGCGGCTCGCACCCCTGACGCCGCTCGACTGGCCGGCGGCCGGCCGCGCCTGGCTGGCCGCGCAGCCGCTGGACGCCCTGGCCGGCAGAGCCTGGAGGAGCTGCTGTTCGCCTGGGCGGTCGAGCAGCACCTGCGCCGGCTGTGCGCCGGCTACCGGCTGCCGGCGGTTTCGGTGCGCCCGCACTGCTGGTGGGCGGCGCAGCCGCCGGGGCGCGCCGAGCTGCTGCGCGCCGGGCTGCGCCGGGCGCTGGGCGAGCCGGCCGGCGAGCGGATCGTCGACACCGACCACCTGGGCATCGTCCGCACCGCCGAGGTGTTCGCCGGACTGGCGCAGGTGCTGGACAGCCTGCAGGGGTAGGGGCGGCAGCGCCGCTGCCGTTGGCGGGTAACGCTGCGCGGTTACCCGCCCTACGGGGTGAGGGGATAGGGGCGGCCATGTCTGCGTAGGGTGGGAAACGGCCGCAGGCCTTTCCCGCCATGGCCGCGGCCACGCTGGAAAATCGCTGCGCGAGTTTTCCACGGGGTGGCCATCCACCCTGCGGGCTACCCGCTGCGCGCTTTTATTCCCTTGCAGATCAATCGGTTGCGGCAATGAAACAATCTTTTACCGGAAATTCCTAAATTTTCCCCGACCCGATCCGTCTTTACAGGCAGGCCTGGATGCAAACAAGAAGCCTTCTTATTTATGGGTTGTGGGGAGTTAGGAGCATGAGGTTGTCGCATCATCCACGGGGGCGGTCCGCTCCCTTCGCCCGAAGGCGTCTGGCCGTGGCGCTGCTCTGCGCGCTGGGCGCGGGCGCCCTGCCGGCCGGCGCCGTCGAGGAGGACGAGGAGGACAAGGGCGTGCTGCAACTGGAGCAGGTCTCGGTGGTCGACAAGGCCGACAGCCCGGTCGGTCCGGACACCGGCTACACCGCCAAGCGCACCCTGTCCGCGACCAAGACCGACACGCCGCTCAACGAGATCCCGCGCTCGGTGTCGATCACCACCGAGCAGCAGATGCGCGACCGCAAGGTGGTCAGCGTCAGCGACGCCCTGCGCTACACCGCCGGCGTGCAGGCCGGCTACTTCGGCGAGGACAACAAGCAGGACTGGTTCATCATCCGCGGCTTCAAGCAGGCCAACAACGGCCTCTACCGCGACGGCAACCGGGTGCATTCCTCCGGCTTCTTCAGCTGGCAGATCGACCCCTTCCTGCTCGAGCGGGTCGAGGTGCTCAAGGGCGCCTCCTCGGTGCTCTACGGCCAGAACCCGCCGGGCGGGGCGATCAACCTGGTCAGCAAGCGGGCGCCTTCCACCGCCTTCGGCGAGGTCGGCGTGCAGTACGGCAGCTACGACCACAAGCAGATGACTCTGGACATGGGCGGCCCGCTGGACGACGAGGGGCGCATCCTCTACCGGATCACCGCGCTCAGTCGCGACAACGGCACCCAGGTCGACCACGTCAACGCCGAGCGCCTGCTGTTCGCGCCGACGCTGACCTTCAACTTCACCGACGACACCTCGCTGACCCTGCGCGCCAGCCTGGATCGCGACAAGTCCGACCCGATGCTGCAGTTCCTGCCCGCCGAGGGCAGCCTGGAGCACGGCGCCGCCAACGGGCAGATCGACGACGAGGACGCGGTGGGCGACCCGAGCTACGAGAAGTTCGAGCGCCACCAGTACAGCTTCGGCTACGAGTTCAGCCACCGCTTCAACGACGCCTGGTCGTTCCAGCAGAACCTGCGCTACGGGCACATGGACCTGGAGCTGCGGCAGATGTACAGCGCCGGCTACCTGAACGATCTGCTGCCCGGCGCCGACCCCACCCGCCGCCAGCTGATGCGCGGGCTGAGCAACGCCGACGGCCAGTCCGACTCGATCTCGGTGGACAACCGCGTGGTCTACAAGTGGGAAGGCGACCGCCTGAAGAGCACCCTGCTGATGGGCCTCGACTACCAGAAGCTCGACATCGACGACAAGGACTACGCCAGCGACCCGCTGGTGCTCAGCCCCATCGACATCTACAACCCCAGCTACGGCGGCCGGGTCAGCCTGGTCAACTACAGCCTGCAGTCGGTGACCGACGCCGACCTGCAGGATTTTCGCACCCGCTTCGACCAGCTCGGCCTCTACCTGCAGGAGCAGGTCAAGTTCGATGACCGCTGGGTGCTGCTGCTCGGCGGGCGCTACGACAAGTCGCGCGCCGACATCGACAACCGCACCACCGGGGTGGACAAGAACGTCCGCGACGAGGAGTTCACCTGGAACGCCGGGCTGGCCTACCTGTTCGACAACGGCCTGACCCCCTACGTCAGCTACTCGGAGTTCTTCCTGCCGGTCGCCGAGGTCAACGGCCGCACCGGCGACCCCTTCGAGCCGGAGGAGGGCGAACAGTGGGAGGCCGGCCTCAAGTACCAGCCGCCCGGCTTCGACGGCTCCTTCAACCTCGCGGTGTTCGAGCTGACCCAGAGCAACGTGCGCAAGAACACCGCCGGCGGCATCCAGACCCAGCTGGGCGAGGTGCGCACCAAGGGCATCGAGTTCGAGGCGGTGGCCAACGTCACCGAGCGCCTGAGCCTGACCGGCTCGATGACCTACCTCGACGCCGAGACCACCAAGTCGGTGCGCGCCAACGAACGCGGCAAGACGCCCTCGCAGGTCGCCGACCGCATGGCCTCGCTGTGGGCGGTCTACACCTTCCGGGGCGGCCCGCTGGACGGCCTCGCCCTGGGTGGCGGCGCGCGCTACACCGGCAACAGCTGGGGCGACAACACCGAGACCATGGAAGTCCCGTCCTACACCCTCTACGACGCCATGGCCAGCTACAGCTGGGACGCCGTCAAGCTGCAGCTCAACGCCACCAACGTGACCGACAAGAAGTTCGTCGCCACCTGTGATTACTACTGCTGGTATGGAACCGCCGCAATGTCACAGCCTCTCTC
Source organism: Azotobacter tropicalis (assembly GCF_059739045.1). NCBI lineage: Bacteria > Pseudomonadati > Pseudomonadota > Gammaproteobacteria > Pseudomonadales > Pseudomonadaceae > Azotobacter > Azotobacter tropicalis. The sequence goes on from NZ_AP046059.1 coordinate 3,069,230, forward strand.
AGCTATTCCTGGTAACGCCGAACTGCCTTTGCCCGACGGCCGGCGGCTGTCCGCCGCGGGCAGCCTGCTGCTGCTCGACGGCGCGCCGCTGCTGCGCCTGGAGGGCGCCGACGGGCCGCTGCACTGCGAGGTGCTGGCCGAGCCGGAATTCGCCCTGCAGGCGCTGGCCTACTGGCGCTTCAGCCGCGAGCCCGACTGCCAGCGCCTGGCGCTGGCCCTGCCCGACGGCGTGCCGGAAGCGCTGCTGGAGAGCGGCCTGCTCCGCCTCGACGACGGGGTGCCGGTCATCGAGCGCGCCGCCTTCTGGCAACTGCCGGGGCTCTGGCAGCGCGGCCGGCGCAGCGCCGGCTATCCCGAGCAGCCGTGCCTGCACGCCTCCGGGCGGCGCCATCCGCGCCGTCCGCCCAAGCCGCGGGGCGAGGTCTACCGGCGCTTCGACGCCCGCCTCGGCGCCTGGGTGGCGCTGCGCAGCCTCGACGTCGAGACGGACCTGGCGCGCTTCAACCGCTGGCAGAACCATCCGCGGGTGGCCGCCTTCTGGCAGGAGCAGGGCGACCTGGCGCAGCACCGCCGCTACCTGGAGGAACTGGCCGCCGACCCGCGGGTGCTGACCCTGATCGGCGCCTTCGACGACGAGCCCTTCGCCTACTACGAGGCCTACTGGGCCAAGGAGGACCGCATCGCGCCCTTCTACGCGGTCGACGACTACGACCGCGGCATCCACATGCTGGTCGGCGAGGACCGCCACCGCGGCCCGCACAAGGTCGCCGCCTGGCTCGGCGCGCTGGTCCACTACCTGTTCCTCGACGAGCCGCGCACCCGGCGCATCGTCTGCGAGCCGCGCGCCGACAACGCGCGGATGATCCAGCACCTCCAGGCCCTGGGCTTCGCCCGGCTCAAGGAGTTCGATTTCCCGCACAAGCGCGCCGCCCTGATGCTGCTGGAGCGCGAGGCCTTCTTCGCCCGCTGCCGGCTGGCGTGAGCACGTTTTAACAACGCGAGTCGCGCTCGACGCGGCCACCACCACTGATGAGGTCAGGCAGGGACCCGGCTCCCCCGCGCCCGCCGCGCGGCCCGGCAGCCCCCTTGGAATGTCACAGACGACAGGAACGAGAGTGCACATGAGCATAGAAACGCTGGAATACGACGTGATCGGCGTGGGCTTCGGCCCGGCCAACCTGGCCATCGCCATTGCCCTGGAGGAGGACACCAGGACCCGCGAGTCCGGTCTGCGCTACTGCTTCCTGGACAGCAAGCCGGCCTTCGAATGGCACGGCGGCATGCTGCTGGAGAACAGCCGCATGCAGATCTCCTACCTCAAGGACCTGGCGACCCTGCGCAACCCGGCGAGCCGTTTCACCTTCGTCAGCTACCTGCACGCCAAACAGCGCCTGCTGCCCTTCATCAACCTCGGCTCCGTCAACCCGTCGCGCATCGAGTACAACGACTACCTGCGCTGGGCCGCCGCGCACTTCGACGAGCGCGTGCATTACGGCGAGCAGGTGGTCGCCGTGGAGGGCGTCGAGGAGCGTGGCGAGGTGCAGCGCCTGCGGGTGGTCTCCAAGCTGGCCGACGGCCGCACGCGCACCCGGCTGACCCGCAACCTGGTGGTCGGCATCGGCGCCCAGGCGGCGATTCCCGAGCTGTTCGCCGGCCTGCGGGGCGAGCCGCGACTGATCCATTCCTCGCAGTACCTGGAACGCATCGGCCAGTGCTGCCCCGAGCGCGAGGGCCGCTACCGGGTGGCGGTGCTCGGCTCCGGGCAGAGCGCGGCGGAACTCTACACCGACCTGGCCGGTCGCTACCCGCAGGCCGAGATCAGCCTGGTGATGCGCGCCCAGGCGATGCGCCCGGCGGACGACAGCCCCTTCGTCAACGAGATCTTCGACCCGGCCTTCACCGACGTGGTCTACCGCCAGCCGCAGGCCGCCCGCCAGCAGCTGATCCGCTCGCTCAGCCACACCAACTATTCGGTGGTCAACCTGGACCTGATCGAGAGCATCTACCAGGACCTCTACCAGCAGAAGGTGACCGGTTCCGAGCAGCGCCGCCTGCTTGCCAACCGGCAGGTCCAGGCGGTGACGCCCGGCGCCGACGGCCTGCGCCTGAGCCTGCGCGACACCCAGAACGGCAGCGAGGAGCAGCATGCGTTCGACCTGCTGGTGCTCGCCACCGGCTACCGCCGCGACGCCCACTGGCGCCTGCTGGAAGGCATCGAGCGGCACCTGCACAAGGACGCCGGGCTGGAGCGCAGCTACCGCCTGCCGACCCGCGCCGGCTTCCAGCCGAACGTCTTCCTGCAGGGCTGCTGCGAGGACAGCCACGGGCTCAGCGACACCCTGCTGTCGGTGGTCGCGGTGCGCTCCCAGGAGGTGGCCGACGCGCTGCTGGAGGCCTGCCGCCAGCCGCAGGCGGCCTGTGCCTGAGTGATCGAGCCGCTCGCTCCCCTGTTCCAGGGCGCCTTCGCCGCTTACCGCGAGGTGCTGACCCTGGCCGACGACCCGCGCGCCGGCGTGCCGGCGCGCGTCTTCCTGTCTGCCGCGCAGCTCGACGCACAGCTGGCGCGCTTCGCCCCCGAACACGCCGGCGGCGACCCGCGCGCGCGGCTGTCGCTGTGGTCGAAATACTACTTCCGCCGGCTGCTGCCGCCGGTGCTGGCTGCGAGCCTGATCCTCGACCGGCACCTGCCGCTGGCGCTCGACGACGTCCAGATCGTGCCCGGCGCCGACGGCCTGCCCGAAGCTTTCAAGCTGCTGCACGCCGGCGCGGTCTGGACGAACCCGCCCGATCCCTTCGCGCGCTTCGCCGGGCTGCTCGACGAGCACCTGCAGCCGCTGATCCAGAGCCTCGCCGCGCATACCAAGGCGGCGCCGCGGCTGTTCTGGGGCAATGCCGGCGACTACTTCGACTGGTTCCTCGGCCAGCTCGAGGCCCTGCCGCAGCCCGCCGCCCGGCTGGCCGACGGCCGCGCCCTGCTGGCTGCCCCCCTGCGCCCGGACGGCACGCGCAACCCGCTGTTCGAGCCGGTTCGCTACCTGGCCCAGGGCACCGGCCGGCCGCCGCGCCGGCAGCGCCGCCAGTGCTGCATCCTCGACCGCCTCGGCCTGCCGCTCTGCGACGATTGTCCGCGGCGCGATTTACGGCCATGAGGGCGCCGGTGGTGGGAAAGGCCTGCGGCCGTTTCCCGCCCTACGGAGCCCGCAGCCGGGTGTAGGGTGGATGGCCACCCCGTGGAAAACGCGCGCAGCGCTTTTCCGCCGTTACCGCTCCGGCCGCTTCAGCGCCGCCCCAGGCAGAACATGAAGTAGGCCCCGCCGACCAGCGAGGCGAGCAGGCCGGCCGGCAGCTGCAGGGGGAACAGCAGGTTGCGCCCCAGCCAGTCGGCCAAGAGCAGGGTCAGTGCGCCGAGCAGGCTGGCGCCGAGCAGTTGCGGCACCGCCCGGGTCAGGCCGAGCAGGCGTGCCAGGTGCGGGGCGAGCAGGCCGACGAAGCTCAGCGGGCCGACCACCAGGGTCGCCCCGGCGGTCATCAGCGCCGCCAGCAGCAGCAGGCACAGGCGGCTGCGTCCCAGCGGCACGCCGAGGGCGCGCGCGCTGCCCTCGCCGAGCGGCAGCAGCTCCAGCCAGCGCGCGCAGGGCAGGGTCGCGGCGAGCAGCAGCAGGGCGCCGGCGAGCAGCGCCCAGGCGGTCGGTGCGTCGACGAAGTAGGTGGAGCCGGACATCCAGCCGAGCAGGCTCTGCCCGCGCGGATCGCCGCCGGCCAGCAGGAGCACCTGCAGCGCGTCGAAGAAGGCGCTCAGGGCGATACCGATCAGCAGCACCCGCTCGGGGGCGAAGCCGCTTCTGTAGCTCATCGCCACGATCAAGAGCAGCACCGCCAGGGCGCCGCCGGCGCCGAGCGGCAGCTTCAGCGCCAGGCCGGCGCCGGGCAGCAGAAACAGCAGTGCCACCAGACCGAGCGCCGCGCCGGCGCCGAGGCCGAGCACCTCGGGGCTGGCCATCGGGTTGGCGGTGAGCCGTTGCACCAGGGTGCCGGCCAGCGCCAGCAGGACGCCCGCGGCGAGGGCGACCACCACCCGCGGCAGGCGCCAGTCGAGCAGCGTGCCGTCGAGTTGCCAGTCCCAGCCGTGCAGGCCCTGGCCGACGCCGAGGGCGAGCGGCACGCCGAGCAGCAGCAGGCCAGCGAGCAGGGCGAGCCGCCGCCGTGGCCGCGGATGGCGCCAGGCCGCGGTGCCGGCGACGGCCTGCGGGCGTCCGCCGGAGAGCTGCAGGCGCGGCAGCAGCCAGAGCAGCAGGGGCGCGCCGAGCAGGGCGGTGGCCGCGCCGGTCGGCAGCAGCTCGGCGAGCGGCCCGGCCAGGCGCTGGATCGCCAGGTCGGTGAGCAGCAGCAGCGCCGCGCCGAGCAGCGGCGCCCAGAGCAGCCGCTGGCCGAAGCGCCGGGCGCCGAGCAGGCGGGCGATGGCCGGGGCGGCCAGGCCGATGAAGCCGATCACCCCGACGCTGGCGATCACGCAGGCGCTGACGTACACCGCCAGGGCCAGGCCCATGAAGCGCAGCAGGCCGAGCGGCACGCCGAGGCTGCGCGCGCCGCTGTCGTCCAGCTCCAGCAGGGCGAGCGGGCGCAGCAGCGGCAGCAGCAGGAGCAGCGCCACGGCCAGGCGCGGCAGCAGGAAGGTCACGCCCTGCCAGCCGTTCTGGCTGAGCGAGCCGGAGCCCCAGATGAACACCGCGCCGAGATCCTGCTCGCGGGACAGCATCAGGCCCTTGGCCAGGGCGCCGAGGTAGAGGCCGACCACCAGCCCGGCGAGGACCACCGTCAAGGGCGCCAGGCCGCGCCGCCAGGCGAGGGCGAACACCAGCAGGGTGGCCAGGCCGCCGCCGGCCAGGGCCACCCATTCGCGGCCGTCGACCAGCAGCTCCGGCGCCCACAGGGTGGCCAGCGCCAACGCCAGCTGGGCGCCGCTGGACACGCCGAGGGTGCCCGGCGAGGCCAGCGGATTGCGCAGCACCTGCTGCATCAGGGTCCCGGCCAGGGCCAGCGCGGCGCCGCACAGCGCGGCCATGCACAGGCGCGGCAGCCAGCTGAAGTGCAGGAGCAGCTGGCGCATGTCGTCCGCCGCCGGGGCGAACAGCGCCGGCAGCCACTGCGCCGCCGGCAGGCGCGCGGCGAGGTCGGCGCCGGCCAGCGCGGCGGCGGCGAGCAGCAGGGCGAGGCACAGCGGCAGCGGCGAAGGCGTGCGGACGGGGCGGGCGGCGGTCGCCGGCGGGGCGGCGCTGGGCAGGTCGGTCATGGCTGGGGCCTGGCGGAGTCCGGGGACGGGGTGGCGGTCAGCTGCGCTTCGAGCAGCCCGGCGAAGCGTTCGGCAGCGAGCAGGCCGTTGAAGCTCCACACCGGCGGTAGGGCGTGCGCGCGCCCGGCGCGGACCAGCGGCAGGCGCTGCCAGAGCGGGCTGGCGGCCAGGCCGCGCGCGGCGTCCGGCGGCAGCGGTTCGAGGTAGAGCAGCGCCGCTTCCGGGCGTTCGGCCAGCCGCTCGATGCCGACCTGGGCGAAGCCCCAGTAGTTGGTGTGCCCGCGCCAGGCGTTCTGCAGACCGAGCCGGTCGAGCACCCCCTGGTAGAGGCTTTGCGCGCCGAACAGGCGGACGTGCCGCGCATCGAGGAAGCTGACCACGTAGAGCGGCGGCTGCGGACGCTCGGCCAGCCGCGCGCGGACCGCCGCCAGGCGGGCGTCGACGCGGGCGATCAGCGCCTCGCCGGCGGCCTCGCGGCCGAGCAGCCCGGCCAGCTCGCGGACCACCCGCTGGGCGCCGCCGTAGGCCTCGCCGTCCGGGGTGAAGAGGGCCAGAGTCCTGACCGGGGCGATGCGCTCCAGGCGGGCGCGGGCGTTCTCGAACTGCGGGCTGATCAGGATCAGCTCGGGCTTGAGCTCGGCGAGCAGTTCCAGGTTCGGCTCGACGCGCAGGCCGAGGTCGACCACCTCGGCCGGCAGCGCCGGCTCGCCGACCCAGCGCCGGTAGCCGTCGAGCTGGGCCACGCCGACCGGGGTCACGCCGAGGCCGAGCAGGGTTTCGGCGAGTCCCCAGTCGACCGTGGCGATGCGTTGCGGCGGCGCGGCCGCCAGGGGCGTGGCGAGCGCCAGCAGCAGCGCGGCGAACAGGGTGCGCATCAGTGCACCACGGCGATCGGCCGGCCGGCCTCGGGATGCTGCAGCACGCGCATCGGGATGCCGTAGATCGCCTCCAGGGTGGCCGGATTCATCAGCGCGGTCGGCGTGCCGCTGAACAGCAGGCGCCCGCCGTGCAGGGCGACCAGCCGGTCGCAGTAGCGGGCGGCCATGTTGATGTCGTGGAGCACCACCACCACGCCGAGCCCGAGGTGGCGGCTGAGGTCGCGGACCAGGGCGAGGACTTCCACCTGATGGGCCAGGTCGAGCGCCGAGGTCGGCTCGTCGAGCAGCAGGTAGCGGCTGTTCTGCGCCAGCAGCATGGCCAGCCAGACGCGCTGGCGCTCGCCGCCGGAGAGCTGGTCGGCCAGCCGTTCGGCGAAGCCGGCGGTGCCGGTCAGCTCCAGGGCGCGGTCGACGTGGACCCGGTCGTCGGCCGTGAAGCGCCCGAGCAGGCCGTGCCAGGGATAGCGGCCGAAGCCGACCAGCTCGCGCACGGTCAGGCTTTCCGCCGCCGGCAGCTGCTGCGGCAGGTAGGCGACGTGGCGGGCGAAGGCGCGCTCGGACCATTCGGCCAGCGGCTTGCCGTCGAGCCGCAGCCGACCGCCGGCCGGGACGAGCTGGCGGGCCAGCAGCTTGATCAGGGTGGACTTGCCCGAGCCGTTGTGGCCGATCAGGCCGACCATCTGGCCGTGGGGAATCTGCAGGCTGACCTGCTGCAGCAGGTGACGGCCGGGCAGTTTGAAGCTGACGTCGTCCAGCTCGAACATCGATTCCGGTCCCTGGTGATGGCGCAGCGGCGCTGCGGGAGGACCGGACTTTAATTCAGATGATAATGCTTATCAATTGTTTGATCGGCCGGAACCTGTCTAGACCGAGGCCGATAGGCATTTGCATGCATGTTTTTGAAAATAAATTCCAGACAAGGTTCTGCCTTGCCAGACGAACAAGGGCGCCGGCTCGGCACTCTCCGATACCGGCGTTTTCGGCAGCGCCGCAACGGCGCGAACTTCGGCATGCAGGTCGAGTACTGGTGGGATTAGGGTGGCGGGGCTGGAGCGGATGGCACCGTTGTACGCAGGGGCCGTGTCCGCTTCAATCCAGTAACCGTGTTGAAAGGGTTGGGATTCAGGCCCGAGAGGCCGGCTTGATCAGACTTTCCGCTGGAATGCCGAACATGCTGTGCAGCCGCCAGACCATCGGCAGAGTGAGTGCGCGCTTGCCATTCAGGACTTCATACACGCGATTGGTCCGCCCGATGGCCGGCTCCAGGTCCTTCGCCGTCAGGCCGGATTGCTCCATGCGAAACTTGATGGCGTCAATCGGGTTCGGCAGGTCCACGGGGAAGTGCTTCGACTCGTAGGCCTCGATCAGCGTGACCATGACGTCGAAACGATCGCCTTCCGGCGTGCCGGGCTCCGGCTCATGATCGAACAAGGCCGACACTTCCTTGAGCGCTGCGCGATAGTCTTGATCGGTGCGAATCGGACGAATGTCCATGGCGGTCACTCCATCTCTATGGTCTCGGCATCAATGGCGTCATATTGCGCATGGGTGCCGACAAACTTGATGTAAATGGCGCCGAAGCGGTAGGCAACAGCAACAACCAGTCGGTAGCTATTGCCTTTGATGTTGAAGACAACCCCTCGGCTTTTGAGAATGCTCGCATTGCGAAACTGAGCCTTGATTTCGGCCGGGCTCGACCAGTCGGCTTTCCTGGCTTCATCGATCCAGGCAAGAAGCGGCTGTTCGGCATCCGGGTATTCATCCCAGAAAGCTTTCAGGTGGCTGATGGCGATAATTCTCATGGGGCCATGTTAGTCCCAATCTGGGACTTGGGTAATGCCGACGGGTGGCCGTTCTTGCCCGGCGGGTCAGACGGATACACCTTTCGAGGCAAGCGACGCCTTCGGCAGCCGCAGTGTTTCCTCGGCAACGCTCAGCTCGAAATGGGCATCACTTTCTCAGCCCTGCTCGCGGATGACATCCTTGTACTTCCTCGGGAAAACCGAGAGGGTGACGGGACTTGTGTATAACGGCGAGCGCTCCTGCGTGGGCACGTTGCAGGGGACACTTCGGCTCGGCGCCTCTGGGGCGCAGGAGCGCCCGGCCCTGGGCTTCCCACGCCGGAGCGTGGGAGCCATCAAACATTCCAATGGAGCATCCATCAGTGCCCCAGCGGTAAAAGTTGGCGAATGCGACAACTTCTCCACGTGATTCCACGACTGTACCGTCTGAGCGCTGCAAAATAGCCTCTCGCAATTGCAATGGAGTTAACGGGAATGACGCTTTCGGGAACAGAAAAAATAGCTCCTTCTCGCTTTGTGGAAAGCTGCAGATAATTGGAATGTCTTCCTCTTCAATGGAGCGGTGTGTCAGGAACATAGTGCCAGCAACCTAACGAGGCTGTAGAAAAACTGAGCGGCATTTTTGACAGCCGGAATTCTGTCTATTTTTTAGCCAAAAATCAGCATCTCTCTTGGAATCCAGCGCATTCATCATGCTCAAGTCCTCCAGATTTCGCGTGCAGCAAGGTCCTTAATCGAACCTTGAGGTTTTCCTACAGCCTCAACGTTTAGGTTAAGGGGCGACCGCAGTATGCGGGCGTCCCGAGTGAGCGAAGCGAACGGCCTTGAACCGTTTGTTAGAGCTGACCAAGCTACAGGCCAATCAGCTCTGTAATCCTAGTGCAAACTACCGCCTTGTGCCTTCTGTGATACTCAATCAAAATGGCCACTATTCTTGATATAACCTTGCCATCAACAATACTTAGCTGCCACACAGGTGTACCACTTAACCCATTGAGCGCAGGAGGCGTGATTACTTTATTCTCGGGCGTATATGCTCGCTTGGCATTGAAATTCAACACCAAGTGGGAGTTCCTTGAAAGACGCAAATTATTATAGACATCTTCGCCAACCTCTTTTGCCACAAACCCATACGGCACTGGGTCAATTACTTTATCATTCCAGCTTACGCCTTTTTTTCCCACACTCACTGGAATTCCCATGCAAACAAAGTCATCCCCAGCATCTTGACAGCCTCGCAAGCAAACTATATCTGGCTTTACAATTCCAACCCCACCAAGGTGGGGCTGTATACTACTATCAAGCTCAATTGTTGATATATCGAACCTATCCGACTCACGCTCTCTTTGACTGCTAACATCCTTGCATATTTCATTTCCAATTATTCGTATCAGCCGCCCGCCGTACTCAAAGAACAAATTCTTACCACCGTAGAAGTGATGGTCCATGACATGGGATGCGGTTATCAAATGAACCCCAACTGATGTGTCCAAACAAAATCCACTTCCGATAAACTCTGGCCTTCCACGATCATCCTCATGAATAATCGACCTTGTGTATGGATACACATTATCCATCAAAAAATCTTCAAAACTGGACATGATTTTCTATGTTGCTCTAACGTCTGAATTCACCGGCCTGCGCGGCTTTTCGCGCAGGTCCGGTGGAATGATGGGTTGGGCGTCTGACGGTCATAGGTCCACTTCGTCCCAGATGAGTTGAACATTCGGTCTTGCGACATCCATTACTTCAGATATCGTGGGAGGAGTGCGCCGATAGGTGAGGTTGAGCGAGGCCAGTAGGCGGCTACCGTCTACAAGCTCCACAATGAATCCCTTCTGCGCAGCCAGAGCTTGTTCCTTGGTGACTCCGCGCGTAAAGCCAGATGACGTAACAAGCAGTGAGTTTGTGGCGCCGTTGATTGCCATAGTTCCAACAAGCTCCCGAAGCACTCGCACACCAACTTTGTTTTTTGTGTGTTTGACTTGTGCATAGACGTCGCCAAACTCGGCATGGTCAACGATGACGTCAATGCCCCCATCCTTGGATCTGGCTGTCACACGCGCTTGGTAGCCGAATTCCCGAAAGACACCCTTAGTTACGTCTTCGAGAGCAGCCCATGCTGCTGAGGGGCCGTTGCCAAGCAAATGGGCTTGGATCTCGCTTTCTAGGATGACTAGCTGTTCATCATCTGGCCCTGAGGAAAAGGTTCTGAGTGCGGCTCCAGTTGCGGTAAGGCTACGAAGCGCGCGATCAGGTACTGAGCCGCAGGAACTATCCCAAGTATCTTTGGACACAAACCACCAACCGCACAGGTCACAACACATCACTTTGATGTATTCGGAATAGCGCCGACCGTCTGATTCATCATTGCGGTCAGAAACGGCAAGGCTCTGGCCTCTTGCGCAACAGGGACAAACGCTGCTGCGAAATACGGACGTGAGCAGAGGAGCGGATTGTGTGTGGCTGCCGTACTGCCAGATCGGTGAGGTCATACTCAAGACGCCCAACTACTATTAGACACCAACTGGTGTATAACTACCCGAACGGGCGTGGTGGATAACATTCCTGGTCATGCTCGCTCTCCCTGTCTAGATCGCGGGTTTCGCGGTCGTGATGACCGTTTCGGGAAGTTATACACCAATGTTTCCCGCGCCAGTATCTCCATACCTCGGCCGTGATGGCATCGGCAGGCACTGCGTGTAGCTGGCCAGCACGGCAAGCGGCAGCAGGGCGGCCAGCGCAGCCGTTCGGCGGTGGAGGGGGGAGTGTCCTTGGCCTGCCAGGGAGCAGGGCGCAGCGAGCGATGCCGTTTGCCGTGTCGAGCCTGTAGACCGCCGGAAAATGATCTTGCCCAGCACTCGTGGACACGGTTTTAAGCACTCATCCGGAGCTTCGTAGGGTGGGCGAAGCCCGCCGTTTTAGCGTGGGGTCCGGCTGTGTTCGGCTACGTCGCGGCGGTAGGGTGGATAACGGCGCAGCCTTATCCACCGTTGCCACAGGTGGAACATGCTGCGCAGTTTTCCAGCCGGATGGGCGCTTTCCCGTTACGCGGCGCAGCCTTCGGGTATCGCGACGCTCGCCTGCAGGTGGCGCATGCTCTCCTGCAGCGCCGGGCGGATCTCGGCCAGGGCGTGCACGCTCTCGGCGAAGGGCTCGAAGGAGAACGGGCCGCGGTAGCCCAGCTCCAGCAGGCGGCGGATCTGTTCGGCGTTGCCGAGGAGGTCGGCTTCGCCGACCAGCACGCGGTGGCCGTCGCGGATCTCGGCCAGCGCGACTTGGCGGTCCTCGACCCCGGAGATGTGCACGATGCCGGTCAGCTCGGGGAAGAACTCCTGCTCGCCGGCCAGGTGGTGGTGGAAGGTGTCGTGGACCAGGCGGAACACGTCCAGCCCGCCGATGCCCTTGATCGCCTCCACGGCATCGTGCTTGCGGCGCAGCGCGCTGCTCTCGAAGCCCTGCGGCTCGACGAAGCCGAGCAGGCCGTGCTCGCGCAGGATCGGCGCCAGCGCAGTCAGCGCGGTACGCAGTCCCCGGACCCGTTCGGCGCGGCCGCGCGGGTCGGCCGGGTCGTTCAGCGGGCAGAGCACCAGCCCCTCGGCGCCGCAGGCGCGGGCATAGGCGGCGAGCTTGAGCGCCTGCGCGCGGCGCTCGTTGTTCCACACGTCGAAGGGGTAGAGCGCGTTGATGCTCAGCACGCGGATGCCCTTGGCCCGGCACAGTTCGCGGACCCGTTCGGGCGACGTGCCGTCCTCGATCTCGTTGCCGGTGAGGTCGTTGCGCAGCTCGATGCTGCCGGCCTTCAGGGCGCGTGCCAGATCGAGGAACTCGGCCAGCGGCAGGGACGGGGCGACGATGCGGTTGAGGGCGAAGGGGAGGGACGGGGTCATCTTGTTATTCTCCGTAAGGCTACACGCAATGGGTTGGGTTACTTCGCGGTCGGCATGCTGAACTCCGGACCCTTGGCGATGCTGTCCGGCCAGCACTGCATGACGCTTTTGTAACGGGTGTGGAGGCGGATGCCTTCCTCCCCATAGGCGTGGTGATCGCCGAACCGCGAACGTTTCCAGCCGCCGAAGGGATGCCAGGCCATGGGCACCGGGATCGGCACGTCGATGCCGACCATGCCCATGCCGGCCTCCGGGTTCACGCCGTTGCGGATGCGCCGGCGGTCGATGCGCGGCAGCAGCTTCTCGATCAGCGCGTCGGCGGCCTGTTCGAGGTTGGCGTCGGGCAGCACGATCATGTGGCTCCTGGCGCCGCCCTTTTCAAGGGCTTGCCCTTTCCCCTTGGGCATGGTCCGGGAAGTGAGGTCGGTAGCGCTTCGGAGCGAATGTATGCGCGATGCTTCAGGTTTTTCCAATGATCGCAGATACATCTGCCCCCATGGCCTTGCTGGCAAGCAGCCGATTGGCGTTCAGCCGAAGACCTTGAAAGGGCAGGCTTTCAGTCGGAAGGCGCTCCGCGGGTTGCGCCGGTATGCTGTCGCCAGGCAGGCCACACGAATCACAACAAGAGGTAGAGACCGCATGTCCAGTTCCGAATTGCCCGACGCCGCCGGCGAGGCGCTGCAGGAGGTGCCGGCCAGCGTGGAGCGTCTGCAGCAGCTGATCACGGCGGAATACGAGAGCCTGCCGCGGCAGCTCAAGCGCATCGCCAACTACATGAGCCAGCAGGGCGACCGGGTGATGGTCGACCGGGTCAGCGATATCGCCCGGCAGTGCGAGGTGCATCCCTCGGCCATCGTGCGCTTTTCCCAGCGCTTCGGCTTCAAGGGCTTCAGCGAGATGCAGGCGCTGTTCCGCGAGGCCTACACCGACAAGGCCACGCCGATCCAGAACTACCAGCAGCGCATCCGCCGGATGATCGCCAACCGCTCGCACAAGGCCTCCAGCGGCGAGCTGGCGCGCGAGTGCATCAACGCCACCCGCTCGGGCCTCGACCGGCTGGCCCAGGAACTCGACGAAGCCGAGTTCGACAGGGCCGTGGACCTCTTGGCCGAGGCCGACAACGTCTACGTGGTCGGCGTGCGCCGCTCGTTCGCCGTGGCCCACTACTTGGTCTACAGCCTGCAGCACACCAACAAGCGCGTCCATCTGGTCAGCGGCCTGGGCGGCGGCTACCGCGAGCAGATGCGCAGCGTACGCGGGGCGACCTGGTGGTCGCCGTCAGCTTCAGCCCCTACGGCAAGGAAACCCAGCAGTGCGTGCGCATCGCCCAGCACCACAAGGCCCGCACGCTGATCGTCACCGACAGCCAGGTCGCCCCGCTGGCCAAGCACGCCAGCGCCCTGCTGCTGGTGAACGAGGGCAGCACCTTCGCCTTCCGCTCGCTCAGCGCCACCCTGAGCCTGTGCCAGGCGCTGTTCATCGCCGTGGCCTACCGGCTGGAACTCAAGGTCGAGGAGATCAGCGAGCCGGGCGGCACGGAAGATGAGGGCTTCGACGCCGCCGCCGACTAGCGCGTGCGTCAGCCGAGGAAGGTTTTGCGGTAGGCCTCGCCGATCAGGCCCGTGGCGCAGTCGCAATCGGTGACGCCGCGGGCGCCGATCCGTTCGATCTGCCCGGCCAGCCACACGAGGAGTTGCTCGCGGCCGAGAAACGCCGGGCCGAAGGTTTCCTCGAGCTGGTCGGCCAGATTGGCGAGCCGGTAGCGCCGATACACCTCTGCCGCGAGTTCCGCGGTCGCCCCTTTGATGATGCGCGTTTCCTGGCACTGGGCCAGCAGGGCGGCCAAGTCGTTTTCAGTGTCCATGTTCTGCTCCACCTCGATTGAGGCCTGTCGCCCCTCAAGGATGGGGCCTCTTTCAAACAGAATTATTTCGTGCTGTCCGGCTTGCCGGAGATTTGTATGGCAAGTCGCCGGCGACACAGCATATCTGACGAAATTTTCACATTCATCACGAAATTTTCACAATTTGTTGTGGCGTGCCTGATCCGCCAACCGCCAGGGGGCCGCCCGCGGGCCAGTCCCTGTGCTTCGAGAGCGAAAACCGGTGTTTTCGGCGTGGTCCGGCGGGCGGCCGGGGCCGGCCGTTTGAAAATCGGAATTTTATTTTTTGGTTATCATGGAATTCATTTTCCATGAGCGTTTCCCGCAAAATCCCGGCCCCCGCGGCCGACAAGAACAACGCAGGCGTCCTCATGGCTATCATTCCCCGTCAGGCTCCCGCCCCTGGGTCTGCCGCTTCCTTGACGACCATCGGACAAGAATGGCGGCGCCAGCGAACGGACAGCCGCCTCGCACCGTCGAAGGGAACGCGCGGGACCGGCCGCCGCGCTTTCGATCTTCGCGCCGAATACGCAGAATCACAGAACCGCTCGCGCCCGCCGGCCAGCCGGCCGCGGCGCCGAGCCCAGCACAGGACACCCGGAACCATGAATAGAAACAGCAAGACCGGCACGCCGCAGCGTCCCGGGCGGATCGGCAACCACCCCCGGCCGCTGGACTGAGGAGACGAGCCATGCGTGGAAAAATGGTCATCGGCAACTGGAAGATGAACGGCAGCCTGGCCGCCAACCGGCGCCTGGTCGAGGAACTGCTGCCGCCGCTGGCGGCCCTGAAGGGCGTCGACGTGGCGGTCTGCCCGCCCTTCCCGTACCTGGCGCAGGTCGCCGCCCTGCTGGAAGGCTCCGGCGTGGCGCTGGGCGCGCAGAACCTGCACAGCGCCGACACCGGCGCCTTCACCGGCGAGGTCGCCGGCGGCATGCTCAGGGAGCTGGGTTGCCGCTTCGTGCTGGTCGGCCACTCCGAGCGGCGCAGCCTGTTCGGCGAGAGCGACGAGGCGGTCGCCGAGAAGTTCGAGGCGGCGCTGCGCACCGGCCTGGTGCCGGTGCTGTGCGTCGGCGAGACCCTGGCGCAGCGCCGCGACGGCAGCACCGAGGCGGTCATCGCCGCCCAGGTGCAGGCGGTGCTGCAGCGGGTCGGCAGCGCCGGGATCGCCGCCGGCGTCGTCGCCTACGAGCCGGTGTGGGCCATCGGCACCGGCGAAACCGCCACGCCGGAGCAGGCCCAGGCCGTGCACCGGCATATCCGCGCGCTGCTCGGCGAGTCCGACCGCGCCTGTGCCGAGGCCACGCTGCTGCTCTACGGCGGCAGCGTCAAGCCCGACAATGCCGCCGCGCTGTTCGCCCAGCCGGACATCGACGGCGGACTGATCGGCGGCGCCTCGCTGGAGGCGGCCTCCTTCCTGGCGATCTGTCAGGCCGCCCAGCGCTGACGGCTCCGTCCGCCGCGCGGGCCGCTCCCTCTCCCGGCCGGGGAGGGACGCCCCTCCTCTCTGTCCGAGCTACCCGCCGCTCCGTGCGTCGCCGGCATCGCCGTGCGGCCCGGCGTAGGGGCGCGGGTCTTCTACGTTTTTCCAAGGGGGCCGATGCGCCCGCGCGGCGCCACGACCATCCGCTTGCTCGCTGGGGGAAGCTGTCCATGACCACGCTGTTGAACCGGTTTCGGCGGCACATCGAAAAGGAAGTGATCAGCCATACCGGGCTGGCCATCGGCGGCGTGGATTACGCACAGCCCCGGGCGATCCCGGCCTGTTCGGGCCGGACGCCGTGTGCTGGCGCATCCACGGGGACTTCCCCTCGATGATGGTCGGCGGCATGTCCGCGCTGCTGTTGCAGATGCTGCATCCGCTCGCCCTGGCCGGCGTCTGGGAACACTCGAATTTCCGCCAGGACATGCTCGGCCGGCTGCGGCGCACCGGGCAGTTCATCGCCGGCACCACCTTCGCCGGCACGGACGAGGCCGAGCGCCTCATCCAGCGCGTGCGCGCGCTGCATGCCCGGGTCAGCGGCGTCGCCGCGGACGGCCGGGCCTATGCCGCCAGCGATCCCCGGCTGCTGACCTGGGTGCACGTGGCCGAGGTCAGAAGCTTCCTGGCCGCGCACCTGCGGTATCTGAACGGGGGCTTGTCCCCCGCCTGCCAGGACCGCTACTACCGGGAAACCGCGCGGGTGGCGATCGCCCTGGGCGCACGGGACGTGCCGGCCTCGGTGCGGGAGGCCGAGGCCTATCTCGAGTCGATGCGTGCGGAACTGCGCTGCGACGCCAGGACGCTCGAGGTCTTCGGCATCCTGAGGCGTGTGCCCACGAGCAATCCGGCCGCCTGGCTGTTCGCCGTGCAGGCGATGAACGCCGCGATCGATCTGCTGCCGGATTTCGTCCGGGACTTCTATCCGCCTGCCGGGATGGCCCGGCGGCTGATGGGCCGGGCGTTCATAACAGGCAGCGCGCCGCTGATCCGCTGGGCCGTTCGCGACAACTCCTATTACCGGGCCCACCAGCGGCTCGGCCTGGTGCCGCCCCGGCGTTGAGCGGGCGCGGTCGCCGGAAGGCCGGGAGCGGAAGCCGGGCGCTCATGCTCTCGTGAGCGGCCCGGCCGGCGGCTACAGCGCCTCGGCTTTCTCTGGCGCCGGGGCGACTGCGGGCGCGGCTTCGGGGAGGGCGCCGGGCGAGGCGTCCTCGAAGCGGTCGACCCGGCGCAGCGACTTGAAGCCCCACATCCAGCCGCCCGTCACCGTCAGCGTGCACAGCGCGCCCAGCACCGCCGCCGGCACCGTGCCGAACCAGGCGGCGCTGCTGCCGGCGCGGAACTCGCCCAGCTCGTTGGAGGAGCCGATGAACAGCATGTTCACCGCGTTGACCCGGCCGCGCATGGCGTCCGGGGTGGAGAACTGGATCAGCGAGGAGCGGATGTACATGCTGACCATGTCCGCGCCGCCGGCCACCAGCAGGGCCAGGAAGGACAGCCAGAACAGGCTGGACAGGGCGAACACCAGGTTGGCGACGCCGAACAGCGCGACCGCGGCGAACATGGTCAGGCCGACATGGCGGTCGAACGGCCGCACGCTCAGGTAGAAGCCGACCAGCACCTCGCCGATGGCCATGGCGCTGCGCAGTGCTCCGAGTCCTTGCGGGCCGACCTGCAGGACTTCCTGGGCGTAGATCGGCAGCAGTGCCACCACGCCGCCGAGCAGCACGGCGAACAGGTCCAGGGAGATGGTGCCGAGGACGATCGGCCGCGAGCGGATGAAGACGATGCCGGCGGTGAAGCGCTCCCAGGCGCTGGCCTCGAGGGTCTTCGGCGGCTCGGCGAAGCGCACCGGCACCCAGCGCAGCAGTCCCAGTCCGAGCAGGAAGCCGGCCATGCACAGCGCGTAGCTCAGCGGGCCGCCGCCGAGGGCGTAGAGTGCGCCGCCGAACAGCGGACCGGCGATGGTGGCGCCGCGCATGATCATGCTGTTGGCGGCGATCGCCGCGGCCAGCCGCTCGCGCGGCACGACCTGCGGCAGCAGGCTCTGCAGGGTCGGCCCGGTGAAGGCCCGCGCGCAGCCGAACAGCGCCAGCACGGCATAGATCGCCGTGGTGTTCAGCGTGTCGCCGAGCGACAGCCAGAGCAGCAGGGCGCCGCACAGCGCCTCCACCGCCCAGCTGACGGCGAGGATGCGCTTGCGGTCGAAGCGGTCGATCAGGTCGCCGGCCGGCAGCAAGAGCAGCAGCATGGGGATGAACTGGGCCAGGCCGACCCAGGCCAGCGACAGCGGGTCGCGGGTCGCGTCGTAGACCTGCCAGGCCACCACCACGGCCTGGATCTGCAGGGCACAGACGGCCGCCAGGCGGCCGATCAAAAAGGGCAGGAAGCCGGGATAGCGGTAGATGCTGGAGCCGGCCTCGGAGGAAAGCGCGTCGGACACGTCGTTACTCGCAGGCAAGGGGGTGAGGAGAAGGGCGGGGACACAGTTTGTTACAGCAGGGTGACACCGTCTAGAACGCTTTCCAAGCGTCCGGGGGCGGACCTTGGGCGATCAGCGGCCATAAACCGAGTCGAAATGTCGCACAACCATGAGCTGGGTCAATATTGACAAGCGAAATCGGTTGCTAGATTCGATCCCGTCATCACGCCCGCCAAGGAGGGCAATCCATGCTGATCTCTATCGTTCTCACCATCGTGTTCGCCTGCTTCACCCTGTTCGTGGCCGGCCTGTGCCTGGGACGCTGGATGCGTCCATCGTCCGGTTCGGCGACGAATATGACCAATGACCTGCAGGGCATCGCGAACCGGGCCCGTTGAGCGGAAGCTGCGCCGGACGCAGCTTCCCCGACGCTGCCGGAGCCGGGCAGCGGACGGACAGGCGATGGCCAGGGGGCGGATGCCGGATAGAACCGGCATCCGCCCTTTTCATTCCGGTCGCTTTCGACGGGCAGGCGGGAGGGCCGAACGCCGGACGCATCGGCCGGCAGACGTCGGCGAGCGTCTGACATGTTCGGTAACTTGCTGAAGCCAAAGAACTTTATATGGATCGATTTTGGCTGGCATACGGACGGGAATACAGGCTGCCGGTTGCCAGCCTGGTTTTGGCTGCGTTCTGATCGGCATCCAGTTAGAACGGGGCTCGAATTACCCGCATAGGGTGCCCCTGAGAGGGGGCCATAGTGGCGGTTGCCACCTGGGCTTTTTCTTCGCCCCGGCTACCGGTGGACTGAGAAACTACACTTTCCCCGCTGCCTGCGAATCCATTGCAACGGGAAAGCGAGTTTCTGTGCACTACCAGGGAGCTGCCCTGCATGCTGAACTGGCTTCTGCTTTTCGTCGCGGTCACTCTCGCTCTGGAGTACCTCGTCCCGGATCGCTACTTGCTGATCTTTGCCTGCGCAGCACTGGCCATCCTGCCGCTGGCCGGGTTGCTCAACGCCACCTTCGGCAATGCCACTGAGCTGATCATTGGCATCGTGGCGCTGCGGGCAGGACTGCATGACATGGTCAAGGCATCCTTCGCCGGCTCGATAATCGGCGACATTCTCCTGGTCCTCGGCGGGGCCATGCTCTGTGGGGACATGCGTTATCCCGAGCAGCACTTCAATGCCACGGGAGCCTGCTCTCAAGCCCCTCTGCTGACCCTCGCCGCCATTGCCCTGCTCTTGCCGGCAGCCTACAAGGCCTCCGCCACCACCAAGATTCCTCAAGGGGCGCACTGTAAGCGGCCGGGCATCACACCTTGCAGGAAGGTTTCCAGTTGTGTGGCAGCAGCTGGGTGATCTCGCTGGCCTTCTGCGTCGGCAGCCGGGTCAGCACATCTTTCAGATAGGCATACGGATCATGCCCGTTCAGGCGTGCCGATTGAATCAGCGTCATCAGGGCGGCCGCACGCTTGCCGCTGCGCAGTGAGCCGGCGAACAGCCAATTTGCGCGGCCGATGGCCCACGGGCGTATCTGGTTTTCGCACCAGTTGTTATCTATCGCCACCATCCCGTCATCGAGATAGCGCACGAGGGCCGTCCAGCGCTTGAGGCAGTAGTCGAGTGCCTTGGCGATGGCCGTGCCTTCATGCACCAACCGGCGCTGGGTGAGCATCCAGCCGTGCAGGGCATCGGCGATGGGCTTGGCTTTTTCCTGGCGTATTCGCCATCGCTCGTCGGGCGGCAGGTCGCGCACCTCGCGCTCGATGTCGTACAGCTGACCGATGTAACGCAGAGCCTGCTCGGCCAGTTGACTCTGGTTGGCGACATGCAGGTCGTAGAACTTGCGCCGGGCATGGGCCAGGCAGCCGATCTCGGTCACGCCCCGCTCGAAGCAGGCCTTGTAACCGGCGAAGTCGTCGCAGACCAGCTTGCCTTTCCAGTCGCCCAGGAAGGTGCGGGCATGCTCGCCGGCACGGCTGGGGCTGAAGTCGTAGACCGTCGCACGCAGCCCGGCGAACGGGCTGGGAACGTAGGCCCAGACGTAGGCGCGCTGGGTCTTCTTCATGCCCGGCGCGAGCATCTGCACCGGGCTCTCGTCGGCATGGACGACGTTCTGCTCCAGGACTATGTCCCGCAGCGCATCGACCAGTGGTTGCAGTTGCACGCCGCAACGGCCGACCCACTGCGCCAGGGTCGAGCGCGGGAGGGCGAAACCGGCCCGGCCGAAGATCTTTTCCTGCCGGTACAGGGGCAGATGGTCGGCGAACTTGGCCACCATGACCTGGGCCAGCAGCCCGGCAGTCGGGATGCCCTTGTCGATCACCTGGGCCGGAACCGGCGCCTGGATCAGCGTTTCGCATCGTTCGCAGACCCATTTGCCGCGGATATGTTGCTCCACCGTGAAGACGCCCGGGGTGTAGTCGAGCTTTTCGCTGACATCTTCACCGATGCGTTTGAGCTGGCAGCCGCAGGAGCACTGCGTGGTGTCCGGCTCGTGATGGATCAGCGTGCGGGGGAACTGCGGCGGCAAGGCCGTGCGCTTGGGCTGCCGGCGTGGCTCGGTAGCGGCGGGAGCTGGAGCCAGTTCCTCGAGCTCGGCTTCGATGGCCGCGATATCGGTATCGAGCAGATCGTCCAGCAGGCTGAGCTGGGCAGCCTTGAGCTGCTCGCTGCGCCGGGCAAACCGATGCCGCTTGAGGACGGCAATTTCGTGAGCCAGCTGCTCGCCGCGGGTTTTGTAGTAATGGACCTGCTGCGTCAACTGCGCCGCCAGTTCGCGCAGTTGCTCGGGAGTCAGATGGTCGAAGCAAGCAGAAGTCATGGCGCCGAGTGTGCCTGCCTTGATCGCCATCGACGATAGACCGTTCGGTCAATTGCGCGGCATGGGGCACCTGACGGCCAACTATAAAAGGCGGATTTCGGCCCCCGATCCGACCCGCTGCCAAGGCAGCCCGACCACCAGTGCCTGAAGCTGCTCGGCGCTCAGTTCAAACTGGGCACCCTGCCAGCTGCCCGGCCAGACGAAGCGACCTCGGTTCAGCTGGCGCGAGGCCAGCCAGACACCGAAACCATCGTGAACCAGTACTTTCATGCGGTTGGCCCGCTTGTTGGCGAACAGGTAGGCGTTGTGTGGCTTCGCCGCACCGAAGACCTCCACCACCCTGGCCAGCGCCGTTTCCGTTCCGGCCCGCATATCCAGCGGTTCGGTGGCGAGCCAGATGGCATCGATACGGATCATTGCAGGATCTCGCGCACGAACCGGGCACAGCCCTGCGCATCGCCCGCAGGCCAGTGAACGGTCAAGGTCGTACGGCGATGAGGAATTTCGATACGGATGTCCGCGCTGGATGAGCACTCCGCTCGCGCCGGCGATTCAAGCGCAAGCGGGATGAACGCCGGCAGGGTTTCAACCGCCTGGCTGCGAGCCGTGCGTATCCATTTATGGACAACGTTGCTGTTGATGCCATGGCTCAGCGCCACGCTGGCGACGGAGGCGCCGGGCTGGCCACACTCCTGCACGATTTGAGCCTTGAAGGCCGTGGAATAGGAACGACGCTGCATGATTTCCCGCTTGAAAGCCTGGAGATGGTGTCCACGATAAATAGGTGGACACCATCTCTTAGCCTGGCGGGCTCAAACCAGATGACTTGGCCGGACGCTTACCACTACGCACTATCTGAGCGTATCGATTTCCGTGGTGTTGCTGATCGTCTATGCCTTGTCCCTCCTGTATTCGCTGATTACCCACAAAAGGGAGTTCGTCAGCGAGAGCCGAGACGATGACACGCCCAAGCAGGTCCCGTGGCCGATGGGAAAGGCACTCCTGGTACTGGGAGTGGCCACCTGAGCAGAGGCGTTGCTCCGCACAAGGAGAGCTTATCCATGCAGTCCGACAACCCACCGCCTGGCAGTACTACCCCATTCGTCACCGCCGCAGAGGGGTGGCTGCGCTGGCTGCCGGGCTTGCAGGTGCTCAGGCAGTACCGTCTCGCCTGGCTGCCGAACGACGTTGCCGCCGGGCTGGTGCTGACCACCATGCTGGTGCCGGTCGGAATTGCCTATGCCGAAGCCTCTGGCGTGCCGGGTATCTACGGTTTGTATGCCACCGTCGTACCGCTGCTGGCCTACGCGCTGTTCGGCCCCAGCCGGATCCTCGTGCTCGGGCCGGACTCGGCTCTGGCGGCGCCAATTCTTGCGGTAATCCTGGTGACATCCGGAGGCGATCCAAGCAAGGCGATCGTCCTGGCCAGCATGATGGCGGTGGTGTCCGGCGTGGTGTGCATCCTCGCCGGCCTGCTGCGCCTGGGGTTCGTTACCGAACTCCTGTCCAAGCCGATCCGCTATGGCTACATGAACGGTATCGCCTTGGCCGTGCTCATCAGCCAGCTGCCGAAGCTGTTCGGCATCCGCATCGACAGTCGCGGACCGCTGCGGGATATCCTGCAACTCGGGCAGGCGATCCTCGCCGGCGAGGCCAACTGGTACAGCTTTGCGGTCGGCGGCGGCTGCCTGGCGCTGATCCTGCTGCTCAAGCCTTTCAAGCGCCTGCCCGGAATCCTTGTCGCAGTGATCCTGGCGACGCTGGCGATCAATTTCTTCGACCTGCACAAGGTCGGAGTGAAGGTTTTGGGCGAACTCCCTCAGGGCTTGCCAGCGTTCGCCGTACCCTGGCTCAGCGGCGTCGACTGGATCGAGGTGTTGCTCGGCGGTTTCGCCGTCGCCCTGGTGTCCTTCACCGACACCAGCGTGCTGTCACGCACCTACGCCGCCCGCACCCGCAGCAAGGTGGATCCGAATCAGGAAATGGTCGGACTGGGCATCGCCAACCTGGCCGCAGGTTTCTTCCAGGGTATTCCGATCAGCAGCAGTTCCTCGCGCACGCCAGTGGCCGAAGCGGCAGGCTCGAAGACCCAACTGACCGGCGTGATCGGTGCGCTGGCGGTCGCCGCGCTGCTGCTGACGGCGCCCAATCTGCTGCGCTACCTGCCCAACAGTGCGCTGGCCGCCGTCGTCATCGCGGCAGCCATCGGCCTGTTCGAGATCGCCGATCTGAAGCGGATCTTCCGCATGCAGCAATGGGAGTTCTGGCTGTCGTTCACCTGCTTCGTCGGCGTCGCGGTATATGGCGCCATCCCAGGCATCGGCCTGGCGGTGGCGATCTCGATCATCGAATTCCTCTGGGATGGCTGGCGCCCGCACTATGCCGTCCTCGGCCGCGCCAACGGGGTGCGCGGCTACCACGACGTGCAACGCTATCCGGATGCCAGGCGCGTGCCCGGGTTGGTGCTGTTCCGTTGGGATGCCCCGCTGTTCTTCGCCAACGCCGAGCTGTTCCAGCAGCGTATCCTGCAAGCCATCGAGGAATCGCCCACGCCGGTACGCCGGGTGGTGGTGGCGGCCGAGCCGGTGACCAGCGTGGATGTCACTTCTGCCGACATGCTCGACGAACTGGGCGGGAAGCTGCACGAGCGCGGCATCGAACTCCATTTCGCCGAAATGAAGGACCCGGTCAAGGATAAGCTCAAGCAATTCGAACTGATGGAGAAGCTCGGTCCGAACATCTTCCAGCCCACCGTTGGCGCTGCCGTAGATGCCTATCTCGAGGACCACGGTGTGGATTGGTCACCTTGAGCGCGAAATCGCATCCAACTTAACCATCCCGGAAGCGGCCGGTTGGGGCGGTAGAGAGCGACCATTTGCCATCCGGTTTCTTGTAGCGCAGCTCCCATGACTTGCTGCCGTTCGGCTTCATCCTGAAGTACAGCCCTGGCCATCCCGCTGCCTGTATGTGCTGCCTTCCGGCGCCAGGCTGGCCAGGGTGGTATCCGCCAGCGGGCGGCGCTTAATCGCGTGTATGCCTCCGGTTCTAGCTTTTCGGAAGCATGCAAGGGGGCATACACGGCAGGAGGTTCTAGGGAGATAGCGAGAGACGGCTAGATACGAGAAAGCCCGCAGGGGGCGGGCTTTCGGGGGTGTTTGTAGACTGTTGGAGACAGCTAGAAACAGGTATTTGGCGCGCTCGGCGGGATTCGAACCCACGACCCCTGCCTTCGGAGGGCAGTACTCTATCCAGCTGAGCTACGAGCGCGTTACGGGGATGTTCCGGGGCGGGATTCGGTCGGGCGACCGGTGCCCCTGGAGCAAAGAGGCCATATTTAAGCATTAGCGCCGCGCTTGCACAACCAGCAACGCGCGACGCCAAGGCAGCGAACCGGGCGGCGCAGTGGCGCCGCCCGGTCTTTTTCAGTGGTGGGCCATCGGCATGCCGGAGTTCTCGGTGCCCGGCAGGGCGATGCGCACGTTCTGCATCATGCCTTCGTCCTCGTGGTCGAGGATGTGGCAGTGCAGCACGAAGTCGCCGATGTAGCGGCGATAGCGCGAGCGCACGGTGGCGGTGTAGCCCTGCTGGAGGAACAGGGTGTCGCGCCAGGTGCCCTGCAGGTTGGCGTACTGGCTGGGGATGCCGCTGGCGTCCGGCACCGGCGCGCCGCTCACCTCGTTGCCCTCGGGGTCCTTCACCGAGACGATCTGGAAGGGGTTCACGTGGATGTGGAAGGGATGGCCGAAGGCGAAGGCGGTCAGCTTCCACTCGTCGACGGCGCCCAGTTCCAGCAGGCGGTCGAGGCGGCCCGGCTCGTAGGGCGAGCTGTTGACCGGCACGGGCTTGCCACCCTCGCCGGTGCCGATCTCGCCCACCTCGAACAGCGGCGCCTGGCCCGGCGGCAACACGATCTGGAAGCCGAGGCTGCGCTGGCCGGTCACCTCGCTGGCGGCGATGTCGGCGTGCGGGGCGAAGGCGCTCAGCTTGAGGCCGTCGGCCAGGTCGGCCAGCACCTTGTCGCGCACGGCGCCCTGCGGCATGCGCGCCTTGGCGGCGCTTTCCAGCGCCTGGGCGAGGACCGCCTCGGGCGCCTTGGCGGCGGCCGGGCCGTCTACGGTCACGTAGCCGAGCAGCTCGCGCGGGTAGCTCTCGTTGTTGACGCTCTGTTCCGGACGCAGGGTCTCGTCGACGATGCAGTAGGTGCCGGGCTCGGGGAAGACCATCAGCAGGTCTTCGCGGTAGCCGGGCTGGAATACCGTGGCGTCGCGCCGGGAGACCGCGCCGCGGGTCAGGCCGTCGCTGGCGACGGCGAACTGCGCCAGGGGCGCGCCGGTGCAGGCCTGCTGGATGAACTGCTCGCGGGCCTTCTGGCCCTTGCCCGGTTTGGCCGCGGCCTGGGCTGCGTCGAGCTTGCGGAAGCTCAGGCGGATGGAGTCGCGCACCCCGGCGTGGATGAAGCGCCAGCGCTCGACGCTGCCGGCCTTGGCGCCGACCACGTAGGGCTCGACCAGGCCGTTGATCGCGGTGCGCCGGCCGGAAGCGTTCCATGCGGTGCCGCCGGTCGGGGTGATGCCGAACTGGCCCTCGTAGCTCTCGATGCCGCCGACGTCGCCCTTGTCGCAGACCCACTTGCCGTCGGCGTCCTTCTTGATGTTGCCGGCCTGGTCGCGGCAGGCATAGGCGATCTGCTGGAAGACCAGGAGGCGCTCGCGGAAGGCCTCGCCGTTGGGCGCGGCCAGCAGGGTGTCGAGGTCGCCGGAGACCAGGCTGCCGTCGTCGCGCACCTGCGGCAGGCGGTCGCCGCGGATGATCAGCGGGCCGGCCATGCCCGAGGCCACCTGCAGCGCGGTGGAGCCGTGCAGATGCGGGTGATACCAGAAGGTGCCGGCCGGGTGGTCGGCCGGGATGTTGTATTCGTACTGGAAGCTGGTCTGCGGGGCGATCTTCAGCAGCACGTTGTCGGAGTTGCCGCTCGGGCTCACCCACAGGCCGTGGGTATGCATGTTGGTGCTGTTGAAGCAATGCGGCCCGTTGTGTTCCCCGTTCGCGACGCAGCTCGGATCGTTCGCGTCCAGGTCGTTATGCAGGGTCAGGCGGAAGGTTTCGCCCGGCCAGAGCTCCACCTTGGGGCCGATGTAGGGAATCTGCGGATCGACTGCCTCGCCCGTGTAGGCGCGCAGCTTCACGGCATCGTCCTGCCCGGTGTCCGGGTTGTAGAGGGTGCTCTGGACCTTGTCGATGTGCAGGTCGTAGAAGACTTCCGTGCCGACGTTGGAGGTCTGCGGGCGGGCCTTGAGCGGCGCGGCGGTCATCAGGCTCGGTCCGCTCTTGCCGGCTGCGGCGGGCGCGCCGCGCAGCACGGCGGCCGGCGGTTCGCGGACGATGCGCGCGGCAGGCACGTCGGCCGCGGCGGGCTGGGCGGGGGCGAGCTGGGCGGCGACCCCGAGGGTGAGGCTGGAGGACAGGGCGAACAGGCGGCCCCGGTGGAGGGTGGTCATGGGTTTCGTTGATCCTTGAATTGCTTCTTCGTCGTCGTGCCGCCGCGGCGCGTGCCGTGGGCGGCTTCCCGCTCGACGAAACCGGCCGCTTTCCCGATTTCCGGTGCGGAGGAGGGGACTTACAACCGGAACGCTCGTCCCAGAGCGGTTTCGCGAGGCGGCTGGATTGTAGGGGAAGCCTTGCGCGATGCCCATTGCGAATGTGTGGGATTGCCCGGGGCCGCTTTCCGCGGCACACCGATTGTGGGCGAATGGCGAACAGCGGGGCAGAAGCGGGGCCATTGCGGCCCCGCCGCGGTTCAGTGCTGGTGTCCCGAGTGCTCGTCTTCTCCGCTGCCCGTCTGGGAGATGCGCACGTTCTGCATCATGCCCTGATCCTCGTGGTCGAGGATGTGGCAGTGCAGCACGAAGTCGCCGGTGTAGCGCCGGTAGCGCGAGCGGATGGTGATCAGGTGGTCGTCCTGGACGAACAGGGTGTCGCGCCAGGTGCCCCGCATGTTGGCGTACTGGCTGGGGATGCCGCTGGCGTCCGGGTCCGGCGCGCCGCTCACCTCCTTGCCCTCGGGTCCTTCACGGAAACGATCTGGAAGGGGTTCACGTGGATGTGGAAGGGATGGCCGAAGGAGAAGGAGGTCAGCTTCCACTCCTCGACGGCGCCCAGGGTGAGCTGGCGCTGCACCGCTTCTTGGTCGTAGGGGGCGCTCTCGAAGGGTTCGGGCTCGCCGCTGCTGAAGTCGATCTTGCCGACCTCGAAGCTGGGGGCCTGGCCGGGCGCCAGCACGATCTGGAAGCCGAGGGTGCGGTTGCCGGTCACCTCCTGGTCGGCGATGTCGGTGTGCGGCACGAAGGCGCCCAGCTTGAGGCCGTCGGCCAGATCCGCCAGCACCTGATCGCGCACCTTGCCGCGCGGCATGCGCGCCTTGGCCGCGGTTTCCAGCGCCTGGCGCAGGAGGTTCTCGGGATTCTGGCCGGCCGCCATGCCTTTCACCTCGACGTAGCCGAGCAGCTCGCGCGGGTAGCTTTCGTGGTTGACGCTCTGCTCGGGGCGGAGGGTTTCGTCGATGATGCAGTAGGTGCCGGCCTCGGGGAACACCATCAGCAGGTCTTCGCGGTAGCCCGGCTGGAGCACCGTCGCGTCGCGCTGGGAGACGGCCGCGCGGGTCAGGCCGTCGCCGGCGACGGCGAATTGCGCCAGGGGCGCGCCGGTGCAGGCCTTCTCGATGAAGCGCTGGCGCGCCAGCCAGCCCTTGCCGGGCGCGCTGGAGGCCTGGAGCGGGTCGAGCTTGCGGAAGCTCAGGCGGATGGAGTCGCGCACCCCGGCGTGGATCAGCCGCCAGCGCTCGACGTTGCCGGCCTTGGCATCGACCACGTAGGGCTCGACCAGGCCGTTGATCGCGGTGCGCCGTCCGGAAGTGTTCCACAGGGTGGTGAGGGTACCGTCGCCGAGTGGGACGATGCCGAACTGGTCGTAGCGCTCGAGCGCGCCGACGTCGTCCGCGGCGCAGAGCCACTTGCCGTCGGCGTCCTTCTTGATGGTGCCGTCCTGCTCGCGGCAGGCGTAGGCGATCTGCTGGAAGAGCAGGGTGCGTTCGCGGAAGGCGCGGCCGCTCGGCTCGACCAGCAGGGTGTCGAGATCGCCGGGGACCAGGCTGCCGTCATTCTTGGCCTGCGGCAGGCGGTCGCCGTGGATGATCAGCGGGCCGGCCATGCCCGAGGAGACCTGCAGCGCGGTGGTGCCGTGCAGGTGCGAGTGATACCAGAAGGTGCCGGCCGGATGGTCGGCCGGCACGTTGAATTCGTACTGGAAGCTGGTCTGCGGGGGGATCTTCAGGTGCACGTTGTCGGAGTTGCCGGCCGGGCTCACCCACAGGCCGTGGGTGTGGATGTTGGTGTTGTTGAAGCAGTGCGGCACGTTGTGGTCATGCTCGCCTTGGGGGCAGCTCGGGTCGTTGTCCGGCAGCTCGTTGTGCAGGGTCAGGCGGAAGGTCTCGCCCGGCCAGAGTTCCACCTTGGGGGCGACATAGGGGGTGGGGGCCTGCGAATCGGCCGCTTCGCCCGCGTAGGCGCGCAGGCGCACGGCGTCGTTCTGCCCGGTTTCGGGGTTGTAGATCTTGCCGTCGACGTAGCGGACCGTCAGGTCGTAGAAGACCTCGGGCTGGGCCCCGGAGGTCCGCAGGCGTTCGGCGGAAAGGCGCGGCCCCGGCGTTCCCGGCGCCGGGGGCGCGCCGCGCAGCACGGCGGCCGGCGGTTCGCGGACGATGCGCGAGTCCGGGATCGGCGGGGCGGCGGAGGCGTTCTGGCTGGCGAGGGCGAGAGTCGAGACAAGGGCGAGCAGGCGCCCCGGACTGATGCAAGTCATGTGCGATGGTCCCTGGTGTTTTTGTCGTACGCCGCAGGCGCACATCCGGCCCGGCGGACAGGCCCGCCGGCCGGCAGGCGCCCAACGGCGGCTTCCTGCCTCGATGAAGTCCGGTATCGCAAGGTGGTGATTGCACGGAGTGCCCGCTACTGCCTGGAATGCCCGTCCCGGCGCGGCTTGGCGAGGCTTTTCGAAGTCTAGTGGAGAGACCGGCCCGCTTGCGGGAAGCCGACGAAGGGCAGGGGGCGGCCGGCCGGCGCCGGCCGCCGGGACGCGGCATCAGCCGAACTGGATGTCGTCGCTGGAGAAATCGCTGACGCCGACCAGGGTCACCGACCAGCTGTCGTCGCCGTCGAGGGTCAGCACGGTGTCGTCGATGCCGTCGCCGTAGACGTCGACCACGTTGACGGTGAACAGCTGGTCGAACTGCTCGGCGCTCAGCCCGGCGAAGACGAGGGTGTCGTCCTCGCCGAAGTCGGTGATGACGTCGTGGCCGTCGTCGCTGCTGGCGGTGAGGCCGCTGCCGTAGCTGAACTCGTCGGAGTAGTAGCGGGTCTGGAGCGTTCTGCCGGCGGTGAAGGTGAAGTCCTCGGTCTCGCTGAGCAGGCCGGCCATCACGTCCACCCCGTCGACCCAGACCGAGGGCACGCCGGTGGTGGTCTGGTGGGTCTCGACGGTGATGCTCTGCCCCTCTTCGGCCAGCTCGTACTTGTCCACCAGGTAGAGCAGCCAGCCCTCGTAGTGGGAGGCGAAGAAGCCCTGGCCGGTGCCGTCGAGCAACTGGCCGTCGGCGCCGACGTATTCCTCCAGGCCCTGGCCGATCAGCCAGTCGGTGAAGTATTCGCTGGAGGCTTCCCCTCGCTGAGCGTGAAGCCGTAGTGGAAGCTGTCGGCCCCCGCGCCGCCGGTGAGGGTGTCGTCGCCTTCATGACCGGTGAGGTGGTCGTCGCCCGCGTCGCCGTACAGGCGGTCGTCGCCTGCCTGGCCGTGCAGGATGTCCGCGCCGTCGCCGCCGTAGAGGCGGTCGTCGCCCTGCTGGCCGTTGAGGACGTCGCTACCCTCGCCGCCGCCGAGGGTGTCGTCGCCCTCCTGGCCGTTCAGGTTGTCGTTGCCGCCGGCGCCTTCGAGGCTGTCGTCGCCCGCAAGACCGTTCAGCGTGTCCTTGCCGTCGGTGCCCGCGAGGCTGTCGTCGTTTTCGGTTCCGATGAATACTGCCATGTCACTTCCCCCAACCTGGCCTGCCGCCGTGGCACGCGCCCGAGCCGGCGAGCCGAGGTCTTCCATGTATAGATGAGGTTGAACGTCTGGCAGCCCGGCCATCTGCGTGAGATCCGTGGCTTTCCGTGCCCGCATCGCTGCGAGGTTGGCTTTTGCAGGCAAAACGCTAGCATCGGGATGGCGGTCCTGCCAGTCCGGGCCGCTGCCGGCCATGACCGGAGGGGGAGAAACGACAACGGGGCCGCGCGGGCCCCGTTGTCGTACAGCGCTTGCGGCTTACTGGCCGGGGATGTCCTTGCGCAGTTGCACCGGCTCGGCGCGCGGGCGGCGCATGCGGATGTTCAGCGCCTCCACCGCCAGCGAGAAGGCCATGGCGAAGTAGACGTAGCCCTTGGGCACGTGCACCCCGAGGCTCTCGGCGATCAGCACGGTGCCGACCACGATGAGGAACGACAGGGCCAGCAGCTTGAGGCTCGGGTGCTTGTCGATGAACTCGCTGATGGTGCCGGAGGCGGCCATCATCACCAGCACGGCGACGACGATCGCAGCGATCATCACCGGCACGTGGGAGACCATGCCGACCGCGGTGATCACCGAGTCCAGGGAGAACACGATGTCGATGATGGCGATCTGGATGATGGTGCCGATGAACTGGCCGTTGCCCTTGGGCGCCTCGTTGGTCTCGTCCTCGCCTTCCAGGCCGTGGTAGATCTCGGTGCTGCTCTTCCACAGCAGGAACAGGCCGCCGAAGAAGAGGATCAGGTCGCGCCCGGAAATGCCCTGGCCGAAGACGTGGAAGAGATCCACGGTCAGGCCCATCACCCAGGAGATCGACAGCAGCAGGAGAATCCGCGTGACCATCGCCAGCGCCAGGCCGAACAGGCGGGTGCGCGGCTGTATCTCCTTCGGCATGCGGCCGACGAGGATGGAGATCATGATGATGTTGTCGATGCCGAGCACGATCTCCAGCGCGGTCAGGGTAAAGAAGGCAACCCAGATCTCCGGGTTGGTCAGCCATTCCATAAGGGGTCCTCTAATTCGTCGGTTGTGCGGCCGGCAGCTGGCAGGCTGCCGAACCGGTGAGTCTGTACGCGACTGTGTGAAATTTTCGTCAATTGCCGGCCAGCGGGAAGACGCCGATCAGCAGCGCGGCGAACATTATCGCCAGGCAGAGCAGCGTGGCCAGTTTCAGGGTGAAGCGCTGCAGGTCGCCGAACTCGATCTTCGCCAGGCCCACCAGCAGGTAGGTGGAGGGCACCAGCGGGCTGAGCAGGTGCACCGGCTGGCCGACGATCGAGGCGCGCGCCATCTCCACCGGGCTGATGCCGTAGTGCGCGGCGGCCTCGGTGAGCACCGGCAGCACGCCGTAGTAGAAGGCGTCGTTGGACATGAAGAAGGTGAACGGCATGCTGACCAGCGCGGTCACCACCGCCAGATACGGGCCGAGCGCGTCGGGGATCAGCGCCAGCAGGCTCTTCGACATGGCGTCGACCATCCCGGTGCCGGAGAGGATGCCGGTGAAGATGCCGGCGGCGAAGATCAGTCCGACCACCGCCAGCACGTTGCCGGCATGGGCGGCGATGCGCTCCTTCTGCGCCTTGAGGCAGGGGTAGTTGATGATCATGGCGAGGCTGAAGGCGATCATGAACAGCACCGGCAGCGGCAGCACGCCGGCGATCAGCGTGCCCATCAGGCCCAGGGTCAGCAAGGCGTTGATCAGCAAGAGCTTCGGCCGGCGCGCTTCGGGGTACTGGGAGACGCTGACCTCGGAATGGTCTTCCTGGCCGTCGGCCAGCTGCAGCACGCCGAGGCGCGCGCGCTCGCGCTTGCCGTAGAGGTAGGCGAGGCCCAGCAGGGTTACCACGCCGAGCGCCATGGCCGGGATCATCGGCACGAACACGTCCGACGGATCGACGTGCAGGGCACTGGCGGCGCGGGCGGTGGGGCCGCCCCAGGGGGTCATGTTCATGATCCCGCCGGCGAGGATGATCAGCCCGGCCATGATCCGCGGGTTCATGCCGATGCGGCTGTACAGCGGCAGCATGGCGGCGACGCAGATCATGTAGGTGGTGGCGCCGTCGCCGTCCATGGAGACGATCAGCGCCAGCGCGGCGGTGCCGACCGCCACCCGCAGCGGGTCGCCCTTGACCATGCGCAGGATGAAGCGCACCGGCGGGTCGAACAGCCCCGAGTCGATCATCAGGGCGAAGTAGAGGATGGCGAACATCAGCATCACCCCGGTCGGGGCGAGCTTGGTGATGCCCTGCAGCATCATCGGGCCGATGTCGCCGGCGAAACCGCCGAACAGGGCGAACAGCACGGGGATGATGATGAGGGCGATCAGCGCCGAGAGGCGCTGGGTCATGATCAGGAACATGAAGGTCAGGACCATGGCGAAGCCGAGGAGGGTCAGCATGACGAGTACTCCGAAAGCGAGGGAAGGGGCAGCGCGGGGGTCAGCGCTGGGAGGTCGACGGGCTGGACGACGGCTGGGCGTGGTCGGACGAAGGCTGGATGGGGTGCATGGCAATCTCCACTCATTGTTTTTGTCGGGCGGGCCGGTCTGATGCCGGCTCTGGCGGTGGATGCTACGCAGCCAAGCTTTCAGTGGGCTTTCGGCAGCGAAAGGTGCTGATCGTAGAGGAAATTTCGACGATTCAGAGGTGATCGACGAGTGATCGTGGCCGTCTGCCGGCGCGAGGGAGGCGCGCGTGGGACGCCACCGGGGGCATGGGCCCGAAACGCCGCGCCGTTCCGGACCCGGGGTGCCGCCCGTCAGGGCTTCGGTGGTTGGCTGCCGTGCAACACGGAAAGGGTCAGGTCGGTACTGGCCCTGGAGTCGGGGTTCACCTCGACGCCGCCGGCGGGCGGGGAGTTGTCCAGCTTGCCGTATTGCAGGGTGCCGAAGGGCTGGATCTGCTCGGGCGTCGGCAGGGCGCTGCGCTCCCAGCCGCCGCCGAGTGCGCGGATCAGTTCGGTCGAAGCCTGCAGCAGCTCCGTCTTGATCTGCACTTCCCGGCTGCGCGAGGTCAGGGTATTCACCTGGGCCACGATCAGGTCGAGGCTGGTGTTGAGGCCGCCCTTGTACAGCTCCATGGTCATGTCCTGGGTCTGGCCGGCGGCGTCGACCGCGACGTGCTGGCTCTCGAGTTCCTCGCCAAGACGGCCGACCCGGCTCAGGCCATCCTCGACTTCGCGGAATGCGCCGAGGACCGTCGAGCGGTAATTGTCGCCGGCTTCCCGATACATCGACCACGCTTGCTGCACGCCGGCCCGCCGGGCGCCTCCGGTGAAGAGCGGCAACTCGACCGCGACACCCGGCTCGGGACCGCCCGCACGGAGGGACACGTCGGGGTAGAAGGAGGCGCGCCGGACGCCGATGGCGCGATTGGCCTCAGCCATCATGCGCTCGGCACGGGCGATATCCGGCCGGCGCTGCAGCAGTTGCGAGGGGACGTTCGCCGGAATGGCCGGGATGTTCGCCGCCATGCCGCTCGTCAGCGGCGGGATGTGGAACGCGCTCGGCGCGACGTTGACCAGGGTCGCGATGGCATGTTCCATGACCTGGCGCTGGGCCTGGAGGTCGAGCTCCTCCGCCCGGGTGCGGTAGAGCAGCTCCTGGGCCCGCACGGCGTCGAGCTTGGGCGACAGGAGGCCGGCCACGCGGGTCTGCACGATATCCAGCGATTGCTCGTAGTACGCGATCGACTGCCGGTAGTTCGCATCCTGGGCGTCGAGACCGCGCAGGGCGAAATAGTCGTGGGCGATCTCGGCCTGCAGGCTCAGGCGCGCCGCCGCGTATTCGGCGGCGCGCTGCTGGGCGACGGCGGTTTGCGCTCTCGTTTCGTTGCGGATCGCCGACCAGATATCCGGCTCCCAGGACACCAGGCTGGCGGTGGCGCCGAAGCCGAGGATGGCCTGCGGCATGAGCCGGGAGCGGGCCTGCATCATCGCGTCGCGCGCCTGCTGGAAGCGCTCGCCGGCGGCCTGCAGGTCGGCGTTGTTGGCGGTCGCTTGTTCCTCGAGCCGGTCGAGGACCGGGTCCCGGTAGAGCTTCCACCAGTCGGACTGCACGACCTGGTCGGCGGTGCCGGACGGCGCCGCCCCGCTCCAGTTCGCCGGGACGACCAGTTCCGGCGGGATGTAGACGGGAGCCAGGTCGCACGCCGAAAGGCTCAGGAACAGCGAGAGGCCGGCGGAGCGACCGATGGCACGCAAGACTCGCTTCATCGTTTCGCCTCGCCCGTCGGGGATTGAAGATGCGCCATGGCCGTTTGCCGGTGGGAGGCCTCGTCCCTGGCCGCTTCGGCCTCGCGGGAGGCATGGTTGTATCCGGGCGTGGGCGGGACGAGCTGGACCTCCTCGCCCTCCATCAGCGCGGCGGGCGGATTGTCGACGATGCGGTCGGCCGTGGTGACGCCATCGGTGATCTGCACCTGTTCGCCCAGCACCTTGCCGGAGACGACCGGCTGGTAATGGATGCGCCGGTCGGCGGTGACGGTCGCGACCTGCAGGCCGTTTTCCTCGAACACCAGGGCGCTGGTCGGCAGGGTCAGGATGTGGCCGTCGGCCGGCGCCGTCAGCCTGACCGTGGCGTAGGAGCCGGGCCACAGGCTGGCGTCGGCGTTGTCGAGGGTGAACTCGGTGACGGTCGTGCGGGTGTTCGGATCGTAGCCCTTGGCGACCGTCAGGAAGTTCGCCCGGTAGTGGCGGTTGGGGTATTGGGTCACCTCGACATCCGCCGTCAGGCCCGGCTTGAGCATGTAGGAGAACACCGCCGGGACGGAAACGAACAGGCGCATGCTGTGGGTGTCGGCCACGGAAAACAGCTCCGTGGCGTCGCCGCTGGCGCCCAGGCTGCCGCCGCCTTCGTTGACCAGATCACCGACGTTGATCGAGCGCGAGGTCACGGTGCCGTCGAACGGCGCGACGATGTTCTTGAACGTCTGCAAGGCCTCGTAGCGCTTGACGTTCTGCTTGGCGGCCTCGTACAGCGCCTCCTCGGACTGGGCGTTGGCTTCCGCCTCGGTGATCGACTGCTCCGACACCGCCTGGGAGTTGCGCAAGGCGCGCCAGCGCTTGGCCGTGACCACCGCGAGGTGGTACTTGGCCTCCGCCGCCTTCAGGTCGGCCTTGGCCTGGGCGTACTTGGCATCCAGCGCCGGGGTGTTGATCTCGGCCAGCAGGTCGCCCTGCTTCACATGGGCGCCGTAATCCTTGTGCCACATCTTCACGTAGCCGGAGACCTGCGCGTAGATCGGCGCCTGATACCAGGCCTCCACGGTGCCCGGCAGGGTCAGGTTCTCCTGGCTGGGCCCCGGCGCCGGATTGACGACGGACACCCTGGGCACCGCGCTTTCGAGGGTTTCCTCCCGGAGTGCTTCCGTATGGTGAATGCGGTTGTAGACCTGGTAGCCGCCGATCCCGCCGACGGCCGCCACGACCGCGACGGCGAGGATCGCGCCGCTTTTGCTCTTACTCTTGCGCATCAGGCGTTCTCCTTCTTGCGGTTTTTCCGGTGGTAAACGATGGCGTAGACGCAGGGCACGAACAGCAGGGTGGAGAGGGTGGCGACGGTCAGGCCGCCGATCACGGCGCGGCCGAGCGGCGCGTTCTGGGAGTTGCTCAGGGACATGGGCAGCATGCCGATGATCATCGCCGCGGCGGTCATGATGACCGGGCGGATCCGCCCGTAGCCGGCCTCGATGGCGGCACGGATGGCGTCGCCGTGCACCTCCAGGCGTTCGCGGGCGAAGGACACCACCAGGATCGAGTTCGCCGTCGCCGTGCCCATGCACATGATGGCGCCGGTCAGCGCCGGGATGGACAGGTTGGTCCCGGTGAGGAACAGGCCCCAGGCGATCCCCGCCAGCGCGCCCGGCAGGGCGGTGATGATGATGAAGGGGTCCAGCCAGGACTGGAAATTCACCACGATCAGCAGGTAGATCAGCGCGACCGAGATCGCCAGGCCGACCGCCAGCTGGCCGTAGGCGCTGCCCATGGTTTCCGTCTGGCCGCGGATGTCGACGGCCGAGCCCTTGGGCAGTTCGTGCTCCAGCTCGGCGATGGCTTTTTCCACGTCCGCCGTCACGGCGCCCAGATCGCGTCCTTCGTTGGACACGTAGATGTCGAACAGCGGGATCAGGTTGTAGTGCGAGACCTGGCCCGGCGTGCCCTTGGGCGTGAGCGTGCTCATGCTGCCGA
Organism: Azotobacter tropicalis; assembly: GCF_059739045.1. Taxonomy (NCBI): domain Bacteria; kingdom Pseudomonadati; phylum Pseudomonadota; class Gammaproteobacteria; order Pseudomonadales; family Pseudomonadaceae; genus Azotobacter; species Azotobacter tropicalis. Next base: position 3,104,980 of record NZ_AP046059.1, read on the forward strand.
GGAACGGGGTCGGCTTGCCCTGCGGGTTGCCGTCGCCGTTGCCGAGCGGGGTGGTCATCAGGTCGTTGATGCCGGTGAGCTGCTCCTGCGGGGTATAGATGTTGATGGGATAGGACAGGCCGTTTTCCGGGTTCAGCCAGTAGCTCTGGTGGACCTGCTGGCTGCCGGACAGGGTGATCAGTTCGTTGTTGGCCAGATCCTCTTCGGTGGTGTCGCTGCTCAGGCCCAGGGTGCGGTTGCCGTCGACCATGATGGTCGGCGTGCGCATGGTCTGCTGGATGTTGACGTCGGAGGCGCCGGCGATTCTCTTCAGCCGGTCCTCGAGCTTGAGCGCGAACTCGTAGTTCTTCTGCGCGTCGAGGCCGGAAATCTGCACGTCGATGGGCGCCGGGGAGCCGAAGTTGAGGATCTTGGCGGTCAGGTCGGCGGGCTGGAAGGTGAAGACCGTGCCGGGGAATTTCGTTGCCAGGCCGTCGCGCAGGACGGCGCGGTAGTCCCAGACGGGCGAGGTTTCGTTCTTCAGCGAGATGGTCAGGTCGCAGTCCTGGGTGCCGATGGTCGGGGTCGGGATGAACGCCAGGTTGTGCGGGCCGACCGGCAGGCCGCAGTTGTTGACGATGCCCTCGACCTGGCCTGGCAGCAGGCGCTCGATCTCCCGGTCGACCAGGGTCACGATCCGCCCGGTCACTTCGATCCGCGTGCCGAGCGGCGCCCGCATGTGCATCTGCAGGGTGCCCGACTTGATTTCCGGGAAGAAATCGCGGCCGCTGAAGCAGAACAGGCCGGTCGAGGCCAGCGACAGGATCAGGAAGCTGAAGACGAAGCCGGCGCGGTGCGCGATGGCCTTTTCCAGCAGGTCGCGATAGCCCTCGCGGAAGTTCGCGAAGCCCCGTTCGAAGCCTTTCTGGAAGCGCCCGAAGAAGCCCGGCGCCTGGCCGCCGTGGGCGGGCGGCTGGCCCTGTTCGGCCGCCCGTTTCTCCGACTGCAAGTGGCGGTGATGCGCTTCGTTGAATGCGGCTTCTTCCGCGGCATCCTGCAGCGCTGCCTGGTGCGGCTGGTCCGGCGCATGCGGAGGTCCCGCCGGCGCGTGGTGGGCGTGCCCGGCGAGCAGGTACTTGGCCATGGTCGGCACCAGGGTCCGCGACAGGACGAAGGAGGCGAGCATGGCGAAGACGATGGCTTCGGCCATCGGCATGAACAGCCAGCCGGACACGCCTTCGAGGGTGAACAGCGGGAACCAGACGATGCAAATGCAGAGCGTCGCGACCAGGGTCGGGATGACGATCTGGTTGGCGGCGTCGATGATCGCCGTCTCGATGTCCTTGCCCATCTCCAGGTGGGTATCGACGTTCTCGATCATCACCGTGGCGTCGTCGACAAGGATACCGACGGCCAATGCCAACCCCCCGAGCGTCATGACGTTGATGGTCTGCCCCGCCCAGCCGAGGCCGATGATCGAGCAGAGGATGGCCAGCGGGATCGAGGTGGCGATGATCAGCGTGGCGCGCCAGGAGCCGAGGAACAGCAGCACCACGATGCCGGTCAGCGCGGCGGCGGTGAGCATCTCGTGCACCACGTCCTTGATCGAGTCCTTGACGAAGGTCGAGGCATCGTTCATCAGGCTGACGTGCACGTCCGGCGGCAGGATCTTCTGCAGTTTCGGCATCAGGTCCTTGACGCCCTGCACCACATCCAGGGTCGAGGCCTCGCCGCTCTTCATGATGACCACCAGAACGGACTGCTTGCCTTTGACCAGCACGGAGTTGGTCTGCGGCGGTCCGGAGAGGGACACGTCGGCGATGTCGCGCAGGTGGACGTAGGCGTTGCCGGCCTTCTTGATCGGCAGGTCGTCGAAGTGGTCGATGGCCAGCGGAATCGCGTTGGTCTGCACCATCCAGTCCTTGGCGCCGATCTTCTGGTCGCCGGCCGGCAGCACGATGCTCTGCTTCTCCAGGGCCTTCTCGACGTCCACGCCGGACAGGTGGTGTGCCAGCAGCTGCTGCTGCTTGAGGTTGATCAGCAGGAACGGCGGCTTGCCGCCATAGGGGTGCGGAACGATGGCGCCCGGTACCGTCACCACGAACGGCCGGATGCGCGCGAAGGCGAGGTTGTAGAGATCCGCCGGGGTCCGCGAGTCGGAGGTCACCTGCATGGTCAGCACCGGCACCGACGAGGCCTCGAGGCGCATGATCATCGGCGGCGAGATGCCGGGCGGCAGTTGCGGGATCACCGTCTGGGAAATGGAGGCCACGTCCGCTTCGGCCGGGCCCAGATCGGTGCCGGGATGGAAGTAGATGTTGGTGATCGAGCTCCCGTAGTAGGAGGTGCTCTCGATGTGCTCGATGCCCTCCACCGTGGAGGTCACGGCCTGCTCGTAGTAACGCACGATGCGCCCGCTGACGTCTTCCGGCATCAGGCCGGAATAGGTCCAGACGACGGAGATCACGGGAACCCGGATGTTGGGAAAGACATCCGTCGGCGTATGGAAAACCGAGCGGATGCCGAACATCAGGATGAGCAAGGCGAGCACGATGAACGTATAGGGTCTTCGCAGAGCGGTAACGACAATCGCATTCATGTAGACAGACGTCCTGGCAATGAAAGGACTGGCGAATGCCCGGATATCGGTTCGGCCAAGGCTGCTCCGGCGGGCGTTCCCCTGGGTCCTCGGGAGAGGTGCGAGGCGCTGGGCGGCTTGCACCGGCGTGCAGGATTACAGGATGTCGACATACGTCGCAATAATTTGAAACAAATTGCTATTGTGTAAATAAAATGTGAAGTGAAATAATATAAAGTTTTTTACAGGTTTTTTTACGGATTTTCGTGGCCGTCGCCGACACGCTGGCAGCGAAGATTTTTTACTGTTCCAGGGCGATTTCAGGGGACGGACAGGCCGCTGCCCGGCCTGGACCGGATCGGGCAGGACGGCGCGGAAGACGGCTCGGCCGTCGTGCGCAGGCGGCACGGAGGGGCTGCCGGGCGCGACAGGGCCAATGGCGCTGCCGGCTTTCGCCGGGCGGAGGGGGCTTTCGGGAGGGAGGGGGCCGCGCTGCGGGCGGCTCAGCGGCTCAGCCGGTCTGCTCCAGCAGCCTGGCGCCGTCCGGTCGCAGCTCGCCGCTGGGCGAGACGTGCCGGTACAGCGTCTGGCGGGTGATGCCCAGTTCCTTGCAGAGTTCCGACACCTTGGTCTTCGGCTCGCGCATGGCCGCCATCGCCTGGCGCAGCTTGGCGGCGGTCATCTTGAGCGGCCGCCCGCCCTTGCGGACGCGCGCCCGCACGGCGGCCGTCCGTTCGGAAAACAGCTCCCGTTCGAACTCGACCAGCGCGGCGAAGACCCCGGACACCAGGCTGCCCAAGGCGGCGGTGGTGTCGATGACCGCACCATGGCCGCTCAGCACCTTCAATCCGACGCCGCGGACGATCAGCTCGTGCACGACGCCGATCAGGTGGCGCAGGTCCCGGCCGAGGCGGTCCAGCCGCCAGACCACGAGGGTGTCGCCCCGGCGCAGGGCCTTCAGGCAGGCGGCCAGGCCGGGCCGCTCGTCCTGGCGCCCCGGGATCAGGTCCGCATAGCAATGGTTCGCCGGTACCCCGGCGGCGAGCAGGGCGCTGCGCTGCGGGTCGGTCGTCTGGGGGGCGTCCGTTTCGGAGACGCGCATGTAGCCGATCAGCATGTCTTCACCTGTCATCTGGGCATCGACTGCGTGACAGCTTGCAGCGCAGGGGCTGTCACCGGAATGTCATTTAACAAGTTGTTGTTTGCACTAATCGGCGAAAGGTATTTGCTTAGGTAACGAATTACAAGATCGGCATGTCCGTGCGCTGTCCATAGGTTTTTCGTCTGTCTTTGTAAGAAAGTGTTGCCGTGACGGGCAGGGCCTTCCCGTCCGCCGCCCCCTGCGGCGCCGCCCTCCCTGAAAGCCTGCCGAAAGCTTGCGCGGTTAGGATGTGCCGCGAGGCACACCGCCGGGGCCGCCCGGCCCGCCGTTCCCGCTCCGAACCGTCCGTCCTCGCCACGAGGTTTCCCCGTCGACGGTTTCCGGTCGCCCCCGACTGCCGCCGTTCAACCCGTTACCGCCGATCCCTTTCGCGCGCCGCGCCCACGCCATGCCGGATGCCGCCATCCGGACCGCGCCGCGCGTCGTCCCTGCAGGAGATACAAGATGCACAAGACTCCACGCACCCTGAGCGCGGCCCTGTCCACGCTGGGAGCGGCCCTGGCCATGTCCCCGGCCGAAGCGGCCTTTCTCGAGGACAGCAAGGCCACGCTCAGGATGCGCAACTTCTACATCAACCAGGACACCCGCAACCAGGACGCTCCCAGGGCGGAGGAATGGGGCCAGGGCTTCATCCTCGACTACAAGTCCGGCTTCACCGAGGGCCCGGTCGGCTTCGGCCTCGACCTGTCGGGCCAGTACGCGATCCGCCTGGACGCCGGCGGGCGCGAGGGCAAGTCGGGCATCGAGCGCAGCCCGGGCTCGGTCTTCCCGCTGGAGAGCAACGGCAAGGCGACCCGCGACTTCAGCCGCCTCGGGGTAACCGTCAAGGTGCGCTTCTCCAGGACCGTGGCGCATCTCGGCACCCTGATGCCCAAGCTGCCGGTCTTGAGCTACAGCGACGGCCGCCTGCTGCCGCAGATGTTCCACGGCGCGCAGATCACCTCCAACGAGATCGAGAACCTGACGCTGATCGCCGGCAAGATCGAGCACTCCACCGAGCGCAACTCCAGCAACACCGACAGCCTGTCCATCGCCGGCGCCGACGGTCCGGACGAGGGGCGCTCCAGCAACGAGTTCTACTACGGCGGCGCCGACTACAGGGTGCGCGAGAACCTGCTGCTGCAGTACTACTACGGAAACCTGCGCGACTTCTACAAACAGCACTTCCTCGGCCTGGTCCACGACTGGCAGCTGCCGGTCGGCACCCTGACCACCGACCTGCGCTACTTCGACAGCGACTCCGACGGCAAGAACGGCAGCGCCGCCGGGCGTGCCGAGGGCTACGTCGGCAGCGGCTACTGGGGCGCCGGCTCGTCCAGTCGCGGCGAGGTCGACAACCACCTGTGGAGTGCCCTGTTCACCTACGCCCTGGAGGGCCACGAGCTGAGCGCCGGCTACCAGAAGGTCAGCGGCAACAGCGACTTCCCGCACATCAACCAGGGCAACGGCCGTTCGCTGTATCTGATCACCAACAGCCAGATGGGCAAGTTCACCAGTGCCGGCGAAAACACCTGGGTGGCCGGCTACGCCTACGACTTCACCAAGGCCGGCCTGCCGGGGCTGAAGGCCGGCGTGACCTACTACAGCGGCGACGACATCGATGCCGCCGGCAGCGACAGGCGCGAGTGGGAGCGCGACCTGCGGGTGGACTACACGGTGCAGTCGGGCCTGCTCAAGGGCGTCGGCTTCACCTGGCGCAACGCCATGATGCGCGGCAACGACACCCGCGACCGCGACGAGAACCGCCTGATCGTCAACTACAGCCTGCCGCTGCTCTGACGGACCGGCTGCTCCTCAGCCGGCTTTGAGCGCGGCGCTGCTGATCTCGCGCATGCGGAATTTCTGCACCTTGCCGGTGACCGTCATGGGGAAATCCTCGACGAAGGTGAAGTGCCGCGGCACCTTGAAGTGGGCGATGTGCTGCCGGCAGAAGGCGCGCAGCGCCTCGGCGTCGGCGCTGTGGCCGGGATGCAGGCGGACCCAGGCGACCACTTCCTCGCCGTAGCGCTCGTCGGGGATGCCGATCACCTGGGCGTCGGCCACCGCCGGGTGGCGGTAGAGGAACTCCTCGATCTCGCGCGGATAGATGTTCTCGCCGCCGCGGATGATCATGTCCTTGTTGCGTCCGACGATAGCGATGTAGCCGTCGTCGTCCATCGCCGCCAGGTCGCCGGTGTGCATCCAGCGCGCGCCGTCGATGGCCGCGCGGGTCGCCTCGGGGTCGTTCCAGTAGCCGAGCATCACGCTGTAGCCGCGGGTGCACAGCTCGCCGATCTGTCCGCGCGGCAGGATGCGGCCGTGCTCGTCGACGATCTTGCTTTCCAGGTGCGGCTGGGTGCGGCCGACGCTGCCGACGCGGCGCGCCAGATCATCGTGCGGGCCGGTCTGGGTCGACACCGGGCTGGTCTCGGTCATGCCGTAGGCGATCTGCACCTCGCCCATGTGCAGCTCCCCGATCACCCGCTTCATCACCTCGATCGGGCAGGTGGCGCCGGCCATGATCCCGGTGCGCAGGCTGGACAGCTCGAAGCCTTCGCGCTCGGGGTGGTCGAGCAGGGCGATGAACATGGTCGGCACGCCGTACAGCGCGGTGGCGCGCTCCTCGGCCACCGCCTGCAGGACGGCCAGCGGCTCGAAGGCGGCGCTCGGGTAGATCATGGCACTGCCGTGGGTCAGGCAGCCGAGGTTGCCCATCACCATGCCGAAGCAGTGGTACAGCGGCACCGGGATCACCAGGCGGTCGTGTTCGGTCAGCCCGAGGCTCTCGCCGACCAGATAGCCGTTGTTGAGGATGTTGTAGTGGCTGAGCGTGGCGCCCTTGGGAAAGCCGGTGGTGCCCGAGGTGTACTGGATGTTCACCGGGTCGTCGAACTGCAGGCCGGCGGCGCGCGCCTGCAACTGTTCGGGCGGCACCGTCTGCGCCCGCTGCGCCAGCTCGCCCCAGCGCAGGCAGCCGGCGGGCGCCGCTTCGGCCAGGCTGATCACCCCGCGCAGTGCCGGCAGCGCCGCGCTCTGCCAGGCGCCGGGGCGATGCTCGGCCAGCTCCGGCACCAGCTCGACGAGCATGGCGTGGTAGTCGGAGGTCTTGAAGCGCTCGGCGCAGATCAGCCAGCTGCAGCCGGAGCGCTCCAGCACGTAGCCCAGCTCGCCCACCCGGTAGGCCGGGTTGATGTTGACCAGGATGGCGCCGACCTTGGCGCAGGCGAGCTGGGCGATGCACCACTCGGCGCAGTTCGGCGCCCAGATGCCGACCCGCTCGCCCTGCGCGATGTCCAGGGCGAGCAGCCCGCGGGCCGCGAGGTCGACCGCCTCGGCCAGCTCGGCCCAGGTGTAGCGCAGTCCCTGCTGGCGCACGATCAGCGCCTCCCTCAGGGGAAATCGCCTGGCCGTGTCATCGAGCGCCGCACCGATGGTCATGGCCAGCAGCGCCCGGTCCTGGCGCCCGCGACTGTAGCTGAGTTCCGTCATCTTGCTTCCTCTCTTGTGCTTGTTATGCAAGGAATGCGTGCCGGCGGCGGCATCCGCCGCGCCGTTTGACAGGATAGACCGGGATGCTTACGTTTACGTAAAGGTAAGATGCAAGAGCCGAACATGTCCAAGACCTACAGCATTTCCGACCTGGCCCGCGAACTGGACGTCACCACCCGCGCCATCCGCTTCTACGAGGAGCAGGGCATGCTCGCCCCGGCACGGCGCGGCCAGGAGCGCATCTATTCGGCGCGCGACAAGGTCGCCCTCAAGCTGATCCTGCGCGGCAAGCGCCTCGGCCTGTCGCTGGCCGAATGCAAGGAGCTGATCGACCTGTACGACCCGGCCGGCAACAACCTGCGCCAGCTCGAACACTTCCTGGCGAAGATCACCGAGCGCCGCCGCCAGCTGGAGCAGCAGCTCTTGGACATCCAGCAGATGCAGCTGGAGCTGGACACCGCCGAGGAGCGCTGCCGCAGCGCCATGGCCGTCGCCCGCGGCGACACCAAAGCCCATTCACTCGAATAACTACAAGACCGGAGACTGACTGGAGATGAGCAACCTGCCTGGACTGAATTTCTTCCTCGGCGAGGAGATCGAGATGCTGCGCGACTCGGTGGCCGGCTTCGCCGCCCGGGAAATCGCCCCGCGCGCCGCCGAAGCCGACCGCACCGACCAGTTCCCCATGGACCTGTGGCGCAAGTTCGGCGAGCTGGGCCTGCTCGGCCTGACCGTCGCCGAGGAGTACGGCGGCGCCGGCATGGGCTATCTGGCGCACATGATCGCCATGGAGGAGCTGTCCCGCGCCTCGGGCGCCATCGCCCTGTCCTACGGCGCGCACTCCAACCTCTGCGTCAACCAGATCCACCGCAACGGCACGCCGGCGCAGAAGGCGCGCTTTCTGCCCAAACTGATCTCCGGCGAGCACATCGGCGCCCTGGCGATGAGCGAGCCCAACGCCGGTTCCGACGTGGTGTCCATGCAGCTGCGCGCCGAGAAGAAGGGCGACCGCTATGTGCTCAACGGCACCAAGATGTGGATCACCAACGGCCCGGACTGCGACGTGCTGGTGGTCTACGCCAAGACCGACCCGGCCGCCGGCGCGCGCGGCATCACCGCCTTCATCCTGGAGACGGACAGTCCCGGCTTCTCGGTGGCGCAGAAGCTCGACAAGCTCGGCATGCGCGGCTCGCACACCGGCGAGCTGGTGTTCCGCGACGTGGAGATCGCCGCGGAAAACGTGCTCGGCCGGGAGGGCGAGGGCGTCCGGGTGCTGATGAGCGGCCTGGACTACGAGCGTGCCGTGCTCGCCGGCGGGCCGCTGGGCCTGATGCAGGCGGCGATGGACGTGGTGGTGCCCTACATCCACGACCGCCGGCAGTTCGGCCAGGCCATTGGCGAGTTCCAGCTGATCCAGGCCAAGGTCGCCGACATGTACACCACGTTGCAGGCCTGCCGCGCCTACCTCTACGCGGTCGGCCGGCAGCTCGACGCGCCGGGCGCGGGGCACGTGCGCCAGGTGCGCAAGGACTGCGCCGGGGTGATCCTCTACTGCGCCGAGAAGGCCACCTGGCTGGCCGGCGAGGCGATCCAGATCCTCGGCGGCAACGGCTACGTCAACGACTACCCGACCGGCCGGCTGTGGCGCGACGCCAAGCTCTACGAGATCGGCGCCGGCACCAGCGAGATCCGCCGCATGCTGATCGGCCGCGAGCTGTTCGACGAGACGCGCTGATCGACCCATCCGGTGGAAAACCGCTGCGCGGGTTTTCCACCCCAGGCCCCACGGTCGCTCCGGTAGGGTGGAAAACGGCCGCCGGCCTTTGCCACCGGGACCCGCGCCAACGGCATCAGGGAGCTAGCCCCATGGCCATCCTGCACACCCAGATCAACACCCGTTCGCCGGAGTTCGCCGCCAACGGCGCGGCCATGCGCGAACAGGTCGACCAGTTGCACGCCCTGCTCGGGCGCATCCGCGAAGGCGGCGGCGCCAAGGCCCAGGAACGCCACACCGCGCGCGGCAAGCTGCTGCCGCGCCAGCGCATCGACCGCCTGCTCGACCCCGGCTCGCCGTTTCTCGAGATCGGCCAGCTCGCCGCCTTCGAGGTCTACGACGAGGAGGTGCCGGCCGCCGGGGTGGTCGCCGGCATCGGCCGCATCGAGGGCGTCGAGTGCATGGTCATCGCCAACGACGCCACGGTGAAGGGCGGCACCTACTACCCACTGACGGTGAAGAAGCACCTGCGCGCCCAGGCCATCGCCCGCGAGAACCGCCTGCCCTGTATTTATCTGGTGGATTCCGGCGGCGCCAACCTGCCGCGCCAGGACGAGGTGTTCCCCGACCGCGAGCACTTCGGGCGGATCTTCTTCAACCAGGCGACCCTGAGCGCCGCCGGCATCCCGCAGATCGCCGTGGTGATGGGCTCCTGCACCGCCGGCGGCGCCTACGTGCCGGCGATGGCCGACGAAACCATCATGGTGCGCAACCAGGCGACCATCTTCCTCGCCGGCCCGCCGCTGGTGAAGGCCGCCACCGGCGAGGTGGTGACCGCCGAGGAGTTGGGCGGCGCCGACGTGCACTGCCGGACTTCGGGGGTGGCCGACCACTACGCCGAGAGCGATGAGCACGCCCTGGCCATCGCCCGGCGCTGCGTGGCCAACCTCAACTGGCGCAAGCAGGGCCGGCTGCAGAGCCGCGCGCCGCGGGCGCCGCGCTACCCGGCCGAGGAGCTGTACGGGGTGATTCCGAGCGACGCCCGGCAGCCGTTCGACGTGCGCGAGCTGATCGCCCGCCTGGTCGACGACAGCGAATTCGACGAATTCAAGGCGCTGTTCGGCCCCACCCTGGTTTGCGGCTTCGCCCATCTGCACGGCTATCCGCTGGCCATCCTCGGCAACAACGGCATCCTGTTCTCCGAGGCCGCGCAAAAAGGTGCGCACTTCATCGAGCTGGCCTGCCAGCGCGGCATCCCGCTGCTGTTTTTGCAGAACATCACCGGCTTCATGGTCGGCCAGAAGTACGAGGCCGGCGGCATCGCCAAGCATGGCGCCAAGCTGGTCACCGCGGTGGCCTGCGCCCAGGTGCCCAAGTTCACCGTGATCGTCGGCGGCAGCTTCGGCGCCGGCAACTACGGCATGTGCGGGCGCGCCTACGACCCGCGCTTTTTGTGGATGTGGCCGAACGCTCGGATCGGCGTGATGGGCGCCCAGCAGGCCGCCGGGGTGCTGGTGCAGGTCAAGCGCGAGCAGGCCGGGCGCGCCGGGCAGTCCTTCTCCGCCGAGGAGGAGGAGGCGATCCGCCAGCCCATCGTCGAGCGCTACGAGCGCCAGGCGCATGCCTTCTATTCCAGCGCCCGGCTCTGGGACGACGGCGTGATCGACCCGGCGCAGACCCGCGAGGTGCTGGGCCTGGCGCTGTCCGCCGCGCTCAACGCGCCCATCGAGCCGACCCGCTTCGGCGTGTTCCGGATGTAAGAGGCCCCGACCATGACCGACTTCACCACCGTACAACTCGACTTCGACCCGCGCGGCTTCGCCACCCTCTGGCTCGACCGCCCGGACAAGAACAACGCCTTCGACGCCGCCATGCTCAAGGAGCTGATCCTCGCCCTCGACGCGCTGAAGGACCGCCGCGCGCTGCGCTTTCTCGTCCTGCGCGGACGCGGCCGGCATTTTTCCGCCGGCGCCGATCTGGCCTGGATGCGCGAGGCCGCCGATCTCGACTACGACGCCAACCTGGCCGACGCCCAGGCCCTGGCCGAGCTGATGTACAACCTTTACCACCTCAAGCTGCCGACCCTGGCCGTGGTGCAGGGCGCGGCCTTCGGCGGGGCGCTGGGGCTGATCGCCTGCTGCGACCTGGCCATCGGCGCCAGTGACGCGCAGTTCGCCCTGTCCGAGGTGCGCATCGGCCTCGCCCCGGCGGTGATCAGCCCCTTCGTGGTGCAGGCCATCGGCGAGCGCGCCGCGCGCCGTTACGCCCTGACCGGCGAGCGCTTCGACGGCGCCCGCGCCCGCGAGCTGGGTCTGCTCGCCGAGTGCTACCCGGCCGCCGAGCTGGATGGTGCGCTGGAGCAGTGGGTCGCCAGCCTGCTGCAGAACGGCCCGCAGGCGATGAAGGCGACCAAGGACCTGCTGCGCGAGGTCGGCAGCGGTGCGCTCAACCCGGCCCTGCGCCGCTACACCGAGAGCGCCATCGCCCGTCTGCGGGTTGGCCCGGAAGGCCAGGAGGGCCTGCGCGCCTTCCTGGAAAAGCGCCGCCCCGCCTGGCAGGAGGACCGCTCATGAACCGTCCTATCGACACCCTCCTGATCGCCAACCGCGGCGAGATCGCCTGCCGGGTGATGCGTAGCGCCAGGGCCCTGGGCATTCGCAGCGTGGCCGTGCACAGCGCCATCGACCGCCATGCCCGGCACGTGCGCGAGGCCGATCTGGCGGTGGACCTGGGCGGCGCCAAGCCGGCGGAGAGCTACCTGCGGATCGACGGGATCGTCGCCGCCGCCCGCGCGAGCGGCGCCCAGGCTATCCACCCCGGCTATGGCTTCCTGTCCGAGAACGCCGACTTCGCCCGCGCCTGCGAGGCGGCCGGGCTGCTGTTCCTCGGCCCGCCGGCGGCGGCCATCGAGGCGATGGGCAGCAAGTCGGCGGCCAAGGCGCTGATGGAGGCGGCCGGCGTGCCGCTGGTGCCCGGTTACCACGGCGAGGCGCAGGACTTCGAGACCTTCCGCGCCGCCGCCGAAACCATCGGCTACCCGGTGCTGCTCAAGGCCACCGCCGGCGGCGGCGGCAAGGGCATGAAGGTGGTCGAAGCGGAGGCCCAGCTGGCGGAGGCGCTGGAGTCCGCCCGCCGCGAGGCCCGGGCGGCCTTCGGCGATGCGCGCATGCTGGTGGAGAAATACGTGCTCAAGCCGCGCCACGTGGAAATCCAGGTGTTCGCCGACCGGCACGGCAACTGCCTGTACCTCAACGAGCGCGACTGCTCGATCCAGCGCCGCCACCAGAAGGTGGTCGAGGAGGCGCCGGCGCCGGGCCTGTCGCCCGCGCTGCGCCGGGCCATGGGCGAGGCGGCGGTGAAAGCGGCCCAGGCCATCGGCTACGTCGGCGCCGGCACCGTGGAGTTCCTGCTCGATGCGCGCGGCGAGTTCTTCTTCATGGAGATGAATACCCGCCTGCAGGTCGAGCACCCGGTCACCGAGGCGATCACTGGCCTCGATCTGGTCGCCTGGCAGATCCGCGTGGCCCGCGGCGAGCCGCTGCCGATCACCCAGGAGCAGGTCCCACTCAACGGTCACGCCATCGAGGTACGCCTCTACGCCGAAGACCCCGAGCACGACTTCCTGCCGGCCAGCGGCCTGCTCCAGTTGTACCGCGAGCCGGCCGCCGGTCCGGGACGCCGGGTCGACAGCGGGGTGGCCGAGGGCGATGCGGTGTCGCCGTTCTACGATCCCATGCTGGCCAAGCTGATCGCCTGGGGCGAAAACCGCGAGGAAGCGCGCCAGCGCCTGCTGGCCATGCTCGCCGAGACCGCGGTGGGCGGGGTGAGGACCAACCTGGCCTTCCTCAGGCGCGTGCTCGCCCATCCGGCCTTCGCCGGCGCCGAGCTGGACACCGGCTTTATCCCCCGCCATCGGGAGGCGCTGCTGCCGGAGCCGCGGGCGCTGCCGGAAGCCTTCTGGCAACTGGCCGCCAGCGCCTTCGTGCAGAGCGAGGCGCCGCGCCGGCGCGCAGACGATCCGCACTCGCCGTGGAGCGCCAGCAGCGGCTGGCGGGCCGGGCTGCCGGCACAGATCGACCTGACGCTGCGCTGCGGTGAGGTGCGGCGGGTGGTGCGTCTGGACGGCACGCCGCCCGCCCGCCTGCACGGCGAACGGCTGTGGCTGGAGCGGGACGGCGTGCGCCGCCAGCCTCTGGCACTGCGCCGGAGCGAGACCCTCTATCTGGAATGGGACGGCGAACTGCACGCCGTCGGCCGTGTCGATCCGCTCGACGAGGTCGAAGCCGGGCACGCCCAGCACGGCGGCCTGACCGCGCCGATGAACGGCAGCATCGTCCGCGTGCTGGTGGAAGCCGGCCAGAAGGTCGAGGCCGGCACGCCGCTGGTGGTGCTGGAGGCGATGAAGATGGAGCACAGCATCCGCGCGCCGCAGGCCGGGGTGGTCAAGGGCCTCTACTGCCGCGAGGGCGAGCTGGTCAGCGAGGGCACGGCGCTGGTGGAGCTGGAGGAGGCCTGAGGCTGGGCGGGCGTTCGCCGGCTGAGGCCGGACGATTGGGGGGATGGCCACCCCGTGGAAAACCCGCGCAGCGGTTTTCCACCATTCCTTTTTCCACCCTAGCGAGAGGTTATGCCATGACACTGCCCCAGCACGTCCGCCTGGTCGAAGTCGGCCCGCGCGACGGCCTGCAGAACGAGCCACAGCCGATCGGCGTGGCCGACAAGGTGCGCCTGGTCGACGACTTGACCGCCGCCGGCCTGGAATACGTCGAGGTCGGCAGCTTCGTCTCGCCCAAGTGGGTGCCGCAGATGGCCGGCAGCGCCGAGGTGTTCGCCGGCATCCGCCGCAAACCCGGCGTGGTCTATGCCGCGCTGACCCCCAACCTCAAGGGCTTCGAGGCCGCGCTGGAGGTCGGCGTCGAGGAGGTGGCGGTGTTCGCCGCCGCCTCCGAGAGCTTCTCGCAGAAGAATATCAACTGCTCGATCGCCGAGAGCCTGGCGCGCTTCGTGCCGGTGCTGGACGCCGCCCGCGTGCGGGGCGTGCGCGTGCGCGGCTACGTGTCCTGCGTGCTCGGCTGCCCCTACGAGGGCGAGGTCCCAGCGCAGCAGGTCGCCGGCGTGGCCGGCGAGCTGTTCGCGATGGGCTGCTACGAGGTGTCGCTGGGCGATACCATCGGCACCGGTACCGCCGGCAAGACCCGTCGCCTGTTCGAGGTGGTCGGCCGCGACATCCCGCGCGACCGGCTGGCCGGGCATTTCCACGACACCTACGGCCAGGCGCTGGCGAACGTGTACGCGAGCCTCTTGGAAGGCATCGCCGTGTTCGACGCCTCGGTCGCGGGGCTCGGCGGCTGCCCTTATGCGAAGGGCGCCAGCGGCAACCTGGCCAGCGAGGACCTGCTCTATCTGCTCAACGGCCTGGGCATCCACACCGGCATCGACCTCGACCGGCTGATCGCCGCCGGCGAACGCATCTGCGCCCTGCTCGGCCGGGACAACGGCTCGCGGGTGGCCCGGGCGCGGCGCGGCGGGTAGTTCTTCGCCGGAGACGCTGCTCCGCCCATCTACACTGAACACCTGCTCTGGCGTCGCGAATCGGACCACCGGGAGGCAGCCACCGCTATGGAAAGCTCGAATCATGAAGAGCCGGCTTGCAGGACGGGCAGTCCGCCCGGGGTTGCCGGTACGTCGATGGACCACCCGGGGAGAGCCCTCGCCATGCCGGCCATGACGCATCGCCCGTTACTGGCCAGAATGCTCGAGCAGCGCTGCTTCTTCATGTTCCTGGCCCTGCTTGCGCTGCTGGTGACGATGCCGTTCGTCGCGGACAGCCTCCTCGGCCGCGGGCTGATCGGTCTGCTCAACCTGCTGATCCTGCTGACCGCCGTCGCCGCGGTGGGGCGTTCCCGGCTTTCCTTCCTGGTTGCCGCCGCCCTCGGTCTGCCGACGCTGGTCTTTCAACTGCTCGCCCTGGCGTCGGGCTCGCGGGGCTATCTGACCCTCTCCTGGGGCTTCGGAGCGGCCTTCTATGCCTACGCCATCGCCCATCTGCTGCATTACGTGCTGCGCCGCGACGAAATGACTGCCGACAAGCTCTATGGCGCCGTCGCGGCCTACATCATGATCGCCATCTTCTGGGCCTACCTCTTCGGCGTGCTGCAGTATTTCCACCCGGGCGCCTTCGCGCTCTACGGCGCGCCCACCACCATGAACCTGGCGGACCTGATCTTCTACAGCTTCACCGTCCTTACCACCGCCGGGTTCGGCGACATCACCCCCGTGCTGATCCAGTCCCGTTTCCCGACCATCCTGGAGGCCGTGACGGGCGTGATGTACGTGGCCATCCTGATCGCGCGGCTGACGGGCGTCTATCCGGTGGTGGGGCCGAAGTCTTGATGAGGGACCGGCCCGCGCGGGCCGGCTCCGCCTGCGTCACTGCCCGTAGGCCAGGGTCGCGGGGTTGGTCGTCCCGAACGTCAGGTACCAGGGCTCCCGCAGCGGGGTGTCGGCGAAGACCTCGAACGTCTTGGCCGCCACGTCGTAGCGGCGCACGGCCCCGGTGGCCTCGGCCGGGTTGATGACGGGCACGAACAGGCGTCCCTCCGGGCCGAACAGGATCGCCTGCGAGAACACACGCGTTTCGCCGGTCTGGTAGAGGTCGATCTTGTCCAGGAAGGCTCCGCCGTCGTCGTAGATGCGGATCGAGTCCGTATCGTCCGGGCTGGCGCGGAAGCTGGTGACGTAGAGGCGGCCGTCGGGGCCGAAGACCAGGCCCTCCGGGCGGTTCAGGCGGTCGATGCCGCCCTCGTCGGCGATGAACACGTCGACGAACTTCCCTTCGGGCGTGAAGCGCAGCACATGGCCGCCCAGACCGTCCTTCTTCAGGTCCCGCACCGTGACGTAGAGCAGGTTGTCCGGCCCCTGCACGACTGCGCGCGGGTGGTAGTCGTTGTTGGGGAAGCCGGCGGCATCCAGGCGGTCGATCAGCTTGCCGTTCGCATCATAGGTAATGACGTTCCCCGGCGCGCCCCCATGCGGAAAGCCGCTGCTGGCCGTGGTCAGGTTCGCCACGTACAGGGTCTGGTTCGGGGTGCGGACGATGCCCCGGGGAGCGAAGGGCGCATTCTTGTCCGAAGCGGGCACCAGGGCGCCGAGGAGGGTTCCGGTCTGCCCGTCGAAGCGCAGGATCTCGCCGGGGATCTTCTCCTGCACGTTCTGGTTGACCACCAGCAGGTGGCCGTCGAACAGTAGGCCGAGTACTCCGTCCAGGCCGCCGCTGCCCGAGCGCACGAAGGCATCCGGATTGTTGGTGTCGTCGTTGTCGGCATCCAGGAAGGCCCCGGTGGTGGCATCGAAGCGTTTGACCGTGTTGTCGCCGTTGTCGCCGACGTACAGGATGTCCGCGAATGCGCCTTGCGCTCCGAGCAGTCCCGCCAGGGCGAGCGTGGCGAGAGGGCGAGGGCGACGGCATTGGGGTTTCGGGTTTCTGGTGTTCATTGTGTGCTCCGGTGGATAGGTGGAAGCACTCTGAACTACGACCGGGAGTTGTCGGTTGCAGGCCAATTTCATTTGGCCATCACATGCGAGTGGGGCTGTTCGCTGGAGTTCCGCGGCGAACCATTTGGCTGCCGGGAATCAGCCTCCCGGCAGCCCCTCGACAACCGCCAGCTCACTCCCGCACTGCCAGCTCCCCGCCCTTGCCGATCCCCAGCCGTCCGCTGCACAGGCGGAACACCGGCCCCGCCAGGAACAGCACCAGCAAGAGGCGCAGCACCTGCATCGCGGTGACCAGCGGCACCAGCAGGTTCAGCGCCTCGGCGGTGAGGCTCATCTCGGCGATGCCGCCGGGCACCATGCCGAGCAGCAGGGCGCGGGCGTCCAGGCCGAGGCCCAGCTCATGGCCAGGGCGATGGGCAGGGCGATCAGGATCGCCGCGACCGTCGCCAGCAGGGTGCGCAGCAGGAAGGCCGGGGCGCGGCGGAAGAAGGCGCGGTCGAAGTGGCAGCCCAGGGTGCTGCCGACCAGCCACTGGCCGACTTCGCCGGCGCCGGGCGGCAGGCCGATATGCAGGTCGAAGCCGATGCTGTACAGGATGCTGATCAGCAGGGCGCCCAGTTGCCAGGCGTTGGGGAAGCGCCAGCGCTGGAAAAGCAGCGCCAGTAGCCCGCCCAGGACGAACAGCAGGGCTAGCCAGGCGGCGTCGGGGCCGGGGTGGGCGAGGCTCGCGGCCTGCCCGTCGGCGAGCAGCCAGGCGTAGGTGGCGGGGATGCCGAGCAGCACCACGAACATCCGCAGGCTCTGGGCGGCGGCGACGTTCTGCAGGACGGCGCCGTGCCGGCTGCCCAGGTTGACCATCTCGTTGGCGCCGCCGGGCATGCTGGCGAAGTAGGCGGTGGCGAAGCTCTCGCCGTAGCGCCGGTGCAGGGCGATGCCGAGGGTGCAGGTGAGCAGGGTCAGCAGGGTGCCGAACAGCACCAGGCCCAGGTGGGCGAGGATCTGCTCCAGCACCGCCCGGTTGAAGTGCAGGCCGATGCCGATGCCGAGTATCCACTGGCCGGCCTTGACCCCGTGGGGCACGGCGACGCTCGGGCAGCCGAGGCAGCGCAGCGCGGCGACGCCGAGCAGCGAACCGATCATCCACGGCAGCGGCCAGCCGAGCAGCTGGGCGAGCCCGCCGCCGAGGGCGCCGGCCAGCGGGGTGAGTATCCAGGGGCGGCAGCGGGCCGCGAGGTCTGCAAAAGTCACGGCAAATCCTCGTGCAGGGGCGACGGCGCGCGGCGCCCGGGGCAGCGGCGCGTCGCGAAGTGGGGGACCGGGAGGGGGACCGGGAGGGCGGGTGCCGGCGGCCGGCTCAGCGGATCAGGCCGAAGTCGCGGGCCATTTCCCGGTAGCGGGCGACCTTCTGGCGGACATGCGCCTCCAGGTCCTCGCCGGTCAGGGCGTAGGGGAACAGCTCGTAGCGGTCGCGCAGGCGGGCGAAGTCCCCGGAGGCGAGCAGGCGGTCGAAGGTGTCCTTCCAGCGCCGGTAGTCGGCGTCGCTCACCTGCGGCCCCATGTAGAAGCCGCGCAGCACCGGCCAGACCACGTCGTAGCCCTGTTCGCGGGCGGTGGGGATGGCGGCCATTCCCGGCTCGTCCAGGCGCCGCTCGGCGAACACCACCAGGAGGCGGATGGCGCCGCTCTCGAGGTGCGGCATGGAGTCGGAGATGTCGGTGCTGCCCACCTGCACGTGGCCGGCGACCAGCGCCGTGGAGATTTCCCCGCCGCCCTCCAGGGCGACGTAGTGCAGCTCGTGCGGGTCGATGCCAGCCAGTCGGGCGAGCAGGGCGAGCTGCATCCAGTCCTGGCTGCCGACGGTGCCGGAGGTGCCGATCACCACCGAGTCCGGGTCCTTCCTGAGCGCCGCGAGCAGGTCGTCGAGGGTCTGGTAGGGCGAGTCGGCGCGCACCGCCAGGGCGCCGTAGCTGGTGCCGATCACCGCCAGCCAGCGCACCGCGGTCTCGTCGAAGCGGCCGAACTTGCCCAGCGCGAGGTTGAGCAGCGAGCCGCTGGAGAAGGCCACCAGGGTGTCGGGCTCGGCCGGGCGCTGCGCGGCGATGGTGTTGTAGGCCACCGCGCCGACGCCGCCCGGCATGTAGGCGAGGCGCAGCGGCTGGCCGGTCAGCCCGGCCTCCTGCAGCGCCTGGCGCGCCAGCTTGCAGACCAGGTCGAAGCCGCCGCCGGTGGCCGCCGGGACGATGCACTCCGGGGCGTGGGGCTCGGCGGCCTGGGCGCTGCCCAGCAGCAGCGCGGCGGCCAGCAGCAGGGCGCGACGGATCGATGGGCCCATGGATGTCTCCTCCGCTGCGGTTCATGGGCGGGCGCTCGGCCGGACGGGAGCGTGGCCGGGGCCGGCAGGCACAGGATACAGGCAGGAGAGCTGGGGAGGGGATGGCGCGGGGGGAGCAAGGCATGCGGGGGATTCCCTTGTTGTCGTCGTCGCCTGCGGGCGACGCTTTTGGCATCCGAGCCTAGTGCGGCTGGCTTTCGCCAGGCTTTCAGCCGGTGGGCGGGGCGCCCCGGACGTCCTGTCCGGGGCGCCCGCCGCGGTCACTCCGCCAGGGCGGCCGGCGCGGCCTGCCGGCGGCCGGCGCGGCGGCGCCAGAGGCGCAGCAGCGGCAGGACCAGCATCAGTGCGACCAGCGCCCAGGTGCCCTGGCTGATGCCGCTTTTCCAGAGGATCTCCAGTTCGCCGCTGGAGATCGACAGGGCGCGGCGCAGGTTCTCTTCCATGTGCCCGCCGAGGATGAAGCCGAGCAGCAGCGGCGACAGCGGGAAGTCCAGCTTGCGCAGGAAGTAGCCGAGGATGCCCACCGCGACCATCAGCAGCAGGTCGAAGGTGGTGGCGTGCACGGCGTAGACGCCGATGCCGGTGATGATCACGATCGCCGGCGCCAGCGCCCAGTTCGGCGCAGCGAGGATGCGGGTGAACACCTTGACCATCGGCACGTTGAGCACCAGCAGCATCAGGTTGGCGATGAACAGCGAGGCGATCAGGCCCCAGACCAGCTTCGGCTCGTTCTGGAACAGCAGCGGGCCGGGGTGATGTTGTAGAGGGTCAGCGCGCCGAGCATCACCGCCGTGGTGCCCGAGCCGGGTACGCCGAGGGTCAGCATCGGCACCATGTTGCCGCAGCAGGAGGCACCGATGGCGGTCTCCGGGGCGGCCAGGCCGCGCAGGTCGCCCTTGCCGAACTGCCCGTCGGCGCCGGCCAGGCGTTTCTCCGTCGAATAGGCCAGGGCGCTGGCCAGGGTGCCGCCGGCGCCGGGCAGCACGCCGATGATGAAGCCGCTGAGGGAGCAGCGCAGGTTGACCATGAACACCCGGCGCGCCTCGTTGAAATTGAACAGCATGCGCCCGGTGGCCTGGACCGCCTGGTGGCCGTGGTGGGTCTTCTCCAGCAGCAGGAGGATCTCGCTGACCGAGAACAGGCCGAGCACCAGGACCACGAACTGGATGCCGTCGGCGACGTGGATGCTGTCGAAGGTGAAGCGGTACACGCCGCTGTTGGCGTCGATCCCCACGCAGGAGAGGAACAGCCCGAGCAGCGCGACGACCAGGGTCTTCATCGGCTTGTCGCCGGCCATCCCGGCCAGCGACACGATGGCCAGCACCATCAGCGCGAAGTACTCGGCCGGACCGAAGGCGATCGCCCAGTCGGCCAGGAGCGGCGCGAACAGCACCATGCCGAGGGTGGCGATGAAGGCGCCGAGGAAGGAGCTCCAGGCCGACAGCGACAGGGCGACCCCGGCCCGGCCCTGGCGGGCCATCGGGTAGCCGTCCAGGCAGGTCATCAGGGTCGCCGCCTCGCCGGGATGTTGAGCAGGATCGAGGAGATCCGCCCGCCGTACTCGCAGCCCAGGTAGACCGCGGCCAGGAGGATCAGCGCCGACTCCGGCGGCAGGCCGAAGGCGAAGGCCACCGGGATCAGAATCGCCACGCCGTTGATCGGACCGAGGCCGGGCAGCAGGCCGACCACGGTGCCGATCAGGGTGCCGATCAGGGCGATCAGCAGGTTGGTCGGGGTCAGCGCGACGCCGAAGCCCTGCATCAGGAAGTTGAGGGTTTCCATGTCAGATCTCCAGGCCGGCGAGCAGGCCGAGCGGCAGGGGCACTTCGAGCAGGCGGTCGAACAGCAGGTACAGGCCGCTCGCCAGGGCCACGGCGAGGCCGAGGCTGGGCAGCCAGCGGCCGCCGTACAGGCGGGCGAAGCACAGCCCGGCGAGGCTGCTCGCGGGGATGAAGCCGAGCGGCTCGAAGGCCAGGGCGAAGCCGAGCAGCAGGGCGATGGCCACGCCCACCTTGCGGTAGGCCTGCAGGGTGGGCGGCGGCTCGTCGGGATCGTGCGCCACGGGCGTCGGGTGGATCAGCAGGTAGACCAGGCCGGCGACCAGCAGCCCCAGCATCAGCAGGGGAAAGGCCCGCGGGCCGACCGGCTCGTAGGCGAACGGCGCCTGGTAGGCGGAACCGATGTAGATCATGGCCAGCGCGGGCACGAGCCAGGCGGCCAGGAACAGGCGTTGCAGCAGCATGATGGCGTCCTCGGGCGAAGGCCCCGGGCGGGGCTTCGCCGCTCGATCACTGGGTGAGGCCGAATTCCCGGGCCAGCTCGCGGTAGCGGGCGACTTCCTTCGACACGTGGGCCTGCAGCGCGGGGCCGGTCATGGCGAAGGGGAACAGCTCGCGCTGGTCGCGCAGGCGGGCGAAGTCCTCGGAGGCGAGCAGGCGGTCGAAGGCGTCCTTCCACCAGGCGTAGTCGGCGTCGCTCACCTTGGGTCCCAGGTAGTAGCCGCGGATCACCGGCCAGACCACGTCGTAGCCCTGCTCGCGGGCGGTGGGGATGGCGGCCATCGCCGGCTCGGCCAGGCGCTGGTCGGAAAGCACCGCGAGGATGCGGATGCCGCCGCTCTGCACATGCGGCATGGAGTCGGAGATGTCGGTGCTGGCCACCTGGATATGCCCGCCGAGCAGCGCGGTGGCGATCTCGCCGCCGCCCTCCATGGCCACATAGCGCATCTTGCGCGGATCGACGCCGACGGCCTTGGCGATCAGCGCGGTCTGCATCCAGTCCTGGCTGCCGACGGTGCCGCCCGAGCCGATCACCACCTGTTCGGAATTGGCCTTGAGCGCGGCGGCCAGGTCGTCGAGGGTCTTGTAGGGCGAGTCGGCGCGCACGGCGATGGCGCCGTAGCTGGTGCCGACCGCCGCCAGCCACTTCACCGCGTTCTCGTCGAAGCGGCCGAACTTGCCCTGGGCGAGGTTCAGCAGCGAGCCGCTGGAGAAGGCGGTCAGGGTGCCGGGATCGGCCGGGCGCTGGGCGACGATGGTGTTGTAGGCCACCGCGCCGACGCCGCCGGGCATGTAGGTGACGCGCATCGGCTTCTCCAGCAGCTTCGACTCGACCAGCGCGCTCTGCGCCAGCTTGCAGGTGAGGTCGAAACCGCCGCCGGGAGCGGCCGGGGCGATGCATTCGGGGCGCTTGGGCTCGGCGCAGAGCGGGGCGGACAGCAGCACGGCGGAGCCGGCCGCCAGCAGGGTATGGCGCAGCGATGGACGCATGGAGGTTTTCCTCGGTTTGTTGTTGTTGTCGCAGGAAACGCGGTGTCAGCAGGACGGACAGGCCGCCGCGGGCGGCTGCCGCCGGCGGGCACGGAACGAAAGAAAGGCGGTTCGGGGCGGTCGGGCGCGCAGGGGCGCCGGGAACGGGATGCGAGGCATACAGTGGTTTCCATTGTTGTTGTTGTCGGGAGCCGCGTCACTGCACGGCGGCTGCCGGGGCGAGAGGCATGCGGGCGGGCCCGGGGAGCGACTCTGGAGCGATCCTAGAGCGCCAAGCTTTCATCAAGCTTTCACCGGGCTTTCGCCGCCGATCACGGCTGATCAACCTGGCTTCGTGCCTGTACACTGGCCGGCATGCCCCCCATCTGCGGAGACCGCCATGCGCATTCTTTTGGTCGAGGATCACGCCCCGCTGGCCGACAGCGTGGCCCAGGCGCTGCGCGCGGCGGGGCTGACCGTCGACGTGCTGCACGACGGGGTGGCCGCCGACCTGGCGCTGTCCAGCGAGGACTTCACCCTGGTGGTGCTCGACGTCGGCCTGCCGCGGCTCGACGGTTTCGAGGTGCTGGCGCGGCTGCGCGAGCGCGGCAACCGGGTGCCGGTGCTGATGCTCACCGCCCGCGCCGAGGTCAAGGACCGCGTGCAGGGCCTCAACCTCGGCGCCGACGACTACCTGGCCAAGCCCTTCGAGCTGACCGAGCTGGAGGCGCGGGTCAAGGCCCTGCTGCGCCGCAGCGTGCTCGGCGGCGAGCGCCAGCAGCGCTGCGGCGAGCTGGTCTACGACCTGGCCACCAGCCGCTTCGCGCTGGCCGGCGAGCCGCTCAACCTGACCGCCCGCGAGCAGGCGGTGCTGAGCGCGCTGATCGCCCGTCCCGGCCGGGTGATGAGCAAGGAGCAGCTGGCCTCCCAGGTGTTCGGCCTGGACGACGAGGTCAGCCCGGACGCCATCGAGATCTACGTCCACCGCCTGCGCCGCAAGCTGGAGGCCAGCGGCGTGCGCATCGTCACCTTCCGCGGCCTCGGCTACCTGCTGGAGGCGCGCGGTGAGTGAGCCGGCCGGCGGCATCCGCGTCGACGGCAGTCTGCGCGGGCGCCTGTTGCGGCGCATGGCGGTGCTGCTGGCGGTGCTGCTGGCGGTCAGCGGGCTGAGCGCCTACTACGACGGCCGCGAGGCCGCCGACCGGGCCTACGACCGCACCCTGCTGGCCTCGGCGCGGAGCATCGCCGACGGCCTGTCCGAGACCGACGGCAGCCTGCGCGCGGACATCCCCTACCTGGCCCTGGACAGCTTCGCCTTCGACAGCGCCGGGCGCATCTACTACCAGGTGCTGGACATCCACGGCCAGCTGGTCTCGGGCTACGAGAACCTGCCGGGCGCACCGGCGAACGCCCCGCTGACCCGCGACTACCCGGCCCTGGCGCGCTTCTACGACGCGCATTACCGGGGCCAGAACGTGCGCGTGGTCAGCCTGCAGCAGCCGGTCAGCGAAACCACCCTGAGCGGCATGGCGGAGATCCGCGTCGCCGAGACCGAGGAGGCCCGCGAGCGCATGGCCCGCGGTCTGCTCGTCGATACCCTGCTGCGCATGGGCCTCCTGGCCATCGGCGCCATGGCCCTGGCCTGGTTCGTGGTCACCGCCGCGCTGCGCCCGCTGGAGCGCCTGCGCCAGGCGGTGGACGAGCGCAGCCCGGAAGACCTCCGGCCCCTGCCGCCGGTCACGGTGCAGCGCGAGCTGCTGCCGCTGGTTTCCGCGCTGAACCTGTTCACCGGGCGCCTGCGCACCCTGCTGGAGCGCCAGTCGCAGTTCATCGCCGACGCCGCCCACGAGCTGCGCACGCCGCTGGCGGCGCTCAAGGCGCGCCTCGAACTGGGCCTGCGCGAGCGCGATCCGCAGGCCTGGTTCCGCACCCTGGAGGAGGCCCGGCAGAGCGGCGACCGCCTCTCCCACCTGGCCAACCAGCTGCTCTCCTGGGCGCGCATCGAGAGCAGCGCCCAGGCCATCGCCGAGGGCGGCGCCGAGCCGGTCGAGCTGGGCTCGCTGTGCCGCGAGCTGGGCCTGGCCCTGGCGCCGTTGGCCCACGCCCGCGGCGTGGCGCTGGCCTTCGAGGGGCCGGGCGAGGTCTGGGTGACGGGCGAGCCGACGCTGCTCAACGAGCTGCTCAGCAACCTGGTGGACAACGCCCTGGCGCACACCCCGCCGGGCGGCAACGTGATCCTGCGGGTCGCCGCGCCGGCCGTGCTGGAGGTCGAGGACGACGGTCCGGGCATTCCGGAAAGCGCCCGGCAGAAGGTCTTCGAGCGCTTCCAGCGGCTCGACCCGCAGCGCGGCGGCGCGGGACTCGGGCTGGCCATCGTCGGCGAGATCTGCCGGGCGCACCAGGCGGCGATCCGCCTGCTCGATGGCGCCGCCGGCGGGCTCAGGGTGCGGATCGAGTTCCCGCCGGTGCGCCGGGCGGAGGAGGCGTAGGGCAAGGCCGGGGTCGGCTATCGGGTGCCCGCTGAACCTGGTTTCATGCCGTCTTTTGTTTTCGACCGGTTATCCGAGATCGGCCGCTGAATATCGAGCGTGGCTGATGCGCGGCCATATTTTCCTAATGCTCAATAATGAATAAACGGAATTGCCCTTATTGAGCGTTCTTCGAACTTCTAAAATTATTCCCGAGAGACAGAAAAAGCCCCTCGACAATATTCCGGACTGAAAACAGGCATTGTCGGAAAAACCCGGCGAAGGGACCGGCTTGTCTGATGAAACAGGAGCGTGACATGAACCGTTTAGCTGTCGTGATGTTGGCCGTGGCCCCCTTTATGGCTATGGGCAACGTAGTAGATGCCGCCGAAGAGGAACCCGACCCCCTGACTGCCGATCTCCAACTTGTCGTGCCTCAGGACGCGGATAATGACGAAGCCACCGTAGAGGCTCATGACTACCAATACGGCGATAAACTGGATGTGGAAAAGGTCATCTCCATCGAAAGCGATTCGATGGCCTGTGGCGTCACTCCCGCGGTCATGACCTACGAGGACTCCCATGGCGAGAGACACGTCCTGCGTTATCAGGTCATGGGCACCGGTTGCCAGAACGGCTGAGGCTGGCGCCTTTGACTCGGCTATTGCCGAATCTCCGTTAAGTTAAGTTTCAGCTTGGAGTGCTAGGGAAGTGCATGTCTTGCGGAATTCTCTGTTGCACTTTTGAAGATGGGTGCCCACCGCCGTCGCCCGAAATACAACGCCATATTTAGTTATTACGAACTATCGGACAGTGGCGTGACGACGATACTTTTGCGCCGGTGCTACAGCACTTGCATCGGCGCCCGGACAAGTTGATCGATCCGGATATCTGAATAGGGGCACCACTTCGGTTCGAGCACTCCGGGCCGCCGGTGGTACGGGAAAGAAGTTCGCCAGAGCCGCTCCCCCGCGGGCGTTGAATGCCGTTGCCCGCGACGATCCCGTCGCGATCTTTCGAAGTGCTGAAGTCCAACAATGCAGTCGCCCGGCATCTGGTCCGGGCGCTCTCGTTTTCCGAGTGCCTGTGTCGCCTTGCATCCGGAAAGACGTCATTCCCCGTATTTAACCGCACCGCGCCCCCGGAACCCGGGGCACGGCGCGGAGGTGCGGGCACTCAAGCCGAACGCGCGCCGGTACGGATGATCGTTCCGACGTGCTCGCCGCGCAGCGCGGCGGTGAGGCGGCCCGGCACCAGGCCGTTGACCACTTGCACGCGCTCGAGCTGGCGGGCGTTGGCCATGACTTCGAGGAGCGCGCAGTCGAACGGCAGCGTGCCTTCGGCCTTCGCCAGCTCGGCGGCGCTGGTCTCGGCCAGGAACTGCGCCTTGCCGGCGTCGGGGCCTTTCGGGTCGGCGGTGTACACCCCGTCGACGTCTTCGACGATGGTCAGACCGGCCGCGCCGAGCGCATCGGCGACCAGGAAGGCGCCGGTGTCGGCGCGGTGCGGCGGGATGCGCGAGCCCGGGAACTCGTGGTGGTGGTAGGGCGGGAAGGCGCTGCCGACCACGGCGCGGGTGGCGGAGAGGTGGATGGCCAGCTGGCTCTCGATGGTCGGGTGCTCGACGTAGGAGACGCCCTCGGAGGCGAGCATCGCGGCGAGGATGTGGCCGTTCTGCCCGGCTTCGCTGGCGGCCAGCGGGGCGAGCGAGCCGACCGGCAGGCCGAGGTCGAGGCCGACGCTGAAGACGTGGCGGGCACGGATGCCGGCGCCGGTGAGAATCAGCAGGCGGTGCTCGGGCAGCAGTTTGCGCAGTTCCTCGACCAGCGGCAGGATCGCGTCGGCGCCGCGGTCCATGAGGCGGCCGCCGATCTTGACGACCTGCAGCCAGGGCAGCAGACGGATCGGGCGCTTGTCGGCGACCGGGCGGGTCAGGTCGCGGTCCTGCAGGGTCTGGCTCGCGAGCGGCGAGAGAACGTGCTTGATGGTGTTGGTCATGGCCGTGCTCCTCAGCTCGCGGTGATGATGGTGCCGACGTGCTCGCCTGCGAGCGCGCGGGTCAGGTTGCCGGGGACGAGGCCGTTGACGACCTGTACTTCGCGGATGTGCTGGGCGTTCTGCAGCAGGTCGAGCACCGGGAATTCGAGGATCGAGTCGTGCAGGCCCTTCTCCTTCATCTCGTCGACGGAGATCTTCGGAATGAAGGTGGCGTCCTTCGAGGTCTTCGGGTTGGCGGTGTAGAGGCCGTTCTCGTCCTTCACGTAGATCATCTGCTTGCAGCCGAACTGCTCGGCCATCAGGAAGCAGCCGGCGTCGGTGCGGTAGGGCGGAATCACGCCTTCGGCAGAGGGACGCATCCACAGCTTGTAGGGCGGCATGCCGCTGAAAATCACGGCGTTGACTTCGGCGAGCGACAACGGCACGGCGGAAAGGCCGGCACCGCCGACCACCGGGATACCGTGCTTGGCCAGCAACTGGCCGAGCATGGCGGCGTTCTGGTCGGCCACCGAGGAGCCCAGCTGGGCGAGCACGCCGGCCGGCAGGCCGAGGCCCGCGGCGATCGAGTAGAGATGGCGGGCGCGGGTGCCGGCGCCGGTACCGATCAGCAGCTTGTGGTTCTTGCGGGCGGCGACGATTTCCTCCACCAGCGGGTAGACAGCCGCGCGACCGCGGTCGATGACGCTCTGGCCGCCGATTTTGAGGACAGTCGCCTCCGGCAGGATGCGGAAATCCGCAGCCTGCGCCGCAGCCGCCAGAAGCTGCGGGTCGGTCAGCGAGCGCTGCATGAGGAGCTCTTCGAGCTCCGCGGTCGAGTGGGTCATGGAGGATCCTCTAGTCGTTTCGTTGCTGTTCACCGCAGCACTTCGGGCAGACCCGCAGAGGCGCGGCCCTCCCGGAAATACCCTGCGGAATATCCGGGATTGCTTTCGAGAACTTGTTCGGTGATGGATCGATGTGTCTGTAATAAGCACATCGCCCTTTAATTTTACGAAGTGGAATTCTATAGGCACAACCGCAGAATAGTTGGGTTTCTATATCCAACTGTCTATTGGAATTCATGACGCTCGATTGGCGGCTGTCTTTGCCATGCTGTCCGATCGTTCCGAACGGCCGTGAAGGCACTATTCCTGGTCTGCGCATGACAGTTCAATGGATGAATTCTGGCGGAAGTCGTGAAGACGGTGGTCGATGGCATGGATTTACCGCCTGCGCCCGTCGCGGAACTCTTCCCATTCCGGGACGCTGATACATGGACATGCCGGTGTCCGGGCTCTCCCTGCTATCGGCAAAGGGGCGGGCAATATGTTCCTGATAGTCAACGATGAATGATCGAAAAGGCGCTTATTCGAAAGGCGCCGAACTTCTAGAATAATCTCCAGAGCGACGGAAAAAGTCCCTCGGGAACATTCCAGTTTTCAAACAGGCATCGCCGGGCAAACCCGGTGAAGGGACCGGCATCGCCTGATGCAACGGGAGAACGATGATGAAATCCTTGGCTGTTCTGATGGTGGCCGCGGTTCCCTTCATGGCCATGAGCAATGCTGCTTCTGCCGCCGAAGAGCGTCCCGACCCTCTGACCGCCGATCTCCAGCTTGTCCAGCCCGGCAATGGCGAAGCGGTCGTCGAGGCCCATGACTACCGCTCCGGCGAGAAACTGGACGTGCACAAAGTCATTTCCATAAAGAGCGATTCGTCGGTTTGCGGGGTGACGCCGGCCGTCATGACCTACGAAGACTCCCAGGGCGGTATGCATGCCATGCGTTATCAGGTCATGGGCGGTGGTTGCCAGGGCTGAAGTTCGAACTTTCGGCTCGACCGAATATAAGGTGGGTATTGTGACGGTCCACTCCGCGAAGTTGCAGTAAGCGTATCGGCGACTTGCCAAGTTCGATATTCCGAAGGCCAGGCGAATTGCCAGATCCCCTGGCCTTCGTTCGTCTTGCAATAATTTACGACAACTTCGGCGCATAACTTCCTTGTGCCCGATAAAGCCCTGTCGCCGTCTTGAAGGTGTGTGGGGATATTTATCGGTGCGCCTCCATTAAGTCCTGTTTCAGTTTGGGTTGATATAAAGCTGCATGTCTTAAAAAGTTGTCTGGAGACTTGCAGTGAAGTTGCTTCGGTTCGTATGTTTATGGCCGGTCGTGGGCGTGTTGTCGTCCACCGTTGGATCGATTGCACAGGCGTCGTCCGGCGAAGCCGGCGATTATCCGCATATTCCGGAACCGATG
Source organism: Azotobacter tropicalis (assembly GCF_059739045.1). NCBI lineage: Bacteria > Pseudomonadati > Pseudomonadota > Gammaproteobacteria > Pseudomonadales > Pseudomonadaceae > Azotobacter > Azotobacter tropicalis. The sequence goes on from NZ_AP046059.1 coordinate 3,133,655, forward strand.
GTTTTCGACATGATGCGTCCGCTCGGCGCGAAGCAGGGCGAGTTGGAAGCCAATGTGCTCGCCAGCGGCCCCTTGTCGGAGTCCGATCAGAAAACCGAATGGGCGCCGGAGGCGGAATATGCCTTTGCCGACGGCTGGGCCGTCGAGTTCGAGTTTCCCTTCGAAGACGACCGGCTGAGCGAATACAAGCTGGGGCTGCAGGCCACGCTCGGCACCTTCAACCAGGGACGCTCCGCCCACGGCGTGCAATACATGAACATCTACGACCGCGAGCAGCACAAATACTTCAACACCCTGGTCTATACGCTGGGCCACCGATTCAACGCGCGCTGGAGCACCATGAGCATGCTCGGGCTGGCCGATATCAGCTGGTCCGGCGCCAGCAGGCGCAATCAGCTGATCGTCAACCATTCGACCTTTTACGACGCGAGCGAAAACACGGTGCTCGGGGTCGAGCTCAATTATCGCAGCGGCCATGAGGGGCATGTCCTGCTGATGCCCCAGGTTCATTACAAACTGAGCCGGGCGGTGAACGTCCAGTTCGGTCTCGGAGCCAGCAAGGCGCGCGGCGAGTCGGCGCTCGCCGAGGCCGGCCTGCGCATCGTGCGCCAGTTCTGAACGACCCTTCGGCCAAAGAACTCGAAGCGCTTTCCGGCGGTCGGAAAGGAGCGTCCATGGTTCGGCCGCTCCGACGTGCCTTCGGGGCGCACGGGAAGTGCGGTGTTCAGTAATCGCGACGATGTCACGGGCCGGGATGGCTTGTTCGGGCAGTCGGCTGTTTCCGTCCCTCTCCCTCACATTGCGTTCAAGTACGCATTCTGGATACGGAAGCGAAGCAAATGGATTTCAACGTCAAGGATTTCGGGGCAAAGGGCGACGGCAGGACGGACGACACGGATGCCATCCAGGCGGCGATCGACGCCGCCTACAAGGCCGGCGGGGGGACCGTCTACCTGCCGGCCGGCGAGTACCGGGTCAGCGGCGGCGACAAGTCGTCGGATGGCGCGCTGATGATCAAGAGCAACGTCTACCTGGTCGGCGCCGGGATGGGCGAGACGGTGATCAAGCTGGTCGACGGCTGGGACCAGAACCTCACCGGCATGATCCGCTCGGCCAATGGCGAACAGACGCACGACTACGGCATCAGCGACCTGACCCTCGACGGCAACCGCGACAACACCAGCGGCCGGATCGACGGCTTCTATACCGGCTACATCCCCGGCGAGGACGGCGCCGACCGCAACGTCACGGTCGAGCGGGTCGAGGTCCGCGAGATGTCCGGCTACGGCTTCGACCCCCACGAGCAGACCGTCAACCTGACGATCCGCGACAGCGTGGCCCACGACAACGGCCTCGACGGCTTCGTCGCCGACTACCTGATCGACAGCACCTTCGAGAACAACGTTTCCTATAACAACGACCGCCACGGCTTCAACGTGGTCACCAGCACCCACGACTTCACCCTGAGCAACAACGTCGCCTACGGCAACGGCGGCAATGGCCTGGCGATCCAGCGGGGCATGGAGGATATCGCCCAGCCGGCCAATATCCTGATCGACGGCGGTGCCTACCACGACAACGCCCTGGAAGGCGTGCTGCTGAAGATGACCCACGACGTCACCCTGCAGAACGCCGAGGTCTACGGCAACGGCGCCTCCGGCGTGCGCCTCTCCGGGGCGGAGGACGTGCAGCTTCTCGACAACCGGATCCACGACAACGCGCAGAACGGCAGCTACCCGGAGGTCCTGCTGCAGGCCTTCGACGACAGCCAGGTCACCGGGGAGCGTTACGAAACCCTGAACGCCTGGATCGAGGGCAACCTCATCGAGGCCTCGGCCAACGCCGACTACGCCGTGCAGGAGCGCAACGACGGCAGCGACTACACCACCCTGCGGGACAACGACATCAGCGGCGGGAAGGTCGCCGCGGTGCAACTCTCCGGGAGCCATTCGACGGTGGCCGATTCGTCTCCCGTGCTCGTCCAGGGCAGCGACGGCAACGATGTGCTGGCCGGCGGCGAGGCCGACGAGCAGCTTCTCGGCGCTGCCGGCGACGACCGCCTGGACGGCGGGGGCGGCGACGATCTGCTCGACGGCGGCGCCGGACGCGACCGGCTGACCGGCGGCGAGGGCGCCGACACCTTCGTCTTCTCCGCCCGCGAGGACAGCTACCGTACCGGCAGTTCCAGCCTGGCCGACCTGATCCTCGACTTCGCGGCTGGCGAGGACCTGATCGACCTCTCGGCGCTGGGCTTCTCCGGCCTGGGCGACGGCCACGACGGCACCCTGGCCGTGCAGCTGAACGGCACCGGCTCGCGCACCTACCTCAAGAGCTACGAGGCCGACGAGCAGGGCAAGCGTTTCGAGGTCGCCCTGGACGGCAACCATGCCGGTTTGAGCGAGGCCAGCTTCGTCTTCGGCGAGAGCGGCAGCGCCACGGAGCTGGAGGTGGTCGGCAGCAGCGCGCAGAGCGATCCGGTGGCCTGACGTGCCCGTTGCCGCCGGCGTGCGCCGCCACGGGAGCGGGATCAGTTGATGCTGTAGCCCCGTCCGTTCAGGCAGGCGCCCAGCGCCCGCCGGTAGTAGTCGGCGGTGCCTGCCGCCGGCGCCTGGCTGGCGGTGGACGGGTCGAAGCCGCTCTGGTTGACCGCCCAGCGATGGCACTCGTAGCGGTCGCGCGCCTGCTGGTCCTGGTTCTGCCCGGCCGACGGGTAGGCGATCACCTCGTAGCTGTTGGCCGGCAGCGCCGGCACCGCGGGCGGCGGCTGGACCACCACGTACTGCTTGCGGTCGGCGCTCCACAGGTAATAGGTGCCGGCGGCGAGGAAGTACAGGGTGCTGCCGATCCACACCTCGCGGGCGTAGTCCGGCAGGCCGTGGCCGTGTCCCGGGCCGTGCGGGCCCCAGGCAGGACCGGGACCGGGGCCCGGGCCGGGGCTTGGGCCGGGACCGCCGGGACCGTCGTGCGGGCCGGCCAGGACCGGGCCGCAGAGGGCCGCCAGCAGCAGGGCGATCGCCGTGTGTCGACCGGGGGATTTCATCGTGCGCCTCCTGGTGAGAGAGGGCGGGGCCTGCCCCGCCGTTGGCCGGATTATCGGCGTCGCAGCGGTAAGGGACTGTCAGGGCAGGGTAAAGATGGGTAAAGGTCGCTGCGTCCCGCGGACGCTTGCCAGGCCCAAGGCGCCCGGTCAGGATTGAGCGTCCTGGCCGGATTCAAGGAGAGCCGGTGCCTTCCCCCTGCGTTCGCGTGTTCTGTGGTTCGTTCCGTTGATGCTGGCAAGCGCCGGCGGCTGGTTCTGGCGCGATTGGCGCGGGCCCGAGCTGCCCGGCTATCGCCTGGAGCTGCGGCCTTTGGTGCAGCGGGTGGTGGCCAGCGGCGAGGTCGGCAGCCAGTCCCTTGCCCAGGTCGGCAGCGAGATCACCGGCGTGGTGGCGGTCCGTCACGTGCGCGAGGGCGATGCGGTGCGCGCCGGCGACCTGCTCCTCGAGCTGCGCGACGACGAGCAGCGCGCCCGGGTGCGCGAGGCCGAGGCGGCGCTGGAGCAGTTGCTGCGCTCCACCCGCCCGCAGGCCGAGGCGCTGCTGAACGAGACCCGGACCAACCTGGAGCAGGCGCGCCGCGAGCGGGAGCGCCGCGACGTGCTCGCCGAGCGCCGGGTGATCGCCGCCGAGGAGCGCGAGCAGGCACGCCGCGCCGAGACGGCCGCGCGGGTGGCTCACGAGCGGGCGCGTCTGGCCGCCGCGGCGCTGGCCGAAGGCGGCAGCGAGGAGCGGGTGCTGCGCCAGCGCCTGGAGGCGGCGCGGGTGGCGCTGGCGCGCACGCGCATCCATGCCCAGGTCGACGGCATCGTGCAGACCCGCGCGGTGGAGCCCGGCGATCTGGTGCAGCCGGGGCGCACCCTGCTGGAGATCGCCCGCGAGGGCACCCGCGAGATCCTCCTGCCGCTGGACGAGAAGGACCTGGCGCCGGTCGAGCCCGGGCAGCTCGCCCAAGTGGCCGCCGACGCCTACCCCGAGCGGGTCCTCGCCGCCCGGGTCAGTTACCTGGCGCCGGCGGTGGATACCAGCCGCGGCACCCTCGACGTGCACCTGGACCTGCTCGAGCCGGCCGACTTCCTGCGCCAGGGCATGACCGTCTCGGTGAACATCGAGACCGGCCGCCGCGAGCAGGCGCTGGTGCTGCCCAACGACGCCGTGCAGGGACGCGACGGCTCGCGCGGTGCGGTGCTGCGCCTGAACGGCGAGCATGTCGAGCGGGTGGCGGTGCGTCTGGGCCTGCGCGGCACCGCGCTCAGCGAGGTGCTCGAGGGTCTGGCGCCCGGCGACCGGGTGCTGGCCGTGGCGGCGGCGGAGGGCGCGCGGGTGCGCCTGCGCGAGCAGCCGCTGCCCCTGGGGCGGACGGAGTGAGCGCGATGGGCCTGGGCGGATCGCTGTGGCTGGAGTGGAAGATCGCCCTGCGCTTTCTGCTCGACAACTACCTGCAGACGCTCTTGATTCTGGTGGGGATCACCGTCGGCTGCGCGGTGATCGTGTTCATCACCGCGCTGGTCACCGGGCTGCAGAGCAACGTCATCGCCCGCACCCTGGGCACCCAGGCGCATATCCGCATGCTGCCGCCGGACGAGGTCAACCGCGTGCTGCCCGCGCCGCCCGGAATGCTCGCCCTCGACCAGGAAAACCCGCGCCCGCAGCGGCTGCGCTCGATCAGCAACTGGCAGGAGGTGCGCGACGTGCTCGACCGGGAATCCGCCATCCTCGCCGTGTCGCCGGTGGTCAGCGGGCCGGCCATGGGCCGGCGCGGCGTGGCGCGGGCTTCCGTCGCCCTGCTGGGCATCGACCCGGAGCGCTACCAGCGCGTGGTGCCGGTGGCCGACGATCTGATCGCCGGGCGCTTCGAGGTCGGCGCCGGGCATGCGGTGATCGGCAAGGAGCTGGCCGACGACCTGGGCCTGGACCTGGGCGACAAGCTGCGCCTGGATGCCGGCGAGGGACGCGAGGCGATCGTTGACATCGCCGGCATCTTCGTGCTCGGCGTGCGCGAGCTGGACGCCCGCCACGTCTACCTGGATCTCAAGCAGGCGCAGACCCTGCTCGACCTGCCCGGCGCGGTGACGGTGATCGACACCAAGGTCGCCGACATCTTCGCCGCCGAGGACATCGCCGTGCGCCTGGCCCGGCTCACCGGACTGAAGGCCGAGAGCTGGATGGCCACCAACGGCGAGCTGCTCAATGCGCTGCGCTCGCAGACCATGACCACCCAGATGATCCGCCTCTTCGTCGGCCTCTCGGTGGCCTTCGGCATCGCCAGCGTGCTGGCGGTGAGCGTGGTCCAGCGCACCCGCGAGATCGGCATCCTGCGCGCCATGGGCAGCCCGCGCGGGCAGATCCTGCGGGTCTTCCTGCTCCAGGGCGGGCTGCTCGGGCTGCTCGGCTCGGGGATCGGCGGGGGGCTGGCCTGGCTGCTGGTGCAGGCCTTCAACCGCTTCGGCGCCCGGCTGTTCGAGATCCTCGTCGAGCCGACCCTGATTCCCGGCGCCATGGCGGTGGCGACCCTCACCGGGGTGCTCGCCGCCGCCGTGCCGGCGCGTCGCGCCGCGCACTACGACCCGGCGGTGGCGATCCGCTATGTCTGAGCCCGAAGAAGTCCTGCGCCTGGCCGGCGTGCGCAAGGTCTACAACCTCGGCACGCCGCAGGAAACCGAGGTGCTGCACGGCATCGACCTGCGCCTGGCGCGCGGCGAGCTGAGCGCGCTGATCGGCCCGTCCGGCTCGGGCAAGAGCACCCTGCTCAACCTCATCGGCCTGCTCGACAGCCCGAGCGCCGGCGAGCTCTACCTGCTGGGCCGGCCGACCCGCGCACTGGACGATGCGGCGCGCACCCGCCTGCGCAACGAGGCGATCGGCTTCGTCTTCCAGTTCCACCACCTGATCCCGGCCTTCAGCGTGCTGGACAACGTGCTGATGCCGCTGATGATCCGCCACGGCAAGCCGGATGCCGCGGACATCGAGCGCGCTCGCGGCCTCTTGGCCGAGGTCGGCCTCGAAGGCTTCGCCGCCAAGAAGGCCACCGAGCTGTCCGGCGGCCAGCAGCAGCGCGTCGCCATTGCCCGCGCGCTGGTCACCCATCCGGCCCTGCTGCTGGCCGACGAGCCGACCGGCAACCTGGATACCCGCACCGCGGAGAACGTCTTCGAGCTGTTCCGCCGCTTCAACGCCCAGTTCGGCTGCGCGGTGCTGGTGGTCACCCACGACCCGCGCCTGGCGGCCGGCTGCCCGCGCACCGTCGAGCTGGTGGACGGGCGGATCGTCGGCGCGCCGGCTCAGGCAGCCGGCCCCGCGTCTTCCTGAGCGATTCTTTCCGGAAAGTACGAAGCCTTTGGCCAAGCAGTGAATTTATCCTGGACCGTTAGGAAAATAATCTATAGCTGGCTTACGAAAAAGCCGCGACACCTGCAGATACCGGCTCACGCAAACGGCCCGGCAGGTTGCGCAGTGCCTTCAGCGTCATTCGTTCCGACTGAAGACTTTCCAAAGTTTGCACAGTTAGGACATTCCCGATGAAACGCTTCCTGTCCGTTTTCATGACCGCCGCCTCCCTTGCCCTGCTGAGCGGCACAATGGTCCAGGCCGCCGAGCAGCCCAAGGTCGAGCATTACTCCTACGCCACCAAGCTGGACATCGCCAAGGTCATCAGCGTCGAAGATCCGGGCAACGTCTGCGAAGTCGTGCCCGTGCACATGGTCTACGAAGACCATCAGGGCCAGCGGCACGTCGTCGAATACAGCGTCATGGGCAAAGGGTGCCAGGGCAACTGATACGGACCCCTTCCGCCGCCGGCCCGGCACTTCGGTCCTGACGAACGCCGCCTCGCGGCCGGCGTGAAAAGACCCAACGAGCCGGCGGGGCGCTCGCCCCCGGCCGGTCGCGATCCTTCCTCAGCCGACCTGTTCGGGCGGCGTGCTGCCGATGACCTCCAGTGGGTCGGGCGCGGCGAACAGGAGGGCGTCGGCAGAGAGCTGCCCGCCGTAATCGCCTTCCAGGACGACCTCGAAACGCCGTCCCTCGGCGTCCGCCTCGAAGCTCTTGAGGTAGGTGAGGGTGCCGGCGTCGTTCAACTGCACGGCCAGGGTGCCGTCGTGGCCGTCGCCCAGGCCGGAGAAGCCGAGCGCCGAGAGGTCGATCAGGTCCTCGCCGGCCGCGAAGTCGAGGATCCGGTCGGCGAAGCCCTCGCCGTCGGTGCGGTAGCTGGCCTCGCGGGCGGAAAAGACGAAGGTGTCGGTCCCTGCGCCGCCGATCAGGGTGTCGCGGCCGAGGCCGCCGTCGAGGCGGTCGTCGCCGGCGCCGCCATGCAGGTCGTCGTCGCCGGCCGCGCCGGCGAGGCTTTCCGCCGACGCGCTGCCGATCAGGTGGTCGCTTGCCTCGGTTCCCTCGACGGCCACAGGGGCGAAAAGCACATTGCTGCCGTCGAGCCGGTCGGCGAGGTTGCCCTCCAGGGCGATCTCGAAACGCTGCCCTTCGGCATCCGCCTCGAAGCTTTTCAGATAGGTCCGGGTGCCGGCCTCGTTCACCCGCACGGCCAGGGTGCCGTCGTGGCCGTCGCCCAGGCCGCTGAAGCCCAGCGCCGAGAGGTCGAGGCGGTCCTCGCCGGGATCGAAGTCGCGGATCCGGTCGGCGAAGTTCCCGCTGGCGGTGCGGTAGCTGTCCTCGCGGGCCGAGATGCGGAATACGTCGGCGCCGCTGCCGCCGATCAGCTGGTCGTGCCCGACGCCGCCGTCGAGCAGGTCGTCGCCGCCGGCGCCATGCAGGCGGTCATCGCCGTCTCCGCCGGCAAGAACTTCCGCCACCGGACTGCCGGTCAGGCCGTCGCCGGCCCCGGTGCCCTCGAGGGTCAGCGGCGCGAAGAGCAGGTTGCCGCTGCCGAGCAGGCCGGCGTAGTCGCCCTGCAGGACGAGCTCGAAACGCCGTCCTTCGGCATCCGTCTCGAAGCTCTTCAGGTAGGTGAGGGTGCCGGCGTCGTTCGTCTGCACGGCCAAGGTGCCGTCGTGGCCGTCGCCCAGACCGATGAAGCCGAGCGCCGAGAGGTCGAGGCGGTCCTGGCTGGGATCGAAGTCGCGGATCCGGTCGGCGAAGTTCTCGCTGTCGGTGCGGTAGCTGTCCGTGCGGCTCGAAACGCGGAACAGGTCGGCGCCCGTGCCGCCGCTCAGGCTGTCGCGTCCGGCGCCGCCGTCGAGGATGTCGTCGCGGGCTCCGCCGTCCAGGCGGTCCTCGCCGTCCTTGGCGAGGAGCAGTTCGCGGGCGTTGCCGCCGGCCAGCTCGTCGTTGCCGTCGCTGCCCTCGACGAGGGTGATGCCGTCGTCCAGGGCGCCGAAGTTCGTGTCGAGCGAGCCGTCGGCGTTCAGGCGGATCACGGCGAAGTCGTAGCGGCTGCTGGCGGGGTTGTAGCCGAGGCCCGAGATCAGGATCCTGCCGTCGGGCTGCACGGCGAGGCTGTGGCCCTCGTCGTAGCCCCGGGCGAGATCGACGCTGACCTTGCCGCCGTCGCCGAAGCCGGTATCGAGGCTGCCGTCGGTGTTCAGGCGGATCACGCTGAAATCGTAGTCGCCCTTGTCCGGCAGATAACTGAACCCGGCGAGCAGGATCTTGCCGTCCTCCTGCAGGACCAGGCTGTAGCCCTGGTCGTTGCCGCCGGCGATATCGACGACGGCCTTGCCGCCGTCGCCGAAGGCGGTATCCAGGCTGCCGTCGGCGTTCAGGCGGACCAGGCTGAAGTTGTAGTGGTAATAGTTGCCGCTGGTGTCGTAGCTGAAGCCGCCCACCAGGATCTTGCCGTCGGGCAGCACGTTCAGGCTGCGGCCGATGTCCACATCCCCGCCGACATCGAGGATGGCCTTACCGCCGTCGCCGAAGCTGCTGTCGAGCGAGCCGTCGGCGTTCAGGCGGATCACCCCGATATCGGCGGCGCTCTGTCCGACCATCAGGATCTTGCCGTCCGCCTGCAGGGCCAGGCCGTAGCCGAAGTCGTGGTCGCCGCCGTCGAAGCGGGCCTTGCCGTCGTCGCCGAAGCCGGTGTCGAGCGAGCCGTCGGCGTTCAGGCGGATCACGCTGAAATCGTAGTTCGCGCCGTTGTGGCCGTTGCCGGCCAGCAGGATCTTGCCGTCGGGCTGCACGGCCAGGGCATTGGCCTGGTCGTAACTGCCGGCGATATCGACGCGGGCCTTGCCGGCGTCGCCGAAGCCAGTGTCGAGGCTGCCGTCGGCGTTCAGGCGGATCGCCCCGAAGTCGTCTGCGCTCAGTCCCGCGACCAGGATCTTGCCGTCGGCCTGCAGGGCCAGGCTGCGGCCCCCGTCGCTCCCGCCGATGTCGACGACGCTCTTGCCGAGGTCGCCGAAGCCGGTATCGAGGGTGCCGTCGGCGTTCAGCCGGACGAGGCTGGTGTCATAGTTCCAACTGCGCGGGGCGTAGCTGTAGCCCGCCAGCAGGATCCTGCCGTCGGGCAGCAGGGCCAGGGCGTAGCTGTAATCGTCGTGGCCCCCACATCGACCAGCATCTTGCCGGTGGCGGCGCGGGGCGTGGGGTTCGGCACGCTACTGCTCAGTGTCGAGATTTCCATTCGAGGGTCCTTGCATCCTTTGTCGTTCTTGACGGGCTTCTCCGGTCGGGAAGCGCTCGCCCTTGCCGGTTCGGTTCAGCCAAGGGGCGAACGGCAAGGGCTTCCTATGGACAACGGATGGAGGCCGCCGGCTGCGCAGTGGCATGCGAAACAGGAAGCGGGGCTGTCCGCCTGGTTGCGGGCCGGACCTGTGCGGCAGCGAAAGCCCCGGCGAATGCCCAGGCCCAGAAACGACAAACCCCGTTCGGTGGCGGGGTTTGTGTTGAGAGCAAGCGCTTTAAGCCCACTCTTCTCCTTGTGCTATTCCATGCGCATTGGCAGCAATGACAGCCTTTTGCTCGGGTGTGAATGTGTCCCAGATAGTTCGTAACTCATCGCAGACGTAGCTTTTCCAGTCATACACTCGAAATTCATTATTCCAACAAGGCAATAAGTGATCATCGGGGACGCATACGGATTCAAACATATCCTCGGAATACAACCTGGTCATGTCGACAACCTCTCATCGAGAGCCACTGCATCATTAGAGGTACTTGAGGCGCGGAGAAAAGGTAGTCGCAGGGAACTGGCGCGGCCAAGCGGCATTGATCGGGCCGAAGTAGTCGGCCTGAGCTGCACTATCCCATCGCCCGCGGCGGCCTGCTCTGGCGGCAGATGCCTCATGATCCGGCCTCGACGCTGGCAGGGTTCCCCTTCATTGCCGTGGCTTGCCTGATGTTGCCGACGGCTATCGAGCCCTTGGCAGCACCAGGCCGAGCGAGAAACGAACGGGTGGATAACCGGCTCTAGAACAGCGAGATCGGGTACTGGGCGATCAGCCGGTTGTCGTCGAACTTGTTGTTCGCCCCCCAGTCGCGGCGGATCGTCGAGTTCCGCCAGCGCAGGATCAGGTCCTTCGCCGGGCCGCTCTGCACCACGTAGCTCAGCTGGGTCTCGCGGTTCCATTCCTCGCCGTCGTCGATATTCCCGGTGTGCACGTGGGTGCCCTTGATGTAGCGGGTCATCAGGGTCAGCCCGGGCATGCCCAGGGAGGCGAAGTCGTAGTCGTAGCGCGCCTGCCAGGAGCGCTCGCGGGCGTTGTCGAAGCTGCCGTTGTAGCTGTCGTTGGCCGCCGTGCCGCCGCTGGTGCCGTTGACCCGCAGCCACTTGCTGTCGCCGCTGACCCGCTGCAGGCCCAGGTAGAAGGTGTGCGCGTTGTAGCGCAGGGAGAACAGCCCGGAGAGCAGCTTGTTGTCCAGATGACCTTCCAGCGCCTCGCCGTCCTCCTCGCCGTCGAAGTAGCCGATATTGGCGCCGAGGGTCCATTCCTTGCCGAGCGGCTGGGTATGCAGCACCTGGAAGTAGCGCTGCTTGTAGATGTCCTTCAGGCGCGCGTACCAGGCGCCGACGGTGGTGCGCTTGTCGTTGAAGGTGTATTCGGCGCCGCCGAAGTCGAAGTCGTCGGACTGGCGGTCGCTGGTGTAGGGGTTGGTGCCGTTCAGGGTCATGTCCTCCATGCTGCCGTCGTCGCGCGGGCTGTTGCCGGTGATGTGGCCGGCGTAGAGGGTCAGGTTCTTGATCTCCCTGGAGGTGAGCATCGAGCCCTGGAAGGTCTGCGGCAGCGAGCGGCCGTCGTCGGCGCGCAGGATCGGCAGCACCAGGAACCACTCGCCGACGCGCAGCTCGGTTTCGGAATATTTCAGCTTGCCGGAGACGGCGATGCGGCCGTAGTGGTCGGCCGGCTTGCCGTCCTTGTCGAGCGGCAGCAGCTGGGTGCCGCCGGTGCCCTTGCCGCCGTCGAGCTTGACCGACCAGAGGCCGAGGACGTCGATGCCGAAGCCGACGGGGCCTTCGGTGTAGCCGGACTTGAGGTCGAGGATGAAGTTCTGGGTCCATTCCTCGGCCTTGCTGCGGGTGGCGCCGTCGTCGACGAAGTTGCGGTGGATGTAGAAGTTGCGCAGGGTCAGGCTGCCCTTGGCGTCGTCGAAAAATTCGGCCTGGGCGCCGCTGCTGGCCAGGAGCAGGCCGATGGCGAGGGCAGGGGACTGGCGGAGCGAAAAAGGCGAGAGGCTGTTCTTCATTGTTGTTGTTACCGGCGAAGATCGGTGGAAAAGGCGCAAAAAGGCCCCCCTCCGCGGGCGCGGATGCGTTGGGCGAAAGGGGGAAAGCCCGGCGACGGTGACCGGGTCTGGCAGATCAGGCGAGCGGCGTTCCCGGCGGCGTGCCGGAGGTGTGGGAATGCGGCGGAATACGGCGGCGCGCGCGGAGCGAAGTGGTCATGCGGTGTTCCCGTTCGTTGTTGTCGTTGTCGTCACGGAAGCCGGGGGCGGGCGCCCCCGGGTGAAGCCATGGTGCACGGACGCCCGCTCCCGGTCGGGGGAGCGGGGGCCGCTTACAGCGCCTCGCGACTCGGCTGGCCGTCGACCAGGCGCAGGATGCCCAGCGGGTTGGCGTTCTGCAGGGCCTCCGGCAGCAGCGCGTCCGGGTAGTTCTGGTAGCACACCGGGCGCAGGAAGCGGTCGATCGCCAGGCTGCCCACCGAGGTGCCGCGGGCGTCCGAGGTGGCCGGGTAGGGGCCGCCGTGGACCATCGCGTCGCAGACCTCCACGCCGGTCGGGTAGCCGTTGACCAGCAGGCGCCCGGCCTTCTGCTCGAGCACCGGCACCAGGGCGGCGAAGGCGGTCAGATCCGCCGGCTCGGCGATCAGGGTGGCGGTGAGCTGGCCGTGCAGGCCGTGCAGGGCGCGGACCAGCTCGGCCGGGTCGGCCACCTCGACGACCACGGTGGTCGGGCCGAAGACCTCTTCCTGGAGCAGCGCGTCGCCTTCCAGCAGCAGGGCGACGTCGGCCTGGAACAGCTGCGGGCGGGCCTGGTTGCCTTCCTGCGGCTGTCCGGCCAGGTGCTTGACCTTGGGATGGGCGTGCAGGGCGGCGAGGCCTTTCTCGTAGCTCTTCAGGGTGCCGGGGTTGAGCATGGTCTGCGGGCCCTGGTCGGCCATGGTGGCGGCGAACCGTTCCAGGAAGGCGGAGAACTCCGCCGAGCGCAGGCCGACGATCAGCCCGGGGTTGGTGCAGAACTGTCCGCAACCCAGGGTCACCGAGGCGGTCAGCTCCCTGGCGATCTGCTCACCGCGCTGCTTCAGGGCCGCGGGCAGCAGCAGCACCGGGTTGATGCTGGACATCTCGGCGAACACCGGGATCGGCTGCGGCCGGGCGGCGGCCATGTCGCAGAGGGCGCGGCCGCCCTTGAGCGAGCCGGTGAAGCCGACCGCCTGGATCGCCGGGTGCTTGACCAGCGCCTCGCCGACGCCGTTGCCGTAGATCATGTTGAACACCCCGGCGGGCATGCCGGTCTTCTCGGCGGCGCGGAGAATGGCGTCGGCCACGCACTCGGCGGTGGCCATGTGGCCGCTGTGCGCCTTGAACACCACCGGGCAGCCGGCGGCCAGGGCCGCGGCGGTGTCGCCGCCGGCGGTGGAGAAGGCCAGCGGGAAGTTGCTGGCGCCGAACACCGCGACCGGGCCGACGCCGATGCGGCACTGGCGCAGGTCGACGCGCGGCAGCGGCTGACGGTCGGGCAGGGCGCGGTCGATGCGCGCGCCGTGGAACTCGCCGCGGCGCAGGACCTGGGCGAACAGGCGCATCTGGCCGCTGGTGCGGCCGCGCTCGCCCTGGATGCGCGCGGCGGGCAGGGCGGTCTCGCGGCAGACGATGGCGACGAAGTCGTCGCCGAGGGCGTCGAGTTCGGCGGCGATGGCCTCAAGGAACGCGGCGCGGCGGGCGGCGGGCAGGGCGCGGAAGGCCGGGTAGGCGGCGGCGGCGGCCTCGGCGGCGGCGTTCACTTCTTCAGGGGTGGCCTGGTAGAAGTCATAGGATAACTTTTCGCCCGTGGTCGCCTCGACGCTGTGGACGACGACGTCGCCCTTCGCACTGCGGGTGCCTGCGATGTAGTTCTTGCCTTCGATCCGCATTGATTCAACTCCTCTAACCGTAAGGGTTTGGCGGTTATTGACGGGCTGCCTGGGGCGTTTCCCGGCGGGGGCGTCAGGGGGTGTGCAGGGCAACTGTACAACGTCAGATGTTGAATGTCATCGTATGACTGTTCGATTGTCGCGCCTGTATGGGAGGGACGGTTCACAGCCGGCCGACGGCGCCGGGCGGCAGGGCGTCTGCGGCCGGGGCTATGCCGTTGGTCAGCGGTTCGCCGAACTCGGCGATGCCGATCTCGAAGCGGTCGCCCGGCCGCGTCCGCACGCCGTCGGCGAAGGACAGGGTGGCGGTGCCGAAGAAGTGCACGTGCACGTCGCCCGGCCGGAGGAACTGGGCGTACTTGAAGTGGTGGTACTCCAGGTTCTCCAGGCTGTGGCACATGTTGTCCTCGCCGGAGAGGAACTCCCGCTCCCAGAGCACCTCGCCGTTGCGGCGGATGCGGCTGACGCCGGCCAGATGGCGCGGCAGCTCGCCCAGGCGCAGTTCCGGGCCGAAGCTGCAGCAGCGCAGCTTGGAATGCGCCAGATACAGGTAGTTGCGGCGCTCCATGACGTGGTCGGAGAACTCGTTGCCCAGGGCGAAGCCCAGGCGGTACGGCGTGCCGTCCGCACCGATCACGTAGAGGCCGGCCAGCTCGGGTTCCTCGCCGGCGTCCTCGGCGAACGGCGGCAGCGGCAGGTCCGCGCCGGGACGTACGACGATGCCGCCGTCGCCCTTGTAGAACCATTCCGGCTGCGCGCCCGGCTGGCCGGCGGCGGGTTTGCCGCCCTCCAGGCCCCAGCGGAACATGCGCATGGTGTCGGTCATGCCGGCTTCGACCTCGCCGTCGTGCTGGTGCATCTTGTCGCGGGCCGAGGCGCTGCCCAGATGGGTCAGGCCGGTGCCGCTGACCAGGCAGTGGGCCGGGTCCGGGTGGTCCAGCGGGACCAGCACGCGCCGCTCGGCGCGCAGTTGGGCATAGTCGTGGGCCTCACCCAGGCCCAGGCTCTCGATGTGCGCGGCCAGGCTCCGGCCGGCGGCGATGGCCGCCAGGGCCAGTTCGCGGGTGCTCGTCGCACCCCGTATTTCGCGGGCCAGACCGCCGTCCACCAGGCCGACGCGACGCGCGCCGCCGGCCGTTTCGAATTGAATAAAGCGCATTTTCGAATCCTCGTCTTGTGAGTGGCGGGCGCGTCAGACGCCGCCCAGGTGGGCCGGCTGCTGTGCCTGCCGGCGCTCGAGGCGCTGGTAGACGATGCCGGTCAGCAGCAGGCCGAAGCAGAGCACGGCGGACAGGAAGTACAGGCCCGAGGCCAGATTGCCGGTGTATTCCTTGAGCGCGCCGATGGCGAACGGCCCCAGGTAGCCGCCCAGGTTGCCGAAGGAGTTGATCAGGGCGATGCCGGCCGCCGCGCTGGCGCCGCTGAAGAAGCGTCCGGGCAGGGTCCAGAACACCGCGGTGATGGAGTAGAGGCTGAAGGCGACCAGCGACAGCGCGGCCAGTTGCAGGACCGGCGCGCCCAGCCAGGCGCTGAAGAACATGGCGCAGGCGCCCAGCCCGTGCAGCGCCGCCAGGTGCCCGTAGCGGTCGTTCAGGCGGTCCGAGCTGCGCGGCACGATCAGCAGGCCGAGGATGCCGAACACATAGGGCACCGCCGAGATGAAGCCGGTGGCCAGGGTGCCGCCGGCGAACTGGTGGACGATGGTCGGCAGCCACAGGCCGAGGCCGTAGATGCTCAGGGTTACCGGCAGGAAGAACAGCGCCAGCAGCAGCACGCGCTTGTCCTTCAGGGCGTGCAGCGGGTTCTCGTGGCGGGTCTGGCCGTAGTCCCGGCGATCCTTCTCCAGCTCGCCGAGCAGCCAGGCCTTCTGTTCGCCGCTGAGCCAGTCCACTTGGTCCGGGCGGTCCGGGAGGCGGCGCAGGGTCGGCCAGGCCAGCAGCACCGCCGGGGCGCCGATGGCGAGGAACAGCCACTGCCAGCCGTGCAGGCCGCTCAGCCCGTCGAGGCCCAGCAGCAGGCCGGACAGCGGGCCGGTGACCAGCATGGCGATCGGCTGGGAGAGGATGAACAGGCCGAGGACCTTGCCGCGGTGGCGGACCGGGTACCACTGGGTGATGTAGTAGAGCACGCCGGGGAAGAAGCCGGCTTCGGCGGCGCCGAGCAGAAAGCGCATGACGTAGAAGCCGCTCGGGCTGTCGACGAAGGCCATGCCCATGGTCATCAGGCCCCAGGTGAACAGGATGCGGGCGAACCAGCGGCGTGCGCCGAAGCGGTCGAGCATCAGGTTGCTGGGGATCTCGAAGAGGAAATAGCCGATGAAGAACAGGCCGGCGCCCATGCCGTAGGCGGCGTCGCCGAGGCCGATGTCGGCGCCCATGTGCAGCTTGGCGAAGCCGACCGCAGAGCGGTCGATGTAGGCGATCAGGTAGAGCAGGATCAGGAAGGGGATGAGTTTGGCGGTGATCTGGCGGACAAGCCGCGTTTCGGGGCTCATGTGCTGCGGTCTCCAGTTGTTGTTGTAAGGACCGGGTGCGGGGCGGTGGGCCGCCCTCGCGATGCCAGCGGACTATATAGTAATACTATTTATCGAAACAACCCTTCCATTTTGACTTATTAAGGGGTAATTTCGGCTGGCGTTGTTTTTATTAGTATTACTAAATCAAACAAGAGATCCTCGCCATGTCCGACAAGCGTCCCCTCCGTTCCGCCGCCTGGTTCGGCAGCACCGACAAGAACGGCTTCATGTACCGCAGCTGGATGAAGAACCAGGGCATCCCGGACCACGAGTTCCAGGGCAAGCCGATCATCGGCATCTGCAACACCTGGTCGGAGCTGACCCCGTGCAACGCCCACTTCCGCAAGCTCGCCGAGCACGTGAAGAAGGGCGTGCTGGAGGCCGGCGGCTTTCCGGTCGAATTCCCGGTGTTCTCCAACGGCGAATCCAACCTGCGCCCCACGGCGATGCTGACCCGCAACCTGGCGAGCATGGACGTGGAGGAGGCGATCCGCGGCAACCCGGTGGACGCGGTGGTGCTGCTCACCGGCTGCGACAAGACCACCCCGGCCCTGTTGATGGGCGCGGCCAGCTGCGACGTGCCGGCCATCGTGGTGACCGGCGGGCCGATGCTCAACGGCAAGCACAAGGGCCGCGACATCGGCGCCGGCACCGTGGTCTGGCAGATGCACGAGGCCTACAAGGCCGGGCAGATCAGCCTCGACGAGTTCCTTTCCGCCGAGGCCGGCATGTCGCGCTCGGCCGGCACCTGCAACACCATGGGCACCGCCTCGACCATGGCCTGCATGGCCGAGGCGCTGGGCACCTCGCTGCCGCACAACGCGGCGATCCCGGCGGTGGACGCGCGCCGCTACGTGCTGGCGCACCTCTCCGGCATGCGCATCGTCGAGATGGTCGGCGAGGATCTGCGCCTGTCGAAGATCCTCACCCGCGAGGCCTTCGAGAACGCCATCCGGGTCAACGCGGCGATCGGCGGCTCGACCAACGCGGTGATCCACCTCAAGGCCATCGCCGGGCGCATCGGCGTGAACCTCGAGCTGGACGACTGGACGCGCATCGGCCGCGGCATGCCGACCATCGTCGACCTGCAGCCGTCCGGGCGCTTTCTGATGGAGGAGTTCTACTATGCCGGCGGCCTGCCGGCGGTGATCCGGCGGATGGACGAGGGTGGTCTGTTGCCCAACCCCGGGGCGCTGACGGTGAACGGCAAGTCGCTGGGGGCCAACTGCGCGCAGGCGCCGATCTACGGCGAGGACGAGGTGATCCGCCGGCTGGACAACCCGCTGCGCGCCGACGGCGGCATCTGCGTGCTGCGCGGCAACCTGGCGCCCAGGGGCGCGGTGCTCAAGCCGTCCGCCGCCACCCCGGCGCTGATGCAGCACCGCGGCCGCGCGGTGGTGTTCGAGAACTTCGACGACTACAAGGCACGCATCAACGACCCGGCGCTGGACGTCGACGAAACCTGCGTCCTGGTGCTGAAGAACGCCGGGCCCAAGGGCTATCCGGGCATGGCCGAGGTGGGCAACATGGGCCTGCCGCCGAAGGTCCTGGCCAAGGGCATCACCGACATGGTGCGCATCTCCGACGCGCGGATGAGCGGCACCGCCTACGGCACCGTGGTCCTCCACGTGGCGCCGGAGGCGGCGGCCGGCGGTCCGCTGGCGGCGGTGCGCGACGGCGACATGATTGAGCTGGACTGCGCCGCTGGCCGCCTGCACCTGGACGTCTCCGCCGAGGAGCTGGCCGCGCGCCTGGCCGACCTGGCGCCGCCGGCCCCGCTGCTCTGGGACGGCGGCTACCGGCGGCTGTACATCGACCACGTGCTGCAGGCCGACGAGGGCTGCGACTTCGACTTCCTGGTCGGCTGCCGCGGCGCGGAGGTGCCGCGCCATTCGCACTGAGCCCCCCGCACGCGGACCCGGCCGCCGCCGGTCCGCGTCGCCCTGCTGGACTTCCCGCGGTCGGTGCTACTATGCGGGCCCCTCCGGAGCCGCCGCAGACCGATGGACTACCGCCAGCCCAAACCCCGCAAGAGCCAGCACGCGCGCATCGTGCACGAACTCGGCCGCCTGATCGTCTCCGGCCGCCTCAAGCCCGAGGAGAAGCTGCCCGCCGAGGCGCAGCTCTGCGAGGACTACGACGTCAGCCGCACGGTGCTGCGCGAGGCGACCCGGGTGCTGGTGGCCAAGGGCCTGGTCTACTCCAGGCCGCGAGTCGGCAGCGTGGTGCGGGCGCGCCGCGACTGGCACCTGCTCGACCCGGACGTGCTGCACTGGCTGATGCAGTGCAGCCCGCAGAGCGAGTTCTTCGACAAGCTGTCCAGCGTGCGCTGCATCATCGAGCCGGCTTCGGCCGCGCTAGCCGCGGTCAACGCCACCGCCGAGGACCTCGAGGCCATCGCCGAGGCCTATGCGCGCATGGAGGCGGCCAAGGACCCGGAAAGCTTCCTGGAGCCGGACCTGGACTTTCACAGCCGGATCGCCGAGGCCACCCACAACGAGCTGCTGGCGCACCTGTGCAACATGTTCTCGCTGGCCCTGCGCGAGTCGCTGCGCCACTCCAGCCGCCGCCCCAACCTGCACGAGCTGGCCCTGCCGCGGCACAAGGCGATCCTCACCGCGATCCAGAACCGCGACACCCTGGGCGCGCGGCATGCCTCGCTGGTCCAGCTGGAGGACGCGCGCGCCGTGCTGAACACCGTGCTGGGCGAGGATTTTCCGCTCTAGCCATCCTCAGGCCAGCGGGACGACCGTCGCGCCGCCGCCGAGGATCGGGCGCAGCAGGATCCGGTAGCTGTCGGCATCGAAGGGTCGCGACGGCCGCACGGGAGCCGCACGGGCCTCTTCCAGGCTGGCGTAGGTGCCGAGGAAGTGCCACTGGTCGACCACGTGATAGTCCTCGAGCGGTCCGCTGCGTTCGTGCAGGGCGACCGGGCCGGGATAGGGCCAGCCGGCGATTTCCTGCCCGGCCAGGGCGGCGCGCAGCCGGGCGGCGTGCGCCTCGCGGCTCTCGCGGCCGATGCAGGCGCCGGCGCACCGGCCGATCTGGGCGCGGAAGCAGGCGCGGCCGGGGATAGGTTTCTCGAGACCCAGCAGGGTATGGCACAGCCGCTGCCGGTCAGCCAGCGCCAGCAGCTGTTCGCCGGCCGCGCGCCGGCTGCGGAAGAGCCCGTACAGGGCCTGGCCGCGGCCGGGCACGGCCGCCTCGACGATGTCGGGCCGGCCGTCGGCGAGGCGGATCGCGTAGAGCCTGCGCTGGCGGCGCAGGCGCTTGTTGTAGAGCGGCTGCCGCTCCTTGATCAGGCGCGACTCGAGGAGCAGGGCGCCGATTTCGCCGGCGGTGCGGATATGCTCGATGCGCCGCGCCTGGCGCAGCAGGCGGGCTTCCTCGGGCGTGCGCAGGTGGGCGAGCAGGCGGGCGCGGATGTCCACGCTCTTGCCGATGTAGAGCGGCAGCGTGTCGTCGTCGCCGTGGAACAGGTAGACGCCGGGCGCTTTCGGTGCCGCGGCGATCTGCTCGCGCAAATGCTCGGGGTACTCGTAGGGCGCGGCGGGGCGGCGGGCGCGTCGGGTCGGAAGCATGCGGCGTCTTGCGGCGGTGCCGAGGTCGCGCTCATCCGGCGCCAGGCCGGACGGGGACGCCTGCGGGCGTGCCGCCGTTCTCTACGCGTACTCGAAATAGTCGAAGCCGAAACGCTTCTGGAACATGTCCCGCGCCAGTTGGCGGACGCTGGGGGTGGTCGCCGGGTTTTCCAGCAGTTCGATGCACAGTCGGTCCATGTACGCGATGCAGTCCCGGATACGCCGTTTTCGGCGCACGCGTTCCAGGTCGACTATGTTGCTCATGACGCTTGTTCTCCTCGTGGACGAGCGGGGCCCCGGCTTGCGGAAGGCCGTTTCAGGGGGATGGTGTACTGCCTGTTTACGTCGCCGTGCCGGCGGGGGGCAGGGCGGTGCGCTAGAAGCAGGGACGGATGACGGGCGTGTCGGGCTGGCGCTGCGGCTAGTGCCGGCGTTCGGAGCCTGGTCGAGCCTTGCGGCGGCAGGCGTTCATCGTTCGGCCAGCTCCTTCGGGAAGCAATGCAGCTTCTTGAGTTGGGCGCGGCGGTGGCCGTGCGCCGGCAGCACCGAGTACACCTGGAGCAGTTCGCCGCTGACGGTGCGCAGCACGACATAGCTCTGGCCGTCGAACTCCCGGACGGTGCTTCGGGTCATGCTCGGTATAGGCATGAGTTCTACCCTCGCGTAATGGACGCGGCGTACGCGTCGGATCAAGGCGCTGGCATCCCTGGTCGATTGTCCCTGGCTTCGACGTGGTTTCGCTCGTCGATGGCTAACGTTAGGGGCCTAACCGGTCGCTTGTAAATGCGGATTGGACGAATGGACGAGACGGCGTCGGCGCCGGGGGCGGGCGTCCTGCGTCGAAGACCGAAAGCGGCGCGGCAGTCCGCCAGGGGCCTGCGGCCAGCGGCATCGCGGTCATCGTTTGGCCGAACGATAGCCGCCGACGGCTTGCCGCCTGCCGAAACGTCACCACTCGCAATGGCTTTCCGTCTTGAGTGCCACCGCAAAGATCTCGTCTGGATAATCCCGCTCGCTGAGACAGTTCATCAAGGCGCTCTTGAAGAGTTCGTTACTTCGCGACGGGTTCCAGGCAAGGATCGGCATGCCGATTTTCGAGGCGACGAGCAGCGAACATGCTTGGACTTTCCCGATTCGCGACTCCAGGTTTATGTTCGGGCCGTCCACTATCACGCGGACATGGATCTTCTGCGGCCCATTGCGAATCGTGGGGGAAGTCGCTCCGAGCGGTCCGTTGTTTTCCCATTCGACTTTCCGGCAGGGGGAGAGATCGAAATGGCCCAGATGAAGTTCGACGGCTCTGCCGGGAGAGACGATCCCGGTAAAGAGTAGGGCGACGCCGAGACGCAGGGTTCGTTTGTTCATTTTTTCACCGCCCGCTCACAGGTGCCCGGTTTGAGGTTTTCGGCGGCCCGGCGCTGGGTGGCGTATTCGTTGGTCAGGTCGGCCTTGAGGCGGTTGATCTCCAGGGTGAGTGGGGTCGTGTCGACTTTTTCCTGTCCGGCCTTGCCGGTCAGCCGTTGTTTCTGTTCTTCGATCTCCTGTTTCAGGGTAATGATCTTCTTCGTGGCAAGTTCCACATTGATCCGGCTTTCCACCAGTGCAATGCCGTTGTCCGCCTGGCACTTCAGGACTTCGACTTCCTGTTTCGTGGCGAAGTAATCGCGAACGAAGAAAAGGCCGCCGGTCAGGCTGGCGATCAGTAACGTTATTTCCTTGTATTGCTTGGCGATTTCGAGGAATTGATTCATGGATGAGCGTCCAGGGTTGTCCGGGGCACTGAGGCGCAGTGTCCCTTGTCGGTGGGAAGTCGCTGTTCCGAACAGCGCGTCGACTGCCGGGTTGGCGCGGGGAGGGGCGAGCTGGAGTGCGGGCGGCCTGCCGGTCGTTACTTCGGCGCGATCACGCTCACTCGCTTCCAGCGTTCGATGGTGCGCAGGGTGCCGAGACCGAGCATCCCGAAGATCAGTTCGAACAGCACGTCGTCGAGCGAGGGCAGTGGCGGGACCTGCCCGGCGCCGGCCACGGTCAGGAGCCACGGCAGCAGCGGCCTGAGCAGAAACTCGTAGGCCAGGCCCGCCACGCAGACGTAGCCGGCGAGTGGCCGCCAGCCGGCCTGAAGCCCGGATTGGCTGGCCGCCTCGACTTCGTTGATCCGCGCCTGGGCCAGGTTGAGCTGCAGGGTCGCATCCAGCTCCTTGAAGGCGCCGTCCTGATGGAGCTTGAGTAGCTCGAGCTGGGCTCTGGCCTTGGCTTCGGGGTCGGGAATCACCCGCTCCAGCAGGTCGCTGATGGTCGGCAACAGGGCCGTGGCGACGGAAATCAGGCTCATGGCTCCACCTCGCGGACGGCTTCCAGCGCCTGGGCGTACAGCGGGTCCCAGCTGCCGCGACGAGGTTTTCCCGGGCGCCAGGTGCGCAGGTACAACTCCCACGCGGCGCCGACCTCGCCGACAGCCGGCAGCGGGGCCGGATCGGTCCAGAGCAGCAGACGGGCAAAGGCGGCAGCGAGCGTGTCGTCATCTTCGAGGGCGGCATGCACGGCGGCGCCTATCGGTTCGACGCCACGCGCAGCGCAGACCTGCAGGGCCTGCTCGCGGCTCGCGGGACAGCGCAGGACGCCGCGCACGCCGTCCGGCTCGAACATCCAGTAGCCACGGGCGGGGCCGCCGATCTGCTGGCGGTGCCGGAACGCCGACTCCTGCAGGCCGATGGAGAGGAGCAGGATTTCGGCGGCGGGGCTGGTCATCTTTGCCGGCAGCAAGGCCAGCGCCGGGGCAATGGCCCGTTGGCGGGCTTCGGACAAGCGCATGGGAAGTCTCCTGAAGAAAGTGCCGTGGCATGCGGAGCGTGCGAGCGTGTCGCCAAGGAACGCCCTGCGCGTGGATGCGGGGGGGCGATTGCCGTTCTCCGGCATGTGCTTGTACGGCGGATACAGGTGGCGGACGGAAACGTCCTGGAGAAGAAGGGGGGCGAGGCGTTATCCAATGAAAAGCCCGCACGAAGCGGGCTTTTCATTTACTGCCGAGCGCCGGAACAATCAGTAGTGCAGAAGTTCCAGGCCATGCCAGAGCGCCCGGCTACCCGAGGTCGCCAGCGTTGTCGCGGTCGGATCCTCCTGGTTGTATACCCCGGCCTTGAAATAAAGCTTCTTGCTATCCCACGTACTGTCGAAACCGAGATCGATCGAGCCGCTGTTCTGGCCATATTGCACGCTGACTTTCACCGCGCGGGTCGAGGCGGCGTAAATGCTGTACGAGAACATGGCGTCCAGCGGGACGTTCTGCAGGATCACGTAGTTCACGGGGTCGACTTGATTGTAGGTCTTGCGAAAGCCGACCCGAATCTTGCCGTTGTCGAAGAACAGTTTCAGCGGTGGCCGGTCGTTGTCGACCACATGAATCTGGCCGATGACGGTCTTGCCGTTGCTGGGCAGGGACTTCATGGTCAATGACGAGCGCAGATAGTGGTTCGGTTTGGAGGCCAGCGTGAAGTTGCGCAGCGTACGGGTATCCGGATAAATCTCCCGGAACTCGGTACGGGTTCTATCGGTGCTCTGCGTGCTGGCGCCTATGACCGGCGCCCACAACTCCAGATCGCCACTGGCCAAGGTTTTGAAGTAGTCGTTTTCGGGAAACTCGCCGGGCCAGTACGTCTTGGCTTCGCCGTCCGAGGTTGCCTCGGGGGTGGTCAGATTCACACGAGTCAGATCAAGAGTAGCCATTGCTCATTTCTCCTCTGTTTATCGAACCAGCGGCAGCCCGATAGGCTCGGACTTGTCCGCTTCGCAGCCCCGGCCAGTACGGTTGCGTACTGGACCGGCGGTGCTCCTTGCGCCGCGCGATCACGCAGCGGATGCGCTGCCGCCGCACTCCGGAGCAGGAGCGCGGCAGGCCGAATCGTTGGCCTCGGAGGGCGGTAGGCGAGCGGTCGAACGGGGCGAGAGCATCGCTGGCATGGCCGTGCGTCAGCCCGGCCTGCTGGCTCCTTGCCGCGTTCGCCAAGGGGGAAATAAAAAGGCCCGCACGAGGCGGGCCTGAATCGGAGAGTCGAATAGCGCGGTATATCCACGAACGGGTCGGCGGCATCTTTCCGCGCGGCCAAACCGGCTACCTGCCGGAATGGCCCATCAACGGTGTGCGCATGACGGGCCGCGGCGAAAAACAAAAAGCCCGGCCAAATCGCTTTGGGCCGGGCTCAGGTATTCGTTTCGCGTGGGCGTTATTGCCACAAGATAAAAACATAATTGATCAGTCGTTCACCCTGGTCAAGTCGCCTCGTCGATCAGCAGACCTTCGGCCAGGAGTATCCCGTGCACGGTGGCCAGGGCTTCCCTCGTCAGGGCTTCCAGCTCTTTGCGGATACCGGCGCGCCAGCGTCTACGGGTCGATTCGGGCTTTCCTTCGGGATCCCAGGTATCCATGTCGTAGAACTCCTGGGGCAGCACGATCAGGTCGGTCGAGCGCTTTCCGTTTCCGCCTTTCTGGGGCGGAATCGCCCAGGCCGTCACGGCCTTGTAACGGAACAGCTTGGGCGCCGGCGACCGGAGCTGCGGTACCAGGCGGCCAATGGCGTCTACCTTGCGTGCCTTGTGCGTACTGTACTTGGCCACCAGCGCATGCCAGAGGCGTGGTGGCAATTCCCTGTGCAAGCGGGCATGCACCAGGCAGTCCACGACGAGCAGTTCCTGTGGGGTCGCGCGGGCGTTCCGGCGTGAGCCCGGACTGCCCTCCTGGCTCAGCCTCTGCCACGTCTGCTTGCTTGCTGTATCGATACACTCGTCCGCCATGCAGCGGATGACAGCGCTCAGTGCGTCTCGGTAGATCACCTGTAGTCCCCCTCGAATGGGATGCTTCCTAAGGATTCAGGCGCCAAAGGGGGGGACTTCTTGCGCGGCCGACACCTGTCAGGTTTGGCGGCAAGAAGGGGGCAATCGAATCGTCGGCCTCTGCAACAAGCGACGGCTTCCCGGAAAAGGGCTAGTTGCCGTCTTTCTCGCTGGTTTTGGCGTCTCGAACGGGGCTATGTCGTAAAGAGGCCGCCTGGGGAAACGCACCCCCTGGCGGGTGCGGGGATGGAGGCGGAGCGATCCATGGCTGGCCGGCGTTTCATTGCGTTCTCCCTTTGCGTCGCCTGAAAAAAATTCAAGCATGCTTGTTGTTAAAGTGCAAACATGCTTTGCAAGGCTGCTTGTATATTGGCCGCATGAATATCACTGATCGAATGACCCAGCTGATTTTGGCAAGACAACCCAGAGTCGGCTCGCGCGGGATAAGACGGGCTATCGCCGATGCCTGCGGCATCAGCTACGAAGCCGTAAGACAATGGTTTTCGGGAAACACCGGAAGCATCAAGAACGAGAACCTGATCGCCATCGCCGAAACGTTCGACACAACGGTCGATTGGCTGTTGTCCGGCGACGGGGAGCCGCCTCGCCGAAAACCGATCGAGGCGGCTCCTACCGCCCGTGCAGACAGGGAGCAGGCCCTCTCCCTGGCGGCCATCGCTTCCCCCCGGTCCCGCGTGTTTCTGGAGCGGATCGCCAGCGCCGCGGCCGAAGGCCGGCTGACCGAGGCGGATCTGGCACTTCTCGATCAGATTGCCGCCCGCCTCGAAGGGGCGTCTGTGCCGGCGGATTCCTCAAGCAGTGCCGAGAGTCGTCAGCGCTTAAGGAGCAAGCTCAAGAGAAATGATCCACCTGCTTAGTGGCGATGCTTTCTCCGGCCAACTCAGCCCGCCCAAAAGTTATGGGGCCAGCCCTATTTTCCGGGCCAAGATCAGAGTCGATGACGCTTCCCTGCATTGCTACGTCAAGCCCCTGCCTGACCGTATCCGCTGTCCGGTAAGCGGAAAAGAGGTCGAGAATCAGGAAATAGTCAGCGAGGCCTTGGGATATGTGCTTGCCAAGTCGGTGGGACTGAAAGTGCCCGATGCTGCCGGCGTCATACTTCTGGAACGCCGGCAAATTCCCGAAGAGCTCCACTCCGCCTTGCACGAAGCCGGCAGCGGTAAAATTCAGAACGACTATTTCTGCTGGTTCAGCAAGGACATGAAATATCCTAGTCTGCGTCAGCTTCACTTGAGCGATGTTCGGCATCCCTATTTGCAGGCGCTTTGCGGTCGCCGTCTGGTTCAACAGTTGGCCAATAATCCGGAAGCCGCCCGTGTAATAGCGCTGGACGAGTGGCTGCTAAACAGCGACAGAAACATCGGTAACCTGCTGGAGTCGCCTTCTAAATCAATTTTTCTCATCGACCACGGCAGATTGTTTCATTATCCCAACTGGGAACCGGGCCGGATTGGCGCGGCGCCTTGGCCCTGTGAAAACCGGCTGCAGAAGTTGATCGACACTTTCATTCCTCGCTGGAGTGAAGCGCTGCCTAATAAAAGTGCCCGGGCACTGGCCTATAATGTGTTTGCCGTCAGCTTCAGAGAAAATGGAGCGGAGGCTGCCCGGATAGTATTGTCGGAGTTCTTCGAGCACGCGGATATCGAGGTTATTCTTCAGCTTCTGGCGGAGCGCCTCGACCAAGAACAATACCCCGAGGCAGCAGGCCTTCTTCTATGAGTTCCAGCGCACGACTTCGCTCTCGATTAATGGAGCAGCAACCGAAGCCGCAACTGATCGCTGGCCGGTGGCGTAGCATCCGTTTGTGTCTGGACGAAGATGCCGGCGAGTTTTTCAATGTCGGTGTGTTGTTCGCCTATGACGAGCAGGTCGAAGTACGCATGCTCGACAACTTCGAGCGCTTGAAATGTCTCTTCGACGGCCGTCTCGATTTCGATGAACTGTTTCGCACGCTTCACGATATCGAGGCCGCCATTATCCATAACGGCCCGGAACTGCCCGACGAGTTGGGCAGCACCATTCGCCTGGGCCCCCCCTGTATGCGTCGGGGTTCAGCGCCAAAGAGGTGGTGGACGAGTTCTTTGCCGATGTCGTGACCTTGGGCAGACCCAAGCGTAGTTCCCGGGAAACCGCTTTTCGTTATCAGTCCACTCTGAAACTGCGCAACAGTGTCTTCACGTTCATGAAGGAGCGCATGAGTATCCAGGCTTCACGCATCATCCAGAAATCACATTATGAACTGACGATCACTAGCGGACATCGCTTTGAAATAGACGTGCCGCTGATGAGCGCCAACGCTTCGGGCACTATTGTCTCGGGCTGGTATAAGAATCCGTCGGTCGTTAAAAACAGCCTGCTTCAGGCTTCGGCAGATTTGAATCTTATCCGCAGCAATACGAATCGCGACCGGGCTGTGATATCGATTCTGGTTCCCCATCGAGAAAGCGGATTGACCTCGCAAGAGTATGCGCGGCTGGTGGATATTACACGCAAGCAACTGACGCGTATTCGTGCAACCGGCGTCGAGATTATCGAGGCGGGTTCGGTTCTGGAGCTCGCCGAACTGACCAGCGACTGGTGGAGCAAGTGTTGCGCCTGAGGGTGGGCTGTTTTTCGAGACGGCGCTTTTGACTTTTATCTGTTCGGCTCTTGCCGCCGTCCCCTTGATCATCCGGTTGGTTCCGCAGCGCAACTTTTTCGGCTTTATGGTTCCGCGCTTTTCGTGGCCGATAAAAACAAGAATGCTTGTTTACTACTTGGCCGGACGACAGTGCGCCGAGCGGTCGGCCGTTTTTCACTGGCGCGCCGCGACCTCGGCGATTTCCTCCCGCCAGATGTGCTCCAGGCGTTCGCCGATGAAGTCGAGAAAGCGCCGCACCCGCGGTGCCAGCTGGCGGGTGTGCGGGTAGACGGCGTGCAGCGGGGCGGGGGCCAGGGGCTGGTCGGGCAGCACCGGCTGCAGGCGGCCGGCCCTGAGGTCGGCGGCGACGTCCCACAGCGATTTGCACACGATGCCGGCGCCCTGCAGCGCCAGCGCGTGGGCGGTTTCCCCGTCGCCGCACAGCAGCGCGCCCCGGACGTTCACCCGCAGGCCGCTGCGCGGAAACTGCCACTCCGCCTGCTCGCGCTCGCCGGACAGGATGCAGGCGTGCCGGCGCAGGTCGTCGGGGTGCTGCGGGCGGCCGTGCCAGTCGAGGTAGTCGGGGGCGGCGCAGAGCAGCCGGTGGCTGGGCGCCAGTTCGCGGCCGATCAGGCTGGAGTCCTGCGGCCGGCCGTAGCGGACGGCCAGGTCCGTGCCGGTCTGCAGCAGGTCCACCAGCCGGTCGTCGAGTTCCAGGCGCACCTGCAGGTCCGGGTATCGGTTACGGAATGTTGCGATCAGCGGCACCAGGTGGCGGCGACCGAAGCCGAATGGCGCGCTGATGCGCAGCAGGCCTTCGACCTGCTGGCCGCGCTGCTGCAGCCAGGCTTCGGCCTCGCCGACCTCGGCCAGGATGCGCCGGCAGTGCTCGTGGAAGCGCAGGCCCTCGTCGGTCGGCGCCAGGCGGCGCGTGGTGCGCTGCAGCAGGTGCACGCCGGCGCGCGCTTCCAGGCGGGCCAGGCGCTTGCTGACCACCGCCAGGGACAGGCCGGCTTCCCGGGCCGCCGCCGAGAGGCTGCCGGTGGCGAGGATGCGGTCGAACAGGCGCAGGTCGGAAAGGTCGCTCAGCATGGAATTGTTCTTCTTGTGGCAAGGCTCCATCTTCATTATGGAAATAATGAGTCCGGCTGCGTTGTCCATAATGCGCGTTCGACCCGGGGGCCGGCCACAGCCGGTATGGATGCCCCGTCAGACCGGCCCCGCCGCTCATCGTCAAGGAGGAAGATCCCATGCACACCCGTCGGCAGTTCCTGCAGCGCTCGGCCCTGCTCGCCGCCGTGGCGGCCATGGCGCCGCTGCTGTCCGCACCGTCCCGGGCCGCCGAGCCGCTGCTCGCGCGGCGCATTCCCGCCAGCGGCGAGGAGCTGCCGGCGATCGGCCTGGGCACCTCGCGGGTCTTCGACGCCGAAGTCGACGACGCCGCGCTGGCGCCGCTGCTGGAGGTGCTGCGTACCCTGGTCGAGGGCGGCGGCAGCCTGGTCGACACCGCGCCGAGCTACGGCCGCGCCGAGCGGGTGACCGGCGAGCTGGCCCGGCGCCTCGGCGTGCGCGACCGGCTGTTTCTCGCCAGCAAGGTCTCCTCCAGCGGTCGGAACGCCGGCCGCCGGCAGGTCGAGGCCAGCTTCAGAGCGCTGCAGACCGAGCGCATCGACCTGCTGCAGGTGCACAACCTACAGGACACCGCCACCCAACTGGCCCTGCTGCGCGAGTTGAAGGAGGAGGGGCGGCTGCGCTACATCGGCGTGACCCACTACCGGGAGTCGGCGCACGACGAGCTGCTGACGGTGCTGCGCAAGGAGAAGGTCGACTTCGTGCAGTTCAACTACTCGGTCGGCGAGCGCAACGCCGAGAAGCAGTTGCTGCCGTTCTGCGCCGACCACGGTATCGCCACCTTGATCAACCGGCCGTTCCAGCGCGGCGCGCTGTTCGCCCGGGTCAAGGGCAAGCCGCTGCCGGCGCTGGCCGAGGAACTGGGCGCGAGCTCCTGGGCGCAGCTGCTGCTCAAGTACATCCTCGCCGAGCCGGCGGTGACCGCGGTGATCCCGGCCACCGACAATCCGCGCTACATGGCCGACAACCTGCTCGCCGGCCAAGGCCGCCTGCCAGACGCCAGGCAGCGCGCACAGATCGTCGAGCTGTTCGCCTGAGGCACGCATGTCTTCGACCCTGCCGGCACCGCTGCGGCGCCTCGCCGGCCTGATCAATGCCGGGCCCGGCGAGCTGGCGGCGGCGCTGTCGGGATTTGCGCTGTTCTTCTGCCTGTTCGCCGGCTACTTCATGCTGCGGCCGATCCGCGAGTCGATGGGCGTGATGGGCGGGGTGGAGAACCTGCAGTGGCTGTTCAGCGCCACCTTCGTGGTGATGCTGACGGCCGTGCCGCTGTTCGCCTGGCTGAATTCGCGGGTGCCGCGGGCGCACTTCATCGACTGGGTGTACGGCTTCTTCAGCCTCAACCTGCTGCTGTTCGCCGCGCTGTTCGCCGGCGCGGAGGGCAACGTCTGGCTGGCGCGGAGCTTCTATGTCTGGCTGTCGGTATACAACCTGTTCGTCGTCTCGGTGGCCTGGAGCCTGATGGCCGACGTGTTCGACGCGCCTCAGGCCAAGCGGCTGTTCGCCTTCATCGCCGCCGGGGCCAGCGTCGGCGGCCTCACCGGGCCGGCGCTGAGCACCCTGCTGGTGGGCGTGCTCGGCCAGGCCGGCCTGCTGGCGCTGTCCGCCGGCCTGCTGCTGGCGGCGCTGGCGCTCAAGCAGTACCTGATGCACTGGCGTGCCGTCGGCGGCGCCGGCCGCCCCGGCGCGCTGCCCTCGGAAAGCCCGCGCCGGCCGGTGCCGGGCAATCCGTTCAGCGGCCTGATCCGGGTGCTGCGCTCGCCCTACCTGCTCGGCGTCGGCGCCTTCGTGATCCTCCTGGCGACGGTCAGCACCTTCCTGTATTTCGAGCAGGCGCGCCTGGTCGCCGAGCGGTTTCCCGAGCGCAGCGAGCAGATCCGCGTGTTCGGCCTGATCGACTTCGTGGTGCAGGCCGGCGCGCTGCTGTCGCAGCTGTTCGTCACCGGGCGCATCGCCGAGCGCCTCGGCGTGCGGGTGCTGCTGGCCTGCGTGCCGGTGCTGATGTGCCTGGGCTTTCTCGCCCTGGCACTGCTGCCGACCTTCGCCGTGCTGGCGGCCTTGATGATCGTCCGGCGCATCGGCGAATACGCCTTCGTGCGGCCGGGGCGGGAGATGCTGTTCGCCCCGCTGGACGCCGAGAGCAAGTACAAGGCGAAGAACTTCATCGACACCGTGGTTTACCGCGGCGGCGACGCCCTCAGCGGCTGGGTCAAGAGCGGGCTCGACCTGCTCGGCCACGGCGCCTGGCTGGCGGCGCTGGTCGGGGCGGCCTGCGCCGCGCTCTGGGGGCTGCTCGGCTGGCGGCTGGGCGGGCGCGCCGACCGCGAGGCGCCGGCCGCGCGGGGCGAGACGCCCTGAGTCCGGACTGCCTTAATCCGCCGGCTGCTTGAGCAGTGTGCCCTCGGCGTCGCGGACCCACAGGCGGACCGGAATGCCCTGGGCCACGCTGCGGCCGACCGTGCAGAACTCCTCGAACTGGCCGAGGATGCGCGGCAGGTGCTCCAGCTCGGCGGCATTGCGCCCCAGGTGCAGTTCGATGCCGATGCCCAGCACGCGCAGGCGGTTCTGCGCGTTGCGGCCGACCTCCGCGCTGGCCCGGCAGTGCAGCGGCTCGGCGTCCTGCTTGAACTTGCGCAGGGCGAACAGCAGGCTGGCGGTCAGGCAGTTGGCCACCGCGGAGAGCAGCAGCTGCACCGGGCTGGGGCCCTGGCCGCTGCCCAGCGGCGGCGGCTCGTCGACGATCAAAGGCGGCTGGCCGTCGCCGAAGTCGAGGCTGCAGCGGTAGTCTTCCAGCTGCTGCAGGGTCAGGGTGACGCGTTCGGTGTCGCTCATGGGGTGCTCCTTGCTGGGTGGTCGGGGGTTGCCGGTCGCCGGGCTGCTGCTACCCTGCGGCGGGGGCCGAGCATCGGCCGGGCGCCGGTTCGTAAAGGGAGAAAATTCAGGACATGTCGGACAGTATCAAGGTCTGGGACGCGCCGCTGCGTCTGTTTCACTGGTCGCTGGCGCTGGCCGTCGGCGCCGCGATGCTCAGCGGCTGGCTGGGCGGCAATCTGATGGTCTGGCACGGCCGGCTGGGCCTGCTGATTCTCGGCCTGCTGGCGTTCCGCCTGCTCTGGGGCCTGCTGGGCTCGACCTACGCGCGCTGGTCGCGGATTCTCGCCGCGCCCCTGCGCCTGGGCGACTACCTGGGCGGGCGCTGGCGGCAGGCCGGGCACAATCCGCTGGGCGCCCTGTCGGTGCTGGCGCTGCTCGGCCTGGCGGCCTTCCAGGTCCTGACCGGGCTGACCGCGAGCGACGACATCGCCTTCCAGGGACCGCTGTACCGGCTGGTGGGGGTCGACACCAGCGCCTGGCTGACCGGTCTGCACCGGCAGGCCTGGTGGCTGCTGCTGGGGCTGGTCGGCCTGCATCTGCTGGCGGTTCTCTACTACGCCCGGGTGCGCCGGCGGCCGCTGCTGCGGGCGATGATCGGCGGGCGCAGTCCGCGGGAGTATCCCGAGCAGCGCGAGGCCGTCGGCGGGGCGCCCTGGGCGCTGGCCGTGGCGCTGGCCGGCGCCCTGCTGCTGGTCTGGGCGGTGCGCTCGGCGGAAGGCTGGCTGGCGCCGCCGCCCGCTCCGGCAGCGCCGGCCGCGCTCGACTGGTAGGCAGGACGGCCGGTCGGCGGTCAGTCCGTGCGGAACTGGTCGTGGCAGGCCTTGCAGGTCTTGGCGGCTTCGCCGAAGGCGGTCTTGATGCGCGCCTGGTCGCCGCTGGCCGCCTCGCTGGCCAGCTTGTTGACGGCGCCGGTGAAGTTGCGGGCCAGCTTGTTGGCTTCGTCGAGGTTCTTGAAGAACTCCGGCTTGAGCCGGGTCTGCTCGCCCATCTTGTCGGTGGCGGTTCCGGCGGGGAACAGGGCGCCCATGCCGGAGTTGGCGATGGCGGCGATGGCGTTGGCGGCGGCAACCACCTGCTCCTTCTTGTAGGGCTCGCTGCCGTCCACGACCTGGGCCTTGATCTTGCCCATGTTCCAGGCCATGAAGTTGTAGCCGGCCTTGCGGTACTTGACGCTATCTTCCGGCTTGAGCTGGGCCTGGGTGGTCAGGGTAGCCAGCAGCAGGGCGGCGCCGAGGCCGCCGGTCATCAGTCTTTTCACGATTTCTCCTTGTGGGGTCCGGGATCTTCCGGTGGCGTCGGTCGGCCGGGAGCCGTCCGCGCGGGGCTATACTCCCCGCCAGACTGCGACGAGCGCAAGCCGAGCGCTTGCGAGGGTGCGCAGAGAGCGTAGCGCGGCGGCCCGCCAGCCAGACGGTCCGCTGCCCTCATCGGTTACGAAGGAGTGGATCGCAATGCAATTGAACGATGCCCGGCTGTTCCGCCAACAGGCTTACATCGAGGGTCGCTGGCTGGATGCCGACAGCGGGCAGACCCTCGCGGTAAACAATCCGGCCAGCAACGAGATCCTCGGCAGCGTACCGAAGATGGGCGCCGTCGAGACCCGCCGCGCCATCGAGGCGGCCGAGCGGGCGCTGCCGGCCTGGCGCGCGCTGACCGCCAAGGAGCGCGCCGGCAAGCTGCGCCGCTGGTTCGAGCTGCTGCTCGAGCATCAGGACGACCTGGCCCGGCTGATGACCCTGGAACAGGGCA
This sequence comes from Azotobacter tropicalis, assembly GCF_059739045.1. NCBI lineage: Bacteria > Pseudomonadati > Pseudomonadota > Gammaproteobacteria > Pseudomonadales > Pseudomonadaceae > Azotobacter > Azotobacter tropicalis. The sequence continues at coordinate 3,166,531 of NZ_AP046059.1, forward strand.
AGCCGCTGGCCGAGGCGCGCGGCGAGATCGCCTACGCCGCCTCCTTCCTCGAATGGTTCGCCGAGGAGGCCAAGCGCGTCTACGGCGACACCATTCCCGGCCACCAGGCGGACAAGCGCATCCTGGTGATCAAGCAGCCGATCGGCGTCTGCGCGGCGATCACCCCGTGGAACTTCCCGGCGGCGATGATCACCCGCAAGGCCGGCCCGGCGCTGGCGGCCGGCTGCACCCTGGTGCTCAAGCCGGCCTCGCAGACGCCGTTCTCGGCGCTGGCGCTGGCCGAGCTGGCCGAGCGCGCGGGCATCCCGGCCGGGGTGCTGAACGTGGTCACCGGCAGCGCTGCCGAGATCGGCGGCGAGCTGACCGGCAATCCGACGGTGCGCAAGCTGTCCTTCACCGGCTCCACCGAGATCGGCCGCCAACTGATGGCCCAGTGCGCCAAGGACATCAAGAAGGTGTCTCTGGAGCTGGGCGGCAACGCGCCCTTCATCGTCTTCGACGACGCCGATCTGGATGCCGCGGTGGAGGGCGCGCTGGCCTCGAAGTACCGCAACGCCGGGCAGACCTGCGTCTGCGCCAACCGCCTGTACGTGCAGGACGGCGTCTACGAGGCCTTCGCCGCGAAGCTCGGGGAGGCGGTGGCGCGCCTGAAGGTCGGCAACGGCCTGGAGGAAGGGGTGACCATCGGCCCGCTGATCGACGACAAGGCGGTGGCCAAGGTCGAGGAGCACATCGCCGATGCGGTTTCCCGTGGCGCCCGGGTGATCGCCGGCGGCCGGCCCCATGCGCTCGGCGGCAGCTTCTTCGAGCCGACCATTCTCGCCGAGGTGCCGGCGGATGCGCGAGTCGCCCGCGAGGAGACCTTCGGTCCGTTGGCCCCGCTGTTCCGCTTCAGGGACGACGCCGAGGCGATCGCCCTGGCCAACGCCACCGAATTCGGTCTGGCCGCCTACTTCTACGCCCGCGACCTGTCCCGGGTGTTCCGTGTGGCCGAGGCGCTGGAGTACGGCATCGTCGGCGTCAACACCGGGCTGATCTCCACCGAGGTGGCGCCGTTCGGCGGGGTCAAAGCCTCGGGCCTGGGCGCGAGGGCTCCAAGTACGGCATCGAAGACTATCTGGAGATCAAATATCTCTGCCTCGGCGGCATCTGAGCGCGCGGCGGCGCGGTCGTTCGGGCCGCGCTCGGGGGACGACGGAATCGAACGGAGGTGGTTATCGATCTGCTACTGATCGGCGCCGGGCACAGCCATCTGGGCGTGCTCCGACGCTGGGCCCGGGGACGCCGACCGAAGGGGCGCATCGGGCTGGTCAATGCCGTGCCGCAGGCCTGGTATGCGGGGAGGCTACCGGGGCTGCTCGCCGGACGCCATGCGCCGCAGGACTGTTGCATCGAGCTGGAGCCGCTGTGCCGTGCGGCGGACGTCGAGCTGCTCGTCGGCGAGGTGACGGCGCTGCAGGCCGAAACCCGCGAGCTGCTGCTGGCCGACGGACGTCGGGCGCAGGCCGCGTGGCTGTCGCTGAACGTCGGCGCCGGGCGGCTCGCGCCGCCGCAGCAGGGCGAGGACATGCAGGTGCTGTCGGTCAAGCCGTTCGCTGCCTTCCTCGACGGCTGGCAGCGCTGGCGACAGGCGCCGGAGCCGCTGGCGATCCTCGGCGGCGGTCCGGCCGGGGTCGAGCTGGCCCTGGCGCTAGCCGGGCAGGTGCCGGCTTTGTCGCTGTTCTGCGCCGGAGCGCTGCTCGAGGGCCGCGCGGCGGGGCTGCGCCTGCGCGCCCTCGGCGTCCTGCGCCGGCGCGGCGTGTGGGTGCGCGAGCACTGTCCGATCAGCGGGATCGACGGGCAGTTCCTGCTCAGCGCCGGAGAGCCGGTCTGGCAGGGGCCGCGCCTGCTGCTGGCCGGCGAGGCCGCGGCGCCGTCCTGGCTGGCGCAGAGCGGCTTGGTCTGCGATGCGGCCGGCTTCGTGCAGGTCGGTGCGACCCTGCAGAGCCTGTCCCATCCGCAGATCTTCGCCAGCGGCGACTGCGCCGCGCTGAGCGGCGTGGGGCGCAGCGCGCTCCAGGCGCTGCGCCAGGCGCCGGTGCTCAGCCACAATTTGCGCGCGGTGCTGGCCGGCCGTGCGTTGCACCACTATCGGCCGCAACGGCAGAACCTGCTCCTGCTCGCCTCCGGCGATGGCGGGGCGCTGCTCGGCTGGCATGGCTGGAGTGCCGACGGGCGCTTCTGCGGCTACTGGCGGGAACGGCTGGACCGGCGTTTCATGCAGCGGCACGCCTTGGGCGGCTGAGGCGCGGCAGTCCTCCCGGCCGCCGGCAGTTTTGGGCGCAGCGGCAGGTTTCAGCCGGGATGGTCAGCTGGCCAGGGCTTTCGCGTACAGCGGCGCCGCTTCCAGGGACAGCGCTTCCGCCGGCTGCGGCCGGCCGAAAAGGTAGCCCTGGCCCAGCTGACAGTGGTTGCGCTCGAGGAACTCGGCCTGTTCCGGCTGCTCGATGCCTTCGGCCAGCACGGTCAGGCCCAGGCTGTGGGCGAGCACGATCACCGAGCGGGCGATGGCGGCGTCCTTGCCGTCAGCGGGCAGGCCGGCGACGAAGCCGCGATCGATCTTCAACTTGTCCACCGGCATGTTCTTCAAGCGCTGCAGCGAGGAATGGCCGGTGCCGAAGTCGTCGATCGCCAGGCGCACGCCCAGCTCGTGCAGTCGCTGGAGTTGCCGGCGGGCGCTGTCCGGGTCGTCCATCACCGCGCTCTCGGTGATTTCCAGCTCCAGGTGGTGAGCGTCGAGGCCGGTACGGGCGAGGATCTCGGCGACCTGCCGGTCCAACCCGCCGCGGCCGAACAGGCGGGTGGAGATGTTCACCGCGACGAACTCGAGGGCGTGTCCGGCCTGCAGCCAGCTGCGCATCTGCCGGCAGGCCTGCTCCAGGACCCAGAGGTCGATGGCGCCGATCAGACCGTTTTCCTCGGCGACCGGAATGAACTCTCCCGGTGGCACCAGGCCGCGCTCGGGGTGCTGCCAGCGTACCAGCGCCTCGAAACTGACCAGCCGGCCGCTCTTGATGTTGTGGATCGGCTGGTAATGGACACGTAGCTCGCCGTACTCCAGGGCATGCCGCAAGGCGGAGATCAGCTCGACGCGCTGCCGGGCGCAGACGGTCAGCTCCTGGCTGTAGAAGGCATAGGTGGCGCGCCCGGCGCTCTTGGCCTTGTGCAGGGCGGAGTCGGCATTGCGCAGGGCCTGCTCGACGCTCTGCGCGTCGCCGGGAAACAGGCTGATGCCGAGGCTGGCGCCGATCGTCAGTTCGTGCGTGTCCAGGTGGAAGGGCTGGTTCAGCGCCTCGTGGATGGTGGCGGCCAGCGTCACGGTCTGTTGCGGCGAGCAGTTCTCGCAGAGCAGGCCGAACTCGTCGCCACCGAGGTGGGCGAGGGTCATGCCCGGGCGCACCACGTGGTAGGTCAGGCGCTGGCCGATGCTCTTGAGCAGCCGGTCGCCCTGCTTGTGGCCGAGACTTTCGTTGATGTGCTTGAAGTGATCGAGGTCGAGCAGCAGGACCGCGCCTTGGCCTTTCTCCAGACGGGCCCGTTCCAGGGCGTGCTGGAGACGTTCCTTGAACAGCAGGCGGTTCGGCAGGCCGGTCAGCGGGTCGTAGTGGGCCAGGTAGTCGAGTTCGGCCTGGGAGCGCTTGAGCATCGACAGGTCGGAGAACACCGCCACGTAGTGGCTGATCGTGCCGGCTTCGTCGCGGATGGCACGGATGCTCTGCCATTGCGGATACACCTCGCCGCTCTTGCGGCGGTTCCAGATCTCCCCGCTCCACGCGGCGCGCTGGTGCAGCGCCTGCCACATCGTGCGGTAAAAGTTTCCGTCATGCCGGCCGGATTTGAACAGGGTGGGCAACTGGCCCAGCACTTCGGTTTCGGTATAGCCGGTGATGCGGGTGAAGGCCCGGTTGATGTAGACGACCCGCTGCTCGGCATCGGTGACCAGCACACCCTCCAGGGTGCTGTCGAACACCGCGGCGGCTTGGCGCAGGCTGGCGGCATGGGCGTTGCTGTCGGCGAGCTGGCGGCGGCCGAGGACATAGAACAGCAGGGCGGTGAGGAGGATGAAGGCGCTGCCCTTGAGCGTCTGCCAGGCGCTCAGGTGCGCACTATCCTCCAGCAGGAACAGAAGCAGCCAGTCGCTCAGGGCGATCCACAGGACGGCGAAAAGAACGTAAGTCAGGCAGATGAACAGCAGTGGGAGGCGCGTTTTCAGCGACCAGTCACCCATCCATGGCTGCCGGACAGGATGATCATTCTGTGGAAACATTTCTTATCCAAAAGGGTGCGGGTTTTTCAGCCGAACGCGCTGATAACGGGGCTCACCATAAGCCGCTGTTCGAACTCCGAGGTAGGCATGCATGCGATACGACGGATTTCTCGATCGGTCACCCTGGTGACTCATCTTAGTGAACCGGCTCCTCGCACCTTTGACCGTGGTCAGCGCAACCGTGTATTTGCACTGTTATTCGGCATACCGTGCGCTGGATCTACATTCGGGTGTGAAGCAGTCCTCCATTTCTGGTCGCGGCCGGCCATCGGCACGAATACTGATGCTTCGCGCGGCGCACCCCGCAGTATCCGGCCCCGGCGCGAACACGCCGAGCAGCTGCGGAGCTGCTTGCCGCATCCTGATCCGTCGTCCGCTTGACGGGGCGAACTTTGCCGTCTGCCATTGATCTGATGGCTAGCCCTCGTCCGTGTAGGCCAGGTCACGGGAGCTGAATCGATGAGCCGCGAAGAAGTCAGCTGCGAACAGTCGGCCGTCAAGTCGGGCGTGGGGAGAGCGGCCCTGCAGATGCCGCAGGCCGAGCTGCAGTGCCTTGCCCGTACCGACGGGCTGACCCACAGCCGCAATCGCCGGCATTTCTTCGCGTGCGCCCAGCGCGAGCTGCTGCTCGCTCGCCAGTACGGCATGCCGCTGGCCTTTTGGCTGCTGGACATCGACGACTTCAAGCGGATCAACGACAGTCATGGCCATCAGGTCGGCGATCAGGTATCGCGGCGCCTGGCCGACTGCTGCGCTGCTACGTTGCGCGGCGGCGACCTGTTCGGACGGATCGGTGGCGAGGAGTTCGCCGCGCTGTTTCCCCGCTGCCGGGCGGAGCAGGCCCTGCCGATTGCCGAGTATTTGCAGCGGAGTATCGGAGAGCTGGTGTTCCCGGTTGGCGACGAGACCTTGCGCATCACTGTCAGCCAGGGGCTGGCTGGCCTGGAGCCCGGGGATGCCGATCTCGGTTCGCTCTATGCTCGTGCCGATGCAGCGATGTACTTGGCCAAACGGCAGGGCAAGAATAGGGTCGTGCTGCTCTGAGTCCGGCTCCTGACGTCGTTCTTCTGCCGGGCCGAGAGCGTCTAGGGGGTTGATTGCAGTCTGCCTACCATAGCTATATATCTAGTGTCTATTAGACATTGATCTATAACCAATAGGTCGTTTCGCTTCTATTTTCTCTTATTGTCCCTAGCTATCGTTGGCTCGCTCCTGCGTGACGGTCGTAGGAGGCTCAATGGATTCTGCCCGGGCCCCTTTCCTCCAAGGACTGGGGCGTGCTGATGCAGTACCACTTACAAAAATAAAAATGGAGAATAACAAGATGAAAAAAGCCACCCTGGCGTTGGCCGTGGCGGGCGGTGTTCTGGGCCTGTCGGCTAGCCAGCAGGCTGCTGCCGAATTCTTCAAGGACAGCAAGGCCAGCCTGGAGTTGCGCAACTTCTACATGAACAAGGATTTTCGCGACGAGGTCAGCGCTGCTCCCAACCAACAGGCGAAACAGGACGAATGGGCGCAGGGTTTCATCCTGCGGATGGAATCCGGCTATACCGAGGGGCCGGTCGGCTTCGGCCTCGACGTGCTCGGCCTGGCGGGCGTGAAGCTGAATTCGAGCCCAAGCGAGGCCGGGACCGGCCTGCTACCCGGTGGGTACAACAACCGGGCGCCGGACGACTACAGCGAAATAGGCGTGACCGGCAAGGTCCGCTTCTCCAAGAGCGAGCTCAAGGTCGGCACCCTGATGCCGAAGAACCCGGTACTGGTCTACAACGACACCCGCCTGTTGCCGCAGACCTTCCAGGGCGGCAGCCTGAAGGTGCAGGAAATCCAGGGGCTGACCCTCGACTTCGGCTATCTGAACGAGGTCAACTACCGGAACTCCACCGACAACGAAGAAATGAGCCTGATTAACGCCAACCGGCGCAACATCACCATCAAACGCGGTGGCGAGAACGAGGCGAACTTCTTCATGTACGGCGGCGCCACCTACCAGGTGACCAAGGATCTGACCGCCACCTACTACTACGGCGAACTGGACGATCTCTACAAGCAGCATGCCTTCAACGTGGTGCACATATTGCCGCTCGGCAAGAACTCGCTGAAGACCGACCTGCGCTATGCCCGCTCCACGGACGACGGCGAAGCGCATGTCGACAACCATGCCTTCGGCCTGATGAGCACCTACGCCATGGGCGCCCACAAGTTCGCTTTGGGCCTGCAGAAGATGCAGGGCGATACCGGTTTCGCGCAGATCAACGGCACCGACCCCTTCCTGGTCAACTACATCCAGGTCAACGACTTCGCCAACGCCGACGAGCGCTCCTGGCAGCTGCGCTACGACTACGATTTCGCGGCGCTCGGCGTTCCCGGTCTGACCTTCATGACCCGCTATGTATCGGGCGACCATGTCGACCGCGGCCCGGGTTCCGACGGCAAGGAATGGGAGCGCGATACGGATATCGCCTATGTGTTCCAAAGCGGCATGCTGAAGAACCTGAGCCTGAAGTGGCGTAACGCGACCATGCGCAGCAACTTTGTCCGTGACGTCGACGAGAACCGTCTGATCGTCAGCTACACCCTGCCGTTGAAGTGATCCCCCGGGGCGGCCTTGCCGCCTCTTCCCGAGGCCCCTGCCCGCCAAGGCGGGGGTGGCTCGGTGCCGCGATCCTCGCATTGCCTCCTTCCCGCGCCGTCAGGCGTTGAAAAAGCTGTTATCTCTAAATAGCTTATGCGCAGCGCAATCGAGCTTCTAGCCCATGACCGAAACCACTGCTGCCATCGACATCCAGCGCTTGCGCGAATCTGCCGCCCAGGCGGAGCAACTTCTCAAGGTGCTGGCCAATCCGGATCGCCTGATGCTGCTCTGCCAGCTGTCTCACGGCGAGCGCAACGTCGGCGAGCTCGAGGCCCTGCTGGGCATCCGCCAGCCGACCCTGTCCCAGCAACTCGGCGTGCTGCGCCGCGAAGGGCTGGTGGAAACCCGTCGCGACGGCAAGCAGATCCACTACCGGATCAGCAGTCCGCAGGCCCTGGCGGTGATCGACACCCTCTACCGGCTGTTCTGCGCCGATGGTCGCTGAGCGGCCGGCTGCTGCTGGGTGATGCAGTGGATGTTGCCGCCGCCGAGGAGGATTTCCCAGCCGGGCAGCATCAGCACCTCACGCTCGGGAAACAGCCGCCGCAGGATCGTCTCGGCTTCGCTGTCGCGGGGATCGTCGAAGGCCGGCGCGATGATGCCGCCGTTGACGATCAGAAAGTTCACATAGGAGCCGGCCAGGCGGATCGACGGGTCGCGTAGCTGGCTGCCGGCGACCAGGTCGACGCCGGCACACTCCTCCTCGCTAGCGTACAGCGGGCCGGGGATCGGCATGCGCTGCACGCTGAGGCGGCGACCACGGGCATCGCGGGTACTCTCGAGCGCCTCCAGGGCCGCCCGGCAGCGCGAATGGTTGGGGTCCTGCGGATCGTCGGTCCAAGCCAGCAGCACTTCGCCGGGGCGCACGAAACAGCAGAAATTGTCGACGTGACCGTCGGTCTCGTCGTTGAACAGGCCCTGCGGCAGCCAGATCACCCGCTCGATGGCCAGATGCGCGGCGAGCATGGCCTCGATCTCCTCGCGGGAAAGGTGCGGATTGCGATTCGGGTTGAGCAGGCATTCCTCGGTGGTCAGCAGGGTGCCCTCGCCGTCGACGTGGATGGCGCCGCCCTCCAGGACAAAATCATCGGTACGGTAGCGGGCGCAGCGCTCGATGCCGAGGATCTTGCGCGCCACCTGGTCGTCACAGTTCCAGGGCGCGTACAGGCCGCCGGCGAAGCCGCCCCAGGCGTTGAAGGTCCAGTCCACGCCACGCACTTCGCCGGCAGCGTTGATCACGAAGGTCGGTCCGGTGTCGCGCACCCAGGCATCGTCGCTGCTCAGCTCGACCACGCGGATATCGGCGCCGTCGAGGCGGGCGCAGGCGTTCTCGTACTGGGCCGTGGAAACGCCGACGGTCACCGGCTCGAAGCGGGCGATGGCGCGGGCCACCGCGGCGAAGGCGGCCTGTGCCGGCTTGCCGCCGAGCCGCCAGTTGTCCGGGCGTTCCGGCCAGATCATCCAGGTCTGGCCGTGCGGCTCCCACTCGGCGGGCATGCGAAAGCCGTCGGCACGCGGGAGGCTGGTCAGGGTCCGCATCGGTTCGGCCACGGCTCAGGACTCCAGGTTGCCATCAAGGGTCTTGATCGCGCCGTACAGGTTGGGCCGGCGGTCGCGGAATACCCCCCACGCACTGCGGATGTGTTCCAGGCGGTCGAGGTCGAAGCTGTGCACCAGCACGCCTTCTTCCGTCTCGTTCAGTTCCTCGACCTTGGCGCCGAACGGGTCGGCGATGAACGACGAGCCGTAGAAGTCGATGTGGTAGTCCTCCTGCACCTCGCGGCCGATGCGGTTGCTGGCGATCAGCGGCGTCAGGTTGGCGCCGGCATGACCTTGCTGCACGCGCTGCCAGTGATCGCGGGAAAGAATGCTCGGGTCGTGGGGCTCGCTGCCGATGGCGGTGGGGTAGAGCAGCAGCTCGGCGCCCTGCAGGGTCATGGCTCGCGCGCTCTCCGGGAACCACTGGTCCCAGCAGATGGCCACGCCGATCCGTGCATACCGGGTATTCCACACCTTGAATCCGGTGTCGCCGGGGTTGAAATAGTACTTCTCGTGATAGCCGGGGCCATCCGGAATATGGCTTTTGCGGTAGAGGCCGAGCATCCGCCCGTCCGCATCGAGGATGGCGATGCTGTTGAAGCGCGCCCGTCCGGCCCGTTCGTAGAAGCTGATCGGCAGCACCACGCCCAGTTCGGCGGCGACCTTCTGGAAGTGGCGGATGGCCGGATTTTCCTCGACCGTGGTGGCCAGCTGCAGGTAGTCCGGGTTGGGCTTCTGGCAAAAGTAGGGGGTTTCGAACAGCTCCTGGAGCAGGATGACCTGCGCACCCCTGGCCGCGGCCTCGCGCACCAGCCGTTCGGCGTTGGCGATGTTGGCGGCGCGATCCCAGGAGCAGGCCATCTGGGTGGCGGCGACGGTGACGGTGCGGGACATGGCGACCTCGTGGCGGCGGATGGGTGTGAACCCTCAAGCTGGCAGAGGATGATGCCGGGGTCAAATGACGTTAAACAGCGGGTAGCGGCGGGCCAGAAGGCGCAGCGGTTTTCCGGGCGACCGATCAGACCGTGTGCAGGTACCAGTTGTATTCCAGATCGGAGATCGAGTGCTCGAACTCCTCCAACTCGCTCTCCTTGCAGGCGACGAAGATGTCGATGTAGTCCGGGCTGATGTAGCGGGCGAGGATTTCGCTCTCGTCCAGCCGGCGCAGGGCGTCGCGCAGGTTATTGGGCAGGCTGGGTTCGACCTGTTCGTAGGAGTTGCCCTCGACCGGCTGGCCCGGCTCGATCCGGTTGGTCAACCCGTGGTGCACGCCGGCGAGCAGCGCGGCCATCACCAGATAGGGGTTGGCGTCGGCACCGGGGACGCGGTGCTCGATACGCACCGCATCCGCGCTGCCGGTCGGCACGCGCAGGGCCACGGTGCGGTTGTCCAGGCCCCAGCAGGGCGCGTTGGGCACGTAGAACTGGGCGCCGAAGCGGCGATAGGAGTTGACGTTGGGGCAGAGGAAGGCCATCGAGGCCGGCATGGTCTCCAGCACGCCGCCGATCGCATGACGCAGGGCGGCGTTCTGCTGGGGGTCGTCGCCGGCGAAGATGTTGCGGCCGTCCTTGTCGAGGATCGAGATGTGCACGTGCAGCCCGTTGCCGGCCTGGCCCGGGTAGGGCTTGGCCATGAAGGTGGTGTCCATCTCGTGGTCGTAGGCGATGTTCTTGATCAGCCGCTTGAGCAGCACGGCGTAGTCGCAGGCCTTGATCGGGTGGGCGACGTGGTGCAGGTTGACCTCGAACTGCGCCGGGGCGCTCTCCTTGACGATGGCGTCGGCCGGAATGCCCTGCTCCTTGGCACCTTCGAGGATGTCCTGCAGGCAGTCGACGTACTCGTCGAGGTCGTCGATCAGATAGACCTGGCTCGACTGCGGGCGCTTGCCGGAGATCGGCGAGCGCGGCGGCTGCGGCCGGCCGTTCACGTTCTCCTGGTCGATCAGATAGAACTCCAGCTCGAAGGCGGCGCAGACGGTCAGCTCCAGCGCCTCGAGGCGGGCAACCACCTGGCGCAGCACTTCCCGCGGGTCGGCGAAGAAGGGCGTGCCGTCGCGCTCGTGCATGGTCATCAATAGCTGCGCGGTGGGCCGTTTCTGCCAGGGCTCCTTGCTCAGGGTATTGGGGATGGGAAAGCAGATGCGGTCGGCGTCGCCGATATCGAGACCCAGGCCGCTACGCTCGACGGTGGTGCCGTTGATGTCCAGGGCGAACAGCGAGGCGGGCAGGTTGATGCCTTGCTCATAGACCCTGTGCAGACTGGTGCGCTCGATGCGCTTGCCGCGCACCACGCCGTTCATGTCGGCGATGAGCAGGTCGACGAACAACACCTCGGGATGTTCCTTGAGGAACGCGTTCGCTTCGTTGAGCTGAACGGCACGCGGGGGTACCGACATGATGCAACACCTGGCTTGTTTAAAATTTCAATCATTCATGGACTCAATGTTGAGTCAATCCCAAAGCCTGAGCGCTGTCAAGGTAGGTTGCCCGCCCCTCGGAATGAGGCTTGCATACCGGCTTTGCGGCCGTTGGCGGCGGCTTTCGCGTCGGGAGCCGAGGTCCGCCCGGGCCGGCAAAGACGGCCGCGTGCCGTTTCGTCTCGGCGGCTGTTGTCTAAAAAAATGAACAAGACTAAGCTCGATTCCACCCCCGACAGCCAGGATGATGCCATGCCCCGTCTGCCCCTGATCGGCGTGACCGCCTGTACCCGCCAGATCGGTCTGCACCCTTTCCATATTGCCGGCGACAAGTATCTGCGCGCAGTGGCGGAGGGCGCTGGCGGCCTGCCGCTGGTCATTCCCGCGCTCGGCGGGCTGGTCGACCAGCAGGCCCTGCTGGAGCGCCTCGACGGCCTGCTCTTCACCGGCTCGCCGTCGAACGTCGAACCGCACCATTACCAAGGCGACGCCAGCGAGCCGGGCACCCACCACGATCCGGACCGCGACCGCACCACGCTGCCCCTGATCCGCGCCGCGGTCGCCGCTGGCGTGCCGCTGCTCGGCATCTGTCGCGGTTTCCAGGAAATGAATGTGGCCTTCGGCGGCAGCCTGCACCAGAAGGTCCACGAGGCCGGCCCCTATGCGGACCACCGCGAGGTGCAGGACGAGGCACTGGAAGTCCAGTACGGGCCGCGTCATGCACTGTATATACAGCCGGGCGGATTGCTCGCCGGCATCGGCCTGCCCCGGCAGATCGAGGTCAACTCGCTGCACGGTCAGGGCGTCGAGCGCCTGGCTCCCGGCCTGCGCATGGAAGGGCTGGCGCCGGACGGGCTGATCGAGGCGTTTTCCGTCGAGGGCGCGCCGACCTTCGCCCTCGGCGTGCAGTGGCATCCGGAGTGGCAGTTTCACACCAATCCCCATTCCCGGACCCTGTTCCAGGCCTTCGGCGATGCCTGCCGGCGTCGGGCGGAGCGCCTTTAGCGGGCCTTCGGCCCGAGTGCAAGGAGTGTCATCATGAACGCCAGTGGCAAGCTCGACCGTCTCACGCTCTGGCTCAAGGAGCGCAAGATCACCGAAGTGGAATGCCTGATCAGCGACCTGACCGGCATCGCCCGCGGCAAGATCGCCCCGACCAGCAAATTCATCGCCGAGAAGGGCATGCGCCTGCCGGAGAGCGTGCTGCTGCAGACCGTGACCGGCGACTACGTCAACGAGGACGTCTATTACCGGCTGCTCGATCCGGCCGAGATCGACATGTTCTGCCATCCCGACGAGAGCGCGGCGTTCCTCGTGCCCTGGGCCATCGAGCCGACCGCCCTGGTGATCCACGACACCTGCGACAAGTGGGGCAATCCCATCGAGCTGTCGCCGCGCAACCTGCTCAAGAAGGTGCTGGCGATGTACGCCGAGCGCGGCTGGCAGCCGATCGTCGCGCCGGAGATGGAGTTCTACCTGACCCAGCGCAGCGACGACCCCGACTACCCGCTGCAGGCGCCGGTGGGCCGCTCCGGCCGCCAGGAGACCGGCCGCCAGTCGTTCTCCATCGACGCCGCCAACGAGTTCGACCCGCTGTTCGAGGACATGTACGACTGGTGCGAGGCCCAGGGCCTGGATCTGGACACCCTGATCCACGAGGAGGGCACCGCGCAGATGGAGATCAACTTCCGGCACGGCGAGGCGCTGCACCTGGCCGACCAGATCTTCGTGTTCAAGCGCACCCTGCGCGAGGCGGCGCTCAAGCACAACGTCACCGCGACCTTCATGGCCAAGCCGATGAGCGGCGAGCCGGGCAGCGCCATGCACCTGCACCAGAGCGTGGTCGACCGCGACGGGCAGAACGTCTTCTCCAACCCGGACGGCTCGATGAGCGAGCTGTTCCTCAACCATATCGGCGGGCTGCAGAAGTACATCCCCGAGCTGCTGCCGCTGTTCGCGCCCAACGTCAACTCGTTCCGCCGCTTTCTGCCCGGCACTTCGGCGCCGGTCAACGTCGAATGGGGCGAGGAGAACCGCACCGTCGGCCTGCGCGTGCCGGACTCCGCGCCGCACAACCGGCGGGTCGAGAACCGCCTGCCGGGCGCCGACGCCAATCCCTATCTGGCGATCGCCGCGAGCCTCCTGTGCGGCTACATCGGCATGGTCGAGCAGCTGCAACCGAGCGCGCCGGTGCAGGGCCGCGGCTACGAGCGGCGCAGCCTGCGCCTGCCGCTGACCCTGGAGGCGGCGCTGGAGCGCATGGAGAACTGCCGCGCCCTGGAGCGCTACCTGAGCCCGCGCTTCATCACCGCCTACGTCGCGGTGAAGCGGGCCGAGAACGAGAACTTCAAGCGGGTGATCAGCTCCTGGGAGCGCGCCTTCCTGCTGCTCTCGGTGTGACCCGTCAGGCGTTACCCGGCCAGCCCGCCGCCCCGGTGGGCCGGCCCTGTCGTAGAGGAGGGGCTCCCATGAAAGGCACTACCGGCAATCCGCAAACCCGGCAGTGGCAGGATCTCAGCCATGCCCACCACCTGCCGCCGTTCACCGACTACAGGCAGCTCAAGGAGCGCGGCCCGCGGATCATCACCCGCGCCTCCGGCGTCTACCTCTGGGACAGCGAAGGCAACCGGATCCTCGACGGCATGGCCGGGCTCTGGTGCGTCAACGTCGGCTATGGCCGCGAGGAGCTGGTCGAGGCGGCCAGCCGGCAGATGCGCGAGCTGCCCTACTACAACCTGTTCTTCCAGACCGCCCACCCGCCGGCCGTGGAGCTGGCCAAGGCGATCGCCGAGCTGGCGCCGCCGGGCATGCACCATGTGTTCTTCACCGGCTCCGGCTCGGAGGCCAACGACACCGTACTGCGCCTGGTGCGCCATTATTGGGCGATCAAGGGGCAGCCGCAGAAGAACGTCATCATCGGCCGCTGGAACGGCTACCACGGCTCCACCGTCGCCGGCGTCAGCCTGGGCGGCATGAAGGCCATGCACGCCCAGGGCGACCTGCCGATTCCCGGCATCGAGCACATCGACCAGCCCTACTGGTTTGGCGAGGGCGGCGACCTCGATCCGGACGAATTCGGCATCCGCGTCGCCGACCAGCTCGAGCGCCGCATTCTGGCGATCGGCGAGGAGCGGATCGCCGCCTTCATCGCCGAGCCGATCCAGGGCGCCGGCGGGGTGATAGTGCCGCCGGACAGCTACTGGCCGCGGATCCGCGAGATCCTCGACAAGTACGACATCCTGTTCGCCGCCGACGAGGTGATCTGCGGCTTCGGCCGCACCGGCGAGTGGTTCGGCAGCCAGTACTACGGGCTGGAGCCGGACCTGATGGCGATTGCCAAGGGGCTGACCTCCGGCTACCTGCCGATGGGCGGGGTGGTGGTGCGCGACCGGATCGTCGAGGTGCTCGAGGAGGGCGGCGAGTTCTACCACGGCTTCACCTACTCCGGGCACCCGGTCGCAGCGGCGGTGGCCCTGGAGAACCTGCGCCTGCTGCGCGAGGAGGGCATCGTCGAGCGGGTCAGGACAGGCACCGCGCCCTACCTGCAAAAACGCTGGCGAGAGCTGGCCGAGCACCCCCTGGTCGGCGAGACCCGTGGGGTCGGCATGCTCGCCGCGCTGGAACTGGTCAAGGACAAGCGGACCCGCGAGCGCTTCCCCGCCGACCGGGCGGCCGGCCTGCGCTGCCGCGAGCACTGCTTCGCCAACGGGCTGGTGATGCGCGCGGTCGGCGACACCATGATCGTCGCCCCGCCCCTGGTGATTTCCGAGGCGGAGATCGACGAGCTGATCGCCAAGGCGCGGCTCTGCCTGGACCTCACCGCGAGCGAGATGCCGGGCTGAATGGCGGGCGTGCGGAGCAGGGATGGAACAAGCCGGGCACTCGCCGAACTTTCTCTACGCAAAGAAGTACCGGCAAGCGCTCGGAGTTCCTTTGCTCGTACCATTTCATCCAGCCAGGGAAGCTCGACTCCGCATCGTTTGCTGCGTCGCAGAAACTGCGCTTTTACTCGCCTGTTAGCCTAATTGTCAGGCATACCAGAAACACATTCTCGCAACTGCACATGGAGTTAACAGTGGAGCCCAATGTTCAAGCGGACCTGGCACAGATCAAAGCTGACCTACTCGAAGGGATGCGCGAGTACATGGTCGATGTCTCGGAGGACGGCGGCGATCCCGGCTATACGGAGACTGATATCGCTAAGTGCGAGTCTATTTTGGACAGCTTCTTGGCAAAGGCTCTCTCTGCCGGGGCCGGCAATAGCGCTTCTGTCTTGGCCGCTGTGAAAGAGGCTGTCTTGTCGCTCAATATGCTTAACGAGAACTGCGAGCAGAGTCTTATCGAGACGGAGCAACGTGAGCAGATCTGCGATCTGATCATTCAAGGAGCAGCCGTGGCGGGGGTAGGTTCTGGTGAGGACATCACTGAGCAGTGGCGTGAGTGGTGAGCGCGCCTATTGCTTAACAATCGAGGAAACCACAAAAACCGAGCTCGACACCCGACCGTTTCGCCAAGGCGTTGCCCCGTTCCATCACGAACTCAGCGCCGCCGAACGCACCATGACCCAGCCCCGGCCCGCCGCCCGGCGGGCTAACTGCCTTGCCAATCGCCATAGAAGCATGCAACTCGATGCGACTGCGCGGCGTATCCATATAAGTTCCGCATATCCCTCTTTGTGGTGCTTGTAAAGCAGCCCCCAGCCTTGCCAGACTGCGCGCCGTTGCACCACCCCGAGCCGGCCGGGTCGGGCGGCAGCGCATAGGTGCCCGCCCGCCCGGAGACTTCAACGACAAAAGGAGCGGTACGCATGAAACACTTTGGCAAGACCCTTCTCGCGCTGTCCCTGGGCATGCTCGCCGCATGCGACAAGCCCGCCGAGAACGACGGCAAGAAGGCGGAAACCCCCAGCGCGGCCGCGCCTGCGACGGCTCCGGCCGGGAAGATCCTGCACGTCTACAACTGGTCGGACTACATCGGCGAGAACACCCTGGCGAACTTCTCCGCGGAAAGCGGCGTCAAGGTCGTCTACGACGTGTTCGACAGCAACGAGGTCCTGGAAGCCAAGCTGCTCGCCGGCAGTTCCGGCTACGACGTGGTGGTGCCGTCCAACCCCTTCCTGGCCAAGCAGATCAAGGCCGGCGTGTTCCAGAAGCTGGACAAGAGCAAGCTGCCGAACTGGCAGAACCTCGACAAGGACCTGCTCAAGGCGCTGGAGCCGAGCGATCCGGGCAACCAGTACGCGGTGCCCTACATGTGGGGCACCGTCGGCATCGGCTACAACCTCGACAAGGTCAAGGCCGCCCTCGGCGACCAGGCGCCGGTGGACTCCTGGGACCTGGTGTTCAAGCCGGAGAACATCGAGAAGCTGAAGGCCTGCGGCGTGTCCTTCCTCGACTCGCCGACCGAGATGCTGCCGGCCGCCCTGCATTACCTGGGCTACGCGCCGGACAGCAACAAGCCCGAGGAGCTGAAGAAGGCCGAGGAGCTGTTCCTGAAGATCCGCCCGAGCGTGGCCTACTTCCATTCCTCCAAGTACATCTCCGACCTGGCCAACGGCGACACCTGCGTGGCCATCGGCTATTCCGGCGACATCTACCAGGCCAAGGCGCGCGCCGAGGAAGCCGGCAACAAGGTGACGATCGGCTACAGCATTCCCAAGGAGGGCGCCGGCAGCTTCTTCGACGTGCTGGCGATTCCCGCCGACGCGAAGAACGCCGCCGAGGCCCACGCCTTCATCGACTACCTGATGAAGCCGCCGGTGATCGCCGAGATCACCAACGAGGTGCAGTTCCCCAACGGCAACGCCGCGGCCACCCCGCTGGTCGACGAGGCGCTGCGCACCGACCCCGGCATCTATCCGAGCCAGGAGGTGCTGAAGAAGCTCTACACCTTCCCGGACCTGGCGGCCGACACCCAGCGTGCCATGACCCGCAGCTGGACCCGGATCAAGTCGGGGACCTGAGGGTCCTGACGGGGCCGACCGGCGGTCGCCGCGCGGTCCCGGCGCTCACAGCGGACGTGTCGCGCCAGCGGCCGGCCGCGTCTCCTGCAGCGGGCCGCCGCGCCCGGCAGGAAGGCGCGGGCGGCCCGTACCACGGGAAGCGCCCCGCCGGGCCGGCGGGCGTCCCACGACAACCCGATTGCCGCCTCCCGAGGCTGCCTGGACGATTGGCCGAAGGCCGACGGGGCGAGCGGAGGCCCCTGTTCATATAGTGGAGTTGTGACCATGGCGACTGTCGCCGGTGCTAACACGATTGCTCTCGCCGACGACCAGCCGGCGAAGGAGGTGCTGGTCAGGATCGACCGGGTGACCAAGAAGTTCGACGACATGGTGGCGGTGGACGACATCTCCCTGTCCATCCACAAGGGCGAGATCTTCGCCCTGCTCGGCGGCTCCGGCTGCGGCAAGTCGACCCTCTTGCGCATGCTCGCCGGCTTCGAGCGGCCCACCGAAGGGCGCATCTACCTGGAAGGCCAGGACATCACCGAGCTGCCGCCCTACGAGCGGCCGATCAACATGATGTTCCAGTCCTACGCGCTGTTCCCGCACATGACCGTGGAGCAGAACATCGCCTTCGGCCTCAAGCAGGACCGCCTGCCCAAGGCCGAGATCGATGAGCGCGTGGCGGAAATGCTCCGCCTGGTGCAGATGACCCAGTACGCCCGGCGCAAGCCGCACCAGCTGTCCGGCGGCCAGCGCCAGCGCGTGGCCCTGGCCCGTTCGCTGGCGAAACGGCCCAAGCTGCTGCTGCTCGACGAGCCGATGGGCGCGCTGGACAAGAAGCTGCGCTCGCAGATGCAGCTGGAGCTGGTGCAGATCATCGAGCGGGTCGGCGTGACCTGCGTGATGGTCACCCACGACCAGGAGGAGGCGATGACCATGGCCGCGCGCATCGCCATCATGCACCAGGGCTGGATCGCCCAGGTCGGCAGCCCGATGGACATCTACGAGAGCCCGGCCAGCCGGCTGGTCTGCGAGTTCATCGGCAGCGTCAACCTGTTCGACGGCGAGCTGGTGGACGACAGCCCCGACCACGCGGTCATCGCCTGCCCGCAGCTGGAGCGGCCGATCTACATCGGCCACGGCATCTCCACCCGTGCCGAGGAGAAGCGCGTGACCTACGCCCTGCGCCCGGAAAAGGTCCAGCTCAGCGTGGAAAAGCCCGAGCTGCAGCACGAAGGGCACAACTGGTCGGGCGGCCGGGTGAAGGACATCGCCTACCTGGGCGGCCACTCGATGTACTACGTCGAACTGCCGTCGGGGCAGGTGGTGCAGGCCTTCATGGCCAACGCCGAGCGCCACGGCAAGCGTCCGACCTGGAGCGATCAGGTGTACGTCAGCTGGTTCGACGACGGCGGGGTGGTGCTGCACACATGAAAAGACTCCGCCAACTGTTCCCCGGCCGCCAGCTGGTCGTCGGCATCCCCTTCGTCTGGCTGCTGCTGTTCTTCCTGCTGCCTTTCGCCATCGTGTTGAAGATCAGCTTCTCCGAGGCCGCGGTGGCGATTCCGCCGTACACGGAGATCTTCACCTACGTCGACCAGCAGCTGACGATCCTCGCCAACCTGAACAACTACGTGTTCCTCGGCCAGGACGAGCTGTACCTGTCCGCCTACCTGGGCTCGCTGAAGATTGCCAGCGTCGGCACGTTGCTCTGCCTGCTGATCGGCTACCCGATGGCCTACGCCATCGCCCGCGCCAGCAAGGAGATGCAGACCGTCTACCTGCTCTTGATCATGATGCCGACCTGGACCGCGATCCTGATCCGCGTCTACGCCTGGATGGGCATCCTCGGCAACAACGGTCTGCTCAACGGCCTGCTGCAGGGGCTCGGGCTGATCGACGCGCCGCTGCGCATCCTCAACACCGACCTGGCCGTGTACATCGGCGTGGTCTATGCCTACCTGCCGTTCATGGTCCTGCCGCTCTACGCCAACCTGGTCAAGCACGACCCGAGCCTGCTGGAGGCCGCTGCCGACCTGGGCGCGCACCCGCTGGCCAGCTTCTGGAAGATCACCGTGCCGCTGTCGAAGAACGGCATCGTCGCCGGCTGCATGCTGGTGTTCATCCCGGTGGTCGGCGAGTTCGTCATCCCCGAACTGCTCGGCGGCCCCGAGACGCTGATGATCGGCAAGGTGCTCTGGCAGGAGTTCTTCAACAACCGCGACTGGCCGGTGGCCGCGGCCCTGGCGGTGGTGATGCTGGCGATCTTGCTGGTGCCGATCATCCTGCTCAACCGCAACCAGGCCAAGGAACTGGAGGGACGGCTATGAAGCGCCCGAGCTTTTCCAGCCTCATGCTGTGGGCTGGCCTGCTGTTCATCTATCTGCCGATGGTCATCCTGGTCATCTATTCGTTCAACGACTCGCGGCTGGTGACCGTCTGGGGCGGCTGGTCGGTGCGCTGGTACGCCGGGCTGCTCGACAACCGCCAGTTGCTGGGCGCGCTCGGGCGTTCCCTGCAGATCGCCCTGTGCACCGCCGTCGCCGCGGTGGCCCTCGGCACCCTGGCGGCCTTCGTGCTGACCCGCATCCCGCGCTTTCGCGGCCGCAGCCTGTTCGGCGGGCTGGTCACCGCGCCGCTGGTAATGCCCGAGGTGATCACCGGCCTGTCCCTGCTGCTGCTGTTCGTGGCCATGGCCCAGCTGGTCGGCTGGCCGGCCGAGCGCGGCCTGACCACCATCTGGATCGCCCACACCACCTTCTGCACCTCCTACGTGGCGGTGATCGTCTCGGCGCGCCTGCGCGAGCTGGACCTGTCGATCGAGGAGGCGGCGATGGACCTGGGCGCGCGGCCCTGGAAGGTGTTCCTGCTGATCACCCTGCCGATGATCGCCCCCTCGCTGGGTGCTGGCGGCATGCTGTCGTTCGCCCTGTCGCTGGACGACCTGGTGCTGGCCAGCTTCGTCTCCGGCCCCGGCGCGACCACCCTGCCGATGGAGATCTTCTCCGCGGTGCGCCTGGGCGTGAAGCCGGACATCAACGCCGTGGCCAGCCTGATCCTGCTGGCGGTGTCGCTGTTCACCTTCCTCGCCTGGTTCTTCATGCGCCGCGGCGAGGCCCGCCGGCGGCGGGCCCTGCAGCAGGCCCACGAGGCCGAGCAGCACCCGTCTGTCTGGCAAGGCGCCGGCCAGGGTGCCCCGGCGCCGGGCGGCCAGGCCTAGGACCGGCTGCGGCGGCGTCCCGTGCGGGGCGCCGCCGATCCTCTCAGCGCAGCGCCGCGGCGTAACCTTCTTCCATCAGCACCTGGCGCACCGCCGGGCGCTTGAGCATCCGCCGGTAATGGGCCTGGCAGTTGGCGGGCAGGGCGAGGCCGGTGCGGTCGGCCCAGAACTCCACGTAGAACAGCGCGCAGTCGGCGATGCCGAAGCTGCCGACGAGGTAGTCGCGCCCGTCGAGCAGCCGGTCGGCGACCGCGAAGCCGCGCTCGAGGATCTCCCGGCCCTGGGCCTTGATCGCCTCGTGCTGGGCCGGGTCGGCGGCGAACTTCTCGGTGGTGAAGATCCGCGCGAAGCCCTGGCCGTGCAGGGTGCCGACGGCGAAGTTCATCGCCTCCAGCACCCGCGCCTCGCCGTCGGCGTCTTCCGGCAGCAGGCGGCGCTTTGGATAGCTGCGCGCCAGCCACCAGGCGATCGACTGGAAGTCGGTGAGCGCGCTGCCATCGTCGCGCACCAGGGTCGGGATGGTCGCCTTGGGGTTGATGGCCAGGTATTCGGGCCGCTGCTGGTCGCCGGCCAGCAGGTTGACCAGATGCGCTTCGAACACCAGCCCCAGCTCTTCCAGCAGGATGTGGATGCCGGTGCTGCAGGAGCCGGGGGTCATGTAGAACTTCATCATGCCTCGGCTTCCTCCCAGTCGAGTTCCGGTTCGAGCAGTCCGGTTTCGCGGAGCATCGCCTTGAAGCCTTTCATCACCGGACGGGAGATCATGGTTTCGGCCAGCACGCGCTTTTCGTAGAGCAGGAACTGCATGTCCTCGTCCAGGCGCTTGCGGGCGTCGGCGATCAGCTGGCGGATCTCCGTGCCGAGCTTCTCGCCGGGACGGCCCTTGACCTGCTCGTAGAGCAGCGCCATGACCAGCTTCTCGGTGGGCTTCATCTTGCACTTGCCGTCGAGGATCTTGAGCATCACCGCGGTGGCGCAGTCGACGTGGATCGGCGACAGGGGATGCGCCTCGGCCCAGCGGGCCACGCGCGCAGCGGTCATGCCACCACCTCGCCGGCGGCGCTGCGCCGCGCGTAGTCGAGCAGGGAGGACTCGATGGTTTCCCAGGCGTAGGAAGAGACGGCGCGCACGCCGATGGCCTTGAGCTTCTCGGTCGGCCCGTCACCGATCTTGGCGACGAACACCGCCTGGCAGTCCTTGATGGCCTCGAGGATGCCGGCCATGGCGCTCTGGTTGGAGCTGTTGCCCAGGCAGTAGTGCTCCACCTCGCGCGACTCCAGCAGGCGGCAGCTTTCCGGGGTGACCTCGTAGACCGCGAAGCGCTTGGCATGGCCGAAATGCTCGCTGATCGCCTGGCCTTCCTTGCTGGCCACGGCCAGTTTCACCGGGAATTCGATCATCTTATTGTTGTTCCTTTAATCAGCGGTATGACGCAGAAGTTTCAGGCAGGCCCGCGAGGCCGCCAGCTCCACGGCGCGTAGGTCATCGAAGTTGCGCACGTGCGGGTCGGCGCCGGCCTCGAGGAGGATCTTCAGCAACTCCGGGCGGTCGCTGGAGGCGGTATACATCAGCGCCGTGGAGCCGGCGTCGTTGCGGTTGTCCAGCTCGATGCCGGCATCGATCAGGTCCTGCACCAGGCCGGCGTCGCGCGACACGCAGCCGAGCCAGAGGGCGGTGTTGCCGTCGTCGTTGCGCGCGCGGACGTCGGCACCCAGGGCCAGCAGCTCGCGGACGATCTCCCGGCGGCCCTGCAGGGCGGCGCGCATCAGCGGGGTCAGGCCGTGCTGGCCGCGGGCCTCGAGGTCGCCGGTCGGGTACTGCCACTCGGCGAGGAAGGCCGCCAGTTCGGCGCTGGGCGCACCGGCCGGCGCCGCGGCTTCGGCCAGGGCCGTGGCCAGCGGCCGGTAGCCGCCATCGACGCTGTAGACGCGGGCGAAGCGGAAGTCGCTGAACATCTGCGCGAAGGTCTTGCTGGAGTTGCCGTGGTAGCAGTAGATCAGCACCGGCGCCTCCTTGGGCAGGCGGCCGAGCCACAGCGGCACGCGGTCCTCGGTCAGGTGCATGGCACCGTCGAGGTGCTCCTGCTGGTAGCTGTGCATGTCGCGCACGTCGAACAGCTTGAGCTCCGGCTCGGCGCGGATCAGGGCCGCGGCTTCGACCGCGGAGAGGCATTGGTAGGGAATCCGTTCGGCTGAGGCCATGAAGGGTCTCCGCAGGAAATCAGTGGGGGAAGGTATCGGCATCCTCGGCGTAGGCCGGCGCGGATTCGATGCGCGGGTCCTCCACCGGCAGGCCGACGGTAAAGTGGTAGAGCGTCTGCCAGGCACTGCCGGACAGGCCGAGCAGGGCGTGCACCGGGTCGTCGAAGAAGCAGCCGATGCCGGTGCCGCGCAGGCCCTGGGCCTCGGCTTCCAGGTAGAGCGCCTGGCCGATCAGTCCGGCTTCGCGGTACAGGCTGCGGTAGGCGGCCGGGCCGCCGGCGGCCAGCGCGGCGTCGAACTCGGCGAGCATGCCGAGGGCGAAGCAGGCGTTGGCGGCGATGTCCTGATGGCAGTGCAGGCTGCGGGTGGCGCGCTGCAGTTCGAGCGGCTCCAGGTCGGCCAGGTGCAGCAGGGGCTCGAGGCCGGGCAGCGGGGCGAGGGCGAAGCGCCCGGCCAGCAGCGGGCGCAGGGCGTCGCGCTGCGCCTCGCTGCGCGGCAGCAGGTAGAGCCCCGGCGCCAGCCCCTCGACGCGGGCGACGAACAGCACCAGCGCCATCCGCGGGGCTTCGCCGAACACGTCCCAGGGCAGCCCGGCCGGCTGCAGCCGGGCGAGGATCGCGGCGAACTGCGCCTGGCTCATCAGATGATGGCGGTCGAAGCGCTGGGCGCTGCGCCGCTCGCCGAGCAGCGCCTGCACCGGCTTGGCGGCCTCGCCGGGCGCGCGCGGGGGGGCAGCTTTCAGGGCCGCGGCGGGCTGCGCCACGCGGTCCTCCCGACGGCTGGCGGCGGCCACCTGGGCGATCGTCGGCCAGCTGTACATGGGGTGGCGGTCGATGGTCGAAGCCACGCCGTGCCAGGTCGAATGCTCGGCCAGCGCCTGCAGCGCGGCGCTTTGCAGCGGCACCGGCGCGGCGGCACAGAAGCTCGCGGCGAGGAGGATCTCCGCCTCTTCCCGTTCGGTCTCGGCGCGCTTGCGGGCGGGAAACTCGGCGAGCCGGTCGATGCCGGCCAGATGCGCGAGGGTGTCGCTGCCGACGTGGGCCTGTTCCGCGAGCCGCCAGCCGAGCGCCGCGGCGGCGTAGCGCAGGGCGCCGGCGGCGTGGCCGGTGTCCAGCTGGCAGTAGCGGAAGGCCCGCTCGCCGTACTTCCAGGCTTCGCGCCACATCACCGAGCTGAGCAGGATGGCCAGGCGCGGCTCCCCGCCGCCGGCGGGATGCGCGGCGCGCAGTTCCAGTGCGTGGTTTTCGGGACGATAGTGGTACAGACCGTCCTCGAGGGCGTCGAGGCCGGCGATCAGCAGGTAGGCCTCGGTCGGGTGCAGGTTGCCGCTGGACGGGTTGGCGCGCACCGCCCAGCGGTCCGGGCCGTAGCGCTTCCAGGCGGTGAGGCCGAGCGACAGCTGCAGCAGGGCGCCGAGGCTGGCCAGGTCGGGCGGCAGCGGCGCCTGGGCCGGATCGTCCAGGCCGGCGAAAGGGCGCATGAGCGCGGCGTGCAGGGCACTGCCGGGCGGCACGGCCGAAAGCCGGGGCAGGGCGATCTGCGGCGCGCCGTCGAAGTGGCGGAAGGGCGCCGGCTGGGCATCCCAGTCGAGGGTTCCGGGTCCGGAGGCATAGGCCTCGAAACGGTGCTTGGTGCGCTGGTGGTAGTCCAGCACGGTCGCCAGGGCGGCGGGCGGAGTCTGGGTCGGCATGGTTCTATGGAATTTTTTTGTCGGCCGGGGGAACTTACCTGCAAGAGCAATACCAGGCTACGGTTTTCCCGTCTGGCAAGGGTTGCTGCGTGCCGCCGCAGAGGCGGCAGTGCGACATTGTCGGCTTTGTGACAGGGTGCAGGAGCAAAATCGGTGCATGCGCCGGTAGCCTGTAAGGTTTGCCTGACATTTTCCGGGGTTGTGTAAAAGTCCGGGTAAAGCCTGGCTGACAACGGTTTTTCCGCCCGTGGCGCGCTTAGGATGCCCCCGTACCCGGCGCCGCGAATGGCTGCCGGTGTCGTCATCCATCGCATCGATCCGAGGGCACTCCATGCATTCGATCCGTCTATTCGCCGGCCTGGGCCTGGCGCTCTGCCTGGGCAGTTCCGTGGCGCTGGCCGCCCCTTCCCACGAGCACGCGCCGCATGGCCGAGTCCAGGACGACGCCCATGGGCAGCCGCGGCCACCGGCGGATTTCGGCCCGCTGCGCGAGTCGATCCGCGAGCACCGCCACGACATCGGCCGTGGCCCGGCCGTACCGGCGCACGTGAAGATCGTCAGGGGCAAGCCGCTGCCGCCCGGCTGGGGCAGCCGCCTGAGCGCCCGGCAACTGCGGCACCTGCCGCAGTACCGCGGCTACGAGTGGCGCCGTGCCGGCAGCAGCCTGTTGCTGGTCGACAGCCGCAGCGGCGCCGTCCACGAGGTCCTGCACGGCGTGCTGGACTGAGTCGCCGTCCCGGAAAGGTGCGGGGGAGGGCAGCGCGATGTGAGTTCAGGGCGTGCCGACCCGGCCGAGGCGCAGCGCCAGCGGCCAGCGGACCGTGCGGCACGTCCCGGGATCGCCCCAGGCCGCGGCCAATCCGGCGGTGAACTGCTCCAGGGGCACGCGGCCCTGGGCCTTTTCCAGGGCGCGCACGGCGGACCAGGTATCGATGTAGCCGAGCAGGTCGGCCAGCGCCCACTGCACCTCGATCGCCAGCGCCGGTGCCCGGCGTTCCGCGAAGGGGAAGGGCAGGCGCCGGTAGCCTTCCTCGACGTGGCGCCGCTCGGCCGGCCACCAGGGGCCGAGCACCCGGTAATAGAAGTGCTCGACCAGCGGCGCCGGCGCGCCCTCCACCTGCAGCACCCGTAGCTGATCAGCGCCAGCAGCGCGCCCGGCCGGGCGACCCGCCGCACTTCGGCGTAGAAGCGTTCGAGATCGAGCCAGTGGGCCGCCTGGGCGACCGTGACCAGGTCGACGCTGGCCGGCGGCAGGCCGCTGTCCTCGGCGAGGGCGACGCGGTATTCCACGCCCGGATGCGGCTCGGCCGCGGCGATCTGCGCCGCGCTGGCATCGGTCGCCAGCACGCGGGCGAAGCGCCGGGCCAGCGGCACCGAGAGCTGGCCGGTGCCGCAGCCGCAGTCCAGGGCGCAGGCGGTGGTCGGCGCGAGGTCGGCCAGGCAGTCGATCAGCGCGGCGGGATAGCGGGGACGGTGCGCGGCATAGCCGGCCGCCGCCGCGGAGAAGTGATCCTTGAAGGCGCGTGGTTCTGTCATGGACGGCTCCGGCATTGTGGTTCGAGAAGGGTGGGTTACCTGGCGCTCGCGGCCGAATCAACGCTATCAGGCCGGATGGCCGGGATCCATGGCGGGTCTGCCAGCTTTGCCGGCGCAGAACGGACGGGCGGTGGCGAACCAGCGGCCCGGGGCCGAGCCCTAAATAACTCCATACCGGCAGCATGCTTGGAGACAGTCATGGGCGAAGAGAACAAGACGCTGACCACCCGCCAGGGCCATCCGGTGCGCGACAACCAGAGCCTGCGCAGCGTCGGCGAGCGGGGGCCGGCGACCCTGGAGAACTACCAGTTCATCGAGAAGATCACCCACTTCGACCGCGAGCGGATTCCCGAGCGCGTGGTGCACGCCCGCGGCACCGCGGCCCACGGCTGGTTCGAGGCCTACGGTCGGATCGGCGCCGAGCCGGCCGGCAAGTACACCCGGGCCAAGGTGCTGACCCGCGCTGGGGTGCGCACCCCGGTGTTCCTGCGCTTCTCCACGGTGATCGGCGCCCGCGAATCGCCGGAGACCGCCCGCGACCCGCGCGGCTTCGCCATCAAGTTCTACACCGAGGACGGCAACTGGGACCTGGTCGGCAACAACCTCAAGGTGTTCTTCATTCGCGACCCGATCAAGTTCCCGGACATGATCCACGCCTTCAAGCCCGATCCGCTCAGCAACCGCCAGGAGCCCTGGCGCTTCTACGACTTCGTGCAGTTCCACCCGGAGGCGCTGCACATGGTCACCTGGGTGAAGAGCCCCTGGGGCATTCCCGCCGACTACCGGCACATGCAGGGCTCCAGCGTGAACACCTACAAGCTGGTCAACGACGCCGGCGAGGCGGTGCTCTGCAAGTTCTCCTTCGAGCCCGAACTCGGGTGAAGAACCTCACCGCCGCCGAGGCCGCGGAGATCCAGAGACACGACATCGGCTACGCCACCCGCGACCTGTACGAGGCCATCGCGCGCGGCGACTTCCCGGGATGGGAGATGTGCGTGCAGATCATGTCCGACGACGCCCACGACGAGCTGGACTTCGACCCGCTGGACGACACCAAGCGCTGGCCGGAGGACCGGTTCCCGCTGCTGCCGGTGGGCCGCCTGGTGCTCGACCGCAACCCCGCCAACGTCTTCGCCGAGAGCGAGCAGGCGGCCTTCGGCACCGGCGTGCTGGTCGAGGGCATCGACTTCTCCGACGACAAGATGCTGCAGGGGCGCACCCTGTCCTACTCCGACACCCAGCGCTACCGGGTCGGCCCGAACTACCTGCAGTTGCCGATCAACGCGCCGAAATGTCCCTTTGCCACCAACCAGCGCGACGGGCAGATGGCCTTCAGCGTCGACAGCGGCGGGGAGATCCGCACGTCAACTACGAGCCGAGCAGCCAGGGCGGTCTGGGCGAAGCGGCCAAGCCGGCCCGCGACTACCGCCAATGGATCGCGGGGCACCTGGGGCGCTACCGGATCAGCCGCACCGGGGCCGACTACCGGCAGGCCGGCGAGCGCTACCGGACCTTCGAGGACTGGGAGCGGGACGAGCTGATCGCCAACCTGGCCGCCGACCTCCGGCAGTGTCCGGAGAGCATCGCGCTGCGCATGGTCTGGCACTTCTGGCACTGCGATCCGGACTACGGCCGGCGGGTGGCCGAGGGCGCGGGAGTCGATCTGGAAAAGGCCAGGGGCCTGCCGCCGCTCGACGGCCATCCGGCACCGGGCGAGGACCGGCCCGGACCGACCTACTCCGACGGTCAGGCGGAGGAGGGCAGCCGCTGAGACGGGACGGGCGCCGGCGGGACCCCGAGGTCCCGCCGGTTCAGAGCGGTTCGCTCCACAGGCTGAGGGCCAGGGTGGCGCTCTGCTCGGGCGCCAGCTCCACGGCGTCGTCCAGCACGTTGGCCGTCTCGATGCAGAGCATGCGCTGCCAGGCGTCGTCGGCGAACTGCGAGAGGCGGGCGGCCTTGTCGATCCAGGGGTTCCAGACGATGGCCGAGTGCGAACCGCTGGCTTCGAGGCAGATCCGCCGCTTCCAGCCCGGATCGACCAGGTCGAGGCGCGGCGGGGTGTCCAGGTAGATGCGGTCGGTCTCGCCAGTGAAGTGCAGGATGCCGTGCTGGTGGCGCTCGTCCCAGTTCTCCAGGGTTTCGATGTAGCGCAGGCCGTCGAGGCCCTCGATGCTCGCCTCGCGGATGTCGCTGATCGCCAGGTAGGTGTGCAGCGCCTGGCTCAGGGCGACCCGGTAGCTGCCGCGGTTGTGGGTGGTCAGGCAGAGGTCGAGGCGCTCGTCGAGGCGGATGGCGAGGGTCAGGTCGAGCGCATGGGGCCAGTCCGGCAGCGCGCCGGCCGCCGCTTGCGGCAGGCTGAAGGTCAGGGTCACCGCGCCGTTCTCCTTGGCGATGTCCTGCAGCTGCCAGTCGCGACCGCGCGCCTCGCCGTGGGCCGGTGCCGCATTGTGCCCTTCGCGCATGGCGCGCACCCCAGCCGGGTTGCGTGCCAGGTCGCCGAACCAGGGCCAGCAGACCGGCACACCGCCGCGCACCGACTGGCCGCGGCGAAATTCCGCCTGCTCGCTGAGCCAGATCAGCGGCTGTTCGCCGTCGCGCTGGTAGCTGAGCAGCTGGGCGCCCTGTTCGGCGACCAGCAGCTCGGCCGAGGCGGTCCTGACCCGCCAGCAGGGCAGCTCGCCCATCTCGATCCGTTCGACCTGAGGGCCGGTTAATGGTTGATTCATGACGAGTTCCTCTCGAGGCAGATGCTGACTTATTAGATCCCGCGCGACGGAAAAGCTCCATCACGCGGAAAGGGGGGCTGCTCGGCGAGGGGAGGGCGGGCGCGCCGCCCTAACGGCGCGGCACCGCGCGGGTGCGGCCGCCGCCGTCGATGGCGACGAAGACGAACACCGCCTCGGTCACCTTGCGCCATTCGCTGGACAGCGGGTCGTCGCTCCATACCTCGACCAGCATCTGGATCGAACTGCGGCCCTGCTGCAGGAGCTTGGTATAGAAGGAGAGCTGGGCGCCGACCGCCACCGGCACCATGAAGGCCATGCGGTCGATCGCCACCGTGGCCACCCGCCCGCCGGCCAGCCGGCTGGCGGTGGCGGTGCCGGCGAGGTCCATCTGGGCGACCAGCCAGCCGCCATAAATGTCGGCGAAGCCGTTGGCATCGCGGGGCAGCGCAGTGATCTGCAGAGCCAGATCGCCCTGGGGCACCGGGTCGTCCTGTTCGAGTTCGTTCATGGGGTCGGTTCGTCGGGCGCTGAGCGGGAGGCAGGGAGCTCCGATTATAACGGCAAGGCCGGGCGGCAGGCGAGGGTGGCCGGCGCGGAAATGTCAAGCGCCGGCTGCCGGTAGCCTGTTCCGCCGCTGTGGCGGGGCGAACGGGAAAAGTTCCCCGGGGTCGGCTAAGGTCATAAAGTTGTCATGTTCCATTCATAGAGTAGTCATGCGGCCTCCCGATACTGGCCCGCGATCCGACCCACATCGTCCTGCTTGGGAGCAAGGCATGAAATTGAAGCGTTTGATGGCGGCCATGACGTTCGTCGCCGCTGGTGTGACGACCGCGAGCGCGGTAGCCGCCGTCGACCCGGCCCTGCCGGCCTACGAGAAGACTTCCGGCGTCTCCGGCAACCTGTCCAGCGTCGGTTCCGACTCTCTGGCCAATCTCATGACCCTGTGGGGCGAAGAGTTCAAGCGCCAGTATCCGAACGTCAACATCCAGATCCAGGCCGCCGGCTCCTCCACCGCGCCGCCGGCGCTCACCGAAGGCACCGCCAACCTCGGCCCGATGAGCCGCGCCATGAAGGACAACGAGCTGCAGGCCTTCGAGCAGAAGCACGGCTACAAGCCGACCGCCGTGCCGGTGGCCATCGACGCCCTGGCGGTGTTCGTGCACAAGGACAACCCGATCAAGTCCCTGGACATCGCCCAGGTCGACGCCATCTTCTCCAGTACCCGCCTGTGCGGTGGTCCCAAGGACATCAAGACCTGGGGCGATCTGGGTCTGACCGGCGAGTGGGCGGCCAAGCCGATCCAGCTGTTCGGCCGCAACTCGGTGTCCGGCACCTACGGCTACTTCAAGGAAGAAGCCCTCTGCAAGGGCGACTTCAAGCCCAACGTCAACGAGCAGCCGGGCTCCGCCTCGGTGGTGCAATCGGTGTCCAGCACCCTGAACGGCATCGGCTACTCCGGCATCGGCTACAAGACTTCCAGCGTGCGCGCCGTGCCGCTGTCGAAGAAGGGCGGCGAGCCCTTCGAGGCCAACGAGACCAATGCCCTGGCCGGCAAGTTCCCGCTGGCGCGCTTCTTCTATGTCTACGTGAACAAGGCGCCGAACAAGCCGCTGAGCCCGCTGGAGGCGCAGTTCGTCAAGCTGGTCCTGTCCAAGCAGGGCCAGGAAGTGGTGGTCAAGGACGGCTATATTCCGTTGCCCAAGCGGGTCGTGGACAAGACCCTGCAGGAGCTCGGCCTCTAATTCGAGGCTTTCCGCCCGGCACGGACGCCGGGGCTTGAGAGCGGGATGCGCAGCGCCCGCCACTCGTGGTGAGTGGTGGGCGTTGGCACGTCATCGCTCTGTAATCTTTCTGTCATAGATGGCGATTAGAGTGCCGCCGGCCGATGGTCGTTGGAGTAACGGCGAGCGAAGGCCAGGCCGCGAAGCCGGTGCAGCCGCTCCTCGACGGCCAGCTGAACGCCCATGCAACCGAGCCCTAATGATGACCGACATGGCCAAAGACCTTTCCACTGCTGCTCCCCAGACGCCGCGCCTGGACTTCAATACGCCCGCCCTGCAACGCAAGCGTCGGCGACGCGCCCTGCAGGACCGCCTGGCGCGCTGGTACGTCAGCGTGGGGGGATTGGCGGTGCTGGGCGCCATCACCCTGATCTTCTTCTATCTGGCCCAGGTGGTCCTGCCGATGTTTCAGGGTGCCGAGCTGAGCGCGCGTGGCGAGCCGCAGCGGCCGGCCTGGCTGGCCGAGCAGGGCAAGGCCCTGCTGATGGCGGTCGAGGAGCAGAACCAGGTCGCCATGCGGCTGGACGCCCGCGGCCAGGTGCAGTTCTTCGAGGCGGCCGGCGACAAGCTGCTCAGCCAGGTCGCGCTGCCGATCCCCGCGGGAGCCGAGGTCGTGTCCCTGGGCCAGGACCAGCCGGGCAGCAACCGCCTGGTGCTGGGCCTCTCCAACGGCCAGGCGCTGGTGTTCGCTCACACCTACCGGGTGACCTATCCGAATAACCAGAAGACCATCACCCCGAGCATCGAGTACCCGTTCGGCGAGGCGCCGATCCAGCTCGATCCGCAGGGCCGGCCGCTGCATCGGGTGGCGATGAACGTCGGCAGCGACGGGCTGCTGCTGGCCGCCGCGACCGGCAATCAGGTGCTGGCCCTGGAACTGGGCCGCGAAGAGAATCTGCTGACCGGCGAGACCACCCTGAGCGAGCGGCGTCTCGAGCTGCCGCAGATCGCCGAGCCGGTCAAGAGCGTGCTGATCGATCCGCGCCAGCTCTGGCTGTACGTGATCAGCGGGCGCTCCACCGCCGATGTGTTCGACCTGCGCCAGCAGCAGCTGAACGGCCGTTACAAGCTGCTCACCGACCCCCAGGCCGAGGTGACCGAGGTGGCGGCCCTGCTCGGCGGCATCTCGCTGATGGTCGGCGACTCCAAGGGCGGCATCCAGCAGTGGTTCATGGCGCGCGGCGAGAACGGCTCCGAGCTGAAGAGCGTCCGCGGCTTCCAGCTGGCCGACCGCCCCATCGTGCAGATCCTTCCGGAAGAACGCCGCAAGGGCTTCCTCGCCCTGGACGCCGCCGGCAACCTGGGCGTGTTCCACAGCACCGCGCATCGCACCCTGCTCGTCGAGCCGGTCGCCGGTGCCGGCGCGCTGGGCGCCCTGTCGCCGCGCGCCGACCGGGTGCTGGTGGAGTCCGCCGGCCAGTTGCAGGACTTCGAACTCGATAACCCGCACCCGGAAATTTCCTGGAGCTCCCTGTGGAGCAAGGTGTGGTACGAGAACTACGACGAGCCCCAATACGTCTGGCAGTCGACTTCCGCCAACACCGACTTCGAGCCCAAGCTGAGCCTTTCGCCGCTCACCTTCGGCACCCTCAAGGCGGCCTTCTACGCCATGCTGCTGGCCGCGCCGATGGCCATCTGCGCGGCGATCTACACCGCCTACTTCATGGCCCCGGCGATGCGCACCAAGGTCAAGCCGGTGATCGAGCTGATGGAGGCGCTGCCCACGGTGATCCTCGGCTTCTTCGCCGGTCTGTTCCTCGCCCCCTACGTCGAGTCCCACCTGCCGGGCATCTTCAGCCTGCTGCTGCTGACCCCGCTGGGCATCCTCGCCGCCGCCTATGCCTGGAGCCGCCTGCCGGAGAGCATCCGCCTGCGCGTGCCGGACGGCTGGGAGGCGGCCCTCTTGATCCCGGTGATCCTCGCCGTCGGCGCCTTCGCGCTGGGCATGAGCGGCCACCTGGAGAACTGGTTCTTCGGCGGCGACATGCGCCTCTGGCTGAGCAACGATCTGGGCATCCCGTTCGATCAGCGCAACGCCCTGGTGGTCGGCCTGGCGATGGGCTTCGCGGTGATCCCGAACATCTACTCGATCGCCGAGGACGCCGTGTTCAGCGTGCCCAAGAGCCTCAGCCTCGGCTCCCTGGCCCTCGGTGCGACGCCCTGGCAGACCTTGACCCGCGTGGTGCTCCTCACCGCCAGCCCCGGCATCTTCTCGGCGCTGATGATCGGCCTCGGCCGCGCCGTCGGCGAGACCATGATCGTGCTGATGGCCACCGGCAACACGCCGATCATGGACATCAACATCTTCGAGGGCCTGCGCACCCTGGCGGCCAACGTCGCGGTGGAAATGCCCGAGTCGGAGGTCGGCAGCACCCACTACCGCGTGCTGTTCCTCGCCGCGCTGGTGCTGCTGAGTTTCACTTTCGTGATGAACACCGCGGCCGAGATGATCCGTACCCGCCTGCGCAAGAAATATTCGTCGCTCTGAGCTCGAGATAAGGTAGACGACCGTGA
Organism: Azotobacter tropicalis; assembly: GCF_059739045.1. Taxonomy (NCBI): domain Bacteria; kingdom Pseudomonadati; phylum Pseudomonadota; class Gammaproteobacteria; order Pseudomonadales; family Pseudomonadaceae; genus Azotobacter; species Azotobacter tropicalis. The sequence goes on from NZ_AP046059.1 coordinate 3,199,039, forward strand.
AACAGCAAAATCTGAAGACCTGGTTCAAGAGCGGCTCGCCCTGGATCTGGTTCACCGGCGGCGGCGTGTCCATCGCCGTGATCATGACCATCGGCCTGCTGGCGCTGATCGCGGTGCGTGGTCTCGGCCACTTCTGGCCGGCCGACGTGCTGGAGGCCGACTACCGCATTCCCGGCCAGGAGGCCCGGCTGCTGGCCGGCGAGGTGGTGGAGGTCGAGGAGGTGCCACGCGCGCGGCTGGCCGCCAGCGGCCTGCCGGTCGATGTCGACGGCGGCGAGTTCATGACCCGCGAGCTGCTCAAGGTCGGCAACCGCGAGCTGTACGGCGCCGACTTCAGCTGGGTGGTCGGCGAGTGGCTGGCCAATCCGCGCAAGCCGGAAACCCTGATGGCGGTCGAGCGCCGCGAATGGGGCAACTTCTACGGTTACCTGCTCGGCGTGAAGGAGAACGGCCAGCTGGTGGCCGAGGGCGAAGCGGCCTGGAATGCCCTGCTGCCACGCATCGAGCGGGTCGCCGAGCTGTACGAGCAGCTGGAACGGCTGGAGAAGCAGGACATCGGCCACATCAACCATGCCCTCGAGCGGTTGCGCCTGACGACCCGTGCGCTGGAGCTGCAGGGGCGTCTGGATGCCGCTGCCCAGGCCGATCTGGCCGCCGAGCGCGCCCAGCTGGACGGCGAATACCAGAAGCTGGAAAGCCAGCTGGTCGCCTTGCAGCAGGCGTTCAATCGCGACAGCATGCTGGTGCGCACGGCCGACGGCCGCGAGGCGGAGATCAGCCTGGGCAAGGTGGTCCACGCCTACCGGCCGAACGCCATGGGGACCGTCGACAAGCTCGGCTTCTACTTCGCCAAGCTCTGGGAGTTCGTCAGCGACGAGCCGCGCGAGGCCAACACCGAGGGCGGCATCTTCCCGGCGATCTTCGGCACCGTGATGATGACCTTGATCATGGCGGTGCTGGTCACCCCGTTCGGCGTGTTGGCGGCGATCTACCTGCGCGAGTATGCCAAGCAGGGGCTGCTGACCCGGATCATCCGCATCGCGGTGAACAACCTGGCCGGGGTGCCGGCGATCGTCTACGGTGTGTTCGGCCTGGGTTTCTTCGTCTACGTGCTGGGCGGCTCGATCGACCGGCTGTTCTTCGCCGAGTCCCTGCCGGCGCCGACCTTCGGCACGCCGGGCCTGCTGTGGGCCTCGCTGACCCTGGCGATCCTCGCCGTGCCGGTGGTGATCGTCGCCACGAGGAAGGCCTGGCGCGCATCCCGCGGGCGTTGCGCGAAGGCTCGCTGGCGCTCGGCGCGACCAAGGCGGAAACGCTCTGGAAGGTGGTGCTGCCGATGGCCAGCCCGGCGATGATGACCGGCATGATCCTCGCCGTGGCCCGCGCCGCCGGCGAAGTGGCGCCGCTGATGCTGGTCGGCGTGGTCAAGCTGGCACCCTCGCTGCCGGTGGACGGCAACTACCCGTACCTGCACCTCGACCAGAAGATCATGCACCTGGGCTTCCACATCTACGACGTCGGCTTCCAGAGCCCCAACGTCGAGGCGGCCCGCCCGCTGGTGTACGCCACCGCGCTGCTGCTGGTGCTGGTGATCGCCCTGCTCAACCTGAGCGCGGTGTACATCCGCAACCGCCTGCGCGAGAAGTACAAGGCGCTGGAACACTAAACACCGGCTGGAAGCCGACGGCCGGCCTCACGAGCGGTCGGCCGGCCGGCTTCGGGCTCCACGCTTGAACGGAGTGAGTCATGCGACACGAATCCCCCAGCCACGGCATCGACCTCGATGCCCTCGGCCGCAAGAAGCAGACCTTTGACCTCGCCAGCGAGCCGGTGGCCCTCGAGGTGCCCGGCCTCAGCCTGTTCTACGGCGAGAAGCAGGCGCTGCACGACGTCCGGCTGAACATCCCGAGGAACCGGGTGACCGCCTTCATCGGCCCGAGCGGCTGCGGCAAGTCGACTTTGCTGCGCTGCTTCAACCGGATGAACGATCTGGTCGACGGCTGCCGGATCGACGGCGCGATCAACCTCGACGGACAGAACATCTACCGCAAGGGCGTCGACGTCGCCGAACTGCGCCGGCGGGTCGGCATGGTGTTCCAGAAGCCCAACCCCTTCCCCAAGAGCATCTACGAGAACGTGGTCTACGGCCTGCGCATCCAGGGCATCAACAAGAAGCGCGTGCTCGACGAGGCGGTGGAGTGGGCGCTGAAGGGCGCGGCGCTGTGGGACGAGGTCAAGGACCGCCTACACGACTCGGCCCTCGGCCTCTCCGGCGGTCAGCAGCAGCGCCTGGTGATCGCCCGCACCATCGCCGTGGAGCCGGAGGTGCTGTTGCTCGACGAGCCCTGCTCGGCGCTCGACCCGATCTCCACCCTCAAGGTCGAGGAGCTGATCTTCGAGCTGAAGTCCAAGTACACCATCGTCATCGTCACCCACAACATGCAGCAGGCCGCGCGGGTGTCCGACTACACCGCGTTCATGTACATGGGCAAGCTGATCGAATACGGCGATACCGACACCCTGTTCACCAACCCGGCGCAGAAGCAGACCGAGGACTACATCACCGGTCGTTACGGCTAGCGGCCGGCCGAGCGAAGACCACGACCAAGCGGCTTGATGCCTTCAGCTTTTGCGCGGAGCGAACCATGATCGACAAAGACAACATTTCCCTGCATATCTCCCAGCAGTTCAACGCCGAACTCGAGGATGTGCGCAGCCACCTGCTGGCCATGGGCGGCCTGGTCGAGAAGCAGGTCAACGATGCGGTCACCGCCCTGATCGAGGCCGACTCGGGACTCGCCGCCCAGGTGCGCGAGATCGACGCCCAGACCAACCAGATGGAGCGCAGCATCGACGAGGAGTGCATCCGCATCCTCGCCCGCCGCCAGCCGGCGGCTTCCGATCTGCGGCTGATCATCAGCATCTCCAAGTCGGTGATCGATCTCGAGCGGATCGGCGACGAGGCCACCAAGATCGCCAAGCGCGCCATCCTGCTCAGCGAGGAGGGCGAGTCGCCGCGCGGTTACGTGGAAATCCGCCACATCGGCGAACAGGTGCGCAAGATGGTCCAGGAGGCGCTCGACGCCTTCGCCCGCTTCGATGCCGACCTGGCGCTGTCGGTGGCGCAGTACGACAAGACCGTCGACCGCGAGTACAAGACCGCCCTGCGCGAGCTGGTCACCTACATGATGGAAGACCCGCGCTCGATCTCCCGGGTGCTGAACGTCATCTGGGTGCTGCGCTCCCTGGAGCGCATCGGCGATCATGCGCGCAATATCGCCGAACTGGTAATCTATCTGGTGCGCGGTACCGATGTGCGCCATACCGGGCTGGCACGCAAGAAGCCGGCCGGAGAGTCTGGGGCCGACGAAACGCCCGCCCAGAAGTGAGGCGGACGCCGGCTTGCCATTCGTCGGCTCGGGCGCCGTCTTCGTCACAGGCTTGATTTGGCCGTCTCGCGATAAGCGGGCGGCACTGATAGTCTTCGCGCTCCGTCCATTTTGTTGAGTCATGCATCGATGCTGGGACGTCCGTTACTGTTCGCCGCTCTTTTCGCTCTGGCCGCACCGGCGACGGCCGTGACCATCTACAAGCACGTCGACGACAACGGTATGGTGAGCTACGGCGACCAGGCCCGGCCGGGCGCGCGGGTCGTCCATGTCATCCAGCCCGGGCGCGGGCTGCGCGATCTGCGCAGCTTCCGCAGCCTGCAACCCGCCCCGGCACGGCTGCCGGGAGGCATGTCGCGGAGCGACGCGCCGGATGAGCGGGTGCGTCTGAATACCCTCAAGCATGGCGGCGGCCACACCCTGCAGGTGCAGAACGACATGTTCGCACCGGTGGAGGTCGAGCTGACCCTGGATGACCTCGGCAACGTCAGCGGCGCGCCGAACGGCCCGATCCGCTGGATCGTGCCGCCGCGCAGCCAGATCCGCCTGACCACGCTGGCCGCACGCGATCCGGACAAGCCGCTGCGCTATACCCCCAAGCTGCGCCATGCCCTCGGCGATCCGCGCCTGCGTCCGCTGCCGCACCGCTATCCGCTGCCCTGGCGCGGCGGCCCGTTCCGCCTGACCCAGGGCTCCAACGGCCAGTACAGCCATTACACCCCCAAGGGCCGGCATGCCGTGGACATCGCCATGCCGGTGGGCACGCCGATCGTCGCCGCCCGCGGCGGAGTGGTGGTGCATACCGAGAACGACCAGCGCGGACGCAGCCCCAATCCGGGCGGCAACCAGGTGCGCATCCTCCACGACGACGGCACCATGGGCGTCTACCTGCACCTGCAGGAGGGCTCGGTGCGGGTGAGCGAGGGACAGCGGGTACAGGCCGGCACGCCGATCGCCCGCTCCGGCAACACCGGCCGCAGCACCGGACCGCATCTGCACTTCGTGGTGCAGCGCAACGTCGGTCTGGCGGTGGAATCGATTCCCTTCCAGTTCAGCCAGCCGGTCAACGCCCTGCCGAACTTCGCCGTCGGCGGCGACTGACCGCAGCAAGGCGGGCCGGAGCCTCTCCAGCCCGCCTGTTCCTCACGCCAGCCTCAGCACCTTGGCCAGGACCACCTTCGGGCCCTTCATCTTCTTGACGATGATCCGCAGGCCCTGGGTCTCCAGTACTTCATCCTCCTCGGGCAGGCGCTTGAGGGTCTCGTGGATCAGCCCGGACAGGGTGTCGGCCTCGACGCTGGTCGGCAGGCTGATCTGCAGCAGACGCTCGACCTTGAACAGCGGAGTGTCGCCGCGCACCAGCAGCTTGCCCGGCTGGTAGGCGACGATGCCGCGTTCGGCCTTGCGGTGCTCGTCCTGGATGTCGCCGACCAGCGCTTCCAGCACGTCCTCCATGGTCAGGTAGCCGACCACCTTGCCGTCGGCCTCCTCGACCAGCGCGAAGTGCGAGCCGCCGCGACGGAAACGCTCGAGCAGCTCGGTCAGCGGCATGTGCCGGTCGACCCGTTCGATCGGCCGCATCAGTTCGTCGAGCTTCAGCGCCGAGGGCAGCATTTCCAGCAGGGACAGATGCATCAGCAAGTCCTTGATGTGCAGCACGCCGACGAAGCGCCCGGCGCTTTCGTCGTACACCGGATAGCGGCTGTACTTGTGCCGGCGGAAGGTGCTCATGACCTCGTCCAGCGGCGCGCTGCGCTCCAGGTAGACCAGGTCCTCGCGCGAGTTGGCCCAGTCCACCACTTCCAGCTCGCCCATTTCCACCGCCGAGGCGAGCACGCGCATGTCCTGGTCGCCGGGATCGTGGGCCCGGCTGGAGTAGAGGATCAGCTTCAGCTCGTCGAGGCTGTACTGGTGCTCGTGATGGCCGTCCGCACCACCCTGGCCGGCGATGCGCAGCATGGCGTTGGCGCTGGCGTTGAGCAGCCAGATCGCCGGGTACATCAGCCAGTAGAACAGGTACAGCGGCACCGCGGTCCACAGCGACAGCCGCTCCGGCTGGCGGATCGCCCAGGACTTGGGCGCCAGCTCGCCGACCACGATGTGCAAGTAGGAAATGATGAAGAAGGCGGTGAAGAAGGACACCCCGTGGACCAGTGCCGGCGTGTCGATGCCGAGCTTGGCCATGAGCGGCTCGAGCAGGTGGGCGAAGGCTGGCTCGCCGACCCAGCCGAGACCCAGCGAGGCAAGGGTGATGCCCAACTGGCAGGCCGAGAGGTAGGCATCCAGCTGGCTGTGCACGCGGCGCAGGATCTGCCCGCTCCAGCCGTGCTGGCCGGCGATCAGCTCCACGCGGGTGGCGCGCAGCTTGACCATGGCGAATTCGGCGGCGACGAAGAAGCCGTTCAGCAGAACGAGGAACAGCGCGAAGAGAATGAGGCCGAGGTCGGCGAAATAGGCAAAACCGGTACTAGGGGAGGGGTCCATGAAGTGTTCGCGAAATGAATGACAAGAGGAAGCATATTAGGGCGTCGGTCGGCACTTTCAAGAGGCGTTGCCGAGTGCCTGGTGCGTCGCCAACTGGGTCGGTGGGAAGTGGCAGGTGAAGCGGCTGCCCTTGCCGGGCTCGCTGGTGATCTCCAAGCGGCCGTTGTGGTGGATCAGCGCATGCTTGACGATGGCCAGGCCCAGGCCGGTGCCGCCGGTGCTCGCCGAGCGGCTGGCGTCGACCCGGTAGAAGCGCTCGGTCAGCCGCGACAGGTGCCGCGACTCGATACCGATGCCGGTGTCCTGCACGCTCAGGTGTGCACCGTCCTGATCGGCCCACCAACGGATGCGAATCTCGCCGCCGGCCGGGGTGTACTTCACCGCGTTGAACACCAGGTTGGAGAAGGCGCTGCTCAGTTCCGCCTCGTTGCCCTTGAGCGCTAGGTGCGGCTCGGCGTCGAGCAGAATGCGGTGGTTGCCTTCGCCGGAGAGTGCCTGGGCATCCTTCACGATCGCCTGCAGCAGCGGCTCCACCGCCACCGGCTGCCTGTTCTGCTGGTGGTTGTCGTGGGCCTCCAGACGGGCCAGCAGCAGCAGGTCGTCGAGCAGGTTCTTCATGCGCTGGGCCTGCTGCTGCATCTGTTGCAGGGGGCGGCGCCAGCGCGGGTTCACCTCGTCGGCATGCTCCAAGAGCGGCTCCAGATAGCCGGCGATCACCGTCAGCGGGGTGCGCAGCTCGTGGGAGACGTTGGCGACGAAGTCCTTGCGCATCTGCTCCAGCTGGCGCACGTGGGTCACGTCGCGGACCAGCATCAGCTGCTCGCCGTTGCCGTAGCGGGTGATCTGCAACTGCAGGTGGAGACGGTCGTTGAGCGGCGAGGACAGTTCGAGGGCGTTCTTGAAATCGCCCTGCTCCATGTAGGTCTTGAACTGCGGATGGCGGACCAGGTTGGTGATCGGCTGGCCGCTGTCCTGCGGGGTCTTCAGGCCGAGCAGGGTTTCTGCGGCGCGGTTCCACCACTCCAGGTTGCCTTCGGCGTCGAGCATGATCACCGCGTCCTTGAGGGCGGCGGTGGATTCCTGCACGCGATCGATCACCGCCTGCAGGCGGCCGCGCACGCGCTGGTCGCGGCGCTGGATGTTGTAGAGGCCGTCGAACACCTCGCCCCACAGGCCGTGGCCGTCCGGCGGCGGCTCGTCGGGCTGGTAGGTCTTCAGCCAGTGGTGCAGGCGGATGAGCTGATAGAGGTGCCAGGCGAGGTAGGTAGCCAGGCCGGCGGCCAGCGACCAGCCGTAGTCGCCGTCGAACAGGCCGAGCAGCAGGCCGACGGCCGTGGGCGGCACGAGGCTGCGCAGCAGCGGACCGAGCCAGTGGTGTGTCACGGTATGGCGTCCTTGTCCTGCGGGCCGATGCGGCGCCGGGGATCAGCTCTTGGTGGAAAAACGATAACCGGTTCCGCGCACCGTCTGCACCAGGTTTTCGTAGGCTTCGCCGAGGGCCTTGCGCAGGCGGCGGATGTGCACGTCGACGGTGCGCTCCTCGACATAGACGTTGCCGCCCCACACCTGGTCGAGCAACTGGCCGCGGGTGTAGGCACGCTCTTGGTGGGTCATGAAGAACTGCAGCAGGCGGTATTCGGTGGGGCCCATCTCGGCCGGCTTGCCGTCGATGGTCACCCGGTGGCTGACCGGATCGAGCAGCAGGCCGCCGACCTCGATCGGCGTTTCGCTGTCGCTGGGGCCGGTGCGGCGCAGCACGGCCTTCAGGCGGGCGACCAGTTCGCGCGGCGAAAAGGGCTTGGTGATGTAGTCGTCGGCGCCGACTTCCAGACCCTGGATCTTGTTGTCCTCTTCGCCCTTGGCGGTGAGCATGATCAGCGGAATGCCGGCGGTCAGTTCGTCGCGCTTCAGGCGGCGGGCCAGCTCGATGCCGGAGGTGCCGGGCAGCATCCAGTCGAGCAGGATCAGGTCGGGCTTGCGGTCGACGATGACCGCATGGGCCTGCTGGGTGTTTTCCGCTTCAAGGCATTCGTAGCCGGCCATCTCCAGGGCAACGGCGATCATCTCGCGGATGGGGGCCTCGTCGTCGACGATAAGGATTGTCTTGCCTGCCATGGGCAGCTGTCCCGTTGTGGTTCCTGTCAGTGCAGCGCATTAGATAACGGAATTATTGCAGCCGTGTGACAGGTCGGTGCGGCCGCAGGACGGCCGGGGCGGCACGCGGTTACGGCCGGAGCGCATAGTCGAGGACCAGGCCGAGCAGGATCGCCAGGCCGGCCCAGTGGTTGTGCAGGAAGGCCCGGAAGCAGGCCTGCGGCTCGCGGCGGCGGGTGGCGACGAACTCCCAGGCAAAGCACAGGGCGGCGGCCAGCAGGCCGAGGTGGAAGCACAGGCCGAATCCCTGGCGCATCCCGACGAGCAGCAGAAGGCCGAGGGTCAGGCCCTGCAGGGCGAGGATGATCGCCCGGTCGGCGGCACCGAAGAGGATGGCGGTGGATTTCACGCCGATCTTCAGGTCGTCCTCGCGGTCGGTCATCGCGTAGTAGGTGTCGTAGCCCACGGTCCATGCCAGGTTGGCGACGAAGATCAGCCAGGCCTCGAGCGGCAGGCGGCCGGTCGCGGCGGTGAAGGCCATCGGGATGCCCCACGAGTAGGCCGCGCCGAGCACCAGTTGCGGCAGGTGAGTGTAGCGCTTCATGAAGGGGTAGAGCGAGGCCACCGCCAGAGCACCGAAGGACAGGGCGATGGTGGTCGGATCGGTCAGCAGCACCAGACCGAAGCTCAGCGCCACCAGTACGGCGAACAGCGTCCAGGCTTCGCGCGGACAGATACGGCCGGTGGCCAGCGGCCGCTGCCGGGTGCGGCTGACGTGGCCGTCGAAGTGGCGGTCGGCGAAGTCGTTGATCACGCAGCCGGCCGAGCGCATGAGGATCACGCCGCCGGCGAAGATCAGCACGTGTTTCAGGCTCGGCCTGCCGTCGGCGGCGATCCACACCGCCCAGAGGGTCGGCCAGAGCAGCAGGTAGATGCCGATCGGCCGGTCCAGGCGCATCAGCTGGATGAAGTCCCAGGCGCGCGGATGCAGGCGGTTCATCGATTGCAGCAGGGCGGTGTACATAGGATCGGTTCTCCCGGACGGCTCCGGCGGATTATAAGGCGTCCGGGTCGATTCCCTGGTATCGCCAGAGATCCGGTAGGAAGACCTCCGCCACCAGTACCCGCAGGGTGTCGCGCCGGAAGCAGGAGCGCCGCCCCCAGAGTCCTGCGCGGCGTACCGCAGCCGGCAGCCAGGCCGGCGGATAGCGGGTCGCCTGGAGTGGGCCGCGAACGAAGGCCGGATCGCTGAACAGCAGCTCGCCGAGGGGGCGGCGGCCCAGCTCGACCAGCACCGGGGCGAAATCCTCCAAGGCTGCGCGCACCGCCACGCTGCGGGCGAACACCCAGGGCCGTTCCGCGCCGAGCAGGTAGACCTCGCGCACCCAGCCCGCGCTGCCGGGCGCCACGCAGAGGGCGGCGCATTCGTCGTCGCGCAGGGGTTGCCAGCCTTCCGCCAGCGGGGTCACGGCGAAGCGCTCGGCGGAGAGGGCGGTCAGCCGGCGGGTCAGCGAGCCGGTATCGCACAGCCAGTCGGCCAGGACGGCCGGGAGAGTGGGCTGCAGCTGGTCGGCGCCGAGCCAGTGGAAAGCGGGGGCAGCGGTCACGGGGACATTCCGGCAGAGTGGACGGGGAAGCGAGTCTAGGGCCTGGCGCCGATTGTCGCCATGCTTGCGTATGCGCCCGCCGACGCTGGCACCGGCCTTGGCGCTGCCGACGACTTGCAGTAGCGTGAGGAGACTCGGGGCCTTGGGAGGCGAACCATGCGCAAGTGGCAATGCATCGTCTGCGGCTTCATCTACGACGAGGTCTGTGGCCTTCCGGAGGAGGGCATCGCGGCGGGAACGCCCTGGGAAGACGTGCCGCCCGATTGGCTGTGTCCGGAGTGCGGTGCCAGCAAGCAGGATTTCGAGATGATCGAGATCGTTTGATGCGAATTGCCTGCTTTTCTCCGATGCTGCCTTGAAGCTTGGCCATTGCATGCGGGCCGTGCCCCTGCCATGCGCCGCGGCCGGGCGTGGCGCCCTGTCGCCCCGGGCCGCTCAAGGGCGCGGGTTGACTGGCGAAGACCCGAGGGGCATGCCATCCTCCCTGAACACGCTGCGATACGGAGCCGTTGCAGTGTCGGGAAGAGCGTATGGATACAACAACAAGAAACGTCACAGAGGTAATCATGCGTAAACCGGAACTCGCTGCCGCCATCGCCGAAAAGACCGATCTCACCCGGGATCAGGCCAATCGGGTACTCAATGCGATGCTCGAGGAAATCACCAGCGCGCTGAACCGCAAGGACAGCGTCACCCTGGTCGGTTTCGGCACTTTCATGCAGCGCCATCGCGGCGCCCGGACCGGAAAGAATCCGCAGACCGGCCAGCCGGTCAAGATCAGAGCCAGCAACACGGTCGCCTTCAAGCCGGGCAAATCGCTTCGGGACGCGGTCAACTGACCGGCTGAGGGGCATGTCGCCCGAGCGGGAGGGGTTCGGGCGATTGCCTCTTTTCATACCGGCGGCACAGAAGGCGCCGGTGCCCTGCCGTCCCACCGCCGAGCGGTCCCAGCACCACGGCCGGTAGGTTTCCCTTTTCCGCTCCGTCATTGGCCGGCTTTCGGCGTAGCGTGCAACCTGCTTGCCGTATGGTCGCAGCCGTGCAGGACGGCCAGTCCGCTTTGCCCGGGCCGCCCCGCCTTATTCCGGATGCGCCAGCAGTGCGCGCAGTGCCGTTTCCGCTGCCAGCACCCGGTCGAGCGCCTCCTCGGCCCTGGGTCTGCTCAGTCCCAGCTCGTCGAGCAAGCGCTGAGGGATCTCCTCCTGCGGCGTGCCGCCGATGCCGCGGTTGCGCAGCAGGTTGACCGCCACATAGACCAGATTGGCGTACACCGCATGGCGGCCCCGGTAGTCGGGATCGTGCTGGTAGCTCAGGGCGATCGCCAGTTCCTCGGGCATTCGCCAGTGCTCCATCAGCCAGGCGCCGATCCGCTCGCGGGTAATGCCGAGCAGGTGGTGTTCGACCAGGATATGCGGCACGTGTGGGTTGATCTGCAGGTGCTGGCTGAGCAGTCTGAAGTAGGAGGGGAAGATGTGCGCGAGGGTCAGGTAGCCGAAGTTGTGCAACAGCCCGGCCAGGTAAGCCAGCCCCGGCTCGGGGCGCTTGCCGCGCGGCATTGCCCGGCACATGCCGTCCATCAGGGTGGCGGTATAGATGGCTTCCTCCCAGTAGGGCGTCAGGTCCTCCTGGGCTCCGGTGCGTTCGGCGGGCTTGATCTCGGACAGGCCGAGCGACAGGTTGAGCACCACGTCGGAGCCAAGCACCCGCACGATGGCGTCCTCCACCGAGAGTATCCGCTCCGGCACCGGATGGCGGGCGGTGCCGGCCAGTCCGGCCCAGCTGACCACCTGGGCGGCCAGGGCCGGATCGGTCTCGATCAGGTCGGTGACGTCGTCGTCGCTGCAGGCCCGCGGGTTGCCGTGCAGCTGGCGGATCCTGAGCGTGGTGTTCTGCCGCGGCGGGATCTCCACCCGGCGCTCCAGGCGCTGGCGGATGCGCCGGGCGGTGAAGCCCTGCACGGCCTCCATCGGATCTTCGGCATGCATCTGCAGGTTGTGGCGCAGGCGCATCAGCGGGATGCCGAAGCGGGCGCTGGCGGCATCGGCGAGCAGACTGCGGTAGTGATCGCTGTCGATCTCCAGGAGCACGTGGGGCTGGCCGGAGTCGAGCAGCACATGCGGTCCCTGCAGCAGGCGTTCGTCGTACAGGCAGGGGCCGTCGATCAGTGGCGGCAGGGCGGGTAGCGCGCTCAGTCGTTCGCGATTGAGCAGTTTGCGCAGGCTCGCCTCGGCCGGGGCCAGGGTGCGGCCGATGGCCGTCTTCAGGCGGTTGAGGTCGAGCAACTGGTCGCGCGGGAACAGCACGAGCAGGCTGCCGACGTCGTCTTCGAGCAGCGCGGCCTGTACCCGCGGCTGAGCGGAGCCGGGGCGTTCATGCACGATGCGTACGGGAAGCCCGAGTCTGTCCAGCAGGTCCCGGATGATCTGCGGTAGCTGGGGTTGCAGCAACTCGGCGGCGGTCGACATGGTTTCGGGCATAAGGCGTCTATAAGGCGTCTGCCGAATGAGGCAAAGTCGGAGGAGTATAACCAGTCGGTCGGACACTGCACTGACCTGGGCCAATATGGCTCAGACTTGCCCATATTGCTGGCCGTGGCGCAGCCAGCGTTCCAATAGCGGACTGACATGCTGTGGCCAGCGCACCAACAGGGTCTGCGCTGCTTCGCGCACCGCCGGCAGCAGATCGGCGTCGCGCATCAGATCGGCGACCTTGAACTGCAAGAGGCCGGTCTGCCGGGTGCCGAGCATCTCGCCGGGACCGCGCAGTTCCAGGTCCTTCTCGGCGATGACGAAGCCATCCGAGGTTTCGCGCATGATCGCCAGGCGCTCGCGGCCGAGCTGCGAGAGCGGCGCGTGGTAGAGCAGCACGCAGTGGCTGGCGGCGCTGCCGCGGCCGACCCGCCCGCGCAGCTGGTGCAACTGGGCGAGCCCCAGGCGTTCGGGGTTCTCGATGATCATCAGGCTGGCGTTGGGCACGTCCACGCCCACCTCGATCACCGTGGTGGCAACCAGCAGTTGCAGCCGGCCGGCCTTGAACGTCTCCATCACCGCGGCCTTCTCCACCGGCTTCATGCGCCCGTGGATCAGCCCGACGGCCAGCTCGCCGAGGGCCGCGGAGAGTTCCTCGAAGGTGGTTTCCGCGGCCTGGCAGGTCAGTTCCTCGGATTCTTCGATCAACGTGCACACCCAGTAGGCCTGACGCCCCTCCAGGCAGGCGGCGCGGACCCGCTCGATCACTTCCAGACGCCGGCTGTCGGCGATCACCAGGGTGTTCACCGGGGTGCGTCCGGGTGGCAGTTCGTCGAGGATCGAGGTGTCCAGGTCGGCGTAGGCGCTCATCGCCAGGGTGCGCGGGATGGGCGTGGCGGTCATGATCAGCTGGTGCGGGCAGAGGCGGCCGTCGATGCCCTTCTGGCGCAGGGCCAGGCGCTGCTGGACGCCGAAGCGGTGCTGTTCGTCGATGATCGCCAGGGCCAGGTTGCGAAAGCGCACCTCGTCCTGGAACAGCGCATGGGTGCCGACCACCATCGGGCTGCCGCCGGCGATCTTCTCCAATGCCGTGGTGCGCGCCTTGCCCTTGAGCTTGCCGGCCAGCCAGGCGATGTCGATGCCCAAGGGCTCCAGCCAGCGGCTGAAATTGAGGTAATGCTGCTCGGCGAGAATCTCGGTGGGCGCCATCAGCGCCACCTGGTAGCCGGCCTCGATGGCCTGCAGCGCAGCCAGCGCGGCGACCACCGTCTTGCCGGCGCCGACGTCGCCCTGTACCAGGCGCAGCATGGGCTCCGCCTGGCTGAGGTCATGGGCGATCTCGGCGCCGACCCGGCGCTGGGCGCCGGTGGGGGCGAAGCCGAGGTTGGCGAGGAACGCCTCCGGCAACCGGGTGGCCGGCGGCAGGGCCGGGGCCTGCTGGGCACGCACGCTTTCGCGCAGGCGTTGCAGCGACAGCTGGTGGGTCAGGAGTTCCTCGAAGGCCAGGCGGTGCTGGGCCCAGTGGCGGCCTTCGGCCAGCTCCTCGAGGTCGGCATCCGGCGGCGGCCGATGCAGGTAGCGGATCGCCTCGTCCAGCGCGCCGAGCCGATGGGTGCGGGCCAGCTCAGCCGGCAGCCAGTCCGGCAGACTGTGCGGGCCTAGGCGGGCCAGCGCCTGTGCGGTCAGGCCGCGCAGGCGCTGCTGGGTGAGGCCCTCGGTGCTCGGGTAGATGGGCGTCAGGGTCTGCTCGACCGGCGCCGGCTCGTCGCCGTTCTGCGCGCGGTATTCCGGATGGTAGATCTCCAGACCCGAGGCGCCGGGGCGCACCTCGCCGTAGCAGCGCAGCAGGGTGCCGCGCTTCAGGCCATCCTGCTGCGCCTGGCTGAAGTGGAAGAAGCGCAGGGACAGGGTGCCGCTGCCGTCCTGCAGGCGCACCAGCAGGCTGCGGCGGCGGCCCGTGACCACGTCGGCGGCGGCCACCGTGCCCTCGACCACCGCATCCTGGCCCGGGCGCAAGGCGCCGATCGGGGTGATGCGGGTGCGGTCCTGATAGCGCAGCGGCAGGTGGAACAGCAGATCCTGCAGGGTCTCTAGGCCGACCCGGGCGAGCTTCTCGGCCAGCGCCGCGCCGACGCCCTTGAGGGCGGTGACCGGAACCGCCGCCAGCTCGGTCATGCCGTCTGCTGGGCGGGGCCGGCCGGCGAATGAGTCACCGAGCACAGGCGGATGGATTCGGCCAGCACCTCGATCGCCTTGGGCCGCGGGAAGCTGGCGCGCCAGGCGAGGGCCACCGTACGGAACGGCACCGGCGAGGTCAGCGGGCGGACCTCGAGCACGCCGGGGCATAGTGATGGCTGTTCACCGCGGTGAACGGCAACACCGAGATGCCGAGTCCGGAGGCGACCATGTGGCGGATGGTTTCCAGCGAGCTGGATTCCACCGTGGTGTGGCGGTGCGCCTCGTCGCTCTTGCGCAGCGACGGGCAGGCCTCCAGCACCTGGTCGCGGAAGCAGTGGCCTTCGCCGAGCAGCAGCAGGCTCTTGTCGTTGAGCATCTCGCTGTCGATGGTGCGCAGCTTGGTCCACGGATGGTCGGCCGGCAGCAGGGCGTAGAAGGGCTCGTCGTAGAGCGGCTTGGTCAGCACGTCCGCCTCGTTGAACGGCAGGGCGACGATGATCGCGTCGAGCTCGCCGGTGCGCAGCTTGTCGCGCAGCACGTGGGTGAAATTCTCCTCGATGTACAGCGGCATCTGCGGCGCCGCCTTGTGCAGCTGCGGGATCAGGTGCGGGAACAAGTAGGGGCCGATGGTGTAGATGGCGCCGACCTTGAGCGGCGCGGCCAGCTGGTTCTTGCCGGCCTGGGCCAGTTCGCGGATGCTCTGCGCCTGCTCCAGCACCTTCTGCGCCTGGGTGACGATGCCCTCGCCGACCGGGGTCAGGCGCACGGCGGTCTTGCTGCGCTCGAAGATCAGCACGCCGAGTTCGTCCTCGAGCTTCTTCACGCCCACCGAAAGCGTCGGCTGGCTGACGTGGCAGCGCTCGGCGGCGCGTCCGAAATGCTGTTCCTGGGCAAGGGTGACGATGTAGCGCAGTTCGGTGAGGGTCATAGCGAATATCCATTAGCTCGCCAGCAAGAATAGCCTTTGCGTGGCAGAGAACCAACTATGCCTGCGGACGCCGCAGGGGGAGATCCGCATGGAAACCACCACACCCGTACTGCTGATCGCCGGCTGCGGCGACGTCGGCGGCCGCCTCGGCGAGCGGCTGGCCGCCGCCGGTTGGCGCGTGCACGGCCTGCGCCGGCAGGTGGCGGCCCTGCCGCCGTCGATCCTGCCGCTGCACGGCGATCTCGAAAGCGCGCAATGCCCGGCGGACTGGCCGCCGGGGCGGGTCGACTACCTGCTCTACAGCGCCGCGGCCAGCCGTCACGATGAGCCCGGCTACCGATCCGCCTATGTGCAGGGCCTGCGCCATGTGCTGGACTGGCTGGCGCAGCACGGCCAACGGCCGCGGCGGCTGCTGTTCGTCTCCAGTACCGGGGTCTACGGCCAGCAGGACGGCGAGTGGGTCGACGAAAGCTCGCCGACCGAGCCTTCCGGTTTCTCCGGGCGGCTCCTGCTGGAGGCCGAACGCCTGGCCCTGGGCAGCGGCCTGCCGGCCAGCGTGGTGCGTCTGGCCGGCATCTACGGACCCGGCCGCGAGTGGCTGCTCGGCCAGGTGCGCCGCGGCGCGCGTGCCGATCCGGCGCTGCCGCTCTACGGTAACCGCATCCACCGCGACGATGCCGCCGGGCTGCTCGCCTTTCTGCTCGCGGCCGACGCCCGTGGCGTTCCGCTGGCCGACTGCTATCTGGGCGTGGACGATGCGCCGGCGCCGCTGCACGAGGTGGTGGCCTGGCTGCGCGAGCGACTGGGCGTGACCGGCGAGAGTGCGGAGCGCATCGGCCGGCGTGGCGGCAGCAAGCGCTGCAGCAACGCCAGGGCCCGCGCTCTCGGTTGGGCGCCACACTATCCCAGCTACCGCGAGGGCTATGCGGCGCTCTTGGGCGAGCCCTGAGTCAGGGCGCCCGCCAGGCGCAGAAGCAGCCCGCGGCCAGGGTACCTCCAGCACGCACCGGGCGGCCCGCGAGCAGGGCGTCGAGGATCGGTTCGACGAAGCTGTTGGCCGAGGTACAGCTCGCCCCTTCGCTGTAGGGGCCGAAGTAGGCCAGGCGGCCCTGACGGTCCCAGATCGCCAGCGCCGGGCTGGCCGGCAACCCCTCGCTGCCGGGGCGCGCCGCCAGCGGCTGCAGCGCGGCCAGCGCCGGCGGCAGGCCGCCGCGGCTGCCCGGCCGCTGCACGGCATGAAAGGTCACCCCCAGCGGGGCGTAGCGCTCGACCAGTTCGGCCAGATGCTGCTGGGTGCCGACGTTGCAGGGGCAGGCCGGGTCGTGGAAGTGCACCAGGCGGATCGGCCCGGGGCCTTCCAGACCGGGGGGCAGGCGCAGCTCGGCGGCGTCGAACAGCACGGTGCGCTGGTAGCGGTCGCGGTACCAGTCGTAGGCGGCGGCCAGGACGGCGAGGCCGAGAATGCCGAGCAGGAGGGCGAGCAGGGTCTTGCGCTTCGGGAGGGGCATGGCGTAAAGACGGGAAAAGGATGCCCAAGCTTGCCATGCCGCGCCCGCCGCATGAAGGGCGCGGTGGGCCGGGCATCGCCGTCTCTTTGGATGAGCGTGTCATGTCAGAGTCCTTCCACCCCGAACTCCTGCGTTCCCTGCTGCAGCCCCTGGCCACGGCTGGCGACGAGCCGCCGCAGATCCAGGCTTACCGCCGCTACTACGGGCTCGACCTGGGCGAGCATCGACCGGGCGTGCAGGGCCGCCTCGGCTGCTTCAATGTCGGCCCCTACCGGATCGTCGCCCAGGTCTGGTGGCCGGAGCGGCCGCGCGCGACCCTGCTGCTGCTGCACGGCTACTACGATCATATGGGCCTCTACCGGCACGTGCTCGACTGGGCGCTGGGCATGGGCTTCGCCGTGCTTTCCTGCGACCTGCCGGGGCACGGGCTGTCCAGCGGCGCGCCGGCCAGCATCGACGACTTCGCCGAATACCAGGCGGTGTTCCAGGGACTGCTGGCCGAGGCCGCCGCGCTCGATCTGCCCAAGCCCTGGCACCTGTTCGGACAGAGTACCGGCGGTGCGATCCTGCTCGACTACCTGCTGACCGGCGCGCCGCGTCCCGAAGTCGGCGAAACCATTCTCTTCGCGCCGCTGGTGCGGCCGCGCAGCTGGACCCTGTCGAAGCTCAGCTACCGGGCGCTGCGGCCGTTCGTCGCCTCGATCCCGCGGCGTTTCAGCGACAACTCCGGCGATCCGGCCTTCCTCGACTTCATCCAGCGCGATCCGCTGCAGGCGCGCATCCTGCCGACCGCCTGGGTCGGCGCGCTGGCGCGCTGGATTCCGCGGATCGAGGGGGCGGCGCCCAGCGAGCGCAGCCCGCTGATCATCCAGGGCGACGCCGACCTGACCGTCGACTGGCGGCACAACTTGGAGGTCCTGCAGGGCAAGTTCCGCGACCCGCAACTGCTGATGCTGCCGGACGCGCGCCATCACCTGGCCAACGAGCGCGAGGCGCTGCGCGAGCGCTACTTCGCCTTTCTCCGCGAGCGGCTGGAATGACTTATTGCTGTCCGACCGCCAGACCGGCGCGCAGGGCGGCGAGGGCGGCCTGGTAGTAGGCCTGGCCGGCGGGGGACTCGGCGAAGCCGACGAATTCCTCCAGCTCGGGGTCGGTCAGGTCCCGATAGACGTACATCAGGGTGTTGTCGAGATCCTGCTCGATCTCGGTGCGAATGCGCTGGCGCTGGTTGTCGAGCATGCCAAGGGTCTGGTCGCCGCCGCCGAACAGGCCGAAACCGGGCACCATCTGGCTGAGGCTGTCGGCCGCCACCCCGGCCAGCGCCAGGCTGAGCTCGGCGCCGGCCTCGCCGGCTGGGATGGCCTGCGCCAGGTGGCGAATCAGCAGCCGGCGAGTGGCGTCGGCCTGCATGCGCGGCAGGCCGTTGGCGTGCTTGGCCAACTGGTCGCTGCGCGTGGCGGCGACTTCGGCGGCGACGATCTTGCGGCCCAGCGGGCTCTCGAAGAAGGCCAGCGCCGGCCCCGGCTGGGGCAGCCGGGCGCGCAGCGCCGCCAGGGCGCGGCGGTCCATGGCCTGGGCGGCGAAGCGCTGGTTGCTGTTGTTGACCAGGGCTTGGTAGATCGCCGGCGGCAGGTTGGTGCGGTAGCGCTGCTGGGCGGCGGCGAGAGCGGCGTGGAAGTGCTCGCGCTGTTCTGGCCAGCCTCCGCTCCGGTAGAGCTGCAGGTGGTCGTCGGCAAAGCCGGGCAGGCTGAGCAGGGCGAGGACGAGGAAGGCGAGGGCGCGCATGGGAGCTCCGGTCGTTCGTGGCATTATTGTCGACGGCCCTGCGCGCAAAAGTCGAGGGGCCGTGCGCCATGGCGACAGGCTCCCTGCTAGAATGTCGCCCATGCCCATGTCTTCCGATCATCCCCTGCTGCTGCGCATCGTCGACGACCTGGCCGGCCCCGGCTGGTCGCAGCAGAGCATCTTCCTGCCTGCGGAGCTGACCGAAGAGCTGGCGGCGGAGTGTCGCGCGCGGGCCGCTGCCGGCGAGCTGACGCCTGCCGCCATCGGCCGCGGCAGCCAGCAATTGGTGCAGGACGGCGTGCGCGGCGACTACACCGCCTGGCTGGAGCCCGGCCAGTGCGCTCCGGGCGATGCCTGGCTGGCGCTGATGGAATCCCTGCGCCAGACCCTCAACCGCGAGCTGTTCCTCGGTCTGGAAGAGCTCGAATGCCACTTCGCGCTTTATCCGCCGGGTGCCTATTACCAGCGTCATCTCGACCGCTTTCGCGACGACGACAGCCGCACGGTGACCGTGGTGCTCTATCTCAACGAGGAATGGCAGCCCGACGAGGGCGGCGAGCTGCGCCTGTACCTGCCGAACGGGCGGATCCACGACGTGATGCCGCTGGGCGGCAGCCTCGCCTGTTTCATGTCGGCGGACTTCCCGCACGAAGTACTGCCGGCGACCCGCGAGCGGCTGTCGCTGACCGGCTGGTTCCGCCGGCGCGCCGGCAGTCCCCTATAAACGCGACCCGCGCCGGAGCCCGGCCATGCAGAAGATCCTGGTCAGCTGCTGTCTGCTCGGCGAACGGGTTCGCTACGACGGCGGCACTCACGGCCCCTTCGCCCTGCTCGAGGCGTGGCGGCGCCAGGGGCGTCTGGTGGCGATCTGCCCGGAGGTCGCCGGCGGCCTGTCGACGCCCCGTCCCCCGGCGGAGATTCCCGGCGGGCAGGGTGGCCGGGTGCTGGATGGCGAGTGCAGCGTGCTGACCGTCGAAGGCGCCGATGTCGGCGCGGCCTTCGTCGCTGGAGCCCGCGCTGCCCTGCAGCTGGTCGAGGCCCACGGCATCCGCCTCGCCGTGCTCAAGGCGCGCAGCCCGTCTTGCGGCAATCGCGAGAACTACGATGGCAGCTTCAGCGGCCGGCGGGTCTTCGGCGAGGGCGTCACCGCCGCACTGCTCAAGCGCCGTGGGGTGCTGGTGTTCAGCGAGGAGGAGCTTTCGGAGGCGGCCGCTGCCCTGGCGGTGCTGGAGGCAGCGGGCGGCGGCGCGGCCTGACCATTGGTTGCCACCAATGGCTACCCTGAGTCGGATAGACCTGATCAATTGTGCGGTCAATAATTCTCCCGGTCGTACATTTTCGTACGGATGACACTCATCCTCGCCGTGGAGAAACCGCGTTGTCGCAGTCGCCGCGCTTTCCGCTTCGCACCTGGCCCGCTGCGCTGCAGTGGCTGGCCCTGCTGACCGCTGCCGGGGCCTGCGGCTGGCTGCTCGGTTACCTGGGCCTGCCGGCCGCCTGGTTCCTCGGCCCCATGCTGGTGGCCGTGGCCTTCGGCGTCGGCGGCGCGACCATCCACATGCCCAAACCGGCCTTCAAGCTGGGCCAGGGCTGCGTCGGCATCCTGGTTGCCCAGTCCATGACCCTGTCGGTGCTGCTGACCTTGGCGCAGTCCTGGCTCGTGATGCTGCTGGCGACGGTGCTGACCCTGGGTCTGAGCCTGCTGGTGAGTCTGGGGCTGGTCTGGTTCGGCGGCATTCCCGGCAGTACCGCGGCCTGGGGGATGGCGCCGGGCGCGGCGTCGGCGATGGTCGCGATGGCCGAGGAGGACGGCGCCGACGGCCGCGTGGTGGCGACCATGCAGTACGTGCGGGTGGTCTGCGTGGTGCTGATCGGGGCGCTGGTCGGGCATCTGACCGGCATGGAGGGCGCCGGAGCGGCGGTGCTGCCGTCGGTGGGCGGGCCAGTGAACCTGGGGTCGAGTCTGGCGCTGATCCCGCTCGGCGTGCTGGCTGGCGCGCGCCTGCCGGCCGGTGCGCTGCTCTTGCCGCTGCTGGTCGGGGCTGCCCTGCAGGTGGGCGGCGTGCTGCACCTGGGGCTGCCGGACTGGTTGCCGCCTCTGGCCTATGGGGCGATCGGCTGCTATATCGGGTTGCGTTTCGATCCCGCGACGCTCAGCCATGTCTGGCGCCGTCTGCCGGCGATGATCGTCGGCGCGGTGGCGCTGATCGTGCTCTGCGCGCTGTCGGCCTGGCTGATCGCGCTGCTGCTCGGCAAGGACTTCCTGTCGGTCTATCTGGCGACTACCCCGGTGGGTTGGATGCCATGGCGATCATCGCCGTGGACACCCGTTCGGATGCCGGTCTGGTGCTGGCCATGCAGACGCTCCGGCTGTGCGGGGTGATTCTCACGGGGCCTTCTTCGCCCGGCAGATCATGCGTCTGGCGCAGCGTTGACGCCCCGCCATCCTCCCCTTTGACGGAGTTCTCCAGTCGTGACCGTCTTGCAGGCCATTCTGCCGATCTTCGCCCTGATCGTGCTGGGCTACGTCCTGGGTCGCCGCCAGTGGCTGAGCCACCAGGCCGCCCGGGAACTGGGCAACCTGACCTTCAAGCTGTTCATGCCGATGCTGCTGTTCAGCGGCATCGCCAAGGCCTCGCTGGAGGAGGGCTTTTCCCCCGCCCTGCTGCTGGCCTACTTCGTGCCGGCCCTGGGCATCTTCGCCGCGGTGAATTGGATCGGCCACCGTCTGCGCGGGCGGCCCACGCCGTTCGGCCTGACCGCCGGCTTCTCCAACAACGTGCTGGTGGGCATTCCGCTGGTCGCCAGCCTGTTCGGCAACTCCGGACTGGTTTACGTGTTCGCGGTGCTGGCCTTCCACAGCCTGCTGCTGTTTTCCTTCCAGAGCCTGTATGGCGCGCTGGCTGCCAGGGAGGCCGTGAATGTCCGTTCCCTGCTGCTGAACCTGGCCAATCCGATGATCGTCGGGCTGCTGCTGGGCGTGCTGCTGAATCTCTCCGGCCTGCAGCTGCCGGCGCCCCTCGAGCGCCTGACCCAGTGGCTGGGCCAGGCGGCGCTGCCCTGCGCGCTGATCGTGCTCGGGGTCAACCTCTCGAATTACCGCCTGCTTCCCAGCCGCGAGGCGCTCGGCATCGTCTTCGCCAAGCTGCTGGTGTTCCCGTTGGCGGTGCTCGCCCTGTGCGCCGCGCTCGGGTTGGGGCCGCTGGCCAGTTCGGTGCTGACCGCCATGGCCGCCTGCCCCAGCGGGGTGAACGTGTTCGGCTTCGTTCGCCATCCGGAGGACAGCGGGGTGGTCAGCTCGGCGATCACCCTGTCGACCCTGCTGGCGGTGCTGACCCTGCCGCTGTGGGTGTTTCTCAGCGCGCAGCTGTAGGGTCTGAAAACGACGAGGCCCGTACCGGATGGCACGAGCTTCGTCGTCAGGGGGCTGGTGGGCGCCGGCCGATCAGAACAGCACGCGGCTGCGGATGGTGCCGTTGACCTGCTGGAGCTTCTCCAGAGCCATTTCCGAGTACTCGGCGTCGACATCGATCACCACGTAGCCGACCTTTTCGTTGGTCTGCAGGAACTGGCCGGAGATGTTGATGCCGTTCTCGGCGAAGACCTTGTTGATCTCGCTCATCACGCCGGGGATGTTCTTGTGGATGTGCAGCAGACGGTGCTTGCCCGGGTGGGAGGGCAGGGCCACCTCCGGGAAGTTGACCGAGGACACCGAGGTGCCGTTGTCGCTGTACTTGACCAGCTTTTCGGCCACTTCCGAACCGATGTTGGCCTGGGCCTCCATGGTCGAGCCGCCGACGTGCGGGGTGAGGATGACGTTGTCCAGGCCGCGCAGCGGGCTGACGAATTCGTCGTTGTTGGAGCGCGGCTCCACCGGGAACACGTCGATGGCTGCGCCGTTCAGGTGCTTGTCCTTGATGGCCGCGGCCAGGGCGTCGATGTCCACCACGGTGCCGCGGGCGGCGTTGAGCAGGATGGCGCCCTTCTTCATGGCGCGGATTTCCTTCTCGCCGATCATCCACTTGGTCGCGGCGGTTTCCGGCACGTGCAGGGTGACGATGTCGGCCTGGCCGAGCAGGTCGTAGAGGTTGCCGACCTGGGTGGCGTTGCCCAGCGGCAGCTTGGTCACCACGTCGTAGAACAGCACCTGCATGCCCAGGCTCTCGGCCAGCACCGAAAGCTGGGTGCCGATCGAGCCGTAGCCGACGATGCCGAGCTTCTTGCCGCGGATCTCGTAGGAGTTGCTGGCGCTCTTCAGCCAGCCGCCGCGGTGGCAGACCGCGTTCTTCTCGGGAATGCCGCGCAGCAGCAGGATCGCCTCGGCGAGCACCAGCTCGGCCACCGAGCGGGTGTTGGAGAAGGGCGCGTTGAATACCGCGATGCCGCGCTCGCGGGCGGCCTCCAGGTCGACCTGATTGGTGCCGATGCAGAAGCAGCCGACCGCGACCAGCTTCTTCGCGCAGTCGAAGACCTCCTCGGTCAGCTGGGTGCGCGAGCGGATGCCGATGAAGTGGGCGTCGGCGATCTTCTCCTTCAACTGCTCCTCGGGCAGCGAGCCGGTCAGGTACTCGATGTTGGTGTAGCCGGCAGCCTTGAGCGTATCCAGTGCAGTCTGGTGAACGCCTTCCAGCAGGAGGAAGCGGATCTTGCTCTTGTCGAGAGAGGTCTTGCTCATCTACGTAAACCTGTTTTCCTGGAGGTAGGTGGCGATGTAGGCGGGCAGCGTCGGTAGTGCTGCCCGGAAAGGGCTACAGCCGGCCCGGAAATCGGCGGGAGGCACGACTCACGGGGCGGCTATGCTAGCATATCGGGCTTGCCAAACCGCCATTCCTGGTACTTGAAGGGTACTCAGGACGGCCATGAATCCTTTGAGAGTTGTCCCATGACCAATCCTGCCCTGATAGACGAGTTGAAGACCCTGGTGGAGCCCGGCAAGGTGCTCACCGACGCCGATTCCCTCAACGCCTACGGCAAGGACTGGACCAAGCATTTCGCCCCCGCCCCGCTGGCCATCGCGTTCCCGAAGAGCATAGAGCAGGTCCAGGCCATCGTCCGCTGGGCCAACGAGCGCAAGGTCGCGCTGGTGCCTTCGGGCGGACGCACCGGGCTGTCCGCCGCCGCCGTCGCCGCCCATGGCGAGGTGGTGGTGGCCTTCGACTACATGAACCGCATCCTGCAGTTCAACGAGATCGACCGCACCGTGGTCTGCGAGCCGGGCGTGGTGACCAAGCAGCTGCAGGATTTCGCCGCGGACAAGGGTCTCTACTATCCGGTCGACTTCGCCTCGGCCGGTTCCAGCCAGATCGGCGGCAACATCGGCACCAATGCCGGCGGGATCAAGGTGATCCGCTACGGCATGACCCGCAACTGGGTGGCCGGCCTCAAGGTGGTCACCGGCAAGGGCGATCTGCTCGAGCTGAACAAGGACCTGGTCAAGAACGCCACCGGCTACGACCTGCGCCAGCTGTTCATCGGCGCCGAGGGCACCCTGGGCTTCGTCGTCGAGGCCACTATGCGCCTCGATCGCGCGCCGACCAACCTCACCGCCATGGTCCTCGGCACGCCCGACCTCGACGCCATCATGCCGGTGCTGCACGCCTTCCAGGACAAGATGGACCTGACCGCCTTCGAGTTCTTCTCCGACAAGGCGCTGGCCAAGGTGCTGGCCCGCGGCGACGTGCCGGCGCCGTTCGAGACCGACTGCCCCTTCTATGCGCTGCTGGAGTTCGAGGCCAGCACCGACGAGCGCGCCGATCAGGCACTGGCCACCTTCGAGCACTGCGTCGAGCAGGGCTGGGTGCTGGACGGGGTGATGAGCCAGAGCGAGCAGCAACTGCAGAACCTCTGGAAGCTGCGCGAGTACATCTCCGAGACCATCTCCCACTGGACCCCGTACAAGAACGACGTCTCGGTCACCATCGGCAAGGTGCCGGCCTTCCTCAAGGAAATCGACGCGATCGTCGGCGAACATTATCCGGATTTCGAGATCGTCTGGTTCGGCCACATCGGCGACGGCAACCTGCACCTGAACATCTTGAAGCCCGATGCCATGGACAAGGACGAGTTCTTCGCCAAGTGCGCCACGGTGAACAAGTGGGTGTTCGAGATCGTGCAGAAGTACGCCGGCTCGATCTCCGCCGAGCACGGCGTGGGCATGACCAAGCGCGACTACCTGGGCTACAGCCGCTCGGAGGCCGAGATCGCCTACATGAAGGCGGTCAAGGCGGTGTTCGACCCGAACGGCATCATGAACCCCGGCAAGATCTTCGCCTGACGTCCCGCTGTCCCGGACGCAGGCCCGCGTGGCCTGCGTTCCCGTCCTTTCCCGCTCCGGGGACCCACGCCCCGTGCCTGTGGCCGGCGCCTGCGCCCGAAAAGGCCTTCGACGCCGCGCGGATTTGCCGTAGAGTCGCCGTCATGGATTCCAGGCCATAAAGACACAAGGAGCCTTGCATGAGTTACCAGCACCAATACCTCGACGGTACGCGCATCCACTACCCGCTGGGCAAGGTGGTCTGCGTCGGCCGCAACTACGCCGAACACGCCCGGGAGCTGAACAACCCGGTGCCCAGCGAGCCGCTGCTGTTCATCAAGCCCGGCAGCTGTACCGTGCCGCTGGAAGGCGGCTTCGCCATCCCGCAAGACCGCGGCGCGGTGCACTACGAAGCGGAGATCGCCGTGCTGATCGGCAAGCCGCTGTCGCACCGGCCGAGCGCCGAGGAGGTGCGCGACGCCATCTCCGGCTTCGCCCCGGCCCTCGACCTGACCCTGCGCGACGTGCAGGCCAGGCTCAAGGAAAAGGGCCTGCCCTGGGAACTGGCCAAGGCCTTCGACGGCGCCTACGTGCTGGCGCCCTTCGTCTCCGGCGATGCCATCGAGGATCTGGCCGACATCGGCATCCGCCTGACCATCAACGACGAAGTGCGTCAGGACGGCAACAGCCGCGACATGCTCAACCCCATCGTCGCGCTGATCCAGCACATCGCCGGGCATTTCAGCCTGCAGCCGGGCGATGTGGTGTCCACCGGCACGCCGGCCGGCGTCGGCCCCTTGCAGAGCGGCGACCGCCTGGTGCTGGAGCTGAGCGGCCTGTCCCGCTTCGAAGGCCGGGTGCTCTGAAATCGCCGGCCGGACACGCCCCGTGTCCGGCCGTTTTCATCTTCAAGCAAGCTGGTTCTGGCACGCTTCCGGGCTGCCTTGTCCTGCGGAAGCCAATCCATGCCTCTTCCCTTTGCCCGCGCGCGCCATCGGCGCCTGCTGCTCTATATCGCCCTGGCGCTGTTCGTCCTGGTCGTGCTGCTGATCGGCCGCGCCTGGCACTGGCCCGACCTGCTGCGGCTGTCCTGGCAGGAATCCCGGCAGAGCCCGCAGGCGCGCGCCGCCGCCATCTGGCTGCCCGACTATCGGCTGGCGCTGGAAACCAGCCTGCACGGTCTGGAGAAGGACGAAACCTCCGGCCTGACCTGGAATCCGCAGACCGGCACCCTGTTCACCGTCACCGGCAAGCATCCCCATCTGGCGGAGATCAGCCCCGACGGCGTGGTCCTGCGGCGCATCCGCCTCACCGGCTTCGGCGATCCCGAGGGTGTGGAGGCGCTCGGCGACGGGCGTCTGGCCATCGTCGACGAGCGCCGCCGCGTGCTGGCGCTGTTCCGTCTGCCGGCGGACGCGCACAGCTTCGATCTGCAGGATGCGCAGCGCCACGACCTCGGCTTCGCCGAGGCCGGGAACAAGGGCTTCGAAGGGCTGGGCTGGGATGCGCGGACCAGCCGTCTGCTACTGGCCCGCGAACGCCCGCCGACGCTGTTCGGCCTGACGGTCGGCGAGGGCGGGACGGTCGGCGATCTGCAGCCGCTGCCCAGCGAGGAGCTGCCGGTGCGCGACCTGTCTTCGGTGAGCGTCGACCCGCGCAGCGGGCATTTCCTCCTGCTGTCCGACGAGTCGCGGCTGCTGGTGGAGTTCGACCGTCAGGGGCGGCCGTTCAGCTTCATCACCCTGCTCGGCGGCTTCAACGGTCTGCACCGCGGCATCCGTCAGGCCGAGGGGGTGGCGATGGATGCCGAGGGCAATCTTTACGTGCTGGGCGAACCGAACCACTTTTACGTGTTTCGCAAGGCGCATCCCTGAGTCCGGGCAGGCCCCGGTTCCACCGGGTCACGGGCGTTCGAGGCGCTCCACCCCGTTGGCGGTGCCGAGCAGCAGCAGGTCGGCCGGGCGCGCAGCGAACAGGCCGTTGCAGACCACCCCGACGATGTTGTTGATGTCGGTCTCCAGTTGCCGGGGATTGGTGATCTGCAGGTTGTACACATCGAGGAGCACGTTGCCGTTGTCGGTCACCACACCCTCGCGGTAGACCGGGTCGCCACCGAGCTTGACCAGCTCGCGGGCGACATGGCTGCGGGCCATGGGAATCACCTCCACCGGCAGCGGGAAGGCGCCGAGAAAATCGACCCGCTTGCTCTCGTCGGCGATGCAGATGAAGGTCTTGGCCACCGCGGCGACGATCTTCTCGCGAGTCAGCGCGGCGCCGCCGCCCTTGATCAGCTCCAGGTACTTGTTGCACTCGTCGGCACCGTCCACGTAGAACTCCAGCTCGACGACGCTGTTCAGGTCGTACACCGGAATGCCGTGGCCTTTCAGGCGCGCAGCGGTGGCTTCGGAACTGGCCACGGCGCCGTCGAAGGCCATCCGGTGGCGGGCCAGCAGGTCGATGAAGAAGTTGGCGGTGGAGCCGGTGCCGACCCCGACGACGCTTTTCTCGCTGAGCTTCGGAAGGATGTGGTCGAGGGCGGCCTGGGCCACGGCCTGCTTGAGCTGGTCCTGGGTCATGCTGAGGTCTTCGTCGGATGGGAAAGATGCGGCGATTATAGCCGCGTCCGTCCCGACCTGGCGCCCGCCGGCGCAGCGGTGGGTGGTCGGCCGGGATGCCGGCGGGGTAGACTGGCCCATTCCTTTCCTGCTTCCCGATGTCCGCCGATGCTCGAACAGTACGTCAAGAAGATCCTCACCTCGCGCGTCTACGACGTCGCCGTGGAGACCCCCCTGCAGCCCGCCCGCCAGCTCTCCGAGCGTCTCGGCAACCAGGTTCTGCTCAAGCGCGAAGACCTGCAGCCGGTGTTCTCCTTCAAGATTCGCGGTGCCTACAACAAGGTGGCCCAGCTGAGCGAGGCGGAGCTGGCGCGCGGCGTGGTCACCGCCTCGGCCGGCAACCATGCCCAGGGCGTGGCCCTGGCGGCCAAGCACCTGGGCATCAAGGCGGTCATCGTGATGCCGCGGACCACCCCGGAGATCAAGGTCCAGGCGGTACGCGCCCGCGGCGCCAAGGTGGTGCTGCACGGCGATGCCTTCCCCGAGGCGCTGGCCTATTCGTTGAAGCTGGTCGAAGAGAAGGGCTACGTCTATATCCACCCCTACGACGATCCCGACGTGATCGCCGGGCAGGGTACCGTGGCCATGGAAATCCTCCGCCAGCAGCCGGGCCGGCTGGATGCCGTCTTCGTGCCGGTCGGCGGTGGCGGGCTGGTGGCGGGCATCGCCGCCTACGTGAAGTACCTGCGCCCCGAGGTCAAGGTGATCGGCGTCGAGCCGGCGGACTCCAACTGCCTGCAGGCGGCGCTGGCCGCCGGCGAGCGGGTGGTGCTGCCGCAGGTCGGGCTGTTCGCCGACGGCGTGGCGGTGGCGCAGATCGGCGCCCACACCTTCGACATCTGTCGGCACCACGTCGACGAGGTGGTCACCGTCAGCACCGACGAGATCTGCGCGGCGATCAAGGACATCTACGACGACACCCGCTCGATCACCGAGCCGGCCGGCGCCCTGGCGGTGGCCGGGATCAAGCGCTACGTCGAGCGCGAGGGGGCGAGCGGGCAGACCCTGGTGGCCATCGACTCGGGCGCCAACATCAACTTCGACCGCCTGCGCCACGTCGCCGAACGCGCCGAATTGGGCGAGAAGCGCGAGGCGATCATTGCCGTGACCATTCCCGAGCAGCCGGGCAGCTTCAAGGCGTTCTGCCAGGCGATCGGCAAGCGGCAGATCACCGAGTTCAACTATCGCTACAACCGCCCGGACCACGCGCACATCTTCGTCGGCGTGCAGACCCATCCGGAGAACGACCCGCGCGAGCAACTGGTGGCCAGCCTGCGCGAGCAGGGCTTTCCGGTGCTCGACCTGACCAACGACGAGCTGGCCAAGCTGCACATCCGCCACATGGTCGGCGGCCATGCGGCCAATGTCAGCGACGAGGTGGTGCTGCGCTTCGAGTTCCCCGAGCGGCCCGGCGCGCTGTTCAACTTCCTCAGCAAGCTCGGCGGGCGCTGGAACATCTCGATGTTCCACTACCGCAACCACGGCGCCGCCGACGGCCGCGTGGTCGCCGGCCTGCAGGTGCCGGCGGGGGAGCGTCACCTGCTGCCGGCGGCCCTCGACGCCATCGGCTATCCGTACTGGGACGAGACCGGCAACCCGGCCTACCGGCTGTTCCTCGGCTGAGCCACGAACGCCATCCGTTTGACCTCACAAGGACGTGCAAGCAATGGAATACTTCGCGCTTCTCAAGATGCTCCACGGCGTGGCCGGTGTGCTGCTGTTCGTGGCTTTCTTCGCGCTCGCCGGGCTCTGCTGGCGCTCACGTACCCGCACGGTAGCGTCACCGGAGGCGGGCGGCGAAACCGAGATGGATGCGGTGTTGGCGCCGGTGGCGCAGGGACTGGTAGCGACGGACCTGGAGCCGGCGCAGGAAGCTTCGGAGGAGGCGGCAGTGGAGGCCCCGCCGCGCCCCTCGCCCTGGCCCGCGCTGTGCGCCGTCCTGCTGCTGCTCTGTCTGGTCGGTCTGCCGGTCAGCGGCTGGTGGCTGGCGCACCTGGCCGCTCGGCCGCTGGGGCAGCTCTGGCTGCTCGGCAGCTCGCTGCTTTTTTTGCCGGGCTCGCTGTGCGGACTGTGGCTAGCATCGAGAGTCGCGGGTCGCAAGCCGGGCGTGTGGCTCGGCCTGGGGCTGGCGGTGGTCGGGCTGTTGTGCTTCGCCGCCAGCCTCGGGCTGATGATGGTCAAGCCCGTCTGAGGCTCAGCGCAGCGAGATCACCGGCCAGCCGCGCCGCTCAGCTTCTTCGCGCAGGGTCGGATCGGGGTCGACCGCCACCGGGTGACAGACCCGCTCGAGCAGCGGCAGGTCGTTGTGCGAGTCGCTGTAGAAGTGGCTGCCCTCCAGCGAATGGCCGGTTTCCGCCAGCCAGCGGTTCAGGCGCTCGACCTTGCCTTCCTTGAAGCAGGGCACGTCGGTGGTGCGGCCGGTATAGCGGCCGCCGGCCATTTCGCACTCGGTGGCGAGCAGGGTGTCGACGCCGAGGCGTGCGGCGATGGGGCCGGTGACGAAGCGGTTGGTGGCGGTGATGATCGCCAGCTTGTCGCCCTGGCTGCGGTGCCGCTCGATGAGTTCCCGGCCCTTGGCGAGGATGATCGGCTCGATGCACTCGTGCATGAACGCCCGGTGCCACTCGTCGAGCACGGCCATCTCGGTGCGGCCGAGGATCTCCAGGCTGAAGTTCAGGTAGTCGACGATGTTCAGCCGGCCGGCCAGGTAGTCCTGGTAGAAGGCGTCGTTGCGCGCCTTGTAGGCCTCGCCGTCGAGGATGCCGCGCTCGCAGAGCCAGTCGCCCCAGGCATGGTCGCTGTCGCCGGCCAGCAGGGTGTTGTCGAGATCGAATAGAGCCAGACGCACGCTAGAACCTCGGTAGGAAAAGGGGAGTCGAAGTGCGGCGAAGCATAACGGTTCTGTGCCGAAAGCTGGAGGGGCGTAGGTACTCCACCCCTTGTCCTGCCTGCTTCTGGCGCGCCCCTTTTTGTGGAACAATGCGGACACATGCGTTCGCAAGGTTCATTGCCGTGATCGACCCCGATGGATTTCGTCCCAATGTCGGCATCATCCTGACCAATGACATCGGCCAGGTGCTCTGGGCACGGCGGATCAACCAGGATGCCTGGCAATTTCCCCAGGGCGGCATCGACGCTCGGGAGTCGCCGGAAGAGGCGCTGTTCCGCGAGCTCAACGAGGAAGTCGGCCTGGAACAGCAGGATGTGCAGATCCTCGCCTGCACCCGTGGCTGGTTGCGCTATCGTCTGCCACAGCGCCTGGTGCGTTCGCACAGCCAGCCGCTGTGCATCGGCCAGAAGCAGAAGTGGTTTCTCCTGCGCCTACTTTCCGACGAGCAGCGGGTACGCATGGATCTGACCGGCAAGCCGGAGTTCGACGGTTGGCGCTGGGTCAGCTACTGGTACCCGCTGGGCCAGGTGGTCGCCTTCAAACGCGAGGTCTACCGGCGCGCGCTGAAAGAACTCGCCCCGCGCCTGCTGGCACGGGACTGATCAACGGAGCCAACGCGAGCCATGCTCAACACGCTGCGCAAGATCGTCCAGGAAGTGAATGCCGCCAAGGATCTCAAGACGGCACTGGGCATCATCGTGCGCCGCGTCAAGGAGACCATGGGCAGCCAGGTCTGCTCGGTCTACCTGCTCGATCCGGAAACCAACCGCTTCGTGCTGATGGCCACCGACGGGCTCAACAAGCGCTCCATCGGCAAGGTCAGCATGGCCTCCAACGAGGGCCTGGTCGGCCTGGTCGGCACCCGCGAGGAACCGCTCAACCTGGAGAACGCCGCCGCCCACCCGCGCTACCGCTACTTCGCCGAGACCGGCGAGGAGCGCTACGCCTCCTTCCTCGGTGCGCCGATCATCCACCACCGGCGGGTGATGGGCGTGCTGGTCATCCAGCAGAAGGAGCGTCGCGAATTCGACGAGGGCGAGGAAGCCTTCCTGGTGACCATGAGCGCGCAGCTCGCCGGGGTCATCGCCCATGCCGAGGCCACCGGCTCGATCCGCGGCCTCGGCCGGCAGGGCAAGGGCATCCAGGAGGCGCGCTTCGTCGGCGTCCCGGCGGCGCCGGGCGTCGCCGTCGGCAAGGCCGTGGTGGTGCTGCCGCCGGCCGACCTGGACGTGGTGCCGGACAAGCCGGCCGAGGACGTCAAGGCCGAGCTGGAGCTGTTCAACAGCGCCCTGGAGGCGGTGCGCACCGACATCCGCACGCTGTCGGCCAAGCTCGCCACCCAGTTGCGCCCCGAGGAGCGCGCGCTGTTCGACGTCTACCTGATGATGCTCGACGACGCCTCCCTGGGCAGCGAAGTGCAGCGGGTGATCAAGACCGGCCAGTGGGCCCAAGGCTCGCTGCGCCAGGTGGTCAACGAGCACGTCAAGCGCTTCGAGCTGATGGACGACGCCTACCTGCGCGAGCGCGCCTCCGACGTCAAGGACCTCGGCCGGCGTCTGCTCGCCTACCTGCAGCAGGCCCGCCAGCAGACCATGGTCTACTCGGACAACACCATCCTGGTCAGCGAGGAGCTGAGCCCGGCGATGCTCGGCGAGCTGCCCGAGGGCAAGCTGGTCGGCCTGGTCTCGGTGCAGGGCTCGGGCAACTCCCATGTGGCGATCCTCGCCCGGGCCATGGGCATTCCCACGGTGATGGGGGCGGTCGATCTGCCCTATTCGAAGATGGACGGCATCGACCTGATCGTCGACGGCTACCACGGCGAGGTCTACACCAACCCCAGCGAGATGCTGCGCCAGCAATTCGCCGAGCTGGTCGAGGAGGAGCGCCAACTGACCCAGGGCCTCGATGCCCTGCGCGAGCTGCCCTGCGAGACCCTCGACGGCTACCGCCTGCCGCTGTGGGTCAACACCGGCCTGCTCGCCGACGTCGCCCGCGCCCAGGAGCGCGGCGCCGAAGGGGTGGGGCTGTACCGCACCGAAGTGCCGTTCATGAACAACGAGCGCTTCCCCAGCGAGAAGGAACAGCTGGCGATCTACCGCGACCAGCTGTCTGCCTTCCATCCGCTGCCGGTGACCATGCGCACCCTGGACATCGGCGGCGACAAGGCGCTGTCCTACTTCCCGATCAAGGAAAGCAACCCCTTTCTCGGCTGGCGTGGCATCCGTGTCACCCTCGACCACCCGGAAATCTTCCTGGTCCAGGTCCGCGCCATGCTCAAGGCCAGCGAGGGCTTGAACAACCTGCGCATCCTGCTGCCGATGATCTCCTCGATCCACGAACTCGACGAGGCGCTGCATCTGATCCATCGCGCCTGGGGTGAGGTTCGCGACGAGGGCACCGATGTGCCCATGCCGCCGATCGGGGTGATGGTGGAGATTCCCGCGGCGGTCTACCAGACCCGCGAGCTGGCGCGTCTGGTGGATTTCCTCTCGGTCGGCTCCAACGACCTGACCCAGTACCTGCTGGCGGTGGACCGCAACAACCCGCGGGTCGCCGATCTCTACGACTACCTGCACCCGGCCGTGCTGCAGGCGCTCCACAAGGTGGTGCAGGACGCCCATACCGAAGGCAAGCCGGTGAGCATCTGCGGCGAGATGGCCGGCGATCCCTCGGCGGCGGTGCTGCTGCTGGCGATGGGTTTCGACAGCCTGTCGATGAACGCCACCAACCTGCCCAAGGTCAAGTGGTTGCTGCGCCAGATCACCATGGGCAAGGCTCGCGAACTGCTCGGCCAATTGCTGGCCATGGATAACCCGCAGGTCATCCACAGCACGTTGCAGCTGACCCTGCGCAGCCTCGGCCTCGGTCGGGTGATCAATCCGGTGGCCTCGCTGCAAGGATAAGCGGCAGGCCGGTACGCTTCCCGGTGTCATGCCCGGTCGGGAAGCTTGCGGCGGCGGAGCCGATCCGACGCCAGCGATGCTCATGGAGGAGCTCGAAATTACCGACAACATCCCTCATGATTTGTCCCCCGAGACCATCGCGCGGACCCTGCGTTTCGCGCTGGAGATCGTCAGCGACGGAATCTGGGACTGGGACATCCGTACCGGTCACGTCAAGCGCAGTCCGGGCTGGTATTCCATGCTCGGCTATGCCGTGGACAGCCTGTCGGAGAACGTCGCGACCTGGCACGAGGTAATCCATCCCGACGACTTCGAGCGGGTCATGCGCGGTTTCCAGGCCTATCTGGACGGGACGCAGCCGGTCTACGCCGAGGAGTACCGCTGCCGTTGCCGCAATGGCGACTACCTGTGGATAAGCGATCACGGCCGTTTCGTCGAGTTCGACGAGGAGGGGCGGGCGACCCGGATGATCGGCGCACACCGCAACATCCACGAACGCAAGCTGGCCGAACTGGCCCTGCAGCAGAAGAACCAGGAGCTCCTGGAGCTCAACCGTACCCTCGAAGACCTGGTGGCGGCGCGTACCGAGGCCCTGCAGCAGGCCAACCGGGCCCTGGCCGAGCAGGCTGCGCTGGCTCTGCGCCTCAGCGAGATCGATCCGCTCACCCAGGTCGCCAACCGCCGCTGCTTCGAACGGCAGGTGCAGGCCGAATGGCACCGCCTGCAGCGGCATGGCCATCCCTGCGCGTTGCTGATGTTCGACCTCGACCATTTCAAGCGCATCAACGACAGCCTTGGCCATCCGGCCGGGGACCGGGTGCTGGTCGCGGTGGCGGAGATGGTGCGCCAAGACCTGCGGGACGTGGACTGCTTCGCCCGCTGGGGCGGCGAGGAGTTCGTCGTGCTGCTGCCGGACACCGATGTCGATGCGGCGCTGGCGCTGGCGGAGCGCCTGCGCCTGAACCTGCGGCGGATCGATGCCGCGTTGCCGCTGCAGCTCACCGCCAGCTTCGCCGTGGGGAAGATGTGTCCGAACGAGGAGCCGATCGCGCTGATCCGCCGTCTGGACGCTGCGCTGTACCTGGCCAAGCAGCAGCGCGATTGCATCGTGGTCTGCTAGCAGCCTGAGCCGCACGGCTCACGGGAGATCGAGTTTCACCTCGGCGAGGCGGACGCCGTAGGGGCCATAGCGGCGCTCGACCAGTTGCCGCGAGCCGTCCGCGCAGGCGATCAGCGCAGTGCTCGAGCAGGTGCCGTAGTCCGCACTGGCGATAAACACGCTGGACAGCAGGCGTTCCCTGACCAGGCCGACGCCGGTGTCCGGCAGCTCCGCGTCCGCCGCCGGCCGGCGGTCCTGCACCGCTGCCAGCAGACAATCCGCTCGCGGCGTTTCCAGGCATTCGGCGAGGGCTGCCTTGGCGCGGCGCAGCTTCGGCCAGGGGCTGTCCAGGGCGGCGTTGGAGAGGCCGTAGAGGCCCGCCGGCAGACGCCGCGGCGCCGTCTCGCGGGCGTGGTAGTACCAGAGCTCCTCGGCCGTGCCGGCCAGCAGGTTGAAGCCGGTATAGTCCCGCGCCCGTTCCGCCACCTGCTCCAGATAGGCTTCGGGCGACAGCTCGCCGAGCAGAAAGCCCACCGGCAGTTCGCCGCGGCTGCGCCGGCCGAGCGGCTGGGACGGATCGCGGATGTTGGTCACGGCGGCGATGCGCCCGCCGGGGCCGACGCCCAGCCAGGTGCCGCCGGCCTCCAGATCGCGCCCGGCATGCACGCCCGGCGCTTCTGGCCAGGCGGCCAGGGGCAGGCTGGGGCGGGCGTAGAACTCGTCACGGTTGGCCGCCAGCACCAGCGGCGTGGCATGGCCGGGGCGCCAGGCGAGAACGATCAGGCACATGGACTTTCCTGCCGGTGGTCATGGAGAGAGGCTATCGGCGATGCGGGGGCGGGGCAAGGGCCGCAAACCTCCCTCGCCGCTCGCCCAATTCCGGTACCATGCCGCCTTTGCTCAAGAGGGGGCCGCGATGGAGTTTCTGCTGTATTTGCCGCTGGGAGCGGCGGCCGGCGTGCTGGCCGGACTGTTCGGGATCGGCGGCGGGATCATCATAGTGCCGGTGCTGGTGTTCAGCTTCACCGCCCAGGGTTTCGATCCGGCCGTGCTGACCCACCTGGCGGTGGGCACCTCGCTGGCCACCATCGTCTTCACCTCGATCAACTCGGTGCTGGCACACCACAGCAAGGGCGCCGTGCTCTGGCCGCTCTTCGTCTGGCTGACCGTCGGCATCCTCGCCGGTGCGGTGCTCGGCAGCCTGACCGCGGCGGCGATTCAGGGACCGCTGCTGCAGAAGATCATCGGTCTGTTCGCCGTCGCCATCGGCCTGCAGATGGGCCTCGACCTCAAGCCCAAGGCCAGCCGCGAACTGCCCGGCAAGCCCGGCCTGAGCCTGGCCGGCGTGGTGATCGGCTGGGCCTCGGCGATCTTCGGCATCGGCGGCGGCTCGCTCACCGTGCCCTTCCTGACCTGGCGCAGCGTGCCGATGCCACAGGCGGTGGCGACCTCGGCGGCCTGCGGCCTGCCGATCGCTCTGTGCAGCGCGCTGAGCTTCATGATCGTCGGCTGGAACGAGGCCCATCTGCCGGACTGGAGCCTGGGCTTCGTCTACCTGCCGGCGGTGCTCGGCATCGCCGCCACCAGCATGTTCTGCGCCCGCTTCGGCGCCCACCTGGCGCACCGCCTGCCGCCACTGCTGCTCAAGCGCCTGTTCGCCCTGCAGTTGCTGGGCGTCGGCCTGTATTTCCTGTTCTGAGGAGACCCGGATGCTGCCCTATCCGCACATCGATCCCGTGGCCATCGCCATCGGTCCGCTCAAGGTGCACTGGTACGGCCTGATGTACCTGGTCGGCATCGGCGGCGCCTGGTGGCTGGCCTCACGCCGGCTGGCCGGCTTCGCTCCCGAGTGGAGCCGCGAGAAGCTCTCCGACCTGGTGTTCTGGGTCGCCCTGGGGGTGATCGCCGGCGGCCGGCTCGGCTATGTGCTGTTCTACGACCTGCCGGCCTACCTGCACGACCCGAGCCTGATCCTGCAGGTCTGGCGGGGCGGCATGTCCTTCCACGGCGGGCTGCTCGGCGTGCTGCTGTGCAGCTGGATCTTCGCCCGGCGCAACGGCAAGGGCTTCTTCGAGCTGATGGACTTCATCGCCCCGCTGGTGCCGATCGGCCTGGGCGCCGGGCGGATCGGCAACTTCATCAACGCCGAGCTGTGGGGCAAGGCCACCGACCTGCCCTGGGCGATGGTCTTCCCCACCGATCCGGCGCAGCTGCCGCGCCATCCCTCGCAGCTCTACCAGTTCGCCCTGGAGGGCGTGGCGCTGTTCACCATCCTCTGGTTCTACTCGCGCCGGCCACGGCCGACCATGGCGGTGTCCGGACTGTTCGCCATCTGCTACGGGATCTTCCGCTTCATCGTCGAGTTCGTCCGGGTGCCGGACGCCCAGCTCGGCTACCTCGCCTTCGGCTGGCTGACCATGGGCCAGCTGCTCTGTCTGCCGATGATCCTCGGCGGCGCCGGGATGATGGCCTGGGCCTATCGCCGCGAGGCCAGGCTCGCCGGTTGAGCCCTGGGGTGGAAAACCCGTGTAGCGTTTTCCACCGCCCTTGGCAAGGGTGGAAAAGACCTGCGGTCGTTTTCCACCCTACGTACCGGTTAGAATTCACGGCCTTTTCCTGCGCGCAGCCACTTGTCCCTTCATGAAACAGTACCTCGACCTGATGCGCCTGGTGCGCGAGCACGGCACCTTCAAGAGCGACCGCACCGGCACCGGCACCTATTCGGTGTTCGGCCACCAGATGCGCTTCGACCTGGCCGAGGGGTTTCCCCTAGTGACCACCAAGAAGTGCCACCTGAAATCCATCATCCACGAGCTTTTGTGGTTCCTGAAGGGCGACACCAACATCAAGTACCTGAAGGACAACGGCGTGCGCATCTGGGACGAATGGGCCGGCGCGGACGGCGAGCTCGGCCCGGTCTACGGCTACCAGTGGCGCAGCTGGCCGGCGCCGGACGGCCGGCACATCGACCAGATCGCCAACGTCGTGGAGATGATCCAAAAGAATCCGGACTCGCGCCGGCTGATCGTCTCGGCCTGGAACCCGGCGCTGATCGACGAGATGAAGCTGCCGCCGTGCCATGCGCTGTTCCAGTTCTACGTGGCCGAGGGCCGGCTGTCCTGCCAGCTCTATCAGCGCTCGGCGGACATCTTCCTCGGCGTGCCCTTCAACATCGCCAGCTACGCCCTGTTGACCCTGATGGTGGCGCAGGTCACGGGCCTTGCGCCCGGCGAGTTCGTCTGGACCGGCGGCGACTGCCACCTCTACGCCAACCATCTGGAGCAGGCCGACCTGCAACTCTCCCGCGAGCCGCTGCCGCTGCCGACCATGCGGCTCGACCCAGCGGTGAAGGACCTGTTCGCTTTCCGCTTCGAGGACTTCGAGCTGGTCGGCTACCAGTCCCATCCGCACATCAAGGCGCCAGTAGCGGTCTGAGCCCGGCTGGCAGCGGGAGTTCTAGTCCAGCTCCGCGGCCAGCACCCGGATCTGCTCCTGGCGCTCGGACTGCTCGCGCTGCCGGCCCGGGTTGAGCGACGACCATTCCGGATGGGCGCGGGCCTTGTTGAGCGCCTCGGGCAGCCGGTCTTCGCGCCAGCTCCGGTCCTGCGGGGTGTCCAGCTGGATCGCCTGCTGCGCGGCGTGGCCGCGGGCGGCGAGGGCCTTGAGCAGCTGGCGCTGGCGCAGGGCGAGCAGGCGCAGCACGGCGTCGTCCACGGTCAGTTCGCGCTCGCCGCGCAGTTTGCCCATGATGCGGTTGCCGTAGTGGCGGGCGGTCTGTGCGCCGCCGCCGGCCAGCGCGCCGATCAGCGCGGCGGCGCCCAGGGTCAGGCCGCCGACCAGCAGGTCGACTCCGGCGCCGGCCGCCGCGCCCGCGGCCATCCCGCCGCCGATCTTCTCGCCGAGCTGGCGCAGGGTTTCCGGATTGAACAGGTCGTCGCCCCAGCGTCCGCCGGCCAGCGGCAGGTCGGCGGCGGCGGCGTCCTCCGGGCGGAAGGCGTAGAGGCGCAGCAGGGCCTCGACGCAGCGCTGCTCGCGCTGGCGCACGGTCTCGTGCAATTCGCGGACGGCCTCCGCCTCCAGCTCGGCGCGGGCCTCGACGCGGCGCCGGCAGGCGGCGACGTCGAGCAGCAGCTCGGCGATCAGCCGCCTGCCACTGTCCTGGCGCGCGGCGGCCTGGGCCTCGTGGGACTGGATCAGCCGCTCCAGCTGCGGACGGGCCGGCTCCAGCAGCAGGGCCAGGCTCTCGTAGAGGCGCCGCTCGCCGTCCTGCGGCGGCGCCACGGTGTCGAAGCGCACCATGGCGTGCAGGCCGAGCCGCGCCAGCGCCGTGCGCCAGGCGTCCTCGCGGGTACCGGCGCGGGCGACGAAGTTGAGCACCGGCAGCAGCGGCCGGCCGCAGGCGGTGAGCACCTCGAGTTCGTCGCGGTACTTGGCCAGCACCGGCTCGCGGGCGTCGATCACGTAGAGACCGGCGGAGGAGCCGAGCAGCTGGCGCAGCACCTTGGCCTCCTGCTCGAAGCGCTGGCGCGCCTCGGCGCCGTCGAGGAAGCGGGCGATCCGCGCCGGGCCGTCGAGGCGCTCGCCGGGGCGGTCCAGGCGCTCGATGTGCTCGAGCAGGGCGATGGCGTCTTCCAGGCCGGGGGTGTCGTACAGCTCGAGCAGCGCCTCGCCGTCCACCGACAGGCGCGCGCCCTCGACGTGGCGGGTGGTGCTCGGCCGGTGCGAGACCTCGCCGAAGCCGCTGTCGCGGGTCAGGGTGCGCAGCAGCGAAGTCTTGCCGACGTTGGTGTGGCCGACCACCGCGAGTTTCAGCGGCTCAGTCATGTCCGGTCTCCAGCCAGGCCAGCGGGCTGTCGCTGCCGTGGGGCAGGCCCAGCTGGTTGAGGGCGATGCGCCAGTCGTCCAGGCGCTCTGCGTTCAGCGCTCCGCCGGGCGGTGCCGGCAGCAGCCAGACGCGCGTCTGTCCGGCGCTGCGCGAGAGTTCGCCGAGCAGCGCCAGGGTGCCGCGGTCCGGCGAGCGCAGCGGATCGACGGCCACCGCCAGGCGCGCCGGCGGCCGTTCGGCGAAGCGCTCGAGCAGCCGCCGGCGCTGTTCGCGGCTGTCGAGAACGCCGGCGTCGCCGACCGCACCGGGCAGCGCCGGCGGCCAGGGGCGACTCTCGTCCAGCTCGACCGCCACCAGTTGGGCGGGCGTGCCCTCGACCGGCCTGGCCAGGGTCGCGGCGGGAATCGTCGGCATGATCGCGGGCGCGGCGTCGCAGACGCCGATGCGCTCGCTGGACGGCTGCAGGCGCTCGGCGAGCAGGCGGTAGCCGGGCAGCGACAGGTCCAGGGCCAGGCGGGCGCGGCCGGAGAGCCAGCGGCCCAGGCAGAGCAGGGCGAGCAGCAGGCGCGGCAGCAGGCCGTAGACCAGCAGCACGCCGAGCAGCCAGCCGGCCCAGGCCTGGCGTGCGGCTTCGGCGGTCAGCGCCTGGTCGGCGCTGGCGCGGATGGTGGCCGGGTCCGGCAGGCTGAAGCCGAGCAGCGCCGGCAGGGCGCCGAGGCCCTGGGTCAGGGCGACGAAGGCGTCGCTGTCGAGCAGGGTGGTTTCCCAGTAGAAGCCGTAGTTGCGGGTCGACAGCAGCGCCACCAGGGTGACCAGCGCCGCCGTCAGGGCGAGCAGCCAGACGCCGTGGACCAGCAGGCCCAGGCCCCAGCGGCCGAGGTGCCGGCGCTGCAGCAGGAGCAGCAGCGCCGGCACCAGCTGCGCGGCCTGGGCGTCGCGGGCGAACTTCTCGCTGAGCCACAGCCACAGGCGGCCGAGCACGCCGCCGCTGTCGCCGGCGAAGAGCAGGCCGAGCAGCCAGCCGCTGAGGGTCAGAAGATGCAGGCCGAGCAGGCTGCCCAGGGCCCAGAACACGTTGACCGGCCCCTGCTGCTCGGGGCCGAAGGAGGCCAGGGCCAGGCCGGCGCCGCCGAGCAGGGCGCAGGCCAGCAGGGCGGCCAGAGCCAGGCCGCCGCCCTGGCGCCAATGGCGCAGGGCGGCGAGCAGGCCGTCGCGCTCGGCCAGCCACAGGGCGCGGGTCTGGATGCGTTTGCCGAGATCGCCGCCGGCGGCGCGGGCGCGGCGGTTGGCCTCGCCGTCCTCCAGCGGGCCGGCGAACTCTTCGCGCAGGCGGATGGTTTCGGTCAGCCAGAGGCGGTGGAAATCGTTCGGTGGGGTACTCACGCGGTCTCTCGATGGCGGTTCGGTTTCTGCCAATGAGGATAACCGCTCAGGCCCGGCCGCGGGCAAGTCGATACGGGCATGCCGGGAGCGCGTGGCGTACCCGGCAGGCGTGTCACGGCCGCTCGCGCAGGCGCAGGGCGATGTCCGGATGGTCGCTGAACAGGCCGTCGATGCCGGCCTCGAGGAAGGCGCGGATTTCCGCTTCGAGGTCGCCGCGCTCGGCGGGGTTGCCGCTGCTGCGCAGCGCGGTGGGCAGGAAGTTGTTCTCCGCGCGGAAGGTGTAGGGGTGCACCGTGAGGCCGGCGGCATGGGCGTTGGGCACGAAGTCGCTGGGGCTGCCCAGGTTGCCGTTGGCGTCGCGCGGGATCACATAGCCCTTGTCCGGGCCGACGCCGTCGGCATAGGCGGCGATGGCCTGCAGTCCGGCCGGGGTGGCCATCTGCGCGTAGGTCAGGGCGCTGCCGATCACTTCCTGGTCGTAGGGCTGGCCGGAGCCGAACAGCTGGACCAGGCGCAGCGGGGTCAGCCGGCGCAGGGTCTTGAGGTTCTCCACCTCGAAGGACTGGATGTACACCGGCGCGTGGCGGCTGTGGTAGCCGTTGCGGCGGAGGGTCTCCACCAGCGGCTCTTCCATGGCCAGGCCGAGGTGCTGGAAGTGGGTCGGGTGCTTGGTCTCCGGGTACAGGCCGATGCGCCGCCCCTGGCTCTTCTCCAGGCTTTGCACCAGGTCGATGATCTCCTGCAGGGTGGGCACCTCAAGGGACTTGTCCAGGCGGGCGTTGCCGGGGCGGATCTTCGGGATGCGCTCGATGGCGCGCAGGGTCTTGATCTCCGCGAGGCTGAAGTCCTCGCTGAACCAGCCGGTCAGCTCGACGCCGTCGACACGCTTGGTACGCTTGCGCTCGGCGAACTCGGGGCGGGCGGCGACGTCAGTGCTTAGGTCGAGCTGGTTGTCGTGACGGGCGACCAGTTGGCCGTCCCGGGTCATCACCAGGTCCGGCTCGACGTAGTCGGCGCCCTGCAGCACCGCCAGCGCGTAGGCGGCCAGGGTGTGCTCCGGCAGGTAGCCGCTGGCGCCGCGGTGGGCGATGACCAGCGGCCGGGGCTCTTCGGCCTGCGGCTGTGCGGCCGCCGGCGGTTCCGCGGTGGCGCAGGCCACGAGGGGCAGCAGCAGGGCGCCGGCGGCGAGCCAGCGGCGAGACAGTACGGACGGCGTGCGGGACATCGGTTCCTCTCCTTGGGACATGGAGCGCCCAGCCTGCCCGAGCGCGGTGACGCTTCGGCGATGGCCGGGTAACGGCCTTGTGGCGGTTGCATGACGGTAGAGGGAAGTCGGGCTCTGCTATCCTTGCCGCCATGAACACGTCCCGACTCCCCCTCGCGCTGATCGCCGCCGTCGCCGCCAACGGCGTGATCGGCCGCGACAATAAAATGCCCTGGCACCTGCCGGCGGATCTCAGGCACTTCAAGGCCAGCACCCTCGGCAAGCCGATCATCATGGGCCGCAAGACCTGGGACTCCCTCGGCCGCCCTCTGCCCGGCCGGCTCAACCTGGTGGTCAGCCGCCAGCCCGGCCTCGCTCTGGAGGGCGCCGAAACCTTCGCCTCGCTCGATGCCGCCCTGGAGCGTGCCGACGCCTGGGCCCGCGCGCAGGGCGTCGGCGAGATCATGCTGATCGGCGGCGCGCAGCTCTATGCTCAGGCTCTGCCGCTGGCCGAGCGCCTCTACCTGACCCGCATCGACCTCTCTCCGCAAGGCGATGCCTTCTTCCCCGCCTGGGACTCCGCCGACTGGCGTCTTGTCTCCCAGGAGGAACACCCGGCCACGGCAGACGCGCCGGGGCATGCCTTCGAGGTCTGGGAGCGGGGCTAGCCGGGGGTGTTACTTGCCGGCGCCTCCGCGGGCGATGGTGGAGCTGGCGGAAAAACGCCTGGCCGGCCAGATGAAGAATCCGAGCAGAACCGCCTCGATGAACAAGCCTATTGGCGTCAATATCCGGGTGAAATAGCCGTCGAAGCCGAGGGTGCAGAATCCCGCCGTCGAGATGGCCAGCAAAATAGCGGCGACGATACGCATCCTGGGATTCCTGGCGCCGGCCACCAGCCTGGGAAGGCCGATGAGCAACGGCCCCGCCCCAAGGGCCAGCCCAATCGCCAGAGTCGGCGAAAGGAAGGTGGCGATGGCATGGGTCGCATGGGGCTCTCCCAGCGCATAGGCGAACAGCAGAAACGCATACGGCGGGGCGACGATCAAGGCGCAGCCCAGAAGAAGCGATGTCAGTCGAAGCAGTGTGATCATGACCGTTGAGGCTTCAGGCAAGGGCGACCGGAGCGCCGTGGGGCCAGGGTGAAGCCAGAGCCTAACCTCGGGCGGGCCGCTTGACGACCGGCTTCGATCCGCCCCGCTAACCGGAGCCAGCCGGCAAGCTGATGTTCGAATGAGGCTGCAAGGCTTTTGATAGGTCGTCTGGTCGGCACCCTGGCGCCAACGGCGAAAGCGCCCGCATTACGGAGCCGCACCGCAAAGCATTAATGCATTCCCTGTTATCGTATCCGGCTCTATATCTCCTTGCTCCGGGTGCTGCGCGCATGCCTTCCCCCTCCCGTATCGGACTCCGCCAATGGATCTGGCGGGCATTTGCACGGAGCGCATTGATACCGCTGCTGCTGGTCGAGACGGTGCTGATCGCCGTCTATCTGTTCAGCAACGGCGCGATTCGCGACGCGCAGATCGATCATCTGCGCAAAGTCGCCCTGTTCGACCTGCAGGCGGCCGCCCGCCAGGAGGCGCGCAGCATCGACCAGCAGCTGGCGCAGATCGGCTCGCTGACCGAGCTGTTCCGCAACCTGACCGCCCGTGCCCTGCTGGAGCCGTCGGCAGCGACGCTGGCGCCACCGCTGCTGGCGACCACCCCGGACGGGGTGCGCTACAGCCCGGAGGATCAGGGCGGCAGCGCGGTCTTCTACGCAGGCTCCACGCCGCGGGAACGCCAGGACCTGGGCAAGGTCGCGCGGATGAGCGCCCTCGATCCGCTGATGAAGGAACTGCAGCAGCGCAACCCGCTGGTCGCCAGCCTCTACTTCAACAGCTGGGACAACTACAACCACATCTATCCGTGGCTGCCCACCCACGAGCAGTACCCCCACGACATGGTCATCCCCGACTACAACTTCTACTACCTGGCCGACGCCCGGCACAATCCCGGGCGCGGCACGGTCTGGACCGACGTCTACCTCGACCCGGCCGGGCACGGCTGGCTGATGTCGGCCATCGCGCCGGTCTACCGGGGGGATTTCCTCGAGGGTGTGGTCGGCCTGGACATCACCGTCAGCACCCTGCTGGAGCAGATCGGCCGCCTGGCGGTGCCGTGGAACGGCTATGCCGTGCTGGTCAGCGACGACCTGGACATCATGGCCCTGCCGGAGCCGGGCGAGGCCGATTTCGGGCTCGGCGAGCTGACCGTGTCCTCCTACGACGAGGGAGTCCACCGTGAGCTGTTCAAGCCCGAGGACTTCAATCTGCGCCGGCGTTCGGCGACTACCGGGCTGGCAGCCGCCATCGCCGAGCATCCAGCGGGCATGCTGAGGGTGGAGCTCCAGGGGCAGCCGAAGCTGGTGGCCTGGACCAGCATTCCGCAGACCGGCTGGCACCTGCTGACCGTGGTCGACGAAGCCGCGGTGTTCGCCGAAACCAGCGGTCTCGCCAAGCGATACGAGCACATCGGCTACCTGATGATCGCCGGCCTGGTGGCGTTCTACCTGACCTTCTTCGCCTACATGTGGCTGCGCGCCCGTCATCTCAGCGAGCGCCTGCTGCGGCCCATCGACGGCATCTCGCAAATGATGGAGGAGATCGGCCGGGGCAACTGGCGCCCGCGCCGCATCACCTCGCGGATCGGCGAGCTGGACGCGATGGCCGGGCATGCCGAGCAGATGGGCGAGCGGCTCGAGCAGAGCGAACGGCAGCGCCAGCGGACCCATGAGCGTCTCGAGCTGGTGCTCGACAGCGCCACGGAAAGCCTCTGGGAGCACGACCAGCGTACCGGGCAGCTGGTCCTGCGCGGGCGCTTCTGCGAGCGCTTCGGTCTGCCTGCCGGTCCGATCGGCCAGGAGGTCTTCATGGCACGCGTCCATCCCGACGACGTGTCGCGGGTCGAGACGGGCTTCCGGCTCATCGACGACAGTCGCGGGCTGTGCGAGGCGGAGTTCCGCTTCCGCGACAGCCGTGGCGGCTATCACTGGCTGCTCGGCCGCGGCCGGGTGGTCGAGCGCGACCCGGATACGGGGCAGGCCGTTCTGCTCGCCGGCACCCATGTGGATATCGGCGCGCTCAAGCACACCGAGGCCGACCTGCGTCAGGCCATCGTCGAGGCGCA
Organism: Azotobacter tropicalis; assembly: GCF_059739045.1. Classification (NCBI taxonomy): domain Bacteria; kingdom Pseudomonadati; phylum Pseudomonadota; class Gammaproteobacteria; order Pseudomonadales; family Pseudomonadaceae; genus Azotobacter; species Azotobacter tropicalis. The sequence continues at coordinate 3,243,823 of NZ_AP046059.1, forward strand.
GGCCGCCAGCCAGGCCAAATCGCGCTTCATCTCCGGCATCAGCCACGAATTGCGCACGCCGCTCCACGCCATCTACGGCTTCGCCCAGCTGCTGCGCCTGGAGCACGACGAGCAGGGCGGGAGCCAGGAGCTGGAATACCTCGACGGAATTCTGGCCGCCAGCAAGCACCTCAACCAGCTGGTCGACGACGTGCTCGACTGGGCCAACGTCCAGGCGGAAAAGCCCAGCCTGGAGATACAGCCCGTCGCGGTGGCGAGGCTGATGGACGAGTGCGCCCGGCTGGTCCGGCTGGAGGTGGAAACCCGCGGACTGACGCTCGACCTGGAACTGCCCGGCGCGGATCTGCAGGTCCATGCCGACCCGCGCCGCCTGCGCCAGGTGCTGCTCAACCTGCTGTCCAACGCGATCAAGTACAACAGGCCCGCCGGGCGGATCGCCATGAGCTGCCAAACGGCGGCAGGCTGGGCGCGGCTGATCGTGACGGACACCGGCCTCGGCATCGACACGCCGCGGCAGGCGCAGCTGTTCGAGCCTTTCCAGCGCTTGGGGCGGGAGAACTCGGCGATCCAGGGCACCGGTATCGGCCTGTCGCTGTGCCGCCAGTTCGCCGAGCTGATGGGCGGCAGCATGGGCATGCTCAGCGAGCCGGGCGTCGGCAGCCGCTTCTGGATCGAGCTGCCGTTGGTGCAGGACGAGGCGGGAGGCTGCTGATCGTCGTCGGACGGAGAGGGACATCTGCCCTGGCGTTTGGCAAAAAAGAGGTGCCGGAGCTTGGCCGTTGTCCGGCAATTTCCTGCCGAGCGCGTTTTCCGAGCGGGTCGCTTGGGGCAAGCGGTCATGCACCATGGCCCGCCGGTTTCGATTGCCCGGCTGGCTGTAGGGTCAATCACCATTGGACATTCCTCCAGTCGCACCGACCAGTGCCCTTTGAAATCATGCCCGACCAGAAAGGGCCGCACGCCTTGGCAGAGGTTCTGCAGCCAGGCTGCCGTGCTGCGCCATTTCCCGGCGGGCATCGCCTGCACGATGGCGAGGACCTGCCGGGCGCCTCTTCATGCGGTCAAGTGTCGCAGTTGCCCTCCGCGCTTGAACTTCTCCAGTAAGCCCATGATCCATATCAAGTTTTGAGAGGGGTGCAGGCTCGCCCCCGGCTGCCTCGCGGCGGTAGCATTACTCGCAACAGATCAATCAATCTCGGCGGAAGTAGCAGCATATGAAACACCAGATTACCCGGCTGTCCCCCCATCAAAACGGCAAGGTCTGCGGCATTCTGACGGCAGCCACGTCGTTCTTCGTCTTCGTGCCCTTCCTGCTGTTCATGTCGCTGTTCGTGCCCGCGGCCGGTCGCCCGCCGTTCATCACCATCCTGCTGGTGCCGCTGTTCTATCTGGTCATGGGCTATCTCGCCGTGCTGATCGGCTGCAGCCTGTACAACTTCGCGGTCAAGTACATCGGCGGCCTGGAGTTCGACGCCAAGGACGAAGGCCAGTAATTCCGCATTCCCCTAGGCCGGAAACCGCCCGCGAGCGCAGGGCGTTCCGGACCTGACGAGCGCCGCCGGGCAGACACGCCGTCTGCCCGGCGGTGTCGTTTTCTGCTGGCGGTGAAGTGCCCCTGCCACTTCTTGCCGGCGCAGCCCTACGACGGCTCGACCAGCTCGGCGCGCACCTCGGCACCTTCGACCTGCAGCAGGGCGACCGCCACCGGCAGCCTGAAGCGCCGCGGGCCGGCGCTGCCCGGGTTGACCAGCAGCACGTCGTTCTTTTCCTCGATCCGCGGTTTGTGCGAGTGCCCGCAGACCGCCACCCGGATGCCGCGCCCGGCCAGATCGGCCGGCAGGTGAGCCGGCTGGTGGACGACGTAGAGGCGCAGGCCGCCCAGTTCCAGTTCGACCGCATGGGGCAGGGCGTCGGCCCAGGCGCCGCGGTCGTTGTTGCCGCGCACCGCGGTGACCGGCGCCAGCCGGCGCAGGGCGTCGAGGATTTCCGGCGTGCCGATGTCGCCGGCGTGGACGATCCGCTCGCAGCCTTCGAGGGCGGCCAGCGCCTGCGGGCGCAGCAGACCGTGGGTGTCGGAGATCAGACCGATCTTCATGGGCGCTCCGTACAAAAAGCCGAAGCCCGGCGCAGGGCCGGGCTCCGAAGGGGGAGGTTGGTGGGCTGGCGGGCAAGATCGCGCCGTTACCCAGCCTACGGCCTCAGGGTTCGTAGGGTGGGAAACGGCCACAGGCCTTTCCCACCACCGACTCCGATTCAGCCGTCGAGCAGCGCCTTGTTGCGCACTGCGCCCTTGTCGGCGCTGGTGGCGAGCAGGGCGTAGGCCTTCAGCGCGGTGCTGACCTTGCGCGCGCGCGGGGCGGCCGGCTTCCAGCCCTTGTGGTCCTGGTGCAGGCGGCGGGCCTTCAGCTCCTCGTCGGAGACCAGCAGGTTGATGCTGCGGTTGGGGATGTCGATGAGGATCTTGTCGCCGTCCTCGACCAGGCCGATGGCGCCGCCCGCGGCCGCTTCCGGCGAGGCGTGGCCGATGGAGAGGCCCGAGGTGCCGCCGGAGAAGCGCCCGTCGGTGAGCAGGGCGCACTGCTTGCCGAGTCCCTTGGACTTCAGATACGAGGTCGGGTAGAGCATCTCCTGCATGCCCGGGCCGCCTTTCGGGCCTTCGTAGCGGATCACCACCACGTCGCCGGGCTTCACCTCGTCGGCGAGGATGCCCTTCACCGCGGCGTCCTGGCTCTCGAAGATCTTCGCCGTGCCCTCGAACACCAGGATGGATTCGTCCACGCCGGCGGTCTTCACCACGCAGCCGTCCAGGGCGATGTTGCCGTAGAGCACGGCCAGGCCGCCTTCCTGGGAATAGGCGTTCTCGACGCTGCGGATGCAGCCCTCGAAGCGGTCGGTGTCGAGGCTCGGCCAGCGGGTCGACTGGCTGAACGCGACCTGGGACGGGATGCCCGCCGGACCGGCCTTGAAGAAGGTATGCACCGCCTCGTCGCTGGTCTGGGTGATGTCCCACTGGGCGATGGCGTCGTGCATGGTCGGGCTGTGCACGGTGGGCACGTCGGTGTGCAGCAGGCCGCCGCGGGCCAACTCGCCGAGGATGGCGAAGATGCCGCCGGCGCGGTGCACGTCCTCCATGTGGTACTTCTGGATGTTCGGCGCGACCTTGCACAGCTGCGGCACGCGGCGGGACAGGTGGTCGATGTCGCGCAGGTCGAAGTCGACCTCGGCCTCCTGGGCGGCGGCCAGGAGGTGCAGGATGGTGTTGGTCGAGCCGCCCATGGCGATGTCCAGGGTCATGGCGTTCTCGAACGCCTTGACGCTGGCGATCGAGCGCGGCAGCACCGACTCGTCGCCCTCGCCGTAGTAGCGCTGGCAGAGTTCGACGATCAGCCGCCCGGCGCGCAGGAACAGCTGCTCGCGGTCGGCGTGGGTGGCCAGGGTGGTGCCGTTGCCCGGCAGCGCCAGGCCGAGGGCCTCGGCCAGGCAGTTCATCGAGTTGGCGGTGAACATGCCCGAGCAGCTGCCGCAGGTCGGGCAGGCGCTGCGCTCGTATTCCTCGACCTTCTCGTCGGAGCAACTGGCGTCGGCGGCGGCGACCATGGCGTCGACCAGGTCGAGGCCGTGGCTGGCCAGCTTGGTCTTGCCGGCCTCCATCGGCCCGCCGGAGACGAACACCACCGGGATGTTCAGGCGCAGGGCGGCCATCAGCATGCCGGGGGTGATCTTGTCGCAGTTGGAGATGCACACCAGCGCGTCGGCGCAGTGGGCGTTGACCATGTACTCCACCGAGTCGGCGATGATCTCGCGGCTGGGCAGCGAATAGAGCATGCCGTCGTGGCCCATGGCGATGCCGTCGTCCACGGCGATGGTGTCGAATTCCTTGGCCACGCCGCCGGCCTTCTCGATCTCGCGGCAGACCAGCTGGCCGAGGTCCTTCAGGTGCACATGGCCGGGCACGAACTGGGTGAAGGAGTTGGCGACGGCGATGATCGGCTTCTTGAAGTCCTCGTCCTTCATCCCGGTGGCGCGCCACAGCGCGCGGGCGCCGGCCATGTTGCGGCCGAAGGTGGAGGTTTTCGAGCGATAGTCAGGCATGACGGTTCTCGGAAATCAGGCGGATACGGGACTGCGCAGGATAGCGCGATTGGCGGGAGGGCGCATCGGGCGGGCGACGCGGAGGGATAGGCATAGGGTGGAGGGTTGAGCCTTCCATTGCTTGTGGGTGGAGGCGGGACGGTAGGCTCAGCTCAGAGCGGACGCTCAACGCTCAAGGAGAGAGCAGTAACATTCAGTTCACTTGTTGTTACTGAACCGCTTCCCTAACCTTGCGTTCCATCTCAGGAGTGACCTCGGCGGAGCGCGCGGAAAGCTTGGTCGTACCTTGTTCACCATTACGAGCAATGTCGTCGATAAGCAGCTTCATCTCGGCTATTTCACGAACCTGAGACTCAATTATCTGGTCAGCCAGTTTCCGAACACGCGGATCGCTGATACTCGCTTTCCGTGCGTTGTTAATGGCAATGGAGTGATGAGGGATCATCGATTTCATGAAACTGACGTCGCTAATGAGGTACTGACTTCTGTTTACGAACAGGAGAACGGTACCGACCGCTGCGGCCACGACGAGAACCGCGATTTTGATTCCCAACCCTTTGTACATCGGCCACATGAAACTCAGCATCACGATGGCCATGACGCACCCCATCACCAATGAGGCAACCAACCGGTTCAAACTGAACATCGCGTGGTTAAGTGAATAGACGAGCTGATACATCAAAAAGAACATGATGAAGACCGAGGCCGTAATCATCGCCGCGAATCTGCCCCAGCTCATGCCCATATTGCGCTTTTGCTGATCCATACTGCTCCTTGCCGAGTTGCCCTAAGTCAGAAAACATCAAGGTCGTTTTAGTTCAGGCAAACCGATCGACGTGAGATGCTGCCGCAATTACGGGCTACAGCGCGGCGACGGAGCAACATCACCGGCGGCTTTTAGGGATGCATGGCTGAACGCCCGCTGGCCCCCGCATCCCCGCTCGGCTCAGGACAATCCCCATTTCCATCCCCCAACCACCGCGCCGGCGGTGGAAAATCGCTGCGCGAGTTTTCCACCCTGCGGTCGGGAATGCCTCAGCTCGGCAGAATGCGGCAGGTCAGGCTCTTGATGTAGCGGGTCTCGGCGATGGCCGGGTGGACCGGGTGGTCGGGGCCCTGGCCGCCGCGTTCGAGCAGTTGGATGTGGCGGTCGAGGTGGCGGGCGCTGCCGAGCAGGATGTTCTGCAGGTCGTCCTCCGGCAGGTGCATGGAGCAGGAGGCGCTGACCAGGATGCCGTCCTTGGTGAGCAGGCGCATGGCCGCCTCGTTGAGGCGGCGGTAGGCGGCTTCGCCGTTCTTCAGGTCCTTCTTGCGCTTGATGAACGCGGGCGGGTCGGCGATCACCACGTCGAAGCGTTCCTCGGCGGCCTTCAGCTCCTTCAGCGCCTCGAACACGTCGCCCTCGACGCAGGCCATCTTCTCGGCCACGCCGTTGAGCGCCGCGTTGCGCTCGACGCCATCCAGCGCCAGCGCCGAGCCGTCCACGCACATCACCTCGGTGGCGCCGAACGCCGCCGCCTGCACGCCCCAGCCGCCGACGTAGCTGAACAGGTCGAGCACCCGCTTGCCCTTGACGTAGGGCGCCAGGCGCGCGCGGTTCAGGCGGTGGTCGTAGAACCAGCCGGTCTTCTGCCCGCCCTGCACCGGGGCTTCGAACTTCACGCCGTTCTCCTCCAGGGAAACCCACTCGGGCACCACGCCGAAGGCGGTCTCGACGTAGCGCCCGAGCCCTTCGGCATCGCGGGCGCTGGAGTCGTTCTTGAACAGGATGCCGCGCGGCTTGAGCACCTGCACCAGCGCCTCGACCACCGCGTCCTTGTGGCGCTCCATGGCGGCGGAGGCGAGCTGCACCACCAGATGGTCGCCGAAGCGGTCCACCACCAGGCCGGGCAGCAGGTCGGAGTCGCCGTAGACCAGGCGGTAGCAGGGCGCGTCGAACAGCCGCTCGCGCAGCGACAGGGCGACGTTGATGCGGTGCACCAAGAGCGACTTGTCGAGCGGATGCTTGAGGTCGCGGGAGATCAGCCGCGCGCAGATCAGGTTGTTCGGCGAGAGCGCGACGATGCCGAGGGCCTTGCCGCCGGCCGCCTCGAGGATCGCCTGGTCGCCGGCCTGGAAGGCGGTCAGCGGGGTGGCGAGCACGTCCACCTCGTTGCTGTAGACCCACAGGTGGCCGGCGCGCAGGCGGCGCTCGGCGTTGGCTTTCAGTCGCAGGCTGGGCAGGGACATGGGGCACTCTCGCAAAAAGCGCGGAGTATAGCGGAGGGTGGCCCCGGTTCAGCTTTTCAGCCGATAACCCGTGCGGAAAATCCAGCGCACGCCGGCCATGCACAGGACCAGGAACAGCGCGGTCATGCCCAGGCTGAGGGGCAGGCTGACGTCGGCCACGCCGTAGAAGCTCCAGCGGAAGCCGCTGATCAGGTAGACCACCGGGTTGAACAGCGACACCGTCTGCCAGAACGGCGGCAGCATGTCGATGGAGTAGAAGCTGCCGCCGAGGAAGGTCAGCGGCGTGACGATCATCAGCGGGATGATCTGCAGCTTCTCGAAACCGTCGGCCCAGATGCCGATGATGAAGCCGAGCAGGCTGAAGGTGACCGCGGTCAGCACCAGGAAGGCGACCATCCACAGCGGGTGCTCGATCTCGAAGGGCACGCAGAGCCGCGCCGTGGCCAGCATGATGGCGCCGAGCAGGATGGACTTGCTGGCGGCCGCGCCGACGTAGCCCAGCACGATCTCGATGTAGGAGATGGGCGCGGAGTGGATCTCGTAGATGGTGCCGGTGAAGCGCGGCATGTAGATGCCGAACGAGGCGTTGGAGATGCTCTGGGTGAGCAGGGCCAGCATGATCATGCCGGGCACGATGAAGGCCCCGTAGCTGACGCCGTCGATGCTCACCATGTGCGAGCCGATGGCCGAGCCGAACACCACGAAGTACAGGGCGGTGGAGAGGACCGGCGAGGCCACGCTCTGCATCAGCGTGCGGCGCATGCGGGCCATTTCGAAGAGATAGATCGCGCGTATGCCGTAGAGATTCATGAGGGCGAGTGCACCAGGCTGACGAAGATTTCCTCCAGGGAGCTTTCCGAGGAGCTGAGGTCCTTGAATTCGATGCCGGCCTCGCCCAGCCGCTGCAGCAGGCGGGCGATGTCGCCGCCGTGTTCGCGGTTGTCGTAGGTGTAGACCAGCTGGCCGCCATCGGCCGACAGTTCCAGGCGGTAGGTCTGCAGCGAGTCCGGAATCCGCGTTAGCGGCTCGCCTAGGGTCAGGGTCAGCTGGCGCTTGCCGAGCTTGGTCATCAGCGCGTCCTTCTCTTCCACGAGGATGAGCTCGCCGCGGCGGATCACGCCGATGCGGTCGGCCATCTCCTGGGCTTCCTCGATGTAGTGGGTGGTCAGGACGACGGTGACGCCGCTCTCGCGCAGGCGCCGCACCATGTCCCACATGCCGCGGCGCAGCTCCACGTCCACGCCGGCGGTGGGCTCGTCGAGAAAGAGGATCTGCGGCTCGTGGGACAGCGCCTTGGCGATCATCACCCGGCGCTTCATGCCGCCGGACAGGGCCATGATGCGGCTGTCCTTCTTGTCCCACAGGGACAGCTCGCGCAGCAGCTTCTCGATGTAGGCGGGATCGGCCGGCTTGCCGAACAGGCCGCGGCTGAAGCTGACGGTGCTCCACACGCTCTCGAAGGCGTCGGTGGACAGCTCCTGCGGCACCAGGCCGATCCGGGCGCGCGCCGCGCGGTAGTCGGCGACGATGTCGTGGCCGTCGGCCAGGACCCGGCCTGCGCTGGGATTGACGATGCCGCAGACGATGCTGATCAGGGTGGTCTTGCCCGCGCCGTTGGGCCCCAGCAGGGCGAAGATCTCGCCGCGGCGGATCTCCAGGTTCACGTCGCGCAGCGCGGTGAAGCCCGAGGCATAGGTCTTGGACAGGCCATGGATGGCGATGGCTGGCTGCACACGAATCTCCCGAGGATGGCGTGCAGCGATTCTAGCCAGCCCGGCCCGGCCACCGCACCCCTGTGCGCCGGCCTGTGGCCGCCTGTGCGCCTCAGGCCATTGCCGGCGTGCGGCCCGCAGGGCTCTCGCGTGTCTTGAAGACGGCCACCCGCTGCTGCATTTCTGCCGCCTGTTCCTCCAGGGCGGCGGCGGCGGCGCGGGACTGCTCCACCAGGGCGGCGTTCTGCTGGGTGGTACCGTCCAGCTGGCCGATGGCGCTGTTGATCTGGCCGAAGCCGCTGCGCTGCTCGCGGGTCGCGGCGGAGATTTCCTCCATCAGGCTGGCGAGCTGGTGGATGGCATCCACCGCGTCGCGGATGCTCCGGCCGCTGTACTCGGCTTGGCGGGCGCCTTCGCTGATCCTCTCGCCGATGGCCTCGATCAGGCCGCGGATCTCCTGGGCCGAGGTGGCGCTACGGCTGGCCAGGTTGCGCACCTCGGCGGCCACCACGGCGAAGCCGCGGCCCTGCTCGCCGGCGCGGGCCGCTTCCACCGAGGCGTTGAGGGCGAGGAGGTTGGTCTGGAAGGCGATCGCGTCGATGACCCCGATGATGTCGTTGATCTTCTGCGAGCTGTCGGCCAGCTCGCGCATCAGCAGGATGCTGCGCTCCACGTCCTGGCCGCCGCTCTGCGCGGTGCGCGCGGCGGTGGCGGCGAGCCGGTTGGCCTGTTCGGTGGCCTCGCTGGTCTGCCGGGCGGTGGCGCTGATCTGCTCCATGCTGGCGGCCGTCTGCTGCAGAGCGCTGGCCTGTTCCTCGGTGCGCGCGGCCAGTTCCCGGCTGCCGTGGAAGACTTCCCGGGCGCGGCGGTAGACGCTTTCGCTGCCGCGGTGCAGGGAGCCGACCAGGTCGGAGAGCTTGCGATTGGTCTCGTCCATGGCATTGAGCAACTGGCCGGTCTCGTCATGGACATGCCCGGCGAGGTCCTGGGTCAGGTCACCCTCGGCCACCCGGCGGGTCGCCGCCAGTGCCCGCTGCAGGGGACCGGTGATGCTGCGGGTGATGTACAGGGCCATCAGCACGGCGATCAGCAGGGCCAGGGCGGCGAAGCCGAGCAGGCTGACGAGGGCGCTGTTCAGGCGCTCGGCGACCTGCTGCCGGGCTTGTGTCATGTGCTCGGCGGCCTGGTGGTCGATCGCTGCGGCGGCCTCGTCGAGCTGGTAGATCTCGTTCTTGTACTGGCCCATGGCGCCGTTGGCGGCGGCCGTGTCGGCGAACTCGCCCGCCCGGAGGCGCTGGTAGACCGCCTCGAGCCCTTTGGCGTAGCCCCCCAGGGCCGCGGCGGACGCATCGTACAGCGTGACCAGCTCCGCATCGGGGGCCTGGCCCCGGCCAGCCTGCAGGGCTTCCTGCAGCTTCTGCAGGGTCGCGTCCCAGCGGTCCTTGTAGGATTGCACCTTCGCCGTGTCGCGCAGGTTGATGAACATGTCCTTCTCGAAGCGTCGCTCCTCCAGGGCCAGCAGGCGCACTTGGTCGGCGTTCAGCGCCAGTTTGGCGTTGCGGTCGAGCGCTTCGGCCGAGTCGCGCAAAGCGCCCAGGCCGTACAGGGCCAAGGCGCTGGCCGAGACGAGGAGCAGCACGAGGGTACCGAAGGCGATGCCCAGGCGGGCACCGATGGGACGGCGGGAGAGCATCGGGAGGGGTCTCCTGGCATGGGCTGAGAGTCCCCCTTAGATCGGCCGCTATCCTGTGTCCTTGAGAGGTTTTCCGGCAGAGTTGCCGGATCTTTTGCCGGCCGGTGGCGGCGGGCTGCCGATGGCGCCCATGAAAAGGGCCCCCGGCCTCTGCCCGGGAGCTCTGAGGGAGTCAGGCGGCCGAGACGTGCTCGGCCTTGCCGCCCAGGCTGTCGATCAGCGCCTGGCTGAAGGCCGGGATGTCGGCGGGCTTGCGGCTGGTGATCAGCTGGCCGTCGACCACCACCGGCCGGTCGACCCAGGTGGCGCCGGCATTCTGCATGTCGTCGCGCAGCGACGGCCAGCTGGTCAGGGTCTTGCCCTTGACCAGGTCGGCGGAGATCAGCAGCCAGCCGCCGTGGCAGATCGCGGCGATGGGCTTGTTCTCGCGGGCCGCATCGCGCACCAGCTCCTGGGCCATCTCGTCCAGGCGGATGTTGTCCCCGTTGACCACGCCGCCCGGCAGCACCAGCGCGTCGCAGTCCTCGATGCGCAGGGCGTCGAAGGTGCGCTCGACCGGGAAATGGTCGGCGGGTGTGGTGTGGTTCCAGCCGGTCACCCGGCCCGATTTCGCCGAAACGATCAGGGTCCGGGCACCGGCCTGTTCGAGGGCCTCCTTGGGACCGGTGAGCTCGACCTGCTCGAACCCGTCGGTCACCAGGAAAGCCACGCGTTTGCCTTTCAGGGATTGCGTCATCGGGGTACCTCCTGAGCGGTGAATGGGGCGCCTGCGGGCGCGGGGTTCACAAGGAATCCGACCATCCCTGCCGGCAAAGTTCTGCCTCCGGTCGGCGCGCGGGATTTTCGCGCCGCGGCCTTCCTGTTATGGTCGGTGCCCGCTTTTTTCCGCCTGCCGTGCCGCCATGCCCGAACTGCCCGAAGTCGAAACCACCCGCCGCGGGATCGCCCCGCATCTGGTCGGCCAGCGCGTCGAGCGGGTCGTCGTCCGCGAACGCCGGCTGCGCTGGCCGATCCCCGAGGACCTCGACGTGCGCCTGTCCGGCCAGCGCATCGAGGCGGTGGAGCGCCGTGCCAAGTACCTGCTGATCCGCGCCGAGGCGGGCACCCTGATCGGCCATCTGGGCATGTCCGGCAGCCTGCGGCTGGTCGAGGGCGGCTTGCCGGCGCAAAAGCACGAGCATGTCGACATCCTGCTGGAGTCGGGATTGGCGCTGCGCTACACCGATCCGCGGCGCTTCGGCGCGCTGCTCTGGAGCCTCGATCCGCTGGCGCACGAGCTGCTGCGCCGGCTCGGCCCAGAGCCTCTGGGCGAGGCGTTCGACGGCGAGCGCCTGTACCGGCTGTCGCGCGGCAAGAGCCTGGCGGTCAAGCCGTTCATCATGGACAACGCGGTGGTGGTCGGGGTGGGCAACATCTACGCCAGCGAAGCGCTGTTCGCCGCCGGCATCGATCCGCGCCGCGCCGCCGGCTCGGTCTCGCGGGCGCGCTACGAGCGGCTGGCCGGCGAGATCCGGCGCATCCTCGCCGAGGCCATCGAGTGCGGCGGCACCACCCTGCGCGACTTCGTCGGCGGCGACGGCAAGCCCGGCTACTTCCAGCAGACCCTGCTGGTCTACGGGCGCGGCGGCGAGTTCTGCAAGGTGTGCGGCAGCACCCTGCACGAGGTGCGCCTCGGTCAGCGCGCCAGCGTCTACTGCGGTCGCTGCCAGCGCTGAACGGGCGCCCGGCCGCGATCTTCGCCGATTGATGGCCGTCACGCCGGCCGTGCCGGGGGCGCTGCTATAGTCGCGGCTCTGCCAAAAATCCCGATGAAGGACCGCCGCATGTCTCCGCTTCGCTCGCTCGCCCTTGTCCTGGCGCTGACCACTGGCCTTTCGACCCTGCCGGCGTACGGGTCGCACGCCGAGGTCGAGCAATCCAATGTCAGTGGCGACCCTGGCTACACCCTCGAGGCGCCGCCGGCCTATGCGATGCTCGGCGACCTGCTGGTCGCCCGGCCGTTTCTGATCGCCGGTACCCTCATCGGCACGGCGGCCTTCGTGATCAGCCTGCCGTTCACCGCGCTGGGCGGCAACGTCAAGGAGGCCGGGCAGGCGCTGGTCGTCGATCCGGGCCGGGAGGCGTTCGTGCGCTGCCTCGGCTGCACCACCAGCGGCTATCGCCAGGACTGAGCCGTTCGCCGGCGGCTGCCGCTACTTCTTCTTGCCGCCGCCCGCGGCGCGCGCCATGCAGCGCCGGTGGCGCTCGTCGACCCGCTTGGCGAACCAGGCGGTGGTGAGGTTGCGGGTGATCTTCGGGCTCTGCAGCTTGATGCCCGGCAGCACCGCACGCGGCAGCGCCTTGCCCTCCAGCCGTTCGGCCAGCGCGAACACGCGCTTGTAGAGCCTGGTGTCCTCGAAGTCGAGGCGATCGCCCTGTTCCAGGGCGCGGCGGATGGCCGTGTCGCCCATGTCCAGCTTCTTGCCCAGCGAGCGCACCGCCAGCTCCGTGGCTCCCGGCGTGAAGGAACCGTGGAGGATGAGATCGCCGTCGAGTTCCAGGGGAATGCCCGAGGCGCGACTGACGGCGTTCTGGAAGGCGGCATTGCGGCTGGCGTACCAGCCGGCATTGAAATCGGCGAAACGGTACAGCGGCCGGTCGTAGTTGGCGGGATAGCCCAGCAGGTGGCCGATGCCGAAGTACAGGCCGCCGCGGCGGCTGAACACCTCGTGGCGGATCGAGCCTGCGACCGGATAGGGATAGCCGCTCGCCCGGCTTTCGGCGAACTCGATGCTGACCTGCATCGGCCCGCCGGTACGCACGGGATTGAGGCTGCCGAACAGCTGCCGGCCCAGCGGCACCATGCCGGTGAAGTCCTCGAAGATCGCGTTCAGCTCCTGCTCGGTGCGCACGGCACCCAGGCGTTCGCTGTAGCTCTTGCCATTGGGCGAGTCGAGATTCAGGGCGGCCCGCACCAGAAACTCCGGGACGTGCAACTGGTCGGCCCGGCGCTCGATCTCCTTGCGCGCGATCCTGGCCAGCCCCGGCACCGGCGGGTTGACCTGGAAGGTCGACTCCTGCTCGGTCACGGCCAGCACCGCGCACAGGTTTTCGCGGGTCGGGGCGATGTCCTGCGCCGCGAAGGCCGCATAGATATCGGTCGCCCAGCCTTCGCGGTCGGGGACCCTGGCCGGTAGCAGCCGCACGATCTGCGCGCGCACTTCGGTCGGGCGCGGCTCCTCGGGGCGCTGCGTGCCGCAGCCGGCCAGCGCGAGCAGCAGGACGAGCCCGAGCGTACCGCGGCCCCGATGCCGCGAGGCCTTCAGGGCGGCCCAGGGTTCCTGCGGGGCCGCGGCACGGGGGATAAGAGGCTTCTGGCGCATGGTTCTCCGAATCGTCGAGGCTCTCCTGCTTTGGCAATGCGACGGCTGCGGCGGTTGCGGTACGCGCGCGAAAAATCGCCGGCGTCCCAGGCCGAGTCGCGTACCGGCGAAGGCCGGTCATGGGCAATGGCCGTCGAGGTGATAGTGGCCTGCTGATATCATGCGCCACCCTCAAGTGCGTGCTGCGCACGCCCGCCATCCTCCACGATCTGACCCGTGTCCGCGGGCACGCCACGGAAAAGGCAACGCAAATGGCCCAATTCTTTCCCGTCCGTTCCGCCTGCCGCTTCGACACCCCGGGCGAGCGGCGGCTCGCCGAGCGCCTGGAGAAGAAGCTCGAAGACGACTACCTGTGCTGGTTCAACGTCCCGGTCGGGCCCAAGGCGCTGCAGCCGGATTTCGTCATCCTGCATCCGCGGCGCGGGTATTGGTGCTGGAGGTCAAGGACTGGAAGCTGGAGACCATCCAGAGCATGGACCGCGGCAAGGCGCAGATCGTCGACGGCGGCAAGCTCAAGTCGCTGAGCAACCCGATGGCGCAGGCGCGGGTCTACGCGCTGGAAGTGGCGGTGACCCTGCAGAAGGACCCGGCGCTGAAGCAGGCGGCCGGTTCGCCGCATGCCGGCAAGCTGATCATGCCCTACGGCTGGGGCGTGGTGCTGGCGGGGATCACTCGCAGGCAGTTCGAGGCGGCCGAGCTGGCCGAGGTGCTCGACCCGCAGCGGGTGATCTGCCAGGACGAGATGACCGAATCGGTCGAGCCCGAAGCTTTCCAGCAGCGCCTGTGGGACATGTTCCACCAGGTCTTTTCCTGCCGGCTGTCGCTGCCGCAGATCGACCGGGTGCGCTACCACCTCTACCCGGAGGTGCGGGTCAACGCGCAGCCGGGGCAGTTCGGGCTGTTCGCCGAAGAGGACGCGCCGCTGCCGTCGCTGATCAAGGTGATGGACCTGCAGCAGGAACAGCTGGCGCGCTCGCTGGGCGAGGGCCACCGGGTGATCCACGGCCCCGCCGGCAGCGGCAAGACCATGATCCTCGGCTACCGCTGCGCGCAGCTGGCCCAAGTGGCGAGCAAGCCGATCCTGGTGCTCTGCTTCAACCGGTCGCTGGCCGGTCGCCTGCAGCAGGTGATGGACGAGCGCGGCCTGGGCGGGAAGGTCCGGGTGCGCAGCTTCCACGCCTGGTGCCGCGAGCTGCTGGTGGAGCACAAGCAGAAGTTGCCGGCCCCGAATCTGCCTACCGACAAGAAGATGGCGCTGATGGTGGACTACACCACCGACGGCGTGGCGCAGGGGCGGATTCCCTGCGGCCAGTACGCGGCGGTGCTGATCGACGAGGGCCACGACTTCGAACCCGACTGGTTCCGGCTGGCGGTGCGGATGGTCGACCCGGACAGCAACTCGCTGTTGGTGCTCTACGACGATGCGCAATCCATCTATCGCGGCAAGGGCGGCCGGCGCGGCCTGGACTTCAGCTTCGCCAGCGTGGGCATTCAGGCTCCCGGCCGCACCACCGTGCTCAGGCTCAACTACCGCAACACCCTGGAGGTGCTGTCCGTGGCGCGGGCCTTTGCCAGCGACCTGCTGAACGGGCGCGAGGCCGCCGAAGACGGCGTGCCCGTGGTGGCGCCGGAAAGCGCCGGGCGACGCGGCCCCTTGCCCGAACTGCTGCACTGCGAATCGGACTGGCAGGAGTGGAACTGCGTCGTCGAGCGCCTGCGCGACGAGCAGGGCAAGGGCCGGGCGCTGAGCGACATGGCGGTGATCTACCGCAGCAACGCCCAGGCCCGGCAAGCCGAGCGGGTGCTGGGCATGGCCGGCCTTCCCTACGCGTCGGGCGTCTCCTCCCAGGGCCGCGGCGCGCTGTATGGCGCGGAGGACGCAGTCAAGCTCGTCAGCATGCACTCGAGCAAGGGCCTGGAATTCGGTCTGGTGCTGATTCCCGGGCTGGGCGAGCTGCCGACCCAGGGCGAGGAGGAGGCCGACGAGGCGCGCCTGCTCTACGTGGCCATGACCCGCGCCACCGACCGGCTGATCATGACCTGTCGCGGCGATTCGGCGTTCGGTCGGAGGGTTGGGGAGGCGATCGGGGGGGTGAGGGCGCGGTTGGCGGATGCGTAGCACGCCGGTTCCAGCCGCGCGTTTGCCCGGCTCGGCAGATGCCCGCCAGCCGCTCGCATCGGGACATGCATGAGCGTTACCACGGCTGGCCGGGAACCGCGTCGCCCGTATTGCCGCGTTGAAGGGCTTGCCCGCCTGGCGGGAGAGCCGTCGGCCCGAGCCGGGCCGGCAGCGTAGTGTGGGCGAGGCCTCCCTCGATCTGTCCGGCCAGGTGCTGGACCCCCGCCAGCACCCCCGTGTCGGGGTTGCGCATCAAGGCCAGCCACTCTTCGTCGAAGGCGTCGTTCAGGCTTTTGCGCAGCTGTGCCTCGATTCTCGGACGTTCGCTCTCGTGCATGATGCTGTTGAACCCTGCGGCGCCCAGGGAGATCGCCATGCCTGCCGCCCGGCCGACCGCCGCGGCGAAGGCGCTGGCGACACCGCTGGTGGCGAGCTCGGCCGTCAGCTTTTCGCTGGTCCGCCTGGCGACCGAGGAGATGCCTGCGTTCGAGGTCCGGCCTTGCCCGGCGGCGTCGGCCGCAGCCTGGCGGATTCGAGCGATCAGGGCCGCATAGGCCGGCAACCGGTCGACGGGGTCGGCATGGAGGAGCTGGTGGAGCGAGGCGCTGTGGCCGTTGGGTGACGCCAGCGCGACGGCGGGGATGTCCTTGAGCCGGCGGTCGAACTGGTCCTGGGGAATACCGTGGCGCGGCGGGATTTTCCGCAGCAGCTCGCCGAGGAGCTGGATGTAGAACTTCGTCGCCTTCTCCATGACCCGGTCGGGATCGATCTCCTTGGCGACCGGTTTCAGCACGCGATCCTGGTATTGCTCCTGCAAGTAGAGGGCCAGGCGATCCACGACCTCTTCCTTCCGTTCGGCGTTCAGCTTGTACCAGGTCACCCGCATGGACAGCGCTTGCCGGGTCCAGTAGCCGGAAAACCACGGGATGAATTCCGTATCGGTGCGCCGGTAGACGAGGTCCATCCACTCGGCCATGAGTTCGCGCGCGTAATTCGTGGTCTGCCTTGTCGCGTCCTGCGAGGCGGCGACGATGTCGCTGTCGACCTGCTGCCAGGTGCTTTCCGGAATCACCGGCGGCCGCTCGGAAGTGCGCTCCGACGTGGAGCATCCGGCCAGCACCGCGAGCAAGACGACAATCAGGATGCGAAGATTCGCCATCGCTGGCCCCCTGGGCAGACGCGCCATCGAAAATGTTTCGACCCGGCCCATGCGACCGGATCGCTGTGCGCAATGGCGGTTTCTTCCTCGCCGTTTCGCCACCCCCTGTCCCATGGGGCTTTCTGTCGGCCCGCACGGGGCAAGACTGCGCCGTTGCCGCCGTACGAAAGGCCTTCCGGATGGCTTCAGCCGGCCTTTTCCGCCAGCGCATCGCGCAGCAGCTCGGCCAGATGGCGGGGGCGCTGATCGCCGTGGGCGCGCATCTGGTGGCGGCAGGAGAAGCCGTTGGCAACCACCCGCGCCGCGGGTTTTTCCCTGAGGGCCGGCATCAGCGCCTGTTCGGCCATCTTCGCCGACAGTTCGGCGTGTTCGGCTTCGATGCCGAAGGTGCCGGCCATGCCGCAGCAGCCGGATTCGATCAGGCTGAACTCGTGGTCGGGGATCAGCTTGAGCACCCGGCGCATGGACTTCATGGCGCCCACCGCCTTCTGGTGGCAATGGCCGTGGACCAGGGTTTCGCTGCCGGCCAGGGCCTTGAGCGGCAGGTCGAGGCGCTTGGCGGTGGCTTCCCGGGCGAGGAATTCCTCGAACAGCAGGCAGTGCTTGGCCACCTGTTCCACGGCTTCGCCGAGGCCGAGCGCCTGGGCGTCGTCGCGCAGGCCGAGCACGCAGGAGGCTTCCAGGCCGACCACGGTGCGTCCGGCCTGCACGTGGGGCAGCAGCGCCTGGACCAGGCGGCGGGCCTCGCTGCGCGCCTCGTCGATCATGCCCTGCGCCAGGTAGGTGCGGCCGCAGCACAGGGCGCGCGTCGGCTCGCCGTCGCTGCCTTCCGGTTCGGCGATCCGCACCCGGTAGCCGCCGGCCTGCAGCACGGCGAGCGCCGCCTCGGCGATGCCCGGCTCGAAGTGGCGGGTGAAGGTGTCGATCAGCAGCACCACCTCGGGCAGGCCTTCGGCGGGCGTGGCATCGGCCGGCGCGGCGGCGAAGGGCTTGGCCGCCGGCTCGGGCAGGGCGCGGCCGGCGGCCAGGCCGAACAGGCGCTCGGACAGCCGGGCCAGCAGCGGGCTGGCGTTGCGCAGGCGCACCAGGGGTTTCAGCCAGGGCGCGCGGTGCAGCCAGCGCGGGGTGTGGCCGAACAGCCGGCTGCGCCAGCCGAGGCCCTCGCGGGCGACGCGCTGGGCGAGGTATTCGGCCTTGATCAGCGGCATGTCGACGTTGGCCTCGCACTCGCGCTTGCAGCCCTTGCAGGCCACGCAGAGGTCCATGGCCTCGGCCAGGGCGGGATCGGCCAGCGCCTGCTCGGCCAGCTCGCTGTTCAGCGCCGCCTTGAGCAGGCGCACCCGCCCGCCGGTGGAAAGGTGCTCGTTGCCGCTGACGCGGAAGCTCGGGCACATCACCTGCTTGCCCTCGGCCTCGCACTGGCGGCTGTTGATGCACACCGCCACCGCCTTGGCGAAGTCGCCGCCGTGTCTGGGAATGTCGGCATAGGCGTCGCCCATGCCGGCGTCCTTGTAGGCGGACCAGTCGAGGAAGGTTTTCATCGGGCACGCTCCTTCCGGCAATGGGCCGGGAACGGGCGGCGAAGGGACGGGCAGGAGCGGCGAATGATCATGGTTCGGGCGGCTACGGGCTGGATACGGATGGATGCCATGCTAAGCAAGTGCCGGCACGGATGCCAGCACGGGCGTACCGCAGCGGCCGGGCGGACGTGGTTCAGCGCCGGGCGGGCAGGTAGTCCGGGCGGCCCAGGCCGCGCGGGTCGCTGGCCGCTTCGACCGCGCCGCTGCGCTTGTCCCAGCGCAGCACCTGCTGGTTGCCGTAGGGTTCGCGCTCCTTCAACTGGTGGCCGCGCGCCTGCAGTTCGGCGATTTCCGCGGCCGTGAAGGCCTCCGGCTCGTGCTCGACGACGTCCGGCAGGTACTGGTGGTGGTAGCGCGGCAGCGCCGGCCAGCGCTGGATCGGCTGGCCGTCGAGGTAGTCCAGCACGGCCAGCAGGACCATGCCGGGGATGCGGCTGCCGCCGGGGGTGCCGAAAGCGGCCAGGTCGTCGGCGCCTTCGATGAAGGTGGGGCTCATGCTCGACAGCGGGCGCTTGCCGGCGGCGACGGTGTTGGCCGGGCTGGCGGCGAGCCGGTAGGCATTGCTGCCCTGCAGGTCGGCGGCGAAGTCGTCCATCTCGTCGTTGAGCAGCACCCCGGTGCCCGGCACGGCGAAGGCGGCGCCGAACGGCAGGTTGATCGACAGGGTGGCGGCCACCGCGTTGCCCTCGGTGTCCAGCACGGCGAAGTGGGTGGTGTGCTCGCCCTCGCGCCAGGCCGGCGCCGGCTTCAGGCTGGCGCTGGGGGTGGCCCGCTGCGGGTCGATGCCGGCGGCCAGGTCGCGCAGGTAGGCAGGGGCGAGCAGGCGCTCGACGGGGTTGGCGACGAAGTCCGGGTCGCCGAGCAGGCCGCGGTCGCGGAAGGCGCGGCGCAGCGTTTCCACTACATAGTGGGCGCGTTGCACGCGGTCGGCCGCCTGCCAGGGCAACTGCTTGAGCATGCCGAGGCTCTGCGCCAGGGCGATGCCGCCGGCCGAGGGCGGCGGCGCGCCGATCAGTTCGCGGCTCGTGGCGAGGGCGAAGCGCAGCGGCTGGCGCTCGACCACCCGGTAGCGGGCCAGATCCTCCCGGCTCCAGATGCCACCGGCGGCACGCACTCCGGCGACCAGCCGTTCGGCGACGGGGCCGGCATAGAAGCCGTCCTGGCCCCGTTCGGCAAGATGCTCGAGGATCTCGGCCAGCTCCGGCTGGCGCAGGCGGTGGCCTTCGGCGGGGATCGCGCCGTCGGCGAGAAACAGCCGGGCGCTCTCCGGGTCGTCGCGCAGGGCGCTCAGGCGGAACTGGGCGCGCTGCCGGTAGACGCGGTCGACGGGAACGCCGTCGCGGGCCTGGCGGATCGCCGGCGCCAGGCTGTCTCTCAGCGGCAGGCGGCCGTGGCGCTCGGCCAGTTCGACCAGCGCCGCCGGCAGGCCGGGGATCGCCGCGGCCAGGGCGCCGTCGCGGGACAGCTCGGGCCGGGCGCGGCCGTCGCGCACGTAGAGCTCGGCGTGGGCGGCGAGGGGCGCGCGTTCGCGGGCGTCGAGGAAGCGGTAGCGAGCCGGCGTTTCGCCCCGGTCCTCGCGCAGCAGGAAGAAGCCGCCGCCGCCGAGGCCGGAGCCGTAGGGCTCGACCACCGCCAGGCTGGCGGCGATGGCCACGGTGGCGTCGAAGGCGTTGCCGCCGGCGGCGAGGATTTCCCGGCCGGCGGCGCCGGCTTCGGGATGGGGGGTGGCGAGGACGGCGCGAACCGGAGCCTGCGCCTGAGCCGTCGCGGCGAGGGCCAGCAGCGCCAGGCCGGCGAGGAGCCGGCCGAGGCGGAAGGGAACGGCGGGCGCTCCGTCGCCGGGCAAAAGATCAGGCCTTGCCGGTGATGATCAGGTACTTCTGCATCAGCTCGTCGCGGCTCTCGACGTGGTTCTCGTCCTTCGGGATGCAATCCACCGGGCAGACCTGCTGGCATTGGGGTTCGTCGTAGTGGCCGACGCATTCGGTGCACAGGTTGGGGTCGATCACGTAGATCTCTTCCCCCTGGGAGATGGCGCCGTTCGGGCACTCGGGTTCGCAGACGTCGCAGTTGATGCAATCGTCGGTGATCTTCAGGGACATTCAGGGCTCCTGCCGCAGGCGGGGCTGCGGCACTGGGGACAACGACAGGGGGCGAATTGTGCCGTATCGGCGCCCGCAGTGCACGTCCCGCCGGGCAGTCGGCGAGGGCGGCCTCAGGTGCGAAAGCGCTCGCGCAGGGCGGCGGCCACCGCCGGATGCACGAACTGGTCGATGTTGCCGCCCAGTGCGGCGATTTCCCGGACCAGGGTGGAGGAGATGTAGGAGTACTTCTCCGAGGGGGTGAGGAACAGGCTTTCCACTTCCGGGGCGAGCTGGCGGTTCATGTTGGCCAGCTGGAACTCGTACTCGAAGTCGGACACCGCGCGCAGGCCGCGCAGCAGCACGTTGGCTTTCTGGTCCCGGGCGAACTGCGCGAGCAGGCTGGAGAAGCCTACCACCTCGACGTTGGGCAGGTGGCGGGTGACCTCCCGGACCAGCTCGACGCGCCGCTCGAGGGGGAACAGGGGGTTCTTCTTCGGACTGGCGGCCACGGCGATGATCACCTGGTCGAACAGCTTGGCGGCGCGCTCGACCAGATCACCATGTCCTTTGGTGATGGGGTCGAAGGTTCCCGGGTAGATTACGCGGTTCATCACGGCGTCCTTGGCGGGTTCATGGAGGCCCGGATGGTAGCTCAGCCGGTTTGCGCGGCCAAGCCGGGCTCAGTGCGCGAGCGTGGCCAGCCAGGCGGGGATGCGTCGCTCCAGGTAATGGCCGGGACGCTGCGGCGAACCTTCGACGAAACCGACGTGGCCGCCGCCGGGCTGCAGCTCGAATTGGATGCTCGCCGACAGCTCGTGCGGCTGCGGCAGGCTGTGGGGGAACACGAAGGGGTCGTCGGCAGCCTGGATGAGCAGGGTCGGCACGCGGATGGCGGCGAGAAAATAGCGGCTGGAGGCGCGCCGGTAGTAGTCGTGGGCGTCGGCGAAGCCGTGCAGCGGCGCGGTGATGCGCCCGTCGAACTCCCAGAAGGTGCGCAGATCCTGCAGCGGGCCGAGGCGCTCCAGGGTGGCGAGGTGCTCGGCCTGGCCGAGGCGGGCGAACTGACGCTGCTTGTCTTCCACGTAGAGGCGCATGGCGCGGATGAAGTGCGCCTGGTAGAGCCGCGAGAGGCCCTGGCCGATGCGATCGGCGCATTGGTCCAGGCGAAACGGCACCGACACCGCCACGGCCGCCTGCAGGGCACACTCCGCACCGCTCTCGCCGAGGTGCTTGAGCAGTACGTTGCCGCCCAGGGAGTAACCGACCGCGTGCAGCGCGGCATGCGGGCGCAGCCTGCGCAGGTGGGCGATGGCGGCGGCGAGGTCGTCGCTGGCGCCGGAGTGGTAGGCCCGCGGCAGCCGGTTGGGCTCGCCGGAGCAGCCGCGCCAGTTCAGTGCCACGCTGGCCCAGCCGCGCTCGGCCAGGGTCTGTTGCAGGCCGAGCACGTAGAGCGAGCGGGACGAGCCGGTCAGACCGTGCAGCACCAGCACCAGCGGTGCGCGCGGGTCGTCCGGGCCGTGCCAGTCGAGGTCGAGGAAGTCGCCGTCCGCCAGCCACAGGCGTTCGCGGCGGCGTTCCAGCAGCGGTGGCCGGCGCACAGCGGTCCCCACAGGGTTTGCAGGTGCGGGCCGGGCAGCCACCAGGCGGGTTGGAAGGGCGCATCGTTCATCGGCGGAACCCGCAGGTTCGTCCATGATCGCGTCAAGGGACTTGGCGCTTCAGCCGGTCCTCTGCCACAGCGCGTAATACACCTGGCCGGCCTGCTTTTCCCGGTGCAGGCGCCAGTTGTCCGGCAGGCCGAGGCTGGAGGGCGGGGCTTCGCTCTCAGTGTAGATCCAGGCATCGCGGGCCAGCCAGCCACGCGCCTCGAGCAGCCGGCAGGCGGGCGCCAGCAGGTCCTGGTGGAAGGGCGGGTCGAGGAACACCAGGTCGAAGGCGCTCGGCGACTGCTGTTCCAGATAGCGCAAGGCATCGGCCTGCAGCAGCTGGCCGTTGCCGCAGCGCAGACTGTCGAGATGGCGGCGCAGGCTGGCGACGGCCTCGCCGTTGAGGTCCAGCGCCAGCGCCTGGCCGGCGCCGCGCGACAGGGCTTCCAGATAGAGCGCGCCGCTGCCGGCGAAGGGGTCGAGGACGCGGGCACCTTCTATATAGGGCGCCAGCCAGTTGAACAGGGTTTCGCGGACCCGGTCGGGCGTCGGGCGCAGGCCCGGCGCCTCGGGAAAGGCGAAGCGGCGCGAGCGCCACTCGCCGCCGATGATGCGCAGCTGGCCCTGGCCGCCGTGGAGACGGACGGCCGGGCGGGGAGAGCGGGCGGGCGGGCGCATCAGTGCTCCGGCGTGACGGCGGGGCGCTCGGCGGGCGCAGTCGGCGGCGGCAGCGGCTTCTGCTCGACGGTCGGGCCGGCGCTGACCACGACGAAGCCGTCCGGATCGATGTGCCTGGCCATGGCCGTCTTCACCTGCTCGACGGTGAGCGCCTGGACCTGCTGGAGGAAGACCTCCAGGTGGTTCAGCGGCAGGTTGTAGAAGCCGATGGCGCCGAGCTGGCCGACGATGTCGGCGTTGCTCGCGGTGGACAGCGGGAAGCTGCCGACCAGCTCGCGCTTGGCATCCTTCAGCTCCTTCTCGGTCGGGCCCTCGGCGATGAATTCGCGGACCAGCTTCTGCACCAGTTCCAGGGTGCCCTGGCTGTAGTCGGCGCGGGTCTGCAGGTTGATCATGAAGGGGCCGCGCACCTGCATCGGGGTGAAGCCCGAGTAGATCCCGTAGGTCAGCCCGCGCTTCTCGCGCACCTCCTCCATCAGTCGGGCGCCGAAACCGCCGCCGCCGAGGATCTGGTTGCCCAGGTAGAGCGCCGCGTAGTCCGGGTCGTCGCGGGCGATGCCGAGCTGGGCGAGCATCAGGTGGGTCTGCTGGGAGGGGTACTCGATGTGCTGCAGGCCCGGCTTGGGCGCCGCCGGGTCGGCCGGCTTGGCGAGCGCCGTGCCCTTCGGCAGCGCGGCGGAGATCGCCGCAGCCATGGCCTCGGCCTCGCTGCGCGAGAGGTCGCCGACCAGTGCGATGACCGCGTTGGCGGCGCTGTAGGCGCGGGCGTGGAAAGCCTGCAGCTGCTCGCGGCCGATCGGCGCGATCGATTCGGTGTCGCCGTCGCTCGGGTGGGCATAGGGGTGGGAGCCGAACAGCTGGCGGTTGAGTTCCAGGCTGGCCAGCTTGCCGGGGCTCTGCTTGCGCATCTCGAAGCCGGCCAGCAGCTGGTTCTTGATCCGCGCCAGGGCGTCGGCGGGAAAGTCCGGCCGGCCGAGCACCTCGCCGAACAGGGCGAGCGCCGGCTCGCGCTTGGCCGGATCGCTCAGGCTGCGCAGGCTGGCGATGGCCATGTCGCGGTAGGCGCCGTTGCCGAACTGGGCACCGAGACTCTCGAAGCCCTCGGCGATGGCGGTCGCGTCCTTGCCGGGTACTCCTTCGTTGAGCATGGCGTTGGTCAGCAGGGCCAGGCCGGGGGTGCCGCCGTCCTGGCTGCTGCCGGCGGCGAAGGTCAGGCGCAGGTCGAACATCGGCAGCTGGCGGGCCTCGACGAAGAGCACCCGGGCGCCTTCGGCGGTGCGCCAGTCCTGGATGTTCAGGGCGCGATGGACCGGCGGCTCGCCGTTCAGCCGGGCCAGCGATTCCAGCCGGGCCGGGGCCGCCGGGGCGGGCGTGCGCGGCGGCAGGCTGGCGAACCAGGCGATCAGGCCGAACAGAAGCAACAGGATCAGGCCGATCAGGCCGTAGCCCAGGCGGTTGCGCTCAATCATGGTTGGCCTCCTCGGGCAGGATGTGCGCGACGGTGAGGCGCGAGCGGGTGAAATAGCGGCGTGCGGCGTCCTGGATGTCCTGCGGGGTGACCGACTCCAGGGCGGCCAGCTCCTCGTCGATCAACTGCCAGGACAGGCCCACGGTTTCCAGCTGGCCGATGGTGGTCGCCTGCTGGGCGATGGAGTCGCGTTCGTAGACCAGGCCGGCGATGACCTGGGCGCGCACGCGCTCCAGCTCCTCGGCGGTCGGCGGGGTTTCCTTCAGTTCGTCGAGCAGGCGCCAGAGGCCGGCTTCGACGTCCTCCAGGGTGCGGCCCTTCTGCACGTTGGGCGTGGCGTTGAGGACGAACAGGCTGTCGCCGCGCACGTGGGCGTCATAGCCGGCGCTGGCACCGGACACCAGCTCCTCGCCGCGCTCCAGGCGGGCCGGGATGCGCGCGCTGTAGCCGCCGTCGAGCAGGCCGGCGATCAGGCGCAGGGCGTGGGCCTCGCGGGGATCCTTGGCGGTCGCCAGGCCGGGCACGTTGAAGCCGTAGAGCAGGCTCGGCAGCTGCACCTTGAGGTTCAGCTCGAGGCGCCGCTCGCCGGTCTCGGCCGGCTCCAGCGGGCGCTTGGCGACCGGCAGCGGACGCGACGGAATGGCGCCGAAGTAGTGTTCGGCGAGCCGCTTCACCTCATTGCCGGTGACGTCGCCGACCACCACCAGGACGGCGTTGTTCGGCACGTACCAGGCCTGGTACCAGGCGCGCAGGTCGTCGACGCTCATCCGGTCGAGGTCGGCCATCCAGCCGATGGTCGGCGTGCGGTAGCCGCTGGCCGGGTAGGCCATGGCCTTGAAGCGCTCGTAGGCCTGGGCGTTGGGACGGTCGTCGGTGCGCAGGCGGCGCTCCTCCTTGACCACCTCGATCTCGCGGTCGAACTCTTCCGGCGGCAGGCGCAGGCTGGCCAGACGGTCGGCCTCCAGCTCCAGGGCCACCGGCAGGCGGTCGCGCGCCAGTACCTGGTAGTAGGCGGTGTAGTCGTCGCCGGTGAAGGCGTTCTCCTCGGCGCCGAGCTCGCGCAGGATGCGCGAGGACTCGCCGGGGCCGAGCTTGCGGCTGCCCTTGAACATCATGTGCTCGAGGACATGGGAAAGGCCGGTCTGGCCGGGGGTTTCGTAGCTGGAGCCGACCTTGTACCAGAGCTGCGAGACCACCACGGGCGCGCGGTGGTCTTCGCGGACGATGACCTTGAGGCCGTTGTCCAGGGTGTATTCGTGGGTCGGTTGGGGGGCGGCGGCCAGCGCTGTCAGCGGCATGCCGAGCAGCAGGGCGACGGCATGGCGGGCGATCACGTTCATTGATGTCGGACCTGTGGGGCGGCCCGCGAGCTTAGCCCGGCGGGCGGGGAGGTGCTAGGATAACCATCCGTTTCGCCGGCGGCCAACCCCGCCGGTCTCATCGCCCCCCGTGAGAAAGCCGTCTGCATGTTTGGTTCAAACGACGACAAGAAGCCGGCCGAGGCCGGAGAAAAGAAAGGCCTGTTCGGCTGGTTCCGCAAGAAAGAACAAGCCGCACCGGCGCCCACTCCCGAGGAGCCCGTTCCTGACGAGGCCGGCAGCGAGCCGCCGCGGGCGGAGGACACGGTCGAGGCTGCCCGTCCGGCCGAGCCCGAGCCACAGCCGCCGCGCGACGAGGCACGGCCGTGACCTCGGTCGCCGCATCGTCCGTGCCCGAGGTCGCCGAGCCGGCGCCTGCCGCAGCCGAGGAAGAGGTGGTCTTCTCCAGCCGTTGGCGCAGCGCGCCGGCTCCCGCTGCGGAGCCGGTGCCCGTGAGCGAGTCCGAATCGCTGCCGGCGGTCGAGGCCGAAGTCCCGGTCCCGGTCGCCCAGCCCGCCCCGCGGCCGAACAAGTCCGGCTTCTTCGCCCGGCTCCGCCAAGGGCTGGCCAAGACCGGCTCCAACCTCGGCGAGGGTATGGCCAGCCTGTTCCTCGGCGAGAAGGCGATCGACGACGAGCTGCTGGAGGAGCTGGAAACCCGCCTGCTGCTCGCCGACGTCGGCGTCGAGGCCACCACGGCGATCATCCAGAGTCTGACCCAGCGGGTGGCGCGCAAGGAGCTGGCCGACAGCGAGGCGCTGTACCGGGCCCTGCAGGAGGAACTGACCGCACTGCTCAAGCCGGTCGAGCAGCCGCTGGCCCTCGAATCCGCGCAGCGGCCTTACGTGATCCTAGTGGTCGGCGTCAACGGCGTCGGCAAGACCACCACCATCGGCAAGCTGGCCGCGCGCCTGCAGCAGGACGGCAAGAAGGTCATGCTCGCCGCCGGCGACACCTTCCGCGCCGCGGCTGTCGAGCAGCTGCAGGTGTGGGGCGAGCGCAACCGGATTCCGGTGATCGCCCAGCACACCGGCGCCGATTCCGCCTCGGTGATCTTCGATGCCCTGCAGGCCGCCAAGGCGCGCGGCATGGACGTGCTGATCGCCGATACCGCCGGCCGCCTGCACACCAAGGACAATCTCATGGAAGAGTTGAAGAAGGTCCGCCGGGTACTCGGCAAGCTGGACGACACGGCACCCCACGAGGTGCTGCTGGTGCTGGATGCCGGCACCGGACAGAACGCCATCAGCCAGACCAAGCAGTTCAACCAGGCGGTGGAGATCACCGGGCTGGCGCTGACCAAGCTGGACGGCACCGCCAAGGGCGGGGTGATCTTCGCCCTGGCCAAGCAGTTCGGCCTGCCGATCCGCTACATCGGTGTCGGCGAGGGCGTCGACGATCTGCGCAACTTCGTCGCCGAGGAGTTCGTCCGCGCGCTGTTCGCGGAGAAGCCGGCGCAATGATCCGCTTCGAACAGGTCGGCAAGCGCTACCCCAACGGCCATGTCGGCCTGCACGAGCTGAGCTTTCGCGTGCGGCACGGCGAGTTCCTGTTCGTCACCGGCCATTCCGGCGCCGGCAAGAGCACCCTGCTGCGCCTGCTGCTGGCCATGGAGCGGCCGACCAGCGGCCGGCTGCTGCTCGCCGGGCAGGACCTGTCGAGCATCACCACCGCGCAGATCCCCTTCCTGCGCCGGCAGATCGGCGTGGTGTTCCAGAATCACCAGTTGCTCTTCGACCGCAGCGTGTTCGACAACGTGGCCCTGCCGTTGAAGATTCTCGGCCTGCGCAAGGACGAGATCGCCCGGCGTACCCTGCTCGCCCTGGAGCGGGTCAGCCTGCAGGACAAGGCCGAGCAGTTCCCGGCCGACCTGTCCACCGGCCAGCAGCAGCGGGTCGGCATCGCCCGCGCGGTGGTCCACCAGCCGGCCCTGCTGCTGGCCGACGAACCGACCGGCAACCTCGACCCGCGCCTGGCCGCGGAAATCATGAAGGTGTTCGAGGACATCAACCGTCTCGGCACTACGGTGCTGATCGCCAGTCACGACCTGGCGCTGATCGCGCGCATGCGCCACCGCTTGCTCACCCTGCAGCGCGGCCGCCTGATCGCCGACGGGGAGGCCGCCTGATGAGCGACTCCAACATGCCCGAGCCGCGCCCGTCCGAACGGGTCGGAGCCCTGCCCAGAACGGAAGTGAAGGGCGAGGAGCCGGATTTCGCCACGCTGCTGGCGGCCTGGCTGGACAGCCACCGCGCCAGCCTGTTCGACAGCCTGCGCCGGCTCGGCCGTCAACCCCTGGGCAGTTTCCTCACCTGCCTGGCGATGGCCGTCGCCCTCAGCCTGCCGATGGGACTGTCGCTGCTGCTCGACGACATCGAGCGGCTCGGCGGCTCCTGGCAGCGCGCCGCGCAAATTTCGCTGTTCACGGCGCCGGAGGTGGACGACGCGGCGGGCGAGCGCCTGCGGGCGCGGATCGCCGCGCTGCCGGAAGTGGCCGAGGCTGAGTGGATCGGTCGCGAGCAGGGGCTGGAGGAGTTCCAGCGCCAGTCCGGGCTCGGCGAGGCGCTCCGCGAGCTGCCGGAAAACCCGCTGCCCGGAGTGGTCCTGGTCACCCCCGGGAGATCGACAAGGCCGGCCTCGAATCGCTGCGCGAACAGCTGGCGGATCTGTCCGGCGTGCAGCTGGCACAGCTCGACCTGCTCTGGGTCGAGCGTCTCGGTGCGATCCTCGCGCTCGGCGAGCGCTTCGTCTTCGGTCTTTCCCTGATGCTGGTGCTGGCCCTGCTGCTGGTGATCGGCAACACCATCCGCCTGCACATCGAGAACCGCCGCAGCGAGATCGAGGTGATCAAGCTGGTCGGCGGCACCGACGGCTATGTGCGCCGGCCCTTCCTCTACATGGGCACGCTGTACGGCTGCGGCGCCGGGCTGCTGGCCTGGCTGGTGCTGTTCTACGGGCTCGACTGGCTGAACGCGGCGGTGCTGCGCCTGGCCGGGCTTTACGGCAGCGATTTCGCCCTTGGCGGGGTGCCGCTGGAGGACGGTCTGTCGCTGCTGCTCGGGGCCGTCCTGCTCGGTTATGTCGGCGCCTGGCTGGCCGTGGCGCGGCACCTGAGCGAGCTGGCGCCGCGCTGATCGGCGAACGGTCCGGCCCGCCTGGCAGCGGAGCTGCGGCGATGGCTTGCAGTCAAATCCGCTGGTGCTACACTGCCTATTCCCAGTGAGTCGGAGGATTCGCATGACCAATTCCCTGCAACCTGTTGCTGCCCTGGTCCCCGGTGCCAACCTGGAGGCCTACGTGCATGCGGTCAACAGCATTCCGCTGCTGACGGCCGAACAGGAGCGCGAACTGGCCGATCGTCTCTACTACCAGCAGGACCTCGAAGCCGCGCGGCAAATGGTGCTGGCGCACCTGCGCTTCGTCGTCCACATCGCGCGCAGCTATTCCGGCTACGGTCTGGCCCAGTCCGACCTGATCCAGGAAGGCAATGTCGGCCTGATGAAGGCCGTCAAGCGCTTCAACCCGGAAATGGGCGTGCGCCTGGTGTCCTTCGCGGTGCACTGGATTCGCGCCGAGATCCACGAGTTCATCCTGCGCAACTGGCGCATCGTCAAGATCGCCACCACCAAGGCGCAGCGCAAGCTGTTCTTCAACCTGCGCAGCCAGAAGAAGCGCCTGGCCTGGCTGAACAACGACGAGGTCGATGCCGTGGCCGAGAGCCTGGGCGTCGAGCCGCACGAAGTGCGCGAGATGGAAAGCCGCCTGAGCGGCCAGGACATGGCCTTCGACCCGGCTACCGATGCCGACGACGACAGCGCCTTCCAGGCTCCGGCCCATTACCTCGAGGACCAGCGCTACGATCCGGCGCGCCAGCTGGAGGAAGCCGACTGGAGCGACAGCGCCACGGCCAACCTGCACGAGGCCCTGGACGGGCTCGACGAGCGCAGCCGCGACATCCTCTACCAGCGCTGGCTGGCCGAGGAGAAGGCCACGCTGCACGACTTGGCAGCCAAGTACAAGGTTTCCGCCGAGCGCATCCGCCAACTGGAGAAGAGCGCCCTGAGCAAGCTCAAGGGCTCGATCCTGGCGTAACCTCCTTCCCCGTAGGGTGGGTAACCGCGCAGCGTTACCCACAGACGGCAGCGTCGCTGCCGTCTACACGGATTTCCCTCTTTCTCTCAGCGGTCCAGCCGCACCTTGCTGAAATCCTGGCGCCCGAACGGGCTGGCCTGGTAGCCCACGACGGCCTTGCGAGTCAGTGCGGCAGCGGTCGGGTGGGCCAGCGGTAGCCAAAGCGCCTGCTCGCGGATCAGCTTCTGCGCCTCCCGGTACAGCCGGCTGCGCTCGGCCGGGTCGCCGGTGCGCTTGCCCTCGGCGATCAGCCGGTCCAGCCGGGGATCGCAGTAGCGGGCGAAGTTCAGCCCCGACTCGACCGAGGCGCAGGCGAACTGCGGGGTGAGGAAGTTGTCCGGGTCGCCGTTGTCGCCGGCCCAACCCATGAACAACAGGTCGTGCTCGCCGGCCTTGGCGTGGCGGATCAGCTCGCCCCATTCGATCACCCGGATCTCTGCCTGGATGCCGACCTTGGCCAGATCGGCCTGCAACAGCTGGGCGCCGAGCGCGGGGTTGGGATTGAGCAGGCTGCCGGTCGGGCGTGTCCAGAGGGTGGTTTTGAAACCCTCCGCCAGGCCGGCTTTGGCCAGCAGTTCGCGGGCCTTGGTTGGGTCGTGGGGGTAGACCGGCAGGTCGGCGGCATAACTCCAGGTGTTCGGCGGGTAGGGGCCGTCGGCGGGCTGTGCGCTGTCTTCGAACACCGCTTTCAGGTAGCTGGCCTTGTCGAAGGCGAGATTGATCGCCTGGCGCACCTCCGGCTTGTCCAGCGGCGGGTGCCGGGTGTTGAGGGCGACGAAGGCGGTCATGAAGGCCGGCGTGGCGACCACCGCGAGGCTCGGGTCGTCCTGCGCCGCGCGCACGTCCTGCGGCTTCGGCGACAGGGCGATCTGGCACTCGCCGCGGCGCAGGCGCTGCAGGCGCACGTTGGCGTCCGGAGTGATGGCCAGGACCAGCCCGTCGACCGCAGGCTTTCCGGCGAAGTAAGCGGTATTGGCCAGATAGCGTACCAGCGCGTCCTTCTGATAACGCTTGAGCACGAAGGGGCCGGTGCCGACCGGCTGGCTGTCGAGTTTCTCCGGCGTACCGGCGGCCAGTAGCCGGGCGGCGTACTCGGCCGAATAGATGGAGGCGAAGCCCATGCTCAGGGTGGCGAGGAAGGTGGCGTCGGGACGGGCGAGGGTGAAGCGCACCCGTAGCGGCTCGATCGCCTCGATGCTGCGGATCAGCTCGCCCAGCTGCATCGACTGGGCGTGGGGGTAGCCGCCCGGTGCGCTCTGGTGCCAGGGATGCTCGGGGTCGAGCATGCGTCGGAAGCTGAACAGCACGTCCTCGGCGCTCAGCGTCCGGCTCGGGGTGAACCAGGGAGTCTGGTGGAAGGCCACGCCCTCGCGCAGCCGGAACTCGTAGACCAGGCCGTCCGCCGACACCTGCCAGTGCTGCGCCAGGCCGGGCCGCAGCCGGCCGCTCTGTGGGTCGAACTCGACCAGGCGGTCCATCAGCACGTCGGCGGAGGCGTTGGTGGTGGTCAGCGAGTTGTAGCGCACCACATCGAACCCCTCCGGGCTGGCCTCGGTGCAGACGACGAGACTGGCGGCCTGGGCCAGCAACGGGGCGAACAACAGCGGAAGAAGGGCGAGGCGCATGCGGGGCTCCTGAAGGGGCGGACGGGTGAGTCTCCGGCGAGGGAACCTATCCTAGAGCAGTTTCCCCGGAAGATGGCGTGCCCATACCCGTACGTTTCGGTAGGCGATTTGGCCTGCATGCCATATAGGGCGCCGTAACGAAGGCTATCCTTCGACAGGTATCAGGGCGCGCAGGAGGCAACGGACATGAGCGACAGCGCGAAGCCCAGGAGTCTGCTGATGGACCGGGCGCCTCGCCGCAGCGACCGGCGGCTGCCGATCACCGAGGCGGAGCGACAGGCCCGGGTGCGGCTCGCCGCCTGCTATCGCATCTTCGACCAGCTGGGCTGGACCGAGTCCATCTTCAATCACATCACGCTGCGCGTGCCCGGGCCGGAGACGGTCTTTCTGATCAATCCGTTCGGGCTGCACTACGGCGAAGTGACGGCGTCGAATCTCGTCGCCGTCGATCTCGAGGGGCGGCCCGTCCGCCCGGCCGAGCATCCGGTCAACCTGGCGGGCTTCGTGATTCACGGCGCCATCCACGGCCATATCCAGGCTGCCCATTGCGTCATGCACACGCACACGACCACCGGCAGCGCGGTCGCCTGCCTGGAGGAGGGGTTGTCCCACGATTCGTTCTACGGGGCGCAATTGCACGACCAGGTCGCCTATCACGACTTCGAGGGCGTGACGGTGAACCTCGGCGAGCGGGAGCGGATGCTCGCGAGCATCGGCGACAAGCGCGTGGTCATCCTGCGCAACCATGGCCTGCTGACCTGGGGCGAGACGCTCGAGGAGGCCTTCATGTGGCTGTGGCTGCTGCAGCGCGCCTGCGACATCCAGATCGCCGCCGCCTGCGCCGGGTCCATGACGCGCCTGCCGGCGGACGTACTGGCCCGGACCCGCCTCCAGGCCGGCGCCCGGCAGCCGCAGCTCTGCAAGGCGATGTTCGATGCCTGGGTGCGGAAGGTCGACGCGCTGGATGCTTCCTACCGGGACTGAGGCTTCGCGAGCGCTCGAAGAGGGCGGACTCATGGGGTTCGGCCCGTCGTCGGCGGCCGCCCGAAGCCTTGCGATTCTTGCCCCTTGGGGGGCTTTCTGATATAAAGCAGCGCTCTTTTCTAGGGGCCCGCTTCCTGCGTCGGCAGTGACAGCCGGTCAGACCCCGATGAATCGTGGCGCAGCTGGCGTGCGGAAGCCTTCCGCTCGAACCGCCGGGCGCCGAATGACTGAAAGATAAGCGGCCAACCCATGCCGGGTTGGGCATGTGGTTTTTGAGGGCTGAGGCATGTCGAGAGTCTGTCAAGTGACCGGTAAGGGTCCGGTTACCGGGAACAACATTTCCCACGCGAACAACAAAACCCGTCGTCGTTTCCTGCCGAACCTGCAGCATCACCGCTTCTGGGTCGAGTCCGAGAAGCGTTTCGTGCGTCTGCGCGTTTCCGCCAAGGGCATGCGCATCATCGACAAGCGCGGTATCGACGTAGTGCTGGCCGAGCTGCGTGCTCGCGGCGAGAAGGTTTGAGGAGAGAATCATGCGTGAACTGATCCGTCTGGTGTCCAGCGCCGGTACCGGCCACTTCTACACCACCGACAAGAACAAGCGCACCACCCCCGACAAGATCGAGATCAAGAAGTACGATCCCGTCGTGCGCAAGCATGTGATCTACAAGGAAGCCAAGATCAAGTGATTGATCCGGCTGCCTGACGAAGAGGCCCGCCTTTTGGCGGGCTTCTTCGTTTTCGGGCCCGATGTCCGTATTGAAAGCCCCGGGGCGGGGGGTAGGGTGTCCCGATCGCTCCAGTGACCCGAGGATGCCTTCATGACCACCCCGACGCGCACCGACTGGGAAGAACGTGCCCGCAGCTTGACTATCGAGGGCCGCGCCTTCGTCGATGGCCAGTACCTGACAGCCGCCGACGGCGCGACCTTCGACTGCCTGAGCCCGATCGACGGGCGCCGGCTGGCGCAGGTGGCCAGCTGTGCGGCGGCCGATGCCGAGCTGGCGGTGGCGGCGGCGCGGCGCAGCTTCGAGGACGGCCGCTGGTCGCGCCTGGCGCCGGCCAAGCGCAAGGCGGTGATGATCCGCCTGGCCGAGCTGCTGGAAATCCACCGCGAGGAGCTGGCTCTGCTGGAAACCCTGGACATGGGCAAGCCGATCAGGGACGCGCTGCGGATCGACGTGCCGGCCGCGGCCCGCGCGCTGCGCTGGAGCGGCGAGGCGATCGACAAGCTCTACGGCGAGGTGGCCGCGACCCCCGGCGACGAACTGGGCCTGGTCACCCGCGAGCCGGTCGGCGTGGTGGCGGCCATCGTGCCGTGGAACTTCCCGCTGCTGATGGCCTGCTGGAAGCTCGGGCCGGCGCTGGCCAGCGGCAACTCGGTGGTCCTCAAGCCCTCGGAGAAGTCGCCCTTGACCGCCATCCGCCTCGCCCAACTGGCGCTCGAGGCGGGCATCCCGCCCGGCGTGCTCAACGTGCTGCCGGCTACGGCCATACGGTGGGCACGGCGCTGGCGCTGCACATGGACGTCGACTGCCTGGTGTTCACCGGCTCGACCCGGGTTGCCAAGCAGCTGATGATCTATGCCGGCGAGTCGAACATGAAGCGCGTCTGGCTGGAGGCCGGCGGCAAGAGCCCGAACATCGTCTTCGCCGACGCGCCGGACCTCGGGGCCGCCGCCGAGGCTGCGGCGGGCGCCATCGCCTTCAACCAGGGCGAGGTGTGCACCGCCGGCTCGCGCCTGTTGGTCGAGCGCTCGATCAAGGATGAATTCCTGCCGCTGCTGCTGGAGGCGCTGAAGACCTGGCGGCCCGGCCATCCGCTGGACCCGGCGACCAACGTCGGCGCCCTGGTGGACCGCCAGCAGCTGGACACCGTGCTCGGCTACATCGAGGCCGGGCTGGGCGAAGGCGCCAGCCTGCTGGCCGGCGGCCGACGTATCCTAGAGGAAACCGGCGGCACCTATGTCGAGCCGACGGTGTTCGACGGGGTGAGCAACGCCATGAAGATCGCCCGCGAGGAAATCTTCGGTCCGGTGCTCTCGGTGATCGCCTTCGACACCGCCGAGGAGGCGGTGCAGATCGCCAACGACACCAGCTACGGCCTGGCCGCGGCGCTCTGGACCCGCGACCTGTCCAAGGCCCACCGCACCGCCCGGGCGCTGCGCGCCGGCAGCGTGTGGATCAACCAGTACGACGGCGGCGACATGACCGCGCCGTTCGGTGGCTTCAAGCAGTCCGGCAACGGCCGCGACAAGTCGCTGCACGCTTTCGACAAGTACACCGAGTTGAAGGCCACCTGGATCAAGCTGTGATGGTCCCGTCCTGACATGACCCGCCCGGAACCCTCGCCGGATCCGCTGGCGGCCGCCATGCCCTGGGCCAGCTATTTCGCCGTCTGCGCCGCGGTGATCAGCGTCGGGCTGGCCCTCGGCCTGAGCCTGCCGCTGGTCTCCCTGCGCCTGGCGGGCTGGGGCCACGGCTCCTTCGCCATCGGGGTGATGGCGGCGATGCCGGGCATCGGCGTGCTGCTCGGCGCCTCCCTGGCCGGTCGCCTGGCGACGGTCTTCGGCGCGGCGCGGCTGATGCGTCTGAGCCTGCTGGTCGGGGCGCTGTCGATGGCGCTGCTGGCCCTGCTGCCGAACTATCCGCTGTGGCTGGTGCTGCGCCTGTGGCTCGGCGTGAGCCTGACCCTGGTGTTCGTCCTTGGCGAGAGCTGGATCAACCAGCTGGCCGTGGAGGCCTGGCGCGGCCGGCTGGTGGCGCTCTACGGCACCGGCTATGCGCTGAGCCAGTTGTCCGGCCCGCTGTTGCTGACCCGGCTGGGGACCGCCGGGAATGCCGGCTTCTGGACGGCGGTGCTGCTCATGCTCGGTGGCGCGCTGCTTCTGCTCGGCGCGTGCGGTGCGCCGCGGATGGAGGCCCGGCCCGGCGCTGGGCGCGGGCTGTTCGGTTTCTGCCGGCACCTGCCGACGGTGGCCTGGGCGGTGGTGCTGTTCGCTTCCTTCGAGGTGATGATCCTCATCCTGCTGCCGGTCTACGGCCTGCGCCAGGGACTGGACCAGACGACCGCGCTGCGCCTGGCCAGCGCGGTGGTGATCGGCGATGCGCTGCTGCAGCTGCCGCTCGGCTGGCTCGCCGACCGGGTGCCGCGCCAGGCGCTGTTCCGCGCCTGCGGCCTGGTCCTGCTGCTGGTCAGCCTGGCGATTCCGGCGCTGTTGCAGAGCGCCTTCATCTGGCCGCTGCTGGTCCTGTTCGGCGCCAGCGCGGGCGGCCTGTTCACCCTGGCCCTGATCCTCGTCGGCGAGCGTTTTCGCGACGCGCAGCTGGTCCGCGCCAACGCCCATGTGGCCCAGCTGTGGGGCGTCGGCTGCCTGCTCGGGCCGCTGGCCACCGGCGCCGCCAGCCAGTGGCTGAGCGGCCATGCGCTGCCGCTGTTCATGGCTGCCGGCGCGGCCGGTTTCCTGCTGCTGACCGGCTGCCGTCCGGCGGCCGGCGATGCCTCCTAGCCGGGCGCGGTTGTTCAGAGCAGGTTCTCCAGGCCGATCAGCTCCGCCAGCCAGGCATTGACATGCCGCCAGAGGCTGCCGGGCTCCTGGTCCAGCGCGTGGCGTCGGCCGTTGTCCTCGGCGATCCAGACCAGCCGTCGCCGGCCGTCGCGCTCGACCAGACGCACCTCGTAGCTGATCGTCGGCCGCATCCCCTCCAGGCCAGTTCGCTCATCCGTTCGGCCAGCGCCGGGCTGTCCACCAGCACGCCGACCTCGGTATTCCACAGCAGCGAGCGGGGATCGAAATTGAGCGAGCCGATGAACACCTTGCGCCGGTCGAGAATGGCCGCCTTGCTGTGCAGGGCCGAGGCCGAGGTGCCGCTCCAGCTGTAGCGCGAGCCGCTGCCGTCGCCCTGCCGGCGCAGCTCGAACAGCCGTACGCCATGGCCGAGCAGCGGCTTGCGATAGGGCGCATAGCCGCCGTGGACGATGGGCACGTCGGTGGCCTCCAGCGAGTTGGTCAGCAGGCTGACGCGTACGCCGCCGTCGGCCAGGCCGGTCAGATAGACGAGACCGTTGGCGGTGGGCACCAGGTAGGCGGAGATCAGGATCAACTCGCGGGAGACCTGCTGCAGCTCGGGGGCCAGCTGCGCGCTGAGCAGCAGATGCGGATCGGGCGGATCCTCGCTGAGCACCTTGGCCGGAGCGTCCCAGAGCGCCTGGCTGTGGGCCCAGGTCAGCTGTTCCAGCCAGCGCCGCAGGCGCGGCTCGCGGCGGTAGAGGGTCAGGCTGCCATGCCGTTCCGGCTGCTCGATGGCGGCGCGGCTCAGCGACCGCTGCAGGCGGCTGCGCAGCCTCGCCAGCGCCCGGGGCGAAGGCGGTCGATAGAGGAACTGCTGGATGGGCACGCTCAGGGCGCTGTTCCAGTACTGGTCGAAGCTGTGCGCCAGATGGCCGGCGACCGGCCCGGCGCCGAGCAGGTCGATGTCGGCGAAGTTCAGTTCCGGCTCGGCATCGAAGTACTCGTCGCCGAGGTTGCGGCCGCCGACGATGGCCACGCTGCTGTCGGCCACCCAGAGCTTGTTGTGCATGCGCCGGTGCTGCCGGGCCAGGTACAGCACGCGGCCGAGGGTGCGGGTGAGGCCGTGGCCGCGGCCGAGATGCAGCGGATTGAACAGGCGGATCTGGATGTTCGGATGGGCGGTCAGTACGGCGATCTGGTGGTCGCGGCCGTCGCTGGTGGTGTCGTCGAGCAGGAGGCGAATGCGCACGCCGCGGTCGGCGGCCTGCAGCAGCTCCGCAGTGAGTAGCCGGGTGCTGAGGCCGTCGTGAGCGATGTAGTACTGCAGGTCGAGGCTGCGCTGGGCATGGCGGGTCAGTTCGGCGCGGGCCGCGAAGGCTTCGTTGCCGTCGGTCAGCAGACGGAAACCCGATTGCCCGGCCGGATGGCGCCCGGCTGCGGTCTGCACACTGGCGCCGAGCCGCGTGCCCTGGGCCGGCAGGGCCTCGCTGGACTCCCGCGGTGCCAGGCCGGTGCAGCCGGCCAGGCAGAGCAGGGCCAGCAGGACGAGGAGGTGCACATCGATCCTCCGGAAAAACGCCGATCGCTGCGTTTCAGCATAGCTCCCTGAGCCGGTACCAGAACATGCCCAGGGCCAGCAGCGGCGCGCGCAGGCGCGGGCCGCCGGGGAAGGTGCGATGCGGTACCCGGGCGAACAGGTCGAAACCGCCGCCCTGCTGCCCGGCGATGGCCTCGGCGAGCAGCCGGCCGGCGAGGTGGGTGGCGTTCAGCCCGTGGCCGGAATAGGCCTGGGCGTAATAGACGTTGGGCTGCTCCTTCAGCCGGCCGATCTGTGGCAGGCGGTTGGCGCCGATGCCGATCATCCCGCCCCAGGCGTAGTCGATCCGCACCCCGGCCAGTTGCGGGAACACCCTGAGCATCTTCGCCCGCATGTAGCCGGCGATGTCCCGCGGGTCGCGCCCGGAATAGTGGCAGGCGCCGCCGAACAGCAGGCGGCGGTCGGCGGACAGGCGGAAGTAGTCGAGTACCACGCGCTGGTCGCAGACCGCCAGGTTCTGCGGCAGCAGCTCGGCGGCCAGGGCAGGGGAGAGTGGTTCGGTGGCGATCAGGTAGCTGCCGGCCGGCAGTACCTTGCCGGCCAGTGCCGGTTCCAGGTCGCCGATGTGCGCGTTGCCGGCGAGCACCAGGCTGGCGGCGCGGACCCGGCCGCGGGCGGTGTGCACGCAGATTTCGCGGCCGTGGTCGATCCGCGTCGCCGGCGAATGTTCGAACAGGCGCACGCCGAGCGCCTGCGCCGCGGCGGCCTCGCCGAGCAGCAGCCGGAGCGGATGCAGGTGTCCCGAGCCGCAGTCCAGCAGGCCGCCGCAGTAGCGCCGCGAGCCGATCACCTCGTGCATCCGCTCGGCCTCCAGCAGACGCAGCTCGTGGCGGTAGCCGAGCGCCTGCAGCTCCGCGCATTCGGCCTGTAGGTGCTCGACATGCCGCGCCCGGGTGGCCAGGTCGCAGTAGCCCCAGGTCAGGTCGCAGTCGATGGCGTGGCGTTCGATGCGCCGGCGGACGATCTCCACCGCCTCCAGGCCCATCAGCTTCAGGGCGCGCACGCCGTCCGCGCCGAGCAGCGGGCGGAAGCGTTCCAGGTCGTGACCGAGGCCGCGGATTAGCTGCCCGCCGTTGCGCCCGCTGGCCCCCCAGCCGAGCACCCGGGCCTCCAGCAGGACCACCGAGAGGCCGCGCTCGGCCAGTTCCAGGGCGGCGTTGATCCCGCTGAAACCGCCGCCGACCACGCACACGTCGGCGCGCCGCTCGCCTTCCAGCACCGGAAACGCCGGCAGCGGGCCGGCGGTGGCGGCGTAGTAGGAGGGGGCGTGGCCGTCGTCGGCTGGCGCGGGCGCACTCACGGGCGATGCGTTCATCGGCGACTCCTCATTCCGGTACCGGCAGTTCCAGGGTTTCCTTGACCTCTTCCATGACGATGTAGCTCTTCGACTCGCGCACATGCGGCAGCCTGAGCAGGATGTCGCCGAGCAGCTTGCGGTAGGAGGCCATCTCCGAGATGCGCGCCTTGAGCAGGTAGTCGAAGTCGCCGGAGACCAGATGGCATTCCAGCACCTGGGGCAGCTTCAGCACCGCCCGGCGGAACTCCTCGAAGATGTCGCCGGACTTGTAGGCCAGGCTGATCTCGACGAACACCAGCAGGCTGGCCTCCAGGTACTGCGGGTTGAGCCGCGCCGCATAGCCGAGGATGAAGCCCTCGCGCTCCAGGCGGCGGACCCGCTCGGTGCAGGGCGTGGTGGACAGGCCGACCCGCTCGCCCAGCTCGGTGAGGGAGATGCGTCCCTCCTGCTGCAGGAGGCGCAGGATATGGCGGTCGATGCGGTCCAGTTCGCGGCGGCTCTGGTGCTGGGTTCTCACGAGGATTCTCCGGGCGCAGGCGCCTGTCTCTGGAAAAAGACCTGAATACCGGCCTTCAAACGGTGAAAGCCACTGGCTTGGGCTTTTTATACTGGAGACATTCAAGGTTTGCAGCTTCCAAGGGGAACCGTCATGCGCGTACTGGTACTGGGCAGCGGAGTGATCGGCACCACCACGGCCTACTATCTGGCCCGGGCCGGCTTCGAGGTGACGGTGGTCGACCGCGCCGAGGGGCCGGCCAGGGAGACCAGCTTCGCCAACGCCGGCCAGGTGTCGCCCGGCTACGCCTCGCCCTGGGCGGCGCCCGGCGTGCCGCTCAAGGCCCTCAAGTGGCTGCTCGAGCGCCACGCGCCGCTGGCCATCAAGCCGACCGCCGACTGGCGCCAGTACCTCTGGCTGGCGCAGTTGCTGCGCAACTGCACCGCCGCTCGCTACGCGCTGAACAAGGAGCGCATGGTGCGCCTGTCCGAGTACAGCCGCGACTGCCTCGACGAGCTGCGCGCCGAGACCGGCCTCGACTACGAGGGGCGCCAACTGGGCACTACCCAGCTGTTCCGCACCCAGCGGCAGCTGGACGCCGCGGCCCAGGACATCGCCGTGCTGGAGCGTTCCGGGGTGCCCTACGAGCTGCTCGACCGTGCCGGCATCGCCCGCGTCGAGCCGGCCCTGGCCGGCGTCGCCGAAAGGCTGGCCGGCGCGCTGCGCCTGCCCAACGACCAGACCGGCGACTGCCAGCTGTTTACCAGCCGCCTGGCGGAGCTGGCCGTCGCCCTGGGCGTGGAGTTCCGCTTCGGCCGGCACATCGAGGGCCTGGAGGGCGACGGCGAGCGCATCGCCGGCGTGCGCATCGACGGCCGCCTGGAAAGCGCCGACCACTACGTGCTGGCCCTCGGCAGCCATTCGCCGCAGCTGCTCGCGCCGCTGGGCATCCGCGCGCCGATCTACCCGCTCAAGGGCTATTCGCTGACTATTCCCATCGTCGATCCGGCCTTGGCGCCGACCTCGACCATCCTCGACGAGACCTACAAGGTCGCCATCACCCGCTTCGACGCGCGCATCCGCGTCGGCGGCATGGCCGAGCTGGCCGGCTTCGACCTGTCGCTCGACCCGCGCCGGCGCGAAACCCTGGAGCTGGTGGTGGGCGACCTCTATCCCCGCGGCGGCGACCTGGCCCGCGCCGAGTTCTGGACCGGCCTGCGCCCGGCCACCCCGGACGGCACGCCGATCGTGGGCGCGACCCGCTACCGCAACCTGTTCCTCAACACCGGGCACGGTACACTGGGCTGGACCATGGCCTGCGGCTCCGGCCGCCTGCTGGCCGATCTGCTGGCGCGCAAGCGCCCGCAGATCAGCGCCGCGGGCCTCGACATTTCCCGCTACGGCAACTCCCAGGAGAACTCCACCCATGTCCATCCGGCGCCTGCGAACTGAAGCGCGCTACAGCGAAATCGTCGTCCACAACGGCACTGTCTACCTGGCCGGGCAACTGGCGGACGACTACGACGGCGGTATCGAGGAGCAGACCCGGCAGACCCTGGCCAACGTCGACCGGCTGCTCGCCGAGGCCGGCAGCGACAAGTCGCGGCTGCTCTCGGTGACCATCTACCTGAAGGACATGGCCGCCGACTACGCCGGCCTCAACGCGGTGTGGGACGCCTGGCTGCCGGCCGACTGCGCGCCGGCGCGCGCCTGCGTCGAAGCCCGGCTGTACAGCGACGACGCCCGGGTGGAGATGACGGTCGTCGCCGCGCTGCCCTGAACCTTTCTTGCCGAGACGAACGCCTGCCATGCGCCCCGCCCGTGCCCTGATCGACCTCGCCGCCTTGCGGCACAACTATCGCCTGGCCCGCGAACTGGGCGGCGCCCGTGCCCTGGCGGTGGTCAAGGCCGATGCCTACGGGCACGGCGCGGTGCGCTGCGCCCAGGCCTTGGCGGCGGAGGCCGACGGCTTCGCGGTGGCCTGCCTCGAGGAAGCGCTGGAGCTGCGCGAGGCCGGCATTCGTGCGCCGATCCTCTTGCTGGAAGGTTTCTTCGAGGCCGCCGAGCTGGAGCCGATCCAGCGCCACGACCTGTGGTGCGTGGTGCATTCGCCCTGGCAGCTGGAAGCCATCGAACGCACCTCCCTGTCGAAGCCGTTGACCTGCTGGCTGAAGCTCGACTCGGGGATGCACCGGGTCGGCTTCGCGCCGGCCGACTACCAGGCGGCCCATGCGCGCCTCGCGGCCAGCGGCAAGGCGGCGAGGATCGTCGCCATGAGCCATTTCGCCCGTGCCGACGAGCTGGACAGCCCGCGGGTCGCCGAGCAGCTGGCGCAGTTTGCGACGGCCACGGAAGGCTTCGGCGGGGAGTTCAGCCTGCGCAACTCTCCGGCGCTGCTCGGCTGGCCGCAGCTGTTCCGCCGCGGCCAGGAGGGCGAATGGCTGCGGCCGGGGATCATGCTCTACGGCGCCACGCCCTTCGAGCACTACCAGGCGCAGGCGGCGCGGCTGCAGCCGGTGATGACCCTGGAGTCGAAGATCATCAGCGTGCGCGAGCTGCCGGCCGGCGAGCCGGTGGGTTACGGCGCGCGCTTCGTCAGCCCGCGGCCGACCCGCGTCGGGGTGGTCGCCATGGGCTATGCCGACGGCTACCCGCGGCACGCGCCGGACGGCACGCCGCTCGCCGTCGACGGCCGGCCGGCGCGGCTGATCGGCCGGGTGTCGATGGATATGCTCACCGTGGACCTCACCGATCTGCCCCAGGCCGGCCTCGGCAGCCGGGTCGAGCTGTGGGGCCCCCAGGTGCCGGCCGCCGAGGTGGCGGCGGCGGCCGGCACCATCGCCTACCAGCTGTTCTGCAACGTGCGGCGGGTCGCCCGCCTCTGGCACGACTGAACGGAATTTGCGGCGGGGCGTTGTAAATACTGAACGCCGTTGCCATCATTAACTTCACTTGTTCAGGCCCCCGAGAGGAGTCCCGTCTTGGACGTCGGCATTCGACTGCAATCCATACGCAAGCTCAAAGGCCTCTCCCAGCGTGAACTCGCCAAGCGTGCGGGCGTCACCAACAGCACCATCTCGATGATCGAGAAGAACAGCGTCAGCCCCTCGATCAGCTCCCTGAAGAAGGTCCTCGGCGGCATTCCCATGTCGCTGATGGAGTTCTTCTCCCTCGACTTGGAAGCGGAAACCTGCGCCCCGGTGGTCTACCGCGCGGCCGAGCAGATCGAGCTGTCCCGCGGCCCGCTGAGCATGCGCCTGGTCGGCAAGGAGCATCCCGACCGGGCGCTGGCCTTCCTCTCGGTGACCTATCCGCCGGGAGCCGACAGCGGCGAGACGCTGCTGGTCCGCGACGGCGAGGAGGCCGGTATCCTCGT
Source organism: Azotobacter tropicalis (assembly GCF_059739045.1). Lineage (NCBI taxonomy): Bacteria > Pseudomonadati > Pseudomonadota > Gammaproteobacteria > Pseudomonadales > Pseudomonadaceae > Azotobacter > Azotobacter tropicalis. The sequence continues at coordinate 3,286,020 of NZ_AP046059.1, forward strand.
CGAGGGGCGCCTGGAACTGCAGGTGGGCGAGCAGTGCTACCTCCTCGAGAGCGGCGACGGCTACTACCTGGTCGCCGGCCAGCCGCACCGCTTTCGCAACCCCTTCGAGGCCGCGGCCAGGCTGATCAGTGCCGCCAGTCCGGCGCATTTCTGAGCGCCGGAACGCGCTTCGGCGCAGCGTACCCTCCTTTATATCGGCTTGTTTCAGCCCTGCACGCCTTGGGGTTATACTCCCGCCCGCTCGCGAAAACCCGTGGCCGCGGGCGCACGTAACCAGCCACGATGAGGGGGGTAAGGGTGAATCTGATCAAGATGTTGGCGGCACCGGTCGCCGTGTTGTCCCTGTGGGCGGCGAGTGTCCAGGCCGCGACCGATGCGGAAATCGCCGAGCGTCTCAAGCCGGTCGGCGAAGTCTGCATAGCCGGTCAGGAATGCAAGGGCGTCGGCGCCGTTGCCGCTACCGCCGGCGGTGCGGCGCGCAGTGGCGACGAAATCGTCACCAAGCACTGCAACGCCTGCCATGGCACCGGTCTGCTGAACGCGCCGAAGATCGGCGACGGCGCCGCCTGGAAAGCCCGCGCGGATGCCAAGGGCGGCCTCGACGGCCTGCTCAAGTCGGCAGTCGCCGGTCTCAACGCCATGCCGCCGAAAGGCACCTGTGCCGACTGCTCGGACGACGAGCTGAAGGCCGCCATCGGCAAGATGTCCGGTCTCTGATCGCCACCTGGCCGAAGACGAAGCCGCCTGCGGGCGGCTTCGTCGTTTCTGCTCACTCCACGAAGCTGACCTGGCCGCTTGCCAGCGAGGCGATGCGCGCCAGCGACTCGACCCGGTAGCCCTGTTCCTCCAGCGCCCCGCGCCCGCTCTGGAAGGACTTCTCGATGACGATGCCGATCCCGACCAGGTGCGCCCCGGCCTGGCGGACGATGGATGCCAGCCCCAGTGCGGCCTGGCCGTTGGCCAGGAAGTCGTCGACGATCAGCACCCGCTCGCCGGCCGCCAGGTGGCTGGCGGACACGGCCACCGTGCTCTCCACCTGCTTGGTGAAGGAATAGACCCGGGCGGTCAGCAGGTTGTCGGTCAGGGTCAGCGAGCGGTGCTTGCGGGCGAAGACCAGCGGCACGCCCAGCTCCAGCGCGGTCATCAGCGCCGGGGCGATGCCCGAGGCTTCGAGGGTGAGCACCTTGTCGATGCCCTGGTCGCCAAAGCGCCGGGCGAACTCCCGGCCGATCGCCTGCATCAGCGGCGGATCGACCTGATGGTTGAGGAAGGCATCCACCTTCAGGACCTGCTCGGAGAGCACGCTGCCGTGCTCGCGGATCTTTTGCTTCAACTGCTCCATGACACTGCCTCGAATGAGCCGCGGGCCGCCGCACGGTCCGCCGGGAAAACCGACCGAGGCACACTACAGGGCAGCGCGGGCGGGCGAAAGAGCGGACAAAAAGAGGCCGGCGGTGGAACGAGCCACCGCCGGCCAGCGTCGTTGCCGGGCGGCGGGCGCCCGGGGTCTTGGGGTCAGACCAGCGGAGCCGGCTCCAGGGTCACGCCGACCAGGCCGACCGCGGTATCGGCATCGCCGTCCACCACGTTCACGTCGAAGGCGAGTTCGACGGGATCGCCCGCATCTCCACCGATATCGAAGCCGCCGATGGCCAGCGCATGCTGGTTGTTGGCGTCGACGTTCTGGATCAACAGGCGACTGAAGCCGCTCGCCGTGCTGACGAAGACCTGGTCGCGGGTCGTCGACTCGGGTGCATCGATGTTGAAGACGATCACATAGGGATTGTCGTTCAACGCATTGCCGTCCGTGCCGCTGTCCCAGAGCACCTTGCCGTCGCCGGACCGCCATGCGTTGCCGTCCTGGATCGCAGCGCTTCGCTCGTAGAGGGTCTTGAGCCCCGTCGTTCCGTCGAGCACCGAGACCGAGGTGATGGTGTCCTGCGTGCCGGCCGTCAGGTCCGAAGCCACCGAGGTGCCGTCCGTGCCGTCGATATTACGGGCCGCGTCGATGGCGCTGATCTGCACATCCACCAGCGAGTTCGCCTTGGTCTGCATGACGGTGAAGCCGACATCGTTCGCCAGATAGTGACTGGAGATGGGGATGTCGTTGAGATTGGAGGAACCGCTGGTGGTGTTGAGGCCATTGACGAAGTCGAGGCGGATCAGCTCGCTCGGATCGATCCACTGGTTGCCGGTGGCGATGTCGTCCGCGTCGTTGTTGACCGTGCTGCTGCCCGGCGTGCCGGCGGTGACCAACAGATCCCGGCTGGCATCCTCGGTGCCGGCCACGCCGAGCCAGTAGCGCAGACCGGCGCCGCCCGAGCCGAAGTTATCGAACGAAATCGATCCGTTGTCGACCTTGGCCTCCATGTCCACCGTGTATTGGCCCGTGGCGCCATCCAGGGTGACGGTGAACACCGTCGAGCCGTTCGCCGAGGCGGTCAGGACGTTGGTGCCGAAGCCGCTGAGCGTGATCGCCACGCCACCGGAGGTGAGGGCGTTGCCGTCGGTATCCTCCAGGGCGCTGCCATCGGTACCGACGAACACCACGCCGCCATAGGCGGTTTCCGGGCCGTCTTCGCCGTAGTTGTCGGCGAAGTCGGCCGGCAGCAGGTCCTCGTCCAGCGCGAAGGTGCCGGACGCACCGGCTGCGTTGGAAACCGTACCGTGCTCCGGATCGATGGACTGCGGTCCGTCGTCCTCGAAGGTGACCCGGTCGCCGATGGCCAGCCAGTCGCTGGCGACGTCGGCGTCGCCGTCGGTGACGGTGACCACCGCCAGCAGGGCGGCGTTGGCGATCTTGATGGTGTCGTCGGGATCGCTGTCGTCGGCATGCCAGAGCGAGGCGTACTGGGCGAGGCTGAGCACGCCGCTGTCGGCGTCGATGGCCACGGCGAAGGCCGCCGCACCGGCGCTGCTGCCGATGCGGCCGACCACCAGGTCGCCTTCCTTGTAGAGCAGGATGCTCTGGCCGTCGGTGGTGTCGAGGCCGGAGTCGACGCCGGCGGCGGAGACGTCCAGCGAGTAGGCGGTGGTGGCGCCTTCCTCGTCCTGGCCGTAGCTGCTGCCGGTGGGGTCGATCACCGAGGCGCTGCCCTGAGCATAGGCGGCGGTCATGTCGGTGCTGACGCTGGCGACGCCGGCGAACAGCGCGGCGACGCCCAGGGCGCTGGTGTCGTCGGCATCGGCGTCGAGACCGGCGGTTTCGTCATGGGTGACCGCGCCGCTGCCGAGGGCGGCGCTGGCGGTCGGCCCGTCGTCCTCGAAGGCGACCCGGTCGCCGATGGCCAGCCAGTCGCTGGCGACGTCGTCGTCGCCGTCGGTGACGGTGACCACCGCCAGCAGGGCGCCATTGGCGATGGACATCGCATCGTCGGGGTCGCTGTCGTCGGCATGCCAGAGCGAGGCGTACTGGGCGAGGCTGAGCACGCCGCTGTCGGCGTCGATGGCCACGGCGAAGGCCGCCGCACCGGCGCTGCTGCCGATGCGGCCGACCACCAGGTCGCCTTCCTTGTAGAGCAGGATGCTCTGGCCGTCGGTGGTGTCGAGGCCGGAGTCGACGCCGGCGGCGGAGACGTCCAGCGAGTAGGCGGTGGTGGCGCCTTCCTCGTCTTGGCCGTAGCTGCTGCCGGTGGGGTCGATCACCGAGGCGCTGCCCTGGGCATAGGCGGCGGTCATGTCGGTGCTGACGCTGGCGACGCCGGCGAACAGCGCGGCGACGCCCAGGGCGCTGGTGTCGTCGGCATCGGCGTCGAGACCGGCGGTTTCGTCGTGGGTGACCGCGCCGCTGCCGAGGGCGGCATCGGCGCTGGGGCCGTCGTCCTCGAAGTTCAGGTGGCTGCCGATTTCGACCGAGTCGGCCTTCTGGTTGCCGAGACCGATGTTGCCGAGGTCGAAGGATTTGTTGCCGCCGCTGGTGCTGACGTTCACCACGCTGAAGCGGTCGAGCTTGCCGGTGTCGTCGCCGTCGACGTCGGCCACGAAGAACTTGACCTGATAGCCCTCGAGCAAGCCGGTGATCTTCACCCCGCCGCTTTCGCGGGAGAAACCGACGTTCGCGTCGCTGCCGGTGGCCGTAGTGCCGTCCCAGCTGCGCACCAGCGTGTTGCCGTTCCACACCTCGACGGCGACGATGGTCTGCACCACACCGCTGATGGCTTCATCCTGGAAGGCTTTGGCCGAGTCGCTGGAGTCGTAGGCGGTGACCCTGGCGGCCACCCGGTTGGTCTGGCTGCCGCCGACCTGCACCAGGGTGAAGCTGCCTTCGGTGCCCTCTTCCCGTGCAGTGAAGTTGATGTTGTCGGTGTTCTTGGCGGTCGTCGAGGTCGGCGCCGTCTGGCCACTGACGAAGTCGAAGACCAGGCCTTCGCCGGCCTCGATCGACTGGTTGTTGCTGCCGAGGCTGGTGGCGCGGGTGTTGACGGTGTCGACGCCGAGGCGCAGGCCGGTCACCAGGATCTGTTCGCTGCCGCCGCCGCTGTCGCTCACCGCGGTCCAGAGGTTCTGCCCGGCCGGTGCCGACGAGAAGTCGTCGAACTGAAGAGTCTCGGCCGCATCGACGAACACCAGGCCGGTGAGGTCGACGGCCTCGTCGAAGGACGTGTCATTGGGATGCTCGATCGCCTCGTACTGGACGATGGTGACTCGCGCGCCGCCGGGATCGCCGACGGTCGGTTCGATCTTCTCCAGGACCAAGGCGAAGGCGACCCGTGCGTCCGGCTCACCATAGTTGGCATAGCCGAAGAGGGTGGTGGCGTTGATCCGGACCAGGGTAATAGGGTCGCTGCCGGCGGTGGTGGTCAGGCCGCTCGCCAGCGCGCTGACGCCGCCGGCCAGGCTGAACGAGATGTCCGGGTCCACGCCGTCCTGGAAGGTCAGCACCCGGTTCTGCGCCGCCTCGATGGCGTCGCCGGCGGCGGGAGCGCCCAGGGTGTCCAGGGTGCCGAGCAGCGTGGCGATGGAGCTCAGCAGTATGTCGTCGTCGTCATTGTCCTCGGTGGCCGTGGCGACGCCGCTGGTCTGCAGCCCGTCGCTTTCGTCGATGGTGACATCTGTGATGAGGATTTCGTCGAAAATGGTGCCCATGGTCAGGCTCCTGCTCGATGGAGGTTTTGGGAACTTCGTCCACTGAAGTGGCAGTTCCAGTCCTATCGATACGGATCGACCGACGTGCTCGTCGCATGCTGGGAGAGGCGGCCTGGCTGTCTTGCCTGAGCAAGACCCTGGGCTTTCCGGCCCCGCATCGCTGCGGGTGTGGCTTTGGCTTCAACGTCGTGCGACAGCTTCCGCGAAAACTCCGCAACGCCTCGAAGTGATTTCAAGCGTGCGGCAGGGGGCTGCCACCCCCTACCGCGTCAGAGCCAGCCTGGCGCCTCCGCTGCGGAGGCGGCCATTGGCTGGCACTCTGCTCCTGATTTTAGACAAAGATGGCAGGATGGAAGCAAAAAATTCCATTCTGCTATCTACCTGGGGAATAACAGGTATTTGTCGGTAACTTTCGAGCATCGTGCGATCTTCCAGCGGAAATTTTCATTTTGTTCGGCCTGCCGGGAAGGACACTCCTGTGTCGCGGAATAATGGCGTTCAGATATTGATTTGCCTTGTCGGTCTACCACGCCAGCTGGTGGCCGCCTCCGTCATCGGGTGGCTTGGGCTGCCCTCCTGACAGGCGGCGTCCAGCTTACGGCGCAGGCTCTTGAGCTGGCTGTCGTCGGTGCGCTCGCTGCGCCGGGGATGGGTCTACCCGCAGCTCATTGTCCGCTTTGCCGCTTGGCGAAGGACACCGCATAGGCGGGGGAGCGAAAGCGCAGGATCGGATCGTCGGTCGGGGCGATGCCTTCGGCCATCACCAGCGGGTCGAAGTTGATCTTTTCGCAGGCAGCGCCCTTCTGCGGCATCGCCGCGGTCAGGGTCAGGGTGCCGACCTTCACCTGCTCGCGCTGCTCCGGCCAGGCGACCGTCGGATCGTTCTCCGGGTCGCCGGGCTGGCCGATGCTCACCAGCATGTCCCAGCGCACCGGGCCCTGGGCGGTGCGCTGGATCAGCCGCTCCTCGAGGAAGTTGGCCGGCAAGCTCTTCAGCTCCTCGTCGGAGAGGCTTTTTTCCCCGTCCTCGGGCACGAAGCGCCAGCGCACCAGGGTGGTCTTGCCGGTGGCGTCGACGAACTTGAACGTGTGGATGCCGAAGTAGCTGCTGTTGGCGAAGCTCGGCGGCGGGTTGTGCGTGGCGAGAAATTGCGCCTGCGCCCGGCTGTCCGGGTGGCTGGCCCGGAAGGCCTCGAGCCTGGCCGGGTCGGGTTTGCCGGTGGCCGGGTCGGGTTTCTGGGCGACGATCTGGTCGAGGAAGGTCTTGGGGTGCGCCGCGCCGAAGACCGGTGTGTTGATCATCGTCATGTGCTGCAGGGCGCCGCCGGGCAGGCGGAACTCCAGGGCCATGCCGCGCACGCTCTTGGCCGTATCGGCGATCCTGGGGTTGCCGCCCGGCAGCGAGAGGCGCGCGACGACCGGCACGGGCTGCCCGGAAAACAGCGCCGAGCGCGACCAGCTGGCCGCGGCGGGCTGGCCGACGAACTCGCCGAGCGCGCAGGTGCCCTTGATGTGGTTGCGCCGCTCGCCCGGCGTCACCCCGAAGGTGTCCTCGAGAGCGGCCACCACCTGCGCCGGGGTCACCTCGTCCTGTGCCGCCATCCCCAAGGGGGCGACCAGTCCCAGCCCGACGGCCAGCAGCCAGCCCGGCAGATCGTTCTTGTGCATCTTCGTTTCCTCGTTGTCCCTGACTGAGAAGCGCCGTGGCGGATAGGCCCGGGCCGGCCGCGCGAAAGCCACTGGAGGCGTGGCGGCGCGGGCTATTCGCCGGCGATCAGCAGGGGATTGTAGCCGCTGCGCTGGTAGTCCCCCTGCTCGGCGAGGGCCACGTCCAGCGCCAGGCTGGCCAGATCGTCGGCCAGCGGCTCGGCGCGGGCGTCGAGCTCGCGCGGCACCAGCTTGAGGTAGTGCCCACAATCGCCGCAGGCTTCCGCCTGAGTCGGCAGGAACGGTTTGCCCCGTTCGTCCTCCAGGCCCAGGTAGAGGAGCTTGCCGCCGCGCCCGCAGACGCTGCACTTGACCCGCTCCAGGTGCCATTCCGTGGCGCAGAGGCTGCAATGCAGGTAGCGCACGCCGCTGCGCTGCGGCTCGATATGGACCACGCTGGCCAGCGGTGCCGAGCCGCAGCAGGGGCAGAGCGCCTGGGCCTCCGGGCCAGGGCGTTCCGGCGGGCGCGGCAGCGCTCGGGCCAGACGCACCCAGGCCAGCTGCAGGGCCGCCGCCACCAGCGGCATCAGCCCGCGGGTGGCCTCTGCGCCCGGGCGGCAGGTCCCAGAGGGTCAGGTCGACCAGGGTGCCGCTGCCCAGGTCCTCCAGCAGCGGCAAGTCGTGCGCGTGGGCGATGTTCACCAGTTCGGCGGTCGCCACGCCTGCCGCTGGCCAGGTCGAATTCGAGGTTGAGCGGATGGCGGGCAGAGCGGATGATCGCCTCGATGGCCTCTCCGGCAGCAGCGCCCGGCCCAGGTTGGTGTGCAGCACCGTGCCGTTCAGGTTGAACATGCGCCGCACCCGGCTGCCATGGCGGTTGGCCAGGCGGTCGACGGAGGGCAGGCGCGGAGTGGTCATGGCCGGCACCGGCGGCTGCGTCGTTGTCCGCCAGGCCGCCGGCCCGCGCCGATGATCCATGTCTTCGACTTTCCCATGGAGCAGCCCACCCCTTCGTCGTCGATCCTGCTACGGATCGACCGTGATCGACCGTCCGGCGGGGCGCGGAGTTCATCAGGGAATGATCCGCTGGGCCCTGAGCTGGGTGAACAGTTCGAGGAAGGAGGCGCGGCTGTCCTTGTAGCCGAGGAAGCCCAGCTCGCGGCTCTTGTTCATGTCGTTCACGCATTCGAACTCGCGGCCGAGATCGGCGTCGGTGTGCCACCAGGAGGCCAGCTTGTTCACGTCGGCCTCGACCAGGGTGTACTTGGTCGCCATCTCGTCCCAGACCGGCGGGGCGGTGTCCTTCAGGCGCGCCTCGAGCGGCATCGGCCGGTCGGGGTAGGGCGCCGCCTCCAGGCCAAAGAACGCGGCGATCTCGCCCCACATCCTGCGCCAGCGGAACAGGTCGCCGTTGACCGTGTTGAACGCTTGGTTGCGTGCCGCCGTCGAGAGCGCCGCCCATTCCAGCTGGCGTCCGAGCAGACCGGCGTCGGTGACGTCGGTGAGGCCGTCCCACTGCGCCCGCGAGCCGGGAAAGACGAAGGGCTGGCCGGTTTCCCTGCACAGCGAGGCGTACACGGCCAGGGTCACGCCCATGTTCATCGCATTGCTGCCCTTGGCCGGGCCGATCATGGTGTGGGAGCGGTGCACGCTCCAGGTGAAGCCGTGCTGTTCGGCGGCGGCGAAGAGGAGGTCCTCCAGGGCGTAGTAGAAGTTCTCGCCGGCCTGGCGCGGCTCGCTCTCGCGGAACGGCGTCTCGGCCTTGCCGCTGCCGTAGTGCTCGAAGGCGCCGAGGTAGTGCTTGGTGCCGGTCACCAGGGCCATGTGCTGCAGCGGGGCTCCTGCCAGCGCCGTGCACAGGTTGCGCATCATCGCGCCGTTGGCCTCGACGTTCTCTTTCTCGGTAGCGCGGCGCGTCCAGGTGCAGAAGAACGCATGGGTGATCGGCAGGCCGCGCAGGGCGTTCTCTGTGGCGGTGGCATCGAGCAGGTCGGCCGGCAGCGGGATCACCCCCTCCACCGCGGCCGGCTGGCGCGCCAGGCCGTAGACGGTCCAGCCGCTGGCGACCAGGACCTTGGCCAGGTTGTATCCGGAGATGCCGGTGACGCCGACGATCAGGGCGGTACCATTTTGCATGACTGATTTCCTCGACAGGTGCGCAGCGCGATGACCCGAGGCACGGCCTGCGACGGCAGGGCAGGCCGGCTTCCTGTCTTGAATGGAGTGCAAAGGCGGGAAAGAGTTTTGGCGGCGGGACTGCCGGAGCGGATCCGGCAGGAGGCGACTCCTGCCAGCCTGCTGGGCCGCCCGCGGCAGTTCGGGCGTCTACCGCGGCGAGCCGTGGGTGGCTGTGCCGCTGGCGGGACGGCGGGAATGGAAGGCGCCGAGAACGGGGAGGGGGTTGCTTACGACACCTCCCAGTGAACGGGGCAGACGTGGGACGCTTCGAGTCGTTCTGCTTCGACCCGCGCCTGGGCTTCCGAGTCCCATACGGCTTCCGAGTAGCGTACGACGCTGCTTTCGGCGTCGTGGAAAACGAGGTCGAAGGTCGGGCCGCCATACTGGGCGGAAATATCCCGAACCTGGAAGCGGCGGGTGAACGATTGGGACATGGCACTGGCTTTCATCATTTTTATTCTATTCGTCGATCTTCGTGAGCATGGCGGGCCGGGAGGTCGCTGAAACGTTCGGCCCGCGTTTCTTCTGTCCGTCGGTGGCAAGGCCCTACCCGCACGCGATGGTGCTGCAGGCTTGCGCGTGTCCAGGAGGGTTACTTGACCGGGTAGGAGGCGGCGAGTGAGGACGTCCCTGTTTCGGTGATGCCTGGTTCATTCCATGACCTGTTCCGCTGAACTGCATGCTGGCGAAGCGCCCGGCGGCCATCCCGGCCTGCCTGCGTCGATCCGCCACAGCGCGGAGGCGACTGTAGTGCGGTGGCCGCTTCGAATAAAGCCGCAAGGTTCGCAAGCCGTTGTAGGCAATGGCTTACAGGGTGGAGGGGTTAAGCCTGGGCGGGGGCGGTGCCTGGCTGAAGCGCCGAGGTTTTACGCCAGTAGGAGCGGGCCGGCTGGCGGCGGGCGAAGACGCGACGAGCGCTCCTGTGGTTGGCATACCGTTCGTCTCGACTTCCGCTGCCGTTCGGGACCCTGGCGGCGCGCTTGCATGATGGGCAGAAGGCTGCCGAGGCTCTGTGCGCCACCAGGGATCCGGAGCTTTTTCATCCTGGCACCCTGACCATCGTGCGCTGCGGGACGCTGTGAGCGAAGCGGTCATCCCCGACCACCATGGCCGCCTCATCGCTGCAGGCGGCGGCGTCTGCGGAGCCCAGTATGACCTCTGTACCGAACGACACCGCCGAGGCCAAGGCCCGGCAACTCGACCAGCGCGGGCATGAGAATTACCGGCTGGCCCGCGACCTGGAGCAGCGTGGGCTGGGCCTCGTCGCCGCCTATCTGCGCCGCTATGCCGACCTGCAATTGAAGCAGGCCCGGGAGTTGCGGCGTAAGGCCTGAACCTCGCTGGCGGGAAACCGGCCCCGTGCGTCGCCCTGCAATCCCCCATGGGGAGGATGGCCAATTTCTTGCGTGAATATCGTGGGTTCCGCTGGGAGCTCAAGGAGGATTCGGGAAGTCCCGAAAGGAGGCGTGCAATTGAAGCCGGTTGTGGTTTTTTTCGAGGCCCTGGTCGAGTGGGCCGACGACCCCCGGAGCTGGATGCGATTCTTGCGGCTGGTGGGCCTCATCGTGAGCGTCGTCGGCGTCCCGTACGCCTGCTCGAGCCTCTATCGCGACAATGCGCAGCGCCACATGGATGTGGCACTGGACATCGCCCTGGAAGACTGCGCGCTCAGTCGCATGGTGGTGGCCGATGCACAGACGCTGCCCCAATACAAGGCTTGCGTGAGATCTTTGGTGCGTCAGTACGGCCAATGAAAAGGGACTGATGCCCGCCGGCAACGGCGGCTGAGCCGGCAGCGGACGAGACTTGCCGAGCCGGGAAGGGCCTGGTCGAGGGTGTGCGGCTGGCTGGAGCAAAAAGCCGTTCGGGGCTGTTGTCTTGCGCCAAATCATATTGACAAGCGCGCTTGCTTGTTAGGTTGGCCCTCTCAAGCATGCCAGGGAGGGCAAAGCGATGATGCTCACTTTCATTCTTTATATCTTGCTCGTGTGGGGCGGCCTGTTCGCGGCCGGTTTGTGCATGGGCTGCTGGGCCGGGCGATCCGCTCGCGCGCGTCTGCCGGCGGGCAGCAAGGCGGTGGCCGATGACGCAGGACTCTTCCACGGGTGGGACAGCCTCTCGGCCGACGAGCGCAGGCGACGCCTGGGCCTGTACCGGCAGCGCGTGCTGTTGCAGAGCGCCGAGCAGGACCGGGCCTGGCTGCGGGCGCAGCGCAAGGAGTACGTGAAGGGCTGGTGAGACGACGCGCCCCGCGTGGCGCGGGGCTGCCCGTCGGCGGCGCCTTCGCCGTCAGGCCGGCGATCTACTTGCACAGCGACTCGCACGGCACGCCGTCGAGATCGCCATCGAGGCTGCGCGGCCCGCAATTCTCCACATAGAATTTGGCTTCGTCGCAGCTGCTCATCTGTTTGCAGAAGCGTTTTCCGCCGCACCGCAAGCCGTTGGCGGCCGGGGCTTCGGAGAGCGAGGCCGGACTGGTTTCGCTCGGTGCCGGGTGCTCGTTCCAGCCGAGGGCGCGCCACTCCCAGGGGGGAACGCGCTCTGCCTCGGGAAGGCTCCACAAGCCGCGCTTGTCCGCCTTGGCCTGGCTTTCCAGCAACGCGAGGCTCCGGTCATCGCTGTGCTGGCGATAGACCCAGGCGCCGCCCTGGCTGACCATCTCGGCATTGATATCGCGCGTGCCGACCTGGGCCCGTGCCACCGCGCGACCGCGGCGGTCGGTGTCCTGCACGTCGAGGGTCACCTGCTTTTCCAGCACCAGCTCGTTCAGCATCTGCCGGGACTTGTCGCCATAGGGCTGCTTGGCTTCGGGGCTGTCGATCTCCGCCAGCTTGACGCGGATGGGTTTCCCGGCGTCGGTCAGGCAGGTGAAGGCGTCGCCGTCGGCCACCTCGATCACGCGGCAGGAAAGACTGGCGGCAGAAACAGGAGGAGCGGCGAGGGCGAGCAGCAAGGCTGCGGACAGCGTGGCGCGCATGGTGCCTCCTGGCGAGGGGGATGATAGCTACGACTGTCCGGAGCCGGTGCAGTTCAGGGACTGGACCGGGCGCTCGCCCGCTGCACGGGTGGCGCGAACACGCCCCGACTCTTGTCGACCCAGGACAGCGGCTCGGTCGGCGGGGTTGGCGCTGACCGGCGGTCTCAGCGCTTGAGCATCGCCCGGATATCGGCCAGCGCATTCTTGCCGCGCGCCGCTTTGGCCTCCACCGGCGCATCCTCCTGGCCTTCCCAGGTCAGGTCGTCCTGCGGCAGTTCGGCGAGGAAGCGGCTGGGCGCGCAGTCGATGATCTCGCCGTACTGCTTGCGCTTGGCGGCGAAGGTCAGCACCAGGTTCTGCCGGGCGCGGGTGATGCCGACGTAGGCCAGGCGGCGCTCCTCCTCGATGGTATCGGCCTCGATGCTGGAGCGGTGGGGGAGGATCTCCTCCTCCACGCCGATGATGAACACGTGGGGGAACTCCAGGCCCTTGGAGGCGTGCAGAGTGAGCATCTGCACGCCCTCGGCGCCTTCCTCCTCCTCCTGCTGGCGTTCCAGCATGTCGCGCAGCACCAGCTTGCCGATGGCCTCCTCGATGGTCATCTCGCCGTCCTCGTCCTTCTCCAGCGTGTTCTTCAGCGCCTCGACGAGGAACCAGACGTTGCCCATGCGCGCCTCGGCGACCTTGTCGCTGGAGGCGTTCTGGCGGAGCCAGTTTTCGTAGTCGATGTCCATCACCATGCTGCGCAGGGCGGCGATCGGATCGTTCTGCGCGCACTGCCGGCGCACGCCGTCCATCCAACGGGTGAAGCGCGCCAGGCGCTCGCAGTAGCGGCTGTCCAGATGCTGGGCGAGGCCCAGCTCGCCGGCGGCCTCGTAGAGCGAGAGGTTGCGCTCGCCGGCGTAGTGGCTGAGCTTCTCCAGGGTCGCCGAGCCGATTTCCCGGCGCGGCACGTTGATCACCCGCAGGAAGGCGTTGTCGTCGTCCGGGTTGACCAGCAGGCGGAAGTAGCTCATCAGGTCCTTCACCTCCTGGCGGGCGAAGAAGCTGGTGCCGCCGGAGAGGCGGTAGGGGATCTGGTGGTGCTGCAGCTTGAGCTCCATCAGCCGCGACTGGTAGTTGCCGCGGTAGAGGATGGCGAAGTCGCTGTAGGGCCGGCCGGTCTTCAGGTGCAGGGTGAGGATCTCCATGGCCACCCGCTCGGCCTCGGTTTCCTCGTTGCGGCAGCGGATCACGCGGATCTCGTCGCCGTGGCCCATCTCGCTCCACAGCTGCTTGTCGAACACGTGGGGGTTGTTGGCGATCAGCACGTTGGCGCACTTCAGGATGCGGCTGGTCGAGCGGTAGTTCTGCTCGAGCATCACCACCTTCAGCGAGGGGTAGTCCTCCTTGAGCTGCATGAGGTTTTCCGGGCGCGCGCCGCGCCAGGCGTAGATCGACTGGTCGTCGTCGCCGACCACGGTGAACTGGTGGCGCATGCCGACCAGCAGCTTCACCAGCAGGTACTGGCTGGCGTTGGTGTCCTGGTATTCGTCGACCAGCAGGTAGCGGATGCGGTTCTGCCACTTCTCGAGGACGTCCGGGTGCTCCTGGAACAGCTTCACCGGCAGCAGGATCAGGTCGTCGAAGTCGACCGCGTTGTAGGCCTTGAGGGTGCGCTGGTAGTGCAGGTAGACGACGGCGGCGGTCTGCTCCCTGGGCGTGCGCGCCTTGTCGAGCGCCTCCTGGGGGAGGATCAGGTCGTTCTTCCAGGCGCCGATATGGTTCTTGATCTCGTCGACGCCGTCGTCGCCGGCGTACTCCTTCTGCATGATGTCGGTCAGCAGGGCCTTGATGTCGCCCTCGTCGAAGATCGAGAAGCCGGGCTTGTAGCCGAGCCGCGCGTGCTCCTTGCGGATGATGTTGAGGCCGAGGTTGTGGAAGGTGGAGACGGTCAGCCCCTTGCCCTCGGCGCCGCGCAGCAGGGTGCCGACGCGCTCCTTCATCTCGCGGGCGGCCTTGTTGGTGAAGGTCATGGCGACGATGTGCCGGGCCTGGATGCCGCACTGCTGAATCAGGTAGGCGATCTTGCGGGTGATCACGCTGGTCTTGCCGGAGCCGGCGCCGGCGAGCACCAGGAGCGGGCCGCCGACGTAGGTCACGGCTTCCTGTTGGCGCGGGTTGAGTCGGGACATGGCGGGCCTCGCGGGACGGGACGGCCGGGCATTCTAGCAGCCCCGGCCGGCACCTTTTCAGCGGGCTCCGCTCCGCCGATCCGGCGGGCCGCCCCGACACCCGTGCCCGCCGCCGTTCACGGCCTCTGCGGCAGCTCGTTGGGGCGCAGGTCGAAGACCAGCACCTCGGCCCGTTCGCCGTCGGCGAACTCCAGGCGCTCGGCATGGCGGATGCGCAGGCCGTCGCCAGCCTCCAGGCGCTGGCCGTTGACGCTCAGCGCGCCGCGCGCCAGGTGCACGTAGGCGTGGCGCTGCCCGCCGAGTTCCAGGCTGGCCCGTTCCGCGCCGTCGAACAGCCCGGCGTAGACCCGGACGTCCTGGTGGAGGCGCAGCGAGCCTTGCTCGCCGTCCGGCGAGAGGATCAACTGCAGCCGGCCGCGCTTGTCCTCGGCGGCGAAGCGCTGCTGCTGATAGCCCGGCGTCACGCCCCGGATGGCCGGGACGATCCAGATCTGCAGGAAGTGCACCGGCTCGCGGGGCGAAGCGTTGTACTCGCTGTGCGCGATGCCGGTGCCGGCGCTCATCAGCTGGATGTCGCCCGGGCGGATCAGCGAGCCGTTGCCCAGGCTGTCCTGGTGCTCCAAGGCACCGTCGAGCACGTAGGAGAGGATCTCCATGTCCCGGTGCGGGTGGCGGCCGAAACCCTGGCCGGCGGCGACACGGTCGTCGTTGATCACCCGCAGGTCGGAGAAGCCGATCTGCTCGGGGTCGTGATAGTCGGCGAAGGAGAAGCTGTGGCGGGATTGCAGCCAGCCGTGGTCGGCCTGGCCGCGCGCGCTGGAGCGGCGCAGTTCGTGGGTGTGCATGGCGGATTCCTCGGTCGGGACGGCCCGGCCGGAGCCGGGCGGGAAGTGTCAGGCGTGGGCGCTGCGGCGGTTGCGGTAGGCATCCAGGCTCAGGGCGCCGGCGCCGAAGGCGGCCACCTGCAGCAGCCCGCCGGCGATCGCCAGGTTCTTCAGGAAGTGGATGAACTGGTTCTGGTCGCCGAACTGGTTGTGGAAGGCCAGGGCGGTCGCCAGGGTGAAGCCGGCCATCACGGTGGCGACGAAGCGGGTGCGATAGCCGACCAGCAACGCCGTGGCGAAGCCCAGCTCGATCAGCAGCGCGGCCGCCAGGGCCAGGGTGGGGAAGGGCATACCGGTGCTGCCGATGTAGCCGAGGGTGGCGGCCGGGGCGGCGGCCTTGCCCAGGCCGCTGACGATGAACAGCGAGCTCAGCAGGGCGCGGCCGGCGAAGGCAGTGGTGGTGTGGATGGCGGTCGGGGTCGAAAGGGTCATATCCGTGTCTCCTGGTCGGTGAGGGCAATGTCGTGTGCCGTGAGTACAGACTAGTGTCTCCTTGCGATTCGATTAAGATGCCGAAAAGCGCAATATCGTCTACTCAGGAGAGACAATGAACCAGCTCGAGGACATGCGTCTGCTCGTCGCCGTGGTGGACGGCGGAAGCTTCACCGCCGCGGCCGAGACGCTGGGGCTGTCCAAGCAGTTCGTCAGCCGCCGGCTGATGGGCCTGGAGGCAAGGCTGGGCGTGCGCCTGCTCAACCGCTCGACCCGCCGGCTCGCCGTCACGCCACTGGGGCTGCTCTACTGCGAGCGGGCCCGGCAGATCCTCGACGACGTGGAGGCGGCCGAGCAGGCCATCCTGCAGCTGCGGGCGACGCCGCGGGGCACGCTGCGCCTGTCGGCACCGATGTCCTTCGGCACCCTGCATCTCGGTCGCCTGTTGCCGGGCTTTCTCGAGCGCTACCCGGAGGTCGTCGTCGAGCTGGACCTGAGCGACCGGCGGGTCGACCTGCTCGAGGAGGGCTACGACATGGCGGTGCGCATCGGCGAGCTCACCGATTCCACGCTGATCGCCCGCGCCTTGGCTCCGCAGCAGATGGTCACCTGCGCCAGTCCCGCCTATCTCGCTCGCCGCGGTGCGCCGCAGGCGCCGGCGGAGCTGCGCGAGCACGACTGCCTGCTCTACGGCCACGGCAAGGGGGTGGAGTGGAGCTACTGGCGCGACGGGCGGCCCGAGCGCGTCGGCGTGCGTGGCCGCTACCGGGTCAACAACGGCGAGCTGGTGCGCGACGCCGCCCTCGCCGGGCTCGGCCTCGCCTGGCTGCCGACCTTCATCGTCGGCCCGGAGCTGGCCGCGGGCACGCTGGTGCCGGTGCTCGAAGCCTTCCAGGGACCGCCGACGAAGGTCTATGCGGTCTATCCGCAGCATCGTCAGGCCTCGGCGCTGGTTCGCGCCTTCACCGACTACCTGCACGAGGCCCTGAATCGCTGACTGGGGGCTCGATCAAGACCATCCCGCAACGCGACATCCTGTTGCTGGGAGTGATGGCCAGTTAATATCGTTGGTCGGCCTCATGTAGAGGCTGTGCGCGCAGGAGGAAGGGCAATGGAGTGGTGGCACTGGGTCGTCGGCGGGATCGTGCTGATCCTGCTGGAACTGGCCATACCGGCGTTCTTCGTGATCTGGTTCGGCTTCGGCGCCCTGCTGGTGGCGGGGGCGCTGCTGCTGGCCGGCGAGCTGTCGCTGACCGCGCAGCTGCTGCTGTGGGCCCTGAGTTCGCTGGCGATGACCGCGCTGTGGTTCGGCATGTTCCGGCCCGGACGGCAGACGACGCGGATCGGCACGGCGGCCGGCGAGGCGATCGGCGAGGTGGGCCTGCTGGTCGCTGCCGTCGCGCCCTTCGAGCGCGGCCGGGTGCGTTTCCCGAAGCCGATCCTCGGCGCCGAGGAATGGGTCTGCCTGGCCGAGTCGGCGATCCCCGCGGGGGAGCGGGTGCGGGTGGTATCGATCGAGGGCAGCTACGTCAAGGTGGCCAGGGCCTGACCTTTCGGAAAAGAACAAGGAGCAACCCATGAGTGCGGGACTGGCAGTGGCGATCGCGGTGCTCGCGTTCGTCCTCATCACCATCGCCAAGGGCGTGCGTCTGGTGGCCCAGGGCGAGGAGTGGGTCGTGGAGCGCCTGGGGCGCTACCACGTGACCCTGCGGCCGGGGCTGAACCTGATCATCCCCTTCCTGGACAACGTCGCCTACAAGTTGGTGACCAAGGACATCATCCTCGACGTGCAGCAGCAGGAGGTGATCACCCGCGACAATGCGGTGATCCTCGCCAACGCCATCGCCTTCGTGAAGGTCACCGACCCGGTCAGGGCGGTCTACGGGGTCACCGACTTCGCCGAGGCGATCCGCAACCTGATCATGACCACCCTGCGCTCCATCGTCGGCGAGATGGAGCTGGACGAGGCGCTGTCGTCGCGGGACAAGATCAAGGCGCGGCTGCGCGAGAGCATCGCCGACGAGGCGGTGGACTGGGGGCTGACGGTGAAGTCGGTGGAGATCCAGGACATCAAGCCGTCCGAGTCGATGCAGCGGGCGATGGAGCTGCAGGCGGCCGCCGAGCGCGAGCGCAAGGCGGCGGTGACCAAGGCCGAAGGCGAGAAGCAGGCGGCGATCCTCGAGGCCGAGGCGCGCCTGGAGTCGGCGCGCCGCGACGCCAACGCCCAGGTGCTGCTGGCCGAGGCCTCGTCCGAGTCGATCCGCCGGGTGACCAGCGCGCTCGGCAGCGAGCCCGGGCCGATGCTGTACCTGCTCGGCGAGAAATACATCGCTTCCTTGGAGAAGCTCGCCCAGAGCGGCAACGCCAAGGTGGTGCTGATGCCCGCCGACCTGCAGGAAACCCTGCGCGGCCTGGTGGGCAAGCTGGGCGAGCGCGGCTGAGGGGCTTGTTCCCCCGTAGGAGCCGGCTCCTACGGGAATGCCGGGCTCTTCCCGCTCAGGCGCTGCTGGCCCGGTACTGCAGGGCTTCGGCCAGGTGGGCGCGGGCGATGTCCGGCGCCGCTTCCAGATCGGCCAGGGTGCGCGCCACCTTGAGGATACGGTGGGCGGCGCGCAGCGACAGGCCGAGGCGTTCGCAGGCGCGCTCCAGCCACTGGCGATCTTCGTCCCCAAGTGCGCAGTATTGGTGCAGACCGGGCAGGTCGAGGAACGCATTGGGGCAACCCTGACGGGCCCGTTGGCGAGTGCGAGCCTCTGCCACCTGGGCGGCGGCGCTGGCGGTATCAGGACCGTCCAGGCGCGGTGCGCCCAGGGCGGTGGCCTCGCGGGCGACGCCAATGTGCAGGTCGATGCGGTCGAGCAATGGGCCGGACAGCTTGGCCCGGTAGCGCTGGACCTGCTCCGGGGTGCAGCGGCAGCGGCCGGCAGGGTCGCCCAGGTAGCCGCAGGGACAGGGATTCATCGCCGCGACCAACTGGAAGCGCGCCGGAAAACGCACCTTGTCGCTGGCCCGGGCGATGACGATCTCGCCGCTTTCCAGGGGTTCGCGCAGCACTTCCAGCACCTTGCGGTCGAACTCCGGCAACTCGTCGAGAAACAGCACGCCCTGGTGGGCCAGGGTGATCTCGCCGGGACGTGGCCGGCTGCCGCCGCCGACCAGCGCCGGTCCCGAAGCGCTGTGGTGGGGCTGGCGGAACGGCCGTTGTGGCCAGGCCGCGAGCGGGGCGGCACCGGCCACCGAATGGATAGCCGCCACCTCCAGCGCCTCGTGCTCGTCCAAAGGCGGCAGCAGGCCCGGCAGGCGGCTGGCCAGCAGGGTCTTGCCGGTTCCGGGCGGGCCGCTCAACAGCAGGTTGTGACTGCCCGCTGCAGCCACCAGCAGGGCGCGCTTGGCCGCGGCCTGGCCCTGCACTTCGGCCAGGTCGGGATAGGGCGGCGCCTGGCGCAGCAGGCCTTGGGCTCGGTAGGGCGGGAGCGGGGCCTGGCCGTTCAGGTGGGCGGCCAGCTCCAGCAGGTGGTCGACCGCCAGCACGTTCAGCCCCGAAGCCAGGCTGGCCTCTTCGGCGTTGGCCCGCGGCACCACCAGGGTGCGTCCGGCGGCGCGGGCGGCCAGTGCGGCAGGCAGTACGCCCTGGATCGGCCGCAGGCTGCCGGAGAGGGCCAGCTCACCCAGGCATTCCAGGCCGCCCAGGGCCTCGGCGGGCAGCTGCTCGCTGGCGGCGAGGATGCCGAGGGCGATGGCCAGATCGAAGCGTCCGCCGTCCTTGGGCAGGTCGGCGGGCGCCAGATTCAGGGTGATGCGCCGCGCCGGGAAGTCGAAGCCGGAGGTGAGGATGGCGCTGCGCACGCGGTCCTTGCTCTCGCGGACCGCGGTTTCCGGCAGGCCGACCAGGGTCAGCGCCGGCAGACCGTTGGCCAGGTGCGCCTCGACGGTGACGGCGGGCGCCTCGACGCCCACCTGGGCGCGGCTGTGGACGATGGCCAGGGACATGGATCGCTCCTTGATCGCATTCCCCGCGCGCTCAGGCGGCGGGCGGGGCGGGAGGCTGTTCGCCCAGACGTGCTTCGAGTTCGGCGACCTTGGCTTCCAGCGCCTCCAGGCGGGCACGGGTGCGGGCGAGGACGGCCATCTGGCTGTCGAATTCCTCCCGGCTGACCAGGTCGAGCTTGCTGAAGGCGCTCTGCAGCAAGGCCTTGAGCTGGGCCTCGAGTTCGCGGGGCGGGAGCGGCGCCTCGCCGCTGAACAGGCGGGAGGCGTGGGTGCTGAGGGTGTCGAACAGGGCTTTGGGCGGCAGCATGGTGCGGTTCCGGAATCGGTCGGCCGCCAGTGTATCACGGGGCATCGGCGCGGCTGCTGAGCGGTGTCGCGCACGTTTTCCGTGCAGGTGTGCCGCCGGCTGCGCACCTGGCGGGTGCGGCATTTTCCCGCGGCCTATCCTGCAAAAGTTCCATAACCATATCGCCGTTAGGGGTTTTGGCCGTTTGGCGTTGGCGGTATGATTTTTGCCTTTGCGAAGGCATGGCACCCTGAGGCATTGGCCGGATGCCGTCGAGCGGGCCGGCCCTAGGCGGCCACGCGAAAGCCAGACACTGCGCTTAAACTTGAATCGGGATCGTCTATTCCTGGGGCAAGTCCACTACACGGAGATACGTTTCATGAAGCTAGTCACTGCCATCATCAAGCCGTTCAAGCTGGACGACGTACGCGAATCGCTGTCGGAAATTGGGGTGCAGGGCATCACCGTCACCGAGGTCAAGGGGTTCGGTCGGCAGAAGGGCCATACCGAGCTGTATCGGGGGGCGGAATACGTAGTCGACTTCCTGCCGAAGGTGAAGATCGACGTGGCCATCGAAGACAGCCAGCTCGACCATGTCATCGAGGCCATCACCAAGGCCGCCAACACCGGCAAGATCGGTGACGGCAAGATTTTCGTCGTCAATCTGGAACAGGCCATTCGTATCCGTACCGGCGAGACCGGCACCGACGCGATCTGAGCCTACGATCCCCCGCCCCCAGGAGATAATCAATGACGCTGCGCAAAAGCGCAGGGCTTGCTGCCCTTTTCTCTCTCTTCCTGCCCATCGCGGCCAGCGCCCAGGAGGCCACGCTGGATTCCGGCGACACCGCCTGGATGCTGACCGCCACGGCGCTGGTGCTGTTCATGACCGTACCCGGTCTGGCGCTGTTCTACGGCGGCATGGTGCGCGCGAAGAACCTGCTCTCGGTGATGATGCAGTGCTTCGCCATCACCGGCCTGATCAGCGTGATCTGGGTCCTGTTCGGCTACAGCCTGGCCTTCGATACCACCGGCATGGAAGAGGGCGTGCTCAACTTCAGCTCCTTCGTCGGCGGTCTGGAGAAGGCCTTTCTCAGCGGGCTGACCACCGACAGCCTGGTCGGCACCTTCCCCGAAAGCGTCTTCATCACTTTCCAGATGACCTTCGCCATCATCACCCCGGCACTGATCGCCGGCGCCTTCGCCGAGCGCATGAAGTTCTCGTCGATGCTGGTGTTCATGTCGGTGTGGTTCCTGCTGGTCTACGCGCCGATCGCGCACATGGTCTGGAGCGGTAACGGTGCCTTGATGTGGGACTGGGGCGTGCTCGACTTCGCCGGCGGCACCGTGGTGCACATCAACGCCGGTGTCGCCGGTCTGGTGTCCTGCCTGGTGCTGGGCAAGCGCAAGGGCTACCCGGGCGTCGCCATGACCCCGCACAACCTGGGCTACACCCTGATCGGTGCGGCCATGCTGTGGGTCGGTTGGTTCGGTTTCAACGCCGGCTCGGCGATCGCCGCCAATGGCACCGCTGGCATGGCCATGCTGGTGACCCAGATCGCCACCGCCGCCGCGGCGCTGGCCTGGATGGCCGCCGAGTGGCTGACCCACGGCAAGCCGAGCGCCCTGGGCATCGCTTCCGGCGTGGTCGCCGGCTTGGTGGCGATCACCCCGGCCGCCGGCACCGCCGGCCCGATGGGCGCCTTGGTGATCGGCCTGGCTTCCGGTGCGATCTGCTTCTACTGCGCCACCGCCGTGAAGCGCCGCTTCGGCTATGACGACTCCCTCGACGCCTTCGGCGTGCACGGGGTCGGCGGCATCGTCGGCGCGATTCTGACCGGCCTGTTCGCGGCGCCGGCCATGGGCGGCTTCGGCGAGGTGGACAGCATCGCCAGCCAGCTGTGGATCCAGATCAAGGGCGTGCTTTTCACCGTGATCTACACCGGCGTCGTCACCTTCGCGATCCTCAAGGTGATCGAGCGGGTGATGGGCCTGCGCGTCAGCGACGAGGAGGAAACCATCGGTCTCGACCTCTCCCTGCACAACGAGCGCGGCTACAACCTCTGAGTGAGGACAGCGGCCGGAGCGATCCGACCGCGTCTTCGCTGCGCTCTTGCCGCGGCAAGGGTCGCAAGCCGTCAAAAGGGCGCCATCGGCGCCCTTTGCTTTTTTCCGCGCCGCGCTAGAATTCCCGCGGCACAACCCTGGAGCTGTGGCAGATGTGGCAACAGACCATCGTCACCCTGCGTCCGCGGCCGCGTGGTTTCCACCTGGTGACCGACGAGCTGCTGGCCGGCCTGCCGGAGCTTGCCTCCTGCCGGATCGGGCTGCTGCACCTCTGGTTGCAG
Source organism: Azotobacter tropicalis (assembly GCF_059739045.1). Taxonomy (NCBI): domain Bacteria; kingdom Pseudomonadati; phylum Pseudomonadota; class Gammaproteobacteria; order Pseudomonadales; family Pseudomonadaceae; genus Azotobacter; species Azotobacter tropicalis. Next base: position 3,308,020 of record NZ_AP046059.1, read on the forward strand.
CACACCTCGGCCTCGTTGACCGTCAACGAGAATGCCGATGCGGCGGTGCGGCGCGATTTCGAACGCTTCTTCAGCCGCCTGGTGCCCCAGGGCGACGCTGGCTACGAGCACGACTACGAGGGGCCGGACGATCTGCCGGCGCACTTCAAGGCCAGCCTGCTGGGCTGCCAACTGCTCCTGCCGGTGACGGCCGGGCGCCTGGCGCTGGGACCTGGCAGGGCATCTACCTCGGCGAGCATCGCGAGCGGGGCGGTGCGCGTCGCGTCCTGGCCACGCTGCAAGGCCAGGGGAACTGATTTTTCCGGCGTAGCTCTCAGAGCTGGGATCGCCCATCGATTTGCAGTGTCCACGAGCCAGGGTCGAGGCGACCGCTGGCGGGACTATAAACCAACCTGCTGTACCCAAGCCGTGAGGTCGAATATGAGCGATGAAGAACTGGAACAGGAAGAGCTGGAAGCGGGTGAGGAGGAGGACGGCGAAGAGCTGAACGCCGCCGACGAAGCGGCGAGTGAGGAGGATGACGGCAGCGACCGGGTGGTGGCTTCCGGCAAGAAGGCCAAGAGCGCTGCGGACGTCGACGAGATGCCCAGCATCGAAGCCAAGCAGAAGGATCGCGATGCGCTGGCACGGGCCATGGAAGAATTCCTGGCGCGTGGCGGCAAGGTACAGGAAGTCGAGCCGAACGTGGTCGCCGACCCGCCGAAGAAGCCCGACAGCAAGTACGGTAGCCGCCCCATCTGAGCCTTTCCGGCCGGTTGGTGGCGCAAGGGCGGCCCGGGAAAATCCCGGGCCGCCCTTTTTTGTGCCTGGCAGTTCTGGCGCTGCGGCGAGCAGCGCCAAGGCCGTCAGCCGAGCTGCCAGCGACCGAGCAGCGCCGGCAGCTCGGCTAGGCTGGCGATCTGCGCGTCCGGTGCCCCGGCGTGGCTCCAGGGCTTGCCGGCGGGGTTGTACCAGATCGCTCGCAGGCCGGCGCGCTGAGCACCCAGGATGTCGTCGTCGGGGTGGTCGCCGATGTGCACCGCCTGCTCGGCCGCCACTCCACCGCGCCGCAGGGCCTCGCGGAACGGCTGCGGATCGGGCTTGCCGATACCCAGCTCTTCGGCGCAGAGGGTGAAGCGGAAGTAGTCGGCCAGGCCCAGGCGGCGCACATCGGCGTTGCCGTTGGTCAGCACGCCGAGGACGTAGCGGTTGGCGAGGATTTCCAGGGTCGGCTGGGTCTCGGGAAAGAACTCGATGCGGTGGCGCGCGGTGAGGAAGGTCTCGAAGGCCTGCTCGGCCAGTTCCCGTGCCTCGGCCGCGGGGTAGCCGGCCTCCTCGAGGGCGTGCAGCAGTACGCGGCGGCGCAGCTCGCTGATGCGGTGCTTGAGCGCCGGCTCGCCTTCGACCAGGCGGGCGCGGATCGGCCACAGGTGCTCGACCGGTACCGCGCCGAGCAGCGGCGCATGGCGGCCCAGCCAGTCGCGCAGTTCGGCTTCGGCGCTTTCGATGACCGGGGCGACGTTCCACAGGGTGTCATCGAGATCGAAGGTGATCAGGCGGATGTTCATGGAGTCTCGTCCTTGCGACGACGCGCCCGCGGATGGGCCTGGTCGTAGACCGCCGCCAGGTGCTGGAAGTCGAGATGGGTGTAGATCTGGGTGGTGGCGATGTCGGCATGGCCGAGCAGTTCCTGCACGGCGCGCAGGTCCTGGGAGGACTCCAGCAGGTGGCTGGCGAAGCTGTGTCGCAGCATGTGCGGGTGCAGGTGCTGGCCGAGCTCGCGCACGCCGGCCTGGCGCACCCGCAACTGTACGGCGCGGGGGCTCAGGCGGCGGCCCTGGCGGCTGACGAACAGCGCGCCGTCGGCCGGCCGCGCCAGTGCCCGGAGCGACAGCCAGGCTTCCAGCGCCTCGCGCGCCTTGCTGCCGATCGGCAGCTCGCGAACCTTGTTGCCCTTGCCGTGCACGCGCACCAGGCCGGCGGCCAGATCGAGGCGGTCGAGATCCAGGCCGACCAGTTCCGCAAGGCGCAGGCCGGACGAGTAGAAGAGCTCGAGAATGGCCTGGTCGCGGCGGGCGATGAAGTCGTCCTCGACGGCGCCGTCGAGCAATTGCTGGGCGCGGTCGGCATCCAAGGTGCGCGGCAGCCGGCGCTCGCCCTTGGGGGGACTCAGGCCGGCGGCGGGATCATGCTGGCAGCGGCCCTCGCGCAGCAGGTAGCGGTAGAAACCGCGCACCGCCGAGAGCAGGCGCGCCAGGCTGGGGCCGGAGAGGCCCTGCAGATGCAGCTTGGCGACCAGCCGGCGCAGGCGGGCGGTATCCAGGGCGCCCCAGGCGGTCAAGCCTGCCCGCTCGCAGTGGGCGAGGACCTTGCCGAGATCGCGGCGGTAACCGTCGAGGGTGTGCTGCGACACCTGGCGCTCGCTGCGCAGGTGATCGAGAAAGGCGTCGAGGTCAGCCTGCATGTTCTAGTTCTAACGGACCGGGCGTAGCGGGCTGCTGGCCAGACGTGGCAGCAAGCGGGCGAGAACGTCGGCGATATAGCCAAGAAAGAGCGTGCCGAGGCTGCTCCTGTAGTGCTGGGGGTCGGGGCTGCCGACCGCCAGCACCCCGTGCAGGCCCTGATGGTCGAGAGCGGCCACCGCGGCCGAGCCGATCTGCGGACGGCGCTCCTCGCCGAACAGGAAGCCCAGCTCGTGGCTGCGTAGCACGCCACACAGCGGCTTGCCGCAGGCCAGCAGGCCGCCGATGGCCTGCAGGGCGTCCTCGGTATCGACCCAGCGGCCGGCCGGGCTGGCATGTTCGCCGAACAGGATCAGTCCGACGAAGGGAATCTGGAACTCGTGACGCAGGCTGTCCTCCACCAGGCCGACCGCCTCTTCCAGCGTGGTCGCGTCGAGCAGGTCGAGGACCAGGCGACGGGTTTTGTCGAACAGCCGGTCGTTGTCGCGGGCCACGTCCATCAGCTGTCCCAGGCGTCCGCGCAGCTCGTGGTTGCGTTCGCGCAGCAGTCCCAGCTGGCGCTCCACCAGCGACACCGCGGCACCACTCGGATGAGGAATGTTCAGTTCCGCCAGCAGTTCTTCGCGACCCAGGAAGAACTGCGGATTCCGACGCAGGAACTCTGCAACGGCTGTGGCATCGACGGGCTCTTGGAGCGGATCACTCATGGGCTACACCCTCATAGACGTACCTGGCCTTCGTACACGCGCACCGCGGGGCCGGTCATCATGACCGACTGACCCGGCCCTGCCCAGGCGATGGACAGCCGGCCGCCCGGCAGATCGATCAGCACCGGCGAATCCATCCAGCCTTGGCGAATCGCCGTCACCGCTGCCGCACAGGCGCCGGTACCACAGGCCTGGGTTTCGCCGGCGCCGCGCTCCCAGACGCGCAATCTGGCGTGCTGGCGGTCGACGACTTGGAGGAAGCCCACGTTGACCCGCTGCGGAAAGCGCGGATGATGTTCCAGTCTAGGCCCCAACTCGTGCACCGGTGCGCTTTCCACGTTTTCCACCCGCAGCACCGCATGGGGATTGCCCATGGACAGTGCGGCGAGCTCGACCGGCTGGCCGTCGACTTCCAGCGCATAGGCGAGGGCGGCGGTCTCGGCCTGGAAGGGAATCTCCTTCGGCTCCAGGCGCGGCGGGCCCATGTCGACGCAGACCTGACCGTCCGGGCGGACGTCCAGTTCGATGATGCCGCTCTTGGTTTCCACGCGGATGCGCTTCTTCACCGTCAGGCGCTTGTCGAGCACGAAGCGGGCGAAGCAGCGCGCGCCGTTGCCGCACTGCTCCACCTCCGAGCCGTCGGCATTGAAGATACGATAGCGGAAGTCCACGTCCGGCCGGGTCGGTGGCTCGACGATCAGCAACTGGTCGAAGCCGATGCCGGTATGGCGGTCGCCCCATTGCCTGGCGTGCTTGGGCTGAATGTGCGCGTGCTGGCTGACCAGGTCGAGAACCATGAAGTCGTTGCCGAGGCCGTGCATCTTGGTGAAACGCAGCAGCATGCCTGCCTCCGTGTCAGTTGGGCAGCAGGCTTTCGCCGGCGTAGAGTTCCTCGATGGTTTCGCGGCGGCGCACCAGGTGCATCTGTTCGCCGTCCACCAGTACCTCGGCAGCGCGGCCGCGGGTGTTGTAGTTGGAACTCATGACGAAGCCGTAGGCGCCGGCCGAGCGCACGGCCAGCAGGTCGCCTTCGACCAGGGCCATCTCGCGGTCCTTGGCGAGGAAGTCGCCGGTTTCGCAGATCGGTCCGACCAGGTCGTAGCTGCAGACCTCGCCGCCGTGGGGGGTCACCGGCACCACATCCATCCAGGCTTGGTAGAGGGCCGGGCGGATCAAATCGTTCATCGCTGCGTCGACCACCGCGAAATCCTTGTACTCGGTGTGCTTGAGGTATTCCACGCGGGTCAGCAGCACGCCGGCGTTGGCGACGATCGAGCGCCCCGGTTCGAACACCAGGGCCAGGGAGCGTCCCTTGAGACGCTCGCGCAGCGCGGCAATGTAGTCGCCGGGCGCCGGCGGCTGTTCGTCGCGGTAGCGCACGCCGAGGCCGCCGCCGAGGTCCAGGTGGCGGATGACGATGCCGCGCGCGGCCAGGCGGTCGATCAGCAGCAGCAGGCGGTCCAGAGCGTCGAGGAAGGGCGAGAGGGTGGTCAGCTGCGAGCCGATGTGGCAGTCGACGCCGAGCACCTCCAGGTTGGGCAGCGTGGCGGCGTGGGCATAGACCGCCTCGGCCTGCTCGATGTCGATGCCGAACTTGTTTTCCTTGAGCCCGGTGGAGATGTAGGGATGGGTCTGGGCGTCCACGTCCGGGTTGACGCGCAGCGACACCGGGGCTTTCACGCCGAGTTCGGCGGCGACTTCCTGCAGGCGCTCCAGCTCCACCTCGGATTCCACGTTGAAGCAGTGCACGCCGACTGCCAGGGCGCGGCGCATGTCCTCGCGGCTCTTGCCGACCCCGGAGAACACCACCTTCGCCGGGTCGCCGCCGGCGGCCAGCACGCGCTCCAGCTCGCCGCGGGAGACGATGTCGAAGCCGGCGCCGAGGCGCGCCAGAAGGTTCAGCACGGCGAGGTTGGAGTTGGCCTTGACCGCGAAGCAGACCAGGTGCGGCATACCGGCCAGGGCGTCGGCATAGGCACGGTAGCGGTTTTCCAGATGGGCACGGGAATAGACGTAGGTGGGGGTGCCGAAGCGTGCGGCGATGGCGGACAGCGCCACGCCTTCCGCGAACAGCGTGCCGTCGCGGTAGTTGAAGGGTTCCATGGGGCCTCCTGGGAAGAAGCCTGTCCGGGCGCACTGCGGCGGCCGGGCAGGTTCTTAGAATTCGAAACGGTCTTTGCGGTGGCCGGCTTTCTTGTCGTCAGGAAGGTAGAGCGGGCCCTTCTGACCACAGCCGGCCAGGGGCGCGGCGAGTACGGCCAGCGCGAGGAGCGGAAGCAGCAGGCGCTTCATGACGGAAATCCTTGTGTACGCATCGAGTGCGGCAAAGTATACCGACCCCCCGGCGCCTTGCCTATGCGCGGCCCGCGGCGGACGGGCCCTGCGGGGTAATGCCGTCCCTGCCGGCGTACGAATCGGCTATCGTTGCCAGCCTTGAGCGCCATTGTTCTGACGAGGAATCCGTATGAGCCTTACCGAAGCCCGTTTCCACGGACTGATCGACGATCTGCAACAGAGCGTCGAGGATATTTTCGAAGACAGCGACCTGGACGTCGATCTGGAGAACTCCGCGGGTGTCCTGTCCGTCCGTTTCGAGAACGGCAGCCAGCTCATCCTCAGTCGCCAGGAGCCGTTGCGCCAGCTGTGGTTGGCGGCACGCTCCGGCGGTTTCCACTTCGACTACGACGAGGCCAGCGACCGCTGGATCTGCGACGCCAGCGGCGACTCCCTGGGCGAACTGCTCGCTCGCGTCACCCTCGAGCAGGTCGGCGAGGAACTGGAGTTCCCCGAGCTTTGAACCAAAGCCTCAGGGACGCGGGCCGGCGAGGATGGTCAGCAGGTTCTGCGCCTGCTCGGCGGCATCCAGCCCCAGGCTGGTCAGGTAGCCGCCGTCGGGCCGGCTGATCAGGCCCTTGTCGTGCAGCCGGCGGGCGGCGGCCACGGTTTCCGGAGCGGCATCGTGGTGGACCTTGATGCCTTCTTCCTGGACATTTTGCAGGTTGAACAGGGCGAGGATTTCCAGTTCGGCAAGCAGCGTGGTGGTGAAGGCCATGGGAGACTCCGGCGATGGCGGTTTTCCCTCAGTGTAGCGGCCGCTGCGCCGGCTAGCCGGCGGCCTCGGGCAGTTCCGGCAGCGCACGCAGGGCCTGCTCGTACCAGGCGCCGTCGAACGGGCGGTCCTCGCGCAGCATGGCGGCGATTTCGTGGGCCAGCACCAGGGCCATCAGATGGAGGCTCTCCTCCCGCTCGTAGCCGACCAGAGTCAGCTTGTTCAGGGTGGCCTTGGCGGCCGGCGGGTCGCCCGCTTCGATCTGGTTCTCGATGGCTTCGATCAGGGTCTGTTCGGCGAAGGCTTCGTCGTCCATCGGTTTCTGGTCTGGCTGGCTCATGGGGTCTCCTGCTGCGCTCAAGGGGCTGCTGTCCAGCTGGCAGAGACGGCAGCTCCCGTCGTCGGCATGGCTGGTCTCGATGTAACGTACGCGCCGCGTGGCCGACTGGCGGTCGGTGGCGATCCGGAAACGCGGGGCGCCCGAGGTCGCCCGGCGCGCGTCGGTGGTTCGCTCGACACCCATGGCAGTGACCTCATGGTGGGGCGGTGGCTTCCATGATAACGCCTGGCGACCGACCGCAGCCCACTTCATGCCCTGAGACAGGACCGCATTGCATGATCACCTATCACCAGCTCGACGCCGCCGGTCTGCACCAACTGCCGGCGGAGGACCTCCGGGCATTGCCGCCGGGCATTTTGTGGATCGACCTGCTGCAGCCCAGCCGCGAGGAGGAGCTGTTCCTCGAGCGATTGCTCGGGGTGGACATCCCGACCCGCGAGGAAATGGCGGAGATCGAGGACTCCTCGCGTTTCTACGAGAGGACCGGCACCCTCTACATGACCGTCAGCCTGGTCAGCGGCATCGGCGAGCACCGGCCCGATATCACCGAGGTGACCTTCGTGCTCGGCCGCCAGTGGTTGGTGACGGTGCGCTACGCCGAGCTGTCGGCGTTCCGCGCCTTCATCGGCAAGGGCTTGCAACGGTCCGGGCTGCCCTGCTGCAGCGAGATACTCTTCGCGGCGCTGATCGACAGCGTCGTCGACCGCATCGCCGATGTGCTGGAGCTCCTGCAGAAGCAGCTGAACACCTTGTCGCGGGCGATCTTCAGCGAATCGGCCGAGCGTCATGTGGAAAAAACCGACCTGCAGAAGGTCGTCAAGCTGCTCGGCCGACACAACAGCCTGCAGGCCAAGCTGGGCGAGAGCCTGCTGAGCATCGACCGGCAGATCAGCTACGTCCGTCAGGCCGGCAACGGCTGGCTGGACGAGTCGGCGCGCGGCTGGCTGAAGACCGCCGAGCGAGACGTGCGCTCCCTGGGCGAATACCAGGCGAAGATGTCCGGGGAGAGCAGCTTCCTGCTCGAGGCTACCCTGGGGCTGATCAGCATCGAGCAGAACAGCATCATCAAGGTGTTCTCCATCGCCGCGGTGCTGTTTCTGCCGCCGACCCTGGTCGGCACCGTCTACGGGATGAACTTCCGCCACATGCCGGAGCTGGAATGGTACTTCGGCTACCCGCTGGCGCTGGGCCTGATGGTCGGCTCGGCGGCGTTGTCCTACGCCTGGTTCAGGTTCAAGAACTGGCTGTAGCGCGGGCGGCGTGGCACCGCCCGCGCAAGGTCGGTCTCAGCGCGCGGCCAGCAGCGCCTTGCCGCGGGCCACGGCGGCGCGCACCTGGGCCGGCGCGGTGCCGCCGATGTGGTCGCGGGCGTTGACCGAACCTTCCAGGGTCAGCACGGCGAACACGTCGTCGCCGATCTGGTCGCTGAACTGGCGCAGTTCGTCGAGGCTCATCTCGGCGAGATCCTTGCCGCTCAAGACGCCGTACTTCACCGCGTGGCCGACGATCTCGTGGCAGTCGCGAAACGGCAGGCCCTTGCGCACCAGGTAGTCGGCCAGGTCGGTGGCGGTGGAGAAGCCGCGGCGCGCCGCCTCGCGCATCACCTCGACGCGCGGCTTGATGGCCGGGACCATGTCGGCGAAGGCGCGCAGGCTGTCGCGCAGGGTGTCGGCGGCGTCGAACAGCGGCTCCTTGTCCTCCTGGTTGTCCTTGTTGTAGGCCAGCGGCTGGCCCTTCATCAGGGTCAAGAGGCCGGTCAGTGCGCCGAACACGCGGCCGCTCTTGCCGCGCACCAGCTCGGGGACGTCCGGGTTCTTCTTCTGCGGCATGATCGACGAGCCGGTGCAGAAGCGGTCGGGCAGCTCGATGAAGTTGAACTGGGCGCTGGTCCACAGCACCAGCTCCTCGGAGAAGCGCGACAGGTGCATCATCGCCAGCGAGGCGGCGGCGCAGAATTCGATGGCGAAGTCGCGATCCGACACGCCGTCCAGCGAGTTGCCGCCGATCGCTTCGAAGCCGAGCAGCCGGCAGGTGATCTCGCGCTGGATCGGGTAGGTGGTGCCGGCCAGCGCGGCCGATCCCAGCGGCATGCGGTTGACGCGCTTGCGGCAGTCGACCAGGCGCTCGTGGTCGCGCGACAGCATCTCGAACCAGGCCAGCAGGTGATGGCCGAAAGTCACCGGCTGGGCGGTCTGCAGGTGGGTGAAGCCGGGCATGATCACCTCGGCGTGCTGCTCGGCCTGGGCCAGCAGACCCTGCTGCAGGCGGGTGATCTCGCCGAGGATCGCGTCGATCTCGTCGCGCAGCCACAGGCGGATGTCGGTGGCCACCTGGTCGTTGCGGGAGCGGCCGGTGTGCAGCTTCTTGCCGGTGATGCCGATGCGGTCGGTGAGGCGTGCCTCGATGTTCATGTGCACGTCTTCCAGGTCGACGCGCCAGTCGAACTGGCCGGCCTCGATCTCGCCTTGGATCTGCTGCAGGCCGTCGATGATCGCGTCGCGCTCGGCGGCGGTCAGTACGCCGGCCTGTTCCAGCATGGTGGCGTGGGCGATCGAGCCCATGATGTCGTGGCGGTACAGGCGCTTGTCGAAGTCGACGGAGGCGGTGAAGCGGGCGACGAAGGCGTCGACCGGCTCGCTGAAACGGCCGCCCCAGGACTGGTTGGTTTTCTCGGCGCTCATGGCGTTCTCTCGGCTGGTGCGCAAATGCGGACGGCCGCGGAGGCGGCCGTCAAGGTGGATGGATGAAGGTTGCGCGGATGATAGCAGGGTATGCGGGAAAACCCTGCAGCCCCTGTCGGCCGTGCCCGCCGCCTTCCGCGGCACAATTCTCCCGCACGGACCGTGACGGCCGTCACTCCGGCTGTCTACGCTATTCTTGTCCGGACTGACGCGGGAAGCCGAAGCAACATGAATGTTCTGATCGTCAACGACGACCCTCAGGCCAGAGAGCTGCTCTGCCGTCTGGTGAGCGAGCTTGATGGCTATCGCGTGCTCGAGCCTTCGGCCGGCAACGGCGAAGAGGCACTGGCCCTGATCGACAGTTTGAAACCGGATATCGTCCTGCTGGATATCCGCATGCCCGGGCTGGACGGCCTGCAGGTGGCTGCCCGATTGTGCGAGCGGGAGGCCTCGCCTGCCCTGATCTTTTGTTCCGCCGACGATGAGTTCGCCGTGGCGGCGCTACAGCACACCGGGGTGAGCTATCTGGTCGAGCCAGTGCAGCGCGAGGCCCTGCGCGAAGCCCTGCAGAGGGCTTCGCGCCCCAGCCGGATTCAGCTGGCCTCGCTGACCCGTCCGCCAGTGACGGACGGCAACGTGCCGCGTACCCATATCAGCGCGCGCACCCGCCGGGGCATCGAACTGGTGCCGGTGGACAAGGCGATCTTCTTCATCGCCGACCACAAGTACGTGACGCTGCGCCACGAGGGCGGCGAAGTGCTGCTGGACGAGCCGCTGAAGGCCCTGGAGGACGAGTTCGGCGAGCGCTTCGTGCGCATCCATCGCAACGCGCTGGTCGCCCGCGACCGCATCGAGCGGCTGCAGCGCACGCCGCTCGGGCATTTCCAACTCTATCTGCGCGGCCTTGGCGATGCCGCACTGACGGTGAGCCGACGGCACGTCGCCGGGGTGCGCAAACTGATGCACAACCACCTGAGCGCGTCCTGACGTTCGCCCGGGCGGTCGGAGGGAGCGCCGCCGCCACCACCTGCGCATGGTCGGAGCAGCCGTCAGGGGCAGGACTGCTCAGCTTGCAGCCCGATCCTGCTATCATCCCCGGCACTCTGTCGTTCTGGAATGCCCCATGTCCCGCGAGATCCGCATCGCCACCCGCAAGAGTGCCCTGGCCCTGTGGCAGGCCGAGTACGTCAAGACACGTCTGGAGCAGGCCCACCCGGGGCTGGTGATCACTCTGGTGCCGATGGTCAGCCGTGGCGACAAGCTGCTCGATGCGCCGCTGGCGAAGATCGGCGGCAAGGGGCTGTTCGTCAAGGAGCTGGAAACCGCCCTGCTGGAGAACGAGGCCGACATCGCCGTGCATTCGATGAAGGACGTGCCGATGGAGTTCCCCGAGGGGCTCGGTCTGTACTGCATCTGCGAGCGCGAGGATCCGCGTGACGCCTTCGTCTCCAATGTCTTCGACAGCCTCGACGCGCTGCCGGCCGGCAGCGTGGTCGGTACCTCCAGCCTGCGCCGCCAGGCCCAGCTGCTGGCCCGCCGTTCCGACCTGAAGATCCAGTTCCTGCGCGGCAACGTGAACACCCGTCTGGCCAAGCTGGATGCCGGCGAGTACGACGCCATCATCCTCGCCGCCGCCGGGCTGATCCGCCTCGGCTTCGAGGCGCGCATCCGCTCCCGCATCGCCGTCGCCGACAGCCTGCCGGCCGGCGGGCAGGGTGCGGTAGGCATCGAGTGCCGCAGCGCCGACCGCGAGATCCAGGCGCTGCTCGCGCCGCTCAACCACGAGCCGACAGCCCTGCGGGTCGGCGCCGAGCGCGCGCTGAACCGGCGCCTCAACGGTGGCTGCCAGGTGCCCATCGCCTGCTATGCCGAGCTGGAGGGCGACCAGTTGTGGCTGCGCGGTTTGGTCGGCCAGCCGGACGGCGGTCTGCTACTGCGTGCCGAAGATCGTGCGCCCAGCGACGAGGCCGAGGCGCTCGGCGTGCGGGTGGCCGAGGTGCTGCTGGCCCAGGGCGCACAGCGGATTCTCGAAACGGTCTACGGCGAGGACGCACGGCCATGACGGTGCGGCCGGACGCCGGCGGGTGGCGTCTGCTGCTCACCCGTCCGGCCGAGGAGTGCGCCGTCCTGGCCGGCCGCCTGGCCGAACAGGGCATCCACAGCAGCAGCCTGCCGCTGCTGGCCATCGAGCCGCTGGCGGAAACCCCGGAACTGCGCAGCCTGTTTCTCGACCTGGACCGCTACAGTGCGGTCATCGTGGTCAGCAAGCCCGCTGCTCGCCTGGGGCTGGAGCTGCTCGATCGCTACTGGCCGCAGCCGCCGGCGAACCAGTGCTGGTTCGGCATCGGCGCGGCGACCGGCGAAATTCTCGCCGACTACGGTCTGACGGCCGTCTGGCCGACCACCGGCGAGGACAGCGAGTCGCTGCTGGCATTGCCCGAGCTGGCCGCGGCGCTGGCCGTGCCCCGGCCGCGGGTGCTGATCCTGCGCGGGGAGGGCGGTCGCGAGCTTGTCGCCGACTCGTTGCGTGGGCAGGGGTTGGCCGTGGATCATGTAGAGCTCTACCGGCGCACCCTGCCGGATTACCCGCCCGGCACCCTGCTCGAGCGGATCCGCACGGAGCGCCTGAATGGCCTGCAGATCAGCAGCGGGCAAGGATTCGAGCACTTGCGCCATATGGCGGCGGCTGACTGGCCGGCACTGCTTCGGATACCCTTGTTCGTGCCGAGCCCGCGGGTCGCCGAACTGGCCCGTGCGGCAGGATCGCAGACTGTCGTGGACTGCCATGGCGCCAGTGCCACAGCCTTGCTGGCCGCGCTCCAGGGCCGCCCAGCGCCGACCTTTTGACCCGAAGGATGTATACGTGAGCGAAGCAGCCCCCCGAACACCTCCACGAACAACAATGAATATCAGCTCGCCGCGCCCGCCCCGACCACCAAGAGCGGCGGTGGAGTCTCCGGTGCCGTGGCCGTCCTGGCCCTGCTGATCGGCGCCGGCGGCGCAGGCCTCGGTGGCTGGGGCCTCTGGCAACTGCGCGAAATGCAGGCCAGCGAGCTGGCGCAGAGCAGCCGCTTCGATGCGGCGCTGAGCAGCCAGATGGACGCGCTGAAGCAGAGCGAGCGAGGCATCACCAGCCGCCTGTCGCAGTTCCCGGCGCGCACCGAGCTGGATGAGCGCTGGCGCACCATGGCCATGCTCGAAAGCGGCCAGGAGAAGCTCGTCCAGCGACTGGACAAGCTGACCGGCGCCAGCCGCGAGGACTGGCGGCTGGCCGAGGCCGAATACCTGATGCGCCTGGCCAACCTGCGCCTGTCGGCCATGCAGGACATCAACAGCGCCCAGCGTCTGCTCGAGGCGGCCGACGGCATCCTCCGCGAGCAGGACGACCCGGCCTCCTTCCCGGTGCGCCAGGTGCTGGCACGCAGCCTGGAGACCCTGCGCAGCCTGACACCGCCCGATCGTATCGGTCTGTTCCTGAGCCTCGGCGCACTACGCGAGCAGGTCGCCCAGCTCAAGCCGCTGGCACCGATCTACGAGCAGGAGCAGGCACCGGTCGTTGCCGACCGCTGGCAGCAGTGGTGGGAGAAGATTTCCCGCTTCGTGCGCGTCGACCTGCACGCCGATCAGGACATCCGCCCGCTGCTGAGCGGCCAGAATCTGGCGCAGGTCCGTCTGACCCTGGCCCTGGCCCTGGAGCAAGCCCAGTGGGCGGTGCTGAACGCTTCCCCCGACGTCTACCGGCAGGCATTGCAGCAGGCCCAGGAAGTGTTGGCCGGTCAGTTCAATCCGGATCATCCGCAGAGTGCCGCCCTCGGCAAGCGCCTGGGCGAGCTTTCCAGGCAGCAGGTCGCGCTGCAGATGCCCGATCTGTCGCCGACCGTGAGCGCGATGCAGAACTATCTGCAGCGCCGCCAGGCGCAGCGTGACGAGGCCGAAGCCGCCGCAGCCTCCACCAAGAAGGAGGGCGCCCGTCAATGAGCCGCCTCTATTTGCTCCTGCTGGTGGTCATCGCCGGCGCCGCCCTGCTCGGCATGGCCATTGCCGAGCATCCGGGCTACGTGCTGTTCGCCTACAAGGGCTACCGTTTCGAGTCCAGCCTCTGGGTCTTCCTCGGCCTGCTGCTGGTGCTGGTCGTCGCGTTCTTCGTCCTGCGCTGGGTCGTCGGTCTGATCGCTACCTCGGCCGGTGTGGTGCTGCCCTGGTCGCAGCGCAACCGCAACCGCCGTGCCCGGCAGGCCGCCCTGCACGGGCAGCGTGATCTGGCCGAGGGCAACTGGGAGCAGGCGCTGCGCCAGCTGAGCCGGGCCGCGGCCAGCGACCAGCAGCCGCTGGTGCACTACCTGGGTGCTGCGCGGGCAGCCAACGAGCTGGGCGAGTACGCCCAGAGCGACGACCTGCTGCGCGAGGCCCGCGAGCGCGATCCGAAGGCGGAGGTCGCCATCGGCCTGACCCAGGCCCGGCTGCTGATCGATCGCAGCGAATACCCACAGGCGCTGGCCGTCCTGCAACAGCTGAACGAAGGGCATCCGCAGCATCCCTATGTTCTGAGCCTGCTGCAGAAGCTCTACGTCCAATTGCAGGACTGGTCGGCGCTGTGCCAGCTGCTGCCCATTCTGCGCAAGCGCAAGGTTCTGCCTTCCGGCAAGCTCGACGAGCTGGAGCACCTGGCCTGGGCCGCCGCCCTGGAGCAGGTCGGCAAGGGCGAGCTGAAGGATGGCGAGACCGCCCGCAGTCTCGTGACCAATTGCTGGAGCCAGATGCCCTCGTCGCTGCAGCACGATGCCGACTTGCTCTACGCCTATGCCACGCGCCTGCGCGAGCTGGGCTCCGAGGACGAGGCCGAGGCAGTGCTGCGCGCGGCCCTCAAGCAGCACTACGAGGATCGTCTGGCCTATCTCTACGGTCAGGTCCGCAGCAGCGACCCGGCGCGGCAGCTACATCTGGCCCAGAACCTGCTGGAAAAGCAGCCAAACGATCCGCTGCTGCTGCTGACCCTGGGCCGCCTGTGCCTGGTCAACGAGCAGTTCGACAAGGCGCGGGAGTACCTGGAGGCCAGCCTGGCACTCAGCCGCAGCGCCGAAACCTGCGCCGAGCTGGCACGGCTGCTGGCCCAACTGGGGGAAACCGAGCACAGCAACCGGTTGTTCCAGGAAGGTCTGAAGCTCGACCGGGTACCTGCACTGTCCGAGTCGGCCACCTCCTGAGGGCGGTCGCATCCCGCCTTCGTGCGAGCAAATGTCAGGCTCGGCACGAATCAAGCGCCCCGGAGCTTTCTTGCCTTGAAAGCCCGGGGCGCTTTCCTCTACCGTAGCGGCCTTGTCTTCGACTCGGAGCAGCCATGAGCCTGGCCAGCCCACGTTCCTCCTTTCTTCTCGCCTTTCTCGGTTGTCTTGCGCTGCTCGGCGGTGCGCTCTACTTGGAGCACGGAGTCGGCCTGGAGCCTTGCCCGCTGTGCATCGTGCAGCGCATCTTCGTCATCCTCTTCGGGTTGATCTGCCTGGTTGCGGCATTGCACGGTCCGGCGCTGCTCGGCCGGCGCCTGTATGCCGGTTTCGCCTTGCTCGCCGCGTTGGGCGGTGCGGCCACTGCCGGACGTCAGGTGTGGCTGCAGAACATTCCGGCGGACCAGTTGCCGTCCTGCCTGCCCAGCCTGGAATACATGATGGAAGCTCTGCCGTTCCAGGAGATTGTCCGTCAGGTCCTGCATGGCACGGCCGACTGTGCCGAGGTCGGCTGGACGCTGTTCGGCATGAGCCTCCCGGAATGGAGCCTGCTGGCATTCGTGGCGATGATCCTGTTCTCCCTGCTCCTGCTGCTGCGTCGCGTCTGACTCCTTACCTGGTGCCCATCGGCGTCTCAAACACGCGTATGAACTTTCGTCGGCGCATGGCTTGCTGGTCCTGCGCGACGGGCATACTCTGCGGGCAGGTGCCGTTCGATCCTGCCGTTCGACGCGCCTTCCCATACCGTAGCCGGATGCATCAATAGCGAGCCCATCTGTGGGGCTAGAAAACAAAACAACGTAGGGAAGCCAGACCATGCCTGAAATCCGTCAAGATGCCCAAGAACGTTGGGGCGGTGTCCATCTCCTGATCGATCGCTGGCTGGTCGAGCGTCTCGCGCTGGTCGACGCCTTCGGGACCATCAAGCACCAGCAGCCGGCACCCGCGGCGAATGCCGAGGCCTTGCAGGTCTTCTGCGAGCTGTTGGTCGATTACGTCTCCGCCGGCCATTTCGAAGTCTACGAACAACTGATGGGCGAAGCCGAATCCTTCGGCGACCGGCGTGGGCTCGAGCTGGCCAGGCAGATCTATCCCCGCATCGAGGCTATCACCCAAGCGGCACTGGTCTTCAACGACCGTTGCGATAACGGCGATTGTCATGCCTTGTGCCATGAAATCGAGACGCTCGGCAGTCTGTTGCGCGAACGTTTCGAACTGGAGGACTGCCTGATTGAGGTGTTGCACAACGCGCACCGGCAGATCGCCGCCAGCGCCTGACCTTCCTTCCCGGTAGCAGACCCTTCTTGCCGAGTCGTAGCGACTCGGCGCTCCTCAATGAATGCCCACCGCCAGCGTCGGCTCGTTGGCGGCTGCCGGGCGGACGGTTAGTATGAGTGGAATCCCTTTGCTAGGAGCATGTCATGCCGGCCAAGAAGCCCCCTGTCACGACCCCGCTGGATCTGCTGCAGCAGCTTTCGCAGAGTCTGCTCGTCCATCTGGAGGAGGCCTGCTCCCAGGCCATGCAGGATGCCGAGAAGGCGCTCGCCAAGCTGGAAAAACAGCGCAGCAAGGTTCAGGAAAAATTGCACGAGGCACGTGCGAAGCTGCAGGACGCGGCGCTGGCCGGCAAGATCAAGGCCCAGGCCAAGAGCCGGAAGGCCGTCGACGAACTGGAGCCGCTACTCGACGAGCTCAAGACGCGCCAGGCGGAAACCCGCGATTACATTGTCCGGTTGCGCCATGACACCCTGCAGGCGCTGGAGCTGGCACAGGGCATTGCCCAGGTGAGAGAGGCGGCCGCTCAGCCGCAAGCGTCTTCCGATGCGGCAACGGCTCGAACGCCGCAGAGCACGACGGCACCGAAAGCAGCAACTCGCAAGCCCGCCGCCTCCCGGCGTGCAGAGCCGGCCGCGGCGGTCAGCAAGGCGCCGGCCAAGCGCGCGCAGCGCCCGGTGGTTGCGGCCGAGCAGCCTCCCGCCAAGCCGGCGGCGACCCGCAAGCCGGCAGCACAGCGAAGCCGTTCCGCCGCCTCGGCGAGCGGATCGGGCGCAGCGAATGCACCTTCTCTGACGGACAAGCCTGACGCCTCCTAATCCGTATTCATCCGTGCGGCTGCGCGCAGGCGGGCGAGCGCCTCGTGGCAGTTCGCGACCGTATTGTCTGCTAGGTTTTCCAGCCAGGCCGTCGTGACGCCAGGGGCTGTCGGCCAGTCGCAGCAGACCGTTTCCAGGCGCTGCAGCAATATCCATTCGGCGTCCAGCTCCAGAGCTTTCAGTCGCTCCCGCAGCTCGTTCAGGTCGGTGTCGCTGCGGGCAGTCGGGCGCCAGTCCTGACGCAGGCGGCGCAGCGGTGCGACCACCGTCGCCTGCCAAGGCTGCGCCAGCCGCTGCAGCGTGCTGCAGCGGTTGGCCTCGCAGTTCACGCCGCGCACTTCCAGCCAGGCGCCGCAGAGCAGCAGGCAGATATCGGCGCCCTGTGCCTGCAGATCCAGGCAGGCGGCTTCGATGCCTGGGCGTTGGTACAGCTGCAAGGCGAAGGCCCGCAGGTCGAGCGGCATGCCGTGTTCCTCCGCGGTGCGTGCGAAGCTGATAAACTCCGCTGCCATCATGATCCGAATCCAGCATCTTACCCTGCAACGTGGTCCGCAGCGTCTGCTCGAGGACGCCGAACTGACCCTGCACGCCGGCCAGAAGGTCGGTCTCATCGGCGCCAACGGTGCCGGCAAGTCCACCCTGTTCGCCCTGTTGCGCGGCGAGCTTGCGCCCGATGCCGGCGACTGCCAGTTGCCGCCGGACTGGCGTATCGCCCACATGCGCCAGGAGGTCGACGACCTCGAGCGCCGGGCGGTCGACTATGTGCTCGACGGCGATGGCAACCTGCGACGCATCCAGCACGAGTTGACAGTGGCGGAGGCGGCCCACGACGGCGCAGCCATCGCTCGCCTGCATACCGAGCTGGACAACGCCGATGGCTACACGGCCGATGCCCGCGCCCGCAAGCTATTGGCCGGACTGGGCTTTGCCGCCGAGCAGATGGAGCGCCGGGTCGGCGACTTCTCGGGTGGCTGGCGGATGCGCCTGAACCTGGCGCAGGCACTGATGTGCCCCTCCGACCTGTTGCTGCTCGACGAGCCGACCAACCACCTCGATCTCGACGCCATCCTCTGGCTGGAGGAGTGGCTGAAGGGCTACCCCGGCACCCTGCTGCTGATTTCCCACGACCGCGACTTCCTCGATGCGGTGGTCGACCATGTAGCGCACCTGGAGCAGCGCAGTCTGACGCTCTACCGCGGCGGCTACTCGGCCTTCGAACGCGCTCGCGCCGAGCGCCTGGCGCAGCAGCAGCAGGCCTACGAGAAGCAGCAAGCGCAACGCGCCCACATGGAGAGCTTCATCCGCCGCTTCAAGGCCCAGGCGACCAAGGCGCGCCAGGCGCAGAGCCGGATCAAGGCGCTCGAGCGGCTGGAAGAGCTGGCTCCGGCGCATGTGGATTCGCCCTTCGATTTTCGCTTTCGCGAGGCCGACAAGATTTCCAGCCCGCTGCTCGATCTCGCCGAAGGCCGCCTCGGCTACGGCGACAAGGCAGTGCTGGAGAAGGTCAAGCTGCAACTGGCGCCCGGCGCACGGATCGGTCTGCTCGGCCCCAACGGCGCCGGCAAGTCGACCCTGATCAAGACCCTCGCCGGCGAGCTGCAGCCGCTCGGCGGGCGCCTCGCCCGTGGCGAGAATCTGGTGGTCGGCTACTTCGCCCAGCATCAGCTGGATGCGCTGGACGCCCAGGCCAGTCCGCTTTTGCATCTGCAGCGCATCGCCTCCGGCGAGCGCGAGCAGACCCTGCGCGATTTCCTCGGCGGTTTCGATTTCCGCGGGGTGCGCTGCGACGAGCCGGTGGGCAACTTCTCCGGTGGCGAGAAGGCGCGTCTGGCCCTGGCGCTGATCGCCTGGGGCAAGCCCAATCTGCTGCTGCTCGACGAGCCGACCAACCACCTCGATCTGGAGATGCGTCTGGCCCTGACCCTGGCTCTGCAGGATTTCGCAGGAGCGGTGCTGGTGGTGTCCCACGACCGCCACCTGCTGAAGAGCACTACCGACGAATTCCTGCTGGTTGCCGATGGCCGCGTGCAGGGCTTCGACGGCGACCTCGAGGATTACGCCCGCTGGCTGGTCGACTATCGCGCCCGCCAGGTGCCGGTCGCCGAAGTCACGGCCAATGGCGACAAGACTGACAAACGCGCTCAGCGCCAGGCTGCTGCCGCCCTGCGCCAGCAGTTGGCTCCGCACAAGCGCCAAGCGGACAAACTGGAGCAGGAGCTGGGCCGCGTGCAGGAAAAGCTTGCCACCCTGGAAGCCCGGCTCGGCGATGCCGCGCTCTACGAGGCTGCGCGCAAGGACGAACTGCGCGATCTGCTGGCCGAGCAGGCCACCTGCAAGAGTCGCGAGGGCGAGCTGGAGGAGGCCTGGCTGGAGGCCCTGGAAACCCTTGAGTCCCTGCAGGCCCAGCTGGAGGCAGGCGCCTGAGCCTGTGCCACGCATGGGCCAGACTTTCCACGATCATCCCCGCAGCGAGAGGTAGTCTCACATGGAGTGGTTCTTCAACCCGGAGATCTGGGTCGCCTTCCTCACTCTGACCGCCCTGGAGATCGTCCTCGGCATCGACAACATCATTTTCATCTCGATCCTGGTCGGCCGCCTGCCCAAGGAGCAGCAGGCTCGGGCCCGCCTCTTCGGTCTGGCATTGGCAATGGGTACGCGGATCCTGCTGCTGCTGTCGATCGCCTGGGTGATGCGCCTGACCAGCGACCTGTTCTCGGTGCTCGGCCAAGGTGTGTCCGGACGCGACCTGATCCTGTTCTTCGGCGGCCTGTTCCTGTTGTTCAAGAGCACCATGGAAATCTGGCACAGTCTCGAAGGCGAGGCGGAGGAGGGCCACAAGGAGGGGGCCAAGGCCGGCTTCATCGGAGTGATCCTGCAGATCGCGGTGATCGACATCATCTTTTCGCTGGACTCGGTGATCACCGCTGTCGGCTTGGTGCAGAACGTGCCGGTGATGATCGCCGCGATCGTCATCGCCGTGCTGGTGATGATGGCTGCCTCCGGCACCATCAGCGACTTCATTGATAAGCATCCATCGCTGAAGATGCTGGCGCTGTCCTTCCTCATCGTGGTCGGCACCCTGCTGGTGGCCGAATCCTTCGAGGTGCACGTGCCCAAGGGCTACGTCTACTTTGCCATGGCCTTCTCCCTGGCCGTCGAGGCGCTCAATATCCGCATGCGCACCGCCATGAAGCGCAAGCTCAGCGAACCGGTGAAGCTGCACAAGGACCTGCCGGACTGAGATTCCGGGCGGCAGGACGCTGCCGCCCGTTGCAGGCGCCCTTCCTGTTGCGCTCGGCTGCCGCATCCGCCACTATTAATAATCAATCTCGATTATTGAGCCACCGGAATGCCCAGTAAAACCATTGACGGCGCTGTCTTGCCGTCCGCCCACACCCCTTTGCACCGGTTACCCAAGGGCTCCACGGCCAGGGTTGTGGACATCGCCTCCAGCGCCCTGTTCGGCGACATGGACGATCAGGTGACCTTGCGGCTGAAAGAGCTGGGCTTCCTGCCCGGTGCCATGCTGCAGGTCATCGGCTTCGGCCTGTTCGGTGCCGATCCGATTGCGGTGCGCATCAACGGCACCAAGTTCGGCCTGCGCCGCGCCGAGGCCGAGAAAGTCCTAGCCATTCTTCAGCCCGCGTGACGCCCCCATGTCCCAGTCCGTTTTGCACTTCGCTCTGGTGGGCAACCCCAACTGCGGCAAGACCGCGCTCTTCAATTGCCTGACCGGTGCCAAGGCCAAGGTGGCGAACTACGCCGGCGTCACCGTGGAAAAGCGTAGCGGCCCGCTGGCCGGCCTGCCCCGCCCCGCCGAACTGATCGACCTGCCCGGCACTTATAGCCTGTACGTGGCCTCGCCGGACGAACAGGTGGCACGCCGCGTCATCCTCGGCGAGATGCCCGGCGAGGTGCGTCCAGACGTACTGGTGGCGGTCGTCGATGCCACCAACATCAAGCTGGGCCTGCGTCTGGTGCTGGAGCTGAAGGCGCTGGGCCTGCCGATGATTCTGGTGCTCAACCTGGCCGATGCCGCCCGCCACCGTGGCATCAACATCCGCACCGGGCTGCTGGCCGAGCGCCTGGGCATGCCGGTGGTGGAGACCGTCGCCGTGCGCAGGAACGGCGTGGCCGACCTGCAGGCCGCCCTGCGCAGCCTGGCCGCCGGCGTGCAGAGCCGCACGGGCAGTCTCAGCCTGCCCGAACGCGGCGAGGCGGTGGAGTCCCTGTACGCACGCATCGACGCCCTGCTGGCCGACTGCGTCGAGGCGCCGGCGTCCACGCCGCGCTGGCAGGACAGGCTGGATGCGCTGGTCATGCATCCGGTGCTGGGGCTGGTGATTCTGGCGGCCACCCTGCTGCTGATGTTCCAGGCCGTGTTCGCCGGGGCGGCACCGCTGATGGACGGCATCGAGGCCTTGGTTGGCTGGCTGGGAGAATGGGTCGGCGCACTGCTGCCGGCCGGTATCCTGCATGATTTCGTGGTAGACGGCCTGATCGCCGGAATGGGCAGCGTGCTGGTCTTTCTGCCGCAGATCATCATCCTGTTCGCCTTCATCCTGGCGCTTGAGGATTCCGGCTACCTGCCCCGCGCGGCCTTCCTGCTCGACCGCATGATGCGTGGCGTCGGCCTGTCCGGCCGCTCGTTCATCCCGCTGCTGTCCAGCTTTGCCTGCGCGGTGCCCGGCATCATGTCCACGCGCTCGATCCCCAATCCGCACGAGCGCTTGATCACCATCATGACGGCGCCGCTGATGACCTGTTCGGCGCGCCTGCCGGTGTATGCGCTGGTGATCGGCGCCTTCGTGCCGCAGCGCACGGTCTGGGGGCTGTTCAACCTGCAGGGGCTCACCCTGTTCTGTCTGTATGTCGCCGGGATCGCCAGCGCTGCGCTGGTGGCCTGGATCTGCCGCAGACAACGGGGGAAGAGCGAGTCCTTCCCGCTGCTGCTGGAGCTGCCCAACTACCGCTGGCCCAACCTGTACCACTTCCTGCTGGGCTTGAAGGAACGCGCCTGGATCTTCCTGAAGCGCGTGGGGACCATCATCCTGGCACTGTCCATCGTGCTGTGGTTCCTGGCGACCTTTCCCGGTGCGCCGGAGAACGCCACCCTGCCGGCCATCGAATACAGCTTCGCCGGCATGCTGGGCAAGTTCATGCAGCCGCTGTTCGAGCCGCTGGGATTCAACTGGCAAATGTGCATCGCCCTGATTCCGGCCATGGCCGCGCGCGAGGTGGCGGTCAGCACGCTGGCCACCGTGTACGCGATCAGTGGCGGCGATGCCGCGCTGGGCAGCTCGCTGGCTCATAGTTGGAGCCTGCCGGTGGCATTGGCCTATATGGCCTGGTTCGTGTATGCGCCGCAGTGCGTGTCGACCATCGCCGTGGTGAGGCGCGAAACCAACTCCGTACGGGCCACGCTGATCTTCACCACGTACCTGTTCGTCCTAGCCTATGTCGCGGCGCTGCTGGTGCGGAATCTCGCGGCGGTCTGGGTCTGAAGGGAGGGCGGCAATATGGAAGGGCAGTGGATTCAGGGCGCCGTCGTCGGGCTGATGATCATCGGGGCGGTGCTTTACCTGCTGCGCCGCTATCTGCCCTGCCGGCACAAGGCGACAGGAGCCAGGGGGCGTACCAAGTGCGATAACTGCTCCGGCGGCGGCTGCCACTAGAGGTTAGATCCTGAGGGCCGTGCTCGGCCGTTTGCACCATACTGCTGCTTTTGTGCGAGGGGTCCGAGACATGCGTGTATGGATCGATGCCGATGCTTGTCCGCGGGCAGCCAAGGATCTGGTGATCAAGTTTGCCCTGAAGCGTGGCTTCGAGGTGCTGTTGGTGGCCGGCCAGAGTCAGGTCAGACCGGCGTTCGCTTGCGTGCGGCTGATCGTGGTGCCGAGCGGCCCGGATGCGGCCGACGACTACCTGGTGGAGCATGCCGCGCCGGGCGAGTTGGTGATCTGCAGCGATATCCCGCTGGCCGACCGCCTGTTCAAGAAGGGCGTGGCAGCGCTGGACCCGCGCGGGCGCGAATTCGACGAGCGCAACATGGGCGAGCGTCTGGCGCTGCGCAACCTGCTCAGCGACTTGCGCGACCAGGGCCAGATGGGCGGCGGTCAGCCGCCTTATGGCGAGCGCGAGCGGCAAGCCTTCGCCAATGCTCTGGACCGTCTGACGGTGCGCCTGGGCCGCTGAGCCCACGGCGCACTGTCAGTGTTGTTCAGGCCAGTTCGAGGACGCGGTCGACCAGCTTGTTGATACCGCTGGCGGTTTCGCCGATCGACTTGGCGAGCATGTAAGCAGGCGTGGTGACCAGCTTGCGCTCGGTGTCGACGACGATCTCGTCCACCGCACAGATCTCATGTTGTGCGCCCATCTTGGTCAGGGCTGCGGCGGTATCCGGATCACTGCCGATGGTACAGATCACGCCGGGGCCGTAGATCCTGGCCGCCAGCGCCGGCGCGATGCAGATGAGGCCTATCGGCTTGCCGGCCTGGGCGAAGGCCTGGGCAAAGGTCAGCACGTCGGGCTGCACGGTGCAGTTGGCGCCACTGACCGCGAAGTCGGAAAGGTTCTTCGCGGCGCCGAAGCCGCCGGGCAGGATCAGGGCGTCGAAGTCCTCGACCTTGCCTTCGCGCACGTCCTTGATGTTGCCGCGGGCCAGGCGTGCCGCCTCCACCAGCACGTTGCGGCTTTCCTGCATTTCCTCGCCGCGGTAGTGGTCGATGACATGCAGTTGCGGGATGTTCGGTGCGAAGCACTGGAAGCGGGCACCGCGCTGGTCGAGGCGCAGCAGGGTGATCACGCTTTCGTAGATTTCGGAACCGTCATAAACGCCGCAGCCGGAGAGGATGACTGCAACTTTCTTATTCATGGAGCCTCCTGGAATAGGCCGGGCGCCCGCGCGTGCGGAACATCCCGGCGATGTCTGGTGAAGGGACGCTGCGCATCCGCAATGGATGGGAAGCCGTGGGCCAATCCTAGCCGCTCGCCGCCGGAAGCGACATGCCGGCAACATGGCAAGACGGCTCCGCGGCAGGTGCCAAGGCAGGCATTGCGGCGCAATCCCGGTAAAGTGCTGGCCCTCGGCGGTGGTGCTGGCGACAATGGAGGCAGGGACGACGAGCCGTCGGTACTTGCGTCCTGATCGTCATATTTCGGTCATCTGATCGGCTTATAACCGTCATATTGCACCCGTCTGCCCGGGTCCTGGAGTCCGCCGTGAGCTTTACCTCCGCCAATCGCCTGTTCCCCGCCACCCGCCTGCGCCGTAACCGCCGCGACGAGTTCTCCCGCCGTCTGGTGCGCGAGAAGGTGCTCACCACCAACGATCTGATCCTGCCGGTCTTCGTGCTCGACGGCGAGAACCGCCGCGAGCCGATCCCGTCGATGCCCGGCGTCGAGCGCCTGTCGATCGATCTGTTGCTGAAGGAGGCCGAACAGCTGGTGGAACTGGGCATTCCACTCATCGATCTGTTTCCCTATATCCCCGCCGAGCGCAAGTCGCTGGACGCCGCCGAGGCATGGAATCCGGAGGGGCTCATCCAGCGCGCGGTCCGGGCCTTGCGCGAGCGTTTCCCCGACTTGGGGGTAATGACCGACGTGGCGCTCGATCCCTATACGGTCCATGGCCAGGACGGGATCATCGACGAGGACGGCTACGTGCTGAACGATGTGACCATCGACGCCCTGATCAAGCAGGCGCTGTCCCATGCCGAGGCCGGTGCACAGATCGTTTCGCCGTCGGACATGATGGACGGGCGCATTCAGGCGATGCGCGAGGCGCTGGAGCTGGCCGACCACACCAACGTGCGGATCATGTCCTATTCGGCGAAGTACGCCAGTGCTTATTATGGCCCGTTCCGCGATGCCATCGGTTCGGCCGGAAACCTCGGCAAGGGCAACAAGTTCACCTACCAGATGGATCCGGCCAACGGCGACGAGGCCCTGCACGAGGTGGCCCTTGATCTGGCCGAAGGCGCCGACATGGTGATGGTCAAGCCGGGTATGCCCTACCTGGATGTGCTCCGCCGGGTGAAGGACGAATTCCGCGTGCCGACCTTCGTCTACCAAGTCAGCGGCGAGTACGCCATGCATATGGCGGCGATCCAGAACGGCTGGCTGGGCGAGGCGGTGATCCTCGAGTCCCTGATCGCCTTCAAGCGTGCCGGAGCCGACGGCATCCTGACCTACTTCGCCAAGCGTGCGGCAGAACTGCTGAAACAAGGGCACTAACTTCCGGGAAGCTCAGATGAATACCGAAGGTCTCAACGACAACGCCTTGCTCGAAGCCGAACCGGCACAGAAGCCGCTCGCCGAACTCCCGCAGGCCGGGCTCGGGCTGGAGGCGGAACAGGTTCCCAGTGAGCCGCCTCCGGACGCGTCGCCCGCACCGGTACCGGGTCTGGACGATACCAGTCTGTATATCCATCGAGAGCTGTCCCAACTGCAGTTCAATGCCCGTGTGCTGGCGCAGGCACTGGACGAGTCCTATCCGCTGCTCGAGCGGCTGAAGTTCCTGTTGATCTTCTCCGGCAATCTCGACGAGTTCTTCCAGATCCGTGTCGCCGGCCTGAAGAAGCAGGTCGCCTTCGCTCGCGAGCTGGCCGGCGCCGACGGCCTGCAGCCCCACCAGGCGCTGCCCTGGATCAGCGAGCAGGTGCACGAACTGGTGGCCCGTCAGTACGCCATCCTCAACAAGGTGCTGCTGCCCGAGTTGGCCCGCCACCAGATCAACTTCATCCGCCGCCGGAACTGGACGCCCAAGGTCAAGACCTGGGTGCGTCGCTACTTTCGCGAGGAAATTGCGCCGATCATCACGCCGATCGGCCTCGATCCGACACACCCCTTCCCGCTGCTGGTGAACAAGAGCCTGAACTTCATCGTCGAGCTGGAGGGGCTGGACGCCTTCGGCCGCGATTCCGGCCTGGCCATACTGCCGGCGCCGCGCCTGCTGCCGCGGGTGATCCGCATTCCGGAGGAAGTGGGTGGGCCCGGCGACAACTTCGTCTTCCTGTCCTCGATGATCCATGCCCATGCCGACGATCTGTTCCAGGGCATGAAGGTCAAGGGCTGCTACCAATTCCGCCTGACCCGCAACGCCGATCTGTCGTTGGACGAGGATGTCGAAGACCTGGCCCGCGCCCTGCGCGGCGAGCTGTATTCCCGGCGCTTCGGCGATGCGGTGCGGCTGGAGGTGGTGGACACCTGTCCGCAGCACCTGACCGCCTATTTGCTCAAGCAGTTCGGCCTGTCGGAGGCGGAGATGTATCGGGTCGACGGCCCGGTCAACCTGACCCGCCTGTTCAGCATCACCGGCCTGGACAGTCATCCGGAACTGCAGCATGCCCCCTTCACCCCGGTGATTCCCAAGGCGCTGCAGAACAGTGAGAACATGTTCAACGTGATCGGCAAGCAGGACATGCTGCTGCTGCATCCGTTCGAGTCCTTCACGCCGGTGGTCGATCTGCTGCGCCAGGCGGCCAAGGATCCTCATGTGCTGGCGATCAAGCAGACCCTGTACCGCTCCGGGGCCAATTCGGAGATCGTCGATGCCCTGGTGGAGGCGGCGCGCAACGGCAAGGAGGTCACTGCAGTGGTCGAGCTGCGCGCGCGCTTCGACGAGGAGTCCAACCTGCAGCTGGCCAGCCGCCTGCAGCAGGCCGGTGCGGTGGTCATCTATGGCGTGGTCGGCTTCAAGACCCACGCCAAGATGATGCTGATCCTGCGTCGTGAGAACGGCGAGCTGCGCCGCTACGCGCACCTCGGGACCGGCAACTATCACACCGCCAATGCCCGCCTGTATACCGACTACAGCCTGCTGACCGCCGATGTGGCACTCTGCGAAGACGTCTCCAAGCTGTTCAACCAGCTGATCGGCATGGGCAAGACCCTACGGATGAAGAAGCTGCTGCATGCGCCTTTCACCCTGAAGAAGGCTCTGCTCGACATGATCGCCCGCGAGACGCAGCATGCCAGCGAGGGCAAGCCGGCGCACATCATCATCAAGATCAACGCGCTGACCGACGCGAAGATGATCCGTGCGCTGTACAAGGCCAGCCAGACCGGGGTGCGGGTCGATCTGATCGTGCGCGGCATGTGCTGCCTGCGCCCAGGTATTCTCGGGGTTTCGCACAATATCCAAGTGCGCTCGATCATCGGCCGCTTCCTCGAGCACACGCGGGTGTTCTACTTCCTCAACGACGGCGAAGAAAAGCTCTACTTGTCCAGTGCCGACTGGATGGAGCGCAACCTCGACCGGCGAGTCGAGACCTGCTTCCCGGTCGAGGGCAAGAAGCTGATGCTGCGGGTAAAGAAGGAGTTGGAGGCCTACCTCGCCGACAACACCCAGAGTTGGCAGCTGCAGCCCGATGGTAGCTACCTGCGCAACAGCCCGAGCGGCAACCAGAACCTGCGCAACGTTCAGGCCATGCTGCTGGAGAAGCTGAGCAGTCCCACGCTCGGTACGCGCTGAGGGGAGGGGGCTGGGGCCGCCGGGTAGCAGCCCCAGCGTCCTCGTCTTAGCGGGCCAGAATGCTGTAGCCGACCCGCGCCAGCCACTCGGCCTCCTGGGCGAAGTCGGCCTGGGTCAGCGGGTTGGCGTTCAGCCAGCCCTCGGGAAAGGTCAGCTCCAGGGCACGTTCGCTGGCACGGAACTGCACCTTGGGCATCTCCTGAGTACCGCGAATGTGGTGGAAGAGGATCGCTACGCGCAGGAGGATGCACAGCCGCACCAGCTTGTCGCCGTCGTCACTGCTGAACTCGTTGAACTTGTCCCGCGGGATGTTGCGCCGGTGGCCTCGGACCAGCAGCGCGAGCATCTGCTGGTCCTTGCGCGAGAAGCCGGCCAGGTCGGAGTGCTCGATCAGATAGGCGCCGTGCTTGTGGTAGTGGTAGTGGGCGATGTCCAGACCGATCTCGTGCACCCGCGCGGCCCAGCTCAACAGTTCGCGGTGGCTTTCGTCCTCCAGGCCCCAGGCGCTGGCAACCTGCTCCAGGGCCGAGAGTGCCTTGGCCTCGACCCGCACGGCCTGTTCCTGGTCGACGCGGTAGCGCTCCATCAGCGAGACAAGGGTGCGTTCGCGGACGTCTTCGTGATGGTGGCGGCCGAGCAGGTCGTAGAGCACACCTTCGCGCAGGGCGCCGTCCGAATAGGTCATCGTCTGCAACTGCAGGGCGTCGAACACCGCCTCCAGGATCGCCAGACCGGCGGGGAAGATGGGCCGGCGGTCCGCCTTGATGCCGTCCATGTCCAGCTTGTCCACATCGCCGAGCTTGAACAGCTTGCGTTTCAATCGGGCGATGCCTTCGGCGGTCACCTCGCCGTTGCTGTGGCCCTCGCCCTGGATCGCCAGGCCGACCGCGCGGATGGTGCCCGAAGAGCCCACCGCCTCCTGCCAGCCGAGACGCTGCAGGGCATTCTCGATGGACATCAGTTCCAGGCGCGCGGCGGTATAGGCCTGGGCATAGCGGGCCGGGGTGATCTTGCCGTCGGCGAAGTGGTTGCGGGTGTAGCTGACGCTACCCATCTGCAGGCTTTCGCGCAGCAGCGGTTCGAAATTCTCGCCGATGATGAACTCCGTGCTGCCGCCGCCGATGTCCACGACCAGGCGCTTGCCGGCGGCGCTCGGTAGGGTGTGGGAGACGCCGAGGTAGATCAGGCGTGCCTCTTCGCGGCCGGAAATCACCTCCACCGGATGGCCGAGGATCTCGTTGGCGTGGCGGATGAATTCGTTACGGTTGCGCGCCTCGCGCAGGGCATTGGTGGCGACGATGCGCACTGCTCCTTTCGGCAGGCCGTTGATCAGTTGGGCGAAGCGGCGCAGACAGGCAAGCCCGCGCTGCATGGCCTCTTCGCTGAGCTGGTGCTGTTCATCGAGCCCTGCACCCAACTGGACTTTCTCGCCCAGGCGCTCGAGCGGGCGGATCTCGGTCCGATCAGGCTTGGCCAGCACCATATGGAAGCTGTTGGAGCCAAGATCAATGGCGGCAATCAGGGGGAAGCTCTCGGCTTGGTTTTTCGGCATGTCAGGTGTCTCGATGGCAGAACCGCGCCGTCCGGCCACGGGAGAGCAGTTGTACCAGTTTACGGAGGAAGGGTCCAAAGCAGCTTGTGCGATAAACGGTCCATTATAAGACTTGACTCCAATTGCGACGATGCGCCCGAATGTCTCTTGGCACTGTCGTTCAGAGCGACGGGCAGGTGGGCTCCTTCCGGCGCGGTTGTGCCGGCCGGAGCCCAGGCGCCTCTTTCGCATGCGGCGGGCCAGGGGGCAGAGCGGTGCGCTCGCCTTCCGGTGCGCGCCAATGCGGGCTATCATGTTCGGAAATTTATGCTTCCGACCACGGAGATTTTCCATGAGCGAACTCATCACCAACGTCAGCGACGCCAGCTTTGAGCAGGATGTGCTTCAGGCCGAGGGGCCGGTGCTTGTCGACTATTGGGCCGAATGGTGCGGGCCGTGCAAGATGATCGCTCCGGTGCTCAACGAAATCGCCAAGGATTACGAAGGTAAATTGAAAGTCTGCAAGCTGAATATCGACGAGAATCAGGGCACTCCGGCGAAATACGGTGTGCGCGGCATTCCGACCCTGATGCTGTTCAAGGGCGGTAACGTCGAAGCAACCAAGGTCGGCGCTCTGTCCAAGTCTCAGCTGGCCGCCTTTCTCGACAGCAATATCTAAGTTTGCCTGCCAGGCGCACCCTCCGCTCCCGGGCTGGTTGAAAGCATGCACGCCGGGGCTGGCTGGTCCCGTGGTCTTGAGCCCGGCGAGCTGTGTGTATCGAAAGAGGCTGGGAGCGGTCGGCTTGCTTGGCGCGGAGATGCGGTTTTTGTCGTATGAGGCTGGACGCACCTTGTATGGGGTGTTAGATTCGGCTCTCGCAGCGAATTTACCGCTGTCCTCCGTCAGTCGTCGCCGACGCATCTCTTTAGAATAAGTACAGCGACCCGATCGCCTTCCCTGCGGCGCGGCTTTCCCAAGCTCAACGCTTTCTGCCCTCTTATCGTCTTATGAATCTGACCGAACTCAAGCAAAAGCCTATTACCGAACTGCTGGAAATGGCCGAACAGATGGGCCTGGAGAACATGGCCCGTTCGCGCAAGCAGGATGTGATTTTCTCCCTGCTGAAAAAGCATGCGAAAAGCGGTGAGGAAATCTCCGGTGATGGCGTGCTGGAGATTCTTCAGGACGGCTTCGGATTCCTGCGCAGCGCGGACTCCTCCTACCTGGCCGGGCCGGACGACATTTATGTTTCGCCGAGCCAAATCCGCCGATTCAACCTGCGTACCGGCGATACCATCGTCGGCAAGATCCGCCCGCCGAAAGAGGGCGAGCGCTACTTCGCACTGCTCAAGGTCGACTCGATCAACTTCGACCGGCCGGAAAACGCGAAGAACAAGATTCTGTTCGAAAACCTCACTCCGCTGTTCCCCAACGCCCGTCTCACTATGGAAGCCGGCAACGGCTCCACCGAAGATCTCACCGGCCGGGTGATCGATCTCTGCGCGCCGATCGGCAAGGGCCAGCGTGGTCTAATCGTTGCGCCGCCGAAGGCCGGTAAGACGATCATGCTGCAGAATATCGCCAGCAACATCACTCGCAACAACCCAGAAGTGCACCTGATCGTTCTGCTGATCGACGAGCGCCCGGAAGAGGTGACCGAAATGCAGCGCACCGTGCGCGGCGAAGTGGTCGCCTCCACTTTCGACGAGCCGCCGACTCGCCACGTACAGGTCGCCGAGATGGTCATCGAGAAGGCCAAGCGCCTGGTCGAGCACAAGAAGGATGTGGTGATCCTGCTCGATTCCATCACTCGCCTGGCGCGCGCCTACAACACGGTGATTCCCAGTTCCGGCAAGGTGCTTACCGGCGGTGTGGATGCCCATGCCTTGGAGAAGCCCAAGCGCTTTTTCGGTGCTGCACGCAACATCGAGGAAGGCGGAAGCCTGACCATCCTCGCCACCGCCTTGGTAGAAACCGGTTCGAAGATGGACGAGGTGATCTACGAGGAGTTCAAGGGCACCGGCAACCTGGAGCTGCAATTGGACCGGCGTGTCGCGGAGAAACGCGTGTTCCCGGCGATCAACATCAACCGCTCCGGCACCCGTCGCGAAGAGCTGCTGACCGGTGAGGAGGAGCTGCAGCGCATGTGGATCCTGCGCAAGATCCTGCATCCCATGGACGAGATCGCTGCCATCGAGTTCCTCCTCGACCGGCTGAAGGACACCAAGACCAACGAGGAATTCTTCCAGTCGATGAAGCGGAAGTAGTCCGCCGCGACAAGTCGCAAGCCGCAGACTGCAAGGGGCAGGTTAGCGCCCGCCTGCGGCTTGAGGCTTGTTGCCAGAGGCTCGCAGCTCTCATGAAATATTCTGATCTCCGCGACTTCTTGCGCGCCTTGGAGGCGCGTGGCGAGCTCAAGCGCATCCAGACGCCGGTTTCACCTGTACTGGAAATGACCGAAATCTGCGATCGCACCCTGCGTCGTGGGGGGCCCGCACTATTGTTCGAAAAGCCGCAGGGTTTCGATATGCCGGTGCTCGGCAACCTGTTCGGTACACCGCAACGTGTGGCGTTCGGCATGGGGGCCGAGGACGTTTCCGAGCTGCGCGAGATCGGTCGGTTGCTGGCTTTCCTCAAGGAGCCGGAGCCGCCCAAAGGGCTGAAGGATGCCTGGGACAAGCTGCCACTCTTCAGGAAGGTGGTCAGCATGGCTCCCAAGGTGCTGAAAGACGCGCCTTGTCAGGAGGTGATCCTCGAGGGCGAGGAGGTCGATCTCGGCAAGCTGCCCGTGCAGCACTGCTGGCCGGGAGATGCCGCACCGCTGATCACCTGGGGCCTGACCATCACTCGTGGCCCAAACAAGGAGCGGCAGAACCTCGGCATCTACCGGCAGCAGGTGATCGGCCGCAACAAGGTGATCATGCGCTGGCTCAGCCATCGTGGTGGTGCGCTTGATTATCGCGAATGGTGCCAGAAGTATCCGGAGCGTCCCTACCCGGTAGCAGTGGCTCTGGGTGCCGATCCGGCGACCATCCTCGGCGCGGTCACGCCGGTGCCGGACACTCTTTCCGAATACGCCTTCGCCGGTTTGTTACGTGGGCAGCGAACCGAGCTGGTCAAGGCTGTCGGCAGCGACCTGCAGGTGCCGGCCAGTGCGGAAATTGTGCTAGAGGGCCATATCTCTCCGGGAGAGATGGCCGACGAGGGTCCCTACGGCGATCACACCGGTTACTACAACGAGGTCGACCGTTTCCCGGTGTTTACCATCGAGCGCATCACCCGTCGGCGAGATGCCATCTATCACAGCACCTATACTGGGCGTCCGCCGGACGAGCCGGCCGTGCTTGGCGTGGCATTGAACGAGGTGTTCGTGCCGATCCTGCAGAAGCAGTTCCCGGAGATCGTCGATTTCTACCTGCCGCCGGAGGGTTGCTCCTACCGTATGGCGGTGGTGACCATGAAGAAGCAGTATCCCGGCCATGCCAAGCGCATCATGCTGGGCGTATGGTCGTTTCTGCGTCAGTTCATGTATACCAAGTTCGTCATCGTTACCGACGACGACATTAACGCTCGCGACTGGAACGACGTGATCTGGGCCATCACCACCCGCATGGATCCAAAGCGAGATACCGTGCTGATCGACAATACGCCGATCGATTACCTCGATTTCGCTTCGCCGATTTCCGGTCTGGGCTCGAAGATGGGGCTGGATGCCACCCACAAGTGGCCCGGCGAGACCAGTCGCGAATGGGGGCGGGCCATCCGTCAGGATCCGCAAGTGAAACAGCGCGTCGACGAGCTCTGGCCTCTGCTGGGCATCGACTGAGGGGCTCCCGGCAACGGAATGCCGCTCAAGCTCATCTGTTCGCGGCTCGGGCCGCTCCCACGATTTACCCCTTTAGCGGCGGAACATCATGAAAGTGACCCTGCAACCCTCTGGCGCCGAACTCGATGTGGATGTCGGCGAGTCCATCCTCGATGCCGCGCGGCGTCTCGGCTATGACTGCCCGCAGGGCTGTCGCAACGGCAACTGCAAGGCCTGTGCGGCGCTTCTGGTCGAGGGGCGGGTACGCCAGGGCCATGAGGTGCTTGCCCAAGGCGAACTGCTGCCCTGCAAGGCCGAGCCGCTGGAAGATTGCGTGCTGCACTGGAATGGCGTGCTGGCGCCAGGCGAATTGCCGGTGCGCGAGCTGAGCTGTCAGCTGATCGACTGTGAGGAGCTCGGTGGCGACGTGTTCCGTGTGCGGCTGCTCGCTCCGGCGGGCAAGCCGCCGCGCTACTACGCCGGGCAGTACCTGCAGCTGCAGCGCGAGGACGGCAGCCTCTCCTCTTTTTCCTTGGCTTCGGCGCCCGACATGGGGCGCGAGCTGGAGTTGCATATTCTGGCACGTGAGGTGTCGGCCAAGGAGTTGCTGGCGTTCATTCGCCGCCAGGGCTTCGCCCGCGTGTGCCTGCCGTTCGGCGAGGCTCATTTGCAAGGGCTGCCGGAAGGACCGTTGGTGCTGATCGCGGCCGGCACGGGCATGGCGCAGATGCAGAGTTTGGTAGAGCATTGCCGGGCGAACGGCTTCGCCTGGCCAATCCATCTCTACTGGGGAGTGCGGCGGCCGGAGGACTTCTACCGGCTGCCTTATGCAGAAGAGTGGCAGGGCTTCTCCAATCTGCACCTGCACCGGGTGGTCAGCGACCTGTGTGGCTGGGAGGGGCGTTGTGGGCTGCTGCACGAAGCGGTGCGGCAGGACTTCGCCGACTTCCGGGCGCTGAGCGTCTACGCTAGCGGCTCGCCCAGCATGGTCTATGCAACCCTGGACGCTTTGGTCGAGGCCGGCATGGATGCTCGGCAGATGCGCGCGGACGTCTTCGCCTACGCCCCGCGGCCCTGATCTCTTCCGTCGCTGCCGACTCGGCGCAGGTTAAGCACGGTGGCCCATTCGCCGGCCTCCACCGGCGTCACCGAGAGGCGGCCGCCTTTTTGAAATAGCGGTAGCTGCGCCAGGCCTGAGGTACTGCGCAGATGAATCAGTTCGATGATTTCGCTGAAAGCCTCGACGAATTCCACATCGACCGCGCCCCACGGATTTTTCCCTGTGCTGGCCCTGGCGTCGAAGCAGGGACTGTGCGGATCGAGGGTGCTAGGGGCCCCGGATAGGCCACTTTGACGATGCGGCCGACTCTGGGCAATTCCTGGTCGCGGGCAGCTGGAGTGGTAGAAGAACAGCTCGTTGACTTGCATGTGGTGCAGGAAGTTGTGCACCTGATTAATTGCGCACTCCATCCCAGCGTGCCTGGCGGAGGCGCTGTAGTGTACGGATGGATAACTCGTCAGGTTCGGACTTCATCAGCCAGTAAGGCATGGGGATCGGCTCCGGATTGCCGGTCATCGGAACGCCGGAAGAAGCTTCGATCTTATTGACGACCGGGGTTTGATTGGCCGGTCGAGTTGGCGGAGAATGCCGCCGCTTTTTAGGGGGGAGGTGGCTTTTGCAGCCGCCATTCATTGCTGTTCATCATCGTGCAGTGCCTTGAAGGGGGAGGCAATCGATGAAGCGCAAGCCAGATCTGCTGTGGGTTCTTGTCATTCTCTTCGGACTGGGAGTGGTCACCACAGGCTACGCGCAAAGCCACTGGGAACAACAGCAGAGCGTTCAGTCGCCGAGCCTGTTCCGGAGTCTTTGATCTATTCGCAGGCACCGCAGGGATTGCGGTGCCGCTGCTCCTTCCGCGTCATTCCCTTCGTGTTCCCGGCCGCATACCAAGCCCGGTCCGTCACCGTGGCCTCCAGTGGCACGTCCCAGCTGGCCAGCGCCAGTCGATCGACCTTCTGACACTCATGGGCCAGGCCCAATAATACGGGTTTGCGGCAATACTTATGGCGGCTCCGATAGGCCAGGCTGCGATCGTAGAAGCCGCCGCCCATGCCTAGTCGTCCACCCTGCGAATCGAAGCCGACCAAAGGCATCAGCAGCAGATCGAGCGTCCAGACCTTGCGCTGTCGGGCCCGGTTCGGGCGGGGCTCGCGGATGCGGAATCGGTTCAGGTGCAGTGCCTCGCCGGGATGGATGCGCTGGAACACCATGCGCGTCGCCGGCCAGGCATTGAGCACCGGCAGATAGGTCGCCTTGCCGTGGCGTTGCGCGGCCTCGAGCAGCAGCCCGGGGTCGATCTCGCCATCGTTGGGCAGGTAGAGCGCCACGTGGCGACAGCGGCGAAACAGCGGATGCTGCGCCAGTTGGAGATAGAGCCGGCGGGCGGCCTGGCGCTGGTGGTGGGGGGCGAGCGCGCGCCGTCGCGCGCGGAGCAGGCGGCGCAATTGGATGCGGGAAAGGCCGGCGGTTTCGATCATGCCGAATGAAGGACTATCCGGAATGCAGTATCAGCGATCTTGAAGGATTCGCCACAAGGCGGCAAGCGAAGAAGGTGGGCTCCCCGAGGTGCCGCTGCCGGCTTGACCCTTGAACCCGAAAGTTCAAGGTGGCGACTGACGATGACTTTAAGGCTTTCCGTCAGGCGGACATGCACACGGGTCACACGTACAGCCTCCGAAGTTTTGCGTATCGGGAGAGGGACGTGGCCGACTGGCGTACACGCCAGGGAGTGATCGCCAGTATACCCGAATCCCGAAGGACTCAGGTTGTCAGCTCATCCGGATTGTTGGTCAGAGCGCGGTCGACCCGCTCCAGCAGGGTGCGAACCTGTTCGCGGGTCGAGCTGGCCTGCAGGTCCAGGCGCTCCTGCTTGTGCAGCAGATCGTGGGTGATGTTGAGGGCAGCCATCACCGCGACACGGTCGGCGCCGATGACCTTGCCGCTCGAGCGGATTTCCCGCATTTTCCCATCTAGGTAACGGGCGGCGCTTTCCAGGTTGGCCCGTTCTTCCGGTGGGCAGGCGATGCAGTAGTCCTTGTCGAGAATGTGGACGGTGATGGTATGCGGCTGGCTCATGAATCCTGCTCCAGGGCTTTCAGACGTGAAATCATCGATTCGACCTTGTGCCTGGCGATTTCGTTCTTTTCGATGAGATGGGCGCGTTCTTCTCGCCAGGCCTTTTCATTCGCCAAGAGAAACCGGTTGTGGGCCTTGATCTGCTCGAGACGCTGGATCAGCAGTTCCAGCTGACGGGCAAGAGCCTGCAGGTCATCGTCTTCCATGGCGCCTCTTCTTCTCTGCGAATGAATGGGACTCGCGCGCCCGACGGTGCGCTTCGATGGTCTTGCCGCGTCCGCCGGTGCTAGGATACGCGATCACATTCTAGTCATTTGCTCTCCGTGGCGCCTATAGCTGCCGGCGCTTTCGCAAAGTGCGGCCAGAGCGGGCGAGTGGAGAAGGCGAGTCCGATATGTCCACCGATAAATCCCCCTATGCGGCGTTCTCCACCCTGCTGACCTCGACCGGCCGCAATGTGTCCCCGGCGGAGCTGCACGGTCTGCTGCTCGGCCGCAGTTGCGCCGGTGCCGGCTTCGAGGTCGAGGGCTGGCTGACCGATGCCGCCGATCTGCTCGGCGACCAGCTTCCGGACAGCGTGCGCCAGGCGCTGGTCGGCCTGCAGGAGATGGTCAAGGGCGAGCTGGCCGGCGGCGAGGTCGCCGTGGTTCTGCTGCTGCCTTCCGACGAGGCGCCGCTGGCCGAGCGCGCCACCGCCCTAGGGCAGTGGTGCCAGGGCTTTCTCGGCGGCTTCGGCCTGACCGCCCGCGACAAGCCGTTGAGCGCGGAGGCCATGGAGGTGCTGCAGGATCTTGCCGCCATCGCCCAGGTGCAGTCTTCGCTGGAGGACTCCGAGGAGGGCGAGGGCGCCTACATGGAGGTCATGGAATACCTCCGGGTCGCGCCGCTTTTGCTGTTCGCCGAGTGCGCCGGACCGGTCGCGTCGGCGCCCAAGCCGTCCGTGCACTGAAGCGCCGACGCCTTTGCCAGTCAACCGAGGAGCCGTACATGACCTGCATCCCGAAGTCGGAATATGCCCGCCGGCGCAAGGCGCTGATGGCGCAGATGGAGCCCAACAGCATCGCCATCCTGCCGGCGGCGCCGGTGTATATCCGCAATCGCGATGTGGAGCATCAATACCGTCAGGACAGCGACTTCCAATATCTCTCGGGTTTCCCTGAGCCGGAGGCGGTGATCGCTCTGATTCCCGGCCGCGAACATGGCGAGTACGTGCTCTTCTGTCGCGAGCGCGATCCCGAACGCGAGCTCTGGGACGGTTTGCGCGCCGGTCAGGAGGGCGCGGTGCGCGATTACGGCGCGGATGATGCTTTCCCCATCGCCGACATCGACGACATCCTGCCCGGTCTGATCGAAGGGCGCGGCCGGGTCTACTACGCCATCGGCAGCAACGAGGCGTTCGACCACCGGCTGATGGAGTGGATCAAGACCATCCGCTCCAAGGCTCGCCAGGGCGCGCAGCCGCCGAGCGAGTTCGTCGCCCTCGACCATCTGCTGCACGACATGCGTCTGTACAAGAGCGCCGCCGAAGTGACGGTGATGCGCGAGGCCGCGGCCATCTCCGCCCGCGCCCACGTGCGCGCCATGCAGGCCAGCCGCCCGGGGTTCCACGAATACCAGCTGGAGGCCGAGCTGGAATACGAGTTCCGCAAGGGGGGGGCGCGGATGTCGGCCTACGGCTCGATCGTTGCCGGCGGTCGCAATGCCTGCATCCTGCACTACACCGAGAACGACATGCCGCTACGCGACGGCGACCTGGTGTTGATCGACGCCGGCTGCGAGATCGACTGTTACGCCAGCGACATCACCCGCACCTTCCCGGTCAACGGCAGTTTCTCGCCCGAGCAGAAGGCCATCTACGAGTTGGTGCTGGCGGCCAACCTTGAGGCGTTCAAGCACATCGCGCCCGGCCGTCACTGGAACGAGGCCCACGAGGCCACGGTACGGGTGATCACCGCCGGGCTGGTGGAGCTGGGGCTGCTCGCCGGCGAGGTCGACGAGCTGATCGCGCAGGAAGCCTACAAGCCCTTCTACATGCACCGTGCCGGTCACTGGCTGGGCATGGACGTGCACGACGTCGGCGACTACAAGGTCGACGGACAGTGGCGCGTGCTCGAGCCGGGGATGGCGATGACCGTCGAACCGGGCATCTATATCGCCGCCGACAACGACAAGGTCGAACGCAAGTGGCGTGGTATCGGCGTGCGCATCGAGGACGACGTGGTGGTCACCGAGACCGGCTGCGAGATCCTTACCGGCGGCGTGCCCAAGGGCGTCGCCGAGATCGAGGCGCTGATGGCCGCGGCTCGCGGCCGGGCGGCCTGAGCATGAACCGGGTGGAACTGGCGATCGTCGGTGGCGGCCTGGTCGGCGCCAGCCTGGCCCTGGCCCTGCAGGAGGGTGCCAAGGCGCGCGGCTGGCGCATCGTGCTGATCGAGCCGCATGCGCCTGGCGAGGGCTATCAGCCGAGTTACGATGCGCGCTCCTCGGCGCTGTCCTTCGGCACTCGGCAGATCTACGAGCGCCTCGGCCTGTGGTCGGCGATCTCCCGCCGCGCCGAGCCGATCCTGCAGATCCATGTCTCCGAGCGCGGCCGCTTCGGCACCACGCGCCTGCACGCGGCGGAGGAGGGCGTGCCGGCCCTCGGCTATGTGGTGGAGAACGCCTGGCTCGGCGAGTGTCTGTGGCAGGCGCTGGATCCTGAGGTGGTCGCCTGGCGCTGTCCGGCCGAAGTGCTGCGCATGACCCCGCTGGCCGACGGCTACCGGCTGCAGCTGGACGACGACAGCCATCTCGACTGCGCCCTGGCGGTGCTCGCCGACGGCGGCCGTTCCGATCTGCGCGAGCAGCTCGGCATCCATGTTCGCCAGCGGCCCTACGGGCAGACCGCGCTGATCGCCAACCTCACGCCCAGCGAGCCGCATGGCGGCCGGGCCTTCGAGCGCTTCACCCAGGACGGCCCGATGGCCCTGCTGCCGCTGGCGGAGAATCGCTGCGCGCTGGTCTGGACCCGCCCGACGGGCGACGCCGGGCGCCTGCTGGCGCTGGACGATCGGCAGTTCCTCGCCGAGTTGCAGCTGCAGTTCGGCTATCGCCTCGGTGCCTTCCGCCAGGTGGGGGGCCGCCATCTCTATGCGCTGGCACTGGTCGAGGCCGAGGAGCAGGTGCGTCCGCATCTGGCCCTGCTCGGCAATGCCGCCCACAGCCTGCACCCGATCGCCGGCCAGGGGTACAACCTGTCCCTGCGCGATACCCTGTGCCTGGCCGAGGAGCTGCTGGCCAGCTCGGCCGCGCCCGGCGACTTCGCCACCTTGCTGCGTTACCAGGCCCGTCAGCGCCTTGACCAGCAACTGACCGTGGGTTTTTCCGACCGGCTCACGCGGCTGTTCGGCATGGCCACGCCGCTGCTCGCCGACGGACGCAGTCTCGGCCTGCTCGGCCTCGATCTGCTGCCGCCGGCGAAGCGCTGGTTCGCCCGTCAGGCCATGGGGCTCGGCACCCGCGCGCAGGCCTGAAGCCTGCGCGCGATCATCGAACAACGGTGGGCGTGGCTGGACGCCCTTTGCGAGTTGAGGAAAGCATGCACGCGGATCTGATCATCGTCGGCGCCGGAATGGTCGGCAGCGCCCTGGCACTGGCCCTGCGGGATAGTGGCCTGGACGTCCTCCTGCTCGACCGCGGACCGCTCGAGGCGGCTCCCTGGCATCCCGAGGCGCCCTTCGAGCCGCGGGTCAGCGCGCTGTCCGCCGCCAGTCAGCGCATCCTCGAGCGCCTCGGCGCCTGGGACAGCATCCGTGCCCGACGTGCCTCGCCCTACGGCGAGATGCAGGTGTGGGACGGTTCCGGCACCGGACAGATCCACTTCGCCGCGGCCAGCGTGCATGCCGAGGTGCTCGGCCACATCGTCGAGAACCGCGTGGTGCAGGATGCCCTGCTCGAGCGTCTGGCCGGCACGGGAATCGGGCTGTTGTCCGGGGTGCGTCTGGACGGTCTGCGCCGCTCCGGCGACGGCTGGCTGGTCAACCTCGGCGACGGTCGCCAGCTGCGCGCGCCGCTGCTGATCGCCGCCGACGGCGCCAATTCGACGATCCGCCGCTTGGCCGGCTGCGCCACCCGCGAATGGGACTATCTGCACCATGCCATCGTCACCAGCGTGCGTTGTGCCGAGCCGCACCGCCGCACCGCCTGGCAGCGTTTCACCGACGACGGCCCGCTGGCCTTCCTGCCGCTGGAGCGGGGTGGCGACAGGCATTGGTGCTCGATCGTCTGGTCGACCACCCCGGAGCAGGCCGAACGACTGATGGTCCTGGACGACACGGCCTTCGCCAAGGCCTTGGGCGCTGCCTTCGAGTGGCGGCTCGGCGCGGTGCTGGAGGTCGATCCGCGGCTGTGCATCCCGCTGCGCCAGCGGCATGCCCGGCGTTATGTCGAGCCCGGCCTGGCGCTGATCGGCGACGCCGCCCACGTCATCCATCCGCTGGCCGGGCAAGGTGTCAACCTCGGTTTCCTCGATGCCGCCACCCTCGCCGAAGTGCTGCTGCATGCCCGGGCGCGCGGCGAGCGGCTGGGCGATCTGCGTGTGCTGAGTCGTTTCGAGCGCCGGCGCATGCCCCACAACCTGGCGATGATGGCGGCGATGGAGGGCTTCGAGCGGTTGTTCCAGGCCGATCCGCTACCGCTGCGCTGGCTGCGCAACACCGGCCTGAAATGGATGGAAAACCTACCCGGAGGCAAGGCGCTGTTCGTCCGCCAGGCCCTCGGTCTGAGCGGCGACCTGCCCGAGCTGGCGCGCGCCTGAGAGGCGCCCCGCTTCGCCCGCGACGGATATATGGCGCGACATCTGGCAAGTTGTGAAGCGAAATGCTAGTCACTATTATTTGCCGCGACAAATCCATACTGAGGTGGGTTCCATGCAGGCAAGCAAGCACATTCTCGCCATCCTGGCCCTGGGCGCGTTCTCCGCTATCGCTCTGGCCGCCGATGACGAGGTCGTGGTCTATTCGTCGCGGATCGACGAGCTGATCAAGCCGGTCTTCGACGCCTATACCGCCGAAACCGGGGTCAGGGTGAAGTTCATCACCGACAAGGAAGCCCCGCTGCTCGCCCGCCTCAAGGCCGAAGGGAAGAACACCCCGGCCGACCTGCTGATCACCGTGGACGCCGGCAACCTCTGGCAGGCGGAGCAGGAAGGCGTGCTGCGTCCGCTGGATTCGCCCACGATCAAGGCCAACATTCCGCCGCAGTACCGCTCCGCCAGCGGCGCCTGGAACGGCCTGTCGCTGCGCGCACGGACCGTCTTCTACTCCACCGAGCGGGTCAAGCCGGAAGAGCTCTCCACCTACGAAGCGCTGGCCGACGAGAACTGGGAAGGCCGCCTGTGCCTGCGCACCAGCAAGAAGGTCTACAACCAGTCGCTGACCGCCACCCTGATCGAGACCCACGGCGCGGCCAAGACCGAAGAGATCCTCAAGGGCTGGGTGAACAACCTGGCCACCGACGTGTTCGCCGACGACACCGCCCTGCTGCAGGCCATCGATGCCGGCCAGTGCGACGTGGGCATCGCCAACACCTACTACTACGGGCGCCTGCACCAGCAGAACCCCGGCCTGAAGGTGAAGCCCTTCTGGCCGAACCAGGGCGACCGCGGTGTGCACGTCAACCTCTCGGGAGCCGGCGTGACCAAGTACGCCCCGCACCCGCAGGCGGCGCAGAAGCTCCTGGAGTGGATGACCGGCGAGAAGGCCCAGCGTCTGCTCGCCGATCTCAACCAGGAGTACCCGGCCAATCCGCAGGTTGCGCCGTCCGCGGAGGTCGCCGCCTGGGGCAGCTTCAAGGCCGACAGCATTCCGGTCGAGGTCGCCGGCAAGCGCCAGGCCGAGGCCATCAAGCTGATGGACCGCGCCGGCTGGAACTGATCCCGGCGCGCCGAGGCCGTCAATCCCGGGCCGCCGGCGGATCGCTCCGCCGGCGGCCCGCTTCGTTTTCCGTAGCGGGGAGCAGTCGTGACCCATTCCGCCCAGCGCCGCTGGTATCCCGTCGTTCTCGCCATCGCCGCCCTGGTGCTGCTGCCCCTCAGCGTGCTGGCGCTGTCCTGGCACAGTGTGGACGGCGAAATCTGGAGCCATCTGTGGGATACCCAGATGCCGCGCCTGCTCGGCAACACCCTGAGCCTGCTGCTGGGCGTCGGTGTCGGCGTCACCCTGCTCGGCGTGAGTCTGGCCTGGCTGACCAGCCTCTGCGAGTTCCCCGGCCGGCGCTGGCTGGACTGGGCGCTGATGTTGCCCTTCGCGATTCCCGCCTATGTGCTGGCCTTCGTCTTCGTCGGCCTGCTGGATTTTTCCGGCCCGCTGCAGACCCTGTTGCGCGAATGGTTCGGCAGCGGCCTGCGGCTGCCGCGGGTGCGCTCCACCGGCGGGGTGATCCTGGTCCTGGTGCTGGTCTTCTACCCCTACGTCTACCTGCTCGCGCGCAGCGCCTTTCTGGCCCAGGGCAAGGGCCTGATGGAGGCCGCGCGGGCCCTCGGCCAGTCGCCCTGGCAGGCCTTCTGGCGGGTGGCCCTGCCGATGGCGCGACCGGCGATCGGTGCCGGGCTGGCGCTGGCGATGATGGAGACCCTGGCCGACTTCGGCGCCGTCTCGGTGTTCAACTACGACACCTTCACCACCGCCATCTACAAGACCTGGTACGGCTTCTACAGCCTGTCCACCGCCACCCAACTGGCCAGCCTGCTGCTGCTGGCGGTGATGCTGGTGGTCTACGGCGAGCGTCGTGCCCGTGGCGTGCCGCGGCCGAGCACCGAGCGCCCGCGCGGCCGGGCGCTGTACCGGCTGCGCGGTCTCAAGGCCGCGGCGGCCTGCGCCTGGTGCGTTCTGGTGTTCCTCTGTGCCTTCGTCGTGCCGCTTCTGCAACTGCTGGCGTGGTTCTGGCGGCGCGGCCGCTTCGATCTCGACGAGCGCTACGCCGGACTGATCCTGCACACCCTCTCTCTGGGCGGCTGCGCCGCGCTGCTCACCGTCGCCTGCGCCATGCTGCTGGCCTTCGCCCGGCGCCTGGTGCCGGGGCGTACCATGGGCGCGGCGGTCGGCCTGGCCAACCTGGGCTATGCGTTGCCGGGCTCGGTGCTGGCGGTGTCCATCATGCTCGCCTTCAGCTACCTCGACCGCGAGCTGGTGATCCCGCTGTCCGCCTGGCTCGGCGGCGCCGGCAAGCCGCTGTTGCTGGGCAGCCTGGCAGCCCTGCTGCTGGCCTACCTGGTGCGTTTCCTGGCGGTGGCCTTCGGACCGCTGGAAAGCAGCCTGGCGCGGATCCGCCCGTCGCTGCCGGAGGCCGCGCGCAGCCTGGGCGTCGGCGGCACGCAGCTGTTCCGGCGGATCTACCTGCCCCTGCTGCTGCCCGGCACCCTGAGCGCCACGCTGCTGGTATTCGTCGACGTGCTCAAGGAAATGCCAGCGACCCTGCTGATGCGCCCGTTCGGCTGGGACACCCTGGCGGTGCGCATCTTCGAGATGACCAGCGAGGGCGAGTGGGCTCGTGCCGCGCTGCCGGCGCTGACCCTGGTGCTGGTCGGCCTGCTGCCGGTGATCGGCCTGATCCGCCGCTCGGCACGCCAGCCGGGCTGAAAATGTTGGCCGCGAGCCGTCCGCTTCCCGGCTTTTCCGGTGCCGTGACCGGGTTCGACCTTGCGGCTACAATGCGCGCCATTCGCGACCTGCCCGCGGCCCTGCCAGGCCTGTCCTGCAGGTCTTTCGCATGACACGCGCCGGGCACGGAAGGAGAAACCCACCATGGGACAGCACACGCCCTCTATGACCAGCATCTTGCCCTGGGCGCCAGGATCGTCGACTTCGGCGGCTGGGACATGCCCCTGCACTATGGCTCGCAGGTCGAGGAGCACCAGCAGGTCCGGCGCGATTGCGGGGTCTTCGACGTCTCTCCCATGACCGTGATGGATGTCCATGGCTCGGATGCCGGAGCCTGGCTGCGCCGCCTGCTGGCCAACGACGTGGCGCACCTGGCAACCTCCGGCAAGGCCCTCTACAGCGTGATGCTCAACGAGCGCGGCGGGGTGATCGACGATCTTGTCGTTTACCGTACCGACTTCGGCTACCGCCTGGTGCTCAATGCCGCCACTCGCGAGCGGGATCTGGCCTGGATGCGCGAGCGGGCCGCCGGCTTCGCCGTCGAGCTGCGCGAGCGCCGCGATCTGGCCATGCTCGCCATCCAGGGCCCGCAGGCGCGAGCGCGCACCGGCAAGCTGCTGTCCGCGCCGCGCGCCGCGCTGATCCACGAGTTGCGCCCGTTCGAGGGCCTGGCCGAGGGCGACTGGTTCATCGCCCGCACCGGCTATACCGGCGAGGACGGTCTGGAGATCCTGCTGCCGGCCGCTCAGGCGCCGGGCCTCTTCAGCGAGCTGGTCGGCGCCGGCATCGTTCCCGTCGGCCTCGGCGCCCGCGACACCCTGCGCCTGGAGGCGGGTCTTAACCTCTACGGTCAGGACATGGACGAGAACGTCTCGCCGCTGGCGGCGAACCTGGGCTGGACCATCGCCTGGGACCCGCCCGGGCGCGACTTCATCGGCCGTGCGGCGCTGGAGGCGCAGCGTCGTGCCGGCGGCCAGCCTAAACTGGTGGGATTGCTGCTGGAGGAGCGCGGCGTACTGCGCGCCCGCCAGGCCGTGCGGGTGGAGGGCATCGGCGAGGGCACGATCACCAGCGGCAGCTTCTCGCCGACGCTGGGCAAGTTCATCGCCCTGGCCCGGGTGCCGGCGGCCACCGGCGAGCGCGCCGAGGTGGAGATCCGCGGCCTCTGGCTGCCCGTCCGCGTCGTCCGGCCGAATTTCGTCCGCCATGGCAAGGCTTTGATCTAGATTTTTCGGGCGAGCCCTTTCGCCCCAACCCGAGGACACGACATGAGCAATATCCCCGCCGATCTGCGTTACACAGCCAGCCACGAATGGGCCCGACTGGAAGCGGACGGCACCGTCACCGTGGGCATTTCCGACCACGCCCAGGAGGCCCTGGGCGACGTGGTGTTCGTCGAGCTGCCGGAAGTCGGCAAAGCGCTGGCCGCCGAACAGGAAGCTGGGGTGGTGGAATCGGTGAAGGCCGCCTCCGACATCTACGCGCCGATCGCCGGCGAGGTGATCGCGGTCAACGAGGCCCTGACCGACAGTCCCGAGCTGGTCAACAGCGACCCCTACGGCAGCTGGTTCTTCAAGCTCAAGCCCAGTGACGCCGGCGACCTGGACAAGCTGCTCGACGCGGCCGGCTACGAAGCCGCCTGTGCCGCCGGGGCCTGATCGCCACCTCCTTCCGGCGCCTGCCGGCGCCGGAAGCCGGGCCACTTCCTCCTGAAGCCTCGCCCGTCG
Source organism: Azotobacter tropicalis (assembly GCF_059739045.1). Taxonomy (NCBI): domain Bacteria; kingdom Pseudomonadati; phylum Pseudomonadota; class Gammaproteobacteria; order Pseudomonadales; family Pseudomonadaceae; genus Azotobacter; species Azotobacter tropicalis. The sequence goes on from NZ_AP046059.1 coordinate 3,352,864, forward strand.
GGGCTTCGTCCTTTCAGCCGAGAGCCGCCATGTCCCAGACTCCCCGTCTCGCCCAACTCCAGCAGCCCGACGCCTTCCTGCAGCGCCACCTCGGTCCCGACGAGGCCGAACAGCGCACCATGCTCGCCAGCCTCGGCCTGGCCAGCCGCGACCAGCTGATCGAGCAGACGGTACCGCCGGCGATCCGCCTGAACCGCGCCCTGGAGTTGCCGGCGGCGCTGGACGAGCAGGGCGCCCTGGCCAGGCTCAAAGGCTATGCCGAACGCAACGAGCTGTGGACCAGCCTGATCGGCATGGGCTACCACGGCACCGTCACCCCGCCGGTGATCCTGCGCAACGTGCTGGAGAATCCCGGCTGGTACACCGCCTACACCCCCTACCAGCCGGAGATCGCCCAGGGCCGGCTGGAGGCGCTGCTGAACTTCCAGCAGCTGACCATCGACCTCACCGGCCTCGACCTGGCCAGCGCCTCGCTGCTCGACGAGGCCACCGCTGCCGCCGAAGCCATGGCCATGGCCCGCCGCGTGGCCAAGAGCAAGAGCAACCGCTTCTTCGTCGACGAGAACTGCCACCCGCAGACCATCTCGGTGGTGCGCACCCGCGCCGAGGGCTTCGGCTTCGAGGTGGTGGTGGCTGCCGTGGAAAACCTCTCCGAGCATGCGGTGTTCGGCGCGCTGCTGCAGTATCCGGACACCCACGGCGAGATCCGCGATCTCGAGCCGCTGATCGAGCAACTGCACGTGCAGCAGGCGCTGGCCTGCGTCGCCGCCGACCTGCTCGCCCTGCTGGTGCTGACCCCGCCCGGCGAACTGGGTGCCGACGTGGTGCTCGGTTCGGCGCAGCGCTTCGGCGTGCCGATGGGCTACGGCGGCCCGCACGCGGCCTACTTCGCCAGCCGCGACGAGTTCAAGCGCGCCATGCCCGGACGGATCATCGGCGTGTCCAGGGATGCCCGCGGCAACACCGCCCTGCGCATGGCCCTGCAGACCCGCGAGCAGCACATCCGCCGCGAGAAGGCCAACTCGAACATCTGCACCTCCCAGGTGCTGCTGGCCAACATGGCCGGCTTCTACGCCGTCTACCACGGCCCCGAGGGGCTCAAACGCATCGCCGAGCGCGTCCACCGGCTGACCGCGATCCTCGCCGAGGGCCTGGCGCAGCGCGGGATCGAGCGCCTCAACCGGCACTTCTTCGACACCCTGACCCTGGAGGTCGGCGGCGCCCAGACGGCGATCATCGAGAGCGCCCAGGAGGCGCGCATCAACCTGCGCATCCTCGGCCGCGGCCGGCTCGGCGTCAGCCTGGACGAGACCTGTACTAGCGAGACCGTCGAGCGGCTGCTGGCGATCTTCCTCGGCGCCGACCACGGCCTCGACCTCGCCGTGCTGGACGATGCCGCCGCCGCGGGCATCCCCGATGCGCTGCAGCGCACCTCGCCCTACCTGCAGCATCCGGTGTTCAACAGCCACCACAGCGAGACCGAGATGCTGCGCTATCTCAAGCAGTTGGAAAACAAGGACTTGGCACTCAACCAGGCGATGATCCCGCTCGGCTCCTGCACCATGAAGCTCAACGCCACCAGTCAGATGATGCCCGTCACTTGGCCGGAGTTCGCCAACCTGCATCCTTTCGTCCCGCGCGAGCAGGCCGAGGGCTACCGGCTGATGATCGAGGAGCTGGAAGCCTGGCTGTGCACCATCACGGGCTTCGACGCCATCTGCATGCAGCCCAACTCCGGCGCCCAAGGCGAGTACGCCGGCCTCCTGGCGATCCGCAGCTACCACCTGAGCCGCGGCGAGGGACAGCGCAACGTCTGCCTGATCCCGTCCTCGGCCCACGGCACCAACCCGGCCTCGGCGCAGATGGTCGGCATGCAGGTGCGCATCGTCGACTGCGACCGGTCCGGTAACGTCGACCTCGCCGACCTCCGGCGCAAGGCCGAGGAGGCCGGCGACACGCTGTCCTGCCTGATGCTCACCTATCCCTCGACCCACGGCGTCTACGAGGAGGGCGTGCGGGAGATCTGCGAGGTGATCCACGGCCACGGCGGCCAGGTCTACATGGACGGCGCCAACCTCAACGCCCAGGTCGGTCTGGCGCGGCCGGCGGACATCGGTGCCGACGTCTCGCACATGAACCTGCACAAGACCTTCTGCATCCCCCACGGCGGCGGCGGCCCGGGCATGGGGCCGATCGGCGTCAGGGCGCACCTGGCGCCCTTCGTCGCCAACCACCCGGTGGTGCCGCTGGACGGTCCCAATCCGGACAACGGCGCGGTCAGCGCGGCGCCCTGGGGCAGCGCGAGCATCCTGCCGATCAGTTGGATGTACATCGCCATGATGGGTCCGCAGCTGAAGGATGCTACCGAGGTGGCCATCCTCAACGCCAACTACCTGGCGCACCGTCTGGGCGGCGCCTTCCCGGTGCTGTACAGCGGCCGCAACGGGAGGGTCGCCCACGAGTGCATCCTCGACCTGCGCCCGCTCAAGGCGGAAACCGGCATCAGCGAGGAGGACGTCGCCAAGCGCCTGATGGACTACGGCTTCCACGCGCCGACCATGTCCTTCCCGGTGCCCGGCACGCTGATGATCGAGCCCACCGAGAGCGAGTCCCTGCACGAGCTGGACCGCTTCGTCGAGGCCATGCTGAGCATCCGCGCGGAGATCGCCAAGGTCCAGGCCGGCGACTGGCCGGCCGAGGACAACCCGCTCAAGCACGCCCCGCACACCCTGGCCGACGTGCTCGGCGAGTGGCAGCGCCCCTACGGCCGCGAGGAGGCGGTGACGCCGACCGCCCACACCCGCGCCCACAAGTACTGGCCGACGGTGAACCGGGTGGACAACGTCTATGGCGACCGCAACCTGTTCTGTGCCTGCGTGCCGCTGGACGACTACCGCGAGTGAGAGCGATGGGACCGGCGGTGCTCAGCCGCCGGCCGGCTCCTCGAAGCCATGGAAGGTGGTGAATTCCGTCACCGACACCCGTTCGGTGACCAGGCCGTTTTCCGGCGCGTCCGGGTCCTCGTAGCCGAGGGCCACGGCGCAGAGCAGGATCTCTTCCTCGCCGAGCAGCCCCAGCTCGCGCACCACCTGGTGATAGTCGGCGAAGGCCCCCTGGGGACAGCTGTGCAGCCCTTCGCCGCGGGCCGCCAGCATCAGGTTCTGGATGAACATGCCCATATCGAGGAAGCTGCCGGTGTTCATCCGCCGGTCCATGGAGATCAGCAGGCCGACCGGCGCGTCGAAGAACTGGAAGTTGCGCAGCGCCTGGCGCTCCCGCGCCGCCCGGTCGCCGCGGGCGATGCCGAGCGCGTCGTAGAGGCTGAAGCCCATGGTCCGCCGGCGCTCCAGATAGGGCTCGAACCAGGGGTCGGGGTAGTAGCCGTACTCGGCGTGATGCCGCTGCGGCTCCTGCTCGGCTGCCGCGCTCACCGCCCGGCACAGCGCGTCGCGGGCTGCGCCGGCCAGCGCGCGGACCTTCCACGGCTGGGTGTTGGCGCCGCTCGGCGCCTGCGAGGCCAGTTCCAGGATGCGCTCGACCTGGGCGCGGGGAACGGGATCGGGACGGAAGCGGCGAACCGATTTGCGCGAATGGATGGCGTCTGCGACCTGCATGGACAAGCTCCTTGAATTGGGCAGGAACGCGCAGGTATACCCCAGGCGCCGGGGCTTTTCATCCATGGAGATCCTGTGGGTTCAGCGGCACTTCCCGCTCCGCTGCCGGCCAGCGCTCCGTGGAAGCGCGGACGGGCGCCGGGCCGGACCGGGGCATCCTGCCCCCGGCTCGCGCGGCTATCCGCTCAGTCGTCCTGATGATCCTTCAGCACCTGACCGTTGGCGGCGTCCAGGTGCACGTCCCACTTCACGCCCTGGGTGTCGCGCAGTTCGACCTGGTAGATGTAGCGGCCGTATTCCTCCTCCAGCTCGGTTTCGCGGATGGTCGAACCCGGATGCTTGGCCTGCGCCGCGGCGTTGAGCGTCTCGAACGGCTGGATGGTACCGGCCTTGAGCAGCTTCACGGCTTCGTCCGGGCCGAGGTCGTTGGCTTGGGCCAGGCCGGCGCTGGCGGCGAGCAGGGTGGTGGCGAACAGGGTGGTGAGGGTTTTCATCGTGGCTCTCCTCGGAGTCGTCGGCTTTCGATGGCTTCACCCTAGTCCGCTTGGCTTAAACCAGCCTGAATCGGCCGGCGCGGCGGGGAACGGTTGCAGGCGGGGAGGCGATGGCCGACCATAGAGGGCGCCAGCGATCCCCTATCCCATTGCGGGGATCGTGTCCGCGCGAGACGTCACAGAAATGCTGCTGCACGGCTCGCGCGCCCACGGACCGTCCTCCTGCCCGCCGTCCGTTCGGCCCTCGCGCCGCCAGGCGGGCAGCGTCCGCATCCCGAGTCGAGAGGTTTCCCCCGATGAAAGCGTCCCCCTCCATTGCCCTGATCGCCCTGCTGGGGCTGGCGAGCGTCCCGGCCTTCGCCTTCGACCTGAACGCCGCCGCCCAGGCGGTCTCCGCCCTCAAGGGCGGGCAGGCCGACGAGGCCGCCGACGACAAGGCGGCGCCGGTGCTCGGGCTGGTCCAGGCCATGAGCGCGCTGCCGGTCACCCCGCTGCAGATGCTGGGCGGCACCGGTGCCCTGCTGGGACTGGCGCAGAACCAGCTCAAGAGCAGCGACTATGCCCAACTGACCGAGTCGGTTCCCGGCATCGAGCACCTCACCGGCGACAATGCCCTCGACCAGCTCGGTGCCCTCGGCGGCCTGGGGGCGCTGGGCGGTAGCCTCGGCGGACTCGGCGGCCTGCTCGGCAAGTCCGCCGTGCCCTCTGCCGAACAGTCCGAGCAACTGGAGGAAACCGGCGAACTGCTGGGCAACGTGCAGAGCATGCAGGACGTCAACCAGGCCTTCTCCTCCCTGGGCATGGACGCTGGCCTGGCCGGCCAGTTCGCGCCGATCCTGCTGCAGTTCCTCGGCAACCAGGGCGTGGCTGGTCCGCTGATGCAGAACCTGGCCGGCGTCTGGGGGGTGAGCGGTTCCGGCTTCGCGCCCGGCAGCGGTGCCGCCACTGGCACTGGCGTCGGCAGCGTCCCGGCCGGCAGCGCTGCCGGCTCCTGATCCGCCGGGTCAAGGGGGGCCGGGAGCGCGCGAAGGACGCCGGCGCATCCGTTCCCGAGGCGCCGGTGGGCCTGCCGGCAACCCCCGGCAGAGGCGGGCCGGCGGCCGCCCGACGCCGGCTTCGAGCGGCCGGGCACCAGGCCGTCTCGCGCCCGTCGCCTGCCGGCCGTCAGGTCGTGGTGAGGGCCCCTGGCTGGCCTGTTGTGGTGCAGGCAGGCAGCTTCTAGAATCGGCTTCGTCTGGCTGTCTCCTCCCATACCTATAACAATTCCTCTCGCTGCGCAGCGATGCTGCTGCGCCCCGGCTTCGCGCCGTGGGCGGCGGGCTTCGGTGTGTCCGCTTCCGGGTGTGGGTGCGTGTCCCTATTTTGCGAACAGGCGCTTGGCGTGCGTTTTCCCATGCCCGGCGGATGGCCCCTGTCGCCTCCCTCTTGAAGGTGCACGTCTTAAATGAACACCCCCCCGAATGCTCCTGTCGGCAGCTGGCTGAGCGTGCTTGCGCTGGCCCTGGCCGGCTTCATTTTCAACACGACCGAGTTCGTTCCCGTCGCCCTGCTGAGCGCCATCGGCGGCAGCTTCGGGCTGTCTACCGACAAGGTCGGCCTGATGCTGACGATCTACGCCTGGGTGGTCACCCTCGCGTCGCTGCCGATGATGCTGCTGACGCGCAACATCGACCGGCGCAAGCTGCTGATGTTCGTGTTCGCCCTGTTCGTCGCCAGCCACGTCCTGTCGGCGCTGGCTTCCAGCTTCGCCGTCCTGTTGCTGAGCCGGATCGGCGTTGCCCTGGCGCACGCCGTGTTCTGGGCGATCACCGCCTCCCTGGTGGTGCGGGTGGCGCCGCCGGGCAAGCAGACGCAGGCCCTCGGCCTGCTGGCGACCGGTACCTCCCTGGCCATGGTGCTGGGCATCCCGCTGGGCCGCGTGGTGGGCGAGATGCTCGGCTGGCGCACGACCTTCGCGGCGATCGGGGTGATCGCCACGCTGGTCCTGGTCTGTCTGGCCCGGACGCTGCCGTCGCTGCCCAGCCAGAACTCGGGTTCGCTGCGCAGCCTCCCAGTGCTGTTCAGGCGCCCGGCGCTGGTGGCCTGCTATGCGCTGACCGCCCTGGCGATCACCGCGCATTTCACCGCCTACAGCTATATCGAGCCGTTCGCCGAGGCCGTCGGGCAACTGACCGGCAAGGCGACGACCATCCTCCTGCTGCTCTTCGGCGGCGCCGGCATCATCGGCTCCCTGGTGTTCGGCTGTTGCTACAACCGGACCCCGAACGGCCTGCTGGTCGCGGCACTCGCGGCCATGGCGCTGTGCATGCTGCTGCTGGCGCCGTTGGCCCGGGATGCCTGGATGCTCGGCACGCTGAGCCTGGCCTGGGGCGTCGCCATCATGTGCTTCGGGATGGCCCAGCAGTCCAGGGTCATGGCCCTGGCCCCGGACGCCACCGACGTGGCGATGGCGCTGCATTCGGGCATCTACAACATCGGCATCGGCGGCGGCGCCCTGCTGGGCGGCGCGGTGAGCAGCCAACTGGGGCTGGCGAGCGTCGGCACCGTGGGCGGCGTGCTGGCGGTGGCTGGATTGCTGGTGTGCGGCGCAACGATCCAGCGCTTCGGCAAACCGCTGCCCACCATGCCCGTGCCGCTGGACGGCAGGGCGTGCGAGGTTTGAGGGCCGGCCGGGGCCGGTGCCCGTCATCCCGCAGGTCGTGACCCGGCCTGCGGGATGGCATGACGCCGCCCGCGGATACCCCTTCAGAACCCCATCGACGTCTGCAGATACAGCGTGCGCGGCTGGCCGAGGTTCTTGCCCTTGTTGTTGTCGTCGTAGGAGCGGGTGAAGTACTCGGTGTCGAACAGGTTCTTCACCCCCAGCGCCACCTGGAGGTCGGCAGCCCGGGGGCCGAAGTCGTAGGCCGCGCGGGCGTTCCAGATGACGTGGCCGGGAATCCGCCCGGTGCTGCCGTCGAGGCTTTCCTCGACGGTGTTGGCGTTGTCGGCGTACTGGCTGGACTGGAAGGTGCTGTCCAGGTCCAGGCGCAGCCCGTTGCGCGAATAGCCCAGGCCGAAGGTGCCCTTGTGCTTGGACGAGAAGGGCACGCGGTTGCCCTGGTTGGGCCCGGACTCGCGGATGGTCGCATCGACGTAGGCATAGGTGGCGTAGACGTCGAAGCCGGCGAGCGCCGGATGCAGGCCTGCCATCTCGTAGGCCAGGCTGCCCTCGAAGCCGGTGTGGCGGGTTTTCCCGCGGGCGATGATGTTGTCGTTGGTCTGGTTGCTGTCGTACTGGTTGTCGAAGTCGATCAGGAAGGCGCCCAGCTCGGCCTTCAGCGCGCCGTCGTCGTAGCGGGCGCCGGCCTCCCAGGTGCGGGCCTTTTCCGGTTCGATCTCGTTGACCTGGGCGCGGTTGGGCATCTGGCTGTACTGGATCGAGCCGAAGGACTCCTCGGTGTTGAAGTACAGGTTGAGGCTGTCGGTCAGGCGATACAGCACGTTCAGCGCCGGCAGCGAGGTGTTGTAGTCCGCATCGTATTTCTCCCCGGTGAGCTTGTTGGTCTGCTCCGAGCGGATGCGCTCCAGGCGCAGGCCGGGGGTGATGGTCCAGCGGCCGATGTCGATGCGGTCGTCGATGAAGAAGGCGTTGGCGTGGGTGTAGCCGCGGGTGTCGCGGTCGTTGCGGCTGCCGGTGTCGGGCAGGCCGTTGCCCTGTGCCTCCCGGTAGCGCAGCTCGTGGGAGGCTTCGCTGATGAAGCGGTGGCCGATGCCGACCTCATGCCAGCTCTCGCCCAGGGCGAAGCCCTGGGTGAAGCGGGTTTCCAGGCCGCGCACCCAGTAGTTGCGCGGCGACAGGGACACGAAGCTGCCCTGGTCCAGGTAGCCGCTGCGCAGGGTCCGGGTGAAGAAGCCGTTCACCGAGAACTTGCGGGCGTCTCCCGTGTAGTCGTAGCCCAGCCCCACCAGGGTGCGCCGGCCCCAGAACTCGTCGAGCGGACGGGTGGACTGGTAGGGATCGTCGTCGAAGTCGGCCTTGCTCAGGCCGCCGGGCATCTGCGCCTCGCCGTCGTAGTACTGGACGATGCCGTGCAGGCTGTGAGCGCCGTTCGGCTGGTAGCGCGCCTTGAGGATCATGTCGTCGATGCGGGTATCGCTGTGTTCCCGGTAGTCGCTGCCGCGCACCCCGGAGTAGAGCAGCACGCCGCCCAGCCCGTTGTCGCCGGTGCCGCCGAGCAGCAGGTTGCCGGTGCGCTTCCAGGCGTCCTGGCTGGAGTCGGGGCTGACCTCGGTCTGGATGCCGCCCTTGAGACTGAAGTCCTCGGGGATCGCCCGGGTCACGAAGTTGACGATGCCGCCCACGTTCTGCGGCCCGTAGCGGACCGCGCCGCCGCCGCGCACCACGTCCACCGCATCCATGTTGCCCATGGACACGGCCGCCATCGACAGCTGCGGCTGACCGTAGGGCGCGAAGGGCACCGGGATGCCGTCCATCAGCACCGTGGAGCGGGTCGCCAGACGCGGGTTGAGGCCGCGGATGCCGAAGTTCAGCGCCATGTCGTGGCTGCCGGTGCCGTTGTTCTCCGGCGCGTTGACCCCCGGAATGCGGTTCAGCACCTCCCGCGTGCTGCTGGCGCCGAAGCGTTCGAACTGTTCGCGGCGGATCACGTCGCGCGCGCCGGGATGGTTGAAGACGTCCTCTTCGTCGCCCTCGCCGAGCCAGTCGCCGACCACCGTGTCGGTGTTCAGTTCGAGGGAGCCCGTGCCGGTGGCGGCCGAGGGTTCCGCCAACTGCAGGCTGAAGCCCTCGCCTTGGGCGAGGGCCTGCAGGCCGCTGCCGGCGAGCAGCTGTTCGAGGCCCTTGCGCGGCGCATATTCGCCCTGCAGGCCCGGGCTCCGGCGGCCTTCGGTCTGCTCCGGGGTGAAGACGATCAGCAGCCCGGCCTGCTCGCCGAACCGGTTCAGCGCCTCGGCCAGCGGGCCGGCCGGAATGGCGAAGGACTGGCGGGCCGCGACGGTCGGCGTCTCGGTTGCAGGCTGGGCCAGGGCGGGCAGGGCGGCGCAGGCGATGGCGCCGCCCAGCAGCAGGGCGGGGGTGAGGATCGGCGAGCGGAGGCGCGAAACGACGGACATCGGGCATTCCTGAAAAGGTGGTCTCTACCTCCCTTGTCACGCGAGACGGCGAAACGGCTCAGCCCGGACGAAAAATTTTTCCGGGCTCAGCCGTGGCGGGGCTGCACGCTGATCCACCAGCGGGTGCGCTGGCTGATCCGCACCGGCAGGGCGACTTCGAGCATGGCGAGGATCGCCAGGCTGTCGCGCAGCGGATAGGTGCCGGACAGGCGCAGGTCGGCGACGCGCGGATCGCAGCCCAGCCAGCCCCGCTGGTAGCGGCCGAGTTCGTCGAGAAAGTCCGCCAGGCGCATGTCGCGGGCCACCAGCATGCCGCTGCGCCAGGCGGCGACGGCGGCATCCAGGGGCTGCGGCGTACCGAGGTGCTGGCTGTCGAAGCGCAGCTGCTGGCCGGCCGTGACTACCGCCAGCCGCTCCGGGTGCTCGGCGCAGCGCACCTGCACCGCGCCTTCCAGTACGCCGAGCCGGCAGTGGTCGGCGTACTGGCGCAGGTTGAAGCGGGCCTGCTCGGTCAGTAGCGAGCCCTGGGCGGTGGCGACGCGGAACGGCGATGCGCCGGAAGCGACCTCGAGCTGGATCTCGCCGCGCAGCAATTCGAGTCCGCGCGAGGCGGCGTTCACCGCAGTGTCGGTGTTCAGGCTCAGCCGGCTGCCGTCGGCCAGGTCGATATCGCGGCGCTCGCCCACCGCCGTGCGGTAGTCGGCCAGCCAGGCCGGCGTCTGGCGACCGGCCAGCCAGACGGCCGGCACGGCGACCGCGGCCAGGCCGAGCATTCCCAGCACCTGGCGGCGGCCGTGCAGCGGCGCGCCCTCCACGGCGGCCCGCGCCGCCGCGGGCGGCAGGCCGCGCAGGCGCCGGTTGACGCTCTCGATGCGCTGCCAGGCGCGCTCGTGCTCGGGGTCGGCCTCACGCCAACGCTGCCAGTCGCGGTGCAACTGCTCGTCGGCGCCCTCCTGCAGCTCGACCAGCCAGCGCACCGCCTCCTCGGCGACCCGTTCGGAAACCGGCGCCTTCATTCGTACAGCTCGGCGAAGTAGCAGCGCTGCGCCGCCTTGGCGATGTAGCGCTTGACCGTGGCGAGGGAGATGCCGAGGCGCTCGGCGATCTCGGCATAGGGCAGGCCGTCGAGCTGGGCGTAGAGGAACGCCTGGCGGACCGGCAGCGGCAGGTCCTCCAGCAGCCGCGCCAGCTCCAGCAGAGTCTCCATGGCGATGGCGCGGACTTCCTCGCTCGGCTGCTCCGCGGCGGGCAGCGCCGCCAGGGCCTCGAGGTAGGCACGCTCGATGTCCTGGCGGCGGTAGTGGTTGAACAGCAGCCGCTTGGCGACGGTGGTCAGGAAGGCCCGCGGCTGTTCGAGGCGCAGCAGGTCGCGGGAGCCCATGGCCTGCACGAAGGCGTCCTGGGTCAGGTCCTCGGCGCTGTGCGGACAGCTCAGCCGGCGCCTGAGCCAGCCGTTGAGCCAGGAGTGGTGATCCAGATAGAGGCTGTGCAGCACGCTGTGACGGTCGAGGTTGCCTGTGTCCACGGCGGGGGGATCCGGCTTTGATGTTAGTGATAATAATTATTATTATGTTGGAAGCGTGCCGGCGCGTCATTTCCCTGCCGATCAAATGCACGCAGTAGCGGACCTATGGGCTGATTTTCTGTCCCGAACGGGGCGGATTTCTGCAGTTCATTTGACGCCGAGGCGTCTTGTCCCGAGACAGATTTCTGTACGCTTTTCTCGAAGCCAGACCTTCCGACGCCGGGAGGCGTGAAGACTCATCCCTGCAGGCCGTTCCGAATGAGTGAAAGTCCTCAAGCATTGCTGCATGTACCCGTGCCCGACCGCGCCGCCCTGAGTTTCTGCGCGGCGAGTCCCTGGGCGCTGCAGCGCTGGATTGCCGAGTTGCCCAAGGCCAACCTGGGAGGCTGCGCGCAACGTCTCTATCTCGGCCTGCTCGAGATCGTGCGCTTGCAGACGCCTGCGGAGAATCGCCTGCAACTGCTCGAGCTGCTGCGGCCGGAGATCCATTTCGTCTGCACGCACCTGGAACCGCACTTTCTCCTGGCTAACCGCGCCTCCGAGGAGCGGGCGCACAAGGTGGCCAATCTCTGCCAGGCGCTGCAGCGCCTGCTGGCCAGCGGCTACGAACAGCTCGTCGCCCTGGAGACGCCGGCCGTGCCGGAGCAGGAAGCGTGCCGCCAGCGCGCCGCCACGGCCGTGCAGCGCGCGCTCTATGCCCTGAATGCCACCCTGGTACGCTCCAAGCAGCTCTACAGCCCTGTGCACGAGGGCCTGTGGCGGGAGATGCACAGCCTGTACCGGATCGCCCGGGATCGCGACCTGCTGCGTTTGCCGGTCCCCGATGGATTGCTCCCGGGCCATGCGGCGTCGACCGTGCAGCGCACCTATACGGCGAGCCTGATGCTCGGCAGCGCGCGCTGCAACCAGCTGGGAGCGAAGGATATCGCCCGCCTGGCCCGGGCCCTGGAGTCCTGGAGCGCCCTGGTGCGGTTGCAGGAACAAGCCGACAGCTGCCCGCTGCAGGTCGACCTGACCCGGGACGGTCCGCCGCGCTATCGACGCCTGTGCGAGCCCGTCACGGACGGCGACCTGCTCGGCATCGATCCCGCCGCGCTGCTGGGCGTTCTGGACGCCTGGCGGCATCCGGATGCGGCATCCCCGGATAGCCTGCCGCCGCTTCCGGGCGGCCTCGGTTTCGAGCTTCTCGATCACCTGCAGCAGGCCTGGGGCGATCTGGCCCAGCGCGCCTGTCCGCGCGAACCGGGGCAGGGCCGGCTCGGCGTGGTCCTCGGCATGCAGTCCCTGCACTATCACCTGGCGGGCCGGCAGACGTTCGGCGAGCTGCTGCGACGTCAGGACGATGCGTGCCGTGCCCGTTTCCAGCCGAACCGGGGCGACTTGGAGGACGTCTGGAACCAGGCGTTCGATGTCGGCTCGCTGGACCGGCGGAAAGGGCCGGCCGCCGAGGCGATCCCGTTTCGCCGGGAGGCGGACGGGCAGGCGCTGTTGGCCGGCGACTTCGGAGTGGAGCGGCATCCGGTCTTCGCGCTGCCCGTCGTCGACCGGAGTCAGGGCGGCTACGGGCTGTTCTGGCCGGGCCTGCCGGCCAGCCGGCTGCGGGTCGGCGAGTTGCTGGGCATCCAGCCGGCGTCCCGGCAGGACTGGGCCGTCGGCGTGATCCGCTGGATCCGCCAGGTCGCCGACGGCGCGCGCCTGGGGGTCGAGCTGATCGCCGAGCGCGCCGAGCCCTGCGGGCTGCGTTTGGTCGATGCGGCGCAGCCGCAAGACCATTACCTGCGCGCCCTGCAGCTGCCGGAAGGGGGCGACGATGACGCTCCGGCCAGCCTGGTCACCGCCAGCCTGCCGTTCCGGGAGGACTGCACGGTGCAGATCAACCGGCATGGCGAGGAACAGCTCGCCGTGCTCAGGCGTCGGCTCGCCAGCCTGGGCCGCTTCAGCCGCTTCGAATACCGGCTGTTCGGCTATGGGGGCGTCGAGGACTTCTCTTCGCTGTGGACGCTCCTCTGATGCCGGGCCAGGCGGGCGCCCGGGGAGGGCGTCAGCCCTCGCTCTGCTGTGGCGCCGTTGGCTGCGCGAAGCGCCAGTTCTCGAAGGTCTTGGGAAACAGCATGCCGGCGTCGCCGCGCGGGCCGCTGAACACCTGGCGCAGGCGCGGCGCGCCCAGCTTGCCGCTGGGGTCCAGCTCCTCCACCTTGTCCAGCGCCTCCAGGGATTCGGCCTCGCGGCCCAGGCGCGCGAGGTTGTAGGCGTAGGCGGTGAGCGACTGCAGCCAGAGGCGGGTGAAGGCATGCCAGTGGACGAAGTCGGCCATCTCCGCACGGACCGCGCGCCAGTCGGCCGGCAGGCCGAGGCGCCGGGACAGCCACTCGATGCAGGCCAGCGCCCAGTGCGCGGCCTCCAGCGAGCGCCGCCGGTAGAAGTAGAAGCGGTAGGCGACGATGCGCACGCCCAGGGTGTCCGGGGCCTGGTCGATGATTTCCCGGACCAGCGTCTCGGCTTTCTCCGCCTCGTTCCAGTGGGCGAAGATCTCCTTCAGCCGGTCGCGGGTCTCCGGCGGCAGCTGGTGGCTGAAGTGATAGGGCTCGAAACGGTAGATGCGGGCGCTGGCGGGTTGCGACTGGCTGGATTCGGACATGGCGGGGCTCCTGGGGCAGGTGACGGAGCGCCCCTCGCAAGATCGGCGCCAGTGCCGGCGGAGCCTTCCGGTCAGCCGCCGCCGTGCGGCGCCCGGCGGGCGTTCGGCGTCGTGGCCGGGCCTGCCCGGCGCTGCCGTTGCCGGCGTGCGGCCGGGGCCGGGATGTACCGGTGCGTGCGCGACTGGCCGATCTTTCGTTCGTATTCGTACGTTTATGCCGGCGATTGGCGGAATTGGCGGGGCTGGACGCGTGGAACGGAGCTTGCTGTATCTCCTGCGGATGCCGCCTTGGCGGCGCGACCCATGCCCGGAGACACTCTTCTGCCAGCCATGAATGCCCCTAGATACGAACTGCTGCCCGGCGAATCCCGGGCAGTGCTGGAGCGACTCGCGCAACCCCTGCGGTTCCGCCGCGGATCGTCGTCCTCCTGGAACCGGTATCCCCGGACCGGGAGGCGCCCATGAGCCGGCCGGTATCGTCCGGACGGGAGCTGCCGGTGCAGGACAAGCCCTGCGAATGGGACATGGGCGAGTGCCGCACCGAGCTGCTGCCGCTGCTCGGCGAACTGGGGCGCATCGCCAGCGAGGGCGGCGACCTGGCCGGCATCCTGCGCGTTTTGCTGGAACTGATGCAGCGCCATCTGAAGGTGACGCGCGGCATGGTCAACCTGCGCGAGCCGGAGTCGGGGCGGATCTTCATCCAGCAGGGCTGCGGCCTGACCGAGGAGGAAGAGGCGTCGGGCTGCCTGGCCCGCGGCGAAGGTATCGTCGCCCAGGTAGTGGAGAGCGGCCGGGCAGAGGTGCTGCCCGGCGAGGCGGGCCGCCAGTCCTTCCTCTGCGTGCCGATCCGCCGCGACCGCAAGGTGCTGGGCGCCATCGTCGCCGAGCGCCACTACGCCAACCGGCAGATGCTCGAACTGGACGCGGAGATCCTCGCCATCCTCGCCGCCACCACCGCCCAGGCGGTGGAGCTGCACCTGCAGGAGCATGTGCGCAAGGCGGCCCTGGAGGACGAGAACCGCCGCCTGCGCTCGGCCCTGCAGAGCCGTTTCAAGCCCAGCAACATCATCGGCAGTTCGCGGCCGCTGCAGGAGGTCTACGCGCTGATCGAGAAGGTCACCCGCTCGCGGACCACGGTGCTGATCCTCGGCGAGAACGGCGTGGGCAAGGAGCTGGTGGCCAGCGCCATCCACTACAACAGCAGCAACGCCGACGGCCCCTTCATCAAGTTCAACTGCGCCGCCCTGCCGGAGAGCGTGATCGAGAGCGAGCTGTTCGGCCACGAGCGCGGCGCCTTCACCGGGGCGGCGAACCAGCGGCGCGGGCGCTTCGAAGCGGCCGACGGCGGCACCATCTTCCTCGACGAGGTCGGCGAGCTGTCCCTGGCCATGCAGGCCAAGCTGCTGCGGGTGCTGCAGGAGAAGAGCTTCGAGCGGGTCGGCGGCAACCTCACCCACCAGGTCGACCTGCGCATCCTCGCCGCCACCAACCGCGACCTTAGGGCCATGGTGGAGCAGGGGCGCTTTCGCGAGGACCTCTACTACCGGCTCAACGTCTTCCCCATCACCGTGCCGCCGCTGCGCGAGCGCGGTGCCGACATCGCCACCCTGGCCGAGCACTTCATGGCGCGCTTCTCCGGCGAAATGGGCATCGCCGTGGAGCGCATCGCCGCGCCGGCCCTGAGCATGCTGATGTGCTACCACTGGCCGGGCAACGTGCGCGAACTGGAGAACGTCCTCGAGCGGGCGGTGATCCTTTCCGAGGGCGGCGTCATCGAGGCGCACCACCTGCCGCCCTCCCTGCAGATCCCGGCGGTCTGCGAGACCCCGGCCGCCGGCGGCATCCTCGACGTGCGCCTGGGGCAGGCCGAGCACGAGCTGATCGTCGAGGCGCTCAAGCGCCACAAGGGCAACATGACCGAGGCCGCCGCCCATCTGGGCCTGACCCGGCGGATCCTCGGCCTGCGCATGGCCCGGCACAACCTGAACTACAAGGACTTTCGCTGAGGTCCGGCTGCCCGGAGGCGATACGCGCTAATCCGCCAGCCAGGCGGTGAGCGCGATGACCAGCAGGGCCACGAGCGCCACGGCGACGGCGAGCAGCAGGCCGACGGTCCCGGAGGCGAGGCCCAGGGCCTCGTCCCGGGCCTGGTCGGCAAAGCGGCCGGCGGTGCGGTGCAGCCCCTCGACCGGTGCGAACAGGTTGTCCGCACGCTCCGGTGTCTCGTGCTCCGCGGTCTGTTGTCCTGCGTAGGCCCTCTTCGCCAGCAGGCGGTCGAGCAGGCCGGGCATGAGCATGGTGCCGACGATGGCCTGCAGGGTGGCGCGCCCGAGCCAGAGTTCGCGCGGCGCCTCGCCGGCTGCCCGCAGGATGGCGCGCGCGGCCACCTCCGGGCGGTAGATCGGCGGCACCGGCTGCGGACGCTTGTCCATCCTGTTGCGCGCCCAGTCGAACTGGGGGGTGTTGTGGGCCGGCAGCTGGACCATGGTCAGGCGTATCCGGCTGCCGTCGTGGATCAGCTCGCAGCGCAGGGCGTCGGTGAAGCCGCGGATGGCGAACTTCGCCGCGCAGTAGGCCGACTGCAGCGGGATGGCCCGGTAGGCCAGGGCCGAGCCGACCTGGACGATGGTGCCGCGGTCGCGCGGGGTCATGTGGCGCAGGGCCGCCAGGGTGCCGTGCACGAAGCCGAGGTAGGTCACCTCGGTGACGCGGCGGATCTCCGCCGCGCTCAGGCGGCTGACCGGGCTGAAGACGGTGGCCATCGCCGAGTTGACCCACACCTCGATCGGCCCCAGCTCGGCTTCCACCCGGACGGCCGCCCGGTCGATGGCCGCGGCGTCGGCGACGTCGGCGGCGATCGCCAGGACCCGGGCGCCGCTCGCCTGCAGTTCGGCCCGGGTGTCGGACAGGCCCTGCTCGCTGCGGGCGATCAGCGCGACCTGGTAGCCCGCCCGGGCGAAGGCCTGGGCGGTGGCGCGGCCGACCCCGGCGCTGGCGCCGCAGATCACCACGGTGGGAGGGGTATCGGCCATGGCGGTCTCCTTGTGCGGGGGCGGCGGGGCGCCTGCATCGCCCGGAGCGGCAAGTCCCCGGCGGCCTCGAAGTACCGACCGGCTTTCGGCCCGGCGAGTTCCGGGACCGCGGCCATTGGCGGCGGCGCCCCAGGCGCGTCCTTTCCGGCGGGACCGAGACCGGCGCGTTCCTACCACTGGGCATTTTTCCTGAACTATTCGCGGCGGGCGTCGCTCTACCCCCCTGAACGGTGGCGTTCGTGCCACTCGCTTCGACGAAACCCCAAGATACCGGGAGCAATGGAACAGGAGATTGCGACCAACCGTGTGAGGAGGATTTATGTTTGTCCACAACAAGCGTCTTCAATACACCGTCCGGGTTGCGGCACCGAATCCTGGTCTGGCGAATCTGCTGCTGGAGCAGTTTGGCGGGCCACAAGGCGAACTCGCGGCAGCGATGCGCTACTTCACCCAGGGCCTGGCCGAAGACGATGCCGGCCGCAAGGACCTGCTGATGGACATCGCGACCGAGGAGCTCAGCCACCTGGAGATCATCGGCTCGATCGTCGGCATGCTGAACAAGGGCGCGAAAGGGCAGCTGGCCGAGGGCGTCGAGCAGGAGGCCGAGCTGTACCGCTCGCTGACCGGTGGCGGCAACGACTCCCACATCACCTCCCTGCTGTACGGCGGCGGACCGGCCCTGACCAACTCGGGCGGGGTGCCCTGGAATGCGGCCTACATCGACACCATCGGCGAGCCCACGGCCGATCTGCGCTCGAACATCGCGGCCGAGGCCCGCGCCAAGATCATCTACGAGCGGCTGATCAACGTCACCGACGATCCCGGCATCCAGGAGGCGCTCAAGTTCCTGATGACCCGCGAGCTGGCCCACCAGAAGTCGTTCGAGAAGGCGCTGCACTCGATGCAGCCCAACTTTCCGCAAGGGAAGCTGGCGGGCATGCCCGAGTACACCAACACCTACTTCAACATGTCCCAGGGCGCGGACGACGTGCGCGGGCCGTGGAACCAGGGCGCCGAATGGCAGTTCGTCGAGACGCCGCAACCGGCGGTCGACGGCGGCGACGGCATGGCCACCGTGACCCTTCCCGACAAGGACGTGCAGGTCTGGAAGCAGATGGCGTCGCGCACCATGTCCAACCCCTCCGCCGACCCGCTCACCGGTGCCGACCTCGGCTCCGGCAAGACCCATCACTGAGGGGACCGACCGAGGCCGTGCCCTCGGTCCGGCGCATGCCGGGCCCGGGGCCGGCCCCGGACCGGATGACTTCCCGCCGCCTCCCGGCACCCACGACCGCTTCGGCGTCGGTGCCGGAGCGGCGTTCTTCGGCGTTTCCTGCGGAGGGCGAGCATGGAAGACATCGGCAAGCTGGTGACCTTTCTCGAGGAGCGCCAGCTGAAGCTGAGCACCGCCGAGTCCTGCACCTGCGGACTCATGGCCTCGCTTCTGGCGAACGAGCCCGGTTGCGGCCAGGTGCTGGACTGCGGCTTCATCGTCTATTCGCCGCAGTCCAAGCACGGGCTGCTCGGCGTCGATTTCGCCACCATCGAACGCTTCGGCCTGACCAGCGAGGAAGTCGCCACGGAAATGGCGATCGGTGCACTCAAGGCCAGCCGTGCCGATCTGGCGGTGGCCAATACCGGGGTGGCCGACGATTCCGAGGAGGACCCGGGCGGCACCCAGTGCTATGCCTATGCCCTGATGCGGGGCGAGCAGCTGGCCGTGGTCAGCGAGACGGTGCGCTTCGACGGCGACCGGGTCGAGATCCGCAAGCAGGCGGCCCGCCATGGCCTGAGCCGGATTCCGGAAAAGCTCGAAGAGCTGCTGAAAAAGCTCGCTTGACCAGACTGCTCCGCCCGGCGCCGGGCTAATCCGCTCAGCGGGCCGGGGTAACCCGCCACACGACATTTCCCACATCGTCGGCCACCAGCAGCGCGCCCGCCTTGTCGACCGTCACGCCGACCGGCCGCCCATGGGCTTCGTCCTTCTCCTCGTCGACGAAGCCGGTGAGGATGTCCTGCGGCGGCCCGGCGGGGCGTCCCTGCTCGTCGAAGGGCACGAAGATCACCTTGTAGCCGCTGCGCGGCTTGCGGTTCCAGGAGCCGTGCTGGCCGACGAAGGCGCCGTTGCGGTAGCGCGGCGGCAGCAGCTCGCCCTGGTAGAAGGTCAGCCCCAGGGAGGCGGTGTGCGCGCCGAGGGCGTAGTCCGGCACCAGGGCCTTGGCCACCAGATCCGGGCGCGGCGGCTTGACGCGCTCGTCGATGTGTTGGCCGTAGTAGCTGTAGGGCCAGCCGTAGAAGCCGCCGTCGCGGACCGAGGTCATGTAGTCCGGCACCAGGTCGCCGCCGATCTCGTCGCGCTCGTTGACCGCCACCCAGAGCGCGCCGCTGTGCGGCTGCCAGGCCAGGCCGTTGGGGTTGCGCAGGCCGGAGGCGAACAACCGGGTGGCGCCGCTGGCCGGATCGACCTCGAGGATGGCGGCGCGGTTTTCTTCCGCCTCGATACCGTTTTCGGCGACGTTGCTGTTGGAGCCCACGGTGACGTAGAGCTTGCTACCGTCGCGGCTGGCGATCAGGTCCTTGGTCCAGTGGTGATTGCGCGGCCCGGCCGGCAGGTCGGCCACCTTCGTGCCGGGCGCGTCGATCCGGGTTTCGCCTGCCCGGTAGGGAAAACGGACGACGGCGTCGGTGTTGGCGACGTAGAGCTGGTCGCCGACCAGCGCCATGCCGAACGGCGAGTTGAGGTTCTCCAGCAGCGTCGTGCGGATTTCCGCGACCCCGTCGCCGTCCCCGTCGCGCAGCAGGCTGATGCGGTTGGCGCTGGGCACGCCGGCGCCGGCGCGGGCCATCGCCTTCTTCATCACCCAGCCGCGGATGCCCTTGTTGTCGTCGGGCTTGGGCGGCGCGTTGGTTTCGGCGACCAGCACGTCGCCGTTGGGCAGGGTCAGCAGCGTGCGCGGATGATTCAGGCCGCTGGCGAAAGCCTTCACCTGCAGGCCCGCAGCGGCTGTAGGCTGCTTGCCTGGCGGCCAGCCGACCGCCTTGGCGATGTTCACCGTGGGGATCAGGCTCGACGTGGGGGCGGGCAGTTTCGGCTGCGGGCCGTAGCCCTCGCTGACCGGCAGCCTGGCGGTATCGCCACAGCTGCCGAGCAGAAGCAGGAGAGGGGTACCGATGAGCAAGGGAGCGAGGCGCAGCATGGTCGGTCTCCGCGTGGGGCATTGCTGGTTTGACTCGCGCCGTGCGGAAAGTGCGCCTGTTCCGTTCACTTCGCCTTCCTGCCCGGGGGACAGGCCGGCAGACCGCTGCGTGCCGGCCTACGACAGGATCACCAGCCGATTGGGCAGCTCGTTGCGTTCCTGGGTGGCGGGCAAGTGTTCCTTGAGCAGCGCACCGCAGGCCTCAATGCAAGAGAGGAAGCCCTGCAGCGTCTCGCCACGCCCCACCCGGGCGGTGAAGGCTTCGACGATCGCCTGCCAAGTGGCGTCGTCCAGGTGCCTGGAGATGCCCCGGTCGACCAGGATCTCGACATAGCGCTCGGCCTCGGCGACGAAGATCAGCATGCCGCTTTCCGCCGCGGTGTGGTGCAGGCCGAGCTCGATGAACTGCCGCCGCGCCAGGTTGCTGGCACGCCAGTGGCGCACCGGGCGCGGCACCAGCCGGGTGGTGAGGGCGGGAAGGCGGAACACCAGGCTAGCCAGGATGAAGGTCGCCCATTGCGCTAGCAGCAACTGCCCCGCGCTCAGCCAGCCGCCGATCAGGTTCAGCGTGCCGGGCAGCAGCAGGGCGAGCAGCCCGGCCCAGAGCAGGGAGATATAGGTGTAGTCGTCGGCCCGGGTCGCCAGCACGGTGACCAGTTCGGCGTCCGTCTCCCGCTCGATCCGCTCGATCGCCGCAGCGACCTGCCGCTGTTCGCTTTCGGTCAGCAATTTCATCGGTTGTCCATATCCCTACCAGCCACCGGAAGCGCCGCCGCCGCCGAAGCCGCCGCCGCGCCCGCCAAAGCCGCCACCCCCGCCGCCTCCGCCATGCCGCAGGCTGCCGAGCAGGGCGCCGGCGATCAGCGCGCCACGGCCGTGTCCGCCGCGGAACAGCATCAGCATGATCACCAGCAGCACGACCAGCAGGATCGGCGACGGCTCGTCCGCCTTCCGGCTGTCGGAGATCGCTCCCTGTTCGTCTTGCAGGGGTTTGCCGCCCAGCACCCCGAGCATCGCCGTCACACCCTCGCTGACGCCGCGGGCAAAGTCGCCCTGGCGGAAGGCCGGGACGATGAGGTTGTGGATGATCAGCGCGGACTGGGCGTCGGTCAGGCGATCCTCCAGGCCGTAGCCGACCTCGATGCGGACCTGGCGCTCGTCGCGCGCGACGATCAGCAGCGCGCCGTTGTCCCTGCCCTTCTGGCCGATGCCCCAGCGGCGGCCCAGTTCGACGCCGAACTCCTCGATGCTGCGCCCCTGCAGGTCCGGCACGGTGACCACCACCAGCTGATCGCCGGTGGCCTGCTCGTGGGCGGCGAGCATCTGCGTCAGGCGCGTCTCGGTTGCCGCATCGAGCAGTTCGGCGCGATCCACCACCCGTCCGCTCAGGACCGGGAAGCCGGCCTCCTGCGCCAGGACGGCGAGGGCGAAGGCGCAGAGCAGCAGGCCCGGAAGGAGCCTGGTCGCCCGTTTCATCGGAACTTCACTTGCGGTGCCTGTTCTGCGCCCTGGGTCGTGGCCTGGAAGCTCTCGCGGACCGGCAGGTCGCGGTAGAGCACGCTGTGCCAGAGGCGTCCGGGGAAGGTGCGGATCTCGGTGTTGTAACGCTCCACCGCGGCGATGAAGTCGCGGCGCGCCACCGCGATGCGGTTTTCCGTGCCCTCCAGCTGGGACTGCAGGGCGAGGAAATTCTGGTTAGCCTTCAGCTCGGGGTAGCGCTCGGAGACCACCATCAGCCGGCTCAGCGCGCCGCTCAACTGGTCCTGGGCCTGCTGGTACTGCTGCAGCTTCTGCGGATCGTCCAGCGTGCCGGCATCCACCTGGATGGAGGTGGCCTTGGCCCGCGCCTCGATTACCGCCGTCAGGGTCTCCCGCTCGTGCTGGGCGTAAGCCCTGACCGTTTCCACCAGATTGGGGATCAGGTCGGCGCGCCGCTGGTACTGGTTCTCCACCTGCCCCCAGGTCGCCTTCACCTGCTCGTCGTAGGTGGGAATGTCGTTGATGCCGCAGCCCGCCAGAAGCCAGGTCGCGAGCAGGAGCGTGGCCAGTCGCCACTGAAGCCAAAAGCCTTGTCTGGAAAGGGTCATCCGCGTGTCCCGCCTTGCCGAGTGACTGGGTGCCTGCCGGTTGTGCCGGCCGGTCATTGGTAGTCTAGAGGCTGGTGGGCGGTGTGTTTGGAAAGGCGGGTATCGGAGGGCCGCAGTTATCCATGTATCCGGCCTTGGCGAGGAGCGGGATAGGCTCGACGAGCGATCGGGATCGGCGCTGGGGAAAGCTGGTCTGGGAAGGCAGGGGTTTGATCTTGCCCAGCCTCAGTGGACACCCCGTTAAGCGATACACTGCAACGAGGTGATCCATGGCAAGGCAAGCAAGCCCGATGAAACCAACCCGTATCCGCCACTCCCAAGCCTACAAGGACGAAGCGCTGGCCTTGGCCGAACGGATTGGCGTCAGCAAAGCGGCCGAACAGCTTGGGCTGCACCCCTCCCAGCTCTATGGCTGGCGGAGCAGGAAACAGCAGGCCCAGACCAGCAGCGAGCGCGAGCAATTGTTGGCCGACGAAAACGCCCGCCTCAAACGGCTGTTGGCCGAACAGTCCGAGGAGTTGGCCATCGTAAAAAAAGCCGCCGCGTACTTTGCCGGGAGCCTCAAGTGAAGTACGCCTTCATGCAAGCCCATACTCGGCAGTTTCCACTGAAGGTCATGTGCCGTGTGCTGGGCATTGCCCGCAGCGGCTACTACGCCTGGTGTTCGCGCAAGCTCTCGAAGCGCCGCCAGCAACAGACCCAACTGGACCGCCTGGTAGCTCAGGCCGACCACAAGCGGAAGGGGCGCAGCGGGGCTCCGCGGTTATGCCTCGACCTGAAGGCGTCGGGCCTGCCCTGCAATCGCAAGACCGTGGCTGCTTCGATGCGGCGCCAGGGACTGCGGGCCAGGGCTGCCAGGAAGTTCAAGGCCACCACGAATTCCAGGCACTCACTACCGGTGGCGGACAACCTGCTCCGGCAGGACTTCACGACAGCGGCGCCAAACCGGAAGTGGGTGGGCGACATGACTTACCGGCACACGGAAGAAGGCTGGTTGTATCTGGCGGTGATTATCGACCTGTACTCGCGCAGGGTGATCGGCTGGGCTATGGGCGAGCGCATGACGGCCGAGCTGGTCTGCGATGCCCTGCGCATGGCCCTGTGGCGGCGCAAGCAGCCTCAAGGCGTGATCGTGCATACGGATCGAGGCAGCCAGTACTGTTCGGCGGCCTATCGGGAGCTACTCCATGCCCATCGGCTGCGCGGCAGCATGAGCGCGAAGGGCAATGGCTACGACAACGCCTGTGCCGAAAGCTTCTTTCACAGTCTGAAGGTCGAGTGCATCCATGGGGAACGCTTCGGTACGCATGCCCAGATGCGTCAAACCGTGTTCGAGTACATCGAAACCGACTACAACCGCCAGCGTCGTCATAGCACACTGGGATACATCAGTCCGGAAGCCTTCGAGGCCTGGATGAGTGCTTAAACCTGTGTCCACTAGGGCTGGGCAAGATCATCCCAAAGGTTATGTGGCGCGTTGTCGGCTGCTCACCGTGCTAGTTGATGGCGACCCGCTGTGCTCCCAACCGCGCTGTAGGTTGTGGGGCTCATGGCGTGGCTGGCAGAGCTGGCGTTTGCCTAATCGGCGTCTGGATCAGGTGTGCGGGCCTCTAGTTGCGGGCAGGCCCAGTCGACAAAGGTTCTGACGCGTGGTGCGAGTTGCAGACTGTGTGGATAAACCAACTGGATGGGTAGATTCTCCGGTTCGTAGGGGCGCAGGACTCTCAGCAGACGCCCGTCAGCCAGCTCTGCAGCAACCTGATAATGCATCACTCGCGCAATGCCTACACCTTCAACACAGGCCAGGATGGCTGCGCGGATTTGACTGCACATCAGGCGCGGAGTGATTTCTTCTGCCCATTCTTTTTCCCCGGCGCGGAAGTACCAGTGCCGGCCCTGTGACGGAGTGCTGATACAAAAGTGATCACGTAAGGCGCTGGGATGCGCGAGAGCGGGATGGCGTTCGAGGTAGAGCGGGCTGGCACAGGTGACAAGGCGAGTGCTGCTGACTTTGCGAGCGACCAGCCCGGAGTTCGGCAAATGGCCGATGCGTACGGCAAGGTCGATGCGTTCATCTAGTAGCGGGATGATCTGGTCATTGAGGTTCAGCTCAATGCGCAGCGCCTCATGGGCATGAAGAAAGTCATTGACCAGCGGCGCCACGTAGCGATAGCCAAATTCCACCGGTGCTGTGATCCGCAGTTGACCGCGCACGTTCCCGTCCCGCGCTTCTAGGCGCTGCTCCATATCGTCAAATTCAGCCAGGATGCGCCGACTCCAGGTCAGATAGGCTTCGCCCTCATCAGTCAGGGCCATGCGACGGGTACTACGGTTGAGCAGGCGCACACCCAGGTGTTTTTCCAGGGCGGCGAGGGAGCGCACCAGTGACGCCACCGACTGGCCGGAAACGTCGGCAGCAGCACTCAGGCTGCCGCTGTCGACGATGCGCACGAAATTGGCCATGGCCTTCAGCCTGTCCATATCCCTCTCTCATTAGTGCGTTTGTTGCACAGGTGTTATCAGCTCCGCGGCATAGGTCGAACGCGGCTCGCGGGAGACACTCTCCGGGCGTTACCGCAACAGAGAGCTATGCCATGGATACCCCGCAAAATCCCGCCAGAATTTATGCCTATGACCACATTGGCATTCGTGTCAGTGACAAGCGTCGGGCGCTGTCTTTTTACCAGAGCCTGGGCTTTGTGCAGAGCGCGGAATTTTCGCTGTATGAGGCCAACGAAATGCTCACCCCGGACGGGGTACGCATCAACCTGATCTTTAACGGCGCACGCCAGCCCGACGCGCACAACGCGCTGCTGGATGAGCCGATCAAGCTGCCCGGCATCACCCACCCGGCATTCATCGTGGACGACTTGCAAGCCTTGCAACGCTGGTTGGAGGCACGCGGGATCGTCATCACCGAAGGGCCGCATCCGATCGGGCCCAGAAGAATTGCCCTGTTCATCCGCGATCCGGACGGCAACGTCTTGGAGTTCAACCAACTCACCAACGGTGGTCACCTATGAAACTGTACGACCTGCACCCATCAGGGAACTGCTACAAAGTTCGCCTGTTTGCGGCCCTGGCCAATATCAACCTGGAAATAGTGGCGGTGGACTTTCTCAATGGCGAACACAAACGCCCGCCCTTGCTGGAACTGAACCCGCTCGGAGAGCTGCCGGTTCTGGTGGATGGCAAACAGGTCATACGCGACTCCCAGGCCATTCTGGTTTACCTCGCCGGTGCCTATGGCGGACTGGCCTGGTGGCCGGCGCATCCGCAGGGACAGGCAGAAATCGTTCAGTGGCTGTCATTTGCGGCCAACGAAATCCAACACAGCGTCTGTGCCGCACGGCTGGTCGAGAAGTTTGGTTATGCGCTGGATCACGCAGCGGCGGTAGAAAAGTCAGCCAGAGTGTTGGCGCTGCTCGACCAGCACTTGCAGCAGCATGAATGGCTTGCCATTGGCCGCCCCTCAATCGCCGATTGCGCGGTATATCCCTATGTCGCACTGGCCCATGAAGGCGGTGTGGATATTTCGCCATACCGCCACATCGCCCAGTGGATCGAACGCATCGAAGCGCTGCCGGGTTATTTGCCGAAACCATGATCCGCAAGACTCTGAGCGCAATACCAACGAATGCCGCTGCATTCGTTTAATCAATGGCCGAAAACAGCGCGATCGTTCTAGTTGCAGACTGCTGTACGGGGCTCCTGCCAATCATGGTGGCGAGAACCAAGTGTCAGTTCGACTGCTTTGCGCTCCGCTGTTTTCCGGCCCTGCGCATCGAGATGGTATCCAGCTCCTTCACCAGATCCTCGGCGCGCAGGTGCGTGTAGCGACGCAACATTTGCATCGACTTATGGCCGCTGATGGCTGCCACATGCTGGTCGCTCAGGCCGCTTTCTACCAGTCGAATGACTGCCTCATGGCGCAGATCGTGGAAGCGCAGATCGGGCATGCCGAGTTTCTTCTTCAGCAGTCCCCAGGTCTTGGTGAAGGCATAGGGGCGGCGTTTTCCATCCTTTCCTGGTTCGCCAAAGAACACCAGATTGCAATCCTCAGGGCGCAGAGGATTCTCCAGGGCGGCCTTGAAGGCCTCGGTGGCCGACTTGGTGAGGGGAACGGTGCGGGCGCTGTCGTTCTTGGTGTCTGCGAGGCGTACCACGCGCTTTTTCAGGTCGACCTGATGGCAGCGCAGGCCGGTGATTTCCGATGAGCGCATGCCCGTTTCCAATGCGATGCGGACGATCCAGCCCAGCATGGGGTTGCTGTGATTGTTCACGGCGGCCAGCAGGCGCCTTTCCTCGTCAGGGGAAAGGCGGCGGTCACGACCGTCCCCCGGGCTGGGCTTGCGGATGTTCAACACCGGGTTGAAGATCAGGCCCAGTCCCCACTCCTGAATGGCGACGGTGAAGAGGTGGCTGAGCAGGGCCAGTTCGAGTCGCACGGTGTTGTTGCTGGTGGGCCTGCCGTGTTTGTTCAGGGTGTTGAGGCGGGTATCGCGGTAATTGGCGATGACTTCGGCGGAAAGGGCCGCCAGGGAGTATTTCCCTAGGTGCTGGATCAACTGCTTGGCCTTGGTGGCTTCCGCCTTGCGGGTGGTGGGCTTCTTGCTGGGCGACACCTCGGCCAGGTAGCGCTCAAGGGCTTTTTCCAGCGTCAGGCGCTCGGAGCCGCTGCGCTGGATGTACACGCCACGCACCAACTCGTCTTCGGTGCGGCGTGCCCAGTCTTCGGCGTCGCGTTTGGTGCGGAAGGTCTTTGCGTTGGTCGGCCAGCCGGTTTCGCGGACTACGGCTTTCTAGGTGCCGGCAGGTGTTTTGACGATTGTGGCCATCTGAGAAGGACTCCAAAGGCAGGCTGGCGTGCCAGCACTGTACCGATTTTGTACCTTTGGATCATAGGACTGATCCAGATGCCACAACCTTGGGAAGCTTAAAGCCGCGCAGTGCGCGGCTTTGAAGGTGGTGGGCCCGCAGGCCTTAAAACAGACGGGCGAAACACTGGCCGTAGAGCGGTCATTAGTATATGCATACCACTGAATGCCCCCGAATATGCCCCCTGCCTGTTATGCCGCCTCGACAACCGTCGCAGATTCTGTACATTCGTACAGGCGGCACGGCTGCATGGAGTAGGGGCGGCAACCGGCGCCCTCAAGGATGAATACCAGGGGCACGGATCGCCCCTACCTCTTCCAAGCAAGGCAATAGTGATCACCACGGATAGTCGTGGCGGGCATAGAATGGGCAGGCACACCTGCTCTTGGTTTCCCCTCCTGCGGGGGATGAGCCGTAGTGGGTCTTCCCGTCATGACCGAGGATGGTGTGTTCCCCGCGTGTGCGGGGATGAACCGCAATGACCCACGAAACGACGCCCCCGGTTACCGTGTTCCCCGCGTGTGCGGGGATGAACCGGCCCAGCGCGGCCCAGTCGACGAGCTAGAGCTGTGTTCCCCGCGTGTGCGGGGATGAACCGAAGGGCGTCGACATCGAGGATCTGCGGAGGGCGTGTTCCCCGCGTGTGCGGGGATGAACCTTGGTCTTCAGTACGCCGTTCTGGTGTTCCCCACGTAGGCGGGGATGACTGGCAGGCCGAGACAGGGTGTGCCGCTGGCTCGACCGCATGCGCTCGCTGGGCCGCCTGCAGGGGCCATACGCAAGGCGCTGAGCGCCGGGTAATGCGATGGTAGCGGGTAAGGCTCAGCGCCTCGCCACGGGGCAGCCAGGGCGCCTGGCGGGCGCTGAGTCGACCAGGGCGAAGGGCTTTGATCTTCGTCGGCGCCCGACCACCCCCACCCCGTCCCCTTTCGCTCCGATGGGACCCGCTTCGCTACCTCCCCTACTCAGACCCGAGCCCTAACCCCTGAACCTTTACCTGCTCTAACCCTTCCCGAAAAATTTTCCGCAACTTCGCCGAAAACCTAAGACCTCACGACTAGTGTGCCTATAGCAGAGGTCCCGGCGCTCCGTTTGTCGCCCGCCCGTGGGACAACTGTGCCGCTCCGTTGCTTGACACTTTATAAAATTATAAAGTGTCAACATAACAAATCGTCGCAGGTGACGAGATGAACCAGGACAGCATCGATACCGCTCAGCTCGCAGCGCTGCTGGACCGGCAGCCGAACTTTTTGTGCTACGCCGGCGAATTGCCGCCACATCGGGTTGTGCAGGTGGCGAAGACGCGTAAACGAGTGTTCGACGTGGCCGAGCTGGCCGACTGGGCGCTGAGCAAGACGTCCCACCTCACCGAGGCCGAATTGCGGCTCGACGCCGCGCTACGCATGCAAGGAGGCAAACGTGATTGATCGCCGCGACGGTGTGACCCACCGCAAGACGCATGAAGACAGCCCGAACGCCGTAAAAGGCGGCCCGCCCGGCAAGATCCCGTCGACCGGCAACCCGGACAAGGCCAAGAAGCACATCCCCAGCCAGGGGCCGGCGCCGGGGGCGAGTTACTGACGGAACGAAAAAGCCGGCGACTGTGCGACCAGTGCCGGCTCCATGAACCTCAACTTGGACGAGGTACTTGATGTGCAGACTCCAGCTTACCCTTCAGATCGCCCAACGGCCAGCCGGCACCCTGTCGGCGACTGTACTGCCCGCTGACATCGTCATGGCGAACCGCACCCCGCCCCCAGGCGAGTACGACGGCGACCAGCGCTGCCGCTGGACCCGAGACGAGCCTGTCTATGACGGCGGCAAATGCGTTGGCCGGTTCGTCATGGACCGCTATCACTGGATTTCCCAGGCCGACGTCGCCGCCCTGGAGCAGTTCGACCGGGAGCATGTCACCTACTGCCGACAGCGTGCCGCTCAGCTCGCAGGGGGCCGGCCATGAAGAAGATTATCCGCTTTCCGATCGAACGCACCCGGCTGAAATCCGCAGAGCCTGCGGATTTGGGGCCGATGGCCTGCCACATGCCGACCCCTGTGCCGTTCGGCCCGATGACCAGTGGCCTGCTCGGCCTCGGTTACCTGGCCGTGCCGCTGCCGGAGCCGACGTTCACCTTCACCCAAGGCCAGCTCGACGAGCTGTACCGGGCCGTTCGCATTGCGACGATGGAAAACATCATCGCTCAG
The DNA here is from genome assembly GCF_059739045.1 of Azotobacter tropicalis. Classification (NCBI taxonomy): domain Bacteria; kingdom Pseudomonadati; phylum Pseudomonadota; class Gammaproteobacteria; order Pseudomonadales; family Pseudomonadaceae; genus Azotobacter; species Azotobacter tropicalis. The sequence goes on from NZ_AP046059.1 coordinate 3,381,646, forward strand.
GCGCTGGTCGACCAGGCCACCGTCGAGCTGGCCCTTGCCAACCCAACTGTCCATTAACCAGGAAGGTCAGCCATGGCAGGCATTTACGACTACCTCCGCAGAATGACGCACCAGGCCGAGGGCACTGGCGGCAACGACATGCTGGGCCAGCTGCAGGGCATGGGCCACGCCCAAGGCGGAAACCAGGGTTTCCAGCCCGGCATGGCGCCGCCGGCGATGGCCCCGCAGCCGACCGGCGTGGCCAAGTACCTGGCCCGCATCGGTCAGACCTTCGGTTTCGGCCCGAACCCCGAGCAGGTACAGCAAACCGCGTGGGCCGGGGCACAGCCTGGCCATGTGCAGATGGGCGGAGAGCAGATCGGTATTCCGCGGCAGCCGTGGGGGTTCGGCGCTGAACCACAGGCGGTGGCCGAATCGCCCGGCGTGCAGCAGGCGCTCGGCCAGATGGACAAGGAGGGTAAACCGCCAATCGACTGGGCCGGCATCGCAGCTGTCATTGGCCAGCAACGTCAGCAGGCGCAGAGCGGCGGTGTTTCGCCCATGCCGATCGCCGGCGGCCGCGGTCAGCGGCACCCCGGCTCCGAGGCCCTGGAAGGTCCGGCGCTGCTCCAGCAGTTCGGTCAGCCCGCCCCCCGCCGAATCGTTTAAGGAGAAACCGACATGGCCGCATTACTCGACTACCTGAACGGACTGAAAACCGACGCACAAGAAGGGCTCGGCCGTGTGCCTGGCCCCGTGATGGTCAGTGCCGGCCTGGCCCTGGCCAATGGCGGCAATGGCATCGATGCCATTGGTGGATATGCTCGCGGCATGGCCGCACACCAACAAGGCCAGCTTGCTGCCCAGGAGCAGCAGATGGCCCTCGAGGAGCACGGGCTCAAGCTGCAGAAACTCGACCAGGAAATTGCCGGCCTGGAGCTGGACAACGCCGGCCAGAAGGCGCTGAACGAAGGACGCCGCCGGATCAGCGCTGTGCTGAAGCAAAACCCAGGACTGACTCCCGAAGAGGCTGTGCGTGCGGCCGTTATCGAGTCTGGGCATGAGGATTGGGTCGACCGCTGGGTCGATGCCGAGGACCGGACAGCGAAACGGGAAGACCTCCAAAAGTATCGCGAGCAGATGGTCGGTGTTGCAGAGCAGAACGCGCAGACCGGTTTCATCAATGCCGGGGCCAACGCTGTCCGCGTCGATTCCGAAGCCCAGGCCAAGGCTGCCGAGCGTGAGCGTGAGCGTGCTCTCACCGAGCAGAAGCTCGACCAGCAGAGCGCTACGGCCGGCGCCGCCTTCGAGGAGGGCACCCGGCGCATCGACGAGTTGCTGGCACACCCAGGGTTCGACCAGATTTACGGCCCGAAGGGCTCCGCCGCCGAAGCCGTCGGCGAGCGGGTCGCCAACACGGTCGGGTCTATCGCCGCCCCCGAGCGCAACGACGCAAACGCTTTGCGCGATGCGATCCAGTCGGACGCTGTGCTGCAGGAGTTCCAGCAGCAAAAAGCGGCCGGCGTTACGTTTGCTGCTGCGACCGAAGGCGAATGGCGGTTGCTCGCCAAGGCGGCAAACGACGCGGCCAACCCAAACCAATCGCCCGCTCAGGCTCGGCAGAAGTGGGGCGAGTACAAGGAGCACCGCGCCAAGCTCTACACCCTGATGCAGGAGGATTACCGCCGGCAGAAGGAAATCATCGGCGGCGGCGGTGCTGGCGGCCAAGGCGCCCAGGGCGGCAAGGTCGTGACTCGCGGCTGGCTTGAGCAGCAGGCGCGCTCGCGGGGCATCAGCACCGAGGAAGCTGTGCAGAAGGCCCGCGCTGCCGGTTATGAGGTGCAGTGATGGACCTTGCACGGCTCGACTTCGAGGCCCTGGACCGCGAGCATGGCCTCCCCGAGGGCACTGTGCGGTCGGTCGCCTGGACGGAAAGCCGGATGGACCCGAAGGCGGTCAGTCCGGCCGGCGCCCAGGGCTTGATGCAACTCATGCCCGCCACGGGCAGGTCGCTCGGCCTGCAGGACCCGTTCGATGCGGTGGAGAACGCCAAGGCGGGTGCCAAGTACCTTGGCCAGTTGTACCGCCATTTCGGCAACGACCTGGCCCTGACCCTGGCGGCGTACAACGCAGGCCCCGGCCGCGTGGCCAAGGGCGGTGTGCTGCCGGCTGAAACCCGCGCCTATGTGCCGAAGGTTCAAGGCTCCATGGCCGCCCAGGAAGCCATCTTCGGTGGCGGTGGCGCGCCGGCGGGCAGAGGCAGCGATCAGGCCGCCACGGCGATCTTCGACAGCGACGGCGCCGCGGCGGCGATCTTCGGGTCTCAACAACAGCAGCAGCCGTCTGCACAGCCTCAGACCGGCCGCGATCCCGACGTACCGCTCGGCATTGGCGAGCCCGGATCGCCGGTCACCCGCCGCGACCCTGACGTGCCCGACGCGCCGCCAGCCCGCCATGCCGGCATGGACGAGGATGTGCCGATGCCCGGCGCCCCCAGCGAATACGTCGTGCCCTTCGCCGGCTCCCAGGAGGATGTCCCAATCGGCATGCGCGTAATTCCACCGTCCGCCCGCCCCATCATCGGGCCATTCGTTCGTGGCCTCACCGACCCTGTCGGCAGCCAGTATCAAGACCTGAGCTGGGCAATACCCGACGAGGCCGAGCGGTACTTATTCGGTGGCCGCACCCTGGCCGAGATAGAGCAGGCCGGCGAGGAGCGCTACCGGGAAGGGCGCGACCCTTCGAGCTTCGATCTAGGCCGTCTCGGCGGTCAACTGGCGGCCAGCACGCTCGCGCTGGGCACGTTGCCGATCGGCCGCGGGGCGCTGAAGGCTGCCGCTACCAACTTCGGCCGTGGAGGCGTTGGGGCAACCATTGTGCCGACCCAAGGCGACCCTGCAGGGCATGTGCAGAACCGTAATGCACAGATGGCCGCGGGCGGTGCTGCGGGACTCGCCGGCGGCCTGGCTACATCGGTGGCCCGGCGCGTGCCCATCGTCGGACCATTGATCGGCAGGACCATCGGACACGCCAATAGCCGACTCGCCCAAGGGCGCGGGGTGGTCGCCGGCAACGTGTTCGCCGGCAGTACCGGCGCAGACCAAGGGCAACCTGTGCCCACCACCCCGCCAGATCCGGCAGCCGACATCTTCGGCGACCAGGACCCGGCCAAGGCCATCTTCGGAGACTGACATGGACGAACGCGAAAAAGCAGCTGTGCAGAAGCGCCAGGAAGCACAGGCCGCCTTCAAGCTGGCCAAACAGCTGGAGCGCGACCTGGAGCGGATGACCGCCGAGATGCACGAGGCGTGGCAGCGATTCCACGCGCTGTCCGACGAGGCAATTCGCCTCGGTGGGCCGTCGGCGCGCAAAAACGCCCAGGACGCTGAGCTGGCCAGCCTGGAGAGCCTCATTAAGGAGCTGACGACATGAGAGTCCTGCCCGAGAAGATCAAGCAGCTGCGCCGTGAATGCGAGCTGTTCAACATCGACACCTCCAAGGCTGTGCCAACCCGTGTGAAGCGTGCCAGACCCGATGGCGCGCCGGACACCGTTGTGCGTGTCGTGCATGAGGCCCCGGCCGTGGTGGGCATCGAGAAGCACCTGCCCGACGGCATGGACCTGGCCCGCGACTGCTGGTCGATGGACGCTGCGATGCAGTACGCACTATGGGTCTGCCTTCACGCGCAAAAGGCTGAGCGTGTGCTCGTTCGCCAGGCCCTCGGGAGCACCCTGGATCTGCACACGATGCAATGCACTCCGCTGACTGCCGAGGAGCTGGACCGGTACAGGGACGAAATGGAATACCGGCGGCGCAGCAAAGAGCTGCGTTCTCAGCTCACCGAGCTGCAGCGCCGAAAAGAGGACAAGGCCAAGGCGGATGCCGCCGAAAAGGCGTTCCGCGACGAGCTGGGCCTCGCCGAGGAAAACGCTGTGCCGTCGCCGGCTGTGCAGCAGGAACAGGCCGCCCAAGCTGCCAGAACGGCAACCAGGCGGCAGCAGGACAACCGTCGCCTGTCCGACCGCATCGCCAACATGACCAGTGCAGGCGCTGCGCCTGCTACTGCTGTGCAGGAGGCACAACATCATGAGTAGCCTGACCGAGTTGTTTGGCCCGGAGCCGACCGACGCCGAGCTTGGCGGCGACGCACACGTCTCCCGCGGTTCGTTCGACGATATCCTCGACGACGTCGTGGGCGAGCTGACCGTGCCGCTGGCCGAGCGCGTCGTCTACAACGAAGACGGCACGCATGGCCGGGAGAAAGATCCTGACTGGTACAAAACCCCGAGGGAGCTGGAGCGAGAAGCGGAAGCCGCCCGCGAGGCCGCCGAGCGCGAAGCCCAGGCCGACGAGTTCGTGACCCCAAACGGTCGCCGGCTGAATCTGCCGTTCGACCTCGAGAATAGCCTGTCAGAGGCCCAGCGCATCGACCTCGAGAACGAGCGTGCCTACCAGGCCGAGCTGCTGGAGGAGGCTGTGGAGCGGGGCGAAGTCGAGCACCCTGGATTGCCAGCATTGCGCGCTCAGATCGAAGCCGGCAACGCCGAGGCCCTGGTCCAGGTCAATGAGTCCAATCTGCAACTGAATCAGGCGCTCGCACAGCATGAGCAGCAGCTCGCGGCATGCCAGCAGCGGATGGCCTACATGGAGCAGGTCTACCACCAGGCGAAGGCGGCGCACGATCAGGCGCTCGCCGACGGCGACGAGCAGACTGTGCAGCAGGCCCGCCAGCTGATCGAGCAGGTCACCGCTGACCATGCCCAGGTTCGCCAGGCCGCGCAACACGCTGTGCAGCAGGCTAAATTCCAGCAGGAACTCACGCAGGGCATCCATATCGCCGCCCGCGCCGAGGCCGAGTTTCGCGCCGCCCAGCCTGACTACGACCACGCCTATCAGCACATCGAGGCGCAGTTCGAGCAGATGCAGCAGGCCCGGTATCCACACTGCACGCCCGAGCAGCACCAACAGGCCAAGGCGATGACCATCGCCGCCTTCGCCCGCCAATGCCAGGCCAACGGCGTGAACGTCGCCCAAGCCCTCTACGAGAAGGCGGTCGAGTTGGGCTATCAACCCCCAGGGTGGGCCAGGAAAGCGCCTCCAGCGGCCTCCCAGGGGCCACAGCAGGCACCTGTGCCGGCACCCGCACAGCCGCACCCTGCCAAGGTTACGCTCGCCCAGGTGGCCGACATGAGCGCCGCCGAGTTCGAGCGGTTTTACAAATCCCTGGAAGCTGCCGGCACCACCCTGCCGGCCGGATGGTAGGAGGGAGTCATGTCCAAAATCATTTATCCATCGCCCCAGGTGGCCGCCGTGCTGATCGCTCGGCGCGACGCTGTTCGCGCCTTGGTCGCCGTCGGGTACACATGGACCGCCGCCGTGGACACCGTCAACCGAGCAACCGAAAGGCAAGGAGGCTGAGCATGCCAACTACACTTACAGCCAGCAGCTACCACACCCCAGGCAGTCAGCCTCACATCGGCATCTGTGCGCTGCACTTCCGGTTCCAGCGCAGTCCTAATTTCCCGGCGTTTCACCCGGACACCTTTGGAAGCCACGGGGACACCATCCTGCTCGCGCAGATCCCAAACCGGGCTCTTGTGCTCGGTGTCTGGGCGCGAGTCGGCGTCAAAAACGACACCGGCGGTGAACTGCGGTTTATCCTGACCCCGGCAAACGCTCGGCCGACGCTGACACTAGCCGTGATCGGCAGCCTGTCCGTTTCCGTGCTGTCATCGCCGTTCAAGTTCGAGCCGAGCCCCAACTTTGCAGCGTTCCGGCTCAGCTACTCGTCCGCAGACGGACTGACTGACAACATCGCGCTCAAGGCGGTGGTCCTGAACAGCACAGCGACGGTGAGCATCTCCTTGGAGGGACACATAATGTACCAGCCTGCGGCCAACGCCTGGCGTAAGAACGATGAGTAGCTTGCATTACCGCCTTGGCGTGCCGGGGTACAAGCACATGAGCGACCGGCAGTGCCTCAACGCCTTGCGCGATCACCTGAACTGGGCCGACCGCACGCTGCCGAGCGACTTCCCCGCACATGCCCTGCACCTGGGGTTCGCTGGCCGGGACGGCGACCTGCGCCGTTACTGCGGCTGCTGTGGCAACCCCGACGAGGTGCGCGAGAGCAGAGCCGGCAGAGCGTGGAAGATCGTCGACGTGGCGGACTACATCGTGGGGAAGCTAAAGGCCCAGCGCGAAGCGCGGATCGCTGAACTTGAAGCCCAAGAGGCCCGGATTGGCCTCAAGCACATGCTTTAGACCAGGAGGTCACCATGCACGGCGATGCCATGCACTTCAGCACCACAGGGCTCGGCGGAGCCTGCGACGAGCCGGTGAAAGGCAAGCGCGGAGCACCGCGCAAGAAGGCCGGCGACGGCGACCCCGTTTTAGCTGCCGTCGACTACCTCGAGGAGGCCGATTTTTGCGGCCGGCGCATGTCTATGGCAGCCAGGAAGGCGGCGCTGGCATGGCTTCGCGGTGTGCGGTTGGGCGCGATCCTGGCTGCACAGGCCCGGCAGAGGGACTGCGGCAGCCGGCCTGACCTGGACCATGAACTGCGCTTCGAGCTGGACCGGCTCGTCGCTCGGCTTGAGAGGAGGGGGTAACCATGGACATGGACGATCTTTCCGCTGGCAGGCTGATCCGCAGCGAGGCCGACAACTGGCAAACGAAACAGCTCGAAGCCGAGAACCGGCGCGCCAGGGCGCAGGCCGCGCAGCGCCGGCTTGAAGCACAGATCGAACTGATCAACACCACCCCGAACATGGTCGCCTACGTGGCCGGCGTGTTCGACGGATCGGTGGCACCTGACCCCGAAAAGACCAAGCTGGCCATCGCGCTGATGAGGAAGATCCTGCCGGATCTCGGCGCGGTGCGCGTAGACGCAGCCGACACGGCTGGCGTGACTGGGGTGAAGCAGGACAAGGGCGACCTTGTGCGATTCCTAGAGGCCACCAGCCAGCAGCTCAACGCTGCGGATGCAGAACGCCTCCACAGCATCGAGGCCGCCATGCAGGAAGGCGGCGACGATGGTGATGAGATCGAGGGGTAGCTCTACCCCTCGTCCCCTTACTTGCCCTCCAGTTCAGCCCGAACCAGCTCGAACTCCGCCCCGTGTTTCATGGCGAACTTCCGGCACAGGCGCTGCACACCTTCCGGGTCTTTGCTTGCAGCAATGTCTAAAGCGGCACGGATGATGTGCCAGCGGAAATCTGCCGGCACATTCGGTTCCTTTGCCAGTCGAATGGCAAACTCCAGCAGTTCGTCTTCGGTCAGTGTCGCCAGATACTCCAGCGGGGCGTGTGCGTGTTCGGCAGGCACATGCTTCGCCAAGATTTCATTGGAGTTGGTGGGCGTGGTCATTTCCGGGCACCTCGCAGCAGGTCATCAGCAAGCCGGCGCAGGGATGAACCATCCCATCCACCGTCATCGAAGATCCGGGCGAGTTGGTGGCAATGATGCAGCGTTGCGATAAGGGTGTGAGTGTTCATATCGATGCCTCCTCAACCCACGGAGTTTCCCTCGAAGCACCATTTTCCCTTCCGCCGGTCACCAGCCAGCGCCACGCAGCAGCCGGGCTTTCCCATTTGAACTGGCCGCGCCTGGCTTGGGCATCAAGCACGACCGCCAAGACTCGCTTGGCCTCTTCCTCTGTGAACGCCCCACCGAGCCCCATAAGCGCCGTGACGTAATGCCCGCGCTTTCGCGTTTCACCTGGGTGCCCTGCGTTCGCTCGCCCACTGGGGCTTAATTGATAAAGCTTCATGGTGGTTGCCTCTCGGCTTTAGAAGCCCCGGCCGTAGCCGGGGATAGATCCCTTGCGGGAAATCGTCAGGCTTTGCCTTCCAGCGCTTCCGCTAGGGCAGGCCGGGGCTTCCAATCGTCACCGTCGTGCATCACCCACTGGTCACGATTGCGCCAGATCCAGCGCCTGACAGTTTTGGTCTTGCCGGCGCCTTTGTCGTAGTAGTTGAGGCGGCACAGGACGGCCCCGACCAATGTCAGCGCTGCTGGGATCGTCTTGGAATTAAGCTTGTAGGCCCGCGCCTGCGCCGGGTAGATCGCGTCCAGCTTTTCGATCAGCGAATCGACGTTGTCGAAGTCGACATCGAACGGCGTTTTGCCCTCCTCGATCAGCTCGGCGAACCAGCCGGCCAGCGGGTTGCGCGACTCGGCCTGCGTCCGCACAGTGGCGGCCGTCTGCGGGACCGGAGCGTACGGGTCCCAGTCGGCCGGGAAATCCCACTGTGCCAGCACACCAGCCAGCAGCGAAGGGCCGGGGCCGGTCATCCATGCGGCCAACTTTTGGTAGTAGATGTCCGGCTTGCGCTCTGCCTCGCAGCGCATCACCAGGATGCGCCCATCCCCCTGCATCAACGGCAGGCAGTCCGCGTTGTTGGTGGTGATGATCGAGTGGACATGGTTGCCAATGCCGGTGTGGCGGATGTTTTTCCCCTCGGCCGTCAGCTTGTCCTCAGAGATGAACGATTTCAGCGACTCGTACCCATCCGCCCGGTCGTGCTTCGACAGCTCGTTCCAGACGATCAGGCGTTTGCGCTGCACGATGTCCAACAGCCACTTCGAGTGCAGTTCCTCGCCTTTGAGACTGTCGACCATCGCCGGCCCGAATACCGGAGCCAGGATCTTGTACAGCATCGATTTGCCGATCCGGCCAATCCGGCTGTAGAACATGATCGCCGATGGGATTTTGATCCCTGGTCGCTGGTAGAGCGTGGCCAGCCAGTTCATGAAATAGTCCACGCCTTCGCTGTCGCCGTCGGAGATGTACAGCAGGTGGTCGACGAGCGGCTGGATGTCCTCCCGAGTGGCGGACATATCCGGCTTGCACATCGTCGCCTTGAGTGAATGCCACCAGTTAAAGCTGTGCCCCGACACGTTGTATGGTTCGAGGGTTGGCTCGAAAACCATCCTCTGCACAGTGATTCGACGCAGCCCCTTCATATTCCAGAAATAGTGGCCGGCGGCGATCGGCTTGGTCAGTTCCCCGTTCTTCAGGAACTGCAGATCCCCGTAATTGGTATCCGCGTGCAGGATGAACGAGTCCTTGCCCATCTCCACGACCTCGCCGCCGGTTTCCTTCGTCGCCTTGAGGTCGACCACGCAGGGCGTGCGACCCGTCACCATCACGTACCGGTGCAGCATGGTTTCCAGGATGTAATTCGAGCGCGCATGCACGCCTTGCGGCCCGTCTCCAAAACCGAGCCCGGAAAAGTCGATCATCGGCCCGGCTTCGGGGCACGTCTCGCCGGGCTTGGCCGCCTTGCCGAACTCGATCACCTCTGCCGGCACAGGTCCTGGTTGTGTGTCTTTTGGAAAATCCGTCATTTCGACCTCCTATGGATTACCGGAGGTCGGCGTGGGGCGTGCTCTACAATGAAACGGCTGGACCGCTTGTCGGCGTGCTCTCCCGGTGGTGGTGGGAGCTGTGTGCATGTCCAGTATCTTGCAATAGAATAGGTGCTACGGTCCTGTCCGACCTGTCTCGAAGCCCTGCACTGGTGCCGCCCGGTGCGGGGCTTTTCATTTTCAGGGCCAGGGGCTAGGCGCCCGCGGCTGCCTGACCTTTGCCTTCGTTCTCACCGAATTGCAACGGCGACCAGTAAGGACGCCTATGCACTTTCAGCAGCGGCGCCGGAATCTGACGCCGCGCCAGCCGCACGCTTGCGTGCTTCTCCGTGATTTGCAGATGAGCTGCCACGTCCGCGAGGCACCAAGCGTCCGTCAGGCTGCCGTCGGCTGGGTTCTCGATTTTCAATTTCGGCTTCATGGCGCCACCCTCTCTGTAGTAACTGACAACATGCGCCCTTTCCGGGGGGGACCGCAATCATTGTCCTTCGGCGGGGCGACGAACGGATTTCACTGAATCAAAATGATGGCTCCCAGATCCGAGCCCCTGACACTTCTGACACACCAATCTGTCAGGGCATGTGTCAGAGAATTCACATAATTTTTGTGTGGTTTTTGGGGTAGGTGTTAGGTCTTGGATCTTTGTGCTCTGACACTTCGCATGACGCTTCCCTGACAGATGAAGTGTCAGGGCCGCGACCCCTCTAGCACACGGGTTGCGGAGCATCCCGACACTCTTGACACTTCTTTCTCTTATTCAGAGAGAGAAGAGAGAGAGGAAAAGAGGGGAAGAGCGTAAAGGAGCCAAGTGAAGGAGAGGACCCGTCAAAGTGTCAGGAAGTGTCAGGGCCTCCGGCACGTGTGCATTAGGGGGTGCTCAAACCCGCGAGCTAGGCGCTTCGCGCTGAGAGCTGATCCCCGTGACACTTGGATTTTTGAACTGTCAGGGCTGCGACAGTAAGTGTCAGAGCCTCCGGCGGCGGTGTGCATGTCCGCCGCCAAGACCTCAGATCCCTCGGGCGCGCTGTACCTGCTGCATGATCCACTCGTCGATCTCAGATTCCAGCCAGGCCACGCGAGACTGTCGCCCCGACTTGTAAGGCTTGCCGATCCCAATCGGTGCCGGGAACGTGCGCCCCTTGATTCGCTCCCAAATGACGGCAGCCGAGAGCGTAGTGCGGGCGACGACCTCCTTGAGGTCGATCAGGCGCAGCGCTCGGTGCTCGGTGGCTTCGTTCATGCTGTCCCCCCTGTCTTTTGGCGTTGGCTAGCGCCTTTTCGAGCCGGTTGGGGGATTTTAAAGCTCCTTGCCGTTTGGTCCTAACACCCGTGTCCCTTGCCCTTCAGCTCGTCGAGGTAGTCGGCCCAGCGCTGCATCATCGCTCTGCGCTCGTCGAGGAATTTCGTTCGGTTATAGGCCCGCCCCAGCGCGTCCGGAACCCGGTGCGCGAGCTGGTGTTCGATCACTGTCGGCTCGAATCTCAGAACTTCGTGCAGCAGCGTCCGGGCGGTTGCCCGGAACCCGTGTGCCGTCACCTCGCGCTTCGTGTCATAGCCCATTCGCTGCAGCGCTGCGTTCAAGGTCACTTCGCTGATAGGTTTGTCGTGCTTTCGCGTACCAGGAAAAACCAGCTCATTGTGTCCTGTGACCGGCTGCAGGGCGCGGAGCATGGCCACTGCCTGGCGTGCCAGCGGGACGATGTGTTCCGCGTGCGTCTTGCTTGCCACGAAGCGCCACTCGCCGGCCGCCAGGTCCAGCTGTGCCCAGCGCATGGCTCGCAGCTCGCCAGGGCGCACGAACAGCAGCGGCAAAAGCCGCAGGGCGGTCCCGACGACGACAGTGCCCGTGAAGCCCTCCAGCGTCCGCAGCAGGGCGCCCAGCGCGGCCGGGTCGGTGATTGCTGGCATGTGCTCGACGCGGACAGGGGGAAGGGCGCCCTTGAGGTCGCCGGTAGGGTCGCGCAGGCATCGGCCTGTCGCCACGCCATACCTGAATACCTGGCCGACGATCTGGCCGACCCGGTGCGCCGACTCGATGTGCCCGCGAGCTTCGATCCGGCGCAGGCAGGTCAGCACGTCGGGGGCATTGATGTCGGCGATGGGGGCATTGCCCAGCCAGGGGAAGATTTCCCGCTCCAGCCGGCTGATGATCCTGCAGCTGTGCGTCGGCGCCCATGTTGGCGACATCTTCGCAAACCACTCCCGCGCGACAACCTCGAAGCTGTTCGCCGCTGCGGCCCCTCTGGCGGCCCTGGCGGCCTTCCTGTTCGCAGACGGGTCTACCCCATTGGCCAGCAGCTTCCGCGCCTCCTCGCGGCGCTCGCGGGCCTCCTTGAGGCTTATGTCGGGGTACTTGCCAAGAGCCAGGCGCTTTTCCTTGCCTTCGAACCTGTACTTGAGTCGCCACAGCTTGGAGCCTTTGGGGGATAGCTCGATATACAGCCCGCCGCCGTCGAAGTGGCGGACTATCTTGTCAGCTGGTTTCAGTGCGCGGATCTGAGCGTCTGAGAGAGGCATGGGGGCATCCTCACTGTGCATCTGGGGATCTTTCCCCAACGATGCCCCCAGTTTGGGTGGACAGCAAAAGATTCGGACGGACAGCATCAGACAAGGGAAGCGGCGCAACCCTTGATTTTGTTGGGCTTCGGGGGCGCTGTTGCGCTTCCCCTATCCCTAAGTTGGTGGGCCCGCAGGGACTCGAACCCTGGACCAAAGGATTATGAGTCCTCTGCTCTAACCGACTGAGCTACAGGCCCCCAGAAGGCCGGCGGATTATAGCGGCGGCTTTCCGCCCGCGCCAAGCGACGGAGCGGAAAACCCCGCATTCGTTGCGAACCGAGTGCACGACGCGATCAGCAGCAGTCGTCCTCGACCCGCTCCAGCAGGGCCAGGGCCTCCTGGTCGCCGTGGCGGGCGAAGAGTTCGTAGACGACGTTCACCTGGGCGTGCAGCAGCAGGCGGGCGTCGTTCTCGCTGCCGTCGCGCGAGCCGATCTTCTCGTGGAAGTAGTTGCAGATCGGGCAGTTGCTCTGATCCTGCTGCAGGTAGTGATGGATCCGCGCATAGAGGGTGCGGATGCAGCGGTCGCAGTCGGTGTAGGGCAGGGATTTTTCACCACAGATGCTGCGATAGGTCGGCGTGGTCATGGGCGCTCCTCCGGCAAGCCGAAGCTGGACAGGTGTCTGGAGCGACCATGCTAGAAACCGCGCCCGGCGTTGTCTGTCAGCCAGCGGACACCTTGCCTGGCGACTGGCTGCGAATGCGCAGGCGTTCGGCGTCGTGGATGTCGAAGATGCCGTTGCCGGCGCGGCTGAGGATGCCTTCGCGGGCCATCCGGTTGAGCAGGGAGGAGACGGTCTGGCGGGTGGTGCCGAGCAGTTGGGCGATGTCTTCGGTGTTGAGGTCCAGTTCGAGGCGCAGGCTGCCCTGGTGGGGACGGCCCTTGCGCGCCAGCATGCCGTCAAGGAAGCGTGCCAGGCGGCCCTCGACGTCGCGGAAGGCCAGGTCCTCGATGATGCGCATGCAGTTGTCGAGCGTGGCGCCGAGTACGCGGATGATCGCCGGCATTGCACTCGGCAGCGAGCGGAGGGTGGCCATCATTTGCCCGGTATCGCCCATCAGCACCTCGCTCGGGCGCACGGTCTGGACATAGGCCTGACTGTGGGTGCTGTAGATACCGCCGGCTTCGAGGAAGGCGAGGGTGTATTCCTTGTCCTCGAAGGCGAGGAACACGCGGATGCGTCCGCTGCGCACGATGAACACGCTGTCACGTTCGCCGTTCGGGCTGCCGAGCAGTTCGCCCTCGAGCAGCTGACGCTGGTGGAAACCCTGCAGCAATGCCGCCTGGGTCAGGGCATCCAGGCATTCGAGCGGGTTGCTGGCGTCGGGTCCGTGCATGGTGGCGTGTCGTCGGAGTGATAAGGTTCCCGCAGTATAAGAGCGTGCGCTACCCGATCGGCAACCTGGAAAGCAAGACCCCCGGCGGGCCGGGGGTCTTGCTGTCACTCGTCGAGGAAGGAGCGCAGGTGCTCACTTCGCGAGGGGTGGCGCAGCTTGCGCAGGGCCTTGGCCTCGATCTGGCGGATACGCTCGCGGGTGACGTCGAACTGCTTGCCGACCTCCTCGAGGGTGTGGTCGGTGTTCATGTCGATGCCGAAGCGCATGCGCAGCACCTTGGCTTCCCGGGCGGTGAGGCCGGCGAGGACTTCGCGGGTGGCTTCCTTGAGGCTTTCCACGGTCGCCACGTCGATCGGCGACTGCATGGTGGAGTCCTCGATGAAGTCGCCCAGATGCGAGTCTTCGTCGTCGCCGATCGGGGTTTCCATGGAGATCGGTTCCTTGGCGATCTTCAGCACCTTGCGGATCTTGTCCTCGGGCATCTCCATGCGCTCGCCCAGCTCTTCCGGCGTCGGTTCGCGGCCCATCTCCTGGAGCATCTGCCGGGAGATGCGGTTGAGCTTGTTGATGGTCTCGATCATGTGCACCGGGATGCGGATGGTGCGCGCCTGGTCGGCGATCGAGCGGGTGATCGCCTGGCGAATCCACCAGGTGGCGTAGGTCGAGAACTTGTAGCCGCGGCGGTATTCGAACTTGTCCACCGCCTTCATCAGGCCGATGTTGCCTTCCTGGATCAGGTCGAGGAACTGCAAGCCGCGGTTGGTGTACTTCTTGGCGATGGAGATCACCAGGCGCAGGTTGGCCTCGACCATTTCCTTCTTGGCGCGGCGGGCCTTGGCTTCGCCGATGGACATCTGGCGGTTGATGTCCTTGATCTCGCCGATGGTCAGGCCGACTTCCTGCTCGAGGTCGATCAGCTTCTGCTGGCACTGCTTGATGTCGTCGGCCAGCTTGCCGAGGGCCTCGGCGTACTTGGCCTTGCCCTTGGTGAGGAAGTCGACCCAGTCCTGGTCGACCTCGTTACCGGGAAACTGGCGGAGGAAGTCGGCGCGCGGCATGCGTGCATCGCGCACGCACAGTTGCATGATCGCGCGTTCCTGGGTGCGCACGCGGGTCAGGGAGTCTCGCACCTGCTCGACCAGGGCGTCGTACTGCTTGGGCACCAGTTTGATCGGCATGAACAGGCTGGCCAGTTCCTGCAGGGCCTCCAGGCCCTCGGCGCTGCCGCGGCCGTGCCGCTGGAGGATTTCGCGGGTCCTGTCCAGCTGTTCGGCGACGGCGCCGAAGCGCAGGCGGGCGATTTCCGGATCGGGGCCACCGTCGCCTTCCTCTTCCTCGCTTTCTTCCCCGCCTTCTTCCTCGTCTTCGTCGTCGGATGCCGGCGCTGCGGCGCTCTTGCTCTTGAGGTCGACGGGAACTTCGGCCTCGGCAGGCACCGCCGAATCGTCGTCGGGATCGATGTAGCCGCTGAGGATGTCGGACAGGCGGCCGCCTTCGGTGGCGACGCGCTGATACTCCGCAATGATGCTGTCCACGGTGCCGGGGAAGTGGGCGACGGCGCTCATCACCTCGCGGATGCCTTCCTCGATGCGCTTGGCGATTTCGATCTCGCCTTCGCGGGTAAGCAGTTCCACGGTACCCATTTCACGCATGTACATGCGCACCGGGTCGGTGGTGCGGCCGATGTCGGTCTCCACCGCGGCCAGGGCGGCGGCGGCTTCCTCGGCGGCGGCTTCGTCGGTGTCGGCTTCGGCCAACAACAGGGCATCCGTATCCGGGGCGCTTTCGAATACGTTGATCCCCATGTCGTTGATCATGCGGATAATGTCTTCCACCTGTTCCGGATCGGAAATATCCTCCGGCAGGTGGTCGTTGACCTCGGCGTAGGTCAGGTAACCCTGTTCGCGGCCACGAGCGATCAACTCTTTGATGCGAGACTGCTGTTGAGCTTTTACGGACATGACACCCTATCCACTGAATGTTCTGGCGGGCTGAAAAGCTAAATATTATAGCGGATGCTTGACCTTACGCGCCAGTTGAGGTCGGGGGGGCGGGGGAGGCATTGCGGCTGAGCAGATCACGCAGGCGAACCTTCTCTTCTGGACTCAGTTCGCCCTGCCGGGCTTTGCAAAGCAGTTGTTCGATACCTCGCTCGCGCTGCCGAGCCGCTAATGTATTTATAGTGTCGAAAAACTGTTGTTCAAGGTTGTCCGTCGAAATCAGCCATTCCTTTTCCGCCAGGGCACGCAGCAGGCGGCCCTGTTCCGTGCCATGCCAGCGGGCGATCAGTTGCAGGCTGCTGCTGTGCGGGTTCTTTTGCAGGGCCTCGAGCAGGGCGACCAGCAACTGGGCGTAGGGGTCTTCCTCGCTGGCGAAATGGCTGGCATCGGCGACTTTCTGCGCCAGCTGTGGATGATGCAGCAGGGTGCGCAGCGCGCTCAGGTTGGGCGGCTCGACGCTGACCGCCGTGCGTGGTCGGGGCGGGAGGCCACGGCGATCCTTGCGGTAGTCGTTGCGTGCCTTCCACTGGCCGCGGCCTGTTCGTTCGGGGGGGGCGAATGGTTGGCTGGGGGCGAAGTCAGGGTAGTCGGCGTGGCTGGGGTCGGCCTGATAGTAAGCATCCTCCGCGTAGGCCGGATGATCACCGGGGATCTTGCCGGACGCTGGCGGGCCCGGGATGGTGCCGTGCAGCCCGGTGATCTCGCCGAGGCGCTGACGCATCAGGGTGCGGAGGTTGGCGCCGGGAATCTTTTCGATCAGTGGGGAGGCGAGGGTCGCCAGGTGGGCCTTGCCTTCCAGGGTGCGCGGATCGGCTTCCTCGGCCAGTTGCTGGAAGAAGTAATCGGCCAGCGGCCTGGCCTGCTGTTCCAGGCGGGCGAGGAAGGCCTCGCGGCCCTCGGCGCGCACCAGGCTGTCGGGGTCCTCGCCTTCGGGCAGGAACAGGAAGCGCGCGCGCCGGCCGTCCTGCAGGCTCGGCAGGGTGGCCTCGAGGGCGCGCCAGGTGGCCTTGCGTCCGGCCTGGTCGCCGTCGAAGCAGAACAGCACGCTGGGCACCAGGCGGAACAGGCGCTTGAGGTGCTCCTCGCTGGTGGCGGTGCCGAGGGTCGCCACCGCGTTGCGCAGGCCTTGCTGAGCCAGGGCGATGACGTCCATGTAACCCTCGACCACGATGACCTCGTCGAGGTCGCGGTTGTGCCGGCGCGCCTCGAAGAGGCCGTAGAGCTCCTGGCCCTTGTGGAACACCGGAGTTTCCGGGGAGTTCAGGTATTTCGGCTTGTCGTCGCCGAGCACCCGGCCGCCGAAGGCGATGACCCGGCCGCGGCTGTCGCGGATCGGGAAGATCACCCGGTCGCGGAAGCGGTCGTAGCGCTTGCCGGTGTCGGCATTCTCGATCAAGAGACCGGCGTCGATCATCGCCTTCTGCTGCAGGGCATCGCCGCCCAGGTGCTTGAGCAGGTTATCCCAGCCCGGCGGGGCGAAGCCGAGGGCGAAGTCGCGGGCGATAACGCCGGACAGGCCGCGTCCTTTCAGGTAGTCGACGGCGGCCTGGCGTGCCGGATGGCTCTTCAGGGCCTGGCGGTAGTAGTCGGCAGCGGCGGCCAGCAGCGGATAGAGCGGCGAGTCGACGCTCTGGCGCGGCTGGCGGTCGCCACCGCGTTCCTCGCGGGGCACCTCGAGGCCGGCGCGTTTGGCCAGTTCCTCGACCGCCTGGGGGAACTCCAGGTGGTCGTGGTCCATGAGAAAGCCCAGCGCGTTGCCGCCGGCGCCGCAGCCGAAACAGTAGTAGAACTGCTTGTCCGGGCTGACGGTGAAGGAGGGGGTCTTTTCCTGATGGAAGGGGCAGCAGGCGCTGTAGTTCTTGCCCGCTTTCTTCAACTGGACGCGCGAACCGACCACCTCGACGATGTCGGTGCGGTTCAGCAGGTCGTCGATGAATCCTTGGGGAATCAGTCCGGCCATGGGGGGTTCCGGTTCGGGCGGATGCCGGTGGCTCCGGAAATGCAAAAAGCCCGGTTCATGACCGGGCTTTGGGAAGCGGCGAAGCCTCGCTGTAGCTTAGTACAGGCGCTCGCGGCGGCGCTGCTCGCGCTGCACTTTCTTGGCGTGGCGCTTGACGGCGGCGGCGGCCTTGCGCTTGCGCTCGGCGGTGGGCTTCTCGTAGAACTCGCGGCTGCGAACTTCGGCCAGAACGCCGGCTTTTTCGCAGGAGCGCTTGAAGCGACGCAAGGCTACGTCGAAGGGTTCGTTCTCTTTAACTTTGACGGCGGGCATCCAGGGCTACCTTAACTATTGACCGGTGGTGAACGCCCTCTCCGGACTCGGCTCGGGAGAACGTCGATTCTCAAGGGCTGCGGATGTTACCTCATTTGTCGCAGCCAATGCAAAGCCCGCGGCGCGAAAAGCGCTGGTCTGCGGGGTAGTCGCCGATTATGATGCGCCCCTCGATTTTCCTGGCTAATAAAGGTCGAACCCATGCTCGTTCTGGGGCTGGAAACCTCCTGCGACGAAACCGGCGTCGCGCTTTACGACAGCGAGCGCGGCCTCCTGGCCGACGCGCTGTTCAGCCAGATCGATCTGCACCGCATCTATGGTGGGGTGGTGCCCGAGCTGGCCTCGCGGGATCACGTCAAGCGCATGCTGCCGTTGCTGCGTCAGGTGCTCGACGAGTCCGGCTGCGCTGCAGAGGGCATCGACGGCATCGCCTATACCGCAGGACCCGGCCTGGTCGGCGCGCTCCTGGTCGGCGCCTCCTGCGCCCAGGCACTGGCGCTGGCCTGGGGCATTCCGGCGCTCGGCGTGCACCACATGGAGGGGCACCTGCTGGCGCCGATGCTGGAGCAGCAGCCGCCACAGTTTCCCTTCGTCGCCCTGCTGGTTTCCGGCGGGCATACCCAGCTGGTGCGGGTCGACGGCATCGGTCGCTACCAGGTGCTCGGCGAGTCGCTGGACGATGCCGCCGGCGAGGCCTTCGACAAGACCGCCAAGCTGCTCGGCCTCAACTATCCGGGCGGGCCGGAAATCGCCCGCTTGGCGCAGGATGGTCGACCGGGGCGCTTCGTCTTCCCGCGGCCGATGACCGACCGGCCCGGGCTGGAGTTCAGCTTCAGCGGTCTCAAGACCTTCGCCTTGAATACCTGGCAGCATTGTCAGACGAGCGGCGAGGACAACGAGCAGGCGCGCCGTGATATCGCCCTGGCCTTCCAGCAGGCCGTGGTGGAGACGCTGACCATCAAGTGCCGGCGGGCCCTGAAGCAGACCGGTCTGAAGCGTCTGGTGATCGCCGGCGGGGTAAGCGCCAACCAGGCGCTGCGCGCGGCGCTGGAACGGATGCTCGGCGAACTGGATGGCCAGGTGTTCTACGCACGGCCGCGCTTCTGTACCGACAACGGTGCGATGATTGCCTATGCGGGTTGCCAGCGGCTGCTGGCCGGCCAGCAGGACGGGCCGGCGATCCAGGTCCATGCGCGCTGGCCGATGGAGACCCTGCCGGCGGTCTGAGCCTGCCGTGCAGGGTTAGAAATGCCTTTCCCGGCCGGCGAAGAGGTCATGCAGGTTGCTGCGATGGCGCCAGACGATCACCCCGTAAAGCAGCAGCATCGGCAACAGGGCCCGGGTTGCCGCCAGGCCAGCAGCGGCAGGCAGAACGGGATGGCGGTCAGGGCGGCGAGGGAGCTGGTGCGGGTGAGGGCGAAGACCAGCAGCCAGGCGGCGACTGCCGGCAGCACCGCCGGCGGATAGAGACCCAGCAGCATGCCGGCGGCAGTGGCGACGCCCTTGCCGCCGCGAAAGTTGAAATACAGGGGATACAGGTGGCCGAGCACCGCGGCCAGGCCGATCCAGGCCTGCTGCTGGATGCCCAGGTCGGCGCGCTCGGCGATCAGCACCGGCAGCAGGCCCTTGCACAGATCGCCGAGCAGGGTGAGCGCCGCCAGGCGCTTGCCGGCGATGCGCAGCATGTTGGTGGTGCCGGGATTGCCCGAGCCGCAGGCACGCGGGTCCGGCCTGCCGCTCAGGCGGCTGAGCAGGATGGCGAAGGACAGCGAGCCGAGCAGGTAGGCGAGGATCGCCAGCAGCCAGAACATGGGATCCATCCGGGGTGGGGGCGCCCCGATTCTAGCGGGGCATGGTGCCCTGCGTGGAGATGAATTTGGACAAAGTGTTTATCGAGGGGCTGGAGGTCGACACTGTCATCGGCGTATACGACTGGGAGCGCGGGATTCGTCAGTGTCTGCGGCTGGATCTGGAGTGCGGTTGGGATGTCCGTGTGCCCGCTGCCGGCGACGAGCTGGCCAGAGCGCTCGACTATGCGGCGCTGGCGGCGCGTATCCAGGTTTTCGCCGATGAAGCGCACTTTTTGCTGGTGGAAACCTTCGCCGAACGTCTGGCCGGCGTGCTGATGGCCGAGTTCGGGATTCCCTGGCTGCGCCTGCGGCTGACCAAGCCGGGCGCCGTTCCCGCGGCCGCCGGCGTTGGCGTGGAGATCGAGCGCGGATGCCGCTGACGCCTGTGCTGCTGGGCCTCGGCAGCAATATCGAGCGTATCGCCCACCTCACGGCCGGCCTCGAGGCATTGTCCGGCCTGCTGCAGGATATGCGCTGCTCGCCGGTGTTCGAGAGCCTGCCGGTGGGGATCAAGAGCGGCCCCTTCTTCAATCTGGTGGTGACCGGGCAGACCGACCTGCCGCTGACCGAGCTGGATCGCCGGCTCAAGTTCATCGAGGCGGACAATGGCCGCTATGCGCCGGAGCGCAAGGGACTGCCGCTGGATATCGACGTGCTGATGTACGGCGACAAGGTCGGCAATTTCGACGGGCTGCTGCTGCCGCGCCCGGAAATCCTGAAGAACGCCTTCGTGCTCTGGCCGCTGGCGCTGCTGGTGCCGGAGCGGCGTCATCCGGGCGCAGGGCAGACCTTCGCCGAACTGTGGCAGGAGGCGCGGATCGAGCAGGTGCTGTGGCCGGTTTCCTTCCAGTGGCGCGGCGCGCAACTGACCCCTCCGACGCTGATCCGGGCCTTTCCCGCCCCGCCGCCCAGTTCCTAGTCCTACTGCGCCAATAAGAGAGCCAACTTATTGAATTACCAAGTAAACGAATAGGTGCTGGGGCATTGGAAGGCGAGTCGTCAACGCTGTTGGATAGGGCGGTCTACCGCTTTGGCCCGGCTCGGCGAGGAACCCAGCGGTCGGTCTCGGCCGCCATGGCCGCGAAGTCGGCATGCTCGCTCTGCAACGCCAGTGGATCGTCTAGGTTGTCGAGTTTCGCTTCACGCTCCTGGTCGGCAAACAGACTGAGCATGGACGGGGCTCCAGCCGATCGAGGGCAGATTTTATACGGAGGCCTGGGTTTTCAGGGGTGCCCGAACGGGATGCCTGGGCAAGGGGCTGATCGGGCAGGGCCGCGACGATCGAAGGGCCGAAACAGGGATGACAGGCAGGACCAAGCGGCAGGCGATGGCGATAAGGAGCACGGACAGGGACGGCAGGGCATGGACTGCCGCCCCTGAAAGACGGATCACTCTTCGTTGAGGCGAACGCCGATCTGACGCCGCACTTCGTCCATGGTGGACAGGGTATCCAGAATCGACTGCCACGGACGGACAGGCGACTCGCTCAGCCCCTCGCTGACGCACCAGGCAAAGTGGATGGCCTCATGGTACAGCTGTTTGTAGCCGTTCTTGGCATCTTCGAAGGTCAGGATCTGTCCGCCGCCGCTGGCCGTCACCGTGAAAGAGCCCGGATTGTAGAAGGGGCCGGGCATTACTAGAGTGGCATCACGGCCGGCAATCACGGCGATGCAGGGCGTGCTGCTGAACAGCGTCGTATTGAGCACGGCTTGCATGCCGTTGCCATGCTCGAACAGCATCGAGGCCTGGCCGTTGACCCCGGTATGGGCCATCTGGCCGATGGCTGTGACCTTTTCAGGCTTGCCGGCCACCTTCACGCTCAGGCCGACCAGATAACTGCCCAGATCCAGCATGGGGCCGCCGGCCAGAGCCGGATTGAAGATCCGGTGTTCCGGCAGGAAGAACTCGCCATGATCGGCGATCAGCGTGTGCAGGTCGCCTAGCATGCCATCGGCCAGCAGTTGGCTCAGGACATCGTACTTGGGCAGAAAGTCACACCACATCGCCTCCATGCACAGCACCTTGCGGGCTTCGGCACGTGCCTTGAGTTCGGCTACCTGCTGGGCATTGAGCGCCATGGGCTTTTCGATCAGGACGTGCTTGCCGGCTTCGATGGCCTTCAATGCGTCGGGGAAATGGTGGTTGTGCGGTGTGGCAATGTAGAGGGCGTCCAGCTGATTCATGGCCAGCCTGTCATGAACATCCCCGAAGGCATGGGGGATCGACCAGTCGCGCGCGAAGGCATCGGCACGCTCCTGAGCGCGCGAGGCGACTGCCACGACCTGCTGGACCGTATTCTCGCGCAGGGACTTCACGAAGCGCTCGGCGATCCAGCCGGGGCCGATGATCCCCCAGCGCAGGGTAGGAACGGATGCGGGGTCCCGCAGGCGCGGGGTTGGCAGGGAAGAAGGCAACATTGCTCTTGTCCTTGTTTTCGACCGGGTTGTGCCTGGATATATAGAAAATTAATTCAAAATAACTTAAATTAGGAATTTTATTTCCACGGCGCTTCGGCAGATGCTTCTGCCGCCCCGAATCGCTCAGCGAATCCGTGGCCACCCATGATCAGGACGGAGTCGGCGCGTCCGCATTGGTCCGCTTCCGGGCTTTGAGAGCGGCCCAGAACTCGGCAGGAACCTTCTCCCGCATGGCAGCACTGTTGGCCTTCGCCTGCTCCAGCGCTCGTGAGGCGTCACTACCACCTCCGGAGCCTTGGCGAACTACAGCGAAACGCTCCACTGTACAGATAACGGTTTCGTCCGCCGCCGTGCAGGTACGGCGGCAGGCCTGCAGATCCTATTCGAAGTCCGTCGGACTCGCCGTCGCCTTGCCGGCTGCGCTTCAGGCATCGAAGCCGCCGGTGATCGACTGCACCTTCAGGGGGCCCATATCCTGCGGGCTGCTGACAGCCAGAGCGGTGCAACTGCTGATCTTGCAGTAGCGGAAGATGCCGAGGTCGTGGACAGACAGTTCCGGCGTGTTGCCGAGCTTGAGTTCCAGCAGGCTACGGTGTTCGGCGTGCCGGGAATGTGGCGGGCATGGAGTCCGTCGGCTTCGGCCACCCGTTCATGGGCGCTTTTCACTGGCGTTTTCCTGCCGCGTGGGCTGCAGGGGTGTGGCGGCGAAGTCCTGGCGGCGCATGTCGAGGGCGCGGCGGGTGGTCTGCGGGTCAAGTTCGGCCAGCGCCTCGAACTGGCTGAGGAACACCCGACCGCCGAAGTGTGCGAGGAAATCGGCATGCTTGAGGCGATCCATCACCGGCCCTTTCACTTCCGAGAGGTGCAGCTGGATGCCGGCGGCGTGCAGGCGCACGCCGATCGCCTCGAGGCTTTCCAGGGCGCTGGCGTCGATCAGGTTGACACCCGGACACATCAGCACCAGATACGCGACCTGCGGATGCTCGCTGACCAGCTCGGCGATGCGGTCTTCGAGGTAACGGGCGTTGGGGAAGTACAGGCTCTCGTCGACGCGGATCGACAGTACCTTCGGGCTTTCCACCACGGCGAAGCGTTTGATGTTGCGAAAATGCTCGCTGCCCGGCAACTGGCCTACCACGGCGATATGCGGCTGACTGGTACGCCAGAGGAACAGCAGCAGCGACAGGCCGATGCCGATGGCGATGCCGGCCTCGACGCCGACCAGTAGCACGCCGAGCATGGTCGCCGCCATGGCCGCGGCGTCCTGCCTGGAGTAGCGCCAGGTGCGCCTGAGCGCGCCGAGGTCGACCAAGGTCAGCACGGCGACGATGATGGTGGCCGCCAGCACCGCATGGGGCAGATTGTGGAACAACGGGGTGAAGAACAGCACGGTAACGGTGATGCCCAGCGCGGTGAGGGCGCCGGCCATGGGCGTTTGTGCGCCGGCATCGAAATTCACGACCGAGCGCGACAGGCCGCCGGTGACCGGGAAGCCGCCGCTCAGCGCCGCGACCAGATTTGCGCTGCCGAGGCCGACCAGCTCCTGGTTCGGCTCGATGCGCTGGCGGCGCCTGGCGGCCAGGGTCTGTGCCACCGATACCGACTCGACGAAGCCGATCAGGCTGAGCAGGAACGCCGCCGGCAGCAGTTTCACCGCCAGCTCCAGGTCCAGTGGCGGCAGGCTGAACGACGGCAGGCCTTCGGGGATCTGACCGACCACGCGCACGCCGGCGATGCCCAAGTCGAACAGCCAGACCACCAGCACTGAGACCAGCAGGGCTACCACCGGACCGGTCCGGGTCAGCGCGCCGGCGACCCTGGCGGTGCAACCAAGGGTGCACAGCCAGCCGTTCAGCCGTGTGCGCGCCAGATGGAGAAAGATCAGGCTGGCGACGCCGATGGTCAAGGTCGGCAGGTGGGTCTGCGGCAGGCCACGGGCCAGGGCGTCGAGCAGTTGGATGGCGTTTTCGCCGTCGGCCTTGATGCCGAGGATGTGCTTGAGCTGACCGAGGGTGATGAGGAGGCCCGAAGCGCTCATGAAGCCGGAGATCACCGGATGGCTGAGAAAGTTGGCGAGAAAGCCCAGGCGCAGCACCGCCATCGCCAGCAGAACCAGGCCCGAAGAGCAGTGCCAGCAGCAGGGCCGCGGCGTTGTATGCGGCGCTGCCGGCGGCGAACAGCGGGCCGAGCACGCTGGCGGTGACCAGCGAGAGTACCGCCGCCGGGCCGACCGCCAGGGTACGACTGGTGCCGAACAGGGTATAGGCCACCAGCGGCAGGATACTGGCATACAGCCCGGTGACCGGCGGCAAGCCGGCGAGCATGGCGTAGGCCAGACTTTGCGGAATCAGCATCAGGGTGACGATCAGCGCGGCCAAGCCGTCCTTGCTGGCTGCCGTGCGGTCGTACTGGCGTGCCCACTCCAGGCACGGCAGGTAGCGGGCCAGCCGCTCGTTCATCACTTTTTCTCCTAGGTGAGGTCACAGGTCGCCGGTACCGCCACTGGGCGCGGCTCGAAGTGCAGGTGCATTGGGCCAGCTACTCGTGGCTCTAGGGCATCAAGCGAGCAGCATCGCCTTCTTCATGGGATTTCCGAAGGCTCGGCCTGCTCGCCCAGTACCTCGGTCTTGTAGGCCTGCAGCGCCTGTAGTCGCTCGCGCTTGAGCGCCTCGCCCAAGGCAGCGCCTTCGAGACCCTTTTCCAGCAGCGGCTGGACCGTCATCGCCCGGGCCGCGGCGGCGGCGCCGCGCAGGTAGTCGGCTTGCGGGTAATCGCGCCGCTCTAGGCCGAGACAGCCACGGGCGTCCATCTCGCAGGCGGCGATGAACTCCTCGAAGCGCTGCGGGCGGCGATAGACATCGAAGCGCTGGAGCAGCTCGAGCAGGGTGGAAGGGCGCAACTCCAGTGCACGATGGCCGTGGGTATGGTATTCGCCGACCAGCAGCGCCAGTTCCTGGCAGTCGCGCGGGGCCTTGCAGCGTGCATTCACCGTGCGGATCAGTTTCAGGCCTTTGTGTTCGTGGGCGACGTGCCGCGGCCATTGGTCGGCTGGCGTCACGCCCTTGCCTAGGTCGTGGAGGAGGCAGGCCCAACGCACGGGCAACGGCTGCCCGTGCTCGGCGCACTGGCGCAGCACGGCGAGCACGTGTTCGCCCGTATCGATTTCCGGGTGATGGGCCGCCGGCTGCGGCACGCCGAACAGGGTATCGACTTCCGGCAACAGCTCGCGCAGGGCTCCGCAGTCGCGCAGCGTCCGGATGAAGACGTCCGGGCACGGCTCCATCAATGCTCGGGAAATCTCCTTCCAGCTGCGTTCGGGGGTGAGAGCCTGCAACTCACCGGACTCGGCGAGCTGGCGCATCAGGACTTGGGTTTCCGGCGCGACGCGAAAGCCCAGCGGGGCGTAGCGGGCGGCGAAGCGCGCCACGCGCAGAACGCGCAGCGGATCTTCGGCGAAGGCCGGCGAGACATGACGCAGCCACTTTTCCGCCAGATCGCGCTGACCGTTATAGGGATCGATCAGCCGGCCTGCGGCGTCCTCGGCCATGGCGTTGATGGTCAGGTCGCGGCGCAGCAGGTCCTCCTCCAGAGTCACCTCCGGGCTGGCGTAGAAGGTGAAGCCGCCGTAGCCACGGCCGCTTTTGCGCTCGGTACGGGCGAGGGCGTACTCCTCGCCGGTTTTCGGGTGCAGGAATACCGGAAAGTCCGCGCCGACCGGGCGAAAGCCCCGGGCCGTCAGTTCCTCGGCGCTGGCGCCGACCACGACCCAGTCGGTCTCGCTGACCGGTTGTCCGAGCAGACGATCGCGTACTGCCCCACCCACTTTGTAGATTTGCATGTCCACCTCCTGGGCAGAGCATAGCGGGTGGACGAGGCGGGGGGAACGATGCGGGCCGGACGCGGGCGGAGGGGGCCGCCGACAGGTCCGTTGCTGGGAGAGAAGGGCCGCCATCCGGATGATGATGGCGGCCGGCGTGATCAGATTGGCGGAATGGCCAGATCCAGGCGCGGGTAGTTTTCCTCGTCACCATCACCCCGGGGCGGCATGTGATAGCTGTTGACGATCCGCTCGCCCTGCATCGACTCGAGGTGGATGTCGAAGCCCCACAGCCGGTGCAGGTGCTTGAGCACGTCCTCGGTGGACTCGCTGAGCGGTTTGCGGTCGTGCTGCTGGTGGCGCAGGGTCAGCGAGCGGTCGCCGCGCCGGTCGACGCTCCAGATCTGCACGTTCGGTTCGCGGTTGCCCAGGTTGTACTGGGAGGCGAGCAATTCGCGCACGGTGCGGTAGCCGGCATCGTCGTGGATGGCGGACACCAGCAGCTCGTCCTTCTGGTCGTCGTCGACGATGCTGAACAGCTTGAGATCGCGGATCACCTTGGGCGAGAGGAACTGCAGGATGAAGCTTTCATCCTTGAAGCTCTGCATAGCGAACTTCAGGGTGCTCAGCCAGTCGCTGCCGGCGATGTCGGGGAACCAGCGCTTGTCCTCCTCGGTCGGGTTCTCGCAGATCCGCCGGATGTCGCGGTACATGGAGAAGCCCAGCGCATAGGGGTTGATGCCGCTGTAGTAGGGGCTGTCGAACGGCGGCTGGTAGACCACGCTGGTATGCGACTGGAGGAACTCCATCATGAAGCCGTCGGTGACCAGCCCCTCGTCGTAGAGGTCGTTGAGGAGGGTGTAGTGCCAGAAGGTCGCCCAGCCCTCGTTCATCACCTGGGTCTGGCGCTGCGGGTAGAAGTACTGGGCGATCTTGCGCACGATGCGCACGACCTCGCGCTGCCAGGGCTCGAGCAGCGGTGCATGCTTCTCAATGAAATAGAGGATGTTCTCCTGGGGTTCGGCGGGCCAGCGCGTGCGATCCCTGTCGCCGCCTTTCTCGGCTGCCCGGGGAATGGTCCGCCAAAGATCGTTGATTTGCCGTTGCAGGTGCTCCTCGCGATCCTTCTGCCGGCGTCGCTCTTCCTCGGCGGAGATCGGATAGGGGCGCTTGTAGCGGTCGACGCCGTAGTTCATCAGGGCGTGGCAGGAGTCCAGCAACTCCTCCACCGCGTCGATGCCGTGGCGCTCCTCGCACTGCATGATGTACTGCTTGGCGAACACCAAGTAGTCGACGATCGAGCTGGCATCCGTCCAGGTGCGGAACAGGTAGTTGCCCTTGAAGAAGCTGTTGTGCCCGTAGCAGGCGTGGGCGATCACCAGTGCCTGCATGCACATGGTGTTCTCTTCCATCAGGTAGGCGATGCACGGATCGGAGTTGATCACGATCTCGTAGGCCAGGCCCATTTGCCCGCGCTTGTAGCCCTTCTCGGTGGCGAGGAAATGCTTGCCGTACGACCAATGGTGGTAGCCGATCGGCATGCCCACCGAGGCGTAGGCATCCATCATCTGCTCGGCGGTGATCACCTCGATCTGGTTGGGATAGGTGTCCAGCGCATAGCGCTCGGCGATACGGCCGATTTCCTTGTCGTAGGCCTGGATCAGCTCGAAGCTCCACTCCGAGCCGGTGGAAATCGGCTGGCCCTTTCTCTCTCTGGGGGTCATGTCGCAAGCCTCCGCTGGAAGAGTTCACGGAATACCGGATAGATGTCGGCAGCCGACACTATCTGCTGTTGGGCGAAAGAGTCGGAGAACGCCTCGCGGACGCTCTCGTATTCGTACCACAGGGCCTGGTGTTCCCGCGGGGTGATCTCGACGTAGCTGTAATACTGCACGAACGGCATGATCTGCTTGATCAGGATATCCCGGCAGATCGGTGAGTCGTCGTTCCAGTTGTCGCCGTCCGAGGCCTGGGCGGCGTAGATGTTCCATTCGTTCACCGGATAGCGTTCGGCCATGACCTCCTGCATCAGCTTGAGGGCGCTGGAGACGATGGTGCCGCCGGTTTCCCGCGAATAGAAGAACTCCTCCTCGTCCACCTCCTTGGCGCTGGTGTGGTGGCGGATGAACACCACATCGATCTTGTCGTAGCTGCGCTTGAGGAACAGGTAGAGCAGGATGAAGAAGCGCTTGGCGATGTCCTTGGTCGCCTGGGTCATGGAGCCGGAGACATCCATCAGGCAGAACATCACCGCCTTGGAGCTGGGATTGGGCTGCTTGACCAGCAGGTTGTACTTGAGGTCGAAGGTGTCGAGGTAGGGCACCCGCTCGATGCGCATGCGTAGGCGGGCGATTTCCGCCTCCAGCTTCTGGATGTCGCCGAAGTTGTCCGGCTCCTCGATCTTCAGGCGCTCCAGCTCGGCCTTGGCCTCGCGCAGCTTGGCGCGGCTGCTGCCGGACAGGGCGATGCGCCGGGCATGGGCCGAGCGCAGGGTACGGACGATGTTGATCCGGGACGGGTTGCCCTCGCTGCTGATGCCGGCGCGGACCGTCTTGAAGGTGTCGGCGCCGGTGATATGGCGCTTGACCAGGTTGGGCAGCTCGAGGTCCTCGAACATGAAGTCGAGGAACTCCTCCTGGGTGATCTGAAAGACGAAGTCGTCCATGCCCTCGCCGCTGTTGCTGGCCTTGCCGGAGCCGCTGCCGCCGCCCCCGCCACCGGACGGGCGCGGGATGCGTTCGCCGGCGGTGAATTCCTTGTTGCCCGGGTGGACGATGGTCTGTTTGCCGCCACGGCCATGATGCAGCACGGGCTCGTCGATATCGCGGCCGGGAATGCTGATCTGCTCGCCGTGCTCCATATCGG
Organism: Azotobacter tropicalis; assembly: GCF_059739045.1. Taxonomy (NCBI): domain Bacteria; kingdom Pseudomonadati; phylum Pseudomonadota; class Gammaproteobacteria; order Pseudomonadales; family Pseudomonadaceae; genus Azotobacter; species Azotobacter tropicalis. The sequence goes on from NZ_AP046059.1 coordinate 3,410,115, forward strand.
TGATGGAGCGGCGGCTGACCGCCTCTTCCACCGCCTTCTTGATGTGATCACGGTAACGTCGCAGGAAACGCTGGCGGTTCACCGTGCTCTTGTTCTTGCCGTTCAGGCGTCGGTCGATCACATAACTCATAGGCCCCTCCGGGGAGCTGCCAACCTCAGGCCGCAAGCTGCAAGCGGAGCCGAGCTCGGAGGCTTGCTTCCGCCTGCAGCTTGAAGCATGTGGTTTGCGGCTGGATTACTGCGACTTCCGAACCCGCAGGTACCACTCGGAGAGCAGCCTGACCTGCTTCTCGGTGTAGCCGCGTTCGACCATGCGCTTGACGAAGTCGTTGTGCTTCTGCTGGTCCTCCTTGCTCGCCTTGGCATTGAAGCTGATGACCGGCAGCAGATCCTCGGTGTTGGAGAACATCTTCTTCTCGATCACCACGCGCAGCTTCTCGTAGCTCAGCCAACTGGGGTTCTTGCCGTTGTTGTTGGCCCGGGCGCGCAGCACGAAGTTGACGATCTCGTTGCGGAAGTCCTTCGGGTTGCTGATGCCGGCCGGCTTCTCGATCTTCTCCAGTTCCTCGTTGAGGGCCACGCGGTTGAGGATCTCGCCGGTCTCCGGATCGCGGTATTCCTGATCCTGGATCCAGAAGTCGGCGTAGAGCACGTAGCGGTCGAAGATGTTCTGCCCGTACTCGCTGTAGGACTCGAGGTAGGCGGTCTGGATCTCCTTGCCGATGAAGTCGATGTAGCGCGGCGCCAGGTATTCCTTGAGGTAGCGCAGGTAGCGCTCGCGCACCTCCGGCGGGAACTGTTCCTGCTCGATCTGCTGCTCCAGCACATAAAGCAGATGCACCGGGTTGGCGGCGACCTCGTGCGGGTCGAAGTTGAACACCTTGGAGAGGATCTTGAAGGCAAAGCGGGTCGACAGGCCGTTCATGCCCTCGTCCACCCCGGCGTTGTCGCGATACTCCTGGATCGACTTGGCCTTGGGATCGGTGTCCTTCAGGTTCTCGCCGTCATAGACGCGCATCTTCGAGTAGATGTTGGAGTTTTCCGGTTCCTTCAACCGCGAAAGCACGGAGAACTGAGCCAGCATCTTCAGCGTGTCCGGTGCGCAGTGGGCCTTGGCCAGCGAGCTGTGGGTCAGCAGCTTGTCGTAGATCCTGATCTCATCGGAGACGCGCAGGCAGTAGGGCACCTTGACGATGTAGATACGGTCGATGAAGGCCTCGTTGTTCTTGTTGTTGCGGAAGCTGTGCCACTCGGACTCGTTGGAGTGGGCGAGGATGATGCCGGTGTAGGGAATCGCGCCGAGGCCTTCGGTGCTGTTGTAGTTGCCTTCCTGGGTGGCGGTCAGCAGCGGATGGAGCACCTTGATCGGTGCCTTGAACATCTCGACGAACTCCATCAGGCCCTGGTTGGCGCGGCACAGGGCGCCGGAGTAGCTGTAAGCATCGGCGTCGTTCTGCGGGAATTCTTCCAGTTTGCGGATATCGACCTTGCCGACCAGCGCGGAGATGTCCTGGTTGTTCTCGTCGCCCGGCTCGGTCTTGGCCACCCCGATCAGGTTGAGGATCGAGGGATACAGCTTGACCACGCGGAACTGGCTGATATCGCCGCCGAACTCGTTGAGCCGCTTGGTCGCCCAAGGCGACATGATAGTGGAGAGGTAGCGGCGCGGAATGCCGAAGTCCTCTTCGAGGATCTGGCCGTCCTCGGCGGCGTTGAACAGCCCCAGCGGGGACTCGAACACCGGCGAGCCCTTGATCGCGTAGAAGGGCACCTTCTCCATCAGCTGCTTGAGCTTCTCGGCCAGCGAGGACTTGCCGCCGCCCACCGGGCCCAGGAGATAGAGGATCTGCTTCTTCTCTTCCAGGCCCTGGGCCGCATGGCGGAAGTAGGAAACGATCTGCTCGATGCAGTCTTCCATGCCATGGAAGTCGGCGAAGGCGGGGTAGCGGCGGATGACCTTGTTGGAGAAGATCCGCGACAACCGCGGGTCGACGGAGGTATCCAGCAGCTCCGGCTCGCCAATCGCCATCAGCATCCGTTCGGCTGCCGAGGCATAGGCGCTGCGGTCCTGCTTGCACAATTCGAGGTACTCCTGGAGGGAGTACTCTTCCTGGCGCGTCGTTTCATAGCGTTGTTGAAAGTGGCTGAAGATACTCATGTCGTCACCTCGTTCGATGCCCAGAGCCGGCTTTGGTTTGAAGCGTTTGGGTGTTGGCGGTTCGCTGGCGCAGGCCAGCCGATGAAATCCCCCATGCCCGAAGGTCATTGCCTAGAAGTGTAGTAGCAAGCCGTGTGCCGGCTTTGCCCGGATGTGGATGGCGTAGGAACAAGAATAGTTCGGTATCGACAGTAGCACGGTTGCGCGGGGAAAAGACAAGGGGGCGCGCGATTGTCCCAAGGCGCCGAACGGCGGCGGGCGGGGAGGAGAAAAAGGCGGATTTTAGGCGCGCAAGACGGCGTCCGACCCGCCTGGCGAGCCGGGAAAACAAAGGGCGGACCTGGTTCGGGCGGGAGGGCTCAGGCGGGCTGATCCGCCGCCCCTTGCGCGACCTCGCCGGGGAAGGTGGCGCACCACAGCTCGAAGCCGCCATCCAGGCTGTAGACCTCGGCGAAGCCCTGCTGGGCCAGGTAGGCCGCCGCCCCCTGGCTGGAGTTGCCGTGGTAACAGGCGACGATCAAAGGCCGCTCGAAGTCTGCCTGAGCCATGAAGTCGGCGAGGGACTGGTTATCCAGGTGCCGTGCACCGGCAATATGGCCTTGGGCGTAGCTCTGCGGGTCGCGGATATCCACCACCACGGCGCCCTGGGTACGCAGGGCCTGGGCCTGCTGGGGCGGGATACGACGGAATTCGCTCATGGATGCACCTCGATGGCTGGAGCTGATCGCTCGTCACGGAAAAGAAACTAACCGATCCGGAGTCGCACCACTAGCGGGCATCGATCTTCCTGGCAGCGTTGCAGGCACAGCGGTGAGACTCGCCGGTATCCACGTTGAGCAGCGTGAGGGTGCCGCCCCAGACGCAACCGGTGTCCAAGGCGATCACTCCGGGCTCGTCGCAGCGGCCTTCCAGCGCGGCCCAATGGCCGAAGAGAATCTTCTGCCCGCGGGTCTTGCGCTCGGGATGGCTGAACCAGGGGGCGAAGCCGTTCGGCGCGCTTTCCAGGCCTTCCTTGCTCTTCAGGTCGAGCGTGCCATCGGCGGTGCAGAAACGCATCCGCGTGAAGTAGTTGGTGATTACCCGCAGACGCGCCATGCCGCGCAGGCGGCCGTTCCAGCGCAGCGGCTCGTTGCCGTACATGCCGTCGAGATATTGTGGCAACCGGGCGTCGTCGCGGAGGACTTCCTCGACTTCTGCGGCCAGGCGCAGTGCCTTCTTCAGCGACCATTGCGGCGGAATGCCGGCATGCACCAGGACGATGCCCCGTTCGCCATCGTGGTGCAGCAGCTTCTGCCAGCGCAGCCAGTCGAGTAGCAGGTCGCGGTCGGGGGCCTCGAGAATTTCCCGCAGCGTGTCGCTCTTCTTCAGGCGCTCGACATTGTGCGCCGCGGCCAGCAGATGCAGGTCGTGGTTGCCCAGCACGGTGATCACCGCATCGCGCATGGCATAGAGAAAGCGCAGGGTTTCCAGCGACTGCGGGCCACGGTTGACCAGGTCGCCGGTCAGCCACAGGCGGTCCCGGGCCGGATCGAAGGCGACCCTGTCGAGCAGACACTTGAGGGGTTCCAGACAGCCCTGCAGGTCGCCGATCGCATACACCGCCATCAGTGCAGGGCTCCTGGTACGGCCAGGCGAAACGGACGGATCGGCGCGTCGAAAGCGTGCCCGTCCTCGGCGACCATCTGGTAGCTGCCCTGCATGATGCCGACCTGGGTGGCAAGCAGGGTGCTGCTGTCGTAATTGTGACTCTGCCCCGGGCCGAGCAGCGGCTGCATGCCGACCACGCCGGGACCGCGGACTTCCTGGACATGCCCGTCGCCATCGGTGATCAGCCAGTGGCGCGAGAGCAGTTGGGCGGGCAGCAGGCCGTTGTTGCGGATGGTCACGCTGTAGGCGAAGGCGTAGCGCTTCTGCTCCGGCTGCGACTGCTCCGGCAGGTAGCGGGTTTCGACGCTGACGTCGATCTGATAGCGAGGATCTGACATGCGTTGGCTCTGTTGGCGGATGGCTGAATGAGATTTGAGCTCACGGGAGCGGGCTATGTTCCTTGGTCCGTGCATGCAGACGATCGGCCAGGCGGACGAAGGCGGCCAGGTCCAGCTGCTCGGGGCGCAGGCTGCCGTCGACGCCGGCGGCCTCGATGTCCGCAGCATCGAGTAGGCCCTTGAGGGTGTTGCGCAGGGTCTTGCGGCGCTGGTTGAAGGCCTCGCGGACGATGCGCTCGAGCAGGGCAGGGTTCTGAGCCGGGTGCGGCAGGGTTTCGTGGGGGACCAGGCGGACGATCGCCGAGTCGACCTTCGGCGGCGGATTGAAGGCCCCCGGACCGACGTTGAACAGGTGCTCCACCCGGCAGTGGTACTGGACCATGATCGACAGCCGTCCCCAGTCGCCGCCTCCCGGCTCGGCGGCCAGGCGCTCGACCACCTCCTTCTGGAGCATGAAGTGCATGTCGCGGATCTGCCCGGCGTGCTCCAGCAGATGGAAGATCAGCGGGGTGGAAATGTTGTAGGGCAGGTTGCCGACGATGCGCAGGCTGTGCGGCGTGTCGCACAACTGGGCGAAGTCGAATTTCATCGCATCGCCCTGGTGCAGGCGAAAGTGCGGATTGAGGCCGAATTTCAGGTTGAGCAGGGGGATCAGGTCGAGGTCCAGTTCGATGACATCGAGTCGTGCACCGCTGCCGAGCAGCCCCTCGGTCAGTGCGCCCTGGCCCGGTCCGATTTCGACCAGATGCTCGCCGGTACGGGGGTAGATGGCGCGCAGGATGCGGTGGATCACCCCGGCATCGTGCAGGAAGTTCTGGCCGAAGCGCTTGCGCGCGCGGTGCTGGTACAGCTCGGACATGGGGCGGCTCCAAGCTTCAAGCCACAAGCTCAAAGCGAATGCAAAAAGACGCAGTTTAGCAGTGCGGTGACGGCAAGCCTAAGCCCGTAGGCGGCAGGAAAGGCCGGAAAGCGCGGCAGGCTTGCCGCGTCAGTCGGCCTGCTGCCGGGCGGCGGTCATCTGGTAGGCGGTTTCCAGTGCCACCTGCAGGCTGCCGGTATCGACCCGGCCGCTGCCGGCCAGATCCAGCGCGGTGCCGTGATCGACCGAGGTGCGCACGATCGGCAAGCCGAGGGTGACGTTGACGGCGGCGCCGAAGCCCTTGTACTTGAGCACCGGCAGGCCCTGGTCGTGGTACATCGCCAGCACCGCGTCGCAGTGCTCGAGGTGTTTGGGGGTGAACAGGGTGTCGGCCGGCAGCGGGCCGACCAGATCCAGGCCCTCGCCGCGCAGGCGCTCGAGGGTGGGCTCGATCACCTCGATTTCCTCGCGGCCCAGATGGCCCCCCTCGCCGGCGTGCGGGTTCAGGCCGCAGACCAGAATGCGCGGGCGGGCGATGCCGAACTTGCCGACCAGATCGGCGTGCAGGATGCGCGTCACCCGCTCCAGACGCTCGGCGGTGATGGCGTCGGCCACCGCGCGCAGCGGCAGGTGGGTGGTGACCAGGGCCACGCGCAGGCCGGCGGTGGCGAGCATCATCACCACCTGTGCGGTGCCGGTCAGCTCGGCGAGGAACTCGGTGTGCCCCGAGAAGGGGATGCCGGCCTCGTTGATCACCCCCTTGTGCACCGGCGCGGTGATCATGCCGGCGAAATCGCCAGCCAGGCAGCCTTGTCCGGCGCGCTCGAGGGTGTCCAGGACATAGGCGGCGTTCGCCGGGTCGAGCCGGCCGGCGTGTGCCGCGGCGCGCAGCGGGGTATCCCAGATATACAGGCTACCGGCCGCGGCGGGAGCGCTCGGCCAGGCCGCCGGCGCGACGGGAATGAGGTCGATGTCGAGGCCGAGCAGGGCGGCGCGCTCGGCGAGCAGCGTGCGGCTGGCGATGGCGATCAGCACCTGGGGTTGGGCTTGGCGAGCCAGCAACAGGCACAGATCGGGACCTATGCCGGCCGGCTCGCCGGGCGTGAGGGCGAAGCGCCGTGGGCTCACAGCTTGGTTTCCACATAGGCCTCGTCGCGGATCTGGCGCAACCAGGACTGCAGTTCCTCGTCGTACTTGCGGTTGCGCAAGACATTCATTGCCTGCTGCTCGCGGACCTGTTCGCTGCTGTCGGTGGCGCGACGGCCGAGCACTTCCAGGATGTGCCAGCCGAACGGGGTCTTGAACGGTTGCGACAGCTGTCCGGCAGGCGTGTTGGCCATCACCTCGCGGAATTCCGGCACCAGAATGTTCGGGTCGATCCAGTTGAGGTCGCCGCCATTGAGCGCCGAGCCGGGATCTTCCGAGAAGCTCTTCGCCAGTTCGGCGAAGTCCTCGCCGTTGCGGATGCGTTCGTAGAGGCGCTCGGCCAGGACCCGGGCCTCGGCTTCGCCGCGAATCTCGCTGGGTTTGATCAGGATGTGGCGAACATGGACCTCGTCGCGGACCTGGGCGCTGCCGCCGCGCTTTTCCAGCAGCTTGAGGATGATGTAACCGCCCGGAGTGCGCACCGGCTCGGTGACGCCGCCGACCGGCAGCTGGCCGACCAGGCTGTCGAACGGCGGTGGCAGCTGGGCCGCCTTGCGCCAGCCGATCTCGCCGCCTTCCAGGGCGGTTTCGCCGGCCGAGCGGGCGATCGCCAGCTGGGCGAAGTCGGTGCCGGCGCGCAGTTGCCGGTAGATGTCCAGCACCTGCTGTTCGGCGGCTTGGATCTTCTCCGGAGAGGCGCCGTCGGGCAGCGGAATGGTGATGTTGGCCAGGCGGAACTCTTCCGACAGCTGCAGCTTGCCGAGGTCCGAGGCGAGGAAGTTCTGCACCTCGTGGTCGCTGATCTGGATGCGGTCGGCCACCACGCGCTGGCGGACGCGGCTGATGATCATCTCGCGGCGCACCTGCTCGCGGGCGTCGTCGAAGGACAGGCCGTCGCGGGCCAGGGCGGCTCGGAACTGCTCGAGGGTCAGTCCGTTGCGCTGGGCGATGGTGGCCATCGCCTGGCCCAGCTCCTCGTCACCGATGCGGATGCCGGCGCGCTCGCCCATCTGCAGCTGGATGTTTTCCAGGATCAGGCGCTCCAGCACCTGCGCGCTGAGCTGGTCCCGCGGTGGCAACTGGGCGCCGCGCTTGGCGATGGTCTGCTCGACTTCGCGCAGGCGCTGATCGAGCTGGCTCTGCATGACCACATCGTTGTCGACGATGGCGACGACACGGTCCAGTGGCCGGACTTCGGCGTGCGCCAAGGTGCCGAGCAGCAGGGTGGCCAGCAGCAGCGGGCGCAGGCGCTTAGTTAGCTTTCTGTTGCTCTTCACGTTCACGGTACCCTTCGATGCCTTGGTCGAGGAAGGAGTCCACCTTGGTGCCCACCACGCCGCCGAGCCCCTTGAACACCACCTGCAGGAAAATGCCTTGGTCGGCCTGGTCGTTCTGGTTCGGGTTGAGGTCGTCCTCGTCGTAGCCGATCCAGTAGCGGTTGATCATCCGCAGTTTCCAGCAGCAGCTGTCGTACTCGAAGCCGCCGAAGGCCTCCAGGGTGCGGTTGCGGCTGTAGTCGTACTGCCAGCGGGCGATGGCGCTCCAGTGCGGGACGAGCGGCCAGATGGTCGAGAAGTCGTGCTGCTCGATCTTGTAGTAGTCCTTGATGTAGTTGGGGTCGCCCGGCTGACCGAAGTCTGTGCCGTAGTCCCAGGTGCCGCTGGACTGGTTGTAGCGCATCACGTCCTTGCGATAGCGATAGCCCAGGTTGACGATCTTGTTCAGGTTGTCGGCCGGCTGATAGTGGAACAGGACGTTGCCGGAGCGGGTCTCGTGGGCGTCTGGGTCCCAGTTGAACTCGGAGGTCAGGCGCCAGTCGTGGTTGAAGCGGTACATGTATTCCAGCGCGTACGGCGACACCTTGGACTCGGAGTCGTCGCGCTTCTCGTAGTTCATGCGCGGCATCTGCACGCGGCGATCCTGGAAGTAGAAGGTTTGGCCGAAGCTGATGCGCTGGCGCTCGAAACCGTTTGCCTCGAGCCAGCGGCTGGTCACGCCGAGCGACAGCTGGTTGGCGTCGCCGATGCGGTCCTTGCCGGTGAAGCGGTTGTCGCGCCACAGCGAGGCGTAGCTGAAGACGTGTTCGCCGGTGTCGAACACCGGGATGTCCTCCTGGTCGCGGTACGGCACGTAGAGGTAGTACATGCGCGGCTCCAGGGTCTGGCGGAAGCCCTTGCCGAACCAGTTGACGTTGCGGTCGAAGTAGAGGCCGCCGTCCAGGCTGTAGAGCGGCACGGTGCGGTCCGGGGTGTCGTCGAACTTGTCGGTGGCGACGAGATTGCCATTCTTGTCCAGTTCCACGAGGCTGTTTTTGCCTGTTCCGTCCAGGCTCAGGTCGTAGCGGGTGTGGGCGATCTTGACCGAGGGCTTGAGGTAGCCCCAGGTCCATTCCAGCGGCAGGCTGACGCCCGGCTCCAGATGGATGCGGTCGCCCTCGGCGCGGTCCAGTCCGGTGATGTTTTCGTCGTACCAGCGTTGCGGCTGGTCGTTCTCGTTGATGAAGTTGCCGCTGCGCAGGTCGCGCTCGAACTTGACGTACTCGGTGCCGTAGGTGAAGTTCAGGCCGTACGGCTCGTAGGGCAGGAAGCCGTCGATGCTGATCTGCGGCAGGCGGTCGTAGGGCGTGCTGTCGCTGACCGTGGTGCGCTCGAAGGCATGGACGTTGAGGCGCGCGGTATAGGTGTCGCCGCGCCAAGTCAGGCTGCCGCGCTGATTGAGGAAGTCCGGCTGGCGGATGCCCAGGCTCGTCTGCAGGTCCTGGAAATAGTAGGGGTCGCTGATGTCGGTGAAGTCGACCTCGGCCATCAGGCGCGAATTCAGCCCGCCGGTATGCTGCCAGCTGTACATCCAGCGCTGGTCCTCGTACTCCGACTGCTGCTCGCGCTCGTCTTCCTGGTCGTCCAGGTAGGCCGCGCCGACTTGGCCCTCGCTGGTCTTGGTCAGGTAGCGGAATTCGCCTTCCAGCAGCAGGCCGCGGTCGGCCATGTAGGTCGGATAGAGGGTCGCGTCGTAGTTCGGCGCCAGGTTGAAATAGTAGGGCGTCTGCAGCGCGAGACCGCTGCCGGCGCTGCCGAAGCTCGGCGTCAGGAAGCCGGACTGGCGACGATCGTCGATCGGGAACTGGATGTACGGGGTGTAGAACACCGGCAGGTCGTGTACCCGCAGCGTCACGTTGGTGGCGGTGCCCTTGCCGCTGACCGGGTCCAGCTTGACGTTCTTGCCCTTCAGGGTCCAGGTGTTGCTGCCCGGTTCGCAGGTGGTGTAGGTGCCGTCCTTGAGGCGGATGATCGAGGTTTCCTCGCGCTTGGCGCTGAGCGCGCTGCCGCGGATGTGGCCGCGGTGCATGACGTACTCGGCGTTGTCCACCCGCGCCTCGCCGTTGTCCAGCAGGATCTCGGCACGGTCGCCGACGACCAGGACGCCGTTGTCGCGCAGCTTGACGTTGCCGATCACCTCGCCCCGGTTCTCCAGCTGGTGCAGGCGCGCTTCGTCGGCCTCCACCTGCATGCTGCCCTGGCGCAGGACCACGTCGCCGGCGATCGAGGCGATCTGCTTGTCCTGGTCGTAGCGCGAGGCCTGGGCGGAGACGTAGGTCGGCGCATCGCGCATCGGCGTCTTGTCGTCCATGCCCACCCGCGGCGGCTCGACGTAGGCGCCGGCGCAGTAAGGGCCGGTTTCCGCCAGTTGCGCCGGCGTGAGCTTCTCCCGCGGCACCCAATCCAGATGGCTGTAGTCGCTGCTGCGCGAGGCCAGGGCGTAGCCCTCGCTCTCGGTGACCAAGGTCGCCGAGGAGCCCTCCTGGCCGGGAGCAGCCTGCCCGCCGGGGAGCGCTCCGGCTGCGGCGGCCTCGTGCGGGCGCGGCGGCAGCGGTTTGGCGCTGCTCTTCGGCGCGCAGTCCCAGCCGCCCGTGGCGGAAGCCTGGCAATCGAACTGCTCGGCGGCGAGCAGGCGGGCCGAACCCAGAACCAACAGGCTACCGGTGACCAGAAGAGGAAACTTTCTGCGGAACAACGAGCGGGGAGGAGTGAGGGCCATCTGAGTTTGTGTCCGGGCTTCCTGTGCGCCAACAGCCGGTGCGGCACAGCCTGCGATAGGCTGGAGTAAGATCGGCCATAATAAATCAATGCGTCTGGCAACGGCTAGGTCCGTGGGAGTAGGGGGTAGTAGATGTCTGTGGATGGTCGATTGGAAAACCTCGAACGCTGGCTGGAGCGCTGTCTGCCGGCGTTGTTCGCCGAGTACGGCTGGGGGGCGCCGGGGCCGGCGAGCCTGACCCCGGCGAGTAGCGATGCCAGCTTTCGCCGCTATTTCCGCTGGCAGGACGGCGAGCGCAGCCTGATCGTGATGGATGCGCCGCCGCCCCAGGAGGATTGCCGGCCGTTCGTCAAGGTCGCCGGGCTGCTCGCCGCGGCCGGCGTGCACGTGCCGGAGGTGCTCGCCGCCGATCTCGAGCAGGGCTTCCTGCTGCTGACCGACCTCGGCCGGCAGACCTACCTGGAGGTCATCGACGAGCACAACGCCGATGCCCTCTTCGAGGATGCCCTGCAGGCCCTGCTGGCCTTCCAGGGCCTGCCGCTGGACGCCGGCCTGCCGAGCTACGACGACGCCCTGCTGCGCCGCGAGCTGCAGCTGTTCCCCGACTGGTACCTGCAGCGCCATCTCGGCCTCACGCTGGAAGGCGAGCAGCTGGCCGCCTGGCAACGCGTCTGCGACCTGCTGGTGGACAGTGCCCTGGCGCAGCCCAAGGTGCTGGTGCACCGCGACTACATGCCGCGCAACCTGATGCAGAGCGAGCCCAATCCCGGCGTGCTGGATTTCCAGGACGCGGTCTACGGCCCGGTCACCTACGACGTCACCTGTCTGTTCAAGGACGCCTTCCTCAGCTGGCCCGAAGCACGCGTGCGCACCTGGCTGGAGCGCTACTGGAACCTGGCCCGCGCAGCCGGCATCCCGGTCCAGGCACAGCTTGAGGACTTCCTGCGCGCCAGCGACCTGATGGGCGTGCAGCGTCACCTCAAGGTGATCGGCATCTTCGCGCGGATCTGCCACCGCGACGGCAAGCCCAAGTACCTCACCGACGTGCCGCGTTTCTTCCGCTACATCGAGGCGGTGCTGGCGCGGCGGCCGGAGCTGGCCGAGCTCGGCGCCTTGCTCGCCGGCCTGCCGCAGCCTGCGGAGCCATCGGCATGAAGGCGATGATCCTGGCCGCCGGCAAGGGCGAGCGGCTGCGTCCCCTGACCCTGCACACCCCCAAGCCGCTGGTGCGTGCCGGCGGCGTGCCGCTGATCGAGTACCACGTGCGCGCCCTGGCCGCCGCGGGCTTTCGCGAGCTGGTGATCAACCACGCCTGGCTCGGCGCGCAGATCGAGGCCTACCTGGGCGACGGCGCGCGCTTCGGCGTGCGCATCGCCTACTCGGCCGAGGGCGAGCCGCTGGAGACCGGCGGCGGCATCCACCGCGCCCTGCCGCTGCTCGGCGACGCGCCCTTCCTGCTGGTCAACGGCGACATCTGGACCGATTACGCCTTCGCCGGCCTGCGTCGTGCCCCGGACGGCCTGGCCCACCTGGTACTGGTGGACAACCCGGCGCACCACCCGGAGGGCGATTTCCGTCTCGAGGCGGGGCGTATCAGTGCCCGCGGCGAGCGGCCCGGCCTGACCTACAGCGGCATCGCCGTGCTCGACCCGGCGCTGTTCGCCGGCTGCCGGCCGGGGGCCTTCAAGCTGGCGCCGCTGCTGCTCGCTGCGATGGCCGAGGGCCGGGTCGGCGGCGAGCACTTCCGCGGGCGCTGGGTGGACGTCGGCACCCACGAGCGCCTCGCCGAGGTCGAGCGGCTGCTGGCGGAGTCCTGCTGAGATGGTCTGGCCGTTCGCCCTGCTGGGCGCGCTGGCCGGATTGCTGCTGGGCGGGCTGCCCGGGGCATCGGCCGGCGCGCTGCTCGGCCTGCTGCTCGACCGTCGCCTGAGGCTGCGCTCCTGGCGGCAGCTGGCCGAGCGCCTGGGCTTCTGCCGGGCGGAGGACGACCACGAGCTGCTGTTCCACCTGCTCGGTCGCCTGGCGCGGCGCGAGGGGCCGGTGCAGGAGGCCCATCTGCGCCAGGCCTGTCGCGAGATGGGCGAGCTCGGCCTGGACGCCCGGGCCCGGCAGGCCGCCAGCCGGATCTTCGCCCACGGCATGCTCGGGGTCGGCGGACTGCGCCGCTCGCTGCGCCGCCTGAGCGGCCAAGCCGAGCGCGTCGAGCAACTGCTGCGCGCCTGCTGGCGGATGGCCTGGGCCGACGGCCGGGTGTCGCCTGCCGAGCGCGAACTGATGCTGCTCTGGGGCCGCTGGCTGGGGCGCAGCGGCGCCCAGGTCGAGGCGCTCGGTCGCGACTGCGCGCCGCTGCCGGCGCCGCCCGAGGTCGATGGCTACGCGCAGGCTCTGCGCCTGCTCGGCATTCATGCCGGCAGCGACCCGGCGGCCATCAAGCGCGCCTATCGCCGGCTGCTCAGCCGCCACCATCCGGACAAGCTGGCCGGCGCCGGGGCCAGCCCGGCGCGGCTGCACAGCGCCACGGCACGGACCCGCGAACTGCACGAGGCCTACCGGCTGGTCCGCGACCGCCACGGATTCCGCTAGCGCCCGCCAGCCGCTCACTGCGGAGACTGGCCCAGCAGGCTTTCCACGGCCTGCACCGCGGCCAGGGCGCAGAGCACGTCCTCCTGCTCGGAAGCCCCCGACACGCCGATGGCGCCCAGGGCCGCGCCTTGCTGCAAAAAGGGCTCCCCGCCGCCGAACAGGGCCATCCGCGGCTGCAGCGGCAGGCCCTGGCGGACCGCCGCCGAGCGGCTTTCCAGGCGCGCTTCCCAGGCGCTGGTGGAAAAGCCGAAGCCGACCGCCGTCAGCGCCTTGTTCAGCGCGATGTCGCGGCTCTGCAGCGTCGCGCCGTCCATGTGCGCCAGGTGGATCGGGTGTCCTGCCGCGTCGACCACGGCGATGCTGATCCGCACCGACAGTTCGGCCGCCTTGTCCAGCGCCGCCTGCAGGGCGTGCATGGCCAGCGGCAGGGTGATGCTGCCGACCTGGCGCAGGTAGGGTGTGTGCGTCGTCTTGCTGTTCACGAGGAAACCTCCAGGTAATGAAAGGAGCGGTGACGGGGGCCGTGGCCCCCGTGCCGGTTCAGCGCATGGTCGGCGAGGCGTGCGCCGCGTCCCGCGGATCGTCCAGGTCCCGGTTGAGCGTCTCCGGGGTTTTGAAGGTCGTGTAGAGGGTCGTCAGGGTCAGCAGCGCCAGGTAACAGGCGATGGGGAACCAGGCGCCGGCTGCCGCCTGCGGATCGCCGGGGTTCAAGGCGACGACTGCGGCGATGATCGCCGCGCCGACCATGGGCGCGATGCCGCCGGCGACGGCCGCGGAGGCTTCCCGGGCGACGGATACGCCCATGTAGCGATGGCCGGCGCCGAACAGTTCCGGCATCAGCGCGGCCTGGGTGCCGAACATGCCCCAGGTGCCGATCCCGAGCGCGATGGAAATGGCGATCACGCTGGCGACGACCTCGCCCTGGCTCAGCACCCACCAGACCGGGAAGGCCAGCGCCAGCTGCAGGAGCGCGAAGCCGCGGTAGACGACGACGCGTCCGAACGCGTCGCTCAGTCGGCCGGCGATCGGCACGGTGCAGGCACCGACGGTGGCCGCGCAGATCAGGGTGATCACCCGACCGGGCCGTCGAGGCCGATGACGCCGACCATGAAGCTCACCGCCAGCGCCTGGTAGATGGACGAGCCGCCGTTTTCCGCCAGGCGCAGGCCGACGCCGATGAGCAGGGTGAGCCGGGAGGCGGTGAGCACGCTTTTCAGCGGATTGTCGAGGGTGCGCTTGTGCGCCTGCATCCTGACGAAGGTCGGCGACTCTTTCAGGCGCAGGCGCATGTAGAGGCCGACGCCGATGATGATGACGCTGAGCAGGAACGGAATCCGCCACAGCCAGCTTTCCGTGATGCGCTCGGGGTCGCTGACCATCAGCAGGTACACCGCGGCGGCGAGCAGCGTGCCCATCTGGATGCCGAGGAAGGGCAGTGCCGCGTAGAAGCCGCGCCGGCCCGGTGGCGCGTATTCGGTCATCATGACGGCGGCGCCGGCCTGTTCCGCCCCCGCGCCGAGTCCCTGCAGCAGGCGCAGGACGACGAGCAGTACCGGGGCCGCGTAGCCCGCCGTCTGGAAGGTCGGCAGGGCCCCGATCAGCGCGCTCGACACACCCATCAGCAGGACGGTGGCGGACAGCACGAACTTGCGCCCGAGCCGGTCGCCGAGCAGGCCGAACAGGATGCCGCCGACCGGCCGCACGGCGAAGCCCAGGAAGTAGGTTCCGAAACTGGCGATCAGGCGCATCTCCGGCGTCTGCTCGGGAAAGAACAGCGGGCCGAAGATCAGCGCCGAGGCCAGGGTGTACAGGGCGAAGTCGTAGTATTCGAGGGCGCTGCCCAGGGAGCAGGCCCAGGCGGCGCGGTGCAGGTCCTTCGCCTGGATGCCGTCGTCGCGCTGCGCCGTCGGTTCGGCGGCGTGCATCGGGTCGACTATTGTTGGATTTGTCGTCGTCATGGGGTTTCCTCACGGTGCCTTGGCGGGGGTTCTTGTAGCGGTCACAGGCGCAGGCGCTCGATCTCCTGCAGCATCGCGCGCTCCATCACCGCAATGGGCGCGTCCTGGCCGGTGTACAGCTCGATCTGCCGGCAGGCCTGGTGCACGAGCATGCGGGTGCCGGCGACGGTCGTGCAGCCGAGCTGCCGGGCCTGGCGCAGCAGCGCCGTCTCGACCGGCATGAAGGCGACGTCCATCACCACCAGGTGGGGGCCAGCCGACCGTCCAGGGGATTGGCCTCGGGCTGGCGGAAGCCGGCCGAGGTCGCGTTGATGACCACATCGAAGTCCGCGGCCGCGAAATCGTCGATGCTGCCGCCGAAGCCGACGTCCAGCGCCGTGGCGAGCGCCCGGCCGCGTTCCGCGCTGCGATTGAAGACCGTCACCCGGGCGCCGGCCTGCCGGCAGCCGTAGACGACCGCCTTCGCCGCGCCGCCGGCGCCGATCACCGCGATGCGCTTGCCGGCCGGCCGGGTCGCTTCCTGCAAGGCGCGCACCGCGCCCAGGAAGTCCGTGTTGTAGCCGGTCAGCGCGCCGTCCCGGTTGTCGATGGTGTTGACTGCGCCGATCGTCTGGGCCGATTCGTCGAGCGCGTCGAGGTACGGCATCACAGCCGATTTGTACGGCATGGAGACGTTCATCCCGCGCACGCCCAGCGTGCGTATCGCTTGGACGGCGGCGCGCGGGTCCTCGACGCCGAAGCACACGAAGGTGTAGTCGAGGCCGAGCGCCGCATAGGCCGCGTTGTGGATCTTCTCGCCCAGCGAGAAGGGCTCGCCCATGATCGAGCCGCACAGGGTGGGAATGGAGTTGGGCATGTCGGTTTCCTTGGGTTGGGGGAGAACAGTTGTTGGAGGGGGAGGCGTCCGTGGCCGGTGTCGTCCACCGCGCGGCCTGCCGGGTCCGTTCCGGTTCGCCGCGCGCGCCGTGCCCGGCCGCGCTAGCGGCGGGGGCCGCTAGACGACGCTGGTCAGGCCGCCGTCCACGTGCAGCATCTGGCCGTTGACGAAGTCCGAGGCCGGCGAGGCGAGGAACACGGCGGCCCCGCACAGCTCCGCCAGGTTTCCCCAGCGGCCGGCCGGCGTGCGCCTGCACAGCCAGGCGGAGAACTCCGGGTCGTCGACCAGGGCGCGGTTGAGTTCCGTCCGGAAATAGCCGGGGCCAGGCCGTTGGCCTGGATGCCGTACCGGGCCCAGTCCGCGCACATGCCCCGGGTGAGCATGCGCACCGCGCCCTTGCTCGCGGCGTAGGGGGCGATCGACGGGCGCGCCAGCTCGCTCTGCACCGAGCCGATGTTGATGATCTTGCCGCGCCGCCGGCCGATCATGCGGCGGGCGACGGCCCGGGAGACGTGGAAGACGCCGTCGAGATTGGTGCGCATGAGGTCGTTCCACTGTCCGGGATCGAACTCTTCCAGCGGAGCGCGGTGCTGGATGCCGGCGTTGTTGACCAGGATGTCGATGGGGCCGAGGCACTCTTCCAGCTCGGCGACCGCGGCCTCGACCTGCGCGCCGTCGGCGACGTCGAAAACGGCGAACTCCGCCTCCACGCCTTCCGCGCGCAGCGCTTCGCAGGCGGCGCGGGTCCGTCCGGTCTGCCGGCCGTTGATCACCACTGCCGCGCCCGCCTGCGCCAGGCCGCGCGCCAGTTCGAAGCCGATACCCCGGCAGGAGCCGGTGATCAGCGCCCGGCGGTTGTCGAGGCGAAACAGATCAGCTGGATTTATCATCGGTGGCTCCGGTGCACTGGCGAAGTTCTTTGCGTTGCGCATTACTTCAACGCAGCTCTCGGGGGAGTCCAATTGTCGTTGCTGATGCTGTTATCATGATTTTTGATCAGAATCGGCAACCGCTTCGCCGACCAGGAGAACGCCTATGGAACTCAAGCATTTGCGCGCTTTCGTCGTGCTGGCCGAGGAGCTCCATTTCGGCCGCGCGGCGCAGCGCCTGTCGATCGTGCAGCCGGCGCTCAGCATGCAGATCAAGGCGCTGGAGGAGGAGCTGGGCGCGAAGCTGTTCGACCGCGACCGACACTCCGTCGCGCTCAGCGAGGTGGGCCGCATCTTTCTCCCGGAGGCCCGCGCGGCGCTGCACCAGTCGGCCCGGGCGATGGACATCGCCAGGGCCTCGGGCCGCGGCGAGGTCGGCCGGATACGCATCGCCTTCGTCTCCTCGGTGCTGCCCAACCTGCTGCCGACGCTGATCCGCACCCTGCATGCCCGCTTCCCGCGGATCGAGGCGGAGCTCAAGGACCTGCCCACGCCCGACCAGTTGGCCGCGCTGCGCGACGGTCTGCTCGACTTCGGGCTGGTCCGCCTGCCCGTCTCCGCCGCGGGCATCAGGACGCGGGTCGTGCTGCGCGAGTCCTTCGTCGTCGCCCTGCCGGCGGATCATCCGCTGGCCGGGTGCGCCTCGCTGCGCCCGGCCGACTTGGCGCAGGCCCCGCTGTTTCTCCTGGCGCGGCGCTATGCGCCGGGCTTCTACGGCGAACTCGTCGCGGCGCTGGAGCGGCACGGCGTGGCCCTGCAGGCCGTCTCCGAGCTCGGCGAGTTCACCACCATGCTGGCGCTGGTCTCGGCCGGCCTCGGCCTGGGGTTGCTGCCCTCCGAGGCGGCGCAGGCGCTGCCGCCGAACGTCGTGGCGCGGCCGCTCGAGCTGGGCGGCCACCGGGCCGCGCTCGGCCTGGCCTGGACGGAGCTGGACACGCCGCTCAAGAACACCCTGTTCGCGCTGCTGCAGGAGCTGTTTCCCGGCCATCCCGATTGAGACGCGCGTCGGCGTCGTTCCCGGACCGCGTGTGCGCAGACGGGCGGGCCGTTGCTGCGTTAGAGTGAGGACAGAAGGCCGATCGGGATGCTCGCGCCTGTCGCCGCCGCCCGATCCTCCTTGAGCGAAGCGCCGCCGCGCGGCCAGAGAGGACTCCCATGAGCAGGACCAACGAATCCCTGATGCAACGCCGGATCGCCGCGGTGCCGCGCGGCGTCGGACAGATCCACCCGATCTTCGCCGAGCATGCGCGCAACTGCAGCGTGGTCGATGTGGAGGGGCGCGAGTACATCGACTTCGCCGGCGGCATCGCCGTGCTCAACACCGGCCACTTGCACCCGAAGATCGTCGAGGCGGTGCAGCGGCAGCTGCACAAGCTGTCGCACACCTGCTTCCAGGTGCTGGCCTACGAGCCCTATGTCGAGCTCTGCGAAAAGCTCAACGCGCGCGTGCCGGGCGACTTCGCCAAGAAGACCCTGCTGGTCAGCACCGGCTCGGAGGCGGTGGAGAACGCCGTGAAGATCGCCCGCGCGGCCACCGGGCGGACCGGGGTGATCGCCTTCACCAGCGCCTACCACGGACGCACCCTGATGACCCTGGCGCTGACCGGCAAGAAGGTGCCCTACGCCGCCGGCATGGGGCTCCTGCCGGGCGGCGTGTTCCGTGCCCGCTACCCGAGTGCGCTGTGCGGCGTCGACGTGGCCGAGGCGCTGGCCAGCGTCGAGCGGATCTTCAAGAACGACGCCGAGCCGCGCGACATCGCCGCCATCCTGGTCGAGCCGGTGCAGGGCGAGGGCGGCTTCAACGTCGCCCCGCCGGAGTTCATGCGCGGTCTGCGGACGATCTGCGACCAGCACGGCATCCTGCTGATCGCCGACGAGGTGCAGACCGGCGCCGGGCGCACCGGCACCTTCTTCGCCATGGAGCAGATGGGCGTGGCCGCCGACCTCACCGCCTTCGCCAAGTCCATCGCCGGCGGCTTCCCGCTGGCCGGGGTGTGCGGCAAGGCCGAGTACATGGACGCCATCGCCCCCGGCGGGCTCGGCGGCACCTACGCCGGCAGTCCGCTGGCCTGTGCCGCGGCCCTGGCGGTGCTGGAGGTGTTCGAGGAGGAGCGCCTGCTCGAGCGTGCCCGGAGCATCGGCGCGCGGCTGAGCGAAGGGCTGCGGGCGATCCAGGCGCGCCATCCGTCGGTCGCCGAGGTGCGCGGCCTCGGTGCCATGGTCGCCATGGAGCTGTGCGAGAGCGGCGACGTCCTGAGGCCGGCCGGCGCGCTGACCGGGCAGATCGTCGCCCGCGCCCGCGACAAGGGGCTGATCCTGCTGTCCTGCGGCACCTACGGCAACGTGCTGCGCTTTCTGATGCCCTTGACCGTGCCGGACGAGCTGCTCGAGCGCGGCCTGGCGATCCTCGCCGAGTGCTTCGACGAGCTGGCCTGAGCCGGCCCGCGGCGGCGCAGGGCGGACCGCCGCCCTTGCCGCCCCGGCGGTGACGCGGGAAACTGCACGCCTTTGCCGCAAGTCGCCCCGAGGTTTCCATGCAACCCTTCGCCATCGCCCCGTCGATTCTCTCCGCCGACTTCGCCCGCCTGGGCGAAGAGGTGGACAAGGTCCTCGCCGCCGGCGCCGACATCGTCCACTTCGACGTGATGGACAACCACTACGTGCCCAACCTGACCATCGGCCCGATGGTCTGCACGGCGCTGCGCAAGTACGGCATCACCGCCCCATCGACGTGCACCTGATGGTCAAGCCGGTCGACCGCACCATCGGCGACTTCCTCGACGCCGGCGCCAGCTACATCACCTTCCACCCGGAAGCCTCCGAGCACATCGACCGCTCCCTGCAACTGATCAAGGACGGCGGCGCCAAGGCCGGCCTGGTGTTCAACCCGGCCACCCCGCTGGACTGCCTGAAGTACGTGATGGACAAGCTCGACATGGTGCTCTTGATGAGCGTCAACCCGGGCTTCGGCGGGCAGAAGTTCATCCCCGGCACCCTCGACAAGCTGCGCGAGGCGCGCGCCCTGATCGACGCCAGCGGCCGGGACATCCGCCTGGAGATCGACGGCGGGGTCAACGTGAAGAACATCGGCGAGATCGCCGCCGCCGGCGCCGACACCTTCGTCGCCGGTTCGGCGATCTTCGGCCAGCCCGACTACAAGGCGGTGATCGACGCCATGCGCGCCGAACTGGCCCGGGTGCGCCCATGACGACCCCGCTGCACGGCCTGTTCGGCGGGCGCCTGCCGAAGCTGGCGATGTTCGACCTCGACGGCACCCTGGTGGACTCGGTGCCGGACCTGGCGGCGGCGGTCGACCGCATGCTCGTTCAACTCGGCCGGGCGCCGGCCGGCATCGAGCGGGTGCGCCTGTGGATCGGCAACGGCGCGCCGGTGCTGGTGCGCCGTGCCCTGGCCGGCAGCCTCGACCACGCGGGTGTGGACGCGGCCGAGGCCGCGGCGGCGCTGGCGCTGTTCATGGACGCCTATGCCGACAGCCACGGGCTGACCCGCGTCTATCCCGGCGTGCCGGAAACCCTCGACTGGCTGCGCGAGCGCGAGGTGGCCCTCGCCCTGATTACCAACAAGCCGTCGCGCTTCCTGCCCGAGCTGCTGGCCGACAAGGGCCTGGACGGCTACTTCCGCTGGATCGTCGGCGGCGACACCCTGCCGCAGCAGAAGCCCGATCCGGCGGCGCTGCTCTGGGTGATGGGCGAGGCCGGCGTGACGGCCGGGGAAGCGCTGTTCGTCGGCGACTCGCGCAACGACGTGCTCGCCGCCCGGGCGGCGGGAGTCGCCTGCGTGGCGCTGTCCTACGGCTACAACCATGGCCGGCCGATCGCCGAGGAGGGGCCGGCGCTGGTGCTCGACGCGCTGTCCGCGCTGGTTGATTCGGCACCGGCGGCTGCGCTAGTGTGACCACTCGAATCGTTCATTCCGCCCCCGAGAGAAACGCAATCGTGGTGGTCTCCCGCAAACTCTGGATGAAGGTCATCAAGGCCCTGGCCCGCTGGCGCTGGCGCGCCTGACGACCTCCCCTGCCGGTTCGCCGGCGCGTTTGCCCCTTTCCCGTAATTCCCGCCCGCCACGAGGCTGATTCATGACCCGCGAAGAATTCCTGCGCCTGGCCGCCGAAGGCTACAACCGCATTCCGCTCGCCTGCGAAACCCTCGCCGACTTCGACACGCCGCTGTCGATCTACCTGAAACTCGCCGATGCGCCGCACACCTACCTGCTCGAGTCGGTGCAGGGCGGCGAGAAGTGGGGCCGCTACTCGATCATCGGCCTGCCGGCGCGCACCGTGCTGCGCGTCCACGACCACAGTGTCTCGATCAGCGTCGACGATATCGAGGTGGAGCGCCACGCCTGCGAAGACCCGCTGGCCTTCGTCGAGCAGTTCAAGGCACGCTACCGGGTGCCGACCCTGCCGGGTCTGCCGCGCTTCAACGGCGGGCTGGTCGGCTACTTCGGCTATGACTGCGTGCGCTACGTCGAGAAGAAGCTCGCCCGTTGCCCGAATCCCGATCCGCTGGGCACCCCGGACATCCTGCTGATGGTTTCCGACGCGGTGGTGGTGTTCGACAACCTGGCCGGCAAGATGCACCTGATCGTCCTCGCCGATCCCGGTGCGGCGGATGCCTACGAGCAGGGCCAGGCGCGCCTGCAGGCGCTGCTGGAACAGTTGCGCCAGCCGCTGGCGCCGCGCCAGGGCATCGATCTTTCCGCCCCGCCCGGTGCCGAGCCGGCATTCCGCGCCAGCTTCGGCCGCGAGGACTACGAGCGCGCGGTGGACACCATCAAGGAGTACATCCTCGCTGGCGACTGCATGCAGGTGGTGCCCTCGCAGCGCATGTCGATCGACTTCAAGGCCGCGCCCATCGATCTGTACCGGGCGCTGCGCTGCTTCAACCCGACCCCCTACATGTACTTCTTCGACTTCGGCGACTTCCACGTGGTCGGCAGCTCGCCTGAGGTGCTGGTGCGCGTCGAGGACGGCCTGGTCACGGTGCGCCCGATCGCCGGCACCCGCCCGCGCGGCACCAGCGAGGACGCCGACCTGGCACTGGAAAAGGACCTGCTCTCCGACGCCAAGGAGCTGGCCGAGCACCTGATGCTGATCGACCTGGGCCGCAACGACGTCGGCCGGGTCGCCGACACCGGCTCGGTGCAGGTCACCGACCAGATGGTCATCGAGCGCTACTCCAACGTCATGCACATCGTCTCCAACGTCACCGGCCAGCTCAGGGAAGGGCTGACGGCGATGGACGCGCTGCGCGCCATCCTGCCGGCCGGCACCCTCTCCGGCGCGCCGAAGATCCGTGCCATGGAGATCATCGACGAGCTGGAGCCGGTCAAGCGCGGCGTCTACGGCGGCGCGGTCGGCTATCTGGCCTGGAACGGCAACATGGACACGGCGATCGCCATCCGCACCGCAGTGATCAAGGATGGCGAACTGCACGTGCAGGCCGGCGGCGGCATCGTCGCCGACTCGGTGCCGGCGCTGGAGTGGGAGGAAACCATCAACAAGCGCCGCGCCATGTTCCGCGCCGTGGCCCTGGCCGAGCAGGGCGGGGCCTGAGCTGAGGCCCTGCAGGGCTTCTGATCGCCAGCAAGCTGGCTCCTACGCCGGATCGAGCGCCCGGCGCAGGGGATCATCGGCGAGCGGGCGAAGCCCTGGCGGGCGTAGAAGCGCTGGGCGTCGAGGTTGTCGGCGTCGGTCAGCAGCGTGATGCGCCGGCAGCCGCGGCGGCGCGCTGTGGCAATGGCCGCCTCCAGCAGCTGCGTGCCGAGGCCCCGGCCGCGGGCCGCGTCGTCCACCACCATATCCTCGAGCAGCGCCACCGGCGCGCCCAAGGCGGTGGAGATCGTGTAGAGCAGGTTGACCATGCCGAAGGTCCGTCCGTCCTCCTCGGCGAGCAGGATCTCGCCGACATCCGGGTTTTCGATGATCGCCGCCAGGCCGCGCTGCTGCGCCTCGCGGTCGGGGCTGAACTCGGCCTCCTGGGCGAACAGCTGGTCGAGCAGGCGGCACAGCGCCGGGATGTCGGCGGACGTGGCGGGGCGGATCTCCATGGGCGTTTCTCCTGAGGGGGACATGGGCCGGCAGGCGCCTGGCCGGGCTTCTACCGGGGACGCGGCGGGCTTAACCTTCGATGGCAGGGCCGTTGCCGGCAGGCCGGCATGATAGCGCCCGATCCCGGCCCCGGCCCTCCTTCCCTTCGCCTGCCAAGGAGCGAACCATGCAGATGCCCGTCAACACCTTCAAGCAGCGCCTAGCCCGGGAGGCGCAGATCGGCGTCTGGGTCGGCCTGGCCGATCCCTACTGCGCCGAACTGGCGGCCAATGCCGGCTTCGACTGGCTGCTGCTCGACGGCGAGCACGCGCCCAACGACCTGCGCTCGCTGCTCGGCCAGTTGCAGGCGGTGGCGCCCTACGCCGGCCAGGCGGTGGTCCGCCCGCCGGTCGGCGATCCGGTGCTGATCAAGCAACTGCTCGACATCGGCGCGCAGACCCTGCTGGTGCCCATGGTGGAGAGCGCCGGGCAGGCCCGCGAGCTGGTCGCCGCCATGCACTACCCGCCGCACGGCATCCGCGGGGTCGGCGCGTCTCTGGCGCGTGCCTCGCGCTGGAACAGCATCCCCGACTACCTGGACGCGGCCGACGCGCAGATGTGCCTGCTGGTCCAGGTGGAGAGTGTCAGGGGGCTGGAGAATCTCGACGCCATCGCCGCGGTCAAGGGGGTGGACGGAATCTTCGTCGGCCCGGCGGACCTTTCCGCCTCCATGGGCCATCGCGGCGCACCGGGCCATCCGGCGGTGGTGGCGGCCATCGAGGACGCCATCGCCCGCATCCGCCGCGCCGGCAAGGCCGCCGGCATCCTCGCCACGGACGAGGCGCGGGCGCGCCGCTACCTGGAGCTGGGCTGCGCCTTCGTCGCCGTGGGCGTCGACACCAGCCTGCTGATGCGCGCGATGAAGGCCCTGGCGGGCCGCTTCAAGGGCGGCACCGCGGAACCCGCGGGGAACGGCGGCGGCTACTGAGGCGCCGGCCGCGATCAGAAGGTCTTGGAGATCGAGGCGACGATGTTGGCGTCGCAGTAGGTCTCGTTGCCGGTGTAGTTCTCGCACTCCTCGTTCTTCAGGTCGGTCTCGGTATAGGCCAGGCCGAACTGCAGGCCGACGAACTCCTTGCTCACCCCGACGTACCAGTCGTAGTAGGAGTCCTCGCCCTGGGTCGCGCCGTCCTTGTAGAAGGAGTCGTCCTTGAAGTCGTACTTGCCGACGCGCAGGGACAGCCCCACGCCATAGGGCAGGTCGCGCTTGTAGCCGACGTAGGAATAGACGGCGGTGTTGTCGTGGCTGTAGTCGTCGGAATAGTTGACGCCGACCTTGAAGCCGTAGGCGGAGAGGCTGCCGTAGTACTCGCTGTAGTTCAGGTCGGCGTTGCCGAGGTCGTCGCCCGGGTAGTCGTACTTGAGCCAGCCCACGTCGAAGGTCAGCTCCTCGGTGAGCTTGTTGCTGTAGCCGAAGTAGTAGTCACGTTCCGTGGTCGCGTCCGAGGTCTCGTAGTCGGTGTTGGAGACCCAGGCGCCGACGTACAGCCCGCTCTCGTGGACGATGTCCAGCCCGCCCTGGATGGCCGTGTCGCCCTTGGTCTGCGAGATGCCGCGGAAGATGTACTCGGAGGCCAGGGTGGCGTTGGCGCTGATGCTGAACTCGCCCAGCGGCGTGTCCACCGTCGTCCCCGCCACGGCGATGCAGGTGCCGGCCATGGCGCCGGCGGTGGTGAGGGCGAGGGTCGTTTTCTTGAACATGACTCGTCTGTCCTTGGGGTTGCGGTGCGCGCGGGGCGCGCAGGTCTGGAGGATGATCCGGTAAGGCTGTTTTTGAGATAAGCACAGGGCTTGCCAACCATCAAAAAACTTCTGAAAAAGAGATTTCCTTGCGCTTTTCAGGGGTTTTCTGCACCACTTATGGCGTATTGAGCCCGAGGCGTGCATCGTCCCGGTGCGCCTGCTCCCGGAGGACATGGCGAGGCTGCACTGCCGGCAGGCAGCCCTGGCCCTGCGACGGAGCATGTGTCCGGGGGAGTGATCCGGCAGGGGGCTGCAGGGCGGGCTCGGGTGATAACGGAGCGGTGGACGGAGCTGGTGCGGGCAGCACCCAGGCTGCTTCAGGAGAGGGCGGGGGCTGTATCCGCTGCCCGCTTTCAGCCGTGCTGCAGGGGCAGGCCGATCCGCGCCCGCAGGCCCGGGCCGGGCCGCTCGGACAGTTCCAGGCGGCCGCCGTGCTCGCGGGCGATGCGCTCGGCGATGGCCAGGCCGAGGCCGGCGCCCGGCGCTCCGCCGCGGGCGTGCTCGCCACGGCGGAAGGCCTGCTTCAGCGCCTCGGCGTCCCGTCCGCCGAGGCCTGCGCCGCTGTCGATCACCTCGAGCCAGGCGCTGTCGCCGTCCATGCCGCTGCGCAGGCGGACCGGCGGGCGGCCGTGGCGCCAGGCGTTCTCCAGCAGGTTGGTCAGTGCCCGGCGCAGCGCCGCCGGGTGCATCCGCACCGGCGGCGGCGCACCCAGCTCCAGCTGCAGCGGCTGGCCGTGGTCGGCGTAGGCGGCCGCCACTTCCCGGGCCAGGACGTCGAGCTCGCCGGCCACCGCCGGTTCCTCGCGGCTGTCGCGGGCGAAGTCGAGGAACTGTCCGACGAGTGCGTCCATCTCGGCGATGCTGCGCCGCAGGCTGGCGGCCACCTCAGGCTCGTCGCGGCCGGCGAGGATCTCCACGCCCAGGCTCAGCTTGGCCAGCGGCGTGCGCAGGTCGTGGGAGAGGCCGGCCAGCATCAGGGCGCGCTCGCGCTCGTTGCGCGCGAGGCTGTCGCGCAGGCGGTTGAAGCTGCGGCTGAGGCTGGCGGTTTCCTCCGGCCCATCGTCCGCCAGAGGCTCCGGTTCGCCGCCGCGGCCGAGGCACTCGGCGGCCTGCACCACGCGGGTCAGGGGCCGGTTCAGGCGGCGCTGGATCGCCAGGGCGCCGGCCAGCGCCAGCAGCCCGGCGCCCAGCGAGGCGAGCAGCCATGTGCCGGTGAACAGGCGCTCCGCCAGGATGCCCGGCACCGCCAGCCAAAGGTCCTCGCCCTCCAGGCGCAGGCGCAGCACCGGGCCGCCTCCGGCCTCGCGCAGCCAGTGCACCTCGAGGTCGTCGCCGGCCAGACGCTCGGCCAGGCGCCGGGCGAAGCTGCGCTCCAGCGGCGGCAGCGGGGTGGGCGGCCCGTCGCCGCCGGCGATGCTGTGGCCGGCCAGGGCCTGCGCGTTGAAGCGGGCGACGAAGGCCGCGCGCTGCGCCGGCGGCAACGCCAGCAGGGTGGCGCGCAGGGCCGTCGCATTGTGTGCCACGCCGGCGGCGATCTGTTCCAGGCGCGGTTCGAGGATCAGCCGGCGGGCGAGCAGCGCCCCGCCCAGCTGGCCGAGCAGGATCAGCAGGGCGATCAGCAGCAGGCTGCGGCCGAACAGGCTGCGCGGCAGCAGCCTCATGGCTGGTCCTCCGCGCGGCCGTCGGGCATGAACAGGTAGCCCAGCCCCCAGACCGTCCGGATGTAGCGCGGCTGCGCCGGATCGTCCTCGATCGCCCGGCGCAGGCGCATGACCTGCACGTCGATGCTGCGGTCGCTGGCCTCGTGGTCGCGGCCGCGGCTCAGCTCGATCAGCCGGTCGCGGCCGAGGGGCCGCCGTGGATGCCGGGCCAGCGCCTGGAGCAGGGCGAACTCGCCGCTGGTCAGGGGGATGTCGCGGCCGTCGCGGCTCAGGCGCCGTTCGCCGAGGTGCAGGCTGAAGGGACCGAAGCCGATCCGTCCGTCGCCCGGCAGCGGGCCGCTGTGGGCGCCGAGCATGCGCTGGCGGCGGATCAGCGCCTCGATGCGCGCCTGCAGCTCGCGCGGGTTGAAGGGTTTGGGCAGGTAGTCGTCGGCGCCCATCTCCAGGCCGATGATGCGGTCCAGCGGATCGCCGCGGGCGGTGAGCATGACGATGGGAATGGTCTCGCCCTGCGCGCGCAGGCGCCGGCACAGCGACAGGCCGTCCTCGCCGGGCATCATCACGTCGAGCACCAGCACGTCGAAACGCTCGCGGCCGAGCAGGTGCTCCAGCCGCTGGCCGCCGTCCAGGGTGCGCACCGCATAGCCCTGGTCGCTCAGATAGCGCTGCAGCAGCGCGCGCAGGTCGTGCTCGTCATCGACCACCAGAATTCTTCCCAGGGCCTCGCCCATTTCCTCTCTCCCGTCGGTTGCGCCGTGAGGGTGACGCAGGAGCCACCCCTGCGCCCGGGCAATCCATGACAAAGGGTTACAGAAGCGCCCGCCGCTCACCGATTGTCACGCATTGCCCGGCGCCGGCAACGGTTCGCTCACGGCTCCCGCCGATAGTGGCTTCCGCCGCCAGACGACGACATCCACTCAAGAGGAGTCCATCCCATGAAATCCCTGTCACCCATCTTCGCCGCCCTGCTCGCCCTGTCCGCCGGCCTGGCGTTCGCCGACGCCCAGGCCGAGGAGCGCCGCGTGGTCCGCACGAACGGCCAGGGCGGCGGCAGCGCCACGCAGCTCGAGCGCCACGCGGGGCAGCGCGGCAGCCTGCAGCGCGGCCGCGTCATGGTCGCCGACGGCCAGGGCAATGCCAGTGCCGCCCGCGGTGCCAGCCTGCAGGACAGCGACGGCGGCAGCCTCGAGCGCCGCGCCAGCCGTTCGCGCAGCGACGACGGCAGCCGGCAGAACGAACGCAGCCTGTCCGCCACCGGCAGCCAGGGCAGCAGCCTGCAGAGCAACGGCAACCTGACCTACTCCGCCGAGTCGGGGCTGAGCCAGAACCGTTCCACCAGCCTCACCAACGCGGCCACCGGCAACAGCCTGCAGGGCAGCACCAGCTACAGCCGGGACGGCGGCCTGACCCGCAGCGTCGCCTGCCTGGACGCCAGCGGCGCCAGCATCGCCTGCCCCTCGCGCTGATTAGCCTTTCACAGGAGAAACGCCATGCGTACCCCTTTCATCCCCGTTATCCTCGCCTGCGCCCTGTTCGCCACGGCCGGCGTCGCCCTCGCCGAGCCGGCCCGCGGCGAACGCCTGCAGGCCGAGCTGCAGCAGCGCTTCGCCAGCGCCGACCGCGACGGCGACGGCCGTCTGAGCGCCGAGGAGGCCAAGGCCGGCATGCCCTTCGTGTCCCGCCACTTCGCGGCGATCGACGCCGAGGGGCAGGGTTCGGTCAGCCTGGAGCAGCTCAAGAGCTTCGCCCAGGCGCAGATGGCCCGGCGCAAGGGCGCCCAATAAAGGAGGAACCGCCATGCCCATCGAAACGATACGCGACACCCTGGGGCCGCAGGCGCTGCCCTGGTTCGCCGCGGCCTTCCTCGTGCTGGTCGGCATCGCCTGCGTCGAGGGGCTGGCGCGCAGCCTGCTCCGGCCGGGCTCCTACGACTGGCGGGCCAGCGCCGCCTCGTTCGCCGACGCGCTGATCCGCCGCGGCGTGGACGCCCTGGGCCTTTCCCTGGTGGCGCCGCTGTTCGTGCTGGCCTGGGAGCACCGCCTGCAGACCCTGGAGATGTCCACCCCGCTGGCCTTCGTCGCCCTGTTCCTCGGCCAGGACTTTCTCTATTACTGGTATCACCGGATGGCGCACCGGGTCCGCTGGTTCTGGGCCAGCCACACGGTGCACCACTCGCCCAACCAGCTGAGCCTGGCCACCGCCCTGCGCCTGGGCTGGACCGGCAGGCTGGCCGGCAACGGGCTGTTCTACGTGCTGCTGGTCTGGCTGGGCTTCCCGCCGCTGGCGGTGACCGCCGCGGTGACGCTCAACTTGCTCTACCAGTTCTGGGTGCACGCGCCCTGGATGCCCCGGCTCGGCCCGCTGGAGTGGCTGCTGAACACGCCCACCCACCACAAGGTGCACCATGCCAGCAACCCGGAATACCTGGACTGCAACTACGGCGGCGTGCTGATCGTCTTCGACCGGCTGTTCGGCACCTTCGTCGAGTACCGCCCGGAGATCCCCATCCGCTACGGCCTCACCAGGCCGCTGCACAGCTACAACCCGCTGCGCATCGCCCTGCACGGTTGGCTGGAGCTGGGCCGCGACCTGCTCCGGGCGCGGGGCCTGCGCGCCCGCCTGGGGGTGCTGGTCGGGCCGCCCTGAGGCGTGGGCCGGCCGTCCCGCGAGGCGCCGGCCTGCCGGCGGGCCGCCTATACTCGCTGCGGCCCGCGCCCTTCGGGGTGGCCGTCCCGCGGACCCGACGGAGGTCGACATGCTCGAATCGCTGGAAAAGATGCTCGCCCAGGGCGTGGACAGCCCGCTGCTGCGCTTCGGCCTCGGCAAGGGCTACCTGGATGCCGGCGACGCGCCGCGTGCCGCCGGGCATCTGCGCCGCTGCGTGGAACTCGACCCGAATTACTCTGCCGCCTGGAAGCTGCTCGGCAAGGCGCTGCAGGCCGCCGGCGACCCGGACGGCGCCCGGCAGGCTTGGGAGCGTGGCCTGGAGGCCGCCCGCCGGCATGGCGACCGGCAGGCGGAGAAGGAAATGACGGTGTTCCTCAAGCGGCTGGACCGGTAGCGCTAGCCGCTGCGGGGCTGCCGAACGGCGGCGGTCGTTACCGGCGTTCCCTTGAGGCCATTTCCGATCGCGTTTCCCCGGCAGCCGGCTCATCGAAGCGCCCGACATGGCCGCGCCATTCGAGCGGCTTGCCGTCGAGTTCGGCCCGGTGCGTTTTCGCCGCCTCGGCGTCGTCGGCGATGGCCAGGGTCAGCGTGCGGCCGTCGAGCAGTGCGAGGCTGACGAGATCGGCGTCCGCCGCGCGGACATGGCGCAGCGCGGCGATCCGGCTGTCGCTGTCGGCGACCGTCTCCGCCTCCGGGTCGTACAGCCCGTGCGGTTCGAGCACGGCGACGAAGCTGGCGTCGGTGGCGTTCTCCAGGCGCTCGATCAGCACCGGTTCGCGGCGCAGGTTGAAGTGCGGGTCGTTGGCGCCGCTCTCGGCGAGGATGAGCTTCGCCCCGGCGGGCGGCAGCAGGCGGTAGGTATAGAAGCGCCGGCCGTTCAGCCAGGTCAGGGTCGCGTTGCCGGCCTGCGGCGTGCCGGTGGCATCCACCCAGAGGTGCTGGTAGCCGTTGGCCCTGCCCAGCACCGGTCGCTGTGCCGGGTTCGACTGCAGCGGAAAGCCCACCGCGGTGATCTGTCCCGCGTAGTGCAGGGGCCGGTCGTAGCGCGCCGGCTGACTGCCCCAAACGCGCAGCAGGTCGAGCACCACGGGGCCGGCTAGGCCGTCGATCTCCACTTGCGCCAGGGTGCGGCGGAAGCGCACGCCGGGTAGGCGCCGTCCATTTCCGCGGTGCTGACCCGCGTCGGCCCGTCTGCCGAGAAGAACAGCTGACGGGGCGCCGTCTTCTCGCCGACCTTCCACTGGCCGTCGAAGTGGCTGGTTTCGTCCACCACCAGGGTGTTGTGGGCGACGGTCTGCCGGGCCCAGCTCTGGTTTTCCTTGAGATAGCGGCCGCCGTCCTTGGACTCGACGTTGAGAAAGCGCGCCGAACCGTAGTCGTCGACGACCGCGGCGCCGTCGTCGTAGAGCATCCAGCCCAGCTTGTCGAAATGCCCGTGGCCCATGCCCTGGGCACTGTTCTTGACGACCAGCGTCTGGTCCCGTTCGCCCGGCCCGGCGCGCAGCACCGCGACGGCGCCGCGCTCGCCGGCCGGGCCGTCGCGGAACAAGCGGGAGGCGAAGGGGAAGGGCTGCGCCTTGCCCTCGGCCAGGTCGCGGGCGACCAGCAGCCCTTCGGGGGTGAGGGTGGTGCGCCCCTGCCAGCGGGCGACGGACAGGAAGGCCGGATCGCGGGTCGCCGCATAGCCGATGGCGATCGCCTGGTAGAGCTCGTCGGTCTTCAGGCTCTTGTCGCGCAGGGCGTCGTTGAGAGGGAAGAGGTAGCCGCCCTGGCTGAGCTGGACGGTGCTGCGGATCGCCTCAAGCAACACGCCGTCGCGATAGGCGAAGATCCGGCGCGCGGGCTCGTGGTTCTCGATCGCCTGGGCGAAGACCACGAAGGGCATGAGGGCGTAGCGCTGGTAGTAGGGGCCTTCGGTGTAGTAGCCGTCGGGCGAGAACAACTGGTCGACCTGGCGCAGGAAGCCGGTGCGGCCGCTCTTGTCCAGGCCGTTCAGCGCCCTGGCCACCAGTTCGTCGTCGTGCAGCACGTAGCCGGTCATGCCGACCGCGGCGCAGGCCCAGGTCGCGTGGTTGTGGATCAGCTCGAACACCTGCGGCTGGCCTTCGGAGAGAAACGCTGCCATCGGGCGGAACACCTGTTCGTCGATGATCCGCCGGTCCTCGGCGGAGAGGCTGGCGCGGATCGCGTCGTAGCCCTGCACCGCATAGACCAGCCAGACGCTGTCGTTGAGGCTCTGCCAGAACAGCCGTCCCGGCGAGTCGCCGCTGGCGGCCGGGTGCGGCCCGAGGGTCGGATAGAGTTTCGCGTACTCCAGCAGCAGGCGCCGCGCGTAGTCGGCGTAGGCGCCGTCGCCGGTGACCCGGTACAGCAGGCCGGCGCCGTAGAGCGCCATGTAGTTGCGCTTGTGCTGCTCGTGGCTGAAGCCGCCGCCGGGGTCCTTGGGCACCGGCACGTCGATGCCGGCGCGCATGGCCGTCCCGACCAGCGCTTCCAGACGCTTCCGCTCGCCGGCGAACAGCGGGTAATCGCCCTGGATCGGCCGCGCTCCGGCCTCCTTTAACAGCACGGGGCCGGCGCTTGCCGTCTCGGCAGCCAGGGCATCGGCCGGTCCCGAAAGCAGCAGGGCGGCGAGCAGGCCCAGGGTGGTTGGCAGTCTTTGCATCGGCGCTCTTCCTTTATCGTCTGGTAGTCCGGTCGGCCATGGCCGGCCAGGCGTTCTGCCCGGCGGCAATCGAAACGGGCCTTGCCCTTAGAGGGCCTCGACCGATCGGGTTCCATGCAAGGCGAAGGAAGAAGGCCAAGGCGCCGGTACCGGCGCTGTGGCCGTGCGTTCCTCCGGCAGGACCTCCGTGCAAGAAGGCCGGGCGTGGTGGGTCCGCTTTTCCGCCCGATGTGCCATTATGCCGCGCCGTAACGTGCCTACCCCCATCGCCACCCCCCTCGACCGCTTCGCCTGCCGCAGGTCGGCCGGACGATTCCTGCCGGCCATCGCCAGAAGACGGCGGGATGAGATTCCGCACCGAGTTCGGCGTATGTTCGGTTTCACAGCCTTCGGGAGCTTGCCGCAGTCATGACCAATCCTCTCCATTTCGATCTGCAGTCGCTGCGGGTGTTTCTGCTGGCCGCCGAGCTGGGCAGCCTGACCCGTGCGGCCGAGCGCGCCCACCTCACCCTGTCGGCGGTGAGCAAGCGCATCTGCGATCTGGAAAAGACCATCGACTGCCCGCTGTTCATCCGCCAGCCGCGCGGCCTCGAACTGACGCCGGCCGGCCAGGAGCTTCTGGAGCACACCCGCGTCATTCTCGACAACGTCAACCGCATGGCCGCCGACATCGGCGAGTTCGCCACCGGCGTGCGCGGCCACCTGCGCCTGTGGGCCAACACCTCGGCGGTGCTGCAGTTTTTGCCGCACGACCTGGCGGCCTTCCTCGGCGAGCGGCCGCAGGTGCGCATCAGCCTGGAGGAGCGGCTGAGCGAGGAGATCATCGCGGCGCTGGACAGCGGGCGGATCGACCTGGGGGTGTTCGCCGACAACGTGCCGGCGCCGACCCTGGAGCTGCGGCCCTACCGGCAGAACCGCCTGGTCCTGCTGGTGCCGGTCGGACACCCTTTGGCCAAGTTCGGCAAGATCGCCTTCGTCGACACCCTGGCCTACGACTACATCAGCCTCGCCCACGGCACCTCGCTGCTGCGCCTGCTGATCGACTCGGCGGTGACCGCGCAGCGCATCCTCCGCCTGCGCATGCAGGTCGGCAGCTTCGACGCCATCGGCCGGATGGTCGAGGCGGGACTCGGGATCGGCGTGGTGCCCGAGGGCGTGGTGCACGGCGAGCTTCTGAAGGCCGGCCTGCGCGCCATCCCGCTGACCGACGACTGGGCCAGCCGTACCCTGTGGGTCGGCGTCAAGTCGGAACAGGCGCTGCTGCCCGAGGCGCGCGAGCTGTGGCAGTTCCTGCTGCGCGAAGGGACTGCGGGTTAGGGCACGTTGCTTGGGGGCGAAGACTTCGTCGCGATGATCGAGAGGGCCCGGGAGCGGAACGGGGGCTTCGGGGTCAGCTCGGCGAAGGAGTGTGACGGCGGGAAGTAGAGTCTCGAAAATAGCGTTTCATCCGGGGATGACCGGGAGGATGGGTGCATCGACGAGGCTCCACATCCTCAGCCGGCTCGTTGTGAGAGGCAAGAACCGGCCGATTCTGTTGAAAAAGTCGGTTTTCGAAGGAGACACGCAGACTCTCAGGAAAACCGACCTCCTAGAATCGCGTATACGCGACGATCTCCCCTTGGGTAAGGGGTCAAGTACCCCCTGAAAATGCCTCGAAACCGTCGGATGCGACTTTTTCAACAGAATCGGCCAGAGGCGGCCCCTCGGAAGCGGCGGTTAATGAGCCATTTGCGCACCTCACAACCTCTAGGAATACCAGGGGCGATTCACTTCTGATAATGCAACATGCCTTTCATAAGTCTTTAAAACGCATCACCCCTCGGCCAGAGTCGATTCGCTTCTGCACTGGACAATAAATATTTTTCACAATAGTGTTTTGCTGCGAGTGGCATTGCGCCACTTATCCGCCGCCACCTCATAGGGAGTTGAAAGGTGCTCGTAGAGTCACTTCGTTTGCTGAATTTCAAAAAATTCAAAGATCAAATATTTGATTTTAACGAGGATGTAAATATCTTCATTGGCGATAATAATGCTGGAAAAAGCACGATATTGGAAGCATTGGAAATCGTGCTCAACTTCCAGCATCGCGGTCGGCCATTCAGTAGTGAGTTTTCTCCTGACCTATTCAATAACGACGCAGTCGCTGCCTTCCTTGGCTCCCCGAGGACCCCTGCAGATTTGCCAGTTATCGTGATTGAGGCGTATATGAGGAACGTGCCTGATTACCGAGGCACGAACAACAGCCTGCTGAAAGATGCTGAGGGGGTTCAGGTAAAAGCGAGCTTCGATCCAGATTTTACAGATGCCTACCAAGACTACTTGGATTCCGGAGCTTCGATAACCAGTATCCCAGTGGAGTTCTACAAAATCGAGTGGATGGATTTTGCTTGGAACGTCATAAAGCCAATGGCCAAAAAATTCAGGGCGCTCTATATCGACCCAGCCCGCATTCATCCCGCATTCGGCAAGAATCAGTATATCTCAAATGTCCTGAATACCGCGCTAAAGAAGGAAGAAGAGTACCGCCTTAGCCTCAACTACCGCGAGATACTGCAGTCCTTCAATAATACAAACGAGGCGAAAGCAGTTAATAAGGATTTGGACTCAGAAAATAAGATCACTGACAAAAGACTGACCATAGCCGTTAATACAATGCCGGCCGGCGCGTTGCAGAACGGCTTGCAGCTTGAGGTAGATGCTGTGCCTTTTCACATGATTGGAAAGGGTGAGCAGAGTAAGGTTCAGATTAAGTTGGCCCTCCACAATAAGTCGAAAGACATTGACCTTGTGATGATGGAGGAGCCAGAGAATCACCTTTCCCATATTGAACTTAGCAGGCTTATACAAGATATAGAGGATCAGAGGGACGGAAAGCAACTATTCCTTACCACCCACAGTTCTTATGTGTTAAATAAGCTAAGCATTAACAAGATCTGCTTGCTCCAAGATTCATATAAGCGGCTGCACCTCTTAGATAAAGGAGTAGTAAAGACTCTTAAGCGTTTGCCAGGCTATGATACGCTGCGCGTTGCGCTGTCCAGAAAGGTAGTTTTGGTAGAAGGCCCATCTGATGAGTTAGTGCTAAAGAAAATTTACCAAGACAAAAATAATGGCCGTCTGCCTGAGCAGGATGGGATCGACATCATCGTCGTGCGCGGAGTGGGCTTCAAAACTTTCATTGAGATAGGGAAAGAGATTGGCACTGCGGTGAATGTGCTGCGGGATAATGATGGTGATTATGCCAGTAACATCATAGAAGCGAAAAAAGAGTACGCGGTATACCCAAATATCAAGCTCGTCTCATCTACTGATGACAATGAGTTTTCGTTGGAGCCAGCCATGATCTCGGCAAACTCCACATCGGAAAAAGAGCTGTTGGCATTTGCGAAAATCGTGCTTTCGAACCAGACCTACAATCTGCTAGTCGCGGAGCCGACATTCGATAGCAAGCGTGAATTTATCGTCGGCTGGTTCAGGAGCGCGAGTGGCGATGGCAAGGGAAAAAAGAAGGTCGACTCGGCAATCAAGTTGTTTGAGACCACCGAGCCATTCAAGTATCCCGTCTTTCTCGATGAGGTGCTGAGCTTTGCCTAACACGCTTTGTATAGCCGGCGCAGGGTCAGGCAAGACCCGCAAGATTATCACCGAGTCGATTGCGGAGATCGAGCGTGGGGGCAAGGTACTGGTGGTGACCTACACCACTAGCAACCAGCAGGAACTATTGCGCCGATTCCTTGCTGCTTTCGGTAGGCATAGTGATCGGTTCGTAGTGAAAGGCCTATTCTCATTCTACCTAGAAGACATGGTTAGGCCGTATCAGCAAGTGCTGTTTACGCAGCGAATCGATAGCATATTCTTCAATGAGCGAAATCCTCATCTGAGGCCGGGATCAACCTACATATTGCCTGGGCGAAAAGAGCAACTGGAGGATAAAAGCTATAATCCTAATTACTTCCTGACTCAGTGTAAGACGAAGGCCCATACGGGCTTCCTGGCGAAGCTGGCTACCCGAATCGCGAAGCTCACGAAAAATGCTGCTGCGGTTCGTCTCGGCGATATTTACAGCCAAGTTTACTTCGATGAGGTGCAAGACTTAGTTGGATGGGATTACGAGGTACTCAAGGTTCTGAACAAGTCAATGAAGTCACCCATCACCTGCGTGGGCGACTTTCGACAGACTGTGTACGAGACAACATTTGGCCACAAGTCACCTCAAACAGCCGCAGAGAAGATTGCAGCGTTCAAGTCCATGGGCTTCAAAGAGGAGGCACTCGTACTCAACTGGAGGTGCATCCAAGCGATCTGTACGATCGCTGATGCGGTGCATAAGGGCGTCTACGAAGCGACTAAATCAGCCGTCGGAGATATCCCGCCTGAGTTAACTCACCATCTGGGCGCATTCATCGTTAAGCAATCGGACGTCACCGATTACATCACGACGTATGACCCTATGGTACTGCGCTGGAGCGTCGCTTCCGGGAAAAAGATTCTTCCTGACCAGGCTCGCTGCTACAACTTTGGCAGCAGCAAAGGATTGGGTTTTGATCGCGTGCTGATTTTGCCAGCAGATAGCCAGATGCATTTCGTCTTAGATGGCATGACTCCTTTCCCTGCGGATGCTGAGACGGCGCAGAACAAGATGTACGTTGCAATCACGCGGGCGAGGTACAGCCTGGGGTTCATCGTGTCGGACAAGAAAGCAGAGGGATTACGTTTTCCGGTTTGGACGAAGCCTACCGCTTGACCGTGGCTTCGTGTTACTGCGCGGTGATGAAGAGGGGCTGCTTTTGGCCGCTTGTTGTCTGGAGCGACCGGCCGGTTTGGGGGCGACAGTCGCCAGTACCGAGGGCTAGAAGTCAACCCAAAACCGCCGGTTGTTACAGTAGGCACACCGGCCAGCAGCGGACGTTCCGTGTATGAGGGCCTATTGAGGGCAACCAGCAGGTTCGGGTCGGGCAGGGACATGGCAGACTCCGGGCGGGACGGCCCCATGCTTGCCAATTCCGCCGCACCCGGCAAGGCCGACGGCCGGGCGCCACGCCCCGGGAGATCCCGATGATCGACCACCTCGACCACCTGGTACTGACCGCCACCGATCCGCAGGCCACCACGCACTTCTATACCCAGGTGCTCGGCATGCGTCTGGAGGCCTTCGGCCACGGCCGTGTCGCCTTCCGCTTCGGCAACCAGAAGATCAACCTGCACGTGCGCGGCCGCGAGTTCGAGCCCAGGGCGCACCTGCCGGTGCCCGGCGCGCTGGATTTGTGCTTCATCGCCAGCCAGCCGCTGGAGGCGGTGATCGCCCACCTGCAGCGGATGAACTGGCCGGTCGTCGAGGGGCCGGTGATGCGCACCGGCGCGACCGGGCCGATCCGCTCGATCTATGTGCGCGACCCGGACCTCAACCTGATCGAGATTTCCGAGCCGGCGTCCTGAGCGCCCGCAGCCTGCTGCCGGGCGCGCTGACTTGCGGCGTCGGCTATGCCGTCTGGGACCGCACCCGCGGTGCGGCGGGAGCGGCGCGCGCGTGGAAAACCGCGCTCAGCCCATCGGCTCGGCCGGGTGCGCGAGGAAGAAGCGCAGCATTTCCTTGCTCGCATCCGGGCCCCGCGGATCGGTATAGGAGCCGCGGGAACTGCCCCCCGACCAGGCGTGGCCCGCGCCGTGGATCGTCCATTGCTCGACGTGCGGCGAGCCGCTCGGGTGATGGTAGAGGGTGCGGGTGTAAGCATGCCCGTTCGGCACCTGGCCCCGTTCCACCTTCACCTGCGCCTGCGTTTCGCCTGCGGGCCTGGTGGCATGGGGCCGGGCAGCGGGCGGCGCAAACTGGACGATCACCTGGTCGCCATTGCCCGGATGCACGGTCGTATCCTGATCGCCGTGGAAGACGATGATCGGCACCGGATGGGCGTGTTCGGCGCCCCTGGCGCCCTGCTGCATCGCGGCGAACGCGGAAGGCAGATCGTGCGCGGCGGCGTGGGGCAGGCCGGAATGGATGCCGGCCGCGGCATACAGGTCGGGGTGGGTCATCGCCATCGTCGCGGCCATGGCGCCGCCGGCCGACAGGCCGGCGACGTAGATGCGCCGCGAGTCGACCTGGTAGCTGGCCGCGATGCTGCGCGTCATGCCGGCGATCAGCGAGGGTTCGCCCTGGTCGGCACGCTGGTCCGCCGGATTGAACCAGTTCCAGCAGCGCGAACAGTTCGCCGTGCTCGACTGGGCCGGATAGAGCACCAGGCAGGGTTCCTGCTCGGCGAGCTCGTTCATGCGGGTGCCGGCGGCGAAATCGTCCGGATTCTGCGTGCAGCCATGCAGCATGACGACCAGGGGCAACGGCTGCCCGGCATAGCCACTCGGCACATACAGCTTGTAGCTGCGGGTTCCCGCGGGGTTGCTGTATGCGCCGTCAATGAACCGGGCGCCCTCGGCGAGCGTCTCGGGCGCTTCCCGGGAGCCGGGCGGCTCGAAGGCCGGCGCCGCTCCGCGGAACCTGGCCAAGTTCTCGCGCAGGCTGGCGCCGAAGCGCGACGCGCGAAAGAGCGGCTCGCCGACGGCCTCGGGCGCCTCCCGGGGACCTGCCGCCTCCCGCTCGGCGTCCGGCGCCGTGCCGGCCGGCGCACACGGGCCGCTATCGATGCGCCGGAAGCTGCCTTCGAACACTCTTCCCCGGCATCGTCCGGCGGGGCGGTTCTGGCCGCGGTCCGTGGCGCCGGGCGGCCGCCCAGCGTATGTTGGATGAGTTCGGTGGCTTCGCGCAGCCGGCCGGAGCGGGTCAGCTGGGTAGCTTCGAGCAAAGCGGAATCGCGTTGGGTCTTCATGCTGCGAATCTCCTTGGGCCGCTGGTGCGGTCAGCGGATTCGGTCCGCCAGCGCGGCCTTCACCGCGGCGCTGGCATGGAGCGCGCCGAGCACGACGATCGAGTCGATCGTCGCCCGCGCGAGTTCGGGAGGCACGTCCGTGGCAATGCTGGCCAGTCCCAGCACCTGGATCCGGAGCCGTTGCCCGGCGGCCTGCACGGCCTCCAGGTCGCGGCGCGTGTAGTGCTGCAGGCCGAGGACGAAGGTCTTGCGGGCCACCGTGGCGCGGATCACCTCGGCATGCGTCGCCAGCTGGTTGCGGATCGCCGTACGGATGAAATCGGTGCGGTTCGAATAGAAACCCTCCTGGACCAGCAGGTCGATCTGCCCCAGGTCGACGACCCCG
Source organism: Azotobacter tropicalis (assembly GCF_059739045.1). Lineage (NCBI taxonomy): Bacteria > Pseudomonadati > Pseudomonadota > Gammaproteobacteria > Pseudomonadales > Pseudomonadaceae > Azotobacter > Azotobacter tropicalis. The sequence continues at coordinate 3,448,693 of NZ_AP046059.1, forward strand.
AGGTTGATGGTGATCTTTTCCGTCGTGTCGCCGCCCTTCGGGCGCAGTTCGTGAATGCTCATGACCATCCCCTCGCCATCCATATGGATGGTAGGTTGGACCGCTCGACAGCCAAATCAAGGCCGGACGCGAGGAACTCTCCCCAACGGTCGGGGCAGCGGACGAGCGGTACTCGCCGCCCCGGCCCGACGTGCGCGGCGGCACCGGGAGCGCTTCGGGCGGCTGAAGAGGAACGCTGCCAGGCCCTAGAATCCGTCCATTTCCCCACTCAAGGAGTCCTTTCATGCGCGATCCTTTCCTCGTCCGTCTGCTCGGCGTCACGCTGGCCGCCGGCCTGCTGACCGTGCTCTGGCGCGGCGTGCCGGATTTCCACGGCGGGTCCGGCGGCGCGGACGCCGCGCCGCGGCTGGTCGAGGCCCGCGGCGACCTGGCGGCGGACGAGAAGTCCACCATTGAGCTGTTCGAGAAGGCCCGCGACTCGGTGGTGTTCATCACCACCCGGGCGCAGGTCATGGACTTCTGGACCCGCAACGTCTTCTCGGTGCCGCGCGGCACGGGCTCGGGGTTCATCTGGGACGATGCCGGGCATGTCGTCACCAACTTCCACGTGGTGGAAGGCGCCAGCGAGGCCACCGTCAAGCTGGCCGACGGGCGCACCTTCAGAGCCGCCCTGGTGGGCGTCTCCCGCGAGCACGACATCGCCGTGCTGAGGATCGGCGTGGGCTTCAAGCGTCCGCCGCCGGTGCCCCTGGGCGGCAGTCGCGACCTGCGGGTGGGCCAGAAGGTCTTCGCCATCGGCAACCCCTTCGGCCTCGACTGGACGCTGACCACCGGCATCGTTTCCGCCCTGGACCGCACCCTTTCGGGGGAGGGCGGCCCCTCGATCAACCACCTGATCCAGACCGACGCGGCGATCAACCCGGGCAACTCCGGCGGGCCGCTGCTGGACTCGGCCGGCCGGCTGATCGGCATCAACACCGCGATCTACAGCCCGAGCGGCGCCTCCGCCGGGATCGGCTTCGCGGTGCCGGTGGACACCGTCAACCGCGTCGTGCCCCAGCTCATCGGCACCGGCAAATACGTGCAGCCCAGCCTGGGCGTCGAGCTGGACCCGGGGCTGAACCAGCGTCTCGGCGAGCTGACCGGCATCCAGGGCGTCTTCGTCATCGGCGTGCCGCCGGGCTCCGCCGCCGAAGCGGCGGGACTCGACGGGGCGAGCTTCACCCGCGACGGCGGCATCGTGCCCGGCGACATCATCACCGCCGTCGACGGCAAGACCGTCGACTCGGTCGAACAACTGCTGGCCCGCCTGGACGACTACCGGGTCGGCGACGTGGTGCGCCTGTCGGTGATGCGCGGCGGCGAGACGCGCGAAGTCGAGGTGCCGTTGCAGCCGGGGACGTGAGCCCGCCGGGGCGACAGCCGGCACCTATCCCGCCGCCGTCCGCAGGGTCCGGGGCCGCTCGCGCCGCGCCCGGCACGCGCCGGCGGCCCGCCTCATGTGCGGCCCTGCCGGGGCTTCGTCGATTCCGGCGCGGCGGCCTCGACCTGCCCGGCATCGCTCGGCTCGTGCGTGACCACCGGCTCGGCAGCCACGCGCTCGATCACCTCGACGACCCGCTCGGGAACCGCGTAATGCACCATGTGCCCGGCGCCGGGGATCAGATGCAGATCGCTGCCGGGCAACTGCGCGTGGAACCACTTGGCGTGCCGTTCATGCCTGACGATCAGATCCTCGGTACCCGCCATGATCGTGATCGGCAAGCGCAGCTCGCGATAGCGGCGGCGCAGCTTCATCGCGGTGGGGATCATGGTGACGGCATCCTGGGCCTCGGCGCGGATCTGCCCCGGCCTGACCGGGAAGCGGTAGGGAAATTCCCGCTTGAAACGCTGCGGAACCGGCAGCGGAGCGAACATGGCCTTGAAGTTCAGCGGCAGCAGGGCACTGCCCATGAGCGGCGACAGGGTATAGCGGAGAAGGCCGCCGAGGATGGGGATCGCCGGCGGGGAGGCGAGCAGCACGTCGGGCCGGGCGGTCGGCGTGTAGTAGCCGCCCAGCAGCACGAGCCCGGCCACGTGCTCGGGGCGATTCAGGGCCATCTGCAGCGCGACCAGCGTTCCCCAGGAGTGGCCGACCACGATCGGGCGCACGATGCCCAGTTGCACGAGGGCCCGATCGAGCAGCTCGGCCTGTTTCGCCGCGCTCCACAGGCTGCCGAGCGGACGGTCGCTATAGCCGTAGCCGGGCCGGTCGAAGGCGACGACCCGATGATGCTGGGCGAGCAGGTCGAACACCCCGCTCAGCACATAGTCCTCGGCGGTCACCACATTGCCGTGCAACAGCACCACGGGCGGTCCTTCCCCGCGCTCGATATAGTGCAGACGCACTTTCCCCACATGGGTGAACATCCCGCCCGGCGGATGCTCGCGCTCCGCCTGGCGTGTCCGGTAGAGGTTGTAGATGGCCAGGGCTATCAGGACGACCGCCACTAGGACCAGGATCGTGGCCAGGGGTGAGTCCTCGTTCATTGATCTCTCCTTGCTGTCGGTGTGCGACATACGAGAGCGCGCGAACTGCGCCAGGCTCCGGGGGCTCTCGAAGACTAGATGCCGTGCGTTCCTCTTTGGTTCAGGCCGGCTTACCGGCGGCATCGGGCGGGAGCGCGTGCCGGTGAAGCGCGGGGAGAGCCAGGCGAGCGTGTCCAGCCTGGAGGTCTGGGCGCCGCCCGCACCGCTTCATTCGAGGCCCGGCCCGTCCTGGCGCCGCTGGCGGCTTTGCAGGACCGCGGCGATTTCGGCCTGAAGATCCGCCATCGGCTGTTGCGGCGCGGTGAAATAGCCGCTCATCGGCCGGTCGAGCGAGGCGATCAGGGCGATCACCACGGCGAACGAGAGCGCCAGGCACGGCGTCGCCCAGGAGCGCCGGGAGCCGGCATTGGCCATCTGGTAGCCGAACCCGGCCATGGCCAGGACCAGCAGGGTGTACTGGACCAGCCAGATGTTGCGGGGCAGCCGGGTTTCCAGCGCGATGTCCACGCGCAGCGCATAAACCCGGATCATCTCGTTCAAGGCGGGGATGTAGAGGTTGGGGATGGCCGGCTGGGTGCCCGTGCGGGCTTGCGCGAGCGCCATCTCCCAGAGCTGCCGGTGGATCCGCTCCGAGCGGACCAGGCCCTGGCGGATGCTCTCCGGGCTGGGCCCTTGAGCCATCCTCACGCGCAGGTCGACGTATTCGGCGAACAGTTCCAGCGCCGTCCCGCGCTCGGGCTCGGGCAGGAAATCGGCGCGCAGGAACGCCGTGCGAATCGCGTTGGCGTCCTCGCGTACCAGCGTCTTGCGGGCCTCGTACAGGTTGGACACGATGGCGAAGGTGAAGGCCAGGACGAACGCCAGCAGCGCCATGTTGGCGCTCACTATCGTCGCGACCGCGGATTCCTTTTCATTCTCCCGGTGCCGGTGGACGGCATGTCCCGCCCAGTAGCCGGCCTCGATGGCGAGCACCACGAGAACGGCGGTGATCGCGAAAAGGCTGCCGATGGAGATCGTTTCGAAGCCCATACCCACCTCCGCCGCTATACGCCTACCTATACGCGTTGTGCCCAGTCTCCGCCCCGGCGGTCGCGGCCCCGGGACGCTCCGCGCGCGGCCGGTCCGGGCACTGCAGTCCATCCCCCCGCCTGAACCTTTCGCCGCTTTCCTGCTGTCCCACCCTTAACGTCGCCGAGGATGCGGCGATGCCCGAGGTCCGGCCAGGTGGCAGGCGCGAGGGGATGCCTTGCGCGCTGTCGGGACAACCATCACGAGGGGAATCATCCATGAAGGCGCTCTGTTGGCATGGCAAAAACGACATCCGCTACGACACGGTCCCCGATCCGAGCATCGAAGATTCCCGCGACGCCATCGTCAAGGTGTCGAGCTGCGCCATCTGCGGCTCGGACCTGCACCTCTACGACCACTTCATCCCCGGCATGGAGCACGGCGACGTCATGGGCCACGAGTTCATGGGCGAGGTGGTGGAGGTCGGCGCCGACACGAAAAGGCTCAAGGTGGGCGACCGCGTCGTGGTGCCCTTCACCATCGTCTGCGGCGAGTGCGAGCAGTGCCGGCGCGGCAACTTCTCGGTCTGCGAGCGCACCAACCGCAACAAGGCGCTGGGCGACAAGGCCTTCGGCCACGCCACCGCCGGGCTGTTCGGCTACACCCACCTGACCGGCGGCTATGCCGGCGGGCAGGCCGAATACGTGCGGGTGCCCTTCGCCGACACCACCCACGTCAAGGTCCCGGACAGCCTGAGCGACGAGCAGGTGCTGTTTCTCGGCGACATCTTCCCGACCGGCTGGCAGGCCGTGGTGCAGTGCGACGTCCAGCCCACCGACACCGTGGCGATCTGGGGCGCGGGGCCGGTCGGCCAGTTCTGCGTGCGCAGCGCGGTGCTGCTCGGCGCCCGCCAGGTGGTGTGCATCGACCGGGTGCCGGAGCGGCTGTCGATGGCCGCGGCCGGCGGGGCGATCACCGTCAACTTCGACGAGGAGAGCGTGCTCGAGCGGCTTCAGGAGCTCACCCAGGGCAAGGGCCCGGAGAAGTGCATCGACGCCGTGGGCCTGGAGGCGCACGCCACCCGCTCGCTGGACTCCATGTACGACCGCGCCAAGCAGGCGGTGATGCTCGAGACCGACCGCCCGCACGTGCTGCGCGAGATGATCTACGTCTGCCGTCCGGCCGGGGTGCTGTCGGTCCCGGGGTCTATGGCGGGCTGGTGGACAAGCTGCCGTTCGGCGCGCTGATGAACAAGGGTCTCACCCTGCGCACCGGGCAGACCCATGTCCGGCGCTGGACCGACGATCTGCTGCGGCGCATCGAGGAGGGGCAGATCGATCCGTCCTTCGTCATCACCCACACCATGAGCCTGGAGCAGGGGCCGGACATGTACCGGGTCTTCCGCGACAAGCTCGACAACTGCATCAAGGTCGTGCTCAAGCCTTGAGGGGATCGCCATGAACCATTCGCACACGTCCGCCACCTCGTCGCTGGCCACCGCCGACCGGGTCGCCCGCGGCCTGGGCTATTTCAGCCTCGGCCTGGGGCTGCTGGAACTGGCCTCGCCGCGCCTGGTGACCCGCTCCCTGGGCATGGAGGGCGCCGAGGCGCTGGTGCGCGCCGCCGGCGCCCGCGAGATCCTCACCGGGCTCGGCGCGCTGGGGGTGAATCCCACCCCGGCGCTCTGGGGCCGGGTGGCCGGGATGCGCTGGACCTGGCGACGCTGGCCTCGGGCCTGTCGCCGGACAACCCCAAGCGCGACAACGTCAAGGCGGCGATGGCCGTGGTGCTGGGCACCGCCATGGTCGACGCCATGGCGGCCCGCGCGCTGAGCGAGCGGCATGTCCGGCCCCGGCATGCGTACATCGCCGACTACAGCCGCTGCAGCGGCTTTTCCCGCCCGGTGGCGGTCATGCGCGGCGCGGCCAGCGACTTCGAGACGCCGGCCGACATGCGCGCCGACATCGGCAGCGGGCCGCATCCCGCGCCGGTGCCGATCAGGCTGAGCGATACCGACCGGTGACCGGGCCCGGCGCTTAGCCGGCCTCGGCGTGGGCGTCCAGCCAGTGCAGGATGCGCGGCCAGACTTCCCGGTGCGCGCGCTTGCCGACCAGGATTCCGACATGCTGCAGGGCCACCCCCACGTCGCCCTCGTAGCGGAGCAGCTGCGCATCGCCGCTGCCGACGGCGGCGTGGAACGGCAGCACCGCATCGGGCGGCACCACGTGCGAGCGCGGGTCGACCACGCTGAGGACGGGCGCCTTCACCCGGGCCGGGGTGGCCAGCCGTCCGCGGACCTGCAGGGTTCCGGCCATGAAGCGGTTTTCCCGATACAAAAGCTCTATGACCTCCTCGAACAGCCGGCGGGGAAAGGGAAGCTCGTCCAGCGTCCAGCGGATGACCTGCAGATGGCGCTGCAGGGCTTCGCGGTCGGCGAGGCTGTTCAGCCAGTCGGTCCAGCGGGCCCGGACGAAGCTGTCCGGGGCGGCGCGGGCGGCCGCCATGCTCAGGAAGGAGCCGGGCACCTCGTGCAGCAGGTCGGTGACCCGGCGGGCGTGGGGGGCTCGGGCGACGAACGGGGTGAAGGCGTCCGCCGGCGCACCGAAGCGGATCGGCGCCTCGAGCAGGATCAGCCCGCGGACCCGCTCGGGATGCAGCGCGGCGAAGATGGCCGCCAGGCTGCCGCCCAGCGAATGCCCGGTCAGGAAGATCCGCCGCCGGCCGCGTTCGGCGGCGATGGCATCCAGGCACTGGAGGATGCAGCGGTCGGCATAGTCGGCCAGCCCGAGTTCCTGCCCGCCGGCGCCGGGGTTCTCCCAGTGCAGCAGATAGACGCCGGCGCCATGGCGCAGCAGCCGCCGCACGACACTGGCCGCGGGAACCAGGTCCCAGATATAGGCGCGCTTGATCGGTGCCGGCAGCAACAGCAGGAGCGGGCCGGCCCGGTCCGCCGAGCCGTAGGCCCTGAGCGTGAAGGGCGGCGCCGAGAGCACCACCCGCGACGGCGTTTCCTGCGGGCCCAGGCCCAGGGTATCCAGCCAGCGGCCCTGCAGGCGGCGAAGCTGATCGATCTGGCCATACGCGTTCATGACGGGTCCGTCCGGTCTCGTTTTTCCGGCAATAGGGCGATTCGGCGGCGGCCCGACACTTGGGGGCGCCTGCCATCTACACTCGGCAAGAAGAGTAGTTCATGCGGCCCCGGCGAAACGGGGCAGGGGGCGAGATGAAAACCATGCATGCGGGCGGTATGGCGGAAGGTCCGGAGAGTGTCGGGCCGCACGGCGATGCGATCCGCTTCGCCGTGGGGATGTGTTCGCTCGGCGTCGTGCTGGTCGCGCAGAGCGGGCGCGGGGTCTGCGCGATCCTGCTGGGCGACGAGCCGGAGGCGCTGCGGCGCGAGTTGCAGGCGCGCTTTCCGGCGGCCGAGCTGAGCGGCGGCGATGCCGCGGTCGAGCGGCTGGCCGCCCGGGTGGCGGCCTTCGTCGAGGCGCCGCAAGCCGGCCTCGACCTGCCGCTGGACATCCGCGGCACGGCCTTCCAGCAGCGGGTGTGGGCGGTGCTGCGGCAGATCCCGCCGGGCCGCCGCCTCAGCTACAGCGAGGTGGCCGAGCGGCTCGGCGCGCCGCAGGCGGTACGCGCGGTGGCCGGGGCCTGCGCCGCCAACGTCCTGGCGCTGGCGATTCCCTGCCACCGGGTGGTGCGCCGCGACGGCGGGCTGTCCGGCTACCGCTGGGGTGTGGAGCGCAAGCGGGCGCTGCTCGAGCGTGAGCGGGCATGAGGGCGGCGGCCCGCCGGTTTCCCTGCTCCCCGGCGGGGAGCGGCGGCGAGCGGAATGCTCCAGACTGACCCGATCCCCCGACAGGAGCAGCGGCCCATGCCCTGGCAGACCTTTTCCCATGAAGCCGACATCGGCGTGCGCGGCAGCGGCGCGAGCCTGGCCGAGGCCTTCGCCGGGGCGGCGACGGCGCTGACCGCGGCGATCTGCGATCCGGACACGGTGGCGCCGCGCGAGGCCGTGGCCATCGACTGCGAGGCGCCGGATGCCGAGCTGCTGCTGATGGACTGGCTGAACGCGCTGATCTTCGCGATGGCCACCCGGCACCTGCTGTTCTCGCGCTTCGAGCTGGACATCGAGGGGGCGCGGCTGCACGCCACGGCCTGGGGCGAGCCTTTGGACGTGGCGCGCCACCAGCCGGCGGCGGAGGCCAAGGGGGTGTCGTTCTGCGAACTGAAGGTGGCGCGGCAGGCCGACGGGCAGTGGCTGGCGCAGGCGGTGGTGGACGTCTGAGCGGCCCCGGCCGGCGCCTCTCAGCAGAGTGCCGAGCTGAACACCGGATCGCCGTTTCGCTTGAAGCGCACCAGCTTGTCCAGGGCGTCGTCGGCCGCCAGGTCGGCCTCCGACAGGCGGCAGAAGTGCGAGCCGTCATAGACCAGGTGGAAATGGGTTTCCGCCTCGGGGCTACGGGAGCGGGTGGCGACGAAGGCCAGGGCATGGTCCCCGTTCAGGCGGGCTTCGCTCCAGGCGATATGTTCCGGAAAATCGCGTCGCTTCATGGCGGTCTCCTCGGCTGGGGGCGGACTCCCTGTTGAGACCGCGCCATTCGCGATCGTTCCCTTGTGTCGGTCCGCCGTTTTTCCAGCCCGGAGCCGGGCAAGGAGCCTGCAGCCGGCACCTGCTGCGCGGGCCCGCCAAGGCGCTGGCGGGCCTTCGGAAGCGTTCCTAGCGTTCGGCGGCGCCGAACACTTCGGCGAGGTGCGCCTGGTAGGCGCGGATGTCGCGCTCCACGTCGGGCGCCTTGATCACGTCGGTGGCCAGGAAGGTCGGCAGGCCCTGCATGCCGAGAAACTCCTGCGCCTTGTGGAAGGGGAAGTAGACGCCGTCCACGCCGCGGCCTTCGAAGAAGTTGTCCGGCTCGTCGAAGGCGGCCTGCGGCGCGTTCCAGGTCAGCGACAGCATGTAGCGCCGGCCCTGCAGCAGGCCGCCGCTGCCGTAGTGGCGGCCCGGGTCCTGGCGGCTGCGCCCGTCGTTGGCGTAGAGGCTGCCGTGGCCGGCGGTGAACACCTCGTCGAGGTACTGCTTCACCGTCCAGGGTGCGCCCATCCACCAGCCGGGCATCTGGTAGATCAGCGCGTCGGCCCAGAGGATCTTGCGCACTTCCGCCGCGCTGTCGTAGCCGGCGGCGATGCGGGTTTCTTCCAGCGCGTGGCCCAGTTCGGCGAGCTGGGCGCGGGCCGCCTCGTGCAGGGTGTCGTTGAGGCGTCCGCCGGAATGGGCGAAGCGCTGGCCGCCGTTGATCAACAGGATCTTCATGGAGTTTCTCCGCACAGGGGTCGGGGCCGCCGCAGGGCGGCCGGGATGGCGGGCAGTATCGGAGAAGCGGCCGGCGGCATTAAGCCGGGGCAGGGGCACAGCAGCTGTGATCCGGAGTCACGAATCGGCGCCGGCGGTGGGCGCTCAGGCGGCGACCGACCATTGGAGGCAGAAGGCGCGTCCCTCGCCGTCGCGCAGGTGGCAGCCGAAGCGCGCCGATTCGCGGTTCAGGGTGTCCAGCAGCCAGCGCCGGTCGCGGCCTTCGGCGTACTGCAGGCTGAAGCGCCACTGGCGGGTCGGCACCAGCTCCAGGGATTGCAGGCGGCCGTCGGCGTCCAGGTCGGCGAAGTACAGGAAACCCAGGTCGCCGCGCCAGAGGTCGTGGTCGTCGAGGCCTTCGTAGTCGTCGAGCAGGTCGCCGCAGCCGTAGAGGATCAGCCGCCCGCGGTACACCTCGATGCCCTTGATGTGGTGCGAGGAGTGGCCGTGCAGCAGGTCGACGCCGGCCTCGTCGATCAGCGCGTGGGCGAAGCGCTGCTGCTCGGTGGGGATGCTGAAGCCCCAGTTGCCGCCCCAGTGCAGGGCGACCACGACCCGGTCGTCGGGCCGCCGGGCCGCCCGGATGCGCTGCGCCACCCGTTGCAGGGTCTCGGCCGAGAGATCCTCGAGCCGGGCGACGCCCGGCAATTGCTCGCCGGCCGCCCAGTGGGACGGCACGCCGCAGTCCGGGCCGGCGAAGGCGAACACCAGGAGGCGCCCGCCGTCGGCCAGCGGCAGGATCGCCGGCGCCTCGGCCTTTTGCCCGTCCGTCCCGGCGCCGGCGTGGTGCAGGCCGCCGGCGTCGAGGCTCTGCAGGGTGTCGAGCAGGCCTTCCTCGCCCCAGTCGAGCACATGGTTGTTGGCCAGCACGCAGCAGTCGATGCCGGCCGCCGCCAGCACCGGCAGGTTGTCCGGGTTCATCCGGTAGTTGATGCCCTTGGGCACCGGGTGGCCGCGCGCCGTCACCGCGGTCTCCAGGTTGACCAGGCGCACCTCCGGGCGGCGCCGCTCGAACTCGGCCAGGGCCACGCCCCAGACGTAGGCGAAGTTCGCCCGCCGGGGAATCGGGCCGTTGCGCTGTTCGGCCAGCTCCACGTAGTCGTCGGCGGATCTGGCATAAGCTTCGTGGAGAAGGGGATCGCCGGGATGCGGCAGGATGCGGTCGATGCCGCGCGCGGTCATCAGGTCGCCGGCGAGAAAGAGCCTGGTGCTGGGCATGCGCGTCTCCCGATCTGGCCTGTTCCCCTTCCAGTCTGGCCCGGCTCTTGCCGGACCGCGGCGACCGGTCGTCGGGCCGCCATCATCTGCACGGGAGGATGTCCCATGTCGCTCGATCCGCCTCGTCTGGCCGCCCCCGGCGCGCTGCTCACCGACCTTTACCAGCTGACCATGCTGCAGGGCTATGTCGAGCGCGACATGCTCGACACCGCGGTGTTCGAGTTCTATGCCCGCCAGCCGCCGGCCTGCCGCAACTTCTACCTGGCCGCCGGTCTCGAGCAGGCGCTCGACTACCTGGAGACGCTGCGCTTCGGGCCGGCCGAGCTGGACTGGCTGAGCGGGCTGGGGCTGTTCCGCCCGGCCTTCCTCGACTACCTGGCCGGGCTGCGCTTCACCGGCGCGGTGCAGGCCATGGCCGAGGGCACGCCGTTCTTCGCCGACGAGCCGATCCTGCGCGTCGTCGCGCCGCTGCCCGAGGCGCAGCTGGTGGAGTCGCGGCTGATCAACCTGCTGCATTTCCAGACGCTGATCGCCAGCAAGGCGGCGCGGGTCGTGCTGGCGGCGCCGGGCAAGCGCCTGGTGGACTTCGGCCTGCGCCGCGCCCATGGCGCCGAGGCCGGCCTGCTGGCCGCCCGCGCCGGCTACCTGGCCGGCTTCCACGCCACGGCGACGGTGCTGGCCGGCGCGCAGTTCGGCATCCCGCTGGCCGGGACCATGGCGCACGCCTTCGTCCAGGCCCATCTCGACGAGAGCGAGGCCTTCGAGCATTTCGCCCATAGCCTGCCGCAGTCGGTGGTGCTGCTGATCGACACCTACGACACCGAGACGGGCGCGCAGCGGGTCGTCGAGCTGGCCCCGCGCCTGGCTCTGGCCGGCATCCGCGTCCAGGGGGTGCGCCTGGACAGCGGCGACCTCGGCGAACACGCGCGGCGGGTGCGTGCCATCCTCGACCGCGGCGGGCTGAATGACGTGGCGATCTTCGCCAGCGGCAACCTGGACGAGTACCTGGTGCGCCGGCTGGTGGCCGAGGGCGCGCCGATCGACGGCTTCGGCGTCGGCACCCGGCTGGACACCTCCAGCGACGCGCCTTACCTCGACTGCGTCTACAAGCTGCAGGAGTACGCCGGCCAGCCGCGGCGCAAGCGCTCGGAGGGCAAGGCCACCTGGCCGGGGCGCAAGCAGGTCTGGCGGCGCTACGACGAGGCCGGGCAGTGCTGCGGCGACAGCCTGATGCTCGAGGGCGAGGCGGGCGAGGGCGAGGCGCTGCTCCAGCCGGTGATGCAGGACGGCCGGCGCCTGGCGCCCTCGCCGCCGCTGGAGGCGGTGCGCGCCCATGCCCTGCGCCGGCTCGACAGCCTGTCGCCGGCGCTGCGCGGCCTGGAGCCGGCGCCGGGCTATCCGGTGACGGTGAGCGATGTGCTGCGCCTGATGGCCGCGGCGATCGACCGGCAGGCCGGCTGGGAGTGAGGCGCCAGCGCGTAGGGCGGGTGAAACCCGCCGGACATGGAGCAGGACCGCAGCGGAATCGGCGGGTTGCAGCCGCCCTACCCGAGGATCTCCACCCCGGCGGCGCGCATCGCCGCCAGCGCCGCGGCCAGCGAGCCGTCGCGGTCGATGGCGCGGCAGGCGTCCAGCAGCACGACCGTCTCGAAGCCCGCCAGGCGGGCGTCTAGCGCCGTGTAGTGCACGCAGTAGTCGGTGGCCAGGCCGGCGAGGAACAGCCGGCGCAGGCCGCGTTCGCGCAGGTAGCCGGCCAGGCCGGTAGGCGTGCAGCGGTCGTTCTCGTGGAACGCCGAGTAGGAGTCGACCTCGGCGCGGTAGCCCTTGCGCAGGATCAGCTCGGCATGCGGGATGGCCAGTTGCGGGTGGAAGTCGGCGCCGGGCGTGCCCTGCACGCAGTGGTCGGGCCATAGGGTCTGCTCGCCGTAGGCCAGCCGCACGGTTTCGAACGGCCGGCGCCCCGGATGGCTGCCGGCGAAGCTCCGGTGGCCCGGCGGGTGCCAGTCCTGGGTCAGCGCCACGTGGGCGAAGCCTTCGGCCAGGCGGTTGATGACCGGCACCACCTCGTCGGCGCCCGGCACGGCCAGCGCGCCGCCGGCGCAGAAGTCGTTCTGCACGTCGATCACCAGCAGCAGGTCGCCCTCGCCGAGGGCGGGCAGGCGCGTCATGCCGGCAGCTCCGCCATCGGCGCCAGGCGGTATTCGCCGGCCAGCCGCGCGGCCACCGCCGCGGTCGAGTCGAGGATCACCAGGCGCTGCGCGGCCAGCTCGGCGGGCAGGCGGAACGGCGGCACGCTGTCGCAGATCACGATGCGCTCGAACACCGGGCTGTCGAGCAGCTCGGTGCCGCCGGTGAACAGGCCGTGAGCGGCGGCGGCGAACAGCCGGGTGGCGCCGGCCGCCTGGCAGGCCTGGCCGGCGCGCAGCAGGGTGCCGCCGGTGCTGATCAGGTCGTCGACGAGGATCGCCACCTTGCCCTGCACCTCGCCGACCAGCAGCGAGCCGCTGATCCGGTCGTTGCTGCGGTATTTCTCCATGAAGGCGCTGCCCACCGGGCGGCCGAGGCGCGCCTCCAGCTCCTGGCGGAACTGCTCGGCGCGCTTGGCGCCGCCGGCGTCGGGCGACACCGCGACCACCTCCGTATCGCCCACCAGCGGGGCGAAGTGCTCGGCGAACAGCGCGGCGGCCTCGAGGTTGTGGCTGGGCACGCGGAAGGCGTTGTCGAAGGCGGCGACGTTGTGCACCTCCAGGGTGGTCAGCCGGTCCACGCCGCAGTGCTCGAACAGGCCGGCGACGTAGCGGGTGATGATCGGGTCCTGGAACTTGGTGCGGCGGTCCTTGCGCGCGTAGCACAGGTAGGGCGCGACCACCTCCACGCGGCGGGCGCCGGCGTCCTTGAGCGCGGCGCAGAAGAACAGCAGGCGGCACAGCTTGTCGTTGGCGCTGTGCCGGTCGTCGCCGTGCAGCGCGTGGAAGACCACCGCCTTGCGGCCCTCGACCGGCGCCAGGGCGCGGCTCTTGTGCTCGCCGTCCTCGAACTCGCGTTCCTCGTGGGCGGCCAGTTCCAGGCCGAGATGCTGCGCGACGCGGGTGGCGTAGGCCTCGCTGCCGTGCAGGGCGAAGAGCAGGGGGGGCTCGGTGGACATGGGGGGACTCCTTGTTCGTTATCGGTAGGGGGACATTGTGCCCGCCCTGTCGCGCGCGCGGTCAAGGCAGACCGGCGCCGCGCAGGCAGGCGGCGGCCCGCCCGAGCAGGGCGCGCGCCTGGCGGGCCTTGTCGGCGGAGCGCGCCGGATCAGGCTGGCGGCGGGCGCTGCAGGCCAGGGTGAAGCTGCGGGTGGCGGCACGCAGGGCGAGGAACAGCGGCAGCGGCCGGCAGTCCTCGGGCTCGCCGGCATGCGCCAGATAACTGTGCAACAGGTGCGACGCCAGCGCGTCGAGGCCGTGGTGCTGCAGGTCGAGCAGCAGGAAGGCGAGGTCGTGGAGCACGTCGATGCAGCTCAGCCGGTCGCTGAACTCGATGCCGTCGAAGGGCGTCGGCCGGCCGTCGAGCAGGCAGACGTTGGCCAGCCGCAGGTCGCCGTGGCAGCGCCGCACCCGGCCGGCGCGGCGGCGCCGGTCGAGCTCCGCGGCCTGGGCGTCGAGGGCGGCCAGGGTGGCGCGGTGCAGAGCGTCCACGGCGGCCGGATCGAGCAGGTCGGGGTAGCGGCACAGTTCGCGGTGGTTCTCCTCGGCGACCAGGCGCAGCGCCTGCGGCCCGCCGAACTGCGGGGTGCGCTCGGCGCCGGCGTGGAAGCGGGCGATCTCCACGCCGAGCCGCTCGATCAGCGCCGCCGTCAGCTGCCCGGCGACCGCCAGGTGCTCGAACAGCGCGGCCTGGGGAAAGCGCCGCATCACCACCACCCAGTCGAGCGCCGGCCCGGCGCCGTCGAAGCGCAGCACGCCGTCCGGTCCGCGGTTGATCGAGCGCACCGCCAGGTAGAGGTCGGGGGCGGTGCGCCGGTTCAGGCGCAGCTCGGCGCGGCAGGCCTGCTCGCGGCTCTCCCGGCGGCGGTAGTCGAGCGCCGCGTAGGCCACCGCGCGCTTGAGCTTGTAGGCGCGCTCGCCGTGCAGGAAGACCAGCGAGCCGTGGGTGTCGATGCGCTCGACGCGGCCGTCGGGCGCGCCGTAGCTGGCGGCCCGGGAGAGAAAGGCGATGGCCTCGTCCTGGCCGCTCATGGACGCTCCGGGGTGCGCGGGGCTGGCATGGTCGCTGATTCTCCCGAGGCTGGCGGCCGGCGCAGGGGCGGCGACCGTCTGAGCAGTCTGGACCAGCCGCCCGGCAAAGTCCTCACCGCTCATGCCAGCCAGTGCAGCAGGAAGGCGGCGCCGGCCAGCACGGCGCCGGCGGCGATGTCCTTGGCCGCGCCGATTTCCGGGTGCCGGCCGGGGTGCAGGTGGTCGAGCAGGGTCTCCAGGGCGCTGTTGAACAGCTCGGCGACCAGCACCAGCCCCGCCGCCAGGGCGAGGACCGCCCACCACAGCGGGGCCGGCCGCGCCGCCAGCAGCAGCGCCAGCAGCGCGGCGGCGGACAGCAGGTGGCTGCGCAGGCTGCGTTCCCGGGCGACGGCCCGCTTCAGGCCGCGCAGGGCGAAGCCCAGGCGTCTGACGAATGGTTGGCCCTTCATTTCCGTTTCCCCGCGGCAGTCGGCCTGCGTTTCAGTGAATCACGCCGCACGGACCGGCGCCGCCCGGCCCGCGCGCGGCCGCGTCGTTGGCTACCCTGAGTGGCATGGCTGCGGCAAAACGTCGCGCCCTCCTGCATGCCCCAGCGAGGGGAGAGATCCCATGCGCCCGCCCATCATCGAGAAAACCCCCGCCGAGCTGCCCCGGCCGGCCAACTGGCCGGCCACCCCGAGGCGCGCGCCGCCTTTTCCTGGGAGGCCGAAGCCGGGGGCCTCTCCGGGCTGCCCGGCGGCGGACTGAACCTGGCCTTCGAGGCGGTCGACCGGCATGCCGCCGGGCCGCGCCGCAGCCATGTCGCCCTGCGCCTGCTGCAGCGCGACGGCCAGCGCCGCGAGGTCGGTTACGGCGAGCTGGGCCGGCTGACCAGCCGCTTCGCCAACGTCCTGAGCGGGCTCGGCGTGCGGCCCGGCGCGCGGCTGTTCGTGCTGTGCAACCGCGGCCTGGAGCTGTACCTCGGCGTGCTCGGCGGCCTCAAGGCCGGTTGCGTGGTCTCGCCGCTGTTCGCCGCCTTCGGCCCGGAGCCCCTGGAAACCCGCCTGCGCCTGGGCGAGGGCGAGGTGCTCTTGACCAGCACGGCGCTGTACCGGCGCAAGGTGGCGGCGCTCCGCGAGCATCTGCCGTCGCTGAAGCACGTCCTCCTCTACGACGAGGACAACGGCGCGGTGGAGGTGGCGGGCGCCCACGACCTGCACCGCCTGCTCGGCGCGGCGGCCGACGCGTTCGAGGCCGTCCCGACCACCGCCGACAGCCCCTCGCTGCTGCACTTCACCAGCGGCACCACCGGCACGCCCAAGGGCGCGCTGCACGTGCACGGCGCGGCGCTGACCCACCTGGTCACCGGCAAGTACGCCCTCGACCTGCACCCGGACGACATCTTCTGGTGCACCGCCGATCCCGGCTGGGTCACCGGCACTTCCTACGGCATCCTCGCCCCGCTGCTGCTCGGCGTCACCAGCGTGGTCGACTGCGCCGAGTTCGACGCCGAGCGCTGGTACGCCATCCTCGAACGCGAGCGGATCAGCGTCTGGTACACCGCACCGACCGCCATCCGCCTGCTGATGAAGGCCGGCGCCGAACTGGCGCGCGCGCACCGCTATCCGAACCTGCGCTTCGTCGCCAGCGTCGGCGAGCCGCTCAACCCCGAGGCGGTGTGGTGGGGCCAGGAGGTGCTCGGCCTGCCGATCCACGACAACTGGTGGCAGACCGAAACCGGCGGGATCATGCTGGCCAACACCGCGGCCATGCCGATCAAGCCGGGCTCCATGGGCCAGCCGCTGCCGGGCATCGAGGCGGCCATCGTCCATAGACGCGAGGACGGCACGCTGGAAAGGCTCGAGGACGACGCCATCGGCGAGCTGGCGCTCAGGCAGCCGTGGCCCGGCATGTTCCGCGCCTACCTCGGCCAGGAGGAGCGCTACCGGCGCTGCTTCGCCGGCGCCTGGTACCTGAGCGGCGACCTGGCCCGCCGCGATGCCGACGGTTACTACTGGTTCGTCGGCCGCAGCGACGACGTGATCAAGTCCGCCGGCCACCTGATCGGCCCCTTCGAGGTGGAGAGCGCGCTGCTCGAACACCCGGCGGTGGCCGAGGCGGCGGTGATCGGCAAGCCCGACCCGATCCTCGGCGAGACGGTGAAGGCCTTCGTCTCGCTCAAGGGCGGCTACGAGGCCAACGCCGAGTTGCACGATGCGCTGCTCGGCCACGCGCGCAAGCGCCTGGGCGCGGCGGTGGCGCCCAAGGAGCTGGACATCCTGGCGAGCCTTCCGCGCACCCGCAGCGGCAAGCTGCTGCGCCGCCTGCTCAAGGCCCGCGAGCTGGGCCTGCCCGAGGGCGACACCTCGACCCTGGAGAACCCGTGATGACCGAGATCCCCTATCCCGAGGCGGTTGCCCGCGCGCTGCTGCGCGACATGTTGCGCATCCGCCGTCTCGAGGAACGCGCCGCCGAGCTGTACGGCGAGGGCAAGATTCGCGGTTTCCTGCACCTGTACATCGGCGAGGAGGCGGTGGCGGTCGGCGCGCTGCACGCCCTGGGGCCGGACGACGCGGTGGTCGCCACCTACCGCGAGCACGGCCACGCCCTGCTGAAGGGCGTGCCGATGACGGCGATCATGGCCGAGATGTATGGCCGCCAGGAGGGTTGCTCGCACGGACGCGGCGGCTCCATGCACCTGTTCGACGCGAGGGCGCGCTTCTTCGGCGGCAACGCCATCGTCGGCGGCGGCATCCCGCTGGCGGTGGGCCTGGCGCTGGCCGAGCGGATGCAGGGCGGCACGCGGCTGACCGTCTGTTTCTTCGGCGAGGGCGCGCTGGCCGAGGGCGCCGCCGCCGAGTCGCTGAACCTGGCCGCGCTCTGGCAGCTGCCGGTGCTGTTCTGCTGCGAGAACAACCTCTACGCCATGGGCACCGCCCTGGCGCGCTCCCAGGCGCAGACTGACCTGTGCGCCAAGGTGCATGCCTTCGGCATTCCGGCCCGCTCGGTGGACGGCATGGACGTGGTCGCCGTGCACGAGGCGACCCGCGCGGCGGCGGAGCAGATGCATGCCGGCGGCGGGCCCTGCTTTCTCGAGTTCCGCACCTACCGCTTCCGTGCCCACTCGATGTTCGATCCCGAGCTGTACCGCGACAAGGCCGAGGTGGAGGCGTGGAAGAAGCGCGGGCCGATCCACACCTACAGCGCGCAACTGAAGGCCCAGGGGCTGCTCGACGAGCCGGGCTTTCTCGCCCTGGAGGCCGAGGCGGTGGCCGAGGTCGAGGCGGCGGTGAGCTTCGCGGAGGCGGGCAGTCCGGAGCCAGTCGGGGATCTGCTGCGCGACGTCTACACCCCGGAGCGCACGCCATGAGCCGCACCACCTACCGCGAGGCGCTGCGCCAGGGCCTGCGCGAGGCGCTGAGCCGCGATCCGCGGGTGTTCCTGATGGGCGAGGACGTCGGCCGCTACGGCGGCACCTATGCGGTGTCCAAGGGCCTTCTGGAGGAGTTCGGCGAGCAGCGCATCCGCGACACGCCGCTCTCCGAGCTGGCCTTCGTCGCCGCCGGCATCGGTGCGGCGCTGGGCGGCATGCGGCCGATCGTCGAGGTGATGACGGTGAACTTCAGCCTGCTGGCGCTGGACCCCTTGATGAACACCGCCGCCACCCTGCGGCACATGTCCGGCGGGCAGTTCTCGGTGCCGCTGGTGGTGCGCATGGCCACCGGTGCCGGGCGCCAGCTGGCGGCCCAGCACTCGCACAGCCTGGAGGGCTGGTACGCGCACATCCCGGGGCTGAAGATCCTCGCCCCGGCGACCCTGGAGGACGCCCGCGGCATGCTCTGGCCGGCGCTGCAGGACCCCGACCCGGTGCTGCTCTTCGAGCACGCCCAGCTCTACAACCTGGAGGGCGAGCTGAACGAGGGCGAGGTGGTGGACATCCACTCGGCGCGGGTGCTCCGGGCGGGCAAGGACCTGACCCTGATCGCCTACGGCGGCAGCCTCGGCAAGGCGCTGGCGGCGGCCGAGCAGCTGGCCGGCGAAGGCATCGCCGCCGAGGTCATCGACCTGCGCGTGCTGCGCCCGCTGGACGACGCCACGCTGATGGCCTCGGTGCGCAAGACCCGCCGCGCCCTGCTGGTCGACGAGGGCTGGCGCAGCGGCAGCCTGGCCGCCGAGATCATCGCGCGGATCGTCGAACAGGCGTTCTACGAGCTGGATGCGCCGCCGGCGCGGGTGTGCAGCCTGGAGGTGCCGATCCCCTACGCCAAGCATCTGGAGGACGCGGCGCTGCCGCAGGTGCCGGGCATCGTCGCGGCGGCCAGGGAGCTGCTCGGCCGGGCCTGAAACAGAGGGTGGATGGCCACCCCGTGGAAAACTCGCGCAGCGATTTTCCAGCGCAGCCGTGTTCGACGGTGGGAAATGCCTTCGGCAGTTTCCCACCCTACGCACTGCCACCCCCGGAGGACCGATGATCGAATTCAAGCTGCCCTCCCTCGGCGCCGACATGGACGAGGGCACCCTGCTGGAGTGGCGGGTCGCGCCGGGCGAGGCGGTGCGGCGCGGCCAGGTGGTCGCCGTGGTCGACACCGCCAAGGCGGCGGTGGACGTGGAGTGCTGGCAGGAGGGCCGCGTGTTCGACCTGCTGATCCGGCCCGGTGCCAAGGTGCCGGTGGGCGCGCCCATCGCCCTCCTGCTGGAGCCGGGCGAGTCCGCGGAGACGGCACGCCGCCCGGCGCCGGCCGCGAAGTCGGGCGAGACGGCGCCCGCGCCGGCTGTCGCTGCTCCGGCTGCCGCGCCGGCCGGTCGGGCGCGGATCTCTCCCGCCGCGCGCAAGCGCGCCGCCGAGCTGGGCGTCGATGCCGGCGCCCTGACCGGCAGCGGGCCGCAGGGCGCGGTGACCCTCGCCGATGTCGAGGGCGCGGCCGCGGCGCGCGTGGGCGAACAGCCCGCCGACCGCCAGGCGGCCATGCGCCAGGCCATCGCCGCGGCGATGAGCCGTTCCAAGCGCGAGATTCCCCATTACTACCTGAGCGAGACGGTGCCGCTGGGCACCGTCATGGCCTGGCTCGCCGCGCACAACGCCGAACTGCCGCCCGAGCGGCGCCTGCTGCCCGGCGTGCTGCTGCTCAAGGCCGTCGCCCTGGCCCTGCGCGACTACCCGCAGCTCAACGGTTTCTGGCAGGACGGCGCCTTCCGCCCGGCCGCCGGCATCCATCTGGGCGTGGCCGTCGCCCTGCGCCAGGGCGGGCTGATCGCTCCGGCGCTGCACGATGTCGCCGACAAGCCAGTGGAGCAGCTGATGGGCGAGCTGGGCGATCTGGTGCAGCGGGCGCGCAGCCACTCGCTGCGCAGCTCGGAGCTGAGCGATGCCACGCTCACCGTCACCCAGCTCGGCGACCAGGGCGTGGACGGCGTGTTCGGCGTGATCTACCCGCCGCAGGTGGCGCTGGTCGGCGTCGGGCGCATCGCCGAGCGGCCCTGGGTGGAGGAGGGGCGGCTGTGCGCGATGGCCACGGCCCACTTCAGTCTGGCCGCCGACCACCGCGCCAGCGACGGCCACTATGGCGCGCGCTTTCTCGCCGCGGTGCGCCGCCTGCTGCAGACCCCGGACCGCCTGTGAGGAGCCGACGATGGACGAAACCCAGATCCGCCGCGAAGTGTGCGCCGCCCTGCAGGGCATCGCCCCGGAAGTCGAAGCCGAGACCCTGCGCGGCGATCGCCCGCTGCGCGACGAGGTGGACCTCGACTCGATGGACTGGCTGCGCTTTCTCGCCGCCCTGCACCAGCGCCTCGGGGTGAACATCCCGGAGGCCGACTACCAGCGGCTGAGCAGCCTGGATGCACTGGTGGAATACCTGGCGCAACGGCTGGCGCCGTGACGCGGCAGGCCCGCCGAGCCGGGGGCTATGCTGAAGAGGCCGGGCCTTCATCGAGGGCTGGCAGGAGGCGAGCGATGAATCTCTCGAAATTTCGCCAGCGCGGCCCCTTCGAATGGGAGCTGCCGGCCAGTGGGCGGATGCGCGTGCCGGGGGTGATCTTCGCCTCGCAGGCGCTCGTCGAGGCGATGGACGACAAGGTCGGCGAGCAGGTGGCCAACGTCGCCAGCCTGCCGGGCATCGTCGAGGCCGCCTACGCCATGCCCGATGCGCACTGGGGCTACGGTTTCCCGATCGGCGGGGTGGCGGCCTTCGACGCCGAGGAGGGCGGGGTGGTGTCGGCCGGCGGAGTCGGCTTCGACATTTCCTGCGGGGTGCGCAGCCTGCACACCGGGCTCAAGCTGGCCGACGTGGAGGCGGCGAAGTCGCGCCTGGCTGACGTGCTCTACCGGCACATCCCGGCCGGGCTCGGCAGCACCGGGGCGCTGCGCCTGTCGGCCCGTGAGATGACCGCCATGCTGCGCGGCGGGGCGAAGTGGGCGGTCGAGGAAGGCTTCGGTGGCGAGGCGGATCTGGCGCGCATCGAGGAGTCCGGCTGCATGGCCGGCGCCGATCCTTCGGCCGTCTCGGAGCAGGCGAAGAAGCGCCAGCGCGACGAGATGGGTACCCTCGGCTCGGGCAATCACTACCTGGAGGTGCAGGTGGTCGACGAATTGTTCGATGCCGAGGCGGCCCGGGCCTACGGCCTGGCCGAAGGCGACGTGCTGGCGACCATCCACTGCGGCTCGCGGGGCATGGGCCATCAGATCGGTACCGACTACCTGCGTGCCATGGTGATCGCCGCATCCCAGGCCGGCATCGCCCTGCCGGACCGCGAGCTGGCCTGCGCGCCGCTGAAGTCCGAGCTGGGCCAGCGGTATCTCGGCGCCATGCGTGCGGCGATCAACTGCGCGCTGGCCAACCGGCAGATCCTCACCCATCTGACCCGCCAGGCCTTCGCCGAGGTGTTTCCCGGCATCCGTCTGCCGCTGCTCTACGATGTGTCGCACAACACCTGCAAGGAGGAGTGGCATGTCCTCGGCGGTCGGCGCCGGCGGCTGTTCGTCCACCGCAAGGGGGCGACCCGCGCCTTCGCCGCCGGGCACGCCGAACTGCCGGCGGAGTACCGCCAGGTCGGCCAGCCGGTGCTGATCGGCGGCAGCATGGGCACCTTCTCCTGGGTGCTCGCCGGGGCGGCGGACACCGGGGAGCACGCCTTCGCCTCGGCCTGCCACGGCGCCGGCCGGGCGATGAGCCGCCACGAGGCGCTGCGCCGCTGGCAGGGCCGCTCGGTGGTGGAGGAGCTGGCTTCTCGCGGCATCCTGATCCGCAGCCCGAGCCTGCGCGGCGTGGCCGAGGAGGCGCCGCTGGCCTACAAGGACGTCGGTGCGGTGGTCGAGGCCGCCGAGCGGGCCGGGCTGGCGCGGCGGGTGGCGCGGCTGCGGCCGCTGGTGTGCGTCAAGGGCTGAGGAACGGCCCGCCGGACGGCGGGCCGGTGGGGATCAGGCCTCGGCCTGCGCGCCTTTGTGGGTGACCAGGCGGTACAGGTACAGGCCGAGCACCGTCAGCACCACCACCTTGGACAGCGGGTCGATGTAGTCGGCGACCAGATGGTACTGGCCGTGCAGCAGGTAGCCGGCGCCGGTCAGCGCCGCAATCCACACCAGCGAGCCGAGCGTCGAGTAGAACAGGAAGGCGCGCATCGGCATGGCGACCATGCCGGCCGGCGTCGAGATCAAGGTGCGGATCGCGGGAATCAGCCGGCCGAACAGGGTGGCCTTCCAGCCGTGCCGTTCGAACCAGTCGGAGGCGCTGTCCACTTCGCGCGGGGAGATGGTCATCCAGCGGCCGAAGCGCCCGGCCAGCCGTTTCAGGCGCTCGCTGCCGAAGAAGTAGCCGGCGTAGTACCAAGGCAGTGCGCCGAGCACCGAGCCGGCCGTTCCCGCCAGTAGTACGCCGCCCGTGCTCAGGTCGCCCTTGGCGGCGGCGAAGCCGGCCAGCGGCATGATCAGTTCGGAGGGGATGGGTGGAAAGAGGTTTTCCAGGACCATCAGGAGGAACACGCCGAGGTAGCCCGTCTGGGCGATGAAGTCGACTATGCCGTCAAACATGGGTGGGGTCTCTTGCGCCTGCGCGCCTGGGGTTGCTGAGCGGTTTTCTGAAGGGTTGCCGATACAGTCTTCATGATACAGGGGCCCGGGCCGCCGAGCTAAACGCTCGCACGCGTTCCTGAGCCGTCGCGGCGGGCGGGAACGCGTGTCCGGCCGCTGGATGAGGCGGCCAGGAGGGCATTCGCCGGCCCTCAGGAGCCGACCAGCCAGGCGCCGGCGGGAATCTGGCGTTTCAGCGTCCGGCAGTCGCCCGGCGGTGGCTGGCGGCCTGGCGGGCGGTCCGGGAACCAGATGCGGCACAGGCCCGGCGGCGGCCAGTGGCTGGCGGGGATCTGCGTCGAGCTCTGCGCCTGGGCCTCGGCGAGTGTCGCTGCCGACGGACTCTCGCGGGGCGCGGCGGCCGGGGCGGAGGCCGCGCATTGCGCCCGTTCCAGCTGGGCGCGCAGGGCGGCGAGCTCGGCTTCGGCCTGCCGGCGGCGAGCGCTTTCCTCGTCGAACCGCTGCTGCAGGGCCTGGCGCTCGCTGCCGGTGTCGCTCGGGGGCGGCGTCCGGGCGGCGGATTGCCGGGCGGCGGCGATCAGCCAGAGGTTGCGCGCCCGCAGGGCGTCCTGGTCGCCGATCAGGGTATTGGACTTGGCGGCCAGGGACGCGGCCTCCTGGTAATGGCCCTGCTGCAGGCGGGTCTGTCCCAGGTAGTGCCAGAGGATGGCGTCGTTCGGCTCGATGCGCAGCGCCCGCTCCAGGGCGGAGGCGGCCTGGTCGGGGCGCCCGGCGCTGAATTCCTCGATGGCGTTTTTCAGCAGGGCGACCGCGGCCTGGTTTTCCCGCCCGGCAGCGCTGGCGGGTAGGACCGCGCCGAGGGCGCAGAGCAGCAGGGCCGGCCACGGGCCGGAGATCCTCAAGGGGGGCTTGGGCATGATGACGGAGCGTCGCCTCGTTTGCGGCAGGTGTGGAAAGGGGCGCGATCATAGCTCGTCCGCTTCGCGCGGCGCTCGACGGCGTGCTCTGTGCGCGGCTGTTCGGGAGGCTCGGCTTCGGAACGCTGCGGATGCCGGAGCGGCGGCAGCGGGTGAGTGTGACCGCGCCAAAGTGAAATTGTTGAGTCAATCCCTCAAAAATTGGACGCAAGTCCAAGTTGGTTCGGCTTTTCCTTGAAAATCAGCCAATTGGCTATCCCCTGCGAAGCGCGCGGTGGGAGTCGGCGTCTCGCTGGCCCTCGGAAGACCCCCTCCTTAAGCATGAAAGGGCGATTGTTTTATTGATTCATGTCAATGAAAGCGGTAGTTTCTGCACCAAGGGAGACGAAGCAGCGGCGATAACGGCGCCACAGCTCGTCTCGATGGAATCGACCGGTAACGACCGCTCGTCTCGCTCTGGGGAACCGCCATGAAAAAGTTCGGAATTCTGGCTCTGACCATCGGTATGCTCGCCGTCGGCACCGTCAATGCTGCCGAAATCGTCCGGGAAGTGACGAGCGAGACTTCCGGCCAGGCCACGGGCGGCATGAGCGGCATGATGGCCGGCTCCGTCGGCGGTCCGATCGGTGCGGTGATCGGCGCAGGCCTCGGCGCGCTGTTCGGCGGTTCCGGTCAGAAGGCTCTGGGGCCAGCGAGCGCATCTACCTGGTGCGTACCGACAGCGGCGAACTGAAGGAATACCGCTCGCCGAACTACGTCTTCGCCGAGGGCGACAAGGTGGTGATCTACGGCAACCGTCCGCGCCCGCATGGCTGGACTCCCGAAACCGCCGAGTCCTTCGCCTACAACGCCCGCTGATCCGCCGACAGCCCGAAACACCGAGCCCCCGCCACCCCGGCGGGGGCTCTTTTTTTGTGCCCGCGATTCAGCGCGACATGCGAGGCGGTGGAGCGAGACCGTTCAGAACGACGAGGCGAGAGGCGTTCCGCGTAGTAAGATGGGCGCCGTGTTCCCCGCGTGTACGGGGATGAACCGTGAGAGTAGCCGTGACGTCCTGCACCCTTCTGATGCGAGTCATCAAAGCGCACGCCCACTGGCGTTGGCGCGCCTGACCTCCTTGTTCTCCGGCTCGCCGGAGCGTATTCGCTGCTTCTCCGTTTTCTACCGACCCGCCTGATCGTCAGATGGCCCAGCGAAAAACAGCGGCTGCACAAGCGGGTACGAAAGCAGAGGGTGCCAAGTAAAAAGCAGTAATATCAAGGGGTTACGCCTATCATGCTGCTGATGATCGATAACTACGATTCCTTCACCTACAACGTCGTCCACTATCTCGGCGAGCTGGGGCGGAGGTCAAGGTGATCCGCAACGACGAGCTGAGCATCGCCGAGATCGAGGCCCTGCGCCCGGAGCGTCTGGTGATCTCGCCCGGACCCTGCACGCCCAGCGAGGCGGGGGTGTCGCTGGAGGCAATCCGTCATTTCGCCGGCAAGCTGCCGATTCTCGGCGTCTGCCTCGGCCACCAGAGTATCGGCCAGGCTTTCGGCGGCGACGTGGTGCGCGCGCGGGTGGCCATGCACGGCAAGACCAGCCCGGTGTTCCACCATGATCGCGGGGTGTTCGCCGGCCTCAACAATCCGCTCACCGTGACCCGCTATCATTCCCTGGTGGTCAAGCGCGAGACCCTGCCGGACTGCCTGGAGATCACCGCCTGGACGCAGTTCGAGGACGGCGCCGTGGACGAGATCATGGGCCTGCGCCACAAGACCCTGAACATCGAGGGCGTGCAGTTCCACCCGAGTCTATTCTCACCGAGCAGGGGCACGAGCTGTTCGCCAACTTCCTGAAGCAGAATGGAGGCGTGCGCTGATGGACATCAAGCAAGCCCTGGCACGGGTGGCCGAGCGTCTCGACCTGAGCACGGCGGAGATGCAGGAGGTGATGCGCCAGATCATGACCGGCCGGTGCAGCGACGCGCAGATCGGCGCCTTCCTGATGGGCATGCGCATGAAGAGCGAGAGCATCGACGAGATCGTCGGCGCCGCACTGGTCATGCGCGAACTGGCCGCGCCGGTGCGGATCGACGCCGCGCATCTGGTCGATACCTGCGGCACCGGCGGCGACGGCATGAACATCTTCAACGTCTCCACCGCTGCGGCCTTCGTCGTCGCCGCGGCCGGCGGCCGGGTAGCCAAGCACGGCAACCGCGCGGTGTCCGGCAAGAGCGGCAGCGCCGACCTGCTGGAGGCCGCCGGGGTCTACCTGGAGCTCTCCCCCGAGCAGGTGGCGCGCTGCGTCGAGTCGGTCGGCGTCGGCTTCATGTTCGCGCCCGCCCATCACGGCGCGATGAAGCATGCCATCGGCCCGCGCCGCGAACTCGGCCTGCGCACCCTGTTCAACATGCTCGGCCGATGACCAATCCGGCCGGGGTGAAGCGCCAGGTGCTCGGCGTGTTCAGCCAGGCGCTGTGCCGGCCGCTGGCCGAGGTGATGGCCCGTCTGGGCAGCGAGCATGTGCTGGTGGTGCATGCCCAGGATGGCCTGGACGAGATCAGCCTGGCCGCGCCGACCTGCATTGCCGAGCTGCGCAACGGCGAGATCCGCGAGTACCTCGTCCAGCCGGAGGATTTCGCCATCAAGAGCCAGAGCCTGATCGGCCTCGACGTGGAAGGGCCGCAGGAATCGCTGGCGCTGATCCGCGATGCCCTCGGCCGGCGCAAGACCGAGAACGGTCAGAAGGCCGCCGAGATGATCGTGCTCAACGCCGGCGCCGCGCTCTATGCCGCCGACCGGGCCGGCAGCCTGAAGGAGGGCGTGGCGCTGGCCCACGATGCCCTGCACACCGGGCTGGCGCGCGACAAGCTGGAGGAGCTGGCATCCATTACCGCCGTCTTTCGTCAGGAGAATCAAGCGTGAGCCTGCCCACCGTTCTGGAAAAGATCATCGCGCGCAAGGTCGAGGAAGTCACCGAGCGCAGCGCCCGAGTCCCGCTGGCCGAGATCGAGGCGCTGGCCCGTTCCGCCAGTGCTCCGCGCGGCTTCGCCGCCGCCCTGCAGGCGCAGGTCGGGAGCAAGCAGCCGGCGGTGATCGCCGAGGTCAAGAAGGCTTCGCCGAGCAAGGGCGTGTTGCGCGAGCACTTCGTCCCGCGGAAATCGCCAAGAGCTACGAGGAGGGCGGGGCGACCTGCCTGTCGGTGCTGACCGACGTGGATTTCTTCCAGGGCAGCGATGCCTATCTGCAGGAGGCCCGCGCGGCGTGCAGCCTGCCGGTGATCCGCAAGGACTTTCTCATCGACCCCTACCAGGTGGTCGAGGCCCGCGCGCTGGGTGCCGATTGCGTGCTGCTGATCGTCGCCGCGCTCGGCGATGCGCAGATGCTGGAACTGGCCGCCACCGCCAGGGATGTCGGGCTCGACGTGCTGGTGGAGGTGCACGACGGCGCTGAGCTGGAGCGGGCGCTGCAACTGGAGACGCCGCTGATCGGCATCAACAACCGCAACCTGCATACCTTCGAGGTGAGCCTGGAAACCACGCTCGACCTGCTGCCGAAGGTGCCGCGGGACCGTCTGGTGATCACCGAGAGCGGCATTCTCAACCGGGCGGATGTCGAGCTGATGGAGGTCAGCGGGGTGTACGCCTTCCTCGTCGGCGAGGCGTTCATGCGGGCCGAGAAGCCGGGCGCCGAGCTGCGCCGGCTGTTCTTCCCGAGCTGAGGGGCGGTGGCCCGGCGTATCGCGCGCCGGGCTGTAGGAGGGTCGTCAGCGGGTGCCGAAGACCACCATGGTCTTTCCCTTGACGTGAACCAGGCCTTGTTCCTCCAGGCTCTTCAGCACGCGACCGACCATTTCCCGCGAGCAGCCGACGATGCGGCCGATTTCCTGGCGGGTGATCTTGATCTGCATGCCGTCGGGATGGGTCATGGCATCGGGCTGCTTGCACAGGTCGAGCAGGGTGCGCGCCACGCGGCCGGTGACGTCGAGGAAGGCCAGGTCGCCGACCTTGCGGGTGGTGTTGCGCAGGCGGTCGGCCATCTGCCGGCCGAGGGCGTAGAGGATCTCCGGATCCTGCTGGGCCAGTTCGCGGAACTTCGCGTAGCTGATTTCCGCCACTTCGCACTCGGTCTTGGCGCGGACCCAGGCGCTGCGTTCCTTCTCGCTGCCCTCCTTGTCGAACAGCCCCATTTCACCGAAGAAGTCCCGGCGTTCAGGTAGGCGATGATCATTTCACGGCCATCGTCGTCCTCGATGAGGATGGTGACCGATCCCTTGATGATGAAAAACAGGCTTTCGCACCGGTCGCCGGCATAGATGATGGTGCTCTTGGCGGTGTAGCGGCGGCGATGGCAGTGGGCGAGCAGTTTGTCGTGATTATTGAGTTTGGGTGGAAGAAGGGTGAGAGCGACCACGCTGGATTCCCCTTGGAATGTAAAGTTGGTCCTTGTCATCTGGCATTTTTCTACTTGTGGCGTAAGTGTGCCAGTAAACTGCTAGCAGCTTAACAGAGGCAGGGGGCATGCCGGCTCCGATTTGTGATGGAGCGATCATCTATCTCCCCTCTTTCCCGCGCGCCTGGCGACGGACGGTGGGCCCGGGGCGCTGTGCTAGAATCCGCGGCATTTTCAGCAAGGAGTCTGGCGATGAAAGCGCGCATTCAATGGGCCGGCGAAGCCATGTTCATCGGTGAGTCCGGCAGCGGCCATGCGGTCGTCATGGACGGTCCGCCGGAGAATGGCGGGCGCAACCTCGGCATCCGGCCGATGGAAATGATGCTGCTCGGACTGGGCGGTTGTTCCAGCTTCGATGTGGTGAGCATCCTGAAGAAGTCGCGGCAGGCGGTGGAGAACTGCGAAGCTTTCCTGGAGGCCGAGCGGGCCGGCGAGGACCCCAAGGTATTCACCAAGATCCACCTGCATTTCGTGGTCAAGGGGCGGGGACTGAAGGAGGCGCAGGTCAAGCGGGCCGTGGAGCTGTCGGCGGAGAAATATTGTTCCGCCTCCATCATGCTGGGCCGCGCCGGGGTGGAGATCAGCCACGATTACGAAATCGTCGAACTCGGCTGAAGCCGCCCGGACATCGCGAGAGCTGCGCGGGCACTGGCATCGCGGCGCGCGGCTCTGCATAATTCGCCCCCATTTTCAGGGGCGTCGGGCCCTCGGAAGCACAACCATAATCGCCAACGCGAAGAGGTGTTAACCGTCCTACGCAGATGCCGCCCGCGCATCTGACGGGCATGCCCAATCACGCGGCGGGGCCGCATCGACTGAGAGTTCCCAAACGGTGAAAAGCAAACTCAAGCTCCACGGGTTCAACAACCTGACCAAGACCTTGAGCTTCAACATCTACGACATCTGCTACGCGGAAACGCCGGAAGACCAGCAAGCCTATATCCGGTACATCGACGAAGAGTACGATGCCCAGCGGCTGACGCAGATCCTCACCGATGTTGTCGACATCATCGGTGCCAACGTGCTGAACATCGCCCGGCAGGATTACGATCCGCAAGGGGCCAGCGTGACCATCCTGATTTCCGAGCAGCCGGTCGAACCGACCGAGAGCCAGATCGAGGAGTCGCCGGGGCCGCTGCCGGAAACCATCCTGGCGCATCTGGACAAGAGCCACATCACCGTGCACACCTATCCGGAAATCCATCCGGTCGATGGCCTGGCCACCTTCCGGGTAGATATCGACGTGTCCACCTGCGGGGTGATCTCGCCGCTGAAGGCGCTCAACTACCTGATCCATCAGTTCGATTCGGACATCGTCACGGTGGACTACCGGGTGCGCGGCTTCACCCGCGACGTGGAAGGCCGCAAGCACTTCATCGATCACGAGATCAACTCGATCCAGAAGTATCTCTCCGCGGATACCCGTGCGGCTTACCAGATGACCGACGTGAACGTGTATCAGGAGAACATGTTCCACACCAAGATGCTGCTCAAGGACTTCGACCTGGACAACTACCTGTTCGGCGATGCCACCCGCAACCTGTCCGTCGAGCAGCGCAAGCAGGTGGAGGAGCGTCTGCGCCACGAGATGCTGGAGATCTTCTACGCGCGCAACATGCCGCATTGAGGCGCCGGCAGGCCGCATGCGCCGGATCAGAAAGCACAAAGGGCGCCGCGGCGCCCTTTGTCTTGTCCGAGACCCTGCGCGTTAGATCCGATAGGTGGTCTTGGTCATCACCTTGGACAGCAGGGACATGCCGAACTTGACCGGCGCCGGGAAGCGCAGGCCGCCGGCCTCGAGGGCGGTCGCGGCATGCTGCCGCTCGTCGATGCGCATCTGCTCGAGGATGGCGCGGGATTTCCGGTCTTCCTCCGGCAACTGCCCCAGGTGGTCGTCCAGATGCTTGCAGACCTGGTCCTCGGTCGCTGCGACGAAGCCCAGGCTGATCCGGTCGCTGATCAGCCCGGCAGCGGCACCGATGCCGAAGGACAGTCCGTAGAACAAGGGGTTGAGCAGGCTGGTCCGGCTGTCCAGCTCGCGGATGCGCTGTTCGCACCAGGCCAGGTGATCGACCTCCTCGTTGGCGGCCTGCTCCATGGCACTGCGCACCTGCGGTAACCGGGCGGTCAGCGCCTGGCCCTGATAGAGCGCCTGGGCACAGACCTCGCCGGTATGGTTGATGCGCATCAGGCCGGCGACATGGCGGGCCTTGTCGGTGGCGAGCTGGGTTTCCGGTTCGCTCTGGGCCGGCGAGGGGCGATAGGGCTTGCCGTTGAATGGCAGAAGGGTGCGCAGGGCTGCATCGGCCTGCAGCAGCAGACGGTCGGCGGCCGAATAGTGGCGTTCGTTGGCCATGAAACCTCCGGAGAATTCATGCCGGGCAGTTTAACCCGGACGGGTGGCGCTTGGGGGAGGGCGCCGCGCTGCGGCGCTAGGCCGCTCAGCCCGGCGGCCAGTGCATCTGGCGCTGGCCGAGCACGTGCATGTGGATGTGGTAGACGGTCTGTCCGCCCTGCTCATTGCAGTTCATCACCACGCGGAAGCCTTCCTTGCAGCCCTGCTCCCTGGCCAGCCGCTGGGCGGTGAAGAGCACGTGTCCGGCCAGCAGTTTGTCCGCTTCGCTCAGGTCGTTGAGAGTGGCAATGTGCCGCTTCGGAATGACCAGGAAGTGCACCGGCGCCTGCGGGCCGATGTCGTGGAAGGCGACGACCTGATCGTCTTCGTAGAGCTTGCGTGCAGGGATCTCCCCGGCCGCGATCTTGCAAAATAGACAGTCCACGGACGGTCTCCCTGCCTGTTGTGAGGTCCTTCGAGTTTAACGGGGGCGCTCCACGGTGGCCAAGGGGCAGACCGGGCGGTGTTGATAGCCGGCGAGCCCCTCCGCTGCCCCGCATGTTCAGAACGGGCGCACCACGACCAGAATCACGATGGCCAGCAGGAAAAGCACGGGGATCTCGTTGAACCAGCGAAAGAACACATGGCCGTGCGGGGTTTCGCCGCTGGCGAAGCGCTTGAGCTGGATGCCGCAGGCATGGTGGTAGCCGATCAGCAGCAGGACCGCGGCGAGCTTCGCGTGCATCCAGCCCTGGCTGAAGTAGTAGCCAGGGTTCAGGGCGATGAGCCCTATGCCGAGCAGCAGGGTGGCGATCAACGAGGGATTCATGATGCCCCGGTAGAGCTTGCGCTCCATGACGCAGAAGCGTTCGCGGCTGGTCTGGTCCTCGCTCATGGCGTGGTAGACGAACAGGCGCGGCAGATAGAAGAGGCCGGCGAACCAGCAGACGACGGCGATGATGTGCAGGGCTTTCAGCCAGAGGTAGAGCATGGGGTACTCCCGATAGCGGTAACCTCGGAATACTAGTGGCTGGCAGTCGCGCACGTCATCCGGGCGGTTGGCCCGCCGCCGGCCGGGGCTTTATCATCGGCACCCTTTCACTGGCTTGAGGCGAGGACGGGTTATGATCAAGGTCGGTATCGTTGGCGGCACGGGCTACACCGGGGTCGAACTGCTGCGTCTGCTGGCGCAGCATCCCCAGGCGGAGGTGGCGGTGATCACCTCGCGCTCGGAGGCGGGGGTGAAGGTAGCCGATATGTACCCGAACCTGCGCGGCCATTACGACGGGCTGGCCTTCAGCGTGCCGGACAGCGCCGTTCTGGGCGGTTGCGATGTGGTGTTCTTCGCCACTCCGCATGGCGTCGCCCATGCTCTGGCCGGCGAGCTGCTGGCTGCCGGCACCCGGGTGATCGACCTGTCCGCCGACTTCCGCCTGCAGGATGCCGAGGAGTGGGCTCGCTGGTACGGTCAGCCGCACGGTGCCCCGGAGCTGCTGCCGGAAGCGGTCTATGGCCTGCCGGAAGTGAACCGCGAGCGGATCCGTACGGCACGCCTGATCGCCGTTCCCGGCTGCTATCCGACGGCGACTCAGCTGGGCTTCCTGCCGCTGCTGGAGGCCGGTCTGGCCGACAAGGCACGGCTGATCGCCGACTGCAAGTCCGGGGTCAGCGGCGCAGGCCGCGGGGCCAAGGTCGGTTCGCTGTTCTGCGAGGCCGGCGAAAGCATGATGGCCTACTCGGTGAAGGGCCACCGTCATCTGCCGGAGATCAGCCAGGGCCTGCGCCGCGCAGCCGGGGGCGAGGTCGGGTTGACCTTCGTGCCGCATCTGACGCCGATGATCCGCGGCATTCATGCCACCCTGTATGCGACCGTCGCCGAGCGTGCCGTGGACCTGCAGGCGCTTTACGAGAAACGCTATGCCGACGAGCCCTTCGTCGACGTCATGCCGGCCGGCAGCCATCCGGAAACCCGCAGCGTGCGTGGGGCCAACGTCTGTCGCATCGCCGTGCACCGGCCGCAGGGCGGCGATCTGGTGGTGGTGCTGTCGGTGATCGACAACCTGGTCAAGGGGGCCTCCGGTCAGGCGGTGCAGAACATGAACATCCTTTTCGGCCTGGATGAGCGGCTCGGTCTGGCCCATGCGGCCTTGCTGCCCTGATCGCGAAAGGGGGCGATCGGCCTCTTGGAGGTCCGGCTGTCGGTCGAGAGTGGTAGGGGAGCAGATTGGCCGGCCGTCTGTTGACCGGGTTTTTCGGCCAGGTGGATAATTCGAAGCAACGTTAGTTAGGGCGCATGGCGCCGGGGAGTCACCAGCATGACCGTTGAAACCTTCACCCCGACTCCGCTGCTCTTCACGCAGGGGGCCGCAAACAAGGTGAAGACCCTGATCAGCGAGGAAGGCAATCCGCGGCTGAAGCTCCGTGTCTTTGTCACGGGCGGGGGATGCTCGGGATTCCAGTATGGATTCACCTTCGATGAGGAGACCGCCGAGGATGACACCATCGTCGAGCGGGAGGGCGTCAGCCTAGTCGTCGACCCGATGAGCTTCCAGTATCTGGCCGGGGCCGAGGTCGATTATCAGGAGGGGCTGGAGGGGTCGCGCTTCGTGATCAAGAACCCCAACGCCGCGACCACCTGCGGCTGTGGTCAGTCCTTTTCGGTCTGAAACGGCGCCACAGTCAAACGCCACCCTTGGGGTGGCGTTTTCATTTCTGCCTCGCCTCGGCAATCAGGCGGGATAGATGGCGCCGAGAATGCGCAGTCCGCGTGCGCCGGTCACACTGGGCCGGTTGGCGGGAATGCCTTCCAGGCAGCAATGCGCCAGCCAGGCGAAGGCCATGGCTTCGACCCAGTCCGGAGGGACTCCGTAAGCTTCGGTGCTGGCTACCCTGGTGGTCGGCAGCGATTCGGCCAGTCGCTTCATGAGCGTCCGGTTGTGGGCGCCGCCGCCACAGACCAGCAGCTCATCCGTCCGGTCCTGGGCTGCCTGCAGGGCGTCGACGACGCTGATGACGGTGAGCTCGAGCAGGGTGGCCTGTACATCAGCCGGCGGCATGTCCGGCTGTTCGGCCAGATGGCGGCTCAGCCAGGGCATGTTGAACAGCTCGCGCCCCGTGCTTTTCGGGCCCTGGGTCAGGAAGAAGGGATCGCCGAGCAAGGCCTGCAGCAGGGCCGTCCGTACCTGGCCGCTGGCCGCCCAGGCGCCGTCGCGATCGAATGCGAGACCTTGCCGGTGCTGGATCCAGGCATCCAGAAGGACATTGCCGGGGCCGCAGTCGAAGCCATGCACCGGTTTTCCGGGTTCGAGCAGGGTCAGATTGCTGAAACCGCCGACGTTGAGGATGGCCCGGTGGCTGCTGTCATCTGCGAACAGCGCCTGATGGAACGCCGGCACCAGCGGGGCGCCCTGGCCGCCGGCGGCAAGATCGCGCCGCCTGAAGTCGCTGACGACACTGATGCCGGTGCATTCGGCGAGCAGCGCCGGATTGCCGATCTGGATGGTGATGCCCTGCTCGGGGTGATGGCGAACGGTTTGCCCGTGGCTGCCGATGGCACGAATCCCGGCAGGCTCGACCTGCTGCTGCCTGAGCAGGGTGTCGATGCCTTGGGCGGCCAGGCGCACCCAGCGCTGTTCGGCGAGTGCGGCCCGCACCAGCTCGTCGGTGCCGCTGGAGCAGAGCGCCAGCAACTCGGCACGAAGATCCGCGGGCATGGGAAGATAGTGCGTACCGAGAAGGCGGGTGCGGCCTTCTTCCTGGGCGACAAGGGCGATGTCTATCCCGTCCAGGCTGGTACCTGACATCAGCCCCAGGTAAAGCGCCATGTCAGCGCTTGTCCATGGCCAGCATCGTGGCCTTTTCCTGGTTCATGCGCGCCATCAGCGGCTGGGTTTGCTGCAGGAATCGCTGTTTCTCGCCCCGGGCGATCGGCTCGGCCATGGTCAGTTTCTGCGACAGCGGGTCGACATGGGTGCCGTTGATCTGGAACTCGTAATGCAGGTGAGGGCCGGTCGAGAGGCCGGTGGTCCCGATGTAGCCGATGATCTGCCCCTGCTTGACGGTGCTGCCCGTGCGAAGCCCCTTGGCGAAGCCCTGCATGTGCGCGTACAGGGTCTGCTGGCGGTTGCCGTGCTGGATGATCACGGTGTTGCCGTAGCCGCCCTTGCGCCCGGCGAGCTGCACTTTCCCGTCGCCGGTCGCGCGGATCGGCGTGCCGCGCGGAGCGGCGTAATCGACGCCTTTGTGGGCGCGGATCTTGTTGAGAATCGGATGGCGACGGCCGTTGGAAAAGCGCGAGCTGATGCGAGCGAAATCCACCGGCGAGCGGATGAAGGCCTTGCGCATGCTGCTGCCGTCGGCGGTGTAGTAATGGGTGGCACCCTGCTTGTTGGTATAGCGCACCGCCGTGTAGGTCTTGCCGCGATTGACGAAGCGTGCGGCGAGGATATTGCCCTGCTGCAGGCGCTTGCTGCCAAGACGCTTTTCGTCGTAGACGACTTCGAACTCGTCGCCGCGGCGGATGTCCTGGGCGAAATCTATGTCATAGGCGAAGATGTTCGACAGGGCCTGGGTCATGCTGTGGCTGAGACCGGCCTTCTTGGCGGCGGAAAACAGGGAGCTGCCGACCACGCCTCGCACATAGACGGTCCGCGTCTCGGGTTTGACGACCTTCTGCGTGACGGAAAACCCTTTGGCGGACTTGCTGATTTCCAGGGTCTTCAGTTTGTCCAGTGTGACGCGCAGGGCCTTCAGCTCGCCGTCGGCGGACAGCGTGAACTCGAACTTCTGCCCCTTCTTGACAGACTTCAGCTGCCTGGCGGCTTCCTGGTTGCCGCTCAGGATTGCCTGCAGGACGTCAGCAGGAACTCCTGCCTTGGCGAATACCGCCGCCAGCTTCTCGCCCTTGCCGGCGGTCACCACTTTCTGGGTTTCGACGGCTGAGGCGGGTACGGGCGGGGCAGGGGGCGCTTCATCGCCACTCTGCCGAGGGGGTTGCTCCGTGGGGCCGGGCTGGCTCTGGCTATCGATGGCCTCCACGAGTTCGGCCAATGGCGGCTCTGCCGCCTCTTCGGCGAGCGGGTCTAGCTTTTGGTCGTCTGTATTTTCGATCTGGGTGGAAGCAAGCTCCACCTCAGGATGGATGAAGGGCTTCTTTGCCTCGACTTCCCGCGACGGGAACACCAGCAGGGCCAGGCTTAGCAGCGCAGCTACACCACTGGCAGCCAGGATATGGCTTTTGGGGTAGAGCGGGGCTTTGGTGTCTTTTTGAGTCATGGCGAAGGGTGTTTAAGTTACAGTAACTGCCTAAAATATAATCAAATGGCCTATGAGGCAACCCTGAGGCGCCTGTAGCCACTCGTCTCTGAGACGCTCAAAGACCGGCCCGTTTGCCTGTTCTTGAGCCTGCCAGCAGGGCAGGCGCTGCCCTTTTCGACAGCACAGGGTAATAAGGTAGCCGACCTGCGGTTTCGTGCCGCTGATCTTGGCGAAGAAATCGAAAATCGCCTGCAACGATGCTTCTCGCGCTCGCCGTGGGGCGTCGGTCGCTGCGCCGGGTAGAATGGCGCCCGGTATTCCCCTGTTCCGAGCCGCCCGATGATCCCCCTCAAGTACCTCGCCGCCTACCCGTCCCACCTGCAGGATCAGGTTCGCCGGCTGATCGCCGAGGAGCGTCTCGGCGACTACCTGACCAAGCGTTATCCCGGCCGTCACGACGTGCAGAGCGACAAGGCGCTGTACGCCTACACCATGGATCTCAAGCAGCAGTACCTGCGCAACGCGCCGGGCCTCGACAAGGTGCTCTACGACAGCAAGCTGGACGTGCTGCGCAACGCCCTCGGCCTGCACACCGCGGTTTCGCGGGTGCAGGGCAGCAGACTCAAGGCGAAGAAGGAGATCCGCGTGGCCGGGCTGTTTCGCGAGGCGCCGCCGGAGTTCCTCAACATGATCGTGGTCCACGAGCTTGCCCACCTGCGCGAGTTCGACCACAACAAGGCGTTCTACCAGCTCTGCGAGCACATGCTGCCCGGCTACCACCAGCTCGAGTTCGACCTGCGCATCTACCTGACCTGGCGCGAGCTGCCCGGGCGAAACAGTCTGGCGAGCAACTGAGCCGCGGCTCCCCAAGCGGCAAAATGCACGTTCCGTTCGGGAGTTTCCTTGCATTCTGCCCGATACGCTTCTAGGGTTTCTTCGCAACTCATTGATTCATAGGGTAATTGCATTTTGGCATGAGGCTTGCCAAATCTTTTCGCTGCGGAACCATATGATTAGGGAGTCGCTTCATGAAGCAGATAGAAGAAACGCTTGTCGCCGCTTTTCCCGAATACGAGGTGCTTCTCGAGCCGCGTCCGGACGGCAGCCTGCTGTTCAGCCTGCAGCAGGGCGAACGCCAGGTGATGCGCCGGGCCCTGTCCTTCAGCCAGCTGCAGAACCGCACGCAGCTCGACTGGCTGATCGGTTCGGTACAGCGTGATCTGGCCATCGAGGCCGGCCAGACGCCGATGCTCGCCCGGCTGCAGAGTCAGAGCCGCGTCCGTCTGCCCACCTATGCGACGTTCTGAGCGCTGAGCGGAAGGGGCGCAGCCGCCCGAGGCGCTATCGCCCCTTCGCCGAATCCATGCCGGCCCGCCTGGGCAGCAAATCCCATAAATCACCCGCAACGCCTCCGCCCGTCTTTGCCGCATCCTGCCGACCTGCTTTACTGGCGGCCCGCGCCAGGCTCGTCAACCCTCCTGGCCATTCCCAACAAGGAGTTTCCGATGGCTGGTAGCAGTCTGCTGACCCTGATCGACGATATCGCCACCCTGCTCGACGACGTCTCGGTGATGACCAAGCTCGCCGCGAAGAAGACCGCCGGCGTGCTCGGCGACGACCTCGCCCTCAACGCCCAGCAGGTCGCCGGCGTGCAGGCCGAGCGGGAGTTGCCGGTGGTCTGGGCGGTGGCCAAGGGCTCGCTGCTGAACAAGGCGATCCTGGTGCCCGCCGCGCTGCTGATCAGCGCCCTGGCGCCCTGGCTGATCACCCCGCTGCTGATGGTCGGCGGCGCCTTCCTCTGCTACGAGGGCTTCGAGAAGCTGGCGCACAAGCTGACCCACAGCGCCGTCGAGGACGAAGCCGAGCACGCCGAACTGAGCGCCGCGCTGGCCGACCCGAACATCGATCCGGTCGCCTTCGAGAAGGACAAGATCAAGGGCGCGGTACGCACCGACTTCATCCTCTCCGCCGAAATCATCGCCATCAGCCTCGGCACCGTGGCGCAGGCCGCCTTCGCCAGCCAGGTCGCGGTGCTGGTCGGCATCTCGCTGATCATGACCGTCGGCGTCTACGGCCTGGTCGCCGGCATCGTCAAGCTGGACGACCTCGGCCTCTACCTGGAGCGCCAGCCGAGCGCGCTGGCGAACCGTCTCGGCCAGGGCCTGCTGGCGGCGGCGCCCTGGCTGATGAAGGGGCTGTCGGTGGCCGGCACCGCGGCAATGTTCCTGGTCGGCGGCGGCATCCTGGTGCACGGCCTGCCGTTCCTCGGCCACTGGCTGCACGGGCTGGAGGCCTCCACCAACGGCCTGCCGACCGTTGGCAGCATCCTCTCGGCGCTGCTGCCGATGCTGATGAACGCGCTGGTCGGCATCGTCGCCGGCGGCTTGGTGCTGGCTGGCGTCGGCCTGGTCAAGCGGCTGCTGAAGGCTTCTGGCCGCTGAGCCGGCACCGGGCGATGCCCGGTCGTCTCAACTGACCTCCAGCACCTCGTAACACTGACGCGCCCTGGCCGGCGTCAGCTCGATCTCGTCGCCCTCGCCACGGCCGAGCAGGCGCTGGCCGAGCGGCGAGCGCGGGGTGATCACCATCACCTGCCGGTCGCCGGCCTGCACCTTGAGGCCGGCGGCGTCCGGGCCGAGGAACAGCGTCTGCTCCTCGCCCTGCGCATCGACCAGACGCACCAGGGCGGTCAGCTGGATGCCGCGCTCGGCATCGAAGGGGCGCAGCTGCAAGTTCTGGTAGAGGCTCAGGGCCTGGCGGATCTCCTCCACCCGCCGCGACTGGCCGGCCGCCAGGTAGGCGGCTTCCAGGCCGCGGGTGTCGTACTTGTTCTCGGCGAGGCTCTCTTCGTGGGTCGCCGCCTCATGGGCGGCTTGTGCGGCCTGCCGGGCGAGGGCCAGGTCGTTCTCCAGGCGGGCGAGGATCAGCTGTAGCACGTGGTCTTTGGTCATAGAAAGGCGTCGGAAAAGACAAGGGGAATCGGCGCGTGACGGTAACCGCATCCGTTCGCGGGAGCCATGCTGCCTGAAGGGGGCGGGCGGTCGCGCTGCCGCGCCCGAGGGATGCCGCCGTGGCGCCATCCCCTCGAGCGGGCCCTCAGAGCGTGCGCAGGAAGGCCACCAGATCGGCCTTTTCCTCCGCGGTCAGGCCACGCTGCAGCACCAGGTTGAAGAACTCCACGGTGTCGTCCAGGGTCAGCAGGCGACCGTCGTGCAGGTACGGCGGCGAGTCCTTGATTCCGCGCAGCGGGAAGGTCTTGATCGGCCCGTCGGCCTTGGCCAGGCGGCCGTTGATGTTCTGCGGCTCGAAGAAGCGCTCGGTCTTCAGGTTGTGCATCGAGTTGTCGGTGAAGTAGGGCGGCGCGTGGCAGCCGGCGCAGGCGGCCTTGCCGTAGAACAGCGACTCGCCGCGCAGCTCCTGCTCGCTGGCCTGGCCGCGGATCAGCCGGCCCTCGACGTTCAGCTTGGGCGCCGGCGGGAAGTCCAGGATGTTCTGGAACTCGCCCATGAAGTGCACCTGGCTGCCGCGTTCGAGGATGTTCACTCCCTTCTTGGTGGCAATCACCGGGTCGCCGTCGAAGTAGGCGGCGCGCTGCTCGAACTCGGTGAAGTCCTCCACCGATTTCAGCGCGCGCTGCGAGCCGAACAGCCGCTGGATGTTCACCCCGCGCAGCGACGGGGTGTCGAGGCGGTGGCGCAGCTCCTGGG
Organism: Azotobacter tropicalis; assembly: GCF_059739045.1. Taxonomy (NCBI): domain Bacteria; kingdom Pseudomonadati; phylum Pseudomonadota; class Gammaproteobacteria; order Pseudomonadales; family Pseudomonadaceae; genus Azotobacter; species Azotobacter tropicalis. The sequence goes on from NZ_AP046059.1 coordinate 3,487,674, forward strand.
GCCGGATGTCGCCGACCAGGTGGGTGGCGGCGTCGGTATGGCCGTTGGCATGGCAGTCCAGGCAGGCCACGCCGCGGTGCGGGTGCTCGCTGCGGCGGTCCTCGGTGACGTTGAACTGCTGCTGCGGGAAGGGCGTGAGCAACAGACGCAGGCCTTCGAGCTGCTTGGGATTGAGGATGCCGTTGAACAGCTCGTGGAAGTTGAACAGGGTCACCTGCTTGCCCTGCGACACGTCGCCCAGATCCGGGCGGGTGGTGAGGAAGATCGGGGCTGGGAACTCGGGCAGGAAGTGGTCGGGCAGGTCGAAGTCCAGGTCGAAGCGCGTCAGGTCGCGTTGCTCCTGCTTGTTGATCTCGTCGATCACGAACTGCGGGAAGAGCATGCCGCCTTCGCCGTGCTTGGGATGGGGCAGCGGCATGAAGCCGGCCGGGAACAGCCGTTTGCCGCGGATGTCCTCGGGGCTCATGCGCGCCAGGTCGTCCCAGTTGGTGCCGCTCGGCAGCTTGATCCGCACGCCGCCCTGCACCGGCTTGCCGCGGCTCATGGTGACGCCCTGGACGGGCTTGTCGGAGAGGTCGTAGCGCGCATCCAGCAGACGCCGTTGGGTCTGCACCACGCTGGCCTTCTCGCCCGCCAGGCGTTCCTTGATGGTGGAGAAGTCTTCGGTGATGGACACCGGCTGGTAACTGGTCGGTTTCTCTTCCGGTTCGGCCCGGGCGCCGTCGGCCAGGCCCAGCGCCAGGGCGAAGGGGATCGCCAGGCCGGCTTTCACTGCTGCTCTGTTCATGGGGTTCTCCCTGCGATGGATGTCCCGAGGGAACAGCAACAGGTATAGCCGAGCGTACCGGGGAAGGCGAAATGCCGTGAGCATGCCCGGCAGCCGGGGCGTTCGGCCCCGGCCGGCAGGTCAGAGCGCCGGGCTCTGCCGCAAGGGCGCGGCGAGGTTGCGCAGCGGCGCCAGCTGGCCGGCGATCAGCGCCAGCTGGCTCTGCACCAGGCGCAGGCGGTCGTCCTGCTCCTCGGGAGCTGCTCCAGGCGCTGGGCCAGCACCTGTTCGGCCTCGTCGTGGACGGCCACCGGGCGGTTGCCGGCGAGCGCCCGGGCGATCTCCTCGAGACTGTCGGCCAGGCGCTCGGCGGCCTCGTCGAGCAGCGGGCGGCAATCGGCCTCGGGCAGCTGCTCGCGGTGCGCGCCGAGTGCCGAGAGGTAGCCCAGCAGGGTGTGGGAGAGGATCAGGAAGCGGAAGCCGACGTCCGCCTCGCGGCGGAACTGGCCGGGCTCCATGAGCATCCCCGAGAGGGTCGAGGACAGCGCCGCGTCGGCGTTGTGCGCGTCGCGCCGGGCCAGGCGGTAGGCCAGGTCGTCGCGCTTGCCGCTGCGGTACTGCTGCATCAGCTGGCGCAGGTAGCGGGCGTTGCAGGCCAGGGTGTTGGCCAGCACCCGGTTCAGCTGGCGGTCCTGCCAGTCGGGGAGGATCAGGAACACCGCGAGGCCGGCGATCAGGCTGCCGAGCAGGGTGTCGACCAGCCGCGGCCAGATCAGCCCGTAGCCGTCGCCGACCTGGTTGAAGCAGGACAGCACTAGCAGGGTGATCGCCGCGGTGGCCAGGGTGTAGTGGCTGGCGCGGGTGGCGAAGAACACCACCCGGCGAGCACGGCGAACAGCGACTGCACCAGCAGGCTGGGGAAGAGATCGAACAGCGCCCAGCCGGCCAAGAGGCCGAGCACGGTGCCGGCGATGCGCTGGCGGACCCGGCGGCGGGTGGCGCCGAAGTTGGGTTGGCAGACGAACAGGGTGGTCAGCAGGATCCAGTAGCCCTGGCTGGGGTGGATCAGGTGCAGCAGGCCGTAGCCGGCGGACAGCGCCACCGCCAGGCGCAGGGCATGGCGGAACGGCCGCGAGGCCGGCGTCAGCTGCTGGCGCAGGCGGCTCAGGGCCTCGCCGAGGGACTGCGGCTCGCGGTCGAGCAGGCTGCTGTCCTGGGCGTCGGCCAGCGCGTCGGGGTTGCGCGCGGCGTGCAGCAGGCGGTCGAGATGGGCGAGGTTGTCGGCCAGCGCACCGAGCGAGCGCAACAGGTGGCGCCAAGCCGGATTGCTCTGCAGGCGCAGGTGCGCCAGCGAGGTCTGCAGGTCTTCGAGGGCCAGGCTCTGGTCGACGCAGTCGAACGGCTGGCGCAGCTCGATGGCCCGCGCTAGGGCCAGGCAGGACTTGCCCTGCTGGCGGATCACCAGGCGGCAGCGGAATAGCACGTCGCTGTGGAAGAACGCCTCGGCCAGTGCGTTGTAGGGATAGTGCGAGGAACTGGCGCGCTCGTGGAGATCCTGAGCGAGGAAGTACAGCTTCAGGTAACGGTTCACCTGCGGCGCCGGCCGGCCGTTGTCGACCCGGTGCAGGATGATCTCCTTGGCGGCGTTCAGCGCCGCGACCACCCGGCTGTTCTGCTGCGCCAGGGCCAGGCGGCGCTCCTCCACGTTCAGATGGCGCACCGGCTCGAACAGCGACGCCTTGAGCTTCAGGTACTCGCCCAGCTCGCGGAACACCCGGGCCAGGCTCTGCTGGATCGGCTGGGTGCTGAACAGCGCCTGCCAGAGCACCGAGAGCACGCCGTACCAGGCGGCGCCGGCGACCAGCACCAGCGGCTCGCGCCACAGATCGAGCGGCGGCCCGCCGCGCTGGTCGATGCCGATCATGGTGTAGATCGACAGGATCAGCGTGCCCGAGGCGATGGTGGCATAACGCTCGCCCAGCGCGCCGAGCATGGTCAGGCCGAAGCTGGACAGCGCCAGCGCGGCGGCGAACCACCAGGGCGAGGGGAACAGCAGCTCGACGGCGAAGGCCGCCGCGGCGAAGCACGCCAGGGTGACCAGCAGCGCCTGCAGTCGGCCCTCCCAGCTGTCGTCGGTCTCCGCCAGGGCGCTGGCGATGATGCCGAGGAACAGCGGGATGAGCAGGTCCATGCGGTCCAGGGCCCAGCACAGCGCCATGCTGCCGGTGAGGGCGATGAACACCCGCAGGCTGTAGCTGAAGACGTGGTGGGCCCAGATCTGGCGGAGGGACTGGCTGAGGGCGGTCGAGGGCATGGGGTCGGCCTGGGGTGGTGGGGGCGGATCATTGTAGACAGCGGGGGCGTGGGGCGGGAGGTCTTGGCGGCGGCGTGCGGACGTCGCGCTTTCCGCGGCACGACGCCTGGAGAACGGGCCTGCATCCTCGGCTTGCGCACTGAATCGGAGCCACCGCTCAGGCCGCCTGCCCCCTCGTCTATCCTTTCCTGATTCACACGCCTCTGTCGGGGGGCACCATGCCCGCTTCCGCCCGTTGCCTGCGCCGGGCCCTGGCGCTGTCGTTGCTGCTGCTGGCCGCGCTGCCGGTTTTCGCCGCCCCGCCGCCGGTTACGGTACTGACGGTGGACGGGGCGATCGGCCCGGCCAGCGCCGACTACCTGATCCGCGGCCTGTCCCGCGCCGAGAAGGAGGGCGCGCAACTGGTGGTGATCGCCATCGACACCCCCGGCGGGCTGGACACCTCGATGCGCGCGATCATCAAGGCGATCCTCGCCAGCCCGCTGCCGGTGGCCAGCTACGTGGCGCCGAGCGGCGCGCGGGCGGCCAGCGCCGGCACCTACATCCTCTATGCCAGCCACATCGCCGCCATGGCGCCGGGCACCAACCTCGGCGCGGCGACGCCGGTGCAGATCGGCGGCATGCCCGGCACGCCGCCGCAGCAGCCGGGACGGCCGCCACCGGACGACAAGGACGATCAGGGCGACAGGACCGGCAAGGCGCCCGGCGGCGAGCCGGCCGACGCCCTGAGCCGCAAGCAGATCAACGACGCCGCCGCCTACATCCGCGGTCTCGCCCAGTTGCGCGGGCGCAACGCCGAGTGGGCCGAGCAGGCGGTGCGCGAGGCGGTCAGCCTGTCCGCCCGGGAAGCCCTGGAACTGAAGGTGATCGACCACCAGGCGGTCGACCTGGCGGACCTGCTGCGCCAGGTCGACGGCAAGCGCTACGCGGTGGCCGAAGGCATGGCGACCCTGCACACCGCCGGCGCCGCGCTGGTCCATCACGAGCCGGATTGGCGCACCCGGCTCTTGGCGGTGATCACCAATCCCAGCGTGGCGCTGATCCTGATGATGCTCGGCGTCTACGGACTGTTCTTCGAGTTCTCCAGCCCCGGCGTCGGTCTCGGCGGCGTGCTCGGCGCCATCTGCCTGATCCTCGCCCTCTACGCCCTGCAACTGCTGCCGGTGAGCTACGCCGGGGTCGGCCTGATCCTCCTCGGCATCGCCTTCATGGCGGCCGAGGCCTTCCTGCCCAGCTTCGGTGTGCTGGGGATCGGCGGCGTGGTGGCCTTCGTCATCGGCGCGCTGATCCTGATCGACACCGAGGTGCCCGGCTTCGGCATCCCGCTGCCGCTGATCGTGACCCTGGCGGTGGTCAGCGCCGGGCTGATCGCCTTCATCGGCAGCCTGGCGCTCAAGACGCGCCACCGCGCGCTGCAGAGCGGCGACGCCGGGCTGGTCGGCAGCCTGACCGCGGTGACCGCGGTCGAGGCCGGCAATCCGCTGGCCGGCTGGGTGCAGCTGCAGGGCGAGCGCTGGCAGGTGCGCAGTCCGCAGCCGCTGCAGCCCGGCCAGACGGTGCGCGTGGTGGCCCGCCAGGGGCTGCTGCTGGAGGTGACGGCGGCCGGGCAACCCACTGCACGAGGAGACTGACATGGGCTTCGAACTGAGTTTCGGCTTCATCCTGGCGATGCTGGTGGCGCTGCTGCTGTCGGCCTTTCGCATCCTGCGCGAGTACGAGCGCGGCGTGGTGTTCCAGCTCGGCCGCTTCTGGAAGGTCAAGGGGCCGGGGCTGATCATCCTCATTCCGGGCATCCAGCAGATGGTGCGGGTCGACCTGCGGACTATCGTGCTCGACGTGCCGACCCAGGACGTGATCTCCCGCGACAACGTCTCGGTGAAGGTCAACGCGGTGATCTACTACCGGGTGCTCGATGCGCAGAAGGCGATCATCCAGGTCGAGGACTACCACGCGGCGACCAGCCAGTTGGCGCAGACCACCCTGCGCTCGGTGCTCGGCAAGCACGAGCTGGACGACATGCTGGCCGAGCGCGAGCGGCTCAACGCCGACATCCAGCAGGTGCTCGACGCGCAGACCGACGCCTGGGGCATCAAGGTGGCCAACGTGGAGATCAAGCACGTCGACCTCGACGAATCGATGATCCGCGCCATCGCCAAGCAGGCCGAGGCCGAGCGCGAGCGGCGGGCCAAGGTGATCCATGCCGAGGGCGAGCTGCAGGCCTCGGAAAAGCTCATGCAGGCCGCCGCCATGCTCGGCCGCGAGCCCGGCGCCATGCAGCTGCGCTACATGCAGACGCTCGGCGCCATCGCCGGCGACAAGAGTTCGACCATCGTCTTCCCGCTACCCATCGAGTTGCTGCACCTGCTCAAGGAGCGCGACCCGCAGGCCTGAGGGCTGCCGCTTTCCGGCAGCTTGCCGGTTTTCCTGCGACACTGAAAAGGCAGGTCCACGGCAATCGAAGCATCGGCTTGCCGGACGACCGCCGTCGAGGAACGACAGGCCATGCCCGCCGGGCGAGGAGACAGCCATGCGCATCGGGATACCCACGGAACTCAAGAACCACGAATACCGGGTCGGCCTGACGCCGTCCTCGGTGGCCGAGCTGACCGCCCTCGGCCACGAGGTCTGGGTCGAGAGCCAGGCCGGCGCCGCCATCGGCTTCGACGATGCCGACTACCGGGCCGCCGGGGCGCACGTCGCCACGGACGCCGCGGCGCTCTACGAAGCCGCCGAGCTGATCGTCAAGGTCAAGGAGCCGCTGGCCGAGGAGCGCGCCCGCCTGCGCCCGCACCACACGCTGTTCACCTACCTGCACCTGGCCCCGGACCGGGCGCAGACCGACGACCTGCTGGTCAGCGGCGCCACCTGCATCGCCTACGAGACGGTCAGCGACGCCCAGGGCCGCCTGCCGCTGCTGGCGCCGATGTCCGAGGTCGCCGGGCGGATGGCCATTCAGGCCGGCGCCCACTGCCTGGAAAAGGCCCAGGGTGGACGCGGCGTGCTGCTCGGCGGGGTACCCGGGGTGCCGGCCGGCAAGGTGACGATCCTCGGCGGCGGGGTGGTGGGCAGCCAGGCGGTGGCCATGGCCGTCGGCCTGGGCGCCGACGTCACCGTGCTCGACCGCAGCCTGGACGCCCTGCGCCGGCTGGATGCACGGTACGGCAACCGCATCGCCACCCTGCACGCCACGGGGGCGGCGATCCGCGAGCAGGTGCTGGCGGCGGACCTGGTGATCGGCGCCGTGCTGATCCCGGTGCGGCGGCGCCCAGGCTGATCGGCGCCGAGATGGTCGCGCGGATGAAGCCCGGCGCGGTGCTGGTGGACGTGGCCATCGACCAGGGCGGCTGCGCCGAGACTTCGCACCCGACCACTCACGACGAGCCGACCTATGTGGTCGACGGCGTGGTGCACTACTGCGTGGCCAACATGCCCGGCGCGGTGGCGCGCACCTCGACCTTGGCGCTGAACAACGCGACCCTGCCGTTCGTCGTCGCCCTGGCGGAGAAGGGCGTGCGCCGCGCCCTGGAGGACGACCCGCACCTGCGCAACGGCCTCAATGTGGCGCGCGGCCAGCTCACCTGCGCCAGCGTGGCCGAGGCCCACGGCCTGCCGTACCGCAACGCCGCCGAGCTGCTGGCGCGGCTGTAGGCGCGAATGTAGTCGTGATCCGGGCAGCGTCCCTGTCGCATGGCAGATCTGCTCCGGTCCGGCTTTTTCTTCGTCGAAGGTCTTGCGCCGGTTTGACTTGTGAACCGATCAGTCCTAAATTCGCTCCATGACCCGTGGACGCCCCCGCACCTTCGATCCGGAGCAGATGCTCGAGCAGGCCATGCAGGTGTTCTGGCAGCGCGGCTATGAAGCCACCTCGCTGCAGGACCTGCTGGCGGCGACCGGCCTGTCGAAGAGCAGCCTGTACCAGACCTATCCGAGCAAGCGCGCGCTGTTCGAGGCGGCGCTGCGCCAGTACTGCGCCCAGCGCCGCCGCGAGCTGCGCGAGCGCCTGCAGGCGGCCGCCTCGCCGCGCGAGTTCCTGCGCGCCTGGCTGCTCTGCGCCCTGGAGGAGGAGCGTTCCGGCGAGCCGCCGCGCGGCTGCATGCTGGCCAACGTGGCCAGCGAGTTCTCCCAGGCCGATGCGGAGATCGCCGCGCTGATGCGCAGCGGCATCGACGGATTGCGCCAAGTGCTGGTCGAAGCCCTGCAGCGCGCCCAGGCCGACGGCGAACTCGCCGCAGCGGCCGATGTGCACGTGCTGGCCGGCTATCTGCTGTGCGTGATGAGCGGCCTGCGTACCCAGCGCAAGGCCGGCGCCTCGGCGGAGGCCCTGCGTGCCGTGATCGAGGTGGCCCTGGGCTGCCTGAGGTGATGTTTCGCCTGTTTTTGGACCGGTAAGTCCCGATAAAAGGAGATGGATATGCGCGAACTCTACGAACTCTGCGGAAGCTCTCCCGAGCTGGTGTTTTCCCCCTATTGCTGGCGGGTGCGCCTGGCCCTGGCGCACAAGGGGCTGGATTTCGTCGGCCGCCCGCTGCGCTTCACCGACAAGGAGGCCCTGGCCTTCTCCGGCCAGAAGCTGGTGCCGGTGCTGCGCGACGGCGACACCACCGTTCATGACAGCCTGGCGATCTTCCGCTACCTGGACGAGCGCTACCCGGAGCCCGGCCTGCTCGGCGGTGCGCCGGGCGAAAGCCGCCTGCGCCTGCTCGACCAGTTCGTCGCCCAGGACCTGCGCCCGGCGTTGTTCCGCCTGCTGGCGCTGCGTATCCTGGAGTGCATCGACCCGGCCGACCGCGACTACTTCCGCCAGAGCCGCGAGAAGAACCTCGGCATGACCCTGGAAGCCTTCGCCGACCGCGAGGCCGGGCAGGTACAGCTGGCGCGGGCGCTGCAGCCGCTGGACGCGCTGCTGAAAGGGCAGCTCTGGCTGGACGGCGCGGCGCCGGCCGGCGCCGACTACCTGATCGGCGGCTTCTTCTTCTGGGCCTGGACCCTGGGCGAGCAACCCTGGCCCGAAGATTCGCCGGTCGGCGCCTGGTTCCGCCGCCTGCTGGCCTTCTGCGAGGAACGCCAGGGACCGGTGCAACGCGCCGCCCACCGCTGAGGAGACAGGCGATGATCGATCTTTACTACTGGACCACCCCCAACGGCCACAAGATCACGATATTTCTCGAGGAAACCGGGCTGGACTACCGGCTGCGCCCGGTGCACATCGGCAAGGGCGAGCAGTTCGCCCCCGAGTTCCTGAAGATCGCCCCGAACAACCGGATTCCGGCGATCGTCGACCAGTCTCCGGACGACGGCGGCGAGCTGCTGGCGCTGTTCGAGTCCGGCGCCATCCTCGAATACCTGGCGGACAAGACCGGGCGCTTCCTGCCCCGGGAAACCCGCCCGCGCTTCCAGGTGCTGCAGTGGCTGTACTGGCAGATGGGCGGGCTGGGGCCGATGGCCGGACAGAACCACCACTTCGTCCGCTATGCGCCGGAGCCGATTCCCTATGCCATCGAGCGCTACGTGAAGGAGACCGCGCGCCTCTACGGGGTGCTCGACCGCCAGCTGCAGGGCCGCGACTACGTGGCCGGCGACTACTCGATCGCCGATATGGCGATCTACCCCTGGGCCAAGCTCTGGGAGGGTCAGCGCCAGCGGATCGAGGACTTCCCGCGCATGGCCGCCTGGCTCGAGCGCATCGCCGCACGGCCGGCGGTGCAGCGCGCCTACGCCCTGGCCGAGCAGGTCAACGCCGATCCCGGCGCGCTGCTCACCGCCGAGGCGCGCCGGCTGCTGTTCGGGCAGGGTAATTGAGCCAGGGGCCTCAGCCCGGCCGATAGGCCGGGTGTGGCGGCAGGTTGTCGTCGGCGCGCTGGATGCGGCTGCGTCCGCCGGCCTTGGCCCGGTACATCGCCTGGTCGGCCTCGCGCAGCAGTTTCTCGTGGCTCTGCCCGCGGCAGATGCTGATGCCGATGCTGGCGCTCAGGCTGACCTGCACCTCGCCGAGCTGCACCGGCTGGGCCAGCGAGTGGAGGATGCGCTCGGCCAGGGCCTGGGCCTGCTGCTCGGAGCCGATGGCCTCGCAGACCAGCACGAACTCGTCGCCGCCCAGGCGGGCCACCAGGTCGGTGGTGCGCGCGCTGGCCTGCAGGCGGCCGGCGACCTGCAGCAGCAACTGGTCGCCGGCGGCGTGGCCGTGGCGGTCGTTGATCGCCTTGAAGCCGTCGAGATCGATCAGGATCAGCGCGAGCAGCTCCTGCTTGCGCTGGGCGCGCTGCCAGGCCTGGGTCAGGCGCTGGTTCAGGCCGATGCGGTTGGCCAGCCCGGTGAGCGGGTCCTGCAGGGCCATGGCGCTCAGGCGCGCGTTGGCCTCGGCGAGGGCGGCGGTGCGTTCGGCGACCCGCCGCTCGAGCAGGCGCTCCTGTTCCTGCAGGGCCTTGAGGGCGTCCTGCTGGCTGCGCAGCACGGCCTCGCGGGCCGCCAGCTTGAGACGCTTGAGTTCGCTCAGGCGCGCCGCCAGGCCGAAGGAGAGCAGCAGCATCTCCAGCGCCGAGCCGAGCTGGACGCTGTTGGCGGTGATCAGGTTGCTCGGCAGCAGGGTGAAGTTGCGCAGCGCCATGAGCAGCGCCCCGCCCATCAGGGTCAGCTCGGCGAGCACGAACACGCGCGCCCCCGGCGAGCCGCGCAACAGGCCGGCCAGACCGCAGCCGAGCAGCAGCAGGATGCCGCCGATGCTGGTCACCGAGAGCGTCTGCAGCGCCCGGTCGACCGGTAGCAGCAGCGCGCCCAGGACCACGCCGAAGTGCAGGACGCAGGCCCGGCCGAGCAGGCGGTGCCAGCGCGGCAGGGCATGGCGGGTATCGAGGAACGCGCGGGTGAACAGGGTGCCGAGGGCCACGGCGAGGGCGAGGAACAGCGGCAGCAGGCGGTTTTCCAGCTCGCTGCCGGCGGTCCACAGGTATTGGGCGCCGAGGCCCGAGTGGGCGAGCATGCCGCCGCCCAGGCTGGCGGCGAACAGCACGTAGAGCAGGAAGTTGCGCTCGCGCAGGGCGAGGAACAGCAGCAGGTTGTAGCTGCACAGGGCGACCAGCATGGCCACGTAGCCGGTCTGCACCATCAGGCTCAGCCGGCTGTGGCGGGCGAAGGCCGTGCCCTCCCAGAGCTGCGCGTCGAGGGTCAGGGTGCCGCTCGACTGGGTGCGGAAGAACAGGCTGCGTCGCTCGCCGGGGGCCAGGCGCACGGCGAAGGCCGGCGACAGGTGGGTGCTGTCGCGCTGTTCGGCCGGCACTTGGTCGCCGCCGAGCAGGGGCTCCTCGCCGGCGCCGAACAGCTCGATGCGGTCGAGCGAGGGATAGACGAACTCGATCTGCCAGTCGCGGACCTCCGTGGCGCGCGACTCGAGGTCCAGGCGCAGCCAGACGACGTCGCGGGTATAGCCGAGGTTCAGGTCGCGACGGGCGGTCAGCGGGGCGAACGCCCGGTCGCGCTCCATGACGTCCTGCAGTTGCAGTTCGCCGCCGGGGTCGCGCAGCAGTGACAGGTGGGGACGCAGGTCCACGGAGCGTTCGCGGCCGTCCAGCGCCAGGACGGCCGGCTCGTCCGGCGGCGGGGCGGCGAGCGCCGGCGACCCGTACAGCAGAGTCAGCAGCACGGCCAAGCGTGCACCGATCCGCCAGCGAGTGAAGGCCCCGCCCATTCCGTTCGGGGACTGCCCCCGCGTGCTGACAAAGCCATCGACGACTCGCTTCCCTGACTCCCCAAGGCTGGATCGCTCGTCGGCCGCAAGCCAGGGGCCTTGCTGGCATCGCGCCAAGGCTTCCCATGGGCTTCGCCGAACCCTCTCAGAGTGAAGAACGGAACGCTCGATCCCGCCAGTCGGCCGCCTCAATCGCCCAGGTCGTCGTGGCGCCGCCCGGGGCGGCCGTCCTCCGGGCGCAGCTGGAAGAACAGGGCGGCGCCGAACATCGCCAGCAGGCCGACGCAGACGTAGGTGGCCTGGAAGGCGGCGAGCAGCAAGCCGCCCTGGGCCGCGCCGCCGGCGCTGAAGCCGCCGAGCAGGGCGGCGCCGATGCCGACGCCGAGGCTCATCGACAGCTGGACCACCACCGACAGCAGGCTGTTGCCGCTGCTGGCGTCGCGGGTCGGCAGGTCGATCAGGGCGACGGCGTTCATCGCCGAGAACTGCAGGGAGTTCACCGTGCCGATCAGCCCCAGGTGCAGGAGCAGCAGCGCGTAGGGGGTGTCGCCGTCGACCAGCGCCAGGCTGGCCAGCAGGGCGCCGATCAGGAGGGTGTTGCCGACCAGCACCCGGCGGTAGCCGAGGCGCTCGATCAGCCGCGGCGCCAGGGGCTTCATGGCCATCGAGCCCAGCGCCACGGGGACCATCGCCATGCCCGCCTGGCTCGGCGAATAGCCGAGGCCCAGCTGCAGCAGCAGCGGGGTGAGGAAGGGCAGGGCGCCGCTGCCCAGGCGGGTGAACAGGTTGCCGAGCACGCCGATGGCGAAGCTGTGGGTGCGGAACAGCGTCGGCGAGAACAGCGGCTCCTCGGCGGAGGTGGCGCGCAGCCAGTAGGCGGCCAGGCAGGCCAGGCCGGCGAGCAGCAGCAGCACCACGCGGGCGTGCGGCATGTGCAGCTCGCCGAGGCCTTCCAGGGCGATGCTGATCAGCAGCATGGCGGCGCCGAACAGCAGGAAGCCCGGGGTGTCGAAGCGCGTCCGCGCCACGCCGCGCAGGTCGGGCATCAGGCGCAGGGCGACCAGGCAGCCGAGCAGGCCGACCGGCAGGTTGATCAGGAAGATCCAGTGCCAGCTGGCGTACTCCACCAGCCAGCCGCCCAGCGGCGGGCCGAGCAGCGGGCCGAGCAGCGCCGGCAGGGTGACGAAGCTGAGCACCCGCACCAGCTCCGTGCGCGGATAGGCGCGCAGCACCACCAGCCGCCCCACCGGCATCATCAGCGCACCGCCGAAGCCCTGCAGCACCCGCGCGGCGACCAATTGCAGGAGCGATCCGGAAAGCGCGCAGAGCAGCGAGCCGAGGGTGAACAGCAGGATCGAGCCGAGGAACACCCGGCGGGTGCCGAAGCGGTCGGAGATCCACCCGGAGGCCGGCATCAGCACCGCCACGCTGAGCATGTAGGCGATCACTACCGACTGCATGCGCAGCGGGTCCTCGGCCAGGTCCAGGGCCATGGCCGGCAGAGCGGTGTTGAGGATGGTGCCGTCGAGCATCGGCATGAATTGGGCGGTGGCGATGATCCAGGGGAGCAGGCGGGCGGTGCGGGGGGAGAGCGGCAAGGCGGTGGGCATGGGGTGTCCTGGCTGGAGTGCCGGTGCAGTGTAGGGCCTGCCGGCGAAGATTGCCCGAGCGCAGTGGCCGGCGGCGCGCGCAGGCCCGCCTTGTGCAACCGGCGATGCTCTTCTATGACTTCATGATTCCTTCCGTGCGCTCGTCCGACGAGGAAAAGGAGACCAGCGATGCGTCCTCTCTCTCTGTCCGTTTTCCTGCTGGCGCTGACCGGCGTCCTGTCGGCGGTCGCCGGCGAATGGCCCGGCGGCGCCCGCGAGGCGTTCATCCGCGACTGCCTGGCCGGTGCCACGGCCCGCCACGCGGAAGGGCCGGCACGGCATTACTGCGAGTGTTCGGCGGACCGCGTCGCCGGTGAGTTCAGCAGCGCCGAGCTGCGCGAGCTGCAGGGCGCGAAACAGGTGCCGGCGCCGATGCAGGAGCGCCTGCTCGACACCTCCAGCAAGTGCCTGTCGCAGCTCAACCAGAAGCCGCAGCAGTGAGGCGCGCCGGCGGCCTGCGGCGATGTCGGGCCTGAGACTGGCGGCCGGCGCGGCGCACACCGTCGGGCAGGTCGCGGCGCGCGAGTCGGCGCTCGATCTGCTCAAGTGGCTGGCCTTCGCCAGCATGCTGCTCGACCACCTGCGCCTGGTCTGGCTGTGGCAGTTCTGGCTGTACGTGCCGGGACGGCTGGCGTTTCCCTTCTTCTGCCTGATCCTCGCCGTCAACCTGGCCCGGCCGCGCGCCGAGTCGCTGCGCCGGGCGGCCCTGGCGCGCTATCTCGGCTGGCTGCTGCTGTTCGCCCTGCTCGCCGAGTGGCCGTACCGGCTGCTGGTCGGCTCGCCGGACAGCCTCAACGTGTTGCCGACCCTGGCCCTCGGCCTGCTGCTGGCCAATGCCGCGCGCCCGTGCCCGCTGGCCGAGCGCCTGCTCGGCCTCGCCGCCTTGCTGCTGGCGCTGGCGTTGCACGAGCGGCTGATGTTCGGCGCCTTCGGCGTGCTCCTGCCGGCCGCCTTCCTGGTCGTTCTGCGCCGTCCGCGCTGGGGCTGGCTGCTGCCGTCCCTGGTGACGGTCGCGGCCAACTACTGGCCGCCGCTGTATGTCGATGCGCTGCTCGGCCAGCGCTTCGCCCTCGCGGTGATCCTTGCCTGTTTCCTCGCCGCTCCGCTGGGATTGGCCCTGCTGCGCCTGGCGCCGGGCCTGCCGGTGCCGCCGCTGCGGCGCTGGGCCTATGCCTTCTATCCGGGACATTTCCTGCTGCTCTACGCGCTGCGCGAGTGGCTGCACCGGGCGGCCTGAGGGCTCAGGCCGGCGTGTCGCGCAGCCGGGCGATGCGCGCGTCCTTCTCTGCCCACAGGCGGCTGACCCAGGCCTGCAAGGACTGGCGGAACGCCGCGTCGTTCTGGTAGTCGCCCTGCCAGAAGGCCGGGTCCAGCGCGCGGGTCTGGATGTCGACGATCACCCGCGGCACCTGGCCGCTGATCAGCTGCCAGAAGCCGGGAATGCGCGGGCCGGGATAGACCAGGGTGACGTCCAGCAGCGCGTCCAGCTGCGGGCCGAGGCTGGCCAGGGCGAAGGCCAGACCACCGGCTTTGGGGCGCAGCAGATGGCGGTAGGGCGAGTCCTGCTGGGCGTGCTTGAGCGGCGTGAAGCGGGTGCCCTCCAGGTAGTTGACCAGGGTCACCGGGGTGTCGCGAAAACGGGCGCAGGCGCGTTTGGTGATTTCCAGGTCCTCGCCGCGCTTTTCCGGGTGGCGCTCCAGATAGGTCTTGGAATGGCGCCTCATGAAGGGGTAGTCGAGGGCCCAGAAGGCCAGCCCGAGGAAGGGAATCCAGATCAGCTCCCGCTTGAGGAAGAACTTGAAGAAGGGCACCCGGCCGCCGAACGCCTCCAGCAGCGTGGGGATGTCCACCCAGCTCTGGTGGTTGCAGACCAGCAGGTAGGAGCGGTCGCGGCGCAGCCCGGCGCCGCCGCGGACGTCCCAGACGGTGGGGATGAGCCAGGCGAAGACCCGCTTGCCGATCTCCACCCAGTGCTCGGCGCACCACATCACCCGCGCGCGCAGGCCGCCCGCAGGCGCCGGCCGGGCAGCAGCAGGCGGAGCAGGGCGAGCAGCAGCAGCGGGACGATCATCAGCAGGGTGTCGATCGCCAGCAGGAGGAGGACGCCGAGGGCGGTGAACAGCGCACGCATGGAAAATCCTTGTCGACAGGGCGGCGCATCATAAGCCCGGGCGGGGCGGGCCGCACCTGCGCGCGGCTTACAGCGAATGACGGCTGGCGCTGCGCGCGCGTCGCCAGCGGGCGGCCCGCTCGCCCAGCTCGGCCAGGTTGTCGAGGGCCATGCGCCGGGCGCGGTTGAACAGGATCAGGGCGATCTCGGCGGTGGCCAGGGCGTCGGCCGAGGCGTGGTGGCGCTGCGGCATGTCGAGGCGGAAGTATTCGATCCACTGGTCCAGCCCGCCCGGATGGACGAGGGCCTCGGGGAACAGCATGGGCGCCAGGTCGGCGACGTCGAGGAAGGGGTGGCGCAGCGTGTAGCCCAGCTCGTCCTTCAAGGCGCGGCTCAGCATGCGCTGGTCGAAGGGCGCGTGGAAAGCGAGGAACACGCCGTCGCCGGCGAACTCCATGAACTGCAGGAGCGCTTCGGCCGGGGCGGTGCCGCCGGCCAGGGCGCTGGGCGCGATGCCGTGGATCAGCACGCTTTCGGTGACGGTCTTCAGCCGCCGTTGCAGGGTGCATTCGAACTGGCCGGCCAGCTCGATGGCGTCGTTCTCGATGAGCACGGCGCCGATCGACAGGACGATGTCGCGGTCGACGTTGAGGCCGGTGGTTTCCAGGTCGAGCACCACGAAGCGCTGGGCGTGCAGCGGGCGGCTGTCCAGGTGCGGAGCACCCGGTAGGCGGCGCAGGCGGCGCCGCTGGTCGTCGTCGAGCGGCAGCCTGGCCGAGCCCAGGGAGGACAGGAAGGCGAACGGGTTCATCCGATTTGCGCGAGAAACCCCGTACTTCTGGTGCGGGGAGGGATAGCGCGGCGCCCGCAGGGCGCCCCTGTTCTCGCTGCCTCCTTCTCAGGTGGTCGCTATCTTTACCCTGATGGGTTTATTTGGTGAGTCATGACGAAACGCGCCTACCAATACCGCTTCTACCCGACTCCGGAACAAGCAGAACTGCTTGCCAGGACGTTCGGTTGCGTGCG
This sequence comes from Azotobacter tropicalis, assembly GCF_059739045.1. NCBI lineage: Bacteria > Pseudomonadati > Pseudomonadota > Gammaproteobacteria > Pseudomonadales > Pseudomonadaceae > Azotobacter > Azotobacter tropicalis. The sequence goes on from NZ_AP046059.1 coordinate 3,503,220, forward strand.
TTCCGTCTACAATCGCCTCCTGCGCTGGCGTACCGATGCGTTCTTCAAGGAGCAGCAGAAGGTCGGCTACACGCAGGCCAGCGCCCGGCTGACGGCAATCAAGAAGCTGCCGGAGCTGGCTTTTCTCAATGAGGTCAGTTCGGTGCCATTGCAGCAATGCCTTCGCCACCAGCAGGCTGCGTTCAAGAACTTTTTCGAGGGCCGGGCGAAGTACCCGGTCTTCAAGAAGAAACGGCACCGGCAGTCCGCCGAGTTCACCCACTCGGCCTTCCGCTATCGCGACGGCAAGCTGTTCCTGGCCAAGTGCGACGAGCCCCTGGCGATCCGCTGGAGTCGGCCACTGCCTTGTGAGCCTTCCACGGTTACGATTTCCCAGGACTCTGCGGGGCGGTACTTCGTGTCCTGCCTGTGCGTGTTCGAGCCTGAAACCCTTCCGGTTGTATCGAAGACGCTCGGCATCGACCTGGGGCTGAAAGACCTGTTCGTCACCAGCGAGGGCGAACGATTCGGCAATCCCCGCCACAGCGCGAAATACGCCTCCCGTCTGGCCCTGGCCCAACGCCGGCTGGGGAGGAAGCAGCCCGGCTCGAAGAACCGCGCCAGGGCTCGGCGGAAAGTGGCCCGTATTCACGCGAAAATTTCCGATTGCCGAGCGGACGGCTTGCACAAGCTGTCCCGCAGACTGATCAACGAGAACCAAGTGGTCTGCGCCGAAACCCTTGCCGTGAAGAACATGATCCGCAATCCAAAACGGAGCAAGGCCATGGCCGATGCAGGCTGGGGTGAGTTCGTTCGCCAGCTGGAGTACAAGGGCGAATGGGCCGGTCGGCAGATCGTCCAGATCGACCGCTGGTATCCCAGTTCGAAGCGCTGTTCCTGCTGCGGGCATACCCTTGAGCGCCTGCCGCTGGATGTTCGCCGCTGGAGTTGCCCGGAATGCGGAACCGAGCATGACCGCGACGTGAACGCCGCGATCAACATTAAAGCCGCCGGGCTGGCGGTGTTAGCCCTTGGAGAGAACGTAAGCGGCATGGGTCAAGTGCCTGTGTCCAGTGCTCGTTGAATTGGGAATCTCCTTCCTTCAGGGAGGGGAACAGTCAAAGCTGGTATCGCACGCTCAAGCGGGTCTGCAGGCGCTGCGCCTGGCGGAAGGACTCCCGCAGTATGCGCTGGTCGAGGCTGTTGAGGGTATCGGGGTCGAGGCGGTTGCCGAGCGGGCGGCCTTCGCGCTGTTGGCGCTGGTGGTGCTGCATGCGCATCAGCTGGATGAAGTGGTAGGCCTCCTCGTAGGACGCCGCGTCCTTGGCCGCCACCACGCCCTTGGCGGCCAGCTGGCGGAAGCGCTCGAGGGTGTTGCTGTCGTGGATGCCGTTGGCCAGGGCGAGGATGCGCGCGCCGTCGACGAAGGGCGTCAGGCCTTCGACCTTGAGGTCCAGGGTGTCCTTTTCCGCGCCGCGGCTGGCCACCACGAAGTCGCGCAGGAAGCGGCCGATCGGCGGACGGTGCTGCATGGCGTTGGTGGCCATCATGCGCTGGAACAGGGCGTTGTCGGCGACCATCTCCAGCAGGTCGTCGGTGAGTTCCCGGCAGCCCTCGGTCGGGCCCCAAACCGGGCGCAGGTCGAAGAAGATCGTCGAGCGCAGCAGGTTCTCGGCGTGCGGCGTCTGGATGATCCCGGCGAAGCGGCGCGTCCACTCCTGGCGCGACAGGCACAGCTCGGGGTTGCCGGCCATGACGTTGCCCTTGCACAGGCTGAAGCCGCACTGGTCGAGGGCCTGGTTGATTTCGCGGGCCAGCGGCAGCAGGCGCTGGCGGGTCGCCTCGGCCGCGGCGGGGCCGTCGGCCTCGAAGAGGATGCCGTTGTCCTGGTCGGTGTGCAGGGTCTGCTCGCGGCGCCCCTCGCTGCCGAACGCCAGCCAGGTGAAGGGCACGCCCGGATCGCCGTGCTTCTCCAGCATCAGCTCGATCACCCGACTCACGGTGTGGTCGTTGAGCTGGGTGATGATGCGGGTCAGCTGCGCCGGGCTGGCGCCGTGGGCGAGCATGTGGTCGATCAGCCGGGCGATGTCGCCGCGCAGCGCCGCCAGGCTGGCCACGCTGCCGGCGCTGCTGATGGTGCGCGCCAGGTGCACCAGGTCGACGCGCTGCAGGGAGAACAGGTCGCGCTCGGACACCACCCCCACCAGCCGGTCGTTCTCCACCACGCAGATGTGCGCGATGTGCCGCCGGGTCATGGTCAGCGCGGCGTCGAAGGCGGTGGCCGAGGGCGGCAGGCGGGCCGGGTCGCGGACCATCAGCTCGTCCAGCGGCTGGGCGAGGTTGCCGCTGCCCTCGGCGATCACCTGGCGCAGGTCGCGCAGGGTGAAGATGCCGATCGGGAACTCGGCCGCATCGACCATCACCAGGCTGCCGACCTGGTGCTCGTTCATCAGCCGCACCGCGTCGCGCAGGCTGGTGCCGCTGGTACAGGAGACCGGCCGGCGCGCCGCCAGCTCGCCCAGGCGGGTGTCCAGCGAGTACTGCGCGCCGAGGGTTTCCGCGGCCTTGAGCTGGACCTGCTGGTTGACCAGATCGAGCAGGCTGCTGACCCCGCGCAGGGCGAAGTCGCGGAACGGATCGGAGCTGGTCAGCAGCTTGGCGAAGGCCTGGCGCTCGAGGAGCAGGCAGAAGGTGTCCTCGGCGGCGATGTAGTCGGTGCGGGTCGGCCGTTCGCCGACCAGCGCCGCCACCGGGAAGCATTCGCCCGGGGCGACCTCCATGGTGGTGTCGATGCCGTTGCCGGAGAGGCTCGGGCGCTGGCCGAGGACATGACCCTGCTTGATGATGTGCAGGTGCTCGACCCGCCCGTCGGCCGGTTTGACGATGGAGTCGCCCGCCGCGTAGAAGCGCAGCCGGCAGTGCTCGACCAGATAGGCCAGATGGCCGCTTTCCATCTGGTCGAACGGCGGATACTGGAGAAGGAACTGCATGGTGCCCTGAATGTTCTGCATGACCGCGGTCTTGCCGGCCTCGGCGAAGGCGTCCGTCTTGCTCATCGGCGTGCTCCTTGAAAGGGCTGGATGTCCATCTCCAATTCTGACATGCAGGCAGCGGGCGCGCCGTGGCGGGGCGCGGTGCGCAGATTGACGGCGGACAGGAAAGGCGCGGTTTTCCGGCCGGGACTTACGGCGGGCGGACAGGAGAGCGCCGCGCCTCCCGTCTGCCGGGGCGGCAGGCGGAACGTGTGCGGCGCGGGTCGGAGCGCTGTGCGGCGCCCCGGATCGGCATCCCTGCTAGGAGGGGGTCAGAGACCGTTCTTGGCCTTGAACTCGCGACGGCGGCGGTGCAGCACCGGCTCGGTGTAGCCGTTGGGCTGCTTGGTGCCTTCGACCACCAGTTCGACGGCAGCCTGGAAGGCCACGCCGTCGAAGTCCGGCGCCATCGGGCGGTACAGCGGGTCGTTGGCGTTCTGACGGTCGACGATCACGGCCATGCGCTTCATGGTTTCCATGACCTGCTCGAGGCTGCACACGCCGTGGCGCAGCCAGTTGGCGATGTGCTGGCTGGAGATGCGCAGGGTGGCGCGGTCTTCCATCAGGCCGACGTCGTTGATGTCCGGCACCTTGGAGCAGCCGACGCCCTGGTCGATCCAGCGCACCACGTAGCCGAGGATGCCCTGGGCGTTGTTGTCCAGCTCCTGCTGGATTTCCGCGGCCGACCAGTCGGTGTTCGGCGCCAGCGGGATGCTCAGGATGTCGTCCAGCGAGGCGCGCTCGCGCTTGGCCAGCTCCTGCTGGCGGGCGAACACGTCGACCTTGTGGTAGTGCAGGGCGTGCAGCGCGGCGGCGGTCGGCGACGGCACCCAGGCGGTGTTGGCGCCGGCCAGCGGGTGGGCGATCTTCTGCTCGAGCATGGCGGCCATCAGGTCGGGCATGGCCCACATGCCCTTGCCGATCTGCGCACGGCCGGACAGGCCGGTGGCCAGGCCGTTGTCGACGTTCCAGTTCTCGTAGGCCTTGATCCAGGCGGCGTTCTTCATCTCGCCCTTGCGGATCATCGGGCCGGCTTCCATGGAGGTGTGCAACTCGTCGCCGGTGCGGTCGAGGAAGCCGGTGTTGATGAACACCACGCGCTCGCGGGCGGCCTTGATGCAGGCCTTGAGGTTGACCGTGGTGCGGCGCTCCTCGTCCATGATGCCGACCTTGAGGGTGTTGCGGGTCAGGCCGAGGACGTCCTCGACGCGGCCGAACAGCTCGTTGGTGAAGGCGGCTTCCTCGGGGCCGTGCATCTTCGGCTTGACGATGTAGACGCTGCCGGTGCGGCTGTTCTTGCGGCTGGTGTTGCCCTTGAGGTTGTGGATGGCGATCAGGCTGGTGAACAGCGCGTCCTGGATGCCTTCCGGCACCTCGTTGCCGTCCTGGTCGAGGATCGCGTCGTTGGTCATCAGGTGGCCGACGTTGCGCACGAACAGCAGGGAGCGGCCGTGCAGGGTCAGCGCGCCGCCGCCCGCCGCGGTGTACTCGCGGTCCGCGTTCATGGTGCGGGTGAAGGTGCTGCCGCCCTTGGCGACCTGCTCGGCCAGGTCGCCCTTCATCAGGCCCAGCCAGTTCTTGTAGGCGATGACCTTGTCGTCGGCATCGACGGCGGCCACCGAGTCCTCGCAGTCCATGATGGTGGTCAGCGCGGCTTCCATCAGCACGTCCTTCACGCCGGCGGCGTCGGTCTGGCCGATCGGGCTCTGCGGGTCGATCTGGATCTCGAAGTGGATGCCGTTGTGCTTGAGCAGCACGGCCTTGGGCGCGGCCGCCTCGCCCTGGAAGCCGACCAGCTGGGCCGGGTTCTGCAGGCCGGCGGTGCTGCCGTTCTTCAGGGCAACGACCAGCTTGCCGCCGTCGATGCGGTAGCCGGTGGCGTCGACGTGGGAGGCGCCTTCGAGGGCGGCGGCCTCGTCGAGGAAGGCGCGGGCGAAGGCGATCACCTTGTCGCCGCGGACCTTGTTGTAGCCTTGGCCCTTCTCGGCACCATCGGTTTCCGGGATGGCGTCGGTGCCGTACAGGGCGTCGTACAGCGAGCCCCAGCGGGCGTTGGCGGCGTTCAGGGCGAAGCGCGCGTTCATGATCGGCACCACTAGCTGCGGGCCGGCCATGCGGGCGATCTCGTCGTCGACGTTCTCGGTGGTGGCGACGAAGTCCTCGGGCTCCGGCAGCAGGTAGCCGATTTCCTGCAGGAAGGCCTTGTAGGCCACGGCGTCGTGGCCCTGGCCGGCGCGGGCCTGGTGCCAGGCATCGATCTTCGCCTGCAGTTCGTCGCGCTTGGCCAGCAGGGCGCGGTTCTTCGGAGCCAGGTCGTGGATGACATTGGCGGCGCCGGCCCAGAAGGCGGCGACATCGACGCCGGTGCCGGGGATGGCTTCGCCGTTGATGAAGTCATACAGGACTTTGGCGACTTGCAGGCCGCCGACTTGAACGCGCTCGGTCATGTTTGCCTCGTTTTCAGTTGAATTCCGGATCGCACCGGGACGGCGCCCGTTCGTTTTGTAGTGCGTGGCGCAGCATACTACATAAAGGCCGCGGGGAAAGCTGTGTCGCTGAGGGCACCTACGACGAAAGTTCAGAAAGCCGCGATCGCCGGCGTGGCCGGACGGCCGCTGCGCGGGGCCGTGCCTATACTCCGGAGGATGCGTCTTGCGCCTTGCGTCCTCGTGCGGGAGTCGGGTCTGGCAGACCGGCGCGTCCGCCGCTAACCGATCGGGACATGTGCCCGCTGCAGAAGGAGACGACCGTGGATCATCTGGTACTGACGGTAATCGCCCGGGACAAGCCGGGGCTGGTGGAACAGCTCGCCCAGTGCATCGCCGGGCATGGCGGCAACTGGCTGGAGAGCCGCATGGCGCGCATGGCCGGGCAGTTCGCCGGCATCCTGCGGGTGGCCGTGCCCGAGGCGGCGCACGGCGATCTTTCCGCCGCGCTGCACGACCTGGAGAGCCAGGGCATCCGCGTGCTGCTGGCGCCGAGCGGCGAGGAGCCGGCCAGCGCCTGGCGCTCGATCCAGCTCGAGCTGGTCGGCAACGACCGCCCCGGCATCGTCCGCGACATCACCCGCCTGCTCGCCGAGCACGGCGTCAACCTGGAAAGCCTGGACACCGAGGTGGCGCCGGCGCCGATGAGCAGCGAGTTGCTGTTCCATGCCCAGGCCCAGCTGGCGGTGCCGACGGAGCTGTCGCTGGAGCTGTTGCAGCAGCGCCTGGAAACCCTGGCCGACGACCTGATGGTGGAGCTGATCCTGCGTCCTGAAGAGGAGTAGGGCCGCTTATTTCGGCCCGAGGATCTGCGCCAGCGTCTCCGGGTCGGGAGCGCCCTGCTGTTGCTGCAGGCGGCCCTGGTCGTCCAGGTAGAAGATCGCCGGGGTCGCCATCGCGCCCAGGGCGTTCATCAGCTCGAGGTTGCTCTCCAGCCGCTCGTTCGTCTGTGCCGGAATCTCCGCCAGGGGCTTGAGGGGGCTGGCCTTGCCGGCGGACTCGTGGGCGTGCAGCGCTTGTTCGGGCCGCTCGGCGGCGAGCAGCGCGGCGGCCTTGCCGGCGCTGTCGGCGCGCAGGATGCCGACCAGGATGTGCCGTAGCTGCACCTTGCCGGCCTCGACCCAGGGCCGTGCCTGCTGCCAGAACAGCGTGCAGTAGGGGCAGTTCGGGTCGGAGAACAGGTAGACGATGCGCGGCGCCGTGGCGCTGCCGTCGGCGATCCAGCCGCTGCGCTCCATGCGCGCCCACATTTCCTTGCCCAGCGGCGCATAGACCAGTTTTTCCAGCTGCGGCCGGGTCAGGTCCTGGCCCTGGGCGTCGAGCAGGTTGCCGATCAGCACGTGCTGCCCGTCGGGGGTCAGGTAGAGCGCCATGCCCTGGCCGTTGTAGCGGGCGGCATAGCCCTTCAGGCCGCCCGGCGCCTCGAAGCTGCCGACGATCTCGGCGCCGCGGGCTTCGGCGGCCCTGATCGGCGCGGGCAACTCCTCGGCCCGGCTGGCCGCGGCCGGCAGGGCCAGCAGGCTCAGGCCGGCGAGCAGGAAGGGGAGGCGTTCGAAAAGCGGCATGACTGGGTTCCTCGTAGGGGCGGAGGTGGAAAAAACCGGCCGGCAGCCAATTCCCAGATCGGCTGGACAGGGCTGCGGATAACCTGGGGAGCCCGGTCGCCGCGCCAGAAGGGGCGGGGCTTGCCGGGTTCCGGTCGAAAAATGGGCAGCCTCTTGGCGTTGTGCACAACGGGCGTGAATACCTCTGTGGATAAGCTTGGGAATCCTGGCTGCAGGCCAGGCAGGATCGGGCCGGCAGCACTTCGCGCGAAAAACGTACAGGCTCACGGGCCGGCGGACGCCCGGCGCAGGCCGCGCCAGATATCCAGGCTGTAGACCGCCAGGCCCAGCCAGATGCAGACGAAGGCCAGCAGTTTTCCCCGCTCCAGCGGCTCGCCGTAGACGAACACCGCCAGCAGCAGCACCAGGGTCGGCGCCAGGTACTGCAGAAAGCCCAGGGTGGCATAGGGTAGATGCCGCGCCGCGGCGTTGAAGCAGAGCAGCGGCACCAGGGTGACCGGGCCGGCGGCGGCCAGCCAGAGCGCCTGCGGCGTGCTCCAGAAGCTGTCCTGGGCGCTGCCGGCGCCCGGATGCAGCCACAGCCAGGCGAGGGCCGGCGGCAGCAGCAGCCAGGTTTCCACCACCAGGCCGGGCAGCGCGGCGACCGGCGCCTGCTTGCGGATCAGCCCGTAGACGCTGAAGGAGAAGGCCAGCACCAGCGAGATCCACGGCAGGCTGCCGAGCTGCCAGAGCTGCTGCAGCACGCCGAGGGCCGCCAGGCCGACCGCCAGCCACTGCAGCGGGCGCAGGCGCTCGCCGAGCAACAGCAGGCCGAGCAGCACGTTGACCAGCGGATTGATGTAGTAGCCCAGGCTGGTCTCCAGCATGCGCCCGTTGTTCACCGCCCAGACGTAGAGCAGCCAGTTGCAGGCGATCAGCAGGCTGCTGCCGGCGAGCACGGCGACGCGCCGCGGATGCGCGCGCAGCTCCCGCCACCAGTCCGGATGCCGCCAGAGCTGCAGCAGGAGCAGCCCGCACAGCGCCGACCAGAGCACCCGGTGGACCAGGATCTCCTCGGCGGGGATGCTGGCCAGGGTCTTGAAGTAGAGGGGAAACAGGCCCCAGATCCCGTAGGCGGCGAGGCCCAGCAGATACCCGCGGCGCGGGTTGGCGGCATGCATGCGGTGGTCCCGATCGGCAACTGGCGAGGCCGCCGATTCTAGGGTCTGTTGACGTTTTGGCGTAGGCCGCGACGGAGGCCCGTCTGGCGCAGAACAAGGAGCGAGGAGAGAAGTTTGGTCATTCCAAATGAACGACGAGCGACGCCGTGCTGCGCCAAACGGGCCCCGTCCCTTCGGGTTGCGCGGCAAATGCCGCCATGCGGCGTTGCGGGGCTTGGCAAGGGAATGACCATTGCCGGCGCCCCGCGCCTGGCCTGGCGGCATTTGCCGCGGCAACGCGGCTCACGCCAAAACGTCAACAGACCCTAGGTGCAAGGGCCGGGGCCGTCTGTCCGTTTCGTGCAGCGTCCTGTTCCGGCCGTGGCCGCAAGGCCCGCTTCAGAACAGCCGCAGCGGTTCCTCGTCCAGCGCCGCGCGCTGTTCGCGCAGGGTGAGGATCTGCTCGCCCCAGTAACGCTCGCTGCCGAACCAGGGAAAGCTCGGCGGGAACGCCGGGTCGTCCCAGCGCCGCGCCAGCCAGGCGCTGTAGTGGATCAGGCGCAGGGCGCGCAGGCCCTCGATCAGCGCCAGCTGGCGCGGGTCGAAGTCGTGGAACTCCTGGTAGCCGTCCATCAGTTCGGCGAGCTGGGCGAGGCGTTCCTGGCGGTCGCCGGCGAGCATCATCCACAAATCCTGCACCGCCGGGCCCATGCGGCAGTCGTCCAGGTCGACGATATGGAAGGTGTCATCGCGGCACAGCAGGTTGCCCGGATGGCAATCGCCGTGGATGCGGATCGTCCGGTAGGTCGTCGCGCCGAACAGCGCGTCGAGGCGCGCCAGCAGGTCGCGGGCCACCGACTCGTAGGCCGGCAGCAGGCTTTTCGGGACGAAGCCGCCGTCGAGCAGGGTGGCCAGCGAATCGTGGCCGAAGTTGGCCACCGTCAGTTCCTCGCGGTGCGCGAACGGCCGGTTCGCGCCCACCGCATGCAGGCGGCCGAGCAGGCCGCCGAGGCGGTACAGCTGGTCCAGGTTGCCCGGTTCCGGCGCGCGGCCGCCGCGCCGCGGGAACAGGGCGAAGCGAAAGCCGGCGTGCTCGAACAGGGTTTCGCCGTCCCTGGCCAGCGGCGCTACCACCGGCACCTCGCAGTCGGCCAGCTCTAGGCTGAAGGTGTGCTCCTCGCGGATCGCCGCATCGCTCCAGCGCTGCGGCCGATAGAACTTGGCGATCAGCGGCTCGCCGCCTTCGATGCCGACCTGATAGACGCGGTTCTCGTAGCTGTTCAGCGCCAGCACGCGGGCGTCGCTGAGATAGCCGAGGCTTTCCACGGCGTCGAGGACCAGGTCGGGGGTGAGGGAATCGAAGGGATGGCTCATGGGCAACTCCAGGGACTATGGTCCACAGTCTAGCGGGTGGACGGGGGCGCTGTATCGGGGCCGGGCGTTGCCGCTCCCGCGGGCCGACCCGCTCAGCCGCCGTCCGGCTTCGGCGTGCGCGCCAGGCAGTAGACGTCGACCCGCGCCGCGCCGGCCGCGTGCAGCAGGCGAGCCAGCGCCTCGGCGGTGGCGCCGGTGGTCAGCACGTCGTCGACCAGCGCCAGATGGCGGCCGGCGACCGCCGCGGAATCGGCGAGGGCGAAGGCGCCACGCAGGTTGCGCCGGCGCGCGGCGGCATCCAGCTCCTGCTGGGCCCGGGTGTCGTGCGGGCGCAGCAGCAGGTTTTCCTCCACCGGCAGCTGCAGCGGCTTGCCCAGCCAGCGGGCGAGCATCTGTGCCTGGTTGAAGCCGCGCCGGCGCAGCCGGCCCTTCGCCAGCGGCACCGGCAGCAGGCAGTCCGGGCGCGGCAGGCCCTCGGCGAAGGCGTGCTGCAGGTGGCGTTCGAGCAGTTCGCCGAGCAGTCGGCCCAGCGGCCAGCGCGCCTGGTGCTTGAAGCGGGCGACCAGGCTGTCGACCGGGAAGGCATAGCGCCAGGGCGCCTCGACCCGGGCGAAGGCCGGCGGCGTCTTCTGGCAGGCGCCGCAGACCAGGCCCGCCGCCGGCAGCGGCAGGGCGCAGACCGCGCAGTGCGCGCCGAGCCAGGGCAGTTCGGCCTCGCAGCTGGCGCACAGCGGCAGGCCGGTTTCCGCCGGCTCGTCGCACAGGAGACAGGATTGGTTATTCTTTAACCAGTTGTAAACCGCCAGGAGGGGGTGTGGTTGACAGCGCATCGGGCTTCCCTAAACTTAGGCCGCTCATCCCTATAGCGCCACGCACTCTAGCAGGTCGTGGCTTCTCGACCGAACGCCCGCCCAGCCCGGGCCCTTCTTGCAAGGAAGAACCCCATGAGCGCCACCGCCGCCTCACTGCGCCACGACTGGACCCTTGCCGAGGTCCGGGCCCTGTTCGAGCTGCCGTTCAACGACCTGCTGTTCCGGGCGCAGACGGTGCACCGCCAGCACTTCGACCCCAACCGCGTGCAGGTCTCGACCCTGCTGTCGATCAAGACCGGCGCCTGCCCGGAGGACTGCAAGTACTGCTCGCAGTCCGGCCATCACAACACCGGGCTGGACAAGGCCAAGCTGATGGAGGTGCAGAAGGTCATCCAGGCCGCCGCCGAGGCCAAGGCCATCGGCTCCAGTCGCTTCTGCATGGGCGCCGCCTGGAAGCACCCCTCGGCCAAGGACATGCCCTACGTGCTGGAGATGGTCAAGGGCGTCAAGGCTCTGGGCCTGGAAACCTGCATGACCCTCGGCACCCTGAGCCGCGAGCAGACCCGGGCGCTGGCCGAGGCCGGCCTCGACTACTACAACCACAACCTCGACACCTCGCCGGAGTTCTACGGCAACATCATCACCACCCGCACCTACGCCGAGCGCCTGGAAACCCTGGCCTACGTGCGCGAAGCGGGGATGAAGATCTGCTCCGGCGGCATCCTCGGCATGGGCGAGTCCCTCGACGACCGCGCGGGCCTCCTGATCCAGCTGGCCAACCTGCCGGAGCACCCGGAGTCGGTGCCGATCAACATGCTGGTCAAGGTCAAGGGCACGCCGCTGGAGAACGCCGAGGACGTCGACCCCTTCGACTTCATCCGCACCCTCGCCGTGGCGCGGATCATGATGCCCAAATCCCACGTGCGGCTGTCCGCCGGCCGCTCCGAGATGAACGACCAGATGCAGGCCTTGGCCTTCTTCGCCGGCGCCAACTCGATCTTCTACGGCGAGCGCCTGCTGACCACCGGCAACCCCGAGGCGGAGAAGGACATGCAGCTGTTCGCCCGCCTCGGCATCCAGCCGGAGGAGCGCGAGGGGCATGCCGACGAGGTGCACCAGGCGGCCATCGAGCAGGCGCTGATCGAGCAGAAGAACAGCGCGCTGTTCTACGACGCCACTTCGGCCTGATCCTTCGCTTGGTGGATGGATAAAGCGCCATCCACCCTACGCAGGTCGAAACCTGTTCGTAGGGTGGATAACCCGCTTGCGGTTATCCACCGTCCCTTACCCCTGCGGATAGTCCAATGAGCTTCGATCTCGCCGCCCGCCTCGCCGCCCGCCGCGCCGAGCACCTCTACCGCCAGCGCCCGCTGCTGGACAGCCCGCAGGGGCCGGAGGTGGTGGTCGACGGCCGGCCGCTGCTGGCCTTCTGTTCCAACGACTACCTGGGGCTGGCCAACCACCCCGAGGTGATCCGCGCCCTGCAGCAGGGGGCCGAGCAGTGGGGCGTCGGCGGCGGCGCCTCGCACCTGGTGATCGGCCACAGCACCCCGCATCACGCGCTGGAGGAGGCGCTCGCCGAGTTCACCGGCCGGCCGCGTGCGCTGCTGTTCTCCACCGGCTACATGGCCAACCTCGCCGCGGTGACGGCGCTGGTCGGGCAGGGCGACACGGTGCTGGAGGACCGCCTCAACCACGCCTCGCTGCTGGACGCCGGGCTGCTCTCCGGGGCGCGCTTCTCGCGCTACCTGCACAACGATCCGGCGAGCCTCGCCGCCCGCCTGGACAAGGCCACCGGCAACACCCTGGTGGTTACCGACGGGGTGTTCAGCATGGACGGCGACCTGGCCGAGCTGCCGGCGCTCTGCGCTACCGCCAGAGCGAAGGGCGCCTGGCTGATGGTCGACGACGCCCACGGCTTCGGCCCGCTGGGCGCGCACGGCGGCGGCATCGTCGAGCACTTCGGCCTGGGTCTCGACGAGGTGCCGGTGCTGGTCGGCACCCTGGGCAAGGCCTTCGGCACCGCCGGGGCCTTCGTCGCCGGCAGCGAGGCGCTGATCGAGACGCTGATCCAGTTCGCCCGGCCCTACATCTACACCACCAGCCAGCCGCCGGCGCTGGCCTGCGCCACCCTGAAGAGCCTGGAGCTGCTGCGCAGCGAGGGCTGGCGCCGCGAGCACCTGAACCGCCTGATCGCCCGCTTCCGCGCCGGCGCCGCCGAGCTGGGCCTGACCCTGATGGACAGCCCGACGCCGATCCAGCCGCTGCTGATCGGCGACAGCGCCCGCGCCGTGGCGTTTTCCCGCCTGCTGCGCGAGCGCGGTTTGCTGGTCGGCGCCATCCGCCCGCCGACCGTGCCGGCCGGCACCGCGCGGCTGCGGGTGACCCTCTCCGCCGCCCACAGCGAGGTGCAGGTCGACCGCCTGCTCGCCGCGCTGGGCGAGTGCCGGGCGCTGCTGGCGGAGGATGAGGCATGAGCCGGCTGATTCTGCTGCCCGGCTGGGGCCTCGGCCCGGCCGCCCTGGAGCCGCTGGTCGGCGCCTTGCGCGAGCAGGGCGTGGAGGCTGAGCTGGCCGAACTGCCGGCGCCGGGCGCGGGCGATCCCGAGAGCTGGCTCGCCGAGCTGGACGCCCGCCTGCCGGACGATGTCTGGCTCGGCGGCTGGTCGCTGGGCGGCATGCTCGCCACGGCGCTGGCGGCGCGGCGCGGCGCGCGCTGTCGCGGACTGCTCACCCTGGCCAGCAACGCCTGCTTCGTCGCCCGCGCGGACTGGCCGCAGGCGATGACCCAGGACACCTTCGCCACCTTCCGCGACGGCTGCGCGCAGGACTCCGGTGCCATCCTCAAGCGCTTCGCGCTGCTCTGCAGCCAGGGCTGCGCCGAGGCCCGCGGCCTGTCGCGCCAGCTCACCCAGGGCATCCCGGCCGAGGTGACGGCGCAGCGCCTCGCCGGCCTCGCGGTGCTCGCCGCGCTGGACAACCGGGCGGCGCTGGCGGCCTTCGCCGGCCCGCAGCTGCACCTGCTCGCCGAGGCCGACGCCCTGGTGCCGGCGGCCGCCGCCGAACCGCTGCAGACCCTGCTGCCGCGCGGCGCGGTCGAGCGCCTCGCTGGCACCGGGCATGCCTTCGTTCTCGAACGGCCACAGGCGCTGGCCGCGCGGCTGGCCGCCTTCCTCCGCGAGGCCGATGATGACTGACAGCCCCCAGAACCCGCTGCCGGACAAGCGCCGGGTCGCCGCCTCCTTCTCCCGTGCCGCCGCCAGCTACGACGAGGTGGCCGGGCTGCAGCGCGCGGTCGGCAGCGAGCTGCTGGCCCGCCTGCCGGCCGGCATGCGCGCGCAGCGCTGGGTCGATCTGGGCAGCGGCACCGGCCATTTCTCCCAGGCGCTGGCCGAGCGTTTCCCCGCCGGGCAGGGCCTGGCGCTGGATCTCGCCGAGGGCATGCTGCGCCACGCCCGGCCGCGCGGCGGCGCGGCGCACTTCGTCTGTGGCGACGCCGAATGCCTGCCGCTGGCCGGCGCCAGTCAGGATCTGGTCTTCTCCAGCCTGGCCTTGCAGTGGTGCGGCGACTTCGCCGCGGTGCTCGCCGAGGCGCGCCGGGTGCTGCGTCCGGGCGGCGTGCTGGCCTTCAGCAGCCTGTGCGCCGGTACCCTGCAGGAGTTGCAGGACAGCTGGCAGGCGGTCGACGGCTTCGTCCACGTCAACCACTTCCGCCGTTTCCGGGACTACCGGCAGCTGTGCGCCGACAGCGGCCTCGATGTCCTCGACCTGCGCGTGGAGACGCGCGTGCTGCATTACCGCGACCTGCGCCAGCTGACCCGCGAGCTCAAGGCCCTCGGCGCCCACAACCTCAACCCCGGCCGTCCGGACGGCCTCACCGGCCGCGCGCGGCTGCTGGCGCTGGTCGAGGCCTACGAGCGCTTGCGCACGTCCCAGGGGCTGCCGGCCACCTGGCTGCCGGTCTACGGGGTGCTGCGCCGGCGCGCGGAGTAGGCCCGCGCGGGGCATGGACGCCGGCCGGGCAGGGCGGCTATCGTGCGCTACCCTCGGGAAAGCCCCCGGCAACGGACCCTGCCCATGCCCTCCATCTACCAGCTCAAGCCACGCTTCCAGAACCTGCTGCGCCCCCTGGTGCGGCGCCTTTACGAGCGCGGCGTCAGCGCCAACCAGGTGACCCTCGCCGCCGCCGTCGTTTCCGTGCTGCTCGGCGCGCTGGTCGCCGCCTTGGCCGAACATGCCTGGCCGTTCGCCCTGATCCCGCTGTGGATGTTCCTGCGCATGGCGCTGAACGCCATCGACGGCATGCTCGCCCGCGAGTTCGGCCAGCAGTCGCGCCTGGGCGCCTACCTCAACGAGCTGTGCGACGTGATCGCCGACAGCGCGCTGTTCCTGCCTTTCGCGCTGGTGCCGGGGGTGACGCCGCTGGCGGTGGTCGGCGTGACCCTGCTCGCGGTGATCGTCGAGTACGCCGGGGTCATGGGCCCCCTGGCCGGCGCCGGGCGACGCTACGACGGGCCGATGGGCAAGAGCGATCGCGCCTTCTGCTTCGGCGTGCTCGGCGCGGGTGTCGCCAGCGGCCTGCTGCCCGGCGCCTGGATCGACGGTCTGCTCGTCCTGATCGCCGCGCTGCTGCTCTGGACCCTGGCCAACCGCGTGCGCCAGGGCATCGCCGAGGCCGAGCGGAATCACCCGCCGGCCTGAGCCGAACGCATCGCCGCAAGGAGCGACCCCGATGAACGATCCGCAGATCTCCCCGCCCGGCGAAGACCTGCCCGCCGCCGCCGCCGTGCCGCGCCCGCGCCCCTCGCGGGCGCAGCGCCTGCTGGCCTGGCCGATCACCGGCTTCGCCCGCCTGCTCACCGGCGCGCGCAGCCTGTGGCGCGGTTGCGCGCCGGAGCCGAAGCAGCGCATCTACTTCGCCAACCACTGCAGCCATGCCGACTTCGTGCTGCTCTGGTCGTCGCTGCCGCCGGCCCTGCGCGCGCGCACCCGCCCGGTGGCCGGCGCCGACTACTGGCAGCGCGACGCGCTGCGCCGCTTCCTGATCCACCGGGTGTTCCGCGGCGTGCTGGTCGACCGCGAACTGCACGACCGGCACAGCAACCCGCTGCAGCCGCTGCTCGACGCCCTGGCCGGCGGCGACTCGCTGATCCTCTTCCCCGAGGGCACGCGCAACCCCGGCGAGGCCCTGCTGCCGTTCAAGAGCGGCCTCTACCGCCTCGCCCGCGGCTGTCCGCAGGTCGAGCTGGTGCCGGTGTGGATCGCCAACCTCAACCGGGTGATGCCCAAGGGCCGCGTGCTGCCCCTGCCGCTGCTGTGCACCGTGACCTTCGGCGCGCCCCTGAGCCTCGGCCCCGGCGAGGGCAAGGAGGCCTTCCTCGCCCGCGCCCGCGAAACCCTGCTGAACCTGGCCATGGAGGCCGACTGATGCAAGCCAACACCCTCGTGCTGTTCGCCGGTATCGGCGCCCTGCTGGCGCTGGCCTCGCTGATCGGCTTCGTCCTCAAGTGGCGCTGCCGCGGCGCCGACAACCCGGTGATCGACAACCTCAACGCGCGGATCAACGCCTGGTGGGTGATGGTCGCGGTGCTCGGCGGCGTCTTCTGGCTCGGCCACGGCGCGGTGATCCTGCTGTTTTGTGCCGTGTCCTTCTTCGCCCTGCGCGAATTCATCACCCTGGCGCCGACCCGCGGCAGCGACTACCCGGCGCTGGTCGCGGCGTTCTATTTCGTGCTGCCTGCGCAGTACCTGCTGATCGCCTACGACTGGTACGGGCTGTTCTCGATCTTCATCCCGGTCTACGTGTTCCTCCTGCTGCCGATCCTCGCCGCCCTCGGCGGCGACACCACCGCCTTCCTCGAACGCGCGGCCAAGGTGCAGTGGGGCACCATGATCGCGGTGTTCTGCATCTCCCACGTGCCGGCCCTGCTGAATCTAGAGATCCCCGGCTACGCAGGCCGCAACCTGCTGCTGATCGCCTGGCTGGTGCTGGTGGTGCAGCTCTCCGACGTGCTGCAGTACGTCTGCGGCAAGCTCTTCGGCAAACGCCGGATCGCCCCGCGGCTGTCGCCCTCGAAGACCGTCGAAGGCTTCGCCGGCGGCATCGCCCTCGCCACCCTGGTCGGCGCCGCGCTCTACTGGATCACCCCGTTCAACCTCTGGCAGGCCGCGCTGATCGCCCTGATCGTCACCCTGCTCGGCTTCTTCGGCGGCCTGGTCATGTCGGCCATCAAGCGCGACCGCGGCGTGAAGGACTGGGGCCACATGATCGAGGGCCACGGCGGCATGCTCGATCGACTGGATTCGGTGTGCTTTGCGGCACCGATCTTCTTCCACCTGCTGCGCTGGGGCTGGACTTGAGGAGGCGATGAGCCTTGCAGGGCGGGGGCAAGCCGCCGGCACCATGACGAGAACATGCGGGCTGTACCCGCTTTACGAATCCGAACTCGAACGTGAAAACATGAACGATAAAGCCTTCGACCTCGACGCCTATCTCGCCCGCCTGAACCATTCCGACCCCGTACAACCGACACAGGATTGCCTGGAGGCACTGCACCGCGCCCAGCTCTACAGGATTCCCTTCGAGAACTTCGATATCCAGCTCGGGCGCGGCATCTCGCTCGAACCCGCGGCGCTGTGCGACAAGCTGGTGCAGCGGGCGCGCGGGGGGTATTGCTTCGAGCTCAACGGCCTGTTCCTGATGGCGCTCCGGGCCATCGGCTTCGAGGCGCGCCCGCTGCTCGGGCGGGTGCACCTGGTCGAGCCGCCGTCGGGGCGGGAGCACCTGTTTCTCCTGGTGACGCTGCAGGGACGGCCGTGGATCGCCGATGTCGGTTTCGGCGGACCCGGCTTCCGCGCGCCCATTCCGTTCGAGCTCGACCGCCCGACCAGCCACGACGGGCTGACGTTCCGCTTCGTCGAGGCCGGGCCTTTCGGCGTCATGCTGCAGACCCTGAAGCAGGGGCGGTGGCTCGATCTTTACAGTTTCGACCTGGGCCACGTGTTCCCGGCCGACATCGCCCTGGGCAACCACTTCACCTCGACCCATCCCAATTCCCTGTTCACCTTTGCCCGTGTCGTCGCGCTGCCGACCCCGCGCGGACGCGTCTCGCTGCTCAACCGCACGCTCAGGATCGTCGGCGAGGGGGCGGAGCAGGTGCGGGAACTGGCCGAGGGCCAGGCCTATCTCGATGCCCTGAAGGAATATTTCGGCATCGAGCTCGATGCGCCTTATGCAGCGCTCCGTCCGCTGCCGGGGGCGGAGCCGGGAAAAGGGCCGGCGCTCGAATGGTGAGGGAAGACAAGTAAGGCCGGTTATGCCGCACGCCCGGCCTACTCCTGCCGAGTAACCAGCAGCTTTCCCGTATCGAACCCCTTCCGGCGCAGGCGCTCGCGCAGGGCGTCATAGGCCCGCGGTTCGACCCGTGGCGTTCTCGACAATATCCACAGGCACTCGCGCCGGGGCTCGCTCACCGCGACCAGTTGGTAGTCCTCGTCGAGGTCGATGACCCAGTAGTCGCCCCACACGGCCGGGATGAAGGAAAGCCAGGCCGGAGCGAAGCGCACTTCGAGTCTCGGCGAGGTGGCATCGCCGATCTGCCGGCCGGTGCCGAGGGCGATATCCGTCTCGCCGTTCTGCAGCCGGCAACGGTTGATCACCTGCACGCGGCCGTCTGGCTTGAGGCTGTAGTCGGCGCGGGTGAAGCCGGCGCATTTCTTCTGGAACCAGTTGGGATAGCGGGCGATCTCGTACCAGGTGCCCATGTAGCGCGGCAGGTCGAGGGCGGCGATGGTGGACAGCGGCGCATCCGGCTGGCCGGCGGAGGCTTGGTTGGCGATGGCGAGCGAGCAGCCGCACAGCAGTGCGGCGATCAGGGTGTGCTGGATTCGGTGCATGGGTTCGGCTCCCGGAAAGGTGCCCGGCAATTATTCACCGCCACGGCCGGCGGGAAACCGCGGTGCGGGTTTCCCATCCTACGGAATACCGATCCGTCACCTTTCCCGGCCTGCGCTCCCCCTCACCCCCGCAGCCACGGCGGCGTCGGCTCCTCGCGTTGCACCGGGGCGTCTTCCGCCGCGCGCGCCGCCTTGCGGCGGGCCTCGTCGGCCAGCGCAGCATTGATTTCGCGCATCACCGCTCCGACGTCGGCCGTATCTTCCGGCTCGGCGAACTCGCCGGTCAGCTCGCTGGCCGGGGTCAGCTTGCTGGCCTCGTACAACGCCCACATTTCCCTGGCGTGCCGGCGTTCGCGCAGTTCGGGGGCGAAGCGGCCGAAGTAGGCGTTCATGTTGGCGACATCGCGCTCAAGCATGCGGAAGGCGTGGTTGTTGCCGGCGGCGTCCACCGCCTGCGGCAGGTCGATCACCACCGGGCCGTCCGGGCCGAGCAGCACGTTGAACTCCGACAGGTCGCCGTGCACCAGGCCGGCGCAGAGCATCAGCACCACCTGGCGGATCATGAAGGCATGGTATTCGCGGGCCTGCTCGGGCGTCAGTTCGACGTCGTTGAGGCGCGGTGCCGCATCGCCGTCGGCGTCGGCGATCATTTCCATCAGCAGCACGCCGTCGAGGAAGTCGTAGGGCTTGGGCACGCGCACGCCGGCACCGTCCAGGCGGTAGAGCGCGGCCACTTCGGCGTTCTGCCAGGCCTCTTCCTGCTCCCGGCGCCCGTGCTTGCTGCCCTTGGCCATGGCCCGCGCATCGCGGCTGTTGCGTACCTTGCGGCCCTCGCGGTATTCGGTGGCCTGGCGGAAGCTGCGCTTGCTCGCCTCCTTGTAGACCTTGGCGCAGCGCAGCTCGCGGCCGCAGCGCACCACGTACACGGCCGCTTCCTTGCCGCTCATCAGCGGGCGCAGGACTTCGTCGATCAGGCCGTCCTCGATCAGGGGTTCAAGGCGTTTGGGTGTCTTCATCGGTATTCGTAAGGCTCGCTCTGGCTCGAAAAATGCTGCCACCTTATACGGCATCCGCCGGCGCGCTGCAGCCGCTCGTCCGCTGCCGTCCTGCCATTTCGCCACTGGCAAGAGCGCACCGGCCGGTCCGTCGAAACGCCGGGGCAGGGGGGTTGACGGGATGTGACTGGCACTTTGATAATCATTCTTATTTGTGGGGTTATTCCGCTGTGGACCCGGCGCTGCGTTGGCGTCGTTTGAGTCGGACGAGAGTACCGAGCCCCTGTGCGCTTTTTGCAATACACATCATCGATTGTTCTATTCACGAAGGAAACACGGTATGTCCCGCATCGGTATCTTCTATGGCAGTTCCTCTGGCGTCACCGGCAAGGTGGCGGAAAAGCTCGCCGGGCTTCTGGGCGAGGATCGCTGCGATCTCTACAACATGGAAGAAGACTTCGTCGATTTCGACGACATGCTGAAGTACGACCACCTGCTGTTCGGCTGCTCCACCTGGGGCTCGGGCGAAGTGCAGAACGACTGGCGCGACCCGCTGCTGGATCTGGACAACGAGAAGCCCGACTTCTCCGGCAAGACCATCGCCCTGTTCGGCGCCGGCGACTATGTCTCCCACGGCGAGCAGTTCGTCAGCGCGCTGGGCGTCCTGCACGACAAGTTCAAGGCGCGCGGCGCCAGTCTGGTCGGCAGCTTTCCGACCGACGGCTATACCTACGAGTACTCCTTCGCGGTGCGCGACGGCAAGTTCGTGGGCCTGCCGTTCGACAAGATCAACGAAGCGGACAAGACCGACGAGCGCCTGGAGCGCTGGGTCGCCGTGCTGCAGGAGGAGTTCCTGCCGGCCTGACGAGGCGTGGCGGGGAGGGGCGCTTCGAGGCTGAGCCGCGGCGCCCCGGGCACGGGGTGCGGAAGAGGGACATCCTGCTGCTGCGCCGTTGCCGGCGACCCGAACCGGCGCGGCAAATTGGCAAGGCCGTCTAGACTGGCGCTTGGGCACATGAAGGACCAATCACTCTCAAGGAGTTGCCATGCTCAAGCGTTCCCCCCTCGTTCTGCTCGCCTTTGCCAGTCTGCCGCTGTTCGCCGCCGAAGGCGACGAGCCGAGCACCCAGCAGGTCATGCAGGAACACAAGGCCGTCATCCAGAACCGGATTGCCGACATCGACTACCGGCGCAAGCAGATCGTCGAGGCCAACATGGCCCTCTCCGTCCAGGAGGGCGAGGCGTTCTGGCCGATCTACAACAGCTACCGTACCGAGGTGGACAAGCTGAGCAAGGACGCCATCGCCCTGTTGCTCGACTATGCCCGCGCCTACGGCCAGGGTGCGGTGAACGACGAAAACGCGGCCCAGTTGCAGGAGCGGTTGCTCGGGCTGCGCAAGGATCAGCTGGAGCTGAAGGAAAAGTACGCCAAGCGCATCGCCAAGGAGGTCTCTCCGAGGCGCTCGCTGCGCTTCCTGCAGATCGAGGACCAGCTCGACGCCATCAGCCTGCTGGCCAACACCAGCGACGTCCCGCTGGTCGAGTGATGCGTTTCGCCGGCTGATATCCTCGCGCGGTCGAAACCGAAAGGAGCATGCCGTGAGCGCCGCCTTCTTCATCGCCGGCACCGATACCGATGTCGGCAAGACCACCGTGGCCTGCGGCCTGCTGCATGCCGCCCGGCAGGCGGGGCTGTCCACCGCGGCGGCCAAGCCGGTCGCCTCCGGCTGCGCAGTCACGCCCGCGGGGCTGCGCAACGGCGATGCCCTGGCGCTGCTCGGCGAGTGCTCGCTGGCGCTGGACTATGCCGAGGTCAACCCGTTCGCCTTCGCCCCGGCCATCGCTCCGCACCTGGCGGCGCGCGAGATCGGTGCCGAGCTGACGGTGGCGGCACTGCTTCCGCCGGTGCGCCGAGTGCTGGCGCGGGGGGCCGACTTCACCCTGGTCGAGGGCGCCGGCGGCTGGCGGGTGCCGCTGGCCGGGCGGGAAAACCTGTCCGATCTGGCCGTGGCGCTCGGTCTGCCGGTGATCCTGGTGGTCGGCGTGCGCCTGGGCTGCATCAATCACGCCGTGCTGACGGCGGAGGCCATCGCCCGCGACGGCCTGGTGTTGGCCGGCTGGGTGGCCAACGTCGTCGATCCGCACACCGCGCGTCTCGACGAGAACCTCGCGACCCTCGCCGAGCGCCTGCCGGCGCCCTGCCTCGGGCGCGTGCCGCGTCTTGCCGAGGCCAGTCCGGCGGCGGTGGCCGACTGCCTGGATCGGCGGGGGCTCAACCTGGGCGCCTGAATACGCCGATAGCGGGGGCGGCGAACTGGGCTTAAGATCATTTCAAAGCGTTGTGTAGCTGGAGCCGACAGGAGGTTCGCCATGCCCGACTACAAGGTCCCCGTGCGGGATATCCGTTTCGTTCGCGACGAACTGCTCGACTACCCGGCGCATTACCGGGGTCTGCCTGCTGGCGGGGACGCCACGCCGGATGTGGTCGACGCCATCCTCGAGGAGGGTGCACGTTTCTGCGAGGAGGTGATCGCGCCGCTCAACCCGGTGGGCGATCGTGAAGGCTGCAACTGGAGCGAGGCGGGGGTGAAGACCCCGAGCGGCTTCAAGGAGGCCTACCGGCGCTATGTCGAGGGCGGCTGGCCGAGCCTGGCGCATGCCGTCGAGCACGGCGGCCAGGGACTGCCGGAGTCCCTCGGCATCGCCATCACCGAGATGATCGGCGAGGCCAACTGGGCCTGGGGCATGTACCCGGGGCTGGCCCAGGGCGCGATGAACACCCTGTCGGCCCACGGCACCGAGGAGCAGAAGGCCACCTACCTGACCCGGCTGGTGTCCGGCGAGTGGACCGGCACCATGTGCCTGACCGAGCCGCACTGCGGCACCGACCTCGGCCTGCTGCGCACCCGCGCCGAGCCCCAGGCCGACGGCAGCTACCGGATCAGCGGCACCAAGATCTTCATCTCCGCCGGCGAGCACGACCTCGCCGAGAACATCGTGCACATCGTGCTGGCCCGCCTGCCCGACGCGCCGCCCGGGACCAAGGGCATCTCGCTGTTCATCGTGCCGAAGTTCCTGCCGGGAGCCGAAGGCGGGCTGGGCGCGCGCAACCAGGTGTCCTGCGGTTCCATCGAGCACAAGATGGGCATCCACGGCAACGCCACCTGCGTGATGAACTTCGACGGCGCCACCGGCTTTCTCATCGGCCCGCCGCACAAGGGCCTCAACTGCATGTTCACCTTCATGAACACCGCTCGCCTGGGCACCGCGCTGCAGGGCTTGGCGCATGCCGAGGTGGCCTTCCAGGGAGCGATCCGCTACGCCCGCGAGCGCCTGCAGATGCGCGCCCTGAATGGTCCGAAAGCGCCGGAACTGCCGGCCGACCCGATCATCGTGCACCCCGACGTGCGGCGCATGCTGCTGACCATCAAGGCCTTCGCCGAGGGCAACCGGGCGCTGCTGTATTTCTCCGCCAAGCAGGTGGACATCGCCCGCTACAGCCAGGACGCCGCGGAGCGGGCGGCGGCCGACCTGCTGCTGGGCTTCCTCACTCCGATCGCCAAGGCCTTCATGACCGAGACCGGCTTCGAGGCGGCCAGCCTCGGCCTGCAGGTCTACGGCGGGCACGGCTACATCCGCGAGTGGGGCATGGAGCAGAACCTGCGCGACAGCCGCATTTCCATGCTCTACGAGGGCACTACCGGCGTACAGGCGCTCGACCTGCTCGGGCGCAAGGTGCTGATGACCCAGGGCGAATCGCTCAAGGTCTTCACCAAGATCGTGCACAAGTTCTGCAAGGCGCATGCGGAGGACGAGGGGCTCAAGGCCTTCGTCGAGCCGCTGGCCCAACTGAACAGGGAGTGGGGCGAACTCACCCTGAAGATCGGCATGCGGGCGATGCAGGATCGCGAGGAGGTGGGCGCCGCCGCGGTGGATTACCTGATGTATTCGGGTTACGCCTGCCTGGCCTACTTCTGGGCCGACATGGCGCGCGTGGCGCAGGAGAAGCTGGCCGCCGGCAGCGGCGACGCGGCCTTCTACCACGCCAAGCTGCAGACCGCACGTTTCTACTTCGCGCGCATCCTGCCGCGCACCCGCGGCCATGTGGAGGCCATGCTCGCAGGGGCTGGCCCGCTGATGGAGCTGGCGGCGGAGGACTTCGACCTGGGCTATTGAGGGCGTGGGCCGTAGGGTGGAAAACGCCGACACGGCTTTCCACCCTGCGGCCGCCGGGTCCGTCTGCAATGAAAAACGCCCGGCGCGCAGAGGCGGCCGGGCGTTTTCGTCGGTGCCGGGACCGTGTTCCGGCCCTCAGCAGCGCAGGTCTGGAGCGGCTTAGATCTTGCCGACCAGATCCAGGGAGGGCTTCAGGGTGCCTTCGCCTTCCTTCCACTTGGCCGGGCAGACTTCGCCCGGGTGGGCGGCGACGTACTGGGCAGCCTTGATCTTGCGCAGCAGTTCATTGGCGTCGCGGCCGACGTTGCCGGCGTTCAGCTCGATGATCTGGATCTTGCCCTGCGGGTCGAGGACGAAGGTGCCGCGCTCGGCCAGACCGGCTTCCTCGATCAGCACTTCGAAGTTGCGGGAGATGGCCAGAGTCGGGTCGCCAACCATCGGGAACTGCAGCTTCTTGACGGTCTCGGAGCTGTCGTGCCAGGCCTTGTGGGTGAAGTGGGTGTCGGTGGACACGGCGTAGATTTCCACGCCCAGCTTCTGGAATTCGGCGTAGTTGTCGGCCAGGTCGCCCAGTTCGGTCGGGCAGATGAAGGTGAAGTCGGCCGGGTAGAAGAAGAATACGGACCACTTCCCTTTCAGATCGGCTTCGGTGACGTCGATGAACTTGCCGTTGTGGTAGGCGGTGGCTTTGAACGGCTTGACTTCAGTGTTGATCAGAGACATCTGCGAACTCCTTTTTGTGAATGGGGAAAACAGAGGCGATGTTACGCGATCCGGGGGAAAATCTTCATTGATTGACCGCATAGGGTTCATTGCTCCGGTCAATCGAAGATTCGGGCGATTGCATGCGCCGAACAGTCGATATGGGGCCGGCCGCTGCACGATACAACCCCGGCATGTCGAAAAGATTGTCTCTGGGCGAACCTTCGCCTGGACGGCATGAGCGCCCTGTCCGAATGAAAAAGGCCCGCATGAGGCGGGCCGGATCGCCGAAGGTGGCAGTCAGCCCTCGTCGCCGTCTTCCTCGTCGGTGCCGCCGACGTTCATGCCGAGCTCCTTGATCTTGCGCGTCAGGGTATTGCGCCCCCAGCCGAGCAGCAGGGCGGCGTCGCGGCGGCGCCCTGCGGTGTGCTTGAGCACGCTTTCGATCATCACCCGCTCGAAGGCCGGCACGGCGACATCCAGCAGATTCGACTGGCCGCGGGCCAGGGCCTGGTCGGTCCAGTGACGCAGAGCCTGTTCCCAGTTGTTGGCCGGCGCGTTCTCCTGGGTGTGGCTGAGCAGCTCCGGCGGCAGGTCGTCGATGTGCACCTCGCGGCCGGAAGCCATCACGGTGATCCAGCGGCAAGTGTTCTCCAGCTGGCGCACGTTGCCGGGCCAGGGCAGGTTGCTCAGGTACTCCTCGGTCTCCGGCTTGAGGGTCTTGGGCTCGACCGCCAGTTCCACGGCCGCACGGTTGAGGAAGTGCCGGGTCAGCGCGGGGATGTCGGCGCGGCGATCGGACAGGCGCGGGATGTGGATGCGGATGACGTTCAGGCGGTGGAACAGGTCCTCGCGGAACTTGCCGGCCTGCACCAGGTTTTCCAGATTCTGGTGGGTGGCGGCGATGATCCGTACGTCGACCTTGACCGGCGTGTGGCCGCCGACCCGGTAGAACTCGCCGTCGGCCAGCACGCGCAGCAGGCGGGTCTGGGTGTCGGCCGGCATGTCGCCGATCTCGTCGAGGAACAGGGTGCCGCCGTCGGCCTGCTCGAAGCGTCCGCGGCGCAGGTTGGCGGCGCCGGTGAAGGCGCCCTTCTCGTGGCCGAACAGCTCGGACTCCATCAGGTCCTTGGGAATCGCCGCCATGTTCAGGGCGATGAACGGCGCCTTGGCGCGCGGGCTGTGGCGGTGCAGGGCGTGGGCGACCAGCTCCTTGCCGGTGCCGGACTCGCCGTTGATCAGCACCGTGATGTGCGAGTGGGAGAGGCGGCCGATGGCGCGGAACACCTCCTGCATCGCCGGCGCCTCGCCGATGATTTCCGGGGTATTGGCCTGGATGGCCGGCACTTCCAGTCCCTGCTGCTCCTGGGCGTGCAGGTTGGCGCGCTTGATCAGCGACACCGCCTCGTCGACGTCGAACGGCTTGGGCAGGTACTCGAAGGCGCCGCCCTGGTAGGAGGCGACCGCGCTGTCCAGGTCGGAGTGCGCGGTCATGATGATCACCGGCAGGCGCGGGTAGTGCTCGCGGATCTGCGCCAGAAGGTCGAGGCCGCTGGCGCCGGGCATGCGGATGTCGGAGATGATCACGTCCGGCTGCTGGCGGGAAAGGCGGTTGAGCACGCCGTCCGCGCTGTCGAAGCTCTGGGTGGTCATGCCTTCCTGCTGCAGGGCCTTTTCCAGGACCCAACGGATGGAGCGGTCGTCGTCGACGATCCACACGGTTTCGCTTCGGCTCATGAGGGTGAGGCTCCTAGATCCAGCGGCAGGTAGATCGAGAAGCGGGTATGCCCCGGATGGCTTTCGCACTCGATCAGGCCCTGATGCTGGCTGATGATGTTCTGGGTGATGGCCAGGCCCAGTCCGGTACCGTCCGGACGGCCGCTGACCATGGGATAGAACATGGTTTCCTGTAGCTCGGCGGGGATGCCGGGGCCGTTGTCGATGATTTCCACCTGGCAGACCAGGCGATGGCGCACGTGGCCGATGGTGAACTGGCGCAGGGTGCGGGTGCGCAGGTGGATGCGGCCGAGGCGCATGTCGTTCTGGCCGGTCAGCGCCTGCATGGCGTTGCGCACGATGTTGAGCACCGCCTGGATCATCTGCTCGCGGTCGATCAGGAGCTCCGGGATGCTCGGGTCGTAGTCGCGCACCAGCACGATGCGCCCCTCGCTTTCCGCCATCACCAGGCTGCAGACGCGCTCCAGCACCTCGTGGATGTTGGTCATCGCCAGGGAGGGCAGCTTGTTCGAGCCGAGCATGCGATCCACCAGATTGCGCAGGCGGTCGGCCTCTTCGATGATGACGTTGGTGTAGTCCTTGAGCGCCTCGTCCGGCAGCTCGCGGGCGAGCAGCTGGGCTGCACCGCGGATGCCACCGAGCGGGTTCTTGATCTCGTGGGCCAGGCCGCGTACCAGCAGCTTGGTGGTTTCCTGCTTGGACAGCTGGGCCTCCTCCTTGGTGATCCGCAGCAGCCGGTCGCGCGGATAGACCTCCAGCAGCAGCAGCGTCTGACCGCTGTTGATGACCGGCGTCACCGCGTAGTCCACCGTCTGGGTCTTGCCGGTCAGCGAAGTCAGCTGGGCTTCGCGCTTGGTGAAGGGGTGCGCCTCGGCCACGGCCTGGCGCAGGGAGATCAGGGCTTCGGGAGACTCGGTGAAGAGTTCGCTGATGAATTGGCCGTGACTGCGCTGGCCGCTGACGGCCAGCAGCATTTCCGCCGCGGGGTTCATGTATTCCAGGCGCAGCTCGCCGTCGAGCAGGATGGTGGCGGTGGTCAGGTTGTCCAGCAGCAGGCGGTGCAGGTTTTCGTTATCGGGCATTGGCTGGTTTACCAGGGGTCACGTCGGGTCGGCAAATGCAAGAAATGAACCGAATGTCACGAAAAGAGCACCGAGGCCTGTTTTATGCTGGCTTTTGGCGCACTTCTCGAACGAGGGGGTGGTCCAAGATGGGGACAGTATAGAAGGGCTGGTGCTAGGTCGCCCCAAAACAGGGCGAAAGTTACAGGAAAGGCACGTAGGGGATATCCCGCTTCTGCACCGGCTTGTCCTTCAGCGGGCATTCCAGGCGCACGCCGTAATCGGCCGTCTGGCAGGGGCGGACCAGGCGCCTCTGGGCCAGCGAGGTGCGCTTCACGTGGATGGCCTGCTCCGGGGTCTGTTCCAGCGTGCGGCCGTCGGCGTCGACGATTTCCACGAGCAGCCGGTGGGTGCCGCGCTCCAGGTTGTCTAGGGAAAAGTCCGGCTGTGCTCCGTCCGGGCCGCTCGCGGCACCGTCGAGGCGCAGCCGGTAGCGGTGGCCGGGGTGGAGGCCGGGCTCGCTGGCGGCGGTCACCGTCAAGGCGCCGGTGTTGCGCAGGGTGGCGTCCGGCGGCGGGTCGACGATGCGCAGCCAGCGGTAGCCGGGGTTCTTTGCCTGGGGCGCGGGTTTCTCCACGGGCGGCGCTGCCGGCATGGCGGGCATGCTGTTGGTCGGGGCCAGGCGGATCGCCGGCGTGCCGCCTTGCGGCTGGTCGGTGAACACCCGATTGCCCTGCGCGTCGACGTAGCTGTAGATCTCGGCTGTCGCCGGGACGGCGAGCAGGGCCAGGCAGAGTGGCAGAAGGCGCATGGGGCGGTCTATTGGCGCCGATGGACGCGCTGCACGGTGAACAGGATCGGCGCGCTCTTCTGCAGGGAGCGCTCGTCGGCGAGCACCTCGACCTCCAGGCTGTGCTCGCCGCGATCGACGTTGACCAGTTCCAGGCGGGTGGTCCGACCGGGCTGGCCGTAGGGCTGGCCATCCAGCAGCAGGCGCAGGCTGTGGCCGGGGTGTAGCTTGGGTTCGATGGCCACGTCGACGCTGAAGCTGCCGTTGTTGGCGCGCAGCGATTCGCCGTCCGCGATGCCGGTCAGTTCGAGGCGGCTGTAGCGAAGCTCTGCGGGCTGCTCCTTGGGTTTGGCTGCTTCCGGCGGGCTGGGCGGCGGGGTGACGATGCTGGGCGCCGGCAGCTCGACCTTTTCCGCGGTCACGCCCTCGGGGGGCTGGCTGCTGAAGACCGGATTGCCGTTGGCGTCGAGGTACTTGTAGATCTCCGCGCCGGCCGGAAGGGCCAGCAGCAGGAGCAGGCCGGGCAATGCGCTGCGCATGGAGGTGGGCTCTCGCGAAAGTCGTTGGGTGAAGCCTTGCATCGTGACGGCGGGCTGGCAAGTCCGGGCCTGCCGGAGCGTTATGGCGGTCACCCAAAAAGAAAAGGCCTCCCGAAGGAGGCCTTTCCGTGGTGCTTGCCGGCGGGATTAGACGCTGTAGTACAGGTCGTATTCCAGCGGGTGCACGAAGGTGCGTACCTTGATCTCTTCCTCGGACTTCAGCTCGATGTAGGCATCGATGAAGTCGTCGGAGAACACGCCGCCCTTGGTCAGGAAGGCACGGCCCTTGTCCAGCTCTTCCAGGGCTTCCTTCAGGCTGCCGCACACCTGCGGGATTTCCTTGGCCTCTTCCGGCGGCAGGTCGTACAGGTTCTTGTCGGCGGCGTCGCCGGGGTGGATCTTGTTCTGGATGCCGTCCAGACCGGCCATCAGCAGCGCAGCGAAGGCCAGGTAGGGGTTGGCCGCCGGGTCCGGGAAGCGCGCCTCGATGCGGCGGGCTTTCGGGCTGTTGACGTACGGGATGCGGATGGAGGCGGAACGGTTGCGGGCCGAGTAGGCCAGCATGACCGGGGCTTCGAAGCCCGGAACCAGACGCTTGTAGGAGTTGGTCGACGGGTTGGTGAAGCCGTTCAGCGCCTTGCCGTGCTTGATGATGCCGCCGATGAAGTACAGGGCGGTCTCGGACAGGCCGGCATAGCCTTCGCCGGCGAAGGTGTTCTTGCCGTCTTTGGCGATGGAGATGTGCACGTGCATGCCCGAACCGTTGTCGCCGTACAGCGGCTTCGGCATGAAGGTCACGGTCTTGCCGTAGGCGTCGGCGACGTTGTGCACGCAGTACTTCAGGGTCTGCACTTCGTCGGCTTTGGCCACCAGGGTGTTGAAGCTGACGCCGATCTCGTTCTGGCCGGCGGTAGCCACTTCGTGGTGGTGCACTTCGACCTTCAGGCCCATCTCTTCCAGGGCGTTGCACATGGCGGTGCGGATTTCGTGGTCGTGGTCGACCGGCGGAACCGGGAAGTAGCCGCCCTTGACGCCCGGACGGTGGCCCTTGTTGCCGTTCTCGATGTCGGCGTCGGTGTTCCAGGAGGCCTGCTCGGAGAAGATCTTGAACATGGAGCCGGAAATGTCGGACTTGAACTTCACTTCGTCGAAGATGAAGAACTCGGGCTCCGGGCCGAAGAAGGCGGTGTCGCCAATGCCGGTGGACTTCAGGTATTCCTCGGCACGACGGGCGATGGCGCGCGGGTCGCGGTCGTAGCCCTGCATGGTCGAGGGCTCAATGATGTCGCAGACGATGATCAGGGTCGGCTCTTCAGTGAACGGGTCCAGCACGGCGGTGCTGTCGTCCGGCATCAGGATCATGTCGGAGGCTTCGATGCCTTTCCAACCGGCGATGGAGGAGCCGTCGAACATCTTGCCGTATTCGAAGAAGTCGTCGTCCACGTCACGCGCCGGCATGGTTACGTGCTGCTGCTTGCCTTTGGTGTCGGTAAAGCGGAGATCAATCCACTTCACGTCATGTTCTTTGATCAGTTGAAGCGACTTCGACATGTTGTCCTCCAGGTGGAGAGGGCCTCGCAAAGACCCTCGAAAATTCGGGTAAAACCGGGCGGCGATCATCCGCCAAGGCAAGCCGCGCCACAAGGGAGCAAGTTTAATGCCAATGCTTTGATGAAGGCGAGAAGGCTCTCCGTCAGACTGCCCACTCCGGTGCCGATCATTCTGACGGAAAGTTTTGCTCTTTTTATGTGCTGAGTCAGGAGTTTTGTTTCATTTTGGTGCGGTCGCGCCGCGCTGCCGATAGTTGATCAAGTCTTGAACAAGATCCGCTATAATCTCGCCCCCTTTTTGCCTGTCCGGCCTGTGCTGCTCCATGAAACTCATCGTCAAACCCTTCGCGGAAATCACCATCAAGAGCCGGCCGGTGCGCAAGCAATTCATCCGCCAGCTTGGCAAGAACATCCGCACGGTGCTCAGAGACCTCGATCCGGCACTGCAGACCGAAGGTGAGTGGGATAACGTCGAGGTGCAGACCCAGGTCAGCGACCCGCAGGTGCACCGCGAGATGTTCGAGCGTCTGCGCTGCACGCCGGGCATCGCTCACTTCCTCGAGGTGCACGAGTACCCGCTGGGCGATTTCGACGATGTCACCGAGAAGTGCAAGCGCCATTTCGGTGAGCAACTGCCCGGCAAGGTTTTCGCGGTGCGCTGCAAGCGCTCCGGCAACACTCACGACTTCACCTCGATGGACGTCGCCACCCACGTCGGCAGCCGCCTGCGCCGTGAGTGCGGCGCCGCCGGCATCGACCTGAAGCACCCGAGGTCGAGGTACGCTTCGAGGTGCGCTACGACCGCCTGCTGGTCGAGCACGCCCGTCACGAGGGGCTGGGCGGCTACCCGCTCGGCTCAATCGAGCAGACCCTGGTGCTGATGTCCGGCGGTTTCGACTCCACCGTGGCGGCCTTCCAGATGATGCGCCGCGGCCTGCTGACCCATTTCTGCTTCTTCAACCTCGGCGGGCGCGCCCACGAGCTGGGGGTGATGGAAGTCGCCCACTACTTGTGGGAGAAGTTCGGCCGCTCGCACCGCGTGCTGTTCGTCAGTGTGCCGTTCGAGGAGGTGGTCGGCGAGATCCTCGGCAAGGTCGACAACAGCCAGATGGGTGTGGTCTTGAAGCGCATGATGCTGCGCGCCGCGTCGCGCATCGCTGATGGGTTGCGCATCGACGCGCTGGTCACCGGCGAGGCGATTTCCCAGGTCTCCAGCCAGACACTGCCGAACCTCTCGGTGATCGATGCGGCCACCGACATGCTGGTGCTGCGCCCGCTGGTCGCCAGCCACAAGCAGGACATCATCGACACCGCAACGCGCATCGGCACCGCCGAGTTCGCCAAGAACATGCCCGAATACTGCGGGGTGATCTCGGTGAACCCGACCACCCGCGCCAAGCGCGAGCGCATCAAGTACGAGGAGCGCCAGTTCGACATGGCGATCCTCGAGCGCGCCCTGGAGCGTGCCCGTCAGGTGCCGATCGACCGGGTAATCGACGAGCTCGGCGAGGAGGTCCGCGTGGAGGAAGTCCGCGAGGCGCTGGCCGGGCAGATCGTCCTCGACATCCGCCATCCGGATGCGGCCGAGGACGAGCCGCTGGAGTTGCCCGGCATCGAGGTGCAGGCGCTGCCTTTCTATGCGCTGAACAACCGTTTCAAGGAGCTGGACGCCAACCGCCAGTATCTCCTTTATTGTGACAAGGGCGTCATGAGCCGCCTGCATGCTCATCATCTGCTGAGCGAGGGGCATGCCAATGTGCGCGTTTATCGTCCGGCATAGGTTGCCGGGCCTGCTCGGTGGCAGTATCCGCCACCGCCCTCCCGACCGCTGATCGACCGCAACGTCGTTGCCGGCCCGCCCGGCCCACTTTCCTGTTTTCAACGCCCAGCCTCCAGCTGGACGCTTTCATCGAGATAGAACCGTGATCGAAAATCTGCGCAACATCGCCATCATCGCCCACGTCGACCATGGCAAGACCACCCTCGTCGACAAGCTGCTCAAGCTCTCCGGCACCCTGGACCGCAAGGAAGCCGAAGGCGAGCGCGTGATGGACTCCAACGACCAGGAAAAGGAACGCGGCATCACCATCCTGGCGAAGAACACCGCCATCAAGTGGAACGGCTACAACATCAACATCGTCGACACCCCCGGGCACGCCGACTTCGGCGGCGAGGTGGAGCGCGTGATGAGCATGGTCGACTCCGTGCTGCTGGTAGTCGACGCCCAGGACGGCCCCATGCCGCAGACCCGCTTCGTGACCCAGAAGGCATTCAAGGCCGGCCTGCGTCCGATCGTGGTGGTCAACAAGATCGACCGTCCCGGCGCGCGTCCGGACTGGGTGATCGACCAGATCTTCGACCTGTTCGACAACCTCGGTGCCACCGACGAGCAGCTCGACTTCCCGATCGTCTACGCCAGCGCCCTGAACGGCATCGCCGGTATGGACCACGAGAAGATGGACGACAACATGGACGCCCTGTTCCAGGCCATCATCGACCACGTGCCGGCCCCGGTGGTGGACGTCGACGGCCCGTTCCAGATGCAGATCTCCCAGCTGGACTACAACAGCTTCCTCGGCGTGATCGGCATCGGCCGCATCGCCCGCGGCACCGTCAAGTCCAACACCCCGGTGACCGCCGTCGGTGCCGATGGCAAGAAGCGCAACGGCCGCATCCTGAAGATCATGGGTCACCACGGCCTGCAGCGCGTCGAGGTGCCGGAAGCCCAGGCCGGCGACATCGTCTGCGTCAGCGGCATGGAAGAGCTGTACATCTCCGACACCCTGTGCGACCAGCAGAACGTCGAGGCCCTGCCGCCTCTGACCGTCGACCAGCCGACCGTGAGCATGACCTTTCAGGTCAACGATTCGCCGTTCGCCGGCAAGGAAGGCAAGTTCGTCACCAGCCGCAACATCAAGGACCGCCTGGAGAAGGAGCTGCTGCACAACGTGGCGCTGCGTGTCGAGCAGGGCGACAGCCCGGAGAAGTTCAAGGTCTCCGGCCGCGGCGAGCTGCACCTCTCGGTGCTGATCGAGACCATGCGCCGCGAGGGCTTCGAGATGGCCGTGGGCCGCCCGGAAGTGGTGATCATCGAGAACGAGGCCGGCGAGAAGCAGGAGCCCTACGAGAGCGTCACCATCGACATCGAGGAGCAGCACCAGGGCCCGGTGATGGAGCAGATGGGCCTGCGCAAGGGCGACCTGACCAACATGATCCCGGACGGCAAGGGCCGTATTCGTCTCGAATACACCATCCCGGCGCGCGGCCTGATCGGCTTCCGCAACGCCTTCCTGACCATGACCTCGGGCACCGGCATCCTCACCAGCACCTTCAGCCACTACGGTCCGATCAAGGCTGGCGAAGTGGCCCACCGCCAGAACGGCGTGCTGGTGTCCATGGCCACCGGCACCGCGCTGACCTACTCGCTGGAAACCCTGCAGGACCGCGGCAAGCTGTTCCTGTCTCCCGGCGAGGAGGTCTACGAAGGCCAGCTGGCCGGCATCCACAGCCGCGACAACGACCTCGTCATCAACCCGACCAAGGCCAAGAAGCTCGACAACATGCGCGCTTCCGGCAAGGACGAGACCATCCAGCTGACCCCGGCGCTGAAGTTCACCCTGGAGCAGGCGCTGGAGTTCATCGACGAGGACGAACTGGTCGAAGTGACACCGAAGTCGATCCGCCTGCGCAAGAAGCTGCTCAACGAGAACGACCGCAAGCGCTACGAGCGCAGCAAGGTCTGATCGGACTGCGGCTGTTGTGACGAAGGCCCCGCCGGCAGCGCCGGCGGGGCCTTCTGCTTTTCCGGGACGGCGGCATGCTGCTACCGGCACGGTCGCGCGCTGGCGCGGGGCGGCGAGGGGTTAGGGAAGGGGAGGGATACCCGGCGCTGGAGTCCGCGGAGCGTCGCGGTCTGCCGGGCGGAAGGAGGAGGGCCGTTCCGGTTGCCGTGCGCCGGAGAGGACGGGCGCACGGCAATTGTCGCTTCAGCTACGGACTCCTGGGAGCCCGGGCTGGGTGAGGAGCCTTACTTGTAGTAGCCGACCACGCACACTTGGTCGTCGGCCTTGGTCACGAAGGTGATCTTCTCGACCGGCGTATCGCTGCCCGGACGCGGCCACATGTAGGACACTTCGCTGATCGTGCCCGGCTGGGCCTTGGCGTAGATTTCCTCGCCCAGAGCCTTGCCTTCCTTGTCCTTCAGCTCCTTCAGGCTCTTGCCGACCAGGGTGGGGTGCGCGGTGAAGATGCCGTCCGGGCCGCCGCAGTAGGGATAGAGATCGCGATCCTTGAAGCCGTCTTCGCCCTTGGTGAACTTCTCCAGGGCAGAGGCCTTGTCGGCCTCGACCGCCGCCACGGCCTTTTCGAGCATGGCCTTGGCTTCGTCGGCGGTGCCGAACTCGCCGGCGTGGGCGGTCAGGTGGATACCCGCAGTGCACAGCATTACCAGCAGGGTCTTGCGCATGAATGTCTTACGCCTCTTGTTCTTGTTATTTCATGTTTTTTGGGAGGCCACCGGGCGGTGACCTCGCTCGATCCTAAGCCAGCCGGACGAGACCGATAAACTGCGACCATGGTCGTGCTGACGCTGCCCGAGCGGTTATGCCTCGGCGTGGGGCAGCAGGGAGCCGGAGCGGGCGATTGCCGGGGAAAACTCAGGAAACCAGAGCGTTGGCTGTGGCCTGCCGGATCGTTGTATCCAGGTAGAGGCGCAGCCGCTCCTGCTCCTTCGTACTCAGAAACAGGCCGAGTTTGCTGCGTCGCCAGAGGATGTCCTCGGCCTCGCAGGCCCATTCCTGCGCACACAGGTAGTCCACTTCGCGGGCATGCAGGCTGGCGCCGAAGTGCTCGCCGAGATCGGCAGGGCCATCGACGCCTTCCAGCAGTCGCCAGGCGCGGCTGCCGTAGGTGCTGGCCCAGCGCCGGGCGAGTTCCGGGGCGAGCCAGGCATGCTGCTGGCGCAGTTGCTCGGCCAGGGTGCGGCTGTCGCTCATCTGCTCGCCGCCCGGCAGCGGCTTTTCGGCAGTCCAGCGCGCGCCCATCTGCGGGAAGAAGGGTGCCAGCCGTTCCAGGGCCGCCTCGGCCAGCTTGCGGTAGGTGGTGAGCTTGCCGCCGAACACCGACAGCAGCGGCGGCTCGCCCGGATTGCCTGACAGCGCCAGGGTGTAGTCGCGGGTCACCGCCGAAGGATCGGCCGATTCGTCGTTGCACAGCGGACGCACGCCGGAATAGCTGTGCAGGATGCTGTGCCGGCTCAGCTGGCGCTTGAAGTGACGGTTGACCACCGCGAGCAGGTAGTCGGTTTCCGCCTCGCTGATCCGCACCTGGGCCGGGTCGCCCTGGTACTCGCGGTCGGTGGTGCCGATCAGGGTGAAGTGCTCCAGATAGGGAATGGCGAAGACGATGCGCCGGTCCTCGTTCTGCAGGATGTAGGCATGTTCGCCCTCGTAGAGCCGCGGCACGATCAGGTGGCTGCCCTGGATCAGGCGAATGCCATGGGAGGCCTTCTGCTGCAGGCCGGTCTCGATGAAACGGGCCACCCAGGGGCCGGCCGCGTTCACCAGCGCCCGGGCGCGGATCGAGAAGGCGCTTCCGTCGGCGCGCTCCAGTTGCAGGTGCCAGTGGTCCCGATGGCGGCTGGCGGAGACGCAGCAGGTGCGGGTCTGCACCTGGGCGCCGTGCTCGCGGGCGGCCATGGCGTTGAGCACCACCAGGCGGGCGTCGTCGACCCAGCAGTCGGAGTATTCGAAGCCGCGGCGGATTTCCGCCTTGAGCGGGCTGCGGGCACCGAAGCGCAGGCCGCGCGAGCCCGGCAGCGTCTTGCGCGTGCCCAGGTGATCGTAGAGGAACAGACCGGCGCGGATCAGCCAGGCCGGGCGCAGGTGCGGACGGTGCGGCAGCACGAAACGCAGCGGCTTGACGATGTGTGGGGCCTTGGCCAGCAGCACCTCGCGTTCGCCGAGCGCCTCGCGGACCAGGCGGAATTCGTAGTGTTCGAGATAGCGCAGGCCGCCATGGATCAGCTTGCTGCTGGCCGAGGAGGTGTGCCGGGCAAGATCGTCCTGCTCGCAGAGAAACACCGAAAGACCGCGGCCGGCCGCATCGGCGGCGATGCCCGTGCCGTTGATGCCGCCGCCGATCACGGCGACGTCATAGAGCTCGGCAGTGATGGAGTGGGAAGGGCTCATGCAGGCTTTCTGCTCACTCGTCCTCGGCCCAGCGCCGGGTGCGCGCCACCGCCTTCTTCCAGCCGGCACTCAACGCCTGGCGCTTGGCGTCCGAGCAGTCTGGCTCGAACACCCGCTCGATCCGTGCCTTGTCGCGCAGCTCGTCGAGACCGCTCCAGAAGCCGGTGGCCAGGCCGGCCAGGTAGGCGGCGCCGAGCGCGGTGACTTCCCTCACCGCCGGGCGCTCGACCGGCGTGCCGAGCAGGTCGGCCTGGAACTGCATGAGGAAGTTGTTGCTCACCGCGCCGCCATCCACGCGCAGCGCCCTGAGCGGCTCGCCAGCGTCCCGCTGCATGGCGTCGAGCACATCGCAGGCCTGGAAGGCGATGGATTCGAGCGCGGCGCGGATCAGGTGGTCGGCCTTCACCCCGCGGGTCAGGCCGAACACCGCGCCGCGCGCATAGGGGTCCCAGTAGGGCGCGCCCAGGCCGGTGAAGGCCGGCACCAGGTAGACGCCGTTGCTGTCCTTGACCTTGGTAGCGAAATATTCGGAGTCGAACGAGTCGTCGATCAGCTTGAGCTCGTCGCGCAGCCACTGCACCGTGGAGCCGGCATTGAAGATCGCCCCCTCCAGCGCGTAGGCGACTTCTCCGTGCGGTCCGCAGGCGATGGTGGTGAGCAGCCCGTGGGCCGAGCGCACGGCCTTGGCGCCGGTGTTCATCAGCAGGAAACAGCCGGTGCCGTAGGTGTTCTTGCCCTGGCCGGCCTCCACGCACATATGCCCGAACAGCGCGGCCTGCTGGTCCCCGGCGATGCCGGCGATGGGGATGCCGTCGTCCTCGTTGCAGCCGGCGATGAAGGCATGGCCGTAGACCTCGGAGGACGGGCGCACCTGTGGCAGCATCTCGCGCGGGATGTCCAGGGCCTCGAGCAGGCGCGCGTCCCAGTCCAGCGCATGGATGTCGAAGAGCATGGTGCGCGCGGCGTTGGTGTAGTCGGTGACGTGCACCCGGCCCTGGGTCATCTTCCAGATCAGCCAGGAGTCGACGGTGCCGAACAGCAACTCGCCGCGCCGCGCCCGCTCGCGACTGCCCTCGACGTGGTCGAGGATCCACTTGATCTTGGTGGCGGAGAAGTACGGGTCGATGACCAGGCCGGTGTGTTCCCGGACATATTCCTCTAGGCCGTCGCGCTTGAGCTCCTCGCAGATCACCGCGCTGCGCCGGCACTGCCAGACGATGGCGTTGTGGATCGGCCGGCCGCTCTGCTTGTCCCAGACCACCGTGGTCTCGCGCTGGTTGGTGATGCCGATGGCCGCCACCTGCCGCTGCTCGATCCCGGCCTGGGCCAGCGCCTCCACCAGGGTGGCGCTCTGCGTGGCCCAGATCTCCATGGGATCGTGCTCGACCCAGCCCGACTGCGGGTAGATCTGCGTGAACTCGCGCTGTGCCACGCTGACGATATTGGCGTCGCGGTCGAGCACGATGGCTCGCGAACTGGTGGTGCCTTGGTCCAGAGCGACGATGTAGGGCTTGTCGGTGCGGGGCATGAGGCTGGCCCTCTGGAGTGCGGGGGTGGCTTCGGCCGCTTCGGTGCCGGCGGTCGGGTGCCGGGCAGCGCTGCGGTCGGGGGCGTTAGGGAAAGGGTAGTTCGCGTCTGCGGGGGCTGGTGAAGTACCTCTCTCGGTTGCTTTGTCAACGCCGACTGAAAACTGGCTCACTTTGGCCTTCATTTGCCGAAGTAATAATGACCCACCTGGATCACTCGGGTTTACGGTTCTAGTGGATGACGCCCGCCTTGCGTTTGTCCTTGAGTCGGTAGCTTTTTCCGGTCAGGGTGAGGATATGGGCGTGGTGCAGCAGCCGATCCAGCATGGCCGCCGTCAGCATGGCGTCGCCGCTGAAGGCCTCAGCATAAGGTCGGCCGCCGTGACGAAGCGAGTCTTGAGGCCGCTCTGCGCTGCCCGGTAGCCGAGGGCGATGGCCAGGTACGTCTTGCCGACACCCGAGGGACCGATCAGCACGATGTTCTCGGTGCGCTCGACGAAGGCCAGGCCCGCCAGCTCGTGCAGCAGGGCCTTGGGCACGCCGGGGCTGAAGCTGAAGTCGTACTCCTCCAGCGTCTTGATCGCCGGGAAGCAGGCCATTCGCGTCAGTAACTCGCGGCTGCGCTGCTGGCGAAAACCGTGCTCGTGCCGCAGCAACTGCTCCAGGAAGTCGCCGAAGCTCAGGTCATCCTTGACCGCCTGCTGGGCCAACAGTGGGTAATGATCGACGATGCGTTCGAGCTTGAGTGCCTGGCACAGTTCGGCGATGCGCGTGTTGCAGGTTCATGCGCAGGCCTCCCGGATCGACTCGTAGACCGACAACGGGTGCTGCAACGACTCATGCGGTATGGGTCTTGGCCGCTCACCCAGCAACGGCCCCCAGGCCCGCCGCAGAGCCTGCGGCAAGGGCGTCAGTAGGCCTTGTTCGCAACGCCAGCGATCG
This sequence comes from Azotobacter tropicalis, assembly GCF_059739045.1. Lineage (NCBI taxonomy): Bacteria > Pseudomonadati > Pseudomonadota > Gammaproteobacteria > Pseudomonadales > Pseudomonadaceae > Azotobacter > Azotobacter tropicalis. The sequence continues at coordinate 3,541,708 of NZ_AP046059.1, forward strand.
ATCGGGCGCTCGCCGAGTGTGGCATGCACGCGCACGTTGGCCACCTTGGCCAGGCAATCGCCAATCAGTCGATTGGCCGTACCGCAGTCCACCAGCAGGCCGGCGGCTTTCACCCGGCTGTGCAGCGGGTTGTAGAAGCTCTCGCGCAGGTAGCGATTGAAGCGCTCGACCTTGCCCTTGGTGCGTGCCCGGTAGGGGCGGCACAGGCGGATACGAAAGCCCAAATCGTCGGCCAGCTGGAGCAGGTCGGGGTGGAAGCGGTGGCTGCCGTTGCCATAGGCATCGCGCTTGAGCGCGACGGTCTTCATGTTGTCGAACAGTACTTCCTGCGGGACGCCGCCGAAATAGTCGAAGGCCAGCAGCAACGCGTCATGCACCGAATCGAACGACTCGTCTGGTACGAAGTGAACGTAGGTCATTCGGCTGTATAGCCCAGGGTGGCGACGAAGGCCGACAACGGCGAAACGGGGCGCTACAGACTGTGCGGATCAGCTTGATTGCAGGGCCTTGCAGGCACTCTGGTTTAGCTCGACGAAAGCCTCCCAGGTCATGATAGATCGGTAGTGCAATTCGTATTGCCTATCGACCCAGCAGATATCCGGGCGCTGCTGGTAGATTCGGCAGCGCTTGAGGTCATCATCGAAATGTCGGCAGATCCCATCGCCACGATCTAGGCTGGCGGTTTCCGCCAGCAGATGGACGCGCCTGCAACATTCCCCGCACTGGTTGCAGGGAAAGTTGCGTGGGCCGTCAGCCATGGGCCTGCAGGATCGCCTGGGCTTGCACCAGAGCCGCTCGGTCTTCGCTGCGCTCCCGCTGGGCTGTGGAGAAGCCGGCACGAATGTCCCGCAGCCTGCCGTTTACTTCGGCGAAGTTGCCGCGGATGTTCTCGTCCACCACGCCGATGATGGAGTTCTTGAACTCCCACGCGACATCCTCGCTCATCTCGCGAATCAGTTGATTCCGCCGCTCTTCCTGCTGGGCGCGCAGGTGTGCTTCCTCCTCTAGGCGCTTCTCCTCTGGATCCTTGGCGAGGAGGGAGTAGAGAACCTGACCGGCTTGGATGGCCAGACCGATGGCTGGAACTACCTTGCCCACCACCTTCTCGCCTATCTTGCCCATAGTTACTGGGCCGATCCCCTTGAACAGGCTTGGCAGCAGATCCTTGCCGACCTTCAGGGCGTTGACCACATGCTCGGGCTTGATCAGGGCGCTCATCTGGCGGGCCCCAGTTTCCAGTAGGCCGAAATTGAAGCTGGAGCCCTGAGTGCCTGCCGCAGACACCAAGCCTTCCTCTGCCACGGGGAGCGGCCCGGTTCTGGGTGTCTGCAGCTGAGCATCGACCTGGATGCTTTCGAGCACCTCGTCCAGCAGCCGGGAGGCGTCGCTAGCCAGCCGGCGTAGCTCCATTTCCAGTTCGGCCAGAATCTCACTGCCGGCGTTCTGGATCAGTTGCTCGATCCGCTCCTGGGCGCTGTCCGGGGCAGTGGAGATGGTGCTGAAGGCGCGCTGTTCAATAAAGGTTGCCTTGGCTTCTGCCAGGGCCTTTAGGCTTGCCCGCAGGTTAACCTCGCGCTGGGCCAGTTCGGCGTAGAAGCGGTCGATGGCAGCCATGCTGTCCGAGTCGCCGTTCTGATCCAGCAGGTTGATGGTGTCGTCGATGAAGTCTTTCAGCCGAGAGATGAAGGAGGCGACCAGTTCGCTCTGCTGGATCGAGCCGAGGAACTTGTAGAGATCCCGTTCGAGGACCGGCAGGCCAGATCTGACCAAGAGATTTTCCTTGCCGTCCAGCTTGGCCTTCAGAGCGCTTTTGGCATTCACCTCGAGGATCGGAATGGCTTGCAGCACGGGCGGCATTCCGCGCTCCAGAGCCATTTCTTGTAGGCGCTGGCGAAGTTCGTCCTTGAGACGTTCGGCGATCATGGGCTCGAGTTGGTTCTTGCTATTGAGCACCAACACGATCTTCTTCTCGCGCGCCACAAGATCCAGCAGGGTGGAGAGGGTCTTGGCCTCTTCGATCACCCCCAGGGGGTTGACCACGAATATCACCACGTCCGCCGCATGCAGCTGTTCGCGGGTGACTTCCTCATGGCTAATTGGGGCATCGATGCCAGGGGTATCGAGGATTTCGAACTCGCGCCAAGGGTAGCGGCTAACGCTGTCGGTTTCCGGGCGATCTGCCACCTTGGCGCGTTCGGCTCCCAGCAGGGCATTGATTAAGGTGCTTTTGCCGGCGTTATAGACGCCATAGACCATGATCGAGGCATTGGGCGAGGCGCGCTTTTCCGCTACCAGCTTGCGGATGGGGACGAGCCCGGCGGCGTTGTACTTTGCGCAGATTTCGTCGATGCCATCGAAGGCGGAAAAAGCGCTGGAAAGAAGGGTGTCTTGCATCGTCACTCTGCCTTAGCGAGTTGTTCGAGGTCGATCATCAGCTCGGTCATGTCGCTATCCAGAGTCTTGCAGTATTCCTGCAGGGCTGCGCGCAGCAGTGTGTAAAGCGAATTGACATGTTCGGTGAGCAGTTCTGGCAGCTTCTTCGCATAGTGATCCAGCGCTGCCTGCCGGAGTTCTTCGCGGTTGTCGCCGACCACTACCTGATGGCGCCTGTACTCGGCGCTGGCCGAGCGGCCCAAGGCGCTGGCGGAGGCTCCCAGGGATGCGCCAAGGGCCGCCCCCGCAGGCCCGCCTAGGAAGAGGCCGAGCGCACCGCCCAGTGCGGCGCCGCCCAGGCCGAACCAGCTCTTAGTGCCCTTTCGGGTGCCGCTGAAGTATTCCTTCTCGACGGTGATCTCTTGGTACTCGGGAAGGCTGCCCAGGCGGCTGCTGTCGAAGGCCTGGCGCAGCCCCCGCTGCTGCTGCTCGCCGATTCGCGCGAAGGCCTCCTGGGCCAGTTGCGCGATCACTTCGACGGCCTTCTTGCGCAGCGCCTCTTCGAGGTCGTCATTGCCAACCGTGTCGAAGATTCTGCGGATATGCTCGCGCATCTCGCTGGCACCCTTGGCGCCCAGTTCGGCCAGCTCGCGCTGTAGCGTGTCGTTCTGGCGCTCGATACCGGCGGAGAACTCATCAACGACCTTGCGCACTTCGGCCAGCTCACCAGCGGTGCTGCGGATCGAGCTGCGCAGGTTTTCCATAGGCGTGTTCAGCTTGATGTCGAGGGCCGGGCCGTGACAGATGTTCTGCAGCTCGTGCAGCAGCCGGCCCATTCCGCTGGTGGCCATGCCCTCGGGGGTCGGATTGCGCTCGGCGTAGCGGGTAGAGATGGGCAGCACTTCGGCGAGGACGCTGGCGCTGTTGCCCAGTTGCTCCAGCTCGCACTGGACATAGGCGATCTGGTCGCGGCGGTCGGAGGGATCCTTCATCACCACGGTGGTGATGATTTCGCCGTTTTCGTCTTCGTCTTCATCGGTGGTGTCGCTGCCGGTGAGCAGTACCATGATCTTCTTGTTGGCAGCCAGCAGTCCGGCGATTTCCTGCATGTCGGAGGCTCGTCCCGGTGCCTGGGAACTCATGGTGTAGAGAATCAGGTCGGCATGCTCGACATACTCCTTGGCCAGGTCGCCATTGCGGGCGTTGACCGAGTGTAGTCCGGGGGAGTCCACCCAGGTCAGCCCTGGCAGCCTGAAGCCCTGGATGGAACTGGTGGCTTCGGTGGCACCGACGCGGAATTGCAGGTGCTTTTCGGCTTCCTTGTCCTGATCACCATTGGCCACATCGGTGCGCTCGGTGGAGAAATACACGGGGTGCGGCGAGCGCGCCTTGAGCGAGGCATCGGGCTCGCTGTGGCCCCAAGCCATGTAGTTGCCCAGGGAGCTCTTGCCCGACTTCACCTTGCCGTAGATGAACACCAGCAGCGAGTCGCCGAAGCCCTCGCGGAAGCGAGTGCCCTTGGCGCGGGCGGCCACCTGCTTCTCCCAGGCGCTGAAGATTCCATCCAGCTGTCGGGTCAGATCGTCGCCCAGCACCCGCAGCGGGTTATCGCTGTCGAGCATCTGGCCTAGGTCGTTGCGGCGTTTCTGCAGGCGCGTGGCGAAGCTCGCACGAGCCTGATCGAAGACCTGTTCCTTATCGCGGATATCGCTGCGCTGCCGATCGAACTGCTCCTGCAGCCTGTGGAACGAGGCCATCAATTCATCACGGGAAACGGAATTCTCTTGCATGGGGGCACTATCCTTGTTGTTCGAGCTGCTGTTTCAGGTTTTGCAGCCTGTCCAGGTGACTGCCGACCTCCTGGAGCGCGGTGAGGTCCCGCTGTCCTTCGCTGCCGAAGGGGATGGGGCCATACAGGCTTTCCAGCATCTGCAGGTTGACCAGGAACTCGTCCCGTTCCTGCTGGGGGATGTCCTCCCGCCTGTGCTCGGCTAGGCCGAGGATCGCGCCCAGGCTCTCGGCATATGCAGAGATGGCCTGGGGCTTGGCCATGAGGGCGCTCTCGAAATCGGATGTGTTGAGTCCGACCGTTTTTTTCGGGAGTTGTGCCAAGGTTTCCGCGGAGAGCGCGAGCAGTGCGCGAGCCTCTTCCAGGCGGTCTTTCTTGAGGCTCTCCGCCTTGGCGGCAAGGCCTTCGCGCTTGCGTTGGAGATGGGCCTCCCGCTCCTGCCTGCGGCGCTCTGCATCTTCGGAGTCGGACGAGGAAGGGCTGTCGTCATCGCTGACCGCTTTGACTACGGCTGCTGCAGCGGCGACTACGGCGGCACCAATAAGCCAGGGTAAGGGCATGGGGAAATTCCTTTTTTAGAGCCTGTTGAGTTCTTTCTGGACGGCAGTGATTTCAGCCGTTCGCGCGGCGAAGTTCTGGCGCAGCTCCGACATCATCCGGTTGAAGGCCCGCACCTTGGTCACATGGGGCTGCTGCAGGCGGGCGACCTGCTGGCGCCCGGCCGCGATGGTCCGCTCTAGCTCCGCCAGCAGCTCTGCCTTGCGTGCGGCTCGACGGCTGGCCCGGACACTCTCCAGCTGTTCGTCGATGTCTTGAACGAGCCCGTCGAGATGCCCGGCCAGCTGTGGGATGCCACTGCTGTCGATCATCGTCTGCTTCCCTTGAGCGGCACCTTTGCGGTAGCGACTGTTAGACACTAGGAAACACTTGGGCTGGATGCCGAATCGCTCCTGCAGCTGTTCCAAGATGCGCTGGCGGATACGCTCCAGTGCCCCGTCCTGGTCCTTGTCCAGTTGACTCAGTACCAGTACCAAGCGTTGTTCAGTGTCCTCGGCGTAGGTCGCCTTGACCTGCGTCAGCAGCTCCATCTCCTCCTGATCCAGCTCACCAGGTGGGGCGTGGACGAAGAGAACCACATCCGCGTTGTCGAGCCCGCTGTAGGCTTGCCGGCTGTCTGCCTGGTCGATGCCGAGACCAGGCGTATCCATCAGCAGGTAGTGGTCTGTTTCCAATTCCTGATTGAGTCTGGTGGTGCGCACCACGCCAGTCTTGAAGAACTCATCCTCTATGTGGCCGGAAAGCATGTTGAGTAGCGAGCTTTTCCCGGCCTTGACCAATCCCCAGGCGGCAATGACTGGCTTGGGGTTTTGTGAGGCCTCCTGCAGGAAGCTATGGCAACTGTCTTCCAGTTGTTCGATCGTCGGTGATTTTTTCGTCATGTTGAATCCTTACTGACGTGGATGCTGGCGGCCGCCTGCTCTTGTTCTTTCCCGCTTCAACTCGCTGTACTTCTGATAATGGCCGTACCCCTTCTTCGCCACGAAGTAGAAGCCAACGGCGGCGAGGATGTTTTTCAGCATGATGGCGTTCACTCCTGTGTAACGTGCTGGCGAGAGCCTTGTCTGGTCTGATCTTCATCTTCCATGGCGCTGCGACGGCTTGTGTCGCACTGCGCCGGCTCCGCATACATCGCCCGCAGGTTCTCCAGCCGGCTACCGATTTCCTTCACCCAAACCCGCGGCGCGTGCACGCGGATGTTGTCGTTCAGCCCGAAGATCCACCACAGGGTTTCCTGGTCGAGCGGGACGCTGGCGCGCAGGCGTTGCCAGTCGCTGCCTTCCAGCGGTTCGAGGCTTTGCTGGCGGCTGAGCGGGGTTTCGTTGAGCAGCCAGGCGATCTGCGGGTGGACGTCGGCGATCAGTTCGACCTCGTGCGGGGCCTGGCGCCAGGCGAAGGCGCCGCCTTCGATGTAGCGGTCGATGTCGAAGCCGTCGGGTTCGCGGGCCGGTTCGTCGAACAGTTCGGCGTGCTGGATGCGGTGCAGGGCGAACTGGCGCAGGTCGTCGTAGTCGTTGGCGGTGCCGATCAGGTAGCTGCTGGAATGGCGGGACACCAGGCCGGCGGGGTGGATGCGCAGGCTCCTGGCCTCGCCCTTGCTGCGGCTGAGGTAGTCGACCCGAAGCTGCCGGCGCTCCAGCAGGGCGGTGCAGACCAGTGTCCAAGTCGCCGGCTGCAGCGGGCGGGGAGCAGGGCCTTGCCGTTGGGCAGGGTGCGGACCCGACGCGCCCAGTGGGCCAGGCCGTTGCGCTCCATGCCGTCGAGGTAGTCGCGGGCGCTGCGAAAGTGCGGGTTGAGCTGGTCCAGCACGCTCTGCGGCAGCAGGTGATTCAGGTGGCTTTCGGCCAGGTGCAGGGCCAGCGCGGAGGCGGTGTCGAGGGCGGGCAGGCCGTGGGCGGCGTCGCGGTCGAGACTCCAGCGGTAGGGGCGCGCCGTCTCGTCGCAGATGATCGGGAAGCGCCGCGCCAGCTTGTCGCGCAAATCGCGCTGCAGGGAGCGGATGTCGATCTCGAAGCCCTTGTCCCTGAGTTTTTCCTGTAGTGCGGGGGTCGAGATGCGTCCCGGCCAGCGCGGGATCAGTTGCAGTAGGGCGAGGTATCTGAACAGCGGGTCCTTGGCTTCGGCCATTGCGGGTGCGCCTTCCGTGGTGGGCTTCACGGAGTCGCAGAGAGGTCGTCCGCAGAATGCGCGCTAGCGTACAGCGTCTAGATGGCCTATTGCCATCATTTTGGTGCGAGCGTTCCGGCGGACGCGCAGCGGTGGCTTCCCTTCATGGCCAGCGTCTGTTCGCGATCGCTGTTGCCAGTGGGAGAACTCCACGATCCGATGGTGCCGGCGCGTCGGTGCTGCACGTTGAAGCGGTTGCGCCTTGTCCGGCCCGACTCCTGGCGCAGCAAAACGCCTCATTTGGCAAAATGCCATTATCTTGTAACGGTTTGCCGGTATTTTGCTGTCATTCTGCGGTCATCTCGTCTGCGCATGCTGCCGTGCACCTTCATGCAGAGAGCCGTTCATGAAACCGTCCATGCTTGCCGTCGCTGTGCTGGGGTTCGGCCTGGCCATTCAGGCCGTTGCCGGGAACCAACCGCCCTCGGGCTTCGAGATTCCGTCTGAGGCGCGGTTTGCGGAGGCGTTGTCGCCCGGCGCGGCTTCCGGCCTGGGCGGCGAGCACCTGTGGGCGGACGACCGGACGGCGGCCGAGGGCGCTGGCCGCGAGGGAGCGGCACCGCTGTTCCAGGCCATCTATACCCTCTTGCCGGCCGGCAGCCTGGAGCGGCGTTCGACCGACGAAGACGAGGCCGACATCGTCGCGGCCCGGCCGGCGTTCTTCTTCTGAGCTCAGCCCGGCTGCTGCTGCTTCGGCCGCCAGGCGCAGTAGCCCGGGCGCGGCCCGATGCCCGGATGGTTGCGGCAGGTGTCCGGGCGCTGTTCGTAGCGAGTGCACAGGCGCGTGCGCGCATCGAGGTAGAGGCAGTCGCCGTTGCTGCGACGGGAGAGGGTGAAGACTTCCCGCTTGTGGTTGAAGTGCTCGACGACGCCGGCCTTCATCAGCCGGCGGGCGACCTGCTTGGCCGGCTCGTCCTGCTCGAAGGCGTCGGCCAGCTCCAGGCGGATCAGGTCGGGGAGGCGCACCTCCACCGGCAGGGTGCAGCAGGTGGCGTGGCAGTCGCGGCACAGGCTCTGGCGGTACTTGACCCAGGTCTCCAGGCGGTCAGGATCGGCGGCGGCGAGGATCGGCGGCTTTTTCATCGGTCGGGGCCAGTGGCGGAGGGCGCGCGATGATAGCGGCAAATCCGCCGGCCGGTGCATCCGCCTGGCGGCTTCGCTCGCTTTGTGCATGCTTGATCGAGGGAGCGCACCGAATTGCGCTGCCGAGCGTCGAACCCTTATCTCGTCATTGCCGCCCAACGAGGTTGCCGTCATGCCCGAGGTGTCGCCTGTTCCCGAAGAAGTCGCCGCGTTTCGCGCCCGTATCATCGACAAGCTGAGGTACGCGGTGGGCAAGGATCCCGAGCACGCCGTCGGTTTCGACTGGTTCGAGGCCGTCGCCCTGGCCTCCCGCGACCATCTGGTGGAAACCTGGATGGATCACGCCAGCCGCACCTATCGCCAAGGCCGCAAGCGCGTCTACTACCTGTCGCTGGAGTTTCTCGTCGGCCGCCTCCTGCAGGCCACCCTGAGCAACCTCGGCCTGCTCGAGACCGCCCGCGCCGCGCTGGCCGATCTGGGCGTCGACCTGGAGCACATCCGCGCGCTCGAGCCGGATGCGGCGCTGGGCAACGGCGGCCTCGGCCGGCTGGCGGCCTGCTTCGTGGAAAGCATGGCGACCCTCGGCATCCCCGCCTACGGCTACGGCATCCGCTACGACTACGGGCTGTTCCGCCAGACCATCGTCGACGGCTGGCAGCAGGAGCAGACCGAGACCTGGCTGGAGTTCGGCAACCCCTGGGAGTTCGAGCGGCCCGAGGTCAGCTACCGGATCAGCTTCGGCGGCAGCGTGGCCTGCGTGGACGGCGAGGGCGGCCGGCAGTGCCACGTCTGGCAGCCGGCCGAGGAGATGCGCGCCATCGCCTACGACACGCCGATCGTCGGCTGGCGCCGGCACAGCGTGAACACCCTGCGCCTGTGGCGCGGCCGGGCCGAGACCGACCTGCACCTGGAGCGCTTCAACGCCGGCGACCACCTGGGCGCGGTGGCCGAGTCGGTGCGCGCCGAGAGCATCTCGCGGGTGCTCTACCCGGCCGACGATACCCTCGCCGGCCAGGAGCTGCGCCTGCGCCAGGAGTATTTCTTCGTCTCCGCCTCGCTGCAGGACCTGTTGCGCCGCCATCTCAAGCAGCGCGGCAGCCTGCTCGACCTGCCCGAGTACGCGGCCATCCAGCTCAACGACACCCACCCGTCGATCGCCGTGGCCGAGCTGATGCGCCTCTTGGTCGACGTGCACGGGCTGGACTGGGACAAGGCCTGGGAGCTGACCGTGGCGACCCTGTCCTATACCAACCACACGCTGCTGCCCGAGGCCCTGGAGAGCTGGCCGGTGGCGCTGATGGAGCGCCTGCTGCCGCGCCATATGCAGATCATCTACCTGATCAACGCCCAGCACATCGACCACCTGCGCGCCCAAAACATGCACGACTTCGAGCTGCTGCGGGCGGTATCGCTGATCGAGGAGGAGCACGGCCGGCGGGTGCGCATGGGCAACCTGGCGTTCCTCGGCTCGCACAGCGTCAACGGCGTCTCGGCGCTGCACACCGATCTGATGCGCAAGACCGTGTTCGCCCAGCTGCACCGTCTCTATCCGGAGCGGATCAGCAACAAGACCAACGGCATCACCTTCCGCCGCTGGCTCTACCAGAGCAACCCGCGGCTCACCGCGCTGCTGGTCGACATGCTCGGCGAGCCGCTGCTCGACGACCCGGAGCACCTGCTCGGCGGGCTGGAGGCGCAGGCCGGGCAAAACGCCTTCCATCAGCACTTCCGCACCCTGCGCCGGCAGAACAAAGAGGTCCTCGCCAATCTGGTGCAGGACCGCCTGGGTATCGCCCTCGATCCCGAGGCGCTGTTCGACGTGCAGGTCAAGCGCATCCACGAGTACAAGCGCCAATTGCTCAATCTGTTGCACTGCGTGGCGCTCTACCAGGCGATCCGCGACGAGCCGGGGGTGGACTGGGGGCCGCGGGTGAAGATCTTCGCCGGCAAGGCGGCGGCCAGCTATCACCAGGCCAAGCTGATCATCAAGCTGGCCAACGACATCGCCCGCACGGTGAACGGCGATCCCACGCTGCGCGGCCGTCTCAAGGTGGTGTTCCTGCCCAACTACAACGTCAGCCTGGCCGAGGTCATCATCCCCGCGGCGGACCTTTCCGAGCAGATCTCCACCGCCGGCATGGAGGCTTCCGGGACCAGCAACATGAAGTTCGCCCTCAACGGCGCGCTGACCATCGGCACCCTGGACGGCGCCAACGTGGAGATGAGCGAGCGGATCGGCAGCGAGCACATGTTCATCTTCGGCCTCGGCGCGCAGCAGGTGGAGTCGCGCCGGCGTTCCGGCGAGGTCGGCGGCGCGGCCGCCGTGGCCGCCTCGCCGCGGTTGTCCGAGGTGCTCACGGCGATCCGCAGCGGGGTGTTCTCGCCGGACGATCCGGGGCGCTACGCGGGGCTGGTCGACGGCCTGCTGCACCACGACAACTTCATGGTCTGCGCCGACTTCGAGGCCTACTGGCAGGCCCAGCGCGAGGTCGAAGCGCGCTGGCGCTCGCCGAGCCAGTGGTGGCGCTCGGCGGTGCTGAACACCGCACGGACCGGCTGGTTCTCCTCCGACCGCACCATCCGCGAGTACGCCCGCGAGATCTGGCGGCTGCCGGAGTGAGTCACTCCGCCGCGGCCATGGCGGGCGAGGCGCTGAACCTGCGTCGCCTGTCCCGGTCAGAGGGAGGCATCGACTACCCAACTCGCGCTAAAATGCGCGGATTTTCCACCCCCCGGAGTCATTTCCATGTCCCGCGTAACCTTGAGCCGCTACCTGATCGAGCAGACTCGCAGTCACAACACCCCGGCCGACCTGCGCTTCCTCATCGAGGTGGTGGCGCGTGCCTGCAAGGAAATCAGCCATGCGGTATCCAAGGGCGCGCTGGGCGGGGTGCTCGGCAGCATGGGTACCGAGAACGTGCAGGGCGAGGTGCAGAAGAAGCTCGACGTGATGTCCAACGAGATCCTCCTGGAAGCCAACGAATGGGGCGGCCATCTGGCCGGCATGGCTTCCGAGGAAATGGACAACGCCTACCAGATCCCCGGCAAGTACCCGAAGGGCGCCTACCTGCTGGTGTTCGACCCGCTGGACGGTTCCAGCAACATCGACGTCAACGTCTCGGTCGGCACCATCTTCTCGGTGCTGCGCTGCCCGGACCAGTACCTGAGCCAGAACGACAGCCTCAACGAGCAGGCCTTCCTCCAGCCGGGCACCAAGCAGGTGGCCGCCGGCTACGCCATCTACGGCCCGCAGACCATGCTCATGCTGACCTTGGGCGACGGCGTCAAGGGCTTCACCCTCGACCGCGAGCTGGGCAGCTTCGTGCTCACCCACGACAACCTGCGCGTGCCGGAAACCACCGCCGAGTTCGCCATCAACATGTCCAACCAGCGCCACTGGGAGGCGCCGGTCAAGCGCTACGTGGACGAGCTGCTGGCCGGCAAGAGCGGTCCGCTGGACAAGAACTACAACATGCGCTGGATCGCCTCCATGGTGGCCGACGTGCACCGCATCCTGACCCGCGGCGGCATCTTCATGTACCCGCGCGACGCCCGCGAGCCGGGCAAGCCCGGCAAGCTGCGCCTGATGTACGAGGCCAACCCGATGTCCTTCATCATCGAGCAGGCCGGCGGCGCCGCCACCAACGGCACCCAGCGCATCCTCGACCTCCAGCCCGAGTCGCTGCACCAGCGGGTGGCGGTGTTCCTCGGCTCGAAGGAAGAGGTCGAGCGCATCACCGGCTATCACCAGGAGTGATCCGCGCCGCTGCCGTCGCCGGTCGCTGACGGCAGCGCTGCCTGTGTGGGCGGGTCGGCATTTCGTGCCGGCTCCGCTTTTCCTTCGTGGAGCTTCGGTGCCAGCCGGAGCGTTATCATGTCAGGCTTGTGGTTTCTTCCCTTGCCAGGATTTCCATCGATGTTGCGTCGTTTCGCCCTGCTGTCCTTCTGTCTCCTCTTGGCTGCCTGCAACGACAGGCTGAGCCAGGAGAACTATTCCCGGCTCAAGCCCGGCATGACCCGCACCGAGGTCGAGCAACTGCTCGGCAAGCCCACCGAGTGTTCCGGGGCCTTCGGCTTCTCCAGCTGCACCTGGGGCGATCAGCAGAAATTCATCAGCATCCAGTACGGTGGCGACAAGGTGCTGCTGTTCTCCGGGCAGGGTTTGCGGTGAAACCGGCCAGGCCGTGGCGCACGCTCGGCCTGGCCTGCCTCGGCCTGCTGCTCGGCGGCTGCGCCTACTGGGGACGGGAGCCGCCGGCCACCGCCGGCGCGCTGGATCTGGCGCGCTACCAGGGCACCTGGTACGAGCTGGCGCGTCTGCCGGCGCCGTTCCAGAGCCGCTGCCGCCAGGCCGAGGCGCATTACCGCCTGCTGTCCCCCGGCGTGCTGGCCGTGTCCAACCGCTGCCGCACGGCCGCCGGCGAATGGCTGGAAGCCAGCGGCATCGCCAGGCCGCTGAAACGAGGCCGCACCGACCAGCTCTGGGTGCGCTTTCACAACGTCTTCGGTTATGGCTTCCCGGTGCTGGCCGAGGGCGATTACTGGGTGCTGCATGTCGACCCGGACTACCGCCTGGCCCTGGTCGGCAGCCCCGACCGCGAATTCCTCTGGATACTTTCCCGCGAAACCACCATCGCCCCGCAGGACCGCGAGCGCCTGCTCAGGCTGGCCCGCGAGCGGGGTTACGATCTCGAACTGCTGATCTGGCGGCCCGCAGACCCGGCGGCGCCGGCCGCCGTTCCCTGACGCCGCCAGGAGTCCCCATGCCGTCCCTGCCCAACCTCTTCCGGCCGCTGCCCGACGCCTCGGGCGGCGAGTGCTTCGACGACCTGCTCAGCCTGCCCGGCTGCCGGGTCGAGCGCATCGTCTCCCGGGGACAGGCCAGCCCGCCGGACTTCTGGTACGACCAGGACTGGGACGAATGGGTGCTGCTCCTGGCTGGCAGCGCGGTGCTGCGCCTGGAGAGCCGGCCGCAGCCGGTCGCCCTGGCGGTGGGCGACCACCTGCTGATTCCGGCGGGCGAGCGCCACCGCGTCGAGGCCACCGATCCGGCCGGCCCGACGGTCTGGCTGGCGGTGCATGTGCCTAAGACAGACGGTTGACCTCCGGGAAGCGCGCGGCGAAGGCCGCGGGGATCGGCACGACCTTGCCGGCGTCATAGTCGAAGAACACGAAGCCGTACTTGGCCAGGGCGATCAGGGCGCCGTCGGACGGGCGGCTAACGCGGAACACGATGTCGCCGCCGTAGCGGTTGAAGTCCGCCAGGCCCACTTCGAACAGCAGACGGTCGCGGGCATGGGCCTCGGCCTTGTAGAGGGTGGCGAGGTCGGTGACGATGATGCCGGGGCCGGCGTTTTCCGCGCCGCTGTCGTCGATGCCGTGGGCGAACAGAAAGCGCGAGCGCGCCTCGGAAAGCATCGAGACCAGCGCGTCGTTGCCCAGGTGGCGGGCGCCGTTGATGTCGCTGTTGCGCACGTTCATCTCGGTGCGGAAGAGGAGGGCATGCGCGGGGATTTCCAACTGCAATCGGGCCATGAAGGGTTCTCGGATCGGTGGGTGGGTATGGGTGTCTAGCGGGGTTGCCCCGGCGGCTGCAGAAGCGAGCCAGGGCGATGATCTCGCGGCTGCGCGGCAGGGCGATGTCCAGTTTGGCGGCCAGTTCGAGCACGGCGTCGCCGATCGCCGCCAGCTCCAGCGGGCGGCCGCGTTCGTGGTCCTGGAGCATCGAGGTGCGCGCTGCGCCCATGGCCGCGCCGCGGGCGAGAAAGCCCGGCGGGTCGAATTCGACCGTGCGCCGTAGGCGGCGGCGAGCAGCAGGCCCTCGTGCAGCAGGCCGCAGACCAGTTCATGCAGCTCGGGGCTGCTGTAGAGCTCTTCCAGGGTGGCGCCGCTGACCACCGACAGCGGATTGGAGCTGAGGTTGGCGATGAGCTTGGTCCACAGCGCGTCGCGGATGCGTTCGCTGCTGCGGGCCTCGATGCCGGCCGCCTCGATCAGCGCGCGCAGGCGCTCCAGGCGCTCGCTCGGCCGGTTGTCCGGCTCGCCGAAGACCATCCGCAACGGGTTGCCGGTCAGCGCCGTGCCGGGCGCCGGCGACTCGGCGGTGACGAACGCCACGCAGCCGATCAGGCACGGCGGGGCCAGGCGTGCGGCGAGCCGTCCGCCGGGATCGACCGCCTCGACGTGCTGCCCGGCGAAGCGTCCGCCTTCGCCGAGGAAGTACCACCAGGGTACGCCGTTGATCACCGGCACCACCAGGGTGTCGGCACCGAGCATCGGCTCGATGGCCGGCAGCAGCGCCGGCAGGTCGTGGGCCTTGGTGCAGAGGAACAGCAGGTCCTGCGCGCCGAGTTCCGCGCCCCGGTCGCTGGCATTCACCGCGGCGCGGTGCACGCCCTGCCGATCGGTCAGGCGCACGCCGTCACGGCGCAGCGCCTCCAGGGTCGCGCCGCGGGCCAGCAGGTTGACGGTCCGGCCGCTGCAGGCCAGGCGTGCGGCCAGCGTGCAGCCGATGGCGCCGGCGCCGGCGATGCCGATGCGCGGGAAAGAAGCTTCCATGTTTCCTCCAGTGGCGACGGCGCTGCCCGGGGCTGCGCCATGGGTCCGCCTTGCCTCAAGCGTAGCCGGCAGCGGCGCCGGAGGAGAGGCCCGGCGTTTCAGGCGGGCACGTTCCTGCGCCGGGCGATCCGTCCGCGCAGGCTGCGCAGTCCCAGGGCGCCGAGCGAGCCCAGCGTGGCCAGCCCGGCGTCCTTCTGGGCGTCCCACTCGTCGCCCTGGGTGCCGAGGAAGGCCGTGCCCAGCTCCGGACTGACGATCAGCGTCGCGAGCATTTCCAGCTGCTCGTAGAGGGCGCTCATGGCCATCACCAGGCTCAGGGCGAGGCCGTCCAGCCAGAGCCCGCGCAGCCCGGCGCGGCGCTCCAGCAGTTCGCGCAGCGGGCAGGCCAGCAACAGGCCGAAGGCAAAGTGCACCAGCCGGTCGTAGGGATTGCGGGCGAGCCCCAGGCTGTCGCGCAGCCAGTCGCCAAGCGGCGTTTCCGCGTAGGTGTAGTGAGAGCCGTAGAGGTGCAGGGCGAGGAACAGGGCGAACAGCCGGTAGGCGCCGAGGGAAAAGGCGAAGCGCCGGTGGGTCGCCAGCAGCAGGCCGGCGAAGAAGAACACCAGCAGGTTCTCCAGCAGCCAGTCCGAACGGCTCAGGGGCTCGATGGCCGCCCACAGCCAGACCAGGGCGAGCAGGCCGACCAGCAGGGTCGATTGACGCGATACGGCGCTCATGGCTTTGCTCCCGCGTACGACGGGCGCTGGCGCCGTGCCCGCCACTTGCGCGCCACCGTCGCCAACTGCATGGCGACGCCCCAGAGCAGCAAGCGGACTCCCAGGGCATCGGCGTCGCACGGCAGAGGGCGGCGTTACGCTTGGAGTCAACACTAGGCGAAGGCGCGGCGATCCGCAAAAAGCGGCGCGGCAGACGGACATTCGCCCGATCCGGCGCATGCCCGCGGCGCTTTTCGAGGCTATGATGCCGGCTACCCCGGGACGGATGGTCCTGTTCAGCCTTGGAGCAGAGCATGCAAACCTTGTATCCAGAGATCAAACCCTACGCCCGCCACCAACTGGCGGTGGACCATCCCCATGAGCTCTATGTCGACGAGAGCGGCTCGCCGGACGGCCTGCCGGTGGTGTTCATCCACGGCGGGCCGGGGGCGGGCTGCGACAGCATGAGCCGGCGCTTCTTCGATCCCACCCTGTACCGCATCGTCACCTTCGACCAGCGCGGCTGCGGGCGCTCGACCCCCCACGCGAGCCTGGAGAACAACACCACCTGGGACCTGGTGGCGGACATGGAGCGCATCCGCGAGCACCTGGGCATCGAGCAGTGGGTGCTGTTCGGCGGCTCCTGGGGCTCGACCCTGGCGCTGGCCTACGCCCAGACCCACCCCGAACGGGTGAAGGCGCTGATCCTGCGCGGCATCTTCCTGTGCCGTCCGCAGGACTTCCACTGGTTCTACCAAGAGGGCGCCAGCCGGCTGTTTCCCGATTACTGGCAGGACTACCTGGCGCCGATCCCCGAGGAGGAGCGCGGCAAGCTGATGCAGGCCTACTACAAGCGCCTCACCGGCACCGACGAGATCGCCAAGATGCATGCGGCCAAGGCCTGGTCGGCCTGGGAGGGGCGCACCGCTACCCTGCGGCCGAACCCGGACGTGGTCGAGCGCTTCCACGAGCATGCCCTGTCCATCGCCCGCATCGAGTGCCACTACTTCGTCAACGACGCCTTCTTGGAGCCCGGCCAGCTGCTGCGCGACATGCCGAAGATCGCCCATCTGCCCGGGCTGATCGTGCATGGGCGCTACGACGTGGTCTGTCCGCTGGACAATGCCTGGGCGCTGCACCGCGCCTGGCCGAACAGCGAGCTGCAGATCGTCCGCGACGCCGGGCACGCGGCCAGCGAGCCGGGCATCGTCGATGCCCTGGTGCGCGCCACCGACGAGCTGGCCAAGCGCCTGCTCGGCGTGCCGCCCGAGGAAGCCTGATGAAGGCGCTGATCCAGCGGGTCGCCACGGCCCGGGTGACGGTCGCCGGCGAAGAGGTCGGCGCCATCGGCCAGGGCCTGCTGGCGCTGGTCGGCATCGAGCCGCAGGACGATGCGCAAAGCGTCGAGCGGATGCTGCAGCGGCTGCTCAACTACCGGGTGTTCGCCGATGCCGAGGGGCGCATGAACCTGTCCCTGGCCCAGGTCGGCGGCGGCCTGCTGCTGGTCTCGCAGTTCACCCTCGCCGCCGATACCAGAAGCGGCCTGCGCCCGAGCTTCTCCAGCGCCGCACCGCCGGCCCAGGGCCAGGCGCTGTTCGAGGCGCTGCTGGCGCTGGCCCGCGAGCGCCATCCGCAGGTCGCCGGCGGGCGCTTCGGCGCCCACATGCAGGTCGAGCTGGTCAACGACGGCCCGGTGACCTTCCTGCTCGAGGCCTGAATTCGCCGGCCGGTTCCAGGCCGTTGTCCTCCAGCCACTCCAGGGCGTATTCGCGCAGCCGCCGCTGGCGATAGCTGTGCCAGGCCTCGCGCATCCGCGGGAAGTGCTCCAGGCCGTAGTCGAAGGTGCGCAGCGGCCGGCGCCCGCTCAGCGCGCGGCTGAGCAGCGGATGGGCGTGCGGGTCGGGCTGGGTGTAGAGGAACTCCTCGCGCATCGCCAGGCTCTTCGCCCCCGGCAGGGGGTCGATGGGCAGGTAGCGCTCCGGCTGCACGTGGTACTTCTCGGCGCTGCCCGGAGTCGGCGTCTCGGGACCGACGGCGAGGATCTCGCCGGTGTCCAGGTCGAGGTAGTGATCGACGGCTTCGTCGCCTTCCAGGGCGTTTTCCAGTCGCTTGAGGTCGATGGTCAGGGGAAGCATGGCGATCTCTCCGGCTGAGGGGGACGTGTCCCAGATTAACGGCTGCCGGGCTGTGTGCCGCAAGGTCCGACGGGCGGCGGGCCGGGCCGGCGCCGACCGGCGTCTAATGCCTGCAGGGTGGCAGCGCCTTCCGGCGAGCGCCTCCCGGTCCGGGTCGGCTTGCCGCAACGCGACGGCGGGAGGGGCGGATGGGCGTTCTCGAGGCCTTTCTGCTGGGTGATTTCCTCGGCACCGCCGCCTGGCTGTGGCTGCTGTTCGTCGCCCTCGTCTTCGCCCTGCTGGTCTTCGATCTGGGCGTGCTGCATCGCCGCCGGCGGGAGATCGATGTCCGCGAGAGCCTCTGGCTGTCGGCCGGCTACATCGGCGCGGGGCTGCTGTTCGGCGGCTGGGTCTGGTTGCAGAAGGGGCCGACCGACGGCCTGGACTACTTCACCGGCTACCTGGTGGAGAAGTCGCTGTCGCTGGACAACATCTTCGTCATGGCGCTGATCTTCCGCTTCCTCGCCATTCCCCGGCTGTACCAGCACGAGGTGCTGTTCTGGGGCATCCTCGGGGTGATCGTCCTGCGCGGGCTGATGATCGGCCTGGGCGCGGCGCTGGTGAGGGAGTTCGACTGGATTCTCTACGTCTTCGGCGCCTTCCTGCTGGTCACCGGCGTGAAACTGCTGTTCGGCCGCCCCGGGCAGGAGCTGGAGCTGGCCGACAATCCGCTGATGCGCCTGCTGCGTCGCCACCTGCCACTCACCGAGGAGCTGCACGGCGGCCGTTTCCTGGTCCGCCGGAGCGACGCCGCAGGCCGTCGCCGGCTGCAGGTCACGCCGCTGCTGCTGGCCCTGCTGATGATCGAATGCACCGACCTGATCTTCGCCGTGGACAGCGTTCCGGCGATCTTCGCCATCACCCAGGACACCTTCGTCGTCTACACCTCGAACATCTTCGCCATCCTCGGCCTGCGCGCGCTGTACTTCGCCCTCGCTGCGCTGATCCACCGCTTCGGCTACCTCAAGTACGCGCTGGCGCTGGTGCTGGTGTTCATCGGCGGGAAGATCTTCCTGGTCGGCATCGTCGGCACACTGCCGGCCTGGATCTCCCTGGCGGTGACCCTCGGGCTGCTGCTCGGCGGAATGCTGGTTTCCGTGCTCAAGACGGCCCGCTGAGCGCTGTTCGGGGCGGGCGCGGGGCCGCGTTTGCCGGCCGGGTCGGGACCGGCCGCTGCGTCGAAGCGGAACTCCTGCGTTGGCACGCGGGTCCCACCCCTGGTGTCCGGGTGCCGCCCCTGCAAGCAGCGCCTTCCGTTCTTGTGTTGGACAACAGGAGGATTCGTGACTTCCCGCTCCGTTCTATCTGCCTCACGCAACCACTGTCTGCATGGCCTGCTGCTGGCCGGCGCTTTCATCCTGACGCTGGAGCCCGCGCCGGCGCGGGCCTTTGGCTTCGACGACGTGGCCGAGCGGGCCAGGGGCCTGGCCGCGGAGCGGTTCGTCGCTCCGGCCAGCAACCTGCCCGCCGAGTTCGGCGAGATGAAGTTCGCCGACTATCAGCAGATCCGCTTCCGCATGGACAAGGCCTACTGGTCGGACAGGAAGACGCCCTTCAAGCTGAGCTTCTACCACCAGGGCATGCACTTCAACACGCCGGTGAAGATCAACGAAATCGCCGGCAACCGGGTCGCGGAAATCCCCTACGATCCCGCCCGCTTCGATTTCGGCACGCTGAAGTTCGACCGCAACGCCACGCGCAATCTCGGCTACGCCGGCTTCCGCGTGCTCTATCCGATCAACGGGGCGGACAAGCGCGACGAGATCACCACCTTCCTCGGCGCCAGCTATTTCCGCGTGGTCGGCAAGGGCCAGGCCTACGGGCTGTCCGCCCGCGGCCTGGCGATCGACACGGCGCAGCCGTCGGGCGAGGAGTTCCCGCGCTTTCGCGAGTTCTGGATCGAGCAGCCGAAACCGCAGGACAAGCACCTGACAATCTTCGCCCTGCTCGATTCGCCGCGCGCCACCGGCGCCTACCGCTTCGTGCTGCACCCGGGCCGCGACGCGGTGGTCGACGTCCAGTCCCGGCTGTTCCTGCGCGACAAGGTCGGCAAGCTGGGCCTCGCGCCGCTGACCAGCATGTTCCTGTTCGGCGGCAACCAGCCCCCCGCACAGCCCAACTACCGGCCGGAGTTGCACGACTCCAGCGGCCTGCAGATCCATGCCGGCAACGACGAATGGATCTGGCGCCCGCTGAACAACCCCAAGCACCTGTCGGTGAGCAGCTACAGCGTGGAGAACCCGAAGGGCTTCGGCCTGCTGCAGCGCGGCCGCGAATTCGCGCGCTACGAGGATCTCGACGACCGCTACGACCTGCGCCCGAGCGCCTGGGTCGAGCCGCAGGGCGACTGGGGCAAGGGCAGCGTGGAACTGGTCGAGATCCCCACCCCGGACGAGACCAACGACAACATCGTCGCCTTCTGGAGCCCGGCCAGCCAGCCGGAGCCGGGCCGGCCGCTGGATCTGAGCTACCGCCTGCACTGGACCCGCGACGAGCCGGGGCTGCACGCCCCGGATTCCGCCTGGGTCGAGCAGACCCTGCGCGCGGCGGGCGACGTGAAGCAGAAGAACCTGATCCGTCAGCCGGACGGCAGCACGGCGCTGGTGGTCGATTTCGAGGGGCCGGCGCTGAAGAAGCTGCCGCCGGACGCGCCGCTCGCTCCCCAGATCGGCGTCGACGGCAATGCCGAGGTGAAGGAGAACAGCCTGCGCTACAACCCGGCGACCAAGGGCTGGCGCCTGATGCTGCGGGTCAGCGTCAAGGACCCGAAGAAGCCGACGGAGATGCGCGTCGCGCTGGTCGACGGCCAGCGAACCCTGTCCGAAACCTGGAGCTACCAGTTGCCCGCCAATGAATAATCCGACCCCCACCGAGGCGTTGCTGGCCGAATACCTGGAGCACCTGCCGCTGGACGCGCCGGCGCGCGAGGGCCTGGCCGAGGCCGGCTCGCTCGCCGCGCTGCACCGCCGGTTGGCCGGCAGCGCGGCGGCCGCGACCGACGATCCCGCCCTGGCTTCGGCCGCCCGGCGCCTGGCGCTGGGCGGCGACGGCGCGCCGCCCGAGGCCGGCCGGGACGCCGGCGGCCGCCCCCGTCTCGAGGCGGCCCCGCCGATCCGGCGCACCCGGGTCGTCCCCGAACCCTGGCGCACCAACCTGCTGGTACGCCTCTGGCACCGGCTCATCGGCCGCCGCAACCCGCCCAGGCCGCGTCGCGATCTGCCGAAGGCGCACTGGCAGCGGGTCGGCTCGCTGCGCCGCTTCGTCCTGCTGCTGCTGATGCTCGGCCAGACCGGCCTGGCCACCTGGTATATGAAGGACATCCTGCCCTATCAGGGCTGGGCCTTCGTCGATTTCGCCGAGATCGGCCGGCAGGGCTGGCTGCAGAGCCTGCAGCAGGTCTTGCCCTACGTCCTGCAGTTCGGCGTGCTGGCGCTGTTCTCCATCCTGTTCTGCTGGGTCTCGGCCGGCTTCTGGACCGCCCTGATGGGCTTCTGGGAGCTGCTCGGCGGGCGCGACCGCTACCGCATCTCCGCCAGCAGCACAGGCGACGAGCCGATCGCCGCCGAGGCGCGCACGGCCATCGTCATGCCGATCTGCAACGAGGATGTGGCGCGGGTGTTCGCCGGCCTGCGGGCGACCTACGAATCGCTGGCCGCCAGTGGCGAGCTGGAGCGCTTCGACTTCTTCGTCCTCAGCGACAGCGGCTCGGCCGACATCGCCGTCGCCGAGCAGCAGGCCTGGCTCGAGCTGTGCCGCGAAACCGGCGGTTCCGGACGCATCTTCTACCGCCGCCGGCGGCGCCGGGTGAAGCGCAAGAGCGGCAACATCGACGACTTCTGCCGGCGCTGGGGCAGCCAGTACCGCTACATGGTGGTGATGGACGCCGACAGCGTGATGAGCGGCGAGTGCCTGACCCGGCTGGTGCGGCTGATGGAGGCCAACCCCGGGGCCGGGATCATCCAGACCGCGCCGAAAGCCTCGGGCATGGACACCCTCTACGCGCGCATGCAGCAGTTCGCCACCCGCGTCTACGGCCCGCTGTTCACCGCCGGCCTGCACTTCTGGCAGCTCGGCGAGTCGCACTACTGGGGGCACAACGCGATCATCCGCATCAAGCCGTTCATCGAGCACTGCGCGCTGGCGCCGCTGTCGGGCAAGGGAGCGTTCGCCGGGGCGATCCTCTCCCACGACTTCGTCGAGGCGGCGCTGATGCGCCGCGCCGGCTGGGGCGTGTGGATCGCCTACGACCTGCCGGGCAGCTACGAGGAGCTGCCGCCGAACCTGCTCGACGAGCTCAAGCGCGACCGCCGCTGGTGCCACGGCAACCTGATGAACTTCCGCCTGTTTCTGGTCAAGGGCATGCACCCGGTGCACCGCGCGGTGTTCCTCACCGGGGTGATGTCCTACCTGTCGGCTCCGCTGTGGCTCGCCTTCCTGGTGCTGTCCACGGCGCTGCTGGCGGTACATCAGTTGATGGAGCCGCAGTATTTCATGGCGCCGAGGCAGCTCTTCCCGATCTGGCCGCAATGGCACCCGGAGCGGGCCATCGCGTTGTTCTCCACCACCCTGACCCTGCTGTTCCTGCCCAAGCTGCTCAGCGTGATCCTGATCTGGGCGAAGGGCGCCGGGGCCTACGGCGGGAGGTGCAGGGTGGCCCTGAGCATGCTGCTGGAGATGGGCTTCTCGATGCTGGTGGCGCCGGTGCGCATGCTGTTCCACAGCCGCTTCGTGATCGCCGCCTTTCTCGGCTGGTCGGTGCAGTGGAAGTCGCCGCAGCGCGACGACGACGCCACCTCCTGGCGCGAGGCGCTGCGCCGGCACGGCGGGCAGACCCTGCTCGGCATCGCCTGGGCGCTGCTGGTGGTCTGGCTGAATCCGCGCTTTCTCTGGTGGCTGTCGCCGATCGTCGGCGCGCTGATGCTGTCCGTCCCAGTGTCGGTGCTCACCAGCCGGGTCGCCTGGGGGCTGGGCGCGCGCCGCGGCGGACTGTTCCTGATTCCCGAGGAGCACGACACCCCGACCGAGCTGCGCGCCACCGACGCGTACACCCTGGCGAACCGGCGGCGGGCGCTCGACGAGGGCTTCCTCCGCGCAGCCGTCGACCCGCTGCTCAACGCCCTGGCCTGCGCCATGGGCACGGCGCGTCACGGCAGTTCCCGGGCGATCGAGGCGGGGCGCCACGAGCGCGTGGAGCAGGCGCTGGCCGTCGGCCCGCAGGGGCTCGACGGCGAGAGCCGACTGGCCCTGCTGAGCGATCCGCTGGCCCTGTCGCGCCTGCACCTGCGGCTGTGGGAGGAGGGCCGGGAGAATTGGCTGGCGCCCTGGCGGCAGGCGTGGGACGGGGCGGGCCGCCGTCGGGCGGTCGAGGAGGCGACGCCGGAGACCGGCGGAGTGCTGCTGGCCAGGTAGGGAGGGGCGCTTGTCGCATCGCTGGCGCTGCCCTGCGCCGGATGCAAGCGGCTGCTATCCTGCCCGGCCTGCAGCCGCTCGTCGTCTTCTTAAGCACTTTTTGAAGGATTTGGACAAGAATGGCTAACCATATGAATCTAAAGGAAAATTAAGCTATTTTCGGTTTTCCGCGCGTGCTAAGTTTTCTCTATTTTTTTCAATAGGTTAGAGTTGCCGGCCGACAATCCCCTCCAGCCCTCCCTTCAGCCATGTCCGAGCCTTGCGCAATGACGTCGATAATCGCTTCATGCCGCGGTCTGCTGCTGGCCGGTGCAACCCTCCTGGCGCTGGGCATCAGCCCCGCCTGGGGCTTCGATTTCGACGCGGTGGCCGAGCGGGCGAAAAGCCTGGCCCGCGAACCCTACGTCGCGCCGGTCAGCAACCTGCCGGCCGAATTCGCCAACATGGCCTTCGCCGACCACCAGCAGATCCGCTTCCGTGCCGAAAAAGCCTACTGGGCCGACCAGAAGACCCACTTCAAGCTGGGCTTCCACCACCAAGGCATGCACTTCGCCACGCCGGTGCGCATCAACGAGGTGATCGCCGGCAACGCCCGGGAAATTGCCTACGATCCCTCGCGCTTCGATTTCGGCACCTTGCGCGTCGATCCCCAGGCGGCGGGGCAGCTCGGCTACGCCGGCTTTCGCGTGCTCTATCCGATCAACCGCGCGGACAAGCAGGACGAGGTGGCCACCTTCCTCGGCGCCAGCTATTTCCGTGTGGTCGGCCAGGGCCAGGTGTTCGGCCTTTCCGCCCGCGGCCTGGCGCTCGACACCGCGCTGCCCTCGGGCGAGGAGTTCCCGCGCTTTCGCGAGTTCTGGATCGAGCGTCCCGGGCCGCAGGACCGCCACCTGACCATCTTCGCGCTGCTCGACTCGCCGCGCGCCACCGGCGCCTACCGGATGGTCCTGCGCCCTGGGCGCAATACCCAGATGGACATCCAGGCCCGCCTCTACCTGCGCGGGCCGATCGGCCGCCTGGGCCTGGCGCCGCTGACCAGCATGTTCCTGTTCGGCGACAACCAGCCGTCGCCGCAGGTCAACTTCCGCCCGCAGATCCACGACTCCAGCGGCCTGCTGATCCACGACGGCAACGGCGACTGGATCTGGCGCCCGCTGCAGAATCCGCAGCAGCTGCTGGTGACTCCCTACAGCCTGGAGAATCCGAAGGGCTTCGGCCTGCTGCAGCGCGGCCGCGAGTTCTCCGAGTTCGAGGACCTCGACGACCGCTACGACCTGCGCCCGAGCGCCTGGGTCGAGCCGCTGGGCGAGTGGGGGCGGGCAGCGTGGAGCTGGTGGAGATTCCGACCCGGACGAGACCAACGACAACATCGTCGCCTTCTGGCGGCCGAAGGTCGTGCCCGAGCCCGGCCAGCCCCTGGACTTCGCCTATCGCCTGCACTGGACTCAAGACGAGCCGGCGCTGCAGTCCAAGAGCGCGGCCTGGGTCCGGCAGACCCTGCGCTCCCTGGGCGAGCTGAAGCAGCGCAACCTGATCCGCCAGGCCGACGGCAGCACCCTTCTGCTGGTGGACTTCGAGGGGCCGGCGCTGCAGGCGCTGGCGCCGGAGACGCCGCTCGCCAGCCAGGTCAACGTCGACCACAACGGCGAACTGCTGGAGAACAGCCTGCGCTACCACCCGGCCATCCGGGGGTGGCGCCTTACCCTGCGTTTGAGAGTCAAGGACCCACAGCGGCCGGTGGAGATGTACGCCGCACTGGTCAAGGGCGACCGACGCCTGACCGAAATCTGGAGCTACCAGTTGCATGCCAAAGAATAATCCGATCTCCCTCCGCGCTCCGCTGGACGAGTACCTGCGCCACCTGCCGCTGTCCGCGGCGGAGCGCGAGCGTCTGGCCGATGCCGGCACGCTCGCCGAACTGCACCGCCGGCTGGCCGGAGGAGCTCCGGCAGCGGCCGGCGATGCCGCCCTGGCCTCGTCCGCCCGGCGCCTGGCCGGGGGGTATGGCGACGAGCTGAAAGCAAGCGGGGGGCTCGCCGCGGACAGCGCCGGGCGTGCCTGCCTGGCGGCCGCGCCGCCGATCCGCCGCACGCCGGTGGTTCCCGAGCCCTGGGGCCTCAACCTGCTGAAGCGCGCCTGGCGCCGGCTCACCGGCCGTCCCATTCCGCCCCCGCCACGGCGCGACCTGCCGTCGGCGAGCTGGCAGCGGGTCGCCTCGCTGCGCCGGCTGGTCCTGCTGCTGCTGATGCTGGGGCCGACCGCTTTGGCCTCCTGGTACATGCGGGACATCCTGCCGTGCTGCGACTGGTCCTTCTCCAAGCTTGCCGAGTTCGTCGAAGGCGTCCCGCCCAGTCCCTGGCACAGCCTGGGCACGGCGCTGCCCTATCTGCTCGAAGGCTGCGTGCTCGGCCTCTTCGCACTGCTCTTCGGCTGGGTGTCGGCCGGCTTCTGGACGGCGGTGATGGGCTTCTGGGAACTGCTGCGCGGGCGTGACCGCCACTTCATCTCCGCGGCCGGCGTCGGCACGGCGCCGATTCCCGCCGAGGCACGCACGGCCATCGTCATGCCGATCTGCAACGAGGACGTGGCGCGGGCCTTCGCCGGCCTGCGGGCGACCTACGAGTCGCTGGCCGCCGGCAGCGAGCTGGAGCGCTTCGACTTCTTCATCCTCAGCGACAGCGGCTCGGCCGACATCGCCGCCGCCGAGCAGCAGGCCTGGCTCGAGCTGTGCCAGGAAACCGGCGGCGCCGGACGCATCTTCTACCGCCGCCGGCGGCGCCGGGTGAAACGCAAGAGCGGCAACATCGACGACTTCTGCCGGCGCTGGGGCAGCCAGTACCGCTACATGGTGGTGATGGACGCCGACAGCGTGATGAGCGGCGACTGCCTGGCGACCCTGGTCCGGCTGATGGAGGCCAACCCCGAGGCCGGGATCATCCAGACCGCGCCCAAGGCCTCCGGCCGCGACACCCTCTACGCGCGCATGCAGCAGTTCGCCACCCGAGTCTACGGCCCGCTGCTGACCGCCGGCATGCACTTCTGGCAGCTCGGCGAGTCGCACTACTGGGGGCAC
The DNA here is from genome assembly GCF_059739045.1 of Azotobacter tropicalis. Classification (NCBI taxonomy): domain Bacteria; kingdom Pseudomonadati; phylum Pseudomonadota; class Gammaproteobacteria; order Pseudomonadales; family Pseudomonadaceae; genus Azotobacter; species Azotobacter tropicalis. The sequence continues at coordinate 3,567,586 of NZ_AP046059.1, forward strand.
AACGCGATCATCCGCATGCAGCCGTTCATCGAGCACTGCGCGCTGGCACCGTTGCCGGGCAAGGGAGCGTTCGCCGGGGCGATCCTCTCCCACGACTTCGTCGAGGCGGCGCTGATGCGCCGCGCCGGCTGGGGCGTGTGGGTCGCCCACGACCTGCCGGGCAGCTACGAGGAGCTGCCGCCGAACCTGCTCGACGAACTCAAGCGCGACCGCCGCTGGTGCCACGGCAACCTGATGAACTTCCGCCTGTTCCTGGTCCGCGGCATTCATCCGGTGCACCGCGCGGTGTTCCTCACCGGGGTGATGTCCTACTTGTCGGCACCGCTGTGGTTCGCTTTCCTGCTGCTGTCCACGGCGCTGATGGCGGCGCACCAGTTGCTGATGCCGCAGGATGCCGCCAGCGCCTCCGGACCGTTCCCGGTCTGGATGCCCTGGTATCCCCAGGAGGCCATGCTGCTGTTCTACAGCACCCTGACCATGCTGGTGCTGCCCAAGCTGCTCAGCCTGGTGCTGGTCTGGGTCAAGGGCGCTCGCGCCTATGGCGGGGCGCTGCGGGTGACCCTGAGCGTGCTGCTGGAGATGGGCTGCTCCATTCTGCTGACCCCGGTACGGATGTTCTTCCACAGCTGCTTCGTGATCGGCGCCTTCCTCGGCCGCTCGGTGCAGTGGAAGTCGCCGTGCCGCGACGACGGCTCCACCTCGTGGCGCGAGGCGCTGCGCCGGCATGGCGGGCAGACCCTGCTCGGCCTGGTCTGGGCGCTGCTGGTGGCCTGGCTGAACCCGCGCTTTCTCTGGTGGCTGGCGCCGATCGTCGGCGCGCTGATGCTGTCCGTCCCGGTGTCGGTGATCTCCAGCCGGGTCGGCCTGGGCCGGCGCCTGCGCGCCCTCAAGCTGTTCCTGATCCCCGAGGAGTACGACGCCCCGGCCGAGCTGCGCGCCACCGAGCGCTACACCCGGGAGAACCGCCGGCGCGCGCTGGGCGGCGCCTTCGTCCGGGCGGTGGTCGATCCGCTCGGCAACGCCCTGGCCTGCGCTATGGGCACGGCACGCCACGGTCAGTCGCTGGCGATCGAGCGGTTGCGCGCGGATCGCGTGACCCACGCCCTGGCCGTCGGTCCCGAACGGCTCGACGAGCGCGCCCGCCTGGCCCTGCTGAGCGATCCGGTAGCCCTGGCGCGCCTGCACCAGCAGTTGTGGGAGGAGGGCTGGGAGAACTGGCTGGCGCCTTGGCGGCGCTCGCTGGGCGGTCTGTACCGCAGCAGCGGCCGGCCCCTGGCTGCCACGATGAGCAGCGAGGCGAAGCCGGCGGCCGACGGGGTGCTGCTGGCCGGGTAGGCATTTGGCGGGCGCTGCGGCGCCCGCCACCGCGCCTCAGAAGAGGCGCGCGAGCAGGGCGGTCACCGCGGTTTCCACGCGCAGGATGCGCTCGCCCAGCTGCACCGGGGCGAGGCCGGCGGCCTGCAGCTTGTCCACCTCGTAGGGAATCCAGCCGCCTTCCGGGCCGATCGCCAAGGTCACCGGCCGCTCGACGGCCCGCGGACAGGGCGGGAAGTCGCCGGGATGGCCGAGCAGGCCGAGGGTGCCGGCGGCGAGCTGCGGCAGGCGATCCTCGACGAAGGGCTTGAAGCGCTTTTCGACCAGCACCTCCGGCAGCACGGTGTCGCGCGCCTGTTCCAGACCGAGGATCAGCTGTTCGCGGATCGCTGCGGGTTCGAGGAAAGGGGTCTGCCAGAAGCTTTTCTCCACCCGGTAGCTGTTGAGCAGCACCAGACGCGGCACGCCCATGGCGGCGACGGTCTGCAGCACGCGCTTGAGCATCTTCGGCCGCGGCAGGGCGAGCAGCAGGGTCAAGGGCAGCTTGGCCGGCGGTTCCCGGTCGAAGGTCACCTGCAGTTCGGCCTCCGCGGCCTCCAGGCGCAGCAGACGGCCTTCGCCCATCGCCCGGCCCACATGGCCGACCCGCAGGCGGTCGCCGGCTTCGGCACGGTGCACCTCGTGCAGATGGCGCAGGCGGCGGTCGCGCAGGATCACCCGGTCGACGCCGACGAAGTCGGCGTCGTCGAGCAGCAGCAGGTTCATGCCTGGGGCGCCGGCGGCTGGTCGTCGTGCTCGCGGGGGGCGACGGCGCTGCTGTCTCCGGTTTCCTCGGTGTCGCGGTGAACCATGGCGCCGAACAGGATGCCGACCTCGAACAGCAGCCACATCGGTACCGCCAGCAGGGTCTGCGAGAAGATGTCCGGCGGAGTGAGGATCATGCCGACCACGAAGCAGCCGACGATCACGTAGGGCCGGCTTTTCTTCAGGGTTTCCACGTCGACCAGGCCGATCCAGATGATCAGGAAGGTCGCCACCGGAATTTCGAAGGCCACGCCGAAGGCGAAGAACAGGGTGAGGACGAAGTCCAGGTACTCGTTGATGTCGGTCATCATCGCCACGCCTTCGGGGGTGACGCTGGCGAAGAAGTGGAACATCAGCGGGAAGACCAGGAAATAGACGAAAGCCATGCCGAGGTAGAACAGGGCGATGCTGGAGGCCAGCAGCGGCAGGGCGATGCGTTTCTCCTGCTGGTACAGGCCCGGCGCGATGAACCCCCAGACCTGATGGAGGATCACCGGGACGCTGAGAAACAGCGCCACCCAGGCGGTGAGCTTGAACGGGGTCAGGAACGGCGAGGCGACGCCGGTGGCGATCATGGTCGCGCCTTCCGGCAGGTAGGCGCGCAGCGGTGCCGAGACCAGCGTGTAGATTTCCTGGGCGAAGGGGAAGAGTACGGCGAAGATCAGCAGTACTGCCAGTACGCAGCGCAGCAGGCGCGTGCGCAGTTCGGTCAGGTGAGCGACCAGGGGCATGTCCTGGTCGCCTTCCGGTCGGGCTGTCATGGGTTGGGCGTCTTGTCGGATGGGGCGGCAGGAGGCTCGGTGCCGGCCGGGGCGGCAGGCTGCGGGGCGGCCGCGGGACTGTCCGGCTCGTGCGGCGCGGCCGGGGCCGGCGGCTGCAGGCTCTGGCGCATCTCCCGCTCCAGCTCGAGGATCCGCTCGTTATGCAGTTGGCGACGGATCTCGTCGGCGCCGATCTCGCGCTCCACCTCCGTCCGGATCGCACTGAAGCTGCGCTTCAGGCGGCCGATCCACAGACCGGCCGTGCGTGCGGCACCCGGCAGGCGTTCGGGGCCGAGTACCAGCAGGGCGACCAGGCCGACCAGCAGCAGCTCGGAGAAACCGATATCGAACATGCGTCAGGCTCAGTCCTTGCGCACCGGAATGTCGACCTTCTGGGCATGGCCTTCGATGGTCTGCGTCTTGTTCAGCGTGTCGCCGGTGCCGGCCTGCGGCTCGGCCGGCTTGTTCTCGCCTTCCTCGGTGTTCACGGCCTTGCGAAAGCCCTTGATCGCCTCGCCGATATCGGAGCCGAGCGTCTTCAGGCGCTTGGTGCCGAACACCAGGACGACGACGATGAGGATGATCAGCCAGTGTTTCCAGTCGAAAATACCCATGGAATTCCCCTTGCAGCTAAATGGTTAGGCGGACGGTTGGCGGGCGGCCTTTTCCGCATGTCCGGACAGCCCGAAGCGCCGCTCCAGTTCGTCGAGCACCGCCTGGGGGTGCTGGCCGAGGGCGGCGAGCATGACCAGGCTGTGGAACCAGAGATCGGCCGTCTCGTAGATCAGGTCGCTGCAGTCGCCGCTGACGGCGGCGTCCTTGGCCGCGAGGATGGTTTCCACCGACTCCTCGCCGACCTTTTCCAGGATCTTGTTCAGGCCCTTGTGGTACAGGCTGGCCACGTAGGAGCTGTCCGGGGCGGCGTTCTTGCGCGCCTCGAGCACTTCGGCCAACTGGTGGAGGGTGTCACTCATGACGGTGTCCTGCGTGATAGATGGCGTCGGGGTCCTTGAGGATCGGATCGACGACCTTCCAGGCGCCGTCTTCGAAAACGCGGTAGAAGCAACTTTCGCGGCCGGTGTGGCAGGCGATGCCGCCGAGCTGCTCGACCTGCAGGACGATCACATCGGCGTCGCAGTCCAGGCGCAGTTCATGCACCTTCTGCACATGGCCCGACTCTTCGCCCTTGCGCCAGAGCTTACCACGCGAGCGTGACCAGTAGATGGCGCGACCTTCCCGAGCGGTCAGGGCCAGGGACTCGCGGTTCATCCAGGCCATCATCAGGATGCACCCGGTCTTGTGATCCTGGGCGATGGCCGGTACCAGGCCATCGGCGTTCCAGTGAATTTCGTCCAACCAGTCTTTCATATCCACTCCGGGCGACGTGCGGCGTCGCGATAACCGGGTCAGTCGGGGAAGCGCCAGCGGCGCACCAGCAGGTAGAGGCCGCTGGCGAGCATCAGCCAGCCCGGCCAGGCGTCCGCGACGGTCGGCGGCGTCTGGCTGGCGAGCAGCACGCCGCCGGCCAGCAGGGCGGCGCCGAGCAGGCGCAGGATGTGCTGATCGTGGCGCTCGCGCCGCCGCAGCGGCCTGTCCCAGCCAGGACGGGCCAGGCTTTCCAGCGCCTCGCGGGTGATGTGCGCTAGGTGCGGCAGTTGTTCGAGCTGGCCCTGCAGGTTGTCGAGCATGGCCTTCGGACTCATGCGCTTGCGCATCCAGCGCTCCAGGAAGGGCTTGGCGGTGGTCCACAGGTCCAGCTCCGGGTAGAGCTGGCGGCCGAGTCCCTCGATGTTGAGCAGAGTCTTCTGCAGCAACACCAGCTGCGGCTGGACCTCCATGTTGAAGCGCCGGGCGGTCTGGAACAGGCGCAGCAGCAGCTGGCCGAAGGAGATGTCCTTCAAGGGCTTCTCGAAGATCGGCTCGCAGACGGTACGGATCGCCGCCTCGAACTCGTTGACCTGGGTGTCGGCCGGCACCCAGCCGGAGTCGATGTGCAGCTGCGCGACCTTGCGGTAGTCGCGCTTGAAGAAGGCCAGCAGGTTGCGCGCCAGGTAGTCCTGGTCCTGCGGCGTCAGGCTGCCGACGATGCCGCAGTCGATGGCGATGTACTGCGGGTCCCAGGGCTGGCGGGTGCTGACGAAGATGTTGCCGGGGTGCATGTCGGCATGGAAGAAGCTGTCGCGGAACACCTGGGTGAAGAAGATCTCCACGCCGCGCTCGGCGAGCAGCTTGAGGTCGGTGCCCTGGTCGGTCAGGGCCGCCAGGTCGGTCACCGGCACGCCGTAGATGCGCTCCATCACCAGCACCTTGGGCCGGCACCATTCCCAGTGCACCTGCGGCACGTAGAGCAGCGGCGAGCCCTCGAAGTTGCGCTTGAGCTGGCTGGCGTTGGCCGCCTCGCGGAGCAGATCGAGCTCGTCGTAGATGGTCTTCTCGTAGTCGCTGACCACGTCGACCAGATGCAGGCGGCGGGCTTCGGTGGAGGCTCGCTCGGCCATCCGGGCGAACAGGTAGAGCCAGGCCAGGTCCTGGCGGATCACCGCCTTGAGGCCGGGACGGACCACCTTGACCACCACTTCCTCGCCGCTTTTCAGCTGCGCCGCGTGCACCTGGGCGACCGAGGCCGAGGCCAGCGGCTCGCTGTCGAAGCGGGCGAACACCTCGTCGACCCGGGCGCCGAGCTGTTCCTCGATCAGCGCCACGGACTGCTGCGGATTGAAGGGCGGCACGCGGTCCTGCAGCCAGACCAGCTCGTCGGCGAGGTCCTCCGGCAGCAGGTCGCGGCGGGTCGAGAGGATCTGGCCGAACTTGATGAAGATCGGTCCGAGATCCTGCAGAGCCAGGCGCAGACGGATCCCGCGCGGCAGGTCGCTCGGTGCGCGAGGGAGCCAGCGCCACGGCAGGCAATAGCCCAGCGCCCGCAGCCACCAGGGCAGCAGCAGCTGGTCGAACAGGAGGTCGTCGAGGCGATAGCGGACGACGACGCTTTGAATGCGCAGCAGGCGGCGGACGGCAAGGAGCTTCATGCGTGGTTGTCGCTGGGTTCCTGTGGGTGGGCGAGGCGGGCGATGCGTGCCTCGAGGCGGTCCATGGCCAGCCTGAGGTCGTCGACTTCGGCGAAGCGGGCTTCGGCTTCGTGGCGGCCGACCAGGCTGCGCGACTCTTCGCCGAGGTAGTCGGCCAGGTTCTGGCGCAGGCTGGCGAGGCTCTGGCCGCTCCAGCGCGCGGCGTGCTGCAGGCTGCCGGCGAGCAGCTGGGTGGCCAGCGGGCCGAGCCAGCGCGACACCTCGTACTCCCAGTCCAGCTCGAGATCCTGAAGGATTTCGGCGAGCGCCAGCAGGCTGGCACTGTCGCCCTCCAGACGCACTTCGGGGCTGTGCAGGACGGCAGTCTTCTGTCGGCTGGCGGCCAGGCGTAGCAGGCTCTCGGCCGGGGCGTGCAGGGTGCAGTCGGCTTCGCCCTGCCAGTGCCCGGCCAGGCGCAGGCCGTCGGCGTTCGGCAGGATATGGACGGTCAGCTCGGGCGCCGTGCAGTGCACCGCGAGCACGCTGCCGGCCAGCCGGGCCAGGCGCGGCCGGGCGGTAGCGTCCAGGCGCAGCAGGCGGTTGAGTCCGCGTTCCGCGCCGGCGAGCAGGGCCGTGCCGAGCATCAGGGCTTGAGACCGCGGTGCAGGGCGACGATGCCGCCGGTCATATTGTGGTAGGTGACGCGCTCGAAGCCGGCCTCGACCATCATGCCCTTGAGGGTTTCCTGGTTCGGATGCATGCGGATCGACTCGGCCAGGTAGCGGTAGCTGTCGGCATCGTTGGTGATCAGCTTGCCGGCCAGCGGCATGAAGGCGAAGGAATAGGCGTCGTAGGCCTTGCCGAGCAGGGGGTTGCTCGGCTTGGAGAACTCCAGCACCAGGAGGCGGCCGCCCGGCTTGAGCACCCGCAGCATGGAGCGCAGGGCGTCTTCCTTGTGGGTGACGTTGCGCAGGCCGAAGGCGATGGTGACCACGTCGAAGTGGTTGTCGGGAAACGGCAGCTTCTCGGCGTCGGCCTGGACGAAGCGCACGTTGCCGGCCACGCCCTTGTCGAGCAGGCGATCGCGGCCGACCTTGAGCATGGATTCGTTGATATCGGCCAGCACCACTTCGCCGCTCTCGCCGACCAGGCGGGAGAACTGCCGGGCGAGGTCGCCGGTGCCGCCGGCGATGTCCAGCACCCGGTTGCCCCGGCGCACCCCGGACAACTCGATGGTGAAGCGCTTCCACAGGCGGTGCAGGCCGCCGGAGAGCACGTCGTTCATCAGGTCGTACTTGGCCGCCACCGAGTGGAATACTTCGGCGACCTTCTGCGCCTTCTGGCTTTCCGGGACGCTCTGGTACCCGAAATGGGTGGAGGGTTCGGCCTCGTGGCTCTTGCGCGGATCGTTCATGTCGCTGGCACCGGAAAAATGTGCCGGCCATTCTAGGGCTTGTGCTCGATTGTTTCCATGCAATCGAGGCGCGGAGGCCGGCTCAGAGCATCAGCCGGACCACCGACTCGTCCGGATCGCGGGACTTGCCGGCGCGCTCCAGTTCAGCCAGGTACTCGGCCCACAGGCGGTCGTGGTCGTGGGCCAACTGGTGGAGGTAGTCCCAGCTGTAGAGGCCGCTGTCGTGGCCGTCGTCGAAGATCAGCTTGAGGGCGTACTGGCCGACCGGCTCGACGCCGCTCAGGCCGACGCCGAGTTTGCCGTGCTGCAGCACGGGATTGCCGTGGCCGCGTACCTCCGCCGAAGGCGAGTGCACGCGGAGGAACTCGGCGTCGAGACTGTAGTGCTCGTCGGGGCCGTAGTGCAGCTCGAGGGTCTTCGAGGCCTTGTGCAGCTTGATGGCGGTGGGTATGCGCATCGGTGGAACTCCGCAAGGTGGGGCGGCGAGCTGTAGGGCGGGTAACGGCGAAGCTTTATCCACCGGTGCGGGGCTCCGGTGGAAAACGCTGTACGGTTTTCCACGGGGTGGCTTCCACCCTACGACGGCAGGGAAGCGCTTACAGGATATAGCGCGACAGATCCTCGTCCTGGGCCAGTTCGCCGAGGTGGCTGTTGACGTAGGCCGCGTCGAGCACGATCGGTCGGCCGCTGTGCTCGGCGGCCAGATCGCCGGCGCTGAAAGACACCTCTTCCAGCAGGCGTTCGAGCAGCGTATGCAGGCGACGGGCGCCGATGTTCTCGGTTTTCTCGTTGACCTGCCAGGCGATCTCGGCGATGCGCTTGATGCCGTCGGCGGCGAATTCGATGTCCAGCCCCTCGGTCTTCAGCAGTTCGCGGTACTGCTCGGTCAGCGAGGCATGCGGCTCGGTGAGGATGCGCTCGAAGTCCTCGGGCGTCAGGGCCTTGAGTTCGACGCGGATCGGCAGGCGGCCCTGCAGTTCCGGCACCAGATCGCTGGGCTTGGCCAGGTGGAAGGCACCGGAGGCGATGAACAGGATGTGGTCGGTCTTGACCATGCCGAGCTTGGTGTTCACCGTGCAGCCCTCGATCAGTGGCAGCAGGTCGCGTTGCACGCCTTCGCGGGAGACGTCGGCGCCGCCGACATTGGCGCGCTTGGCCACCTTGTCGATCTCGTCGATGAAGACGATGCCGTTCTGCTCGACCGCCTCCAGGGCGCGGGCCTTGAGTTCCTCCTCGTTGACCAGGCGGGCTGCCTCCTCGTCGCGGACCAGCTTGAGGGCGTCCTTGACCTTCAGCTTGTGGGTCTTCTTCTTGCCCTTGCCCATGCTGGAGAACAGGTTCTGCAACTGGCTGGTCATCTCCTCCATGCCGGGCGGAGCCATGATCTCCACGCCGCTGGGCGCTTCGGCGATCTCGATGTCGATTTCCTTGTCGTCCAGCTGACCCTCGCGCAGGCGCTTGCGGAACAGCTGGCGGGTGTTCGTGTCCTCGCGGCTGACCGGCTCGTCGCCGAAACCCTGGCGCGCCGGCGGCAGCAACGCATCGAGGATGCGGTCCTCGGCGGCGTCCTCGGCGCGGTAGCGCACCCGCTGGATCTCCTGCTCGCGCATCATCTTCACCGCCGCGTCGGCCAGGTCGCGGACGATGGATTCCACGTCGCGGCCGACATAGCCCACTTCGGTGAACTTGGTCGCTTCCACCTTGATGAACGGGGCGTTCGCCAGGCGCGCCAGGCGGCGGGCGATCTCGGTCTTGCCGACACCGGTCGGGCCGATCATCAGGATGTTCTTCGGCGTCACCTCGGCGCGCAGCTCGGCCGGCAGCTGCATGCGTCGCCAGCGGTTGCGCAGGGCGATGGCGACGGCGCGCTTGGCGTCGTCCTGGCCGATGATGTGGCGGTTGAGTTCGTGGACGATCTCGCGGGGCGTCATGGACATGGGTAAGGCTCGCTTCATGCGGTGGGGCGTCGGATCTGGGACCTTTCGCCGCGGCGTTCTGTTCGCCGGCCGCGAATCGGCGGCCGGATGAGCGGGAAACCTCAGTCGAGGTCCAGCTCCTCGATGGTCAGGTTCTGGTTGGTGAAGACGCAGATGCTGCCGGCGATGTTCAGCGCGGTTTCGGCGACCTCGCGGGCCGACAGGCCGGTATGCAGCAGCAGCGCCTTCGCGGCGGCCTGCGCGTAGGGGCCGCCGGAGCCCATGGCGATCAGGCTTTCCTCCGGCTCGACCACGTCGCCGTTGCCGGTGATGATCAGCGAGGCGTCTTTGTTGGCCACTGCCAGCATGGCCTCCAGGCGGCTCAGCGTGCGGTCGGTGCGCCAGTCCTTGGCCAGCTCGACGGCGGCGCGGACCAGATGTCCCTGATGTTTCTCCAGCTGGCCCTCGAAGCGCTCGAAGAGGGTGAAGGCGTCCGCGGTGGCACCGGCGAAGCCGGCAAGCACCTGGCCGTGGTAGAGGCGGCGGACCTTCTTCGCGTTGCCCTTCATCACGGTGTTGCCGAGGGAAACCTGGCCGTCGCCGCCCATGACGACTTTGCCTTGGCGGCGGACTGAAACGATGGTGGTCAAGGGAGTGTCTCCACGCTGCGGGGCGAAAATGCCCGAGTGGAGTCTATATGGGGGACGGCGCGGCGATTTCAACAGGGGACGGCCGGGATGGCTGGCCGGCAGGACGGCCAGCCGGGCATTCAGCGCGTCTGACGCTGCTGGGGCATCACGTTGCGAAAGCCGTCGCCGGCCAGTTGCTTCTGTGCCTCTTCCAACTGCTGGCGGTTGGTGAAGGGGCCGGCGACCACACGGTGCCAGGTTTCGCCGCGGACCGTGCCGACCTCGACGCGCACGCTCTGGCCGAGCAGGGAGATGCGTGCCCGGGCGTCGTCCGCATCGGCCTTGCTGCGGAACGAGCCGGCCTGCAGATAGTAGTGGGTCGTCGGCGCGGGCTTGGGCAGCGCCGGCGGCTTGGCGGTGACGGCAGGCGGTGTGCGGCCGTTGAGCAGGGCCTCGGCGCGGGCGGCGTCCTGGGCTGGCGTTGGCTTGGGGGGCGTGGCCTGTTGGGGCGGCTGTGCCGGGCGCTGGACCGGCGGTTTGGCCTGCGCCGTCTGCTGCTGCGCTGGCGGTTGTATCGGTTGTATCGGTTGTATTGGTTGTGTCGGCACCTGTGGCAGCGATTGCGCCTGCTGCTGAACCGGTGGCTGTTGCGTCGGTTGGACTGCCGGCTGCTCCGGCGGCTTCTGCGGCTGTGCTTGCGGCGGCTGTTGCTGCGCGGTCGGCGGCACCACGACTTCCGACTCCGGCAGCAGGGTGTAGAAGTCGTACTTGGGCTTGTTCGGCTGCTGCGGCGCCGCCTTGCTCGGCTGCTGCTCGGCGGTGTCGCGCTTGATGGCGTTGCTGCCGGGCTCGAGCTTGGTCAGAAACATCGCGAAGCCGCCGATGGCCAGGCCGCAGGCCAGCCAGAGCCAGCTCGGTATCTCCCGCTTGCGCGGCGGCGGGGTGCGGCTGGCGCCGCGTTTGGGGGCAGTGTTCTTTGCCATGCTGGTGGGTAAGTCCCTTTACTTACATGCGTTCCAGGGTTTCCAGGCCGAGCAGTTCCAGGCCCTGCCGGAGGGTGCGGCCGGTCAGGGCGGCCAGCAGCAGGCGGCTTTGCTGGCGGGCCGGGGTGTCGGCGGCGAGGATCGGGCAGTTCTCGTAGAAGCTGGAAAACAGTCCGGCCAGATCGTAGAGGTAGGCACAGAGCAGGTGCGGCAGGCCCTTTTCGGCGACGTTGCCGAGCACCTCGCCGAACTGCGCCAGCCGGGCGGCCAGCGCCAGTTCCGGCTCGGCCTCGAGGACCAGGTGGCCGTCGATCTCCTCGAAACCCTTGCCCAGCTTGCGGAACACGCTGGCCACGCGGGTGTAGGCGTAGAGCAGGTAGGGCGCGGTGTTGCCCTCGAAGCTCAGCATCAGCTCGAAGTTGAAGCTGTAGTCGCTGGTGCGGTGCTTGGACAGGTCGGCGTACTTCACCGCGCCGATGCCCACGGCGCGGGCGATGCGGCGCAGCTCGTCTTCGGGCAGTTCCGGGTTCTTGCCCCGGACCAGCGCGTAGGCGCGCTGCTCGGCTTCGTCGAGCAGGTCGATCAGCTTCACCGTGCCGCCATCGCGGGTCTTGAAGGGGCGGCCGTCGGCGCCGTTCATGGTGCCGAAGCCCATGTGCTCGAGGTCCATGCCCTCGGACACGAAGCCGGCGCGACGCGCCACCGCGAAGGCCATCTGGAAGTGCAGAGCCTGGCGCTGGTCGACGAAGTAGAGCACGCGGTCGGCCTCGAGCACCCGGCTGCGGTAGCGCATCGCGGCGAGGTCGGTGGTGGCGTAGAGATAGCCGCCGCCGGCCTTCTGCACGATCACCGGCAGCGGATTGCCCTCGGCGTTCTTGAACTCGTCGAGGAACACGCACTGGGCACCCTCGCTCTCGGTCAGCAGCCCTTTGTCGCGCAGGGCCTGGACGATGCCCGGCAGTTCGTCGTTGTAGGCGCTCTCGCCGCGGATGTCGTCCGGGCTCAGGCGCACGCCGAGGCGTTCGTAGACTTCCTGGCAGTGCGACAAGGAAACCTCGTTGAAGCGCTGCCACAGGCGCAGGCACTCCGCATCGCCGGCCTGCAGCTTGACCACCAGTTCGCGGGCGCGGTCGGCGAAGGCCTCGGAGTCGTCGAAGCGCTTCTTCGAGGCGCGGTAGAACTGCTCGAGGTCGGCCAGTTCGCTCTCGGCGGAGGCCGGGTTTTCCTCCAGGTGGGCCAGCAGCATGCCGAACTGGGTGCCCCAGTCGCCGACGTGGTTCTGGCGGATCACCGTGTCGCCGAGAAACTCCAGTACCCGTGCCACGGCGTCGCCGATGATGGTCGAGCGCAGATGGCCGACGTGCATCTCCTTGGCCAGGTTGGGCGAGGACAGGTCGACCACCACGCGCTGCTGGTCGCCATGCTTGCGCACGCCGAGGCGTTCGTCGGCCAATGCCCGCTGCAGGCGTTCGGCCAGGGCGTCGCTGTTCTGGAAGAAGTTGAGAAAGCCCGGGCCGGCGATTTCCACCTTGCTGATCGAGGCGGAGGCCGGCAGCGCGGCGATCAGCTTCTCGGCCAGCGCGCGCGGCTTCAGTCCGGCCGGCTTGGCCAGCATCATGGCGATGTTGCTGGCGAAGTCGCCGTGGCTCTTGTCCTTGGTGTTCTCCACCTGGATCGCCGGCGTCAGACCCGCGGGAAGCACGCCGTCATCGGTCAGGCGGGTCAGGGCTTGCTGGATCAGCTGGCGAATCGTGTCTTTCATGGTCTGCTCGTGGCCGCGGAGGGGCGCTGCACCGGGAAGGCGGGTTGCGAAAACCGGGCATTATCCGCGGCGGGGGCGGGCTTGCCAACCGCGGCGAGCCCGGGTTCGGCCACGCAGGCCCGGCAGGCGCCTCAGAGCCTCAGAACAGATCGACCGGGTCGATATCCAGTGACCAGCGCACCGTGCGGGCGCCCGGCAACTGTTCGAGAGCGGCGAGCCACGGCCCGAGCAGGCGGCGCAGCGGAGCACGGCTGGCGGCCTGCAACAGCAACTGGGCACGGTAGCGGCCGGCGCGGCGCTCCATCGGCGCGGGTACCGGGCCGAGCAGCTCGAGGCCGGCGAGCGGTAGGGTATCGAGCAGACGCTGCGCCTCGGTGGCGGCCTGTTCGAGGAGGTCCTCGGCCTGGCCCGCCCGGTGGGCCTCGGCGCGCAGCAGGGCGAGGTGGGCGAAGGGCGGCAGGCCGGCGGCGCGGCGCTCCGCGAGGGCCTGCTCGGCGAAGGCCAGGTAGCCCTGTTCGGCGAGCTGGACCAGCAGCGGGTGGTCGGCCAGGTGGCTCTGGATGATCACCGTACCCGGCTCCTCGGCGCGCCCGGCACGCCCGGCGACCTGGACGATCAGCTGGGCCATGCGCTCGCTGGCGCGAAAGTCGGCGGAGAACAGACCCCCATCGGCGTCGAGGATCGCCACCAGGGTGACCCGCGGGAAGTGGTGCCCCTTGGCGAGCATCTGCGTGCCGACCAGCAGGCAGGGTTCGCCGCGGTGGATGGTGGCGAGCAGCCTGGGCAGTGCGTCCTTGCGTGCGGTGCTGTCGCGGTCGACGCGCAGCACCGGGTAGTCGGGGAACAGGATGGCCAGGCGCTCCTCGGCCCGCTCGGTACCGGCCCCGACCGCTCGCAGGTCGACCCGGGCGCACTGCGGGCATGCCGTCGGCTGGCGCTCGGCGTGGCCGCAGTGGTGACAGCGCAGTTCGCGGTGACGCTGGTGCAGGGTCATGCGCGCGTCGCAGCGCGGACACTGGGCGATCCACCCACAGTCGTGACAGAGCAGGGTCGGTGCGAAGCCGCGACGGTTGAGGAACACCATCACCTGCTGGCCGGCGGCGAGGGTGCGGGCGATGGCCTGCTGCAGGGGCGGGGAAATGCCGGCGTCGAGCGGCCGGCTCTTCACGTCCAAGCGCAGGAAGCGCGGCGGGCGGGCGTGGCCGGCGCGCTGACGGAGCTGGAGCAGGGCATAGCGGCCGACATGCGCGTTGTACAGACTCTCCAGGGAGGGCGTGGCGGAGCCGAGCAGGATCGGGATCTCCTCCTGCCGGGCGCGCACCACGGCCAGGTCGCGGGCGTGGTAACGCAGGCCTTCCTGTTGCTTGTAGGAAGCGTCGTGCTCCTCGTCGACGATGATCAGGCCTGGGTGCTTGAGCGGAGTGAAGAGCGCCGAGCGGGTGCCGATGACGATGTCCGCCTCGCCATCGCGGGCCGCCAGCCAGGCATCCAGGCGCTCGCGGTCGCCGATGCCGGAGTGGAGCAGGGCGATCCGTGCGTTGAAGCGGCGGGTGAAACGCTCCAGGGTCTGCGGTCCGAGATTGATTTCCGGAATCAGCACCAGTGCCTGCCGGCCGGATTCGAGAACCTGACGGATCAGCTGCAGGTAGACTTCGGTCTTGCCGCTGCCGGTGACGCCGGCAAGCAGAAAGGCATTGAAGCCGCCGAAGCCGGTGCGCACCGCCTCGACCGCCTCGCGCTGCTCGTCGTTCAGCGACAGCTCGGCCTGGGTCAGCCAACTGCCGTGCCGTTCGCGAGGCGCGTGCTGGCGTACTTCGGTGCGGAGCAAGCCCTTGGCCAACAGCAGGTCGAGGCTGGCCCTGTTCAGTTGCAGCTTGCCGAGCAGCCTCTGGGGCACGCCGTGCGGGTGCTGGGCGAGAGCCTGCAGCGCCTCGCGCTGGCGCGGCGCGCGGGCCAGGCGCGGGTCGCCCGGGCAGGCGCCTTCGGCCAGATGCCACCAGCGTTCCTGGCGCCGCTCGGCCGGTTCGCCCTGGCGCAGCAGTGCTGGCAAAGCCCAGGCGAAGGTGTCGCCGAGGCTGTGCTGATAGTAGTGGGCCGTCCACTGACACAGCCTGAGCAGGCCTGGCGGCAGGGGCGGGTGCGGGTCGAGAAGTTCGAGGGCAGCCTTCAGCTTGTCGGCCGGCACCTCGCTGTGTTCGGGGCGCTCGACCAATACGCCGACTACCTCGCGCCGGCCGAACGGTACGCGCAGGCGCACGCCCGGCTGCAGGAGGGCCGACGGCACGCCGGGCGGCGCGCGGTAGTCGAACAGGCGGCGCAGCGGCGAGGGCAGGGCGAGACGGAGGATCGGGACGGACACGCGGGCAGTCCTTGGCAAGGAGCGGCGATCTTAACAGGCGGCGACGCCGCGACGGCGATCGGTCGGTCCCACGCGCTTGCATCGAGGCAGTGCTCTGGTATCATCCGCCGCCTGTTTCCGTACGGTGCCCGGCATTGGGTCGGGTGGCGGTACGCCAGAGTCGAGGACTTTTCCATGAAAGCCGATATCCATCCGAATTACGTCGAGATCGAGGCGACCTGCAGCTGCGGGAACGTGATCAAGACCCGTTCCACCCTGGGCAAGAACCTCAGCATCGACGTGTGCTCCGAATGCCATCCGTTCTATACCGGCAAGCAGAAGGTGCTCGACACCGGCGGCCGTATCGATCGTTTCAAGCAGCGTTTCGGTGTGTTCGGCGCCAAGTAAGCACCGCTGGCCAGGAAGGCCCGATAAGCCGTTTCAAGTTGCTGAAAAAGGCGCCCCTGGTGGGCGCCTTTTTCGTTTCCGTTGTTGGGATTTCCGGTCTAGGACGTTCTGTCCGCTGTCGGGTGAACCGCCTAGCGCTCGCGTGGAGGCTGGTGTTGGGTGGTATGCCATGCGCCTTGCCGACGGAAGGGTGCGGCTGACCCGGCCTCAATGCGCCGGAGCGCGCATGCGGGATCTGCGCTTGGGGAAGCCGGGTCGAGGACAGCCGCAGCGGCCTGCTGATCGAGCTGGATGGGCCGCTGGTGCTGAGCATCGAGCCGGAAATACTTTTGGCTTGTTCGAGTTGCCCACTCTGCAGCACTTAGTGGAGCGGCATATCAAGACGTGCGGCTGGGTGGCCGACGGTTCTCGTCGTGATATCCGAAGGAAAAGGGTAGTGCGCTGGATGCTGTCGCGAGCCCATCCGCTCTCTTGAGGTGCGACCGTAAGGCCTAGTCGGAGGGGAGAAGACTTCGGCCAGGAAGGGCGGTCGCTGCTTGCGACACGCCGTATTGGGGTGGCCGAAAGTTTTACTCGAAGGGTCTTGACATGCGGCGTTGAGTGCTATTGTTGGTGCTCGCTCTCTTGCCGTATGCTCATTCGGCAAGCCGCAACACTATAAAAATGGAAACTAATAATATGTCCGATCTCAAAACCGCCGCCCTTGAATACCACGCCCAGCCGCGCCCCGGAAAGCTGAGCGTGGAACTGACCAAGCCCACCCAGACCGCCCGCGACCTGTCGCTGGCCTACAGCCCCGGTGTCGCCGAACCGGTAAGGGAAATCGCCCGCGATCCCGAGCTGGCCTACACCTACACCGGCAAGGGCAACCTGGTCGCCGTCATTTCTGACGGCACCGCGATCCTCGGCCTGGGCAACCTCGGTCCGCTCGCCTCCAAGCCGGTCATGGAGGGCAAAGGGGTGCTGTTCAAGCGCTTTGCCGGTGTTGACGTGTTCGACATCGAGGTCGACGCGGAAAGCCCGCAGGCCTTCATCGATACCGTCAAGCGCATTTCCGTGACCTTCGGCGGCATCAACCTAGAGGACATTAAGGCGCCCGAGTGCTTCGAGATCGAGCGGGCGCTGATCGAGCAGTGCGACATCCCGGTGTTCCATGACGACCAGCATGGCACCGCTATCGTCACCGCCGCCGGCATGCTCAACGCCCTGGAGATCGCCGGCAAGACCCTGCCGACCGCCAAAATCGCCTGCCTTGGCGCCGGCGCCGCGGCCATCTCCTGCATGCGCCTGCTGATCAGTCTGGGTGCCAAGGTGGAGAACATCCACATGATCGACCGCCAGGGTGTCATCCATGCTGGGCGCGACGACTTGAACCAGTACAAGGCGGTGTTCGCCCACGAGACCGACAAGCGCACCCTGTCCGACGCCCTCGACGGCGCCGACGTGTTCGTCGGCCTGTCGGGGGCCAATCTGCTGACTCCGGAAGACCTGCTGCGCATGGCGCCGAACCCGATCGTCTTCGCCTGCTCCAACCCGGACCCGGAGATCAAGCCGGAACTGGCCCATGCCACGCGCAGCGACGTGATCATGGCCACCGGCCGCTCCGACTATCCGAACCAGGTCAACAACGTGCTGGGTTTCCCCTTCATCTTTCGCGGTGCCTTGGACGTGCGCGCCACGCGCATCAACGAGGAAATGAAGGTCGCCGCGGCCCATGCCCTGCGCGAGCTGGCTAAGCTGCCGGTACCGAAGGAGGTCTGCGAGGCCTACGGGGTGTCGGGACTGGAGTTCGGTCGCGAGTACATCATCCCCAAGCCCATGGACCCGCGGCTGATCACCATGGTGTCCGATGCCGTGGCTCGGGCTGCCATCGAAAGCGGCGTGGCGTCCCTGCCTTATCCGAAGCACTATCCATTACAGTCGGTAGAAGCAGTGTTCAACGGCTGATTGGCTTGCCGCTTCAAAAGAAACCTCGCTTGATGCGGGGTTTCTTTTGGGTGCTCAGAACAGGTCAATCGGTGGCGCGGACTCTTTGGCCAGGCTGCTGCCTTGACCGGAGTCCTCCTCGCTGGCCGTGGGGGGCGGGGCTTCGTTCTTGAATAGCTCGAAGATGGCACCGGGGGTGCCAGGCGAGGCGATACGCCCGCTGCCGGGGTTGATGCGCAGGGTCAGCAGTCCTTCGGGCTCGGCCTGCAGGTGCGGCGGTTTGTCCTTCAGGGCAGCAGTCATGAAGCTCATCCAGATTGGCAGGGCCACGGTGCCGCCATATTCATGGCTGCCCAGGCTTTCCGGCTGATCGAAACCGGTCCAGACGGTAGTGACATAGTCGGCGTTATAGCCGGAAAACCAGCTGTCCTTGGCGTCATTTGTTGTTCCGGTCTTGCCGGCCAAGTCGCTGCGTCCCATTTCCAAGGCGCGACGGGCGGTGCCACGCTTGATCACATCCTGCAGCATGCTGGTCATGATATAGGTGGTACGGGCATCGACGATGCGTTCGGCAATAATCGGCTCGGGTGTTGCCGGCGATGGGCTGGCAGGCGTCGGTTGGGGCAGTCCGGGGAGGGCGTTGCTGGCGGTTTCTGGTGTTGGGCTGGCAGCGATGGCCGGCGTGGCGGCGGGCAGCTGCTCTCCTGGGACGCGAGGCGGGTTGGCCTGATAGAGGAGCCTGCCGTCGCGGTCTTCGATACGTTCGATCAGGTAGGGCTGGATGCGGTAACCGCCGTTGGCGAAGGTGCTCCAGCCGCCGGCGATTTCCAGAGGCGTCAGGTTGGCTGTGCCGAGCGCCAATGACAGGTTGCGCGGCAGGTCCCGCTTGTCGAAGCCGAAGCGGGCGATGTAGTCGAGGGTATAGTCGATGCCGATGCTTTGCAGCAGGCGAATCGATACTAGGTTGCGCGACTTGTACAGGGCTTCGCGCATGCGAATCGGGCCGAGGAAGGTATTGGTATCGTTCTTGGGGCGCCAGACCGTATCCAGATACGGGTCGACGAAGACGATCGGGGCGTCGTTGATCAGGCTGGCAGCGGTAAAGCCGCGATCCAGTGCTGCACTGTAAATGAAAGGTTTGAAGCTGGAGCCTGGTTGGCGTTTGGCTTGGGCTGCTCGGTTGTAATTGCTTTGATCGAAGGAAAAGCCGCCTACCAGGGCGCGAATTGCTCCGTCCCGCGGATCCAAGGAGACCAGGGCGCTCTGGGCGGTAGGAATCTGGCTGAAGGCGAGGGTGCCGTCTTCTTGGCGCTGCACGCGGATTAAATCGCCAATCTTGACCACCTGGCCCGGCTGCTGCGGTCTTGATCCTTGGCTGTCGGCGCTGATGAAGGGGCGGGCCCAGCTCATGCTTTCCCAGCTCACCGTTTCCTCGCTGCCGCTACGGGTCAAGACGTGGATAGCGGTACTGCCGACCTGAGTGACGATGGCGGGCTCCAAGCCATTCATGATGCGTCGCTTGTTCAGTTCGTCCAGCCAGACACTCCGGTTCGTGCCGGACAAGCGAGCCTCGGGGCCGCGATAGCCATGGCGCCGGTCATATTCAAGCAGTCCCTGGCGCACGGCTGTGTTGGCCGCTTCCTGCAAATTGCTGGGGGTTGTGGTGGTGACCCGGAAACCTTCGGTGTAGGCGTCGCTGCCATAGCGGCCGACCAGTTCGGCGCGAGCCATCTCGGCGATGTAGGGAGCATTCAGTTCGGGAGTGGGAACGTGATAGCTGGCTTCCACGGGTTCGGCGAGAGCCTGTTGATAACGAGACTCATCGATGTGTCCGAGCTTGTGCATGCGTCCGAGGATCCAGTCGCGTCGCTCCTTGCTGCGAGCCGGATTGGCCAGCGGATTGAAGCGCGATGGAGCTTTCGGCAGGCCAGCGATCATCGCCATCTGCGCCAGGCTCAGCTCGCGGATAGATTTGCCGTAATAGACCTGCGCCGCAGCCTCGATGCCATAGGCACGGTTGCCGAGATAGATCTTGTTGACGTAGAGCTCAAGGATTTCCTCTTTGCTGAGCTCCCGCTCGATCTGCAGGGCAAGAAGGATTTCGTTGGCCTTGCGCGAAAAGCTCCGCTCGCTGGTCAGGAAGAAATTCTTCGCTACCTGCATGGTGATGGTGCTGCCCCCGGTCTGAATATGTCCGCTGCTCAATAATTGCGTGGCAGCGCGCATTAGGCTGGTCAGGTCGACGCCATAATGGCTGGCGAAATTATCGTCCTCTGCAGCCAGCAGGGCGTGGATAAAGTCCGGAGGAATGTCCGCGTAGCGGATAGGCGCGCGGCGCATCTCGCCAAACTCCGCAATCAGCTTGGCATCGCTGCTGTATATGCGTAGAGGGATTTGCAGCTGGATGGTGCGCAGCGATTCGGCCGAGGGAAGGTTGGGGCCCAGATAAAGAAATGCTCCGCTCAGACCGAGCAGCAGGCTGCTAAAAGTGGCGACGAACGTCCAGCCGAAGAGTTTAAGCAAACGCATCAAGGCCGCAGGGTTTCCAGATGAAAAAGGGACGGAATTTCAGGCGAGGCGAAAAGCGAAAAGCCGGTCACATTATATGCGGTTTTTTTGCCAGATAGCCATTTACGCTTCTGTCAAGCCTGTTATCTAATGCGCCATTACATAAATTGTCCGTAAGTTACGGATACAGCAAGGAAATTGGTTGTGCTAGGGCTCTTCAACAAGAAAGCGGGTTCATTACTGGGGATCGATATTAGTTCGACCACGGTCAAGCTTATCGAATTGAGTCGTTCGGGTAACCGTTATCGGGTAGAGGCCTACGCCGTCGAGCCGCTTCCTGCCAATGCCGTCGTCGAAAAAAATATTGTCGATCTCGATGGTGTCGGCCAGACCTTAAGCAAGGTGCTGGCCAAGGCCAAGACCGGAACTAAGAGTGCGGCAGTGGCTGTGGCGGGCTCCGTGGTGATTACCAAAACTATCGAAATGGATGCCGGGCTTTCCGAGGATGAAATGGAAACCCAGTTGAAGCTCGAAGCCGACCAATATATTCCTTATCCATTGGAAGAGGTAGCAATCGACTTTGAGATCCAAGGAGCGCTGCCGCGCAGTCCGGGGCGCGTCGAGGTGTTGCTCGCCGCCTGTCGCAAGGAGAACGTCGAGGCTCGCGAGGCCGTGCTGGCGCTGGCCGGCCTGACAACCAAGGTCGTCGATGTCGAGGCCTATGCCATGGAGCGCGCCTGTGGGTTGCTGGTCGATCAGTTGGGGGGCGATCCGGCGGGATTGACCGTAGCTGTCGTCGATATTGGCGCAACCATGATGACGCTCAGCGTACTGCATGATGGTCGTACCCTTTATAGCCGGGAGCAGCTGTTCGGTGGCAAGCAACTCACCGACGAGATCCAGCGACGCTATGGCCTGTCCATGGCTGAAGCTGGCTTGGCCAAGAAAAAAGGTGGACTTCCAGCAGACTACGACAGCGAGGTTCTGCAGCCGTTCAAGGATGCTGTCGTGCAGCAGGTTTCCCGTTCGCTGCAGTTCTTCTTTGCCGCGGGCCAGTACAACCAAGTCGACTACATCCTGCTGGCGGGCGGGACCTCTTCCTTGTCGGGGCTTGACCAACTGATTCAGCAGAAAACTGGAACTAAGACGCTGGTGGCCAATCCCTTTGCCGAGATGGCGCTGAGTCCCAAGGTGAATGCCTCGGCACTGGTCAGCGATGCTCCAGCCATGATGGTTGCCTGCGGTCTGGCGATGAGGAGTTTCGACTAGATGGCACGGATCAACCTTCTACCGTGGCGCGAGCAGCTTCGCGAGGAGCGGCGGCAGCGATTTTTAGTCACCCTGGGGGCGGTGTTGCTGGCTGCCGGCGGCTTGGTTTTCTTAGGGGACCGCTACCTGAGCGCGAGCATCGAGGCGCAACGTGCGCGCAACGATTTCATTCGCAAGGAGATTGTCGTGCTCGACGCGCGGATCAAGGAGATCAGCGAACTCAAGACCCGGCGCCAGCAATTGCTAGAGCGGATGAAGATCATTCAGGACCTACAGGGCAATCGGTCGATCATCGGGCGGGTCTTCGATCAGTTGGTTCGCACCTTGCCCGATGGCGTGTATTTCACCTCCTTGAAGATGGCCGGCAAGAACATCGCCATCGAGGGGGCGGCCGAATCCAACAACCGCGTCTCGAACTTGATGCGTAATCTAGACGGCTCCGAATGGCTTGATGCCCCGAACTTGACGGCCGTCAAGGCCGTGACGGCCGGAGCCGTGGATCAGGCCAACGTATTCCAGTTGACCGTTCAGCAGGTACAGCCAGGCCAGGAAGACGCAACGCCGATGGCCAGCGCTGCGCAAGCCGGTACTACTGCTGCTGACCGCCCGGCGGCCTCTGGCTCGAAGGGTGCGCAAATTAAAGGAGGCGCGCGGAAATGAATCTGTCCGAGTCCTTGGAAAGTTTGCGCAAGATCGACTTGGCCGACCTGGATATGAGCAACCTGGGGTCGTGGCCGGTACCGGTAAAGGCCATTACCTGTCTATTGTTACTGGTTGGCGTTCTGGCGCTGGGGTACAACTTCCACCTCAAAGACTTGCAAGCACAGCTCGATCGGGAGCGTGGCGAAGAAGAGGTTTTGAAGCAGCAGTTCGCGACCAAAGCCTTCCAAGCAGCGAATCTAGAGGCTTACCGCAAGCAGATGGCCGAGATGGAAACCTCGTTCGGTGTCCTGTTGCGGCAGTTACCGAGCGATACCGAAGTGCCAGGGCTGCTTGAAGACATCACTCGCACCGGGCTAGGCAGTGGCCTGGAGTTCGAAGAGATCAAACTTCTCAATGAGGTCGTGCAGCAATTTTATATAGAGCTGCCGATTCAAATATCCGTAGTAGGTAGTTATCACGATCTGGCAACTTTTGTTAGTGGGGTTGCCAGTCTTCCGCGAATAGTTACTTTGCATGACTTCGAAATAAAGCCTGTGGCCTCGGGGGATAATACGAAGTTACGCATGAAAATATTGGCCAAGACTTATCGTTATAACGACAAGGGATTGCAGAAATGAGAGGTGCCCGTCTGATTTGTATTGCGGCCCTTGTCGGACTTTCCGGTTGCAATGTTAGCAGTGAGTTCCAGGACTTACGGGCTTATATGGGTGAGGTTCGTGCACGGCCCAAGGGGACGATCGAGCCACTCCCGCAGTTCCAGCCCTATGAGGCCTTTACTTACAGTGCGGCAGCCATGCGCAGTCCCTTCCAGCCACCGGTGAAAATAGACCTGGCCAGTCAGCAAAGAGGTTCGAAGGACATCCGGCCGGATGATGGCCGGGTCAAGCAGTATCTCGAAGGTTTCAATATCGAGGTTTTCGAGATGGTCGGTACCCTTTCCAACGGGACGGGCATGCATGCCCTGGTACGCGGAGCCGGTGGTGTCCACCGGGTGAAGGTGGGCGACTATCTGGGCCGCAATCATGGCCGTATCGTCAAGATCAACGAAGCCTCCATCGATGTCGTGGAAATCGTTCCTGATGGCGAGGGCGGCTGGCTGGAGCGCCCGCGCGGCCTCACTTTGAAGGAGCGCCCGTGATGGGCGAATCCAGCATGAAGAAAAACTCCCGGTCTGCATTACGGAACCAGTCAATGAACAGCTCCCTCTCGCGTCTTGGTATTTCAGTCCTGGCTGCTTTGCTGTCGCCGGAGTTGTTGGCGGCCGACCTCAAGGCTCTGGATGTGGCCGCCTTGCCTGGTGATCGGGTCGAACTCAAGTTGTCCTTCGACGAGCCCGTACCGGCGCCGCGCGGCTATACCATCGAGCAGCCGGCCCGCATCGCCCTGGATCTGCCCGGTGTGGCCAACAAGCTGGGAGCCAAATATCGAGAGTTGGGTGTCGGCAACGCTCGCAGTGTTACCCTGGTCGAGGCAGGCGGCCGTACCCGGATGATCGTCAACCTGGCGGCCTTGTCGCCCTACAGCACTCGAGCCGAAGGCAACAACCTTTATGTCGTGATCGGCGAAGCGGCCGCCGCGCCCCAGCAGGCTCGTACTACGCAGCAGCCTGTCGCCTTGGCAAGCCCTGCCCCGCAGGTCAAGTCCTATGCTCCGGTGGGCAAGACCATTCAAGGGATTGATTTCCAGCGCGGCGGGCAGGGCGAGGGTAATGTCGTTATCGACCTGTCGAGTCCGGGCATGAATCCCGATATCCAGGAGCAGGGCGGTAAGATTCGTCTGGACTTCCCGGGGGCACAGGTGCCGGAATCTCTGCGGGCGCGTCTGGATGTTAAGGACTTCGCTACGCCTGTACAGTTCGTCAGCGCCTCGAGCCAGGCTGGCAAGGCCAGCATTTTTATCGAGCCGACTGGCAAG
Organism: Azotobacter tropicalis; assembly: GCF_059739045.1. Lineage (NCBI taxonomy): Bacteria > Pseudomonadati > Pseudomonadota > Gammaproteobacteria > Pseudomonadales > Pseudomonadaceae > Azotobacter > Azotobacter tropicalis. The sequence goes on from NZ_AP046059.1 coordinate 3,591,200, forward strand.
TATGACTATCTGGTCTATCAGGCTGATAACCGCCTGACCGTCAGCGTCAAGCCGCTGGTCCAGGGGAGTGCCGACAAGCGCAGTGCCGATCGTTTCGCTTATAGTGGCGAGAAGCTGTCGTTGAACTTCCAAGACATCGATGTCCGCTCGGTTCTGCAGCTGATCGCCGACTTCACCAACCTCAACCTGGTGGCCAGTGACACCGTGCAGGGCAATATCACCCTGCGCTTGCAGAATGTACCTTGGGACCAGGCCCTCGACCTCGTGCTCAAAACCAAGGGCTTGGACAAGCGCAAAGTCGGCAATGTCCTGCTGGTGGCGCCGGCCGACGAGATCGCTGCGCGCGAACGCCAGGAACTGGAGGCGCAACAGCAGATTGCCGAACTGGCCCCTCTGCGCCGCGAGCTGGTTCAGGTGAACTACGCCAAGGCGGCAGACATCGCCAAGCTGTTCCAGTCGGTCACCAGTGCCGATGAAGCCGAGAGCCAGCGCGGCTCCATCACCGTCGACGAGCGCACCAACAACATCATCGCCTACCAGACCGATGAGCGTCTGGATGAGCTGCGGCGGATCGTTGCTCAACTGGATATTCCAGTACGCCAGGTGATGATCGAGGCGCGCATCGTCGAGGCCAACGTCGGCTACGACAAGAGCCTGGGGGTGCGCTGGGGAGGAACCTACATGGGGGGGATACGGCGGTTTATGGTCTGGACGACAACGGCGACGAAGCTGGCAACACTGGCGACGATCTGTCGGCGAATACTCCTTTCGTGGATCTGGGTGCTTCGAATGCGACTTCGGGCTTCGGCGTCGCTGTGGTGACGAACAACCTGCTGCTGGATCTGGAACTGTCGGCCATGGAGAAGACCGGCAATGGCGAGGTCATCTCGCAGCCTAAAGTGCTCACTTCGGACAAGGAGGCAGCGAAGATCCTGACGGGAACCGAGATCCCCTACAAGAGTGAAACGTCCAGCGGAGCGACCGATGTCTCATGGAAAGATGCGGCCTTGGCTCTGGAGGTGACGCCACAAATCACTCCCGACAATCGGATCATCATGGAAGTCAAGGTCACCAAGGACGAGCCAGACTATACCAATGCCGTGGATGGTGAGCCGCCAATCAAGAAAAACGAAGTCAATGCCAAGGTGCTGATTGGCGACGGTGAAACCATCGTAATCGGTGGGGTTTTCTCCAATACCCAGTCCAAGTCCGTGGACAAGGTGCCCTTCCTCGGCGACTTGCCCTTCATCGGGCGCCTATTTCGCCGCGACACGGTCGCCGACAGCAAATCCGAGCTGCTTGTTTTCCTGACTCCGCGTATCCTTAACAACCAGGCTATTGCTGTGAGTCGTTGAGTCAGTGCGAAATGTGATCCTCGTGGGCCCGATGGGCTCGGGCAAGAGTACCATCGGGCGTTTGCTTGCCAAAGAATTGCGGTTGACGTTCAAGGATTCCGACAAGGAAATCGAACAGCGTACCGGTGCCGATATTCCCTGGATCTTCGATGTGGAAGGGGAGGCGGGGTTTCGCGAGCGCGAGCAGGCGATGATCGGAGAACTCTGTACCGACGATGGCATCGTGCTCGCCACTGGTGGTGGTGCCGTGTTGCGGCCGGAGAATCGCACCGCCTTGCGTTCGGGAGGGCGGGTCGTTTATCTGCATGCTTCGGTGGCCCAGCAGTTGGAGCGCACCTCTCGAGACCGCAATCGCCCGCTTCTGCGTGCTGCCGATCCCGGTCGCGTGCTGAGCGACCTGATGGTCATCCGGGACCCCTTGTATCGGGAGATCGCCGATCTGGTGGTAGAAACCGACGAGCGTCCGCCGCGCATGGTCGTGGAGGAAATTCTTGATCGCCTGCATACGCTGCCGCCGCGATAAAGCCACACGCAACTGCGCTATCCTAGTGCTCTTTCCAACGCGGGGGCTTTCATGCAGACGTTACAGGTTGATCTCGGCGAACGTAGCTATCCCATCTATATAGGAGCCGATTTGCTCGGTCGGGCGGAGTGTATCGTTCCGTACTTGGCCGGTCGCCAGGTGGCGGTGGTCACCAACGAGACCGTTGCGCCGCTCTATTTGGATAGGCTGGCCCGGACCCTGTCCGGCTGTGATCTGACCCCCATCGTGCTGCCGGACGGCGAAGCTTTCAAGAACTGGGAAACCCTGCAGAGGATTTTTGACGGCCTGCTCGAGGCCAGGCATGACCGGCGTACCACGCTCATTGCCCTGGGTGGCGGTGTCATCGGCGATATGGCTGGATTTGCTGCGGCCTGTTACCAGCGCGGAGTCGATTTCATCCAGATTCCGACCACCTTGTTGTCTCAGGTGGACTCCTCGGTAGGGGGCAAGACCGGTATCAATCACCCGCTTGGCAAGAACATGATCGGCGCCTTCTACCAGCCGAAGGCCGTGGTAATCGATACCTCCACCCTGGCCACCCTGCCAGGGCGAGAGTTGTCTGCCGGTCTGGCCGAAGTGGTCAAGTACGGCCTGATCTGCGACGCGTCTTTCCTGAGCTGGCTGGAGGCACGCATGGAGGCGCTTCTTGCGTTGGATGTGTCGGCCCTGACCGAAGCCATTGCCCGCTCCTGTGCGGCCAAGGCGCTAGTTGTTGGAGCCGACGAGCGTGAGTCGGGGGTTCGTGCCACTCTGAACCTGGGGCACACCTTTGGTCATGCCATCGAAACCCATATGGGCTACGGCTCCTGGTTGCATGGCGAGGCTGTGGCTGCAGGTACCGTCATGGCCTTGGAAATGTCCCGTCGCCTGGGCTGGCTCGACGAGGCGGCGCGTGATCGCGGTATTCGCCTGCTGCAGCGGGCGGGGCTGCCCGTGGTGCCTCCGGCGGAAATGACTGCGGACGATTTTCTCAGGCATATGGCCGTCGATAAGAAGGTGTTGGGTGGTCGTCTACGCCTGGTGCTGCTCAGGCGCTTGGGAGATGCTGTGGTGACGGGGGACTTTCCGCGTGAAATCTTGCAGGCCACCCTGGATACCGACTACCGGATGCTGATGGAACAGACCAGTCACTGAGAAAGCCATGACCAGTTTGCATGCAGATGAAGCTCTCCTGACCTACTACCAATTCAGCCACGATCCCTTCGCGCCGCGAACGCCGGGTTTCAAATTCTTCCCGGCGCAACGCAAGCAGGTACTTGGCCAGTTGCATCACCTTGCCCGCTATAGCCGATTGCTGCTGGTGGTCAGCGGTCCGCTGGGCAGTGGTAAGACGCTTTTGCGCCAAGCACTGGTGGCCAGCAGCAACAAGCAGGCAGTGCTGTGCGTTGTGGTTTCTGCGCGTGCCTCGGCGCGGGTCGATGGCTTGTTGAGGCAGATCGCCCTTGGGTTGGGGCTGGAGCATGCGGACGAGCACTCGATCCTGGGTCAGGTCGAACAGTTGGCTGCTGCCGGGCAGGAGCTCTACCTGTTGGTGGACGATGCAGAGCTGCTGGAAACGGCTGCTCTCGACGCGCTGCTGGCCCTGGCTGCGGGAACGGCCGTAGGGCGGCCGCACGTATTCCTGTTTGGCGAGCCGGAGTTGGTGGCCCGTCTGCAGTCTCTGGCCGACGGCGAGGAACGCTTCCATGTTTTGCGGCTGAATCCCTATGCTTTGAATGATACGCGTGAATACTTGACGCAGCGATTGGAGGGGGCGGGAGGTGATATCGGACTGTTCAGCGATGAGCAGATCGAGTCGATTCATCGTGGGTCTGGTGGTTGGCCGGGAGAGATCAATCGGCTTGCTCGCGAGCTGCTGCACGAGGAAATGCTGGTCGGCTATGCGGAGGAGGATGAGGTGGCTCCGGGCCTGATCCTGCCGAAAAAGCATCTGCTGGCTCTGGCAGTGGTCGCCGTAGCCGTGGCTGCGGCCTGGTTCATGCGCGGCGGAGCGGAAAGCGAGGCGCCGGCTGTGGCGCAGCCGCCGCTGGCGGAGGCGCCGAGCGCTCCGGCTGCCGAGCCGGTTGATGCCACGCCCTTGCAGTCCGTGGCGGACGAAACCCAGCCGGTGCTGCGCGAGCCGCTGGCCCAGGCGGCGAGCGAGGCGGACGTCGCGGATGTCGGGATTGCTGGTCCGGCGGCGGTCGTGGCGGCCACCACCGCTGCCGCGCTCGCGCCGAGCGCGCAGGCCCCGGTCGCGCCGCCGGCGCCGAAGCCTGCGCCCAAGGCGCCTGTGGTGGTGCAGCCGGCTTCCAAGCCCCAGCCTAGGGCTGCTTCTCAGTCACCGGCCGCCGCGAAGCCGGTCACGCCTCCCGCGCAGCCTGCTCCTGCGTCGCGGGTTGTGGCGAAGCCCGTCGCGCCAGCCCCGGCTCCGGCGGCTGTAGCCCCCACCCAGCAGGTGGCTGCGAAGCCGGCTCCGGCGGCCTCGGCTCCTGCCCCGCAGGCGGCACCGAAACCGGCGCTTCAGCCGGCTGCCGTCCAGGCCGGTGCGCCAGTGGGGGGTGATCGCGCCCAGGCTGCTTCGCGCTACACCCTGCAGGTGCTGGGTACGCGCTCGGAGAGCAGTGCTCAAGCCTTCGTGCGCGCCCAGGGGGTAGGTTACCGCTACTTCCGCAAGGTGCATCAGGGGCAGCCGCTGTTCGTGGTCACCTACGGCAGTTTCGCCAGTCGTGCCGAGGCGCAGGCGGCGATCAAGAGCCTGTCGGCGACGGTGCAGGCGAGTAAGCCTTGGCCGCGTACCTTCGCAAGTATTCAGCAGGAGGCTGGCGTGCGCTGAACTCGCTCTAACACGGAAGGTTCGATTTATCTTTCAAGATCGCGACACCCAGCTACGAGAAAACGACCAGAGCGTTTGTGGTGTGTGGTTGGGTGTGCGACAATAGTCGCCCTTTTTGTCTGTCCGGCCCCTAGAGCAATCTTGGTTGTGCAGGCAAGCACTGTTTGAAAGCAAAGAATCTGCCCGGTGAGAGTGTCTATGAAAGCAGGTCTGTACCATCCTGAAGAATTCAAGGATAACTGCGGCTTCGGTTTGATTGCCCACATGCAAGGCGAGGCGAGTCATCACCTGCTGCAAACCGCAATTGAAGCGCTGACCTGCATGACTCACCGCGGCGGCATCAACGCCGACGGCAAGACCGGCGACGGTTGCGGCCTGCTGATGCAGAAGCCGGACACTTTTCTGCGTGCCAAGGCGCAAGAACACTTCGGTGCCGAGTTGCCCCGGCAGTACGCGGTCGGCATGATCTTCCTCAGCCAAGACGCCGGCAAAGCCGAGGCATCGCGCGCGCGCGTGGACGAGGAGATCGTCGCACAGGGTCTGACCCTGGTGGGGTGGCGCGAGGTGCCGGTGGATACCTCGGTGCTCGGTCCGCTGGCCTTGGAGCGCCTGCCGCGCATCGAGCAGGTGTTCGTCGTCGGCGATGGCCTTTCCGATCAGGATTTCGCCATCAGGCTGTTCTTCGCCCGCCGGCGTGCCGAAGTCGCCCTCAAGGACGACCCGGACTTCTACGTCTGCAGCCTGTCGCACAAGGACATCATCTACAAGGGGCTGATGATGCCCGCCGATCTGGCGCGCTTCTACCCGGATCTGGGCGACGAGCGCCTGGCCACGGCGATCTGCGTGTTCCACCAGCGCTTCTCCACCAACACCCTGCCGCGCTGGCCGCTGGCTCAACCGTTCCGCTTCCTTGCCCACAACGGCGAGATCAACACCATCACCGGCAACCGCAACTGGGCCCAAGCGCGTCGTCTGAAGTTCGCCAACGAGCTGCTGCCCGATCTGGAAAGCCTGGCGCCGCTGGTCAACCGGACCGGCTCCGACTCCTCGAGCATGGACAACATGCTCGAGCTGCTGGTCACCGGCGGCATGGATCTGTTCCGCGGCCTACGCATGATCATTCCGCCGGCCTGGCAGAACGTCGAGACCATGGACGCTGATCTGCGCGCCTTCTACGAATACAACTCCATGCACATGGAGCCCTGGGACGGGCCGGCCGGCGTGGTACTGACCGATGGCCGCTACGCCGTATGCCTGCTCGATCGCAACGGCCTGCGTCCGGCCCGCTGGGTGACCACCCAAAACGGCTACATCACCCTGGCTTCGGAAATCGGCGTGTGGAACTACGCGCCGGAGGACGTCATCGCCAAGGGGCGGGTCGGCCCGGGGCAGATCCTCGCCGTGGACACCGAAACCGGCGAGATCCTGCATACCGACGACATCGACAACCGCCTGAAGTCGCGCCACCCCTACAAGAAGTGGCTGCGCCAGAATGCCCTGCGCATTCAGGCCCACCTGGACGAGAGCGAAGGCACCTCGGCCTACGACGCCGAGCAGCTCAAGCAGTACATGAAGATGTTCCAGGTCACCTTCGAGGAGCGTGACCAAGTGCTGCGTCCGCTCGCCGAGCAGGGCCAGGAAGCGGTCGGCTCGATGGGCGACGACACCCCCATGGCTGTGCTGTCCAAGCGCGTGCGTTCGACCTACGACTATTTCCGCCAGCAGTTCGCTCAGGTCACCAACCCGCCGATCGACCCGCTGCGCGAGTCCATCGTCATGTCCCTGGAGACCTGTTTGGGCGCCGAGCGCAACGTCTTCGAGGAAACCGCCGAGCACGCCAACCGGGCGATTCTGACCACGCCGGTGATCTCCCCGGCCAAGTGGCGCAGTATCATGAGCCTCGAGCGCGAAGGCTTCGAGCGGCAGCTCATCGACCTTAACTACGACGAGGCGCTGGGGCTCGAGGCTGCGGTGCGCAACATCGCCGATCAGGCCGAGGAGGCCGTGCGCGGTGGCAAGGTGCTGCTGGTGCTGTCTGACCGCCACATTGCCCCCGGCAAGCTGCCGGCGCACGCCTCCCTGGCCGTCGGTGCGGTGCACCACCGCCTGGTCGAGAAGGGCCTGCGCTGCGACTGCAACATCCTGGTGGAAACCGCCACCGCCCGTGACCCGCACCACTTCGCCGTGCTGCTGGGTTTCGGCGCCACCGCGGTCTACCCCTTCCTCGCCTACGAGGTGCTGGCCGACCTGATCCGTACCGGCGAAGTGCTGGGCGACATGGACGACGTGTTCAAGTACTACCGCAAAGGCATCTCCAAGGGTCTCCTGAAGATCCTCTCGAAGATGGGTATCTCCACCGTGGCTTCCTACCGCGGCGCCCAGCTGTTCGAAGCGGTCGGCCTGGCCGACGAGGTGGTCGGACTGAGCTTTCGTGGCGTCGCCTCGCGCATCAAGGGGGCGCGCTTCGTCGATCTGGAGATGGAGCAGAAGCTGCTGGCCGCCGAGGCCTGGAGCAAGCGTAAGCCGATCCAGCAGGGTGGCCTGCTGAAGTTCGTCTACGGCGGCGAATACCATGCCTACAACCCGGATGTGGTGAGCACCCTGCAGGCTGCCGTGCAGCAGGGCGACTATGCCAAGTTCAAGGAGTACAGCGCGCTGGTCGACCAGCGTCCGGTGTCGATGCTGCGCGACCTGCTCAAGGTCAGGGAGGCCGCCCAGCCGCTGGCGCTGGACGAGGTCGAGCCGCTGGAGGCGATTCTCAAGCGCTTCGACTCCGCCGGCATTTCCCTCGGTGCGCTGTCGCCGGAGGCCCACGAGGCCCTGGCCGAGGCGATGAACCGCTTGGGCGCGCGCTCCAACTCCGGCGAGGGTGGCGAAGACCCGGCGCGCTACGGCACCGTCAGGAGTTCGAAGATCAAGCAGGTGGCCACCGGCCGGTTCGGCGTGACTCCCGAGTATCTGGTCAACGCCGAAGTGCTGCAGATCAAGGTGGCCCAGGGCGCCAAGCCCGGCGAGGGCGGCCAGCTGCCGGGCGGCAAGGTCAACGGCCTGATCGCCCGCCTGCGCTATGCGGTGCCCGGCGTGACCCTGATCTCGCCGCCGCCGCACCACGACATCTATTCCATCGAGGACCTGGCGCAGCTGATCTATGACCTCAAGCAGGTCAATCCGCAGGCGCTGGTGTCGGTCAAGCTGGTGGCCGAGCCGGGCGTAGGCACCATTGCCGCCGGCGTGGCCAAGGCCTATGCCGACCTGATCACCATCTCCGGCTACGACGGTGGCACCGGCGCCTCGCCGCTGACCTCCATCCGCTACGCCGGCAGTCCCTGGGAGCTGGGCCTGGCCGAGGCACACCAGACCCTGCGCGGCAACGACCTGCGCGGCAAGGTGCGGGTGCAGACCGACGGTGGCCTGAAGACCGGCCTCGACGTGATCAAGGCGGCCATCCTCGGCGCCGAAAGCTTCGGTTTCGGCACTGCGCCGATGATCGCTCTGGGCTGCAAGTACCTGCGCATCTGCCACCTGAACAACTGCGCCACCGGCGTGGCGACCCAGAACGACAAGCTGCGCAAGGAGCACTTCATCGGCACTGTGGACATGGTGATCAACTTCTTCACCTATGTCGCCGAGGAAACTCGCGAGTGGCTGGCCAGGCTGGGTGTGCGCAGCCTCGGCGAGCTGATCGGTCGCACCGACCTGCTCGAGGTGCTGCCGGGCGAGACCGCCAAGCAGGCCCATCTGGACCTCAGTCCGCTGCTTGGCAGCGCACACGTCTCGGCTGACAAGCCGCAGTTCTGCGAGGTGGAGAAGAACCCGCCGTTCGACCCGGGCCTCTTGGCCGAGAAGATGGTCGAACTGGCCCGGCCGGCGATCCAGGCCAAGGCCGGCGGCGAGTTCGCGCTGGATATCTGCAACTGTGACCGCTCCATCGGCGCCCGGGTCTCCGGCGAGATCGCCAAGACCCATGGCAACCAGGGCATGGTCGCCGCGCCGATCACCTTCCGCTTCAAGGGAACCGCCGGGCAGAGCTTCGGCGTGTGGAACGCCGGCGGCCTGAACCTCTACCTGGAGGGCGACGCCAACGACTACGTGGGCAAGGGCATGACCGGCGGCAAGCTGGTGGTCACCCCGCCCAGGGCAGCGCGTTCAAGAGCCAGGACTCGGCGATCCTCGGCAACACCTGTCTGTATGGCGCCACCGGCGGCAAGCTGTTCGCCGCCGGCACCGCCGGCGAGCGCTTCGCCGTACGCAACTCCGGCGCCCATGCCGTGGTGGAGGGGACCGGCGACCACTGCTGCGAATACATGACCGGCGGCTTCGTCTGCGTGCTGGGCCGGACCGGCTACAACTTCGGCTCCGGGATGACCGGCGGCTTCGCCTACGTGCTCGACCAGGACAACGGCTTCGTCGACCGCGTCAACCACGAACTGGTGGAAATGCAGCGCATCAGCGGGGAGTCCATGGAGGCCCACCGCAGCCACTTGCAGGAAGTGCTGGCCGAGTACGTGGCCGAGACCGGCAGCCAGTGGGGCGCCCATCTGCTGGAGAACCTGGATGACTACTTGCGCATGTTCTGGCTGGTCAAGCCGAAGGCGGCGAGCCTGAAGTCCCTGCTCTCCAGCACCCGGGCCAACCCGCAGTAAGCAGCTTCGGCCGGAGCCTCGCGCAAGGGTGCGCGAGGCGGCCGGTCTATCCTGATGTGTCTTGCAGCGTCAGCCAGAGTCCTGACGCTGCTGTATAGAGGTTTTGAAATGACTGAACGTCTGAACAACGACTTCCAGTTCATCGAAGTCGGGCGCAAGGATCCGAAGAAGAAGCTGCTGCGTCAGCGCAAGCGGGAGTTCGTCGAGATTTACGACCTGTTCAAGCCGCAGCAGGCCCAGGAGCAGGCGCATCGCTGCCTCGGTTGTGGCAATCCCTACTGCGAGTGGAAGTGCCCGGTGCACAACTTCATTCCGAACTGGCTGAAGCTGGTATCGGAGGGCAACATCCTGGCGGCTGCCGAACTGTCGCATCAGACCAACACCCTGCCGGAAGTCTGCGGCCGGGTTTGTCCGCAGGACCGCCTCTGCGAGGGCGCCTGCACCCTGAACGACGGCTTCGGCGCGGTGACCATCGGCTCGGTGGAGAAGTACATCACCGACACCGCCTTCGCCATGGGCTGGCGTCCCGACATGTCCAAGGTCACGCCGACCGGCAAGCGCGTGGCGATCATCGGTGCTGGTCCGGCCGGCCTCGGCTGCGCGGACATCCTGGTGCGCAACGGGGTGACTCCGGTGGTGTTCGACAAGAACCCGGAAATCGGCGGCCTGCTGACCTTCGGCATTCCCGAGTTCAAGCTGGAGAAGAGCGTGCTGAGCCGGCGTCGCGAGGTGTTTACGGGCATGGGCATCGAATTCCGCCTGAACACCGAGGTGGGCAAGGACGTGACCATGCAGCAACTGCTCGACGAGTTCGATGCCGTGTTCATGGGCATGGGCACCTACACCTACATGAAGGGCGGCTTCCCCGGTGAGGACCTGCCGGGCGTGCACGACGCGCTGGACTTCCTGATTGCCAACGTCAACCGCAACCTCGGTTTCGAGAAGTCCCCGGAAGACTTCATCGACATGAAGGGCAAGAAGGTGGTGGTGCTGGGCGGTGGCGACACTGCCATGGACTGCAACCGCACCTCGATCCGCCAGGGCGCCAAGAGCGTGACCTGTGCCTACCGCCGCGACGAGGAGAACATGCCGGGTTCCCGCCGCGAGGTGAAGAACGCCAAGGAAGAGGGCGTGAAGTTCCTCTACAACCGCCAGCCCATCGCCATCGTCGGCGAGGACAAGGTGGAAGGCGTCAAGGTCGTCGAAACCCGCTTGGGCGAGCCCGACGCCCGTGGCCGGCGCAGCCCCGAGCCGATCCCCGGCTCCGAGGAGATCCTCCCGGCCGACGCCGTGGTCATCGCCTTCGGCTTCCGCCCGAGCCCGGCGCCCTGGTTCGAGGAGCTGCAGATCAAGACCGACAGCCAAGGCCGAGTGATCGCGCCGCTGCAGGACAACAAGTTCAAGCACCAGACCAGCAACCCGAAGGTCTTCGCCGGCGGTGACATGGTGCGCGGCTCGGATCTGGTGGTCACGGCGATCTACGAAGGCCGCCAGGCGGCCGAGGGCATCCTCGACTACCTGGGCCTCTGAAGTAGCCGCGGCTCGCCGCGGGCGGCAGGCAGCAAGAAGGCACGGCACTCGCCGTGCCTTTTGCTTTGGGCTTTGCGAAAATGCCGGCACTCTCTTGCCGGAACCCTGCCATGACTGTCCTGAAGAACGACCGTTTCCTCCGCGCCCTGCTCAAGCAACCCGTCGACGTCACCCCGGTGTGGATGATGCGCCAGGCCGGCCGCTACCTGCCGGAGTACCGGGCGACCCGGGCCAAGGCGGGCGACTTCATGAGCCTGTGTATGAATCCCACGCTGGCCTGCGAGGTGACGCTGCAGCCGCTGGATCGCTACCCGCAGCTGGATGCGGCGATCCTCTTCTCCGACATCCTCACCGTTCCCGATGCCATGGGCCTGGGCCTGTACTTCGAGAGCGGCGAGGGGCCGCGCTTTCGCAAGGTGGTTTCCAGCCCGGCGGACATCGAAGCCCTGCCGTTGCCCGATCCGGAGCGGGACCTGGGCTACGTGATGGAGGCGGTGCGCACCATCCGTCGCGAGCTGAACGGTCGCGTGCCGCTGATCGGCTTCTCCGGCAGCCCCTGGACCCTGGCCACCTACATGGTGGAAGGCGGCTCCAGCAAGGATTTTCGCAAGTCCAAGGCGATGCTCTACGACAACCCGCAGGCCATGCACGCCCTGCTCGACAAGCTGGCCCGGGCGGTCACCGCCTATCTCAACGGGCAGATCCTGGCCGGTGCCCAGGCCGTGCAGATCTTCGACTCCTGGGGTGGCAGCCTGTCGTCGGCGGCCTATCCGGAGTTTTCCCTGGCCTACATGAAAAGAATCGTCGATGGCCTGATCCGCGAGCATGAAGGTCGGCGCGTGCCGGTGATCCTCTTCACCAAGGGCGGCGGTTTGTGGCTGGAGGCCATGGCCGAGAGTGGCGCCGAAGCCCTGGGGCTGGACTGGACCTGCGACATCGGCAGCGCCCGCGCCCGGGTCGGCGACAAGGTCGCTCTGCAGGGCAACATGGACCCGAGCGTGCTCTATGCCAATCCGGCGGCGATCCGCACCGAGGTGGCACGCATTCTCGCCAGCTACGGTTCAGGCTCGGGGCATGTCTTCAACCTCGGTCACGGCATCACCCCCGAGGTCGACCCGGCCCATGCCGGCGCCTTCTTCGAGGCAGTGCACGAATTGTCGGCGCAATATCACCCCTGACGTTTCGTGTTGGAAGCAAAAGCCCGATCGACCGATCGGGCTTTTGCGTTTTCCGGACTCAGGCTGGCAGCTGCTTCGGCGGCAGGCGTGATAGGTGCAGGGCCACCAGCAGGGCCGCTGCGAGCAGGGCGGCGATAAACAGGCCGACGCCGTTCCAGCCACCGTGCTGCCAGAAAAATCCGCCCGCCGTGCCGGCCACGCTGGAGCCCACGTAGTAGCTGAACAGGTACAGCGACGAGGCCTGGCCGCGGGCCTGCAGGGCGCGGCGGCCGACCCAACTGCTGGCCAAGGAGTGGGCGGCGAAGAAGCCGAAGGCGAACAGCAGCATGCCGGCCAGGATCGCTCCCAGCGGGGCGAACAGGGTCAGCAGCACACCGCCGAGCATCAGCAGGATCGCCGGCCAGAACACCCGATGGCGGCCCAGGCGGTCGGCCAATGCGCCGGCCTGGGTCGAGCTGTAGGTGCCCGACAGGTAGACCACCGAAAGCAGGCCGAGCAGACTCATGTTGAGGTCGTAGGGCGGCTCGAGCAGGCGATAGCCGATATAGTTGAACAGGGTGACGAAGCCGCCCATCAACAGGAAGGCCTCGAGGAACAGCCAGGGCAGGCCGCGATCGGAGAAGTGCAGGCGCAGTCCGTGGGCCAGGCTGGCGAAGCTTAGCGGCGTCGCGCGAAACTGTCGCGAATCCGGCAGCAGGCGCCAGAACACCAGTGCTGCGAGCAGCGCCAGGGCGCCGAGGGCGGCCAGCGCCGCCTGCCAGGAGAAGAAGTCCAGCAGCAGGCCGCTGATCAGCCGGCCGCTCATCCCGCCCAAGGCGTTGCCGGAGATGTACAGACCCATGGCCAGGCCCAGATGCCGGGGATGGATCTCCTCGCTGAGATAGGACATCGCCACCGCCACCAGGCCGCTCAGGGCCAGACCGATCAGCGCGCGCATCGCGAGCAGGGCATGCCAGCCGGGCGTCAGCGGGGCGAGCAGGGTGAGCAGCGCCGCCGCGCACAGCGCCGCGACCATCACCGGCTTGCGGCCGACGGCGTCCGACAGCGGGCCGGTGACCAGCAGGCCGATGGCCAGGGTGATGGTCGAGATCGACAGCGCCAGGCTGCTCTGTGCCGCGCTCAGCGCGAAGGCGGCGGAAAATGCCGGCAGCATCGGCTGTACGCAGTAGAGCAAGGCGAAAGTGGCGAAGCCGCCGGCGAACAGCGCCCAGCTGGTGCGGCGGAATTGTGCTGTGCCCTTTTCGGTCTGGGGATGGCGGCGGCGCTGGTGGAGGCAGGCTGGACGGCAAGGGTGTTCATCTCGACCTCGGGGCGGGCGATCGTCGGCCGGCGGTCCGGCGGGATGCCGATCAGGATAGGTGAGGCGAGATTCGTGATTCCAATATATTGTTCGACTGATTTGATATGTCCTGCGAATCAATGAGGCTGCCATGGAGCTCCGTCACCTGCGCTACTTCGTCGCTGTTGCCGAGGAACTGCACTTCGGCCACGCTGCCGAGCGGTTGGGTATTTCCCAGCCACCGCTGAGCCAGCAGATCCAGGCGCTGGAGGACGAACTCGGCGTACGCCTGTTCGAGCGTACCAACCGCCAGGTGGCGCTCAGCGAGGTCGGCCGGCTGTTCCTGCCCGAGGCGCGCCAGGTGCTGGCTCAGCTCGACCAGGCGGTCGCCGTGGCCCGGCGCGCCCAGCGCGGCGAGCTGGGCGAGCTGAAGGTCGGCTTCACTTCCTCGGCGCCCTTCACCTCGACCATTCCGCGAGCGATCCGCGCCTTCCGCCAGGCCTGCCCCGAGGTGCATCTGGACCTGCGCGAGCTGAACAGCCGCGGCGTCGCCGAAGCGCTTCACGACGGGCGGCTGCAGGTCGGCATGCTGCGTCCGCTGACGCCTCTGCCCGAAGAGCTGGTGGCTCTGGAGCTGTTCGCCGAACCGCTGGTGGTGGTCCTGCCGGTCGGCCATCCGCTGGCTGGGAGCACCGACGGGGTGCGCCTGGCCGAGCTGGGCGAGGAGCCCTTCGTGTTCTTCCCGCGCACTTTCGGCACCGGGCTCTACGACCAGCTAGTCGGTTTGGCGCGGGCCGCCGGTTTCATCCCGCGCATCGTCCAGGAGGCTAGCGAGGCCATGACCCTGATCGGATTGGTCGCCACCGGCCTGGGCGTCACCGTGCTGCCGGCCTCGTTCAGCCGCATGCGCATCGACGGGGTGGTCTGCCGTACCCTGCTCGATCCTGGCGCCGCCACCGCGATATGGCTGGTGCGCCGGCGCGACGAGGCCTCGCCGCTGGTGCGGCGTTTCGCCGAACTCCTGGAGCGGGAGGCGCGCGAGGTACGGCCGCTGTGGGAAACCACTGCTAAGGAATAGGCGCACGGACCGGACAAATGGAGTTAAATGCGGGAGCTTCAGCGAACGGCACGGAAGGAGGCGGCGGCATGCGGCGCGTGGTATTCAATCGGAAAGGCGGCGTCGGCAAATCGAGCATCGCCTGCAATCTGGCGGCAGTGAGCGCGGCGCAGGGCTATCGTACCCTGCTGGTCGATCTCGACAGCCAGGCCAACTCCACCCACTACCTCAGCGGCCTGTGCGGCGAGGCCGTTCCGCTGGGCATCGCCGACTTCTTCAAGCAGGTCCTTGCCGGCGGAGTAGGCAAGCGGCCCAAGGTCAAGGTGATCGAAACGCCCTTCGCCAACCTCGATCTGGTCACCGCCTCGGCCGAGCTGGCCGATCTGCAGCCCAAGCTGGAAGCCAAGCACAAGATCACCCGTCTTCGCAGGCTGCTCGACGAACTGGGCGAGGATTACGAGCGGATTTACCTGGATACGCCGCCGGCGCTGAATTTCTATACGGTTTCCGCACTGATCGGCGCCGACCGCGTGCTGATTCCCTTCGATTGCGACAGCTTCTCGCGCCAGGCGCTGTACGCTCTGCTCGCCGAGCTCGCCGAGCTGCGCGATGAGCACAACGAGCACCTGCAGGTCGAGGGTATCGTGGTCAACCAGTTCCTGCCGCAGGCGGCGCTGCCGCAGCGCATGCTCGACGAGTTGATCGCCGAGGCGCTGCCGGTGCTGCCGGTGTACCTCGGCAGCTCGGTGAAGATGCGCGAGTCGCACCAGGCCTGCACGCCGCTGATCCATCTCGAGCCGAAGCACCGGCTGACCCGCCAGTTCGTCGCGCTGCACGACCTGCTGGAGGCGGCCGACTGATCAGCGCATCACCAGCAGGTCGCAGGGCGGGTTGTCCAGGTAGTGCCGGGTCAGACTGCCGAGCAGCCGCTCGCTCAGCGCGTCGCGGCTGTGCCCGCCGAGGGCGAGTAGCTGCGTGTCCTGGCCGGCGAGCGCGGCATCCAGGCAGGCTTGGCGCTCGCCGCTCTGGAAGCTGTGGCTGAACTGCACGGCGCGCGGTGGCAGGGCGGTGAATTCGGCGCCGATGAAGCGCTCGAAGAGCGACTGCTGGAAGGCCTGCTCGTCCGGATTGTCCGCGGCGCGGATGGCGGCGACCTCCTGCACGTGCAGCGCCCTGAGCTGTGCGCCGGGCGGCAGCAGCTGCCAGGCGGCGCGCAGGGCGCGGCTGGCGCAGGGGAGAAGTCGATGGCGACGAGGGCGCGCGCGTAGGGCGCACCGAGCGGGTCGACCGCCACCAGCACGGGAATCGGGCTGGCCTGCAGGATACGTTCCTGGACGCTGCCGGCGAACCGCTGCGCCGATTGTCGATGGTGGCTGCCGAGCACCAGCAGGTCGCAGGTGCCGAGGCTGATGTATTGCAGGATGAGTTCGGCGGGATGGGGCCCCACCTCCAGACGCAGCTGCACGTCCAGGGCCGGCTGGCCCTGCAGGTGGCTGGCCAGGGTCTGCTCTTCGGCGCTGCGCAGCCGGGCCAGCAGCGCCGGCGAGGGCTGGCTGGAGGCCACGTGCAGCAGGGTCAGGCGCGCTCGCAGCTGGCCGGCCAGCTGGATGGCGCGACGCAAGGCGATATCGGCTTCCGGGCTGAGATCGTGGGCGATCAGAATGTGCTTGGCCATGGTGCTTCCTCCTGAGGGGGCCACAGTCTGGCGGCAAGTCCGGGGTGGGGCCTTGACCTGCGACAAGGCCGCCGCAGCCCACGGTTTCGCGTCAGACGCCTTGCTGACGCAGCCAGGCGAGCAGTTGTGGCAACGGCAGGGCGCCGCTCTGGCGGGCCACTTCGCGACCGCTTCGAAACAGAATCAGCGTGGGGATCGAGCGGATACCCAGTTGGCCGGCCAACTGCGGCTCGGCCTCGCTGTCCAGCTTGGCCAGGCGTAGCCGTCCGGCCAGTTCCCGGGCGGCCTGCTCGAAGGTCGGCGCAAAGGCTTTGCACGGTCCGCACCAGTCGGCCCAGACGTCCAGCAGCAGCGGCAGGTCGCCCTTGAGCTGGGTGGCGAAGCCGGCCGTGTCGACGGCGAAAGGCGTGCCGGGCAATACGGGGCTCTTGCAGCGTCCGCAACGCGGCACATCGCCCAGGCGCGCGGCGGGGATGCGGTTGAGGCTGTGGCAGTGTGGGCAGGGGATCAGCAGGGCGTCGGTCATGGGGGACTCCGAAGGCGTTCGTTTCCTATCTGGAGCCGCGGACGGGGAAATCAAGGGTGGCTGCCGCCGAGCGGGCTCGGTGGCAGCGGAGGGGACGTCAGGCCAGACCGATATAGATGTTGTAAGCGCTGATCAAGGTGATCAGACAGCCAACGATGGTCAGCAGGGTTCTGGCCGACAGCCTCTTGCACAGCAGGGCGGCGAACGGGGAGGCGAACAGGCCGCCGAACACCAGGCCGGCGACCAGCATCCAGGTATCCGGCTGCCCGGCCAGCAGGATGAACGAGGTGGCGCTGGAAAGGGTCAGGAAGAACTCGGCGAAGTTGACCGAACCGATCGTGGTGCGCGGATCGCTGCCGGAGCCGAGCAGGCTGCTGGTGACCACCGGTCCCCAGCCGCCGCCGCCGGCGGCATCGACGAAGCCACCGAAGAGGGCCAGCTTGGCCACGTGCTTGGGCGCCTTGCGCTGGATCACATGGCGATACGCCTTGCTCAGGATGTACAGGCCCATCAGTAGCAGGTAGGCGGAAATGAAAGGCTTGAGTACCTTGCCGTTGAACTGGGTGACCAGCACCGCGCCGAGTACTGCGCCGATGATCCCTGGCAGCAGGAGGCGCAGAAACAGCGACTTGTTGACGTTGCCCAGCTTGACGTGAGCGATGCCTGACAGCCCGGTGGTGAACACCTCGGCGATGTGTACGCTGGCGCTGGCCGCCGCCGGCGAGGCGCCGGCACTGAGCAGGAAGGTGGTGGCCGTGATGCCGTAGGCCATGCCCAGCGCGCCGTCGATGATCTGCGCGAAGAAGCCGACGGAGACGGCGCTCCAGAAGGTCTGGCTGGCCAGGGTCTGCTCGATGATTTCCAGGCCCGTGATACCGCCGTTGTCGCCGAAGAACAGGCGCCAGGTGAGAAATGCCACCAGCCCGGCCAGGATCAACGCGGCCGCCCACATGGCTGCACGCAGGAGAGGATGGTTGTCCGGGTGCGAAACGACGTCTTCTACGGGGGGTAATCCCAGTGCCTGGTGCTCCGCGTTGAGCAGACTTGGGCTGAGATCGAGATCGCGGATTTTCATGCAGTTGCGCCTGACAGTGGGTGGTAGAACAGGCAAAAGCGAAGCCGCCGCAACGATAAGCGGCTTTCCTTAGATAGTCTAAGAATGTTTGAGAAGGTTTATATGCAAAAAAGGATTAAGTGCACCTGATTGCCTGCCTCGTTCGGCGTGCGGCATCCTGAGGTCTTGTGGCACGTCCGGCAGGAGACGTCATGAAAGCACTGGATGATGAAATCGGCCGCCAACTGGCCCGGGCGATAGCCGCCGGTCAGTTGCGCGCCGGAGCGGGCAAGCCGCTGGAGATCGACGAGGCCTGGCTGCAGACCCGCCCGGATTGCGCATGGCCTTCCAGGTCCTGAAGAGCGCCGGGGTGCCGCCCGCGGAGATGGAGCTGTTTCAGCGGCGCGCCAGCCTGCGCACCGGCCTGGCGGCGGCCGAGGACGAGCCCACCCGCCTGCGCCTGCAGCGCCAGCTGGCCGAACTGGAGCAGGACATCGCCTTCCGTCTGGAGGCGTTGCGCAAGCTGGGGCAAGGCTGAGGCGCTTCGCTTCGTCGAGTCCGTCGGCTCAGGACGAACAGCTGATCTCCAGATGCTTGCCCCATTCCGGCGGGCGTTCGGCATAGCGCTCCATCCCCGGCTGTTCGTCGAAGGGGCGCGAGAGTACCGCGTGCAGTTCGCGCACCGGACCGTAGTCGCCCCGTTCCGCCGCCTCGATGGCCTGCTGGGCCAGGTAGTTGCGCAGGATGTACTTCGGGTTGACGGCATGCATGCGCGCACGCCGCGCCGCCTCGTCCGGCGCGCCCTCGCGGGCCAGGCGGGCCAGGTGATCCGCGGCCCAGGCGTCGAAGCCGGCCAGGTCGACGAAGTCCTCGCGCAGGCGCTGCAGGGCGGTCGGTGCCGGGCTGTCGCCCAGCTCGCGGAAGAAGCGGCTGTAATCCACCGCGCTGCCCTGCATCAACTGCAGCAGGCGCTGCACCCGCTCGCGGTCGTCGGCCTCCGCTGTGGTAAGACCGAGGCGGCAACGCATCAGTGCCAGCCAGGCGCCGCGGAACAGCGGCAGGAAGTGCTTGAGGCTGTCCAGCAGGGCGTCCTTGTCGACGAACGGGGTCAGCGCCTGGGCCAGCGCGGAGAGGTTCCAGTGGGCGATGGGCACCTGGTTGTCGAAGGAGTAGCGCCCGGTGTCGTCGGAGTGGTTGCAGACGAAGCCCGGGTCGAAGTCGTCGAGGAAGGCGTAGGGGCCGAAGTCGAAGGTGATGCCGAGGATCGACATGTTGTCGGTGTTCATCACCCCGTGGCAGAAGCCGTAGGCCTGCCAGCGGGCGAGCAGCGCCGCGGTGCGTTCCAGCACCCGGTCGAAGAAGGCCCGGTAGGGCTCGGGCTGGGCAAGGCAGTCGGCGAAGTGCTCGGCGATGACGTAGTCCAGCAGTTGGCGCAGCGCCTCGTGCTGGCGGCTGTAGTAGAAGAACTCGAAATGGCCGAAGCGCACATGGCTGGGTGCCAGACGCAGCAGGGTCGCGGCGCGCTCCTCGGTTTCCCGCCAGACCGGGGTGTCCGAAGCGACCACGCAGAGCGCCCGCGAGCAGGGGATGCCGAGGGCGTGCAGGTGCTCGCTGGCGAGGAATTCGCGGATCGAGCTGCGCAGCACCGCGCGACCGTCGCCCATCCTGGAATAGGGGGTCTGGCCGGCGCCCTTGAGGTGCAGGTCCCAGCGCTCGCCGGCGGCGTTGATCACCTCGCCGAGCAGCAGGCCGCGGCCGTCGCCGAGCTGGGGGTTGTAGAAGCCGAACTGGTGGCCGGAATAGACCATGGCGCGCGGCTCGGTGCCGGGCCACGGCTGCTGTCCGGAGCAGAAGGCGACGAGCTGCGGGTCGTCGGCCGCGGCCGGCTCGAGATCGAGCAGCGCCAGGGCCGCCGGACTGGCCACCACCAGCCGCGGCGCTGCGATGGGCAGCGGCGTCACGGCGGTGGAGAAGGGCTGGCCGAGGCGGGCAAAGCGGTTATCGAAGGTGAGTTCGCTCGGGCGTTTCACGACAATCTCCGGCACGACCTGGATGGCTCACCATGACACGCGCGTTTGCCTGCGGAATCAAGCCTTGCCCGCCGGAGCGGGCAGCATCGCCGGCTTTTCCGCTGCGGCGCCGGCGGCCGCCTGCACCTCGTCGCCCTTGAGTTGCTGCTCCTGGCCCTTGGCGTTCTTGACGAACACGTCGACCTGGCGGAAGGCGATGTCGATGTGGTGCTCGCGGAACAGCTCGTCGATGCGCCGGTTGATCTCGTCGGTGGCGCGGCCGCGGTCGGCCAGTTCGCGCACGTGGATGATCAGGTCGTGGTCCAGGGTGCTCTCGCCGAAGCTCTGGAACAGCACCAGCGGCGGCGGCTCGCGCATCACCCGCGGGTTCTCGTCGGCGGCTTGGTAGAGCAGGTCGCGCACCAGGTCCAGATCCGAGCCGTAACCGACGCCGATCTTGAGCACCAGGCGGGTGACGGTGTCGCTCAGGGTCCAGTTGATCAGCTGGCTGGTGATGAAGGTCTTGTTCGGCACCACCACCACCTTGCGGTCGGCATCGATGATGTGGGTGGCGCGGATGCGGATGCGGTTCACCGAGCCGCTGACGCCGCCGACCGTCACCGTGTCGCCGATGCGCACCGGGCGCTCGAAGAGGATGATCAGGCCGGAGATGAAGTTGGCGATGATCTCCTGCATGCCGAAGCCGATGCCCACCGAGAGCGCGGCGACCAGCCACTGCAGCTTGTCCCAGCTGACCCCGAGGATGGACAGCGCGGTGACCAGACCGAAGCCGTAGATGGCGTAGGACAGCAGGGTCGTGGTGGCGTAGGAACTGCCCTGCGCCAGCTGCAGGCGCGAGAGGATCAGCATCTCCAGCAGGCCTGGCAGGTTGCGCGCCAGGACCACGGTGATGGTGCCGATCAGCAGGGCGGCGAGCACGTCGCGCAGGCTGATCGGCACCAGGCTGGCGGCGGCGCCGGTGCCGCTGGTGAATTCGTACAGGGTGATGTTGTCCAGGTAGTCGACCACCGAGAGCAGGTCGGCCCAGACCCAGTACAGGGCGCTCAGCAGCACGCCGAACAGGACCAGGCGGATCAGGCGCAGCGATTGCTGGTTAACCTGTTCGATATCCAGGGTCGGCTCCTCCGTCGGCTCGCCGACCTCGGCGCCTTCGGCCGCGGCATTCTGGCGCTTGGCCAGCGCGCGCTGATAGGCCAGGCGGCGGGCCGCCACCGCCAGGCCGCGCACCACGGTGGCCTCGACCAGCGCCCAGAGCAGCAGCACGTAGAGAGTCTGCACCAGGCGGTCGCTGAGCCGCAGGGCGGTGTAGTAGTAGCCGAGCACCAGGCCGAGGATCAGGCCGATCGGCAGCAGGGTGAACAGCAGGCCGATCAGCAGGTTGACCGGCGAGGCGTTCTGGCTGGCCGGGCCGCGCAGCAGGAGCTTGCTCAGCAGCCAGGCCATCAGCGCATAGCCGGACAGCAGCACGAGGATGCCGAGCACGTCGTTGTCCAGGGCACCCGGCTGGTTGCGGGCGAAGCCGACCACCCCGATCAGGGCCAGGACCACGATGGTGAAGCGGCGCACCTGCTTGCGCAGGAAGGCGACCTGCGGCCGTGCCCAGCCGAAGTGCAGTTCGGCCACGCCGCCGGGGGCGAGGATCTTGTAGGTGCTGTAGAGCACCAGCCAAGCCAGCGCCATGTCGTTCAGCGCGGCGCCCAGGTAGGGGTTCTGGCCGCGGGCGTCCATCTGCAGGGTGTAGCCGCCGAGGGCCAGAAACAAGGTTCCGGGCAGCGCCAGCAGCAGGTTGAAGAGCAGCGCCAGCGGGGTGTGCCGCTGGCTGTCGCGGCGGTAGTGGCCGATGTCGGCGTGCATCGCCTCGAGCTTGCGGGTGATGGCTCCGCGCTGCCAGAGCAGCACGCCGATCAGCAGCAGCAGCGGCAGGAAGACCCAGGGGCGCTGGATCAGCCCCGCGCCCAGGTCCTTGAAGATGGTCTTCCAGGAGATCTCGGTGACCTGGTCCTGCAGGCGTTCGGGCGTGGCTTTCAGCCAGTCCAGATCGATCGGCTTGTTGCTGGGAATCCAGAACAGCTGCTCCTCGAGGGTGGCGCCCACCTTCTCGGCGGTGTCGAGCAGCTGCTTCTGGTTCAGCTGCAGGGTGATCTCTTCGTTGAGCAGGGCGTTGAGTTCGTGATCGAGACGTTCGATCAGCTCGCTGCGGCTGTTGACCAGCTCCAGCAGGTCACCGCGCAGCGCCGGATCGACCGGCGCTTCCCCGTCGGCGGCCTGCTTGGCCAGCAGGCGATCGACGTAGCTCTCGGGGTCGCTGATGTCGCTGCGCTTCTGGCCGAGCTCGAACTGGTAGAGGCGGATGTCGCCGATCTCGTCGGCGAGACGGCCGTCGATCTGCACCTGGGGCAGGGAGAGCTTCTGCTGGAAGAGGATCTTGGCCAGCAGCAGGCTGCCGCGCAGCACCTCGATCTGCTCCTCGAGGGCCTGCTGGTTTTGGCTGAGGGTGTCCAGGGTGTGCTTGGTTTCCAGGTTCTGCCGGGTCCGCTCGTTGAGGCGGTCGGTGGTGCGCAGCAGGGCGTCGGACAGCTTCAGGTTCGCTGCGGTTTCCTTGGCCAGCAGGCTGTCGGAGCCGGCCGCGCTGGCATCGCGGGAGAGCGCGGCGAAGGTTTCCTCGGACATCGCCTTGCGCTTCTCGTTGACCACCGCCTGCAGGGCGGCGATTTCCTGGGCCAGGCGCTGGATGCGCTCCTGCAGCAGGTCGCGCTGGCTGGCGCCCAGCTCCAGGAGCTGGCTGTTGCCGGCCAGCTCCTGGCGGCGCAGGGCGGTCTTGGCGTCCAGGGCGGCCAGTTCGGCCTCCAGCAGGTTGCGGCCTTCGGGCGTCAGCGCCTTGCCGTCCTGCTTGCCGCTCTTGAGGAGCGTGTTGATTTCCAGGGCGCGCGCCAGGTTGGCGGCGATCTCCGTCTGGGCCCGCTCGGGCCGGGTCTGCGAGCTGACCAGCAGGGTGTTGGCGTCGTTCAACGCCTGCTGCCACTCGGCCATCTGGCCGTTGCGGGTGGTCAGCAGGTCCATCAGCCGCGGCAGCGAAGTATTGCCGTTCGGCGCGGTCACCGGCTTCTGCGCGGTGTCCTTGAGGCTGGCCAGCTCGCGCTGGGCGGCCTTGGTCTGCTGCGGTGCGGCGGTCAGCTGGCGTTTGAGCTCGTCCATCGCCTGCTCGCTCTCCTGGAGGAGATCGAGCTGGATCAGAGTCTGCTCGAGCTGCTGCTTGACGGTGGCCTGTTCGGCCTCCGCCAGCTTGCGTTCGGCCAGGCTATCCAGGCTGGCCTGCACGGTCTTGCGGCTGGGCGGCTCGGCGGCCTGGAGGCCGGGAATCTGTAAGCAGAGCGCGAGAAGAAGAACGCTGAACAGGGAACGCGAAACAGTCATGGCGTCTGGGTCTTTCGGCTGAAAAAGGCCCCAGTGTAACAAACGAGGCCTTTTTCGCACCCCCGTCCGACGAGCTCACCTCACAGGAACAGGGCCGGTCCCGGACGGTTGGCGTCCTCGGGAAACTTCAGGCCGACCTTGCGGACCCGGTCGCCCTCGGTGGCGGCCACGGTCCAGGTCAGGCCGTTCCAGTCGACATGGTCGCCGACCACCGGATGGCCGCCGATCAGCCCGGCGATGAAACGGCCGAGCGACTGGTTGCCGTCGATGCCGTCGAGCTTCAGGCCGTAGAGCGCCGCCAGGGCGGACAGCTCGGCATCGCCCTCGAGCACGAAGTCGCCGAAGAAGCGCAGGTCCTGGCCGCGCTTGGGCGGCTGGCTGAACAGCTTGCCGAGGCTCGGCAGGTCGTCCTCATGACCGATCACGCAGAGCAGGTCGCCGACCTCCAGGCGGGTGCTGCCGGACGGGTGGAGCAGCTGGCGGCCGCGGAACAGCGCGGCGATGCGCGTGCCGTCGGGCATCTTCAGGTCGCGCAGGGCGGCGCCAATGCACCACTTGCTGGCGCTCAGGCGATAGATGAACAGCTCCCACTGGCTGGTGGGGTGGATCTGCAGGCCGGTCCGCGAGATCGGCGTAGGCGAGGGCGGCACCTCGACCCGCGCCTTGCGCGCCGCCCAGCCGAGGGTGGTGCCCTGTAGCAGCAGCGAGACCAGCACGATGAAGAAGGCCACGTTGAAGTACAGGTTCGCCTGCGGCAGCCCGGCCATCAGCGGGAAGACCGCGAGGATCACCGGCACCGCGCCGCGCAGGCCGACCCAGGAGATGAACAGCCGCTCGCGCAGGTTGAAGTTGCGAAACGGCAGCAGGCCGAGGAACACCGACAGCGGGCGGGCGACGAGGATCATCCACAGCGACAGGGCCAGCGCCGGCACGGCGATGGGCAGCAGCGCACTGGGCGTGAGCAGCAGGCCGAGGACCAGAAACATGCCGATCTGGCTGAGCCAGGCCAGGCCGTCGAACATGTGCAGGATGCCGTGGCGGTTGCGGATCGGCCGGTTGCCCATCAGCAGGCCGCAGACGTAGACGGCGAGGATGCCGCTGCCGCCGATCGTGGTGGCCAGCGCGTAGATCATGATGCCGCCGCTGACCGCCAAGAGCGGATAGAGGCCTTCGGCGACGGTGAGGCGGTTGATCGTTTGCAGCAGCAGCCAGCCGCCGCCGAGGCCGAGGGCGATGCCGATGCCGAACTGCTCTAGGAGGCTGGTCAGCACGTCCCAGCCGAAACCGGTCCGTCCGGAGGCGAGCATCCCGATCAGGGTCACGGTGAGGAACACCGCCATCGGGTCGTTGCTGCCCGACTCGATTTCCAGGGTGGCGCCGACCCGCTCGTTGAGGCCCTTGCCGTTGAGCAGGTTGAACACCACCGCGGCATCGGTGGAACCGACGATGGCGCCGATCAACAGGCCCTGCAGCAGGCTGAGGTCGAACAGCCAGGCGGCGGCCAGTCCGGTCAGGCCGGAGGTGACCGCCACGCCCACGGTGGCCAGCGACACCGCCGGCCAGAGCGCCACGCGGAAGGTGGCGGCGCGGGTGCGCATGCCGCCGTCGAGGAGGATGATCGCCAGCGCCAGGTTGCCGACCAAAAAGGCCAGGGAATAGTCGTCGAAAGCGATGCCGCCGATACCGTCGACCCCGGCGAGCATGCCCACGGCGAGGAAGATCACCAGGATCGGGATGCCGAGACGGGTGGACAGGGAGCTGAGCAGGATGCTGGAGCCCACCAGCAGTGCGCCGATCAGGAACAGGGTATCGATGGTGGCGGCATCCAAAACGGGAGGTCTCCAGGTCGGCCGGCAAAAGCAATCAAGCGCATATATGCATCAGTCGTGCCAATGGATTAAAGCCGCTGTCTCGACCGACTGTCAAAGGATAAGTTCGGCGGTATCGGGGCGGGAGGGGCGACTGTCGGGCCGATCGTTTTCGGGGCGTCGGGAGAGGGGTTGCAGGCTGTCTGCGGTGCCGGCCGGGAGGGCCGGCCGGCGCACGCTGCGGGGTCATTTCGGCGGCTGGCCCTCGCCGCGCCGGCGCTCGGTGACCGGGATGCCGCCGATGCCCCAGTTGTCGGTGTCCACCTCGTCGATCACCACCACGGTGGTCGCCGGGTTCTTGCCCAGCACCTCGACCAGCAGGCGGGTGGCACCTTCGATGAGCTGGCGTTTCTGTTCGGCGGTCGCGCCTTCGCGGGTGATCTTGATGTTCACGTAGGGCATTGCTGGATTTCCTTGTGCAGGGGGTGGAGGGGAATCAGCCAGGTCCAGGCGAGCGCCCAGAGCAGGGCGCCGGCGCCGAGGGCGAAGCTTTGCGTCAGGCTGCCGCCCTGGCCGATCCACAGCCCGGCCAGCCAGGGCCGGCGAGCTGGGCGCCGCCGTACAGGGCGATCAGTGCGGCGGACAGGCGCGGCCCCTGATGCGGTTGCAGGCTGCGCGCCAGGCGCTGGGTCAGCAGCACGCTGCCGACGAAGGTCCCGCCCACCAGCAGGGCGCAGAGCAGCACGCCGGTCGCGCCCGGCCAGAGCAGCGGCGCGGCGGCGCCGAGGGCCTGCAGGGCGTAGCTGGCGAGCAGCGCGCGACGGTCGCCGAGGCGCGTGCCCAGGTGGTTCCACAGCGGGATCGACAGCAGGCAGGCGATGGCGGTCCAGCGCCAGGCGCCTTCGAGCAGCGGGTCGCCGGCCGGCAGCTGCTCGCGGGCCAGGGTCGGCAGGAAGGTCATCGGCAGGATGTAGCCGAGGCCGGCGCCGGCGTAGGCGAGAAACAGCGGCGTGCTGGCCCGGTCGAACAGTGGCGTGGCGGATGGCGTACCTTTGCTTGCGCTGCCTGCCGGTCGTGGCGGCAGCTGCAGGCGGGCGAGCAGCCAGATGCCGAGCAGCGCCAGGGGGACGGCCAGGGCGGCCATCGGCAGCCAGCGCCGGGCGCCGGCGAGCGACTCGGCCGGCCAGTTGGCCAGGCCGTTGGAGAGCAGCAGGCCGGCGGCGAAGCCGAGATAGACCAGGCCGCTCAGTCCGGCGCGCTGCCGGCTGGCCAGCCATTCGAGGACCAGCGCCGGGGCGAGGACGAACACCACGCCGTTGCTGATGCCATTGGCCAGGCGCAGGACCAGCAGCAGCGCATAGTCGCCGGCGAAGCACTGCGCCAGGGTCAGCAGGGCGTTCAGCAGCAGAGCCAGAAACAAGCCCGGGCGCAGCCGCGCCGGGGCGTGGAGGAGCAGGGCGAGCAGGGCGCCGAGCAGGTAGCCGACGTAGTTCCAGGTCGCCAGCTGCGAGCCCTGCTGCAGATCGAGCAGGCCGTCGGCGAGAAAATGCGGCAAGAGCGGGGTGAAGGCGAAGCGGCCGAGGGCGTGCACCACCACCAGCGCGGCGCTGCCACCCAGCAGGGCGAGGAAGATCTGACGGGGCGGTGCGCTCATGGGCGAGGCTCTCTTGTGGTTTTTCGTTTACCTTAGCGATTGCTCCGGAAATACTGCCAGTGAAAAATACTGAAGCCGTTTTTCACTTTTGATGCTGTCGAGGTGCCCATGTCTTCCTGGGAGCGACTCAATCCCCAGCTGCTGCGCCATTTCCTCGCGGTCAGCCGCTGCGGTTCGCTGATCGGTGCGGCCCAGGAGCTGCACTGCGTGCCGTCGAACGTTTCCGCGCGGCTGCGCCAGCTGGAGGCGCAGCTCGGCGTCGCACTGTTCCAGCGCCAGGCGCAGCGCCTGCGCCTGACCCCGGCGGGAACCCGTCTGCTGCCCCATGCCGAGCAGCTGGAGCAGCTCTGCCGGGTGGCCTGGAGCAGCGTCCAGGAAGACCTGTGGGCCGGCGAGCTGCGCCTGGGTTCGATGGAGTCCACCGCCGCGGTGCGCCTGCCGGAGGTGCTGGCCGCCCTCCACCGGGAGGCGCCGCGGCTCGACCTGAGCCTAGTGACCGGTACCAGCGGCCATCTGCTCGGCGAGGTGCTTGCCGGACGCCTGGACGCCGCGCTGATCGGCGGTCCCCACGAGGACCCGCGGCTGCACGGCGAGGCGATCTGGCACGAGGAGCTGGTGCTGGTGCTGCCGGAAGGGCTGGCTCCCGAGTCCCTGGCGCAGGCGCCGGTGACCCTGCTCGGCTTTCCCAGCGGCTGCCACTACCGCGAGCGCCTGGAGCGCTGGAGCGAGCGCCACCGCCTGCAGGTCGGCGCGCGGCAGAGCTACGGCTCGATCGACGCGATCCTCGGCGCCGCTGCCGCCGGGATGGGGGTCGGCCTGCTGCCGCGCAGCCTGCTGGAGCTGCATCCGCGTGGCCAGCTGGTGCGCTGGCGGCCGATCGAGGCCGACTTGGCGGCGGCGCCGACGCTGCTGGTGCGCCGCCGCGACACGCCCGTACACGCCGCGCTGGAGCGCCTGCTCGAACTGCTGCGGGGTTCTCCTGCGCAGGCGACTGCTTGAGTCGGTCGGCAAGCGGGTAAACTGTGCGGCCCGAGGAGTCCGCCTGCCATGAATTACCGCCACGCCTTCCATGCCGGCAACCATGCCGATGTCCTGAAACACCTGACCCTGGCCCGCCTGATCGCCCTGCTGGCGCGCAAGGAGGCCCCCTTCGCCTACCTCGACAGCCATGCCGGCGTCGGCCTCTACGACCTGCAGGGTGATGCGGCCAGCCGCACCGGCGAGTGGCTGGAGGGCATCGCCCGCCTGTGGGACGCGGCGGACCTGCCCGCGCCGGCCGCCGACTACCTGAACGTAGTCCGCGAGATGAACGCCGACGGCGTGCTGCGCCACTATCCCGGCTCGCCCGAGCTGGCGCGCCGCCTGACCCGCCCGCAGGACCGCCTGCAGCTCAACGAGAAGCACCCCGAGGACGGCCGTCTGCTCAAGGAGAACATGGCCGGCGACCGGCGCGTCGCGGTGCATCGGGGCGAGGGCTGGCACCTTCCGCGCGCCCTGCTGCCGGTGGCGGAGAAGCGCGCCCTGCTGTTGATCGATCCGCCCTTCGAGCAGACCGACGAACTGGAGCGCTGTGCCCAGGCGCTGCAGGAGGCGATCGGGCGCATGCGTCAGACGGTGGTGGCGATCTGGTATCCGATCAAGGACCTGCGCCAGCTCAAACGCTTCTATCAGGACCTGCAGAAGAGCGGCGCGCCCACGTTGCTGCGCGCCGAGCTCTACGTGCATCCGGCCGATGAGGCGCAGCGTCTGAACGGCTCGGGCCTGGCGATCGCCAACCCGCCGTGGGGACTGGAGGAAGAGCTGCGCCAGCTCTTGCCTTGGCTGGCCGAGCGCCTGGCGCAGAGCCAGGGCGACTGGCGGCTGGACTGGCTGATCGAGGAGCAGCCGTTCGCCGCCAAACCGGCCACCAAGCCCGGCGCCCAGGCGACCGGGCGCAAGGGCCGCAAGCCGTAGGGAGCGACCCGCCGTCGGCCTCAGGCCGGCGGCAGGCAGACGCCGGTGCCGCCCAGCCCGCAGTAGCCGCCGGGGTTCTTCGCCAGGTACTGCTGGTGATACTCCTCGGCGTAGTAAAAGGGCGGGGCGTCGGCGATCTCCGTGGTGACCGGGCCGTAGCCGGCCTTCGCCAGTTCCGCCTGGAAGCGCTCCCGGCTGGCCTCGGCAGCGGCGCGCTGGGCAGCGTCGAAGCAGTAGATCGCCGAGCGGTACTGGGTGCCGATGTCGTTGCCCTGGCGCATGCCCTGGGTCGGGTTGTGGATTTCCCAGAAGGTCTTCAGCAGCGTCTGGTAGTCGGTCTCCTGCGGATCGAACACCACCAGTACCACCTCGGTGTGCCCGGTCAGGCCGGAGCAGACCTCCTCGTAGGTCGGGTTCGGCGTGAGGCCGCCGGCATAGCCGACCGCCGTGCTCCACACCCCCGGCTGCTGCCAGAAGCGCCGCTCGGCGCCCCAGAAGCAGCCGAGGCCGAACAGCGCCTGCTGCAGTCCGGCCGGGAAGGGCGGCTTCAGGGGGTGGCCGTTGACGTAGTGGGCCGCCGGCACCGGCATGGCTTCGGTGCGTCCGGGCAGCGCCTGGGCGGGATCGGGCAGGGCCAGCTTGTGGGCGAGAATCTGCGAGCGCAGCACCATGGGAGTTCTCCTTGGGGGTCGACGAGGCATCGCCGACTATCCTAGTGTGGTGAATCACAAGTTCGCTTCATTATTATTTCTTTGCAAGGCTCGAGCAGCCCTGCCGACAGAGGCCAGGATTTCACCTGCTCCCTTACTCCAGCGGAAAGGCCTTGGATTCTGGTTGTAGGTCGCCAGGTAATACTCGATGGACTGCTCGAGATCCTTCACGCTGGTATGGGCCTGGCGCTTTATCCACTTCTGGGTGAGCATCGAGAAAAAGCGCTCCACCCGATTCAGCCATGACGCAGACGTCGGGGTGAAATGCACGTGATAACGCGGGTGCGCGACAAGCCAGGCACGCACCTTGTCGGTCTTGTGCACGGCATAGTTATCCATGATCAGGTGGATGGCCTTGTCGCTCTTGACCGTTTCCTCGATGGCCCTGAGAAACTCCAGGAATTCTGCGCTGCGGTGACGGCGCTTGAGACGTCCGATCACCTCGCCGGTGGCCACATCCAGGGCGGCAAACAAGGACGTCGTGCCATGGCGCTGATAATCATGGGTACGGGTCGCCGGATACCCAGGCTCCAACGGCAGCCCCGGCTGTGTTCGATTGAGCGCCTGGATCTGGCTTTTCTCATCGACACACAGTACCAGCGCTTTATCAGGGGGATTTAGATAGAGCCCGACGATATCCTGCACCTTGTCGACAAAGGCAGGATCGGTGGACAGCTTGAAGGTGTGCTCCAGGTGGGGCTTGAGCCCGAAGGCTCGCCAGATACGCTGTACGCTCGCCGGTGAAATATGGGTGGCCTTGCTCATCCGGCGCGAGCTCCAATGACTGGCATCGTCGGGCCTGGTCTGCCGCACCCGGTCGACCACTTCCTGGACCTTTTCATCACTGATGCTGCGTGGGCGGCCTGAGCGCGGCTCGTCATTGAGGCCTTGCAGGCCCAAACGGGCGAAGCGAAGGCGCCACCTCGAAACGGTTTGCGCCGTAATGCCAAGCCGTCGAGCAATGGAAGAGCCGGACTCGCCTCGAGCGCAGGACAGAATGATCTCGGCGCGCAGCTGCATATCGGCAGGCCCCTTGTGCCTGGCTCGGCGGCGGGTGAGTTCGGCATGCTCTTGTTCGGTCAGTTCGATCCGAACGGCTGGGCGGCCTGTTTTCATCGCATGTCTTCCGAAAGAACTCTGTCAGCTCCGCGGTAGACAAGACTTATCCTGAGTAGTTGTGATTCACCACACTAGCGCGGAAATAAAAAAGCCCCGCCACGAGGGCGGGGCCGAAGATTAAAGAGCGTAGCGGGCTCGCTCTTTAAGGGAAGCTCACAGCAGCAGCGAGCGGATATCCGCCAGCACGTCGCTGAGGCGCTTGGTGAAGCGCGCCGCGGCGGCGCCGTTGATCACCCGGTGGTCGTAGGACAGCGACAGCGGCAGCATCAGGCGCGGCTGGAAGGCCTTGCCGTCCCACACCGGCTGCATCGTGGCCTTGGAGACCCCGAGGATCGCCACTTCCGGCGCGTTGACGATCGGCGTGAAGCCGGTGCCGCCGATGTGGCCGAGGCTGGAGATGGTGAAGCAGGCACCCTGCATGGCGTCGGCGCCGAGCTTCTTGGTGCGCGCCTTCTCCGCCAGCTCGGCGGCCTCGGCGGCCAGCTGCAGCAGACTCTTCTGGTCGACGTTGCGGATCACCGGCACCAAGAGGCCGTCCGGCGTGTCCACGGCGAAGCCGATGTGCACGTACTTCTTGCGGATCACTGCCTGGCCGCCGGGGGCCAGGGAGCTGTTGAAGTCCGGCAGCTCCTTGAGCAGGTAGGCGCAGGCCTTGAGCAGCAGCGGCAGCACGGTCAGCTTGACCCCGGCCTTCTCGGCGACGGCCTTCTGCGCGACACGGAAGGCTTCCAGCTCGGTGATGTCGGCCGAGTCGAACTGGGTCACGTGCGGTACGTTCAGCCAGCTGCGGTGCAGGTTGGCGGCGCCGACCTGCATCAGGCGGGTCATCGGCACCTCTTCGATCTCGCCGTACTTGGCGAAGTCGACCGCCGGAATCGGCGGGATGCCGGCACCACCGGTCGTGCCGGCGGCCGGCGCTTCCTTGGCTTTCAGCATCATGGCCTTGACGTAGACCTGCACGTCCTCCTTGAGGACGCGCCCGCGCGGACCGCTGGCGTTCACCGCCGCCAGGTCGACGCCGAACTCGCGGGCCAGTTGGCGCACGGCCGGACCGGCATGCACCTTGGCGCCGTTGCGAGTCGGTGCGCCGACCGGTGCCGGCGCTGCGGCCGGGGCCGCTGCCGGAGCGGCCGGAGCCTGCTGGACCGGTGCCGCTGCCGGTGCGGGGGCTGCGGGAGCCGGCGCCTTGGCGGCCGGCGCCGCGGCAGCGCCGGCGGTACGCAGGGTGAGGATCAGATCGCCGGTGCCGACTTCGTCGTTC
This sequence comes from Azotobacter tropicalis, assembly GCF_059739045.1. Lineage (NCBI taxonomy): Bacteria > Pseudomonadati > Pseudomonadota > Gammaproteobacteria > Pseudomonadales > Pseudomonadaceae > Azotobacter > Azotobacter tropicalis. The sequence goes on from NZ_AP046059.1 coordinate 3,622,805, forward strand.
AGGGCGATGGCGACGCTCTCGACCAGGCCGGCGGCCGGGGAGGGAATCTCCATGCTGGCCTTGTCGGACTCCAGCACGATCAGCGACTGCTCGGCCTGGACTTCGTCGCCGGCCTTGACCAGCACTTCGATGATCTTCGCCTTGCCGGCCGAGCCGATGTCGGGAACCCGGATTTCCTGGCTCACGGCGGCGGCCGGAGCGGCGGGAGCGGGTTCGGCGGCAGCGCCGGCGGAGGGTGCCTCGGCTTCATCGACGGCCTGGGTCGGCGCGGTAGGCACCGCGGCCGCAGCGGCCGGCGCCTCGGCACCGGCGGCGGCTTCCAGCTCGATGATCGCGTCGCCTTCCTTGAGCTTGTCGCCCAGCTTGACGGTCACGTTCTTGACCTTCCCGGCCCTGGGGCTGGGGACTTCCATGCTGGCCTTGGCGGACTCCAGCACCACCAGACCCTGCTCGACCTCGATGAGGTCGCCGGCCTTGACCAGCAGCTCGATGACTTCCCCATCGCCGCCGATATCGGGTACGCGGATGATTTCGCTCACGATGGCTCTCCTCAGCAGTCCAGGGGGTTGCGCTTGTCGGGATCGATACCGAACTTGGCGATGGCCTCGGCGACCACCTTGGGTTCGATGTCGCCGCGATCGGCCAGCGCTTCCAGCGTGGCCAGCACCACCCAGTAGCGGTCCACCTCGAAGAAGTGACGCAGCTTCTTGCGGCTGTCGCTGCGGCCGAAGCCGTCGGTGCCGAGCACCTTGTATTCCTTGCTCGGAACCCACTGGCGGATCTGGTCGGCGAACAGCTTCATGTAGTCGGTGGAAGCCACCACCGGCCCCTTGCGGCCGTTCAGGCACTGCTCGACGTAGCTCAGCTCGGGCTTCTGCTCCGGATGCAGGCGGTTGCGGCGCTCCACGGCCAGGCCGTCGCGGCGCAGCTCGTTGAAGCTGGTCACGCTCCACACGTCGGCGGCGATGTTGTAGTCCTCGCGGAGGATCTTCGCCGCTTCGCGCACTTCGCGCAGGATGGTGCCGCAGCCGAGCAGCTGGACGTGATGCGCGGCGTCGCGCTTGTCTTCCTCAAGCAGGTACATGCCCGGATGATGCCCTGCTCGACGCCTTCCGGCATGGCCGGCTGGGCGTAGGCTTCGTTCATCGCGGTGAGGTAGAAGAAGACGTTCTGCTGCTCTTCGGTCATCTGACGGATGCCTTCGCGGATGATCACCGCCATCTCGTAGGCATAGGTCGGATCGTAGGTGCGGCAGTTGGGGATGGTCGAGGCCATGATGTGGCTGTGACCGTCCTCGTGCTGCAGGCCTTCGCCGTTCAGCGTGGTGCGTCCGGCGGTGCCGCCGATCAGGAAGCCGCGCGCCTGGCTGTCGCCGGCCGCCCAGGCCAGGTCGCCGATGCGCTGGAAGCCGAACATCGAGTAGTAGACGTAGAACGGCAGCATCGGCTGGTTGTGGTTGCTGTACGAGGTCGCCGCGGCGATCCAGCTGGACATGGCGCCGGCCTCGTTGATGCCTTCCTCGAGGATCTGGCCCTTCTTGTCCTCGCGGTAGAACATCACCTGGTCCTTGTCCACCGGCTCGTAGAGCTGGCCGACCGAGGAGTAGATGCCGAGCTGGCGGAACATGCCTTCCATGCCGAAGGTGCGCGCCTCGTCGGGGATGATCGGCACGATACGCGAGCCCAGCTCCTTGTCCTTGACCAGCTGCGCGAGGATCCGCACGAAGGCCATGGTAGTGGAGATTTCGCGGTCGCCGGTGCCGTCGAGGATCGCCTTGAGGGTGTCCAGCGGCGGGGTCGGAATGCTGATGCTCTTGCTGCGGCGCTGCGGCACGAAGCCGCCCAGGGCCTCGCGGCGGCTGCGCAGGTACTTCATTTCCGGGCTGTTCTCGTCCGGCCGGTAGAACGGCAGGCTTTCCAGCTCCTCGTCCTTCAGCGGGATGTCGAACTTGTCGCGGAACAGTTTGAGGCTCTCGACATCGACCTTCTTCACGTTGTGGGCGATGTTCTTCGCCTCGCCGGCACCGGTGCCGTAGCCCTTGATGGTCTTGGCGAGGATCACGCTCGGCTGGCCCTTGTGGTTGACCGCCTGGTGATAGGCGGCATAGACCTTGTAGGGGTCGTGGCCGCCACGGTTGAGCTTCCAGATGTCCTCGTCGGACATCTCTTTGACCATCTCCAGCAGCTCGGGGCGCGCGCCGAAGAAATGCTTGCGCACGAAGGCGCCGTCTTTGGCCTTGTAGTTCTGGTAGTCGCCGTCGACCACCTCGTCCATGCGCTGCTGCAGCAGGCCGGCATGGTCCTTGGCGAACAGCGGGTCCCAGAAGCGGCCCCAGACCACCTTGTTGACGTTCCACTGGGCGCCGCGGAACACGCCTTCGAGTTCCTGGATGATCTTGCCGTTGCCGCGCACCGGGCCGTCGAGGCGCTGCAGGTTGCAGTTGATGACGAAGATCAGGTTGTCCAGCTTCTCGCGGCCGGCCAGGGCGATGGCACCGAGTGATTCCGGCTCGTCGCACTCGCCGTCGCCCATGAAGCACCAGACTTTCTGCTTGCCGGGGGTGATGAAGCCGCGGTCTTCCAGGTACTTCATGAAGCGCGCCTGGTAGATCGCCTGGATCGGGCCCAGGCCCATGGAGACGGTGGGGAACTGCCAGAAGTCCGGCATCAGGTGCGGGTGCGGGTAGGAGGACAGGCCGTTGCCGTCGACTTCCTGCCGGTAGTTTTCCAGCTGTGCCTCGCTGAGGCGGCCTTCAAGGAAGGCGCGGGCGTAGACGCCGGGAGAGGCGTGGCCCTGGAAATAGATCAGATCGCCGCCATGTTCGGCAGTGGGCGCCTGAAAGAAATAGTTGAAACCGATATCGTAGAGGGTGGCGCTGGACGCGAAGGTGGAGATGTGGCCACCCAGGTCCGGGTCCTTCTTGTTCGCCCGCATGACCGTGGCCAGCGCATTCCAACGCACCAGGGAGCGGATGCGGCGTTCCATGAACAGGTCGCCGGGCATGTGCGCTTCGTGGGTCACCGGGATGGTGTTGCGATAGGGCGTGGTGATCGCGTAGGGCAGCTGAGTGCCCGTGCGGGTGGCCAGCTCGCCCATCCGGGTCAGCAGATAGTGGGCGCGCTCTTCACCTTCGTGGTCGAGGACGGATTCGAGCGAGTCCAGCCACTCCTGGGTCTCGATGGGGTCAAGGTCTTGCATGTCTTGCATGTCTTGCTCCATAGCGGAAGGCTTCCTTGAGTCGGGAGCCTGGATGCGCAGCCGGCCTTATGGGCGGCGGCGGGTTTGTTGTTAGCAGGTCGGCGGGTGATCCGACTGTCTTGTAGTTTTACTACAAAACGATGGCGCTTTCAGCCCCCTCCCGAGCAATTTTGTAAAATCACTTCATGGGCCGGGATTCGAGCCGCGTGCGGAGCGGCCCGGCCAACACAGGAAACAAGCATGAGCCTACCTACGCTGGTCGCCCTTCCCCCCTCGCTGGAATCTCTGGGCGAGCGCGCCCTGGCAGCGTTCGAACAGGCCGTCGCCGCGCTCGGCGCTGATTCGGCGACCGCTCTTGTCGGCTGGTCGCCGGCATGTCGCGCTGCCTTCGTGCGGGTCTGCGCGACTAGCGAGTTCGTCGCCACCCAGGCCTTGCGCGATCCGGCGATGCTCCTGCAACTGGCCGACAGCGGTGCCCTGGAGCGCTCCCTGGCGTCGGACGAGCTGCGCGGACAGCTCGCCGCGCTGCTCGCCGACTGCGGTGACGAGGAGGAGCTGGGCCGGCGGCTGCGGCGCTTTCGTCATCGTCAGCAGCTGCGCATCGTCTGGCGCGACATCACCCGCCAGGCGGACCTGGTCGAGACCTGCCGCGATCTTTCCGAACTCGCCGACGTCTGCATCGACTTGGCCTGTCAGTGGCTGCACGAGCGGCTCTGCACGCAGTTCGGCACGCCGCGCGGGCGCCGCTCCGGGCTGCCGCAGCAACTGGTGGTGCTCGGCATGGGCAAACTGGGCGCCGGCGAGCTGAACCTGTCCTCGGACATCGACCTGATCTTCGCCTACCCGGAGGGCGGCGAGACCGACGGTGAGCGGCGCAATCTGGACAACCAGGAGTTCTTCGTCCGTCTCGGCCAGAAGCTGATCAAGGCGCTGGATGCCATCACCGTGGACGGCCAGGCCTTCCGCGTCGACATGCGCCTGCGTCCCTACGGCTCCAGCGGACCGCTGGTCTACAGCTTCAACGCCATGGAGCAGTACTACCAGGACCAGGGGCGCGACTGGGAGCGCTACGCGATGATCAAGGCGCGGGTGGTCGGCGGCGATCGCGAAGCCGGGCGCCAGTTGCTGGAGATGCTGCAGCCGTTCGTCTACCGGCGTTACCTGGACTTCTCCGCGATCGAGGCGCTGCGCGACATGAAGCAGCTGATCCGCCAGGAGGTGCGCCGCAAGGGCATGGCGGACAACGTCAAGCTGGGCGCCGGCGGCATCCGCGAGGTGGAGTTCGTCGCCCAGGTGTTCCAGCTGATCCATGGCGGCCGTGACCGCAGCCTGCAGCAGCGGCCGCTGCTGAGGGTGCTGGCGACCCTCGAGGGGCAGGGTTATCTGCCGCCGGCGGTGGTGGCCGAGCTGCGCGAGGGCTACGAGTTCCTGCGCTACACCGAGCACGCCCTGCAGGCCATCGCCGATCGCCAGACCCAGATGCTGCCCGACAACGAGCTCGACCGGGCGCGGGTCGCCTGCATGCTCGGCTGTGCCGGCTGGGAGGCGTTCCTCGTCCGGCTGGCGCACTGGCGCGAGCGGGTCGACTGGCACTTCCGCCAGGTGATCGCCGCGCCCGGCGAGGACGAGGCGCCCGAGGAGCGGCCGGTCGACACCCAATGGCTGCCGTTGTGGGAGAGCGCCGGGGACGAGGCGTCGGCCTGCCGGCAGCTGGCCGAGGCCGGCTTCGCCGATCCGCAACAGGTCTGCCAGCGTCTCGCGGCGCTGCGCGGCGGCAGCCAGGTGCGCAGCATGCAGCGCCTCGGTCGCGAGCGGCTCGATGCCTTCATCCCGCAGCTGCTGGCCCTGGCGGTGGAGCAGGACGACCCCGATCTGGTGCTGGAGCGGGTGCTGCCGCTGGTCGAGGCGGTGGCGCGGCGCTCCGCCTATCTGGTGCTGCTCACCGAAAACCCCGGCGCCCTGCAGCGCCTGCTCGCCCTCTGCGCCGCCAGCCCGTGGGTCGCCGAGCAGATCACCCGCTTCCCGCTGCTGCTCGATCAGCTGCTCAACGAGGAGCGCCTGTACAGCCCGCCGCAGGAGGCGGAGCTGGCGGCCGAGCTGAACGCGCTGCTCTTGCGCATCCCCGAGGACGACCTGGAGCAGCAGATGGAGGCGCTGCGCCACTTCAAGCTGGCCCACCGGCTGCGCGTCGCCGCCTCGGAAATCGCCGGCACCCTGCCGTTGATGAAGGTCAGCGACTACCTGACCTGGCTGGCCGAGGCGATCCTCGACCAGGTGCTCACGCTCGCCTGGCGGCAGATGGTCGCCCGCCATGGCAACCCCAGGCGTGGCGACGGCAGTCCCTGCGACCTGGACTTCATCATCGTCGGCTACGGCAAGGTCGGCGGTATCGAGCTGGGCCACGGTTCGGACTTGGACCTGGTGTTCATCCACGACGGCGACCCGCAGGCCGAGACCGACGGCGCCAAGCCGATCGACGGCGCGCAGTTCTTCACCCGCCTGGGCCAGCGCATCGTTCACCTGCTCACCGCGCAGACCCCTTCCGGGCAGCTCTACGAGGTGGACATGCGCCTGCGCCCGAGCGGCAATGCCGGGCTTCTGGTCAGCTCGCTCGGCGCCTTCCTGCGCTATCAGGAGCACGAGGCCTGGACCTGGGAGCATCAGGCGCTGGTGCGTGCCCGGGTGCTGGTCGGCAGCCCGCGGCTGGCCGCCGCCTTCGACCAGGTGCGCGCCCGGGTGCTGGCCTGCCCGCGCGAGCTGGACGGCCTGCGCCGCGAGGTCGGCGAGATGCGCGCGAAGATGCGCGCCAACCTCGGCACCGCGAGCACGGCCGCCGGCACGGCGGAAAACGCCTTCGCGGCGACGGTCCCCTTCAATCTCAAGCAGGATGCCGGCGGTATCGTCGATATCGAATTTATGGTGCAATATGCGGCCCTCGCCTGGTCGCACCAGCATCCCGAGCTGTTGCGCTACACCGACAACATCCGGATTCTGGACGGCCTCGCGCAGGCCGGCCTGTTGCCGTGCGACGAAGTTCGCCTGCTGCAGGAGGCCTACAAGGCCTATCGCGCCGCGGCCCACCGACTGGCCCTGCAGAAGCAGCCGGGCGTGGTGGGCGGCGATCAGTTCCAGGACGAACGTCGAGCGGTGATGCGGATCTGGCGGGAGCTGGGATTGAGCTGATCTGAGCGGGGCGCCTGCGGGGGGCCTGCCGAATATAGGGGTGGCGCGAGGCGCCGCCCGGTCTGGATGTGTATTACGTAGCGAATTCTCTTGAGGAGCAGGCTAATTATGTCGATGGCCGACCGTGATGGTGTGATCTGGTACGACGGCGAACTGGTGCAGTGGCGCGATGCGACCACCCATGTGCTGACCCACAGCCTGCACTACGGGATGGGCGTGTTCGAGGGCGTGCGTGCCTACAACACTCCGCAGGGCACGGCGATTTTCCGTCTGCAGGCGCACACCGACCGCCTGTTCGACTCGGCGCACATCATGGGCATGAAGATCCCCTTCACCAAGGACGAGATCAACGAGGCGACCCGCGCCGCGGTGCGCGAGAACAAGCTGGACAGCGCCTACATCCGCCCGCTGGCCTTCTACGGCTCGGAAGGCATGGGCCTGCGCGCCAGCGGCCTGAAGGTCCGCGTCATCGTCGCCGCCTGGCACTGGGGCGCCTACATGGGCGAGGACGCGCTGGAGCAGGGCATCAAGATCCGCACCAGCTCCTTCACCCGTCATCATGTGAACATCACCATGACCCGCGCCAAGTCCAGCGGCGCCTACGTCAACTCCATGCTGGCCTTGCAGGAGGCGATCTCCGGCGGCGCCGACGAGGCCCTGCTGCTCGATCCGGAAGGTTATGTGGCCGAGGGCTCGGGGGAGAACATCTTCATCGTCAAGGACGGCGTGATCTACACCCCGGAAGTCACCGCCTGCCTGAACGGCATCACCCGCAACACCGTGCTGACCCTGGCCCGCGAGATGGGCATCGAGATCGTCGAGAAGCGCATCACCCGCGACGAGGTGTACATCGCCGACGAGGCCTTCTTCACCGGCACCGCCGCCGAAGTCACGCCGATCCGCGAAGTGGACGGCCGGCAGATCGGCATCGGCCGCCGCGGCCCGGTCACCGAGAAGCTGCAGCGCGCCTACTTCGATCTGGTCACCGGCAAGACCGCCGCCCATTCCGAGTGGCGCACCCTGGTCAAGTAAGCCGCGTGCCGCGTAGGTTGGGCCGAGGGCATAGCCCGAAGCCCAACAAGGGACTCGCGCGCTGGCGCCGCGCTCGTTCCGCGGCGCTTGACCCAACCTACGATCCGTCCGAATTCCTATGAATATCCTGATCATCGGTCCCAGCTGGGTCGGCGACATGGTGATGGCGCAGACCTTGTTCGTCTGCCTGAAGCAGCGCCATCCCGACTGCGAAATCGACGTGCTGGCGCCCGACTGGAGCCGGCCGATCCTCGAACGCATGCCCGAGGTGCGTCGCGCGCTGAGCTTTCCGTTCGGTCACGGCGTGCTCGACCTGGCCGGCCGCCGCCGAATCGGCAAGTCGCTGGCCGGACAGTACGACCAGGCGATCCTTCTGCCCAACTCGCTGAAGTCGGCGCTGGTGCCGTTCTTCGCCGGCATCCCCAGGCGCACCGGCTGGCGCGGCGAGATGCGTTACGTCCTGCTCAACGACATCCGCCGGCTGGACAAGGCGCGCTACCCGCTGATGATCGAGCGCTTTATGGCGCTCGCCTTCGAGCCCGGTGCCGAACTGCCGCAACCCTATCCACGGCCGGCCCTGCGCATCGAGCCGCAGAGCCGCGCGGCGGCGCTGCAGAAGTTCGGCCTGAGGCTCGGCCGGCCGCTGCTGGCGCTCTGTCCCGGCGCCGAGTTCGGCGAGGCCAAGCGCTGGCCGGCCGAGCACTACGCCGCCGTGGCCGAGGCCAAGCTGCGCGCCGGCTGGCAGGTCTGGCTGTTCGGCTCGAAGAACGACCATTCGGTCGGCGAGTCGATCCGCGCCGCCCTGGCGCCCGAGCTGCGCGAGGCGACGGCCAATCTGGCCGGGGAAACCAGCCTGGCCGAGGCGCTCGACCTGCTGTCCTGCGCCGACGCGGTGGTGTCCAACGACTCGGGGCTGATGCACGTGGCCGCCGCACTGGGCCGCCCGCTGGTGGCGGTGTACGGCTCCACCTCGCCGCAGTTCACCCCGCCGCTGGCCGAGCAGGTGGAGATCGTCCGCCTGGGCCTGGACTGCAGTCCCTGCTTCGAGCGCACCTGCCGCTTCGGCCACTACGACTGCCTGCGCGAGCTGGCACCGCAAGGGGTGCTGGACGCCCTGCAGCGCCTCGCCGGCGATCCTCTGCCCGACCCGCTGCCGCAGGAGCACTGAGTGCGCGTACTGCTGATCAAGACCTCCTCGCTGGGCGACGTCATCCATACCCTGCCGGCGCTGACCGACGCGGCGCGGGCGCTGCCCGGCATCCGCTTCGATTGGGTGGTGGAGGAGGGCTTCGCCGAGATTCCCGCCTGGCACCCGGCGGTGGAGCGGGTGATCCCGGTGGCGATCCGTCGCTGGCGCCGCAGCCTCTGGCAGGCGACGACCCGCGCCGAGTGGCGGCGCTTCCGGCAGAGCCTGGGAGACGACTACGATCTGGTGATCGATGCCCAGGGCTTGCTGAAAAGCGCCTGGCTGACCCGCTTCGGCGGCGCGCCGGTGGCCGGGCTGGACCGTCGCTCGGCGCGCGAGCCGCTGGCCAGTCTCTTCTATGGACGCCGCTACCCCGTGCCTTGGGGCCAGCATGCGGTGGAGCGGGTGCGTCAGCTGTTCGCCCAGGCGTTGGGCTACGCTGTGCCGGCGACGGTCGGCGACTACGGCCTGGAGCGCAGCCGGCTGGCCACGCCGGCGACCGCGCCCTATCTGCTGTTCCTGCACGGCACCACCTGGGACAGCAAGCACTGGCCGGAAAGCTACTGGCGCGAGCTGGCCGAACGCATGGCCGGCGAGGGCTGGGCGGTGCGCCTGCCCTGGGGCAATGCACTGGAGCAGGCCCGCGCCGAGCGCATCGCCGAGGGACTGGCGGCGGTCGAGGTGCTGCCCCGAACCAACCTTGCCGGTATCGCCGGCATTCTCGCCGGGGCCGGCGCCTGCGTGGCGGTCGACACCGGCCTCGGCCACCTGGCGGCGGCGCTGGATGTGCCGACCGTCTCCCTCTACGGCCCGACCGATCCGCGCCTGACCGGCGCCTACGGCCGCCATCAGCGTCACCTGACCAGCGACTACCCGGCTTGCGTGCCCTGCCTGCAGAAGGCCTGCAGCTATCGGCCGACCGAGGAAGACCGCCAGCGGCTGGACCTGAGCCGCGAGCAGCCGGTGTGCTTCAGCCGCCTCGCCCCGCCGCGGGTGGCCGGCGAACTGCGCGCGCTGCTGGACGAGGCGGCGGGCCGATGCTGAGCGGGCCGGTTCTTTGCGGTGTCCCGGCGTGTCCGGCGCCGACCCACGCTTTTGCCGACAGGACCTCCTGATGCAGCTGGCCTTCATCCTCTACAAGTACTTTCCCTTCGGCGGGTTGCAGCGCGATTTCCTGCGCATCGCCCTGGAGTGCCAGCAGCGCGGGCACGCCATCCGGGTCTACAGCATGTTCTGGGAGGGCGAGATTCCGCCGGGGTTCGAGGTGCTGATCGCGCCGGTCAGGGCGCTGTTCAACCATACCCGCAACGAGCGTTTCACCGCCTGGGTGCAGGCCGACTTGGCGCGCCGCCCGGTGGAGCGGGTGATCGGCTTCAACAAGATGCCCGGGCTGGACGTCTACTATGCTGCCGACCCCTGCTACGAGGACAAGGCGCAGACCCTGCGCAACCCGCTCTACCGCCTGTGGGGCCGCTACCGGCATTTCGCCGACTACGAGCGCGCGGTGTTCGCGCCGCAGGCGAAGACGCAGATCCTGATGATCTCCGAGGTGCAGCAGCCGCTGTTCGTCAAGCATTACGGCACGCCGGCGGAGCGCTTCCATCTGCTGCCGCCGGGGATTTCCGTCGACCGCCGCGCGCCGGTCGACGCCGGCGCGATCCGCGCCGACTTCCGCCGCGAATTCGGCCTGGGCGACGACGACCTGCTGCTGGTGCAGATCGGCTCCGGCTTCAAGACCAAGGGCCTGGACCGCAGCCTCAAGGCGCTCGCCGCGCTGCCCGCCGCGCTGAAGCGGCGTACCCGGCTGATCGCCATCGGCCAGGACGATCCGCGGCCCTTCCAGCTGCAGGTCAAGGCGCTCGGCCTGTCGGAGAGGGTCGAGATCCTCAAGGGGCGCAGCGACATTCCGCGCTTTCTGCTCGGCGCCGACCTGCTGATCCACCCGGCCTACAACGAGAACACCGGCACCGTGCTGCTCGAGGCGCTGGTCGCCGGGCTGCCGGTGCTGGTCACCGACGTCTGTGGCTATGCTCACTACATCGCCGAAGCCGGCTGCGGGCAGGTGCTGCCCAGCCCGTTCGATCAGGAGCGCCTGAACCGGACGCTCGCCGGACTGCTCGAGGACGACGCACGCCGCGCCCTCTGCCGGCGCAACGGCCTGGCCTACGCCGAAACCGCCGACCTCTATTCCATGCCGCAACGGGCCGCCGACCTGATCCTGGCGGAGCAGGGCGCGTGAGGTCTTTGCCGGGTGCAGCGCTCCCCCTGTCGGCGGTATCGTGGTTCACTGCAGATCGCCAGCACGCTGCTGGCTCCTACAGGGATGTATGCCGATGCAACTGATCCTCTCCGAACCCTTCAAGTCCCTCTGGGCCGGGCGCGATGCCTTCGCCGAGGTCGAGCGCCTGCAGGGCCGGGTCTATCGCGAGCTGGAGGCTCGCCGCACCTTGCGCGTCGAGGTGGCCGGACGCGGCTACTTCGTCAAGATCCATCGCGGCATCGGCTGGGCCGAGATCCTCAAGAACCTGCTGACCGCCAGGGCGCCGGTGCTCGGCGCCGCCCAGGAGTGGCGGGCGCTCAGGCGCCTGGCCGAGGCCGGAGTGCCGACCATGACGCCGGTGGCCTTCGGCGAGCGCGGCGATAACCCGGCGCGCCAGCACTCCTTCCTGATCACCGAAGAGCTGGCACCGACCGTCAGCCTCGAGGATTTCTGCCTCGACTGGCCGACCCGGCCGCCGGCGCCGCGCCTGAAGCGCGCGCTGATCGCCGAGGTGGCGCGGCTGACCGCCGGCATGCACGCTGCCGGGGTGAACCACCGCGACTGCTACATCTGCCACTTCCTGCTGCACACCGACCGGCCGATCGAGCCCGACAGCCTGCGCCTGTCGCTGATCGACCTGCACCGCGCGCAGACCCGGGCGCGCACGCCGCGGCGCTGGCGCGACAAGGACCTGGCCGCGCTGTATTTCTCGGCGCTGGACATCGGCCTGACCCGTCGCGACAAGCTGCGTTTCCTGCGCGGCTATTTCCGCCAGCCGCTGCGCCAGACGCTGCGCGAGGAGGCCCGCCTGGTCGCCCGTCTGGAGGCGCAGGCCGGACGCCTGCTGGCGCGCTTCCAACGCAAGGCGGCGGAGGGCAATCCGCTATGAGCGCCTGGCAGTTGGCCGCCGGTCTGGAGCCTGCGGCGGCGCAGGCCTTCGCCAGCCTGGACGCGGTGTTCGCCCTGGAGGGCGAGCGGGTTTCCAAGGACCCGCTGTCCGACGTGATCCGCATCGAGCTCGCTGGCGTGCGCTACTACGTCAAGCGCTACCGCTCGGCGGGCAAGGGCCTGCGCCGCTACCTGGGGCGGCCGCGGGTCAAGGCCGAATGGCAGAATCTCAAGCGTTTCGTCAAATGGGGCATTCCGACCGCTTCCCTGGCGGCCTGGGGCCTGGAGCGCCGCGACGGGGCTTTTCTGCGCGGCGCCCTGATCACCCGCGAGCTGACCGGCACCCGGGACCTGGCCCGGCTGGCCAAGGACAACGACCCACGCCTGGCCGACCCGCGCTGGGTGGATCGCGTCAGCCGCCAGCTGGCCCAGGCGACCCGGGTCATGCACGACCACCATTTCGTGCACAACGACCTGAAGTGGCGCAACCTGCTGGTCGACGACGATGGCCGGCTGTTCCTGATCGACTGCCCGCTGGGCGGCTTCTGGTGGGGGCACTGGCTGCGCTGGCGGATCATCAAGGACCTCGCCTGCCTGGACAAGGTGGCCAAGTACAAGCTGTCGCGCACCCAGCGCCTGCGCTTCTACCTGCAGTACCGCCGGCGGCGCCGGCTCAACGCCAGCGACAAGCTGCGCATCCGGCAGATCCTCAAGTACTTCGAGGGGCGCGAATGAACCTGTGCACTACCCGCGCGTCGCACGCAGGGCATGAACGGCTGTCCGGGCGACAGCAGGAGAAGGAGGGGCACGCATGAATTTGCGCCAGTTGAGAAAGGCCGGCCGCCAGCCGCAGCTGCCGCTGCTCGTCGAGCTGACCGATACCGCCGGACCGGCCACCCTGCGCCTGGACAGCCTGCTGCGCGTGCTGCCGGGGCAGCGCTACGTCGGCCGCGGCGAGTGGCATGGGCAGCGGGTGCTGGCCAAGCTCCTGGTCGGCGACAAGGCCTCGCGGCACTTCCAGCGCGAGCTGAAGGGCGTGCACCTGCTCGCCGGGCAGCAGCAGGCGACGCCACGCCTGCTCGCCGAGGGGCTGGTCGAGGGGGAGGGCGGCTGGCTGCTGTTCGACTATCTGGACGGCGCACACAGCCTGGCCGATGCCTGGCAATCCGTGGAGCACGAGCCGCCGCTCTCGGACGGCCAGCAAGCGGTGCTCGGCGAGGCCCTGGCCGCCATCGCCGGCCTGCACGCCAAAGGGCTCTGGCAGGCCGACATGCATCTGGACAACCTGCTGCGCCACGAAGGCCGGCTACAGGTGGTCGACGGCGGCGCGGTGCAGGCGGAGACGCCCGGCCAGCCGCTGTCGCGCGAACGGGTGCTGGAGAACCTCGGCGCCTTCTTCGCTCAGTTCCCGGTCGAACTCGAACCGTTCATCGAGGAACTGCTGGTGCACTACTTGCTGGTCAACGGCGCGCACGCCCTGCCGCTGGAAGCGCTGCTCAAGGAGGTGGCCAAGGTGCGCCGCTGGCGGCTGCGCGACTTCCTCGCCAAGCTCGGTCGCGACTGCACGCTGTTCAGCGTGCGGCGCGGTCCCATGGGGCTGCGTGCGCAGCGTCGCGACAGCGAAGCCTTGTTGCGCCCGCTCCTGGCCGCCCCGGATGCGCTCGTCGAGCGGGGACATATCTACAAGACCGGCGGGGCCGCCACCGTGGCACGGGTCGAGCTGTGCGGCCGGAGCCTGGTCGTCAAGCGCTACAACATCAAGGGGGTCGCCCACTGGCTCAAGCGCTTCTGGCGTCCCAGCCGCGGCTGGCGCAGCTGGATCGCGGGCAACCGCCTGGCCTTTCTCGGCATTCCCACGCCGCGCCCGCTGGCGGTGCTCGAGCGGCGCTTCTGCGGGCTGCGCGGGCGTGCCTACCTGATTACCGAATACTGCGGCGGGCAAGATATACTCGCGCGCTTTCAGCCGTATCTGGACGGTACACCGCCGGAAGAGGAACTGCTGGCGCTCGATCGGCTGTTCGCCGCCCTGCTACGCGAGCGCATCAGCCATGGCGATCTGAAGGGCAACAACCTGCTCTGGCAGGACGGCCACTGGCTGCTGATCGACCTGGATGCGCTGGAGCAGCATCACGGCGCCGCCCGCTTCGAGCGCGCCTTCGCCGCGGATCGCGCGCGCTTTCTGCGCAACTGGCCGGCCGACTCGGCGCTGTATCGGCTGCTCGACCAACGCTTACCGCGGGCAGCGGATGCCCGCACCACCGAAGAGTAAAGAGGCTAGACCCTGTGGCACTGACGATTCTCGGCCTTTCCGGCGCCCTCAGTCACGATCCTTCCGCCGCCCTGTACATCGACGGCAAGCTGGTCGCGGCCGCCGAAGAAGAGCGCTTCGTGCGCGACAAGCACGCGAAGAACCGCATGCCCTACGAGTCGGCCAAGTTCTGCCTGGAGCAGGCCGGGATCAAGCCCTCCGACGTCGATGCGGTGGCCATTCCCTTCGCGCCGATCAGCCTGTTCGACAAGGCCCGCTGGCACTACGCCAAGCGTTACTGGTACGCCCCGGACCGGGCGCTGGACGCCATCCTGATGGGCAACCGCCGCTACAAGCGCTATCGCACGCGCATCCAGTGGTGCCTGCAGCAGCTCGGCTTCGATCTGAAGAAGGTGCGGATCGAGGCGGTCGAGCACCACCTGGCCCACGCCGCCAGCGCCTACCACTGCGCGGGCTTCTCCGAGAAGACCGCGATCCTCGGCATCGACGGCAAGGGCGAGTACGCCACCACTTTCTTCGGCTGGGGCGAGAACGGCCGGATCCACAAGATCAAGGAGTTCTACGACCCCGATTCGCTCGGCGGCCTGTACGGCGCGATCACCGAGTACCTCGGCTTCGAGATGCTCGATGGCGAGTTCAAGGTGATGGGCATGGCGCCCTACGGCGATGCCGCCCGCTACGACTTCTCGCGGCTGGCCAAATTCGAGAACGGCGAGCTGACCATCAACACCGACTACGCCAACGTCATCGGCTTCCGCCGCTACAAGGACAAGGGCAAGGGCTACTACTTCTCGCCCAAGCTGGTCGAGTGGCTGGGGCCCAAGCGCGAGGGCGACGTCGCCGACGAGCCCTACATCCACTACGCCGCCAGCATGCAGGCGCTGTTCGAGAAGCTGGCGCTGGAGATGATGGACTACTACCTCGGCGACATCATCCGCGAGACCGGACGGATCGCCTTCTCCGGCGGCTGCGCGCTGAACGTCAAGCTGAACCAGAAGATCATCGCTCGCCCGGAGGTCAAGGAGCTGTTCGTCCAGCCGGCCTCCGGCGATGCCGGCACCGCGGTCGGCGCCGCCGCCTATGTGTCGGTCCAGCGCGGCGTGCCGGTGGAGAAGATGGAGCACGTCTATCTCGGCCCCGCCTACTCCAACGAGGAGGTGATCGCCGCCTGCGCCAGGCACCCGCAGACGCCGGTCTGGAAGCGGATCGACAACGTCGAGCGGCGCATCGCGAAAATCATGGTCGACGGCCATCCGGTGGCCTGGTTCCAGGGCCGCATGGAGTTCGGCCCGAGGGCGCTGGGCGGGCGCTCGATCATCGGTTGCCCGAGCGTGCCGGGCGTCGCCGACCGGATCAACGAGCAGATCAAGTTCCGCGAGCGCTGGCGGCCGTTCTGCCCGTCGATGCTCGACACCGTCGCCCCGCAGATGCTCAAGGTCGACCACCCGTCGCCGTTCATGACCTTCACCTTCGAGGTCCACGAGGAGTGGAAGACCCGCGTGCCGGAGGTCGTCCACGAGGACGGCACCTCCCGCGCCCAGGTGCTCAGGCGCGAATTCAACCCGCGCTGGTACGACCTGATGAAGGAGCTGGAAAACCTCACCGGCAACGGCGTGTCGCTGAACACCTCGCTGAACCGCCGTGGCGAACCGATGATCTGCTCGCCGACCGATGCGCTGAACATGTTCTACGGCTCGGACCTGCGCTACCTGATCATGCAGGACATCCTGGTGGTCAAGGACGGAATGGACTGGTATGACGCCGTCTGAGGGTAGCCGGGTCGCTGTGCCGCCCATGGGCGCCTGGCTGCACAAGGCCCGGCGGCTGGACCGCTATCGCTGGTGGCTGTTGCTCGAGCGGCACGCCTGGCCGGGAGCGGCACTGCGCTTCTGCCGGGATGCGCTGCTGGACCTGGTCTTCGGCATCCGCGCGCGCCTCTATCTCTCGAAGGCCCAGCCGCCGGGCGGCGAATCCTGTGCCTTTCTGCTGCTGCAGAGCGGCCCCAAGATGATCCCGCTGCAGCGCAAGAAGCACCTGATCGAGGCCCTGCGCGGCGCCGGTCACCGGCTGGTGGAGACCGCCCTGGTGGACCCGCGGGCGGTCATCGCCGGACGCCTGCTGGCACGGCCGCCGCAGCCGGTGCCGCTGCGCTATTTCGGCCATGCCGCCTATGCCGAATGGCTGGTCGCCCAGCACGATCCGCAGGTGCTGATCAACGACCGGAACGGCAGCCTGTGCAGCCCGTTCCTGCGCCTTTCGCTTGCCCGTCGCGGACGCCTGCTGGTACAACTGGCCCATGCCACGACCCTGGAGGGGTCGCGGCGGCTGAGCATGACCGACTACGACTACTACTTCCTGTTCGGCCAGAGCTCGCTGGACGCCTTGCGCGCCAGACGTCTGCGCTTCGGCGATACGCAGGTGGTGCTGTCCGGCTCGCACCTGATCGACCGCGCCTACGATCTGCCGCCGGCTGACGGCGCCGCGCGCACCCTGCTGATCCTCGGCGTCGGTCCCGACCGGGAGAAGGAGGCCGGCTACCTGCACACCTATGCGCTGCTGCAGGACTGGGCCGCGGGCCATCCGGAGTACCGGGTGCTGGTCAAGACGCATCCGCGCAGCCGGATGCCGTTCTGGCGGGAAGCGTCCGGGCGTTACGCCAACATCGAGGTCCTGCCGGCCGATTGCAGCCTGGCCGAAGCGCTCGGCCGCTCCAGCGTGGCGGTCAACATCATGTCCAACGCGGTGATCGAGGCGGCGCTGGCGCGGCGCCCCATCGTCTACTGCAACCTCGGCAGCGAGCCGGACATCTTCGGCCAGGAGCGCTTCTTCGGCGCGGTGGTGACCACCGCGGAGGAGCTCCAGCAGCGGCTCCTGGATATCGAGCGGAATTATGCCCGGCACGTCGAGAAGAGCCGTGCCTTCATCCAGCATCATCTGGTGCATGGCGTGGAGGGCCTGGCGACGACCCGGCGCCTGCTCGAGGCCCTGCTGGCCGGCGCGCCACTGCCCGAGGAGGTCGAGCAATGCCGCTTGCCGGGAACGCAATAGAAAAACCTTCCTTCACCTTCCTTCTTCTGCTCGCCCGCGCCGGCAGTCAGGCCGGGCAGGATTCGCCATGAGCCATTTCCTGTTCTTTTCTCTGGCCAAGCACCAGAGCATCTACTTCCAGCGCCTTCTGGAGGCGACCGGCCTGCGTGGCAAGCTGGTGGTGCCGGGCGATCTGCCCTGGCCACGGCCCTGGGGCCTGCCGCGCATCGCCGGGCGCATCGACTGGACGCCCCTGATCGAGGAGAAGTGCCAGGAGCGCCGGGTCAAGCGCAAGTCCCAGGGGGGGCTTTATCGCCTGCTGCTGCGCCTGGAGCTGCTCTGGATGGCCTTGCGCATCCAGGCGCTGCTGGAGAGGGAGCAGCCGTCGGCCGTGGTCATGTGGAACGGCTCCCACCGCTACTGCCAGCTCATGCAGGCCCTGCTGCCGGCGGGATGCCGTACCTTCTTCTTCGAGAACGGCCTGCTGCCCAATACCACCACCCTCGATCCGCAGGGCGTCAATTTCCGCAATTCCGTGCCGCGCGATGCCGCTTTCTATCGGCGCTATGCGGCTGGCCTGCCCGACGAGGCGCAGGGCGAAATCACCCTGGTGCCGCGCAAGCCGCGTCACACGGGTCTGCAGCCCATCGTGCTGCCCGAGCGCTACGTGTTCGTTCCCTTCCAGGAGGATCGCGACTCCCAGGTGCGCCTGTTCTCGCCCTGGGTCGCCGATATGCGTCAGCTGTTCGCCCTGGGCGAGCGGCTGGTCGCCGAAACGGGCCTGACCGTGGTGTTCAAGGAGCACCCGTCCAGCCGTGACACCTATCCCGAGCTGCACCTTCGTACCCACGAACGGTTGCTGTTCGCCAACGGCAACAGCACCCAGGAGCTGATCGAAGGCAGCCAGTTCGTCATCACCCTGAACTCGACCGTGGGGCTGGAGAGCATCCTGCTGGGCAAGCCGGTGGTCACCCTGGGCCAGGCGTTCTTCAGCGTCGAGGGCGTGACCATGCATGCGGACTCGGCCGATGAACTGCTGCGCCTCGCCCGGCAGTTCCCCGACTGGCCTCTCGACGATGCCTTGCGCAGGAGCTTCCTGCATTATCTGAAGAATGAGTACTGTGTACCGGGACGCTGGCAGGATGCCAGTGCTGAGCACTTGCAGGAAGTTGCGCGCAGAATGCAGGCGTGAGGGCTGTTCATCTTGTCTGAAAGAATAACGTTGTTTTTCCATGCGCTGCCCGGGATTGCCCCGGGCGGGCTCTTCCGGGGCCGGGATGCTCCGGACATGAATGCTGTCCCTGCATGGACAGACGACTGGGCACGGGATCGGTTCGCGATTTTCGCGACGGTCCGCTGTAGCTTGCCGGCGGGCGATTCGCCTGCTCGAGTGCCTTGCCATCTGGGGGAAACCATGTCCGCTAGCGAAACGACAAAGAAAATGGCCGCTCTCCATGTCGCCTTCGGCGTGGACGAGAGATACCTGCATCCCATGGGGGTCACCATTGTCTCGATCATCGAGAACAATCCCTCGCTGGATCTGGTTTTTCATGTGTTCGCCGCCAAGCTTTCGCCGACTGGCCGGGAGCGTCTCAAGCGGTTGGAGCAGCAGTTCGCAAGACCCGTGCACCTGCATTTCGTCGATGAGCTGGTGGGAGTCAAGGACCCGGGGGCCGGCAAGGGACAGGCCCATATCTCGAAGGCCGCCTATATTCGCTTCCTGATTCCCGAGACGCTTCAGGGCGTGGCGGACAGGGTGCTCTATCTCGATGCGGATATTCTCTGTCTGGGGAATATCGCCGAACTGCTGCGGATGGATATCGGCGAGGCGATCGCCGCGGTGATACGCGATGCCGGCGCCGAGTCCAAGCGAACCGGGCTGAACCGCAAGGGGCAGGCCGTGAAGGATTATTTCAACTCCGGGGTCCTGTATATCGATATCGGTCGCTGGATCGCCGCCGACGTGTCCGGGCGGGCGCTGGAGAAGATCGCCGACCCGGCGCTGAATCTGCGATATTCCGACCAGGACGCGCTGAATATCGTGCTCGACGGGCGTGCCTGCTTCGTCGACCGGATGTGGAACCACCAGTACGGGCTGACCAGCAAGCTGAAGAAGGGCAGGGTTGGCATGGACCTGCCCGGAACGACCAAGTTCGTTCATTTCATCGGCCCGATGAAGCCGTGGCGCAACTGGAATCCCCATCAGTCGAAAGAGGTATTCCTCAAGTACCAGGCGCTCTCGCCATGGGCCGGGACCGCTCTGGATGACGGTTTCACGCCCCGCGAGTTCTATGTTTATTCGAGATTCATGTATCGGCTGATGTTCAGGCAGCGGCGCTGGCTGCAGGGCCTGGTCTGGTACGGAAAATTCCTGCACAGGAAATACCGGACGGGTTGAGTCGGCCGAATTGCCGGTGGACGGAAAGAGAGTGTGTTCTATGGCGGTCTTTGGCCTATGGCGTCATTTGCGCCGAGTCCGTTGCATCGCCGCTGGCAATGCCGGGTGGCCACGACAGCGGTGGTGACGGTGTGGCGTGCTGTGGCTTCTGCAAAGCGCCTGTTTCGTAAGCCGATACCATGACCGACTCTGGTGTTTGCGTCGATTCAGTGCGACGCGGATGTTGTCTGCACAAGAAAAGCTTTCCAATTGTTCATTGAAGGGAGTCGCCGTGTTTTTTACTCAACGCCTGGCCTCGCTGTCGCGGTTTTCCCCAGCCTGGCCCTATGTGCTGGGGCCGGTCTGGTCGTGCAGCTGACCGGCCTGCTGTTCAACAACGACGGCAGCCGTTACGCCACCCAGCTTTATCTGTTGCTGTTCGTCCCCGCGCTCTTTCTGTTGCTGTTCCGGCGCTTGTCCGTGGCGACTTGGCGTCAGGTGCCCGGGCGCCTATTGCTCGGGCTGTGCGCCTGGGTACTGCTCAGTGGCTGGCTGCATCCGGGCGCCGACAATGGGCTGTCCTACTGGGCGAAGATCGTCCTGCTGGTCCTCCTCTACGTGTTTGTCGTGGCCAGCCTGGTCCGGCTTCCGCGGCTCTTCACCGGTCTCCTGGGCGGCGCCGTGGCCGTGGCGGCGGTCTTCGCCTGGCTGACGCTCTACTACCAGTTCGGCGTGCTCGACAAGCCGCTGGACTACGATGTGCTGCGCTTTGGCGGCCGGTTGAGCGAGTTGGGCTGGAAGGGCTTCGCGGACCTGGACCACCCGATCGTCGCCGGTCTGTACTACGGGGTCTTCGCGGTCCTGGCGACCGGGCTGCTGGTCAGTCTTCGACTCCGCCCCTGGCAAGCTGCTCTGCTGGCGCTGGGTCTGCTGGGGCTGCTCGCCTACATCCTGCTCACCTTCTCCCGCGGCGCCTGGTTCGCCACAGCGGCGGGTGGTATCGCCATGCTCTTGCTGTTTCCCAACTTCAAGTCGAAGGCCCTGCTGGGGGGGGCGCCCTGCTGCTGCTGGTCGCCCTGTTCGTCTTCTGGCCGGAGCTCCAGCATGAGCGCCAAGTGGGGCTGAGCAATCGTGAGCAGATCTGGGCCGCTTGGGGCGAGCGCCTGCCCACGTTCTGGCTGCTGGGGGCGGGTGCCGGAGCCGACTTCGAGTTCATATTCTCTTGGCTTCCCTACACCCCCAGCGTCAAGCACGCCCACAGTCTCTATCTGCAGTTCTGGTACGAATACGGCTTGCCGGGCATCCTGCTGCTCGTCGCGCTGCTTGCGAGTCTGCTGTGGAAGGGCTGGAAATGCCGGGCGGAGCCTCTGGCGCGGCTGGGACTGGCGCTGCTGGTGTTCGCCATGGTGGCGATGGTTTCGGACATCTATGCCATCTTCCATCGCCCCAGTCCCTACTGGGTGGTGTTCTGGTTCCCGGTCGGTATCCTGCTGGGCGCAGGACTCGAGCAGGACGGAAACGAGGCCGGCGGCTGCGCCGTTTCAGCCGGCCAGGCGTGACGGAGGGGTGTGCCGGGCAGGCAGCGGGTGGCGATACAGTTCGCACAGCGCCTCGAAGGGAAAGTCCGTCAGTTTGCGCCGCTCCAGGTAGCGGCGCAGATGGCCGAGGTTGCGCCGCACCAGCCAGGCGCCGAGCGCACCCTGCCGACAGCGCAGGTCGAGGATGTCGATCAGGCCGAACTGGCCGTCGGGCATCCGGATGATGTTGCCCAGGTGCAGGGAGCGGAAGTAGATCCCCAGCTGGTGCAGGTGCCGGATGAAGTCCGCCAGCGCCGGCAGCAGCTCGGCGATTTTCTCCGGCTCTTGGCGGTACAACTGCTCCACGGATATCCCCGGCAGCGGGCGATAGAGGCAGGCGCTGAGGCCCGCCTCGCGGTCCAGCCAGAAGGTCTCGGCGACCTGCGGCGTGGGAATGCCGCGCTGGACGAGTGCCTCGGCATTGCGGGAAAACCGTCGGGCGGCGGGCTGCAGGCGGGCGAGCAGGGGGTGGCGGCGGGTATGGAAGATCTTCAGGAAGCGGCCGTCGTCCAGCGCCACGACCTTGGGGCCGCGCCCGTCCTTTTCCAGGACCCGGCCGTTTCCCAGCCATTTTTCCAGCTCTTGCGCTGATACAATCCGCATCCCGTTCCTCACTCGATGTTCGAGGCTCGCCGTATGGCCAACCCTGTCCAGCAATCCAGCCTGAAAATCTATCTGCGGTTGCTGAAGTACGTCCTGCCCTATACGAAGGCTTTCGCCTTCAGCATCCTGGGGTTCCTGCTGTTCGCCTCGAGCCAGCCGATGCTGGCGGAAATGCTCAAGTACTTCCTGGACGGGTTGGAGGGGCCGGGCGACGCCAGGCTGCTGGGGGTACCGCTGCTCTATGGCGTGCCGTTGCTGATTGTACTCATTGCCTTCTACCAGGGCATAGGTTCCTTCCTCGGCAACTACTACTTGGCGAAGGTCGCCCGCGGCGTGGTGCACGACCTGCGCTGCGCGCTGTTCGACAACCTACTGACGCTGCCCAACCGCTATTTCGACACCCACAACTCGGGCCACCTGATCTCCCGCATCACCTACAACGTGACCATGGTGACGGGGGCGGCGACCGATGCGATCAAGGTGGTGATCCGCGAGGGACTCACCGTCGCCTTCCTGTTCGGCTACCTGCTCGTCAGCAACTGGAAGCTGACTCTGCTGCTGGTGGTACTGCTGCCGATCATCGCGCTGATGGTGACCGCGGCCAGCAAGCGTTTTCGCAAGCAGAGCCGGAAGATCCAGGACGCCATGGGCGACGTCACCCATGTCGCCTCGGAAACCATCCAGGGCTACCGGGTGGTGCGCAGCTTCGGCGGCGAGGCCTACGAGCAGAAGCGCTTCCACAAGGCCAGCGCCCTCAACATGAACCGCAGCCTGAGCATGACCCGCACCCAGGCGATCTACACGCCGCTCCTGCAGTTGGTCATCTACAGCGGCATGGCCGTGCTGATGTACATGGTGCTCTACCTGCGCGGCGATGCCTCGGCCGGCGATCTGATCGCCTACATCACCGCGGCCGGCATGCTGCCCAAGCCGATCCGCCAGTTGTCCGAGGTCAGCGCCACCATCCAGAAGGGCCTGGCGGCGGCCGACAGCATTTTCGCCCAGCTCGACGAGGAAGCCGAGGTCGACCGGGGCCATATCGAGCGCGAGCGGGTCGCCGGCCGCCTCGAGGTGCGCGACCTGAGCTTCGGCTATCCCGGCCGCGAGCGGCCGGTGCTCAGCGAGATCAGCTTCAGCGTCGAGCCCGGGCAGATGGTCGCGCTGGTCGGGCGCTCCGGCAGCGGCAAGTCGACTCTGGCCAACCTGATCCCGCGCTTCTATCAGCATCAGCAGGGGCAGATCCTGCTCGACGGCGTGGCGATCGAAGACTACAGCCTGCACAACCTGCGCCGGCACATCGCCCTGGTGACCCAGCAGGTGATCCTGTTCAACGACAGCGTGGCCAGCAACATCGCCTACGGCGATCTGGCCGGCGCGCCGCGCGAGGCCATCGAGCGGGCTGCCGAAGCCGCCTACGCCCGGGAGTTCGTCGACAAGTTGCCGCAGGGCTTCGACACCGAGGTGGGCGAGAACGGCGTGACCCTCTCCGGCGGCCAGCGCCAGCGCCTGGCGATCGCCCGGGCCCTGCTCAAGGACGCGCCGCTGCTGATCCTCGACGAGGCCACCTCGGCGCTCGATACCGAGTCCGAGCGGCATATCCAGGCCGCCCTGGATCGGGTCATGCAGGGGCGCACCACGCTGGTCATCGCCCACCGCCTGTCGACCATCGAGAAGGCCGACCTGATCCTGGTGATGGACGAAGGGCAGATCGTCGAGCGCGGCACCCATGCCGAGCTGCTGGCGCTCGGCGGGCACTACGCGCGTCTGCACGCCAAACAATTCGAGGAAACCGATGAAATGCTTTCTGTGACAGGGGATAGTTGATGCTGCAGTTGTTGCGTGGCTGGCGTGAGCGCGGTTGGAGCGTCATCGACCAGACGGCCTATGCCGAGGCCTGGTATCGCCATGGCGGCAGTGTGGCGACTCATCCGGAATTCGTCGAGCGGCTATCCGCCCTGGCGGAAATGCCCGTCCGCTACCTGGGCTGGGAGCAGGACGGCGAACTGCTGGCCGCCATACCCTGCTGGGGGCGCCATCTGGCGCTGTCCAAGGATGTGCTGAAGCAGTCCGGCAAGCGCCGGCTGTTCGATCTGGGCAACGCCGAAGTGATCCTGCCGATTGCCGAGACGGCCTGCGTGCCGGTGCGTCAGCAGATGAGCTACGTCTCCGAGCTGAACCGCGGGCGCATCGAGAATCTGCGCGAGCAGCCCGAGCAGCTGGCCATGGCCCGCCCGCCGGAGAACTACAAGGGCCGCTACCGCTACAACCTGCGCCGCGACCTGCGCCTGTTGCAGGAGGCCGGCGGCCAGTTGCGGCCGCTCGGCGAGCTGGCGCCTGCCGAGCGTGCCGCCATCTACTCGACGCTGTTCGAGCGCCGCTGGCAGTTCGAGGTGCCGGGCAAGCCCCGCTTGGCCGAGGTGTTCGCGCTGATGAACGAGTTCATGGCCGGCCAGGTGGTGTTTCTCGGGGAGCGGCCCATCGCGATCCAGATCCTCTACCGGGTCGAGTCGCCCAAGTGGGTTTCCTACGAGTACATCAACGGCGGCTTCGATCCCGACTGCGACAAGCTGGCCCCCGGCAGCGTGCTCACCTTCGTCAATACCCAGGACGCCTGGGCCGAGGCACGCGCCAAGGACAAGCAGCTGCGCTATTCCTTCGGGCGCGCCGACCGCGAATACAAGGATCTGTGGTGCCACCGGGTACCGGTCTATCAGGTCTGACGCCATGACCGCCCGCAAGCAGCAGTTGCTGAGGCGCCATCGCCGCAACAAGCGCTTCTTCATGCTGGTCGCCCTGGTGGCGCTGGTCATGCTCGGCCTGCTGGTCGCCTGGTGGCTGGTGCCGCTGGCGCTACTGCTGGGCTGGCTCGCCCACGAGGCCTGGTTCGCCGACCACCTGTTCTACCGCCCGCAGGACGATTACCGCTACGCCTTTGCGTCCGATGCCCTGGCCCTGCCGGCGCGCCTGGAGGAGGGCCGGCTGGTGGTGGAGGGCGATATTGGCGCGGCCGAAACCCTGTTCCTCGCGGTGCGCGTCAGGGCTGGACGGCTGGGCCGGCTGTTCGATCCGCAGGTGTGGGTCGGCGGCGACCGCCAGGATTTCGAGCGCGGCGTGGACGGGCTGCGCTATCTGAACCTGTCCGGTCAACAGGAGGCGTTGCGCGCCGGAAGCCTGTGCATTCGCGGGCGTTTCTGCAGCCTGGCCGGCGATGCCACCCTGCATGCGCTGAGCAACCCGGATTACGCCGGGCGGCGCCTGCTGATCGTCGCCCCGCATGCCGACGACGCCGAACTGGCCGCCTTCGGCCTCTACAGCCGGGCGCGGGAGGCCGCCATCGTCACCCTGACCCAGGGCGAGATCGAAGCCGGACACTACCGGCGCCTCGGCCTCGACCCGGCGGCTGCGGCGCGTCTCAAGGGCCGCCTGCGCTGCTGGGACAGCCTGGCGGTGCCGCTGTGGGGCGGGGTACCGCAGAGCCGCTGCGTGCAACTCGGCTACTACTGCCTGCAACTGCCGGCGATGGCCGCCGAACCGCTGCGGCCGTTCGGCTCGCGGGAGTCCGGCGAGAGCGACATCCGCGGCGCGCGCCGACACAATCCGTTGCCCCTGCCCGGCGATGCCGACGGTGCGCCGACCTGGCACAACCTGGTCGCCGACCTGCGCGTCCTGCTCGAACACTTCCGCCCCGAGGTGGTGGTGACACCGCATCCCGAGCTGGATCCGCATGCCGACCATGTGGCTGCCACCCGCGCCCTGCACGAGGCGATCGCCGACAGCGCCTGGCGTCCGGCGACCCTGCTGCTCTACGCCAACCATCTGCACGACAACGACCGCTGGCCGATGGGCCCGGCCGAAGGCGGCATCGCCCTGCCGCCGGCCATCGAGCCGCTGCCGGCCGACGGCCTGTGGAGCCCGCGCCTGAATGCCGAAACCCGGCTGGACAAGGCCATGGCATTGTCCATGCAGCACGACCTGCAGCTGCCCCTGCCGGCGAAGAAGCGTCTGCGCCGGCTGATCCAGCGGCTCCTCGCCGGGCGCCGCTGGCCGGCCACCGGGGCCGACGAGTTCTTCCGCAAGGCGGTGCGGCGGCACGAGCTGTTCTGGGTGCGTCTCTGCGAAGGCGCCGTGGCGGACGGCCGCGCCCAGGGCTTGGATCAGGCAGCCGGCCAAGCCCTGCATGCTATGATCGGCGCCGATTTTCACACCCCCATGGAGACTCCATGAAGCTGTCCATGCCCCGTTTCGATCGCTCCCCCGTGCTGGTGGTCGGCGATGTCATGCTCGACCGCTACTGGCATGGCTGCACCACGCGGATCTCCCCGGAGGCGCCGGTGCCGGTGGTCAAGGTCGAGCAGATGGAGGACCGCCCGGGCGGCGCGGCCAACGTCGCGCTGAACATCGCCGCGCTGGGCGGCTCGGCCACCCTGGTCGGCGTGACCGGTGCCGACGAGGCGGCCGACAGCCTGGCCCAGAGCCTGGCGTCGGCCGGCGTGGACGTGCATTTCCAGCGCATCGCCAGCCAGCCGACCATCGTCAAGCTCAGGGTTTTGAGCCGCCACCAGCAGTTGCTGCGCATGGACTTCGAGCAACCCTTTGCCACCGATGCCGCCGTCCTGGCCGCCGAGGTCGAGAGCCTGCTCGAAGGCGTCCGGGTGCTGGTGCTCTCCGACTACGGCAAGGGCGCACTGCAGAACCACCAGGTGCTGATCCAGGCGGCGCGTGCCCACGGCATTCCGGTGCTGGCCGACCCCAAGGGCAAGGATTTCACCATCTACCGCGGTGCCGACCTGATCACCCCGAACCTGGCCGAGTTCGAGAACATCGTCGGTCGCTGCGCCGATGAGACCGACCTGGTGGCCAAGGGGGCGCGGCTGATGGCCGAGCTCGAGCTCGGCGCACTGCTGGTAACGCGCGGCGAGCACGGCATGACTCTGCTGCGCCCCGGCCATCCGGCGCTGCACCTGCCGGCGCGGGCCCGCGAGGTGTTCGACGTCACCGGCGCCGGCGACACCGTGATCTCCACCCTGGCCGCGGCGCTGGCCGCCGGCGAGGAGCTGCCGCAGGCGGTGGCGCTGGCCAACCTGGCGGCCGGCATCGTGGTCGGCAAGCTGGGCACCGCGGCGATCAGCGCGCCCGAGTTGCGCCGTGCGGTGCAGCGCGAGCAGGGTTCGGAGCGCGGCGTGCTGAGCCTCGAACAGCTGCTGCTGGCCATCGAGGACGCCCGCGCCCAGGGCGAGAAGATCGTCTTCACCAACGGCTGCTTCGACATCCTGCACGCCGGCCACGTGACCTACC
Organism: Azotobacter tropicalis; assembly: GCF_059739045.1. Taxonomy (NCBI): domain Bacteria; kingdom Pseudomonadati; phylum Pseudomonadota; class Gammaproteobacteria; order Pseudomonadales; family Pseudomonadaceae; genus Azotobacter; species Azotobacter tropicalis. Next base: position 3,649,700 of record NZ_AP046059.1, read on the forward strand.
TGGAACAGGCCCGTGCCCAGGGCGACCGGCTGATCGTGGCGGTCAACGACGACGCCTCGGTCACCCGCCTGAAGGGGCCGGGCCGGCCGATCAATTCGGTGGACCGGCGCATGGCCGTGCTCGCCGGGCTCGGCGCGGTGGACTGGGTGGTGAGCTTCGCCGAGGACACTCCGGAGCGCCTGATCGGACAGATCCGTCCGGACGTGCTGGTCAAGGGTGGCGACTATGGCGTCGACCAGGTGGTCGGCGCCGCTCTGGTCCGTGCCTATGGCGGCGAGGTCAGGGTACTCGGACTGGTGGAGAACAGCTCCACCACCGGCATCGTCGAGAAAATCCGCCGGCAGCCCTGAACTCGAGCGAGCCCCCTCTCTCCAATCCGTCGCGGCCCAGCGATTGCGCCGCTTCGTTCAGTGAGCCGCGCCGTGCGGGCTCCGGTTGGGGGGATGGGTGTCGGACAACGGTCTTGCTTCGATTGCCGGAGCCGGTGAGTTCCGCCGGGATATCAACGGGCTGCGCGCCTGGGCCGTGATGGCCGTGGTGCTGTATCACTTCGGCATCGCCGGTTTCGCGGGCGGTTTCGTCGGCGTCGATGTGTTCTTCATCGTCTCCGGCTTCCTGATGACCGGCATTATTAGCCAGGGTCTGCAGCGCGGCGACTTTTCCCTCGGGCATTTCTACCTGGCGCGTGCCCGGCGGATCCTTCCGGCCCTGATCGTGCTGGCGGCGGTGCTGCTGGCGGCCGGCTGGTTCTTCCTGATGCCCAGGGAGTACGAGGCGCTCGGCGGGCATGTGCGACGAACCCTGCTCTTTGCCTCCAACCTGCGCTATCTGCAGGAGTCCGGCTATTTCGATGGCGACGCCCATGAAAAGTGGCTTCTGCACAGCTGGTCGCTGTCCGTGGAGTGGCAGTTCTATCTTCTGCTGCCCGTGTTGCTGCTGGCGGTCTGGCGGCTCTTTCCAGGCCGACGGGCAATCATCCTGGTCCACGTCCTGCTGCTGCTCGCTTCCTTCGGCATCTGCGTGGCACTGACCCTGAGCCAGCCGCCCAAGGCCTTCTACCTGTTGCAGTCGCGGGCATGGGAGTTCCTGGCCGGGGGCTGCTTTTCCTGCTTGGCGAAAACCTGAGGCTTTCTGCCCGCGCCAGGATCGCTCTGGAAGGGTTGGGTCTGCTCTCGATCGTCGCTGCCGTCGTCGTTCTCGATGCGTCGAGCCTCTGGCCGGGCTGGCTGGCATGGTTGCCCAGCAGCGGGACCCTGCTGGTGCTTCTGGCCCGCCGTGGGGATTCGCCCTGGACCGGCAACGCGGTGGCCCAATGGCTTGGCAGCCGCGCGTACTCCCTCTACCTGTGGCATTGGCCGCTGGTCGTCGGCCTGGCCTATGGCGAGCTGTCGGACCATCCGGCCTGGGTCCTGTCCGGCCTGCTCGCCACCCTGCTGCTCGGTCAGCTTTCCTATGCCCTGATCGAGGTTCCGGCCCGGCGTAGCCTGCACGGCTTGGTGCCCGGCTGGGCGGCTGCCGCTCTGCTGCTGGCGGTGTTTCCGCTGGCGTTGGCAGCCTCCTGGATACGAGGAGCGGAGGGTGTCCCGCAGCGTCTGCCCGCCGCTGTGGGCGAAATCGAGGCGCAGGCGGACGACCGCAATCCCCGGCAGGGCGAATGTCTGGACAAGGGAGCCGCCTGCCTCTTCGGCGGCGCCTCGATCAAGGCGCTAATCCTGGGCGACAGTCATGCCGATGCCTTGGTCACGGCTGCGCAGGCTGCCCTGCCGGACCCACGGCAAGGCATTCGTTTCCGTGCGGCGCCCCTGTGCCTGCTGGTGTTCGGCGCCGCCGATGTCGACGACAGAAAGGCCGCGCCTTGCGTGGCCCTGAAGCGGGACCTGGAGGAGGAGCTTGCACGCGGCTCGTCGCGCTTGCCGATCATCGTGATAAACCGGACCTCGGTGTATGCCCTGGGCTACAACGAAACCTTCGAAGACAAGGAAACGGACCGGCCTCTGGTGTTTTTCTCCAGGCCCTCGGACAGGGCCTCGCCCGAGTATCTGCAGGAGTTTCGCCAGCATTACCTGGCCACCGCCTGCGAGATCGCCAGGCAGCGGCCCCTGTTCCTGATGCGGCCCCTTCCCGAGATGGCGATCGATGTGCCCCATGCCATGGCCAAGGCCAAGCTGATGGGCGCGCCGAGGGACATTTCGATCAGCGTGGCGGCCTACCACAGGCGTCACGCCTTCGTCTGGCAGCTTCAGGACGAGGCGCGCGAGCGGTGCGGCGCCCGGATTCTCGATCCCTTGCCCTATCTGTGCGATGACGAGGTCTGTCATGGCAGCAAGGACGGCCGTCCGCTCTACGCGGACGACGACCATCTGAGCGAGTTCGGCAATCGCCTGCTGGTGCCGATGTTCGCCAAGGCCTTTGCCGCCATGCAGGCTGCCGACGAGGCGCTGGCGCAGCAGCGGCGGGAGGTCGCCCGCTAGGACACTGCACCGGCCCGTCGGATCGGCTTCGGGGAGCCTCTGCCGCTCAGCCCACGGCTCCGCTGCGCTGCGGAGCCGGCGTGGCGACGTCCTGTGCCGGGGCGTCCCACAGGGCCTGCCAGTCGCGCCAGCTGATCCGCTCCTCGCGTACCACCCAGCCGTCCTGCGGGGCGAAGCTTTCGGCCAGCCACAGATCGCGGGTCTCGACCCGGCGCAGGAAACCCTGCTGCAGGGTGTAGAGCTCGTCCGCCGGGCGCCGGTCCTGATCGAAGGGCAGCAGATAGAGGTCCGGGCTGTCGTGGTCGATGCGGGCGATCAGGGTGCCGTCCTCCAGGCATTCGTCGGCGTGCAGCAGGCTGAGCTGGCGCAGATTCTCCGGCACCTCCAGGCGCATGTCGTAGACCAGCTGCAGCGAGGCGGTGGGCAGGTGCACGTAGGCCCGCGGGCGTTCCAGCAGGGGCATGCTGCCGCAGGATACCGGGCGCGCCGCGCCGGACAGCGGGCTCAGGCGGAAGGAGGTGTTGTCGCAGTAGTGCAGGACGTTGTCGTAGGGCGTCGGCAGCCAGGTGTCGGCGAAGCGTCCGGTCATCCAGCACTGCGGCGTCTGCAGCAGGCATTCCTCGGCGACTTCCTGGATCGCCGTGAGCAGCGGCAGGTTCAACTCGTGGGCCGGCACGTAGCCGGAGATCGGCTTGAGCACCACGTCGCCGCGGTCCTGGCGCTGCTGGCGCACCAGCAGCCAGTAGTCGCGGCCCTGCCAGGTCAGGGTCAGGCGCACGGAGACGCCCAGGTTGGCCAGCTCCAGGGCGAAGCGCCGGGTGTCGGCGACCTCGACCGGGCGACGCCGTTCGAGCATCTGGCTGAAGTTCAGCGGTTGGCCGAGAGCCTGGTAGCTGAGGCCTTCGGGAGAAGCTTCCACGAACAGGGGAAGGGTCTTGAAGGCGCGCGGATTGCGCTTGGCGATGATAGTCGACATGGCGGCTCCTTGGTCCTGGCCTGCCGCAGCAGAAGCGGCAGGTCCTTATTGTCTTTGTTGGCGGATGACGGCTGCGGCTGCCGAGACATTATGCGACAGGTGCAGCGGGTTGATGGTTCCGACGATCGCGCTGTCGACGCCGGGATGATGGAACAGCAGCTCGAAGCTGGCGCGAACCGGGTCGATGCCGCCATCCAGGCAGGCATGGCCGCTGGCCAGAGCCTTCTTGATCAGGATGCCCTTGCCGTGGGTGGCGGCGTAGTCGGCCACCGGCAGCTCGCGTTGGTCGTCGAGGTTCAGGGTGATCATGGCGCAGTCGCCTTCCGCGAGGGCCAGCAGGCCGCCTTCGACGGTCTTGCCGGAGAGGCCGAAAGCGCGGATCTTGCCCTCGCGCTTGAGCTCGGCGAGGGTCGGGTAGACGCCGCTGTCCAGCAGGATGGCGACGTCGTTGCCGTCCGAGTGCACCAGGATCAGGTCGATATGGTCGGTCTCCAGACGCTTGAGGCTGCGTTCGACGGAGAAGCGGGTGTGCGCCGGCGAGAAGTCGAAGCGCGACTGGCCGTTCTCGAACTCCTCGCCGACCTTGCTGACGATCGTCCAGGCGTCGCGCTGGCCGCGCAGCAGCGGGCCGAGGCGCGCCTCGCTGAGCCCGTAGGCCGGCGCGGTGTCGATCAGGTTGATGCCCAGCTCGCGGGCCAGGGCGAGCAGTTGGCGGGCCTCGGCGTCGTCCGGGATGCGAAAGCCGGTCGGGTATTTCACGCCCTGGTCGCGGCCCAGCTTGACGGTGCCCAGGCCCAGCGGCGAGACGCTCAGGCCGGTGCTGCCCAGCGGGCGGTGCAGGTCGTGGAGGGTGGCGGGGCTCACGGCAGCAGTTCCTCCCAGACCGGTCGCGCCAACGGCGGGCGGGGCAGGGCCGGCAGCGGCGGATGCGCCGCCGGGCGCACGCCATCCCGCTCGAGGCTGGCGAAGATCCGGTCGGTCAGGTCCGGCGCCAGGGCCAGCTTGGTCGGCCAGCCGACCAGCAGGCGGCCCTGCTCGGCGAGAAAGGCGTTGTCCGGGCGGGCCAGGGCCGACTGCGCCGGCTCGGCGCGGTCGACCCGCAGGGTCGCCCAGTGCGCCTGGCTCAGATCGATCCAGGGCAGCAAGTCGTTCAGCTCGCGGCGGGCCGTGGCGATCTGCTGCGCCTCGTCGCGCGCCACGCCCTCGGCCTCGGCCAGGTCGCCGCCCAGGTACCAGACCCATTGACCGTCGGCGGCCGGATGGCTGGTGACGGTGATCCGCGGCTTCGGTCCGCCACCCAGGCAGTGGGCGTAGAGCGGCCTGAGGGTCGGCGCCTTGAGCATGACCATGTGCAGCGGGCGCCGCTGCATGGCCGGCTGGCTCAGGCCGAGCGCGGCCAGCAGCGTGGCGTTGCCGGCGCCGGCGCAGAAGACGATGCGCTGGGCACGGATCTCCCGGCCGTCGACGTTCAGGCCGGCCAGGTCGCCGGCCTCGCGCAGCGGGGCGATCTCGCCGGCGGCCAGCAAGCCGTCGCCGGCCAGTTCGGCGAGGCGGGCGATCAGGCCGGGCACGTCCAGCACCAGCTCGTCCAGGCGATAGACGCTGCCGCGGAAAGCCGGATCCTGCAGCGCCGCGGGCAGAGCCTCGCCCTTCACCGGCTCGACCCGCGCGCGTACCGCCTTGCTGGCGAAGAAGCTGGTCAGCTTGCCAGCCAGGGTGCCGGGCGACCACAAATAGTGGGCATCGGACAGCCGGTGCACGCCGGAGAGATCCAGCTCGCCGCTGCCGGCCAGCGCCTGGCGCCAGCGCCGCGGCATGTCGGCGATCGCCTCGGAGGCGCCGGTCAGCGCGCCGTGCAGGGCGTACTTGGCGCCGCCGTGGATGATTCCCTGCGACTTGACGCTCTGTCCGCCGCCGAGGCTAGCGCTCTCCACCAGCAGGGTGGCGTAGCCGGCCTGGCGCAGGCGGGCGTTCAGCCAGAGGCCGGCGATACCGCCGCCAACGATCAGGACGTCCGTGCTGAGGGCTGGGAACATGGCTCGTCTCGTTGAGTAAAAGAGTCGGATTATAGCGGCTGACTCGAAGTCGTGTGTTCCGGTTATCCGACGGCTCGAACTGGGACCATAGGAGAAAAATGCTTACTGATTTATTGATCTCGATCAGCATAAAGCATGCCATTCGTCGGTCGTTTATTGCCGGGTCGGTCACGACCTTGGTCGTGCAGGCCGAGCGCCGCCACCAACCCTACAGCCGCCGGGCGCTCGGTTTTGCTAAGCTGCGCCGCCATGAATCGAACCCTCTATACCCTGCTGCTGCACCTCGCCCTTCCGCTGATCCTCCTGCGCCTGGCCTGGCGCGCCTGGCGTGCGCCGGCCTACGCGCGGCGCGTCGGCGAGCGCTTCGCCCTCGGCCTGCCGGCGCTGCGTCCGGGCGGCATCTGGGTGCATGCGGTGTCGGTGGGCGAGAGCATCGCCGCCGCGCCGCTGATTCGCGCTCTGCAGGCGCGCCATCCCGAGCTGCCGCTGACCGTCACCTGCATGACGCCGACCGGCTCCGAGCGCATCCGCGCGCTGTTCGGCGACAGCGTGCAGCACTGCTACCTGCCCTACGACCTGCCCTGGGCGGCATCGCGCTTTCTCGACCGGCTGCAGCCGCGCCTGGCGGTGATCATGGAAACCGAGCTGTGGCCCAACCACGTACACCAGTGCGCGCGGCGCGGCATTCCGGCGGTTCTGGCCAACGGCCGGCTGTCGGCGCGTTCGGCGCGCGGCTACGGGCGCTTTGCCCGGCTCACCGGCCCAATGCTCGCCGAAATGCGCTGGCTGGCGGTGCAGAGCGAGGCCGAGGCCGAGCGCTTCCGCGCGCTGGGCGCCAATGGCGAGGCGGTGACGGTGACCGGCTCGATCAAGTTCGATCTGGCCGTCGACCCGCAGCTGCCGGAGCGGGCGGCGGCGCTGCGCGGGCAGTGGGGCGCGGCGGATCGCCCGGTGTGGATCGCCGCGAGCACCCATGCCGGCGAGGACGAGATCGTCCTCGCCGCCCACCGCCAGTTGCTGGCAGGTTTTCCCGAGGCGCTCTTGATCCTGGTGCCGCGCCATCCGGAACGGTTCGCCCCGGTCCTCGAGCTGTGCCGCCGCGAGGGCTTCGCCACCGTGCGGCGCTCCGCCGGCGAGGCGGTCGCGGCGCAGACCCAGGTGCTGCTCGGCGACACCATGGGCGAGCTGCTGTTCCTCTACGCCCTGGCCGACTGCGCCTTCGTCGGCGGCAGCCTGGTCCCCAGCGGCGGGCACAACCTGCTGGAGCCGGCGGCGCTGGGCAAGCCGCTGCTCAGCGGGCCGCACCTGTTCAACTTCCTCGACATCGCCGCGCGGCTCGCCGAGGCCGGCGCCCTGCGCCAGGTGAGCGACGCCGGCTCGCTGGCCGCGGCGGTCGGCGCCTTCTGGCACGAGCCGGCGGACGCCGCGCAGGCCGGCGCGGCCGGACGGGCGGTGCTCGAGGCCAACCAGGGCGCGCTGGCGCGGCTGCTGGAAGAGCTGGAGCGGCTGCTGGTCAGGCCCTGAGCGCCTTTTCCGACGAGGCGCCCTGCGCCTGTTGGTTTTCTGTACGCACCTTGTTTAGACTCAGCCGGTACTTGTCGGGGTGCCCCAGTGGGGGGCTGAGATCGGCCGAGGCCGGGTCCCGTTGAACCTGATCAGGGTGACGCCTGCGTAGGGAACAAGACGTCCTCGCCGTTCGGCGGGGGCCTCTCCATGCTCCGGCATGCCTGCGTCCGCTCCGATCGACTCCGACAATTCATGCCCGGACGAAATGGAGTGCCTTGATGAGCGTGACAGAACAACATAAAAACCTGAGCGAGTCCGCCCAGGTCGACCAGCAGTCCGTACAGCCCTTCCCGCGTTCGCGGAAGATCTACGTCCCCGGCTCGCGCCCGGACATCCGCGTACCGATGCGCGAGATCAGCCTGGACGTGACGCCCACCGCCTTCGGCGGCGAAATCAACGCCCCGGTGCTGGTCTACGACACCTCCGGCCCCTACACCGATCCCAACGTGCAGATCGATGTGCGCCAGGGCCTGGCCGACGTGCGCTCGGCCTGGATCGCCGACCGCGGCGACACCGAACTGCTCGCCGGCCTCAGCTCGCACTTCGGCCAGGCGCGCCTGGCCGACCCCGAGCTGGCCAAGATGCGCTTCGCCCACGTGCGCAACCCGCGCCGCGCCAAGGCTGGCGCCAACGTCTCGCAGATGCACTACGCCAAGCAGGGCATCGTCACCCCCGAGATGGAATACGTCGCCATCCGCGAGAACATGAAGCTCGCCGAGGCCCGTGCCGCCGGCCTGCTCACTGCACAGCATCCGGGGCAGAGCTTCGGGGCCAACATCCCCAAGGAAATCACCCCCGAGTTCGTCCGCGAGGAAATCGCCCGCGGCCGCGCCATCATTCCGGCGAACATCAACCATGTGGAGCTGGAGCCGATGATCATCGGCCGCAACTTCCTGGTGAAGATCAACGGCAACATCGGCAACTCGGCGCTGGGCTCCTCCATCGAGGAGGAAGTGGCCAAGCTGACCTGGGGCATCCGCTGGGGCTCGGACACCGTGATGGACCTGTCCACCGGCAAGCACATCCACGAGACCCGCGAGTGGATCATCCGCAACTCGCCGGTGCCGATCGGCACCGTGCCGATCTACCAGGCGCTGGAGAAGGTCGGTGGCATCGCCGAGGACCTGACCTGGGAGCTGTTCCGCGACACCCTGATCGAGCAGGCCGAGCAGGGCGTGGACTACTTCACCATCCACGCGGGCGTCTTGCTGCGCTACGTGCCGCTGACCGCCAAGCGGGTCACCGGCATCGTCAGCCGCGGCGGCTCGATCATGGCCAAGTGGTGCCTGGCGCACCACCAGGAGAATTTCCTCTACAGCCACTTCGAGGAAATCTGCGAGATCATGAAGGCCTACGACGTCGCCTTCTCGCTGGGCGATGGCCTGCGCCCGGGCTCGATCGCCGATGCCAACGACGCCGCGCAGTTCGGCGAGCTGGAAACCCTCGGCGAGCTGACCAAGATCGCCTGGAAGCACGACGTGCAGACCATGATCGAAGGCCCCGGCCACGTGCCGATGCACATGATTAAGGAGAACATGGACAAGCAGCTCGAATGCTGCGACGAGGCGCCGTTCTACACCCTCGGTCCGCTGACCACCGACATCGCCCCGGGCTACGACCACATCACCTCCGGCATCGGCGCGGCGATGATCGGCTGGTTCGGCTGCGCCATGCTCTGCTACGTGACGCCCAAGGAGCACCTCGGCCTGCCGAACAAGGACGACGTGAAGACCGGCATCATCACCTACAAGATCGCCGCCCACGCCGCCGACCTCGCCAAGGGCCATCCCGGTGCACAGATCCGCGACAACGCACTGTCCAAGGCGCGCTTCGAGTTCCGCTGGGAGGACCAGTTCAACCTCGGCCTCGACCCGGACACCGCACGCAGCTTCCATGACGAGACCCTGCCCAAGGACTCGGCCAAGGTGGCGCATTTCTGCTCGATGTGCGGGCCGAAGTTCTGCTCGATGAAGATCACCCAGGAAGTGCGCGACTATGCCGCCGAGCACGGCCTGTCCGAGGAAAGCCAGGCCGTCGAGGCCGGTTTCCGGGAGCAGGCCGAGCGCTTCAAGGAAGAAGGCTCGGTGATCTACAAGCAGGTCTGATCCCCGGCCACGCCCTCTCCCCGCCGGGGAGAGGGTGCCGCAGCGCTACTTCCTGCCGCGCGGGAAGAACTCCGGCTTGAGGATGCCGTTGAGCTGCGGGTAGGGCACCACCAGCAGCGGGTGGCCCATGGCGTAGGGGGCGATCCGGTAGGTGTCGTACATCAGCAGCACGCCGACCTTCGCCAGGCCGATGTGGTGGGTCTGCTGGAACGGCCAGGTGTCGACGAACTCCGCATCGTCGCCGACGCCTTGGGCCTTCAGCCAGCGCTGGTGCGCCTGCCGGGCCTTCTCCCAGAAGGCCTCCTCCTGACCCGGCAGCAGCAGGTCGCGTAGTTCCAGGGCCTTCTGCCGACGGCGGTCGAAGTCGATGAAGGCGCGTTTGGGCATGCCGTGGGCGCCGCCGGTGAAGCGGTAGCTCGACAGCTCGACGAGGATGCGCCCGTTGTTCTGTTCCAGCACCTTGGCCTGCAGGTAGCTGCTCCAGCCCGGTTTGGCGCCGGCCAGGAAGTCCCGCTCGTGGCTCTCCAGCGAGGCGGGCAGCGGCATGCCTTCGGCCTCGCGGGTCAGCTCCAGCAGGCCACGGTCGATCAGCCGGTTCAGCTCCGGCTCGTCGGCAAAGTGCAGGGTGTCGATGTTCACCAGCGGGCACTCGCTGCCCTGGCATCCGGCTTGCAAATGTTCCCAGGCCGTGCGTTTGTAGACGGCCGGCGGGTTCGAGGGGGAGAGGCTCTGGCAGGCTCCCAGGAGCAGGGCGAGAGCGGCGAGGACAAGCGATTTCATGGGGGAGACAGCATTCATCGGGGCTTTCGGCGTCGTTGAGGAAGGCTTCGCCAGACATCCGGATCGGCTGCTGGCGGACTGGTTAGGGTCGCAGGTCCTCGGCCGTCTGCAAAGGGGCTGCGCCGCTCGGAAGGGCAGGTTAGGATGGCAACCGACTTCAGTTAACTAGGCGAGCGTGCAGGATGAGCGAATTCTTCAAGCCGGATGCGGATGCCGTGGAAATCGTGCGGCGCGAGCCCTGTTTCAGCGGTTTTTACCGACTCGAGCGCGTCCACCTGCGGCATCGGCAATTTTCCGGCGAGATGGGTCCGGTGCTCAGCCGCGAGCTGTTCGTGCGTCACGATGCGGTCTGCGTGCTGCCCTACGATCCCGTGCGCGACTGCGTGGTGCTGAACGAGCAGTTCCGCGTCGGGGCGATGGACAAGTCGGAGAACCCCTGGATGCTCGAGATGGTCGCCGGACTGATCGACAAGGACGAGGAGCCCGAGGAGGTCGCCCACCGCGAGGCCCTCGAGGAGGCGGGGCTCAAGCTCGAGGCGCTGTGGCCGGTGACCGTCTATTACCCGTCGCCCGGCGGCAGCAACGAGAAGGTCTACCTTTATGTCGGTCGCTGCGACAGCCATGGAGCAGGCGGCGTCTATGGATTGCCCGAGGAGGGGGAGGACATCCGCGTGCACGTGCTGTCTTTCGAGGACGCACTGCAGGCGGTCAGGGACGGCAGGATCAACAATGCCGCCAGCATCATTGCCTTGCAGTGGCTGGCGCTGAACCGTGTCGAGGTACGAGGACTGTGGGCGTAAGTCTGATGCGCGAGCGTTACCGGGTCGATCTGGTCGACCTGCAGGCGACCTGCGAGGCCAACTATGCGCGGCTGATGCGCCTGCTGCCGGAGATGCGCAGCAGGCCCGCGGCGGCGCGGCGAGTGGGGGTGAGCCAGGGCGAGCGGCTGCTCGGCGTGCTGGCGCTGGAGGTGCTCGAGGACTGTCCCTACACCACCACCCTCAAGGTCTGTCAGGAGCACAGCCTGCCTTGGCTGCCGGCACCGCGGATGGAGGTGCGGGTCTACCACGATGCGCGCATGGCCGAGGTGGTCGGCGCGGAGCAGGCCCGGCGCCTGCGCAGCCGCTATATCTATCCGAATGCGGCGATGCACCAGCCGGACGAGAAGAGCCAGCTCAACCTGTTCCTCGGCGAGTGGCTGAGCCACTGCCTGTCCTGCGGCCACGAGGTGGAGCCGGTCGTCTGACGCGGCGCCGGCCGCTCTTCCGCCGCTCGCGGTCGCCCGCGGGCGACGCTCGGTTGTCGGCATACCCGGCCTGGGAAGCCGTCCCCCTCGTGATGCCTCCGCACTTTTCCGCTCCCCCTCATCCTTCTGCCGGCGTCCGCTTCCCGTTCCCGCGGCTGCGCGATTTCGCACAGATGGCGCCGATCGCTGTAGCGGTTCGCGCAGCAGAGCGCTCGCAGAGGCTGCCCGCCGGTCCGTGCGTCGCACCATAAAATTATTTAAAATCAGTTGGATAGGTGATTTTTCGAGTTGTGGCGCGGCTCTTGCTGAGCAGGCTCCAGCACATGCGGGCAGATCGCCCGCCGTCAGGAGCCAGGAAAACCGCCATGCCCGTAAATGCCAGCCGTCGATCGGCACTCAAGACCCTCGCCCTGCTCGGATCGGCAGGCGCCGCCAGCCTTCTGCTGCCCGGCTGCTGGAAGAAGGAAGAGGAGGGCGCCGCCAAGGCGGCGAGCGCGCCGGCCGTGGTGAAGAGCGCCGGCGATCCGGTGATGGAGTTCAAGTATCCCGACAACCCGGCGTTCGACCTGATCTACCTGGCCGAATCGCTGGGCTATTTCGAGGGCACTCGCGCACGCCCCAAATACGTCGGCAAGATCGCCGCCCCGCAGATCATTCCGCTGGTCGGCACCGGCGAGATCGACTTCGGCATGCGCATGGTGCCGCTGGTGATCTCGGCCATCGCCAGCGGCCTGGATCTCAAGGTGGTGTCCGCCGGCGGCAAGACCCTGGAAGAGGCGCCGCACATGAAGTACTTCGTGCGCCGCGATTCGGGCATCCGCACGCCCAAGGATCTCGAAGGCAAGACCATCGGTTTCAACAGCTTCGGCGCCTGCGCCGAATTCGTCACCAAGACCTACCTGCGCCAGCACGGCGTCGACGTGAACAAGATCAACTGGCTGGTGGTGCCGGACAACCAGAGCGAGCAGACCCTGGCGACCGGCAACATCGACCTGGCGATCATCCATCCGCCGCATTCCGGCGGCGCCGAGCACAATCCGGCGCTGCACAAGCTGTGGAGCGACTACGACCTCGACCGTGGGCTGGGCGGCATGGCGCCCTACAGTGCGCACGGCAAGTTCATCCGCGAGCATCCCGAGGCCACCCGCGACGTGGTCCAGGCCATCGCCCGCGCGGCCAACTGGGTTAACGCCAACCCGGAGGAGGCGCGCAAGATCACTGCCCAGCGCATCGGCATGGAGCTGAAGAACGTCGAGCGCTACGCCTACGTCGACAACCTGGTGGTGACCGAGCCGCCGATCCAGTACTACATCGACATCCTCGAGAGCGAGGGCAAGATTCCGCGCGGCAAGGTCAAGGTGAAGGACGTCTATACCAACGCCTTCAACCCCTTCGCCGGCCAGACGGCCTGAGGTGCGCAGCGTGAGCGGCAAGATCGTGGCGCGCGACCTGCGCGTGGAGTTCAGCGCGAAGAACGAGCGCGGCCAGGCCGAACGGGTGGTCGCCCTGCAGGACTTCGATCTAGAGATCCGCGAGGGCGAGTTCCTCTCGGTGCTCGGCCCCTCGGGCTGCGGCAAGTCGACCTTCCTCAGTATCCTCGCCGGGCTGGCCGGCAAGAGCGGCGGCAGCATTCACATCGACGGCAAGCCGCTGGAGGGCATCAACGCCAACCAGGGCGTGGTGTTCCAGGGCTATGCGCTGTTCCCCTGGCGCACCGTGCTGGAGAACATCGAGGTGGGCCTGGAGATCCGCGGGGTCGGCAGGGCCGAGCGCCGCGAGCGGGCCCGCGAGTACCTGGAGCTGGTGGGCCTCAACGGCTTCGGCGCGCGCTACCCCCACGAGATTTCCGGCGGCATGAAACAGCGCGTGGCCATCGCCCGCTCGCTGGTCTACCAGCCGGACGTGCTGCTGATGGACGAGCCCTTCGCCGCGCTGGACGCACAGACCCGCGAGATCCTCCAGGGCGAGCTGCTGCGCATCTGGGACCAGCACAAGATCACCATCGTGTTCATCACCCACAGCCTCGACGAGGCGATTTTCCTCTCCGACCGCATCGCGGTGATGACCCATCGTCCCGGGCGGGTCAAGGAGATCCTCGAGGTGCCGCTGCCGCGCCCGCGGCTGGCCGAGCTGCGCAATTCCGAGGACTTCGTGCAACTGCGCCAGCGCGCCTGGGAGGTGCTCAAGGACGAGGTGCGCTTCGCCTCGGCGCCGGTGCCGGCGCCGACCTCGATACGTGCGGCCGACTGGCCGGCCAGCGCCCAGGCCGCCGAGATCAAGGGGTAAAAATCGTCATGGGTCTTTCGTCGAATCTGGCCGGGCTGTTCGAGCGCAGCCTGGGCATTCTGGTCTTCGTGCTGGTCTGGGAGCTACTGCCGCGCCTGGGACTGGTCAATCCAGGCTACCTCAGCCCGCCGTCGGCCGTGCTGCAGGCGGTCTGGGAGCTGGCGCACAACGGCGCGCTGTTCAAGCATCTCGAGGCCAGCCTGTCCCGTTCGCTGGCCGGCCTGCTGCTGGCGATCGCCGGTGGGGTGAGCCTGGGCCTTCTGATGGGCTGGTTCGCCCGCTTCGAGGCACTGGTCGATCCGCTGCTGCAGTTCTTCCGCCAGACCTCGGCGCTGGCGCTGTTCCCGGTGTTCATCCTGTTCTTCGGCATCGGCGAGTCGTCCAAGGTGGCGATCATCTTCTGGGCGTCGTTCTGGCCGATCCTGCTCAGCACCATCAGCGGGGTGAAGCAGGTGGACCGGCTGCTGATCGACTCGGCCCGTTCCATGGGCGCCTCGCGCGGCTTCCTGTTCGCCAAGGTGGTGCTGCCGGCGGCCTCGCCGTCGATCTTCACCGGCATCCGCCTGGCCGGTGCCTACTGCGTCACCGCACTGGTGGCCGCCGAGATGATCGGCGCGCACTCCGGGCTGGGCTTCCTCACCCTCAACTCCCAGGAGGTCTTCCAGGTGCCGAGCATGTACGCCGGGATCCTCCTGCTGGCGCTGGTCGGGCTGCTGCTCAACTTTGTCCTGGCGCTGATCGAGCGGCGCCTGACCCGCTGGCGCAAGGGGCTGACCCACAATGCCTGACGCGCTGGTGCCGGCCTGGCTCGGCGAGCTCCGCCCGCTGCGCGAGACGTTGCCGGCGCGGCGCCTGGGGCTCTGGCCCGGCGTGGCGCTCCTGCTGCTGGCGGTGCTGCTCGCCGGCCTCGGTATGGCCGGGCGCGAGGACGCGGCGCATCCCGAGCAGCTGTCGCCCGGCCCGTACTTCGAACAGGCCAGGGCGCGCGGCCGGCTGATCGTCGGCGTGCGCGCCTATCCGCGTCCGGCGCTGCCCGGCATGCCCGTGGTGGCCGAGCCCGACCCCTTCGACGCGGCACTGGCGCAGGCCCTCGGCGATTACCTGGGACTGCCGGTGGAAACCCTCGGCCTTGTGCCCGAACGGCGCGAGGCCGCGCTGCGCGAAGGACGGATCGACCTGCTGGCCGCCGGTGCCGCTGCGCCGGGCGCCGCCGCCGGCACGGCGATCCCGGCGTCGAGGCGGCACGGGGAGGGCGCGCTGATCGCCCTGCGCGGCCTCGCGCTCGGCGCTGGCGAGGGCCTGCGCGGCCGCGTTCTGTGCCTGGCCGAGGGCAGTCCGTACCGCCAGCCGCTGGCGGAGCGCCACGGCGCCCGGCTGCGCGAGTATCCCTCGGCGGTCCACGCCATCGCCGCTTTCATGGCCGGCGAGTGCCAGGCGCTGGCCGAGGCACGCAGCCTGGTCGACTGGCTGCTGCAGCAGCCGGATTGGCGTTTCTACCGGCGCTTGCCGTTAGCGCTGCAGGCGCCGGCCAGCGGCCACGTGCGCCTGGCGGATGCCGAGCCGCAGGCGCAAGCCTGGCTCGCCGCGGCCCTGGGCGATTGGCAGCGCCGCGGTGGGCTGGATGCCGTGCTGGCGCAGCGCAGCGGCGAGCTGGCCTTCGACGTGCTGAAGCTCGAGCAAGGGCTGGTCTGCCACTGAATTTTCCACACGACCGATTGACCGACATGTCCCACGATCTGCACACCCTGTTCGAACGCATCAAGGCCAGCGCCGTCGAGCGCGATGCCCGGGGCGGCCATGCCGCCGCGGAGAAGGCGCTGCTGCGCGACGCCGGCCTGCTGCTGCTGGCCATTCCCCGCAGCCTGGGCGGCCAGGAACGCAACTGGCAGGAGATTTTCGCCCTGGTGCGCCGGCTGGCCGCCGTCGACAGTTCCCTGGCCCACATCCTGGCCTTCCACCAGTTGCAGGTCGCCACCGTGCTGATCTACGGCAGCGAGGAGCAGCAGGCGCGCCTGCTCGGCCACACCGCCGAGCACCAGTGCTGGTGGGGCAACGGCATGAACCCGCTGGACCGCCGCCTGGTCGCCGAACCCGTGGCCGAGGGCTTCCTGCTCGACGGCAGCAAGTCCTTCTGCTCGGGCACCGTCGGTTCGCACTTCATGACCCTTTCGGCGGTGCTCGGCGAGCATGCCCAGCCGCTACTCGGCGTGGTCTCCACCGAGCATCCCGGCGTGCAGGTGCTCGACGACTGGGAGCCCATCGGCCAGCGCCAGACCGACAGCAACTCAATCCGCTTCACCCGGGTGCCGCTGGCGGCGCGCGACGTGTTGCGCGCGGCGGATGCCACGCCGAGCGCCTTCCACACCCTGCGCAACTGCTTTGGCCAGCTGGTGCTGACCAATCTTTATCTGGGCATCGCCGAGGGCGCCTTCGCCGAGGCCCGCGACTACGCCCACGGCCAGGCTCGCCCCTGGCTGACCTCGCCGGCCGAGCAGGCGGTAGACGATCCCTTCACCCAGAACCGCTTCGGCGAGATGCACGTGCAGATCGCCGCCGGCCGCGCCCTGGCCGAGCGCGCCGCGGAGCTGATCGACCGGGCGTTTTCCCGCGGGCCGCGCTGGGCGCCGCGGAGCGCGCCCGGGTGGCGGTCGCGGTGGCCGAGGCCAAGGTGCTGGCCCATCGCGCCGGGCTGTTCGCCAGCCAGGAGCTGTTCGAGGTGGTCGGCGCCCGCGGCACCCGTGCCTCGCTCGGCTTCGACCGTTTCTGGCGCAACGTGCGCACCCACACCCTGCACGATCCCATCGACTACAAGCTGAACATGCTCGGCCGCTGGGCGCTCAAGGACGAGGCGCCCGATCCGGCCAACTACACCTGAGCGGGGCCGCGATCGCCCGCTTCCGTCACGCCGATGCAGTGGAGAAAGGTGTTCAGGCAGGGGTTTTCGTTCCGGGGGTTCCAGACCACCCCGTATTCGACCGGCGGGGAGTGTTCGATCGTCCTGAACACCACGCCGGGCATCTGCATCTTGCGCATCGAGCTGGGCACCACGGAGACGCCCAGCCCCTCGGCGACGAGGTTGACGATGGTCTGCTGGAGATGGGTTTCCAGCCGTATCTTCGGCTCGAACCCCGCGGAGCGACAGCAGCTCATCACCGCCCCGTGCAGGGTCGGAGCGGTATGCCGGGGGAAGGTGATGAAGGGCTCGTCCGCCAATGCCGCGATGCTGAATTCGGCCGTGGCGGCGAGGGCATGGCTCGCCGGCAGGACGGCACAAAGCGGCTCGCTGCGCAGTGCCCGATAGCACAGGGATGTCGGTCCCGAGGAAGGGAAGGTCAGGGCGACATCCGCCTCGCCGTGTTCCAGGGCCGGGCCGAGGTCTCTGGGGAGTACCTCGTCGAGCACCAGGCTCACCTGCGGATAGGCATCGCTGTATGCCTTGAGCAGTTCGGGCAGCAGAATCCATGCGGCAACCATGGTGAAGCTCACGCGCAGCTCGCCGCGTTCCCCATGGGCGCTGGCGCGGGCCGAGCGGATCGCCAGATCCAGGCCCGCCAGGGCGGTCTTCGCATGCCGGTGGAAGTCGTGGCCTGCTGCGGTCAGTTCGACCGAGCGCGAGTGCCTGGAAAACAGCACGACGCCGAGTTCGGCCTCCAGGGCCGCGATCTGCCGGCTCAAGGGTGGCTGAGTGATGTGCAGGGATTCGGCGGCCTTGCCGAAGTGCAGATGCTCGACCAGTGCCATGAAGTAGCGCAGTTGGCGAAGCTCGATCATTGATTCCGTTTCCGTATGGGTGCGCACAGGATTAAGCATTGGATCGGAATCGATGTACAACCCTAAGCTTGCGGCTCCTCCAACCGCACGGAGCCGTCATGTCGT
The DNA here is from genome assembly GCF_059739045.1 of Azotobacter tropicalis. NCBI lineage: Bacteria > Pseudomonadati > Pseudomonadota > Gammaproteobacteria > Pseudomonadales > Pseudomonadaceae > Azotobacter > Azotobacter tropicalis. The sequence goes on from NZ_AP046059.1 coordinate 3,667,042, forward strand.
CCGTTCTGGCCGTTCTACTGCCCATTTTCGCGTTCATCCTCGCCGGATTCGTTTGCCGCCGGACCAATCGTCTGGGGCCTGACGCCGCCAGCGAAATGAACCGGTTCGTCGTCTGGCTCTGTCTTCCCGCCCTGCTGTTCAGAGCCACGGCGACCTCGAGCTGGGAGGCCTTCTGGCAACCCGGATTCCTGGCGGCCTTCGCCGGAGGCTGTCTGCTGATTTTCGTGGCGACGCTGCTCTGGCGCTTCGCGCAGCGGCGCTCGTTGCCTGCCGCGAGCGTCGATGCGCTGAGCGCGTCCTATGCGAACACGGGCTACATGGGAATTCCCTTGTGCCTGTCCGTGCTGGGGGACGCTGGGCTGGAGCCCGCCCTGATCGCGACCCTGGTGGTGGTCTGCATGCTGTTCGCGATCGCCGTGATCTGCATCGAGGCCGGTCTGCAAAACGAGAGAGCCCTGGGGTGCGCGGTGCTCAAGGTCCTGGCGGCCCTTGGCAAGAACCCGCTGGTCATATCGCCCCTAGCCGGTGTCCTGTGGGCTGTCAGCGGTGTGGGGCTGCCGCCGATGGTGCTGCAGTTCCTCGATCTGCTGGCCGCCGCCACCGCCCCGTGCGCCCTGGTGGGGCTCGGGCTGTTTCTGGCGCAGAAGCAGGACGGGGAGGCGAAGGGCGTCTGGCCGCTGGTGATCGTGAAGACGGTCGGCCAGCCGTTACTGACGGGATTTCTGGCCTATCGGGTATTCCAGTTGCCGGCGCTCTGGGCCAACGCGGCCTTGTTGCTGAGCGCGTTGCCCACGGGGACGGGACCCTTCATGCTGGCCGAATACTATGCCCGCGAAGCGTCCGTGGTTTCCCGTACCATCCTGATCTCGACGCTGTGCTCGTTGCTGACCCTGTCGGCCTGCATCTACTGGATCAGGAACGGTGCCTGAGGCTTTCGCAGCGCCGTTCCCGCCCGCGAGATCATGCGTTCGGCCAGAGGTACGGGCAGGCGTTCGCCCATATAATCCATGACCTGACAGGGCAGCGGTTTCAGGCGAAGGCGTGAATGGTTAGAGCGGATCGGCGTGCGCGGCGCGGATATTGGGCCCGATTGCTGGTGGTGGGAGGGCTCGGGGTGCTGATTTCGCTGATCGCCTACCTGTACAGCTCCGCCTTGGAGCGGCAGGTGCGGGCGGGAGAGTTCCAGCGTCTGGCGCAAGCCCAGTTCCGCAACCTCCAGGATCTGCTCGATCATTCGCCCCAGGTCCTGCAGGCCTTCCGCGGCCTGTTCGCGGCGACCGAGAAGGTCGAGCGCGACGCATTCGCCAGCTTCGCCCGCGAAGTGCTGCCGAGCCATCCGGAAGTCTTCGCCGTGCACTGGGCGCCGAGGATCGTCCATGGCCGACGGGCCGCCTTCGAGGACCAGCTGGCGCCCCTGCAGGAGCGCCCTCTGGGCATTTTCGACGTGACGACCGACGGCCTTCGCCGCGTGCCTGCGCCCGCCCGCGCGGAATACCTGCCGATCTGGTACATCGAGCCCTTCCTGATCAATCGGCGAGCGCTCGGTTTCGACATCCTGGAGCGTCCTCTCAACCGGGAGACGGCGCGTACTGCGGCCTATCTGGGCGTGCAGCGGACCACCCCGGTCTTTCCGTTGCTGCAGGACCCGAGCGGGCCGCCGGCGGTCGCCATCTATCAGCCGGTATACCGCCGGGACCTGCCGGCGGCGACCGCCGAGCAGCGCTGGCAGGCCCTCGAGGGCCAACTGATCCTGATGCTGCGGCCCAGCGTGCTGCTCGCCGGTCTGTCGTTCGGCCGGCATCCGGTCGAGGTGCGCCTCTACGACCTGACGGACGGCTTGCCGGTCGCCATCTATCCGCGCAACGCCGTTCTGCAGCAGCCCGGAGACGCCGTGGTCCAGCAGCGGCTGAGCATCCCCGGCCGGCAATGGCTCATCGAGTTCGTCGCGCCGCAGGGCTTCGGCGGCTTTGCGGGCGGTGTCCTGCCCCTGCTGCTGATGCTCTCGCTGCTGGCGCTGACCCTCGTCCTGCTGTTCTTCCTCGAGCATGCCCATCGCGGCGCCCTGCTGCTGGAGCGGCTCAACGGCGAGCTGTTGCGCCGCCAGAAGGAGCTCGACGGCCTGGCCTACTACGATGCCCTGACCGGCCTGCCCAATCGTCTGTTGCTGTTCGACCGCATCAACATGGCGCTCGGCCTGCAACGCCGCCAGGGCGGCCGGCTGGCGGTCTGCGTGCTCGATCTGGACGGCTTCAAGGCGGTCAACGACCGTTTCGGCCACCAGGCCGGCGACCTGCTCCTGAAAGAGGTCGCACAGCGCATGCAGGCCGCGCTGCGCCCCTCCGATTCCGTCGCCCGGCTCGGCGGGGACGAATTCGTGGTGGTGCTGCCGGGAGCGAACGCCCCCGCGACGCTGGAGAGCATCCTGCAGCGGCTGCTCGAGCAGGTGAGCCGGCCCGTCGAGGTGGACGCCGGGCAGCCGGCGGTCGCCGTTTCCGCGAGCATCGGGGTGGCTTTGGCCGGTGAGTCGAGCGACGTCAACAGCCTGATTCGCGAGGCCGACCAGGCCATGTACGAGGCCAAGCGCGCGGGCAAGGCCTGCTACCGGATCTTCGCGGCAGGCGAGCGTCTGAGCACGGCGGGCTGACCCGCCGGCGTGTGCTATCGGCAGGCCGGCTCAGTGGGTCGGCCAGTGCAGATAGAAGTGCGCGCCGAGCACGAAGCGGCCGCTCGCGGCCTGGTAGTCCCAGCGCTCGGCCTGCACCTGCTTGTCCTGCCCTTTGCCCAGGTACAGCCGGTTGAACGAGTTCGGCGCGCAGCCGCGTATCCGCCAGGATAGCGCGGTGCCTGCTTGCACCACCCAGATTTCCCGCGCCAGCTCGGGGTACTGGCCGCTGAGCGGCAGCACATAGGGCAGGTGGATATGTCCGCCCATCACGATGTCCAGCCCCGCCTCGGCCCAGCGCGTCAGCGCTTCCTGCGCGCCATATTGCAGGTTGTTCAGGTCCGAGGGGACTATCGAGCCGAACGGCTGATGGGCCACCACGATGCGTACTTTCTCCGCGGCGCACCGGCGCAGTCGCTCGCAGACCGCGCGCACCTGCTCGGCCGTCACCCGGCCGTCCTTGCGGCGCCGCGGGTGGGTGGTGTTCAGACCGATGACCAGCAGCTCGTCGTTCTCGAAGGTCGGCTCAAGCTCCTTGCCGAAGTGCCGGCGATAATTGCCGTAGGGAGACAGGAAGCGCGCCAGCAGGTTGTGCAGCGGCAAGTCGTGGTTGCCGGGAATCACCAGGGTCTGCGGGATGCCGTAGCCTTCCAGGCGCCGGACGAAGGCCTGTGCCGCGGCGAACTGCTGGCGTCGGGCTCGCTGGGTGATGTCTCCCGACAGCACCAGCAGGTCGGCGCCCTGTTCGCGCACATGCGCTTCGAGAGCCTCCACGACCGGTTGCTGCTCGGTGCCGAAATGGGTATCGGAGATGTGCAGGATTCTTGTCATGTTGCCGGTCGTTGCCTGAGTCCGAATGAAATACGCCGGTTGCGCTTTGCGAGGAGGCCGGCCCCGCTCCGAAAGTCGCCGCCGGGCCGCGTACGATATTTGCAGGCCGGAGTCGGCGCAACAGCGGGCCGAACACTTCGCCCATGCTGCGCCTTTGCAATTGCAGCCGTGAGACGCTCCGGCGGCAATGGGCGCCGGGCTGGAAAGGTTCGATGGAAACCATGACAGAGTGCATGGTCTTGCCGCATGATGCTGCCCCCATCGAATCCCCCCGGCTTCTCCAACCGTCAACCAAGGACATCTGCAGGATGAATGATATGGCTTCAGCTCGTGTAACGAAGGACAAGGTCAAGCGCGGCGCGCTGTACAGGGTCGGCAAGAAGCTGCGACCACTGTTCAACCGCTTCCTGGCCAAGAATTCCCTGGTGGAGGATCCGCCGGCCTTCGACAAGCAGCTGTTCCCCTGGACGGCGGAGCTGGAGGCCCATTGGCCGGCGATTCGTGCCGAGTTCGATCAACTGCTGCAGCAGAAAACCCCGATCCCCGCCCTGCGCGACATTTCCCCGGATCACCGGCGCATCGCCAAGGATCACAATTGGCACTCGTTCTTTCTCTACGGCTACGGCTACCGGATCGAGGAGGGCTGCCGGCTGTGCCCGCAGACCGCCCAGGCCCTGTCGGTCGTGCCCGGCCTGAACAGTGCCTTCTTTTCGATCCTGGGCCCGGGCGCGCACATTCCGCGGCATACCGGGGTCACCAAGCGGATCATTACCTGCCACCTGGCGATGGTCGTACCGGAGCCCCGGGAAAACTGCCGGATTCAGGTGGACGACCAGATCCTCCACTGGGAGGCCGGCAAATGCATGGTCTTCGACGACACCTATCCCCACGAGGTGTGGAACGACACGGACCAGACCCGTGCGGTGCTGCTGATCCAGTTCAAGCGTCCGCTGCGTCTGCCCGGGCGCCTGCTGGGCGACCTGTTCCTCGGCGCGGTACGCCGCAGTCCGTTCGTGCAGGAGGCGCGCAACAACCTGGCTGCCTGGAGCAAGGCGCACAAGCTGCTGGACGATTGAGCAACCCGGCGATGATGCGCCCCCTGCGCGGCATGGGGGCGATCACGGGGGAAGGTTTCTAGCGCTCGAACCCCTGTTCCCAAGCGCGATGGTTGCGTCGTGCATCCTGGATGAAGGGCGACAGGCGGATGAGCTGGAGGACCACCTTGTTGAGCAGTTTCCCCGGCCAGGCCAGCGGTCTCTGTATGTCCAGGAACAGCACCACGCGGGTGCCGTCGGTCTCGTTCCAGACCTGATGCCGGTAGGTATCGTCGAAGACCATGCACTTGCCGGGCTCCCAATGGCGGATCTGGTCGTCCACCCGGATCCGGCAGTTTTCCCGGGGCTCCGGCACGATCAGGCCCAGGTGCGCCCGCAGCAGGCCGTTATAGGGGCCGCGGTGCTCGCGAATGGTCTTGCCGGGTTCGAGGATCGAGAAGAAGGCGGTGAACATGCCCGGGATCGATTCGACCAGCTTCGCCGTTTCCGGGCAGCGCTTGCAGTTGCCTTCCATCTTGTAGCCGTAGCCGTACAGGAAGAAGGTCTTCCAGCGGTCGTCCTGGGTGAGGCTGCGCTGGTCCTTGGAAATGTCCTGGAAGTTCGGCAGGAGTTCCCGGTGCTGGAGGACCTGCTCGAGTTCCTGGCGAACGACTTCCCAGTTGGCCTCCAGCGTGGGGACCCAGGGGAACTGCCGGGTATCGAAGAACGGCGGATTGCCCAGTAGCGAGTAGCGCCGGATCACATTCTCCAGGCGCTTGATGATCCAGAAGCCGATGGCGACGCTGGGACGATGCTTTCGTTTGCGTTTGGGTTCCACGGCGATCTCTTCGTTGGTCTGTCCCACGTGATACCTCCCTAACAGGATGAATAAGCCAAGCCGGCAATATGTGAAGTGTTGGAACAAGTATGGGGCTGGCGACTAGCGCAGGCGTCGTTCCTTCAATAGTCGCCAGAGCAGCGGCCAGCCGAAGATCAGAGGATACCGGCGCAGGCGCGGGGTGACCTCGATGGGCTCGCCCAGATGCCGCTGCAGTTTCCAGACGACGTAGTCGACGCCTTGTTCGAAGGTGAAGGACGCCTTTATCAGGCGGGCCAGGTTCAGCAGCCGTCCCTGCAGACGCCGCAATTTCCAGCGCCGCTGGTTCTGCCGGCAGGCGGCCGCTGGCAGGCGGTTGCGATAGCGGTCGGTTTCTCCGGCAACGGGCTCCATGCCGGTCAGCGCCGGGGCGGCAGCCTGCGTCAGGCGCCGATAATGCGCCAGGTCGTGACGGACCAGCTGGCTCGGGCGATCGGCGGCCTCCGGACGCAGCTCGCTGCCGTAGCTCAGCGCCAGGGCGTGCTGCCAGAGGGCTTCGCTGTCGAAACTCTGCGGCTGGCAGGGCAGGGTCTCGTTCATGAGCCGGATGACGGCCCGGGCCAGCGCCTCCTGTATCCGGCGCTCGACCTGGGCGTCCTGGCTATGGACCAGCCGCGACGGCTGGGCGAAGCGTCCCCACAGATAGCTCTGGAACCAGCAGGCGGTTCCCTGCTCGAGGTCATGCAGGGACAGCACGGCGCACTTCGCCTGCAGGAGCCGGCCATCCGCCGTATGGGTCCGCAGCAGGAACACATTGGGCGGCAGCCAGGCGTTCGCCAGGCTCAGCAGGCGGCTGGCGTGCGCATGGGAATAGTCGTCGACGATCGCGTAGAGATCGACCAGCCCTTCGCTCGGATCGCCGCTGCGCAGGCAGGAACCGTAGAACAGCAGTGCCACCAGGGCATCGCCGAAGCGGGCGCGCACTTCGTCGCAGAGGGTCTGGAGCTCCGCGGCGACCGGCAAGGCGCACTGGGCGGCGACTTCGGCGAGCAGGGCGGACGGCGGTGCAGGCAGCGGCTGAACGTCATGGGTCGGCATCGGCTGGCCTCAAAAGGTCAGGAAACGCAGCGGGGGCGTGCTGGACAGGCGAAGGGGTTCCCCGGCTAGGAACAGTTCGCCGTCGAGCAGGAAGTCCCGGGGGCCGTTCAGGCTCAGCGTGTCGAGGTTACGGCTGAGGTAGCCGTCGTGCTCGCAGGCGACGGTCGCGCCGCGTCCGCACAGCAGGGCGGGCAGTACCCGGAACAGACGGCGCGGACGATGCCTGACGGCGGTGAAGTGCACGGGAGCCTGTTCCTTGCCCCAGTAGGGGCGGCAGCCGACCAGCAGTCGGTCCAGGGTCGAGGCCAGCACCAGCAGCCAGTCGTTCTGCCAGTCGGCATCTGCCGTGCTCAGCCGGGCCGGCATCGCCGGCAGCAGCGGGTGCGACCGGTTGCTCAGCAGCGAGAGCAGCAGGCGGCCGAAGGCCAGTGCCGGCCCCAGTGCACCGCGCACGCCGGTCGGTCGGATGCGCCGGTGGAAATAGCGCACGCCGTCGAGGATGGCACCGGCCCCGAAAAACATGCCGTACTGGGGTTTCAGGCTCGTCCCACCATCGACCCGCAGCACCGCGCGCTCCACCGTCTTCGGTGCCGGTCCGGCGCCCTGTAGCCAGGCGCACAGGGCGCGCAGGGCGGCCTCGGGTTTCAGGCGTGCGCCCAGGTCGCTGGCCGTCATGTTGGTCGTTCCCCCGGCACGACCAGCACTTCGGGCAGGCTGTCACCGGCCTGCTCCTGCAGGAGCGCGGTCAGCGTGGCCTGCAAGGTGCCGTCCCCGCCCATGACCACCACGAGATCCTGCGGTCCGGCCTGCCAGTGCCGCAGCGCCTGCGCGATTTCCGCGGGGCCGGAAACCTCCTGCAGCAGGGCGTCGGGCACCGTGGCGAGGATCCGGCGCAGCGCCGTCAGGCGCTGCCGGATGCGTCCGCTGCCGGGATTGAACAGGATGCCGACCCGCGCGGGCGTCGCCCGGGCTTCAGGCATCGCTCAGACCGGAGCGGGGGCGAACAGCCGGACGATCGGGCGATGGCCCTCGGCCCGCAGGTCGATCTGGCTCAGCCAGGGTTGCAGGTCCGCACCGCGCCGGCGCAGGATCACGGCCCACACTACCCGTACGCCCAGGACCAGCGTGGAGAGCACCGTCCAGAGCGCGACCAGCAGCAGGCCGAGGTCGTTGGCGCCGGCCATCCAGGCCAGGCTCAGGATCAGCAGGTTGGGATTGCGGCGGGCGGTCACCAGGCGATTGATGGAGTCGAAGGGGCGCCAGAGGAACAGGGAAAAGGGCGCGGCGAACTTGAAGGCGCCTTCGCACAGGCGGCCGGCGACGTAGCCGATGAAGATGACCCAGATCACCGTGGCCAGAGGAATGTCGAAGCCCCAGGCCGCCCCCAGCCCCATCCCCCAGGCGGCATACCAGATCGGCGGATGCACCAGGTCCAGCGCATGGTCGAAGATGTTGCCGAAGCGGGTCGAGGTGACCGTGACGCGCGCCAGCTTGCCGTCCACCGTGTCGAGGAAGGTCATGATCCAGCCGGCGATCAGGCCCAGGCCGTACTGTCCCTGCCAGAACCAGTAGCCGGCGAGGATCGCCAGCACATAGCTCGCCGCGGTGACATGGTTGGGGCTCAGCCCCATCCGCACGCACCAGGCCGTGACCCAGCGCGCCGGCACCGGCCAGACGCTGCGCGTGATGAAGTCCGTGACGCCCTTGTAAGCGCCGTTGAACAGGGATTTCTCGAGGTGTACGCGCTCGGCCTCCACTATGCGGGTCACCCACGGCGGATCGAATTTGCGCAGTTGTTTCTGCAGACCGGATGCCACCGTATCCGGGCGTACCGGGGACAGTTTCCCGATCGCCGGGGCGTCGAGCCGGGGATCGCCGGCCAGCTCGTCGGCCGGGAGGTGGGCGGCGATGACGGTCCCGTCGCGCGGGTCCTGCAGGGCCACGCCCTCGGTGTCGAGGAGGCCGCGCAGAACCCGCTCGTCGTACAGGTAGTCTTCCCGCAGAAGCAGCACGCTTCCGGTCTGCGGCAAGGGCTCGTCCGGTCCGGACAGATGGGCCTTGGGGAACTTTCCGAGGGTCCGCCGAAGCCTTTCCCGGGAGGTCAGTCCCCATAGGTGTACGGGGCAACTGCCCACCAGATGGACGTGTATCGTCATGGTTGTAATGCCTGGGCCCGTGAAGGCAAGAGAGTGTCGAGGTTGCACTGTAAAAGCATGCTTGGCGTTTTCGGGAGCCTTTGGGCTATGCCGTCAAGGCCTGCTCCGATCGAACCAGTGTACCGCGGCCAGGGCCATCCCGAGCAGGACGAGCGCAGGAACTACCCGACCAGCATGGCGTTCAGCTTGAACAGCAGGCCCAGATTGATCAGGATTTCGTTGCTGATGTAGACCAGCAGCCCCATGATCGCGCCGAGCGCCAGCTTGCTGCCGAGTCCCGTCGAGCGCACCGGACTGAACGTGAAGGGAACCGCGAACAGGATCATCGCCAGGGTCAGGAGCGGAATGCCCGCTTTTTGCCACAAGGCGATTTCGAACTGGATCGACGGCTGGCCGGTACTCTGCAGGAAGTGCACGTAGCCGCGCAGTTGCTGTGCCGAGAGGCTCTCCGGCGGGAAGGCAATCTCGTCGAGGCGGGAGTCGGGCAGAATGGCTTGCCAGGGCATCTGCTCGAGTTGCTGGACGCTTTCCTCCTCGTCGCTCCAGCGCTTCAGCTGGACGTTGTGGAGCAGCCAGGTGCCGCCGGACTGGATCTCGGCATGGTCGGCCCTGATGTATTCCTGCAATTGGTTCCGCTCGTCGAAGCGGAAGATCTCCAGCTGGCTGGGTACGCGTCCGGTCCGCAGGCTGCCGATGCGGACGACCTGTCCTTCCTTGCGTGCCCAGATGCTGCTGTCCTTGTCGTTGTCCGGCTTGGCGTGCGCCCGCAGCTGCACGGCCTTCTGCTGCAGGGGCGAAGCCAGGAACTCGTCGGTTGCGGCCAGTCCCCCGGCCAGCAGCGATCCGGCCAGCAGGGTGGTGAGGCCTATTCGCGTGGCGGATATTCCCGCTGTCCGCAGGACGCTGAGCTCCTGGCTCAGGGAGAGCTGACCGAGGGCCGCGATGCCGCCGAGCAGGGCGATGAAGGGGCCCAGCTCCACGGCGCGGCGCGGCATGGTCATCAGCACGATCTGCAGCGCCTGTGTCAGGCGATAGCCGTCCTCGCCGATGTCATCGAGTTCGCCGACCAGATCCAGCGTGCTGAACAGCGGCAGCAGCAAGGCTGCCGCGGCGATGAAGCCGAGGAAGACATTGCGGAGAATGTACCGGTCGAGAATCTTCATCGGGCCGGCACCCGGACGAAGACTCGCTCGCGGATGACCAGGCCGATCAGGGCGATCCCCATAAGCAGGGGGACCAGCCAGAGTCCGGGCTGCAAGGGCAGCGATCCGTTCCCCACCATGCTCTTGCAGATGTCGCTGGCATAGAAGATCACGGCATAGACAGCCGTGACCGGCAGCAGCGTGGCGAATCGGCCCCGCCTGGGGGCGGTCCTGCTGAGCGGAATGGCCAGCAGGGCCATGATGAAGGTGCTGATCCCGCGGGATTCGCGCCATTGCAGCTCCGCCTTGTCGGGCAGCGCCGTGGCGGCTTCGAGTTGCTGCCAGGAGGCCGCTTTCCGGCGAAAGTCCGCCGAGGTTTCCAGGGGCGTAAGGTGGATGGTCATCCGCTTGAACAGCATCCGCTTGTCCAGGATGCCGTCGTGCTGCAGCGAATAGGCGGCACCGTGCGTCATCTCCACGATTGGGTCTTCGTGATTGGGGTCGGCAATCCAGGCCTCCTGGGAACGATACAGGCGGGTTCTCTGCTGTCCGCCATCGAAGATCAGAACGTTATGCAGCCGCCTGTTCTGGTGGTCGATGCGTTCAGCCAGGATCATGCGGCCGTTTTCCGCATTGACATTGAAGCGCTCGGCCAGCAGGTGGTTGACGTCCAGGTCCGTCTTGGACTGCTGCTCGAGCTGGTAGGTATTGGCGTACGCCCACGGGCGTCCGTACAGAGACAATACGGTCACGGCGATGGCGATGGGGGTCGCCAGGATGGCCACGGCCTTGTAGATCCGCAGCGGACTCATGCCCGAGGCGGCGACGGCGGTTATTTCCGAGTCGTGATACAGGCGTCCCAGGCTCAGGACCACCGATACGTACAAGGCCACCGGAACAAGCACTTCCAGGGCTATCAGAACCTTGTAGACAACGATATCGAAGACCACGTCGAGGGCCAGGGTGCCATTGGCGGCTTCCGCCAGATAGCGCTCCGCGGAGTAGGCGGCGAAGATGAAGATGAGAATCCCCAGCATGACCAGCAGCGGCCGACGTGCTTCAGAAATGACGTAGCGCTCGATCAGCAGCATGAATTCCCGAACCTTCTCTGGTTCCGATAAAAGTCAACCGTTATCATGCTCTCAGACTTGGCTGGGCTATCCCGAAAATCGAGGCCTATTTTGGGGAGCGCCGTCCTGTTTTCCAAGCAGAATTAATCGAGTTTTTAAATAACAGCCGGAGATGGCATGAATCTTTGCGAGCGGAGCAAGCCCCGTCAGGCAATCATCCTGAGTGCAGGCCAAGGGCGTCGCCTTCTTCCCTTCACCGAAAGCAGCCCCAAGTGCCTGCTCGATATCAACGGACGAACCGTCATCGAGTGGCAGATCGATGCCCTGCTGACTGCTGGCATACGGCATATCACCGTGGTCGTGGGCTACGGCGCGGATCAGGTCGAGCGCGTGCTGGACAATCGTTATGGGGCGGGTGCCATCTCGACGCTGTTCAACCCCTTTTTCGAAGTGGCGGACAATCTGGCGAGTTGCTGGATGGCCCGGCAGGCCATGCAGAGCGAATTCCTGCTGTTGAACGGTGACACGCTGTTCGAGCTGGCGGTCCTGGAGCGGCTGCTGGAGGCGCAGCCGCAGCCCATCACCCTCGCCGTCGACAAGAAGGCCAGCTACGACAGCGACGACATGAAGGTCTGCCTGGAGGGTTCGCGGTTGACCCGGGTCGGCAAGACGCTGCCGCTGGCCCACATCGATGGCGAGTCCATCGGCATGATGTATTTCCAGTCGCAGGGCGCGGCGCTGTTCCGTCAGACTCTCGAGGAGAACATGCGCAAGCCCGAGGCCCTGCAGCGCTGGTACCTCAGTATCATCGACCAACTGGCGCAGAACACCGGCCAGGTGTTCGTGCAGTCGATCGAGGGGTTGAGCTGGGGCGAGCTGGACTTTCCGGCGGATCTGGAGTCCGTCAGAGCCAAGGCTCGCCACTGGGAGACGCCGCGGGCCGTGGTTCAGGGCTGAGCGGCTTTTTCCGCCGCTCGCTGGGCCAGGATCTTTTCGACCAGAGCGAGATCCGCCTTGGAGTCGACGTCGATGGCTGCTTCGGCAAAAGGCAGGACGACGGCTCCTATCTTCATGTCGAGCTGGCGCGACAAGCGCGCCAGCGCCTGCTCCAGGGTCAGTCGGCCAAGCAGGTAGCGCAGGGTGGCGGTCGGACCCAGGGCGCCGGCGATCACCCGCCAGGGGCGCTTGCGTTCCTCTTCGATTTTGCGCCAGAACGATGCCAGCCGACGGCCACGCTCCGTGGTGAAGGCGAACAGGTTGCAGCCGCAGTACGGGCCTCCCTGTAGTCGGATGGCGGTGCGCCGGGTGTCGGGGTAGCGTGCCTGCACGGTGTCCAGGCGGGCAACGCCGACGACGAAGTCGCAATCGCTCGAAAGCGCTCGTTCGAGAAAGTGGTCGACGATGGCCGGGCTCAGCAGGGCATGATCGGCGGTGGTCAGCAGTACCGGTTGCCGGAGGTCCTCGCCTTCCAAGGCGCGTGCGGCGCTGGCACTGGGCGAGTTGGCGTTCTCCCGCCAGCCCAGCGTTTCGTTGGCTAGTAGTTGCTCGAGTTCGCTATCCGGGCGCAGTAGCGCCCGCTCCGGGCCGACCAGGGTGATCCGGTCGATCAGCTGGCTCGTGCGCAGGCTCTGAATCACGCGGTGGACCATCGGCACGCCGCCGACCGGCGCCAGGGCCTTGCAGGCGACACCGGCGACGGTTGCCACGGCGTCGCCTGCATGCCGGTCGGCCGCCAGCACCAAGGCGGCGCAGCGCCCTGTTTCAGATTTGCTTTTCATAAACCCGGTACCTTTTGTAGGCATATGCCCCGATACGTTCGAGGATGTTCCGCATGCCGCGGTTGTTTTCCAGAATCCAAGACATTTCCAGCGCTTCGAGCCCGCGTCTGACGAAGGGTGGTTTGAGTGCCTCGATCAGGTACAGCGCCAGTGCGGATCCCAGACGGCTTTGCTGATGCGTTTTTCGCACCCCCATCAGCGGGACGCGCGCGGTGCGCAGGCCTCGGACCTTCAAGCTCCACAGCAGGCGGAGCCAGCCGAAGGGCAGCAGGTGCCCGTGCAGGGGGGCGATCGCTTCGTTGAGGTTGGGGAGCGCGACGATGAAGGCGCTGGGCTCGCCGTCGACCTCGGCGATGTACAGCAGGTCTTCCGGCACCAGCAGTTTGAGGTTGTTTCCCAGCGCCTCGAACTCTGCCTCGGTGAAGGGGACGAAGCCCCAGTTGTCGGCCCAGGCGTCGTTGAAGATGTCGCGCAGTACCTGAATTTCTTCCTTGAAGCGACGGCGATCCAGCGGTCGGATGTGCACGCGGCTGCGCCAGCGCTCCATCAGGCTGTCCAGTGGGGGAGGGAAGTGCAGCTCGTCCGTGCGCATCCAGTAGGCCAGCAGGTCCGCCGCCGGTCGGTAGCCCAGGGCTTCGACCCGGGCACCATAGTAGGGCAGGCCGTGACCCATCATGACCACGGGCGGCTGCTCGAAGCCCTCGACTAGCAGACCGCTTTCCTCGTTGATGTTCAAATCGAACGGGCCGGTTATCCGGTGTGCGCCTTGCTCGATCAGCCACTGCTCGGCGGTTGCCATCAAGGCCTCGAAGACGGCTGGATCGTCGACTGCAGCCAGCATGCCGAAGTGTCCCGTATCCTGGCCATGACGTTGGCGATGCAACTTGTCCACCTGTGCGCTGATGCGTCCTATGGGGGTGGTGCCTGACCAGGCGATCCAGGCCTGCCATTCGAGATGGGCGAAGACGGGATTCTTCGTCGACAGATGTTCGCGCCGCTCGAAGTGGAGAGGTTCTATCCAATAGGGATCGTTCCGGTGGAGTTGCCCCGGCAGGCGAATGAAGGTGTCGAGATCGGTTTTGTTCAGTACCGGCCTGATCGTGAGTGGTCTATTTCCTGTGGCGGGAAGCTGGCTCACGTCCGGGGCTCCCCGACCTGAGCGGCCAGTTCTGGCTGTTCACTCATATATTGAAAGGTTTTGCTTCGCTGCTTCGAGAGATCGTGCCGACAAGGGATATGGCGCAGTGATGCCGGAAGGCACATGGCTTTCTCGCTGTTCTTCGAGGGGTATTTATGAGATGTTTATGCAAGTCAAGCGAGCAAGGCTGGTCGAGCTCGGCTTGCAGGGTGCGCACAGCTTAACGCCAATCGGCACCAATCTCTCCCTCATCATCCCTTGTTTTAGGCTACTTGACGAGTAAAATGAACTACTCTGACCCGATCGTGGTCAACCACGCCCCTTGGTTTTTTGTAATTCAAGATGCTGCCGGCCTCGTTGCTCGGCCCGCTGCAGGTGAAATTTGCGGCGCTGAAGGCTGAAAACCAGGACAGGAATGATGGCTCAATCCCCTATGTGTGCGACTCCCACTCAAAATACAGTGCCGCAGCGCCTGGCAGATTTCTCGACTCTTGCAGAAGCCCTCGATTACGCAGCACTGGGGCAGACCGGCTTGAATTTCTACGATGGTCATTCCCGCCTGACGGCGGTCGTCCCCTATGCCTCCTTGAGGCAGGAGGCGTTGGCCATGGCTGGGCGTCTTCACGGGCTTGGCGTGCGGAGAGGTGACCGGGTTGCCCTGATCGCCGACAGCGAACCGGGATTCATGGAGGCCTTCTATGGCTGCCAATATGCCGGGTTCATCCCGGTGCCGCTGCCCATCCCGTCCGGCCTGGGCAGCCATGCCTCCTATGTCGAGAAGCTCGGCGCCCTGCTGAAGAGTTGCGAGCCGGCGGCCGTCCTGGCGCCTTCCGCGTGGCTTCCCTTCGCGCAGGAGGCGGCCGGGTCTTCCCCGTTGCTCTTCATCGGTTCGGCCGAGGAAATGAAGTCCCAGGCAGTGCCGTCCGTGGATCTGGAGCCCACTCGCCCCGATGAGGTGGCTTACCTCCAATATACCTCTGGCAGTACCCGTTTCCCCAGGGGCGTGGTCGTGACGCAGCGGGCGGCCATGGCCAATCTGCAGGGCATCACGCGCGATGGGCTGGGCGTCCGCCCGGATGACCGCTGTGTCTCCTGGCTGCCGTTCTATCACGACATGGGGCTGGTCGGCTTCGTACTGGGGCCGATGGCCTCGCAATTGTCGGTGGACTACCTGCGCACCCAGGATTTCGCGATGCGCCCCAGGCAATGGCTCAACCTGATCAGCCAGAACCGCGGCACCATCTCGTTCGCCCCTCCTTTCGGCTATGACATTTGTGCCCGTCGCGTCCGCGAGGGCGAGGCTGCCCGTTTCGACCTGTCCAGCTGGCGGATTGCCGGTAGTGGAGCGGAGCCGATTCGCGCGGAAGTGCTCGAGCGTTTCGCCGAGCAGTTCGTTCCGGCCGGCTTCGAGCGTCGGGCATTCCTACCCTGTTACGGTCTGGCGGAAAGCACCTTGGGGTCAGCTTCGGCCGCCGAGGCGTAGGCGTCCAGGTGGATCGTATCGATCGCCGGATACTGGAGGAGCAGTCGGCGGCCGTGCCCTTCAGCGGCGAGGAAAGCCAGGCCAGCACCTTCGTCAACTGTGGTGCGGTCCTTCCCGGGCACCAGTTGGAAATCCACGACGAGGCTGGACGGCCCTTGCCGGAGCGCCGGATCGGCCGGGTGATGCTGAAAGGCCCGAGCACGATGTCGGGGTATTTCCGCGACGAGGAGTCCACGCAGGCGGTTCAGGAGAACGGCTGGCTCGATAGCGGCGATCTCGGTTATCTGAACGGTGGCGAGCTGTTTATCACCGGTCGGCAAAAGGATCTTCTGATTGTGCGCGGTCGCAATATCTGGCCGCAGGACGTCGAATACCTGGTCGAATCCCAACCCGAAGTGCGGCCGGGCGACGTGATTGCCTTCCTCATCCCGGCAGTTCCCGATCCCCAGGTCGTGGTACAGGTCCAATGCCGGGTCAGCGACCCGGAAAAGCGCGAGCAACTGGTTCGCGCTCTGGCCGGACTGATCAACAGCGAATTCGGCTTCATCGCGCTCGTGGAACTGGTTCCGCCCCATTCCCTGCCGCGCACCTCGTCGGGGAAGCCTTCGCGGGCAGAAGCCCGCAAGCGTTTCCTGGCACAGACCCAATCCGAGTCTGAGTTGCCCTCGGTCTGCGGGTAGTGGGTCATGGCCCGGATTGTTGCCCTGACGGGGGCGACCGGTTTCATCGGTAGCGTCTTGCACCAGCGCCTGCGGCAGGCGGGCGTGTCGTTGCGTGTATTGCATCGTCGCCAAGGCGGCTGCGAGAACGGCACCGAGTGGATACACGGAACGCTCGAGGATCCCGACGCCCTGGCGAGGCTGGTCGCCGGCGCGGATACGGTCATCCATTGCGCCGGAGCGGTGCGAGGCGGTTCTGCCGAGCATTTCAAACGGATCAATATCGACGGTAGCCTGCGTCTGGTCGAGGCCGCGCGGAGCGCTGGCTGCTGCGAGCGTTTTCTGTTGATGTCTTCGCTGGCAGCGCGGCATCCGGATTTGTCCTGGTATGCCCACTCGAAGCTCGAGGCGGAGCGCCAAGTCAGGCAGGCGGCGGGGGACATCGCGGTGACGGTGTTCCGGCCAACGGCAGTGTACGGGCCGGGTGATCGGGAGTTGCGCCCCCTGTTCGAATGGTTGCTGCGCGGCTGGCTGTTCACCTTGGGGCAGAGCCATGCGCGGCTCACCTTTCTCCATGTCGAGGATCTGGCCAGCGCCGCGCTGCAGTGGCTGGACTCGCCAGTGGCGCCGGCCGCTACCTATGAACTAAATGACAATCAGCCGGATGGTTACGATTGGAGTAGCATTGCCGCCATCGCGGCAGACGTCCGTCGGGGGCCGGTACGCCGGGTTGCGATCCCGGCTTCCTTGCTGAAGGGCCTTGCCCAAGCCAATCTGTTCATTTCGCACCTGACTCGTCATGAACCCATGTTGACGCCGGCAAAGGTAGGGGAGTTGACGCATCCCGACTGGTCCTGCAGCAACGAGCCCATTCACCGAGCTTTGGGATGGGAGCCCCGAATAGTGCTGAGAAAGGCCTTGCAAGAGCGTTGGTTCTAGTCAGCCAAGACACATCTTCAGGAATTGAAAAGGACCAACCATGATTTCCCCAGAACAAATACTGGAACGAATCTTGATTTATCTGAGTTCTCTGGTGCCGCCCGGAACGTCGCTTCGGCCGGATATCGATCTGAAGCAGGAGCTGGGTCTTGATTCCATCAAGGTCATGGATCTGCTGATGAAGCTCGAAGACGAGTTCGATATTTCCATCCCCCTGAACGTATTGACGGACGTACATACGCCGACCGATCTGGCGCAGGCTGTCTTCTCGCTACGGGAGAGTGCCGATGGCCTTGTTCGATAGGTTCGCGAAGCTGGCACAGGATCGCGCAGCCCTGGTGCAAGACCACATCAATCCGTTTGGTACGCGCATCGACGAAATCTTCTCGCCCACCGAAGGGCGCATCGGCGAACACCGGGTAATCCTGGCCGGTACCAACAACTACCTGGGGCTGACCTTCGATCCCGCTTGCATCCACGCGGCACAGCAGGCCCTGGAGCAGCAGGGAACCGGAACCACCGGTTCGCGCATGGCCAATGGCAGCTACGGCAGCCATATGGCCCTGGAGACCGAGCTGGCCAAGTTCCTGGAGCGTCGCTCGGTAATCGTCTTCTCCACCGGCTACATGGCGAATTTGGGAGTCATCAGCGCCCTGGCCGGCCCGGACGACATCGTCCTGCTCGATGCGGACTGTCATGCCAGCATCTACGATGCCTGCAAGCTGGGCGGTGCCCAGATCATCCGCTTCCGCCACAACGATGCAGCCGACCTGGAGCGGCGCATGCGCCGGCTCGGCGAGCGCGCCCGCAACGCTCTGATCCTGGTGGAGGGCATCTACAGCATGCTGGGCGATCAGGCGCCCCTGCGGGAAATTGTCGAGGTCAAGCAGCGTCTGGGCGGTTATCTGCTGGTCGACGAGGCCCATTCCGTCGGCGTGCTGGGGCCGCAGGGCCGTGGCCTGGCCGAGGAACTGGGCATCGAGGCGGACGTGGATATCGTCACGGGCACCTTCAGCAAGAGCCTGGGGGCGATCGGCGGCTTCGCAGCCAGCAATCATCCGGAGATGGAGCTGCTGCGCTATGCGAGCCGCCCGTACATCTTCACGGCCTCGCCGTCGCCTTCCGCCATCGCCTCGGTGCGTGCCGCCGTGCAGGCCCTGCGGAGCCGACCGGAAATGCGCGAGCGCCTCTGGTCCAATGCACGCAGTCTGTATCAGGGACTGGCGGAGCTGGGATACCAGCTCGGCCCGCAGGCGAGCCCGATCGTTCCCGTCCTGCTGGACTCGCCCGAGGAGGGCATCGCCTTCTGGCAGAGCCTCATCGAACGGGGCGTGTACGTGAATCTGGTGCCCCCGCTGGCAACGCCCGGCGGCCAGGCGCTGGTGCGCTGCAGCGTCAGTGCCGCGCACACGCCCGAACAGATCGAGCGGATCGTTCAGGCGTTCGCCTCGTTGCGCGCCCTTGCCGGCAAGGCCGTGGCCCGCGCCTGACGGTCCCGGCCGGTCCGCCGACACTGAGCTGCTTCGGAGGATGCCGAATCATGCTGCCTAACCCTGGCTGGGATGCCCCTTTCGCCGAGCGATAGCCATGCGGATTCTTTTTGCCTTTGGTCGGGCCTACCCGGCACGCACCGCGATCATGCTGGTCAGTCTGCTTCTGGCCGGCGTCGCCGAAGGGGTCGGCCTGACCACCCTGCTGCCCCTGCTGTCGGTGGCGCTGGGCGATCAGACTCACTCGGAGTTCTCGCTCAAGGTCATCGCCATCCTGCACCAAGTCGGCCTCGAGCCGACCGTCGTGACCATGCTGGTCATCATGGTGCTGGGCATGTTCGCCAGCAGCGCGCTGGTCCTGCTGGGCAACCGTCAGGTCGGCTACGCCGTGGCGCATGTCGCCACGGACCTGCGCATCGCCCTGATCCGCGCCCTGCTCGGGAGCCGCTGGGAATACTACCTGCGCCAGCCGGCAGGGGCGCTGGCCAATGCCGTGGCTACCGAAGCCTACCGGGCCTCCACCGGCTATGAACATGCCGCCAACACCCTGGCGCTGTTCATCGAGGCCATGGTGTATGCACTGATCGCGTTTTGCGTTTCCTGGCAGGCAGCCCTCCTGTCCCTGGTATTGGGGGGCTTCCTGCTGCTGGCCTTGCAGCACCTGGTGAAGACCTCGCGCCGCGCCGGCAAGAGCCAGACCCGTCTGATGCGCGAGCTGCTGGCGCACCTGACCGACACCCTGAGTTCGGTCAAGCCGCTCAAGGCCATGGCGCGCGAGGACATCGCCGATTCGCTGCTCCGGCGCGAGGCCGACGAGCTCAACCGCGCCATGGAGCACGAGGTCATGAGCCGCGAGACCCTCCGGGCATTGCAGGGGCCGATGCTGACGATTCTCGCGGCCGGCGGGCTCTATGCGGGGCTGGTCGTGTGGAAGCTGCCGGTGTCGTCGCTGATGGTCCTGATCTTCCTGGTGGTGCGGATCCTGAGCCTGCTGCACAAGGCCCAGCAGCGCTACCACCGCGTGGTGGCCCAGGAAAGTGCCTACTGGGCGCTGCAGGAGGCGATCGATACCGCGCTGGCCGACGCCGAGCCCTGCGGCGGCAATCGGGTTCCCACCCTACAGGACGCCATCGTCTTCGAGCACGTGTCCTTCAGTTACGGCGAGCGGCCGATTCTCGATGCCGTCGACCTGACGATCCCCGTCGGCACCTTCACCAGCCTGGTCGGACCCTCGGGTGCCGGCAAGACCACGATCCTCGACCTGCTCTGCGCGCTGCTGGCTCCGAAGTCCGGAGGCATACGGGTCGACGGCGTCCCGCTGGAGGAGCTGGATCGGCAACGCTGGCGGCGGCTCATCGGCTATGTCCCCCAGGAAACCCTGCTGCTTCACGACAGCATTCTGGCCAACGTGACCCTGGGCGATCCGGCACTGACCGCCGAGGATGCGGAGCGGGCGCTCAAGCAGGCGGGGGCTTGGGAGTTCGTGGAGAAATCCCCGCAGGGCATACAGACGGTGGTGGGCGAGCGGGGCGGCAAGCTGTCCGGCGGCCAGCGCCAGCGTATCGTCATCGCCCGGGCACTGGCCCACCGGCCCCGGCTGCTGATTCTGGACGAGGCGACCAGCGCCCTGGATCCCGAGTCGGAAGAGGCGATCTGCCAGACGATGAAGGAACTGACCCCGGCGATCACCGTCATCGCCGTCTCGCACCGGCCGGCACTGATCAACGTCGCCGACCAGGTCTATCGCCTGCAGGATGGGAAGCTCTCACGTACCAAGGGCCTCCGGGAGACGGACCGGGCTGCAGTCGAACTGGCTCCTGTCCAGCCGGGCACCGGTACGCCCATGCTCTGACCGGCATGCGCCGGCAGAGGCTTCGGAAGGACCGCCGCCGGGCGGTCCTTCCGGTGCTGGAGGTTTTAGAGCCGGTCGCGGGGAGGAATGTCGGAGTCCTTCGGACGATCGCGGTCAGCGATAGTCCGGGCTTCGGTGGCGCTGTCCTTCTCGATGTCCACATCGGTACGCCGTACCGTGTCGCGCACGGTTTCCTCGCGTTGGGTGGTCTCCTTGCCGACCACCACCTCCTCGACGACCCGCGCCGTCTTGGAAACCACGGGCTCTTCGCTAGTTTCCTGGATCTCGATGGTGCCTTCACGGAAGGCCGACAGGTCTTCCGGTGAAGCCTCGCGGTCGACGGGATGGCGCTCGACCACCGCATGCTGCTCGGTCAGGCTCACCTGCTCCTCGACCGGACGCTCGGTCATCCGCGACACGATGCGGACGCGTCCCAGGGTATTTTCCCGCTTGCCGACCTTGAGCTGCTCCTCCACGACCGGAATGGCCGTGCGTTCGGCAGTGCCGCCGATGGGCGCCTCGTTCGCCAGGGAGCTGGACACGACCCCGACGCTCGGTGCGCTGACACGGGTTTCGTCGGCGCGCGCGGCGGTTTCGATCGCTCCCTGCTGTTCCGCCTGCTGCAAGCCCCATCCGGCGCTGCGCTCGTCGATGTCGATGGCGCCGTTGCGCTCCATCACTTCCTCGACCATGGATACCTGATCGTCGTCATCGACGGTGACGGTCACCACGGTGGAGCCGTGGCGTACCGCCTCCGGATAGGTATCGGCATAGCGATGGCTGGTGGCGTCGTCGTCGCTGAAGATCGAGTGGAAAAAGTTGCTGATCTTGTCCCCCAGCGATTCGTCCTCCCGGAGCGTATCGCGGCTGGTATCGGTACGCAGCGTGTCTTCGTCCAGACTGACGTCGTTCGAGGCAGCCAGTTGGATATCGGTTTGCGACACACCCCTGCCCATCAGCTCGCGTTTGACCTGCTCGGCTTCGTTGTAGTGGTCGAATGCGGCAATCAGAATGTGGTGCATGATCCACCTCTATTAATTCGGCAGCCGGGGCTGCATGGCGATGACGGTGTGCGGTTGACACCTACCGGGTATCGGAGGACGGGCCTTGCGCGGGGTCGCGCTCGACCGTCACCTGCTCGCGCCGCAGCGTGACGGGCACGCTGCAGGGTTCCTCGTGCGTGATCCGCCGGACATGCAGCTCCTCCTTCAGCACCAGTCGTTTCTCCACGACCAGCACCTCCTCGACCACGGGGATGACGGTGACGCCGCCTTCCTGGCGAACCTGCGGCGGATGGGCCGGATCGACCTCCGTCCCGCAGGGAACCCGCTCGACCTGCACCTCTTCGCGGCGCAGGGATTCCTCCAGGAGACAGTCTTCGGTTGCCACGGACTTGCTGATCCGCAGGCGCCCGGACTCGACCTGGCGCTTGTGCAGGACGGCCTGCTCGGCCACGACCGGAATCGTCTTGCTTTCCAGCTTCCCGGGTTCGTCTGCAGGCATCGTTTCCCATCCTTCGCTCGGCCGAGCGTTTCACGCCCTCCTGGAAACTAGAGTTCGCCCCGGCTTTGTTGGTTCAGGAAACTTTGCAGTCGATCCGACAGACTGTCGGATTGAAAAGGAGGAATTAAATAAACAGCGGAAAATTGCATGTTTGAAGTTGCTGCCGCAGGCCGGGCAAAGTTCCGTCAGACAGCGCCCCGCCTGCCTGCCTGCCGGCCACTCACCGAACAACTCGCCTGTTGTGCAAAGACGCATGGTCTTTTGCGCGATGAATGCTGCCCTGACACGGCGAAAGAGCAAAGGTGGGTAACGGGAAAGTTCCGGAATATCCATTTCCGGCACTTTCTCGGAAAGGAAAGTCTGCCGGGAGTTCTTCAATCGTCCCGCGTCAGCACTTCCAAGAGTTCGATCTCGAAGATCAGGTTCGAATTCGGCTTGATGTGCGCGCCGATCTGCCGCTCGCCATAGGCGAGGTGCGCCGGCACGAAGAGCCTGCGCCTGCCGCCGACCTTCATGCCCATCAGCCCCTGGTCCCAGCCCTTGATCACCCGCCCGGTGCCGATCACGCACTGGAAGGGCCTGCCCTTGTCGTAGGAGGAGTCGAACTGGGTGCCGTCCTCCAGAAAGCCGCTGTACTGGGTGGTGATCAGGGCGCCCTTGATCACAGCCTTGCCGTCGCCCGGCTGGATGTCCTCGATCTGCAATTCGTCGCTCATCGCTCGCTCCGTTCAGCCGGCAGCCCGTGGGGGCTGCCCGAGTGGGCAGCGTTTTCTCAGGAATCGCACGACCTGGCAAGCGTAGCGGAGGCAGTCAGCGCCTCGCATGCTGCTCGCCGGTCGCGCGGGCTATGCTGTCCCGACGTGAGGGGGGCGCCACAAGCAAACCAGAATGCGCGGCCCCGCCAGTTATTGCTCATGGATACCAGCCCCCGGACATGGCACGCTGTGGCCAGGCTTATAGCGGCCGTGCCCGGCCAGAAGCAGCGAGGTGAGCATGACAGGGCGCCAGCAATTGTTCGAAGACCTGGAGTCCGGCAGGGCGCAGCAGGCGCCGGTCGCGCTCACGGCGTTCGGCACGCCGATCGAGGTCGGCGCCGTGCCGCGCCAGGTGATCTACGCCATACCGGGCTTGCGCCAGGTCCACCGCGCCGATGTGTTCTGGAGCAAGCTGCAGGGCCGCCTGCAGAAGCGCCTCGACCTGCTCCTCGAACCCTTCCAGCTCTACTACGCCGAGCTGCCCGAGGACGAGCAGCAGGCCGCTCTGGGGCGGCTGGCGAAATATCCGAACTGGGTCGACTTCGCCCGCTGGTTCACCCGCCGGGTGAACCTGTTCCGCCATGGCGCGCATTACACGCTGACCCTGGAACTGCACGGCGAGCCGCTGCACCTGCCGGCCGAGCTGGAGTTCCCGGACAACCGGGTGCTCGGCGAGGCCGAGGTCGAGTCGCTGCGCGCCGCCCAGCGGGAGGCCTATCGGCGCAACCTGGAAACCCTGATCGAGCTCGCCGAGGACTTCGACCTCGACCAGGTGGAGAGGCCGGTGCTGATCCGGCTGCTGCGCCAGAGTCCGCGGCGCCTGCGCAAGCACTTCCTCGAGCTGAAGGAGCGGATGCGCACCGCCATGGTGCTAAGCGAACTGCGCCGCACCGATGCCCGCTTCAGCCAGTACCACGAGCTGTACCGGGCGCGGCGTCTGAAGCGCCGCTGGCAGGCCTACCTGGGGCCGACCAACAGTGGCAAGACGCACCGCGCCATGGAGCAGGTCGCCCAGGCGGGCAGCGCCCTGTATCTCTCGCCGCTGCGGCTGATGGCCCTGGAGAACCAGGAGCGCCTGGAGGAGCAGGGCATCCCCTGCACCCTGATCACCGGCGAGGAGCAGATCATCCGCGAGGGCGCCACGCACTACTGCTGCACCATGGAGGAATTCGGTCGCTTCCAGAACACCCGCTTCGACGTGGTCGTCATCGACGAGGTGCAACTGCTGGGCGATGCCCAGCGCGGCTGGGCCTGGACCGACGCGCTGGTCGGCGCCTACACCGAGCGGCTGATCATGACCGGGCCGGAGCTGGTGACACCGTCGCTGGAGCACCTGTGCCGGATCTGCAACGACGAACTGGCGATCGAGCGCACCCGGCGCCTCACGCCGCTGGCCGTCGATCCGCAGCCGCCGAGCCTGCAGCGCATCCCGGCCGGCTCGATCATCGTCGATTTCAGCCGCCGCGGCGTGCTGGAGCTCAAGGCCCTGCTGGAGCAGCGCGGGCGCAGCGCCGCGGTGATCTACGGCGCCCTGTCGCCGGTGGTCCGCCGCGAGCAGGCCCGGCGTTTCCGCGAGGGCGAAGTCGAGATCATGGTCGCCACGGATGCCATCGGCATGGGCCTCAACCTGCCGGCCCATCGGCTCTATTTCAGGACCGACGAGAAGTTCGACGGCACCACGGTGCGCACCCTGACCGGCCAGGAGATCAAGCAGATCGCCGGGCGGGCCGGGCGGTACGGCTTCTCCGAGAGCGGGCTGGCCGGCGGTTTCGAGCACACCGTGATCCACACCATCCGCCGCGGGCTGGACGAGCCCGATCCGCCGCTGGACCTCAAGAAGTTCGCCGTGCGCCCGAGCTACGGCCATCTGAAGACGCTGGCCGACGCCCTCGGCGAGCGCAGCCTGCTCAGGGTCTGGCTGACCTTCATCGAGTCGGTGAACTACGGCAAGCACTTCATGGCGGTGCTGCCGGAAGAGCTGATGAACTGGATCAGGCGGCTCGACGACCCGGCCATTGACCTGCGCCTGCGCTGGATCTTCGCCAGCGTGCCGATCCACGGCGGACCGGAAAGCCCGGCGCGGCTCAGCGCCCTGGCCTGGCTGCGCCAGGTCCATCAGGGCGGCAGCGTGCCGCTGCCGCACCTCGGGCGCCTGCAGGACCTGCGCAGCCTGGAGGAAACCCTGCACGAGCTCGAGGTGTACATCCATCTATGGCGTGCGTTGCCGGAGCACTTCATCGAAGAGGAAGCGGCCAGGGCGCGGCGGGAGGAACTCAACGAGCGCATCCTCGAGATCCTGAGCGTGACCCGCAGACGCCGCTAGGCGCTGCCGGCAAAGCGTCGGCGGTCCGCGGCAACCCTCAGGCGCGAAGCTTTTCCGCAATCCAGATGGTGTGCCGGGTGCCCTTGTTGCCGTGGGCGAAGACCTGAACCTCTTCCGCCCGGAAACCGGCCCTGGCAAGCCGTCCGGAAAAGGCCCGGTCGGCGCTGGCCGACCAGACGGCCAGCACGCCCCTGGGCCGCAGGGCCTGCGCGCAGACGCTCAGGCCGTCCGGCGAGTAGAGCCAGCCGTTCGCTTTCTGCGTCAGCCCCTCGGGCCCGTTGTCGACATCCAGCATGATCGCGTCATAACCCCCGGGTTCGCGCTTGAGGACCGCCGCGACGTCCTCGTTGAGCAGGGTGGTGCGCGGGTCGTTCAGCGGATGGCCGGCCTTCTCGCCCAGAGGGCCGCGGTTCCACTCGATCACGCCGGGCACCAGCTCCGCCACCTGCACCTCGGCATCGGCACCCAGCGCCTTGAGCGCCGCCGCCAGGGTGAAGCCCATCCCCAGCCCCCGACCAGCACGCGCGCCTGCGGGCGCGACGCGACCTTGCGGCAGGGGATCTGGCCAAGGGCGTCCTCCGACCCGTGCATGCGGGTATTCATCAGCTGATTGCCGCTGCCGCCCTGGATCTTGATGACGAAATCCTCGCCATATTCGTACAGGCACAGCGCACCGCCGTTTTTCGGGATGGGGGCCGTGTCGAGCAGGACGAAACGTTTCATGGGCATCTCTACGAGGAGGGCGGCAGTGAGCCGGAGACGGGGCGGTCAACGCTACCGCGGAGAGCTTCGCCAGGCTGCGGGGCGGAGGCGACCGGTGCGGCAGCTTGTCATGGACGGATGGTGGCCTCAAGGCGAAACCGGCTCGTCCCGGCCTGGAGCCGGCCTTGCGGGTTCAGGCCTTGCGCGTATGCCTGCGATGGGCGATGAGTCCGATCATTCGTTGATTGAATGGATGGACTGCGTAGGGGGCCTGCTCGGCGACCAAAAGCTGAGGAGATTTGATTATTTATGTAGGCAATGGCGGTTTTCGAGCCTGAGCGGCTTTTCGATCCATAACAAACGTTAAACCTTAGTCAGGAAATTGACCAAAGCGGGCCTTCGAATTCCCCTACGGAACTAGTGGCGATTCAGTATGCTTTGTCTGCCAGCGCTGGAAGGGTGGCGCTGCTTCTCCAATGAAATATTCATCAACTCTCCTCTAGCGAGCATGCAGGCGTGGAAGTAGAAGAATTTTACGAAGCTGTAGAGCTGTTCTTTGGTGATAATAAGTTGTCGGAGCTGTGTGAAGTTCTGAAAATAGGAGACGACATTCTTGATGTAATTTCTCTGAGTGAAAATCAGCATTCAGACCTTCTTGCCTGGATGTTTGATCCTCGTGAGGGGCATGGTCAGGGCGATCAAATTCTCCGTGACCTGCTCCTAAGCGCCGCGCAAGCTGCCCGACAAGGCTGTGGACTGGATGGCAGAGGCACTACAGCACGTTTCTTTGCTGAGTGGCCGTCTTCCCGAATCCGCACCTCAGGTTTTGGCTCGGTCTTCACCGCTCGTGAGCTGGGGATGAAGGCATCAGAGCGAGTTGATCTATTTGTGATCGATCCAATCAACAAGTTCGTTCTGCTGATTGAGAATAAGGCAGGTACTACTCATAGTAGTGAACAACTTGATGGTTACCGTGGGAGCTGGCTGGAGACTATCGCTAGCAACCCTCATCTTCGAGAGTACGATAGTGTATTCATCGCCTTGGACCGGGAGTTTGCCGGCGATGACTGGTCTGATCGTCCTTCGAACGGCTATTGGTTACACCTAGGCTATGATTGGTTGAAGGCCTCTGCTGACCGAGCATTGCTCCATGTTGAGCGAGGTAATGCGGCGGCTCGGCTTGTAGTCAGCTATTGCAGTCGGCAGACGGACTGGGAGAGCCCAGTAAGCCAGCGAGCCATAACACTTGCCGCTGAGCTTCATGAGGCTCATGGTCTTGCTATCAAGCAGTTGCTCGAGGCCTCTACAGGTCGTCTCGAAAAGGCTTGGATTCAAAGCCGCAGCGATACACATATGATGTTTATGCTGCAAAACAAAGCAGCCATTACTCTCTTACGAGAAACACAAGGTATGGCTTCAATCAAGGAAACACTTGTGGCGAAAGTGCCTGGCCTGAAGCGCGAGAATATCGCTCACTCCCGTGCCTGGTTGGATATCTGTCCGCCGGGTTGGGAGAAATATAAAGGTGGGGCTGGTGGCCAGTTTACTTTAGTGTCAGTTACTCCGACAGCTCCAAGTCGAAGTGTGATGTCGCATTAATTTTGGACAAGGGCTACGCAAACTCCGAGGAAGAGGGAGAGAAACTGCGAGGTCATCTAAAAATATTTGATACACGCTTTGCCAAGCATCAGGGCACTGATCGGCGCCGGGTTGTTTTAAATAAAAGTCTCAGCGTTTCAGATCTCGTGCAGAAGCTTGATGAGCACTCGATCCGCTTGCTCAAGACTATTACATAGTGTGATTCAAAGAGGGCCACTTCAAGCATGAGCCTTGAATTGGTCCTTCTAATAACTCACATACTGATCGACACTCCTGCGTCCAAGGGACGCAGGAGTGTCCTTGGCGGCGTACCTATGCAGGGGCAGATAAGACCAGTTTCACCGTCCCCATCTGACCGACACCTGCGCCATTGTCCCAAACGCTCTTCGCCCCTCAGCGCAGCCCCAGATGCACCAGCAATCCCGCCAGCGCACAGCCCGCCAGCACCTCGATCACCCCGCGCTTGAAGCGCAGCAGCGCGACGGCGGCGGCCAGGGCGATCAGCGCCGAGGGCCAGTCGAAGCGGCCGGCGAAGCCTTCGGGCCAGAGCACGTGGTAGCCGAAGAACAGCGCCAGGTTGAGGATCACCCCCACCACGGCGGCGGTGACGCCGGTCAGCGGGCGGTGAATTTCAGGTCGCCGTGGGTGGATTCCACCAGCGGGCCGCCGGCGAGGACGAAGAGGAACGACGGCAGGAAGGTGAACCAGGTGACCAGGCAGGCGGCCAGCGCGCCTGCGAGGAAGGCCTGCTCGGCGCCGAACATCGGGTGGATGTAGCCGCCGACGAAGCCGACGAAGGCCACCACCATGATCAGCGGCCCCGGCGTGGTCTCGCCGAGGGCCAGGCCGTCGATCATCTGCGTCGGGGTCAGCCAGCCGTAGTGGCCGACCGCGCCCTGGTAGACGTAGGGCAGCACCGCGTAGGCGCCGCCGAAGGTGAGCAGCGCGGCCTTGGTGAAGAACCAGCCCATCTGCGTCAGGGTGCCGTGCCAGCCGAACAGCACGGTCAGAAGGCCCATCGGCAGCAGCCAGAGCAGGGCGCCGGCCAGCAGCAGCCGCGCCAGCCGTGCACGGCTGAAGCGCGCATGGGCGGGTGGCGGGGTGTCGTCATCGATCAGCGCCGGGCCGTAGCCGGGCTTCGCCGCCGCATGGCCGCCGGCGCCGCCGAAGTGCTCCGGCGCCAGGCGCCCGCCCAGGTAGCCGAGCAGCGCGGCGCCGAGCACGATCAGCGGGAAGGGCACCTGGAGGGCGAAGATCGCCACGAAGGCCGCCGCGGCGATCGCCCACAGCCAGGCGTTGCGCAGGGTGCGCGCGCCGATGCGGTGGGCGGCGTGGACGACGATGGCGGTCACCGCCGGCTTGATGCCGTAGAACAGCCCGGCGACCAGCGGCACGTCGCCGAAGGCGAGGTAGACCCAGGACAGGGCGATCAGGATGAGCAGTGAGGGCAGCACGAACAGCGCCCCGGCGATCACCCCGCCGCGGGTGCCGTGCAGCAGCCAGCCGAGGTAGGTGGCGAGCTGCTGCGCCTCGGGGCCGGGCAGCAGCATGCAGAAGTTCAGGGCGTGCAGGAAACGGCGTTCGGAGATCCAGCGGCGCCGCTCGACCAGCTCCTGATGCAGGATGGCGATCTGCCCGGCCGGGCCGCCGAAGCTGATGAAACCGAGCTTCAGCCAGAAGCGCAGGGCCTGGCCCAGGCTGGCGGCGGTGCGGTCGGGATGGGAGTGCTGCGCAGGCGTTTCGGACATCGGGTGTTCCTGGCCGGGAGGGTTGCGTTCGGATGACTGCCGCCGGGAACGCCTCACAGGCTTCCGGCGGCGACTGCGCGGGCGTCGCGGGGCGCATCATAGCCTGCGCCGGTTGCAGGCGTCCGACCGCCGCCCGGTCGGGCGGTGTTCAGATGGACAGGTCGACCCGCTGCCGGCTCGCCGGCGGCGGCAGGCTGCGGCGCTTGTTGACCACCAGCTCGCCGATGCGGATCAGCTGCGCGCGGGTGACGTTGCGGCTGAGGCCGAGCAGGTTGGCGGTGTGCACCTGGTTGCAGTGGCAGAAGCGGTAGGCGGTGCGCAGCAGGGCCGCCTCGACCCGTTCGTGCAGGGCGCCGCAGTCCTCCTCGAAGAGCTTGTGGAAGGCGCGCTGCAATAGCGCCTCGGCCGACTCGTCGGCGCGCGGGCGGCTTCCTCCTGGCGGTCGAGGCGCAGGTTGGAGAGGTGCAGGTCGGCGGCGCCGATCCGGTCGTTGCGGCAGATCAGCAGGGTGTGATGGATGACGTTTTCCAGCTCGCGGATGTTGCCCGGCCAGGAATAGGCGAGCAGCTTCTCCTCGGCCGCGCGGTCCAGGGCGATCTCGCTGTAGCCCAGGCGCCGGCTGTACTCATTGATGAAGTGGCGGACCAGCGGCAGCACGTCGCCGGGCCGCTCGCGCAGCGGGCTGAGTTCCAGGCTGACCACGTTGAGGCGGTAGTAGAGGTCCTCGCGGAAGTTGCCGGCGTTGATCGCCTTCTCCAGCTGCACGTTGGTCGCCGCGAGCACCCGCACGTCGATGGGGATGCTCTTGCGCGAGCCGAGGCGCACCACCTCCCGTTCCTGCAGCACGCGCAGCAGCTTGACCTGGATCGGCAGCGGCAGGTCGCCGATCTCGTCGAGGAACAGGGTGCCGCCGTTGGCCTCCTCGAACCAGCCGGCCTTGGCGCTGAGGGCGCCGGTGAAGGCGCCCTTCTCGTGCCGAACAGTTCGGCCTCCACCAGGTTCTCCGAGAAGGCGCCGCAGTTCACCGCGACGAAGGGGCCGCCGCGGCGCTTGCTGAGGTTGTGCACGTGGCGCGCCACCAGCTCCTTGCCGGTGCCGGTCTCGCCGATGATCAGCACGCTGGCGTCGCTCGGCGCGATCCGTTGCAGGTGGGCGAGCAGGGCCTGCGACTTCGGATCGGCGAAGACCTGCGCGGTGGCGCGGACCGAGGTGGCCAGCGCGGGGGACGGGGGCAGGGTGAGTAGCTGCATGGGCGATCGCTATGAGTAGAAGGTGGGAGTCGGCAGCGCCCCGTTCAGCGCCCAGTCGCCCAGTTCGTGGAGCTTGTAGTCCACCGGGTCGTGCAGGGTCTGGGTGCGCAGGTTGCGCCAATAGCGGTCCAGGCGCAGGGCGGCATGGGTGGCGCGGGCGCCGGTGACCTCGAACAGCCGGCCGGTCAGCTCGAGGCCGACGCGGCTGGCGGCGACCTTGGCGCTGGCGATGGCCACGGCGAGCCGGCCGCGCTCCTCGGCGCCGAGGCCGTCCTCCTTGCGCCAGGCCTCGTCGAGCAGCGCATTGGCCCGCTCGACGAGCAGCCGCACGCTCTCCAGGCCGACCCAGAACTCGCCGAAGTGGCGCAGGGTGTAGGGGTCCTCGCCGATGTGCGCGGCGCCGGACTTGAACCACGGGCGGGTTTCCTTGAGCGTGTAGTGGCGGGCCTCGGCGAAGGCGCCCTCGGCGATGCCGAGGAACAGGTTGGCGAAGGTCAGCTGGGCGATCAGCGGGCGCAGGCAGGCGAAGGGCGTGCTCAGCGGGCCGGGCTCGAGCAGCAGCTCGTTCTCCTCGACGCGCACCCGCTCGAAGGTGACGCTGCCGCTGTCGGTCTGCCGTTGGCCCATGTTGTCCCAGTCGCCGTGCAGGGTGATGCCGCTGCGCCCGCTGGGCAGCGCGGCGATCAACAGCTTGCCGCTGCCCTCGTCGAGCGCCGAGGCGATCAGCATTTCCGAATCGGCCGAGCCGGAGCAGAAGCTCTTGCGCCCGGAGAACTCGCGCCAGCCGTCGAACTTGCGGGCGACGGTACGAGTGTCCAGCGGGTTCAGGGCGTTGCCCCAGAACCATTGGTTGCGCGCGGTCTGCTCGAACCAGGGCTGCCACTGGTCCGGGCGGGAGAACAGGCGCACGGTGGCCAGCATCAGGTGCTGGAAGCCGTAGACGTGGGCGATCGAGCTGTCGACCCGGGCGAATTCGCGGACGATCTCCAGGGTTTCGTACCAGCTGGCGCCCAGGCCGCCGTACTGGCGGGGAATGGCCAGGGCCAGCAGGCCGCTCCGGCGCAGGGCGTCGCGCTGGGCCTTCGGCGTGCCGCCGTGCTGGTCGCGCTCGGCGGCGGTTTCGGCGAATTCGGCGGCCAGTTGGCGGGCGGTCTGCAGGGGCGACAGTACCTTGGGTTGTTGGATGGCGGTCACGCGCGGTTCCTCAGGCTGTGGTTCGACTGGCGCTGAGTGGGGCAATCCCTGTGCCATCTTGAAAATCCTTTTGAAATCATTGGCTTATACAGATGCTGCGGAACCGCTTCTGTTGGATTCGGCGCGCCGCTGTTGAACCGCTGTTGGCGGCGCAACACTTCGTCCGCTGTTGCCGGAGCAGCAGCGGGCCTGGCGAGACGGGCGTGCCGCCGGTTTGGATAAACTATGCGATATAAAAATTCAGAATTAAATATCTTTTTGTTATTTGCTTAAGGGTTTTGCCGTGGTCGCCGGCCGGCATGTCGCACTGTTGCTGGCGCAACTGTTGCTCCGGCAACACTTGCCGCGCAAAGTGTTGGCCCGCCGACAGCCGGCCGCTGCGCGCCGCCAGGGCGTGCCCGGTCGGGCGTTCGCAGCGCTGCGCCTGTTCGCGCACCTTTTGCGGGAATTGCCCGCCCATTCGCCGCCATTGCTTTCGATTCACCGCCGCCTCGCGGTGCTGGCACGGGGCTTGCCACCTCAGGGAAACCGCGCATCGCCGCACCCGTATTCCTCCTGAGGCACGCATCCATGAGTCTGGACATCTTCTGGTTCCTTCCCACTTCCGGCGACACCCGCTATCTCGGCAAGTCCTCCGCCGGCCGCCCGGCGACCAACGAATACATGCGGCAGATCGCCGTGACCGCCGAGAGCCTCGGCTACGACGGCCTGCTGATTCCCACCGGATCGAGCTGCCTCGACCCCTGGATCACCGCCGCCAGCCTGGCGCCGGTGACCAGCCGCATCAAGCTGCTGGTGGCGCTGCGCACCTCGGTCAGCGGTCCGACCGCCACCGCCCGCCAGGCCGCCACCCTCGACCAGGCGCTCAAGGGCCGCCTGCTGCTCAACGTGGTGCCGGGCGGCGACGCCACCGAGCTGGCCGCCGACGGGGTGTTCCTCGGCCACGACGAGCGCTACGAGGCGGCCGACGAGGTGCTGACCGTGTGGCGCGACCTGCTGCAGGGCAAGACCGTCGACTTCGCCGGCAAGCACGTCACCGTCGAGGGCGCGAAGAACTTCTTCCCTCCGGTGCAGAAGCCCTATCCGCCGCTGTACTTCGGCGGTTCCTCGCCGGCCGCCCACGAGCTGGCCGCCAAGCACGTCGACGCCTACCTGACCTGGGGCGAGCCGCCGGCGGCGGTGGCCGAGAAGATCGCCGACGTGCGCGAGAGGGCCAGGAAATACGGCCGCACCGTGCGCTTCGGCGTGCGCCTGCACGTGATCGTCCGCGAGACCAACGAGGAAGCCTGGGCCGCCGCCGAGAAGCTGATCAGCCATCTCGACGACGAGACCATCGCCAAGGCCCAGGCCAACTACGCGAGCATGGACTCCGAAGGCCAGCGCCGGATGGCCGCGCTGCACGGCGGCCGTCGCGACAAGCTGGAAGTCAGTCCCAACCTGTGGGCCGGGGTCGGCCTGGTGCGCGGCGGCGCCGGCACCGCGCTGGTCGGCGATCCGCAGACCGTCGCCGCGCGCCTCAAGGAGTACGCCGACCTCGGCGTCGACAGCTTCGTGCTCTCCGGCTATCCGCATCTGGAGGAGGCGATCCGCTTCGCCGAGCTGGTGTTCCCGCTGCTGCCGGGCAAGCAGCCAGTCACCGTCGAGGAGGAACTGACCGGCGGCGCCTTCGACGTGCGCGCCACCAAGAGCGAGGCCGCGGCATGAAGGTCATCGACATGCGTTGCCGGCCCGCCTACCTGCACGACTTCTTCGGCGCCACGCCGGGCAATGCCGCCCACGCGGCGGCCCGCTGGCTGAACCGGCGGGTCGGCACCCGCGGCGACGACGCGCACTTCGAGCGCTCGTTGACCGCCGAGGGCTTTCTCGCCGAGGTGCGCGACGCCGGGCTGAGCAAGGCGGTGGTGGTCGGCCGCCATACGCCGAGCCAGCACCTGCCCAACGACTTCATCCAGCAGATCGTCCACGGCCACGACGAGCTGCTCGGCATCGCCGGCATCGACCCGGCGCTGCAGGGCGTCGAGGGCGCGGTGGAGGAGATCGACCGCGCCGTCGACCGCCTGGGCCTGTCCGGCATCGACCTGGAGCCGGGCTTCGGCGAGCCGGCCCGGTACCCCGACGATCCGCTGTACTTCCCGGTCTACGAGCACCTGGCGGCGCGCGGCATCCCGCTGTTCCTGATGTCCGGGCCGACCACCCCCGACCCGGCGTTCAACGACCCCGGCCGGCTGGCGAAGATCGCGCGGACCTTCCCGACCCTGCCGATCGTCTGCTACCACGGCTACTGGCCGAACGTGGACCAGCTGCTCGGCGTGGCCTTCCGCTACGAGAACATCCTCGCCGTGCCGGACATGTACCTGTTCCTGCCGGGCAGCGCGGCCTTCGTGCAGGCGGCCAACGGCTTCCTCGGCGACCAACTGCTGTTCGGCTCGTCCTATCCGTTCCGCCCGATCCGCCAGTCGATCGACGACTTCCTCGCCCTCGGTTTCCGCGAAGACGTGCTGGACAAGCTGCTCTACGGCAACGCCACGCGGCTGTTCGGCCTGTAACGCCGGCGCCGGCTGGCCGGCGAGCCCTTCTGCCGCCCCACGCAAGGTGGGGCGGCACTATCTTGTCGGCAGACCTCAGCAAACCCACCTCAGGATTTCGCCATGCCCGAACCCTTTTCCGGTTTCTCCACCCGCGCCGTGCACGCCGGCAACGAGGTCGATCGCCAGATGGTCACCCACCCCAAGGCCCAGCCGATCTACCAGACCTCGGTGTTCGTCTACGACTCGCTGGCGCAGGTCGACGACTTCCTCGCCGGCAATCCCGACAACTACATGTACACGCGCATCGGCAACCCCAACCCGGCCGCGCTGGAGGAGCTGATCCTCGCCCTGGAGGGCGGCGCGGCGGCGCTGTTCGGCGCCTCCGGCATGGCGGCGATCGGCGCGGCGCTGCTCGGCAACCTGGAGGCCGGCGACCACCTGATCGCCAGCCGCGAGCTGTACGGCACCACCCAGAGCCTGATCGAGAAGGAGCTGGGCCGCTTCGGCATCGCCGCCACGCTGGTCGACATCCGCGATCTGGCCGCGGTGGAGGCGGCGATCACCCCAAGGACCCGGCTGATCTACACGGAAAGCGCCTCCAACCCGCTGGTGCGAGTCAGCGACGTACCGGCGCTGGCCGCGCTGGCTAAGCGCCGCGGTCTCAGGCTGCTGGTCGACAACACCTTCCTCTCGCCGGCGCTGTACCGCCCGCTGGACGACGGCGCCGACCTGGTGCTGCACAGCACCACCAAGTACCTGAACGGCCACAGCGACGCCACCGGCGGCATCCTCGCCGGCGACGCCGAGTGGGTGGCCCGGGCGCGGCGCTTCCAGATCAACGCCGGCGGCAGCGCCAGCCCGTTCGAGGCCTGGCTGACCTTCCGCGGCGCCAAGACCCTGGCCCTGCGCATGCAGGCCCACTCGCGCAACGCCCAGGCGCTGGCCGAGGCGCTCGAAGCCCATCCCCGGGTGAAGCGGGTCCACTACCCGGGGCTGCCCTCGCATCCCGACCACGCGCTGGCCCGGCGGCTGTTCCCCAGGGGCTGCTCGGGCATGCTGAGCTTCACCCTCGACGGCGGGCTGGGCGAGGTCGACCGGCTGATCCGAAACCTCAGGCTCGCGGTGTTCGCCCCCTCGCTGGCCGGCGTGGCGACCAGCATCAGCCACCCGGGCAAGACCTCGCACCGCGCCCTGGCGCCGGAAATCCTCGCCGAACTGGACATCCACGACGGCACCGTGCGCGTCTCGGCGGGCATCGAGGAGGCCGAGGACATCGTCGGCGACTTCGTCCAGGCGCTGGACCGGCTGTGAGCCGACGCTGCCCGTCGGGCAACAGCGAATGGGCACTTTGCTGCTGGCGGCATTCGCAGGAATGCCGGGGTGTCGATGCAAGTCACTGAATCAAAATAGTTTTTTTCTTGGCATGGATATTGAGCTGGGACCAGGCGCGCCTCCACGGAGGAGGGCGCCCCGACCCGTCACAGGAACCCGTCCATGCACAAGCCCGTCCGCCTCCTATCCCTTTCCATCGCCCTGGGCCTGCCGGCGCTCGCCGCCGGCGAAGGCTTCTTCGACGACGCCCAGTTGAAGGTGCTCAACCGCAACTTCTACATGAGCCAGGACTTTCGCAACGACAGCCGTTTCCGCAACCCGCAGACCGGCGAGAGCAAGCACTTTCGCGCCGAGTGGGCGCACGGGGTGATCGCCACCTTCGAGTCCGGCTTCACCCCCGGTCCGCTCGGCGTCGGCCTGGACGTGCGCGGCCTGTTCGGCTGGAAGCTGGACGGCGGCGACGGCCGGGTCGGCGACAGCAACGCCGGCAACGGGTTGATCCCGCGGCGCGGCCACAACTTCGACGGCAAGCCCAAGGACGACTTCGGCAAGGTCGACGTTGCCCTCAAGCTGCGCCTGTTCGAGGACACCGAACTGCGCTACGGCGATCACCGGCCGGCCAGCCCGGTGATCAACGCCAGCGACACCCGCCTGCTGCCGCAGAGCTTTCGCGGTTCGTTCTTCAAGAACACCTCGATAAAGGGTCTGACGCTGGAGGGCGGCAAGGTGGAGTCCGGCAGCGACCGCTCCGCCACCGCCCACAACGGCGACCTGGGCACCGCCTACGGCGGGCGCTTCAAGGACGCCGACGACTTCATTTATGCCGGCGCCGACTACCGGTACGACGAGCGCTTCTTCTTCCGCCTGCACCACGGCCGGCTCGACGACGTCTGGAACCAGACCGCCTTCTACGCCGACTGGCGCCAGCCGCTGGGCGAGGGCCTGGGCTTCAATACCGGCTTCAAGTACTTCCGCACCCGCGACACCGGCAAGTCGCTGCTCGGCGACATCGACAACGACTCCTGGAGCGCCCATGCCGGGCTGACCGCCGGCGCCCACGCGCTGACCCTGACCCACACCCGGATCGACGACGATTCGCCGTTCGACTACCTGTGGAACACCTGGGACTTCTTCCTCAACACCGGCTCGCAGGTCTCCGACTTCAACAACCCCAACGAGCGCACCTGGATGCTGCGCTACGACTACGACTTCGCCGCCGTCGGCCTGCCCGGCCTGATGCTGATCGCCCGCTACCTGCGCGGCACCGACATTGACGGCAGCAAGGTCGGGCCGGGCTATGCCGCCTACCAGAACATCCGCGACGGACGCCACTGGGAGCGCGACTTCTGGCTCAGCTACGTGGTGCAGAGCGGGCCGGCCAGGGACCTGACTTTCAAGGTCCTGCACGCCAGCCACCGGGCGAACGGCGACCACACCGCCGAGGCCGACATCGACGAGCTGCGCCTGATCGTCGAATACCCCCTGGACCTGCGCCAGCTGTGACCGGCCGGTCGTCCCCTGGCCGGGCCGCAACAGCGGGCGCTGTCTGCCGGGCAGGTGTGCGCAGCTCAACAGCCGATCAGCAGACTGTGCCCCCGGCAATACCGGGCGGATCGCTTTTGTTCGCCTATCTCGTTGAATCCGAAGCGTTTTATCGAGTGGCACGGTTTCTGAAAAGGTAAAGACGACTTCGATCCGTTCGTCGACGGCCTCGCCGGCCTGGCCCCCGTCGACGCATGCCCCTTCGTGCACTTTCAAGGAGAGTCCCATGCCCCGCGAAATCCGCCTCAACGCCTTCGAGATGAACTGCGTCGGCCACCAGTCCCCCGGCCTCTGGGCGCACCCGCGCGACCGCGCCTGGCAGTACAAGGACCTGGAATACTGGACCGAGCTGGCCAAATTGCTCGAGCGCGGCAAGCTCGACGGGATCTTCATCGCCGACGTGATCGGCATCTACGACGTGCTGGGCGGCAACGGCGAGGCGGCGATCCGCCAGTCCACCCAGGTGCCGGTCAACGACCCGCTGGCGCTGATCACCCCGATGGCGCTGGTCACCGAACACCTCGGCTTCGGCCTGACCGCCTCGCTGACCTTCGAGCATCCCTATCCCTTCGCCCGCCGCCTGTCGACCCTCGACCACCTGACCAAGGGCCGCATCGGCTGGAACATCGTCACCTCCTACCTGGACAGCGGCGCGCGCAACCTCGGCCAGCAGGCGCTGATCGATCACGACGCGCGCTACGACCACGCCGACGAATACCTGGAAGTGCTCTACAAGCTGTTCGAGGGCAGCTGGGAGGACGGCGCCGTGCTGCGCGACCGCGAGCGCCGGCTGTTCACCGATCCAGGCAAAGTCCATGAGATCCGCCACCACGGCCGGCACTTCCAGGTGCCCGGCATCCACCTCTGCGAACCCTCGCCGCAGCGCACCCCGGTGCTCTACCAGGCCGGCGCCTCCAGCCGCGGCAAGCGTTTCGCCGCCGAGCACGCCGAGTGCGTGTTCGTCGCCGCGCCGTCGAAGACCATCCTCAAGAAGACCGTCGCCGACATCCGCCGGCGCGCCGTCGAGGCCGGGCGCGATCCCTACCAGGTGCGCATCTTCAACCTGCAGACGGTGATCCTCGGCGAGACCGACGCCGCGGCCCAGGCCAAGTGGCGCGACTACAAGCAGTACGTCAGCTACGAGGGCGCGCTGGCGCTGATCTCCGGCTGGACCGGCATCGACTTCGCCCAGTACCGGCCCGACCAGGTGCTCAAGCACATCCACACCAACGCCATCCAGTCGGCGGTCGAGGCCTTCTCCAGCGCCGACCCGAACAAGCAGTGGACGGTCCAGGAACTGGCCGACTGGGTCGGCATCGGCGGCTTCGGCCCGCTGTTCGTCGGCAGCGCGCAGACCGTGGCCGACCAGTTGCAGGAGTGGGTCGAGGAAACCGACGTGGACGGCTTCAACCTGGCCTACGCGGTGACCCACGAAACCTTCGTCGACGTGGTCGAGCTGCTGGTCCCCGAGCTGCAGAAGCGCGGCGTGTTCAAGACCGACTACGTGCCGGGCACCCTGCGCGAGAAGCTGTTCGGCGCCGGGCCGCGCCTGCCGGAGAACCATCCGGGCGCCCGCTACCGCAACCTGGCGGCCCTGCCGGCGCAGCGCCCCGAAGCGGTCGGCGCCTGATGGCGGAGGAGCGGAACATGACGAGACAAGCACTGTTGGCGAAGGTCGACGAGCAGGCAGCGGAACTGACCTTCGACGGCCCCCTGTCGCCCGATTCCGCGGAGCTGGAGCCGTTGCTGGCGGAGATCGCCCGGGACGCCGAGGCGCGCCGCCAGCCCGGCCGGGAAGGCCATCCCTGGCATGCGCTGGAGCTGATCCGCCGGGCGCGGCTGGGCGCGCTGCGCCTGCCGCGCGAAAGCGGCGGCGGGGGCGCGAGTCTGCGCGAGCTGTTCGGGGTGGTCATCCGCCTCGCCGAGGCCGATCCGGACGTCGCGCACATCCTGCGCGCCCACTACCTGCTGACCGACGAGTTCCTCCGCGCGCCGGCCGGCGCCGTGCGCGACGAGCGCCTGCGCCGGGTGGCGGCCGGGGAGCTCTTCGGCAACGCCTACACCGAGCTGTCGACGCAGGCGGTCGGCGACTACCGGTTCGAGACCCGCCTGTCGCCGGACGGCGACGGCTATCGCCTGAACGGCACCAAGTACTTCAGCACCGGCACCCTGTACGCCGACTGGGTGTTCGTCACCGCCTCCCTCGAAGACGGCAGTCCGGCCGGCGCGATCGTGCCGACCAGCCGGCCGGGGGTGCGCATCGTCGACGACTGGGACGGCATCGGCCAGAAGTACACCGGCAGCGGCACGACCCACTTCGACGACGTGCGGGTCGAGCCCGACGAGCTGGCCCTGCGCGACACGGCGAACCAGTTCAACGCGCTGGCCCAGCTCTATCTGCACGGTGTCATCGCCGGCATCCTGCGCAGCGTGACCGGCGATGCCGCGGCGCTGCTGCACGGGCGGAGCCGGACCTTCAGCCACGCCGCCGCCGCGCGGCCGGCGGAGGACCCGCAGCTGCTGCAGGTGCTCGGCGAGCTGTCGAGTAGCGCCTTCGCCGCCGAGGCCATCGTGCTGGCCGCGGCAGACGCCCAGGACCGCGCCTTCGCCGCCGCCGTCGACGGCGCGGTCGATCCCAGCCTCGGCCACGAGGCCTCGCTGCGCGCCGCCCAGGCCAAGGTGGTGGTGGATGCGCTGGCCCTCGAGGCGGCCAGCCGGCTGTTCGAGGTCGGCGGTTCCTCGGCGGCCCGCCAGTCGGCGCAGCTCGACCGCCACTGGCGCAACATCCGCACCCTGGCCTCGCACAACCCGGCGCTCTACAAGGCCCGCGCCATCGGCGACTACGAGGCGAACGGCCGGGAGCTGCCGCGCAACGCCTACTTCTGAGCGGAACCCGGACCCCACTTGCAAGGCGGGCCGCAGGCCCGCCGGGAGGAATGCATGAGCGTGCACGAACTGAATCCGGTCGGCGTCGATGTCCTGCCGGACAATGCCCTCGAGCGGATGAAGCACTGGGCCGCCGGCCGGCCGCTGCAGGTCGCCCTGTGCCACAAGCGCCGCGGGCGCTGGAAGGCCTGGCGCTGGGTCGACGTGCTGCACGAGGTCGCCCGGCTGGGCGTGGCGCTGCAGCGCCAGGGCTTCGGCCCGGGTTCCCGCCTGGCGCTGAGCGGCGCCCTGGAGCCGACGGCGATCCTGCTCGCCCTGGCCGCCCAGGCCGCCGGCGGCCAGGTGGTTCCGGTCTGCCGGCGGGCGGAGGGCGGCGAGCTGCGCAGCCTCCTGCTGCGCCTGCAGCCGAGCCATGCCTTCGTCGAGAGCCGCGAGGGCGTGTCGCGCTGGCTGGAAGCCGCGCAGGAGCTGCCGCGCGAGCTCTTGGTGTTTTCCGCCCGTTCGGCGCCGCGCCGGCAGGGCCACTGCCGGGTGCTGCCGCTGGCCGCGCTGGAGGAGAGCGTGCCGGTCGTGCCGCTGATCCAGCCCTGGCGCGCCGTCCGCCGGCAGGAGACGCTGTGGTGCGAGGAGGGCAGCGAATGGCGCGAGGGCCTCGGGCTGCTGCTCCGCCACTGGCTGGACAGCGGCAGTGGCTTCGCCTTTCCGGAAAACAGCGAGTCGGCGGCGCGCGACCGCCGCGACGTCGCGCCGACCGCCCTGCTGCTCTCGGAAGGACGCCGGCAGGCGCTGGTCGCCGAGATCGAGCAGCGCCTGGCCCCGGCCGGCAGCTGGTTGCGGCGGCTGAGCGACTGGGCGCTGCACGGCCCCGAGCGCGGCCCGCGCCGCTGGCTCGCGGCACGGGTGCGCGAGCTGCTCGGCCTGCAGCGTCTCGAACGCCTGCTGCCCGGCGAGGCGGCGGCGCCGCTGGCAAGGTCGGCCCAGACCTGGCTCGGCGAACCGCGGGAGCAGGCCGCATGAGCATCGCCATTTCCGCTGCCGAGCCGATCCTCGAAGTGCGCGACATCTCCCTGTCGTTCAAGGGCGTCAAGGCGATCAACGCGCTGTCGTTCGCGGTGCGCCGCGGCGAGATCTGCGCGCTGATCGGTCCCAACGGCGCCGGCAAGAGCTCGCTGCTCAACATCCTCAACGGCGTGTACCGGCCGGATTCCGGCGAAGTGATCTTCGAGTCCGAGCACTTCCGCCGCATCCAGCCGCTGGAGGCGGCGCGCCGCGGCATCGGCCGTACCTTCCAGAACAACGCGCTGTTCAAGAAGATGAGCGTGCTCGACAACCTGCTCAGCGGCCTGTCGCGACACACGCGCAGCGGCTTCTTCGCCCAGGCCCTCGGCTTGCCGGGCGCCCGCCGCGAGGCGCGGCGCTTCCGCGAGCAGGCTGAAGGCATCCTCGAATTCCTCGAACTGCAACCCTGGCGCGACGTGGCGGTGGGCAGCCTCGCCTACGGCCTGCAGAAGCGCGTCGAGCTGGGCCGCGCGCTGATCGCCGGGCCGCGCCTGTTGCTGCTCGACGAGCCGATGGCCGGGATGAACGCCGAGGAGAAGCGCGAGATGAGCCGCTTCATCGCCGACGTCAACCGCGACCTGGGGACCACCGTGGTGCTGATCGAGCACGACATCCAGGTGGTCATGGGCCTCTCCGGCCACGTGGTGGTGCTCGACTACGGCCGCAAGGTCGGCGACGGCACGCCGGCCGAGGTGCAGGCCAACCCCGAGGTGATCGCCGCGTACCTTGGCACCGTGCACTGAGGAATTGAGATGACCTTCTTCCTGGAAACCCTGCTCGGCGGCCTGCTCGCCGGCACCATGTACTCGCTGGTGGCGATCGGCTTCGTGCTGATCTACAAGGCCAGCGGCGTGTTCAACTTCGCCCAGGGCGCCATGCTGCTGTTCGCCGCGCTGACCTTCGTCAGCCTGCAGGAGCAGGGCCTGCCCTTCGCTCTGGCGCTGCTGCTCACCGTGGCGGTGATGGCCCTCGGCGCCATCGCCATCGAGCGCGCCGTGCTGCGCCCGCTGGTCAACCGCTCGCAGATCACCCTGTTCATGGCCACCCTCGGCCTGTCGTTCGTCATCGAGGGCCTCGCCCAGGGGCTGATGGGTGCCCAGGTGCGCGCACTGGATCTGGGCATCGACGACGTGCCGCTGTTCCTCGGCGAGGTGATGGTCAGCCAGTTCGACCTGGTGGCGGCCGCCACCGCCGCCGTGCTGGTGGCAGCGCTGGCGCTCTTGTTCGAGCGCACGCGGATCGGCGTGTCGCTGCGCG
Organism: Azotobacter tropicalis; assembly: GCF_059739045.1. NCBI lineage: Bacteria > Pseudomonadati > Pseudomonadota > Gammaproteobacteria > Pseudomonadales > Pseudomonadaceae > Azotobacter > Azotobacter tropicalis. The sequence goes on from NZ_AP046059.1 coordinate 3,708,869, forward strand.
CGGTGGCCGACGACACCCGCGCCGCGCTGTCGGTCGGCATCGACCTCAACCGCATCTGGCAGATCGTCTGGGCGGTGGCCGGCATCGTCGGGCTGGTCGCCGGCCTCCTGTGGGGCGCGCGCCAGGGCGTGCAGTTCTCGCTCTCCCTGGTGGTGCTCAAGGCGCTGCCGGTGCTGATCATCGGCGGCTTCACCTCGATCGGCGGGGCCATCGTCGGCGGGCTGATCGTCGGCGCGGCGGAAAACCTCGCCGAGGTCTACATCGGCGCGCACATCGGCGGCGGCATCACCCCCTGGTTCGCCTACGCGCTGGCCCTGGTCTTCCTCTACATCCGCCCCGCCGGCCTGTTCGGCGAGCGCGCCATCGAACGGGTATGACGCCATGACCACGCTTTCCCACAGCCTTCCCGCCGCTCACGACAGCGCCCCGGTCGAGCTGCTCCGCCGCCGCCTGCCCTGGAGCCTGCTGGCCCTGCTGGCGGTCGCCTTCGGCCTGGTGCCCTGGCTGGGCAACGATTACTGGCTCAACGCCATTCTCATCCCGTTCCTGGTGCTGTCGCTGGCCGGGCTGGGGCTGAACCTCTTGACCGGCTACACCGGGCAGACCTCGGTGGGCGCCGCCGGCTTCATGGCGGTCGGCGCCTTCGCCACCTACGGCCTGCTGCTGCGCGTGCCTGGGCTGCCGTTGCCGCTGGCGCTGGCCGGCGGCGGGGCGATCGCCGCGGCGGTCGGCTTCCTGTTCGGCATCCCCAGCAACCGCATCAAGGGCTTCTACCTGATGGTTACCACCCTGGCGGCGCAGTTCTTCCTCGAATGGGTGTTCACCAAGTTCCCGTGGTTCTACAACTACGCCTCCTCGGGGACCATCAGCGCGCCGCGCCTGGAGCTGTTCGGCCACGACCTGCATTCGCCGACCGGCCGCTACCTGCTGGTGCTGGGCAGCGTGGTGCTGCTGACCTGGGTGGCGGTCAACCTGGTGCGCAGCCAGATCGGCCGCAACTGGATGGCGATCCGCGACATGGACACCGCCGCCGCGGTGATCGGCATCCCGGTCGACCGCTACAAGCGCCTGGCCTTCGCCGTCAGCTCGTTCTACCTCGGCATCGCCGGCGCGCTCTGGGCCTTCGCCTACCTGGGCACCGCCAGCGCCGGCAGCTTCGACATCAACCGCTCGTTCCAGATCCTGTTCATCATCATCATCGGCGGCATGGGCAGCATCGCCGGCAACTTCGTCGGCGCCGCCTTCATCAGCCTGCTGCCGATCCTGCTCAACCAGACCGGGCAGTGGCTCCTGGGCGGCAACGTCGATGCCGGCCAGTTGCAGAACCTGCAGAAGATCATCTTCGGCGTACTGATCATCGCCTTCCTGATCAAGGAGCCGGAGGGGCTGATCCGCCTGCTGAGCAATCTGCGCGAACGGCTGGCGCGCTGGCCGCTGCGCTTCTGAAACGACTTCCATCCACCTCGACCCGACCGCGGGACAGGAGCACCCATCATCGATCCCTAGAAGTGAACCGACATGCGTAAATCCTTGCGACGCTCCATCGCCGGCGCGTTCCTCGCGCTCGGCGCCTCCAGTGCCCTGCCGGTGACGGCCCAGGCGGCACCCAACGAGCAGTTCTTCCCGCTGGCCACCTACCGGGTCGGCGCCTACGCCTCCAGCGGCATCCCGGTGTGGGCCGGGATGATCGACTACCTGCGCTACATCAACGAGGTGGAGGGCGGCATCAACGGCGTCAAGCTGGTCTGGCAGGAGTGCGAGACCGAGTGGACGGCGGAGAAGGGCATCGAGTGCTACGAGCGCTTCAAGAACGGCCTCAACGGCGCTCCGGTGGCGGTCTACCACCCCAACGGCGCTCCGGCCGCCTACGCGCTGTCCGACAAGGCCGCCGCCGACAGGATCCCGCTGATCACCCTGGGCTACGGGCGTACCGAGGCCACCGACGGCAGCGTGTTCCCCTACAACTTCCCGGTGATGCTGACCTTCTACAGCGAGGCCTCGGCGGTGGTGAACTACATCGCCGAGCGCGAGGGCGGCCTGGACAAGCTCAAGGGCAAGAAGATCGCCACCGTCTACCACGACTCCGCCTACGGCCGGGAAACCCAGGGGCCGCTGGCGCTGCTGGCCGAGAAGTACGGCTTCGAGAACCTCCAGATCCCGGTGGCCGACCCGGGCAACGAGCAGTCCGCGCAGTGGCGCCAGGTGCGCCAGGCCAAGCCGGACTGGGTGTTCCTGCGCACCTGGGGCGTGTCGACCCCGGTGGCGATCAAGACCGCGGCGCGCTTCGGCTTCCCGGTCGACCACATCATCGGTGACATCTGGGCCAGCTCCGACGAGGACGTGCTGCCCACCGGCGAGGCCGGCAAGGGCTACCTGGCGCTGACCCCCTATCCGGGCGGCGCCGACTTCGAGATCCACAGGAAGATCAAGGAGCACATCCTCGACAAGGGCAAGAGCGACCTCAAGGACCCGAAGAGCTTCGGCAGCGTCTACTACAACTCCGGGCTGGTCAACGCGGCCATCGCCGTGGAGGCGATCCGCGCCGGGCAGGCCAGGTTCGGCCAGCGCCCGCTGACCGGCGACGAAGGCCGCTGGGGCCTGGAGCACCTGAACATCGACGACGCACGGCTCAAGGCCATCGGCTTCCACGGCCTGATGCAGCCGCTCAGGCTGTCCTGCTCCGACCACGAAGGCGGCGGCGCGGCCAAGGTGCAGCAGTGGGACGGCGCCAGGTGGAGCCTGCTCACCGACTGGGTGCAGGCCGACCGCCAGACCCTGCGCCCGCTGATCGAGGCCAAGTCGGCCGCCTATGCCAAGGAGAAGGGCATCGCCGCCCGCGACTGCCGCGCCGAGCCGTGAGCCGCCCTAGCCAACGCCCTCTGAATCGACTTCCGGAAACCCATCACCATGCGTAAATCCCTGCAACGCGCCATCGCCGGCGCGCTCCTCGCCCTCGGCGCGTCCGGCGTCCTGCCCGCGCTCGCCCAGGCGGCGCCCAACGAGCAGTTCGTCCCGCTGGCCACCTACCGGGTCGGCCCCTACGCCTCCAGCGGCATCCCCTGGTGGGCCGGCACCATCGACTACCTGCGCTACGTCAACGAGGTGGAAGGCGGCATCAACGGCGTGAAGATCGCCTGGGAGGAGTGCGAGACCGAGTGGAGCACCGACCGTATCGTCGAGTGCTACGAGCGTTTCAAGAACGGCCGCGACGGCGCGCCGGTGGCCTTCTTCCTCACCCACAGTACCCCGGCCTCCTACGCGCTGATGGAGAAGGGCGCGGCGGACCACATCCCGCTGATCGACCCGGCCGGCGGGCGCACCGAGTCCACCGACGGCAGCGTGTTCCCCTACGCCTTCCCGCTGCTGCTCACCTACTACGGTCAGGCCTCGGTGGGCATCAACTACATCGCCCAGCGCGAGGGCGGCTTCGACAAGCTCAGGGGCAAGAAGATCGCCACCGTCTACCACGACTCCCCTTACGGCCGGGAGACCCAGGCGGCCATCGAGCTGCTGGCGCAGAAGTACGGTTTCGAGAACATCCAGATCCCGGTCGCCCACCCCGGCAACGAGCAGTCGGTGCAGTGGCGCCAGGTGCGCCAGCTCAAGCCGGACTGGGTGTTCCTGCGCACCTGGGGGGTGTCGACCCCGGTGGCGCTGAAAACCGCGGCGCGCTTCGGCTTCCCGGCCGACCACATCATCGGCGATGTCTGGGCCGGCTCCGAGGCCGACGTGATCCCGGCCGGCGCCGCCGCCAAGGGCTACCAGGCGCTGGCGCCGTTCCCCGGCGGCGACGGCTTCGAGATCCACCAGCGCCTGCGCGAGCAGATCCTCGACAAGGGCAAGAGCGACCTCAAGGACCCCGGCTACTTCGGCAAGGTGTACTACAACATCGGCCTGGTCAACGCGGCCATCGTGGTCGAGGCGCTGCGCGCCGGCCAGGCGAAGTTCGGCAACCGCCCGCTGAACGGCGAGGAAGGGCGCTGGGCGTTCGAGCACCTCAAGGTCGACGAGGCGCGCCTCAAGGAGATCGGCTTCGCCGGCCTGCTGCAACCCTTGCAGGTCAGCTGTGCGGACCACGAGGGCGGCGGTGCCGCCCGCGTGCAGCAGTGGGACGGCGAGAAATGGACGCTGGTCAGCGACTGGGTGCAGGCCGACCGCGACACCCTGCGCCCGCTGATCGAGGCCAAGTCCGCCGCCTACGCGAAAGAGAAGGGCATCGTCCCGCGCGAGTGCACCGCGACGAACTGAGTCCGCGCTGAAGGTGGACGAGCTGCGCGTCGTCCACCCTACGCCTGACCGCGAACCGTAGGGTGGGCAACGGCGCAGCCTTGCCCACCATCGGCACCACAGGAGCCGCTTTCCATGCAAAGGACATCCCCATGAGCAATCAGCCCCAATCCGCCGCCGCCCCCGCCGAGCTGCTGGCGGTGAACGACATCGAGGTGATCTACGACGGCGCCATCCTCGCCGTGGCCGGCGTGTCGCTGCGCGTCGCACGGGGCGGCATCGTCGCCCTGCTCGGCGCCAACGGCGCCGGCAAGAGCACCACCCTCAAGGCCATCTCCGGCCTGGTGCAGGCCGACCGCGCCCAGGTCAGCCGCGGCAGCATCCATTTTCTCGGCGAGGGCACCGCCGGGGTGGCGCCCAACCTGCTGGCGCGGCGCGCATCGTCCACGTGCTGGAGGGCCGCCACGTATTCGCCCACCTGACCGTCGAGGAGAACCTGCGCAGCGGCGGCTTCCTGCGCGGGCCGAGCCGCCGCGAGCTGGAGGAGGACCTCGAACGCATCTACGCCTGGTTCCCGCGCCTGAAGACCAAGCGCAAGACCCAGGCCGGGCTGACCTCCGGCGGCGAGCAGCAGATGCTCGCCATCGGCCGCGCGCTGATGACCCGGCCGACGCTGGTACTGCTCGACGAGCCGTCGATGGGCCTGGCGCCGATCATCGTCGAGGAGATCTTCGAGATCGTCGCCCAGCTCAACGAAAAGGAGGGCATGAGCTTCCTGGTCGCCGAGCAGAACATCAACGTCGCCCTGCGCCATGCCGACTACGGCTACATCCTGGAGAACGGCCGGGTGGTGGGCGAGGGCGCGGCGCAGGCGCTGGCGGCGCGGGAGGATATCCAGCACTTCTATTTGGGCGGCAAGGCGGGGTAGGTGGGGTAATCGGGTGGAATGTCTGGCGGATGGTGTGTATGAGCCTTGGCATGGCTGATTGCCGAGTAGGCCGACACTCCCTTTTTCGGCCCCACGGCCGAGTCACTTTTTCTTGCGTGGCCAAGAAAAAGTAACCAAAAAGAAGACCACCCCGTCGTCAGGCCCTGCGCTTCGCTCCGGGTTCCCTCGCTCCATCGCCGCTCCAGGGGCACGCCACGAAGGGCCATCCATGGCCCTCGCGGCTCTCGCGGCATCCCTGCCGCTCGACCCCTTGCGCGGCGATTCCGCTCGGCCTGACGAAGGGGGGAATGGGTGTAGTCCCCACTCCGCAAAAAAACGAGCGAAGAGCGGAAAAGCTTTTGACTATGCCCACGCTTTCCGCGTGAACCGCGCTGTGGCACCCAGCCTTGGGCTCCCACGCAGGAGCGTGGGAGCCATCGACAGCTGTGCCGGAAACACGAAAGCACTTTCAGGCAACTCGGAGTCGACTCCCGTTCAGAAGGCCGAACGCAGGTGTCGCGGAGGGGCGAGCCGCATGGATGCGGCGAGAGCCGTAGAGGGGCATGGATGCCCCTTGTACGGCGGCCCCCGGAGCGGCACCGGAGCGAGGGAACCCCGGCGCAGCCGGGGCCGGATGACCGGCGCGCTTTCTCTTTGGTTACTTTCTCTTTGCGCGCGCAAAGAGAAAGTGACTCGGCCGGGGGCCGAAACAGGGGGTGTCGAACGACTCGGTAATCAGCCATACCAATCCTCCCTCGTCGCCCCATGCGAGCAACAGAGTACTGTCCGGCAGGCAACAGCATTCGCACGGACTGTCGCCAACGCAACAGTCCGGCCGCCGTTGCCGCCCGGCCAGCCCCGGAAATCCGCCCCCGGCGGGCTGGCACGCAACCTGCTCCTGCCGAATTCATCCACCGGCGCCTGCGGGCGCCCCGCTTTTTCCCGTACAGGTTGATACGCCATGCCCGCATTTCCCGAGGCCTCGTTCGATACCGTCGAGACCGCCATCGCCGCCATCGCCCGCGGCAAATTCGTCGTCGTGGTCGACGACACCGACCGCGAGAACGAGGGCGATCTGATCGTCGCCGCCGACGCCATCAGCCCCGCGCAGATGGCCTTCCTGGTCCGCCACAGCAGCGGCCTGGTCTGCATCGCGCTGCCCGGCGAGCGCCTCGATGCGCTCGAACTGCCGCTGATGGTCGAGGCCAACAGCGAATCGCAGCAGACCGCCTTCACCGTCAGCGTCGACTACCGCCACGGCACCAGCACCGGCATCTCCGCCGCCGATCGCGCGGCGACCCTCAACGCCCTGGCCGACCCGGCTTCCAAACCGGACGACTTCGCCCGGCCCGGCCACATCTTCCCGCTGCGCGCCAAGTCTGGCGGGGTACTGAAGCGCCCCGGGCACACCGAGGCGGCGCTGGATCTCGCCGTGCTGGCCGGCCGGCGCCCGGCCGGGGTGCTCTGCGAGATCGTCAACGACGACGGCAGCATGGCGCGCCGCCCCGAACTGTTCGCCTTCGCCCGCGCGCACGGCCTGCCGATCGTCAGCATCGAACAGCTGATCGCCTGGCGCCGCGCCCGCGAGGCGGCGCCGGTCCCGCAGCTGCTCGCCGACACCCGCCTGCCGACCCGCCACGGCGAGTTCCGCCTGCACCTGTACGCCTTCGAGGGCGGCGAATACCCGGTGCTGCTCGCCGGCGAGCCGGCCGGCGAAGGGCTGCTGACCCGCCTGCATTCCGAATGCCTGACCGGCGACGTGCTCGGTTCGCTGCGCTGCGATTGCGGCGAGCAGCTCGACCTCGCTCTGGCGCGCATCGCCCGCGAAGGGCGCGGCGCGCTGCTCTATCTCACCGGCCACGAGGGCCGCGGCATCGGTCTGGCCGCCAAGCTGCGCGCCTACGCCCTGCAGGACGGCGGCCTGGACACCGTGGAAGCCAACCAGGCGCTCGGCCTGCCGGTGGACGCCCGCGACTACCGGGCCGCCGCGGCCATCCTCAAGCAGCTCGGCGTGCGCTCGGTGCAGCTGCTCAGCAACAACCCGGCCAAGGCCCGTGCCCTGCAGGCGTCGGGCATCGCGGTGCAGCGCCAATTGGCCCACGAAGTACCCGCCAATCCGGCCAACCAGCACTATCTCGCCACCAAGCGCGAACGGCTGGGCCACCGCCTGGCGCTGCCGCTGGCGGTGCCGCGCCGGGCCTGAGCCGGCCCGCCAATCATGTCCGGCGCCCGGCAGGCCCGGCCGCCTGATCCTGTGCAAGCAACTTTGAACCCGAGGGACCGACATGCCTGAAACCATCGACCGTTTGTGGCAACAACGCTACCGCGACAGCGCCCCGCAGCCGGACGCCTTCACCCCCGACGCGATCATTGCGACGCTGCTCAGGCATCGCAGCGTGCGTGCCTATCTCGACCGGCCGCTGCCTGCCGGCACGCTGGAAACCCTGCTGGCCGCCGCCCAGTCGGCAGCCAGCTCCTCCAACCTGCAGGTGTGGAGCCTGCTGGCCGTCGAGGACCCGCAGCGCAAGGCGCGCCTGGCCGAGCTGGCCAACGGTCAGGCGCATATCCGCCAGGCGCCGCTGTTCCTGGTCTGGCTGGCGGACTTCTCGCGCATCCAGCGCCAGGCCGAGCGCCGGGAGGTCGAGCTGCAGGCGCTGCCCTATCTGGACAGCTTCCTGATGGGCGCCATCGACGCGGCGCTGGCCGCGCAGAACGCCGTCACCGCCGCCGAGTCCCTGGGGCTGGGCACCGTCTACATCGGCGCCCTGCGCAACCAGCTGCCGGCGGTGATCGAGGAGCTGCGCCTGCCGCCGCTGGTCTACCCGGTGTTCGGCCTCTGCGTCGGCTATGCCGACCCGGACAAGCCGGCGCAGGTCAAGCCGCGCCTGCCGCAGAGCCTGATCCTGCACCGCGAGACCTATGCGCTGCACGAGCAGGAGGCGCAGCTGATCGACGACTACGACCGGGCCATCGCCGCCTTCTTCGCCGAGCAGGGGCAGCCGTCGCCCGGCTGGAGCCGGCAGTCGCTGGAGCGGCTGAAGAGCGTCGCAACCCTGCACGGCCGCGAACGGCTGGCCGAGGCGGTCGAGGCGCAGGGCTTTCCGTTGCGCTAGCCGGGCGCGGGCTACAGCCAGTTCATCCGCTTGAAATTGACGAACAGCGTGCCGCAGCCGAGGACGATGACGCCGAGGACGGCGAAGTAGCCGTAGTGCCAGCCGAGTTCGGGCATGTGCTCGAAGTTCATCCCGTAGATGCCGGCCATCGCGGTGGGGAAGGCGAGGATCGCCGCCCAGGCGGCGAACTTGCGCTGCACCACGCTCTGCCGCGAGGACTCCAGCAGCAGGCCGATCTCGATGGCGTGGTCGGCCATCTCGCGCTGCCCGGTGAGGTCTTCCTGCAGGCGCGCCACATGGATCGCGATGTCGCGAAAGTACGGGCGCATGGGCTTGTCGATGAACGGAAAGTCGAGCTGCTGCAGTTCGCGGCAGATCTCCGCCATGGGCGCGATCTGTCGGCGCAGGCGCAGCAGGTCGCGGCGCAAGCCGGAGATCCGTTCGACATCGGCCGTGCTCAGCGGCCGTTCGAGGACGGTCTGCCCGATTTCCTCCAACTCCTCGAACATGCTGTCCAGCAGCGGCCGGTAGTTCTCGATGACGAAGCTGAGCAGGGCGTAGAGCACGAAGTCCTCGCCGTGCGTCAGCAGCAGCGGACGCGCCTCGCAGCGCTGGCGCACCGTGGAGTAGGGCGCCGAGTCGCCGTAGCGGGCGCTGATCACGTAGCCCTTGCCGGCGAACAGCTGGGTTTCGACGAACAGCAGGCGGCCGTCCTGGCGGATCGGCGAGTACAGCACCATGAACAGCGCATCGCCGAAGGTTTCCAGCTTGGGCCGGGTGTGCTGGGCGATGGCGTCCTCCATGGCCAGCTCGTGCAGGTTGAACTGTCGCTGCAGGCAGCGCAGCAGGCTGCTGTCGGGGTCGCGCAGGCCGATCCAGACCATGTGCCCCGGCCTGGCGGCCCACTGGCTGCCTTCCTCGAGGCTGATATCGGCGACTTTGCGGCCCTGGTGGTAGGCGGCGGCGGCAACGACCTGACCCATGGATGCTCCTCGGCGGGTGGGGTGGGGCAGCTTATCCCAGGCGCCGGCGGTCTGCAGCGAGCGCGTCGTCGTGCGTGCGGCGCGGGTCCGCTGGAGTGCGCAAGGAGGCCGGGCGCGGCGCCTGCGCCCCGGATGCCGGTGGGCGGCGGTGCGGCGCTTGCGAAGGAGAAGGGGAATTCCGGGAGCCGGCCCCGCGCCGGGCGTCGCGAAGCGCGCGCCCTTCGCCGGCGGGGCCGGGGTGTGGCGTTATTCGGTCACCATCAGGGCATCGGCGGATACGTCTTTCACGCCCTTGATGCTCATGGTTTTCTGGATGGCCAGGTCCTTCTCGGCCTGGCTGTCGACCGTGCCGGACAGCGACACCACCCCTGGTTGGTTTCCACCTTGATATCCATGCCGTCGAGATCGCTGTCGGCCAGGAAAGTGGACTTCACCTTGCTGGTGATCCAGGTATCGGAAACCGCATCTTCGGCCTTCTCCATGGTTTCGCCGGCGGCGACCGTCAGCGGCTGGGCCTGGCTGGTGCGGCTTTGGTCGGCGAGGACGCCGGTGCTCATCGACAGGCCGAGAACCGTGGTGGCAGTGATGGCGGCATAGGCCCAGGGATGTTTTTTCATGGTGTTCACTCCTGTTCTTCTTGAGGAATTACAGCGTGTCAACGTAGCTATGGACTGCCCGGACAGGCGGTAAGTTCTACGCGGCAGCGGAGCGAGGAAGAGCGGCGCTTTGCCGGCCGCCGATCCGCAGGCGCCCTCCGGCGTGTGTCGGGAGGCGCGTCGGATAGGCGGTGGGCCGGCTACAGGGGCACGGGCGTCGGGGGCTGCTGCCCGCTAACGTACGCCTCGATATTGGCCAGGACGCAGGCCTCCTGTTCCTGTGCCGCTTCGAGGGTGCTGCCGCCGATATGCGGCGTCAGGGCCACATGGGGGAGCTGGAAGAGTTCGCCGGGATCGACGGCTCGTGCTCGTAGACATCCAGCCCTGCACCGGCGATCTGGCCGGTTTTCAACGCCTGCAGCAGGGCTTTTTCATCGACGGTGGTGCCCCGGGACACATTGATCAGGAACCCCTGCGGACCCAGCGCCTGCAGCACCGTGGCATCGATCGCATGGTAGGTGCCGGCGTCCGCGCGCAGGGACACGACCAGCACGTCCGCCCAGCTGGCCAGTTGCACGAGGGACGCGAAATACGGGTAGGCAACCTCCGGGCGAGCCTGCCTGCCGTGGTAGCCGACCTCCATGTCGAAGGCCGCGGCGCGTTTGGCGATATTCAGGCCGATGGCGCCCAGGCCGCAGATGCCCAGCCGGCGGCCGGTCAGGCCGCGCACCGGTTGCATGCGCTCGCCGGCGTTGCCCTGCCAGCGCCCGGCCTCCAGGTAGTGGCGGGCGGCGGGCAGGTTCCTGACGCTCGAAATCAGCAGGCCCATCGCCAGGTCGGCCACGCTTCTGGCATTGGCCGCGGGACTGTTGGTCACGACGATCCCGCGTTCCCGTGCGTGGTTCAGGTCGATGCCGTCGTAACCGCTGCCCAGGCAGCAGATCAGCCCCAGTTGCGGCAGCCGGGCCAGCGACTCGCCGCTCATCCGCGTCGAGCCGAAGGCGACGACGATGCGTATTTCCCCGGCCAGTTCCGGCGCCAGCGCGGCGACCGCGGCGTCGAAGTCGGCGGCCGTGGCCTCGATCACCCTGAAACGGGCCTTCAGGCATTCGAGGAACGACGCGGAAACGCGAGAGACGAGGAGAAGGGTGGGCTGCATGGCGGTTGCTCGTGAGGAGGACGGACCCAGCTTACCGTCCGTCGCCCGCCGCCACAGTTGCGCATTGGCGAAGCCTCCGCCGCCGGGGGGGGGGGGCGGCGGGGCTGGCCGCTCCGCTACAGCCAGGGATGGCGTGCCGGCTTGACGCCGTTGAGGTAGTAGTTGCCGATGATGCTGAACTTCCAGCGCACCGGGTCGTGCAGGGTGTGGGTGCGGGCGTTGCGCCAGTGGCGGTCGAGGTTGTACTCCTCGAGAGTGGAGCGGGTGCCGGCCAGTTCGAACAGCTTGTTGCTGGCGAGGATCGCCGCCTCGGTGGTGAGCACCTTGGCTTCGGCCACGGCGATGGAGGCGGCGGCGACGGTTTCCTCGTCGGGGTTGGCGACGGCGAGCTGGATCCGGTCGGCGGCCAGGTCGAGCACCGCTTCGGCGGCGCGCTGGCGGATCTGCAGGTCGCCGATCTGCTGCAGGGTGTAGGGGTCCTGCCAGGCGTGTTCGAGGCCGGAGTCGAGCCAGGGGCGGGCGTGGCGGCGGACCTGTTCCTGGGTGTCGGCCAAGGCGCCGCGGGCGATGCCGGCGTCGATGGTGGCCTGCAGGAACTGCGAGATCGGCCCGGCGGCGGTGGGCCGCTCGAAGGCCTGGTGGACCGGCAGCAGGTGCGCGGCCGGAACGCGCACGTTCTTGACCAGCACGGTGCCGCTGGCGGTGGTGCGCTGGCCGAAGCCGGACCAGTCGTTGATCACTTCCAGCCCCTCGGCGTCGCGGCGGATGAAGGCCAGGAAGGGACGTTTCTCGGCGTCCACCGCGACGGTGGGCACCCAGTGGGCGAGCAGGGCGCCGCTGGAGTAGAACTTCTGCCCGTCGACGCGGAAGAAGCCCTGGCCGTCCGGCGTCAGGCTCGTCTCGAAGTCGGCCACGGTGCGGCTGTTGCGCTCGGAGAAGGCGTTGCCGAAGCGCACGCCGTCCAGCACCAGGCCGAAGAAGTAGCGCTTCTGGGTTTCGTCGCCGTCCAGGCGCAGGTGGTCGACGATGGCCAGGTGGTTCTGCGGCAGCTGGGCCAGCGACGGGTCGGCGGCGGCGATGGTCTTGATCACTTCGCCGAGGGTCCGGTAGCTGACCTCGGCGCCGCCGTAGGCGCGGGGCACGGTGATGCCCCACAGGCCGCTCTGCGAGAAGGCGTTCAGTTCCGCCACCGGCAGGCGCCGCTCGCGGTCGCGCTGGCCGCCTCGCGGGCGAAGTCGGCGGCCAGGGCGCGGGCGATCTCGATGGCCTCGGCGTCGCTGCGGATGCGGTGCGCCGGCTGCGGCGGCGGCGCTTGCAGGTAGGGATCGGCCGGGCGGGCCGGGGTGTGCAGTTCGCTCATGGGGATCTTCCTTTCGTGCATGACGTGCTTCGGTGGCGGGGTCGGCTCAGGCGGCGGCGCTCGGGCCGCTGCCGATCTGCCAGACGTAGGGCGGCTCCGTGCCGTTGACCTCCCAGTCGCCGACGATGCGTTCCTTGTAGATCAGCGGGTTGTGCGAGGCGGCGGTGCGCGCGTTGCGCCAGTGGCGGTCGAGCTGTTTCTTCTCGCTGGTGGCCGAGGCGCCGAGGGCGTTGAACAGCTCGGTGGTGACGCGCAGCGCCAGCTCGGCGATCACCACCTGGGCCTGGGCCGACTCCAGTTCGGCGGCGACGTTGGCGGCGTGCTCGGCGGCCGCGTCGTTGCCGAAGCGGGTTTCGTAGGCGCGCTGGGCCGCGGCGGCGGCGCGCAGGGCGGTGGCCTCGGCGGCGTAGACCTGGGCGGAGGCCTTGCCGATCACCTGCAGCACCTGCGGGTCCTGGCTGACCCGCGGGGCGTTGCCGGTGCTGAAGATGCGCGTGCGCTGGCGCACCTCGGCGGCGAAGTCGCGCAGCGCGCCGCGCCCGCTGCCGGCCAGCACGGCGATCAGCACCAGCTGGTAGAAGGCGGTCTGGTATTTGAAGCGGCTGGCGAAGTCGATGAGGTTTTCCTCGGCGACCACCGCGTCGCTGAACACCGAGGTGCCGCTGCCGGTGGTGCGCTGGCCGAAGCCGTCCCAGTCGTCGTGCTGCTGCACGCCCTTCTGGTGGGTGCTGACCGCGGCGATCACGTCGCGGCCGTCGTCGTCGCGCTGGGCGTAGACGTCGATCCAGTCGGCAAAGATGCTCCCGGTGCTGTAGTACTTCTGGCCGTTGACCACCCACTGGCCGTCCTTGCGGCTGACCCGGGTGCCGACTTCGCCGATCTTCACCGCGCCGATCTCGGTCCAGGCGTTGCCGACCAGCTCGCCGGCGACGAAGCGCCGGAACCACTTGTCCTGCGGGGCGACGGCCTGGGCGTTGAGGCGGTCCTCGACGAAGGCGAAGTGGCCGCGCAGCGCCTGCGGCACGCTGGAGTCGGCCTCGGCCAGCTCGATCAGCAGCTGGAACAGCTGGGGCAGCGAGGCGCCGGCGCCGCCATGTTCCACCGGCACGCGCACGGCGCCGAAGCCGGCTTCCTTGAGCCACTTGATCTGCTCGTACGGCAGGCTGCGAGTGCGCTCGCGCTCGACGGCGCCTTCGGCGATGCGCGCGAAGATCGGCCGAAAGCGCGCGGCCAGCTGCTCGTAGTCGGCGCCGCTGGAAAGGGAGGACAGATGTTGCTGGGCGGTCATGGCAAGGCTCCTGAGTGGGAACGGTCGCGGCAGCCGATGCCGGCCGCCGTGTTGCCAAGCCTTTTGCACAGGCCGTGCCTGCCCCGCCAAGCCAGCATCCATGCGGGTTGCGGCCGTCGGCGGGGGGATTTGCCTGTTGCCTGCGGCGCAACTTGCTGGCGGACTGCGGCCTGGGCAACAGCTGGCTTGTCGCCATGCTTCGCGCAGGCCGGGGCGACGGCTGTCGGCCGTGCCGGGCGCGCTGTCCGCCGGGCAGCAGTCGTTCAGCAGGTTGCGCCGGGCGGAACAGCGCGAAAGTCCGGCTGCTCTGGGTAAGCTTTTGATTCTTTATGGGTTTTTCATGTTGGCACGACGGCTGCTCCAGGGCTTGCAGCGGGTGCCGCTGCGGTACCCGGCGTTTTCCCGTTTTCCCTTTCTAGCCGTGGAGCACATGCCATGAGTCAGCAACCGATCAAGTTCGCCTACTGGGTACCCAACGTCAGCGGCGGCCTCGTCGTCAGCAAGATCGAACAGCGCACCAGCTGGGACATCGACTACAACCGCACGCTGGCGCAGATCGCCGAGAAGGCCGGTTTCGAGTACGCGTTGTCGCAGATCCGCTTCACCGCCGGCTACGGCGCCGAATACCAGCACGAGTCGGTGGCGATCAGCCATGCGCTGCTGGCTTCCACCGAGAAGCTGCGGGTGATCGCCGCGATCCTGCCGGGGCCGTGGCATCCGGCGGTGCTGGCCAAGCAGATCTCGACCATTTCCCATCTGACCAACGGGCGCATCGCGGTGAACATCGTCTCCGGCTGGTTCCGCAGCGAATTCACCGCCATCGGCGAGCCCTGGCTGGAGCACGACGAGCGCTACCGGCGTTCCGAGGAGTTCATCGAGGTGCTCAAGGGCATCTGGACCCAGGACGATTTCACCTACAAGGGCGACTTCTACCGCTTCCACAACTACAGCCTCAAGCCCAAGCCGCTGCAGCAGCCGCGCCCGGAGATCTTCCAGGGCGGCAGCTCGCGCGCGGCGCGCGACATGGCCTCGCGGGCGGCCGACTGGTACTTCACCAACGGCAACAGTGTGGAGGGGATCAAGGCCCAGGTGGACGACCTGCGCGCCAAGGCGGCGGCCAACAATCACCAGGTCAAGGTCGGCGTGAACGCCTTCATCATCGCCCGCGACACCGAGGAGGAAGCCAGGGCCGTGCTGGCCGAGATCCTCGCCAAGGCCGATCCGGAAGCGGTCCGGGCCTTCGGCCACGAGGTCCGGCAGGCCGGCGCGGCCAGCCCGGAAGGCGACGGCAACTGGGCCAAGTCCAGCTTCGAGGACCTGGTGCAGTACAACGACGGCTTCAAGACCAACCTGATCGGCACCCCGCAGCAGATCGCCGAGCGCATCGTCGCCCTCAAGGCGGTCGGCGTCGACCTGATCCTCAGCGGTTTCCTGCACTTCCAGGAGGAGGTCGCCTACTTCGGCGAGAAGGTCCTGCCGCTGGTGCGCGAGCTGGAGGCCAGAAAGGCCGCCGAGAAGGACGCGGCCTGAACATGGTTCGGTTTGCGGACGGCGGGGAGCGCGTCCCCGCCAGCCTGCCGGAGTGGCTGCAGTGGCAGGCGCGCCGGCAGGGCGAGGGCATCGCCCTGCGCCACAAGCGCCTGGGTGTCTGGCAGGCGCGTAGCTGGGCGCAGCTGGCCGCCGAGGTGCGCGGTCTGGCCGGCGCGCTGCAGGTGCGCGGTTTCGCCGGCGATGCGCAGCTGGTCGTCCTCAGCCGGCCGCGTCCCGAGGCGCTGCTGGCATCGCTGGCCGCGCAGTGGCTGGGCGGCTCGGCGGTGCTGCTCGATCCGCTGGAGCCGGCCGCCGGACAGCAGGCGCTGCTGCGCGGGCTGCAACCGGACTTCGTCTTCGCCGAGGGCCTGGAGGAGCTGGAGCGCCTGCGCGGCACGGGACTCGTCCCGCGCCTGGCGTTCTACGCCGACGCGCGCGGGTGAAGGCGCAGGCCGGGGAGCAGGACTATGCCCGCCTGCTGACCGGGTCGGGAACGGCGCAGCCGGAACTGCTGGCCCAGGCCGGGCGCTGCGCCTTCGCCTTCTACCGGCGCGGCGCCGATGGCCGCCACGAGCGGCAACGGATCGGCCACGCCGAGCTGTTGCGGGAGGGACACCGGCTGGTGCAGGCCGAGCAGCTCGACGCCGATGAGGAGGCCCTGGCCGCGCGCGCCTTCGCCGCCGGCGGCCAGGCCCGCTACCTGCTGGCGCCCTGGCTGATCGCCGGCTTCCGGCTGAATTTTCCGGAAAGCCTGGCCACCCGCGACAACGACCGCCGCGAGCTGGGACCGACCCTGGTGGCCGGCACCCGGGAGACCTACGGGCGCCTGTACGCGCAGGTCCAGGCCCGTCTGCCGCCGCCGGGCAGCGCGCAGGGGCGCCTGGTCGACTGGGCGCTGGACGGGCGGCCCGGCCTGCTGCGCCAGGTGTTCGGCGATTGGCTGGTGCGCCGGCCGCTGCGCGACGTGCTGGGCTTCTCGCGCACCCGCGCGCCGCTGCTGGTCGGCGAGCCGCTGCCGCCGGACGTCGAGGCGTTCTTCGCCGGGCTGGGCGTCGCGGTACGCGCCTGGCCAGATCCCGCCGAATGGCACAGTCCGTCGGCGCAGCCGGTGCCGGCCGCCGGCGGCTGGCTTGCCGACGGCTCGCAACCGGCCTGAGGAGGAGAGGCACCGATGTCTCGACCGCTGCTCGAACTGGACAACATTTCCCTGGCGTTCAAGGGCGTCAAGGCGATCAGCAATATCGGCTTCGCCGTGGCCCCCGGCGAAATCTGCGCACTGATCGGCCCCAACGGCGCGGGCAAGAGTTCGCTGCTCAACGTCATCAACGGCGTGTACCGGCCACAGGAGGGGCTGATCCGCTTCGACCGGGTCGCGCGGCACCGGATGCGCCCGCAGCAGGCCGCCGAGCTGGGCATCGCCCGCACCTTCCAGAACATCGCCTTGTTCAAGGGCATGAGCCTGCTCGACAACGTGCTCACCGGGCGCAACCTCAAGCGCCGCGGCAGCTGGATCGAACAGGCCCTGCGCGTCGGCCGCGCGAGCGGCGAGGACGACCGCCAGCGCGAAGCGGCCGAGCGGGTGATCGAGTTCCTGCGCCTCCAGCCGTGGCGCGACGCCAGCGTCGGCCGGCTGCCCTACGGCCTGCAGAAGCGCGTCGAGCTGGCCCGCGCGCTGGCCGCCGAACCGCGCCTGTTGCTGCTCGACGAGCCGATGGCCGGGATGAATGCCGGGGAGAAGGCCGAGATGAGCCGCTTCATTGTCGAGGTCAACCGCGAGTTCGGTACCACGGTGGTGCTGATCGAGCACGACATCGGCGTGGTGATGGGCATCTCCGACCACGTGGTGGTGCTCGACTACGGGCGCAAGATCGGCGACGGCCCGCCGCATGAGGTGCGCCGCGATCCCGAGGTGATCGCCGCCTATCTGGGCACGCGGCATTAGGGACTGCGTAGGGTGGGCAACGGCGCAGCCTTGCCCACCGCTGGTGGATGGCCACCCCGTGGGAAATCGCTGCGCGAGTTTCCCACCCTACAAGAACCCCGCAATCGACGACGACCGCCTGCGTGCAGGCGGCCAGGGCGGCTTGCGCCCGCAAATGGCAGGAACAGGTATATGGAATTCTTCTTCGAAGTGCTGATCGGCGGGCTGCTGGCGGGGGTGATGTACTCGCTGGTCGCCATCGGCTTCGTGCTGATCTACAAAGCCTCGGGCGTGTTCAACTTTGCCCAGGGCGCGATGGTGCTGTTCGCCGCGCTGACCTTCGTCAGCCTGCTCGAGCGCGGCGTGCCCTTCTGGCTCGCCTTCCTGATCACCCTGGCGGCCATGGTGGCGCTGGCGCTGGCGATCGAGCGCGCGGTGCTGCGCCCGCTGGTCAACCGCTCGCCGATCACCCTGTTCATGGCCACCCTCGGTCTGTCCTACATGATCGAGGGCTTCGCCCAGGCGCTGTGGGGCGCCCAGGTGCACGGCCTGGAGCTGGGCGTCAGCGACGCGCCGCTGGAAGTCGGCGGCCTGCTGCTCTCGCAGTTCGACCTGTTCGCCGCCGGCACCGCCGCCGCGCTGGTCGCGCTGCTCACCGTGCTGTTCAACAGGACCCGCATCGGCCTGTCGCTGCGTGCGGTGGCCGACGATCCGCTGGCCGCGCTGGCGGTGGGCATCCGCCTGCAGCGCATCTGGGCAGTGGTCTGGGCGGTGGCCGGCTTCGTCGGCCTGGTCGCCGGCCTGTTGTGGGGCGCGCGCCTCGGCGTGCAGTTCTCGCTCTCCCTGGTGGTGCTCAAGGCGCTGCCGGTGCTGATCATCGGCGGCTTCACCTCGATCGGCGGCGCCATCGCCGGCGGCCTGATCGTCGGCGCCGCGGAGAAGCTCGCCGAGGTCTATCTCGGCCCCTTCGTCGGCGGCGGCATCGAGAACTGGTTCCCCTACGTGCTGGCCCTGCTGTTCCTGCTGGTGCGTCCGGCCGGACTGTTCGGCGAGCGCGCCATCGAGCGCGTCTAAGGAGATCGCCACATGCTCTATCGAGAAGCCGGCCAGTTCAGCATCCGCTACGCCGACGACCGCCGCCTGTTCCGCCTGCGCCAGGACCGCCTCGGCCTCGCCCTGCTGCTGGCCTTCGCCTTCGTCGCGGTGCCGTACCTCGGCAACGACTACTGGTTCAGCGCCATCCTGATTCCCTTCCTGGTGCTGTCGCTGGCCGGGCTGGGGCTGAACCTCTTGACCGGCTACGCCGGCCAGCTGTCGTTGGGTTCGGCGGCGTTCATGGCGGTGGGCGCCTTCGCCGCCTACAACTTCGAATTGCGCGTGGCGGGCCTGCCGCTCTTGGCCAGCTTCGCCCTCGGCGGGGTGGTCGCCGCGCTGGTGGCGCTGCTGTTCGGCCTGCCGAGTCTGCGTATCAAGGGCTTCTACCTGATCGTCTCGACCCTGGCCGCGCAGTTCTTCGTGCAGTGGGCGCTGACCAAGTTCTCTTGGTTCTCCAACGACAACCCCTCCGGCGTCATCACTGCGCCGAAGCTGCAGATCCTCGGCGCCGACTTCGGCTCGCCGGCCGGGCGCTACCTGCTGACCCTCGGCGTGGTGGCGGCGCTGTTCTGGCTCGGCCACAACCTGGTGCGCAGCGAGCTGGGCCGCAACTGGATGGCGGTGCGCGACATGGACACCGCCGCCGCAGTGATCGGCATCCCGCTGGCGAAGACCAAGCTGCTGGCCTTCGCCCTCAGCGGCTTCTTCCTCGGCGTCGCCGGCGCGCTCTGGGCGTTCACCTATCTCGGCACGGTGGAGCCGCACGGCTTCGACCTCAACCGCTCGTTCCAGGTGCTGTTCATCGTGATCATCGGCGGGCTGGGCAGCATCCTCGGCAACTTCCTCGGCGCCGCCTTCATCGTGCTGTTCCCGCTGCTCCTGTCCAACCTCGCCGGCCTGCTGCCGGCCGGGCTGATCGACGCCGGGCAGCTGGAGAACCTGCAGAAGATCGTCTTCGGCGCGCTGATCATCGCCTTCCTGATCAAGGAGCCGGAGGGGCTGGCCCGCCTCTGGCGCCGCCTGCGCGAACGCGCCCGGCTTTGGCCGCTGCGCTATTGATGCTCTCAAGGTTAAGAGCCTTCAAGCACCACCGGACGCCGGTCCGGCCCCTGACTTCCCTCTCTCTACAAGGACAAGCACGATGTTCGAACGCAGTTTCGTCAGCAGCCTGGCGCTGGCCCTGAGCCTGGGCAGCGCGACCCTCACCGCGCACGCCGCCGGCGAGCAGTACTTCCCGCTGCAGAGCTACCGGGTTGGCCCCTACGCCGCCGGCGGCACCGGCTTCTTCGGCGGCTTCATCGACTACCTCAAGTACGTCAACGCGGGCGGCGGGGTGGGCGGCGTCAAGCTGACCTGGAGCGAGTGCGAGACCGAATACGTGGTGGAGAAGGGCGTCGAGTGCTACGAGCGCCTGAAGGGCGGCTTGAATGGCGCGCCGGCCGCCGCCACCAACCCGCTGTCGGTGGGCATCGCCTACGCCACGCTGGACCGCTCCACCGCCGACAAGCTGCCGCTGATCACCATCAACCACGGGCGCACCGACTCCACCGACGGCAGCGTGTTCCCCTATGCCTTCCCGCTGCAGCTGAACCCGTATTCCGAGGTGTCGGCGATCATCAACTACATCGGCCAGCAGGCCGGCGGCCTCGACCAGCTCAAGGGCCAGAAGATCGTCACCCTCTACCACGGCTCGCCGTACGGCAAGGAAACCAACGAGGTGCTGAAGGCCCTGGCCGACCAGTACGGCTTCGCCCTGACCCTGCTGGAAGTGCCGCACCCGGGCAACGAGCAGCAGTCGCAGTGGCTGAACATCCGCCGCGAGAAGCCCGACTGGGTGATCCTGCGCGGCTGGGGGGTGATGAACCCGGTGGCGCTGAAGACCGCGCAGAAGGTCGGCTTCCCGGCCAACCGCATCATCGGCAACATCTGGAGCAACTCCGAGGAGGATGCCGCGCCGGCCGGCGCCGCGGCCAAGGGCTTCATCGCCATCACCACCCACCCGTCCGGCACCGCCTTCCCGGTCTTGCAGGGCATCAAGCAGCAGGTGGTCGACAAGGGCCAGGGCGACCTGGCCGATCCCAAGCGCTTCGGCACCGTCTACTACAACCTCGGCGTGGTCAACGGCATCCTCAACGTCGAGGCGCTGCGCATCGCCCAGGAGAAGTTCGGCCAGCAGCCCCTGACCGGCGAGCAGGTGCGCTGGGGCTTCGAGCACCTCAAGCTGGATGATGCGCGCCTCGCTGCGCTCGGCGCCAAGGGCCTGGTGCAGCCGCTCAAGCTGTCCTGCGCCGACCACGAAGGCGGCGGCGCGGTGCGCTTCCAGCAGTGGGACGGCGAGAAGTGGAGCCTGATCAGCGACTGGGTGCAGGCCGACCGCGCCCTGCTGCGGCCGATCATCGAGGCGTCCTCGCACAAGTACGCCGCCGAGAAGGGCATCGTTCCGCGCGAGTGCGGCAAGGAGGCCTAAGCCGCACGGGGCGGGGCTGGCCTTCCGCCCGCGCCAGCCCCGACAGGCGCCTGCGCAACGATGACATATTTCACAACCGGGCATCCGGCACGGACGTTCTGTGAACCACGTCTGCCGAATGGACTTATCAGGCCGGTGGTCAGGGGCCGATAATTGACCTGCTTCCGTTCCAGGAGAAGGTCTTGTCGAGCCCATCCCCTTCCGCTGCCGATTCCTCCCTGTTGCTGGTGCAGTTGACCGACAGCCACCTGTTCGCCGATGCGCAGGCGCGGCTGCTCGGCATGCAGACCCAGGACAGCCTGCAACGGGTCATCGAACTGGTGCGTCGCGAACAGCCGCGGATCGATCTGGTGGTGGTCAGCGGCGACGTCTCCCAGGACGGCTCGGCCGAGTCCTACGCGCGCTTTCGCCAGCTCTGCGCGCCGCTCGCCGCGCCGCTGCGCTGGATTCCCGGCAACCATGACACGCGCGAGGCGCTGAACCGGGCCAGTGCCGGCGGCGACTGGCGCCGGCCGATCGTCGACCTGGACAACTGGCGCATCGTGCTACTCGACTCGGTCCTTCCCGAGGCGGTGCCCGGCTTTCTCGAGGCGAGCGAGCTGGCCCTGCTCGAGCGAGCGCTCGCGGAGGCCCCCGAGCGCCATCATCTGGTCTGCCTGCATCACCATCCGGTATCGGTCGGCTGCCACTGGATGGAGTCGATCGGCTTGCGCAACGCCGAGGCGCTGTTCGCCGTGCTGGACCGTTTCCCGCAGGTGCGCGTGCTGCTCTGGGGGCACGTGCACCAGGAGTTCGACCGCCTGCGCCGCGGCGTGCGCCTGCTGGCTTCGCCCTCGACCTGCGTGCAGTTCACCCCCGGCAGCGAGACCTTCGCGGTCAGCGACCAGGCGCCCGGCTATCGCTGGCTGCGCCTGCACGCCGACGGTCGCCTGGAAACCGGCGTGTCGCGCCTGACCGATTACCGCTTCCAGATCGACTACGGCAAGGGCGGCTACTGATTCGGCAAGGTGCCGGCTACCTTGCCATACGGCAGCAAATGCGCCGCTCGACTTGAGACTGGCGCGCGCCGCTTGTAGCCTTCCTCCCCTAGGGTCTGTTGACGTTTTGGCGTAGGCCGCGACGGCGGCCCGTCTAGCGCAGAACAAGGAACGAGGAGAGAGGTTTGGTCATTCCAAATGAACGACGAGCGACGCCGTGCTGCGCCAGACGGGCCCCGTCCCTTCGGGTTGCGCGGCAAATGCCGCCATGCGGCGTTGCGGGGCTTGGCAAGGGAAGGACCATTGCCGGCGCCCCGCGCCTGGCCGAACGCGGCCCGGCCTGGCGGCATTTGACGCGGCAACGCGGCTCACGCCAAAACGTCAACAGACCCTAGCCACTGCCGCCCGAGATTCATGCCCAGCGCCGCGCCGTCCATCCTTTATATCCACGGCTTCAACAGCTCGTCCGCCTCCCTCAAGGCGCGGCAGCTGAGCCGCACCATGCAGGCCATCGGCCTGGCGGCGCGGTTGCGGGCGCCCGATCTGCACCACCATCCGCGCCAGGCGATCGTCCAGCTCGAGGCGGCGCTCGCCGAACTCGGTCGGCCCACGCTGGTCGGCAGCTCCCTGGGCGGCTACTATGCGACCCATCTGGCCGAGCGGCACGGCCTGCAGGCCGTGCTGATCAATCCCGCGGTGCGCCCGCATCGGCTGTTCGACGGCCGCCTGGGGGCGCAGCGCAACCATTACAGCGGCGAGGCCTGGGAGCTGACCGCCGACCATCTGGCGACCCTCGCCGCGCTGGAGGTGCCGCCTCCGCAGGACCCGGCGCGTTACCGGGTGTGGCTGCAGACCGGCGACGAGACCCTCGACTGGCGGGATGCCGCGACCTACTACCGGCACTGCGCGCCCGACGTCGAGACGGGTGGCGACCACGCGTTCCAGGGCTTCGCCGGGCGCCTGCCGGAACTGCTCGCCTTCGCCGGCTTCGATGCCGGGCTGTGGCGCGATTTCGATTTTTCCGAACTCTGATCTTCGAACTCTGAACTAAGGCAACCATGGCTCAGACCTACAATGCGGACGCCATCGAGGTCCTTTCCGGACTCGATCCGGTGCGCAAGCGCCCGGGCATGTACACCGACACCACGCGTCCCAACCACCTGGCCCAGGAAGTGATCGACAACAGCGTCGACGAGGCCCTGGCCGGCCACGCGAAATCCGTGCAGGTGATCCTCCACGAGGACAATTCGCTGGAGGTGATCGACGACGGCCGCGGCATGCCGGTGGACATCCACCCGGAGGAGGGCGTGCCGGGGTCGAGCTGATCCTCACCAAGCTGCATGCCGGCGGCAAGTTCTCCAACAAGAACTACCAGTTCTCCGGCGGCCTGCACGGCGTCGGCATCTCGGTGGTCAACGCGCTGTCGACCCGCGTCGAGGTGCGTGTCAAGCGCGACGGCAACGAGTACCGCATGGCCTTCGCCGACGGCTTCAAGGCCAGCGAGCTGGAGATCGTCGGCAGCGTGGGCAGGCGCAACACCGGCACCAGCGTGCAGTTCTGGCCGGATGCCCAGTACTTCGATTCGCCGAAGTTCTCCGTCGCCCGTCTCAAGCATGTGCTCAAGGCCAAGGCGGTGCTCTGCCCGGGCCTCTCGGTGAGCTTCGAGGACAGGGCCGCCGGCGAGAAGGTCGAGTGGCACTACGAGGACGGCCTGCGCTCCTACCTGGCCGATGCGGTCGGCGAGTTCGCCCGCCTGCCCGAGGAGCCGTTCGTCGGCAGTTTCGCTGCCAGCCGCGAGGCGGTGGACTGGGCGCTGCTGTGGCTGCCCGAGGGCGGCGAGAGCGTGCAGGAAAGCTACGTCAACCTGATCCCCACCGCCCAGGGCGGCACCCACGTCAACGGCCTGCGCCAGGGCCTGCTGGACGCCATGCGCGAGTTCTGCGAATTCAGGAACCTCTTGCCGCGCGGCGTCAAGCTGGCCCCGGAGGATGTCTGGGAGCGCATCGCCTTCGTCCTCTCGATGAAGCTCGCTGAGCCGCAGTTCTCCGGGCAGACCAAGGAGCGCCTGTCGTCCCGCGAGGCGGCGGCCTTCGTCTCCGGGGTGGTCAAGGACGCCTTCAGCCTGTGGCTCAACGAGCATCCCGAACTGGGCCTGGCGCTCGCCGAGCTGGCGATCAGCAACGCCGGGCGACGCCTCAAGGCCGGCAGGAAAGTCGAGCGCAAGAAGGTCACCCAAGGGCCGGCGCTGCCCGGCAAGCTGGCCGACTGCGCGGGGCAGGACCCGCAGCGCGCCGAGCTGTTCCTGGTCGAGGGCGACTCCGCCGGCGGCAGCGCCAAGCAGGCGCGCGACAAGGAGTTCCAGGCGATCATGCCGCTGCGCGGCAAGATCCTCAACACCTGGGAGGTGGACGGCGGCGAGGTGCTGGCCAGCCAGGAGGTGCACGACATCGCGGTGGCCATCGGCATCGATCCCGGCTCGGCGGATCTGTCCCAGCTGCGCTACGGCAAGATCTGCATCCTCGCCGACGCCGACTCCGACGGCCTGCACATCGCGACCCTGCTGTGCGCGCTGTTCGTCCGCCATTTCCGCCCGCTGGTCGAGGCCGGCCATGTGCATGTCGCCATGCCGCCGCTGTACCGTATCGATCTGGGCAAGGAGATCCACTATGCCCTGGACGAGGCCGAGCGCGACGGCATCCTCGAGCGCCTGGCCGCCGAGAAGAAGCGCGGCAAGCCGCAGGTCACCCGCTTCAAGGGCCTCGGCGAAATGAACCCGCTGCAGTTGCGCGAGACCACCATGGACCCCAACACCCGGCGTCTGGTGCAGCTGACCCTCGACGACTTCGACGCCACCCGCGAAGTCATGGACATGCTGCTGGCGAAGAAGCGCGCCGGCGACCGCAAGTCCTGGCTGGAGACCAAGGGCAACCTCGCCGAGGTGCTGGTTTGATGCGCCGCTGGCTGGCGGCCCTGGGCCTGCTGTTCAGCGCGACGCTGCACGCCGCGCTGCCGGTGGAGCCGTTGCGCCTGCTCGACGAGCACCCGCTCGACGGCATGCCGAGCGGCAACCTGTCCGGTCTGGCGCGCTGCGGCGACGCGCTCTGGGCGGTTTCCGACCGCGACGACGATCGTTTCTACCGCCTGCATCCCGGCGAAGCGGCCTGGCAGGCCGAGGCGCAGACCTTCGTCGTGCCGCCGCTGCCCGACAGCGGCTTGCCCTGGGGCGTGCGGGCACGGACCAAGCTGATGGGCACGCTGCGCGGCGGCGAGATGGATTTCGAGGGGCTGAGCTGCGACGCCCAAGGCAACCGCTATCTGGTCAGCGAGTCCTATGCCGCGGTGCTGCAACTGCCGGAGATCGGCCAGCCGCAGTGGCTGGCGCTGCCGGCGCCGCTGCTGCGCCAGGCGCGGGCCAGCGGCATGCTGCTGAGGTTCAACGCCATGTTCGAGGGCGTCGCCGTCGATCCGCCCGGCGAGCGCCTGTGGCTGGCCGCCGAGCGCGAGCGCCGCGGCCTGCTGGTGGCGCACCGTGCCCAGGCGAGCTGGCACTGCAGCGGCAGCTGCGTGTTGCTCAGCGAGGACGGCCCGGCGCTGCCGCCGGCCCAGTTGAAAACCTCGCGGCGCTGGGCGAAGAGCTTCTCCGACCTGACCTTCTACGGGACAAGCTGTTCAGCCTGGAGCGCCTGGCCCACCAGATCTGCCGGCACAGCCCGAACACCGGCGAGGTCGAGCGCTGTTGGTCGTTCGCCGATGCGCTGCTCACCGACGCGCGCCGCTACGCGCAACCCTGGGGCAGCGCCGAGGCCCTGTGGATCGACGCCGAGGGCGCCTGGATCGGCACCGACAACGGCTCGCTGGCCCGCGGCGACGGCGAGACCCGGCCGATGCTCTGGCATTTCGCCGCGCCGGCCGAGGGCTGGAACGCCGCACCGTGAAACCTGGCCACGACACCGCATTCATCGTCTTCCGGCGCCGGCCGCCTGCCGCCGCGCCGCAACCTAGGGTGTGACCCATGAACGAATCCTTCGATCCCGGCCTGGACGGCGTGGAGCGCCGCTCACTCGCGGAGTTCACCGAGCAGGCCTACCTCAACTATTCCATGTACGTGATCATGGACCGCGCCCTACCGCACATCGGCGACGGCCTGAAACCCGTGCAGCGGCGCATCGTCTACGCGATGAGCGAGCTGGGCCTGGATGCCGACGCCAAGCACAAGAAGTCGGCACGCACCGTCGGCGACGTGCTCGGCAAGTTCCACCCCCACGGCGACTCGGCCTGCTACGAGGCCATGGTGCTGATGGCCCAGCCGTTCAGCTACCGCTACCCGCTGATCGACGGCCAGGGCAACTGGGGCGCGCCGGACGATCCCAAGTCGTTCGCCGCCATGCGCTACACCGAGGCGCGGCTGTCGCGCTATTCGGAAGTGCTGCTCGCCGAGCTGGGGCAGGGCACCGCCGACTGGGTGGCGAACTTCGACGGCACCTTGGACGAGCCGGCGGTGCTGCCGGCGCGGCTGCCCAACCTCTTGCTCAACGGCACCACCGGCATCGCCGTGGGCATGGCCACCGACGTGCCGCCGCACAACCTGCGCGAGGTGGCGAGCGCCTGCGTGCGCCTGCTCGACGAGCCGCAGGCGACGGTGGCGCAGCTCTGCGAGCACATCCCGGGCCCGGACTTTCCCACCGAGGCGGAGATCGTCACCCCGCGCGCCGAGCTGCTGAAGACCTACGAGACCGGCCGCGGTTCGGTGCGCATGCGCGCGCTGTACCGGGTCGAGGACGGCGACGTGGTGATCACCGCGCTGCCGCACCAGGTCTCCGGGGCCAAGGTGCTGGAGCAGATCGCCGCACAGATGCAGGCCAAGAAGCTGCCGATGGTCGCCGACCTGCGCGACGAGTCGGACCACGAGAATCCCTGCCGCATCGTCATCATCCCGCGCTCCAACCGGGTCGACGTGGAGGGGCTGATGCAGCATCTGTTCGCCACCACCGAGCTGGAGTCCAGCTACCGGGTCAACCTCAACATCATCGGCCTGGACGGCCGGCCGCAGGTGAAGGACCTGCGCACGCTGCTTTCCGAATGGCTGGAGTTCCGCGTGCGGACGGTGCGCCGGCGCCTGCAGTTCCGCCTGGACAAGGTGGAGAAGCGCCTGCACCTGCTCGAGGGCCTGCTGATCGCCTTTCTCAACCTCGACGAGGTGATCCGCATCATCCGCAGCGAGGATCATCCGAAAGCCGTGCTGATCGAGCGCTTCGCCCTCAGCGAAGTGCAGGCCGACTACATCCTCGACACCCGCCTGCGCCAGCTGGCGCGGCTCGAGGAGATGAAGATCCGCGGCGAGCAGGACGAGCTGGCCAAGGAGCGCGACAAACTGCTGGCTTTGCTCGGCAGCGAGGCCAAGCTGAAGAAGCTGGTGCGCAAGGAGCTCCTGGCGGACGCCGAGACCTACGGCGATGCGCGGCGCTCGCCGATCGTCGAGCGGGCTGAGGCCAGGGCGCTGTCGGAAACCGAGCTGCTGCCCACCGAGCCGGTGACCGTGGTGCTTTCCGAGAAGGGCTGGGTGCGCTGCGCCAAGGGCCACGACATCGACCCGGCGGCGCTTTCCTACAAGGCCGGCGATGGCTTCAAGGCGGCGGCTCAGGGCCGCTCCAACCAATACGCCGTGTTCATCGACTCCAGTGGGCGCAGCTATTCCCTGGCGGCCCATTCGCTCCCCTCGGCGCGCGGCCAGGGCGAGCCGCTGACTGGGCGTCTGGCGCCGCCGCCGGGGGCGAGCTTCGAATGCGTGCTGCTGCCGGAGGACGAGGCGCTGTATGTCCTGGCCTCCGATGCCGGCTATGGCTTCGTGGTGAAGGGCGAGGATCTGCAGGCGAAGAACAAGGCCGGCAAGGCACTGCTGAGCCTGCCGGCCGGCGCCCGGGTCATGGCGCCGCGCCCGCTGGGCGATCTGCAGAACGACTGGCTGGCGGCGGTGACCACGGAGGGGCGCCTCTTGCTGTTCCCGTGGCCGAGCTGCCACAGCTGGCCAAGGGCAAGGGCAACAAGCTGATCGCCATCCCCGGGGCGCGGGTCGCCAGTCGCGAGGAGTACCTCGGCGATTTCGTCGTGCTCTCCGCCCGGGCGACCCTGGTGCTGCAGGCCGGCAAGCGGACCTTGTCGCTGAAGCCAGGCGACCTGGAGCATTACCAGGGCGAGCGTGGTGGGCGCGGCAACAAGTTGCCGCGCGGTTTTCAGCGGGTGGACGCGCTCTTGGTCGAGGAACCGGGCTGATGGCAGAATGTCGCGCGAGCGCATCGGAGGGGGCGGGGGCAGCTGCTTGCCGCTAGCTGTCTGCAGTTTCCCAAACGATTACACAGGCCGGCCTGCAAGGGATTGACGAATTGGCCATGCTCGGGCCGGCTTTGTCCGGGGGCGTTGCGGCCCCCGGCGGACGGGTGCCGTCCGCTTCGGGCATGGCCGGCTAACCTCCGGCGCCTCCTGCCAGCGCAGTTCGCCGGGTCATGTTGTTTGACGATGGACTATGGCTGCCTGGTGGCGGCCTTCTGGGTGAACATTGATGAGATTCCCTCGCTTTCGTTTGCTTGTCCTGCTGGCCGTCTTGTCGCTGCTGGGCGCCTGTTCGCTCCGCCCGACGACGACCCTCTACCGGCTGGACAGCGGCGATCCTGAAACACCCGAGCGGAACGGCCTGGCCGTGCTGCTCGGTCCGGTGATCCTGGCCGACTATCTGCAAAAGGATGCCGTCCTGGTGCAGCGTCATGAGGATGGCCGCCTGAGCACGGCACGCGATGCCCGCTGGGCCGGCGATCTGAAGGCCGATATCGACCAGTTGTTGCTGCGCCAGCTGGCCTGGCGCCTGGACAGCCACCGCCTGGTTCCCGAGCCGGGCGCGCCCGGCTTCAAGCCGGACGTGCAGGTCCAGCTGAACATCACCCGCCTGGATTCGGGGCCCAAGCAGCCGGCGGTTCTGGAGGCTCAGTGGCGTCTGCTGGACCGCCGGGGACGCCTCAACGAGAGCCGCCTGATCCGGCTGGAGGAGCCGCATCAGGGGTCCAGCGCCGATCAGGTACGGGCGCAGAGCGTGGTGCTGCAGCGCCTGGCCGAAAATCTGGCGGCGGCGATCCTGCCGCTGGCCAAGCAACAGCAGGCGCCGGTGGCGGAATCGCGCAAGACCGCGCGGGCGGCAGTGCCCAAGGTCGAGGAAAAACCGCCGCAGACCCCGGATATCCCCGTCGCTCGACCGACCCGGGACGTCGAGGTGTTCCGCTTCTGAACGCGCCGGCGCCTCAGGGCAGGTCGAACAGCAGCGCCTCGACCGCCTCGCCGGCTTCCAGCTCGATCGCCGATTCGCCGGCCAGCGTGGCGCCGTCGCCGGCTCTGAGCGGCACGCCGTTGGCCTGCAGGCTGCCGCGGGCGACGTGCAGGTAGTAGGTGCGTCCGGCACGGGTCGGCAGGCTCACCTGCTGGCGTTCTTCCAGGCGGGCCAGGTACAGGCAGGCATCCTGGTGGATCGGCAGCGAGCCCTCGCGACCGTCCGGCGAAACCACCAGGCCGAGCCCGCGCACGGCAGAGAAGTCCTTCTGCGCATAGCCCGGCTGCACGCGGTTTTCCTGCGGCTGGATCCAGATCTGCAGCAGGTGCAGCGGCTCGCTCGCCGAGGGGTTGTATTCGCTGTGCACGATACCGCTACCGGCGCTCATCGCCTGAACCTCTCCGGCCTTCAGCTGGCTGTGGTTGCCCATGCTGTCCTGGTGCTCGACGGCGCCCTCCAGCACATAGGTGATGATTTCCATGTCGCGGTGCGGGTGGGCGTCGAAGCCGGTCCGCGGCGCGACGCGGTCGTCGTTGATCACCCGCAGCCGCGAGACGCCCATGTGGCGCGGGTCGTAGTAGTCGGCGAAGGAAAAGCTGTGGTGGCTGTCCAGCCAGCCCAGGCTGGCATGGCCGCGTTCGGCGGACGGGCGCAGGGTGATCATCGAGTCTCTCCTGAAGGGGAAGGGGTGTTGCTGTGAGCAAGGCTAGCCTTCGGAGGACTGGAAGAAAAACGCGGTTTTCGGAGGGAATCGATCGAAATTATGGATGTTTCTACCGAGGCCCGTAGCGGGGCTGGATTCTCGGCCGGGGAACGCTCGTCCGCTGCAGAGTCGCTTCCGGGAGCAGCTGTGCGGCCTGCGTACCCGACAGCCGTGGTGTCGATGCATGGCCGACGGTGCCGGGCAGGGCATGAGGGGCATGCATAAACAAGAAAGCCCGCACAGGGCGGGCTTTTCAGGGGTGTTTCCGGTCATGTGGGAACATGTGGAAACTTGCATTTGGTGGAGCCGGGGGATTTGAACCCCCGTCCGTCAGCTCTCCGCTATCGGTTCTACATGCTTAGCCAGCTCTACTGAGTTAACTCCGCGCCGCCCGAGTGGCAGGGTGCTTGGAGCGAGCTGTATGGGTTTTAGCCGTTACGTCTACAGCGAACTTGGCGGCGATCCTGTTCTGTCTGACGATCACTTCGGGTTTACAGGCATCCCCTGATGATCGCTGGCGCCGAAGCGACCAGATGAAGGTTAGGCGGCTAGCGCGTACCCTTCGAAGTTGTCATCGTTGGCAACTATAGGTTTGCAACAGTGGATTTACGAGTTCTGTTACCAACTCGGCATGCCCCTCAAGTTTCGTTACCGGCGTCGAATCCTAATCGGCCCCAAAACCTTAGGTACTGAGTCAAGTATACGGTAAATAGACCAGTGAGTCGACTATCGTGGCTGGCAAAATCCGTCAGTAGGCTGCTATATGATGGGCTTTCCGACGTCGCTGGGTGACGAGACTTTTTCCATGCCTCGGGCAACGCGATACCCCTTGCGCCAGTGGATCTGGCGCGCCTTCATACAGTGCGCCTTGCTTCCGTTGTTGCTGGTGGAGCTGGTGCTGATTGGCGCCTATCTGCTGAGCAACGCTGCCATGCGCGATGCCCAACTGGGACATCTCGAGGCGCGGGCGCAGCAAGGACTGGAGAGTGCCGCGCAGCACGAGGCCGAGGTCGTAGACTGGCAGCTGTGGAGCATCGAGAGGCAGACGCGGATCTTCCGCGAGGCCGTCATCCATGCGCTGCAGAATGAACGCTTCCAGCCGGACGAAGCAGAGCGGGCGCGGCATGCGCTCGGCCCGGACGGCCAGTTCTACAGCCGCAGCGACGATGGTCGCGCGGCTTCCTTCTATGCGAAGAGCACGCCGCGGGAGCGACAGGATCATGCCAAGGCACTGCGCCTGTCGCAGCTCGATCCGCTGATGCGCTCGATCAAGGAGACCGACCCTCTGGTGGTTTCGGTCTATTTTCGCAGCTGGGACCACTACACCCGGCATTTCCCGTTCTTCGACGTGCTGCAGAAGGCGCCCGGCGACACGCCGTCTTCCGGATACAACTTCTATTCCCGGGCCGCCGAGCAGGGGGACCCGGAGCGCGAGCCGGTATGGACTTCGCCCTATCTCGATCCCGCCGGCCGCTGGCGAACGGCGACCATCGCCCCCGTATACCGCGGCAATTTCCTGGAAGGGGTGGTCGGTCTGGAGATCGACCTCGAAGAGATGCTGGCCAAGACGAGGACCCTGGAAGTGCCATGGCAGGGACACGCCATGCTGATCGACGGGGAGGGAAGCGTCATGAGCTTGCCGAGGGAGGGCGAGAGGCCGAGCCCTTTCGCGGTCAATGCGCCGGAGCATCGGCGGGAGGTCGAGCATCTGCTGCAGGCGGTTGGTGCCGAAGGGGTGGCGCAGGCAGCGATGTTCGACGGACACGAGCATCTGCTGGTCTGGCGGCGGATTCCCCTGACCGGCTGGCGTCTGCTGCTGGTCGTGGACGAGGACAGGATCTTCCAGTCGACCCGGGCCCTGGCAGCCCACTACCAGAAGATCGGTTATCTGCTGATCGCCGGTCTGCTGCTGTTCCATGGCTTGTTCCTGATGCTCTGGTGGCGGCGCTCGCAGCGCCTGAGCCGCGAACTGGAGCAGCCAATCAGCGGCATCGTCGACATGCTGCGCCATCTGGGCAAGGGGCAGTGGCATGCGGGGACCGATCGGCCGCTGCCACTGCGGAGCAGCCGGATCGACGAATTGAATACGATGGCTGATGCGTTACGCAGCAGCGATCGGCAGTTGCACGCCAGCGAGGCCGAGCGCTCCCGGACTCAGCGCCTGCTCGAGGTGGTGATGGAGAACACCACCGAGAGCCTCTGGGAAATCATCGCGGACGAGAGCCAGATCCGGGTGAGCAGCCGCTTTGCCAGGCGCTTCGCCTTGGACTCCGAGAGTGTGACCCTCGAAGAGTTCAACCGGCTGGTCCATCCGGACGACATGGAGCGTCTCAGGCAACGGCGCGAGAGTTTCTTCAGCGGTGCCGACGGTGTTTACGAGGTGGAGTACCGCTGTATCGACCGCGCCGGCCAATATGTCTGGCTGCTGTCGCGCGGCCAGGCACTGGCGTGGGATGCCAGTGGCCGGGTGCTGCATTCGGCGGGTACCCATGTGGATATTTCGCGGCTGAAGGCGGTGCAGGAGGACCTGCGCCGCGCCACCTTGCAGGCGCAGGACGCCAGCCGGGCGAAGAGCCGTTTCCTGTCCAGCATGAGCCACGAGCTGCGTACGCCGCTGAACGCGGTGCAGGGCTTCGCCCAGTTGATCGAGCTGGAGGTGGAGGGCAAGCCCGAGACGAACCCGGTCGGCGAGTATGCCCGGGAAATCGTCAAGGCCAGCCGGCATCTCACCGCGCTGGTGGACGACATCCTCGATCTGTCGACCCTGGAAGGGCGCCGCCAGCAATTGCATATCCGGCCGGTCGAGGTCGGTGCCATGCTGGCCAGTTGCGCCGAGCTGGTGCAGCCGCAGGTCCTCGAGCGCCAGTTGCAGCTACAGCTGATCCCCATGTGCATGCCCCTCTACGTGCATGCCGATTCCCGGCGCCTGCGGCAGATCCTGCTGAATCTCTTATCCAATGCGATCAAGTACAACCGTCCGCAGGGCCGGGTCACGCTCGGCTACGAGGTGCGTTCGGACTGCGTGCGGCTCTGGGTCAAGGATACCGGGCCGGGGCTCGACGCCGAGCAGCAGAGTCAGCTGTTCCAGCCCTTCCAGCGTCTTGGTCGGGAAAGCTCGAACATCCCTGGCTCCGGCATTGGTCTGGTGTTGTGCTATGAGCTGGCCAGCATGATGAGCGGCAGCATAGGCTTCTACAGCGAGCCTGGGCACGGCTGCTGCTTCTGGATCGATCTGCCGAGCGCGGCGGCACCCGAGGAGGAGCGGGCATCGCCCGGCGACGAGCCGCCGACCGGGCAGGTCGAGCGGGTCGAGGGCGATTCCTGAGGTCCGGCTTGGCGCTGGGGCATCCCTGCCCCGGTAGGTTCAGGCCGGACGGGCCTTGGCGCGGCTGACCCGGTCGACCAGGTAGACCAGCCCGTGGTAATCGAGACCGCTGTGCCGGCTGAGACCGATCTCGCAGGTCCGGCTGGTGGAGACGCCTTCCTCGCAGTACTGCACCGCTGCCTTCAGGTTGCGCAGGGCATTGGCGTTCAGCTCGGGGCTGGTGAAGCCCTTGTCGCCGGCGAAGCCGCAGCAGTGGATGCCTTCCGGAACCACCACCTCGCGGGCGCAGCGCCGGGCGATGTCGATCAGCGCCTCGGCCTCGCCCAGGTGCTGGGTGCTGCAGGTGACGTGCACGGCGATCGGTGTGTCCTGCGGCTCGAAGTCGAGACGGTCGAGCAGGAAGGTGCGGATGAATTTCACCGGATCGAAGATCTTCAGGCGCTCGTCGGTCAATTCCTTGACCAGCCGCAGGGTGCAGGGACTGGTGTCGCAGTAGATCGGATCGAGCCCGCCGCGGCTGGCTTCGAGCAGGGCGTCGAGGGTTTCCCGGCGCTTGCGCTCGGCCTGCTCGGCATAGCCCTTGGAGGCGAACGGCTGGCCGCAGCAGAGCTTGTCCAGGGCCTGCGGAAAGACCACCTGGTAGCCGGCTTTCTCCAACAGGGCGCGGGTCTTGTCGATCAGCGGCACCTGCTCCTTGTCGTTACCGGCCGGGCCCATGGCGCGCGACACGCAGGCAGCGAGATAGACCACCCGCGGGCGTTCGTCGGGCTGCGGCGCAGCGCGGCGCTGCAGCCGTACCGGCTGCGGCATGGCCGGCGTCCACTGCGGCAGGTGACCGCCGCTGAGACGGGTCAAGGCGCCGCTGAGCTTCGTCAGGCGCGGCGCACCGAGCAGGCGGCGCGCGCCGTCGGCGGCGAGCAGCACCAGGCGCGAGGCGCGCACGCTGGCGGCGAAGTGTTCGGCCAGCCAGTCGGCGGTGCTCTGGCGGCCGGCCTCCAGGCCGCGCAGCTTGCGCACCAGGTCGCCGGTGTTGATCCCCACCGGGCAGCGCTGGGCGCACAGGCCGGTGGCCGCGCAGGTGTCGATGCCTTGGTAGCGGTAGGCCTTCTCCAGGGCGGTGCTGCCGGCGCCGGCGCGCCGCCTGGCCTGGATGTCGCGCCACATGACGATGCGCTGGCGCGGCGTCAGGGTCAGGCCGCGGGACGGGCAGACCGGCTCGCAGAAGCCGCATTCGATGCACTTGTCGACGATCTCGTCGGCGGCCGGCAGCGGCTTGAGGTTCTTCAGGTGGATCTGGGGATCTTCCGAGAGCACCACGTCGGGGTTGAGGATGCCCCTGGGGTCGAGCAGGCGTTTGATCTTCCACATCAGCTGGTAGGCGTCCTGCCCCCATTCCAGCTCGACGAAGGGCGCCATGTTGCGTCCGGTGCCGTGCTCGGCCTTCAGCGAGCCGCCGAACTCCACCGCCACCAGTTGCGCGACTTCCTGCATGAAGGCCTCGTAGCGGGCGACCTGGGCCGGCTCGTCGAAGCCCTGGGTGAAGACGAAGTGCAGGTTGCCCTCTAGGGCGTGGCCGAACAGGATCGCCTCGTCGTAATGATGTTTTTCCAGCAGCTCGATCAGCCGGTTGACACCCTCGGCCAGGCGCTCGATCGGGAAGGTGACGTCCTCGATGATCACCGTGGTGCCGGTCTGGCGTACCGCGCCGACCGCCGGGAAGGTGTCCTTGCGGATCTTCCACAGCTGGTTGTAGACGGCCGGGTCGCTGCTGAAGTCGACCTGCTTCTCCACCGGGAAGCCGGCGATGGACGCGCCGATCCGCTCGATCTGTTCCTCCAGCAGCGAGAGGCCGGAGGCACGGGTTTCGATCAGCAGGGCGCAGGCGGTGGCGGACAGGCCCCTCACCCAGTCCGGCATGCCCTTCATGTTCTCCACCGAGCGCAGGCTGCGCCGGTCGAGCAGTTCCACCGCCGAGACCGGCTGCTGCTTGAGCACCGGCACGGCGTTGCAGCAGGTTTCCACGTCGGGGAAGACGATCAGCGCGCTGGCCTTGTGCGGGTGCTCGGGCACGGTGTGGTAGGTCACCGCGCTGATGAAGCCCAGGGTGCCCTCGGAGCCGACCATCAGGTGGCTGAGGATGTCCAGCGGCCGGTCGTAGTCGACCAGGGCGTTGAGCGACAGGCCGGTGGTGTTCTTCAGCCGGTACTTGTGGCGGATCTTCGCCGCCAGCGTCTCGTCGGCGCGGGTCTGCCGGCCCAGTTCGGCGAGCCGTTCGAGCAGCTCGCCGTGACTGGCCTCGAAGCTCGCCACGCTGAGCGGGTCCTCGGTGTCCAGCACGGTGCCGTCGGCCAGCACCAGGCGCAGGGCGGCGAGGGTGTGGTAGCTGTTCTGCGCGGTGCCGCAGCACATGCCGCTGGAGTTGTTGGCGACGATGCCGCCGATCTTCGCCGCATTGATCGAGGCCGGGTCCGGACCGATCTTGCGCCCCAGCGGAGCCAGCACGGCGTTGGCGTGGGCGCCGATGACCCCGGGCTGCAGGCGGATCTGCGCGCCGCCGTTGCGGATGTCGCGGCCGTTCCACTGCTCGCCGAGAACGATCAGCACCGAGTCGCTCACCGCCTGGCCGGAGAGACTGGTGCCGGCCGCACGGAAGGTCACCGGCACGCGGGAGGCAGAGGCCAGGCGCAGCAGCTTGACCACCTCGGCCTCGGACTCGACGCGCACGACCAGCTTGGGGATCAGCCGGTAGAAACTGGCGTCGGTACCGAAGGCCAGGGTGGAGAGCGGGTCGTCGAAGCGCCGCTCGCGGGGAATCAGGCGTTCGACGGCGTTAAGAAAGGAAGCGGGCAGGCTCATGCATCCTCCAGGATCAACACGACCAGATCCTTGGGTCCGTGGGCGCCGTAGGCGAGCACCTGCTCGATGTCGGCGGTCTTCGAGGGGCCGGAGACCAGCAGGGCGTTGGTCGGCATGCCGGCGGCCCACTGCTGTTTCTGCTGCACCTCGAAGAAGTTGTCGTAGACCTCGCTGGCCTTGAGCAGGGCGAAGTGTACCGGCGGCACCAGGCTCATCAGCCGCGGCTCCTCGCGGTTCGGCCAGAGGATCAGGCTGCCGGTGGCGGCGATGGCGCCGAGGGTGCCGGTCAGGCTGGCCGGGGTGTCGTCGAACAGCTCGGCCTTCCATTCCTCGATCGGTCGATCGTAGGCCTTGAGCCGCGGCAGGCCCTCGCGCCCGGCGAAGTGCGCGGCGAGCTGCGCGCCGTGGGCGGTGGCCGGGGCGATCAGCAGGCTGGGCAGCTGCTTGTCGGCGAGCAGCTTTTCCAGCAGCACCGGCCACTCGGCCGTGGTGGTCAGGTGGGTTTCGGTATGCACCGCCTCCATCAGCTGGCGCAGGCGCGGGATGCGCTCCGCCGCCGGGTAGCTCCAGGGCCGGGTCACCAGGTCCAGGTCGTAGTCGTCGGCGACCGGCGAGGTGCCTTCGAGGCTCTTTCTCAGCTTGGCGAGGATATTGGCTTTGGCTGACATCATTTGCCCTCCAGGTGCTCGCGGGCCAGCTCGTGCAGCGAGCGGGCAGCCGGTTTCGGTGCGCTGTGGTTCTGCGTCCAGGGGCCGAGGTTGCTTGGCGTCAGGCCGCGCAGGCGGGTGGCGAAGAAGCCGAAGGCGCGATACAGCAGGGGCGAGGTGTTGAGCAGGCGCCACCCCTTCCACAACAGGCGCTCGCGCGGCGAGTACTTGCTGCCCTGGCCGCGCATCACCGAGTTGGGTGCATCCGGCTTCTTGATGTTCTCCTCGCGCAGGCGGCGCAGCAGCGAGGGGATCGGGATCTTCACCGGGCAGACCTCGCCGCAGGCGCCGCACAGCGAGGAGGCGGACGGGTGGTCGGGGGTGTTCTCCAGTCCCATCAGGTGCGGCGAGACGATCTTGCCGATCGGCCCGGGATAGACGGTGCCGTAGGCCTGGCCGCCGATCCGGGTGTAGACCGGGCAGTGGTTCATGCAGGCGCCGCAGCGGATGCAGTTGAGGGTCTGGCGCAGCTCGCCGTCGGCGAAGGCCTGGCTGCGGCCGTTGTCGAGCAGCACCAGGTGGACTTCCTGCGGGCCGTCCAGCTCGCCGGCCTTGCGCGGCCCGGAGATCATGTTGACGTAGGTGGTGATGCCCTGGCCGAGCGCCGAACGGGTCAGCAGCGACAGGAGCGGCACCACGTCGCGCAGGTTCTCGACCACCTTCTCGATGCCGGTGACGGCGATGTGCACCGGCGGCACGCCGGTCGACATGCGGCCGTTGCCCTCGTTCTCCACCAAGAGCAGGGTGCCGGTCTCGGCCACCGCGAAGTTGACCCCGGAGACGCCGATGTCGGCCTCGAAGAACTTCTGGCGCAGCACGCGCCGGCCGGTCTGGATCAGCGCATCGACATCCTCGGTGTAGGGCTCGCCGAGCTTGTCGTGGAACAGGCCGGCGACCTGCCGGGCGTTCTTGTGGATCGCCGGCATGATGATGTGGGTGGGCTTCTCGTGGTCGAGCTGGATGATGTACTCGCCCATGTCGGATTCCAGGGCTTCGATGCCGTGGCCTTCGAGGAAATGGTTCATCTCCATTTCCTCGCTGACCATCGACTTGCCCTTGATCACCTGCTTGGCCCGGTGGGACTCGGCGATCTGCAGGACGATGGCGTTGGCCTCGTCCACGGTTTCCGCCCAGTGCACCTTCACGCCGTTGCGGGTCAGGTTGGCTTCCAGTTTTTCCAGCAGCTCCGGCAGCTTGGACAGGGCGCGGGCGCGCACGTGGTTGCCCATTTCGCGCAGGTGTTCGCGCTCGTGCTCGTCCGGCATCGAGGCCAGGCGCTTGGCCATCAGCGAATCCATGGCCTTGCGCATGTTGCCGCGCAGCTGGGCGTCGTCGAGGGCGTCGTGGGCGTTGCGCTTGAGGGTACGGCTGGAAATCTCCAGTGCGGGGATGCGGGCTTGGCTGTTCATGCTCCACCTCCAGTGCGTTTCCAGAGGAAGCTGGCCAGGTGCTGGCCGCGCAGCGTCTCGTTCTGCTTCTCCAGCGCGCCGTTGATGTTGAGCAGGCAGCCGCAGTCGGCGCTGACCACCTGGGCGGCGCCGGAGTCCTTCAGGGCGCGGGTCTTGTCGGCGACCATGGCGCCGGCGATGTCCGGCATGCGCACGCTGAAGGTGCCGCCGAAGCCGCAGCATTCGCTCTCGTGGTCGTGCTCGACGCGCTCGACCCGTTCCAGCTGGGCGAGCAGGGCACGGCCATGCAGGTGGGTGTTCATCTCGCGGCGCGCCGAGCAGGAGGTGTGCAGGGCGACCTTCTGCGGCTCGCCCCGGTCCTTGAACTCGACCTTGCAGACGTGGAGGAGGAATTCGGCCAGCTCGAAGGTGCGCGCGGCCAGCGCCTGCACCTGGCGCAGGGTGGCCGGCTCGTCCTTGAACAGCTCGACGTAGTGGTGGCGGATCATCCCGGCACAGGAGCCGGACGGCACCACCAGCGGCCAGTCCTCGGCGAACAGCGCCAGCTGGGCGCGGGCGACCTGGCGCGCCTCCTCGGTGTAGCCCGAGGTGTAGGCCGGCTGGCCGCAGCAGCTCTGCTCCTGCGGGAAGTGCACCTGGATGCCTTCGCGTTCGAGCAGGCGGATGGCGTCGAGGCCGGCCTCGGGGAAGAACAGGTCGAGCACGCAGGTGCCGAACAGGTAGGCGTGGCCCGGCTTCTGCGCCGGGTACCGGCGCGGCTCGGGCAGGGGCGGCGCCACGCGGGTGGCGTTGGGCGCGGCGTCGTAGAAGAGTTCGCTCATCGGGCATGCCTCCGGGTTGGCCCGGTTATCGGATGGCAGGCGCCGGGGAGTTCCCGGCGCTGCATGGCTTACGCAACAGCTCGTTCAGTGCACCAGCATGCCGGTGAACACGTAGGCCTGGGCCAGGGTGATCAGGCCGACGAAGACGGCGAAGATCAGGCTGTGCTTGAGGGTGAAGCGGAACAGATCCGACTCCTTGCCGACCAGGCCGGTCGCGGCGCAGGCCACGGCGATCGATTGCGGCGAGATCATCTTGCCGGTCACGCCGCCGCTGGTGTTGGCCGCCACCAGCAGGGTGTCGTTGACGCCGATCTGGTGTGCGGTAGTGGCCTGCAGCGAGCCGAACAGGGCGTTGGACGAGGTGTCCGAGCCGGTCAGGAACACGCCCAGCCAGCCGAGCAGCGGCGAGAAGAACGGGAAGGCCGCGCCGGTGCCGGCCAGTACCAGGGCGAGGGTGCTGGACATGCCGGAGAAGTTGGTGACGAAGGCGAAGGCCAGCACCATGCCGATGGACAGGATCGGCCAGCGCAGTTCGACCAGGGTGTCCTTGAAACTGGTCAGACCATCTTTGAGGTTGACCTTGAGGACCAGCATCGACAGCAGCGCGGAAAGGAAGATCGCGGTGCCGGTGGCGGATACCGGATCGAGCTTGAATACCGCCGGGATGAAGGTGTCCTTGGCGACGATCGGCGCGGTCTTGATCACCAGCTGGTCGAGGTGCGGGATGGCGAAGTAGAGCACCAGGTCGTGCAGCGCGCCGTCGGCGGCGAACAGCGCCTTGAACGGCTTGAGGGTCCAGACGGTGACCAGCGCGGTGAGGATCAGGAACGGCGACCAGGCCTTGACGATCTGTGCGGCACTGTAGGGCGAGGGAGTGGTGTTGCGCGGGCCGCCGAAGCCGCCCAGCACTGCGGCGCCGCCGGCGGTGATGCCGACCACCTGGGCGCTTTCCGCGCGCTTGGGTTGCCAGACCTTGAGGAACAGGGTCAGCGACACCAGGCTGACCAGCGCCGAGGTGATGTCCGGCAGTTCCGGGCCCATGAAGTTGGAGGTGAAATACTGGGTCACGGCGAAGCTGGCACCGGCGACCAGCGCGGCCGGCCAGGTTTCCCTGATGCCGCGCCAGCCGTCCATCATCGCCACCAGCCAGAACGGCACGAAGATCGACAGCAGTGGCAGCTGGCGGCCGGTCATGGCGCCGATCTTGAAGGCGTCGATGCCGGTGACCTGGCCGGCGACGGTGATCGGGATGCCCAGGGCGCCGAAAGCCACCGGCGCGGTGTTGGCGATCAGGCACAGGCCGGCGGCGTACAGCGGGTTGAGGCCGAGGCCGACCAGCAGGGCGGCGGTGATCGCCACCGGGGCACCGAAGCCGGCGGCGCCTTCGAGGAAGGCGCCGAACGAGAAGCCGATCAGCAGCACCTGCAGGCGCTGGTCGTCGGTGACCGACAGCACCGAGCTACGGATCACTTCGAACTGGCCGCTCTTGACGGTGAGTTTGTAGAGGAACACCGCCGCGACGATGATCCAGGCGATCGGCCACAGGCCGTAGAGGAAGCCGTAGCCGGCGGCGGCCAGGGCCATGTCGGCCGGCATGCCGTAGGCGAAGATGGCGACCAGGATGGAAAGTGCCAGGGTGATGCTGCCTGCCACATGTCCCTTGAGGCGGAACACGGCCAGGGCGAGGAAGAAGAATACGATCGGGACGAGGGCGGCCAGGGCCGATAGGCCGAGGCTGCCAAGCGGTGTGTAGAGCTGTTGCCAGGCTTGCATAGGGGGTTCTCCCTTGATTGTTTTTGGAGGGATCGACGACTCGCTGCGGCGTACCCCAGCCGCAGTAAGGACTGAAGGTTCCGGACTGTGCGGCGGGCAGCAGCCGGTTTTTCTGTCGCTGCAGTTGATTAAATTGGTCATACCAATTTACAATGTTGCCGGACAAGATTAGTTTTTGTGTGGGAGTCGTGTCAATTTGTCCTCTCGCGACTTTTGTCGTGGGCTTTTCTTGGTGCCGCTCGTTGTTAGGGTTGGGGCGGCTTGGATAGGCTTCACGAGGAAGGCTTGAGGGCTGGTGGTGGGTGGGGTGTCAACTGGTCAAGCTAGTGGAGGGGGAGGCAATGGGATTTGGCCCGGTCCGGCAGCGCCGTCTGTCGGACGATATCGTCGAGCGCCTCGAGGCGATGATTCTCGAGGGGTCGCTCAAGGCCGGCGAGCGCTTGCCGGCGGAGCGCGTGCTGGCCGAACAGTTCGGCGTGTCGCGCCCCTCGCTGCGCGAGGCGATTCAGAAGCTGGCGGCGCGCGGCCTGCTGGTTAGTCGCCAGGGCGGCGGCACCTATGTGGCCGAAGCGCTGGGCTCGACCTTCAGTGATCCGCTGTTGCAGCTGCTGGAGAACAGCAGCGAAGTGCAGCGCGATTTGCTGGAGTTCCGCCATACCCTGGAGGGGGCCTGCGCCTTCTATGCGGCGCAGCGCGCCACGCCCCTCGATCACGAGCGGCTGCGCAAGGCGTTCGAGCGCCTACAGCAGTGCTACGCCGCCCCGGTGCCGGGCGGCGGTGCCGAGGAGGGCTTGGCCGATGCGCGTTTCCATCTGGCGATCGCCGAGGCCAGCCACAATGCCGTGCTGTTGCACACTATCAAGGGCCTGTTCGACCTGCTCCGGCGCAACGTGGTGACCAATATCGGCGGTATGTATGCCCAGCGCGGCGAGACCCGCGACATGCTGATGCAGCAGCATCGCGAGCTGTACGAGGCAATCGTCGGCGGGCGGGCCGAAGAGGCGCGGGCGGTGTCCAGCCGGCACATCCATTATGTGCAGGAGGTGCTGGCCGAGGTGCAGCAGGAGGCGCAGCGCGAGGCGCGGGCGCGACGGCGTCAGGGGTTGGTCGAGGGTTGACGGGGCGGGCGGCGTCATCGAGGATGCCGCCCGAAAGCTCGATCAGTCTTCCTTGCCCTTGCTGCGAATGGCGCGCTGGATTTCCCGGTCGGAGTCGCGGGCCTTCTCGGTATCGCGCTTGTCGTATTCCTTCTTGCCCTTGGCCAGGGCGACCTCGCACTTGATCAGATGCTTCTTCCAGTACAGCGAGAGGGCGACGCAGGCGTAGCCCTTCTGCTGGACGGCACCGAACAGCTTGCCGAGCTCGCGCTTGTGCAGCAGCAGCTTGCGGGTGCGGGTGGGATCGGCGATCACGTGGGTGCTGGCTGTCTTCAGGGGCGTGATGTGGCTGCCCATCAGCCAGGCCTCGCCATCCTTCAGCAGCACGTAGCTGTCGACCAGTTGTGCCTTGCCGGCGCGCAGGCTCTTCACCTCCCAGCCAGCCAAGGCCAGGCCGGCCTCGAACTTCTGCTCGATGAAGTAGTCGTGCAGCGCCTTCTTGTTCTGCGCGATGTTGCCCTGAGGGTGTTTCTTTTGCTTAGCCATAGGGCGCGCATTATAGGCACTTGCAAGCGGGCTGGCGACACCGAGCTTGAGGGGTGGCTGCTAATTTCGGACAATGCCCGATCGCTTTTGCATGCGGCTGTGGCTGCGGGGCGCCGGCCGGGCCGATCGTGCCCTTGTCTTGGTTCCGGGCATTCCCTTGCGGCGATATTGACGAAGTAACCGAGAGTTCATTGAATGGCGACTCGCATACACCGCTCGGCACTGCTGCCTTTTCCGGCGCGTGCTCTTTACGATCTGGTCAACGACGTGGCGCGCTATCCGGATTTTCTGCCCTGGTGCAGCGCCGCCGAGGTGCTGGAGGCCAGCGAGACGCACATGCGTGCCAGGCTGGAGGTGGCCAAGGGCGGCTTGAGTCAGCGCTTTCTCACTCGCAACGCTCTGCAGCCGGGACAAAGCATCGAGATGAGCCTGGAGGAAGGGCCCTTCGCCCACCTGCATGGTTTCTGGGAGTTCAAGGCGCTCGGCGAGAAGGCCTGCAAGATCAGTCTCGATCTGACTTTCGACTACTCCGGTCCGTTGATCAAGGCGACCCTCGGGCCGCTGTTCAACCAGGCGGCCAATACCCTGGTGGATGCCTTCTGCGAACGGGCCAAGCAGTTGTATGGATAGGCAAAGCATTGCCGTGGAGGTCGTCTATGCCCTGGCGGACCGGCAGAGGCTGGTCGGCCTGAGCGTGCCGCGCGGCACCACGGTGCGCGAGGCGGCGTTGCGCTCCGGGCTCGACCGGGACTTTCCCGGTCTGGATCTGGCGAGCAGTCCCCTGGGGATTTTCGGCAAGGCGGTGGGCAGGCCGGAGGAGCGCGTGCTGGAGGAGGGGGAGCGGGTGGAGATCTATCGTCCGCTGATCGCCGATCCCAGGGAGGTCCGCAAGCAGCGCGCCGCCAAGGCTGCCAGGGCCAAGGCGGGGGAGGAGTCGCCAGAAAAGTAGGGCGCTGAGGCTCGGCAGGCTTTTATTGCGGGCTGGGTTCCAGGGGCTCGACCGTCGGCACGGGCATGCTTTCCGCCTCGTCCACTTCGCGCTGGATCTCTTCGAGCAGGGAACCGGGCTTGGCTGGCTCTTCGCCTTCCTCGGTCGGCGCTCGTTTGATGATGGTACCGCCGCCAGTGTGCCCCATGATTTCCTCTTCGCGCGTGGCGCCGGGAAGGAAGTCGCCGGCCAAGCCAACCAGCAGGTCGTTGTTATCGAATACCAGGCTGACCCGCTCCTGTAGCCGCTGACCGCCACCGGGTTTGATGCTGTACAGATAGTCCCAGCGATTCGGGTGGAAAGTGTCGGTGATCAGCGGACTGCCCATAACAAACCGGACTTGCCGGCGGGTCATTCCGGGACGCAACTGGTCTATCATGTCCTGCGTCACGACATTGCCCTGCTGAATGTCGATTTTGTACACCCCGGGAATCGTGCAGCCGGCAAGAGCGAGCAGGCCCACGAGGGGTAGACTGGTCAGCATGAGCTTGGTGTTTTGCATTGCTGGGAGAGTTCCGCTATCTGCTGAGGCAACTAATCCCTGATAATACCTGCATTGAAGGAGGCTGCGAAGCAGCAGCAAGAAAGCCGACCATGGTTGAAAATAACGAACTGCGTAAAGCCGGTCTGAAAGTTACCCTGCCGCGCGTCAAGATCTTGCAGATGCTCGACTCTGCCGGGCATCGCCATATGAGTGCGGAGGATGTCTACAAGGCGTTGATGGAAGCCGGGGAAGACGTGGGACTGGCGACGGTCTATCGGGTACTGACCCAGTTCGAGGCGGCTGGGTTGGTGGTCCGGCACAATTTCGATGGCGGACATGCGGTGTTCGAGCTGGCCGACAGCGGTCATCACGACCACATGGTCTGTGTGGACTCCGGTGAGGTAATCGAATTCTACGATCCGGAAATCGAGAAGTTGCAGCGCGAGATCGTCAAGCGGCACGGCTTCGAGCTGGTCGATCACAACCTGGTGCTCTACGTGCGCAAGAAATCCTGAATCGCGAGGCAGTCCAACGCTCGGCATCAGGCACAGGAAGGCGACCGGACAGTCGCCTTCCTGGTTTTGGCCGGTGCAGCCCTCAGGCCTGGGCGCTGCCGATCATTCGGCGGGCATGGGCCAGGGACTCCTCGGTCAGTTCGAGCCCACCGAGCATGCGGGCCAACTCCTTGATGTGCGGCTCACCCTCCAGGCGGGTGACTGCCGTGCGGGTTTCGTCGATCCCGCGCGCCTTGTGAACGAAAAGGTGGCGGTGCCCCTGGGCAGCGACCTGGGGCAGGTGGGTAACAGTCAGCACCTGGCCGTGCTGGCCGAGTTGACGCAGAAGCTGGCCAACCACTTCGGCGGTCGGGCCGCCGATGCCGACATCGACTTCGTCGAAGACCAGCGTCGGCGTGCGTGAGGTCTGCGCGGTGATCACCTGAATCGCCAGGCTGATGCGCGACAGTTCGCCGCCCGAGGCCACCTTGGCCAGAGGCTTCTGTGGCTGCCCGGGGTTGGCGCTGACCAGGAATTCGATCTGTTCGAGTCCCTGGGGTGAGGCTCGTTCGAGCCGGACG
This sequence comes from Azotobacter tropicalis, assembly GCF_059739045.1. Taxonomy (NCBI): domain Bacteria; kingdom Pseudomonadati; phylum Pseudomonadota; class Gammaproteobacteria; order Pseudomonadales; family Pseudomonadaceae; genus Azotobacter; species Azotobacter tropicalis. The sequence goes on from NZ_AP046059.1 coordinate 3,753,609, forward strand.
GATGCAGCTCGATGGCAAAGCGTCCGCCGGGCATGCCCAGGCGCTGCATCTGTTGCTCCACGGCCGCAGCCAGGCGTCCGGCGGCCTGTTGCCGCAGGCCGCTCAGCTCTTGGGCTTTCTCCTGGTAATGCCGTGTGTAGGCTGCCAGCTCCCGGTCGAGGCGCTCGAGCGTTTCGTCGTCCGCGCTCAGGCCGGCCAACTCGTCCAGCAGCCGCTGCTGCAGGGGGATCAGCTCATGCGGCTGGACCCGGTGCTTGCGCGCCAGGCTGTAGATGGCATCAAGGCGCTCCTCGACCCGCTGCTGGCGCTGCGGGTCGACATCGAAGTGATCGAGGAAGCGGTTCAATTCGCCGACGGCCTCCTCGACCTGGATCTGCGCGCTGGCCAGCAGGCCGACTGCCTCGCCGAGCGGGCCGGGCTGCACCTGCAGGCCGGTCAGGCGCTGCAGGCTGGCGGTCAGGGCGGAAAGCACGTTGCCGGCATCGTTCTCGCTGCACAGATCGATGACCTGCCGGCAGTTGCTGAGCAGGTGTTCGGCATTGGACAGCGCCTTGTGTTCCGTCTCCAACTCCTCCAGTTCGTGGTCGCCGAGGGCGAGACTCTCCAGTTCCTCCAGCTGATAGCTGAGCAACTGCTGGCGGGCGCGCTGTTCGTCGCCGGCGCTGCATCGCCTTTCCAGCTCCTGGCGGGTCTGCCGCCAGCGCTGTGCGGCCAGTCGTACTTGGTGGGCCAGGTCGCTGGCGCCGGCGTACTCGTCGAGCAGGCGGCGCTGGGTGTCGTTCTTCAGCAGGGACTGGTGTTCGTGCTGGCTGTGGACGTCGATCAACAGTTCGCCGAGTGCCCGCAGATCGCCCTGCGGGCAGGGCGTGCCGTTGATGTAGGCGCGCGACCGTCCTTCGGCGGTGATCACCCGGCGCAGGATACACGGGCTTCCGCGCTCTAGATCTCGCTCGGCGAGCCAGGCCTGTGCCTCGGGGATCGTCGTCAGATCGAAACTGGCGAGGATGTCCGCCTTGGTCGCGCCCGGTCGTACGGCGCCGCTGTCGGCCCGGTCGCCCAGTGCCAGGCCGAGGGCATCGAGCATGATCGACTTGCCGGCGCCGGTCTCGCCGGTAATGACGGTCATGCCTGCATCCAACTCGAGGTCCAGGTGTTCGACGATGGCGTAGTTGTGGATCGACAGGTGCACCAGCATGGCAAGACTCGCGGGATACAATTTCTGTGTGTATATACAGTAGTCGATTTTATGCCGACAACTCGTTCGCATGTGAAATGTCGGCGGGCTGCACAACTCCTCTTGAAGCGTTGGATTGCATCCCCATATAGGGCGGCAGAAACACGAGCCACGCCCGTGGCCCGTGGCCGCTTTTTGAAAGGAGAGATGCATGGCTGACGAACAGAACCTCGATAACCAGGTGCCCGAGGCGGCTCCTGCCGGCGAAGGTGCTCCTGCTGGCGAGGACCTGGCTGCCCGCGTGCAAGCGTTGGAGGAGCAGTTGGCTGCTGCTCAGGATCAGTCCCTGCGTGCCGCTGCAGAGTTGCAGAACGTGCGCCGGCGTGCCGAGCAGGATGTGGAGAAGGCGCACAAGTTCGCCCTCGAGCGCTTCGCCCAGGATCTGCTGGGAGTGGTCGACAGCCTCGAGCGCGGTATCGAGCTGTCCGATCCGGCCGACGAGTCGATCCGGCCGATGCGCGAAGGCATGGAGCTGACCCTGAAGATGTTCCATGACGTGCTCAAGCGCTACCAGCTCGAGCAGCTCGACCCCCACGGCGAACCCTTCAACCCCGAACATCATCAGGCGATGGCCATGGAAGAGAGCGCCAGTGCCGAGCCGGGCAGCGTGCTCAAGGTGTTCCAGAAAGGCTATCTGCTCAGCGGTCGCTTGCTGCGTCCGGCGATGGTGGTGGTCAGCAAGGCGCCGGCGCCCTCGAACAACGGACAGGCTTGAAATGGCACGGCCCGTCCCCATTTGTAAGGGCATGCATTTATCGGCTTTCGCGCCTGGCCTTCCAAGGCACGGCGACAGGCCAGTGAAACGATTAGCACAGTGGCTTTCAGTGGCCTGCTGAATCAAAGTTCTCGGAGAGTGAATATGGGCAAAATCATCGGCATCGACCTGGGCACCACCAACTCCTGCGTGTCCGTGCTGGAAAACGGCGTGGCCAAGGTCATCGAGAACGCGGAAGGTGCACGCACCACTCCGTCGATCATCGCCTACAGCAACGACGGCGAAACCCTGGTCGGGCAGTCGGCCAAGCGCCAGGCAGTGACCAACCCGCAAAACACGCTGTATGCGGTCAAGCGCCTGATCGGTCGCCGCTTCGAAGAAGAGGTGGTGCAGAAGGACATCAAGCTGGTCCCCTACAAAATCGTCAAAGCCGATAATGGTGACGCCTGGGTCGAGGTGAAGGGCCAAAAGATGGCTCCGCCGCAGATCAGCGCCGAAGTGCTGAAGAAGATGAAGAAGACTGCCGAGGACTACCTCGGCGAGCCGGTCACCGAAGCGGTGATCACCGTGCCGGCCTACTTCAACGACAGCCAGCGCCAGGCCACCAAGGACGCTGGCCGCATCGCCGGTCTGGACGTCAAGCGGATCATCAACGAGCCGACCGCCGCGGCGCTGGCCTACGGCATGGACAAGGCCAAGGGCGACCACACCATCATCGTCTATGACTTGGGTGGCGGTACCTTCGACGTGTCGGTGATCGAAATCGCCGAGGTCGACGGTGAGCACCAGTTCGAGGTGCTGGCCACCAACGGCGACACCTTCCTTGGCGGCGAGGACTTCGACATCCGCCTGATCGACTATCTCGTCGACGAATTCAAGAAGGAAAGCGGCATCGACCTGAAGGGCGATCCGCTGGCCATGCAGCGCCTGAAGGAGGCTGCCGAGAAGGCCAAGATCGAGCTGTCCTCCAGTCAGCAGACCGATGTCAATCTGCCGTACATCACGGCCGATCAGACCGGTCCGAAGCACCTCAACGTGAAGATTTCCCGCGCCAAGCTGGAAGCCCTGGTCGAGGAGCTGGTGCAGCGCACCATCGAGCCGTGCCGTATCGCCCTGAAGGACGCCGGCATCGACGTGGGCAAGATCGACGAGGTGATCCTGGTCGGTGGCCAGACCCGCATGCCGCTGGTACAGCAGAAGGTCGCCGAGTTCTTCGGCAAGGAGCCGCGCAAGGACGTCAATCCGGACGAGGCCGTGGCCATGGGCGCCGCCATCCAGGGCGCCGTGCTGGCCGGCGACGTCAAGGACGTGCTGCTGCTCGACGTGTCCCCGCTGACCTTGGGCATCGAGACCCTGGGCGGCGTGATGACCCCGCTGATCGAGAAGAACACCACTATTCCGACCAAGAAGTCGCAGGTGTTCTCAACCGCCGACGACAACCAGAACGCCGTGACCATCCACGTGCTGCAGGGCGAACGCAAGCAGGCCGCACAGAACAAGTCGCTGGGGCGCTTCGATTTGGCCGACATCCCGCCGGCGCCGCGTGGCGTGCCGCAGATCGAGGTCACTTTCGATATCGACGCCAACGGCATTCTGCACGTGTCCGCCAAGGACAAGGCCACCGGCAAGCATCAATCCATCGTGATCAAGGCCAATTCCGGCCTGTCCGAGGAGGAGATTCAGCAGATGGTGCGCGATGCCGAGGCCAATGCCGAGGAAGACCGCAAGTTCGAAGAGCTGGTGTCCGTGCGCAACCAGGGTGACCAGCTGGTACATGCCACCCGCAAGATGATCTCCGAGGCAGGTGACAAGGTCAGCGCGGATGAGAAGGTAGCCATCGAGAAGGCGGTCACCGATCTGGAGGCGGCACTCAAGGGCGACGACAAGGCCCGGATCGAATCTCAGATGAACGCCCTGTCCCAGGCTACTGCGCCGCTGGCGCAGAAGATGTATGCCGAGCAGGCCGAGTCCGGCGAGGCTGCCCAAGGGGGCGAGAAGGCCAAGGGCGCGGCGGACGATGTGGTGGACGCCGAGTTCGAAGAGGTCAAGGACAGCAAGGGCAACAAGTAAGCAGCACGCTTGCTTCCGTCCCGGCCCGTCGCTTGCGAGGGGCCTGAACCGCCGCGCGGGGGCTTGCTCCCGCGTCGGCGTGTCTGGGGCAGACGAATCCGGAGTTCATGAGATTTATGGCGAAGCGTGACTATTACGAAGTGCTGGGGGTCGAGCGGGGAGCCGACGAGGCGGAGCTGAAGAAGGCTTATCGCCGTCTGGCCATGAAGTACCACCCCGATCGTAATCCGGACGACAAGTCGGCCGAGGAGCGATTCAAGGAGGTCAACGAGGCCTACGAAGTGCTCTCGGATACCGGCAAGCGGACCGCGTACGATCAGTACGGGCATGCCGGAGTCGACCAGAGTATGGGGGGAGGCGGTTTCGGCGCTGGCGGAGCCAACTTCTCCGATATCTTCGGCGATGTGTTCAGCGATTTCTTCGGCGGCGGGCGCGGCGGCCCGCGTGGCGGCCCGCAGCGCGGCAGCGACCTGCGCTACACCCTGGAGCTCAACCTGGAGGAGGCGGTCCGCGGCACGACGGTGACCATTCGTGTCCCAACCCTGGTGCATTGCAAGACCTGCGATGGCAGCGGTGCGAAGAAGGGCACCACGCCGGTCACCTGTACGACCTGCGGCGGTATCGGTCAGGTGCGCATGCAGCAGGGCTTCTTCTCGGTGCAGCAAACCTGTCCGCGTTGCCATGGCAGCGGCAAGATGATTGCCGATCCTTGTACGGACTGCCATGGTCAGGGACGTGTCGAGGAGCACAAGACCCTGTCGGTGAAAGTGCCGGCCGGCGTCGACAGCGGTGATCGTATCCGTCTGGCCGGCGAGGGTGAAGCGGGCTCCCTGGGGGGGCCATCCGGCGACCTCTATGTCGTGGTCAGCGTGCGCGAGCACCCGATCTTCCAGCGTGACGGCAAGCATCTGTATTGCGAGGTGCCGATCAGCTTCGCCGACGCGGCGCTCGGTGGTGAGCTGGAGGTTCCCACCCTGGATGGTCGGGTCAAGCTGAAGATTCCGGAGGGCACCCAGACCGGCAAGCTGTTCCGCCTGCGCGGTAAGGGTGTGGCTCCAGTGCGTGGCGGCGCGGCGGGCGACCTGATGTGCCGGGTGGTGGTGGAGACGCCGGTCAACCTGAGCAAGCGCCAACGCGAACTACTCGAGGAGTTCCGCAGCAGTCTACAGGGCAACAGCAGTCATTCGCCCAAGGCTAGCGGCTGGTTCGAGGGCATGAAGCGCTTCTTCGACGATCTTTAACCGAACAGGATGGCGGCGCGGCGTGGCCCGCTCGCCTTCCGGAGCAGAGTTATGCGACGTATTGCAGTGATGGGTGCCGCCGGGCGCATGGGTAAGGCCCTGATCGAGGCGGTGCAGCAGGCGCCGGGGGCCTGCCTGACAGCGGCCGTTGCTCGGCCGGACAGCACCTTGGTGGGGGGCGATGCCGGCGAGCTGGCCGGTCTGGGGCGGATCGGTGTGCCCCTGTCGGGCGATCTGGGAGCAGTGCTGGACGAGTTCGACGTTCTAATCGATTTCACCCATCCGACCGTGACCCTGAAGAATCTGGAAATCTGCCGCCGGGCCGGCAAGGCCATGGTGATCGGCACCACCGGCTTTTCGGTCGACGAACGGCAACTACTGAGCGAGGCGGCTCGGGAGATTCCGATCGTCTTCGCCGCCAACTTCAGCGTCGGCGTCAATCTGTGCCTGAAGCTGCTGGATACCGCGGCGCGGGTGCTGGGTGACGAGGTCGACATCGAAATCATCGAGGCGCATCACCGGCACAAGGTCGATGCGCCGTCCGGTACCGCCCTGCGCATGGGCGAGGTGGTGGCCAGTGCCCTGGGGCGCGATTTGCGGAAAGTGGCGGTATATGGTCGCGAAGGCCAGACGGGGGCCCGGGCGCGGGAAACCATCGGCTTCGCCACCGTGCGCGCCGGCGATGTTGTCGGCGACCATACTGTGTTGTTCGCCGCGGAAGGCGAGCGGGTCGAGATTACCCATAAGGCTTCCAGCCGCATGACCTTTGCCAAGGGGGCAGTGCGTGCCGCACTCTGGTTGGAGGGGCGCGATCCTACGCTGTACGACATGCAGGATGTACTCGCGCTGCGCTGAAAAGACCTAGCAAAATGGTTGGTTACTAGACCGGGAAGGCCTTTTCCTGTACTCTAGGAATCCAATGTGTCTACCTAAAAGCACGCAGACAATCTGAAAAAGAGCGGGATGATGTGTCCACACGTCATTCCGCTTTTTTACAACCTGCGTATGCCCTATCAGGCTTGATTTCCGGGAGGTCTTCTTGACTAAGCCAGCCATTCTCGCCCTTGCTGATGGCAGCATCTTTCGTGGCGAATCCATCGGTGCCGATGGACAGACCATCGGCGAGGTGGTGTTCAACACTGCCATGACCGGCTATCAGGAAATCCTCACCGATCCTTCGTATGCGCAGCAGATCGTCACCCTGACCTACCCGCACATTGGCAATACCGGCACCACGCCGGAGGATGCCGAGTCCGGTCGCGTGTGGGCTGCCGGCCTGATCATTCGCGACCTGCCGCTGCTGGCCAGCAATTGGCGCAACAAGCAGTCGCTGCCGGACTACCTCAGAGAAAACGGCTGCGTAGCCATTGCCGACATCGATACCCGCCGCCTGACCCGCATCCTGCGCGAGAAAGGTTCGCAGAACGGCTGCATTCTGGTCGCCGACGACGCTACCGAGGAAAAAGCCCTGGAGCTGGCACGCAGCTTCCCTGGCCTCAAAGGCATGGACCTGGCCAAAGTGGTCAGTTGCTCTGAGCCCTACGAGTGGCGCTCCGGTGTCTGGGCGCTGGCGACCGACAGCCATCCGGAAGTCTCGGCCGGCAAGTTGCCCTACCATGTGGTCGCCTATGACTTCGGCGTCAAGCTGAACATCCTGCGCATGCTGGTGGCGCGCGGCTGCCGCTTGACCGTGGTGCCGGCGCAGACCCCGGCCAGCGAGGTTCTGGCGCTGAGTCCGGACGGCGTGTTCCTGTCCAACGGGCCGGGCGACCCCGAACCGTGCGACTATGCGATCCAGGCGATCAGGGACATCCTCGGGACAGACATCCCGGTATTTGGCATCTGCCTCGGCCATCAACTGCTGGCACTGGCCTCCGGTGCCAAGACCGTGAAGATGGGCCATGGCCATCATGGCGCCAACCACCCGGTGCAGGATCTCGATACCGGTGCGGTGATGATCACCAGCCAGAACCACGGTTTCGCCGTGGACGAGAGCACGCTGCCGGCCAATCTGCGGCCGATCCACAAGTCACTGTTCGACGGCACCCTGCAGGGCATCGAGCGCACCGACAAGTCGGCCTTCAGCTTCCAGGGCCACCCGGAGGCCAGCCCGGGTCCGCATGACGTGGCCCCGCTGTTCGACCGCTTCATCGCCGAAATGGCCAAGCGTCGCTGAGCCTGCCGACAGATCAACGGATTCGTGTGAGAGACCATGCCAAAACGTACAGACATTAAAAGCATCCTGATCCTTGGTGCCGGCCCCATCGTCATCGGCCAGGCCTGCGAGTTCGACTACTCGGGCGCCCAGGCGTGCAAGGCGCTGAAGGAAGAAGGCTTCCGCGTCATTCTGGTGAACTCCAACCCGGCCACCATCATGACCGACCCGGCCATGGCCGATGCCACCTACATCGAGCCGATCAAGTGGCAGACCGTGGCCAAGATCATCGAGAAGGAGCGCCCCGACGCCCTGCTGCCGACCATGGGCGGCCAGACTGCGCTGAACTGCGCCCTGGCGCTGGAAAAGCACGGCGTGCTGGCCAAGTTCGGCGTCGAGATGATCGGCGCCAACGCCGACACCATCGACAAGGCCGAAGACCGCTCGCGCTTCGACAAAGCCATGCGCGCGATCGGCCTGGAGTGTCCGCGCTCCGGCATCGCCCACAGCATGGACGAAGCCTATGGCGTGCTCGACAAGGTCGGCTTCCCCTGCATCATCCGCCCCAGCTTCACCATGGGCGGCACCGGTGGTGGCATTGCCTACAACCGCGAAGAATTCGAGGAAATCTGCACCCGCGGTCTCGACCTGTCGCCGACCAGCGAGCTGTTGATCGACGAATCGCTGATCGGCTGGAAGGAATACGAGATGGAGGTGGTCCGCGACAAGAAGGACAACTGCATCATCGTCTGCTCGATCGAGAACTTCGATCCGATGGGTGTGCATACCGGCGACTCGATCACCGTGGCCCCGGCGCAGACCCTGACCGACAAGGAATACCAGATCATGCGCAACGCATCGCTTGCGGTGTTGCGTGAGATTGGCGTGGAAACTGGTGGTTCCAACGTGCAGTTCGGCATCAATCCGGTCGACGGCCGCATGGTGGTGATCGAGATGAACCCGCGCGTGTCGCGCTCCTCGGCACTGGCCTCCAAGGCCACCGGCTTCCCGATCGCCAAGATCGCCGCCAAGCTGGCGGTGGGCTATACCCTCGACGAACTGTCCAACGACATCACCGGCGGCCGTACCCCGGCCTCCTTCGAGCCGGCCATCGACTACGTGGTCACCAAGGTGCCGCGCTTCGCCTTCGAGAAGTTTCCCAAGGCCGATGCCCGCCTGACTACCCAGATGAAGTCCGTGGGTGAGGTAATGGCCATCGGCCGTACCTTCCAGGAGTCGGTGCAGAAGGCCCTGCGTGGTCTGGAGGTCGGCGTCGCCGGTTTCGATCCCAAGCTGGACCTGGGCAACCCGGAAGCCGAGAGCATTCTCAAGCGCGAGCTGATCGTGCCGGGCGCCGAGCGCATCTGGTATGTGGCCGACGCCTTTCGCGCCGGCAAGAGCGTCGATGATGTCTTCGCGTTGACCAAGATCGATCCCTGGTTCCTGGTGCAGATCGAGGATCTGGTCAAGGAGGAGGAGCGGGTCAAGACGCTCGGTCTCTCCAGCATCGACCGCAACCTGATGTGGAAGCTCAAGCGCAAGGGCTTTTCCGACGCCCGCTTGGCCAAGCTGCTCGGTGTGACCGAGAAGAACCTGCGCAGCCACCGGCAGAAGCTGAAGGTGCAGCCGGTGTACAAGCGTGTCGATACCTGTGCTGCCGAGTTCGCCACCGATACCGCCTACATGTACTCGACCTATGAGGAAGAGTGCGAGGCCAATCCGTCGTCCCGCGACAAGATCATGGTCATCGGCGGCGGGCCGAACCGTATCGGCCAGGGCATCGAGTTCGACTACTGCTGCGTGCATGCTGCGCTGGCCATGCGCGAAGACGGTTACGAGACCATCATGGTCAACTGCAACCCGGAAACCGTCTCCACCGACTACGACACGTCCGATCGCCTGTATTTCGAGCCGGTGACCCTGGAGGACGTGCTGGAGATCGTCCGTGTCGAGCAGCCCAAGGGGGTCATCGTGCAGTACGGCGGCCAGACCCCGCTGAAGATCTGCCGCGCCCTGGAAGAGGCTGGCGTGCCGATCATCGGTACCAGCCCGGACGCCATCGACCGCGCCGAGGATCGCGAGCGCTTCCAGCAGATGGTCGAGCGTCTCAACCTGCGCCAGCCGCCGAATGCCACCGCCCGCAGCGAGGACGAGGCCATCGCCGCCTCGAAGGTGATCGGCTATCCGCTGGTGGTGCGTCCGTCCTATGTGCTGGGCGGCCGGGCCATGGAAATCGTCTATGAGGAGGACGAGCTCAAGCGCTACATGCGCGAGGCGGTACAGGTGTCCAACGACAGCCCGGTGCTGCTGGATCACTTCCTCAATTGCGCCATCGAGGTCGACATCGACGCGGTCTGCGACGGCGAGAACGTGGTGATTGGGGCGATCATGCAGCATATCGAACAGGCCGGCGTGCACTCCGGCGACTCGGCCTGCTCGCTGCCGCCCTATTCGCTGCCGGCACATATCCAGGACGACATCCGCGAGCAGGTCAAGAAAATGGCCCTGGAGCTCGGTGTGATCGGCCTGATGAACGTGCAGATGGCCGTGCAGGGCGAGGACATCTACGTGCTGGAAGTGAACCCGCGCGCCTCGCGTACCGTACCTTTCGTCTCCAAGTGCATCGGTGAGTCCCTGGCCAAGGTCGCGGCCCGCGTGATGGCGGGCAAGACCCTCAGGGAAATCGGTTTCACCGAGGAAATCATTCCGCCGTTCTTCAGCGTTAAGGAAGCGGTGTTCCCGTTCGCCAAGTTCCCCGGCGTCGATCCCATCCTTGGCCCGGAAATGAAGTCCACCGGCGAGGTGATGGGGGTCGGCGACAGTTTTGCCGAGGCTTTTGCCAAGGCCCAGCTGGGGGCCAGCGAGACGCTGCCGACCGGCGGCTGCGCCTTCATCAGCGTGCGCGAGGACGACAAGCCGTTCGTTGCCGATGTGGCGCGCAACCTGGTCGCCCTCGGCTTCGAAGTGGTGGCCACTGCCGGTACCGCTCGCATGATAGAGGCGGCCGGCCTGCCGGTTCGCCGGGTGAACAAGGTGACCGAGGGGCGTCCCCATGTGGTCGATATGATCAAGAACGACGAGGTCACCCTAATCATCAATACCACCGAGGGGCGTCAGTCGATCGCCGACTCCTTCTCGATCCGTCGCAACGCTCTGCAGCACAAGATCTGCATCACCACCACCATCGCCGGTGGTCAGGCGATCTGTGAGGCGCTCAAGTTCGGTCCCGAGAAGACCGTGCGCCGTCTGCAGGATCTCCATGCAGGAATCAACGCATGACCAAGTTTCCGATGACTGTCCAGGGCGCGCGCGCCCTGGAGGAAGAACTCAAGCATCTGAAAACCGAACTGCGTCCGCAGATCACCCAGGCGATCGCCGAGGCGCGCGAGCTGGGTGACCTCAAGGAGAACGCCGAATACCACGCTGCCCGGGAGCAACAGGGCATGGTCGAGGCACGGATCCGCGACATCGAAGGACGCCTGCAGAATGCGCAAGTCATCGATGTAACGGCCATTCCCCATACCGGGAAGGTGATCTTCGGCGTCACCGTTGAAATCGCCAACGTCGAGACCGACGAAACCGTGGTCTACCAGATCGTCGGCGACGACGAGGCCGATATCAAACAGGGCAAACTGTCGGTCAGCTCGCCGATCGCCCGCGCCCTGGTGGGCAAAGAAGAGGGCGATGTTGTGGCGGTAAAGACGCCAAGCGGCACCGTCGAATACGAGATCATCGAAGTCCGCCATCTCTGAGCCGAAGACGTCGACAAAGGCAGGGAGCGGTCTTCCGGGTTGCTCCCTGGGCATACGGTATCTGGTGTAGCACCAAGTCGTAACTGGCAGCCCGCTCACAGGTGGATTTCTGGTTGCCTATCGGTTGCTTTAGGCCTGGTGGAAGCGGCTGATGTTCGAAAGGTTCTTGTTCGGCTTGGGGTTCTTGCGGTAGAGCAGGGCGACCTTGCCGATCACCTGCGCCAGTTCGCTTCCGGATGCGTCGCAGAGTTCGGCAACCACCGCCTGGCGGTCGTCGCGTTCGGCGAGGTTGATCTTCACCTTGATCAGTTCGTGATCGTTCAGGGCTCGCTCAAGCTCGGCCAGAACGCCTTCGGTCACACCGTTTTCGGCCACGATCAAAACAGGCTTCAGGTGATGGCCGATGGATTTGAAATGTTTCTTCTGCTCCTGAGTGAGCGCCATAATCTGACCCCTGCGTCCGATCTTGTTGAAAAGCGGCCTAGTCTACCCGAGCGACCCGGGGCCGCCCAGCCAAACACGAGGTGCCCGTGGCCCGATCCAAGACTAGTCATCGCTGGTTGAAAGAACATTTTGATGACCCCTATGTGAAGATGGCGCAAAAGGATGGTTATCGTTCACGTGCCAGCTACAAACTGTTGGAGATTCAAGAGAAGGACCGCATCCTGCGGCCGGGCATGACTGTCGTCGATCTGGGGGCCGCGCCGGGCGGCTGGTCACAGGTGACCAGTCGGTTGATCGGAGATAGAGGGCGTCTGGTTGCCTCGGACATCTTGCCGATGGACAGCATCCCGGATGTGACCTTCATTCAGGGAGACTTCACCGACGATACGGTGTTCGCCCTGCTCCTTGAAGCAATCGGCGGGCAACCGGTAGATCTTGTGATGTCCGATATGGCGCCCAATATGAGCGGAGTGAAGGCAGCCGACCAGCCACGGGCCATGTATCTCTGCGAGCTGGCGTTGGATCTGGCCGGGCGGGTTCTGCGTCCGGGAGGCGATTTTTTGATCAAGATCTTCCAAGGCGAAGGCTTCGATCAATACCTTCGGCGGGTGCGCGAGGGCTTCGACAGGGTGCAGATGCGCAAGCCCCTCTCTTCCCGTGACCGTTCTCGCGAACAATATCTGCTCGCGCGCGGCTTTCGCGGAGCCTAGACTGCTGATGAGCCGTACGGGTGTTCGAAATAAGGCACACAAAGGGTTACAGAGAGGCCTGCCGGGGGCGGGGGTTGTGTATTAAGTTAGGCGGGTAGCTGTACCAGCCGTCATACAGGGACTGGCGCCGTCCCAGAGGGTAGTTAATTGAACGATATGGCAAAGAACCTGATTCTGTGGTTGATCATCGCAGCCGTTCTGGTGACCGTGATGAACAACTTTACCAATCCGAGCGAACCGCAGACGCTGAATTATTCGGACTTCATCCAGCAGGTCAAGGACGGTAAGGTCGAGCGGGTTACCGTGGATGGCTATATCATCACCGGGCAGCGGATAGACGGCGACAACTTCAAGACGATCCGTCCGGCCATCCAGGACGGTGGCCTGATAGGCGATCTGATCGACAACAATGTTCAGATCGAAGGCAAGCAGCCCGAACAGCAAAGCATCTGGTCACAGTTGCTGGTGGCCAGCTTCCCGATTCTGGTGATCATTGCCGTATTCATGTTCTTCATGCGCCAGATGCAGGGTGGCGCGGGTGGCAAAGGTGGGCCGATGAGCTTCGGCAAGAGCAAGGCGCGCCTGCTCTCGGAGGATCAGGTCAAAACCACCTTTGCTGATGTTGCCGGCTGTGACGAGGCCAAGGAAGAGGTCAGTGAGCTGGTCGAGTTTCTTCGCGATCCGGGCAAGTTCCAGCGCCTCGGTGGGCGCATTCCCCGTGGCGTGCTGATGGTCGGCCCGCCCGGCACCGGCAAGACGTTGTTGGCCAAAGCGATTGCCGGCGAGGCCAAGGTTCCGTTCTTCACCATCTCCGGTTCGGATTTTGTCGAGATGTTCGTCGGTGTCGGTGCTTCGCGTGTCCGGGACATGTTCGATCAGGCCAAGAAGCATGCTCCCTGCATCATCTTCATCGATGAAATCGATGCCGTTGGCCGTCATCGCGGTGCCGGACTTGGCGGCGGCCACGACGAGCGTGAGCAGACACTCAACCAGTTGCTCGTGGAGATGGATGGTTTTGAAATGAACGATGGCATCATCGTCATTGCTGCGACCAACCGCCCGGACGTGCTTGACCCGGCGCTGTTGCGTCCGGGGCGCTTCGATCGCCAGGTGGTGGTCGGCCTGCCGGATATCCGCGGTCGCGAGCAGATCCTCAAGGTGCATATGCGCAAGGTTCCGGTGAGCGAAGATGTCAACCCGGCGGTCATCGCTCGGGGTACTCCCGGCTTTTCGGGGGCTGATTTAGCCAACCTTGTGAACGAGGCCTCATTGTTTGCCGCGCGTGCCAACAAGCGCATCGTCGAGATGCGCGAGTTCGAGCTGGCCAAGGACAAGATCATGATGGGCGCCGAGCGCAAGACCATGGTCATGTCCGAAAAGGAAAAGCTCAACACGGCATACCATGAGGCGGGGCATGCGATCGTCGGAAGGCTGGTGCCCGAGCATGATCCTGTCTACAAAGTATCGATCATTCCGCGCGGGCGCGCTCTGGGCGTGACCATGTTTTTGCCTGAAGAAGATCGCTACAGTCTGTCCAAGCGGGCGCTGATCAGCCAGATTTGCTCGTTGTTCGGCGGGCGTATTGCCGAAGAGATGACCTTGGGCTTTGAAGGGGTCACTACGGGGGCCTCCAACGACATCATGCGTGCCACCCAGATTGCCCGAAACATGGTGACTAAGTGGGGGCTCTCGGAAAAACTAGGACCGTTGATGTATGCGGAAGAAGAGGGAGAGGTGTTTCTTGGCCGCACCGCCGGGGCCCAGCACGCCAACGTCTCGGCGGAAACCGCCAGGCTGATCGACCAGGAGGTGCGCAGTATCATTGACCAGTGCTACTGCACGGCCACGCAGTTGCTGAGAGATAACCGTGACAAGCTGGACATGATGGCGGAGGCATTAATGAAGTATGAAACCATTGATGCCGACCAGATCGATGACATCATGGCGGGACGCACAGTGCGTGAGCCGAAGGACTGGCAGGGTGGTTCCGGCACCTCTGGTACACCGGTTTCTCAGGGGGGCAATCGGGCCGAGTCTCCAATAGGAGGGCCGGCTGGCGAACATTAAGGCTTGCAAATGACTTTGTTGCCTCCGACCCGGTTGCCTTGTGGCAACCGGGTTCTTGATTTGTCACGCTCCCATGTGATGGGCATTCTTAATGTAACGCCAGACTCTTTTTCGGACGGGGGGCGCTTCAAGGGCTCGATGCTGCGTTGAAGCATGCGCGGAGTATGGTTGCTGCTGGAGCTGCGTTGATCGATGTTGGGGGGGAGTCGACTCGTCCCGGTGCTCGCGTGGTGTCGGCGAATGAGGAACTGGATCGCGTTGCGCCCGTCGTCGAAGCCATTGCATCCGAATTAGATGTCATCATCTCGGTGGATACCTCGACTCCGATAGTAATGCGCGAGGCAGCCCGTCTGGGAGCCGGTCTAATCAATGACGTCCGTTCGCTGCGGCGAGACGGTGCTCTGAAGGCGGCGGCGGAGGCGCGGCTGCCAATCTGTCTGATGCATATGCTGGGAGAGCCGGCCACCATGCAGGCGGATCCCCGCTATGTGGACCTGCTGGGCGAGGTGCGAGGCTTTCTGCTTGGGCGCATGCAGGCCTGTGCTGCGGCGGGGATTCCGGCTGAGCGCCTGCTGCTGGATCCGGGCTTTGGGTTCGCCAAGACGTTGCAGCACAACCTGCTGTTGTTCCGGCATATGGAGACGCTGCACGAGCTTGGTCGCCCGCTGTTGGTCGGTGTCTCCCGCAAGAGCATGATCGGTCAGGTATTGGGGTGCGAGGTTGGCCGGCGCCTGAACGGCAGTCTAGCCTTGGCGGCATTAGCGGTAGCCAAGGGGGTGCGTATCGTGCGGGTGCACGATGTGGCGGAAACGGCCGAGGTGGTACGAATGATCGATGCCGTGGAAACGGCAGAATGGGAGGAGGGGAAGCATTGAGCAAAAAATATTTCGGCACCGACGGCATCCGTGGGCGGGTGGGCGAATATCCCATTACCCGGATTTCATGCTCAAGCTGGGATGGGCTGCCGGCAAGGCCTTTCGTCGCCAGGGGGGGTGCCGTGTGCTGGTCGGCAAGGATACTCGCATATCCGGCTACATGTTCGAGTCGGTATTGGAAGCGGGGCTCTCCGCTGCTGGTGCCGATGTGCTGCTGCTCGGCCCCATGCCGACGCCCGCTATTGCCTATCTCACGCGAACCTTTCATGCCGAAGCAGGCATTGTCATCAGTGCTTCGCACAATCCCCATTACGACAATGGCATTAAGTTCTTTTCCGGCCAGGGAACCAAACTGCCCGACGAGTTGGAACTGATAATCGAGGAACTGCTTGATACGCCGATGACGGTAGTCGACTCATCCCAGTTGGGCAAGGTTTCCCGTATCAACGATGCAGCCGGGCGCTATATCGAATTCTGTAAGAGCAGTGTGCCGACCGGTACTAGCTTTGCCGGCCTCAAGGTCGTCGTAGACTGTGCTCATGGCGCAACTTATAAGGTCGCTCCCAGCGTGTTCCGTGAGCTGGGTGCCGAGGTGGCGGTTCTAGGGACTCAACCCAACGGGTTAAACATCAACGACCGTTGCGGCTCTACTGATATCGTTGCGTTGCAGGCAGAAGTGCTCATGCAGCGTGCCGATCTCGGTATTGCTTTCGACGGTGATGGTGATCGGGTGCTAATGGTTGACCATGCTGGGGCAGTGGTTGATGGTGATGAGCTGCTCTTTCTGATCGCACGCGACATGCAGGAGCAGGGTAAGCTGCGAGGCGGAGTTATCGGTACTCTGATGAGCAACTTAGGGCTAGAACTGGTTCTGCAGGATATGAACATTCCATTCGAGCGAGCCAAGGTCGGTGACCGTTATGTCATGGCCGAATTATTGGCTCGCAATTGGCAATTGGGAGGAGAAAGCTCCGGACATATCGTTTGCTGTCATCATGCAACAACTGGCGATGGCATTATTGCTGCGCTGCAGGTGTTGATGGCCTTGAAGCATCGTGGACAGAGGCTCGCTGAAGCGCGCCAGGGGATGCGCAAATTTCCGCAGGTGTTGCTCAATGTACGTTATGAGGGCGACAAGGATCCTGTTGGGCATCCGATTGTACAAGAGGCTTGCGAGCGTGTGACCGAACAAATGGCGGGACGAGGACGGGTACTGCTACGCAAGTCGGGTACCGAGCCTTTGGTGAGAGTAATGGTTGAAGGTGATGACGAAAGCCAGGTACGACTCTATGCAGACCATCTAGCAAAGATTGTTGCAGATGTATGTGCTTGATTGGCTTGTCAGTTCATTTTGGTTCATATAACATCTGCGCCCACTTTGATCGATTGCCTAGATATGCCGGCTCTTTGGCGGTAATGGCTGTTTTAAATGTTTTGGTGCGGGTTGCATCGCTCTGTATGTTTGATGTGTTGCGATTGGTAGCTGTGACCGAGTTGGTTGACCGTCTGGTTGTTGGTGAAGGCTGCTTGGTTTGACTCCTCTCAATGCAGATGCAGATAAAGTCTGATGCGATCTGCTGCGCTGCAGGTAACTGAAGATGCTGGAAACGGAAACGATCATTGTCGTCTTTCACCTGTTGGCCGCTCTGGGTGTGGTCGTGCTGGTTTTGATTCAGCAGGGTAAGGGGGCGGAGGCTGGGGCTTCTTTTGGCTCTGGTGCGTCTGCAACTGTTTTTGGTAGCCAAGGGTCCTCTACCTTTTTGAGTCGCGTTACTGCTATACTGGCTGCCGCTTTTTTTCTGACTAGCCTTGGGTTGGGGTTTATAGCTAAAGAAAAGGCAGGCTCGTTGGGTGAAGTAGGTTTGCCGAGTCCGGCGGCGATAGAGGTTCAGCAGGAAAAGCCGGCGGCGGAAGATGTGCCTGTGTTTGAAGAGCAAAAATCCGCAGGTGGCTCTGTAGGTATGCCTCAAATTCCAGGGCAGAAGTAAAGGTTTTGCCGAGGTGGTGGAATTGGTAGACACGCTACCTTGAGGTGGTAGTGGCCATAGGCTGTAGGGGTTCGAGTCCCCTCCTCGGTACCAAATCAGGAAGGCCCGCTAATTGCGGGCCTTCTTGCTTACAGAAGTTAGGTTGACTGGAGAGTAGGGGTATACGTATACTTGTTTTCCAGCTTTATGACGCGGGGTGGAGCAGTCTGGTAGCTCGTCGGGCTCATAACCCGAAGGTCGTTGGTTCAAATCCAGCCCCCGCAACCAGTTGTTATAAAAGCCCCTTTTCAAGGGGCTTTTTGCTAGATATCAGTAAGTGCCGATAATCGGTACACGTAGCGACGATAAAGGGAATGGGCGTTTCGCCCATTTTTTATTTGCACAGCATGCGCGAGGGGTTCAGGTGTCGAGCAAGCTAGAACAGTTGCAGGCCTTGCTGGCCCCGGTAGTCGAGGCTCTCGGCTATGAATGCTGGGGTATTGAGTTCCTGTCACAGGGGCGGCACTCGCTGTTGCGGGTCTATATCGATCACGCCAACGGCATCCTCATCGATGATTGCGAAAAGGTCAGTCGCCAAGTCAGCGGTGTGCTCGATGTGGAGGACCCGATCAGCAATGAATACACCCTTGAGGTTTCCTCGCCAGGCATGGATCGGCCGTTATTTACTCTTGAGCAGTTTGCTCGCTGTGCCGGCGAGCAGGTGAAAGTTAGATTGCGTTCTCCCTTTGATGGGCGGCGCAATTTCCAGGGGCTCCTGCGTGGTGTCGAGGACCAAGACGTCGTCATGCTGGTGGATGACCACGAATATCTGTTGCCAATCGATCTGATCGATAAAGCCAATATTATTCCCCGTTTTGATTGAGACGCGGATCCGCGGATCCCAATGGATTGCGAAAGGCGAGCGTACGATGAGCAAAGAAGTACTGCTGGTAGTTGAGTCGGTATCCAACGAAAAAGGCGTTCCGGCTGGTGTGATTTTCGAGGCCTTGGAACTGGCGTTGGCCACTGCCACCAAGAAGCGCTATGAGGACGAAGTTGATCTGCGTGTGCAGATCAATCGCCAGAGTGGTGCGTACGACACCTTTCGTCGCTGGACTGTCGTCGAGGATGAGCTGCTGGAAAATCCAGCCGCTGAATTGACGCTCGACGAGGCCCGTGAGCGCAAGCCCGATGCAAAGCTGGGGGATGTGCTTGAGGAAAAAATAGAGTCGATTGAGTTCGGTCGCATCGCTGCGCAGACTGCCAAACAGGTGATCGTGCAGAAGGTGCGGGAGGCCGAGCGAGCCCAAGTTGTAGATGCCTACCGCGAGCGTGTGGGTGAAATCATTTCTGGTAGCGTGAAGAAGGTCACTCGCGACAATGTCATCATTGATCTTGGCAATAACGCCGAGGCGCTGCTGGCTAGGGAAGACATCATTCCGCGGGAGACCTTTCGGGTTGGTGCGCGGGTGCGTGCATTGTTGAAAGAAATTCGTCCAGAGAACCGGGGCCCACAGCTGATTCTTTCGCGTACTGCGCCGGGCATGTTGATTGAACTGTTCCGCATCGAAGTGCCGGAAATTGCCGAAGGATTGATCGAGGTGAAAGGGGCTTCCCGTGATCCGGGGTCACGCGCCAAGATTGCCGTTCGTTCCAAGGATAAGCGTATCGACCCTCAAGGCGCCTGCATTGGTATGCGCGGCTCGCGCGTGCAAGCCGTTTCCGGCGAGCTGGGAGGAGAACGTGTCGACATCGTGCTATGGGATGACAACCCAGCACAGTTTGTGATTAACGCAATGGCTCCCGCCGAAGTGGCGGCAATCATTGTCGATGAGGACGCTCATGCAATGGATGTCGCCGTGGCCGATGACAATCTGGCCCAGGCTATCGGCCGCGGCGGGCAGAACGTGCGACTGGCCAGCCAACTGACTGGCTGGACCCTGAACGTGATGACCGAGGCCGACATCCAGGCTAAGCAGCAGGCCGAGACCGGTGGCATCTTGCGTTCCTTCGTCGAGGAGCTTGAGGTTGATGAGGAACTGGCGCAGGTGCTGGTGGAGGAGGGATTCACCAGTCTGGAAGAGATTGCCTATGTGCCGATGGAGGAGATGCTCGCCATCGATGGCTTCGATGAGGAAATCGTCAACGAATTGCGCGCACGCGCCAAGGACCGTCTGCTGACTAAGGCCATTGCTACTGAAGAAAAGCTAGCGGAAGCCCATCCGGCCGAAGACCTGCTCTCGCTCGAGGGCATGGACAAGGAGCTGGCGGTTGAGCTGGCGATGCGCGGAGTGATTACCCGCGAAGACCTGGCCGAGCAGTCGATCGACGACCTGCTCGACATCGACGGCATGGATGAAGAGCGTGCCGGCAAGCTGATCATGGCCGCCCGAGCCCACTGGTTCGAGTAAGCATTCGCGGCCTGAGGAGAGAGATGCATGACGCAAGTCACGGTGAAAGAACTGGCCCTGGTGGTCGATACACCGGTCGAGCGCCTGCTGCAGCAGATGCGTGAGGCAGGGCTGTCGCATACCAGCGCCGAGCAGGTAGTGACCGATAATGAAAAGCAGGCCCTATTGGCTCACCTCAAGAGCAGCCACGGTGTGAAGCTGGAGGAGCCGCGAAAGATTACCTTGCAACGCAAGACCACGACTACCTTGAGGGTCGCCGGTAGCAAGACTATCAGCGTCGAGGTGCGTAAGAAAAAGACTTATGTCAAGCGCAGCCCTGACGAGCTCGAGGCCGAGAAGCAGCGCGAGCTTGAGGAGCAGCGGGCTGCCGAGGAGGCTGCCGCCGTACGCCAGAAGGCAGAGGAAGAGGCCAAACGCCGTGCTGCCGAGCAGGAGGCGCTGCGCCAGGCGGAGCAGGCTGCTGCCGCTGCTGTCGCGAAGGAGCGGGAGCCGGTACTTAGCGTCGCTGTTGAGTCTGTGTCTACGCCTCCGACTGCCGGCGAAGAGCGTAAGCGCGAAGAGCTGCGTCGAGTCGAGAAGGAGAAGGTGCGCAATGTCGACGATGAGCGGCGTGAGCGCAAGAATGCCCAGCATCGCCCCTCCATCAAGGACAAGGCTCCGGTTGCCCGTGCAGCAGTGCGCAATGTCGACGAAGAAGGCGAAGGTTTTGGCCGTCGCGGTGGTCGTGGTGGCAAATCCAAGCTCAAGAAGCGCAATCAGCATGGCTTCCAGAGCCCGACCGGTCCTGTCGTGCGCGAGGTGACCATCGGCGAAACCATCACGGTCGCTGAGCTGGCCCAACAGATGTCGGTCAAGGCGGCCGAGGTCATCAAGTTTATGTTCAAGATGGGCACGCCGGTGACCATCAACCAGGTGCTCGACCAAGAAACCGCACAACTGGTAGCCGAGGAGTTGGGGCACAAGGTCAAGCTGGTCAGCGAGAACGCGCTGGAAGAGCAGTTGGCCGAGTCCCTCAAGTTCGAGGGTGAGGCCGTGTCGCGCGCGCCAGTGGTCACCGTCATGGGCCACGTCGATCACGGTAAGACCTCGTTGCTCGACTACATTCGTCGCACCAAGGTGGCGACTGGCGAGGCGGGTGGCATTACCCAGCACATCGGCGCCTATCATGTGGAAACTGATCGCGGCATGGTAACTTTCCTCGATACTCCCGGCCATGCTGCCTTCACCGCGATGCGTGCCCGGGGCGCCAAAGCCACCGACATCGTCATTTTGGTGGTGGCGGCCGACGATGGCGTGATGCCGCAGACCGAGGAGGCCATCCAGCATGCCAAGGCGGCCGGCGTGCCGATCGTCGTGGCGGTCAACAAGATCGATAAGCCGACAGCCGATCTGGACCGGATCAAGAACGATTTGGCCGCACGCGACGTGATCCCGGAAGAGTGGGGTGGCACCACCCAGTTCGTCCCGGTTTCGGCAAAGGTCGGTACTGGTATCGACGAGCTGCTGGAGGCGGTGCTGCTGCAGGCCGAGGTGCTTGAGCTGACTGCTACGCCGAGCGCCCCAGGGCGCGGCGTCGTGATCGAGTCGCGTCTGGACAAGGGGCGTGGCCCGGTGGCGACCGTACTGATCCAGAACGGTACCCTGCGCCAGGGCGACGTCGTCTTGGCCGGCGTCAACTTCGGTCGTGTGCGGGCAATGCTGGACGAGAACGGCCAACCCCTCAAGGAGGCCGGCCCGTCGATTCCGGTGGAGATTCTCGGTCTGGACTCCACGCCCGATGCAGGCGACGAGCTGACCGTGGTCGCCGACGAGAAGAAGGCGCGCGAAGTGGCGCTGTTCCGTCAGGGCAAGTTCCGCGAGGTCAAGCTGGCTCGTCAGCATTCGGCGAAGCTGGAAAACATCTTCGAGACCATGGGCCAAGACGAGAAGAAGACCCTCAACATCGTTCTCAAGTCCGATGTGCGCGGCTCCTTGGAGGCCCTGCAGGGTGCTCTGGCCGAGCTTGGCAACGAGGAGGTTCAGGTCCGTGTGGTCGGTGGCGGCGTTGGCGGCATCACCGAGAGCGATGCCAACCTGGCGCTGGCCTCCAACGCCGTGCTGTTCGGTTTCAATGTGCGCGCCGACGCCGGTGCGCGCAAGATCGTCGAGCAGGAAGGTCTGGACCTGCGCTACTACAACGTCATCTACGACATCATCGAGGACGTCAAGAAGGCGCTGTCGGGTATGCTGGGCAGCGAAGTCAGGGAAAATATCTTGGGTGTCGCCGAGGTGCGCGATGTGTTCCGCTCGCCGAAGTTCGGTGCCATCGCCGGCTGCATGGTGGTCGAGGGCAACGTGCATCGCAACCGCCCGATCCGCGTGCTGCGCGATGACGTGGTGATCTTCGAAGGTGAATTGGAGTCCCTGCGCCGCTTCAAGGACGACGTATCCGAAGTACGGGCCGGCATGGAGTGTGGCATCGGTGTGAAGAGCTACAACGACGTCAAGGTCGGCGACAAGATCGAAGTGTACGAGAAGGTCCAGGTGGCGCGCTCGCTTTGACGCGCACACAAGCACGAAGCTGGAAGCATGAAGCTGGAGGCCGGAAGGCTGCCGGCTTCGGCTTCCAGCTTTTGGCTTATAGAGAGGCGAGATATGGCCAAAGACTACAGTCGCACCCAGCGCATCGGCGATCAGATGCAGCGTGAGCTGTCCCTGCTGATCCAGCGCGAGATCAAGGATCCGCGTCTCGGGATGGTCACCGTGACGGCGGTGGAGGTGGCCCGGGACCTGTCCCATGCCAAGGTATTCATCACCGTCATGGGCAAGGAAGACAGTGCAGACGAGATCAAGCGGAACCTAGATATTCTCCAGGAGGCGGGCGGCTTTCTGCGCATGCAACTGGGCAAGGCGATGAAGCTGCGCAATGTGCCGCAGTTGCACTTCAGTTATGACGCGAGCATTCGTCGAGGCGTCGAGCTGTCCGCATTGATCGAGCGTGCCGTGGCCGAGGATCGGCTGCATGCCGGCAAGGGCGAGGAGTGAGGCATGGCCCAAGGCAAACGTATCCGCCGCAAGGTCGATGGCATCTTGATCCTCGACAAGCCGCGTGGGCTGACTTCTAACGCCGCGTTACAGAAAGTTCGCTGGTTGCTGAATGCCGAGAAGGCCGGGCATACCGGCAGCCTCGATCCTTTGGCCACCGGGGTGCTGCCGCTGTGCTTTGGCGAGGCGACCAAGTTCTCCCAATACCTACTGGATGCCGACAAAGGCTACGAAACCCTGATGCATCTCGGTGTGAGCACCACCACTGGGGATGCCGAGGGTGAGGTGCTCGAGCGGCGCGATGTGCAACTCGGGCAGGATGTGCTGGAGGCGGTGTTGGCGGACTTCCGGGGCGAGATCAGCCAGGTTCCGCCCATGTACTCGGCACTCAAGCGCGACGGGCAGCCGCTTTACAAGCTGGCCAGGGCTGGTGAGGTGGTGGAGCGCGAAGCGCGTTCTGTTACTATTACGCGTTTGGATTTGCTAGCCTTCGAGCCACCGTTCGCACGGCTGGCGGTGGCTTGCAGCAAAGGTACCTATGTCCGCTCCCTGGTCGAGGATATCGGCCAGGCGCTCGGGCTCGGAGCGCATGTCGCAGAGCTGCGTCGGACTCAGGCCGGTCCCTTCGGGCTAGTCCAGACAGTCAGTTTGGACGCTCTGGAGCAGGCCCACGCCGAAGGCGGCAATGAGGCGCTCGACCGTTTCCTGTCGCCGGCAGACAGTGGGCTGGAGCACTGGCCTGTACTGCAGCTTTCCGAGCACAGCAGCTACTACTGGCTGCACGGTCAGCCGGTGCGCGCGCCGCAGTCGCCGAAGTTCGGCATGGTACGGGTGCAGGATCACACAGGCCGCTTCATCGGTGTCGGTGAAGTGAGCGACGACGGGCGAATCGCGCCGCGTCGACTGATTCGGTCGGAATGACCGATGCGAGGGTGGCTGTCAGCAGGCACGGTCATACCTCTTTCTCAAACACGGGAAGATTTCCCGGCCTGCTGAAACCGCTCGGTGCTACGGCCCGAATGGTTTCCCGACAGAGAGGATGCCCATCATGGCACTCACCGTTGAAGAAAAAGCCCAGATCGTTAACGAGTACAAGCAAGCTGAAGGCGATACCGGTTCCCCGGAGGTGCAGGTTGCCCTGCTGACCGCCAACATCAACAAGCTGCAGGATCACTTCAAGGCCAACGGCAAGGACCACCACTCCCGTCGTGGCCTGATCCGCATGGTCAACCAGCGCCGCAAGTTGCTGGACTACCTGAAGGGTAAGGACACCACTCGTTACAGCGCCCTGATCGGTCGTCTGGGTCTGCGTCGCTAAGACGCGCGCTACGCCGAGGCTGCAAGTGGGAGGCTGGAAGCGAGACATCGGGCTTGCTTCCAGCTTCTTGCTTTCAGCCTTCGGTTTTTCAGGAGGCCTCTGCGGGTCCGACTCCCGACTTCCTGACGATTTCCCCAAGGCAACAATAGAGAAGGAAAATACCGTGAATCCGGTTATCAAGACATTCCAGTTCGGTCAGTCGACCGTCACCCTGGAGACCGGCCGCATTGCCCGCCAGGCCTCCGGCGCCGTAATGGTTACCATCGACGATGACGTGACCGTACTGGTCACCGTAGTCGGTGCCAAGCAGGCCGATCCGGGCAAGGGTTTCTTCCCGCTGTCCGTGCATTATCAAGAGAAGACCTATGCCGCCGGCCGCATCCCTGGTGGTTTCTTCAAGCGCGAAGGCCGTCCTTCGGAAAAGGAGACCCTGACTTCGCGCCTGATCGACCGGCCGATCCGTCCGCTGTTCCCGGAGGGCTTCATGAACGAGGTGCAGGTGATCTGCACCGTGCTCTCCACCAGCAAGAAGACCGATCCGGACATCGCCTCGATGATCGGCACCTCGGCTGCCCTGGCGGTTTCCGGCATCCCCTTCAACGGTCCGATCGGCGCCGCCCGTGTCGGTTACCACGAGGAAACCGGCTATCTGCTGAACCCCAATTACGAGCAGCTCAAGGCTTCCCGCCTGGACATGGTGGTGGCCGGCACCGAGTCCGCTGTGCTGATGGTCGAGTCCGAGGCCGAGGAACTGACCGAGGACCAGATGCTCGGTGCCGTGCTGTACGCCCACGAGGAGTTCCAAGCGGTCATCCAGGCCATCAAGGAGTTCGCCACCGAAGCCGGCAAGCCGGCTTGGAACTGGGCTGCGCCGGTTGCCAACACCGCACTGCTGAATGCCATCCGCGCCGAGCTCGGCGAAGCGATTTCCCAAGCCTATACCATCACCATCAAGCAGGAGCGCTACGGGCGTCTGGACGAACTGCGCGAGCAGGCCGTTGCCAAGCTGTCCGGCGAGGCCGAGGGCCAGCCGTCTGCCGGCGAGGTGAGGGATGCCTTCGGTGAAATCGAATACCGCACCGTGCGCGAGAACATCGTCAACGGCAAGCCGCGCATCGACGGTCGCGATACCCGGACCGTGCGTCCGCTGAAGATCGAAGTCGGCGTACTGCCGAAGACCCACGGCTCTGCCCTGTTCACTCGCGGCGAAACCCAGGCGTTGGTGGTGGCCACCCTGGGTACTGCCCGCGATGCCCAGGTGCTCGACACCCTGGAAGGCGAGCGCAAGGACAGTTTCATGCTGCACTACAACTTCCCGCCATTCTCGGTAGGCGAATGCGGCCGCATGGGCAGCGCCGGCCGTCGCGAGATCGGTCATGGTCGTCTGGCCCGCCGTGGCGTGCAGGCCATGCTGCCGAAAGACGATAGCTTCCCCTACACCGTGCGCGTGGTGTCGGAAATCACCGAGTCGAACGGCTCCAGCTCCATGGCGTCGGTCTGCGGTGCCTCCCTGGCGCTGATGGACGCCGGCGTGCCGATGAAGGCGCCGGTAGCCGGCATCGCCATGGGTCTGGTCAAGGAAGGCGAGAAGTTCGCCGTGCTGACCGACATCCTCGGCGATGAGGACCACCTGGGCGACATGGACTTCAAGGTGGCCGGTACTGCCAAGGGCGTCACCGCGCTGCAGATGGACATCAAGATCCAGGGCATCACCGAAGAGATCATGGAGATCGCCCTGAACCAGGCGCTGGAAGCCCGCCTGAACATCCTCGGCCAGATGGGCCAGGTGATCGCCCAGTCGCGCAGCGAGCTGTCGGCCAACGCTCCGACCATGCTGGCGATGAAGATCGATCAGGACAAGATCCGCGACGTGATCGGCAAGGGCGGTGCTACCATCCGCGCCATCTGCGAGGAAACCAAGGCCTCCATCGACATCGAGGACGACGGCTCGATCAAGATCTTCGGTGAAACCCGCGAGGCGGCGGAGGCGGCCAAGCAGCGCGTGCTGTCGATCACCGCCGAGGCCGAGATCGGCAAGATCTACGTCGGCAAGGTCGAGCGCATCGTCGACTTCGGTGCCTTCGTCAACATTCTGCCGGGCAAGGACGGCCTGGTGCACATCTCGCAGATCAGCGATCAGCGCATCGAGAAGGTCACCGACGTGCTCAAGGAAGGTCAGGAAGTGAAGGTGCTGGTGCTCGACGTGGACAACCGCGGCCGCATCAAGTTGTCGATCAAGGACGTTGCCGCTGCCGAAGCCTCGGGTGTCTGATACCGAGCTTCCGGCTGGAAAAGGAGAGGGCCCTGCGGGGCCCTCTTTCGTTTGTGCGGGGCGCCGCCAGCCGGCTCACTGGCCGCGACGGCTGTCGATCTCGATCAGCCGGTTGCCCTCGAACCGCAGGAAGTAGTACATGCCGTTGCGCGGGCCGTAGACCCATTCCTCCACCACCAGTTCGTGGCGGCTCCCCAGTAGTCGAAGCGTTCGCGATAGCCGAGCAGATCGCGGCTGGCCGGCTCGCCGCATTTGGCCAGGACTTCGCGAGCGGAGTCTCCGGTGCTGATCAGGCGGCTCTCGCAGCGCAGGCTGGCGCCCAGGAGCAGTGCCGGTGCCAAGCCGAGCAAGGCGACGAGCAGGCGGGGCAGGTTCATGGGCGTACCTATTCGCTGGCCAGCTGCAGCGGGACGCTGATGGGCTCGCCGGGCGGTGCCTGGCTGACGCCGACGTCCAGTTGGTAGATGCGTTGGTCGTCCAGACCTCCGCGCTCGACCAGATAGGTTTTGATGTTGATGGCGCGCGCCTGGGCCAACTGGCGAAGCAGCAGAGTGCTGTCCTCCCAGGAGTCCAGCACGGCTTCGCGCAGCCGCTCGGTGCGTTGCTCCTGGTCTAGCCCATGCCATGCCGCCGGTGGTTGCTGCTTAAGGCGGTTGCGGTAGATGCCCTCCAGCAAGGCGGCCTTCTCGCCGTTGGGCACCTGCAGTCCGTCGGCGCTGGCCGGCACGCGCTCGCCCCGTTGCTGCAGGAGCCGGTAGTAGAGATTCCGGTATTCGCGTTCCAGGCGCTGCTCTGCCAGCAAGGGACCGTCGCTGGCTTGGGCGCTCATGCCTTCTACTTCCAGGCGCAGCTGCGGGCGCTCCTTCAGTGCCTTGGCGAGGACGTCCAGGTTGCGCCGCGCAGTGGCATCCAGTTCACTGCTGCCCGCGCTGAACTCGACCTGGCTGAGGTCGGCCTCGCCGCCGGCAAGGCCGGTGATGAACCTGAACGGCGCCTGTGCGGCACGCACCACCAGGTTGCGCAGAGTCTGCCAGACGATGGGCATGACCCTGAATTCGGGATTGTTCAGGTCGCCCTGAACCGGCAGGTCGATGGCGATCCGCCCCTGGCTGTCCTTGAGCAGGGCCACCGCCAGGCGAATAGGCAGGTCTACCGCGTCCGGACTGTCGACCTGCTCGCCCAGTTGCAGCTGCTCCAGGACCAGGCTGTTCTCCGCATTCAACCGGCCTTGCTCGATGCGATAGTGCAGGTCCAGGTTGAGGCGGCCCTTGCGGATGCGGTAGCCGGCGAACTTGCCGGAGTAGGGGGTCAGGGTGGTCAGCTCGACGCGCCGGAAGCGGGTTGCGATGTCCAGGCTCTCGAGCGGATCGAAGGGGTTCAGGCTGCCCTTGATGCTGACCGGCGCGTAGCGGTCGACCTTGCCCTTGATGTCCACCGTGGCCGGCTTCCGCTGGCGGTTGTCCAGGCTGCCGATACGGCCGTCGAGCTGCTGAATGGCGGTGGCGAAATTGGGATTGAGGCTGAAGTCGGCAAAGTTGGCCGAGCCTTCCCGGATCTCCACCGTGCCGATGTGGATGCCCAGCGGCGGGCTGGCCGGTTGTTCCGCGGCTTTCACCGCACTCTTCTGCTCCGGCTGCCGCTGCTCGGGCTTCTGGGCTACCAGCAGTTCGCTGACGTTGGTGCTCAGGTTCTCGTTGATGAGGAAGCGGGCATAGGGCTGCTTGAGCAGAACCCGTTGAATGGTCAGTCGGTCGCCATGCCGGTAGCTGAGCTCCTCCAGATCCAACTGCTGCCACTTGACGAAGTCGCGGCTCTTGAGGGTGTCGAGGGTGTGCAGTTGTCTGACGCTGGCGCGGCCGTCGATCTGC
This sequence comes from Azotobacter tropicalis, assembly GCF_059739045.1. Lineage (NCBI taxonomy): Bacteria > Pseudomonadati > Pseudomonadota > Gammaproteobacteria > Pseudomonadales > Pseudomonadaceae > Azotobacter > Azotobacter tropicalis. Next base: position 3,781,732 of record NZ_AP046059.1, read on the forward strand.
AGAGCCAGTTTTTCGCCGCCCTTCATGTCGATCTTGAGGGCACTGTCGAGTTGCCCGCTGCGCAGTTCCAGACGAATGAAGGGGCTGATATAGGCTTGCGCCGGCCGCAGGTCCAGATCCTGGGTCGCGACCTGTAATTGCACCGCAAGAGGGGTCAGGCGTGCCTGGCCGCTGGCCTTGAGTCGCCCCTGACCGCCGATGCCGCTGTCCAGTTCGAGTTGGAGGGGTTTCCGGCCCTGGCTGTCGAAATCGCGCAGGGCCAGATCCAGCGGCCCGATCTGCAGCTCCACCTCCTCTGCCGGTACCCGGTCGCTCAGGTGCAGGCGGCTGCCGCGCAGCCGGGCGTCCGCCAGCAGGATCTGCCAGGGCTGTCCGGGCGCCTTGCCGTTGCCGGCATCCTTGGCGGGCGTTTGGGCCTTTTCCTCCCGCTTCTCGTTCTGGCTCTTCTCGCCGCTCGCTGGTCGCTCGGCAGAGCGGGGGCGAACAGCTTCTGCCAGTCCAGAGCGCCATCGGCCTCGCGCGCCGCCCAGGCTTCCAGTCCCTGGCCGAGCACCTGGCCGATCGATAGCTGACGCTTGTCGAGGTCGAGCGAGGTCTGACCGACCTCCAGACTCTGTAGGCGCACGAGGGGGCGTCCGTCCGCTGCCTTGAGGGTGAGTGGCGCCAGTTTGAGGGAAGCGTTCTGCAACTGCAGCCGGAAGCCATCGGCCAGATCCAGTCGGTAGTCGCTGCCGAAGCTGAGCGTGCCATCTTCCAGCACCAGTGGTGCGGCGTTCCGCGCATAGGGCCACCAGTGGCGCAGGCTGGCCTGCTCGATGCCCAGCCTGCCGCTCGAGCGCAGCGGCACCAGGCTGAGCTGTCCGGTCCACTCGATGCGCCCGCCGTCCGGGCCGCTGGCCTGCAGCTTCAGTTCGGCGTTGTCGTCGGGCAGGGTACCGAGTTGGCGCAGTTCGAGGTCGAGGTTGTCATAGCGGGCCTCGACCGGCTCGCTTGGGCGCTGATCTTGGAAGTGCACTTGTCCGCTGCTCAGCAGAAAACGGTCCAGGTGCAGCGGAAAGGGCCGGTGGCGGAGGCCGGCTCCTGCGTGTCAGAGGACGGGAGCTTGAACAGGCGGCTCAGGTTGAGAACGCCCTGCTTGTCGAACAGCACTTGCACGCTTGGGCGCTCCAGCTGTACTTCGACCAGATGCAGGTGGCCGGTCCACAGGCTGTCCCAGTGCAACTTGCTGTACAGGCGTTCGAAGGCCAGCTGCTCGCGTCCCGTTTCGCCGAGGCGCAGTCGGTGCAGCGTCAGTTCCAGGGTGAGGGGGTTGAACTCCAGGCGCTCGAGGCTGGCCGGCTGGGTGACGAAGCGGGGCAGTTGACGGTTGATCAGTTGCAGGCTGGCGCCGGGAAGAATGAGAAAGCCGAACAGGCTGTAGAGGGCGGGTGCGATGGCCAGGGTGGCGAGGGTGGGCTTCAGTCCTTTGGGCATGGGCGAACATCTTTCCGACAGACAGGAGTCGGAGTATGGCATGGGAAGCTTGCGCTCCGAAGTCGCCGGCCCGCCGCGACATGGGCGGGGCGAGTCATGCACCCCGCCTATGGTCCCGGCTCAAGGGCGGTTCAGGCGGCTATCGATCAGTTCCTGGAGAACCGAGGGGTCGGAGAGCGTCGAAGTGTCGCCCAGGTTGTCCAGCTCGTTGCAGGCGATCTTGCGCAGGATGCGCCGCATGATCTTGCCCGAGCGGGTCTTCGGCAGGCGCGGTGCCCATTGCAGGAAGTCCGGCTTGGCGAAGCTGCCGATCTCCCGGCTGACCTGATCGATCAGTTCCCGCTTGAGCGGGTCGCTGGACTGGCTGCCGGTCACCAGGGTGACGAAGGCGTAGACGCATTGGCCCTTGACGTCGTGGGGGCAGCCCACCACGGCGGCTTCGGCGACATTGTCATGCAGCACCAGGGCGCTTTCTACTTCGGCGGTGCCGATGCGGTGGCCCGACACGTTGATCACGTCGTCGACCCGCCCGGTGATCCAGTAGTAGCCGTCCTCGTCCAGGCGTGCGCCATCGCCGGTGAAGTAGTAGCCGGGATAGGGCTTGAAGTAGGTGTCGATCAGCCGCTGGTGATCGCCATAGATGCTGCGGATCTGGCTCGGCCAGCTGGCCTTGATCGCCAGGATGCCCGCGCCGGGCCCCGATTTCCTTGCCGTTGTCGTCGAGCAGCACCGGTTGCACGCCGAAGAACGGGCGGGTCGCCGAACCGGGCTTGAGCAGCGTGGCGCCGGGCAGGGGAGTGATCATGATGGCGCCGGTTTCGGTCTGCCACCAGGTATCGACGATCGGGCAGCGGCTCTCGCCGACCACATGGTAGTACCACTCCCAGGCCTCCGGGTTGATCGGCTCGCCCACCGAGCCGAGCAGGCGCAGGCTGGCGCGCGAGGTCTTCCTGACCGGAGCTTCGCCGTCGCGCATCAACGAGCGCAGCGCAGTAGGTGCCGTGTAGAAGATATTCACCTGATGCTTGTCGACCACCTGCCAGAAGCGCGAAGCGTCCGGATAGTTGGGCACGCCCTCGAAGATCAGCGTGGTGGCGCCGTTGGCCAGCGGGCCGTAGACGATGTAGCTGTGCCCGGTAATCCAGCCGATGTCGGCGCTGCACCAATAGATGTCGCCATCGTGGTAGTCGAACACGTACTGGTGGGTCATCGCCGCCTGCAGCAGGTAGCCGCCGGTGCTGTGCAGCACGCCCTTCGGCTTGCCGGTGCTCCCCGAGGTGTAGAGGATGAACAGTGGCGCCTCGGCGTCCATCGGCTCGGCCGGGCAGTTGGCGCTGCAGCCCGACACTGCTTCGTGGTACCAGAGATCGCGTCCTTCGCTCCAGTCGATGCCGCCACCGGTGTGGCGTACCACCACCACGCTGGAGACGTTCGGGCAGCTCTGCAGGGCCTTGTCGACATTGCGCTTGAGGGGCACGACCTTGCCGCCGCGCACGCTTTCGTCGGCGGTGATCAGCAGATGGCAATCGGCATCGAGGATGCGGTCGCGCAGCGCCTCGGGGGAGAAGCCGCCGAACACCACCGAATGGATGGCGCCGATGCGGGTGCAGGCCAGCATGGCATAGGCGGCCTCGGGAATCATCGGCATATAGATGCAGACACGGTCGCCCTTGCCGACACCACGGCTTTTCAGCAGGTTGGCCAGGCGGCAGACCTGTTCGTGCAACTGGCGGTAGGTGATCCGCGCAGAGTCGGCAGGGTTATCGCCCTCCCAGACGATCGCCACCTGATCGCCACGCCGTTCCAGATGCCGATCGATGCAGTTGTAGGAGACGTTCAGCTCGCCGCCAGCGAACCAACTGGTCTGGCCCTTGCTCATGTCGCCGCTATGGACGTTCTGCCAGGGTTTGAACCAGTCGAGGAAGATCTTGGCCTGCTCGGCCCAGAAGCGCTCCGGCTGTTCGACCGATTGTCGATACAGGCGCAGGTAGTCGTCATTGTTCAGCCAGCTGTGCCGGCGTGATGCTTCGCTGACGGGGTGGTTGGCGATCTTGAACATGGCGGCTCCTTGTTGTTGTGTGTCCGCAGGTGTCGTAAGCGTGGACCCACAGATCGCCGCGTTCAAGTCTCCCAAGGGGGCGGTAGAGGGGGGCGCAGGCCGGGTGCGGCCTGCGCCCTGGCTGGACTCAACCGCGATGGCGGCCGCGGAAGTAGGCGATCAGGCCCTGGGTCGAGGCATCCTCGGCCGGTGCCTCGTCCTGGCCGATCAAGCGCTGGTAGACACCCTTGCCGAGCTCCTTGCCGAGCTCGACGCCCCACTGATCGAAAGCGTTGATGCCCCAGACGACGCTTTGCACGAACACCTTGTGCTCGTACAGAGCGACCAGCGCGCCGAGGCGCCGCGGGCTGACGCGCTCCATCACCAGGGTGTTGCTCGGCCGGTTGCCGGGGATCACCTTGTGCGGCGCCAGGCGCTTCACTTCCGCCTCGGGCAGGCCTTTGGCGCGCAGCTCGGCCTCGGCTTCCGCACGGGTCTTGCCGCACATCAGCGCCTGGCTCTGCGACAGGCAGTTGGCGTACAGCCACTGGTGGTGGTCGGCCACCGGGTTGTGGCTGACCACCGGCACGATGAAGTCCGCCGGGATCAGCAGGGTGCCCTGGTGCAGCAGCTGGTGGTAGGCGTGCTGGCCGTTGCAGCCGACGCCGCCCCAGATCACCGGGCCGGTATCGCAGGATACCGGGCTGCCGTCCTGGCGCACGCTCTTGCCGTTGGACTCCATGTCCAGCTGCTGCAGGTGCTGGGTGATGTTCCGCAGGTAGTGGTCGTAGGGCAGGATGGCGTGGCTCTGCGCCCCCCAGAAGTTGCCATACCAGACGCCGAGCAGGGCGAGCAGCACCGGCATGTTGCTTTCGAAGGGGGTGTTCAGGAAGTGCTGATCCATGCTGTAGGCGCCGGACAGCAGGTCCTTGAAGTTGGCCATGCCGATGGCCAGGGCGATCGGCAGGCCGATGGCCGACCACAGCGAATAGCGTCCGCCCACCCAGTCCCACATCGGGAAGATGTTTTCCTCGCGGATGCCGAAGGCCACTGCCGCCGCGATGTTGCTGGAGACGGCGATGAAGTGGCGGTGCAGCTCGCTTTCCGTGCCGCCCTGGGCCAGGTACCAGGTACGCGCAGCCTGGGCGTTCTTCAGGGTTTCCAGGGTGCCGAAGGATTTGCTGGAGACGATGAACAGGGTGGTTTCGGCGCGCAAGCGGCTGGACAGCTCGTGGAATTCGCTGCCGTCGATGTTCGCCAGATAGTGGCAGCGCACGCCGCGCTGGGCGAAGGGCAGCAGGGCTTCGGAAACCAGCTGGGGGCCGAGGAAGGAGCCGCCGATGCCGATGTTCACCACGTCGGTGATGGGCTGTTCCGAATAGCCGCGCCACAGCCCGTCATGGATGCGTCCGACCAGCTCGGTCATCTGATTGAGTACCCGGTGCACCTGAGGAATCAGGTTCACGCCGTCGACCATCAAGCGGTCGCCGACCGGTCGGCGCAGTGCGGTGTGCAGCGCAGGACGGCCTTCGGAGGCGTTCACCGCCTCGCCCTCGAACAACGCATGAATGGCCCTTTCCAGGCCGGCTTCCCGTGCCAGGCGAACCAGCAGGTCGCGGGTCTCGTGGGTCATCAGGTTCTTCGAATAATCGAGGAACAGACCGCTGCTGCTCAGGGAGAATTGCTCGAAGCGCTGCGGATCACTCTGAAAGGCTTCGCGCATGTTGAAAGCTTGCATGGCCTGGCGATGCTGGCGGAGCGCCTCCCAAGAGGCCAGGGTCGTCACATCGAAGGGTTGCTGGTGGTGCGACATGGGGATTCTGCTTCCTTTGAATCGGTGCGAATAGCAAAAAGCCCGGAGCATTCCGGGCTTTTCGGAGAGACGCTTGCAGCGGGCAAGGCCAAGACAGGAGGTCTGAGGACTGGCGCGGACGACTCAGGCGACCTGGACTGGGATCGCATTGCTGGTATGGCTGAGCACGTTGCCGGGAGCCATGTACAGCATGCGCGGCTTGTGGCTGGCCAGCTCCGCCTCGCTATAGTGGGCATAGGCGCAGATGATCACGCGGTCGCCCTTCTGCGCCTTGTGCGCGGCGGCGCCGTTCACCGAAATCATCTTCGAGCCATCCTCGGCACGAATCGCATAGGTGGTGAAGCGTTCGCCGTTGTCCACGTTGTAGATCTGAATCTGCTCGTACTCGTGGATGCCCGCCAGATCCAGCCATTCCCCATCGATGGCGCAGGAGCCTTCGTAATCGAGCACCGAGTGGGTTACCTCGGCACGGTGCAGTTTGGCCTTGAGCATGATGGCATGCATGGCGATTCCTCTTCAGGGTCCACTGGCGGCGGCTGAGTTTGCCTTAACCGCCGGGGGTGATCAAGAAAACGGCCCGCCGGGACCGACCTGTGGTGCGTCCCGGCGGGCCTTCGTCGATGTTCAGTCGTCGGTGAGGTCGACGCTCAGGTTGTCGATCAGGCGCGTATTGCCCAGATAGGCCGCGCCGAGCACCACCAGACGGCGGTCCTCGGCGGTCGCCGGACGAAGGCTGGCGGCTTCGCGGATTTCCAGGTAATCCGGGCGGAAGCCGGCCTGCTGCAGCGTCTCCAGTCCCCGCGCGCAGAGTCCGGCGAAATTCCGTTCGCCGGCCTGGAGGGCAGTGCTGGCGTTGCACAGCACGCGGTACAGCGTCGGCGCCACGGCGCGCTGCTCGTCGTTCAGGTAGCCGTTGCGCGAGGACAGCGCCAAGCCGTCGGCGGCGCGCACGGTGGGCTCGCCGAAGATCTGGATCGGCATGTTGAGGTCGCGCACCAGGGTGCGGATCACCGCCAACTGCTGGAAGTCCTTCTCGCCGAACAGGGCGATATCCGGCTGGGCGATGTTGAACAGCTTGGTCACCACGGTGGCGACGCCCTCGAAGTGGCCGGGACGCGTCGCGCCGCAGAGTCCCTCGGAAACGCCGGGGACGGCGATACGCGTCTGTCCCTGCATGCCGCCCGGATACATCTCCTCGGCGCCGGGGGCGAACAGCAGGTTGCAGCCACCTTCGAGGAGCTTTTCCTGGTCGGCGGCGAGGGTGCGCGGGTACTTGTCCAGGTCCTCGGCGGGGCCGAACTGCAGGGGGTTGACGAAGATACTGGCGACCACGAAGTCGGCGCGCTGGCGAGCCTTCTCCACCAGAGCGATGTGGCCGGCATGCAGGTTGCCCATGGTCGGTACCAGGGCGATGCGTTTGCCTTCGCCGCGGGCCCGGGCGATGGCGGCGCGCAGTTCGCGGACGGTCTTGAGGGTGATCATGCGGAAAATCCGTGTTCGACTGCGGGGAATTCGCCTTGCTTGACCGCGCTGACGTAGGCGGCGAAAGCCGCCTGAATGCTGTCCTGGCCGGCCATGAAGTTCTTCACGAACTTCGGCGTGCGTCCGCTCAGGGACAGGCCGAGCATGTCATGCATGACCAGCACCTGACCGTCGGTGGCGGCGCCGGCGCCGATACCGATGACCGGCACGCCCGCTGCCTGGGTGATCTGCTCTGCCAGCGGGCTGGGCACGCACTCGAGCAGCAGCATGGCCGCGCCGGCGCGCTCCAGGGCCTCGGCATCGGCACGCAGCTGGCGCGCCCGTCCCTCGTCGCGCCCCTGCACCTTGTAGCCGCCGAACAGGTTCACCGACTGCGGCGTCAGGCCCAGATGCACGCAGGCCGGGATGCCGTTCTCGGCCAGGCGCGTCACGGTTTCGCACAGCCAGGCGCCGCCCTCCAGTTTGACCATGTGGGCGCCGGCGCGCATCAGCGCGGCGCTGCTGTCCAGCGCCTGCCCAAGGGTCGCATAGGCCATGAACGGCAGGTCGGTGACCACCAGGGCACCACGGTTGCCACGCTTGACGCAGGCAGTGTGGTAGGCCATGTCGCTTACGCTGGTCGGCAGGGTGCTGTCGTGGCCCTGCAGGACCATGCCGAGGGAGTCGCCGACCAGCAGCACCTCGACGCCGGCCTGGCAAGCGGTCTGGGCGAAGGTGGCGTCATAGCAGGTCAGCATGGCGATCTTTTCGCCGCGCTGCTTGAGGCCTTGCAGGGTGGTCAGGGTTACATCGGGCATGTCGGTTTCGTCCTGGTCGACATCGGCGGACGCCGGTGCGGAGCAATGGGAGGCTTATAGTCCAGATGGGGGGGCTTCAAGTCAATTGGCGCTTGAGCCATCCGGCTCCCGGTCGTCATGGCGACGCAGCCCCTGCGGCGGACAGGCGGCGAGCAACTCGTCGAGCGGGCGGCCGTCCGGCAGGCACAGCCCGGGGGCGATCTCGGCCAGCGGATAGAGCACGAAGGGGCGCGCATGCAGGTGGTAGTGCGGGACGGTCAGGCGCTCCTCGTGCAACTCGCGGTTGCCGAATAGCAGGATGTCCAGATCCAGGGTACGCGGTCCCCAGCGCTCCGCCTTGCGTACCCGACCTTGTTCCCGCTCGATCGTCTGCAGGGCGTTAAGCAGTTCCAGCGGTTCCTGCGCAGAGTCCAGCGCGGCCACGGCATTCACGTAACTAGGCTGGTCGGCCGGGCCCAGTGGCTCGCTGTCATAGAAGGAGGAAACCGCCGCCAGGCGCGTGCGCGGTAGCGCTTGCAGGGCGGCGAGGGCGGCGCGCAGTTGCGCGGCGGGATTGGCCAGGTTGCTGCCCAGGCCGATATAGACACGCTCCATGTTCAGTCTCCAGCAGGCGAGCCGCCCGTGTTGCGGCGTCGCCGGCTGCCACTGCGGCGACGCTTGCGGGGGGCAGCGGTTTCGTCCTTGTTGCCGAGGGCGCGGATCATGCTGCGCCTTTCGCTGTCGCTGGCCTCTTGGTAATCGGTCCACCAGTCGCCCAGCTCGCCGGTCTGCTCTCCGGCCTCCTCGCGTAGCAGGAGGAAGTCGTAGCCAGCGCGAAAGCGCGGGTGCTCGAGCAGCAGGTCGGCGCGTTTGCCCTGGCGGCGTGGCAGGCGCTCCTGCAGGTCCCAGATTTCCCGGGCGGGCATGGTAAAGCGTTTGGGAATCGCCGTGCGCCGGCACTGCTCGGTGATCACCAGGTGGGCGGCTTCCTGCAGCGCCGGGATCGGCGGCATGCCGCGCTCCTGCAGTGCCAGGGCCCGCGGCGGCAGAGCCGGCCAGAGCAGAGCGGCGAACAGGAAGGCGGGCGTCACCGGTTTACCCTGGGCGATGCGCTCGTCGGTATTGGCCAGCGCCTGGCGGATCAGTCGGCCGGCGTAGCTCGGATTGCGCTCCAGGGCAGCCGCGCTGGCGGGGAACAGCGGGGCGAACAGGTCGTATTCGAGCAGCAGCTCGAAGGTGTCCTCGGCATAGCCGGACAGGAACAGCTTGAGTACCTCGTCGAACAGGCGGGGCGCGGGAATGTCGCGCAGCAGCGGCGCCAGCCGGCGGATCGGCGCAGCGCTGTGGTGTTCGATGTCGAAGTCGAGCTTGGCGGCGAAACGCACGGCGCGCAGCATGCGCACGGGATCCTCGAGGTAGCGCTGCTCGGGATCGCCGATCAGGCGCACCAGGTGGTTGCGGATGTCGTGCACGCCGTGGGCGTAATCGAGGATGCGCTCATGGGTGACGTCGAAGTACAGGGCGTTGATGGTGAAGTCGCGGCGCTGGGCATCCTCTTCCACGGTGCCATAGACGTTGTCACGCAGAATCCGGCCGCTTTCGTGGCGCGCAGCCAGGTGGCTGTCCTCGTCGTCCTCGTCGTCATCCGAGTGATGGGCGCGAAAGGTGGCGACCTCGATGATCTCCCGGCCGAAATGCACATGAACCAGCTTGAAGCGGCGGCCGATCACCCGGGCGTTGCGAAATTCGGCGCGGACCTGTTCGGGCGTGGCGCTGGTGGCGACGTCGAAGTCCTTGGGCTCGATGTCGAGCAGCAGGTCCCGCACGCAGCCGCCGACGACGTAGGCCTGATAGCCGGCATTTTGCAGGCGCTCCACCACGCTGACGGCATGCCGGCTGATGTCGGCACGGCGCAGCGGGTGCTGCTGGCTGCCGAGGACCTCCGGCGTGCTGCGCGGATGGGGGCGGTTCAGGGATAGGCGAAAGGACTTGAACAGCTTCTTCAGCATCGGGATGCACTGCTTGACGGAGTGGCCGGCCAGAAACGAGCTTGACCGCGGAATGGCTGCGGATTCTAGCATCGGCACCGGAGGATATACGAAACCGGAGTGGCTCTCGAACGCAGAAAGGGAGCCGAAGCTCCCTTTCAAATCGAAGTGCGTGCGTTGTTTTTGTTCTATTCGGGGCTGTTGTTCTTGTTGTATGCCCGTCCCGGTTGGCCCGTGGGCTCCGGGATGGCCCCCAACAGGGGAGCCAATAGCAAACAGATTTCTTTGGTCGCTGATATCGCCTGGGTCGTATCGACCCACCAGTTCGGGTGCTGCCTATGGGCAATTTTATTATTCTCGGCCTGGCTGCGGGCTTGGCCCGACGGGCATGTTTCTACTCCAAAAAAATCGGTTGGCCCCGCCTCCGCGTCGTTGTTTTTATAAGGCTGGAGTCGTGTCAATCGTTCTTGTTCTGAGTGCTACATCTTTTTATTGTTGTTGTACGAATAGTAAAGCAGATCCCGTGCCATATTTTAAAATCACTTATTAAACATATACTTAAATCTTCGGCGCGGATCGGTAAGGAGCGCTCGTTCGGCGTTTGGTTACCTGCCGACCCGGTTTCTGTTACCACTTTGGTCGAGGGTAACAGCCGGGCGGTGGGGGGCTGTTACCGGGCTGATCAGGAGCTGCTGGGCGCGCCCGACTTGCGGCGCGGGATGCCGAGGCGCTGGCGGCGCTCCCAAAGGCACTTGCGGCTGATGCCGAGCTTGCGGGCCAGTTCGGTCTCGGTCATGTGGTCCTGATGCTCGAGGACGAAATGCTGGAAGTAGTCCTCCAGCGAGAGGTCCTCGGTGGGCTCGTGACCGGCTCCGACATCGGGGCCGGGGAGTTCGGCGAAGTCTTCGTCTTCCAGTTCTTCCAGTTCGATATCGATACCCAGCAGATCGGCAGGGATCGACTGGCTCTCGCAGAGAATCACCGCACGCTCGATGGCGTTCTCCAATTCGCGCACGTTACCCGGCCAGGTGTACTGGCCGATGGTCCGCTCGGCCTCGGGGGAGAAGCGCATCTCGCTGCGGCCCATGCGCTGGCTCTGGCGTTTGAGGAAGGCCCGGGCGATTTGCAGGACGTCGTCCTCGCGGTCGCGCAGGGCCGGCAGCTTCAGCGAGATGACGTTGAGCCGGTAGAACAGGTCCTCGCGAAACTGGCCAGTCTTGGCCAGCGTCTTGAGGTCGCGGTGGGTGGCGGCGATCAGGCGGACATCGACCTTCTGCGACTGCACCGAGCCGACCCGGCGGATCTCGCCTTCCTGCAGCACGCGCAGCAGGCGCGCCTGGGCCTCAAGAGGCAGCTCGCCGATCTCGTCGAGGAACAGGGTGCCGCCGTCGGCCGCCTCGACCAGGCCGGTGCGCCCGGCGACGGCACCGGTGAAGGCGCCCTTCTCGTGGCCGAAGAGCTCGGACTCGATCAGGGTTTCCGGAATCGCCGCGCAGTTCACCGAGATCAGCGGCGCCTTGGCACGTTTCGACAGGTTGTGCAGGGCGCGGGCGACCAGCTCCTTGCCGGTGCCGGACTCGCCCTGGATCAGCACCGTGGAGTCGGTCGGAGCGACCTTGCGGATCTTGCCGAACAGGTCCTGCATGGCCGGGCAGGCGCCGATGATGCCGATCTCGGCATCGGTCGCCGCGGGCGTCGGCGGCACCGGTTCGGCGGCGATGGCCGCTGGCGGCGCCTGGCGACGCTCGCCGAGGATGCGCGTCACGGTCTGCAGCATCTCGTCGTGGTCGAAGGGCTTGGCGATGTAGTCCATCGCGCCCATCTTCATCGAGTCCACCGCCGAGCGCAGACTGGCGTAGCTGGTCATGATCAGCACCGGCGTGCCCTCGGCCAGCCGGATCAGTTCGGTGCCGGGCGCGCCGGGCAGGCGCAGGTCGCTGATGATCAGGTCGAAGCCGGGGATGCTGTAGCGTTCCTGGGCCTCCTGCACCGAGCCGGCCTCGCTGACCTGGTACTGGTTGCGTTCCAGCAGGCGGCGCAGGGCGGAGCGGATGATGGTTTCATCTTCGACGATCAGAATATGTGGCATCGGACGGGTTCTCTCGACGGTCTCACGGCACCGGCGCTATATCGACATGCCGTGGCAGGGTGACCCGGACACGGGTCCCGCGTTGCCGCTCTGGGTCGGCCGGGCTGTCGATGGTGATCCGGCCATAATGCTCTTCCACGATCGAATAGACCAGTGCAAGGCCGAGACCGGTCCCCTTGCCAGGGTCCTTGGTAGTGAAGAAGGGTTCGAACAGGCGGCCGGCGATGGCCTTGGGGATGCCGCTGCCTTCATCCTCGACGATCAGGTCGATACTGTGCTCCGCGGTCTCGCTGCGCACGCGGATGGCTCCGCCGGGCGGAGAGGCGTCACGGGCGTTGGAGAGCAGGTTGACCAGCACCTGGACCAGCCGCTGGGGGTCGCCGACCACGCAGTGGGCGGGGTTGCACAGGTTGAGGAAGTGGACCTCGACGCCTTCGCGGTTGAGCGACAGCAGGCCGATCGCCTCGCGGGCGATATCGGCCAGGCACACCGGTTCGCTGTCCTGTTTGTGGCTACCGGCGTGGGCGAAACTCATCAGCGAACGGACGATACGGGTCACCCGCTTGGTCTGGTCGATGATCTGGCTGCTGATTTCGCCCAGTTCGGCATCGCCCTCGTGCTCCTCGCGCAGGTTCTGCGCCAGGCAGGCGATGCCGGTGATCGGGTTGCCGATCTCGTGGGCCACGCCGGCGGCCAGGCGGCCGATGCTGGCCAGGCGCTCGGAGTGCGCCAGCTTGTTTTCCAGCAGCTGGGTTTCGGTGAGGTCCTCGACCAGCAGGACCAGGCCGCTGCTGCCCGGTGCCAGGGGCTCGTCGATCGCCGCCTTGTGCAGATTGAGCCAGCGCATCTGGCCGTCCAGCGGCAGCCGCTGCTTGTGCAGGTGTTCGTCGGAGCGCTGGATGAAGTCTTCCAGCAGGCCTTTCCAGGGGGCATCCAGGGTCGCCAGGCAGGCGCCGACCACGCGCTCGGCGGAGATCCCGGTAAGTTCCTCCATGGCCCGGTTCCACATGAGGATTTCCCGGTCTTTGGACAGCGAGCAGACGCCCATCGGCAGCTCCTGCAGAGTCTGGCGATGGTAACGGCGCAGCGCGTCGAGTTCGGCGGCCAGGCCGGTCAGGCGCGAGCGGTAATCCTCCAGGCGGCTTTCGATGAAGTGGATATCCTCGGTGACGAAGTCCTCGCTGGCGGTCTTGTAGGGCAGGAAGGTCTCGACGATGTCCTGCGCCACGCTCGGTCCCATCAGGCCGGACAGGTTGGCCTCGATGCGGTCGCGCAGGCGGCGCAAGGCGAAGGGGCGGCTTTCGTCGAACGGCAGGTGCAGGTCGCGCAGAGCCTGCTTCACCTCGCGCTGGGCGATCTTCGCGCCGAGCGGCCGCGCCAGCTGGGCGGCGAACTCCTGGGCGGAGGTGGCCAGCAGCTCGCGGCGCTGCGGTCGGCGCACGTTGTCCACCGCGCAGGCCTCGCCGGCGCTGCGCTCCTCGGGACTCGGCTCGGTGAAGAGCGACACCAGGATGAACACCAGCACGTTAGCGGCCAGCGAGGTGATCGCCGCCAGGTGCCAACTGGTGTCGTCCAGCACGTAGACGAAATCCAGCAGTGGCAGGCGCACGTCCTGCAGATTGCCCAGCATGGGCAGCATCATGCCACCCAGCCATACCGTCATGCCGACCAGCAGTCCGGCGATGAAGCCGCGGCGATTGGCGGTCTGCCAGTAGAGCGTCGAGAGCACGCCGGGGAGGAACTGCAGGGTGGCGACGAAGGCGGTGACGCCGAGGTTGGACAGGTTCTGGCTGGCGTCCAGCAGCCGGTAGAAGGCATAGCCGGCGGCGATGATGGCGAAGATCAGCGTGCGCCGCGTCCACTTCAGCCAGCGGTAGATGTTGCCCTCGGCCGGCGGCTGGTACAGCGGCAGCACCAGGTGGTTGAGGGTCATGCCGGACAGGGCGAGAGTCAGGACGATGATCAGGCCGCTGGAGGCGGACAGGCCGCCGACATAGGCGAGCAGGGTGAGGGGGGCGCTTTCCAGCGCCAGACCCACGCCCAGGGTAAAGTATTCCGGGCCAGCGGCGACCTCGAGACGCATGCCGGCCCAGAGAATAAGCGGGACGGCCAGGCTCATCAGCAGGAGAAACAGCGGCAGGCCCCAGCTGGCACTGGCCAGTCCGCGGGGGTTGAGGTTCTCGGTAAACGCCATGTGATACATGTGCGGCATGACGATGGCCGAGGAGAAGAACAGCAAGAGCAGGGTGCGCCACGGGCCTTCCTGCAGCGGCGTGTGCAGCGTGCCCAGCACTTCCCGCTGCTGCAGCAGCCACTGCTCCAGACCCTGGGGGCCGTCAAACACCCGGTACAGGGTATAGATCCCGATGCCGCCGAGGGCCGCCAGCTTGACCAGCGACTCGAAGGCGATGGCGCAGACCAGCCCCTGGTGCTTCTCGCGGGTGGCAATGTGCCGCGAGCCGAAGAGGATGGTGAAGAGGATGATCAGGGCGCAGAAGCCCAGCGCCACCCGCTCCTTCACCGGCTCCTGGGTGAGGATGCCCACCGAGTCGGTGACCGCCTGGATCTGCAGGGCCAGCAGCGGCAGCACCGCAACCAGCATGAGCAGGGTGGTCAGCGCGCCGGCCCAGGTGCTGCGGAAACGGAAGGCGAACAGGTCGGCCAGCGACGACAGCTGGTAGGTGCGGGTCAGGCGCAGGATCGGATAGAGCAGCACCGGCGCCAGCATGAAGGCGCCGGAAACCCCCAGGTAGCAGGCCAGAAAGCCGTAGCCGTACTGGTAGGCCATACCGACCGCGCCGTAAAAGGCCCAGGCGCTGGCGTACACGCCGAGCGACAGGGTGTAGACCAGCGGGTGGCGCACCACCCGCTGCGGGATCAGGCCCTGCTCGCTGAGCCAGGCGACGCCGAACAGGGTCAGCAGGTAGGCGGCGCTGATCAGCAGCAGTTCACTCAGGCTAAAGCTCATCGGCGTCGGGCTGGGTCTGCAGGATGAAGGTCACCACGATGAGGATCAGCCACAGCAGGTACGGGCGGTACCAGGCACCGTTGGGGTCGATCCACCAATCCATGATGGCGGGGGAAAACAGGTAGATTCCCACCACCAGCAGCAGGACCAGCCGGTAGATGTACATGGCATGTTTCTCTGTCGATGGGGAATGGCGTCGGCGATGGTAATGGATGCGCGCGCCGGCGCAAGCGTGGCGGCGCGTCTGCCGGTCGCGCGAGGACGTCGAGCGCTCAGGCCAACGTGGCCTCGGCCAGGGTCAGGCAGTGCGGGATACGCCCGGCGTCCCAGTGGGCGATGCCCCATTCGAGCAGCTCCCGCGGCCGGGCGTGCTCCAGTTCAGCCGGTGGACACTGGCCGAGCGCGCGCAGGGCGCGCAGCAGCAGCGGACCGGCCTGGTCGGCGGGGAGCGGGGGCGAACGATAGGACTTGCCCAGCTTGTGGCCGTCCGGCTGGACGATCAGCGGCACGTGCAGGTAGCGCGGCCGGGGCAGGCCGAGCAGTTCCTGCAGGTAGAGCTGGCGCGGCGTCGAGTCGAGCAGGTCGGCGCCGCGCACCACGTCGGTCACGCCCTGCCAGGCATCGTCGAGGACCACCGCCAGCTGGTAGGCGTAGAGGCCGTCGCGACGGCGGATCACGAAGTCGCCGACTTCCCGGGCGAGGTGCTGGGCGAAGGGGCCCTGCACCCGGTCGACGAAGGCGTATTCGCGCTCCGGCACGCGCAGGCGGATGGCGGCATCATGGGAAGAGCGCTTGGCCTCCCGGCAGAAGCCTGGGTAGATCCCGGAAAAGCCCTCCAGCTGCCTGCGCGAACAGGTGCAGGCGTAGGCCAGGCCCTGTTCGAGCAGGCGCTCGACCACTTCGCCGTACAGCGCCAGGCGCTCGCTCTGGCGCACCAGCGCGCCGTCCCACTCGAAGCCATAGTCTTCCAGGGTCTTGAGGATGGCCGCCTGGGCGCCCGGAACCTCGCGAGGCGGGTCGAGATCCTCCATGCGCAGCAGCCAGCGGCCGTCGACGCTGCGTGCATCCAGATAGGACGCCAGGGCGGCGATCAGCGAGCCGAAATGCAGGTAGCCGCTGGGCGTGGGCGCAAAGCGGCCGACGTAGGGGAGGAGGGGGGAAGCGATCATGCGGTGCTCGGAGGGAGCTGGCGATCGGGCGCTGGCAGCCTGCCGGGCTGCAGATGCGACGCGGGGCGCCGTGGCGCCCCGCTGGCAGGATCAGCTGCCGATCTGCTTTTCCTTGATTTCCGCCAGGGTCTTGCAATCGATGCACAAGGTGGCGGTGGGGCGCGCTTCGAGACGGCGGATGCCGATCTCCACGCCGCAGGAGTCGCACCAGCCGTATTCGTTGTCTTCGATCAGCTGCAGGGTCTCGTCGATCTTCTTGATCAGCTTGCGCTCGCGATCGCGGGCGCGCAGTTCCAGGCTGAACTCCTCTTCCTGGCTGGCCCGGTCGGCGGGATCAGGGAAGTTGGCGGCCTCGTCCTGCATGTGGTGCACGGTACGGTCGACCTCCTCCATCAACTCCTGTTTCCACTTATTGAGGATGTTGGTGAAGTGAGCGCGCATGTTGTCGCTCATGTACTCCTCGCCCGCAGTCTCCGGGTAAGGTTCGAAACCGCGAACCAGGTTGTTCTGCTTTGCTTTGGTGGGCATGGATGGCCGCCTCGCTCTCTCTAATCCATACACGCAGGCACATGTTCCCTGCCGACGCTGTCGGCCCTGCGACCGCAAGCGGCCGAACTTACCAGAAGCCATCCGGCCGCGCCACTCCCCGCCGCCTGCCACGGCAGCTGCCAGAGCGGTTCCGTGTGGGTAGAATCCATCCTTCGCCCCGTTTTGGTGGAAGGCCCATGTCCTACAGTGCGCGCAGCCGCGCCATCGAACCCTTTCATGTCATGGCCCTGCTGGCCCGTGCCAACCAGCTCCAGGCTCAGGGCCGCGACGTGATCCATCTGGAGATCGGCGAGCCGAACTTCACCACGGCGGCGCCCATCGTCGCCGCCGGGCAGGCGGCGCTGGCGGTCGGGCATACCCGCTACACCGCCGCACGCGGTCTGCCGCAGCTGCGCGAAGCCATCGCCCGCTTCTATGAGCGGCGTTATCGCTTGACTATAGACCCCGAGCGCGTCCTGATCACTCCCGGCGGCTCGGGTGCTCTGCTGCTGGCCACGAGCCTGCTGGTCGACCCGGGGCGGCACTGGTTGCTGGCCGACCCCGGCTATCCGTGCAACCGCCACTTCCTGCGCCTGGTCGAGGGCGGCGCGCAACTGGTCCCGGTCGGACCGGGAGAGCGTTACCAGCTGACCCCGGAGCTGGTGGCGCGGCACTGGCGTTCGGAGAGCGTCGGCGCCTTGGTCGCCTCGCCGGCCAACCCCACCGGAACGCTGCTGCGCCGCGACGAACTGGCGGCGCTGGCCGCCGTCCTGCGTGAGCGCGGCGGCCATCTGCTAGTCGACGAGATCTACCATGGGCTGACCTACGGCGTGGACGCCTCCAGCGTGCTGGAAATGGACGATGACGCCTTCGTGCTCAACAGCTTTTCCAAGTATTTCGGCATGACCGGTTGGCGGCTCGGCTGGCTGGTGGCCCCCGAGGCGGCGGTGCCCGAACTGGAGAAGTTGGCGCAGAACCTCTACATCAGCGCCTCGACCTTGGCCCAGCATGCCGCGCTGGCCTGTTTCGAGGAGGAAACCCTGGAGATCCTCGAGGCGCGTCGCGCGGAGTTCGCCCGGCGCCGCGACTACCTGCTGCCGGCGTTGCGCGAGCTGGGCTTCGGCATTGCCGTGGAGCCCGAGGGGCCTTCTATCTGTATGCGGACATCGGCGCCTTCGGCGGCGACGCCTTCGCCTTCTGCCGGCATTTCCTGGAGCGCGAGTTCGTCGCCATCACCCCAGGAGTCGATTTCGGCCGCCATCTGGCCAGCCGGCATGTGCGCTTCGCCTATACCCAGAGCCTGCCGCGTCTCGAGCAGGCGATCGAGCGCATCGCCCGCGGCCTGAAGAGCTGGCAGCCCGATGCGCTTTGATCCGCCGCTGGAGACGGGGCGCCTGCTGCGCCGCTACAAGCGCTTTCTTGCCGACATCGAGACGCCGGCCGGCGAGCTACTGTGCATCCACTGCCCGAATACCGGCTCGATGCTCAACTGCATGGAGGAGGGCGGGCGCATCTGGTTCAGCCGCTCGAACGATCCTCGGCGCAGGCTGCCCGGCACCTGGGAGCTGAGCGAGACGCCGCAGGGGCGGCTGGCCTGCGTGAATACCGCGCGGGCCAATCCACTGGTGGAGGAGGCGTTGCGCGCCGGGCTGATCGCCGAGCTGAGCGGCTTTGCCGGACTGCGCCGCGAGGTCCGCTACGGGCTGGAGAACAGCCGGGTGGATTTCTGCCTGGACTATCCGGACGGGACGACGTTCGTCGAGGTGAAGAGCGTTACCCTGGGCTTCGCTGACAGCCCGGTCGCCGCCTTTCCCGACGCGCGGACCGAGCGCGGCGCCAGGCACCTGCGCGAGCTGGCGGCCCTGGCCCGGCAGGGTGTGCGCACGGTGCAGCTGTACTGCGTGAACCTGTCCGGCATCGCGGCGGTGCGCCCGGCGGCGGAGGTCGATCCGCTCTATGCGCAGGCATTGCACGAAGCCGTGTCGGCGGGCGTCGAGGTGCTCGCCTATGGCGCCGAATTGTCGCCCGCGGCGATCCGGCTGACGCGCCGGCTCGAGGTGTGCCTGTAGAGCGGCGAGGCGGCGGTTACAGCTCTACCCAGATGCCGGCTTCGTCCTCGTGGCAGTCGATACGTGGCAGGCGTTTTCCGGCGCAGGGGCCGGCCACGCATTCGCCATTGTCGATCAAAAACAGCGCGCCGTGGGTGGCACACTGAATCAGGCTGCCGCTGGCGTCGAGGAAGCGGTCGGCTTGCCACTCCAGCGGAATGCCGCGGTGCGGGCAGCGGTTAAGGTAGACGAAGGCCCGGCCGTCTTTGCGCACGGCAAGGAGTTTCCGGTCCTCCAGCAGGAAACCGCGGCTCTGTCCTTCGCCGAGGGCGCTCCCGATACAGAGAAACTTCATGGCACCTCCCGAAAAGCCCGGAATTATCCATGCCGGCGGTGGGCGAAGAAAGGCGTGCGCTGGCGGCTGGTCGGATCGCCTCTTATCCTTGCCGCCACCTTCGCTGCCAGAGCCCTTCATGACTGCCTGCGTTCGCCGTCCCCGTGTTCTTCTGTGCGCCCTGGGCCTGCTGTTGCTGCTCGCTTTCTGGTTGTCGCTGGCGCTCGGGCCGCTACGGCTGCCCCTGACGGACTCCCTGCTGGCACTGCTGCGCCTGGCCGGCGTGCCGCTGTCCGGGGCGGGGCTCGAGCAGGCCGAGCTGATCGTCGGACAGATCCGCCTGCCGCGCACCCTGCTCGGCCTGACGGTGGGTGGTGTACTGGCGCTGAGCGGGGTGGCGATGCAGGCGCTGTTCCGCAATCCGCTGGCCGATCCCGGGTTGATCGGGGTGTCCAGTGGCGCCGCGCTGGGCGCGGCGCTGGCGATCGTCGGCGGTTCGCTGCTCGGAGTCGATGCGCCACTCGGGATGTCGCCCTATCTGCTGTCGGCGAGCGCCTTTGGCGGAGGGCTGGCGATGACCGCGCTGGTCTACCGGCTGGGGCAGCGCGACGGCCGGACCCGGGTGGCCACCATGCTGCTTGCCGGGCTCGCCCTCAGTGCCCTGAGCGGCGCGGCAGTCGGTCTGTTCGGCTATCTGGCCGACGATGCCGCGCTGCGCCGGCTGACCTTCTGGAATCTGGGCAGCTTGAGCGGCGCCAGCTATGCCCGGCTCTGGCCGCTGCTGCTGGCGACCCTCGGCGTGGCGTTCTGGCTGCCGCGCCGCGCCGGGGCGCTGAACGCTCTGCTGCTGGGCGAGTCCGAGGCGCGCCATCTGGGCTTCGAGGTGGAGCGGCTGAAGCGCGAGCTGGTGTTCTGCACGGCCCTGGGGGTGGGGGCGGCGGTAGCGGCGGCAGGGTTGGTCGGCTTTGTCGGCCTGCTGGTGCCGCATCTGCTGCGTCTGCTCTGCGGACCGGATCATCGCCTGCTGTTGCCGGCGGCCATGCTCGGCGGCGCCAGCCTGCTGCTGTTCGCCGATTTGCTGGCGCGCCTGCTGCTGGCGCCGGCCGAGTTGCCGCTCGGCATCGTCACGGCGCTGCTCGGCGCACCTTTCTTCCTCTGGCTGCTGCGGCGGGAGCCGCTCTGATGCTGCAGGCCGAACAACTGATCGTACAGCGCGGTGGCCGGCAAGTGCTGAACGGCATCGACCTGGAGCTGCGGCCCGGCGAACTGCTCGGCGTGCTGGGGCCGAACGGGGCGGGCAAGTCCTCGCTGCTGGCGGCGCTGTGCGGCGAGCTGCGTCCGGCGGCGGGGCAGGTCCGTCTGGATGGCCGGGCGCTGGCCGATTGGCCTGGTCCCGAGCGGGCGCGCCGGCTGGCGGTGCTGCCGCAGAGTCCGGCGCTGGAGTTCGCCTTCCGCGTCGAGGAGGTGGTCGGCTTCGGGCGTCTGCCGCACGCCAGTGGCCGGCGACGCGATGCCGAGATCGTCGCTCAGGCGCTGACGGCGGCCGACGCTGTCCATCTGGCCGGGCGCAGTTATCTGACCCTGTCCGGTGGCGAGCGCCAGCGGGTCCATCTGGCCCGGGTGCTGGCGCAGCTCTGGCCGGGTGGGGTGCAGCAGGTGCTGCTGCTCGACGAGCCGACCTCGATGCTCGACCCCCTGCACCAGCACAGCATCCTGCAGGCGGTGCGGGAATTCGCCGGACAGGGCACGGCCGTGCTGACGATACTCCACGACCTGAACCTGGCGGCGCGCTACTGCGATCGCCTGCTGTTGCTGGCCGATGGTCGCATGCAGGCGCTCGGCAGTCCTGAGGAGGTCCTGCGTGCCGGGCCGCTGAAGGCGGTCTTCGGCCTCGATGTACTGGTGCAGCGCCATCCGGAGCGGGGATATCCGCTGATCGTGGCGCGTTGAGGAGGATTCATGCGTTCATTGCTGTTCGTCTGCCTGACCTTGCTGGCCGCCTGCCAGGCCCTGCCGCCATTGCCTGCCTGGCAGCAGAGCGGAGGCGGGCGGGATGGCGAGCCCGGCTCCATCCACGACCTGCGCAGCGGCGAGCGCTTGACCCCGGCACAGCTGGTCGAGCGTTTGGCCGGGGCGCCGCGGCTGTTGGTCGGCGAGAAGCACGACAACCCTGATCATCATGCCCTCGAGCTGTGGCTGCTCGAGGCCCTGGCCGGGCGGCGGGCACAGGGCAGTCTGCTGCTGGAGATGCTCGAGCCCGCTCAGCAGGCACGGGTAGCGGCGACCCAGGCCGCCTTCGCGGCGAAGCGCGCACCGGCAGACCTGCCCGCGGCACTGGCCTGGCGCGAGGGCTGGGACTGGGCGCTGTACGGTCCGCTGCTGCGCCATGCGCTGGCGCAAGCCTATCCGGTCCTGGCGGCGAATCTGGATACGCAGGAGATGCGCCGCGTTTATGCCGCGCGGCCGGCGTTGTCCGGTGCTGCGTCAACCAGCAAACAGGTGCGCGAGGCGCTACTGGCGCAAATCGGGGTGTCCCATTGCGGCCAGTTGCCGGAGTCCCAGTGGCCGGCGATGCTCGCCGTCCAGCAGCAGCGCGACCGACGCATGGCCGAGCGCCTGTTGGCCGCCCCGCAGCCGGCCCTGCTGTTGGCCGGTGCCTACCATGTGCGGCGCGATCTGGGCGTGCCCCTGCATCTGGTCGATCTCGGCAGGACGGCCGAAGGCAGCGTTGTGTTGCTGCTGGCCGAGGCCGGCGAAGCAGTGGAGGCTCAAGCCGCCGACTATGTCTGGTATACCCCGGCGACGCCGGTGCGCGACTATTGTGCCGACATGCGGGCAAAAAAAGACCCGGCAGAGCCGGGTCGAAAACCGTAATTAGCCTGATGAGGAGATAACCTGAAGAGTAGCCGCTCTGTCAGTTTACCGCTGATCTCGCGATCAGTTTTCAAATAATAACGCTTCTCATTTGTTGGTCAAGCGCTGTTTGCGATTTTTTCCAGCTTCTGCGCGCACCAAGAGAAAGAAGGCGCCTTCTTTCGGTGGGGAGGGGACTTACAGGTCGGGGAGGCGCTTGCGCATGCGCGCCACCAGCTCGTCAAGGCTCTCGGCAAGATGGGTGTCGACCCGGCGGCTATGCTGCTGCTCGACTTCGCTCAAGGGTTCGCGACCGGCCTGCTGCGCCTTGACGACCTCCAGGGTGGCGTCGGACGGGTCTTTCCCTGCGGCCCGGCGTTCCGCAAGCCATTCGGCAATCAGGGCTTCGGGGGCCTGGCAGTCGACGATCAGAAAGGGGACGCCGTTGTTCTCGGCGACCTGCCAGGCGGCCGTGCGCTGGACCTGTTTCAGGTAAGTAGCGTCGATCACCACCGGAAAGCCGGCCTGCAGGGCGCCGGCTGCCAGCCGGTGCAGATGTTCGTAGGTCGCCTCGCTGGCCTGGGGGCTGTAGATGCCGCTCGCCAGTCGATCCTGGTCGGTTGCCTGTTGCTCGCCGAACAGGCGCTTGCGTTCGACGTCCGAGCGCAGGCGGATGGCGCCGAACTCCTCCGTCAGACGTTGGGCGACATGGCTTTTGCCGACGGCGGAGACCCCGTGGGTAATGGCCAGGAAGCATGAGGGAATGGCACTGTAGCATTCTGCCAGGCTGGCGTAGTTGCGATACTGCTGGAGAATGGCGGCGCGCCGCTCGGCGCTCTCTTCCTGGGCCAGGCGGAACAGGTTGACCTTGCCGCGCACCATGGCGCGGTAGGCCTTGTAGAAGTTCAGCAGCGGCAGGGCTGCATAGTCGCCGGTCAGCTCCAGCCAGGCGCTGACGAAGCGCCGGGAAAGTCCCTTGAGGCCGCGGTCTTCCAGATCCATGGCGAGGAAGGCGGCGTCGCAGACGACATCGATCAGGCGAAACGGCTCGTTGAACTCGATGCAATCGAACAGGACGGCCTGGCCGTCGAGCAGGGTGGCGTTGCCAAGGTGCAGATCACCGTGGCATTCGCGGATGAAACCGTCCGCCTTGCGCTGTTCGAGTAGCGGACGCAGGCGTTCGAAGCTGATCTCCGCCCAGGCTTCGAGAGCGTCGAGCTGCTGCAGGTCGGCCGCTTCGGCGAGCAGCGGGCGGATCTGTTCGAAATTCTGTCGCACCGGGCTCATCACCGCCTCGGCGCTGCCTAGCGAATGCTCCACCGGCACCTTCGGTGCATGCAGGTGGAAGGTGGCGATCCGTTCGGCCAGGGCATCGATGTGCTCGGGCGCGAGTTCGCCGCGGACCTGCATTTCGCCGAGCAACTGGCTCTGCGGAAACTGGCGCATTTTCACCGCATACTCGATGACCGGGCCTGCGCCGGCCAGCTGCGGAGCGCTCTCGCTGCCGGTGATCGGCAGCACGTCCAGATAGAGGTCGCGGGTCAGGCGCTGGTTCAGGCGCACTTCCTCCTCGCAGAAGTGCTTGCGCGCTGCCAGGCTGGTGAAATCGAGGAAGCCGAAGTCGACGGCCTTCTTGAACTTGTAGGCATAGGGGCCGGTGAGCAGGACCCAGGAGATATGGGTCTCGATGACCTTGAACTCAGTCACCGCGTGCGGATAAAGCGCGGGGTTCTGCAGGGCGTTGATCAGGGCTTGGCTCACGGTCAGTCCTTGCGGCGGCGGTCAGGGTGAAGGGCCGCATTATGGCTGCTGAGGCCGGCCCTGCAAACCGCCGGGCTGCGCTATCGAGGGGGGGCAAAGTGCGTATAATGCGCCGCCATGACTCGTACCCGCTCTCCCCAATCGCCTCCTCGCCGCTCCGGCGCCCTTCGTTCCTGGCTGGGCTGGACCGCCAAGCTCGGCCTGGTCGGCCTGGTCGTGCTGGCCGGTTTTGCCGTCTATCTCGATGCCGTGGTGCAGGAGAAGTTCTCCGGCAAGCGCTGGACGCTCCCGGCCAAGGTCTACGCGCGGCCGCTGGAGCTGTTCTCCGGCCTCAAGCTGTCGAAGGAGGACTTTCTCACCGAACTGGATGCGCTCGGCTATCGTCGCGAAGCGGTTGCCGGACCGGGCTCGGCCGCTGTGGCCGGAAACACCGTCGATCTGCATACCCGAGGCTTCCGTTTCTATGAGGGCGACGAGCCTTCCCGGCGGATTCGCGTGCGCTTTTCCGGCGATTATGTGGCCGGCCTGAGTGGCGCCGACGGTAGCGATCTGGCCGTCGTGCGGATGGAGCCGCTTCTGATCGGCGGTCTGTACCCGGCACACAACGAGGACCGCATCCTAGTGCAGCGCAACGAGCTGCCGCCCTATCTGGTGGAAACCCTGGTGGCGGTGGAGGATCGCGAGTTCTTCAGTCATTTCGGGGTGTCGCCGAAGTCCATCGTCCGCGCCCTGTGGGTAAACGCCGCGGCGGGTGGAGTGGTCCAGGGGGGCAGCACGCTGACCCAGCAGCTGGTGAAGAACTTCTACCTGAGCAACGAGCGCAGCCTGGTACGCAAGGCCACCGAGGCCATGATGGCCGTGCTGCTGGAGCTGCACTACGACAAGGACGAGATTCTTGAGGCTTACCTCAACGAGGTGTTCCTGGGCCAGGACGGTAATCGCGCGGTGCATGGCTTCGGTCTGGCCAGCCAGTATTTCTTCGGCCAGCCGCTGGCCGAGCTGCAGGTACATCAGGTCGCCTTGCTGGTGGGAATGGTCAAAGGACCCACCTATTACAATCCGCGCCGTAATCCCGAGCGGGCCATGACGCGGCGCAACCTGGTCATCGATCTCATGGCCGAGCAAGGGGTGATCGATGCCGCGCAAGCCACCGCTGCCAAGCAGAAGCCGCTCGGTGTCACCACCCGCGGCAGTCTGGCCAACAGCTCCCATCCCGCGTTTCTTGATCTGGTCAAGCGTCAATTGCGCGAGGATTACCAGGAGGCCGACCTCACCGAGGAGGGATTGCGGATCTTCACCAGTCTCGACCCCATCTTGCAGAACAAGGCCGAGGCGGCGGTACATGACACCTTCAAGCGTATCGGCAAGAGGGGTGATCCGGTCGAGGCTTCGATGGTGGTGAGCAATCCGGAGACCGGTGAGGTGCTGGCCCTGCTCGGTAGCCGGCAGCCGCGCTTCGCCGGCTTCAACCGGGCGCTGGATGCGGTACGGCCGATCGGCTCGCTGATCAAGCCGGCGATCTACCTCACCGCCTTGGAGAAGCCCAGCCAGTACACCCTGACCAGTTGGCTGGCGGATGTGCCCTTTTCCGTGAAGGGTGAGGACGGTCAGCTGTGGCGTCCGCAGAACTATGACCACCAGGCCCATGGCGATATCTACCTCTATCAGGGACTGGCCAACTCTTACAACCTGTCGACCGCCAAGCTCGGTCTGGAGTTGGGCGTTCCGAACGTGCTGAAGACGCTGGCGCGATTGGGTGTCAACCGTGAGTGGCCGGCGTATCCGTCGATGCTGCTCGGAGCGGGTGCGCTGACGCCGATGGAGGTATCCAGCATGTACCTGACCATCGCCAGCGGCGGTTTCAACACGCCGCTGCGCGGCATTCGCAGTGTCCTGGCTGCCGACGGCGAGCCTCTCAAGCGCTATCCGTTCCAGATCCAGCAACGCTTCGATCCGGGAGCGATCTACCTGCTGCAGAACGCAATGCAACGGGTGATGCGCGAGGGGACCGGGCGGTCGGTCTACAGCCAGTTGCCGCGCTCGCTGAATCTGGCCGGCAAGACCGGCACCACCAATGATTCGCGGGACAGCTGGTTCGCGGGCTTCAGTCAGGATCTGTTGGCAGTGGTCTGGCTGGGGCGCGATGACAACGGCAAGACGCCGCTGACCGGCGCCACCGGTGCCCTGCGGGTCTGGACGGACTTCATGGTCAAGGCCGATCCGCTGCCGCTGGATATGCCGGTGCCGGACAATGTCGCTTTGGCCTGGGTGGATGCGCGCAACGGGCTGGGCTCCGAGCCGGGTTGTCCGGGGGTGGTGCAGATGCCCTATATTCGCGGTAGCGAGCCGCCGGCGGGGCCCCCTTGCGGTCTGCCGCAGACGCCGGCTGGCAATGGGCAGGATGTGATTGAAAATGTTCAGGATGTCATGGATTGGGTGCGCGGCTGGTCGAATTGAGCGAAGAGGGCGCCAGGTGAACAGGTGGTTGATTTGTGCAGTGGCCTCAGGTGCGCTGCTGAGCGGTTGTGCGACGGTCGAGCGCGGCTCGATTCCGGTGGTTGATGCAAGCGGTTCAGTCTACGATCGGCAGGAGGGGCGTAGCAGCGGTACGGTGTCCCGGCCGCCGGTGGCTGCGGCGCCCCAGGTGCCGGCACCCATCGAGGATTCGGGGGTGGTGGTGATGGTGCCTGGGGGGCTGCCAGCTCGGCGCCGATCCAGTCCTATCCGGCGGCGGGCGTCTCGGGGAATGCGGCCCCCGTCGTTTCGCCGCCAATCACTGCTACCACCTCCGGCGGCAATGCTGGCTATTCCGCTCCCAGCACTCCGAGTGGCACGTCGAGCGGCAGCCCTGCCGTCTCAGGCGGCTTGGCCGCCGACGAGCAGCTCGATGGTCCGGTTTTGGCGCTGCTCACCACCGCACAGCGGGAGCAGGGCAGTGGCAATCTGGATAGTGCCGCTTCCAGTCTGGAGCGGGCACAGCGCATCGCTCCGCGCGAGCCGCAGGTGCTCTATCGGTTGGCCGAGGTGCGCCTGGCCCAAGGCGATGCTGCCCAGGCCGAGCAGTTGGCGCGTCGTGCCTTGACCTATGCAGGTGGCCGTCCGGCATTGCAGGCCGGCTTGTGGAATCTGATCGCCCAGGCGCGTGAGCGTCAGGGCGATGCAGCTGGCGCAGCGCAGGCTCGCGAGCGGGCGCGGGTCAATCTGTGATGATGGACGCTCGCATCCCTGCACTGGCCGAGCAGCTGTTGTTGATTGAGCGAGAGCTGCGAGGGCTCGGCTTGTGGTCGCGCTTGCCGCCGAGCGAGGAGGCACTGTCCAGCAAGCAGCCATTTTGTGTCGACGGCCTGGCTTTCGAGGAATGGCTGCAATGGGTTTTCCTGCCGCGCATGAAGTTGATCATCGAAAGCGATAGCGCTTTCCCGGCCGCTTCGGGGATTCTTCCGATGGCTGAGATGGTCTATGCCGAGCGACTGGCCGAGATGAAATGTTTGCTGGAGTCGCTCGGCGAAATCGATCGGCTGATCTCGAATGAAAGCTGAGTCTCGCCAGTTGCTATTGGCAGTTGTCTTCTATGGCTTTTTTCGCCTCGGTGATGCGGGTCTGGCGTTCTTCCTCAGTCAGCCTGCGCATCTCCCCTGAATCTGCGTGCGTAGCCTGGGGTTGTTCTCCAGTTGGGCCAGGTTGGTGCGTACGGTTTCGCAATATTTCCTGCGCTTGGCTTCTTGGATGGCGATATCACGCTTCACTTTGCGCTCGACGTCGCCCTGCTGGTCGGAGTCGTTTGACTGTACGGGCGGTAGCTTTTCCGGGGTAGGTAGTCGGGGCGTCGGAGCCGTTGTGCTGAGCGGGGAACTTGCCTGGTCGTTCGGGGGTTGTTCGCTGAAGTGGGTTACGCCCTGCTTATCCACCCAAGTGTAAACCTGGCTAGCCGTGGCGGCTGTGCTCAAGGTAAGCAGCAGGCTTGTGAGGATCATGCGTTGCATGGGAGGTCCTTTGCGTCTCGGTAGAGGCTTAGCGCTACTATACCGGAACGATCGTGCGCCTCATGGCATCCCGTCACAGCGAGAGAAGGGGCGAAAGCCTGAGGCATTACTTGACTTGACTTGAGTGAATCCGAACAATTCAAGGTTCGCTGCAGGGGGGTTCGTCGCAGGCGGGCTTCAGCTCAGCAGACATGAGGCGTCACCCACGCCGACCTGATACACCCGCAACGCGTTACCTCGCGCTGGGTGGGAGAATCCTGCAACACACTCCGGGCCTCCCGATACTTGCTCGACAGCGCTGCGTAGGCGGCGACAACCGTCGCTCATGCCTGTTTGGCAGTAACCTATTCAGGCCGTCCGGTCGCGGGCGGTAATCTGGCGTTCTAGAGGTGAACAACGTGGAGCTTTTATCCGGCGCTGAAATGGTCGTCCGCTTTTTGCGTGATGAAGGCGTTAAGTACATTTACGGATATCCGGGCGGTGCTCTTCTGCACATCTACGATGCCCTGTTCAAGGAAAAGGAAGTCACTCATATCCTGGTCCGTCACGAGCAGGCCGCCACCCACATGGCTGACGGCTATGCCCGCGCCACCGGCAAGGCGGGTGTTGTCTTGGTGACCTCGGGCCCTGGCGCTACCAATGCCATTACCGGCATTGCTACCGCTTACATGGACTCTATCCCGATGGTGGTGATTTCCGGGCAGGTGCCAAGCACCATGGTTGGCAGTGATGCCTTCCAAGAAACTGACATGATCGGCGTCTCCCGTCCGATCGTGAAGCACAGCTTCATCGTCAAGCATCCCTCGGAAATCCCCGAAGTGCTGAAGAAGGCTTTCTATATTGCCGAGTCCGGAAGACCAGGGCCGGTAGTGGTGGATATTCCGAAGAATATGGGCGATCCGACCCAGAAGTACGAATATGTCTATCCCAAGAAGGTCAAGCTGCGCTCCTATAGTCCGGCCCTGCGTGGCCACTCCGGCCAGATTCGAAAGGCCGTCGAAATGCTTCTGGCAGCTAAGCGTCCCGTGCTCTATTCCGGTGGGGGGGTAATCATGGGTGGCGCTGCCGCCCAGTTGACCGAGTTGGCGCAGATGCTCAACCTGCCGGTGACCAATACCCTGATGGGGCTGGGGGGCTATCCAGGCAACGACCGGCAGTTCCTTGGCATGCTGGGCATGCATGGCAGCTACACCGCCAACCTGGCTATGCATCATTCCGA
Source organism: Azotobacter tropicalis (assembly GCF_059739045.1). NCBI lineage: Bacteria > Pseudomonadati > Pseudomonadota > Gammaproteobacteria > Pseudomonadales > Pseudomonadaceae > Azotobacter > Azotobacter tropicalis. Next base: position 3,810,254 of record NZ_AP046059.1, read on the forward strand.
TGTGATTCTCGCCGTCGGTGCGCGATTCGACGATCGGGTGGTCAACGGGGCCGCCAAGTTCTGCCCGAATGCCAAGATCATTCATGTCGATATCGATCCGGCGTCAATTTCCAAGACCATCAAGGCCGACGTCCCGATCGTCGGACCGGTCGACAGCGTACTCGCGGAGATGATTTCCATCGTTAAGGAAATCGGGGTAATGCCGCAGAAAGATGTCGTGGCCAGTTGGTGGAAGCAGATTGATGAGTGGCGTGGCGCGCGCGGCCTTTTTCCCTATGACAAAGGGGACGGTACTGTCATCAAGCCGCAGACAGTGATCGAAACTCTCTATGAGGTGACCAAGGGTGATGCCTACATCGCCTCCGATGTAGGGCAGCACCAGATGTTCGCCGCCCAGTACTATAAGTACGCCAAACCCAATCGCTGGATCAACTCTGGTGGTTTGGGCACCATGGGTTTCGGTTTTCCGGCGGCCATGGGTGTCAAACTGAATTTTCCTGAAACCGATGTGGCCTGTGTTACAGGGGAAGGCAGTATCCAGATGAACATTCAGGAAATGTCGACTTGCCTGCAGTACGACTTGCCGGTAAAGATCGTCAACCTCAACAACGGCGCGCTGGGTATGGTTCGCCAATGGCAGGACATGCAGTACAGCAGCCGCTATTCGCACTCTTATATGGAGTCGTTGCCTGATTTCGTCAAGTTGGCCGAAGCCTATGGCCATGTCGGCATGCGTATTACTGCGCTGAAAGACCTCAAGCCGAAGATGGAAGAGGCTTTCGCCCTGAAAGATCGCCTGGTGTTCCTCGACATTGCGGTGGATACCAGCGAGCACGTCTATCCGATGCAAATCAGAGACGGTGCGATGCGCGATATGTGGCTGAGTAAGACGGAGCGAACCTGAGCATGCGGCACATCATCTCCCTGCTGATGGAAAACGAGCCGGGGGCACTGTCCCGGGTAGTCGGTCTGTTTTCACAGCGCAATTACAACATTGAAACTCTTACTGTAGCGCCGACCGAGGATCCAACCTTGTCTCGTTTGACCTTGACCACTATTGGTCAGGATGAGGTCATTGAGCAAATCACTAAGAATCTCAACAAGCTGATCGAGGTCGTCAAGCTGGTAGATCTATCGGAAAGTGCACACATCGAGCGCGAGCTGCTGCTGGTCAAGGTTAAGGCCACTGGAGCTCAGCGTGCCGAGATCAAGCGTACTACCGACATCTTCCGTGGCCAGATCGTCGATGTTACCAGCAGTGTCTACACCATTCAGCTCGCCGGAACCAGTGATAAGCTGGACAGTTTCCTGCATGCCATCGGTACCTCATCGATTCTCGAAACCGTGCGCAGTGGTGTCACCGGCATTGCCCGTGGCGACAAAGTACTCACCATTTAGTAGCAGATGGCCGTACCGGGCCAGATAATAGGGGTAACCTCATGAAAGTGTACTACGACAAAGATTGCGATCTTTCCATTATCCAGAGCAAGAAGGTTGCCATTATCGGTTATGGTTCCCAAGGTCATGCGCACGCTTGTAACCTGAAGGACTCCGGTGCCGATGTTTGCGTCGGCCTGCGTGCTGGTTCCGCTTCGGTGGCCAAAGCCGAAGCCCATGGTCTGACCGTGAAGAGTGTCAAGGATGCCGTTGCTGCCGCTGATGTAGTGATGATCCTGACTCCTGACGAATTCCAAGGTCGCTTGTACAGGGATGAGATCGAGCCGAATCTGAAAAAGGGAGCTACCCTGGCTTTCGCCCATGGTTTCTCTATTCACTACAATCAGGTAGTGCCGCGTGCTGACCTCGACGTGATCATGATTGCTCCCAAGGCGCCAGGACATACTGTGCGTTCCGAGTTTGTCCGTGGTGGCGGTATCCCGGACCTAATTGCTATCTACCAAGATGCTTCCGGCAATGCCAAGAACGTTGCCCTGTCCTATGCCTGCGGTGTCGGTGGTGGTCGTACCGGTATTATCGAAACTACCTTCAAGGACGAAACCGAAACCGACCTGTTCGGTGAGCAGGCAGTTCTGTGCGGTGGCTGTGTCGAACTGGTCAAGGCGGGTTTCGAGACGCTGGTCGAAGCGGGTTATGCGCCGGAAATGGCCTACTTCGAGTGTCTGCATGAGCTGAAGCTGATCGTCGATCTGATGTTCGAAGGTGGCATCGCCAACATGAACTATTCGATTTCCAATAATGCTGAATACGGTGAATACGTCACCGGCCCAGAAGTGATTAACGCCGAGTCTCGCGCTGCTATGCGTAATGCTCTGAAGCGCATCCAGAATGGCGAATATGCGAAGATGTTTATTACCGAAGGTGCGGCTAATTACCCGTCGATGACTGCTTATCGTCGCAACAATGCTGCTCATGGTATCGAAGTGGTTGGTGAGAAGCTGCGCGCTATGATGCCGTGGATCGCTGCTAATAAGATCGTCGACAAGACCAAAAACTAAGGTCGAAAGACGAAACACAAAAACGCGGCTTCGGCCGCGTTTTTTGTTATAAGTTGGACTTTTGGTATAAAGGCCTGCAGAGCGGGTTGTCTGCGAGAGTACATTGCAGGCGTGAATTAAAGCTGTTTTCGAATCACTAAAGGGTACTGTTCATGAGCGAGCGTCCGGAGGGGCCTGGCAAGGAGCCTATAGCTGAAAGTTTGTTGCCAGTCGACGAGCACATTGAAGAGGAGCGAGATGCAGAGGGGCGTAAGGTCAGGCACCGTGGTATTTATTTGCTACCTAATCTATTTACTACGGCCAATCTTTTTGCTGGCTTCTACTCCATTGTGAGTGCGATTAATGGAAATCTATATGTAGCTGCAGCCACAGTTTTCGTGGCGATGGTGTTAGATAGCTTGGATGGGCGTGTGGCCCGCCTGACTAATACTCAAAGTGCGTTCGGTGCCGAGTATGATTCACTTTCCGACATGGTGGCCTTTGGGCTAGCTCCTGCGATTCTTGCCTTCGAGTGGGCGCTAAGTAGTATGGGGAAGGTCGGCTGGATGGTTGCGTTTGTTTATGTAGCTGGTGCAGCTTTGCGCCTGGCGCGTTTCAATACGCAAATTGGTAAGGCTGACAAGCGCTTCTTCATTGGGCTGGCCAGCCCGGCGGCAGCGGGGGTGGTCGCTGGTACTGTCTGGGCTTTTAGTGATTTCGGTATTCAGGGGTCAAATATTGCTTCCGTAGTGGCTCTGCTGGTTGCTGGGGCAGGCATGCTGATGGTCAGCAATATCAAGTACTACAGTTTTAAAGATCTGGACCTCAAGGGGCGGGTTCCTTTGTCGCCATTCTGGTGGTGGTACTACTCTTCGCTGTGGTATTCAGTGATCCGCCGCGAATTTTGTTATTGATTTTTCTTGTCTATGCAGCTTCTGGACCCGCGCAGTATCTGTTGCAATGGTGGCGTCGGAGACGAGTGGGTTGAGAGAGCGACGCTCTTCAGATGGCGGGGGTAGGCGTGCTTGTTATCGGGCTTTGTGGGAGGGGCAATTAGGTGTTGACTCTCGCGGGCGGTGCCCTATAATGCGCCCCACTTGCCGGGCAGCTGCTGCGGAATTCCTTGAAAATCAAGGGGTTGGCTAAAGGGTGTCGGGCAGGCAAGGCAGGCGGTGCCGACAAAGCAAGACGATTCGGCAAGGCGCTTGACAGGACGAAAGGCTGCTGTAGAATGCGCGGCCTCGGTTGAGACGAAAGCTCAAGCGAAACGCTCTTTAACAAGTTGAATCAAGCAATTCGTGTGGGTGCTTGTGGGTAAGACTGGTGATCGAAAGATTGTCAGCAACACAAGTGACTCGTGAATTCGTGAGTTTATTTGCGATTGCTGAGCCGAAAATCGGATCTTCGGATCCTGCAGATTTGAACTGAAGAGTTTGATCATGGCTCAGATTGAACGCTGGCGGCAGGCCTAACACATGCAAGTCGAGCGGCAGCGGGACCTTCGGGTTGCCGGCGAGCGGCGGACGGGTGAGTAATGCCTAGGAATCTGCCTGTTAGTGGGGGATAACGCGGGGAAACTCGCGCTAATACCGCATACGTCCTACGGGAGAAAGCGGGGGCTCTTCGGACCTCGCGCTAACAGATGAGCCTAGGTCGGATTAGCTAGTTGGTGGGGTAATGGCCCACCAAGGCGACGATCCGTAACTGGTCTGAGAGGATGATCAGTCACACTGGAACTGAGACACGGTCCAGACTCCTACGGGAGGCAGCAGTGGGGAATATTGGACAATGGGCGAAAGCCTGATCCAGCCATGCCGCGTGTGTGAAGAAGGTCTTCGGATTGTAAAGCACTTTAAGTCGGGAGGAAGGGCTGTAGGCTAATACCTTGCAGTTTTGACGTTACCGACAGAATAAGCACCGGCTAACTTCGTGCCAGCAGCCGCGGTAATACGAAGGGTGCAAGCGTTAATCGGAATTACTGGGCGTAAAGCGCGCGTAGGTGGTTCAGCAAGTTGGATGTGAAAGCCCCGGGCTCAACCTGGGAACTGCATCCAAAACTACTGGGCTAGAGTACGGTAGAGGGTGGTGGAATTTCCTGTGTAGCGGTGAAATGCGTAGATATAGGAAGGAACACCAGTGGCGAAGGCGACCACCTGGACTGATACTGACACTGAGGTGCGAAAGCGTGGGGAGCAAACAGGATTAGATACCCTGGTAGTCCACGCCGTAAACGATGTCGACTAGCCGTTGGGCTCCTTGAGAGCTTAGTGGCGCAGCTAACGCATTAAGTCGACCGCCTGGGGAGTACGGCCGCAAGGTTAAAACTCAAATGAATTGACGGGGGCCCGCACAAGCGGTGGAGCATGTGGTTTAATTCGAAGCAACGCGAAGAACCTTACCTGGCCTTGACATCCTGCGAACTTGGTAGAGATACCTTGGTGCCTTCGGGAGCGCAGAGACAGGTGCTGCATGGCTGTCGTCAGCTCGTGTCGTGAGATGTTGGGTTAAGTCCCGTAACGAGCGCAACCCTTGTCCTTAGTTACCAGCACCTCGGGTGGGCACTCTAAGGAGACTGCCGGTGACAAACCGGAGGAAGGTGGGGATGACGTCAAGTCATCATGGCCCTTACGGCCAGGGCTACACACGTGCTACAATGGTCGGTACAGAGGGTTGCCAAGCCGCGAGGCGGAGCTAATCCCAGAAAACCGATCGTAGTCCGGATCGCAGTCTGCAACTCGACTGCGTGAAGTCGGAATCGCTAGTAATCGCGAATCAGAATGTCGCGGTGAATACGTTCCCGGGCCTTGTACACACCGCCCGTCACACCATGGGAGTGGGTTGCTCCAGAAGTAGCTAGTCTAACCTTCGGGGGACGGTTACCACGGAGTGATTCATGACTGGGGTGAAGTCGTAACAAGGTAGCCGTAGGGGAACCTGCGGCTGGATCACCTCCTTAATCGAAGATCCCAGCTTTTCATAAGCACCCACACGAATTGCTTGATTCACTGGCAAAAAAGCGATTGGGTCTAGACCCGAGAGTGAGACGATTGGGTCTGTAGCTCAGTTGGTTAGAGCGCACCCCTGATAAGGGTGAGGTCGGCAGTTCGAATCTGCCCAGACCCACCAATTGTCAAGGGGCGTGGCCGGTTCGCCCTCGGGAGAGGGTAGAGGGGCCATAGCTCAGCTGGGAGAGCGCCTGCTTTGCACGCAGGAGGTCAGGAGTTCGATCCTCCTTGGCTCCACCAACCACTCCATATCGCTAAAGCGCAGAAATGAATGTTTCCGGATCTCGGTCGGTGAACATTGATTTCTGGACTTTGCGCCAGAACGTTCTTTAAAAATTCGGGTATGTGATAGAAGTAGACTGATCGATTGTTTCACTGCAGTCGATCGGGTCAAGGTAAATTTGCGAGTTCAAGCGCGAATTTTCGGCGAATGTCGTCTTCACGAACCGCTCGAGCCTGCTGAGAAGCAGATTGCTTGGGGTTATATGGTCAAGTGAAGAAGCGCATACGGTGGATGCCTTGGCAGTCAGAGGCGATGAAAGACGTGGTAGCCTGCGATAAGCTTCGGGGAGTCGGCAAACAGACTGTGATCCGGAGATCTCTGAATGGGGGAACCCACCCAGCACAAGCTGGGTATCTTGTCCTGAATCCATAGGGGCAAGAGGCGAACCAGGGGAACTGAAACATCTAAGTACCCTGAGGAACAGAAATCAACCGAGATTCCCTTAGTAGTGGCGAGCGAACGGGGACTAGCCCTTAAGCGGGCTGGATTCTAGTAGAAGGCTCTGGAAAGGGCCGCCGTAGTGGGTGATAGCCCCGTATACGAAAGGATCCGGCGCGTGAAATCGAGTAGGACGGCGCACGTGAAACGTTGTCTGAACATGGGGGGACCATCCTCCAAGGCTAAATACTCCTGACTGACCGATAGTGAACCAGTACCGTGAGGGAAAGGCGAAAAGAACCCCGGAGAGGGGAGTGAAATAGAACCTGAAACCGTATGCGTACAAGCAGTGGGAGCCCACTTTGTTGGGTGACTGCGTACCTTTTGTATAATGGGTCAGCGACTTATATTCAGTGGCAAGCTTAACCGTTTAGGGGAGGCGTAGCGAAAGCGAGTCTTAATAGGGCGTTTAGTCGCTGGGTATAGACCCGAAACCGGGCGATCTATCCATGAGCAGGTTGAAGGTTAGGTAACACTGACTGGAGGACCGAACCGACTCCCGTTGAAAAGGTAGCGGATGACTTGTGGATCGGAGTGAAAGGCTAATCAAGCTCGGAGATAGCTGGTTCTCCTCGAAAGCTATTTAGGTAGCGCCTCGTGTATCACTGCTGGGGGTAGAGCACTGTTTCGGCTAGGGGGTCATCCCGACTTACCAAACCGATGCAAACTCCGAATACCGGCAAGTGTCAGCACGGGAGACACACGGCGGGTGCTAACGTCCGTCGTGAAAAGGGAAACAACCCAGACCGTCAGCTAAGGTCCCAAAGTCCTGGTTAAGTGGGAAACGATGTGGGAAGGCTTAGACAGCTAGGAGGTTGGCTTAGAAGCAGCCACCCTTTAAAGAAAGCGTAATAGCTCACTAGTCGAGTCGGCCTGCGCGGAAGATGTAACGGGGCTCAAACCAGGCACCGAAGCTACGGGTGCATCGCAAGATGCGCGGTAGAGGAGCGTTCTGTAAGCCTGTGAAGGTGAGTCGAGAGGCTTGCTGGAGGTATCAGAAGTGCGAATGCTGACATGAGTAACGACAATGGGTGTGAAAAACATCCACGCCGAAAGACCAAGGGTTCCTGCGCAACGTTAATCGACGCAGGGTGAGTCGGTCCCTAAGGCGAGGCTGAAGAGCGTAGTCGATGGGAAACGGGTTAATATTCCCGTACTTCTAGTTACTGCGATGGGGGACGGAGAAGGCTAGGCCAGCTTGGCGTTGGTTGTCCAAGTTTAAGGTGGTAGGCCGAACACTTAGGCAAATCCGGGTGTTCAAGGCCGAGAGCTGATGACGAGCCTTCTTTTACGAAGGCGAAGTGGTTGATGCCCTGCTTCCAGGAAAAGCCTCTAAGCTTCAGGTAACTAGGAACCGTACCCCAAACCGACACAGGTGGTCGGGTAGAGAATACCAAGGCGCTTGAGAGAACTCGGGTGAAGGAACTAGGCAAAATGGCACCGTAACTTCGGGAGAAGGTGCGCCGGTGAGGGTGATGGATTTACTCCGTAAGCCCATGCCGGTCGAAGATACCAGGCCGCTGCGACTGTTTATTAAAAACACAGCACTCTGCAAACACGAAAGTGGACGTATAGGGTGTGACGCCTGCCCGGTGCCGGAAGGTTAATTGATGGGGTTAGCGCAAGCGAAGCTCTTGATCGAAGCCCCGGTAAACGGCGGCCGTAACTATAACGGTCCTAAGGTAGCGAAATTCCTTGTCGGGTAAGTTCCGACCTGCACGAATGGCGTAACGATGGCGGCGCTGTCTCCACCCGAGACTCAGTGAAATTGAAATCGCTGTGAAGATGCAGTGTATCCGCGGCTAGACGGAAAGACCCCGTGAACCTTTACTGTAGCTTTGCACTGGACTTTGAGCCTGCTTGTGTAGGATAGGTGGGAGGCTTTGAAGTGGGGACGCCAGTTCCCATGGAGCCATCCTTGAAATACCACCCTGGCATGCTTGAGGTTCTAACTCTGGTCCGTTATCCGGATCGAGGACAGTGTATGGTGGGCAGTTTGACTGGGGCGGTCTCCTCCCAAAGAGTAACGGAGGAGTACGAAGGTGCGCTCAGACCGGTCGGAAATCGGTCGCAGAGTATAAAGGCAAAAGCGCGCTTGACTGCGAGACAGACACGTCGAGCAGGTACGAAAGTAGGTCTTAGTGATCCGGTGGTTCTGTATGGAAGGGCCATCGCTCAACGGATAAAAGGTACTCCGGGGATAACAGGCTGATACCGCCCAAGAGTTCATATCGACGGCGGTGTTTGGCACCTCGATGTCGGCTCATCACATCCTGGGGCTGAAGCCGGTCCCAAGGGTATGGCTGTTCGCCATTTAAAGTGGTACGCGAGCTGGGTTTAGAACGTCGTGAGACAGTTCGGTCCCTATCTGCCGTGGACGTTTGAGATTTGAGAGGGGCTGACCTTAGTACGAGAGGACCGGGTTGGACGAACCTCTGGTGTTCCGGTTGTCACGCCAGTGGCACTGCCGGGTAGCTATGTTCGGAAAAGATAACCGCTGAAAGCATCTAAGCGGGAAACTTGCCTCAAGATGAGATCTCACTGGAGCCTCGAGCTCCCTGAAGGGCCGTCGAAGACTACGACGTTGATAGGTGGGGTGTGTAAGCGTTGTGAGGCGTTGAGCTAACCCATACTAATTGCCCGTGAGGCTTGACCATATAACACCCAAACAATCTGGCCCCCGACAGGGCGGTGCAGGGGTGAGGTCGAAGCCGACTGAGCCGAAAATTTGGCTGAACCGCAAAGCCACCGAGACTGCAGTATCACATGCCTGATACGGGATGGCGCCTGACCGCGACGTCCCCACCGAATTGCTTGACGACCATAGAGCGTTGGAACCACCTGATCCCATCCCGAACTCAGCAGTGAAACGACGCATCGCCGATGGTAGTGTGGGGTTTCCCCATGCGAGAGTAGGTCATCGTCAAGCGCCTATCCCGAACCCCCGAGCCGCAACAGACGGCTCGGGGGTTTTTGTTTTGGCCTTGCAAGTACTCTACGGAATTTTTGCGCGCGTTTAGAATGGGCGGCTGTTTCATTTGGGCATTTGCCATGCATGATTCGTCTCAATCTCATGATTTAACGGAGCTTCCCTTGGATAAGCTAGTCGCCTGCCATGAGTGCGACTTGCTGATGCTCAAGCCCAAACTCTCGCTGGGCGAGCGTGCTGAATGTCCTCGCTGCGGCTTCGAGTTGTTCAGCCGGCGGCCTCATATGCTGGGACGTAGCTTGGCGCTGGTCATTGCCGCTTTGCTGCTTTATGTGCCGGCCAACTTTTTGCCGCTCTTGCAGCTGCGCCTTTTGGGCCAGACGACTCAGGACACGGTCTGGAGCGCTGTTGTCGCGCTTTATGAAAGTGGCTTGCAGGGGATAAGCGGGGTCGTCTTTCTCTGCAGTATGGGTATTCCACTGCTCAAGCTGTTTTGCCAGTTAGCTGTCTTGTTGAGTATTCGCTGGGATGTGGGACGCGCATATGGCTTGCTGCTATATCGTATCTATCACCATCTACGCGAATGGGGAATGTTAGAAGTCTATTTCATGGGTATCTTGGTTTCGATCGTCAAGCTAATTTCTCTTGCCGATCTGGCTGTTGGGGCAGGATTGGTCTGCTTTGTCTGTCTGCTGCTGGTACAAGTCTGGCTTGAGATCACCATGTCACCGCATCAAATTTGGGAAGCCCTTTCTCGAGGGAGGGTATATGCAAGCCATTGATGCGGGTATCTTGGTCTGTCCGGAGTGTCATCAGCTCAACCGTCATGTACAAGAGTCGGATGGGCAGCAATGCATTCGCTGTGGTGCGCGAGTACATGCACGGCACCCGAACAGTCTGGGGCGCACTTGGGCATTGCTGATTACCGCCGCCATCTTATACATACCAGCCAATCTGTTGCCCATCATGACTGTCAGCTCCTTTGGCAAAGGAGAGCCGGATACCATCATGTCCGGGGTGATTGCTTTGGTACATATGGGCTCTCTGCCCGTCGCGTTGGTGGTGTTCGTGGCGAGTATCCTAGTGCCTACCTTCAAATTGGTCGGCATTGCCCTTTTACTGATTTCCGTGCAGCGTCACCAGCCGCTCTCTGCCCGTCAGCGAATCATCATGTTCCGTTTTATCGAATGGATTGGTCGTTGGTCGATGCTGGATATCTTCGTCATCGCCATTCTAGTGGCCGTGGTTAATTTCGGCACCTTGGCCAGGGTCGAGCCGAATCTGGGAGCCGTCGCCTTCGCCACTGTAGTCATTCTGACCATGTTGGCAGCCGTTACCTTTGATCCACGCCTGATTTGGGACAATACGGAGTCCGACGATGACCGTGAGTGATCTGCCTGAGGCCAGAACCCGTCCGGCCTCCACCTGGTCAGCGATCTGGGTGCTGCCGCTGATCGCCTTGCTGATCGGCGCCTGGCTGGCTTGGCGTACTTATAGCCAGGCGGGTATCGAGGTCCAGGTTCGTTTCGCCAGCGGTGAGGGCATTCAGGTCAATAAGACCGAAGTGATCTACAAAGGAATGCCGGTAGGCAAGGTCGTGGGGCTCACCCTGGATGACGAGGGCTCGAACAGGGGGTCATCGCTACGCTGGAAATGAACAAGGAGGTCGATTCCTACCTGCGCAGCAATACACGTTTCTGGCTGGTCAGACCGCGGGTTACCTTGGCCGGTATCACCGGTTTGGAGACCCTAGTATCAGGCAACTACATCGCGGTCAGCCCGGGGGATGGGGAGCCGAGCAAGAAGTTCACCGCCCTTTCCGAAGAGCCGCCGTTGCCGGACAGTACACCGGGATTGCATATCACGCTGAAGGCTGAGCGGCTGGGCTCGCTGAATCGAGACAGTCCGGTCTTCTACAAGCAGATCCAGGTTGGCCGGGTAAAAAGCTATCAGCTGGCCGAGGATCTGAGCACGGTGGAGATCAAGATCTTTGTCGAGCCGGCCTATGCGCATCTGGTGCGCAAGCACACGCGTTTCTGGAATGCCAGCGGTATCACGGTCGATGCCGGACTCGGTGGCGTCAAGTTCCGTACCGAGTCCTTGGCCAGCATCGTGGCCGGCGGTATCGCCTTCGCCACGCCGGAGAATCGCCAGGATAGTCCGCCCACCGATCCTCGCTTGCCGTTTCGTCTCTACGACAGTTTCGATGCTGCCCAGACCGGTATCAAGGTCATGCTTGAGTTGCGCGATTTCGAAGGGCTGCAGGCCGGCCGCACTCCAGTGGTGTACAAGGGCGTCCAGGTCGGCACCCTGAAGACGTTGAAGATCGAGCCCGGCCTGTCCAGTGCCAAGGCCGAGCTGACCCTGGACCCATTGGCCGAAGACTTTCTGGTCGAGGGAACCGACTTCTGGGTGGTCAAGCCCTCGATCTCCCTAGGCGGCGTCACCGGCCTCGAGGCGCTGGTGAAGGGCAACTACATCGGTATGCGTCCGGGCGAGAAGGGCGCTGCGCTCAAGCGCGAGTTTGTCGCCCGGCCCAAGGCGCCTCCGCTGGATCTTGGCGCCCCCGGTCTGCATCTGGTGCTGACCAGCGATACCTTAGGCTCGCTGGATATCGGCAGCCCGGTACTCTACCGGCAGATCAAGGTCGGCTCCGTGCAGAGTTACCAACTCTCCCGCAACCGTCGCCGTGTACTGCTGGGGGTGCACATCGAGCCGGAGTACGCCAGCCTGGTGAACGGCTCGACGCGCTTCTGGAATGCCAGCGGCATCACCCTGACTGGCGGCCTGTCGGGGATCGAGGTGAAGAGCGAGTCCTTGCAGAGCCTGCTGGCCGGCGGGATTGCCTTTGAAACGCCTGATCCCCAGGCGCCTGCCAGCGCCCGGCGGATTCCACGTTATGCTTTGCATGCCGACCGCGAGAGCGCCCTGCAGGCAGGGTTGGAGTTGCAAATCCGCGTGGACAGCGGCGACGGACTGAAGCCGGGAACGCCGATCCGCTATAAGGGATTGGACGTCGGCAAAGTGGAGCGGGTCGGGTTGAGTGAAGACCTGCAGTCGGTGCGCCTCCACGCCCGGATCACCCAGGCTGCCGAGCGCATTGCCCGCTCTGGCAGCCTGTTCTGGGTGGTCAGGCCCGAACTCGGCCTGATGCGCACCGCCAACCTGGACACCCTGGTCAGCGGCCCCTATATCGAAGTGCGGCCGGATTCGGGTAACTCTTCCCGGCAGACGAGCTTCGCCGCCGTGCCACCGCCAGCGGAGGATTCGTCCCAGCCAGAAACCGGACTCCGCTTGGTGCTCAGTACGCCACGACGCGGTTCGCTCAAAGCGGGCGTGCCGGTCACCTATCGAGAGGTGACGGTGGGCAAGGTCACCGGATTCGAGCTCGGCCGAACGCCGACCGGGTGCTGATCGGCATCCTCATCGAGCCGCGCTACGCGCCGCTGGTACGCAGCGGCAGCCGCTTCTGGAACACCAGCGGCTTCGGCTTCGACTTCGGTCTGCTCAAGGGTGCGCAGGTGCGCACCGAGTCGTTGGAAACCCTGCTCGAGGGCGGTATTGCCTTCGCCACCCCGGAGGGCGAGCAGATGGGCAAGCCGGCGGCCCCTGGGCAGACCTTCCCGCTGTTCGGTGAGGCGAACGAGGAGTGGCTGCAGTGGGCGCCGAAGATCGCCCTAGAGAAGGAAAAGAAATAACTCGCAGAAAATGGACGAAGGGCCGCCACTGCAGCCTTTCGGCGTTTCCGGGGCAAGCGGTCGTTGGAGGACCTTCCGGATTGGCTCCCGACAGCTTTCCGCCTGCCCTGTTTCCGGCCACAATTTCGCTATGGGCTTGCCTTCCGGCAAGCATCGAACAAGCCCGACCCTCGCCACATCTGACGAGGCCTTGAGGATCCCGTGAATGAGCAGCAAAGACCGCGTCATCATCTTCGACACCACCCTGCGCGACGGCGAACAGAGTCCCGGCGCCTCCATGACCAAGGACGAGAAGCTGCGCATCGCCAAGGCACTGGAGCGGCTCAAGGTGGACGTGATCGAGGCGGGCTTCGCCATTGCCAGTCCGGGCGACTTCGAGGCGGTCAAGGCCATCGCCGAGAGCATCAAGGACAGCACTGTATGCAGTCTGGCGCGTGCCGTGGACGCCGATATCGAGCGTGCCGCCGAAGCGCTGAAAAATGCCAATTCGGGACGTATCCACACCTTCATCGCCACCAGTCCGATCCACATGCAGTACAAGCTGCGCATGCAGCCCGACCAGGTGGTCGAGCAGGCCGTGCGGGCGGTGAAGAAGGCGCGCAGCCTGTGTGCCGACGTGGAGTTCTCCTGCGAGGACGCCGGCCGTTCGGAAATCGACTTCCTCTGCCGGATCATCGAGGCGGCGATCGCCGCCGGCGCGCGCACTATCAACATTCCGGACACCGTCGGCTACGCCATTCCGCATCAGTACGGCGAGATGATCGGCCAACTGCTCGCGCGCATTCCCAACGCCGACCAGGCTGTTTTCTCGGTGCATTGCCACAACGATCTGGGCCTGGCCGTGGCCAACTCGCTGGCCGCAGTGGTGGCCGGAGCGCGCCAGGTGGAGTGCACCATCAACGGCCTCGGCGAGCGCGCCGGCAATGCCGCGCTGGAAGAGATCGTCATGGCGATCAAGACCCGTCACGACCTGCTCGGCGTGCACACCAACATCGATACCCCGCACATCCTCGCCGCCTCGCGGCTGGTTTCGGGCATCACCGGCTTCCCGGTGCAGCCGAACAAGGCCATCGTCGGCGCCAACGCCTTCGCCCACGAGTCGGGCATCCACCAGGACGGCGTGCTCAAGCACCGCGAAACCTACGAGATCATGTCGGCGCAGTCGGTCGGCTGGCACACCAACAAGATGGTGCTGGGCAAGCACTCCGGACGCAACGCCTTCCGCACCCGCCTGGAAGAACTGGGTATCCAGCTCGCTGACGATGCTGCATTGAATGCGGCCTTCGCCCGCTTCAAGGCGCTGGCCGACAAGAAGCACGAGATCTTCGACGAGGATCTGCAGGCGCTGGTCTCCGAAGCCCAGGACGACGAGGCGCCGGAACACTACCGGCTGCATTCCCTGGAGGTCGTCTCGAAGAGTGGCGCGGTGCCGCGGGCGCACCTGCTGCTCGCCGTCGGCGGCCGCGAGCAGGAGGCGACCGCCGAAGGCGCCGGCCCTGTGGATGCGATCTTCAAGGCCATCGAGTCGCTCGCCGCGTCCCAGGCCAGCCTGCAGCTCTACTCGGTCAATGCCATCACCGAGGGCACCGACTCCCAGGGCGAGGTCACGGTGCGTCTGGAGAAGGGCGGGCGCATCGTCAACGGCAACGGCGCCGACATCGACATCTTGGTGGCCTCGGCCAAGGCCTACATCAATGCGCTGAACCTGATGCAGGCCGGCGTGCCCAAGGCCCACCCGCAGGCGGCCGACGTTTGATCGACGAGGCCCGCCGCCGCGCCTACCTCGGCGCCATGCAGGTGGTCAGCTGGCTGCCGCGGGTGGCGCTGCCGTTCGCCGCGCCATCGCGCCCGGAGTTGCTCGAACCCCTCGAGCCGCCTGCGTCGCCCGCTCCGCAGCGTCCGGGCGTAGAGCTCAAGGTCGTGCCCGAAGCGCCACCGCGGCCACGGCCGGTCGAGCGGGCGAGGCTCGAAGTGCCGCGTCCCGCCGCCCGTGGCGAAACGCCCGCGGCTCGCGAGCAGGCGATCGAGACGGCCCCGCCCAAGGCTACGCCGTTGCCGCCGCCGCGCTTTGCCCTGCAGTTGCTGCGCGCCGGGCGTTGTGCCCTGCTGGTCGAATTGCCCACCGGCGAACCCTTCCAGAGCCGCGACCCGGCCTACCTGCTGCTCCGCGATCTGCTGCGCGCCGCCGGGCTGGCGGACAGCCCGCGCCCGCTCGGCGAGCCGGTGCGTTGGCCGTTGCTGCGGGGCGGTAACCTGGACCAGGGACCGCAGGCGGCGCGTGAGTTCGTGCAGACCTTCGTCACCGCGCGGCTGGAGGAGGAGGGCGATTGCGCCTGCCTGTGGCTGCTCGGTCTGCCGGCGCTGCGCTTCGCCGCCGCGGTCGAGGCCGATGCCTTCAATCGCGAGCTGCAGATCGGTGGCCTGCCGCCGGTCTGGGCACTGCCCGGGCTGGAAACCCTGATGGAGGAGCCGGCCCGCAAGGCCGAGCTGTGGCGCGCCATGCGCCGTGTACGTGTGCGCTGGATACCCGTGAATGAATGATGCAATAAGCTTCCGCCCGATGACCGAGGCGGATCTGGATGCCGTGCTGAAGATCGAGTTCGCCGCCTTCAGCCATCCCTGGACCCGCGGCATCTTCCAGGATGCGCTGAAGTCCTACGAGTGCTGGCTGATGTTCGAGGGCAGCCAGCAGGTCGGCCATGGCGTGATTCAGGTGATCCTCGACGAGGCGCACCTGCTGAACATCACCGTCAAGCCGCAGAACCAGGGCCGCGGGCTCGGCTTGCAGTTGCTGGAGCACCTGATGGTGCGCGCGCGGGAGCGCCGCGCGATGGAATGCTTCCTCGAGGTGCGGGCCAGCAACGGCGCCGCCTACCGGCTCTACGAGCGCTACGGCTTCAACGAGGTTGGCCGGCGTCGCGATTACTACCCGGTCGCCGGCGGACGCGAAGACGCCCTGGTGATGGTTTGCACCCTGCTCGATTAACCGCTCAGGGCTCCCGGTCGCGCGACGAGTGAAGCGGCTCGGGGCCTTGAGCTCCTCGTCGGAAAGCACTTCCTCGTTCTCCTCCTCGGTGGATGTGGCCGCACGCCCTTCCCAAGGCTGACCATCGAGGGGGAAGACCCGAGCCTCCTCGGCTTCGTCCAGGCCACCGCCCGCACCGATCTGATCGGCGGAGACGATGCTCAGGTCCCTGTCTGTCGGAATGCCGTGGCCGCGCTCGCTCGGTGAGCGGGCGCCATCTTCCGGGATCAGGATCTCCGGATCCGCATCGTCCATGGTCGATCCGCCGCCGGGTATCTCGCCGCCGGTCATGCCGGCTTCGCGTACCCGCTCCGGGGGAATTCCTCGCGCAGCTCCTCGGCCGGCCGTCTATCGCCGATACGGCCTTGGCGCTCGTCCCGCCGGCTGCTGAAATCCAGCGGCTCCAGCGAGCCCATGCGATCCTCGAGGTCGTCGATTTCCTGCACCTGGGTTTGCGATGTTTCATGGGAACCTCCTGCCGGGGCTGCGTTCTTGCAGGGTGTGACCTGCGCCATGACGGATGATTCAGCCAGGCCGCCGGCCGGCATCGACAGGTTGCCGCAGCTGCCATTGATCCAGGCGAAGCGAACCTACGCCGTCGATTGGCGGTCCCAATCGACATGAACAATCAATACCCCCGCAGCGCGCTGGGCCTGCAGAACTGCGCCTTCTTCTTCGATGTGGACGGAACGCTTGCCGAAATACAGCCCCGTCCCGAGCTGGTATTCATTCCCGCCATTACCCTTGCCGCCCTCGACCGGCTTCAGGCCGGCGGCGTGCCGGTCGCGGTGATTTCCGGGCGCCGTCTGCAGGACCTCGACCGCCTGTTCGAGCCGTTGCGCTTGCCGGCCGCCGGCGTGCATGGCGCCGAGCGCCGCGCTGCCGACGGGCGGCTGCGGCAGCTGGACCTGGATCTGCAGGCCTTGCATCAGGTCGAGGGCGAACTGGTGCAGGCCTGTGCCCGGCACCCCGGCCTGCACCTGGAAAACAAGGGCCTGGCGTTCGCTCTGCATTTCCGCCTGGCCCCCGCGCTGGAAGAAACCGCCCGCGCCCTGGCCGAGGACTTCGCCAGCCGGTATGCCGGGCTGCTGACCCTGCAGCCCGGCAAGTGCGTGTTCGAGCTCAAGCCCCGCGGCGCCAGCAAGGGCGAGGTGATCCGCGAATTCATGCGCGAGTCGCCGTTCCGCGGCCGGGTGCCGGTATTCGTTGGCGACGACCTCACCGACGAGGCCGGTTTCCAGGCGGTCAACGCCTTGGGAGGGCATTCGTTCAAGGTGGGGCCGGGCGAGACGGCCGCGCAGCAGCGGCTGGACTCCGTCACCGCAGTGGAAAACTGGCTGGACGAACTGGTCCGGCCTCTCAAACCGGAGGTTTACCCATGAACCGTCTAGTCGTGGTTTCCAATCGGGTCGCTCCCATCCGCGAAGGCAAGGTCGCTGCGGGAGGGTTGGCCGTGGGGGTGTACGATGCCTTGAAGCAGAATGGCGGCATCTGGTTCGGCTGGAGTGGCGAGGTCAGCAAGCGGCCGGAAACGGCCTGCGAGACCATCGGCAATATCACCTATGTCACCCTGGGTCTCAGCAAGGCCGACTACGACCAGTACTACCGCGGCTTTTCCAATGCCACGCTCTGGCCGATCTTCCACTACCGCATCGATCTGTCGCGCTACAGCCGCGAGGAATACGAGGGTTACCGGCGGGTCAACGCCATGCTGGCGGAAAAGCTCAAACCCCTGCTGCGACCCGACGACATCATCTGGGTCCACGATTACCACCTGATTCCCTTCGCCGCCGCCTGCCGTGAGCTCGGCATCGGCAACCGCATCGGCTTCTTTTTGCACATTCCTTTTCCGACTTCGGAAGTCCTCACGGCCATCCCGCCGCACGAAAGCCTGTTCCGGACCTTCTGCCACTACGATCTGATCGGTTTCCAGACCGAAACCGACCGGTTGGCCTTCCAGGATTACGTCAGCCGCGAACTCGGTGGCGTGGTCGAGGCCGACGGCAGCCTGAGCGCCTGCGGGCAGAACTTCCGTGCCGGTGTCTATCCCATCGGTGTGATGCCCGACGAGATCCGCCGCCTGGCCGACTCCTACCGGGGCCGCCGGCCCATGATCGGGCGGACCATGGAGGGCAAGCTGCGCAAGACCCTCATCAGCGTCGACCGGTTGGACTACTCCAAGGGGCTGGTCGAGCGCTTTCTGGCCTACGAGCAGTTCCTGGAGCACTTCCCCGAGCATCGGCGCAACGTGGAGTTCATCCAGATCGCGCCGACTTCGCGTTCGGACGTGAAGACCTACCAGGCCATCCGCAAGCAGCTGGAAACCGTGGCCGGACACGTCAACGGGCGTCTGGCCGACCTCGACTGGATGCCGCTGCACTATCTCAACAAGAGTCTCGACCGGCGCACCCTGATGGGGCTGTTCCGCACCGCCAATGTCGGTCTGGTGACTCCGCTGCGCGACGGCATGAACCTGGTGGCCAAGGAGTACGTCGCTGCGCAGAATCCGGCCGATCCGGGCGTGCTGGTGCTGTCGCGCTTCTCCGGCGCGGCCCGCGAGCTGACTGCGGCGCTGATCGTCAATCCCTACGACGGCTTGGGCATGGCCGAGGCCATGGACCGCGCCCTGCGCATGCCGCTGGAGGAGCGCAAGGAGCGTTACGAGGACATGATGCGGGCGCTGCGCGCCGCCGACCTGAACGCCTGGCGGGACAACTTTCTCCGCGACCTGCGTACCTTCGGCCGGCACCGGGTGGTGACGGCGAGTCGGGCTGCCGCTGTCTGAGGCGTCCTGCGCCGGGGGCTGTGGTGCTGGCGGCAAAGCGCCGGCTTGCCCGGGCCTCAGCGCAGCTGTATCTGCATCTGCAGGTCCGAGGCTGCCGGCAGCACCAGCGACAGGCCATACCAGGTGAGCATCAGCGCCAGGCCGCCGAGCCAGACACCGACGGCGATCTGCAGCACCAGGCTGCCGTTCCTGCGGCGGGGTTGCCCGGCGGAGCGGGGCGGGGCCATTTCCAGATCGAAATCTTCCAGTTCGTCTTCGCGGGCGCTGAAGCCTTCCAGTCTGTTTCGCTTGTTCATCGACTCATCCTGCCGCGCTGCGCTCCGCTGTCGAGGGAGCCAGGCTTGTAGCGTATGGAATGTAAAGGCGCTCCGTGCCCGGTGAGGGGCCGGACATGCATCCGTCGGGATGCGGCGTATTGTCTGCGGCTTTCGGGGGCATCTTACCGCATCTTGCCAATGCGCCTGGCCGTTTTCCGGGCATCGCATCGGGACGTTCGGTCAGCGCTGCTAGGGGGCCGGCAGGGAATAATTTCGTGATCGGCTCGCGGAAGGCTTCATAGGGCTGTACCTCTCCGCTTCAACTTTTCCGCAGGGATACACACCGGCATACAAGACGAGCAGCGCTGCACGGGGCAAATGGGGGTACGCAGAAACAAGAAAGCCCGCACGGGGCGGGCTTCTTGGGGCGTTTCGTAGACTGTTAGAGACAGCTAGAAACAGGGTTTTGGTGGCTACACCGGGACTTGAACCTGGGACATCAGCATTATGAATGCTGCGCTCTAACCGACTGAGCTATGTAGCCAAGTGGCGCGCATTATTATCGCCATCGATTTGGGTGTCAACCCTCTTGCTCATAAAAAAGATCAGGAAAATCCGGGTCTTGGCGACGACCGGGGAAAACGCCGGGTGCGCTCCAACGTCCCGGGCCGGTCGGGGGATTGGGGAAAAGCTCATGCGGTTGCCGACCAAGACAAGTCCTGCCGGAAAGAGTGGGGCGGTCAGGCTCCGCCCTTTTCCTGCTCCGGAGGCAGCAGAATGTCGAGAAGCCTGGCGCTGCGTTGCGCCTTTTCCTCGGGATCGGCGCCGGCCTGCACCTGCGACAGGCTCTGCTGGTAGGCGTAGATCAGCCAGGCGCGGTCGCGGGCTTCGGTTTCGTTGCAGCCGAGTTGCATCAGCAGGCCTTCGATATAACTCAGCCGGTGGCTGTCGACCTCGTCGATGGCCTGACGCGCCTGCGGGTCGCGACGGGCCCAGCCGCGGATGCCGATTTCGGTGGCAGCCGCCTCGCGTGCGGTATTGCCGTGCAGGGGCAGTTCGAGCAGTTGCTCGAGCTGCTCCCGCGGGCTGTTGCGGGTATTGCGCAACTGCTGGATGACGCTCTCGGTCGCCCGGGCGCGCCAGTCGCCGAGGATGCTTTCGAGCAGTTCGCCGCGACTCTTGAAGTGGTAGTAGAAGCTGCCGCGGGTGATGTCCAGCTCCTTCGCCAGGGTGTCGACGCGGACCGAGTCGATGCCGCCCTTGACCAGCATGCGCTGGGACGCACGGATCCAATCTTCGCGGGTGAGGGGGTGGCGTGCGGACATGGTCGTCTTTCTTCGTGCGGTCGTGGGTTTTGGAGCGCGGCGTACAAGCCTAACCGATTGACCGTATGGCTGGAATAGGGACGGCTTTTCGCCACTTTTGCCCACCCGATCGCGTTCGACTTCCGTTATTGCCATCCAAAAGGGCCCTGTCCGCCTCCGGTGGCTATGTCGCCACAGCCATGGGGGAAGATGCTGGTCGTGTGCCAGAGGGATCGCTCGATCGGGGGCGATGAGCAGGGTGGCCTCGACAGGTTGCGGCAGATCCTGGTTCCCAAAGCCACCTTGTTCTGCAAGAGCTGAAATACAGTATTGTATGTTTGCGGATGGGCTCCTTGCCTTTGGTCGTGCAGTTGCGTTCGCCAGGCTGAAGCTGGAGCGGGTATGCTTGGCGTTAAGCGGATGACGACCGAGCATCTTGCGCGGGATGCGATCCGAATGAGACATGTTGACGCAGGTCTTTTGCCTCGCTAACGTACACATACGTATCTGTATTCAAGTGCGCGGAGACGGTTATGGAAGGCATAGGCAAGACCCTGCTCGCAGCGGGGCACCAGACCAACTACCACGAGGCGGGCCAGGGCGATGCGCTGTTCCTGCTGCATGGGTCGGGTCCCGGGGTTTCCGGGTGGACCAACTGGGCGAAGACCATGCCGGTGTTCGCCGACCGCTGGCGGGTCATCGTTCCGGACATCGCCGGTTTCGGCTTCACCGAGTTCAAGGACGACGCCAAATACGACATCAAGCTGTGGGTCAGCCATCTGCTCGGCATCATGGATGCGCTGGACATCCCGAAGGCGTCCTTCGTCGGTAACTCCTTCGGCGGCGCGCTGGCCATCGGCCTCGCGGTGTTCGCGCCGGAGCGGGTGAACAAGCTGGTGCTGCTCGGCACCCCGGCCGGCGAGTTCGTGCAGACCGCAGGGCTGCGCGGCGCCTGGGAGTACGAGCCGTCGCTGGAGAACATGGAAAGGCTCATGCAGCTGTTCCCCTACGACCAGGCGCTGATCACCCCCGAGCTGGTCAGGAGCCGCTTCGAAGCCAGCGCGCGACCGGGTGCCCAGGACGCCCTGCGCAGGCTGATCCCGCAGCCGGCTGCCGAGGGCGAGACCCTCGTCAAGGGCTTCCCCGCCGCCGCGCTGGCCAAGATCGCCGCGCCGACCCTGGTGGTGCACGGCCGCGAGGATCGCGTGGTGCCGCCGGAATGCGGCCTGCTGATCGCCAACGCGGTGCCGGACGCCGACCTGCACCTGTTCGGCCGCTGCGGCCACTGGGTGCAGTCCGAACAACCCCGCCGTTTCGCCGCGCTGGTGCGCGATTTTCTTTCGGAGTGAACCGACCCATGAGCCGCAACGTACTGGAAAGGGTGCTCTGGCAGCTGTCTGTCGAGCGTGCCGCCAAGGAGTGCTTCCGCGAGGACCCGCGCAGGTTTCTCGGCCGCTTCGCCCTCTCGCCCGAGGAGGTGGACATTGTCGTCGACTTCGATGTCGCCGCCCTGCAACGGCTGGGCGTGAGCCCGATGCTGACCATGGGCTTCTGGCAGGAGCTGTCGCCGAGCCGCGACATGCGCCTCTACAAGGAGCGCCTGGGCGCGACCGACAACCAATACGCGGGCTTTTCCGCCGCACTGAAGGGGTGAGAGATGGGCAAGATCGTTGGCGGCTTCTGGATGCCGCATGACCCGGTGATGTTCGTCGCCCCCGAGGCGCCGCCCCAGGAGCAGCGCGACAGGGTGTGGGGCGCCTACCAGGACTGCGCCCGGCGCTTGGCCGAGCTGGAGCCCACCGCGGTGATCATCGTCGGCTGCGACCACTACATCCTCTTCGGCACCCACTGCCTGCCGCGCTACCTGATCGGCACCGGCGACGTGGACGGGCCGATCGACCGCCTGCCGGGCCTGAACCGCGAGGTGGTGACCAACCACGAGGCGCTGGCCAACCACATCGTCGCCCACGGCGAGCAGCAGGGCATCGACTGGAGCGTGGCGCGCAGCTTCACCGTCGACCACGCCTTCTCGATTCCCCACCAACTGGTGGTGCGTCCGGCCGAGCAGCTCATGGGCCGCCGCCTGCCGAGCATTCCGGTGTACCTGGCCTGCGGCGTCGATCCGTTCATCCGCTTCGAGCGTGCCGCCGACCTCGGCCGGCAGATCCGTGCGGCCGTCGAGGCCTTCGACGCCGACGAGCGCGTCGCGATCATCGGCAGCGGCGGCATCAGCCACTGGGTCGGCACCGCCGAGTCGGGCCGGGTCAACGAGGCCTTCGACCGCGAGGTGCTGGCCATCGGCGAGCGCGGCGATCTGGCGGCGCTGTGCGCCTACCGCGACGAGGACATCCTCGAACGCGGCGGCAACGGCGCCATGGAGATCCGCAACTTCGCCTGCGCCATGGCCGCGGTGCCGGGCGCCCGCGGCGAAACCATCGCCTACGAGGCCGTGCCGGCCTGGGTCACCGGGCTGGGCTTCCTGCAACTGCACCCCGAAGAGAGCGTGGCGTAATGAACAAGGTCTTCCTCTGCCAGCGCGACGAGCTGGCGCCCGGTTCGCTGAAGAAGGTCCCCAACGCCGAGGTGGGCGACATCTGCGTGTACAACCTGGAGGGGCGCTACTACGCCACCGCCGACCTGTGCACCCATGCCACCGCCTCGCTGGCCGAGGGCGACCTCGACGACGACCTGATCACCTGCCCGGTGCACTGGGGCCAGTTCCACGTGCCGACCGGCCGGGCGGTCACCTTCCCCTGCGAGCGCCACCTGCGCACCTACCGGATCATCGTCACCGACCGGGAGGTGTACGCCGACGTCGCAGCCGAGGCCGAGGAGGCCCTGGCGGACGCCGACCCGGCCGGCGCCGGCAGCCCGGTCTGAGCACCTTCGAATCCACCGATCCACCTTGCGAGAGCCGTCATGGACAAACCAACAACACTCAAAGCCATAGACTCCACGCCGCCCTTGGCCGACCTCGACCGCCTCTGCGACATGCAGGAAGGCCGGATGGCCGGCAAGATCTTCTGGGACTCCGGGATCTACGAGCAGGAGCTGGAGAAGATCTTCGCCCGCTGCTGGCTGTTCGTCGCCCACGAGTCGCAGATCCCCAAGGCCGGCGACTACGTCGCCACCACCATGGGCGAGGACGAGGTGCTGGTCGTGCGCCAGAAGGACCAGTCGATCAAGGTCCTGATCAACGCCTGCCCGCACCGCGGCAACAAGGTCTGCTTCGCCGAGGCCGGCAACGCCCGCGGCTTCATCTGCAACTACCACGGCTGGGCCTTCGGCCCCGATGGCGCGCTGCGCGGCATGCACGAGTCGGGGGTCTACGAGCAGAGCGGCTTCGACAAGTCCCGCCAAGGCCTGCGCGAGGCGCGGGTGAGCAGCTACAAGGGCCTGGTGTTCGCCACCTTCGCCGCGGACGCGCCGAGCCTCGAGGAGTACCTGGGGCCGATGGCCTGGTACCTGGACGTGATCCTTGACAACGACGAGGGCGGCACCGAGTTCGTCGGCGGCTGCATCCGCTCCACCTACGAGTGCAACTGGAAGATCGCCGCGGAGAACTTCGTCGGCGACATCCTGCACGCCGGCTGGACCCACGACTCGGCGGCCCAGGCCATGCTCGGCGGCTCGGTGACCAAGATCAGCGAGCTGCCCGAGTCCTGGCAGGTGAACTGGAACGGCCACGGCTACGAATTCGCCCGCGACCTGGTGGGCAACGCCGCGGTGCTCGGCGAGAGCGCCATCAACAAGTACCTGCACCAGCACAGCCCGAAGGCCGCCGAGCGCCTGGGCGAGTTTCGCGCGCGGATGCTCGGCGCGGTGTCGTCCTTCACCGTGTTCCCCAACTTCTCCTTCCTGCCCGGGCAGAACACCGTGCGCGTCTGGCAGCCGCGCGGGCCGAACAAGATCGAGCTGTACACCTGGGTGATCGTCAACAGGAACGCTCCCGAGGAGGTGAAAGAGAAGTGGCGGCGCGGGGCGATGATGACCTTCTCGCCGACCGGGGTGTTCGAGATGGACGACGGCGAGAACTGGGAATACTGCACCAAGACCAGCCGCGGCAAGGTTACCCGCTACCAGGACCTGTATGTGGGCCTGGGCATGAACACCCGGCTGACCGACAGCGACCTGCCGGGCAACGTGTTCAAGGGGCAGCTGAACGAGGCCAATGCGCGGGCCTACTACCAGCGCTGGAAGGACCTGCTGCAGGCGCGCAGCTGGGCGGAAGTACCCGATCGCAACGGCAAGCTGAGCTGAGGAGGATGGCAATGAGCACGCTGGAACTGGTGAGTATCGACGAAGAGCGCGCCGTACGGGCCTTCCTGCTGCGCGAGGCGCGGCTGCTGGACGAGGACCGCTGGGACGACTGGCTGCTGACGGTTTCCGAGCGCATCCACTACTGGATGCCGGGGATCGAGAACCGCCGCCGCGAGGACGAGCGGGGCGCCTTCAACGCCGAGCACATGGCCCTCTTCGACGACGGCTACCGCGAGCTGCAGCGCCGGGTGGCGCGCTTCAAGCAGCCCTCGGCCTGGGCGGAGAACCCGCCGACGCGCAACGTGCACCTGGTCAGCAACATCGAGGTGTACGCCGGGGAGAACGCCGGCGAGTACCGGGCCTATTCCTGCTTCGTCAACGTGCGCAGCCGCGGGCTGGACGAGCAGTACCAGATCGCCGGGCGGCGCGAGGACGTGCTGTGCCGCGAGGGCGACGGGCTGAAGCTGCTCAGGCGGCAGATCCTGATCCCCAACGCCACCTTGCCCTGCAAGAACATCAACACCTTTCTCTGAGCAAGGAGAGCGACATGGGCTGGCTCGACGGACAAGTGGCACTGGTGACCGGCGGTACCGGCGGCATCGGCTCGGCCATCGTCAGGCGTTACGTGGAGGAGGGCGCGCGGGTCGCGGTGATGGCCCGCGATCCTGCGCAGTTGCAGCAACTCAAGGACGAGTTGGGCGAGGCGGTCGTCACCGTCAGGGGCGACGTGACGCGCCTTGAGGACAACCGGCGGGCGGTCGAGGCCACCCTGGCGGCCTTCGGCAAGCTCGACACCTTCGTCGGCAACGCGGCGGTGTTCGACTACTTCACCCGTCTCGACCGGATCGCCCCGGAGGAGCTGGAGACGGCCTTCCAGCGCCTGTTCGCGGTCAACGTGCAGGGCTACCTGCTCGGCGCGCGCTGCTGCATCGACGCCCTGCGCGAAACCCGCGGCAGCATGATCTTCACCCTGTCCAACAGCGCCTTCTACGCCGGCGGCGGCGGGATTCTCTACGTCACCGCCAAGCACGCGCTGGTCGGCATGATCCGCCAGCTCGCCTACGAGCTGGCCCCGGACATCCGCGTCAACGGCGTGGCGCCGGGCGCGACCAACACGCCGATGAAGAGCCTGGAGGGGCTGAACACGCGCAGCGTGCCGCTCAACCAGATTCCCGGCTTCGAGCAGGGCGCGGCGCAGGCGGTGCCGCTGGCGCGCATCGCCGAGCCGGAGGACCACGCCGGCCACTACGTGCTGCTCGCCTCGCGCCGCGATTCCGGGCTGACCACCGCGACCATCATCCACAGCGACGGCGGCTGGGAAATCCGCAGCGCCGGGCTGCGCGCCCACACCAGGAGCTGACGTCCCCGAACCGCCCGACAGCGCCGTACAACAACGACAAGAACGAGAGGCCTTCATGAACGCCAGCACCCATTGCCTGAGCGTGCAGCAACGACACGTCCTGAAACTCTTCGAGGGACTGCGGATTCCGGTACTCGCCGCGCCCATGTTCCTCGTCTCCGGCCCGCGGCTGCTCACCGCCTGCTGCCGCGCCGGCATCCTCGGCAGCCTGCCGGCGCCCAACGCCCGCACCCTGGAGCAGCTCGACCAGTGGCTGGGGCAGATCGCCGACGAGCTGGCCGCGGCGGCCCGGGCCGGTGAAAGGGTCGCCCCCTGGATGCTCAACATGATCGTCCACTCCAGCTACGACCGCTTCGCCGGCGAACTGGAGCTGGTGCGCCGCTACCGCCCGCCGTTGGTCTCCACCGCGCTGGGCAGCCCGAAGCGGGTGCTCGACGCGGTGCACGCCTACGGCGGCGCGGTGCTGGCCGACGTGATCAGCCCGGCGATGGCGCGCAAGGCGGCCGAGGCCGGCGTCGACGGCCTGATCCTGGTCTGCAACGGCGCCGGCGGCCACACCGGCAGCTACAACCCCTTCGCCTTCGTCGCCGAGGTGCGCCGCTTCTGGAAAGGCCCGCTGGGCCTGGCCGGCGCGGTGTCCAGCGGCCGCGACATCCATGCCGCACAGGTGCTCGGCTGCGACTTCGTGGTGGTCGGCACCCGGCTGATCGCCGCCGAGGAAAGCCTGGTCGAGGACGCCTACCGGCAGATGCTGATCGACTGCTCGATGGACGACCTGGTCGCCACCAAAGCGGTCAGCGGCGTGCTGGCCAACTGGATGAAGCCGTCGCTGGAGCGCGCCGGCATCGACCCGGCTGCCGAGAGCCGGGCAAACATCGACTTCTCCGGCAACATCGCCAGCGCCAACAAGGCCTGGAAGCACGTCTGGTCGGCCGGCCAGGGCGTCGGCCAGATCGAGCGCGTCCAGCGCGTCGCCGAGCTGGTCGAGGAGCTGGAGCAGGGCTACCGCGCGAGCCGCGAGCGGGCGCTCTGATGCCCCCCATCCATTCAATCGAGGAATTTTCGGTGACCCACGAATCCCGTCTCCAGGCCGCCGCCGCGGTCCTGGCCGAATCGCGCAAGACCGCCCGGCCCTGCTGCCGGATCTCCGAGCGCTTCGGCATCCAGAGCCTGGCCGACGCCTACGCCGTCCAGGAGCTGAACACCCAGGCCGCCCTGGCCCGGGGGCGCCGCCTGGTCGGCCGCAAGATCGGCCTGACCTCGCTGGCCGTGCAGCAGCAGCTCGGCGTCGACCAGCCCGACTTCGGCATGCTCTTCGCCGACATGGAGCGCCGCGACGGCGAGGCCATCGACTGTGGCCGGCTGATCCAGCCCAAGGCCGAAGGGGAGATCGCCTTCGTCCTCGGCCGCGACCTGCCCGACGCCGACGCCACCCTGGGCGAGCTGGTCAACGCCGTGGAGTTCGTCCTGCCGGCGCTGGAGATCGTCGACTCGGCGATCGAGGACTGGAAGATCACCCTGGTCGACACCGTGGCCGACAACGCGTCCTCGGCGCTCTACGTGCTGGGCCGGACGCCGACCCGGCTGCACGGCCTCGACCTCGCCCTGGAAGGCATGGTCCTGGAGAAGAACGGCGCCCAGGCCGCCATCGGCGTCGGCGCCGCCTGCCTGGGCAATCCGCTGGAAGCCTGCCTGTGGCTGGCGCGGACCATGGCCGAGGTCGGCCGCCCGCTCCAGGCCGGCGACGTGCTGCTCTCCGGCGCCCTCGGGCCGATGGTCCCGGTGGCCGCCGGCGACAGCCTGCGCCTGCGCCTGACCCGCCTGGGCGAGGTGTCCTGCCGCTTCGCCTGAGCCTTGCGCTGCAAATCGTGGTAACGGTCGCTCCCCGATTCGACGGTGCGGGGAGCAGAGAATGCTTCGCTTGCCGGCCCGGCCGGACAGAACAACAACACGAGGGCGGTACTTGCGTGCCGACCCAGGAGGCATACCCGTGGTCGACTTCTTCAATGACGCCAATCTTCTGGCCCCCGCCCGCGCGGTGGTCGAGTCCCGTTCCGACGGCGCCTTCATCCTGCGCTCCCCCGAGCCGCTGCAGCCCTACGCGCGCTGCATCGGCGAGTGGCTGGAGCGCTGGGCGCGGGAGACTCCCGGGCGGACCTTTCTCGCCGAGCGCGACGGCGACGGCTGGTTCCGCCTGAGCTACGCCGAGGCGCGCCAGCGGGTCGGCTCGCTGGCCCAGAGCCTGCTCGATCTGGGGCTGCCGGCCGGCCGCCCGCTGGTGGTGCTGTCGGAAAACGACATCGACCATGCGCTGCTGGCGCTGGCCGCCATGCACGTCGGAATCCCGGTGGCGACCGTCTCGGTGGCCTATTCGCGCAACGGCGCCGGCGGCTGCGGCAAGCTCAAGGCGATCCTCGAGGTGCTCCAGCCGGGGCTGGTCTTCGTCAGCGACGGCGATCCGTACGGCGGGGCGATCGGCCAGGTCCGCCCGGACTGCCCGGTGCTGGCCGCCCGCAACGCCGGGGAGATTCCCGGCGCGCTGAGCCTCGCCGGCTTCTACGACCGCCAGGAGAGCCCGGCGGTGATGGAGGCCTTCGCCCGCCTCGACGGCGACAGCCACGCCCGCTACCTGCTCACCTCCGGCTCCACCGGCGGGCCCAAGGCGGTGGTCAACAGCCAGCGCATGCTGTGCGCCAACCAGCAGGCCATCGCCCAGTGCTGGCGCTTCCTCGAACGCCGCGAGATCGTCGTGCTCGACTGGCTGCCGTGGAGCCACACCTTCGGCGTCAACCACAACTTCAACATGGTCCTGCGCAACGGCGGCACGCTCTATATCGACGATGGCCGCCCGCTGCCCGGTCAGATCGAGCGCACCCTGGAGAACATCAAGTCGGTGCGCCCGACCATCTTCTACAACGTGCCGCGCGGCTACGAGATCCTGCTGCCCTATCTGGAGCGCGACAAGGAACTGGCCGATGCGCTGTTCGGCCGTCTGGACGCCCTGTTCTACGCCGGCGCGGCCCTGCCGCAGAACAGCTGGGACCGCCTCGCCGCGGTGGCCGACCGGGTGCGCAGCACGCCGCTGTTCTTCACCTCGGCCTGGGGCGCCACCGAGACCGCGCCGCTGCTCACCAGCGTGCACTTCCGCATCGACAAGCCGGGCAACCTGGGCCTACCGGTGCCGGGCATCGAGATCAAGTTCGTGCCCTCCGGCGACAAGCTGGAGATGCGCGTGCGCGGCGAATCGGTGTTCAGCGAGTACCGCAACAACCCGGAGCTGACCGCGAAGGCCTTCGACGAGGACGGCTTCTACATGATCGGCGACGCCGGCCACCTGCTCGGCGACGACCGCCCGGAGCAGGGCATCCTGTTCAACGGCCGGGTCAGCGAGGACTTCAAGCTGACCACCGGCACCTGGGTCTCGGTCGGCACCCTGCGTCCGCGGCTGGTCAGCGCCCTGGCGCCCTACGCCCAGGATTGCGTGATCTGCGGCCACGACCGCGACCAGCTCGCCGCGCTCATCTACCCGACACCGGCCCTGCGCGCCCTGGCCGGCGAAGCCGGGGCGAGCATGAGCGCCGACCGGCTGGCCCTGGAGCCGGCCGTGCGCCTGGCGCTGTGCGCCGGCCTGCAGGCGCTGGCCAGGGAGTTTCCGGCGTCCTCCCAGCACGTCTCGCGGCTGCTGATCCTCGACTCGCCGCCCAGCCTCGCGGCCGGCGAGATCACCGACAAGGGCTACATCAACCAGCGCATGGCCCTCGCCCTGCGCGCCGGGCAGGTCGAGCGGCTCTACGCCGAGACGCTCGACCCGGCCGTCATCCTCCTCGCCGAGGTACACGGAGAGTTCGCATGAGTTCCAAGAAACTGAAAGTCGCCATCGTCGGCTCCGGCAACATCGGCACCGACCTGATGATCAAGATCCTGCGCCACGGCAAGCATCTGGAAATGGGCGCGATGGTCGGCATCGACCCGGCCTCCGACGGCCTGGCCCGTGCCGCACGTCTCGGCGTGGCCACCACCTCTGAGGGCGTCGAGGGCCTGACCCGCCTGCCGGTGTTCGCCGACATCAACTTCGTTTTCGACGCCACCTCGGCCGGCGCCCACGTGAAGAACGACGTGTTCCTGCGTGGTTTGAAACCCGGCCTGCGCATGATCGACCTGACCCCGGCGGCCATCGGCCCTACTGCGTGCCGGTGGTCAACCTCGAGCAGAACCTCCACGAACCCAACGTCAACATGGTCACCTGCGGCGGCCAGGCGACCATTCCGATGGTCGCCGCGGTGTCCCGCGTGGCCAGGGTCCACTACGCCGAGATCGTCGCCTCGATCAGCAGCAAGTCGGCCGGCCCCGGCACCCGCGCCAACATCGACGAGTTCACCGAAACCACCTCGAAGGCCATCGAGGTGATCGGCGGGGCGCAGAAGGGCAAGGCGATCATCGTCCTCAACCCGGCCGAGCCGCCCTTGATCATGCGCGACACCGTCTACGTGCTGTCCGATCTCGCCGACCAGGCGCAGGTCGAGGCCTCCATCGCGGAAATGGCCCAGGCGGTGCAGGCCTACGTGCCGGGCTATCGCCTCAAGCAGAAGGTGCAGTTCGACGTGATTCCCGACTCCGCGCCGCTGAACATCCCCGGCCTCGGCCATCTCGCCGGCCTGAAGACCTCGGTATTCCTCGAGGTCGAGGGCGCCGCCCACTACCTGCCGGCCTACGCCGGCAACCTGGACATCATGACCTCCGCCGCGCTGGCCACCGCCGAGCGCATGGCGCAATCCATGCTCAACGCCTGAGGACCACGCCATGACCTTCACTCCCGGCAAGAAGCTGTACATCTCCGACGTGACCCTGCGCGACGGCAGCCACGCCGTGCGTCACCAGTACTCGATCCAGAACGTGCAGGCCATCGCCCGCGCGCTGGACCTGGCCAGGGTGGACTCCATCGAGGTCGCCCACGGCGACGGCCTGCAGGGCTCGAGCTTCAACTACGGCTTCGGCGCGCACACCGACCTCGAATGGATCGAGGCGGTGGCCGAGGTGGTGACGCACGCGAGGATCGCCACCCTGCTGCTGCCCGGCATCGGCACCGTCCACGATCTGGACAACGCCTACCAGGCGGGCGCGCGCATCGTCCGGGTGGCCACCCACTGCACCGAGGCCGACGTGTCGAAGCAGCATATCGAGCACGCCCGAAAGCTCGGCATGGACACCGTGGGCTTTCTGATGATGAGCCACATGACCAGCCCGCAGAACCTCGCCGTGGAAGCCAGGAAGATGGAAGGCTACGGCGCCACCTGCATCTACGTGGTCGACTCCGGCGGCGCCATGGGCATGCAGGACATCCGCGAGCGTTTCCGCGCGGTCAAGGACGTGCTCGACCCGGCCACCCAGACCGGCATCCACGCCCACCACAACCTGTCCCTCGGGGTGGCCAATTCCATTGTCGCGGTGGAGGAGGGCTGCGACCGCATCGACGCCTCGCTGGCCGGCATGGGCGCCGGGGCGGGGAATGCGCCGCTGGAGGTGTTCATCGCCGCGGCCGAGCGCCTGGGCTGGAACCACGGCACCGACCTCTACACCCTGATGGACGCCGCCGACGAGATCGTCCGCCCGCTGCAGGACCGTCCGGTGCGGGTCGACCGCGAGACCCTGGCTCTCGGCTACGCCGGGGTCTACTCGAGCTTCCTGCGCCATGCCGAGGTGGCGGCGAGCAAATACGGCCTGAGCACCGTGGACATCCTCGTGGAGCTGGGCCGGCGGCGGATGGTCGGCGGCCAGGAGGACATGATCGTCGACGTGGCGCTGGACCTGCTCAAGCGTTCCTGATCACCCCGGCCGCCGGAGGGCGGCCGTTCACCCGCAGTACCGACAACAACAATCATCAGAGGTACGTACATCCATGGAAACCTATGGCTCGCAACGCGTCGCCGCACTGGCGGGGGAGACCCCGCGCACCTGGACGACCATCGGCCTGTGCTTCGTCGTCGCCCTGCTCGAAGGCATGGACCTGCAGGCCGCCGGCATCGCCGCCGGCGGCATGAAGGCCGCGTTCGGACTGGACGCCTCGACCCTCGGCGCGGTGTTCAGCGCCGGCATCCTCGGCCTCTTGCCCGGCGCCTTCGGCGGCGGCTGGCTGGCCGACCGCATCGGCCGCAAGTGGGTGCTGATCGGCGCGGTGGCGCTGTTCGGCGTGTTCTCCATCGCCACGGCCCATGCCTGGGATCTCTACAGCC
Source organism: Azotobacter tropicalis (assembly GCF_059739045.1). Taxonomy (NCBI): domain Bacteria; kingdom Pseudomonadati; phylum Pseudomonadota; class Gammaproteobacteria; order Pseudomonadales; family Pseudomonadaceae; genus Azotobacter; species Azotobacter tropicalis. The sequence continues at coordinate 3,842,263 of NZ_AP046059.1, forward strand.
TGCTGGTGGCGCGCTTCATGACCGGCGTCGGCCTCGGCGCCGCGCTGCCCAACCTGATCGCGCTGTCCTCGGAGGCGGCCGGCCCGCGCCTGCGCGGCACCGCGGTCAGCCTGATGTACTGCGGCGTGCCGCTGGGCGCGGCGCTGGCGGCGCTGGTCGGCATGGCCGGCTTTTCCAGCGGCTGGAAGGCGGTGTTCTACGTCGGCGGCGTGGCGCCGCTCTTGGTCGCGCCGCTGCTCGCCCTGTGCCTGCCCGAGTCGGCGGCCTTCCGCGAACAGCAGCGCGCCCAGGGTGCGGCGGCGGCGCGGCCGACGATCTGGCAGGGGCTGTTCCGCGATGGCGCCGCGCTGCCGACCTTGCTGCTCTGGGTCGCCTACTTCTTCACCCTGCTGGTCGTCTACATGCTGATCAACTGGCTGCCCTCGCTGCTGGTCGGCCAGGGGTTCAGCTCCGCGCAGGCCGGCCAGGTGCTGTTCTCGCTGCAGATCGGCGGCACCCTCGGCTCGCTGGCGCTGGGTTCGCTGCTCGACCGCTGGCGCCCGCTGGCGCTGATCGTGCTGACCTACGCCGGCATCCTCGCCGCCCTCGCCGGGCTGGGCCTGTCCGGCCAGTTCCACAGCATGCTGGTCGCCGGTTTCGTCGCGGGCTTCTTCGTGGTCGGCGGCCAGTTGGTGCTCTACGCCCTGGCGCCGCAGTTCTATCCCACCGGCATCCGCGCCACCGGGGTCGGCAGCGCCGTGGCGGTCGGCCGCCTCGGTGCCATGAGCGGCCCGCTGGTGGCCGGGCAGATGCTGGCGATGGGTTATGGCGCCACCGGCGTGATCCTCGGTGCCGCCCCCGGCATCCTGGCCGCCGCCGCGGCGGTGTCCTTCCTGCTGGTCCGGCGCCGCGCCGCCTGAGCCCCGAGCGGCGGGCCGCGGCGGCCCGCCGGCTCTCCCGTTTACTTAACCCATGCAGAGGTAGCCATGACTATTCGGGTCGATATCCAACCCTCGGGCCAGTCGTTCAGCCTGGACGCCGGGCGGAGCATTCTCGACGGCGCGCTGGCCGAGGGCCTGATGCTCAGGCACAGCTGCCGCGAAGGTACCTGCGGCAGCTGCAAGGGCCGGGTGGTCGAGGGCCGCGTCGACCACGGCCAGACCTCGCCCGAGGTGCTGAGCGAGGCGGAGCGCGCCGCCGGCCTGGCACTGTTCTGCTGCGCCAGGGCCGAGTCCGATCTGGTCATCGAGGCGTCGGAAGTGACCGAGCTGCGCGGCATCTCGATCCAGCAACTGGCGGCGCGGGTGGCCAGTGTCGACAAGGTTTCCGACGACGTGGCCATCGTCCGCCTGCTGCTGCCGCCGGGCCTGACCTTCAACTACTACCCCGGCCAGTTCGTCCAGGTCCTGCTCAAGGACGGCAGCCGGCGCAGCTACTCGATGGCCACCCGCGCAGTCGCGGACAACCAGCTCGAATGGCATGTCCGCCGGGTGCCGGGCGGGGTGTTCAGCAGCCACGTCTTCGAGGGACTGAAGCCCAGGGCGATGCTGCGTCTGGAAGGCCCGTTCGGCTCCTTCTTCCTGCGCGAAGGCACGGGACCGCTGATCTTCCTCGCCACCGGCACCGGCTTCGCACCGATCAGGGCGCTGCTGGAGCAGTTGCGCGAGCAGGGCAACCGGCGCCCGGTCTACCTCTATTGGGGCGGGCGCCGGCGCCAGGACCTCTACCGCCACGACGAGCTGCTGGCGCTGGCCGCCGAGCTGCCCTGGCTCCGCTACACGCCGGTGCTCTCCAGGCCGGGCGAGGCCTGCGACTGGCAGGGCGCGACCGGCCATGTGCAGCAGCAGGTGCTCAGGGACTTCAGCGACCTGCGCGACTTCGAGGTCTACGCCTGCGGCTCGCCGGCGATGATCGATTCCGCCCGCCGCGAGCTGGTCGACCGGCTCGGCCTGGCGGAAACCCGCTTCCATGCGGATACCTTCGTCTGAGGAGACTCCACAGGCCCCGCAGCGCTGGCGGGGCTTGCCACCGCAACCCGCAAGACCATGCATCCACCAGGGCCGGCGGGAATGCCGGCCCGACAATAAAAACAAGACAGGAGCCTTTCCCATGCGCCATCCGCATGCGCCCGCGTTCGCCCCGGCGAACCCCCTTGCCGTCCCGCTGCCGCCCTGCGCCGGCCGGCGCCCGATCCCGTTCCCCGTCATCATCCTGCGCTGAGGTCACCATGGGCTTTTCCATCCGAACCCTTGCTGGCAGGGGCGGGGCGGCGTGCGCCCTGTTCGTTCTGAGCGTTCCGGCCGACGCCGGTTTCATCGAGAACAGCCAGGGCAGCCTGACCCTGCGCAACTTCTACTTCGACCGCGACTACAAGGGCAAAAGCAATATCTCCGCGCGCCGCGAATGGGCGCAGGGCTTCATCCTCAATATCAAGTCCGGCTTCACCGAGGGCCCGCTCGGCTTCGGCCTCGACCTGCAGGGCATGCTCGGCGTCCAGCTCGACTCCTCGCGCGACCGGGTCGGCACCGGCCTGCTGCCGGTCCAGCGCGGCAGCGGCGAGGCCGCAGAGGAGTATTCCGAGCTGGGCCTCACCGGCAAGGTCCGCTACTCGAAGACCGAGCTGAACGTCGGCACCGTGATGCCGCGCCTGCCGATCCTGATCAGCAGCCCGGCGCGGCTGCTCTGGCAGACCTTCAAGGGCGGCCACCTGCGCTCCCAGGACCTCCCGGCCTGAGTTTGCAGGGCGGCTACCTGAACCGCATGAACCAGCGCGACTCCACCGACTACCAGAAGATCGCCATCGCCGCGCCCAACGGCCGCTTCGACGGCACCGCCGAGTCCGACGAGTTCCTCTTCCTCGGCGGCGACTACGCGCTGGGCAAGAGCCTGACCCTGAGCTACTACCACGCCCGCCTCGACGAGATCTACCAGCAGCACTACCTGGGCGCGATCCACCAGTTCAAGCTGGGGCCGGGGGAGTTCAAGACCGATTTCCGCTGGTTCCTCAGCGACGAGGAGGGCGACGGCAAGGCCGGTTCGGTGGACAACCAGTACGTCGGGCTGAACCTCGGCTACAAGCTGGGCGGGCACAGGCTGACGCTGGGCGGCGCGCTGTCCAGCGGCGATTCGGCGATGCCCTACATCGCCGGTTCGGAGCCGCACCTGATTTCCGAGTACGCGCTCAGCTCGGAATTCCTCAACGCCGACGAGCACTACTGGCACCTGCGCTACGACTACGACTTCGCGGCGGTCGGCATCCCCGGACTGACCGGCATGGCGCGCTTCATGCGGGGCACCCACGCCGAGCTGCCGGCGCGCCTGGGCGGCGGCGGGCGGAGCGAGAGCGAGCGGGACCTGGAGCTGTCCTACGTGGTGCAGTCCGGGCCCTTGAAGAACCTGGCATTTCGCGTGCGCAACGCGCGCTACCAGAACAGCTTCGCGGCCAACGCGACGATGCGCGACGACAACGAGACGCGGGTCAACGTCGACTACACCTGGAAGCTCTGGTAGGGCAGCGCCTTTCTCCCCGGTAGGGGCACTACCGGGAGAGGGGTGCTTGCGGGGCTGAATTGGTACTCCCGTCACGGATAAACCATACTTTTTTTGAGAGATTCCGCGCGGGCACCGAGCTGTGCTTCACAACATGCAAGCCTGTCTGCCTCCGGCAGACTGTCCGGTCTGCGATTCGCTTGTCAGAACTTTTCACGAAAACGAAATGGCGGTCCCCATGGATAATGCCGGGCCCGAAATTTTCGGTTTTCCAGCTGTAGCGGTGTATTCCCGAGACGTGCACTACCGGCATTTTCGCAAGTGGCGATAATCATCCGGATGTACCGAGGCATGTTCGGCTGGACGGACTTGTCCGGCGTGCCCGGGTTCGCGAAGGAAGTTGTTTAAAGCATATAAGGCGCCCATCCGGGGTAGGGACTTCGAGGAGTAAGCCGACTTTCTGTCTTGTCGTAATAAAGCGCTGTTACCTTCTCCCCGGAACGGGCATGTCGATTGGTATCGAGGGCGTCTAGGACGAGAATCCGGAGACTATGGAAAGAGCGTTGGCGTTTTTCTTTTTCCATGGCGCCGAACGGTTTCGAACATCTTCTTCCGGCTTGCCGGAAGTTCAAAAGAGACGGAAAGAATTTATCCGGCCGACACGGCAGGGACATATTGCCTGCGCGCGGCAATGCTGTTTGCGGATATTGAATTGCTGTAGGCGAGCCAGTTGCCCGAGAGCAATATGTTCGTCTGGTTGCAATGATGAAGAACGACGTTTCTATCGTTTATTGGCACACGTATTTTCAAGTGTCCAGATTTTTTAAAAAGGAGTTTGTATAGATGTCCGGCTTTGGAGACGATCAACCGGTGTTTGGTCTGAGCCGTCGTTCCCTGTTGAAGGCAGGTGCGGCCCTGAGTGCTCTCATGGCGACCGGCCAGGCGAGCGCGAACCAGGGCAAGCGGCCGCCCGCTCCGGGGTGAAGATCCGCAAGGCGTTCAACAAGCTGTCCGTGTCGGAAATCGAATCGATCCGCACCGGCATCCGGGTCATGAAGGAGCGCCCCGAGAGCGATCCGACCAGTTGGTGGTACCAGGCCAATATCCACGGCACCTACACCACGCCGACCGAGGAAAACGCCAAGAAAACCTGGAGCAACTGCCCGCACGGCACCTATCACTTCCTGCCGTGGCACCGCATGTATCTCTACTATTTCGAGAAGATCCTCCGCGAAGCCGCCCGCGATCCCAACCTGGCCCTGCCGTACTGGAACTACACGGACCCCGATTACCTGGATCTGCCGGAGGCCTTCCGCATCCCGGCCAGCAGCCTGAACCCGCTGTGGTACCAGGACCGCCTGCCGTTCCGCGACGAGGCGACCAGCACCGATCTGAACATCGGCGCCGGCGACAAGATGCCCTGGGCGCTGATCGACCCCACCGGTACCATGGAATTCATCAACTTCTGTTCTTCCGTGCAGAAGGCCGGCAACGACTTCGCTTCCGCCAAGGCGGACTGGATCCACTTCACCACCACCTTCGGCGCCCTGGAAAGCCAGCCGCACAACAACGTCCACCTGCTGGTGGGCGGTCTCGTGGCGGCCGCCAGCGGCGACTTCCTGCCGGGTGCGCAGCTGGCCATCGGTTCGATGTCCGACATCAACAAGGCGGCCAACGACCCGGTCTTCTGGTTCCACCACTCCAACATCGACAGGCTGTGGGATCACTGGATCTCCCTGGGCGGCGGCCGCTCCGATCCGATTGAGGAGCAGGAGTGGATGCAGACCGGCTTCACCTTCTTCGAGCCCGACGGCAGCCCGGTCCAGGTCCGCATCGCCGATGTGCTCGACAGCGAGAAGCTGGGCTACCGGTACGACACCCTGGAGCTGACCGCTGCCGGACAGGCCTCGCAGCAGCAGAATGGGCAGGACGTCGCCAAGATCACCAGCTGCACCGCCACCGCCGTCACGGCCGCGCTCGCCGCGGACCACGGCGGACATGCGGCCGAGCAGAAGGTCGCCGGCCAGGCGACCGGCTCGGGCCAGGAGCCCGCCCTGCTGCACAAGGGCGGTCGCGCCTCGGCGAAGGTCATGCCGCCGGTCGCCGCCGTCCCGGAGAAAGACTCCAAGCGGCGGGTCATCCTGCATCTGCAGGGCATCAGTGCGCCCATGCACTCCTTCCTGCTGCCGGTGTTCGCCAACCTGCCGAGCGACGAGAAGCCGTCTCTGGACAGCCCCTACCTGGTCGGCACCATCTCCATGTTCGGTGCCACCCTCAAGATGCAGCCGATGAAGTTCGACCGCACCTTCGATATCACCGAGGCGCTGCGCAAGCAGGTCGAGAAGGGCCTGTACTCGGGCGGGGAAATCACCGTGACGGTTGCCGGCGCCGTGCCGCAGCAGGTCACCGTCGATCAGATCCGCATCGAATACCGCTGAGTCCCCGGTTGCCCCGGACCGCACCGCGCGCAACGCCGGTGCGCTCCGGCGGCCTCTGCCGCCGTCGAACGCCTCGCGCGCGGCAGTCCCCGTTCAGCGCACGCCCTGATCCTTGCCCGCCGCCAGCAGCCCGGCCAGCAGGTTCTTCGGCAGCCAGCCCGACCGGTGCAGGATCAGGTAGGCGAGGGCGCCGATCACCACCCCCCAGAAGGCCGAGCCCAGGCCGAAGAAGCTCATCCCCGACGCCGTGGCCAGTAAGGTCAGCATGGACGCCTCGCGGTGCTCCTCCTCGTTCACCGCGCCCATCACGTTGCTGGTGATGGCGCCGATCAGCGCCAGGCCGGCGAGCACGGCGACGAAGGTCCTCGGCATGGCGCTGAACAGCAGGATGATGGTGCCGGCGAAGGTGCCGCCGAGCAGGTAGAAGACGCCGTTGGCGATGCCGGCGACGTAGCGCCTGTCCGGGTCCTCGTGGGCGTCCCGGCCGGTGCACAGGGCGGCGGTGATGGCGGCGATGACGATGCTGATGCCGCCGAAGCAGGCCACCGCCAGCGAGGCCAGCCCGGTGGTGGCGAGCACCGGACGGGCAGGGGTGTCGTAGCCGGCATTGCGCAGGATCGCCATGCCGGGCAGGAACTGCCCGGTCAGGCTGACCAGCACCAGCGGAATGGCCAGGCTCAGGGTCGAACTCCAGCTCCACTGCGGGGCGATGAACTGCGGCGCGGCCAGGCTCGCGCCGATGCCGGCGAGGTCGCTGCCTTCCAGGCCGACGGCCAGGACCACGCCGACGACCAACAGCAGCACCAGGCAGTAGCGCGGGAACAGGCGCTTGAAGACCAGGTAGGCGAGGAGCATGCCGAAGGCCAGCGCTGGCATCGAGGCCACCGACTGGAAGGCGCCGATGCCGAACTGGAACAGGATGCCGGCCATCATGGCGTAGGCGATGCCTTTGGGAATGGCCCGCACCAGCCGGTCGAACCAGCCGGAGATGCCGATCAAAAAGAGGATCGCGCCGGCCGTCAGGTAGGCGCCGACCGCCTCGTTGAGGCTGAGCGCCGGGAACAGGGTGACCAGCATGGCGGTGCCGGGCGCGGACCAGGCGGTCACCACCGGCACCCTGAGCCAGAGGCTGAGCAGGATGCCGGACAGCGCCGCGCCGATGGAGATGGCCCAGACCCAGGAGGACATCATTTCGGCGGAGATCCCGGCGCTCTGCGCGGCCTGGAAGAAGATCACCAGCGGGCCGGAGTAGGAGATCAGCACGGCGAGGAAGCCGGCGGTGACGGCGGACAGCGAGAAATCCTTGTGGATGCTTATGGGCTTCATGCGGGCTCGGCTCCTGGCGGCTGTGTGGACGAGGCCCCACCTTATTGTCATCGCCTGGATGGATAAAGCCGCGCAAACCGGCAACACTGTTCGGCCTTAGTGAACAAAGACCCTAGCCATGGACCGCTTTCAGGCCATGCAGCTCTTCGCCCGCATCGTCGAACTCGGCAGCTTCAGCAAGGCCGCCGAGCAGCAGGGCATGTCCCGCGCCTCGGCCAGCGCGCTGATCCGGCAACTGGAGAACCACCTCGGCGTGCGCCTGCTGCAGCGCACCACCCGACAGGTCAGCGCCACCCTCGACGGGCGTTCCTACTACCAGCACTGCCTGTCGGTCCTCGGCGAGATCGAGGAGGTGGAGAGCGTGCTGTCGCAGAGCGCCGGGCACCCGCGCGGCCGGCTGAAGATCGACATGCCGGCCTCCCTCGGCCGCCTGCTGGTGATCCCGGCCCTGCCGGACTTCTACGCCCGTTACCCGGAAATCACCCTGGAAATCGGCATCGGCGACCGGATGATCGACCTGGTGCGCGAAGGGGTGGACTGCGTGGTGCGGATCGGCGGGCTGAGCGACTCGACGCTGATCGCCCGCAGCCTGCCGGCACTGCCCCAGGTCACCTGCGCCAGCGCCGGCTACCTGGCCCGCCACGGCCTGCCGGACAGCCTCGACGAACTGGAAGGGCACCGCTGCATCGACTACTTCTCGCCCACCAGCGGGCGCCTGGCGCCGCTGGAGTTCGCCGTCGACGGCCGCCTCGAGACGCGCAGCCTGCCGGCCAGCCTGGCAGTCAACCACGGCGAAGCCTACGTGGCAGCCTGCGAGGCGGGGCTGGGCATCGTCCAGGTGCCGCGCTACCACGTCGAGCGCCAGCTGGCCGCCGGCAGTCTGGTCGAGCTACTACCCCAGCACGCGCCGCCGGCGCTGCCGCTGACCGTGCTCTATCCCCATCACCGGCACCTGACGCCGCGCCTGCGGGTGTTCATCGACTGGCTGGTGGCGCTGTTCGGCTGAGGGCGGGGCGGCAACCATCGACGCGCGAATGGCTCCTGAGCCGAATAGTCCCCATAATCGGCTCACCGAATGAGCCGAATAGCCTCCCTAATCGGCTCGCCACCCGCAGGCAGGTTCACGATGGAAGACTCACGCTGGATCTGGCAGCAACCGGATTGGCCGCATTTTCGCTGGCAGGCCGAGCGCCTGGCGCCGCTGCTGCGCGACTGCGCGCAGGCCCAGGGCCGGCTGCTCGGCATGGCCGGGGCGGCAGGGGACGAACTCGGCGCGCAGAGCGAGCTGGATGCCCTGCTGCAGAACATCGTCACCTCCTCGGCCATCGAGGGCGAGCAACTCAACGTCGGCTCGGTGCGCTCCTCGCTGGCCCGCCGCCTGGGCCTCGAAACGGACAGCGCCAGCCGCGTCAGCCCGCGCAGCGAAGGTCTCGCCGAGCTGATGCTGGACGCCACCCGGCACCTGGAGCAACCGCTGAGCCGCGAACGCCTGCTGCACTGGCACCGCCTGCTATTTCCCGCGCAGGACGACGACCTGCTGCCGCGGCGCATCCGCATCGCTGCCCTGCGCGGCGAAGAGCCGATGCAGGTGGTCTCCGGCCGGCTCGACCAGCCTACCGTGCATTTCGAGGCGTCGCCGCGCGACGGGCTGGAGCGGCAACTGGCCGCCTTCCTCGACTGGTTCGAGGCGAGCCGCAGCGACGGCGGCCTCGACCCGCTGCTGCGCGCCGGCACCGCCCATTTCTGGTTCGTCACCCTGCATCCCTTCGACGACGGCAACGGCCGGCTGACCCGCGCCATCACCGACCTGGCGCTGGCCCAGGGCGAGCGCCAGGCAATCCGCCTGCATGCCATGTCGGTCAGCATCCTCGACGACCGCCAGGGCTACTACCGCATCCTCGAAGCCAGCCAGAAGGGGGGGCTGGAGATCACCCCCTGGCTCGAATGGTTCCTCCACACCCTGCTGCGCAGCCTGCAACAGGCGCTGGCGCGCATCGACCGGGTGCTGGCCAAGGCGCGCTTCTGGCAGCGGCACCGCCAGCAGGTACTGTCCGTCGAGCAGATCAAGGTGCTCAACCGCCTGCTCGACGGCGGCGAGCGCGGCTTCGAAGGCGGCATCAGCGCCGCCCAGTACCAGGCCGTCGCCGAGGTTTCCAAGGCCACTGCCACCCGCCATCTCGGCGACCTGCTCGACAAGGGCTGCCTCGTCCGCCTGCCCGGCGGCGGGCGCAGCACCCGTTACCGGATCGACTGGCCTGCTGGCGGCGTGTCCGATACAGCCCTGTAGCGGATTCGGCGGAAGGCCGTCACGCGGGGCTGGCGGCCATCAGGGCAATCGCATGAACACTGTAGGAGCCAGCTTGCTGGCGATTTTCCAGTGCCGCCAAACGGATCGCCAGCAAGCAGGCTCCTACAGAGGGCGGCCCTGACAGAGCCTGATGAGCCCCGGATTGCCTGCGGACGCCCATCCAGCGGCTGGCCCTGTCCTCCTCGAATCCGTAACATCCGAAGCCCTTTTTTCCAGCCATCCCTCTGCGGCCGGCCTCGCCGGCCAACCGTTCAGGTAAGTCATGAAATCGAAATCCCTGCGTGCCGATGTCCTGGCCGGACTCACCACGTCTTTCGCCCTGGTGCCCGAGTGCATCGCCTTCGCCCTGGTCGCCCACCTCAACCCGCTGATGGGCCTGTACGGCGCCTTCATCATCTGCACCCTGACCGCCCTGTTCGGCGGCCGTCCGGGCATGGTGTCCGGCGCCGCCGGCTCGATGGCCGTGGTGATCGTCGCACTGGTGGTGCAGCACGGCGTGCAGTACCTGCTCGCCACCGTGCTGCTCGGCGGGCTGATCATGGTCGCCTTCGGTCTGCTGCGCCTGGGCAAGCTGGTGCGCATGGTGCCGCATCCGGTGATGCTCGGCTTCGTCAACGGCCTGGCGATCATCATCGCCCTGGCCCAGCTGGAGCACTTCAAGGACGGCGAGGCCTGGCTGAGCGGCACGCCGCTCTACCTGATGCTCGGGCTGGTGGCGCTGACCATGGCCATCGTCTACCTGCTGCCGCGCCTGACCCGCGCCGTGCCGCCGGCGCTGGTAGCGATCCTCGGCGTCGGCCTGCTGGTCTACCTGCTCGGCCTGCCGACCCACACCCTCGGCGACATGGCGCACATCGCCGGCGGCCTGCCCGTCCCGGCGGTGCCGGACGTGCCCTGGAACCTGGAAACCCTGGGCATCGTCGCCCCCTACGCGGTGCTGATGGCGCTAGTCGGCCTGCTGGAAACCCTGCTGACCCTCAACCTCACCGACGAGATCACCGAGAGCCGCGGCTATCCGGACCGCGAGTGCGCGGCGCTGGGTGCGGCCAACCTGGTGTCCGGCCTGTTCGGCGGCATGGGCGGCTGCGCGATGATCGGCCAGACCATGATCAACCTCAGCTCCGGCGGCCGCGGCCGGCTCTCCGGGGTGGTCGCCGGAGTGATGATCCTGCTCTTCGTGCTGTTCCTCTCGCCGCTGATCGAGCGCATCCCGCTCGCCGCGCTGGTCGGGGTGATGTTCGTGGTGGCACAGCAGACCTTCGCCTGGGCCTCGCTGCGGGTGCTCGACAAGGTGCCGCTCAACGACGCGCTGGTGATCGTCGCGGTAACCATCGTCACCGTGTTCACCGACCTGGCCACCGCCGTGCTCTGCGGGATCGTCATCGCCGCGCTCAACTTCGCCTGGCAGCAGGCCCGCGAGCTGTACGCCGACACCCATCGGGAAGCCGACGGCAGCAAGCTCTACCGCCTGCACGGCACGCTGTTCTTCGCCTCCACGACACCCTTCCTCAACCAGTTCGACCCCGCCGGCGACCCGCCCCAGGTGACCCTGGATTGCCGCCACCTGAGCTTCGTCGACTACTCGGCCATCGCCGCGCTGAAGACCCTGCGCGAGCGCTACGCCAAGGCCGGCAAGCACCTGCGCGTGCTGCACCTGTCCGAGCGCTGCAGGAAACTGCTCAAGCGGGCGGGGTGCAGCATGAGTGAAGGGAGGGTATACGGGGGCCGATTTTCGACGCTGCGATGGGCAACGCAGGAAATCGGGGGCCGTCGTCGCCCGGCGATCTGGCGGCGTTTTATCTCCATTACTAGTGTGGTGAATCACAACTACTCAGGATAAGTCTTGTCTACCGCGGAGCTGACAGAGTTCTTTCGGAAGACATGCGATGAAAACAGGCCGCCCAGCCGCTCGGATCAAACTGACCGAACAAGAGCATGCCGAACTCACCCACCGCCGAGCCAGGCACAAGGGGCCTGCCGATATGCAGCTGCGCGCCGAGATCATTCTGTCCTGCGCTCGAGGCGAGTCCGGCTCTTCCATTGCTCGACGGCTTGGCATTACGGCGCAAACCGTTTCGAGGTGGCGCCTTCGCTTCGCCCGTTTGGGCCTGCAAGGCCTCAATGACGAGCCGCGCTCAGGCCGCCCACGCAGCATCAGTGATGAAAAGGTCCAGGAAGTGGTCGACCGGGTGCGGCAGACCAGGCCCGACGATGCCAGTCATTGGAGCTCGCGCCGGATGAGCAAGGCCACCCATATTTCACCGGCGAGCGTACAGCGTATCTGGCGAGCCTTCGGGCTCAAGCCCCACCTGGAGCACACCTTCAAGCTGTCCACCGATCCTGCCTTTGTCGACAAGGTGCAGGATATCGTCGGGCTCTATCTAAATCCCCCTGATAAAGCGCTGGTACTGTGTGTCGATGAGAAAAGCCAGATCCAGGCGCTCAATCGAACACAGCCGGGGCTGCCGCTGGAGCCTGGGTATCCGGCGACCCGTACCCATGATTATCAGCGCCATGGCACGACGTCCTTGTTTGCCGCCCTGGATGTGGCCACCGGCGAGGTGATCGGACGTCTCAAGCGCCGTCACCGCAGCGCAGAATTCCTGGAGTTTCTCAGGGCCATCGAGGAAACGGTCAAGAGCGACAAGGCCATCCACCTGATCATGGATAACTATGCCGTGCACAAGACCGACAAGGTGCGTGCCTGGCTTGTCGCGCACCCGCGTTATCACGTGCATTTCACCCCGACGTCTGCGTCATGGCTGAATCGGGTGGAGCGCTTTTTCTCGATGCTCACCCAGAAGTGGATAAAGCGCCAGGCCCATACCAGCGTGAAGGATCTCGAGCAGTCCATCGAGTATTACCTGGCGACCTACAACCAGAATCCAAGGCCTTTCCGCTGGAGTAAGGGAGCAGGTGAAATCCTGGCCTCTGTCGGCAGGGCTGCTCGAGCCTTGCAAAGAAATAATAATGAAGCGAACTTGTGATTCACCACACTAGGTTCTGTTGACGCAAGCCCAGTGCTAAAACTGGGCTTTTGCCATGACTGACAGAAGCCGTCTGAGCGATACCGACGGGTCCCGTATCCAAAGTCTGCTGAGCGCCACGAAGGGGATCCGGCTGACCCGTACTCTCGGCTGTCGCCGCTTTGTCGAGGCGGTGCTCTGGATACTACGCAGCGGCGCTCAATGGCGGATGCTGCCTCGTTGCCTCGGCTCCTGGAACAGCGTTTTCAAACGCTTCACCCGCTGGTGCCGGCTCGGCATCTGGGACCGGCTTCACTCGGTACTGGCTCGGGACGCCGACCTTCAGCACGTCTGCATCGACAGCTCCGTCGTGCGTGCCCATGCCTGTGCAGCCGGGGCGGCCAGCAGTACTGCGGCCCAGGAGGCACTGGGGCGTTCGCGAGGAGGCTTCAGCAGCAAGATCCATGTGTTGACCGATGCGCTGGGGTTACCGATTCGCTTCATCCTGACGGAAGGCCAAGCGGCCGATATCAGCCAGGCGATCCCACTCATGGCGGGGATCGCCACGTCGGCACTGCTGGCCGACAAGGGCTATGACGCCAACCCGCTTCTGGCCTGGCTGAAGGAGCGCCAAATCCAGGCCGTCATTCCCGCCAGACGGAACCGCATCGAGCAACGCTCCTGCGACTGGCATCTCTACAAGGAGCGGCACGTGATCGAGTGCCTGTTCGGCAAGCTGAAGCACTACCGGCGGATCACCACTCGCTATGAGAAGAGGGCCAGCCATTTCAAGGGAATGCTGGCTTTTGCGGCTGTTTTGCTATGGCTGCGCTGATACGTCAACAGAACCTAGGCTTGCCCCTAAAACTTTGGGCTTACAAGGGAGGGCTTGGGAATCACAGGCAACAAAAAACCGGCTCTAAGGCCGGTTCTTCGTGGGTTTCGGGCTTTCTTGGGAAGGCTCGAAAAGATTGTGTGGTGCCGGGAGGGACTAGAACCAATCGCTGAAAGCCTCGCTGTTTCTAGCTTTTGGCCTGATGTGGTTTTTCATCTACTCACAAATCTACTCACAAAACGAAAAGTACCCCTCTTTTTCGGCTGCTTTTTGACCAGTTTCCAGCCCACCAGGATGACGCACTGCTGGCGCTGGTGATCGTCGTCACTCCCTCGGGTCGGGGTGGTGATGCGGTGATCGGCATCAGGAGGCGACGATTCGCCGGCCCCTCGCGTGCGTGCGCGTACTGGTGCAGAAAGTCGGCTCGAATATCAGGTTTTGTCAGGTCGGCCAGCCACTCGTTGGCCTCGACCCTGAAACCGTAATTTCGCGGAAACGGAAAAAAGGCTGTAGGCGCGGTCTAGGTGGGCATGGGCTTGGAGTTTTTGCCTACCCCCTCCCTGTTAACTGTTAACGCCTTCCGTTAACGGGGAAATAATCTGCGCGTGCGGTCGGGTGCGGTCTACATTTCGGCGCCTCCCGAACTTCAACAATCCCCCCTCCCACCAGCGCCAGCACCAGGCGCGAACAGGATCAGGCCGGGCCATCAGCTACCCGGATCGCTGGCGCGTGCTATTCCGGGATTTTCCCGGCTTTACGCGGGGTGTGGTCATCATCGCCACCCCTTCGGCCTTACCGTGTTCTTACCGTCCGGCATCACCCTAACCTCACCCTTCGGCCTTGTTGCGATCTTGCTGCGCCCAGGGCTTGACGGCGGTCATTCATGGGGTTGTTTTCGCAAAAGCCGGAATGCCGGCCTTTTAGGGAGTCAAGAAACCCCCGCCGCCTTGCCGTGATCTTGCCGTACACCAGGGCTTGACGCGGCCTTTCATGGGGTTTGTTTTCGCAAAGCCGGGGCGGGACTGTAAACGTGCTTTACAGGTGGCTTGCATGGGGTGTTTTCGCAGCGCCGGGAATCTCCGTCTCGGAGACACCTTTTGCGGACTTCCGCCAATCGGCGTTGATGCCGGGTTTTCCGACTTCAAATCGGAGAACCGCCCCGGATTGGCCGGCGATCATTTCCGGCTTTCCGGGCATGTAGAGCAGGCGGCCCCTCAGAATTGAGGAGCCAGATTGCCCAGTTCGATGGAGCGCACCAGGCTAAGCAGTAATGCCGGATTTTCCGGTAATTCCCCCTGATTCGGGGTATTTGACCGGCCCAGTCCTTCAGGGCTGGAGAAGATGCCAGGATGGCACTGGTGGGAGTTCTTCGAAGTCATCTTCTAGCTTTCGGTCCAGCCCTCCAGCCTCTCGGGCGATAGCGCGGATGAACTCCTTCCAAGAGCGGCTGCCATCGAAAACCGCGACGCCAGACTTAATGTTGTCTTCGTGCTCTTTACGCATCCGCTTTATCAAGTCGGATGTCTTCGCTTTGAAGTCGTTCATGACCGCTCTCGTATGTAGTTGAGCCAGGCCGGCCCGGTGCTGGTCTGGTGCCTTAGCCAGTCGAAACTACCAATTCCGGCAGTCTCGACTGAAACAGGTCGTTTCGCAGAGTCGCCAGCCACCATGGCATTACCGCGATCAGCAGCGCGACAGGGCATCCCCGGCAATCTTCACGCTGCGTTCGATCCTGCCGAGCAGGGCGCGGGCTTCGTCCAGGGCGCGGGCGTCCACCCGCTTGAGCTGTTCTATCTTCCGCTCGAAGGTCCGCCAGTGCATGCCCTTGGGCTTGCGGATGAACTCGGCAGGCAGGGACAGGAACCCCTCATCGCAGCCCAGGGCCTCGCGCAGCGTCCACGAGCGGTCACAAGGAACGTCCCGCTTGCTGGCCTGCTGGCTGCGGTAGTTCAGGCGTCGGCAGTGACGGCAGGCGAACACGCTTTGCAGGTACAGCTTGGCCACGCGCCGGCCACAACAGGGGCATAGGAACCACGGGCGTTCCCCTCCCAGGTGGCAGGGTGTCCAGGTGATCGGCACGGGGTAGTCCTTCGCCTGGCGTTCGCCCCGGATCGTTACTTGATAACGCAGGCGCACGCGGTCCCGGTTCTCGGCCTCGATGCCGATGGTTGCCACCACGCTGCCCCGTCGCGTCCATTGCCAGTTGCCGCGCCAGCCCGGCACCAGCACGCCGGCACGATGAAGCCCCCGCACGTCCAGGGCGCGGTAATCCTCGGTTGCGTCCTTCTCCTTGTCTCTGCTCATTGGGCGAACCTAAATCAATTGGAAAGTTTGGTAACTGGCTACCGGGTGCGAACCCCGGCAGCCGGCAGGGTTTAGCGCTTCACCAAGCGGGAGCCGCTGGCGTCGTGCACGGTCAGGTCGGGCCGCTTGATGGTCATGGTCCCGTCCGGGTGGAGCATGTGGACGGGCACACCATAGAGCGGACCATCCGGGCCGAACGGATCGGGCAGCGTGCCCTTGGGCGCGGTACGGATGAAGTGCCCCATGGCAGCGAAACACGCCTCGAACAGCGGGCCGCGCTTGAAGTCCTCGCCCCGATGGCTGGCGCTGTCCTCCAGGTTGTGAACGAACACCAGCCCGGACAGATCGTCCACTCCGTCGCGGCGGGCCTGTTCCCGCTCCACGGTGTTGACGTTGAGCACGTCGCACACCCCGTCGAAGCCCAAGGCGGCCATGTAGCCGTCACGGTCGTGAAGCAGCGATTCGCCAACGGTCCGCAGCACTGGGCGGATGGTGGCCAGCTGTTCGGCGCCGTAGTTGTCTGCCTGCTGCTCCAGGGCGTCGGCCTGCTGCTTGGTGAACGGCTCGAACGCCCGCAGCCTGGCGGCCTCCCGGCACAGGGCGCGGCGCTGCTCGTGGATGGCCTCGCGGTACGCACAGAAGTGACGCACGAGACGGCGGGCGACGATCAGGCTGTCGCGCTTGGTGATGCCCGGTTTCATGGCGATGTTCGCCAGGGCGATGGCTTGAGTAGGGGTCATGGGTCAGTTCTCCAGAATGTCGGCATCCGGCCAGCGCCAGCGGGCTTCGGCCAGGGCTTCGTCGTAGGTCATGGGGGCGCCGCAGATCGTGCAGACCGGCTTTCCCCCTCGGGTGATCGTCCAGGCGTTGCGGCGGGCCTCTGCCGGGCGTTCCGCTGCGGGTGCTGGGGTTGGTACTGCTGGCCCGGCCTGTGCGTCGTTGGCGGCGATCAGCTCGGCCAGCAGCTCGGCCTTGTGGTCGCGCAGGTACTGGCGGTGGGCATCGGTTAGGCGGTCGGCTGGAGTGACGCGCAGACGCTCGCCCTCCAGCTCGATGGCCAGGCCAGCCCGGCGCAGGTAGTCCAGGGCGGCCATGTCAGAAGTACTCCGCGTTGTCTTCGACTGGCAGGGGCGTTTTATCCGCAACACCGCAACAACCCGCGCCAGCCGTGGCTTTCAGCCCGTTTTGATCCGCAACAGTTGCGGCTCGTGTTGCGGTTCCAAAATCTCTGTAAGCCGCGTGGTTGCTGGGTTGTTGCGGTGTTGCGGTTGTTGCGGGGGTGTCGCCGGGCAGATACCGCTTAAAGGCTTCCTCGAACTGCTCCCGCATGTAGCCTTTCGGCGTTTTCAGTCCAATACGGACGGTTGTCGACTTGATGCCGAACTCGGAAAGCCGCTTTGCCAGCTGGTGCGGTGTCATGGGCTTGCCCCGATTCCAGGCAGCCCAGGGCGCTTCCTCATCCTCCGCCAGCACCTCCAGCAGATCGGCAGTCGATAGCCTGTCCGTGCGCCGGCTGTCGAAGGCATCGCGGATGGACGCCAGCAGCTCGGCACCAATGCTCGGCGCCTCTCCCTCCAGCCCGTGAAGGGTGACGGCGGACTGGCGAGCCAGGCGCGGCCAGTTGCCCCCGGCCACCTCGGCGACGGCCAGCAGCGGCTCCCAACAATCGTTTGCCCGGTCGTTCAGCCCTTCGATTTCTGCCGGCCTGGCCATGCGGACGGCCTCCCGGTTATCGATGGCGAAGCGCGCCAGCTTGCCGGCCAGTTCGGCAAAGGCGGCGGGATCGGCGTGGCGAATCTTGGTCGTGCGCTCGCCGGCCAGCTTGCGGCGCAGGCGTAGCGGAATGCTGCGGTCGGCCAGGGTGTCGGCGATCTTGCCGATACCGCACAGCGCTTTGGCGCCCCACACGTTGAACCGGGTGGGGATGTGATCGTCGCCCACACAGCGGATCACGAAAGCACTGTCGCGGGTGAAGCCGGCATTCAGGATGCCGCGTGCCTCCTCATGCTCGGCCAGGAAGGCGTCCACTTCGTCGATCAGCAGGGTCGGCGACCACAGTTCGATGGCACGGAACAGCGCCGCCGGGGCGATGTTGGAGACGGCCAGCGGGCGGCAGGCCAGACGCGCCAGCACGCCCAGCATCACGGTCTTGCCGCAGCGCTTCTCCGGGGCAGTGATATTGGCGATGGGCGCCACGTCCACCACGTCGATGAACCAGGTGAAGGCGGCCCACAGGGCAGCGGCATGGACGGTCGGCGGGTCGGCGATCACATGGCGGCGGATGATGGCGGCCAGTTCTTCCAGCAGCTCGGCGCCGTCCACCGGCTCAGGCCACAGCGTTACCTCGGGGAACAGCTCGTCGGTGCCGGTGGCGGCCTCGCTGGCGTTGCTGGTCAGCTTGTCCAGGTCGGCCAGGCTGACCGTCTTGGCCTCCTTGATGGCGAAGCGGATGCGTGCCCAGCGGGCCGGCTCCTCCTCCCGCACCTTGCGCAGCAGCGCCAGCACGTCGGCTTCAAACACGGCGCCGGGATCTTGGTTGACCTTGGCGACCGCCTCCGCGATGGGATCGGGCGCCGGGCTGGCCTCGGGGATCAGCTCGATAGTGCTCATGGGTGGGCCTCCCGCCACTGGCGCAGGTCGTTGAAGTCGGACAGGGACAGCGGTTCCTCGCCGCTCCAGGGCGGGAACACCACGCCACAGCCGAGCAGGCCGGCGGCATGGTTGGCCTTGGTGCGTCCGGGGTTGCCCTCGGTCTGGCGGTCGTCGTCGCCGGCCACGATCAGCGGGTTGTCGGGATAGGCGCGGCGCAGGTAGTCGCCCACGGGGTACAGGTTCCCCGCGTTCATGGCGCAGGCCACGGCGGCGCCGTTGTGCTCGTGGATCGTCGCGCCGGTCGCCCAGCCCTCGCAGAGGTAAAGCGACTGCCCCGGCTCCAGGCGGCCAAGGGGTGAATAGGCGCCCTTCACCAGTGCCCCCGGCAGGAAGCGCTTGGTGCCGTCCGGATAGATGCGTTGCAAGTTCACCAACTGGCGCCCCCGGTAGAGCGGGATCAACAGCACGTCGCCCAACTGGCGGGCGTTGTGCGGCTTCACCCCCTTGCGGGCCAGGTAGGGGTGATCGGTATCAGCCGGCGCGCTGGCGCCCCACTGACGTTGCGCCTCGACGGCGGCGGCCTGCTGGCGCTGGTGCTGCTCGGCCTCCCGCTGGCGACGGGCCTGCTCGATGCGCTGGGCGATCAACTGCGCTTCCAGGTGGTCGGCGGGCGTGCGGTTGCTCCAGGTCTGCGAGCCGCCCGCCTTCCAGCTGCCGAACAGGCCGCAGGCGATGCCGTCCAGGTGGAGCACATACCAGCCGTTGCGCGAGCCGGCGCGGTCGCCGGGGACGTGGAAGCGATGAATCTGGCCATCCGGCACGGGCAGCCAGTCCAGCGGGCCGAGCACCGATTGCAGGGCATCACGGAACAGAATCACGGCGTCAGTCATGGGTGGGCCTCCTCGATGCTTTCCAGGTAGGCGATCAAGGCCACGGCCAGCCGCTCGGCAGCGGACTGCCAGGCGTTCATGTCCTCGGGCGAACCTCCCTCGGCTGTCGCGCGGTGGAGCGCCTGCTGCGCTTCGCGGATCAGCCCCAGATGGCGGGGGGCGAACAGTCCGGCGACTTTCTCCGGGCAAGCCGATCCCGTCGCTGCCCGCGAGCAGCGTTGAAAATCCGTCATGGGTCAGTCCTCGCGCTTGATGTTGCGGTGTTTGCGCTCGATGGCGATACCGCTGCCGGTGTCGGCCAGCTTGGCGGACAGCTTGCCCAGGGTTTCCAGCAGCCAGCCCAGGTCGGTTATGGCGTCAGGATCGAGGCCGTGGTCTTCGTTCGAGGCGCAACCAGCCAACAGGTTGCCGATGGCAGCGATGCCGAAGCCGATGTTCATGCCGTAGTTGTCGGCTGCCTGGCCGGCGGCGTCCAGCTTCTCCGGAGTCATTGCTGCAATGGCTTCATGGTTCGGAAGCAGGGCATTCCAATCGGCGCGGCTCATTTCGCCACCGCCTGCGCATCCAGCTCGCGGCGAAGGTCGCTGGATTGCGTGTCCAGGTAGTTGGCGCAGTCGCTGGCCAGGTAGTGCCCCAGGGTGGCCAGATCGGCCACGCGGCGGCCTTGGTTGTGCTCGGCATCGAGGCGGATGGCGACCATCAGAGCGGACAGCCAGGTCGAATGCTCTTGGCCAAAGGCAATGGCGCCGATTGCGTCATCGGCGATGGCGTCAGTGGTGCGGACGATGGTGCTCATGCCAGCACCTCCACTTCCAGGGCGCGAGTACGAACCTCGGCGGCGAGGTGCTGCTCGATGTGCTTCTCAAGCGACGGAGAGCCGGCAGCAAGGGCAAGACGCTCCAGGTCGGCCAGACGCACGTCGGCGGGCAAGCGCATGTTGCCGAGGACGCGCCCGGTGCTGTCGATCAGTTGAACGGCGATCACAGTGCCACCTCCGCTTCCAGGGCGCGGGCCTTGGCCATGTGGTCGTTGTAGCGCTTGAGGCGGACGGACAGGCTGGAGTCGGCGTGAAGGGCGGCCAGGGCCATTGCTCGATGGGCGGCGGCGCGTTGCCGGAGTGCGGACGGATTGAGGACGGGGTCGTGCTTCATGGGGTGGTATTCCAAGTTTGAGATTGGAACCGCCACCGCCTGCGGCCAAGCAGGGAATGGTGGCGGACTGTGCAGGGTTGGCCGACCGGGAAACTTGGAACCCGGCACACCCGAAGGTGTCCCCACACAGCCCACCATGACACGGCATTGCGGGCACAAAAAAAGCGCCTGCGATGGTGTTGGGGCGCTTGTGCGCCAAGTTTCGACTGGGGCGGCCAAGCCCACTGGCCACGGGATTTACCGTGACGGGCGCAGAATAGTGCCGGTCGATGGCCAGTGCAACCCCCGGTTTCAGGCTATCGGGCCTATAGCCAACCGGTTGTTGCATATGCCGTTTGGCCGTGTCATTCCTTTCAGCATGAACCACCAGAAAGAGGTGATCGAGCATGGAGAAGGTAATCGAGCAGTTCCAGACCGATCTGCTGAAATCCGTACAGGCCTTGGTGGACTCTGTGCGGCAGATGGAGGCCACGGATGCGGCGAGGTTCGCGTCCGACGGCAAGGTTTCCGTCACCGTTCGGCTACCACCCCAGCTGGTGGAGGCCTTCCGCGCCACGGGCGACGGTTGGCAGGCCCGGATGGATGCCGCTCTGGCGGATTGGTTGAGGATAAATTCGCCCACCAGGACGCTGATGTAGCCCTCGGCTCCGGCAGGATGGCATCCGCTTGCCGTCCGCATCGAGCCAGCAGCGCGGGGGCGGCGATCTGCCGTGGCCCCGCGTTTTTCATTGAAGGCGATCATGCCGCACGCCCTCCCGCCAGACGCTTGCCCTGCAACGTCTGCATGTACTGGCTCAGGCTGGCCTTGCGCTCGGCGTAGGGCATGCCGGTGCCCATCAGCGCCGTGTCGCGCAGTTCGACCAGGGTGACAAGCTCAAGCTCTGCGGCGCTCAGTTGCTCGCGACTACGGCCAGCGAAAGCCCCGGTGATCGTCTCGTTGATAAGCCGGGCCTCGTTGATGAAGTGATGACGCTGGGGCGTCTTGCCACGGGCCTCATGGTGGAGCGCCAGCGCATCGCACATGGCCCGGTAGCCGAGGGCAGCCTCGCGCCTGGCGCTCGCCCAAGGCTTCCCGTCACCGCGCAGCAGGGCGTCAATCTGCATGTCACACCAGGCGGCGAACTTCGGACTGATCCAGCGGGCGAACGCGACGGCCAACTTCGGGTGAAGCCACGTCCCGCCGTTGTTCCCGCGTCGGGTCTTCAAATATCCGGAATCACGGACATTTGAGATTGCGGACGGCCCATCATCAGGGTGCTGGAGTTCGTCCAGGGCACGGACGTACTCCAGGGTTTCGGCGCTGTCGAGCCAGTTGCGCAGGTGCTTGCCGAACCGCTCGGCGATCTCGGTCGCGTGGAGCCAGCCCTCGGCGTTGAACCGTACCGGCTGGCCTTCGTACTCGAAGGGGATGATGCGTGCGCTCATGCGGCCACCCCCTGGCGTTCTTCTGGCAAGGTGCCGATGTAGTACAGGGCCACGCCACGATGGGGGCGCCCGTGCTCGTCAATCAGGGTGATGCGGTGGGTCTTGATGGCGTGCCCCAGCTCGCGCAGCTCCTTTACTCGGGCCGCCGGCATCATGATGTTCAACTCACGCCGGGCGGTGATCGTGTCCACCGGGCCGGCTTGCAGACGCGCCAGCAGTCGGGCGCGCTGGGCGTCGGCGTTGGTATCATGGATGCGTGATTTCTTGGGGCTGGCCTGTTGGTCGGCCTTTTTTTTGTCCGTCATTCAGGCCACCTCCCCACGGCTCTCGGCGATGCGCTCATCACACCAGGCCAGCACCTCGGCTTCGATCCAGACAACAGACTTCGGACCAAGGGTGACTTGAGCTGGGAAGGTGCCGGCTGCAATGCGGCGGTAAATCTCGGAACAGGACAGGCCGGTAATGTCTTCTACGGCCTGGCGCTTGATGAAGCGGCGGATAGGGTGGGAAGGGGTGGCAGTTGCGGCCATGTCGTGCGCCTCCTTGGGTGGCGTTGGGAACATGGCTTGCACGGTAGAGAGGAGGGCGATATGTCAGGAACGGGTGACATAGTGTCATGTCGCTATGTCATGCCCCCGTGTCATGTGCTCGGTTCAGGCGTCCCGCTGGGCTTCGGGCTTGATAATAGTCGCCAATTCCTTTGCTTTGCGCTCGGACATTCCGCCGGCCTGCTCTGCAATGAATTGTTGTACCTGCTTTTGCAGCGGGGGGCGGTTGGGGTCGTAATCTTGCCAAAACGCCAAAGCAGCCGCGCGCATAGCCTCAAGCTCTTTTGTTGCATAGGGGAAGGTCAGGCCGGTGGCTGGCTGTTGTCTCAGAGTTTCAACCCATTGGTCAGCTAGGTTGTTGCTGTCGTCATTTCTATGGCTGCATACCTTAGACACTTCTGTTTTTGCGGTTTCTTGTTGGGCGTTTTCTTGCTCCAGTTGTTGGCGCTTGTTATCAGCCTGTTCCATGTCGTCTATTTCGTGCAGTCCGCGCAAAAGCTTCGAAAAAGAAAATGCTGTTAAAGCTTTTATAAAGAGAGCAAGAAAAATAATCAGCGCGGCTCTTTCGTAGCCATTCCTGCTCAGGACAACGTATAAAAATAAGTTCCCCATGCCAAACATTGTGCCTGCCAAGAAAAAACCCAATTCACGGGTGAAATATTCTTTCTTCACACGGTTCTCCCTCCCGGGCATTCATCCACTCTTGAATAGGTCGGCCAGCCAGGCGGGTGGATAGTCCGCTTTTCGCCCCGTCGGGCTAGGCTGGCCGGTAACTCGTCATGCCCTCTTGATCGCTACCACATTGGCGCCAGCACACAGCGCGTCTATCGAGTCGGCCCAGGCTTGCATCATGTCCCGGCGCTGCTCCAGGTAGGTGGCATGGTTGTAGGTGTCGCGCATCTCGTCTTGGTCGCCGTGGGCGAGCTGGCGCTCGATCCAGTCCCGGTTGTACCCCCGGCTGTTGAGTTCGGTGCTCAGCAGGTGGCGGAAGCCGTGGCCGGTCTGGCGGCCCCGGTAGCCGGCATCGGCCAATGCCTTGTTCACTGTGTTCTCGCTCATCGGGCGGGCGCTGTTGTTGCGGCCTGCAAAGACCAGCTCATATGCCCCGGTGATCTCTTGCAGCTGGCGCAGGATCATCACGGCCTGGCGGGGCAGAGGGACGATATGCGGGCGGCGGGCCTTCATGCGTTCTTTCGGGATCGTCCAGACGGCGGCCTCCAGATCAAATTCGGCCCAGGGTGCGGCGCGCAGTTCACCCGGGCGGACGCCAGTCAGCACCAGCAGGCGGATGGCGTGTCGGGTCAGGACGTTGATGCTGGCGCCCTCGATCCTGCCCAGCAGCTCGGGCAGCTCGGCGAAGGTGACGTGCGGATGATGGCGGGTCGCTGGCGCATGGGCCGCTACTACGTCCAGATCGGTGGCCGGATTGGCGTCTACGCTGCCTTTCGCCAGCCCGAAGCGGAATATCTGGCTCAGCCACTGGCGGGCCTTCTTGGCGACGTTGTGCGCGCCCCGGTCCTCGATCTTGCGTAGCAGCTCCACCAGCTCGGGGCGGGTGATCGCCTTCACCGGGCGATTGCCCAGGGCGGGCAACAAGTCCGACTCCAGATAGGCAGCGGTCTTGTCGGCGGTGGACTTCGCCCAGCGTGGCGCCCGGTAGGCGTGCCACTCCCGCGCCAGCGTCTCGAAGGTCAGGCCGTCACTCTGCTGGGCTTCCTGCTCGGCTTTGCGTTCGGCGCTGGGGTCTTTGCCTTCGGCCAGCAGCTGGCGGGCTGCGTCACGCAGCTGGCGGGCTTTCTGGAGCGTGACGGCAGGGTAGACGCCAAGCGCCAGCATCTTTGCGTTGCCGTTGAAGCGGTAGCGGTAGCGCCACAGCTTGGAGCCGGTGGGCGTCACCTCCAGGCATAGGCCGTTGGCGTCCGCCAGCCGATACAGCTTTTCTCTCGGTTTTGCGGTGCGGATGGCGGAGTCTGAGAGCGGCATGGGGTGCCCGGGTGTGAGTAGATTTGAAAACCGAACTCGGTCTACTCACGAATCTACTCACAATGTTTTGGGCTTACAAGGGAAGGCTTGGGAATCACAGGCAACAAAAAACCGGCTCAGAGGCCGGTTCTTCGTGGGTTTCGGGCTTGCTTGGGAAGTCCCGAAAAGATTGTGTGGTGCCCCGGGAGAGACTCGAACTCTCACTCTGTCGCCAGAAACGGATTTTGAATCCGCCGCGTCTACCGATTCCGCCACCGAGGCACGATGGCGGCGCAGTATAGGGAGACGAGCGAGGCGGGTCAATCGTGTCGCGTGGTCACTCGAAGCGCTTTCCGGTAAGCTTTGCGCCCCGAAAAGCTGATCTTTCTGCCATGCGCGTCGCCGATTTCCATTTCGATCTTCCCGAGTCCCTGATTGCCCGCCATCCGCTGGCCGAGCGTCGTGCCAGCCGACTGCTGGTGCTGGACGGCAAGACTGGGGAGCTGCAGCACCGGCGTTTCACCGATCTGCTCGACTATCTCCAGTCTGGCGATCTGATGGTGTTCAACAATACCCGGGTAATTCCCGCGCGTCTGTTCGGGCAGAAGGCTTCCGGCGGGAGAGTGGAGATCCTCGTCGAGCGGGTGCTGGACGAGGAGCGGGTATTGGCTCACGTGCGTGCCAGCAAATCGCCCAAGCCAGGCTCGAAGATTCTCATCGAGGGGGCGGAGAGGCACAGATGCTGGCTCGCCATGATGCGTTATTCGAGTTGCGTTTTGACCAGAGCGTGCTGCCCCTGCTCGAGCGCGTCGGGCACATGCCGTTGCCTCCT
Source organism: Azotobacter tropicalis (assembly GCF_059739045.1). NCBI lineage: Bacteria > Pseudomonadati > Pseudomonadota > Gammaproteobacteria > Pseudomonadales > Pseudomonadaceae > Azotobacter > Azotobacter tropicalis. Next base: position 3,867,308 of record NZ_AP046059.1, read on the forward strand.
TATATAGATCGCCCAGATGAAATGGCCGACCGCGAGCGTTACCAGACAGTCTACGCCGAGCGTGCCGGCGCGGTGGCGGCACCCACCGCCGGGTTGCACTTCGACGAGGCATTGCTCGCGGCGATTCGCGACAAGGGAGTGGCGATCGCTTTCGTTACCCTGCATGTCGGCGCCGGCACTTTCCAGCCGGTGCGCGTCGAGCGCATCGAGGATCACCACATGCACCGCGAGTGGCTGGAGGTCGGCCAGAAGGTAGTCGACGCCGTAGCTGCCTGCCGCGCGCGCGGCGGGCGGGTGGTCGCGGTCGGCACCACCAGCGTGCGCTCGCTGGAGAGTGCCGCGCGGGACGGCGTACTCAAGCCGTTCAGCGGTGACACCGATATCTTCATCTACCCCGGGCGGCCCTTCCATGTGGTCGATGCCCTGGTAACCAATTTCCATCTGCCCGAATCCACTCTGCTGATGCTGGTATCGGCTTTTGCCGGCTATCCCGAGACCATGGCCGCCTACGCGGCAGCCGTGGAGCGGGGTTACCGCTTCTTTAGCTACGGCGATGCCATGTTCATCACCCGCAATCCCGCTCCCCGCGGTCCCGAGGAAACCCCATGAGTCATATGTCCTTCGAGTTGCTGGCCACCGACGGCAAGGCCCGCCGCGGCCGTCTGACCTTTCCCCGCGGGGTGGTCGAGACCCCGGCGTTCATGCCGGTGGGCACCTATGGCACGGTGAAGGGCATGCTGCCGCGCGATATCGAAGCGATTGGCGCGCAGATCATCCTCGGCAACACCTTTCACCTCTGGTTGCGGCCGGGCACCGAGGTGATCCGCCGGCATGGCGACCTGCACGACTTCATGCAGTGGCAGGGGCCGATCCTCACCGACTCCGGCGGTTTCCAGGTGTTCAGCCTGGGAGCGCTGCGCAAGATCAAGGAGGAGGGCGTGTATTTCGCCTCGCCGGTGGACGGGGCCAAGGTGTTCATGGGGCCGGAGGAGTCGATGCAGGTGCAGCGCGATCTCGGTTCGGACATCGTGATGATCTTCGACGAGTGCACGCCCTATCCGGCCGACGAGGAGGTGGCACGGCGTTCCATGGAGCTGTCGCTGCGCTGGGCCAAGCGCTCGAAGATCGCCCATGAGGGCAATCCGGCAGCGTTGTTCGGCATCGTCCAGGGCGGCATGCACGAGGAGTTGCGCCTGCGCTCGCTGGAGGGACTCGAGGAGATCGGCTTCGACGGCCTGGCTATCGGTGGTCTGTCGGTCGGCGAGCCGAAGGAGGACATGATCCGCATCCTCGACTTCCTGCCGCCGCGCTTGCCGGCGGATAAGCCGCGTTATCTGATGGGGGTAGGCAAGCCGGAGGATCTGGTCGAGGGCGTACGCCGCGGCATCGATATGTTCGATTGCGTGATGCCGACCCGTAATGCGCGCAACGGACATTTGTTCGTCGACAGCGGCGTGCTGAAGATCCGCAACTCGGTGCATCGGCACGACGAGTCGCCGCTGGACCCGGCCTGCGACTGTTACACCTGCAAACATTTCTCCCGCGCCTATCTGCATCATTTGGATAAATGCGGCGAAATGCTGGGCAGTATGTTGAATACAATCCATAACTTGCGGCATTACCAGCGTTTGATGGCTGGTTTGCGCGAGGCTATTCAACAGAGTAAATTGGCCGCCTTTGTCGATGCCTTCTATGCCCGGCGCGGTTTGCCGGTGCCGCCGCTGACCTGAGTCGGCCGTCCTTTTCGAATCCTTTCAACAGGAGCGTTACATGAGTTTTCTGATTCCCGCCGCCTATGCCGAAGCCGCTGCCCCCGCCGCTGCTCCGCCGGGTACCGGCTTCGAGTGGATCTTCCTGGTTGGTTTCCTGGTCATCTTCTATTTCATGATCTGGCGTCCCCAGGCCAAGCGCGCCAAGGAGCACAAGAACCTGCTCGGCGGCCTGCAGAAGGGCGACGAGGTGGTGACCAGTGGTGGCATCGCCGGGCGGGTGAGCAAGGTGAGCGACGATTTCGTCGTGCTGGAGGTCTCCGACACCGTGGAACTGAAAATTCAGAAAGGCGCGATCGTCGCTTCCCTGCCCAAGGGCACCCTGAAGGCTATCTAAGCTCCACTCCTTTCATTCATGACGGGGCGCGCAAGGCGCCCCGCGTCTCAATCGGACGTCGTCATGCTCAACAAGTATCCCCTGTGGAAATATCTGCTGATCCTGGCCGTGCTGCTGGTCGGCATTGTCTATTCCGTGCCCAATCTTTTTCCGGATGACCCGGCTATCCAGATCAGCGGGGCGAGCACGGCCCGACAGATCGGCCAGGGCGATCTCGAGCGTGTCGGCAGGGCGCTGGCCGAGGCCGGCATCACCGTCAAGGCGAGCAGTCTGGCCAACGAAGGCAAGGCCGGTCTGGTGCGCCTGGTCGATCAGACGCGCCAGCTGGAGGCCAAGGATGTCGCACGCAAGACGCTCGGCGACGAATACGTGGTGGCGCTGAACCTAGCGCCGACGACGCCCGCTTGGCTGCGCGCGCTGGGTGCCAACCCCATGAAACTGGGCCTGGACCTGTCCGGCGGCGTGCACTTCCTGCTTGAAGTGGACATGGAGAAGGCGCTGGATGCGCGTCTGAAGGTATATGAAAGCGAAGTGAAGAGCCTGCTGCGCAAGGAGCGCCAACGCTATCGCAGCCTGCCGCAGCAGGATGGCGCCATTCAGCTGGGCTTTGCCGACGTGGAGCAGCTGGAGCAGTCCCAGGCCCTGATACGCAAGAATTTCAGCGATTTCGAGCTGACCACCGCCGAGCGCAACGGCCAGCAGGTGCTGCGTCTGGCGCTGTCCCCGGCCAAGCTGGCCGAAATCCGCGAGTACTCGATCAAGCAGAACCTGACCACGGTGCGCAACCGGGTCAACGAGCTGGGCGTTTCCGAGCCGCTGGTGCAGCGCCAGGGAGCCAACCGCATCGTGGTCGAGCTGCCCGGCGTGCAGGATACCGCCGAGGCCAAGCGGATTCTCGGCAAGACTGCCAACCTGGAGTTCCGTCTGGCTGCCGACTCCGATGCCTCCCGAGCCACGACCGAAAGCTTCGAGTTCCGCGAGGAAGGGCGTCCGGCGGTATCGCTGGAGCGCAGCCTGATCATCACCGGCGATCAGGTGACCGATGCCCAGGCCAGCTACGACGAGAACGGTCGGCCGCAGGTGAACATCCGCCTCGACGGCCACGGCGGCGAGTTGATGAACCGGGCGACCCGCAACAATGTCGGACGCAGCATGGCGGTGCTGTTCATCGAGCAGAAACCGGTGACCCGCTACGTCAAGCAGACGAGCGACGGCGTCGAGAAGGAGGTGCCGGTCGAGACCTTCCGCGAAGAGAAGAAGATCATCAGCCTGGCGACCATCCAGTCGGCGCTCGGCAGCCAGTTCCGCATCACCGGCCTCAACGGCCAGGGCGAGGCCTCGGAACTGGCGCTGCTGTTGCGTGCCGGTGGTCTGGCGGCGCCCATGTACTTCGCCGAGGAGCGCACCCTGGGCCCGAGCCTGGGGGCCGAGAACATCCAGCTGGGCATCCAGGCCTCGCTGTGGGGGTTCCTCTTCGTCACCGTGTTCATGCTGCTGATCTATAAGTTCTTCGGCTTGCTGGCCACCGTGGCGCTGGCCTTCAACATGGTGCTGCTGATGGCCTTGATGTCGCTGCTCGGGGCGACCCTGACCCTGCCGGGCATCGCCGGCATCGTGCTGACCATGGGCATGGCGGTGGATGCCAACGTGCTGATCTTCTCGCGCATTCGCGAGGAAATCGCCAACGGCCTGTCGATCCAGCGAGCTATTCACGAGGGCTTCGACCGGGCCTTCTCGGCGATTCTCGACGGCAACCTGACCACCCTGCTGGTGGGCGGAATCCTTTTTGCCTTGGGTACCGGGCCGGTCAAGGGCTTCGCCGTGACCATGTCGCTGGGGATCGCCACCTCCATGTTCACCGCCATCATCGTTACTCGCGGCATGGTCAACCTGATCTACGGTGGCCGCGATCTGAAGAAATTGTGGATTTGAGGGGTTCGGCATGAAGCGCGTTATCAATTTCATGGGTATCCGCCGGGTGGCTTTCATCGCGACCCTGGTGCTGACCCTGCTATCTCTGGCCAGTCTGGCGATCAGGGGGCTGAATTTCGGCCTGGATTTCACCGGCGGTACCCTCATCGAGCTGAACTACGCGCGCCCCGTCGAGCTGTCGAGCGTGCGTGCCAATCTGGACGAGGCTGGCTACGGCGATGCCCTGGTGCAGAGTTTCGGGGCGACCACCGACGTCCTGGTGCGCCTGCAAGGCGACGATCCGCAGCTGGGCGAGAAGGTGGCGTCGGCACTGCGCCAGTCGGCCTCCGATAATCCGGTGGCGGTCAAGCGTGTCGAATTCGTCGGTCCGGCGGTGGGCGAGGAACTGCGCGACCAGGGCGGTCTGGGCATGCTGTTGGCGTTGGGCGGCATCCTGGTCTACGTAGCCTTCCGCTTCCAGTGGAAGTTCGGCTGCGGTGCGGTGCTTTCCCTGTTCCATGACGTCATCGTCACTCTCGGTGTGTTCTCCCTCTTCCAGATCCCCTTCGATCTCACGGTGCTGGCGGCGGTCCTGGCGATCATCGGTTATTCGTTGAACGACACCATCGTGGTGTTCGACCGTATCCGCGAGAATTTCCGTCTGCTACGCAAGGCCGACCTGATCGAGAACATCAACATCTCCACGACCCAGACGCTGCTGCGCACCATGGCGACCTCGATCTCCACCCTGCTGGCGGTTCTGGCCCTGATGTTGTTCGGCGGCCAGGCGCTGTGGGGCTTCTCCCTGGCGCTGTTCATCGGGGTGGCGGCAGGGACCTATTCCTCGGTCTACATCGCCAACATCACGTTGATCTGGCTGAAGCTGACCCGCGACGACCTGATTCCGCCGGTCGCCGAGAGCGCCGAGGCCGACCTGCGTCCCTGAGCCTTCGCGAAGCGGAACCGCCAAATGGGACGGCGGTCCAACTCGCGGCGCCCATCCGTCGTGGTGGGAAGAGCGCAGGCAGGAGACAGTGATGAGCAAGGCAATGATCGTGGGGGCGGTGTTCGGTGCGCTGGGGATGGTCGCGAGTGGGGCGGTATCCGCCTACGGCCTGGGCGAGCGCGAGCCGGAGTATGCCGACGTGCTGGCGGTGCAGCCGATCAGGGAGAACGGCGAAGCATCGCGCGAGAGTTGTCGGGAGGTCGAGGCGAGTCGCCCAGCCCAGGTCAAGGATCAGCATCAGATCGCTGGCACGTTGATCGGTGCGGTGGCCGGCGGCCTGCTGGGCAGCCAGATTGGCAGTGGTGGCGGGAAGAAGCTCGCTGCCGTGGCTGGCGCAGTGGCCGGCGGCTATGCCGGCAACAAGATCCAGGAAACCCTGCAGGCCCGCAATGCCCAGGCCGGCACCGAAACCCGCTGCGATGGCATGGCGGACAGCGGCTACTACGGGGTGGCCGGCTACGATGTGAAGTATCGGCTGGGCCAGGAGGTCGGTTGGGTGCGCATGGACCACAATCCCGGCGCGCGGATTCCGGTGCGTAACGGCCGGCTGCTGCTGGATCGCGAGGATGCGTCATCCGTGTGGTAGGCAGTCGCTCCGCTCGCGTCTTTTCAGGTCGATAAAAAACCCGCCATTGCGGGTTTTTTATTTTGCGGCTGGCGCTTCAGCGCTTCAGCGCGTGCGGCAGGTGCGGCTGGATGGCAGTCAGCACGGCCTTGAAGCACTTGGTGTTGCCAGCCACCACGTGGCCCTTCTCAAGGAATTCGTGGCCGCCGCTGAAGTCGCTCACCAGGCCGCCCGCCTCCTGGATCAGCAGGGCGCCGGCAGCCATGTCCCATTCGGACAGGCCGAACTCCCAGAAGGCGTCGTAGCGGCCGGCGGCGACGTAGGCCAGGTCCAGACTGGCGGCGCCGGCGCGGCGAATGCCGGCGGTCTGACCGGTCAGCGCGCGGAACATGCCCAGGTAGTTCTCGAGGTATTCGAGCTGGCTGTCGCGGAACGGGAAGCCGGTACCCAGCAGGGCGCCGTCCAGGCTCTTGCGCGGGCTGACGCGGATGCGCCGGCCGTTGAGGGCGGCGCCGTTGCCGCGGCTGGCGGTGAATTCCTCCTGGCGCACCGGATCGAGCACCACGGCATGCTCCAGGCGACCCTTGTACTTGCAGGCGATGCTCACCGCGTAGTGCGGCACGCCGCGCAGGAAGTTGGTGGTGCCGTCCAGCGGGTCGATGATCCACTGGTAGTCGGCGCCTTCGCCGCTGCCCGGTTGCAGCCCGCCTTCCTCGCCGAGGATGGCGTGGTTGGGGTAGGCCTTGCGCAGAGTGGCGATGATGGTCTGCTCCGCCGCGCGATCCACCTCGCTGACGTAGTCCTTGGCGTCCTTCTCGTCGACCGAGATGACGTCCAGGCGTTCGATGGAGCGGAAGATCAGTTCGCCGGCGCTGCGGGCTGCGCGCAGCGCGATATTCAGCATGGGCTGCATGGAGGTTTCACCTGGGTCGTTAAAGAAAGCCGGCCATACTAGCAGAAACGGGCGAGGGGTGCAGTGGCCGGGGTCGCGTGGCGCCCGCCAGCCGGCTTCTGTAAGATGCCAGCCCCTTTGGTCGTGTAGCGTTGGGGAGCTGGTGTTGCTGCAGAACATTCGCGTCGTCCTGGTGAATACCAGTCATCCCGGCAATATCGGTGGGGCGGCTCGCGCCATGAAAAACATGGGCCTGAGCCGTCTCTATCTGGTCGATCCCGAAGACTTTCCGAGCAGCGAAGCGGTTGCCCGGGCCTCCGGCGCCACCGACATTCTGGATAGTGCGCAGGTGGTCGCCACCCTGGAGGAGGCGCTGATCGGCTGCAGCCTGGCGCTCGGCACCAGTGCCCGTGACCGGCGTATCCCCTGGCCGCTGCTGGATCCGCGCGAGTGTGCCTCGACTTGTCTGGAACAGGCCGGGCAGGGCGCCGAGGTGGCCTTGGTGTTCGGTCGCGAATATGCCGGACTGACCAACGAGGAGCTGCAGCGCTGCCAATTCCATGTGCATATTCCTTCGGATCCGGCGTTCAGCTCGCTCAATCTGGCGGCGGCAGTCCAGGTGCTCGCCTACGAGGTGCGCATGGCCTGGCTGACAGCCGAGGGGCTGCCGAGCAAGCAGGAAAAGCTGGAAACCACGGCGATGCTCAATGCCCAGCCGGCCACCATGGACGAGTTGGAGCTGTTCTACGGGCACCTGGAGAGCACCCTGGTGGAGATCGGCTTCCTTGATCCGGAAAAGCCGCGCCATCTGATGTCGCGGCTGCGCCGGCTGTACGGCCGCAGCGGAGTCAGCAAGCTGGAAATGAATATCCTGCGCGGCATCCTGACGGAAACCCAGAAGGCGGCTCGTGGCGAGGCCCATACGCGGAGAAAGCAGTGATGTTCGAACGCATGCGAGAAGATATCCGGAGCGTTTTCCAGCGCGACCCCGCTGCCCGCAACGCCCTCGAGGTGCTGATCTGCTATCCGGGTTGCATGCTCTGTGGCTGCACCGCCTGGCGCACGGGTTGTGGTGCGCCGACTGGAAGCTGCTGGCGCGGCTGGTCTCGCACGTGGGGCGCTGGCTGACCGGCATCGAGATCCATCCGGGCGCGCGGATCGGCCGGCGTCTGTTCATCGACCATGGCATGGGCGTGGTGATCGGCGAGACTGCCGAGATCGGCGACGACGTCACGCTCTATCACGGCGTGACCCTGGGGGGCACCAGCTGGAACAAGGGCAAGCGCCACCCGACTCTGGAAGATGGAGTGATCGTCGGGGCCGGGGCGAAGATTCTCGGCCCCTTCACCGTCGGCGCCGGCGCCAAGATCGGCTCCAATGCCGTGGTGACTCGGGCGGTGCCGGCCGGTGCCACGGCGGTGGGGATTCCCGGACGGATCATCGCCAAGCCGGACGACGAGCAGGAAGCCCGGCGCCAAGCGCTCGCCGAGAAATACGGCTTCGACGCCTATGCCCTCGGCCAGAGCATGCCGGACCCGGTGGCGCACGCCATCGGCCAGTTGCTCGATCACCTGCAGGCAGTCGACGAGCGTCTTGAGGGCATGTGCCAGGCGCTCAAGGCGTTGGGCAGCGATTACCACGCCAAGGAGCTGCCCGCGCTACGTGAGGAGGATTTCGCCGGGGTGAAGGAAGAGAACGGCAAGCCGCCGGTCTGATATCGCCGTCGCTGCTGTCCCGGCGGGACCGTCCGGGAGCGGGTAATTCCGAGTAAAGTGGATGGATTTATAGTTGATCCAAATACTCGGATATTGCATACTCATCACAAATCAGCGATTCCCTGGTATCGACCATGCGACTGACAACCAAAGGCCGGTATGCCGTTACGGCCATGCTCGATCTGGCACTGCATGCCCAGAACGGCCCCGTCTCCCTCGCCGACATCTCCGAGCGCCAGGGGATTTCCCTTTCCTATCTGGAGCAGCTGTTCGCCAAGTTGCGGCGCAACAGCCTGGTGACCAGCGTCCGCGGCCCTGGGGGCGGCTATCAGCTGTCCCGGGCCATGGCCGACATCCAGGTGGCCGAAGTCATCGACGCGGTCAACGAGTCGGTGGATGTAACGCGTTGCCAAGGCGACCGCGGCTGCCATTCGGGAGAGGTCTGCCTGACCCATTACCTGTGGTGCGACCTCAGCCACCAGATCCACGAATTTCTCAGCGGCATCAGTCTGGCCGATCTGGTCGCCCGCAGCGACGTCCAGGATCTTGCCCGCCTGCAGGATCGGCGCCAGGGTGGCGGCTGCCCGCTGCCGTATGCCGGAAAGATCGAAGCATCCGCCATCGAATGAGCCGGATGCCAGCCCGACAGGAGAGCCTCATGAAGTTGCCGATTTACCTGGATTATTCCGCCACCACCCCGGTCGATCCGCGGGTAGCGCAGAAGATGAGCGAGTGCCTGACCATGGACGGCAATTTCGGTAATCCGGCCTCGCGCTCCCATGTCTTCGGCTGGAAAGCCGAAGAGGCCGTCGAGAATGCCCGCCGCCAAGTGGCGGAGCTGGTCAATGCCGATCCGCGGGAAATCGTCTGGACCTCCGGTGCCACCGAGTCCGACAACCTGGCGATCAAGGGGGTCGCGCACTTCTACGCGAGCAAGGGCAAGCACATCGTCACCTCGAAGATCGAGCACAAGGCGGTGCTGGACACCACCCGCCAGCTCGAGCGCGAAGGCTTCGAGGTGACCTATCTCGAGCCTGGCGAGGACGGCCTGATCACCCCGGCGATGGTCGAGGCGGCGCTGCGCGAGGACACCATCCTGGTCTCGGTGATGCACGTCAACAACGAGATCGGCACCATCAACGACATCGCCGCCATCGGCGAGCTGACCCGTGCCCGGGGTGTGCTGTACCACGTCGATGCGGCGCAATCGACCGGCAAGGTGGCCATCGACCTGGAGAGTATGAAGGTCGATCTGATGTCCTTCTCCGCCCACAAGACCTACGGGCCCAAGGGCATCGGGGCGCTCTATGTACGCCGCAAGCCGCGCGTGCGCCTGGAGGCGCAGATGCATGGCGGCGGCCACGAGCGCGGCATGCGCTCCGGCACCCTGGCGACCCACCAGATCGTCGGCATGGGCGAAGCCTTCCGCATCGCCAAGGAAGAAATGGCTGCGGAAAGCCGGCGCATCGCCGCTCTCAGTCAGCGCTTCCATGAACATGTCGGCAGCCTCGAAGAGGTCTATCTGAATGGCAGCGCCACGGCGCGAGTGCCGCACAACCTCAACCTCAGCTTCAACTACGTGGAGGGCGAGTCGCTGATCATGGCGCTCAAGGACCTCGCGGTTTCCTCGGGCTCGGCCTGCACCTCGGCTTCCCTGGAACCGTCCTATGTGCTGCGAGCTCTGGGGCGCAACGACGAGCTGGCGCACAGTTCGATTCGTTTCACCTTCGGTCGCTTCACCACCGAGGAGGATGTCGACTACGCCGCGCGGAAGGTCTGCGAGGCGGTCAGCAAGCTGCGCGAGCTGTCGCCGCTCTGGGACATGTACAAGGAAGGGGTCGACCTGACCAAGGTCGAGTGGCAGGCCCACTGAGATCCCTTTCCGAAATTGCCCGTGATTAATGAGGTGTTGCACCATGGCTTACAGTGACAAGGTCATCGACCACTACGAAAACCCGCGCAACGTCGGCAATCTCGACGCACAAGATCCGGACGTCGGCACCGGCATGGTGGGCGCCCCGGCCTGCGGCGACGTGATGCGCCTGCAGATCAAGGTCAACGAGCAGGGGGTCATCGAGGACGCCAAGTTCAAGACCTACGGTTGCGGTTCGGCCATCGCCTCCAGTTCGCTGGCCACCGAGTGGATGAAGGGCAAAACCCTGGACGAGGCGGAAACCATCAAGAACACCCAGATCGCCGAAGAATTGGCGTTGCCGCCGGTCAAGATCCACTGCTCGGTGCTGGCAGAGGATGCTATCAAGGCTGCCGTGCGCGACTATAAGCACAAGAAGGGCCTGGTTTAACCACGCTGACACTGACGAAGGAGTTGCAATGGCCATCACCATGACCGAAGCCGCCGCCAGCCATGTGCGTCGTTCCCTCGAGGGGCGCGGCAAGGGTGAGGGTATCCGCCTGGGCGTCCGCACCAGTGGCTGTTCGGGTCTGGCTTACGTGCTGGAGTTCGTCGACGAGGTGGCCGGCGAGGATCAGGTGTTCGAGAGCCATGGAGTCAAGGTGATCATTGATCCCAAGAGCCTGGTCTACCTGGACGGCACCGAGCTGGACTTCGTCCGCGAAGGGCTCAACGAAGGCTTCAGGTTCAACAACCCGAACGTGCGTGGCGAGTGCGGCTGCGGCGAAAGCTTCAACGTTTGAGACGATCGCATGGCTAATGCCAGTCATTTCGCCCTGTTCGACCTCGAGCCGGATTTTCGCCTCGACCTGGACCAGCTCGCGATGCGCTATCGCGAGCTGGTGCGGCAGGTGCACCCAGACCGCTTCGCCGGCGCGTCCGTGCGCGAGCAGCGCCTGGCGCTGGAGGAGTCCGCCCGGCTCAATGAGGCTTACCAGACACTGAGGAGTCCGTCCCGGCGCGCCCGCTACCTGCTGTCTCTGCTGGGCGAGGAGATGCCCCAGGAGACCACGGTGCAGGACCCGGTGTTCCTCATGCAGCAGATGGAGCTGCGTGAAGAACTTCAGGAATTGCAGGACAGTGCCGATCTGGGCGGACTGGCACGCTTCAAGCGCCACCTCGCGCAGGCGCAGGACCAACTGAACGAGGGCTTTGCCGCCTGCTGGGCCGATCCGCAGCGGCGTGACGAAGCCGAGCGCCTGGCGCGGCGCATGCAGTTTCTCGACAAGCTCTCCGCCGAAGTCCGCCAGCTCGAAGAGCGCCTCGACGACTAACCCCGCGCAGATCCGCTGCGCCTCCGATAGCTGAAATGTCATGGCCCTACTGCAGATCGCTGAACCCGGACAGAGCCCGCAACCCCACCAGCGCCGTCTGGCGGTTGGAATAGATTTAGGCACCACCAATTCGTTGGTCGCCACGCTGCGCAGTGGTCTGGCCGAATCCCTGAAGGATGCCGACGGAGAAGCGATCCTGCCTTCGGCGGTGCGTTACCTGGCCGGCAGCCAGGTCGAGGTCGGCCGCAGTGCCAAGGTGGCCGCCACCGTCGACCCGCTGAATACCGTGCTGTCGGTGAAGCGCCTGATGGGGCGCGGTATTGCCGATGTCAAGCTGCTCGGCGAGCAACTGCCTTACCGCTTCGTCGAGGGCGAGTCGCACATGCCCTTCATCGATACCGTGCAGGGGCCGAAAAGCCCGGTCGAGGTGTCGGCAGAGATCCTCAAGGTGCTGCGCCGGCGTGCCGAGGAAGCCTTGGGCGGCGAATTGGTCGGCGCGGTGATCACCGTTCCGGCCTATTTCGACGAGGCCCAACGGCAAGCCACCAAGGACGCAGCGCGGCTGGCCGGTCTGAACGTGCTGCGCCTGCTCAACGAGCCGACCGCGGCGGCGGTCGCCTACGGCCTCGACCGGCGCGCCGAGGGCGTGGTGGCGGTCTACGACCTGGGTGGCGGCACCTTCGACATCTCCATCCTGCGCCTGACTCAGGGGGTCTTCGAGGTGCTTGCCACCGGCGGCGACAGCGCCTTGGGCGGCGACGATTTCGACCATGCCATCGCCATGTGGATTGTCGAGCAGGCGGGATTGTCCGCCGACCTCGATCCGGGCACTCAGCGCCATCTGCTGCAACTGGCCTGCGCGGCCAAGGAGACGCTGAGTGACAGCGGCTCGGTGGCGCTCGCCTATGGTCCCTGGCAGGGCGAGCTGTCCCGCGAGCATTTCGAGGCACTGATCGAGCCTTTGGTGGTGCGCAGTCTCAAGTCCTGTCGCCGGGCACTGCGCGACGCCGAGATCGATCCGCAGGATATTTCCGCGGTGGTCATGGTCGGCGGTTCGACCCGGGTGCCCCGGGTGCGCCAGGCGGTCGCCGAGTTGTTCGGCCGTCAGCCGCTGATCGACATCGACCCTGACCAGGTGGTCGCCATCGGTGCGGCGCTGCAGGCCGATACCCTGGCCGGCAACGGGCGCGACGGCGAGGAGCTGCTGTTGCTGGATGTCAATCCGCTGTCCCTGGGGCTGGAGACCATGGGCGGGCTGATGGAGAAGGTCATCCCGCGCAATACCACGCTTCCGGTGGCGCGTGCCCAGGACTTCACCACCTACAAGGACGGTCAGACGGCCATGCTGATCCATGTCTTGCAGGGCGAGCGCGAGCTGGTCAAGGACTGCCGCTCCCTGGCGCGTTTCGAGCTGCGTGGGATTCCGCCGATGGTGGCGGGTGCGGCGAAGATCCGCGTCACCTTCCAGGTCGATGCCGACGGCCTGCTCGGCGTTTCCGCCCGCGAGCTGGGTTCGGGAGTCGAGGCGAGTGTGCAGGTCAAGCCTTCCTACGGCCTGACCGACAGTGAAGTCGCGCGCATGCTCAAGGATTCCTTCGAGCATGCCGGTGGCGACAAGGCGGCACGCCAGTTGCGCGAGCTGCAGGTCGAGGCACGGCGCCTGCTGGAAGCGGTACAGGCGGCTCTGGAGGCGGATGGCGAAGCATTGCTGAGCCCCGGCGAGCGGGCTGACATCGACGCGCAGATGCAGGCGCTGCGCGAGGTGATCGATGGGCAGGATGGCGTCGCCATCGAGCTGCATACCCGGCGCCTGGCGCAGGTCACCGACACCTTCGCCGCCCGGCGCATGGATGCCTCTGTGAAGGCTGCCTTGTCCGGCCGCCGACTGAACGAAATCGAGGAGTGAGTGATGCCGCAGATCGTTTTTCTGCCCCACGAAGTACATTGTCCCGAAGGCAAGGTGGTCGAGGCCGAGCCTGGTGAGAGCATTCTCGATGCTGCCCTGCGCAACGACATCGAGATCGAGCATGCCTGCGAGATGTCCTGTGCCTGCACCACCTGTCACGTGATCGTGCGCGAGGGCTTCGGCTCCCTGGAGCCGTCCGACGAGTTGGAGGACGACATGCTCGACAAGGCCTGGGGGCTGGAGCCGGAGTCGCGGCTATCCTGTCAGGCGAAGGTCGGCACGGAGGACCTGGTGGTGGAAATTCCCCGCTATACCATCAACCAAGTGTCGGAAAAGCACTGAGGGCATGCCCGTGAGTCTGAAATGGACCGACGTACAGGAAATCGCCCTGCAACTGGCCGATACTCATCCGCAGATCGATCCGCGCTACCTCAACTTCGTCGACCTGCACCGCTGGGTGCTGGCTTTGCCGGAGTTCGACGATGAACCCGCGCGAGGCGGCGAAAAGGTGCTGGAGGCCATCCAGGCGGCCTGGATCGAAGAAGCCGACTGATCCACAAGCTGGTCTTATGTATTTCACTGGAACCCGCGTATAATCCGCGGGTTTAATTTTCCGCTTTTCAAACCCCCGATTGACTGGAGCTATCCATGGCCGTTGAACGTACCCTTTCCATCATCAAGCCCGACGCCGTCGCCAAGAACGTCATCGGTGAGATTCTCACCCGTTTCGAAAAGGCTGGTCTGCGTGTCGTCGCTGCGAAGATGGTCCAGCTGTCCGAGCGCGAAGCCGGCGGCTTCTACGCCGAGCACCAGGCGCGTCCGTTCTTCAAGGATCTGGTGTCCTTCATGACCTCCGGTCCGGTTGTCGTGCAGGTGCTGGAAGGCGAGGGCGCGATTGCCAAGAACCGTGAGCTGATGGGCGCCACCAACCCGAAGGACGCAGCTCCGGGCACCATCCGCGCCGACTTCGCCGTGTCCATCGATGAGAATGCCGTGCACGGCTCCGACTCCGAGGCTTCTGCTGCTCGCGAGATCGCTTACTTCTTCGCCGCCACCGAGGTGTGTGCCCGCATCCGCTGATCAGGCGATGGGGGAGGGTGAATCCATGAGCGAAACCACCAAGGTGAACCTGCTGGGGCTGACCCAGCCGCAGCTGGAAGGCTTCTTCGAGTCCATCGGCGAGAAGCGCTTTCGCGCCGGTCAGGTGATGAAATGGATTCACCACTTCGGCATCGACGACTTCGAGGCCATGAGCAACATCGGCAAGGCCTTGCGCGAAAAGCTCAAGGCCTGCGCCGAGATCCGTGGCCCGGAGATCGTCAGCCAGGACATTTCCAGTGACGGCACCCGCAAGTGGGTGGTACGCGTGGCGTCCGGTAGTTGCGTCGAAACCGTGTACATCCCGCAGGCCGGGCGTGGCACGCTGTGCGTGTCGTCCCAGGCCGGCTGCTCGCTGGATTGCAGTTTCTGTTCGACTGGCAAGCAGGGCTTCAACAGCGACCTGACTGCCGCCGAGATCATCGGCCAGGTGTGGATCGCCAACAAATCCTTCGGCACCGTCCCGGCCAAGATCGACCGCGCCATCACCAACGTGGTGATGATGGGCATGGGTGAGCCGCTCCTGAATTTCGATAACGTGGTCGCCGCCATGCAGATCATGATGGACGACCTCGGCTACGGTATCTCCAAGCGCAAGGTGACCCTCTCCACCTCCGGCGTGGCGCCGATGATCGACGAGCTGGGCAAGGTCATCGACGTGTCCCTGGCACTGTCGCTGCACGCACCCAACGACGAGCTGCGCAACCGGCTGGTACCGATCAACCGCAAGTACCCGCTGGTCGTGGTGCTGGATGCCTGCAAGCGCTACATCTCGCGTCTCGGCGAGAAGCGCGTGCTGACCGTGGAATACACCCTGCTCAAGGACGTCAACGACCAGCCCGAACATGCCGCGCAGATGATCGAGCTGCTTCGCGACGTACCGTGCAAGATCAACCTGATTCCCTTCAATCCCTTTCCCTTCTCCGGTTACGAGCGGCCGAGCAACAATGCCATTCGCCGCTTCCAGGATCTGCTGCATAAGGCTGGGCACAACGTCACGGTGCGCACCACGCGGGGCGACGACATCGACGCTGCCTGCGGCCAGCTGGTCGGCCAGGTCATGGATCGCACCCGGCGTAGCGAGCGCCATATCGCCGTGCGTCAGCTCGGTGACGAGGTGACGCCATCCCCTGGTGCCGCTAACCGGACCTGAACGAGGATATCTATGACCCTGCGCGCTGCGCTGCTGTTGTTTTCCGCCACGCTGCTGGTGGGTTGCGTCTCGACCGGATCGGTCGACCCCATGAGGACCGCGCAGGGCCGCCAGCAGGCCCGCGATGCCTATATCCAGCTCGGTCTCGGCTATCTCAAGCAGGGGCAGACCGATCGTGCCAAGGCGCCGCTGGGCAAGGCGCTGGAGATCGATCCGTCCGATGCCGATGCCCACGCTGCCCTGGCCTTGGTGTTCCAGGCCGAGCTCGAGTCCGACCTGGCGGATCAGCACTATCGCAAGGCGCTGGCCAATCGTCCCGGCGACGCACGGATCCTGAACAACTATGGCGGCTTTCTGTTCGAGCAACGTCGCTATCAGGATGCCTACGAGCGCTTCCAGCAGGCGGCGGCGGACACGCTATACCCCGAGCGTGCGCGGGTTTACCTCAATCTCGGTCTGACCGCGGTCAAGCTGGGCCGCCGCGACCTCGCCAAGGGGCATCTGGAAAAGGCCCTGCGGATCAATTCGCAGCAGCCCCTGGCTCTGCTGGAAATGGCGACGCTGGATTTCGAGCAGCGCGACTATGTGTCGGCCCGCTCCTATTACGCCAGCTTCAGCCGGATGGGCGAGCAGAATGCCCGCAGTTTGCTGCTGGGCACTCGTCTGGCGAAGATTTTCGATGATCGTGATCAGGCCGCCACTCTTGGCCTGCAACTGAAGCGCAATTACCCGGGCACGCCGGAATATCAGCAATATCTGTCGGAGCAACGATGAACGCGTCGCAAATCGAGAGCACGGCAGCGGCCTCCGTCAATCCGGGAGAGATCCTGCGCAAGGGCCGCGAGGCCAACGACTGGTCGCTGGCCCAGGTGGCCGGTCAGTTGCATCTTTCCGCCCGGACCTTGGCCCAGTTGGAGGCCGGCGAGTTCGATAAGCTGCCGGGGCATACCTTCGCCCGTGGCTATGTGCGCTCCTACGCCAAGCTGTTGGGCATGGACCAGGCCCGCCTGGTCGAGGCTTTCGACCAGTACACCGGCACCAACGCCAAGGGCAGCGAAGTGCACAGCCTGGGGAGGATCGAGCAGCCGCTGCGGATTTCGCAGAGTCTCCTGCGGCTGGCCGGCCTTGCCCTGATCCTGCTGCTGGTCGGCACCGCCCTGTTCTGGTGGCAGGAGCATTCGGCGCAGCAGGGAAGCCGCAACGCGCTCAACCTGGCCCATGTCGAGGTCGACAGCGCCGACGGCACCACCCAGATCCATCCGCTCGACGAGCCCGAAGACCAGGCTGTGGCTCAGGCGCTCCAGCCTGCCGAACTGCAGCCCCAGCCGACCCCGCTGGCCGGTAGCGCAGTCGGTACGGACAGCCACCCGGCGGTCGGGGCGGCGACTGAGGCGACGCCGCTGCCGTTGGCGCCGGTCGTGCCCGGTCCGGTTGCTCCGCAGGCCGGGGCTGCCCCTGCTCCGGCCGCGCCGGTCGTCGTGCCGGCCGTGCCGGCTGCTGCTCCGGCCACGGCCAGTACGCCGGAAGCCGCGGCCAGCCCTTCCCCGGCTGCCGAGCCGGCCGCCGGGGAAGGGCTGCTGGGCATCCGCTTCACGGCCGACTGCTGGGCACAGGTCACCGACGCCCGCGGCAAGACGCTGTTTCGCGGCCTGAAGCGCGCCGGCGACATGCTCGAGCTGCGTGGCCAGAAGCCCCTGGACGTGCGCCTCGGCTTCGCCCACGGTGCCGAGGTCAGTTTCAACGGCCAGCCGGTCAATCTGGCCCCTTATACCGCCCGCGGCGCGACCGCCCGCCTGAAACTGGGGAACTAAGCCTCCATGCACAGTGAATCACCCATTCAGCGTCGTCCATCGCGCAAGATCTGGGTCGGCTCGGTGGCGGTGGGCGGCGATGCACCGATCTCGGTGCAGAGCATGACCAACACCGACACCCACGACGTCGAGGCCACCGTGGCGCAGATCCGCCGCCTGGAAGCCGCCGGGGCCGACATCGTGCGCGTCTCGGTGCCGGATATGGATGCCGCCGAGGCCTTCGGCCGGATCAAGCAGCAAGTACAGGTGCCGCTGGTCGCCGATATCCACTTCGACTACCAGATCGCCCTGCGCGTGGCCGAGCTGGGTGTCGACTGTCTGCGCATCAACCCGGGCAACATCGGCCGCGAGGACCGGGTCCGCGCCGTGGTGGACGCCGCGCGCGACCGAGGCATTCCGATCCGTATCGGCGTCAACGCCGGTTCCTTGGAGAAGGACCTGCAGAAGAAGTACGGCGAGCCGACCCCGCAGGCCCTGGTGGAGTCCGCTTTGCGCCACGTCGAACATCTCGACCGCCTGGATTTCCAGAACTTCAAGGTCAGCGTCAAGGCTTCCGACGTGTTCATGGCGGTGGCCGCTTATCGCCTGCTGGCCGGACAGATCGAGCAGCCGCTGCACCTGGGCATCACCGAGGCCGGCGGGCTGCGCTCGGGCACCGTGAAGTCCGCGGTGGGCCTCGGCATGCTGCTCGCCGAGGGCATCGGCGACACCATCCGCGTGTCGCTGGCCGCCGATCCGGTGGAGGAGATCAAGGTCGGCTTCGACATCCTCAAGTCGCTGCACCTGCGCTCGCGAGGGATCAATTTCATCGCCTGCCCGAGCTGCTCGCGGCAGAACTTCGACGTGGTGAAGACCATGAACGAGCTGGAGACCCGCCTCGAGGATCTGCTGGTGCCGCTCGACGTGGCGGTGATCGGCTGCGTAGTGAACGGTCCCGGCGAGGCCAAGGAGGCGCATGTCGGCCTCACCGGCGGCACCCCGAACAACCTGATCTACATCGACGGCAAGCCGGCGCAGAAGCTGGGCAACGAGAATCTGGTGGACGAGCTGGAGCGGCTGATCCGCCGCAAGGCCGCGGAAAAGTCCGCGACCGATGCCAGCCTGATCGTCCGCAGCTAAGGAATCCGCGTGAGCAAGAACATCCAGGCCATCCGTGGCATGAACGACATCCTGCCGGAACAGACCCCGCTCTGGCGCTATTTCGAGAACGGCGTGGCCAGTCTGCTGGACGGCTACGGCTACCGGCAGATCCGCATGCCGATCGTCGAGTTCACCGAGCTGTTCAAGCGCTCGATCGGCGAGGTCACCGACATCGTCGAGAAGGAGATGTACACCTTCGAGGACCGCAACGGCGACTCTCTGACCCTGCGTCCGGAGGGCACCGCCAGCTGCGTGCGTGCGGTGCTCGAGCACGGCATCAGCGGCGGCGGTCAGGTGCAGAAGCTCTGGTACGTCGGCCCGATGTTCCGTCATGAGCGCCCGCAGAAGGGCCGCTACCGGCAGTTCCACCAGATCGGCGTGGAGGTCCTTAACCTGCCCGGGCCGGACATCGATGCCGAGCTGATCGTGCTGACCTGGCGCCTCTGGGGGCTGCTCGGTCTGCGCGAGGCGGTGACCCTCGAACTCAACAGCCTGGGCAGCAGCGAGGCGCGTGCGCGTTACCGCGAGGCGCTGGTCGAGTACCTCTCGGCACGCTTCGAGCAGCTCGACGAGGACAGCCAGCGCCGCCTGTCCAGCAACCCGCTGCGCATCCTCGACAGCAAGAGCCCGGACACCCAGGCCTTGCTGGTGGATGCGCCCAAGCTGGCCGATTACCTGGACGAGGAATCTCGCCTGCACTTCGAGGGCCTCAAGGCCCGCCTGGACGCCGCCGGCGTCCCCTACGTGATCAATCCCAAGCTGGTGCGCGGCCTGGACTACTACGGCAAGACGGTATTCGAGTGGGTCACCGACCAGCTCGGCGCCCAGGGCACCGTGTGTGCCGGCGGCCGCTACGACGGCCTGGTCGAACAGCTGGGCGGCAAGCCGACGCCGGCGGTGGGCTTCGCCATGGGCGTCGAGCGCCTGGTACTGCTGCTGGAGACCCTGGACAAGATTCCGGCGGAGCTGTCCCGGCAGGTCGATGTGTACTTCTGCGCTTTCGGCGAGGCGGCCGAACTCGCGGCCCTGGGGCTGGCCGAGCGGTTGCGCGATGCTTTGCCGGGGCTGCGTCTGGCGGTCAATGCCGGAGGTGGCAGCTTCAAGAGCCAGTTGAAGAAGGCCGACAAGAGCGGCGCCCTCTATGCCCTGGTGCTGGGCGAGGACGAGCTGGCCGGGCGCATCGTCGGGCTGAAGCCGCTGCGCGCCGAGGGCGAACAACAAAGCATAGGCTGGAACGAACTGGGCGAGCGCCTGGCGACCTGCCTGCAGGCTTGAATACTGGATTGAGGAGTAATCGGGGTGACCTCGCGTACCGAAGATGAAGAGCTGGCGCAGATCAAGGACTGGTGGCAGCGCAATGGCAAGCCCCTGCTCACTGGCGGCGTTCTGGCCTTGGTGGCGGTCTTCGCCTGGCAGGGCTGGGACAAGCACCAGACCGGACAGGCCCAGGGGGCCTCGGCGCTCTACCAGCAGTTGCTGGATGCCAGTCTGAGTCCTGCCGCGAAGCCGGACATGGCCAGGATCACCGACCTCTACGGGCAGCTGCAGAGCAATTTCGGCGGTAGCCATTATGCCCAGTACGGCAGCCTGCTGGTCGCCAAGGTAGCGGTGGAGGAGGGCAAGCTCGACGATGCCGCGGTCGAACTGCGGAAGGTTCTCGACAAACCGCTCGATGCCACCCTCGGCGAGGTGGCACGCCAGCGCCTGGCGCGGGTCCTAGCAGCCCAGGGCAAGGCCGAGGAGGGGCTTGCCCTGCTCGCCGGTGAGGCCGATCCGGCAACCTTCCAGGCCGGTCGCGAGGAGGTCAGGGGTGATCTGCTGATCCAGCTCGGCCGTCCCGACGAGGCGCGAGCTGCCTACGAAAAGGCCAAGGCGGCCCAGCCCGAAGAGGCCGGGCAGGGTACCTTGCAGATGAAACTCGACGATCTGGCCAAGGGAGACGCCTGACGTGAAGGCCTGGAAGCATGCCGTGGTGCTGGCGATGGCCGCGACGCTCACCGGTTGCATCAGTAACTGGTTCAACAGTTCCAAGGAGCAGCCGCCGGCTCCCTTGACGAAGTTCAAGGAAGAGGTACGGCTGAGCAAGGAGTGGAGTCGCTCCATCGGCGAGGGCCAGGGCAAGACTTACAACCAACTGGTGCCGGCGGTGGAGGGCGACAACCTGTTCGTCGCCGATGCCGCCGGACAGGTGATGGCCCTCGACCGCTTCAGCGGCAAGGTCATCTGGCGCAAGGATCTGGAGTTGCCGATATCAGGGGGCGTTGGTGCCGGTTATGGCCAAGTCCTGCTCGGCACCCTGCAGGGTGAAGTGATCGCGCTGGATTCGGGCAGTGGCGAGCAGGTCTGGCGCAGCCGGGTCAGCAGCGAGGTGCTGGCCCCGCCGGTGAGCAATGGTGACGTGGTGCTGGTACAGACCCAGGACGACCGCCTGATCGCCCTCGAGGCGAGCAGCGGCAGCCAGCGCTGGATCTACGAGAGCACCCCGGCCGTGCTCACCCTGCGCGGCACCGGCACGCCCCTGCTCACCAATCAGCTGGCAATCGCCGGTCTCTCCAGCGGCAAGGTGATCGCCCTGGAAACCCAGCGCGGCCTGCCGATCTGGGAGCAGCGGGTGGCGGTGCCTTCCGGCCGTTCCGAGCTCGAGCGGGTGGTGGACATCGACGGTGGCCTGGAGTTGTCCGGCGGCACCCTGTATGTCGCGACCTTCCAGGGCAGTATCGCCGCCCTCGATCTGCAGAGCGGGCGGCCCCTGTGGCAGCGTCAGGCCTCCAGCAACGGCAGCGTGGCGCTGGGCTACGGCAGCGTGTACGTGAGCCTGGCCGAGGGCGCCGTCGAGGGCATTGACGAGCGCAGTGCCTCGGCGCTGTGGAAGAACGATGCGTTGGCCCGCCGCCAGCTGTCGTCGCCGGCGGTGCTCTCCAGCTATGTGGCGGTCGGCGATCTGGAGGGCTACTTGCACTTGCTCAGCCAGACCGACGGCCGTTTCGTCGGGCGCATCCGCATCGACAGCAACGGCCTGCGCGCCCGTCCGCTGGTGGTGGGCGACTGGCTGTATGCCTATGGCAACGGCGGCAACCTGGTCGCACTGACCGTTCGCTGACCGCTGGCCATCGGTCGGCTCGTGCCGACCCCCGTTCGGCCGCTGCCCCGTGCAGCGGCCGTTGTGTTTTCCGAACATTGCAGGTGAGAGCCTTATGGTTCCCGTAATCGCCCTGGTGGGCCGCCCGAACGTCGGCAAGTCGACGCTGTTCAACCGTCTGACCAAGACCCGCGACGCCATCGTCGCCGAATACGCCGGACTAACCCGCGACCGCCAGTACGGCGAGGCCAAGTGGCAGGGGCGCACGTATATCGTCATCGACACCGGGGGTATTTCCGGCGACGAGGAAGGCATCGATGCGAAAATGGCCGAGCAGTCGCTGCAGGCCATCGAGGAAGCCGACGCCGTGCTGTTCATGGTCGACTCCCGCGCCGGGATGACCGCCGCCGACCAGCTGATCGCCGAACACCTGCGCAAGCGCAACAAGCGCAGCTTCCTGGTGGCCAACAAGGTCGACACCGTCGACCCGGACATTGCCCGCGCCGAGTTCAGTCCGCTGGGCCTGGGCGACGCCCTGCCGATCGCCGCCGCCCACGGGCGCGGCATCAACGCCATGCTCGAGGCGGCCCTTGGCATCTTCCCCAGGGACAACGCCGAACTCGAAGGCGAGGAAGGCGAAGCGGAGATCGTCGCCGAGGGCGAGGAGCCCAAGCGCATTCCCGGCCCCAGCGAGAAGGACGGCATCAAGATCGCCATCATCGGCCGTCCCAACGTCGGCAAGTCGACCCTGGTCAACCGCATGCTCGGCGAGGAGCGGGTGATCGTCTACGACCAGGCCGGTACCACCCGCGACAGCATCTACATCCCCTTCGAGCGCGGCGAGGAGAAATACACCCTGATCGACACCGCCGGCGTGCGCCGCCGCGGCAAGATCTTCGAGGCGGTGGAGAAGTTCTCGGTGGTCAAGACCCTGCAGGCCATCCAGGACGCCAACGTGGTGATCTTCGTCATGGATGCCCGCGAAGGGGTGGTCGAGCACGACCTCAACCTGCTCGGCTTCGTGCTGGAAACCGGCCGCGCTCTGGTCATCGCCCTGAACAAATGGGACGGCATGGAGCCGGGCCAGCGCGACTACGTGAAGACCGAGCTGGAACGGCGGCTGATGTTCGTCGACTTTGCCGACATCCACTTCATCTCGGCGCTGCACGGCACCGGCGTCGGGCATCTCTACAAGTCGGTGCAGGCCTCGTTCAAGTCGGCCATCACCCGCTGGCCGACCAGCCGCCTGACCCAGATCCTCGAGGACGCGGTGCAGGAGCACCAGCCGCCCTTGGTCAACGGCCGGCGCATCAAGCTGCGCTACGCCCACCTGGGCGGCGCCAACCCGCCCCTGATCGTGATTCACGGCAACCAGGTGGAGGCGGTGCCGAAGTCCTATACGCGCTATCTGGAGAACACCTATCGCCGCGTGCTCAAGCTGGTCGGCACGCCGATCCGCATCGAATACAAGGGCGGCGACAACCCCTATGAGGGTAAGAAGAACACCCTCACCGACCGTCAGGTGAACAAGAAGCGCCGCCTGATGAGCCACCACAAGAAGGCCGAGAAGAAGCGCCGCGATAAGAAGCGCTGACGGCCCGCCCGCCTGCGCTCACGGCCGCGCGGCCGGGGCGCCGCAGGCGTGGCAGAAGCGGGCGAAGGCACTCTTGCGCTGCTGGCACTGCTCGCAGTGGTCGAACAGACAGATGCCGCAGTGCGGGCAATAGTCGATCTGGGCATTGTCCAGATCGACCGGCCGTTCGCAGCCCGGGCAGACCTTCTTGGCCAGCCGCGCCAGCGCGGTGTCGTAGGGCAGCTCCTGGCGCCGTTCGGCGTCCGGCCTGGCCTCGGCCTGGCGCTGTCGCTCCAGGTAGCGGTTCAGGGCGACGATCGCCTGACGGCCGACCAGCACGGTGATCAGGATGCCCACGGCGTGCCGAACGTAGCCGCCGTAGCTCGGCAGATAGGGCACCAGCTCGACGAAGAACACGAACAACGCGAAGAAGATGAAGCCCCACACGAAGGGCCACCAGGTGCTCCTGCGCCGACGCGCGAACAGCCAGCCGGCGACGACCAGAAAGGGCAGGGTCAGCGCCAGCCGGTAGAGGAACACCTTCAGCTCCTGGCGCTGCAGTTCGTCCTGTAGTCGCTCCCGGGCCTGCTTCTCCAATTCCTGCAGGCGCTGTTCGGCGCGGCTCTCGGTTTGCTGGGTGTCGAGCAGGCGCTGCTGCTCGGCCTCGACTGCCGACCGTGCGCCGCGTTCGGCGTTCTTCAGCCGTTCCAGGGCTTCGGTGCGCTGCAGTAGCTCGGCGTCCCGGGACGACTGCTGGGTGGCGCGGCGGCTGGCCAGCCAGGCGTCGAGGCTGTCGCGGGCAGCCAGGCTGTCCTGGCGGGCCACCTCCAGCTTCAGACGCGCCTGGTCCAGGGCATCGCGGATGTCCTGGGCGAGCCGGCGCTGCTGCTCGCTCTCCTGACGCGCCTGCTCGGCGGCGGGTCGGTCGATGAAGTCCTCGAACGTCAGGTATTGCTCGACCAGCGGCAGGTTCTTCACCAGGCTGCCGCCCAGGCCGATCAGAAACCCGGCAAAGACCACGGCGATGATCCACAGGACGACACGGAACCATTTTTCCGACAGGCGTTGGGCTTTGCTCATGAGGGAGTCCTTTCTCTGCGAGGGCCTTCGTAGGCGGCGGATGTGCTTATGGCAAGATGCCACAGGATAGCAGCCGGTCCGTCCCGGCGCGCTTGCCGCCCGGCGAGCGATGTGGCTGTCGCGGGGACGTGGATCGGCTATTCTCGCGGCTTCGCCCGTCGCTTGTCCGTGAAACCCAGGCCATGATCCAGAGCAAACTGCCCAACGTCGGCACCACCATCTTCACCACCATGTCCCAGCTCGCCGCGCAGACCGGCGCCATCAACCTGTCCCAGGGATTTCCGGATTTCGACGGCCCGCCAGCGCTGCGCGAGGCGGTCGGCCGCCACGTCATGGCCGGCCACAACCAGTACGCGCCGATGACCGGCCTGCCGGCGCTGCGCGAGCAGGTCGCGCAGAAAATCGCCCGCAGCTATGGCCGCCAGGTGGATATGGACGGCGAGATCACCGTCACCCCGGGTGCCACCGAGGCGATATTCTGCGCGGTGCAGGCGCTGGTCCGTCCGGGCGACGAGGTGATCGTCTTCGATCCCTGCTACGACAGCTACGAGCCCTCGGTAGCGCTGGCCGGCGGGCGCTGTGTGCATGTGCCGCTGGCTCTGCCGAACTTCTCCATCGACTGGCAGCGCCTGGTCGACGCCCTCAGTCCGCGTACCCGGCTGATTATCCTCAACAGCCCGCACAACCCCAGCGGCGCGCTGATCTCCCGCAGCGAACTGGACCAGTTGGCCAGGCTGATCCGCGGCTTCGACATCTATCTGATCAGCGACGAGGTCTACGAACATCTGGTCTACGACGGCGTGCAGCACGCCAGCGTGCTGGCCCACGAAGAACTCTATGCCCGCGCCTGCGTGGTCAGCTCGTTCGGCAAGACCTACCACGTCACCGGCTGGAAGACCGGCTACGTGGTGGCGCCGCCGGCGCTGTCCGCTGAGCTGCGCAAGGTTCACCAGTTCGTTACCTTCTGCGGCATCACCCCGCTGCAGTGGGCGCTGGCCGACTACATGACCGCCCATCCCGAGCACGTCGACGAGCTGCCGGCCTTCTACCAGGCCAAGCGCGACCTGTTCTGCGATCTGCTGGCCGGCTCGCGCTTCACCTTCAAGCGTACCCCCGGCACCTACTTCCAGCTGGCCGACTACTCGGCGATCCGCGCCGACCTCGACGACGTGGAGATGTCCCTGTGGCTGACCCGCGAGCACGGCGTGGCGACCATCCCGGTGTCGGTGTTCTACCAGACCCCGCCGGCCGGCCTGCGCCTGGTGCGCTTCTGCTTCGCCAAGCGCGAGGAAACCCTGCGTCAGGCGGCGGAGAAGCTGTGCCGGGTTTGACGGCCTGTAGGCTGGATAACCGCGCAGCGTTATCCACCATCGAGCCCCAACGTCTGCCCGACGACCAAGGATTTGTGGAGACCTCCCATGCGTGACCTGACCGCCTTGCCCGACCTGAAGCTGGCCCTGGTGCAGACCGCCCCGGTCTGGCAGGACCCCGCCGCCAACCATGCCCACTTCGGCAGACTGCTGGAGCAGGCCGCCGGCGCCGATCTGGTGATCCTGCCGGAGATGTTCAGCACCGGCTTTTCCATGGACGCCGCGGCGTTGGCCGAGGAGGCGGACGGCCCGAGCCGCGCCTGGCTGCTGGCGCAGGCTGCGCGTCTCGGCGCCGTGGTGGTCGGCAGCGTCATCACCCATGCGGCCGATGGCAGCTATCGCAACCGCCTGTACTGGGTGCGTCCGGACGGCAGCTGCGCCCACTACGACAAGCGCCACCTGTTCCGCATGGCCGGCGAGCACGAGCACTACGCCGCGGGACAGGAGCGCGTGCTGCTGGAGCTCAAGGGCTGGCACGTGCGCCCGCTGGTCTGCTACGACCTGCGCTTCCCAGTGTGGAGCCGCGATCCCCACGACACCGACCTGCTGCTTTACATCGCCAGCTGGCCGGCGGCCCGGCGCAACGCCTGGAACCGCCTGCTGCCGGCGCGTGGCATCGAGAACCTGTGCTTTGTCGCGGCGGTCAACCGTATCGGCGCCGACGGCAACGGCTACCCGCACGCCGGCGACAGCCAGGTGCTCGACTTCCACGGCGAGCCGCTGCTGGCGCCGGGCGAGGCCGAGGGCGTGTTCCACGTCACGCTCTCGGCCCAGGCCTTGGCCAAGTACCGCACGCGCTTTCCGGCCTGGCGCGATGCGGATGCCTTCGAGCTGAAAGATTGAGCGGACGCCCAAGGCTCAGGCGGCGGGCCGACAAACCTGCGCAGCGAGGTAACCGTCATGCCTCCCGGCCTCTCCGTACAACGCCGCCAATGGCGCCTGCTCGGGGGCCCGCTCCTCGCGCTGCTGGCCGCCCTGTTCGCCGGCTGCTCCTTCGGCCTCTTCTACGGTCAGCTGCACCGGCTACTGCCCTGGTACATCGACGACTACGTCAGCCTGGACCGCGACCAGCGGGCCCTGCTCGACGTGCGTCTGGCCGAGCGTCTCGCTTGGCACTGCCGTACCCAACTGCTGCCCTACGCCGCTCTGGTGCAGGAACTCGAGGGCAATCTGCGCGGCGGCACCGTCACGCCGGCTCGGCTCGAGGCCCATCTCGGGCAGGGTGAAATCCTCCTGCACGACCTGCTGGCGGCAATCCTGCCGGATGCGCGGCTGCTGCTCGCCCGGCTCGACGACGAACAGCTCGTCGAGCTGGGCGAGGCCTTCCGGCGCCGGAACCGCGAACTGCGCGAGGAGTTCCTCTCCGGAACGCCAGACGAACAAAGAACGGAGCGCATCGAGCGCATGGAGAAGCGCCTGCGCAGCTGGTTTGGCCGCCTGAACAAGGCGCAGCGTGCGCTCGTCGTGCGTTGGAGCGATGCCCTGCAGCCCACCGCGGTGGAGTGGCTGGCCAACCGCGAGCGCTGGCAGGCCCGGCTGCTGGCGGCGCTTGCGCAGCGCCGGGATGCCGTGCGCTTCGAAGCGGCGCTGCGGCCGCTGCTGCTCGAGCCCGAGGCCGCCTGGAGTGCCGGCTACCGCGCCCGGCTGGCGCACAACCGGGAGCAGACCCTGATCCTCCTCGCCGCGCTGTTCGACACGGCGACGCCGCGCCAGCGCACGCATCTCTTCGCCGAGCTGGATGCCTGGGCCAAGCAGTTCGAGCAATTGGCCTGCACGCCTTCGCCGGTGCTGACGGCCGGGCAGGGCTGAGCGCTTCAGGTTTCCGAGTCCTTCCTGGACGCCTGGCGCACCTCCCGCACCAGATACGCCTGCTTGTGTCCGCGTCGCTCGTAGTCGTGCATCAGTGCTTCGGCCGCGGCGCGCTCGGCGAAGCGGCGCATCTCCACCTCGTTGCCGTTGTCGTCGATGCGGTAGAGGAGCCAGCGGCCGCCGCCTGCTGCGTCCTGTGTCGCTGTTTCGTCGTTCAAGTGAGAACCCTCACAGGGGCCCGGACGGGACTATGGTTGATCGGATAACGCCATCTTTTCCCCTCCAGGAGTACCTTCATGAAAGTCCAGCTTCCCCTCGCCGAGGTCTATGCCGTCCTCGAGCCCGGGCCGGTGCTGCTGCTCAGCACCAGCCATGCCGGGCGGGATGACCTGATGCCGATGTCCTGGCATTGCATGCTGGAGTTCGAGCCGCCGCTGGTGGGTTGTGTGGTCAGTGCGGCGAACTTCTCCTTCGCCGCGCTGAGCGAGACCGGCCAGTGCGTGCTCAACGTGCCGACGGTGGAGCTGGCCGAACAGGTGGTCGGCTGCGGCAACTGCTCGGGACGCACTCTGGACAAGTTCGCCCGCTTCGGCCTCACCGCCCGGCCGGCCAAGCAGGTGGCGGCGCCGCTGGTGGCCGAGTGTTACGCGAATCTGGAATGCCGGGTGACCGACCGCCAACTGGTCGGCAGCTACAACTTCTTCATCCTCGAGGTGGTGCAGGCCTGGCACAACCCGGCGGTGACCGCACCGCGCACCCTGCACCACCGCGGCTTCGGCAAGTTCATGGTGGCCGGCGAGGAGCTAAGCCTGCCCTCGGCCATGCGCTAAGGCATCGATCTGCCGGTCCTGCAGGCGGCTGAGGCCGAGCAGGGCGGTGCCGGCGCCGAGTAGGGCGAGAAAGATGTCCGACTGGGTGTCCCAGGGATCGCCCTGGGTACCGAGGAAGTCCTCCGCCCCCTGGCCGGCGAGCAGCGCCACCCACCATTCGATCAGCTCGTAGAAGGCGCTGATCGCCAGTGCCACGCACAGCGACAGGAAGGCCAGCATCCGCCCGTTGGCCAGGAAGCGACCACGCAGCAGGATCTCGCGGGCGGCCAGCGCCGGCACCAGGCCCTGCATGAAGTGGCCGAGCTTGTCGTAGGGGTTGCGGCTCAGCCCGAACAGTTCCTGTACCCAGAACCCCGCCGGTACTCGCGCATAGGTGTAGGCGCCACCGAGGATCAGTACCAGGGCGTGGGCGGCGATCAGCAGGTAGAGCAGGCGGGTCAGCGGGAAGCGACCGTAGGTGAGCACCAACAGTGGCGCGGCGATCAGCACCGGGGCGACTTCCAGCAGCCAGGTAGCCCGGTCGTAGGGTGCGATGCCGGAGACGAGCAGGGCGGTCAGGACCGTCAGGCCGAGGGTGGCGGGAAGTCGGTTGCGCTGCATGGCGTGGCTCGCCTGGATTGCCGGGGAGGGCGAGAGTTAGCACCCGGCCGGGCACTTGGCAAGAACGCCGGCCGGCGCAGGCTATTTCTTCGGGCAGCGGCGCAGGTCCACCTCGCCGACCAGCGGGTTGGCGTTGCCCTGCACGCAGGCGATGCGCTGGTTGCGCCAGAGCTCCCACTCGCTCACCGGGTACTGGCGGTTCCAGATGTCGTAGAGACGCTGGTCCTGCCTGGACAGGCGCAGCCGGTAGCGCTGGCTCATGTACAGGTAGGTGCGGGCGATGGTACCGCGGCTGTATTCCGCCGGCATGGCGGTGCGCTGCTTGAAGTCGACCACGAAGGGACAGGCGCCGTACTGGGTGGGCTGCTCGGTCAGCATGCCGAAACCGAAGTTGCTGCGGTCGCCGTTCACCTCGCCGACCACCGGCACCAGGTTGTGCAGGTCGGCCTCGGCCTGGCTGAACACCGGGTCGTTCTCCGTGCAGTTCTTGCGTCCGCCGTCCTGCCAGCACTGGCGTTGGTGGCCGATCACCCAGGCCGGAACGATGTGTTCCCACTCGACACGACCGGCACGGTTGGCGTTCTTGCGCGGCTGGTAGCCGCAGCTCTCCAGGTCGATGCGGTTGCCCTTGTAGGCGCACTGGCAATAGAAGTCCACCGGGCGTTCGGCATAGATCTTCCAGGCGATCTTCTTCGCTTCGCGGAAGGTGCGCGGGGCTTCGGCGTGGACCAGGGAGAAGGGTAACAGGAGCAGCAGAAGCGGAACGAAGCGGCGCATGGGACTCTCGCAGTTGATGTAGTACGAGCGTCCATGCCAGTGCGCCGAATGTTACTCGGTTACGGAAAGAAATCCATGCAGATTGTGATTCGATAGACAGATTCGGCATATGCCGAAGAGGGCCACGGGAGCGCTGGGAGCGACAGCCAGGCCGGCGGCCTGCCTGGGTGGCATGCGTGGGTGAGGAAATGGGATGGGAGCAGGGCATCAATGTTGCCCCGGCTTCCCCCCTCTCCCCGGAGGGAGAGAGGGGCGTCTTTGCCCTCAGGCCGCGCGTGCCGCCGCCTGCTGACCGAGGGCGCGGTTGAGCGCACTGAACAGCGCGCGCAGGCTCGCCGTGGTCAAGTTCTCGTCGATCCCCAGGCCGTGCAGCGGACGCTGGCCGTCGAGGCGCAGTTCGATGTAGGCCGCGGCCTTGGCGTTGCTGCCGGCGCCGATGGCGTGCTCGTGGTAGTCCATGATCTCCACCCGGACCGGCAGGCTGGCGACCAGCGCCTCCAGCGGGCCCTTGCCGATGCCGCGCCAGTGCCGGCGCTCGCCCTTGTCGAGGACTTCCACGTCCAGCGCGCAGGTGCCGTTCTCCTCCTGCAGGCGATGGCCCTTCAGGGCGTAGGGTGCGTCGGCGCGCAGGTACTCGGCCTCGAGCAGGGCATGGATCTGCGCGGCGCTCATCTCCAGGCCGAGGCGGTCGGTCTCCTTCTGCACCACCTGGCTGAACTCGATCTGCATGCGCCGCGGCAGGCTGATGCCGTACTCCTGCTCGAGCAGGTAGGTGATGCCGCCCTTGCCCGACTGGCTGTTGACGCGAATGACGGCCTCATAACTGCGGCCGATATCGGCCGGGTCGATCGGCAGGTAGGGCACCTCCCAGATGCCGGCCGGGTCCTGCTGGGCGAAGCCCTTGCGGATCGCGTCCTGGTGCGAGCCGGAGAAGGCGGTGTGCACCAGGTCGCCGACGTAGGGATGGCGCGGGTGCACCGGCAGCTGGTTGCATTCCTCGACCACCTTGCGCACCGCGTCGATGTCGGAGAAGTCCAGTTCGGGGTCGACGCCCTGGGTGTAGAGGTTCAGCGCCAGGGTCACCAGGTCGACGTTGCCGGTGCGCTCGCCGTTGCCGAACAGACAGCCCTCGACGCGGTCGGCGCCGGCCATCAGGCCCAGCTCGGTGGCGGCCACGCCGGTGCCGCGGTCGTTGTGGGTGTGCAGACTGACCAGCACGCTGTCGCGCCGGTCGATGTGCCGGCAGAACCATTCGATCTGGTCGGCGTAGACGTTTGGCGTGGCCGCCTCGATGGTCGCCGGCAGGTTGAGGATCAGCTTGTGCTCCGGGGTCGGCTGGAACACCCCGACCACCGCGTTGCACACCTCCACGGCGAACTCGGTCTCGGTGGAGCTGAACACCTCCGGGGAGTACTCGAAGCGCCAGGCGGTGTCCGGGTTGGCGTCGGCCAGGCGCTTGATGATCGTCGCCGCGTTGACGGCGATTTCCACCACCCCGGCCTTGTCCTGGTTGAAGACGATGCGCCGGAAGCTCGGCGCGGTGGCGTTGTAGTAGTGGACGATGGCTTGCTTGGCGCCCTTGAGCGACTCGAAGGTGCGGGTGATCAGGTCCTCGCGGGCCTGGGTCAGCACCTGGATGGTCACGTCGTCGGGGATGTGGCCTTCCTCGATCAGTTGGCGGACGAAGTCGAAATCGGTCTGCGAGGCCGAGGGAAAGCCCACCTCGATTTCCTTGAGGCCCACCTGCACCAGGGTCTTGAAGAAGCGCAGTTTCTTGTGCGCATCCATCGGCTCGATCAGCGACTGGTTGCCGTCGCGCAGGTCGGAGCTGCACCAGATCGGTGCCTTGTCGATCAGCCGGTCCGGCCAGGTGCGGTCGCGCAGGGCGATCGGCGCGAAGGGGCGGTATTTCTGCGACGGGTCTTTGAGCATGGTCATGGCGTCTCCCTGGGTCTTGCAGGCGCGGACCGCAAGCGGTGCTGCGCAACTTTCATTCGTGGGGCACACGCTAGTGGTTCGTCTGTGTTAATTGCAAGCTTGTGCTGAAAATTGGTTTTTTTTGCTTTATGAGGATTTATTCAAAATTATTGATTGCCGGAAATAGCCATAAAAATAGATTTTCTTGTTCTAGCTGTTTGCGGTGTTTTGTCGCACGTTGAGGGCGGCTCGCGCATGCGACCATCTGCGGTCGTACTGGATGGGCCGGCGATAGGCAGGAAGCACTTGTGACGGGTCAGGGACGAAGGGCAGCGGGAGTCTGGCTTGGCTTGTTCGCCATGCTGATGCTTCATGCCGGCCCCCTTTATGCCGCCCTGTGTGCCTTGTCGGCACCGGAGCCGGTCGTCGCCGAGCTGCATGCCGGCCACACCGGGCACCAGGCCGGTACGCATCGGCACACGCCGGGGCCGGGCGGCGAGCCTGGCTGGCTGACGGCCTTGGAGCTGTGCGGCTATTGCGAGCTGCTGACGCTCAATCCGCCGCTCGCCCTGTCCCCTGATCTCGCCCTGCCGCACTACGCGCCAGCCTTCGTCCAGTCCCTGCCGAGAAGACCTTTGCCGGTCGCGCCTCGGCACGCCAGTGGGCACCCGCGCGCGCCCCCGGCTTCCCACATCTGACCGGCCAGCCGGCCGCCACTCCGTTCGCCCGAGTCGTGCCGAGCGATGCGGGGCGCTACGTCGCTCCTTGCTGCCCCGTACACCGGCACAAGCGCTTTCATGCGCTCTTTGCAACCCGACGATGTGAATAATCCATGAACTGCGACATACCTTGTGCGGCGCGCTCGCCGCGGTTCCCCAGCCGCTCCCGCGCGCCTTTCCGCCGGCATTGGCCGCTGCTCGGCTTGTTGGCCTGCGCCGGCCTGTTGGCCAGCCAAGCGGACTCCTGGCCCGATATAGCGCCATGGGCGGCTCCCGATCTGCCGTCCCGGGCAGCCGATGCGGACATTTCCCTCCAGCCGGCCGCGGGCCAGGGCGACGGGCTTCGCGGCGATGGCCGCGATACCCGCTGTGAGTCGGGCGTTTCCGGCGAGCTGGGGAGGAAGGCCGAGACACCTCTCTATCACACCATCTGGCCGGCGACGACACCTTCCGACGCGGCGCCGATCCAGCCGTCGAAGTGCCGGTACGGCTCGGGCAGACGCATCTGGATGTGAGCCTTCTGGACGGCACCCAGGGGTGTCGCCGTTTCGCGGATCCGCCTGTGAATGGGCCGGGCTGAAGTGGCAAGGCGCCGACTACCCACCTGGGGGGGAATACCTGGGGGGGAGGGGCAGTATGCTTGCCGGGCCGGCCACCGCTTCGTCTTTCCCGTGGCCCGTGCGCAGAACAAGAACAAGATCGAGAGGAAGGCCGGCACGACCGGCCCGAGGTAGAAACATGAATAGACGATCCCGACCGCAGGCTTCCAGCCACCCCGACTGATCCGCCACGCCCCCCGGCAACCGCGCCAGTCCCGCCCAACCCATCGAAATCCACGTACGACCCGCCGTGCAATCACCGCGGGGCGCGGCACCGCCTTGCCGGTGCGCGGCCCGGACCTGTCCTCGGGATGGTCGTCATGCTTCAGCAACAGGAATGAATCCATGCGCTTCAACAAGAAGAATCCAGCCTGTGCCGCATCCCTGACCCTGGTCCTGGCGGTTCCGGCTATTGCCGCCGACGGTGGCGGAGAGGGCTTTCTCGAGGGCTCCAGCTTCAAGGTGCTCAACCGCAACATCTACTTCAGCCAGGATTTTCGCAACGGCGACAGCGCCCTCAACCCGCAGACCGGCGAGAAGGAAACCCGCCGCACCGAGTGGGCGCACGGCGTGATCGCCACCTTCGAATCCGGTTTCACCCCCGGCCCGATCGGCTTCGGTCTGGATGTGCGCGGCCAGTTCGGGATCAAGCTGGACGGCGGCGACGGCATGGTCGGTAACGGCATGGCGGGCAACGGTATCGTCCCGCGGCGCGGCTACGACTTCGACGGCAAGCCCAAGGACGAATTCGGCCGGGTCGACGTGGCGCTGAAGATGCGTCTGTTCGACGACACCGAACTGCGCTACGGCGATGTCCGGCCGCTCACCCCGGTGGTCAACACCAGTGATATCCGCCTGCTGCCGCAGAGCTTTCGCGGCGGCACCGTCATGAACACCTCGATCAAGGGCCTGACCGTGCAGGCCGGCAAGCTGGAATCCAACGCCGACCGTACCGCCACCGCCCACGGCGGCGACCTCGGCACCGCCTACGGCGGGCGCTTCAAGGAGGCCGACGACTTCATCTACGCCGGTGCCGACTACCAGGTCAACGACCGGCTGCTCCTGCGCCTGCACCACGGCCGGCTCGACGACGTGTGGAACCAGGCGTTCCTCGGTATCGAGTGGAACCAGCCGCTGCGCGAAGGCCTGAAGCTCAGGGCCGGCGGCAAGTACTACCGCACCCGCGACACCGGCCAGTCGCTGATGGGCGACATCAACAACGATTCCTGGAGCGCCCATGTCGGCCTCGACGTCGGCGCCCACAGCTTCACCGTGGCGCGCACCCACATCGACGGCGACACGCCGTTCGACTACGTGTGGAACACCTGGGACTTCTACCTGGACACCTTCTCCCAGTCCTCCGACTTCAACAACCCCAACGAACGGGTGTGGATGGCGCGTTACGACTACGACTTCGCCGGCATCGGCATCCCCGGCCTGACCTTCACCACCCGCTACATGCGCGGCACCGACATCGACGGCACCAAGGCCGGGCCGCACTATGCCGCCTACCAGAACATCCGCGACGGCCGCCACTGGGAGAACGACGTCTGGCTTGGCTACGTGGTGCAGAGCGGGCCGGCCAAGGACCTCACCTTCCGCGTCTGGCACGCCACCCACCGGGTCAGCGGCGACCACACCGCCGAGGCCAACCTCGACGAACTGCGCCTGATCTTCGAATACCCCATGGACTTCCGCCTGTTCTGAACAGGCCCTTGCCCCTGCGGGCCCAGTGCCTGCAGGGGCTTTTTTTCGTCACCGCCATTCAGCCGACCGGATCTTCGCCTCCGGGCTTTCGCACTACAGTTAGTGTTTCAGGGTCAGGCTGCCGGCCCGTGGCGGGAGCGTGCATTCTCGTCCGCCAAGCTGCCGGTGCTTCCAGTTGCAGGCTGGGTACAGGAGGGGCGGATGATCACGACGAACGCGCCACGACCGCGGCGGATCACGCTGACCGGGGTGCTGATGATGCTCCTGGGCGCCTTGCTGGCGCTCGGTGGCGCCTACCTGACGGTCTTGGGCGGCTCCTGGTACTACCTGCTCGCCGGCCTCGGGCTGCTGGCCGTGGGTGTCCTGATCTTGGCGGGGCGTCGGCTGGCGATTTGGCTGTATGCGGTACTGCTGCTCGCCACCCTGGCCTGGACGGTCCACGAGGTCCGCTTCGACTGGTGGCAGCTGTCGACGCGCATCGATCTGTGGTGGGGGCTGGGGCTCTGGCTGCTGCTGCCCTTCATCAACCGCCATATCGGCGCTCCGCCGAGCTGGCGGGATGCTGCCAGCGGCCTGCTCGGCCTTGGCCTGCTGCTCGGCGCGCTGATGGCCGGCTACTCGCTGACCCAGGACTATTCGCGCATCGCCGGCGAATTCAGTGCCGAGCGCCTGTCCGGCGGAAGCCCCGAAGGGCAGGCCGGCCGCTCGGCGAGCGAGTGGCCGGCATACGGCGGTTCGGCGCGCGCCGAGCGCTATTCTCCGGCCGGCTCCATCACCCCCGAGAACGTCGGGCGGCTGAAGAAAGCATGGGAGTACCACACCGGCGACTGGCCTCGCGAGGGCGACCCGGACGAGCTGACCAATCAGGTCACCCCGCTGAAGGTCGGCGACAGCCTGTTCATCTGCACGCCCCACAGCATCGCCATTGCGCTGGATGCGGACACCGGCGAGGAGAAGTGGCGCTTCGACCCGAACATCAACCGGGACGCCAAGTACTACCAGCACATGACCTGCCGCGGCCTGGCCTATCACGATGCCGCCGCCCATCCCGGCACGGGCGAGGTTGCCGCCCCCCTTGGCGAGCCCGCTCAGGCCGCCGCCACAGGCTGTACCCGCCGGTTGTTCCTGCCGACCAACGACGCCACGCTGTTCGCCCTGGACCCCGGCACCGGCCAGCCCTGCCAGGACTTCGGCACGGGCGGCATGATCGACCTGAAAGCGGGCCTGGGCGACGGGGCCCTGGGCGTATACCTGCCGACCTCGCCGCCCGTGGTGACCGGGAAGCTGGTGATCGTCGGCGGTTCGATAACCGACAACGGTTCGGTGGACTCCCCGGCGGGGTGATCCGTGCCTACGACGTGCGTACCGGCGCGCTGGTGTGGAACTGGGACCCGGGCAATCCGGAGGCGACCGATCCCTTGCCGGCGGGCGGAACCTACGTCCGCAGCACGCCGAACTCCTGGACCATCGCTAGCGCCGACGAGGAGCTGGGCCTGGTCTTCATCCCCACCGGCAACCAGACCCCGGACCAGTGGGGGCCTCGGCGCTCGCCGGAAACCGAGCGCTTCAGCGCCGCCCTGGTGGCGCTCGACCTGGCCAGCGGCAAGGTGCGCTGGGTGTTCCAGGCCGTGCACCATGACCTGTGGGACCGCGATCTGCCCTCGCAACCCACGCTGGTCGATCTCGACGGCCCGCAGGGCAAGGTGCCGGCGATCATCCAGGCGACCAAGGGCGGCGATCTGTTCGTGCTGGACCGGCGCACCGGCCAGCCCATCGTGCCGGTGCATGAGCGTCCGGTGCCGCAGGGCGCGGTCGAGGGCGATTTCACCGCGCCGACCCAGCCCGCCTCCGCGCTCAGCTATGCGCCGAAGAGGGCATTGCGCGAGAGCGACATGTGGGGCGGCACGCCGCTCGATCAACTGCTGTGCCGCATTCAGTTCCACAAGCTGCGCTACGAGGGCGACTTCACGCCGCCGAGCGAACAGGGTTCGCTGATCTATCCGGGCAACGTCGGCACCTTCAACTGGCCGTCGGTGGCGGTCGACCCGGTGCGGCAGATACTGTTCGGCGCACCAAACTACCTGGCTTTCGTCTCGCGGCTGGTCAAGCGCAGCGAGATCGAGGTCGAAGAAGGCCGCAGAGGCGGCGGCGAACTCGGTCTGCAGCCCAATCTCGGTGCGCCTTATATGGTGCACCTGGGACCCTTCATGTCGCCGCTGGGCTTGCCCTGCCAGTCGCCCCCCTGGGGTTACGTCACCGCGGTGGACCTGCGCAGCATGAAGCCGGTGTGGATGCACAAGAACGGCACCAGCCGCGACAACGCCCCCTACATTCCGTTTTCCGTAGGCGTTCCCGCGCTGGGCGGCCCGCTGATCACCGCCGGTGGCGTGGCCTTTCTCAGCGGCACGCTGGACTACTACCTGCGTGCCTACGATGTGCGCGACGGCGAGGAGTTGTGGAAGGGGCGTCTACCCGCCGGCGGCCAGGCGACGCCGATCACCTACATGTCGGAGAAGACCGGGCGGCAGTTTGTCGTGGTGATGGCTGGAGGCCATGGCTCGTTCGGCACCCGGATCGGCGATTCGCTGGTTGCCTGGGTGCTCGAGGAGGAGGCGAGGCGCTAGAGGCTTGTCGTCGAACCGGGCTTGCCGATGCTTTTTTTCGGGCTATGTTGAAAAGAGGATGCTGTTACCCACTCGCGGGTTTGCCCATGTCGGGCGCATTAGATAGGGAGATCCAGGCAATGCGCGACTTCTACTCCGTCGGCAGTGATTTGTTCTTTGAGGAAAAGTACGGATTTCAGATCGAGGAAGAAGAGGAGGAGGAAGAGGACAGTTTTTATCCCGATCTCGATGATATAGCCAAACTCAGTAACAACTGATCAACGAGAAGGCCGCCGAGAGCGGCCTTTTTCTTGCCGAGAGCGGCCAGGCTTAGGGGCTGCACTTGAGTCAATCGGTCTCTCGGCCCGGCAGCTCGCGCTTCGTATCATTGCTTCTCGGAATCACCCCCTCCGGTCGACGTCGAGAACTGCCGTCATGAAGAACCTCCGCATCACCTGCCTTGCCCTGTTCGGCGGTCTCAGCCTGCTCTGGCTGCTGGACGACAATCTGCTCGGGGCGCCCTACGAATTCTTCGCCCTGCGTCGGGCAATGGTCAATTTCACCGGCATCCTCGCCGTCGGCGCGATGAGCGTCGGCATCTTCCTGGCGATCCGTCCGGCCTTCCTGGAGGCCTTTCTCGGCGGACTGGACAAGGGCTACCGCCTGCACAAGTGGCTGGGCATCGCCGCACTGGGGCTGTCTGTCGTCCACTGGCTGTGGGTCAAGGTGCCGAAATGGATGGTCGGCTGGGGCTGGCTGGAGCGGCCGGCACGCAAGGCGGCCGGCGGCGAGGAGGTGGGGGCGCTGCTGAGCTTTCTGCGCAGCCAGCGCGGTCTGGCCGAGCAGGTCGGCGAATGGGCCTTCTACGCCGCCGTGGCGTTGATCCTGCTGGCGCTGTTCAAGCGTTTTCCCTACCGCTACTTCTTCAAGACCCACCGCCTGCTGGCCGTGGCCTACCTGGCGCTGGTCTTCCACTCGACGATCCTGATGAACAGCGCCTACTGGGCCTCGCCGCTCGGCGTGGTCATGGCCGCGCTGCTGCTCGTCGGCACGCTGGCCGCCGGCGTTGCCCTGCTGCGCCGGATCGGTGGCAGTCGCCGCGCGCTCGGTCACATCGAGGCGCTGGAGCTGCACAAGGACAACCGGGTGCTCGGCATCGATATCCTGCTGCAGGACCGCTGGCCCGGCCACCAGGCCGGGCAGTTCGCCTTCGTCACCTTCGACCCGGCCGAAGGGCCGCATCCTTTCAGCATCTCTTCCGCCTGGCAGGGCGACGGCCGCCTGCGCTTCAACGTCAAGGGCATCGGCGACTACACCGAAACCCTGCCGCAGACCCTCAGGGTCGGCGATCCGGTCAGCGTGGAAGGCCCCTACGGGCGCTTCGACTTCGCTGGCGGCAAGCCGCGGCAGATCTGGGTCGCCGGTGGCATCGGCATCACTCCGTTCCTCGCCGGCCTGCAGGCCCTGGCCGAGCAGCCGGACGGTTGCCGCATCGACCTGTTCTACAGCACCTCGGCGCCGGACCAGGGGTTCATCGAACGCCTGCACACGCTGGCCGGGCAGGCCGGAGTACGCCTGCACGTGCTGGTCAGCGGCCGCGACGAACGCCTGACCGGCGAGCGCTTGCGCGACCAGGTGCCCGACTGGCGCGAGGCCGACGTCTGGTTCTGCGGCCCGGCAGGCTTCGGCCGCGCGCTGCGTGAGAGCCTGACCGGCAGTGGCCTGCTGGCGGCGGACTTCCATCAGGAACTGTTCGAGATGCGCTAGCGCCTGCGCCTTCCCCTGGGCCGGCGTATGAAAACGAGACTGCCAGTCCGGACCGGCGTGCGAAAGCGAGTCGGCCGCTGAGACAGGGCGTCTCAAGGCCGTCCCGCTGTATCCGTCCCGGCGAGACGCGGCGTCTCGCCGGCACCTCCGCCGCACCCGCCTGGCCCATCCGAAAAGCCTCTCTGCCGCGGGCCTTTGCGCCTGCCGCCAGGACTCTGGCACCGACCTTGCTCTGGTTCGATGGCATGCGTAGCAGGCCTCTCCCGCCGCATCCAATAACAACAAGCAGAGGTGCGAAATGTCCGAACTCTCCCTTTCCGACTTCTTCCTGTCCACAAGCGCTGCCCGGGATGCCGGCGGCGCGGCGCGCTAGTCGCAGGAGGCGCCTCGCTCGTCCGGCCTGAGCCATCGCGCCAGCCGGGCCGGCGCCTCCGCCCAGGACCCCGATCGACACCTGCCGTGCAGCCGCTGCGGACGGCGGCCTCGCGCTGCCCGCGTGCCGCCCGGCCGACGCCAGGGAAGGTCGTCATGCTCCAGCAACAGGAATGAACCATGCGTCTCGACAACAACAAGAATCCAGCCCGTATCGCCTCCTTGTCCGTCCTTCTGGCCCTGCCGGCCGTGGCCTTGGGCGAGGAGGGCTTTTTCGACGGCTCCAGCTTCAAGCTGCTCAACCGCAACTTCTACTTCACCCAGGATTTCCGCAACGGCTACCGCGCCACCAACCCGCAGACCGGCGAGCGCAAGGGACAACGCACCGAGTGGGCGCACGGCCTGATCGCCACCTTCGAGTCCGGCTTCACTCCGGGAGCGGTCGGCTTCGGCCTGGACGTGCGTGGCCTCTACGGCGTCAAGCTGGACGGCGGCGACGGCCGGGTCGGCGACGGCAACGCCGGCAACGGCCTGATCCCGCGGCGCGGCTACAACTTCGACGGCAAGCCCAAGAGCGAATTCGGCAAGGTCGACGTCGAGCTGAAGCTGCGCCTGTTCGAGGACACCGAGCTGCGCTACGGCGACGTCCGGCCCCTCAGTCCGGTGCTCAATACCAGCGACATCCGCCTGCTGCCGCAGAGCTTTCGCGGCACCACGCTCAAGAACACCTCGGTCAAGGGCCTGACCCTGCAGGGCGGCAAGCTGGAATCCGGCAGCGACCGTACCGCCACCGCCCACAACGGCGACCTCGGCACCGCCTACGGCGGGCGCTTCAAGGAGGCCGACGACTTCGTCTACGGCGGCATCGACTACAACCTCGACGACCGCCTGCTCCTGCGCCTGCACCACGGCCGGCTCGACGACGTCTGGAACCAGACGGCCTTCTACGCCGACTGGCGCCAGCCGCTGGGCGAGGGCGTGAGTCTCAGTGCCGGTTTTCGCTACTACCGCACCACCGACACCGGCAAGTCGCTGCTCGGCGATCTCGATAACGACTCCTGGAGCCTGCAGACCGGCCTGACCGTCGGACCGCACGCCTTCACGGTGGCCCACACGCGGATCGACGACGGCTCGCCGTTCGACTACGTCTGGCACACCTGGGACTTCTTCCTGAACACCAACTCCCAGGTCTCCGACTTCAACAACCCCAACGAGCGCGTCTGGCTGTTCCGCTACGACTACGACTTCGCCGCCGTCGGCCTTCCCGGCCTGGCGCTGATCGCCCGCTACGTGCGCGGCACCGACATCGACGGCAGCAAGGTCGGGCCGAGCTATGCCGCCTACCAGGGCATCCGCGACGGCCGGCACTGGGAGCGCAACGTCTGGCTCAGCTACGTGGTGCAGAGCGGGCCGGCCAAGGACCTGAGCTTCCGGCTCCTGCAGGCCACCCACCGGGTGAACGGCGACCACACCGCCGAGGCCGACATCGACGAGTTGCGGCTGATTCTCGAGTTTCCTCTCGACCTGCGCATGTTCTGAGCAGGCGTTTGCCCCTGCGCTACTGACCGTCTCTGCAGGGGCTTTTTTATTCCGGCGCGGCTGCCCACGGCAGCCGTGCCCCGGTTCAGCCGAAGGCCGCCAGCGGCGCGTGGCCGGCAGTCGCCTGCCGGTGGGCCACGGCCAGGGCATCGGCTTCGCGGATGGCCCGGTAGACGTCGCCCGGCGCGACGGCGAAGGGCATGTTGCCCATGCTGTCGTGCTTCTCGCAGGCCCGTTCCGCCACCCGCCGCCACTGCGCCTCGGCGAAGGTCTTGACGCCGAGATCCTGCAGGGTGAGCGGCAGGCCGACCGCCTGGATGAAGTCGAGCACGCTGGCGATTTCCTCGTCCGGCGCCTGTTCCAGCACCAGTTGGGCGAGCAGGGCGAAGGCCATCTTCTCGCCGTGGCGGGCGTGCTGCAGGGCGGGCACGGCGAGCATGCCGTTGTGGATGGCATGGGCCGCGGCGCGGCCGCCGCCGTCGGCGCTCACCCCGCTGAGGTAGACGGTCGCCTCCAGCACCGCCTCCACTGCCCGACTCGCGCGCTGGCGCTCCACGTCGAGACGGGCCTGGACGGCGTTCTCCAGCAGGCTGTCGAGACACAGGCGGGCGGTGGCCAGGGCGGTGCGGCTCGGTTCCGTGCGCTTGGCCCTGGCCCGATAGCAGGCGCGTACCTCGAAGTAGGTCGCCAGGGCCTTGCCGATGCCGGCGACGAACAGCCGCGTCGGCGCCGCGGCGAGGATCGCGGTGTCGGCGATGACCACGTCCGGGCCGCCCGGCAGCAGCATGCAGCGGTCGAACTCGCTGTTCAGGGTATAGATCAGCGCGCGGGCGGTGCAGGCCGCATCGCTGGAGGCGGTGGTCGGCACGGTCAGCAGCGGCAGCCGCTCGTGGCAGGCGACCGCCTTGGCGGTATCCAGGGTCTTGCCGCCGCCGATGCCGACGATCAGGTCGGCCTTGATGCTGCGCGCCAGCTCGCGGTTGCGATTGATCTCGACGCGCGTGCACTCGTGCTGGAACTTGCCGAACACCGCCTTGCCGCGCGCCTCGAACGACGGGCCGGCTTCGGCGATCGCCCGTTCGAGGATGAACTTGTCGCAGAGGACGTAGGCGCGGCTGCCGAAGGCCTGGGCATAGCTGCCCAGATTGCCCAGGAGGCCCTTGCCCATGAAGAACTTGCCCGGGGGGCGGATGGAGATTGCGCCGTTCGGCATGATGGATAGCCCTTTTGTCGGATCTTATAGGCAGGATATGCACGCCGGGCGCCGCGCCGGAGAAGGCATTCGCCGGGGCGGAACGGCTGGCTGGGGCTACGGTAGGGAAAGGCCGGCGGACGGAATAACTACCCGGATGGGGGCGCGGACGAGCGGGATAGGGCATTATCCTTGCG
This sequence comes from Azotobacter tropicalis, assembly GCF_059739045.1. NCBI lineage: Bacteria > Pseudomonadati > Pseudomonadota > Gammaproteobacteria > Pseudomonadales > Pseudomonadaceae > Azotobacter > Azotobacter tropicalis. Next base: position 3,909,527 of record NZ_AP046059.1, read on the forward strand.
GGCGACGCGCCGTGCGGCCTCCGACCGATCCGGGGGGCTGCGCGTGTGGTGTCGATGACAACAAGAACAGGTCGGAACAGACCGGCTTTCGAGGTATGAAAGATGGATCGACGCCATTCCGAGCGCCGCTTCGCTCCCGTCTACAGCCAGGGCACCTGCGGCCTGCCGCTGATCGCCACCAAGTTCGTTCCGCCGCGCTCGCCCGGCGTGCTGCTGGCCCGCCCGCGCCTGCTGGCGCGCTTCGAGCCGCTGGCCGAGCGCAGCCTGGCGCTGGTCTGCGCCGGGGCCGGCTTCGGCAAGACCACGCTGCTCGCCCAGTACCGCGGCCAACTGCAGGAGCGTGGGGCGGCCGTCGCCTGGCTGAGCCTGGACGAGGGCGACGACGTGCCCGAGTACTTCTGCCACTACCTGCTCGACGCCCTGCTGCCGCTGCACCCCGGCCTCGGCTGGCGACTCGGCTTTCTCGCCGCCGGACTGCCGTCCATCGACCGCGTGTTCGGCCACCTGATCAACGCCGTGCAGGCGGTGGAGGCGCCGCTCTACCTGATCGTCGACGACTACCACGCGATCCGCAACCCGGCGATCCACCGCGCCTTCGCTTACCTGCTCGAACACGCCCCGGCCAACTTCCACGTGCTGCTCGGCAGCCGCAGCCTGCCGTCGCTGCCGCTGAGCCGCCTGCGCTCGCGCCACCAGCTGATCGAGATCGACGCCAACGACCTGCGCTTCAACCTTTGCGAGGCGCGCCATTACTTCGCCGACTCCGCCGCCCTGGCCCTGAGCAATGCGCAGGCCCAGCGCCTGCTGGAGGTGACCGAGGGCTGGATCACCGGCATGCAGATGGCCACCCTGTCGCCGTCGATCAAGGACAACCCGGCGCAGGTCATCGACAGCCTGAGCCACGGCGGCCGGCTGGTCGGTCGCTACCTGGAGGACGTGGTGTTCGAGCCGCTGCCGGCGGCGGTCGACGACTTCCTGATGTGCACCTCGATCCTCGACCGCTTCTGCGCCGAGCTGTGCGATGCGGTCACCGGGCGCAACGACGGCCACGCCATGCTCGACTGGATCGAGCGGCACAACCTGTTCGTCGCCGCGCTGGACGACCACGGCCAGTGGTTCCGCTACCACCACCTGTTCGCCGAAACCCTGCAGACCCGCCTGCGCCGGCGCCCCGACCTGGACGTCGCCACCTTCCACGAGCGCGCCGGCAACTGGTTCGCCGGGCAGAGCCTGTGGGCCGAAGCGACCCGCCACGCGCTGGCCGCCGGCAAGGTGGAGAGCGCGCCGGGCCGCGCCGGGCTGGGCGCCCAGTCGCTGGCCGAGCGTGGCGATATCGACACCCTCTTGGGCTGGCTGCAGCAGCTGCCGATCACCGCCGACGAGCACCGCATCAGCCTGCAGCTCAACCTGGCCTGGGCGCTGGCCCACCGTTTCCGCTTCGACGAGTCGCGGCGCCTGCTCGGCGAGCTGCGCCGCTGGTTCGCCGTGCATCCGGCACGCCGCGACCTGCGGGTCAAGCTGGATGCGGTGGCGGCGATCTGCGAGGCCTTCGCCGAAAACGTGCAGACCGGCATCGCCCTGGCCGAGCCGCTGCTGGCGCAGATCCCCTGCGGCGACAGCTGGGTCGACGGGCTGGTCTGCAACGTCCTCAGCTACTGCCACATGGTCCTTGGCCAGCACGATCAGGCGCAGGCCGTGCAGCGCCACACCCTCTATCCGGGCGCGCCCACCGAGAACCTGTTCGTCACCGTCCACCGCGCCTTCATCCTCGGCCAGAGCCACCTGCGCCAGGGCGACCTGCGCACCGCCGAGGCCTGCTTCCTGCAGGCGATGGAGTCCGCCGACCGGCTCACCGGGCCGCAGTCCAGCGGCAGCGCCACCCTGGCCGCCTCGCTGGCCGAACTGGCCTACGAGCACGGCGACTGGGAACGCCTGGATGCGCTGGTGCGCCAGCGCGGCCCGCAGATCGACCGCGTGGTGCCCCTCGACGGTGTGCTGGCGGTCTACCGCGCGCTGTGCCGGCGGTCGCTGGCCGAGGACGATGGGGTGCAGGCGCGTCTGTTGCTCCAGCACGCCCAGGAAATCGCCGGCCAGCGCCGCTGGAACCGCCTGCAGGCGGCACTGCTCGCCGAACAGGTGCGCCTGCAGCTGCAGCGCGACGACCTGGCCGGCGCCGAACACATGCTGCGGCGCATCGAGTTGCTGAAGAGCGACGAGGGCGCCGTCCCCGGTTGCCGCCACTACGCGCGGATCGCCCGTGCCCGGCTGCTGCTCGCCCAGGGCCTCGGCCTGGCGGCGGCCGACTGCCTGGCCGGGGTGGTGGCCGAGTTCGAGGCGCGCGGCCAGCAGCTCGAGGCCATACGCCTGCGCCCGCTGTGGGCCATCGCCCTCTGGCAGGGCGACGAACGCGACGCCGCCATCGCGGTTCTGCTGCCGGCGCTGCACTTGGGCCAGCGGGAAAACCTGCTGTGTAGCCTGACCGATGCCGGCCGCGCCCTGCTGCCGCTGCTGAGTCGCTGCGCCAGCGTGGAGGCGGGCGCCGGCGACCTCGCGGGCTACGTCGCCATACTGCGCGAACGCCTCGGCGGCGAAGATTGTGCCGAACCGCCGTTCAGCCTCAGCGAGCGGGAAAGCCAGACCCTGCGTCTGGTTGCCGCCGGCCAGTCCAACAAGGAAATCGCCCGCACCCTGGACATCTCCGTGGAAACGGTGAAATGGCACCTGAAGAACCTCTACGGGAAACTGCAGGTCACCAGCCGGACGCGGGCGATGAGCCGGGCGCGGGAGTTGAGTTTGCTGGAGTGAGGGAAGGGGAGCGGCAAAGTTGCCGCTCGTCGACTGAGGCATAGTTTCAAGCGGCTTTTCATATGGCAGCCGCTTGCTACGTATGCATGTGTGGCTATTTTTCCCACTATCGTTCGTTGTCTTCCGGCTTTCTTGCTTGGCCGGCGACAATATCTTTCTATGGGTTGTCCGCTCTCCGGGACGCGGCTGGATAGCGCTAGTGTTATCGCCAGTGCTGCAATGGATTCAATGATATTGCAGAGTTGGAATTCAACTATGGCGTTATGAGTTGGAGTTCAACTGCTGGTACGTACTTCACTAAGAGTCAGGCAGAAAGTTTTTCGGGCTGCTCATTACTCTGGATCAATCTGACGTGCCTTGATGGCTTGGGTTGACAATAATGGGCGCGAATCTAATTGCGCTGATGTCTCAGTAAGTTTGGCTTGCTGTCATCGATGCTGTATGGCCCTTCGAAAATCGGTTGATGAAACAAAACGTTGGAGAAGGGCTCCTGCGCTTTTCTATGGGGCGCTACAAGTCGAGTTTGCGCAGTTGGACGCCTGGCTTGCTGGCATGTAGTTGATGCGTCGGACTACATCCAATCCGAGCGCTATATTGCCAGTGAAAAAGGCTTTCGCCGTCAGCCCGCAATTTTATTGTCCACAAATTAGTGCTCCGCCAACATTGACCGGGGTGCGATCCATACGGTGATTCGCTGAGTAACACCCTGGATGATCATTGTCGGTGCTACGGGCGGTGAGTTGAAACTGATCTGCCAAGCATTGGCGTATAGCGAACTTGTTGGGAATAGCCTGCCTGTTTCCTCCAACCTTCCCGCATAAGCATTTATCGCCGCGCGTTATGACGATTCGCATCTGCGTACATCCGGACTTTGGGAGGCGTTTCCCATGCCATGCATAATCCGTCCGCTGACTGTGCTGCTGATCTTGGCTGTTTCCGGACTGGTAGCGGCCGCTCCTTATTCAGAACTGGTGGTTTTCGGCGATTCGTTGAGTGACGGCGGGCAGTTTCCGGATAGCGGCAGCCCTTTGCTGAGCGGCTTGCCGACGGGTGGTCTGCGTTTTACCAACCGCACAGGCCCCGGCTATCTGCCGGACAATAGCGAGTACTTCGCGCCGGTTTCCATCCAGCGCCTGGCAGGCCGGCTGGGATTGGAAGCGCTGCCCTCGACACCGATTTTGCCGCAGGTCCTGACCGGCAATCCCGACGGTAGCAACTATGCGGTCGGCGGCTACCTGACCGGCCAAGTGCGTGCCTCGATCATGGATCCCGACGGCTCAATGGTGGATACCGGCCGCGGCCTCGTGCGCAGCCGCGACGGCTATCTGGTCGAGATGCCGCGGGTGGATCCGGATACGCTGTTCTATGTCAACGGTGGCGGCAACGATATCTTTCAAGGCCGCATCGTCGATGCGGCCAGTGCCGCGCAGGCTGCCGCCGAGTTGGTCGAGGGGGTGGCGGCGCTGCAGCGTGCCGGAGCGCGTTACATCATCGTCGCCGACCTGCCGGACGTCGGCGCTACTCCGGCCGGCTTCGCCAGCGGCGCCCGGCCGCTCTGGAGCCAGGCCGCCGCCCAGTTCAACGCGGCGCTGGACACCCAGCTGGCCGCCCTCGGCGGCAACCTGATCCGCCTCAATTTGCGCGGGCTGCTCGCCGAGGTGAAGGCCGAGCCGGCCGTCTTCGGCCTCGATCCGGGCGTGGCGCAGAGCGATTTCTGTTTCGATGGCTCCAGGGGGGACTGCGTCGAGGACCCGACCTGGGGGCTGCATGGCGGCTCGCCGGATCCACAGCGGCTGCTGTTCAACGATGGCGTGCATCCCACGGCGGCCGTCCAGCAGGTCAGTGCCGACTACACCCATGCATTACTCGCGGCCCCCTGGGAAATCTCCCTGCTGCCGGAAATGGGCCGTGTCACGCTGCGCGCACATCTGCGCCTGCTGGACAGCGAACTGCGGGCGCAGCAAGACAACTGGCAGGCGCTCGGGCCCTGGCGATTGTTCGTGCAGGGCGGCTACCGGCGCCCGGATTACGATGACAAGACGTCCGGCGCCGAAGGCGACGGTCACAGCCGGAGCCTGACGCTCATCGCCAGCCGGCGATTCGCCGCGCAATGGCTGGCCGGGCTGAGCCTGGGCCTGGAGGACAATCACCTGGAACTGGGTGAGGCGGATTCGGACTACGAGATGCGCAGCGTGCTGCTCACCGGCTTCGCCCGCTACCAGCCCGGTCGCCTGTTCGCCGATCTGCACGCCTCGCTGGGCTGGCTCGACTACGATGAGCTCGAACGCCGCTTTGCCCTCGGCACGGCCTGGCGTACCGAGGAGGGCGACACCGAGGGCTGGCTCTGGGGCGTCGGCGGCCGCCTGGGCCTGAACCTGTTCGCGACGGGCGCCCGCCTGCAGGCCGGGCCCTTCGTCGGCGCCGACTACCTGCGGGTGACGGTCGACGATTACCGCGAGCGCGGTGACAGCTCCAGTGCCCTGGCCTATGACGATCAGAAACAGGACTACCTGCTGCTCGTTGCCGGCCTGTTCTTCGATTACGCCCTCGGCGAGCGGACCCGGCTGTTCGGCGAGATCGCCCGCGAGCATGAAGGCCATAACGATGCCGAGGATCTTCGCCTGGGATTGGTCAGCGTGCCGGGCAACAGCTTCAAACTGCAGGGCTATGCGCCGCCGAACGACCAGACCCGCCTCGCCCTCGGCCTGGCCCGGCAATTCGGTCGGGATCTGTCGCTGCGCGCCAGCTACCACTATCTGGGCGATGAGGACTCCGTCCAGGGCCTCGATCTGTCGTTGGCCTGGAGCCTGTAGGGGCGAACAGGATGGAGCCCCCATTGAGCGCGGGGCTCTGCTGCGCTGCCGGGAGCCATGCCAATCGCGGAACTGGGATTGCGTGGGTAGCCGCTGTTTTATCGGCCGGAACTTGCCTGTCCTGCGGGCTCCGGAAACTGGTATCGGACAAGAGAGCCCAAGGCCCGACTTCATCCTTTGTTCTGGGTGCTGTTTTAATAGGTGGCGTATCCATGCGCGATAAGGCGCGTGCATTGGGCTACACAGGCTCGAGTCAGTGACTTTTTACGTATGGGGGCGGCCAGGTTCGGTCATCGGGTATAGCTCACGACTGTACTGCTCACTGAGTGATCGGGCGTTTTCGGCTTATGGGAGAGTCCGAGGGAGGCGATGAAATTGGAAAAACGGATCGAGAAACCGGGGGAGTCTGCTTCTGAAGTGTCGTCGCTGGTGAATGAGGGCCAAGCATCCGCCCAGGATCAGGCTGGCGACGCAGCGGCCGCATCGGCGCCCGAAAAGCCATCCCGCCAGACTGCCGCCCACGGATACGCCAAAGCCGCCCTCGTCAAGGCGAAGACGCTGACGGCGGCCGCGGCGAGCGGGACGAAGAACATGCCCGGCAAGGTCGTGGCCAAGGTCAAGGCGCTCGATGCGAATCACAAGGATGTGGCCGACAAGATCGACACGGTGTCCATGGGGCTGGGCATCACGTCCGGCGTGGTGAGCGCCGGGGCGGTGTTCGCCGCCCCGACCGGCCTGAGCGCGCTAGGCGTTGCCCTCGGCCTGACCAGCGCCCCCCTGATCGTGACCGCCGCGCCCATCGTCGGCGCCGCCGCCGCCGTAACGGGTGCCCTTTCGGGCGGGGCGTATTTCTATTCGAAATGGAAATCGTCGAAGGCGGCGAAGGCGGAGCGGGCGGCCCAGGATTCCCAACCGCTCGACTCGCCGGATGTCGAACAATAGGGGCCGCGCACGGGGCTCCTTTTCTCAAAGCGTCAGCGTGAACCGCCCCAGCAACGCCCCCGGCAGCGTCCTGGAGCCGCTCTGCCGCGCGCCATAGGTGCCTGCCGGCAGGATCGTTTCGGGCTCGCGGGTCAGGGCTTCCAGGTGGTGGCCGAGGAAGCTGAACACCGAGTCGTCGAAGCGCATGGTGTCGACCGGGGCGTGGAGCTGGCCGTTTTCCACCCAGAAGGTGGCGAAGCGGGTCATGCCGGTCAGCCGGCCGGCCGGGCGGTCGGAGAAGTTGAGGTACCAGAGGTTGCCGATGTACAGGCCGGTGTCCAGGCGGGCCAGGATGTCGCCCTCGTCCAGTTCGCCGCCGGCCAGCACCGGGGACAGCGGGTATTCGTGAGCGCCCGCGCCGTTGGCGGTCAGGCCGTATTCGGCGGCGCTGCGCGAGCCGACCAGCCGCTCGCCCGGCAGGCCTGCCGCGAGCAGGCGCAGATCCTGGCGCGGGCCTTCGCTGGTGAAGGCCGGGGCCAGGCCGCCGTCGATCCGCTCGTGGAGGTGCAGCAGCGGGCTGAGCCGTGCCGAGCCGGCGAACAGGCGCTGCAGGGGGCTGCCGCCGCTGGCCAGGGCCTGGGCCGAGAAGCCGCCGCTGAGCATGTCGAGGATCTCGTCCAGCGCCGCCGGGGCCAGGTAGGCCCGGTAGTCGCCCGGCGCCAGGGTCCGCGCCGGGCGGCCGAGGTATTCCAGCTGCTCGCGCGCCGAGGCCATGCGCCGGGCGAAGGCCAGGGCGTCCCAGCGTTGGCCGGCATAGGCGCTCTTGACCGCCTGGCCGTTGGCGTGGAACAGGCTCCAGTCGAAGTTGAAGCTGCTCGCCGCATGCCAGCCGAGAGCACCCCAGGAACTGGCGAAGCCATGGTACTGCGGGCCGGCGGTGTAGATGCCGGCCAGGTCGAGTCCCGCGGCGGCGGCGACGATCTGCCCGACCGCCGCCGCGCCGTCCGGCATCGTTCCCGCCTCGGCGCTCTCGCTCCGCCAGGGCTCCCGGTTGAGGCGCAGGTAGGGGTCGGGGGCCAGCGCCGGCACCACCGCGCGCAGCTTTTCCAGCGCATGGCGCAGGCGGGCGCGGTCCTCCTCGGCCACGCCGCTCAGGCTCAGCTCGAAACGGGCATGGCGCTCGCCGAGGTAGAGGGCGAGGGTGGCGTATGCCTGTTGCACCTGGCCGGCCTGGCGCACCCGCGCCCGGTTGAAGCGCACGAACTCCGAGGCCTCGGCACGGTAGTCCAGGGTGAAGCCTTCGCCGGCGCGCAGCAGCGGCCGCAGGCTGGCGAGCAGGGCGTGGAAATGCTCACGGGCGTTCATCAGGCGGTCCCTCCGAATACGACGACGTTCTTGAATACGCAGGCCGGCGAGGCGTGGCCGACGCGCACCGCCTGGTTCGGCTCGCCCTTGCCGCAGTAGGGCGTGCCGAGCACCTCGACGGTGCTCGCGTCGCCCACCGCGGCGAGGTTGCGCCAGAAGTGCGCGGAGATCCCGCGGTAGTTGGGGTTCTTCACCACGCCCTTGAGTTCGCCGTTCTCGATCAGTCGCCCCCATTCGCAGCCGAACTGGAACTTGTTGCGGGCATCGTCGATCGACCAGGAGCGGTTGGTGCTCATCAGGATGCCGTGCTCGATGCCGCCGATCAGTTGCGCGAGGCTGCGGTCGCCCGGTTCGACGTTGAGGTTGGCCATGCGGTCGATGGGCGCGCGGTTCCAGCTGCAGGCGCGGCTGCAGGCCACGCCCGGCAGGCCGCTGCGCAGCTGCGACAGGGCGCCGCCCAGCGGGCGCTGCAGGATGCCGCGGCGGATCAGGTACTCGCGCCGCGCCGGGGTGCCATCGTCGTCGTAGCGGTAGCTGGCCAGCTCCTCGGGGCGGTCGGGTCGAAGGTGACGTCGAGCAACGGCGAGCCGTACTGGTAGCGGCCGAAGTCCTCCAGGCGGATGAAGCTGGTGCCGGCATAGTTGCGCTCGTCGCCGAGGATGCGGTCCAGCTCCAGCGGATGGCCGATGGATTCGTGGATCTGCAGCACCATCTGGTCGGGCATCAGCAGCAGGTCGAGCGGGCCGCTGGGGGTATTGGGGGCCAGCAGCAGCTGCAGCGCCTCGTCGGCGATGCGCGGGGCCGATCCGATCAGGCCGAGGCGGTCGATCACCTCGGCGCCGCCCTGCTGGCCGAAGTTGAAGCCGCCGAGGCTGCGGCTCTGGCTGTCGTGGCCGTCGCTGGCGGTCACGCTCAGCTCCGGGTAGACGAAGCGCTGGGCGCGCCGCAGGCAGGCGCCGGCGCTGTTGAGGTAGATCTGCTCCACACACTGGACGCCGAGTCCGGCGCTCCAGTCCACCAGCCGCGCCTCCCGGAGCACCCGCGCCGACTCGGCGCCCAGCACCTCGAACCAGTGCGCCGGGCCGGCCAGCGGCCGCTCGTAGCCGGGCGCCACGTCGTCCGCCGCGCCGGTCGGCACCGGCAATTCCCGCACTTCCAGCAGCGCGTGCCCGGCCAGGACGCGGGCCAGGTGCTCGGCCCGCTCCAGGGCCGCCTGCAGCCCGGCCAGGGTCAGATCGCTGGTGGCCGCATAGGCTTCGACGCCGGCGATGCGCGCCGTCAGCATGGCGCCGCTGTCTTCGCCGAAGGAAGGCGGCAGGGCGACGTTGCGGCGCACCCGGTAATGCTCGCTGACTTCGTGGACATGCCGCAGCGACCAGAAATCGGCGCTGCTGCGCAGGGCGGCGAACCGGCGCGACAGCTCGGAGGCGGATTCGAACATGCAGTGGGTCCTGTACGTGCGGGGATGGACCGGATTGTAGCGAGGTGCAGCCGCGATCAGGGCACCGACAGGCGGAGCGGGCCAGGACGCCCGCCCCGGAGCGATCAACGGCTGAACTGGCCGATGAAGATTGCCGGATCGACCCGCGCGTCGTTGAGGCTGACGTTCCAGTGCAGGTGCGGCCCGGTGGCCCGGCCGGTGGCGCCGACCCGGCCGAGCACGGCGCCGCGGGGCAGTTCGTCGCCGACCTTCACCTCGACCTTGGACAGGTGGCAGAACATGCTCACCAGGCCCTGGCCGTGGTCGACGAACACCGTCCTGCCGTTGAAGAAGTAGTCGCCGACCAGGGTCACCCGGCCGGCCGCCGGGGCCTTGACCGGGGTGCCGGCCGGCACGGCGAAGTCCAGCCCGGAATGCGGGTTGCGCTCCTCGCCGTTGAAGAAGCGGCGCAGGCCGAAGGGGCTGGAGAGGGGACCGGCGACCGGCTTGTCGAACAGCAGGTTGCTCGGCTGGCGCGGCTCAAAGCGCCGGTAGGCGTCGGTCTGCTCGGCCAGTTCGCGTTCGATGCGTTTGAGGTCCTCCGGGTTCGGGTCGACCTGGCGCTGGTTCTTCAGGGTGATGCGCTGCTCGCGGTAGTGGCGGGGCTCGACCCGGAAGGCGCGGCTGCGGCCGTCCGCCTCGATGCGCTGCTCGCCCGGCTTGACCGACAGCGGGATGCCGACGATGGCGAGCCAGCGCTGGCCGTCCTCGCGGACCGTCAGCAGTGGCTTGTCCTGGTAGGTCGCCTTGGGCGGCGTGGGGCCGTCGCCCAGGTCGATCACCGCCACGCCGCCGGGCACCGGCTTGTCCAGCAGGCGGGAGATGAAGCCGTCGGCGTGGGCGGGCAAGGTGAGGAGCAGGGCGAGGCAGGCGGCGAGCAGGCGTGACATGGCGGGTTCCGGCGCTTGGGTTCAGGAGGGGCTGGCGAAGCGTTCGGCCAGTTGCTGCCGCCACAGCTCTTCGAGGGTCGGCGGTGCGGTCGGGCCGTAGAGCGCTGCCGGCTGGCCGCGATACCAGGCCCACAGCTGGTCGCCATAGTCGTAGTGCCACCACTCGCTCGGCAGGTTGCTGAAGCCGGCCGCGAGCATGGCGTTGTGCAGCAGCCGGCGGCGGTCGCGGATCGCCAGCGCGACGCTGTCGCCGGCGGCCGCGCTCTCGTAGTGGGCGCTGAACGAGCGCGGACCGACTTCGTCGAAGCGCGAGCCCATGTCCAGCCAGCGGCCCTGGGCGTCGCACAGGGTCACGTCCACCGCGCCGCCGGTCAGGTGCGGGCTCGGTGCCTGCGGATCGCTGCTGGGCGGCGAGACGAACTGGCGGGTCAGGCGCTGCAGGGTCGCCGCGTCGGCCTGCGGATGGTGCTGCGCCATGGCCGCTTCCAGGGTGCGGTACAGGTGTTGCTGCACGGTGATCGGTCGCCAGCCGTCGAGCACCACCAGCGCCAGGCCGGCGGGTAGGCACTCGGCGGCGCGCAAGAGACGTTCGAAGACTTCCTGGCGTACCTGGCAGTCGTCGACCGCCTGGGGGATGCCGAGATGACGGTAGGCCGGGTAGACCCGCAGCGCGGGGGCCAGGCGCAGGCTGCTCAGCGCTTCGCCGCACTCGGCCACGGGGATGCGGGCGACCTGCGCCCAGTCGGGTTCGGCGAAGGCCGGGATCGCCTGGTTCGGCTCGTTCATCGGTTCAGTCCGGCTGCGGCAGGGAAGAAGAAGGGGCCTCGACCCGCAGGTCCAGCTCGCCCTCGGCAAGGCGCGCGTGCAGGCGCTGGCCGGGGCGGGTCTGGGCGGCGGCGCGGATCGCCCGGCCCCGGTCGTCGAGGAGGATTGCGTAGCCGCGGCCGAGGGTCGCCAGCGGGCTGACCGCCTGCAGGGTCTGCGCGGCGGCTTCCAGATGCTGGCGCCGCTCGCGCAGGGCGCCCTGCATGGCGCGCGGCAGGCGCTCGCCCAGATGCTCTAGGCGCTGGCGCAGCAGGCCGAGCAGGCGTTCGGGATGCCGGGCGGCGAGGCGGGTGTCGAGGCGCGCCAGGCGCTCGCTGCCGTCCTGCAGGCGGCGCTGCATGGCGCGCCTGAGGCGCAGTTCCAGATCGTCGAGGCGCTGGGCCTGCTGCTGCAGGCGCTCGCCGGGATGGCGCAGGCGCCGGCGCAGGCCGTCGAGCTGCAGGCGGCGGGCGGCGAGCAGGTGCTGCATGCGCAGCTGCAGGCGGCGCTGCAGGCCGTCGAGGCGGCGTGCGAGGTCGCTGCTGTCGGGGGCCAGCAGTTCGGCGGCGGCCGAGGGGGTCGGCGCGCGCAGGTCGGCGACGAAGTCGGCGATGGTCACGTCGGTCTCGTGGCCGACCGCGCTGACCAGCGGCGTCGCGCAGGCGGCGACGGCACGGGCCACGGCTTCCTCGTTGAAGCACCAGAGGTCCTCCAGCGAGCCGCCGCCGCGGGCCAGGATCAGCGCGTCGAAGCCTTGGCGGTCGGCCAGTTCGAGGGCATGGACGAGCTGCGCCACCGCCTCGCGGCCCTGCACCGCGGTGGGCACCAGGGTCAGCTCGACCTGCGGCGCGCGGCGGCGGAACACCGAGACGATGTCGCGGATCACCGCGCCGGTCGGCGAGCTGACGATGCCGATGCGCTGCGGATGGGCCGGCAGCGGGCGCTTGCGTCCGGCGGCGAACAGGCCCTCGGCGGCGAGCTTTTCCTTGAGCGCCTCGAAGGCCAGGCGCAGGGCGCCGTCGCCGGCCGGCTCGAGCAGATCGAGGATCAGCTGGAAATCGCCGCGCCCCTCGTACAGCGAGACCTTGCCGCGCACCCGCACCGCCAGCCCGTCGCGCAGGATCTCGCGCACGCGCAGGGCGTTCTGCCGGAACAGCGCGCAGCGCACCTGGGCCTGGCGGTCCTTGAGGGTGAAGTAGAGGTGGCCGGAGGCCGGGCGGGCGAGGTTGGAGATCTCGCCCTCGACCCAGACCTGGGCGAACACGTCCTCCAGCAGCACGCGGGCGCGGCCGTTGAGCTGGCTGACGGTGAGGATTTCCCGGTCGAGACCGAGGCGCTGGAAGGGATCGCTGAGCATGGCCGGCATGATAAGCCGCCACGGCGGCGGCGGGAACCGCGCTGGCACCTGCGTTCCGGCCTGGATGTAGCGGTGTGCTCATGGCGGAGCGGCTGTGAGGGCTGTGGTATTCCGGGCTTGTCCGTATCTTATGCTGAAGTACCGCTCATGAAAGCCATGCCATGAAGAATGTTCTTTCGGTGATAGTGTGGGTGCTTATCGCAGGCTGTTCGGCGAAACCGGCCGTGGTTCCCTCTTCCGAGGGCAGCGCGGGGAAGGGTGATAACGAAATATATATAGTGAGTCATGGATGGCATACGGGCTTCGTTGTTCCGGCCGAGGATGTGCAAAGACGGCTTCCCGAACTGAAGAAGCGGTTTGGAAACACGGCCTATATCGAGTTCGGCTGGGGGGACGAGGGGTTCTATCAGGCTGAGGAGGTCACCTCGGGGCTAGCGCTGAAGGCAATATTCTGGCCGAGCGAGTCTGTGATGCATGCGGTTGCTGTGCCGGTTGCGGCCGATGAGTACTTTTCCGGCCAGGAGATGGCGAAGTTGTGTCTCACCGATGGCGAGCTTCGATCATTGGTGGACTTTATCGAAGGCAGTTTTTACAAGGATGAAAGGGGAGAAATACGCAGGTTGGGAGATGGCATCTACGGGGATAGCCAGTTTTACAAGGGGTGGGTGAATATCACCTGATGAATACGTGCAACAAGTGGACGGCGAAGGGTTTGAGAAGCGCCGGAGTGGATATATTTCCTGCCTTCAAGTTGACTGCGGGCAGCATCATGAAGTCGATCGCGAAGATTGAGTGCAATACCCGATCAGCTCCCTGAGCGGTTGGTCTTGCCCAAGGGGCAACGGATCGAAAAGTCTTTCAACACCCTCTCCCCGCTGGGGGAAGCTGGCATCTTGGCCAACTTCCTTCTTCCCGGCTCCTCGGCTTTGGACTTCTGCATCCGTGCGGATGTTTCCCGTGCATGAAAGGGCGGAGTCCTCGTACGCCTAGTGCCCCGCCAGCACCTGCGGATTGGCCAGGTTGCGCGGCTCGCCGGCGAAGAACGCCAGCAGGTTGTCGAAGGCGTCGCCGAAGTACAGCTCGTATCCGTGCTTCTCGACATAGCCCAGGTGCGGGGTGCAGAGCAGCCGCGGGTGGTTCAGCAGCGGGTGGGCGGGGTCGAGGATCGGCTCCTGCTCGAACACGTCGAGGGCGGCGAAGCCCGGACGGCCGGCGTCGAGGGCGCGGAGCAGGGCGCCGGGGGCGATCAGTTCGGCGCGGCTGACGTTGACCAGCAGGGCGTCGGGCTTCATGCGCGCCAGGTCGTCGAAGCCGACGATGTGCCGGGTGGCGGGCGCCAGACGCAGGTTGAGGCTGAGCACGTCGGCCTCGGCGAAGAACGCCTCGCGGGATTCGGCGGCGCGGTGGCCGTGGGCGACGGCGGCCTGGCGCGAGGCCTCGCTGCCCCAGACCAGCACCGGCATCTCGAAGGCCTGAGCGTAGCGGGCCAGACGCTGGCCGATCTTGCCATAGCCCCAGATGCCCAGGGTCAGTCCGGCCAGGCGCTCGCCGAGGTTGGTCTGCCAGCGGCCTTCGTGAAAGGCGGCGATGGCCGGCAGCAGCTGGCGGCGGGCGTTGAGGATCAGTGTCCAGGCCAGTTCCGCCGGGGCGACTGGCGAGCCGCGCCCTTCGGCCACGGCAACGCCGTGGCGGGTGCAGGCGTCGAGGTCGAGGTGGGCGGCGATCTTGCCGGTCTGGCTGATCAGCCTGAGCCGGGGCAGGCGGGCCAGCAGGGCTTCGTCGATGCGCGTGCGCTCGCGGGTCAGCACCAGCGCGTCGGCATCGGCGAAGCGCGCGGCGAGATGCTGCGGATCGCTTTCGGCGTCGTGGAGGATTTCGACGCTGTGGCCGGAGTCGCGCAGGCGGGCGAAGCAGTCGAGGCGGCGGATGACGTCCTGGTAGTCGTCGGGAATGACGATGTGCATGGGCTGGTTCCTTGGCGGGTGGGGCCGAGTTCTAGCAGAAGGGGGTGGGCTCGTCACGGTCGGCAGCGTCTCCGGCCCGCGGCGATCCGCTGGCGAAATGAGACGCCTGTATCATAAATCCTCTACCATGAGCGGCTTTCGTTCCGTCCCGCCAGGGCGGAATCTGTCGCACCGGATACCGGGAGCCGCCATGGCCATATTCATTCCGCCGCTCGGCGCCTGTCTTGCCCGCCTGACGGCAGGGCAACGGCAGGTCGCCCGCCTGCTGCAGGACAGCCTCGCCGACGACTGCCTGGTCTGGTGCGGCCTGCCTGCCGGCGCGGCGCGGCGCCAGCCCGACTTCGTCGTCCTGCATCCCGAGCGCGGCCTGCTGTTTCTCGAGGTGCGCGACTGGACGGCGGGCAGCCTCAAGCGGATGTCCCGCGCCGCCTGCACCCTGGAGACCGCCGAGGGGCGCCAGGAGCTGGTGCATCCTCTGGCGCTGGGGCGGCAGTTCGCCGTGCAGGCGTTGCAGGAGCTGCTGCGCAGCTCGACGTTGCGCCGGGGCGAGGGCAGCGATGCCGGCCGGCTGGCCTGCCCCTCGGCTGGGGCCTGGTGTTCAGCGACATCGCCCGCGCCCAGGTGGAGCGGGGCATCCCGCGCGAGGTGCGCGAGCGGCTGTTGCCGGAGTGGCAGGTGCTCTACCGGGACGATCTGCGCGAGGCTGCCGCCGAGTCCTTCGGACAGCGCCTGTGGCGGATGGCCGGACCGGGCTTTCCCTGCCGGCTGACGCAGGCGCAGGTCGAGCGCATCCGCTGGCACCTGTTTCCCGAGCTGCGCATCGGCACCGACGGGCTGCCGGCGCCCGACGGCACGCGGCTCATGGATCTGCAGCAGGAACGGCTGGCGCGCAGCCTGGGCGAGGGGCAGCAAGTCATCCACGGCGCGGCCGGCTCCGGCAAGACGCTGGTCCTCGCTTACCGTTGCCTGGCGTTGGCCCGGACGCTCGACAAGCCGGTCCTGATGCTGTGCTTCAACAGTGCCCTGGCGGCCAAGCTGCGCCGTTTCGCCGAGGCGTGCGGCCTCGGCGCCCGGGTGCAGGTCCATCATTTCCACGACTGGTGCGAGCGGCAGCTCGAGACCTGGCGGGTCGAGACGCTGGAAGACGAGGACGAGTACTACTGGGGACCGGTCGACGCGGTGATCGGCGCGGTGGAGCGCGGGAGGATCCCGCGCGGCCAATACGGCGCCCTGCTGATCGACGAGGGGCACGACTTCGAGCCGGAATGGCTGGCGCTGCTGACCCGAATGGTCGATCCGCGAAGCGGCTCGCTGCTGTTGTGCTACGACGATGCCCAGGCGATCTACAAGAAGCGTTCGGCGCAGGGCTTCAGTCTGGCCGGCGTCGGTATCCAGGCGCGGGGCCGCCCCGGCGTGCTCCGACTCGACTACCGCAACACCCGGGAGATCCTCGCGTTCGCCTGGCGTCTGGTGAAGGAGCACCTGCCCGAAGGCAAGGGCGACATTCCGCTGGTCGAGCCGCAGGCGGCCGGGCGGACGGGGCCGCTGCCGGTGGTGCGGCGCTTCGAGCGGCCGGCCGGGGAGATCGAGCATGCCGCCCGCTGCCTGCAGCAATGGCATGCCGAAGGGGTGGCCTGGAAGGACATGGCGGTGCTCTACCCGGGCGGCGGCGCCGGCCAGGCGATGGGCGAGGCGCTGGCCGAACTCGGCGTTCCCCACGCCTGGCTGGACGGCGGCGAGACCGGCGGCGAGGCAACCGAGCGGGTGGCGATCATGACCATCCACCGCAGCAAGGGCCTGGAGTTTTCCCGGGTGGTGCTGCTCGACGCCTCCTTCGTGGCGCCGGGCGAGGAGGCCGACAGCTCGCTGCCCGAGCGGGTGCGGCTGCTCTATGTCGGCATCACCCGGGCCAGGCAGCAGCTGCTGGTCGGCTTCCACCGCAGCAACGCGATTGCCCGGGCGCTGAGCGGAGGCGAACTGAGCCGCTACGCACATTGAGCCGGGATGGGGGGCTGGGTATAATGTCGCGCTTCCATTTTTTCCCGCCTGGGAGCCCCCGCCATGCTGCGTATCAGTCAAGAAGCCCTGACTTTCGACGACGTTCTTCTGATTCCTGGATATTCCGACGTACTGCCCAAGGATGTCAGTCTCAAGACTCGCCTGACGCGCGGCATCGAGCTCAACATTCCGCTGGTGTCTGCCGCCATGGACACCGTCACCGAAGCCCGTCTGGCCATCGCCATGGCCCAGGAAGGCGGCATCGGCATCATCCACAAGAACATGACCATCGACCAGCAGGCCGCCGAGGTGCGCAAGGTCAAGCGCTTCGAGGCCGGCGTGCTGCGCGACCCGATCACCATCGACGCCGACGCCACCGTCCGCGACCTTTTCGACCTGACCCGCCAGCACCACATCTCCGGTGTGCCGGTGCTTTCCAACGGCGATCTGGTGGGCATCGTCACCTCCCGCGACGTGCGTTTCGAGACCCGCCTGGAGGCCAGGGTGCGCGAGGTGATGACGCCGAAGGAGCGCCTGGTCACCGTCCGCGAGGGGCCGACAAGGAAGAAGCCCGCCAACTGCTGCATAAGCACCGCATCGAGCGCGTGCTGATCGTCGACGACGCTTTCCGTCTGAAGGGCATGATGACCGTCACCGACATCGAGAAGGCCAAGGCCTACCCGCTGGCCAGCAAGGACGACCAGGGCCGCCTGCGCGTCGGCGCCGCGGTGGGTACCGGCGCCGAGACGCCGGACCGGGTGGCCGCGCTGGTCGCCGCCGGGGTCGACGTGGTGGTGGTGGATACCGCCCACGGCCACTCCAAGGGCGTGATCGAGCGGGTGCGCTGGGTCAAGCAGAACTTCCCCGAGGTGCAGGTGATCGGCGGCAACATCGCCACCGGCGAGGCCGCCCGGGCGCTGGCCGAGGCCGGCGCGGACGGCGTCAAGGTCGGCATCGGGCCGGGCTCGATCTGCACCACGCGGATCGTCGCCGGGGTCGGCGTGCCGCAGATCAGCGCCATCGCCAACGTCGCCGCGGCGCTGGAGGGCAGCGGCGTGCCGCTGATCGCCGACGGTGGTATCCGCTTCTCCGGCGACCTGTCCAAGGCCATCGCCGCCGGTGCCTACTGCGTGATGATGGGCTCGATGTTCGCCGGCACCGAGGAGGCACCGGGCGAGGTCGAGCTGTTCCAGGGCCGTTCCTACAAGGCCTACCGCGGCATGGGTTCGCTGGGCGCCATGGCGCAGAGTCAGGGCTCGTCCGACCGCTACTTCCAGGACTCCTCGGCCGGCGCCGAGAAGCTGGTGCCGGAGGGTATCGAGGGGCGCGTGCCGTACAAGGGCGCGCTGGCGGCGATCATCCACCAACTGATGGGTGGCCTGCGCGCCTCCATGGGCTACACCGGCAGTGCCGATATCGAGACGATGCGCACCCGGCCGCAGTTCGTGCGCATCACCGGCGCCGGCATGGCCGAGTCGCATGTGCACGACGTGCAGATCACCAAGGAAGCGCCGAACTATCGGGTGGGCTGACTTCCAGCTTGCTTGAGATCTCGACACGGGGCTGTTTGATTCAGCCCCGTGTCGTTTGTGAATTCCGCCAAGAGAGATGGCCATGGCCCACCAAGATATCCACGCCCACCGGATCCTGATTCTGGATTTCGGCTCCCAGTACACCCAACTGATCGCCCGCCGGGTGCGCGAGATCGGCGTCTATTGCGAACTGCATCCGTTCGACATGAGCAACGAGGACATCCGCGCCTTCGCGCCGCGCGGCATCATCCTCGCCGGCGGGCCGGAATCGGTGCACGAGGCCGACAGTCCGCGCGCGCCGCAGGCGGTGTTCGACCTGGGCGTGCCGCTTTTCGGCATCTGCTACGGCATGCAGACCATGGCCGAGCAGCTCGGCGGCAAAGTGCAAGGCTCGGACCTGCGCGAGTTCGGCTATGCCCGCGTCGACGTGGTCGGCAAGGCGCGCCTGCTCGAGGGCATTGAGGACCACGTGGACGACGACGGCGTGCTCGGCCTCGACGTGTGGATGAGCCACGGCGACAAGGTCACCGAGATCCCCCCGGGCTTCCACGTGCTGGCCAGCACCCCGAGCTGCCCGATCGCCGCCATGGCCGACGACAAGCGCTGCTACTACGGCGTGCAGTTCCACCCGGAAGTGACGCACACCAAGCAGGGGCTGCGCATCCTCTCCCGCTTCGTGCGCGAGATCTGCGGCTGCGAGGCGCTGTGGACTCCGTCCAACATCGTCGAGGACGCCATCGCCCAGGTGCGCGCCCAGGTCGGCGGCGCCAACGTGCTGCTCGGTCTTTCCGGCGGCGTCGACTCCTCGGTGGTCGCCGCGCTCTTGCACCGCGCCATCGGCGACCGGCTGACCTGCGTGTTCGTCGACAACGGCCTGCTGCGCTTGCACGAGGGTGACCAGGTAATGGCCATGTTCGCCGAGAACATGGGCGTCAAGGTGATCCGCGCCGACGCCGAGGCGCAGTTCCTCGACAACCTGGCCGACGTGTCCGATCCGGAGCAGAAGCGCAAGATCATCGGCCGCACCTTCATCGAGGTGTTCGACGCCGAGGCGGCCAAGCTCGAGGGCATCAAGTTCCTCGCCCAGGGCACCATCTACCCCGACGTGATCGAGTCGGCCGGCGCCAAGACCGGCAAGGCCCATGTGATCAAGTCCCACCATAACGTCGGCGGCCTGCCGGAGGAGATGAACCTCAAGCTGGTCGAGCCGCTGCGCGAGCTGTTCAAGGACGAGGTGCGCAAGATCGGCCTGGAGCTGGGCCTGCCCTACGACATGGTCTACCGCCACCCGTTCCCCGGCCCGGGCCTGGGGGTGCGCATCCTCGGCGAGGTGAAGAAGGAGTACGCCGACCTGCTGCGTCGTGCCGACCACATCTTCATCGAGGAGCTGCGCAACTTCGACTGGTACCACAAGACCAGCCAGGCCTTCGTGGTATTCCAGCCGGTGAAGTCGGTCGGGGTGGTCGGCGACGGCCGTCGCTACGCCTGGGTGGTCGCCCTGCGCGCGGTGGAAACCGTCGACTTCATGACCGCGCGCTGGGCGCATCTGCCCTACGAGCTGCTGGAGAAAGTCTCCAACCGCATCATCAACGAGATCGACGGTATCTCCCGCGTCACCTACGACGTGTCGAGCAAGCCGCCGGCCACCATCGAGTGGGAGTGAGGCTACGGCCTGCGCCTCGCACTGCCAACGTCCGTCCTTTGTTGTTTGCCGCCGACGCCCCGCGGGCGTCGGCGGTGCCCTCCCGATCCGTTCCCGCGTCGATGCCTTCCGTTTCGGGCAGGTCATGCTTTCTTTTCTTTCCTGATGTTGTAACGGCGCAAAGCGCTGTCGAATATAGCGTTGCATTTGAGAATTAGATGCAAGTAAGAAATATATAAAGTTTCAGCGATACAGTTGCGAAGTTATTTAGTTGCCTGGCTAATTATTTGCAGCGAAACTTTTTTCGAAAAATTCCCATGATTAAAGTCATTGTATTGGTCGATATCTGTAAGTACTATCGTCCTCACAGTCCTTGAGGATAAAGGGCTGCCTCTACAGTGACTTGCAGCATTCAGGAGTTATTGTGTGGTGTTGTCATGCTTCCGTAATTCAACTTGGCGGAGGCATGTAAGTTGGTCCGGTAATTCATTACGAAAGGATTTTTGTATGGCTACGATTTATTTCTCTTCGCCGCTCATGCCGCATAACAAGAAAGTCGAAGCAGTCGCCGGCAAGCGTTCCACGCTGCTGGGCGTTGCCCAGGAAAACGGCATCAAGATTCCTTTCGAGTGCCAGGATGGCAACTGCGGTTCCTGCCTGGTCAAGATCACCCACCTCGATGGCGAGCGTATCAAGGCCATGATGCTGACCGACAAGGAGCGGAACGTGCTCAAGTCCGTCGGCAAGCTGCCGAAGTCCGAAGAGGAGCGCGCCAACGTGCGCGACCTGCCGCCGACCTACCGTCTGGCTTGCCAGACCATCGTCACCGACGAAGACCTGCTGGTCGAGTTCACCGGAGAACCGGGCGGCGCCTGATCGCCTCGGTTTTCCCCGGAAACCCCATGGCCGCGACGGCCATGGGGTTTTTCGTTTCTGGGGCGGGCAGACGCCCTTTTGCCGCCATCTACCAGTCGTATAGGCCAGCCGAGCCAGGCCTATGACCGCTTGAATGCTTGTCGCGTCCTGCCAGTCGATGCGGCGATGGCTGATCTTGCGGGATAATGAGAAACTGTTTCATCCATAATCCACTGCCGAATACCGCGCCCACGATCGACCGCCCGATACTGGCCGTGCCTTGCCGGGCAGGAGACTGACTTCATGAGCTTTACCCGCAGACAGATGCTCGCCGGCCTTGCCGGCGTTTCCGTGCTCGGCCTGGGCGCCGGCGGTGTGCGCTACTGGCTGGGCCGGCCGGACGAGGCGAAAACCCACGATTACGAGTTGATCGCCGCGCCGCTGGATGTGGAGCTGGTGCCGGGATACAGGACCTCCGCCTGGGCCTACGGCGGCCAGGCTCCCGGGCTGGAGCTGCGCGCACGGCAGGGCGACTGGCTGCGGGTGCGCTTCGTCAATCGCCTGCCCGAGCCGACCACCATCCACTGGCATGGCATCCGTCTGCCGCTGGAGATGGATGGCGTGCCCTACGTGTCGCAACTGCCGGTGCAGCCGGGCGAGTACTTCGATTATCGCTTCCGGGTGCTGGATGCCGGCAGTTTCTGGTATCACCCGCATACCGCCAGCGGCGAGCAGCTCGGCCGCGGGCTGGTCGGTCCGCTGATCGTCGAGGAGCGCGAGCCGACGGGGTTCCGGCATGAGCGTACGCTGAGCCTGAAAAGCTGGCATGTGGACGGGCAGGGCGTTTTCGGCGCATTCAGCGTGCCGCGCGAGGCGGCCCGCGGCGGCACGCCGGGGCGGCTGACCACGGTCAACGGCAAGGCGCTGCCGACCCTGGAGCTGCCCGCCGGACAGGTCGTGCGCCTGCGCATTCTCAACCTCGACAATACCCACACCTATCGCCTCAACCTGCCGGGCGCCGAAGCGCGCATCTACGCGCTGGACGGTCACCCCGTCGTGCCGCGTCCGCTGGGCGAGGAGTACTGGCTGGGGCCGGGCATGCGCATCGAGCTGGGTCTCCGGGTGCCGGCGGCCGGGATGGAGCTGCCGGTGCGCAATGGTCCGTTGCGCCTGGCGGCCCTGAAAAGCGTGGCCAGCGACGAGACGCCCGGCGACTGGCCGGCCGCGCTGCCGACCAATCCCGTCCCCGAGCCCGAGCTGGACGGGGCGGAGAGCCTGCGCTTCAACTTCGAATGGGCCGGCGCCCTATCGGCGGACACGGAGCAGGGCGGGGCCTTCAAGTTCTGGCAGATCAACGGCCAGGCCTGGGACATCAAGGATCGCAGCTGCGCCGAACGGCCGATCGCCACCTTGCAGCACGGCCGCAGCTACGTCTTCGAGTTGCGCAACGTCAGCCAGTACCAGCATCCCATCCATCTGCACGGGATGGCTTTCAAGGTGCTGGATTCCAACCGCCGGAAGATCATCCCGTATTTCACCGACACCTATCTGCTGGGGCGCAACGAAACCGCCCGGGTCGCCCTGGTGGCGGACAATCCCGGGGTGTGGATGTTCCACTGTCACGTCATCGACCACATGGAGACGGGGCTGATGGCGGCGATCCGGGTGGCATAGGGCGGCAACCCTTTCTTCGATTCCGACTTGTGCCTATTTATGAAGAATCCGCAGATCATCGACCGTAGTCAGGACGAGCGTTTCATGCGCGAGGCGCTGCTCCTCGCCGCCGAAGGGGCCGGCCTGGGCGAGGTGCCGGTGGGCGCCGTGCTGGTGCAGGAGGGCGAGATCGTCGGGCGCGGCTTCAATTGCCCGATCTCCCGCCGGGATCCCAGCGCCCATGCCGAGATGGTGGCGATCCGCGCCGCCGCTGCCGCGCTGGACAACTACCGGCTGCCCGGCAGCACCCTGTACGTGACGCTCGAGCCCTGCAGCATGTGTGCCGGGCTGATCGTCCATGCGCGTGTCACCCGGGTGGTATTCGGCGCCAGCGAGCCGCGCGCCGGGGTGGCGGTCAGTCGCGGGAGCTTCTTCGCCCAGGCGTTTCTCAACCATCGGGTGCTGGTCGAAGGGGGGCTGCTGGCGGAGGAGTGCGGGGCGATGCTCACGGCCTTCTTCAAGGCGCGGCGCGGTTGAGGGCGGGTTCTACAGCTTCGGCTTCTCGGCCGGCGGCTCGCCCTTCGGCAGGCCGGGCACGTGCAAGCCGCTTTCGGCGATGCGCGAGCCCTCCATCTGCGGCTGGGTCACCCAGGTGAGGATGTCGTAGTAGCGGCGGATGTTGGCGACGAAGTGCACCGGCTCGCCGCCGCGGGCGTAGCCGTAGCGGGTCTTGCTGTACCACTTCTTCTCCGCCAGGCGCGGCAGCATCTTCTTCACGTCCAGCCACTTGTCCGGGTTCAGGCCCGCGGCCTTGGCCAGCTTGCGGGCGTCGTCCAGGTGGCCGCTGCCGACGTTGTAGGCGGCCAGGGCGAACCAGCTGCGGTCGGGCTCCTGGATGCTCTCCGGCAGGCTCTGATGGACATGGATGAAGTATTTGGCGCCGCCGTGGATGCTCTGCCTGGGATCCAGGCGGTTGGCCACGCCCATCGCTTCGGCGGTCCGCTGGGTGAGCATCATCAGGCCGCGGACGCCGGTCTTGGAGGTGGCGCTGGGCTGCCACTGGGATTCCTGGTAGCCGATGGCGGCCAGCAGGCGCCAGTCGATTCCCTGTTTCTTCGCCGCTTCGTGGAAATGCTGTTCGTAACGCGGCAGGCGCTGCTGCAGGTGCTGGGCGAAGGTGTAGGCGCCGACATAGCCGAGCACCTCGACATGCCCGTAGTAGCGTTCCTTCAGCTGCTGCAGGATGCCCTTCTTCTGGGCCTGGGCGAGGAAGGCGTCGACCTTCTCCAGCAGGCTGCGATCGTTGCCGGGAGCCACCGCCCAGCTCAGCGTGCGGGCGTCGCCCAGGTCGAAAGCCACGCGCACGTTGGGGAAATACACCTGGTTCATCGCCAGTTCGTTGGAGTCGACCAGGGTCAGGTCGATCTGGCCCTCGTCGACCATGTGCAGCAGGTCGGCGATCTCCAGTTCGGCGGTTTCCTCGTATTTCAGCTCCGGCAGTTGCCGCTTGATCTCCGCCAGTTGATCGGCATGGCTGCTGCCCTTGAGGACCAGGATGCGCTTGCCGACCAGGTCCTGCGGCCGGGTGGGGCGGCGCTGGCCGTTGCGGTAGACGACCTGCGGGGTGACGTCCATGTAGGGGCGGGAGAACAGCGCCAGGCGGCTGTGCGCCTGGCTGGGGATCAGTCCGGGGGTGGCCAGTTCGGGCCCGTTGGGCTGGTTGAGCAGGACGAAGATGGCGTCGATGTTGTCCGCGGTCTCGATCTGCAGGCCGACGCCGAGATCGTCGGCGAAGCGCTTGACCAGTTCGTATTCGAAGCCGGTTTCGCCGTTGCGGTCCTGGAAATAGGTGGCCGGACTGTTGCGGGTGACGACCCGCAGCACACCTTCCTCCTGTACGCGCTGAAGGGTCGACGGCCGGGGAGACTCGCTGCAACCCATGAGCATCAGGAAAAGTAAGGTCGGCAACAGCCGGCGTTGGGCGCGGCGCCCGCGGAGCGCGGTTCGGTCGGTCATGGCCGTAGTATACGCAATTCGACAGGCGAGTGGCGCGGCCGTCGGCGGGCTGGCGGCCGCGGCTCTGCCGGCCTGGCGTCCTTAGCGTCCGGCGTCTCCATGGAGTAGAATGAGCGGCTTCCAAGCTCCCCTCCGAGGCTGTTCCGACGATGTTGATCCTGCGCGGCGCTCCCGCCCTTTCCACTTTCCGTCACGGCAAGCTGCTCGATCAGTTGACCCAGAAGGTCCCCGCCGTCAGCGGGCTGTATGCCGAGTTCGCCCATTTCGCCGAAGTGACCGCCGCCCTTTCCGGCGACGAGGAGAAGGTGCTGGCCCGCCTGCTCGAGTACGGCCCCAGCGTGCCGGTGCAGGAGCCCGTCGGCCGGCTGTTCCTGGTCTTGCCGCGCTTCGGCACCATCTCGCCCTGGTCGAGCAAGGCCACCGACATCGCCCGCAACTGCGGCCTGGCCAAGATCGAGCGCCTCGAGCGCGGCATCGCCTACTACGTCGCCGGCACGCTGTCCGAGAGCGACGCGCAGACCGTCGCCGCGGCGCTGCACGACCGCATGACCCAGCTGGTGCTGGACAGCCTCGAGCAGGCGGCCGGTCTGTTCAGCCATGCGCAGCCCAAGCCGCTGAGCGTGGTCGACGTGCTCGGTGGCGGGCGGGCGGCCCTGGAGAAGGCCAACCTGGAACTGGGCCTGGCCCTGGCCGAGGACGAGATCGACTACCTGGTCAAGAGCTTCACCGAGTTGGGGCGCAATCCCCACGACGTCGAGCTGATGATGTTCGCCCAGGCCAATTCCGAGCACTGCCGGCACAAGATCTTCAACGCCAGTTGGGACATCGACGGGCAGGCGCAGGAAAAGTCCCTGTTCGGCATGATCAAGAACACCTACGAGCTGCACCGTGAGGGCGTGTTGAGCGCCTACAAGGACAACGCCTCGGTGATCGTGGGCTTCACCGCAGGGCGCTATTTCCCCGACCCGGAAACCCGTCAGTACGGTGCCAGCCAGGAGCCGGTACACATCCTGATGAAGGTGGAGACGCACAACCACCCGACCGCCATCGCGCCTTTCCCGGGCGCCTCCACCGGCTCCGGCGGCGAGATCCGCGACGAGGGCGCTACCGGCCGCGGCGCCAAGCCCAAGGCCGGTCTGACCGGCTTCAGCGTCTCCAACCTGAACATCCCCGGCTTCGAGCAGCCCTGGGAGCAGCCGTACGGCAAACCCGAGCGCATCGTCAGCGCCCTGGACATTATGATCGAGGGCCCGCTGGGCGGCGCCGCCTTCAACAACGAATTCGGCCGCCCGGCGCTGACCGGCTACTTCCGTACCTTCGAGCAGAAGGTCGGTTCTCCGCGTGGCGAGGAGGTGCGCGGCTACCACAAGCCGATCATGCTCGCCGGCGGCATGGGCAACATCCGCGCCGAGCACGTGCAGAAGGGCGAGATTTCGGTCGGCGCCAAGCTGATCGTGCTCGGCGGCCCGGCCATGCTGATCGGCCTGGGCGGCGGCGCGGCTTCCTCGATGGCCACCGGCGCCAGCTCGGCGGACTTGGACTTCGCCTCGGTGCAGCGCGACAACCCGGAGATGGAGCGTCGCTGCCAGGAGGTCATCGACCGCTGCTGGCAGCTGGGCGAGGCCAACCCGATCAAGTTCATCCACGACGTCGGCGCCGGCGGCCTGTCCAACGCCTTCCCGAGCTGGTCAACGACGGCGGCCGCGGCGGTCGCTTCGAACTGCGCAACGTGCCCAACGCCGAGCCGGGCATGAGCCCGCTGGAAATCTGGTGCAACGAGTCCCAGGAGCGCTACGTGCTATCCGTGGACGCGGTCGACTTCGAACGCTTCAAGGCCATCTGCGAGCGCGAGCGCTGCCCCTTTGCGGTGGTCGGCGAGGCCACCGAGGAGCGCCGCTTGACGGTGGGCGACAGCCATTTCGCCAACGATGCCGTGGACATGCCGCTCGATGTGCTGCTCGGCAAGCCGCCGCGCATGCACCGCAGCGTCAGCCGCGAGGCCGGGCAGGGCGATGACTTCGCCGCCGCCGCACTGGGTATCGGCGAGGCCGTCAGCCGCGTACTGCGTCACCCGGCGGTGGCCAGCAAGAGCTTCCTGATCACCATCGGCGACCGTTCGATCACCGGCCTGGTGGCCCGCGACCAGATGGTCGGCCCCTGGCAGGTGCCGGTGGCCGACTGCGCGGTGACCGCCACCAGCTTCGACGTTTACACCGGCGAGGCCATGGCGCTGGGCGAGCGTACCCCGCTGGCCCTGCTGGATGCCCCGGCCTCCGGACGCATGGCCATCGGCGAGACCCTCACCAACCTGGCTGCCGCGCGCATCGAGAAAATCTCCGACATCAAGCTGTCGGCCAACTGGATGGCCGCTGCCGGCCACCCGGGCGAAGACGCGCGCCTGTACGACACCGTGAGGGCGGTCGGCATGGAGCTGTGCCCGGCGCTCGGTCTCACCATTCCGGTGGGCAAGGACTCCATGTCGATGAAGACCCGCTGGCAGGAGGTGGGCGAGGACAAGAGCGTCACCGCGCCGCTGTCGCTGATCGTCTCCGGCTTCGCCCCGGTGCAGGACGTGCGCTGCACCCTGACCCCGCAGCTGCGCCTCGACAAGGGCGAGACCGACCTGATCCTGATCGACCTGGGGCGCGGCCGCAACCGTCTGGGCGGCTCCATCCTCGCCCAGG
The DNA here is from genome assembly GCF_059739045.1 of Azotobacter tropicalis. Lineage (NCBI taxonomy): Bacteria > Pseudomonadati > Pseudomonadota > Gammaproteobacteria > Pseudomonadales > Pseudomonadaceae > Azotobacter > Azotobacter tropicalis. Next base: position 3,936,306 of record NZ_AP046059.1, read on the forward strand.
TGTACGGCAGGCTCGGCCGCGAGGTGCCGGACGTCGACGACGCCGAGGATCTCAAGGCTTTCTTCGCGGTGGTCCAGGGGCTGAATGCCGACGGCCATCTGCTGGCTTACCACGACCGCTCCGACGGCGGTCTGCTCGCCACCGTGCTGGAGATGGCCTTCGCCGGCCACTGCGGTCTGAGCCTTTATCTCGATGGCCTGGCCGATGATCACGCCGGCGTGGCCGGCACGCTGTTCAGCGAGGAGCTGGGGGCGGTGATCCAGGTGCGCCAGGATGCCACGCCGGAAGTGCTGGCCCAGTTCAACGCGGCCGGCCTCGGCGACTGCGTGGTGGTGATCGGCCGACCGCTCAGCGGTACCGACGTGACCATCAGCTTCAATGGCGAGACGGTGTTCGCCGCCGAGCGCCGCGTGCTGCAGCGCCAGTGGAGCGAGACCAGCTACCGGATCCAGCGCCTGCGCGACAACGCCGACTGCGCCGATCAGGAGTTCGACCTCATTCTCGAGGAGGACAACCCCGGGCTGTCGGTGAAGCTCTCCTTCGACGTCGAGCAGGACATCGCCGCGCCCTACATCAAGCGGAGCGTTCGCCCGCAGGTGGCGATCCTCCGCGAGCAGGGGGTCAACGGCCAGGTGGAGATGGCGGCGGCCTTCGATCGCGCCGGTTTCGCCGCGATCGACGTGCACATGAGCGACATTCTCGCCGGGCGTGTCGATCTCGCCGAATTCAAGGGGCTGGCGGCCTGCGGCGGCTTCTCCTACGGCGACGTGCTCGGCGCCGGTGAGGGCTGGGCCAAGTCGATCCTGTTCAACGCCCGCGCCCGCGATGCCTTCCAGGCCTTCTTCGAGCGCAAGGACAGCTTCGCCCTCGGCGTGTGCAACGGCTGCCAGATGATGTCCAACCTGCACGAGCTGATTCCCGGCACCGAGTTCTGGCCGCACTTCGTGCGCAACCGCTCGGAGCAGTTCGAGGCGCGGGTGGCCATGGTGCAGGTGCAGGAGTCGGCCTCGATCTTCCTGCAGGGCATGGCGGGGTCGCGTCTGCCGATCGCCATCGCCCATGGCGAGGGACACGCCGAGTTCGAGAGCGAGGAGGCCTTGCTCGAGGCCGATTTGTCCGGCTGCGTGGCGCTGCGTTTCATCGACAATCTCGGCAAGGTCACCGAGCGCTATCCGGCCAACCCCAACGGCTCGCCGCGGGGGATCACCGGACTGTCCAGCCGCGACGGCCGCGTCACCATCATGATGCCGCACCCGGAACGGGTGTTCCGTGCCGTGCAGAATTCCTGGCATCCGGAGGCCTGGCAGGAGGATGCAGGCTGGTTGCGGATGTTCCGCAACGCCAGGGTCTGGGTGGACTGACCGGGCGGTGCTGTTTTCCGGGAGGCGCCGGAGCTGTTCCGGACGCGCCCTTCATCACCGGGGGGCGGTCGGGTGCTGTGAGCTCCGGCCTGTCTCGCCTTAGGGGGGATTCCGATGTACAAGCTGTGCTTTTACGTACCGGAGAGTCATGTGGAAACGGTCAAGGATGCCGTGTTTGCTGCCGGAGGCGGGCGTATCGGCGCTTACGACAGTTGCTGTTGGCAAGTCCTGGGGCAGGGGCAGTATCGCCCGCTCGAGGGTAGCCGGCCCTATCAGGGGCAGACCGGCAAGCTGGAGCAGGTGGCCGAGTGGAAGGTGGAGATGGTGGTTGCCGACGAATGGATTCATGACGCCGTCAAGGCGCTGAAAAAGACTCATCCCTACGAAACGCCGGCCTTCGAGGTCTGGCGGCTGTCCGACATGCAGTTCTGACCCTGTTCAGGCTGCACGCAGGCCCCGGCTCGCCAGCGGCGAGTCGGGGCTTTGTCTTTCGGGCTCAGGGGCGGATTTCGATCAGGGTGCCGTCCCTGACCAAGCTCCAGACTTCGCGCATGTCGTCGTTGCGCATGGCGATGCAGCCTTCGGTCCAGTCGAGTCCGTGGAAATACCACTCGGGGTAGTGCTCGTCCAGGGGGGTGCCATGCAGCATGATCATGCTGCCGGGTGGCACGCCCTCGGCACGGGCGCGCGCCTGGTCGCGGACGTTGGGATAGGAAATGTGCATGGACAGATTGAACTTGTCGCTGGTCTTGCGCCAGTCGAGCCAGTAGAGGCCTTCCGGGGTGCGCTGGTCGCCTTCGCGCAGCTTGGGGCCTCTGGGCTGCTTGCCCAGGGAGACCTTGTAGGACTTGAGGGGCTGCCCTTTGCTGAGCAGCTGCAGCTTGCGTTCGGATTTCACCACCAGCACCTTGTCGACGATTCGCTCATCGCCGGCAATGGGTACGCTGGCTTGCGAGAGAGTGGCAAAAGACAGGCAAAGGAATGCAAGCAACCGGCGCATCGAAGGTTCCCTATCTGCGATCAGGATTGTTCCGTGGATTCGTCAAGAGTGTGTGCAAGGGCGCAAGCGGTTCGTTGCGCACCGGGTAGAGCTGCCGAACCCGGTCCTTGAAAAAATATTCTAGGGTATGACCGACCGTCGGAAAAGCCAGCTCCGGCCAGGGGATCTCGGTCTCGTGGAACAGTCGTACCTCAAGGCTTTCCGCGCCGGCGGCAAAGTTCGCGTCGACCAGGCGGGCGCGGAAGAATACATGCACCTGCTGGATGTGCGGTAGATCGAAGAGGGTATACAGCTCGAGCCCCTCGACGCGCGCACAGGCCTCCTCCAGGGTTTCCCGGGCCGCCGCCTGCTGCATGGTTTCGTCATTCTCCATGAACCCGCCGGGCAGCGTCCAGAAGCCATGGCGTGGCTCGATGGCACGCCGGCACAGCAGGACCTGCTCGCGCCAGAGCGGCAGGCAGCCAGCGACTATCTTGGGATTCTGGTAATGCACGGTGCGGCAGGCGGGGCAGACGAAGCGCGGACGATGATCGCCGCTGGGTGTCTGCCAGTTCAGCGGGTTGCCGCATTGGCTGCAGAATTTCATGGGCTTTCCTGAGCGTCGTTACCGGCCGGCCGCCGCGATGGCGCAGGCGGGGCGGGGCGGGGCTTGGGCGGGCTGTGCGGTTCGTGTCATGATGCGTTCATGGAGTAAAGATAGAGAATGACGATGCAGGAAGATCTACTCCGACGCGTGCGAAACTATTCGCCCCGGCGCCTGAATGCCGATGGTCGCTTTCCCGAGGCGGCGGTGCTGATGCCGATCACCCGCAGTGACGAGCCCGAACTGGTGCTGACCCTGCGCGCCAGTGGTTTGTCCACCCACGGCGGCGAGGTGGCCTTTCCCGGCGGGCGCCGCGATCCGGAGGATTCCGACCTGGCCTGCACCGCCCTGCGCGAGGCGGAGGAGGAGATTGGGCTGCCGCCGGGGCTGGTCGAGGTGGTGGGGCCGCTCAGTCAACTGGTGTCGCGTCACGGCATCCAGGTGACGCCATACGTGGCGTTGGTGCCCGACTATGTCGAATATCGGCCCAACGACGGCGAAATCGCCGCAGTTTTCTCGGTGCCTCTGGTTTTCTTCTGCGACGACCCGCGGGAAACGACCCACCGCATCGATCATGAGGGGCGCAGTTACTATGTGCCCTGCTACCGCTACGGCCCGTACAAGATCTGGGGGTTGACGGCGATGATGGTGGTCGAGCTGGTGAACCTGCTGTTCGATGCAGGTATCGAGATCGGGCATCAGCCGGCGAGTTTCGTCGAGCTGAGCTGATTACGAGACGATGGCAGCCCGGTCTCCGCGTGTCCGATGCGCGGAGACGGCCGGGGTGTCGCGCTGGAAGAGTGATGAACGACGAACGCCCCGTCCCTTCGCCCTGCGTGCAGTTGTGCGCGCTGGACGACAACGACGTCTGTCTTGCCTGCCTGCGTACGGTGGACGAAATCAGGCGCTGGCGACGATTGGACAATTTCGAGCGCCGTCAGATACTGGCATTGTGTGCCGAACGGGCCCGCGCCAAGGGCCTGCTCTCCTAGGTTGCCTCTGTCCGCTGTGCGGACAGGCCCCCCTCATGTGAAGGAAACCTCATGTCCCGTATTGGAACTCCGCTGTCGCCGAGTGCGACCCGTGTATTGCTTTGTGGCTCAGGCGAACTAGGCAAGGAAGTGGTTATCGAATTGCAGCGCTTCGGTGTGGAGGTGATCGCCGTGGATCGCTATGCCAATGCGCCGGCCATGCAGGTCGCTCACCGCAGCCATGTGATCAACATGCTCGACGGCGCGGCCTTGCGCGCGGTGATCGAGCAGGAGCGGCCGCACTACATCGTGCCGGAAATCGAGGCCATCGCCACCACGACCCTGGTCGAGCTGGAGAGCGAAGGCTTCACGGTGATTCCCAGCGCGCGCGCGGCCCACCTGACCATGAACCGCGAGGGCATTCGCCGTCTGGCGGCAGAGGAGCTGGGACTGCCGACGTCGCCCTACCGGTTCGCCGACAGCTTCGAGGAGTACCGCGCGGCGGCAGAGGCGCTCGGTTTCCCCTGCGTGGTCAAGCCGATCATGAGCTCCTCCGGCAAGGGGCAGAGCCTGCTGAAGGGACCGGAGCAGCTGCAGGCCGCCTGGGACTATGCCCAGGAGGGCGGGCGTGCCGGCAAGGGGCGGGTGATCGTCGAGGGGTTCATCGACTTCGACTACGAAATCACCCTGCTGACCGTGCGCCATTCGGGCGGAACCACCTTCTGTGCGCCTATCGGCCACCGTCAGGAGAAGGGCGACTATCAGGAGTCCTGGCAGCCTCAGGCGATGACGGCCGCGGCGCAGGCCGAGTCCGAGCGTATCGCTAGGACGGTCACCGAGGCGTTGGGCGGGAGCGGACTGTTCGGCGTCGAGTTGTTCGTCAAGGGCGACCGGGTCTGGTTCAGCGAGGTTTCGCCGCGTCCCCACGACACCGGCCTGGTGACGCTGATCTCCCAGGACCTCTCCGAATTCGCCCTGCACGCGAGGGCCATTCTCGGCCTGCCGATCCCGACGATCCGCCAGTACGGGCCGGCCGCCTCGGCGGTGATCCTGGTCGAGGGGCAGTCCCGCGAGGTGAGTTTCGCCAATCTGGGCGGGGCGCTAGCCGAGCCGGATACGGCGCTGCGCCTGTTCGGCAAACCGGAGGTGGCGGGACAGCGGCGGATGGGCGTGGCTTTGGCACGCGATGTCTCCGTCGAGGCTGCACGACAGAAGGCAGCGCACGCCGCGCAAGCGGTCGAGGTGCAACTGTAGCAGCTCCGAGTCGCGCGCGAGCAGGCCGTTCACTCGGCCGTCGGCGCCGACGGGAGGCGTGTTCCAGTCTCCCAGATCCGCACGTTTTTCACTCGGTTCTCCATCGTCTCGAGAATCTCCAGTCGATAGGGGCCGATGCTCAGGCAGACCCCGCAATCGGGAATGCTCTGCAGGGCCTCGGTGATCAGTCCGTTGAGGGTACGCGGACCGTCGCTCGGCAACTGCCAGCCGAGCGCCTTGTTCACCTCGCGTATGTGGACGGCACCATCGATGATCTGGGTGCCGTCCCCCTGCGGCTGAATGTCCGGGGCGGGCAGGCTGTCACGGTTGGTGAACTCGCCGACGATCTCCTCCAGGATGTCCTCGAGCGTGACGATGCCCTGCACGTCGCCGTATTCGTCGACCACTATGGCAATGCGCCGCTTCTGCTGCTGGAAGTGGATCAGTTGGGTGGCCAGCGGCGTGTTTTCCGGAACGAAGTAGGGCTCCTGGCAGACTGCGTACAGATTTTCCTTGGTCAAGCGGTTCTCGGTGAGCAGGCGGGCGATGTGGCGCATGTGCACCACGCCCTCGACCTGGTTGATGTCGCCACGAAATACCGGCAGGCGCGTGTGGGAGGTGTTGCACAGCTGCCGGGCGATCTGTTCCAAGGTTTCGTCCAGGTCGATCCCGACGACTTCGTTGCGCGGGATCATGATGTCGTTGACGCTGACTCTCTCCAGGTCGAGGATGCCGAGCAGCATGCCCTGCCGGTTCAGCGGTAGAGTCTGTCCGGACTCGTGAACCATGTTGCGTAGCTCCTCGCTGGTCAGGCTCTCTTCACCAAGGCTATGCGGGATGATGCCGGCTAGTCGGGACAGGCCTTTGCTGATCCAGCCGAGCAGGATCAGGAGCGGGTTGAGGAGCTTCTGCAGCTGCGCCAGCGGCAGGCTGAAGGGGTAGGCCAGCAGTTCCGGGCGTATGGCCGCCAGGGCCTTGGGGATGATCGTGCCGACGACCGACAGGGCCAGGGTCAGGCCGAGGATGGCGATGGCAATGCCGGCCTCGCCCCACAGCCGTAGAGCCAGCAGGGTGGCGATGGCGGAGGCCAGGACGGTGACGAAGGTGTTGCCGATCAGAACGGTGCCGAGCAGGCGATCAGGACGTTCGAGCAGCTTGCTGGCGCGCCGGGCGGCGCGATGGCCCTTCTTGGCCTTTTGGCGCAGGCGATGCCGGTTGAGGCTGATCAGGCTTGTCTCGGTGCTGGAAAAAAACGCCGAACACAGCAGCAGGAAGAGCAGCAGGCCAATCAGGTAACCGAAGGGCAGATCTTCCATGGGCGTTTTATGGCGCGTTCAGGAGGGCGGGGCATGTGTTTTCGCCGCCTTGCCCGATGCCAAGGGGACTATCCGCTCGCTGTCGGATGCACTTCCGAAGCGGGGCGCTACACATGCACGATGAATTCGCGGACCAGCTTGCTGCCGAAATAGGCGAGCATGAGCAGGCAGAAGCCGCTCAGGGTCCAGCGGATCGCCGTGTGCCCGCGCCAGCCGAGGCGATGGCGGCCGATCAGCAGGGCGGAAAAGACCAGCCAGGCCAGGCAGGCGAGGAGGGTCTTGTGCACCAGATGCTGGGCGAACAGGTCGTCGAGGAACAACCAGCCGGAGACCAACGACAGCGAGAGCAGCCCCCAGCCGGCCCAGAGAAAGCTGAACAGCAGGCTTTCCATGGTCTGCAGCGGCGGAAAGTTGCGGGTCAGGCCGGAGGGGTGCTTGTGCTTCAGTTGGTGGTCCTGCAACAGCAGCAGCAGGGACTGAAACATGGCGATGGTGAGCATGCCGTAGGCGAGGATCGACAGCAGGATATGGGCGAGGATTCCAGGTTTCTCGTCGATTCCCTGCAAGGTACCGACTGGCATGAACTGAGCCAGCAGCACGGTGAGCGCGCTCACTGGCAGCAACAGCAGCAGTAAGTTCTCTACCGGCATGTAGCAGCTGGCGAGCAGGGTCAAGGCGACCACTGCCGCGGCGATCAGGCTGGAGGCATTGAAGAAGTGCAGGGTCAGTCCATTGGAGCCCAGCAATTGCAGCACTAGGCTGAGGCTGTGAGCGATCAGCGCGAGGATGCCCAGCAGGAGCAGCAGACGTTTGTCCGGCAGGCTGCGTCTGGCCAGGCGCATGCCCTGGTAGAGCGTGGCGGAGGCATATAGACCGGCGGCGGCGAGGCTGGGCAGCAGTGGGTGCATGAGTCCGTGTCTGGCAGGTCCTAAAGCCCGAGTGTGGCATATAAGGGGCTTCTCACGAAAGACCGCCAGCGGTGTCGGCTCCGGGTGCCTTGGTTTATAATTGCCGACCCGCTGCAAGCCCACCCTGGGCTCTTCAGAGCCTGAAAGGAACGCGCATGTTCGAAAACCTTACCGATCGCCTTTCCCAGACCCTTCGCCATGTCACCGGCAAGGCCAAGCTGACCGAGGACAACATCAAGGACACGCTGCGCGAGGTGCGCATGGCCTTGCTTGAGGCCGATGTCGCGTTGCCAGTGGTCAAGGAGTTCGTCAATCGGATCAAGGAGCGGGCCGTCGGCACCGAGGTCTCGAAAAGCCTGACCCCGGGGCAGGCCTTCGTGAAGATCGTCCGTGCCGAACTGGAAGAGCTGATGGGCGCGGCCAACGAGGATCTGGCGCTGAATGCGGCGCCGCCGGCGGTGGTACTGATGGCCGGCCTGCAGGGGGCGGGCAAGACCACTACCGTAGGCAAGCTGGCGCGTTTCCTCAAGGAGCGTCGCAAGAAGTCGGTTCTGGTGGTTTCCGCCGACATCTACCGTCCGGCGGCGATCAAGCAACTGGAAACTCTGGCTGGGGAGGTCGGTGTCACCTTTTTTCCCTCCGATGCCAGTCAAAAGCCGGTGGATATCGCCCAGGCGGCGATTCGCGAGGCTCGGCTGAAGTTCATCGATGTGGTGCTGCTGGATACCGCCGGCCGTCTGCATGTCGACGCCGAGATGATGGAGGAGATCCGGCTCCTGCATGCGGCCGTCAAACCGGTCGAGACTCTGTTCGTGGTCGATGCGATGACCGGCCAGGATGCCGCCAACACCGCCAAGGCCTTTGGTGACGCCCTGCCGCTGACCGGCGTGGTGTTGACCAAGGTGGATGGCGATGCGCGCGGCGGCGCGGCCCTGTCGGTCCGTTACATCACCGGCAAGCCGATCAAGTTCATCGGCATGGGCGAGAAGAGCGAGGCTCTGGAGCCCTTCCATCCGGATCGCATGGCTTCTCGCATCCTCGGCATGGGCGACGTGCTCAGTCTGATCGAGGAAGCCGAGCACAAGCTCGATCGCGAAAAGGCCGAGAAGCTCACCAGCAAGCTGAAGAAAGGCAAAGGCTTCGATCTGGAAGACTTTCGCGACCAGCTGCAGCAAATGAAGAACATGGGCGGGCTCGGCGGGCTGATGGACAAGCTGCCGGCCATCGGCGGCATCAACCTGGCGCAGATGGGCAATGCCCAGGGCGTGGCGGAGAAGCAGCTGATGCAAATGGAGGCGATCATCAACTCCATGACCCCAGCCGAGCGCCGCGATCCGGACATGATCAGCGGTTCGCGCAAGCGTCGCATCGCCCTGGGCTCGGGCACCCAGGTGCAGGATGTCGGGCGACTGATCAAGCAGCACAAGCAGATGCAGAAGATGATGAAGAAGTTCAGCGCCAAGGGGGCATGGCCAAGATGATGCGAGGCATGAGCGGCATGTTCCCGGCGGCCGGCTTCCCAAGGTCTAGCGGACCGGCCCGGTTGCTCCGCTTGTCTGGTCGGCCCAGGGAGCGGAGCTTGAAGGGGGCGTTTCGTAGGATGGTTGGTGAAAAGCCGTTTGCAAAACGGCGCATAACCTTTAGAATATGCGGCCTTTCGGGCCATGAGCCCAGTGCGCAATCTGGTTTTGCAGCACCGACTACAGGAACGATGTTCACATGGTAACCATCCGTCTTGCCCGTGGCGGCTCCAAGAAGCGCCCCTTCTACCACCTGACCGTGACTAACAGCCGCAACGCCCGCGACGGTCGTTTCGTCGAGCGCATCGGCTTCTTCAATCCGGTTGCCTCGGGTGCCGAAGTCAAGCTGTCCGTGGATCAGGAGCGTGCCAGCTACTGGCTGAGCCAGGGCGCCCAGCCGTCCGAACGCGTTGCCCAGCTGCTCAAGGAAGCGGCCAAGGCGACTGCCTAAGTTCGCTATGGATACGACGCCTGCATCCGCCGACGAGCTGATCGTTCTCGGCAAGATCACTTCGGTGCATGGCGTCCGTGGGGAAGTGAAGGTCTATTCCTTCACCGATCCGATCGACAACCTGCTGGACTACCATCGCTGGACGCTCCGGCGCGGTGATGAGTGGCGGCAGGCAGAGCTGGTTCGTGGCCGCCTGCAGGGCAGGGTGTTGGTAGCCAAGCTGAGGGGGGTCGATGATCGCGACGAAGCGCGTGCCTTGGCGGATTTCGAAATTCTCGTCCCTCTCGCTCAGCTGCCCCGGCTGGAAGCGGGTGACTATTACTGGCATCAGCTCGAAGGCCTGCGGGTAGTCGACCAGGCGGGTCGCTTGCTTGGCAGGGTCGATCATCTGCTGGAAACCGGCGCCAACGACGTGCTGGTGGTCAAGGCCTGCGACGGTAGTCTGGATAATCGCGAGCGCCTGCTGCCCTATACGCAGCAATGCGTGCTGCAGGTGGATCTGGCGGCCGGGGAGATGCGGGTGGACTGGGATGCGGATTTCTGAGCATGCAGGTCGAAGTCATCAGCATCTTTCCGGAGATGTTTGCCGCCATCCGTGATTTCGGCATTACCAGTCGAGCGGTCAAGCAAGGGCTGCTCAGGCTCAACTGCTGGAATCCTCGGAGCTTCACGGAGGATCGTCACCAGACGGTGGACGATCGTCCGTTCGGTGGCGGCCCGGGCATGGTCATGAAGATCCAGCCTCTGGAGCGGGCACTGGCTGCCGCCAAGGCCGCAGTCGGGGGACGGGCGAAGGTGATCTACCTGTCGCCGCAGGGCCGCCAGTTGAAGCAGCAGGCGGTGCGTGCGCTGGCCCAGGAGGAGGCGTTGATCCTCATCGCTGGCCGTTATGAAGGAGTCGACGAGCGTTTCATCGAGGCGCACGTGGATGAGGAATGGTCGATCGGCGACTATGTCCTGTCCGGCGGTGAGCTGCCGGCCATGGTGCTGATCGATGCGGTTACACGGTTGTTGCCCGGTGCGTTGGGACATTCCGGCTCCGCCGAGGAGGACTCGTTCACCGATGGCCTGCTCGATTGCCCGCACTACACCCGACCGGAGGTGTACGAGGGAAAGCGTGTTCCTGAGGTGCTGCTAAGCGGCAATCACGAGCACATCCGGCGCTGGCGTTTGCAGCGGTCCCTTGGGCGGACCTGGGAGCGCCGCGCCGATCTTCTGGATAGCCGCTCGCTTTCTGGAGAAGAGCAAAAGCTGTTGGCGGAATACCTTCGCCAGCGGGACGATAGTTGACGTATCGATGGCGGACCGGGGGTCTGCCTTAGGAGCATTCAGATGACCAACAAGATCATTCAGCAGCTCGAAGCCGAGCAGATGAGCAAAGAGATTCCGGCCTTCGCCCCGGGCGATACCGTGATCGTGCAGGTTAAAGTGAAGGAAGGCGATCGCCAGCGTCTGCAGGCTTTCGAGGGCGTGGTCATCGGCAAGCGCAACCGCGGCCTGAACAGCGCTTTTACCGTGCGCAAGATTTCCAACGGCGTGGGCGTCGAGCGTACCTTCCAAACCTACAGCCCGCTGGTCGACAGCATTTCCGTCAAGCGTCGCGGTGACGTGCGCAAGGCCAAGCTGTATTATCTCCGCGACCTGTCCGGCAAAGCAGCACGTATCAAGGAAAAGCTCTCCTGATCGGGGTTTTTCTCTTCGAAAAAGCAGCCGAAAGGCTGCTTTTTCGTTTGCGCGCGTCGGGCGGGCGCCTAGTCCTGCCTTGCAGCGCACAAGAACAACATCCCGCCAGTGGCAGCCACCTATTTTTTATCAGGAAGTAGTGGCATGACCCCTAGAGAGCAAGAAATCCAGCGTCGGATCGCCTTATCCGAGACCCGCATCACCAAAGCGGTCTTTCCGTTCACCACCAACCACCATAACACCCTGTTCGGCGGCACCGCGTTGGGCTGGATGGACGAGATCTCGTTCATCACTGCGACGCGCTTCTGTCGTCTGCCGACCGTCACGGTTTCTTCGGACCGGGTCGATTTCAAGCATCCGATTCCCGGCGGCTCGATCGTCGAGCTGGTCGGCCGGGTAACACAAGTCGGCAACACCAGTTGCAAGGTCGAGGTGGAGATCTTCGTCGAGGGCATGTATTGCGGCAGCCGCGAGAAGGCGATCACCGGCGTGTTCAGCTTCGTCGCCATCGACGAAGACAAGCGGCCGCGGGCGATACTGCCCGATTTCCCCATCGAGAAGGACGAGGCCGCCTGAGTGGAATGTCGTCGCCAGCAGGCTGAGATCGGCCCGCTGGCGGCACTTCTCTGTCCGTCTTGGCAAGGAGACGTCATGTCTGCCGTCGAACATCCCCAGATCGAGCGTTTTCTCGAAGCCCTGTGGCTGGAGAAGGGGCTTTCGGCGCATACCCGGGCGGCCTATCGCAGCGATCTCGAGCTGTTCAACGGCTGGCTGCGCGAGCGCGGCCTGGAACTGCTCGAGGTGGGGCGCGAGCTGATCCTCGATCATCTGGCTTGGCGGGTCGATGCCGGCTACAAGGCACGCTCCACGGCGCGCTTCCTGTCGGGCCTGCGCGGTTTCTTCCGCTACCTGCTGCGCGAGGGGGCGATCGCCAGCGATCCGACCCTGCAGGTAGATCTGCCGCAGCTGGGCCGCCCCCTGCCAAAATCCCTTTCCGAAGCCGACGTCGAGGCGCTGCTGGCGGCACCTGAAAGCGCTGAGCCGCTCGGGCTGCGCGACCGAGCCATGCTCGAGCTCCTGTATGCCTGCGGCCTGCGCGTCAGCGAATTGGTCGGCTTGCGCCTGGAGCAGCTGAACCTGCGCCAGGGGGTGGTGCGGGTATTCGGCAAGGGCAGTAAGGAGCGTCTGGTGCCGCTAGGCGAGGAGGCCATCGCCTGGCTCGAGCGCTATCTGGCCGAGGCCCGGCCGTGGTTGCTGGCTGGCAGACCGAGCGACGTGCTCTTTCCCAGTCTGCGTGGCGAACAGATGACCCGGCAGACCTTCTGGCACCGTATCAAGCATCACGCCCGGGCGGCGGGAATCGGCAAGAGCCTGTCGCCGCACACCCTGCGCCATGCCTTCGCTACCCACCTGCTCAACCACGGTGCCGACCTGCGCGTGGTGCAGATGCTCCTCGGCCACAGCGATCTGTCGACCACCCAGATCTATACCCACATCGCTCGGGCACGCCTGCAGGAGCTGCACGCGCGGCATCATCCGCGCGGCTGATACACCGTCCGGTGTGCCATGCCTATGATAGGCTCTGCCCATTCGCACCATCCCTCCGGAGTATCCATGCGCGTTTCCTTCCTTTTTGCTGCCGCGGCTCTCAGCCTGGCAAGCACTCTGGCCCTGGCGGCCGACCCCGATCAGGCCATTCGCAAGGCCCTGCAGCAGATGCAATCAGGGCTGCCGGTCGAGTCCATCGCCGAGAGTCCGATGGCGGGGCTCTACCAGGTCCAGCTGAAAGGTGGGCGGATGTTCTATGCCAGTGCCGACGGCCAGTTCGTTATGCAGGGTTACCTGTATCAGCTCAAGGACGGCAAGCCGCTCAATCTCACCGAGAAGGCGGAGAGCCAGGCCGTGGCGAAGACCATCAACGGCATACCGGCCAGCGAGATGGTGATCTTTGCGCCCAAGGAGCCGAAGACCCATATCACCGTTTTCACCGATACCGATTGCGGCTACTGCCAGAAGCTGCACAGCGAGGTGCCGGAGCTGAATCGGCTTGGTGTCGAGGTGCGCTATGTGGCCTTCCCGCGCCAGGGCATCGGTTCCCATGGCTATGGGGACCTGGTCAGCGTCTGGTGTGCCAAGGACCGCCAGGCGGCGATGAACAAGGCCAAGGCGCGCGAGAAGGTGCCGGCGGCCACCTGCGACAACCCCGTGGCCAAGCAGTTCGAGCTGGGCCAGATGATCGGCGTGCAGGGTACTCCCGCCGTGGTGCTGGCCAACGGGCATATGATCCCGGGTTATCAACCGGCTCCGCAGCTGGCCAAGCAGGCCATAGCCGCCCAGGCGACCAACTGACCCGGTAGCCGTCAAGGCGTACCGCCGGCACCCTGCGGGCGGTGCGCCAATTGACTAAAGGCCGAGTGCTTCGTAATGTGCGGCTCTTTTCTCTGCGGCCGGGGCATGCCCGGTCGTTTTCTGCGGTGAAGATGGGGAGTTTCAGCGTGAAACCGGTCAAAGTAGGCATCTGTGGACTGGGTACCGTCGGTGGCGGCACCTTCAATGTGCTCAAACGCAATGCCGAGGAGATCGCCCGTCGTGCCGGGCGCGAAATCGAGATTGCCCAGATCGCCATGCGCAGCACCAATCCGAAATGCGATATCGCCGGCACCCCCATCGCCGCCGACGTTTTCGAACTGGTCGACAATCCGCAGATCGAGGTCGTCGTCGAGCTGATCGGCGGCTGCACCCTGGCCCGCGAGCTGGTGCTCAAGGCCATCGACAACGGCAAGCATGTGGTCACCGCGAACAAGGCGCTGATCGCCGTGCATGGCGACGAGATCTTCACCAAGGCCCGCGCGAAGGGTGTGATCGTCGCCTTCGAGGCGGCGGTGGCCGGCGGCATCCCGGTGATCAAGGCGATCCGCGAAGGGCTGGCCGGCAACCGCATCAACTGGGTGGCCGGCATCATCAACGGCACCGGCAACTTCATCCTCAGCGAGATGCGCGAAAAGGGGCGGGCCTTCGCCGACGTGCTCAAGGAAGCCCAGGCGCTCGGCTATGCCGAGGCCGATCCGACCTTCGACGTGGAGGGTATCGATGCCGCCCACAAACTGACTATTCTCGCCTCGATCGCTTTCGGCATTCCGCTGCAATTCGACAAGGCCTATACCGAAGGTATCTCCAAGCTGACCAGTGCCGACGTCAACTACGCCGAAGCGCTGGGCTACCGCATCAAGCACTTGGGTATCGCCCGACGTACTGCCGAAGGCTTCGAGCTGCGCGTGCATCCGACGCTGATTCCGGCCGACCGTCTGATCGCCAATGTCAATGGCGTGATGAACGCGGTGATGGTCAACGGCGATGCCGTGGGCTCGACCTTGTTCTGCGGCGCCGGTGCCGGCATGGAGCCGACCGCCTCGGCGGTGGTGGCCGACTTGGTGGATGTGGTCCGCGCCATGACCTCCGACCCGGAGAACCGCGTGCCGCACCTGGCCTTCCAGCCCGACGCGCTGTCTGCCCACCCGATCCTGCCGATCGCCGCCTGCGAGAGCGCCTATTACCTGCGCATCCAGGCCAAGGACCACCCGGGCGTATTGGCCCAGGTGGCGAGCATCCTCTCCGAGCGCGGTATCAACATCGAGTCGATCATGCAGAAGGAGGTCGAAGAGCACGACGGCCTGGTGCCGATGATCCTGGTCACCCACCGGGTCCGCGAGCGTTGCATCGACGAGGCCATCGCCGCCATGGAGGCGCTCGAGGGCGTGGTCGGCAAGGTCGTCCGTATCCGCGTCGAACAGCTCAACTAATCCGCTATAAGCCGCCCGCCGCCAGTTGCCCGATTCGCTGCGGCCCGGGCCGGCGGCCCGAACCGAAGGTTTGCACCCATGCGCTACATCAGCACCCGCGGCCAGGCGCCGGCCCTGAATTTCGAAGACGTGCTGCTGGCCGGCCTCGCCAGCGACGGCGGCCTCTACGTGCCGGAAAACCTGCCGCGCTTCACCGTCGAGGAGATCGCCTCCTGGGCCGGCCTGCCGTACCACGAGCTGGCCTTCCGGGTGATGCGCCCGTTCGTCGCCGGCTGCATCGCCGACGCCGACTTCAAGCAGATCCTCGAGGAAACCTATGGCGTGTTCGCCCACAAGGCGGTCGCTCCGCTGACCCAGCTGGGCGCCAACGAGTGGGTGCTCGAGCTGTTTCAGGGGCCGACCCTGGCGTTCAAGGACTTCGCCCTGCAGCTGCTCGGCCGCCTGCTCGACCATGTGCTGACCAAGCGCGGCGAGCGCGTGGTGATCATGGGGGCGACCTCCGGCGATACCGGCTCGGCGGCCATCGAGGGCTGCAAGGCTTGCGACAACGTCGACATCTTCATCATGCACCCGCACAACCGGGTGTCCGAGGTGCAGCGCCGGCAGATGACCACCATCCTCGGCGACAACATCCACAATATCGCCATCGAAGGCAACTTCGACGACTGCCAAGAGATGGTCAAGGCCAGCTTCGCCGACCAGGGCTTCCTCAAGGGCACCCGGCTGGTGGCGGTCAACTCGATCAACTGGGCGCGGATCATGGCCCAGATCGTCTACTACTTCCACGCCGCCCTGCAGCTCGGCGCGCCGCACCGCTCGGTGGCCTTCTCGGTACCGACCGGCAACTTCGGCGACATCTTCGCCGGTTACCTGGCGCGCAACATGGGCCTGCCGGTCAACCAACTGATCGTCGCCACCAACCGCAACGACATCCTGCACCGTTTCATGTCCGGCAACCGCTACGACAAGGACACCCTGCACCCGTCGCTGTCGCCGTCCATGGACATCATGGTGTCGTCCAACTTCGAGCGTCTGCTGTTCGATCTGCACGGCCGCAACGGGGCCGCCGTGAGTGCGCTGATGGACGAGTTCAAGGCTACCGGCAAGCTGGCAGTGGAGGATGATCGCTGGACCGAGGCGCGCCGGCTGTTCGACTCGCTGGCGGTGGACGACGAGCAGACCTGTGCCACCATCGCCGAGGTGCACGGCGAAACCGGCTACCTGCTCGACCCGCACACCGCGATCGGCGTCAAGGCCGCCCGTGAGTGCCGCCGCAGTCTAGTCCTGCCGATGGTGATCCTCGGCACCGCGCATCCGGTCAAGTTCCCCGAAGCGGTGGAGAAGGCCGGCATCGGCGCCGTCCCGCAATTGCCGCCGCACCTGGCCGACCTGTTCCAGCGCGAGGAGCGCTGCACGGTGCTGGCCAACGATCTGAAGGCGGTGCAGGCCTTCGTCAGCCAGCACGGCAATCGCGGCAAACCGCTATAAGGTGCGCTGCTGGCTTCTGAGGCCCGCTGACGTTCGAGCAACGAAGCCGCCCCCGACAGGGGGGCGGCTTTTTTCTTTCATATTCCCTCCGTAGCCTGTCCAGGCATCGCTGGCCGGCCATGGCGACCGCTCGCGGGTCTCTTCGCTGCCCATGAGCGCCGTGCCCCGATGCCTTAAGAACAAGGCCGGGCGGAAACTTTCCGCGTGCTGGCAAGTCATTTGCAGGCTGTAAGCAGCCTTCTCATCACCTGAGGTGTTTGGATATGGAGAGCACGCGTGCGTTGCTGGTCGAGGCGCTGGCGCCTTACAAGATCGATATGGGAGCGGTTCGCCCGGATGGAGGTCGGTTGCTGACGTTGCGAAATGGCGCCGGCGAGGTCCTGATCGAGCGTCTGCTCCGTCCGGTGCAATTGATGGACAAATGGTTGCTCATCGATGTGGTGGATGGTCTCCATCGTGACCTGCGTATCCTCGAAGGGCGCCTCTCGCCCAAGGTGATCGCGGCGCTGGAGCGGGGGCAATGCGCCCGGCAGAGCGCCGTGTTCTGAGCCGGTGAGCGACGAAAGGCCCCGTGACGACTGCGGGGCCTTGCGTGTGGGGCTCCGGGCAGGGCAAGCCCGGCGGTCAGACTGCTCCGTTTTCGCGCAGGGCGGCGATCCGCTCTGCACTGTAACCGAGCGCCTGCAGCAATTCGGCCGTGTGCTCGCCCAGCGCCGGCCCCACCCAGTCCGCCGAGCCGGGTGTCTCCGACAGCTTGGGCACGATGCCGGGCATCTTGAACGGCTTGCCGTCCGGCAGGCGCGCGGAGAGGAACATCTCGCGGGCGAGAAACTGCGGGTCGGCGAGCATGTCCTCCACCGAATAGATGCGGCTGGCCGGCACCTCGGCGTGGTTGAGCAGGGCCAGGGCCTGGTCTGCCGGCAGCGATGCCGCCCAACGGTCGATCACTCCGTAGAGTTCGTCGCGACGCGCATCGCGACCGGCATTGTCGGCGAGCGTCGGGTCGTCGGCCAGATCAGGACGGCCGATGGCCTGCATGAAGCGCCGGAAGATCGCGTCGCCGTTGGCACCGATCTGCAGGTGACGCCCGTCGGCGCAGGTGTGGATGGAGGAGGGCGTGATGCCCGGCATGATGTTGCCGCTACGCTCGCGGATGAAGCCGAACACGTCGAACTCCGGTACCAGGCTTTCCATCATGGCGAACACCGCCTCGTACAGCGCCACGTCCACCACCTGGCCCTGGCCGCCGTTGACCTCGCGATGCCGCAGCGCCATCAGCGCGCCGATCACCCCCCACAGCGCGGCGATCGAGTCGCCGATGGAGATGCCGGTGCGCACCGGCGGACGGTCCTCGAAACCGGTAATGTAGCGCAGGCCGCCCATCGACTCGCCGACCGCGCCGAAGCCCGGCTGCTCCTTCAGCGGCCCGCTCTGGCCGAAGCCGGACAGGCGCACCATCACCAGCTTGGGATTGAGCGCATGCAGTTCTTCCCAGCCGAGACCGAGCTTTTCCAGCACGCCGGGGCGGAAGTTCTCGATCAGGATGTCCGCATCGGCCAGCAACTGCTTGAGGATCGCCAGGCCGTCCGGATGCTTGAGGTTGAGGGTGATCGACTTCTTGTTGCGTGCCTGCACGAACCACCACAGCGACGTGCCCTCGTAGAGCTTGCGCCACTTGCGCAGCGGGTCGCCGCCGTCGGGCGACTCGACCTTGATCACCTCGGCGCCGAACTCCGCGCAGAGGCGCGCGGCGAAGGGGCCGGCGATCAAACTGCCGAGCTCGATCACCTTGAGGCCGGCGAGCGGTTTGCCAGGGCTGGGCATGGAATGGGTTCCGTCGGCTGGGCGATGCGGCGACTCTAACCCGTGCTGTCGTACCCGAACAGTCCAGGCGTGGCCTTCAGGTTCTGGCGCCCTGCCGGCGGCACACGTAAAGTTCCGCCTTCCGGTCCCGGCTCCGGCCCGCCCATGATCCTGCATCTGCCCACTCTGCTGCTGACGGTTATCTACGTGCTCACCCTGCTGGGCCTACTGATGGTGCATGCCTGGTGGCGCAGCGATAGCGAGTCGACCCTCGGCTACATGGCCAGCACGCTGCTGCTGGCCGCTTTCGGACTGCTGCTGGGCTGTCTGCGCGGCATCGGGATCGACACCCTGTCCATCGTGCTCGGCAACATGCTGTTGCAACTGTCGGGGGGCTGGGATGGACGGCTTCGCGCGCGTTCGCCGGAAGGCCGGCCTGTTGGCCGGGAGTCCTGGCCGGGGTCCTGCTCTGGGGGCTGCTCTGCCTGTGGCCGACATTTCTGGCCTCGCTGCCGCTGCGGGTATCGGTCAGCAACCTGCTCGTCCTCCTCTACACCGCCCTGGCGGCCTGGGAGCTGTGGCGTGTCCGGGCGTCCCTGACGGTTTCCGTCGTGCCGGCATTGGGGCTGATGGGCGTGCACGGCGCCTTCTACTGCCTGCGTCTGCTCTTCGACCGCGGCGATTCCATCGGTCAGTCCTGGAGCGAAAACGGCGCCAGCTTCATGGCCTGGCTGGTGCTGGAGGCCTTTCTGTTCGCCAATGGCATCGCCTTCGTTACCCTCGCCATGGTCCGCGAGCGCGCCGAACAGCGTTACCGCGCAGTGGCCTATCGCGATCCGCTCACCGATATCGGCAACCGTCGGGCCTTCACCGTCGGCGGCGAGGCCCTGCTGGCCCGCTGCGCCGCCGAGGGGCGGCCGGTGATCCTGCTGCTCTGCGACCTCGACCATTTCAAGCGGCTGAACGATACCCATGGGCATGCCATGGGCGATGCGGCGCTGGTCGCCTTTGGGCGCCTGCTGGCGCTGGGCATCCGGCAGCAGGATATCTGTGGACGCATCGGGGGCGAGGAGTTCGCCTGCCTACTGCCCGGAGCCAACGAGGCGGTGGCGCTACAGGTGGCCGAGCGCATCCGTCAGGCCTGCAGCGATCTGGTGCTGGAGCCGGCGGTGCGCGTCAGCGTCAGCATCGGCATCGCCTCCACGGTGCAGGCCGGCTACGAACTGTCGCGTCTGCTGGCGCTGGGCGACCAGGCGTTGTACCGGGCCAAGGCCAAGGGGCGCAACCGGGTCGAGTGCTTCGCCGACTGAGCGCTGCAGCCCGCGTCCCGGATTCGGGGTACACTTGCCGCCCCTCGGACCGGACCGGACGCCTGCCATGGCCCTGCAAGCCACCCCCTACAAAGTCGAACTCAACCTCACCGACCTGGATCGCGGGGTCTACGAGAGCCTGCGTTTCACCGTCGCCCGGCATCCCTCGGAGACCGAGGAGCGCCTGGCCGTGCGGCTGATCGCCTATGCCCTCTGGTACGACGAGCAACTGGCCTTCGGTCGCGGCCTGTCGGACGTCGACGAACCGGCGTTGTGGCAGAAGAGCTTGGACGACCGCATCCTGCACTGGATCGAGGTCGGCCAGCCGGATGCCGAGCGCCTGACCTGGTGCTCGCGTCGCGCCGAGCGGGTCAGCCTGCTGGCCTATGGCAGCCTGCGGGTCTGGCAGGGCAAGGTGCTGGAGGCGGTGAAGGGCCTCAAGAACCTCAGCGTGGCGGCCGTGGGGCAGGAGGCGCTGGAGGCGCTGGCCCGCGACCTGCCGCGCTCGCTCAGCTGGAGCGTGATGATCAGCGACGGTGCCTTGTTCGTCACCGACGAGCGCGGCCAGCACGAGATTCCCCTGGAGTGGCTGCTCGGCGAGCGCTGATCGGCGTTTTTCCATGGGGGCGGGGCTACCCGCCAGGCTTCGAATCCGGCGGGCTGTTCCCGCCCTGCAGAATTACGATTTCAATGCGCATCGAACCCCGCCCGCTGCCCGAACCGCTGCCCGACCTGGGCGACCTGCCGCCGCTCTTGACCCGCCTCTACGCCGCCCGCGGCGTGCAGACCGCTGCCGAGCTGGACAAGGGGCTGGCACGCCTGCTTCCTTACCAGCGGCTCAAGGGCATCGAGGCGGCGGTGGAACTGCTGGTCGAGGCGCTGCACGAGCGCCGGCGCATCCTCTTCGTCGGCGACTTCGACGCCGACGGTGCCACCGCCAGCACGGTCGGCGTGCTCGGTCTGCGCCTGCTCGGCGCGGCGCAGGTCGACTACCTGGTGCCGAACCGTTTCGAGTACGGCTACGGACTGACCCCCGAGATCGTCGCCGTGGCTCTGGAGCGCCGGCCCGAGCTGCTGGTGACGGTGGACAACGGCATCTCCAGCCTCGACGGGGTGGCCGCGGCCAGGGCCGCCGGCCTGCGCGTGCTGGTCACCGACCACCACCTGCCGGGCCGCGAGCTGCCGGCGGCGGACGCCATCGTCAATCCCAACCAGCCGGGCTGCGGATTTCCCAGCAAGGCCATGGCCGGCGTCGGGGTGATCTTCTACGTGCTGCTGGCGCTGCGCGCCCGTCTGCGCGAGCTGGGCTGGTTTGCCGGGCGGAGCGAGCCGAACCTGGCCGAACTGCTCGATCTGGTCGCCCTGGGCAGCGTCGCCGACGTGGTGCCGCTGGATGCCAACAACCGCATCCTGGTCCACCAGGGGCTGGCACGCATCCGCGCCGGACGGGCACGGCCGGGGCTGCGCGCGCTCCTCGAGGTGGCCGGGCGCGACCACCGGCGGATCACCTCCACCGATCTCGGCTTCATTCTCGGGCCGCGGCTCAATGCGGCCGGGCGGCTCGATGACATGTCCCTCGGCATCGAGTGCCTGCTCTGCGAGGACGAAGGGCTGGCCCGCGACATGGCGGTGCAGCTCGACCAGCTCAACCAGGACCGCAAGGCCATCGAGCAGGGCATGCAGCGCGAAGCCCTGGCCCGGCTCAAGGAGCTGCCGGTCGAGGCGCTGCCCTTCGGCCTCTGCCTGTTCGAGCCGGACTGGCACCAGGGGGTGATCGGCATCCTCGCCTCGCGCCTCAAGGAGCGCTACCACCGTCCGGCCATCGCCTTCGCCGATGCCGGCGACGGCCTGCTCAAGGGATCGGCGCGCTCGGTGCCGGGCTTCCACATCCGCGATGCGCTGGATGCGGTGGCGGCCCGCCAGCCGGGACTGATCAGCAAGTTCGGCGGGCATGCCATGGCCGCCGGACTGTCGCTGCCGCAGGCGAACTTCGCCGCCTTCGCCGCGGCTTTCGACGCCGAGGTGCGCCGCCAGCTCAGTGCCGACGACCTGACCGGGCGGCTGCTCTCCGACGGCCAGCTCGGCGTCGAGGAGTTCCACCTCGACCTGGCCCGCGCCTTGCGCCAGGCCGGTCCCTGGGGCCAGCACTTCCCCGAGCCGCTGTTCCACGGAGTGTTCCAGATCGTCCAGCAGCGCCTGCTCGGCGAGCGCCATCTGAAGCTGGTGGTGCGCAGCGACTGCGGCGCCGTGCAGCTCGACGCCATCGCCTTCAACGTCGACCGCGAGCAATGGCCGAACCCCACGGTACGCTGGGTCGAGCTGGCCTACCGGCTGGACGTCAACGAGTATCGCGGGCAGGAGAGCGTGCAACTGGTGGTGGTGCACCTCGCGGCGCGCTGAGCAGGCTCGCCGGGCGTGCCGGTCTTCTCGCTTCGGTGGCGCATGTGCGCCAGAACGAAGGCCCGGTCCCGTCTAGAGTTGTTGGAGTATGACCATTCGTTAGGATCCAAGGGAGTGTTGCCATGAGCCTGTTGTTCGAGCCCCTGACCCTGCGTCAGCTGACCCTGCCCAACCGCATCGTGGTATCGCCGATGTGCCAGTACTCGGCCCGCGACGGGCTGGCCAACGATTGGCATCTGGTGCATCTGGGCAGCCGCGCGGTGGGCGGCGCGGGGCTGGTGATCGTCGAGGCCACCGCGGTCGCCGCCGAGGGCCGGATCTCCGCCCAGGATCTCGGCCTCTGGTGCGACGAGCAGATCGAGCCGCTGCGCCGGATCACCGCCTTCATCGAGGCCCAAGGCTCGCTGGCCGGCGTTCAGTTGGCCCATGCCGGGCGCAAGGCGAGCGTCTGGCAGCCCTGGCTGGGTCGCCCGGGCAGCGTGCCGCCCGCGGAGGGCGGCTGGATTCCGGTCGGTCCCTCGGCGATTCCCTTCGATCCCCGCCACACCGTGCCCCGCGCGCTCGACGAGGCCGGCGTCGGCGAAATCGTCCAGGCCTTCGTGCGCGCCGCCGAGCGCGCCCTGGCCGCCGGCTTCAAGGTCGCCGAGCTGCATGCTGCCCACGGCTATCTGCTGCATCAGTTTCTCTCGCCGCTGTCCAACCAGCGCCGGGACCAGTACGGCGGCAGCTTCGACAACCGCATCCGCCTGCTGCTGGAAGTGACCGAGGCGGTGCGTGCCGTGTGGCCCGCGACCCTGCCGCTGTTCGTCCGCCTGTCGGCCACCGACTGGGTGGAGGAGGGCTGGAACCCGGAGGAGACGGTGGAGCTGGCCCGGCGCCTGAGGGCGCTGGGCGTCGATCTGATCGACGTGTCCTCCGGCGGTACTGCGGCGACCGCGGAGATTCCCATCGGCCCGGGCTACCAGACCCGCTTCGCCGAGCAGGTGCGTCGCGAGGCGGAAATCGCCACCGGCGCGGTGGGCATGATCACCGAGGCGGCACAGGCCGAGCACATCCTGCGCACCGGTCAGGCCGACCTGATTCTGCTGGCCCGCGAGCTGCTGCGCGATCCCTACTGGCCGCTGCATGCCGCGGACTTTCTCGGCGACAAGACAGTGCCCTGGCCTGCACAGTACGTGCGGGCCGCGCATCGTGATACGCCGTTTCGCGAGCCCGGCGAGCTCGACTGACGGTGCCGGTTTCGCTTCTCGACCTAGAGGAGACTGCGCGATGAACACCAGCGGATTGCTCGACCAACTTCTCCGGTCCGCCCAAAGCTTTCGCCGGCAGGGTCAGCCACGGCCCGGCGGCAGGAGCGGAGCTGGCGGTGGCGTGCTCGGCAACATTCTCGGCGGCGCCGGCGGTGGTTCCCTGGGCAGCCTGATGGGCGGCGGGAACAAGGGCGCATTGGCTGCCGGGGCCCTTGGTCTTTTGCTCGGCAAGCGGCGGATCGGCAAGCTGGGCGGCAACGCCATGGCCTACGGCGGTCTCGCCGCCCTCGGGATGCTGGCCTACAAGGCCTTCAGCAACTGGCAGGCGCAGCAGGCTGGCGCTCTCCGGCACGAGCCGCAGACCCTCGACCGCCTGCCGCCGGATAAGGCCGAAGGGCACAGCCAGGCCGTGCTCAAGGCGCTGGTCGCCGCGGCCAAGGCCGACGGACACGTGGATGAACGCGAGCGCCAGTTGATCGAAACCGAGTTGGCGAGGGTCGCCGAAGACGACGAACTGAAGCGCTGGCTGCATGATGAATTGAACAGCGCGCTGGACCCGGCCGATGTGGCCCGGGCCGCCGACACGCCCGAGCTGGCTGCCGAGATCTATCTCGCCAGTCTTCTGGCGGTCGACGAGGAGCAGTATATGGAGCGCGCCTACCTCGACGAGCTGGCGCGGCAGTTGAAGCTCGACCCGCAACTCAAGGCGGAGCTGGAGAGCCAGGCCCGGGCCGCTTGAGCCCGATTGGCGCGGCATGCGTGCGGACGCGCGGGCTGTCAGCCACGGCCCGCTGCGTTATACTCCCGGGCTTTTCGAACTGTCCGACCGCGAGTGCTGCCCACCATGGAAATCAACCCAATCGTCAACAGCATCAAGGACCTGTCCGAACGCACCCAGACCATTCGGGGGTATCTTTGACTACGATCACAAGCGTGATCGTCTGACCGAGGTCGAGCGCGAGCTGGAAGACCCGAACGTCTGGAACAACCCGGAATACGCCCAGAACCTGGGCCGCGAACGCGCCCAACTGGCGCTGGCCGTCGAGACCCTCGACGAGCTCGCCGGCGGCCTGGCCGACTCCCGCGACCTGCTGGACATGGCCGTCGAGGAAAACGACGAAGGTGCGGTGAGCGACGTCGCCAGCGAGGTCGAGCGCCTGCGCGGGATCCTCGAAAAGCTCGAGTTCCGCCGGATGTTCAGCGGCGAAATGGATGCCAACAACGCCTATCTCGACGTTCAGGCCGGCTCCGGCGGTACCGAGGCCCAGGACTGGGCCAACATGCTGCTGCGCATGTACCTGCGCTGGGCCGACAAGCATGGCTTCGACACCGAGATCGTCGAGCTGTCGGAGGGCGAGGTCGCCGGCATCAAGAGCGCCACCGTGCACGTCAAGGGCGAATACGCCTTCGGCTGGCTGCGCACCGAGATCGGCGTGCACCGCCTGGTGCGCAAGAGCCCGTTCGACTCCGGCAACCGCCGCCACACCTCCTTCTCCGCGGTGTTCGCCTCGCCGGAGATCGACGACAACATCGAGATCGACATCAACCCGGCTGATCTGCGCATCGATACCTATCGCTCCTCCGGCGCCGGCGGTCAGCACGTGAACACCACCGACTCCGCGGTGCGCATCACCCACCTGCCGACCAACACCGTGGTGAGCTGCCAGAACGAGCGTTCCCAGCACGCCAACAAGGACCGCGCGATGAAGATGCTGCGCGCCAAGCTCTACGAGCTGGAGGTGCAGAAGCGCAACGCCGCGGCCCAGGCCTTGGAAGATACCAAGTCGGACATCGGCTGGGGCCACCAGATCCGCTCCTACGTGCTCGACCAGTCGCGGATCAAGGATCTGCGCACCGGCATCGAGAACAGCAACTGCGACGCGGTGCTGGACGGCGATCTCGACGACTTCATCGAGGCCAGCCTCAAGAAAGGGCTCTGACGCCTCCGACGCCCCTGCGCCGAGCGGGCCGGGGCAGGGGGGCGGGCTCGCAGCACCTCCCCCGAACCCTCTCCCCGGCGCGGCGAGGGGATGCAACCCATCAGGAACATGACACGACCATGAGCGAACAACCGCTGAACCAGCATGCCCTCCACGAGGAAGAAAACAAGCTGATCGCCCTGCGCAAGGAAAAGCTTGCCGCCGAGCGCGCGAAGGGCAACGCCTTCCCCAACGATTTCCGCCGCGATAGCTACTGTGCCGACCTGCAGAAGCGCCATGCCGAGGCGAGCAAGGAGGAGCTGGAAGCGGCCGCGATTCCGGTCAGGGTGGCCGGGCGCATCATGCTCAACCGCGGCGCCTTCATGGTCATCCAGGACATGACCGGTCGCATCCAGGTCTACGTCGACCGCAAGACGCTGCCGGCGGAGACCCTGGAAGCGGTCAAGCATTGGGATCTGGGCGACATCATCGCCGCCGAGGGCACCCTGGCGCGCTCCGGCAAGGGCGACCTCTACGTGCACATGACCGCGGTGCGCCTGCTGACCAAGTCGCTGCGCCCGCTGCCGGACAAGCACCACGGCCTGACCGATACCGAGCAGCGCTACCGCCAGCGCTACGTCGACCTGATGGTCAACGAGGAGACCCGCCACACCTTCCGCGTGCGTTCGCAGGTCATCGCCTACATCCGCAAGTTCCTCGCCGAGCGCGACTTCCTCGAAGTGGAAACGCCGATGCTGCAGGTCATCCCCGGCGGCGCCGCGGCCAAGCCCTTCCAGACCCATCACAACGCGCTGGACCTGCCGATGTTCCTGCGCATCGCGCCCGAGCTCTACCTCAAGCGCCTGGTGGTCGGCGGCTTCGAGCGGGTCTTCGAGATCAACCGCAACTTCCGCAACGAAGGCGTTTCGACCCGCCACAACCCCGAATTCACCATGCTCGAGTTCTACCAGGCCTACGCCGACTACGAGGACAACATGGACCTCACCGAGCAGCTATTCCGCGAGCTGGCGCAGCTGGTGCTGGGAACCACCGACGTGCCCTACCAGGGCAAGGTGTTCCACTTCGGCGAACCCTTCGCCCGCCTGTCGGTGTTCGACTCGATCCTCCGCTACAACCCTGAAATCTCCGCCGTGGACCTGCGCGACATCGACAAGTGCCGCACCATCGCCAAGAAGGCCGGTGCCGACGTCAAGGGCTTCGAGGGCCTCGGCAAGCTGCAGACGATGATCTTCGAGGAACTGGTCGAGCACAAACTGGAGCAGCCGACCTTCATCACCCGCTATCCCTTCGAGGTTTCGCCGCTGGCCCGGCGCAGCGACGACGACCCGAGCGTCACCGACCGCTTCGAGCTGTTCATCGGCGGCCGCGAGATCGCCAACGCCTACTCCGAGCTGAACGACGCCGAGGACCAGGCCGAGCGCTTCATGCAGCAGGTCAAGGACAAGGATGCCGGCGACGACGAGGCCATGCACTTCGACGCCGACTTCGTGCGCGCTCTGGAATACGGCATGCCGCCGACCGCCGGCGAGGGCATCGGTATCGATCGTCTGGTGATGCTGCTGACCGATTCGCCGTCGATCCGCGACGTGATCCTCTTCCCGCACATGCGTCCGGAAGTCTGATCCGGGGCTGACCAGCCGCTGCCCAGGAAAGGCCCGCACTCAGCTGCGGGCCTTTTCGTTGCGGGTGGATTCGCCTTGCTGTTGCACTTTGGTATCGGAGTGCCAGGATGGATTGCTTCCGGCGCCGAAAGCCCTAACAATGGGGACAGGTCTTAGTTGGAAAAGGATGCCCGTCTTGACCCAGTTCATCGTTCTGAACAGTGCCGCCCGCATGGCCAGCGCTGTTGCCCACAGTGTCCAGTATCAAGGTCGCAAGACCAGCCGGCGCGGCAGCGAGCAGCGCCGTCAGGCGATTCTCGACGCCGCCATGCGCATCATCATCCGCGACGGCGTGCGTGCCGTGCGCCATCGGGCGGTGGCCGCCGAGGCCGGCGTGCCGTTATCGGCGACCACCTATTACTTCAAGGACATCGACGACCTGCTGACGGACACCTTCGCGCTGTTCGTCGAGCGTAGCGCGGCCTACATGGCCGGCTTCTGGGAGCGTACCCAGGGGCTCTTGCTGGAGCAGGTCGACCGGCTGGACGAAAGCAGCGAGTCGCGCCGCCAGTTGGCCGAGGAGATCGCCCGATTGGCGGTGGGCTACGTGCGCCACCAGTTGCACTTCCGGCGCGACGAGCTGATCGCCGAGCAAGCTTTCCAGCAGGAGGCGCTGATCAATCCGCGTCTGCACGATCTGGCCCGTTCGCACCGGCGGATCCTCCAGCAGGGGGCCATCCAGGTCTTTCAGGCGCTCGGTTCGCAGCATCCGGAGCAGGATGCCAACGTGCTGACCGGCATCATCGGACGCATGGAGTATCAGGGCCTGCTCGACGGTCCGGCACGCCTGGACGACGAGGAGATGCTGGCCATCCTCAGTCGCTACATGTATCTGGTGCTCGGGCTCTGAACAGGGCCGTCCCCGGTGCAGGCGCCGGGGACGGCCCGTCCTGGCGGAGGAAAGCGGGCGCTTCCCATCCTCCTGCTGTCCTTCCGCCTGCTCGTCGGCTGCCTGCTGGGCTTCATTCGGCGGATCGCCCCCAGCCGCTACCGCGCCCGATGCCGTTGCAGGCCGAATTCAGCGTGGCCGGCCATGGCCGGCGCTGGTATCTTTCCGCCGGGCTGCCGGACGACTTTAGCGGAGGTTTTCGCATCCTCGGCTTCGCGTTGACGGTGCAGAACGAGCGGGTGCTCTACAACCTGAAGCCGGCCCGGATCCGCGAGGTGCCGGAGTGGGGCGTGTTCTCAGCCCGCTGGCAGGGTCTTCGCCTATCGGGACGATCCCGCCCATTCCGACGTATTCAGCGAAGTGGCGCGCTAGCGGTGCGCCGGCCAGTGAGAGCTTGATGAGCAGACGCAACAAGCAGCAAGACAATTACCAGCAGATCATCCGCAGCCTTTCCGACCGGCTGGTCGAGGCGCAGATGCCGATCCGCGTGCTGGATGCGGTGAAATGGGACGACGAGGTTCGCCAGCGTTTCTTCGCTGCCGGTTGCCGCCAATTGCCGCCGGTGGACCGGGCCTACTACGAGAGCCGTCCGCTGTCCTTCGATCCGGTGGCGAAGAAGCAGGAGTTCCAGGGCATCGAGCGGGATATCACCCGGCAGCTCGGCCAGTTCAGCCCGGTCGGGCAGATCATGCGACGCATGTGCAAGGAGTACCGCATGGTCATCCGCATGCTCGAGGCGCGTGGTACGCCGGACTTCGGACTGATTTCCGAGGAACTCTACGGCGCCGCCTCGGATGCCTTCCATGCGGGCGATCCGACCCTGGCCGATCTCGGCCTGATGCTCTCCGACTATCTGAATCAGATCGCCGACCGCGGCGACCTCAAGGACGAACCCAAGACCCTCAACGCCAGCGCCGCCGTGACGCTGCTCCAGGAGCGCCTGAACCGGGTGTTCGGCGAGAGCGAGGGGACGGTCCGCGTGTTCGAGTCCGACGGCATCGTCGCCGACGCCGCGGCCGGCGCCGACTACATCAAGATCCGCAGCGACGCGCTGTTCAACGAACGCGACGTGCGCGCCCTGGAGGTGCACGAGGGGCTGGTCCACGTGGCCACCACGCTCAACGGCCTGAGCCAGCCGATCTGCACCTTCCTGGCCAAGGGCCCGCCGTCCTCCACGGTGACCCAGGAGGGCCTGGCGATCCTCATGGAGGTGATCGCCTTCGCTTCCTACCCGAGCCGCCTGCGCAAGCTGACCAACCGCACCCGGGCCATCCACATGGCCGAACAGGGCGCCAACTTCCTGGATATCTTCGAGTTCTTCCGCGACCAGGGCCTGAGCGACGAGGACAGCTACACGAACGTCAGCCGCGTGTTCCGTGGTTCGCGTCCAGACGGCATGCCGTTCACCAAGGATCTGTCGTATCTCAGGGGCTTCATCCTGATCTACAACTACATCCAGCTGGCGGTGCGCAAGGGCAAGCTGGAGCAGATCCCGCTGCTGTTCTGCGGCAAGACCACCCTGGAGGATATGCGCACCCTGCGCCAACTGGTCGATCAGGGGCTGGTGGTGCCGCCGAAGTACCTGCCGGAGCAGTTTCGCGACCTCAATGCCCTGTCGGCCTGGATGTGCTTCTCCAACTTTCTCAACCACCTCAGCATGGAGCGGATCGAGGCGGACTACGCCAACATCCTCTGAGATGCGCGGCGTGCGTCGTTTCGCGTCGCCGTGCACCGCCGGGGTATCCTTGCAGGCTTCCTGCCCCGATAAGGATCGTTTCCATGGCCAGCCATCAGCTCGACTACGAAATCCTCGGTTCCCACGCGCAGTCGGTGGAGATCATTCTCGATCCCGGCGAAACGGTGGTCGCCGAAGCCGGCGCGATGAACTACATGACCGAAGGCGTGCGCTTCGAGACGCGCATGGGGGACGGCTCCGAGGGCGGCGTGCTGGGCAAGCTGTGGGGCATGGGCAAGCGCATGCTGACCGGCGAGTCGCTGTTCATGACGCACTTCTCCAACCACGGCAAGCGACAGGCGCGGGTCGCCTTCGCCGCCCCCTATCCGGGCACCGTGGTGCCGGTGGACCTCGCCCAGATCGGCGGCACCCTGGTCTGCCAGAAGGACAGCTTCCTCTGCGCGGCCCGCGGCACCGAGATCGGCATCACCTTCAGCAAGCGCATCGGTGCCGGTTTCTTCGGCGGCGAGGGCTTCATCCTGCAGAGGCTGTCCGGCGACGGCCTGGCTTTCCTGCATGCCGGCGGCGCGGTGATCCGCAAGGAGCTGCACGACGAGACCCTGCGCCTGGATACCGGCTGCCTGGTGGGTTTCAGCGAGGGCATCGACTACGACATCCAGCTGGCCGGCGGCCTGAAGAGCATGCTGTTCGGCGGCGAGGGGGTTCTCCTGGCGACCCTCAAGGGCACCGGCACCGTATGGCTGCAGAGCCTGCCGTTCTCGCGGCTGGCCGAGCGGGTCTACGAGGCGACCGTCAAGGCCCGCGAGGACGTGCGCGGCGGAGGCGACTGATGCTGGGGCCGGGGCGAGCGCTGTGCCTGGCCCTGCTCGGCCTGGTGCTGGCCGGCGCCGGCTGCAGCTCCCTGCTGTTCTATCCGGAGCCCGGCCAGCCCCTCACGCCGCGAGCGGCCGGGCTGGAGTATCGCGACGTCGAACTGCGCGCCGCCGACGGCACGCGGCTGCATGCCTGGTGGCTGCCGGCCAAGGCCGGGCGGGAGGTGCGCGGTACCGTGCTGCATCTGCACGGCAATGGCGGCAACCTCGCCTGGCATCTGGGCGGCAGCTGGTGGCTGCCGGAGCAGGGCTGGCAGGTGCTGCTGCTGGATTACCGCGGCTACGGGCTGTCCGAAGGCACGCCCGCACTGCCGGAGGTGTATGGCGATCTGGAGGCGGCCTTCGCCTGGCTGGAAAGGGAGCCGGCGGTGCGCGGCAAACCGCTCGCCGTGCTCGGCCAGAGCCTCGGCGGTGCCCTGGCGGTGCACTTTCTGGCGCAGCAGCCGCCGCGCCGCGCCCAGGTCTCGGCCTTGGTGCTCGACGGCGTGCCGGCCAATTACCGGGAGGTGGCGCGGCACATGCTGGCCGGCGCCTGGCTGACCTGGCCGCTGCAGGTGCCGCTGTCCTGGCTGGTGCCGGACGGCGACAGCGCGATCGAGGCGATGCCGCAGCTGCAAGGCCTGCCCGTGCTGATCTACCATAGCCGCGACGACGACCTGGTGCCCCTCGCCAACGGCCTGCGTCTGTACCGGGCCGCCCTCCCGCCGCGGCTTTTCCAGCCGACCCGCGGCGGCCACGTGCAGACCTTCGCCGAACCGGCCTGGCGTGCGCTGATGCTGCGCTTTCTCGCCGACCCGCGAGGGGCCGGCGGACCGGTCGATCCCCATCCTTGACGAGACTTACCGATGAGCGTGACCAATCCCGTCCACCTGATCCTCACTGCGGTCGGCAGTGTCGCCGCCACGGTGGTGGCGCTCGGCTATTATGGCTATCTGCATGTGGCCCGACCGGAGGACGCCCTGCTGCTGGCGGAGTTCACCATGCTCAAGACGATTCCCGGCGAGGATTACCGGCTTTCCCTGAAGCCGGCCAGCCAGGTGGCGCAGTGCATCGATGGTGTGCTGGTGCTGTTCGACACCGAGCAGAAGGGACTCACCGGCGTGCTGGTGGACCGGCGCAAGCAGGCGGTGCGCTGCCTAGGTCAGGAAACGCCGCAGGTAGAGCAGCCATGAACGTCCTGATCTGGCAGGGCGATCTGACCTGTCTGGCGGTGGACGCCCTGGTCAATGCCGCCAATCCCAGCCTGCTCGGCGGCGGCGGGGTGGATGGCGCCATCCATCGCGCCGCCGGCCCCGGGATGCTCGCCGCCTGTCGTCGGTTGGGCGGCTGTCCGACCGGCGAGGCGCGCCTGACCCCGGGCTTTCGCCTGCCGGCACGCTACGTGATCCACACGGTCGGACCGGTCTGGCAGGGTGGCAGCCAGGGCGAGGCGGAGCTGCTTGCCGCCTGCTACCGCAACAGCCTGGCCCTGGCCGAGCAGCACGGGCTGGAGAGCATCGCCTTCCCGGCGATCAGCTGCGGCATCTACGGCTATCCGCCGGAGCAGGCGGCAGCCATCGCCCTGAGCGAGCTGCACCGTCCGCGCCCGGCCGGCAGCTCCCTGCGCCAGGCGTTTCTGGTGGCCTATTCGGCGGACATGGCCGCCCTCTATCGGCGCCTGCTGAACCCCTGATCCTCAGTGGCTGGCGCCGTCGGCTTGGGCGACCATTTCCTGCAGGTAGCGGCGCGACAGGGCGAGAAAGCGCGGTGTCGGGCCGATGTCCTCGTAGAGCGGGTCGCCCTGCTCGTCCATGGCGACGACCTGGCTGCCCTTCACGTAGGGCATGTTGGTCTCCAGCTCCTCGAGCGCCGCGCCGATCAACTCGCCGAGCAGCTCCTCGACGCTGCGCCTGGGATACATTTCGGCCAGCGCGGCAAGGCGTGCCGCGGATTCCAGATCGAGTCGGATCTGATAGGTGCTGGGCGTCAGACGACCTCTGGCGCCGCGCTCCCAGTGCTGGAGCAGTTCGCGGATCTTCATGAGGCACCTCATCCTGCTGCATGGGCTGACGGGCGGCCCGTCGGACGACGACGGGTCGTGCTCTGGTATGAGTTCAGACTAGCCCAGCAGCGCTGCCCCTTGTCAGAAATCGGCACGCTGGGCCACTCTACGGAAAGCGATCCGGCTCGACGGAGAGACCGCCGGAGGCCCGATCGGCTGCGTGTTCCCCAAATGCTGCTGGAGGTTGCGATGGAGGAAATCGACGCTCGTCTGCGCGAGGAAGTCCGCCTGCTCGGCGAACTGCTCGGTGAGTACATCCATGCCCAGTGCGGCGAAGCCTTCTTCGACAAGATCGAGCGCATCCGCCTGGGGGCCAAGACCGGCCGCCTCGGTTCGGAGGAGGGCGCCGAGCAGTTGACCCGCACCCTGGGCGAGCTGCAGGAGGACGAGCTGCTGCCGGTGGCGCGGGCCTTCAACCAGTTTCTCAACCTGGCCAACATCGCCGAGCAATACCACGAGATTCGTCGCCGCGGTCCCGAGGAGCCACCGCCCTTCGCGCTGCGCGCGCTGCCCGAGCTGCTCGAGCGGCTGCTCGCCCGCGGGCATGCCGCCGATGCCCTGGCCCGCCAGCTCGGGCGGCTGGATATCGACCTGGTGCTCACCGCTCACCCCACCGAGGTGACGCGCCGCACCCTGATCCGCAAGTACGAGGCGATCGCCGCCGAGTTGGCCGTGCTCGATCACGGCGATCTGCTGCCGGCCGAGTGCGAGGCGGTGCGCGAAAGCTTGCGCCGGCTGATCGCCGAGGCCTGGCACACCGACGAGATCCGCCGCAGCCGGCCGACTCCCGTGGACGAGGCCAAGTGGGGCTTTTCGGTGATCGAGCATTCCCTCTGGCAGGCCGTGCCGGCCTTCCTGCGCAGCGTCGACCGGGCGCTGCACCAGGCCACCGGCCTGCACCTGCCGCTGGAGGCGGCACCGATCCGTTTCTCCTCCTGGATGGGCGGCGATCGCGACGGCAACCCCAACGTCACCGCCGCGGTCACCCGCGAAGTGCTGCTGCTGGCGCGCTGGGCGGCCGCCGATCTCTATCTGCGCGACATCGACCAACTGGCCGCCGAGCTGTCCATGCAGGAGGCGAGCCGCGAGCTGCGTGCCCAGGTCGGCGAGGTCGACGAACCCTATCGGGTTCTGCTCAAGCAACTGCGCGAGCGCCTGCTGGTCAGCCGCGACTGGGCTGCCGCGGCCTTGCACGGCATAACGGCGCGCCCGCCGGCGCTGCTGCAGAGCAACCGCGAACTCCTGCAGCCGCTGGAGCTCTGCTACCGCTCACTGCATGCCTGCGGCATGGGCCTGATCGCCGATGGCCCGCTGCTCGACTGCCTGCGCCGGGCGGCCACCTTCGGGCTGTTCCTGGTGCGTCTGGACATCCGCCAGGATGCCGCCCGGCATGCCGCGGCACTCAGCGAGATCACCGAATACCTGGGGCTCGGCCGCTACGCCGACTGGGACGAAGACGCCCGCACCGCCTTTCTGGTGCGCGAGCTGGACAGCCGCCGGCCGCTGCTGCCGGTGCACTTTCCCGCCTCGGACGAGACTGCCGAGGTGCTCGCCACCTGCCGCGAGGTGGCGCTGGCACCGGCGGCCTCGCTGGGCTCCTACGTCATCTCCATGGCCGGCGCGCCCTCCGACGTGCTGGCCGTGCAACTGCTGCTCAAGGAGTGCGGGCTGCAGCGGCCGATGCGCGTGGTGCCGCTGTTCGAGACCCTGGACGACCTGGAGCAGGCCGCGCCGACGGTGGAACAGCTGCTATTGCTGCCGGGCTACCGAGCCCGCCTGCACGGCCCGCAGGAAGTGATGATCGGCTATTCCGACTCGGCCAAGGACGGCGGCACCACGGCCGCCGCCTGGGCGCAGTACCGCGCCCAGGAGGGCCTGGTGGAGGTCTGTCGGCGTCAGGGTGTCGAGCTGCTGCTGTTCCATGGCCGCGGCGGCACCGTCGGCCGCGGCGGCGGCCCGGCGCATGCGGCGATCCTCTCGCAGCCGCCGGGTTCGGTGGCCGGGCGCTTCCGCACCACCGAGCAGGGCGAGATGATCCGCTTCAAGTTCGGTCTGCCGGACACTGCCGTGCAGAACCTCAATCTGTACCTGGCCGCCGTCCTCGAGGCCACCCTGCTGCCACCGCCGGAGCCGGAGCCGGCCTGGCGCGAACTGATGGACCGCCTGGCTGCGGAGGGTCTGGCCGCCTACCGCGGCGTGGTGCGCGAGCATCCGCAGTTCGTCGAGTATTTCCGTCAGGCCACCCCCGAGCAGGAGCTCGGCCGCCTGCCGCTGGGCAGCCGACCAGCCAAGCGGCGGGCCGGCGGGGTCGAGAGCCTGCGGGCGATTCCCTGGATCTTCGCCTGGACCCAGACGCGCCTGATGTTGCCGGCCTGGCTGGGCTGGGAGACGGCGCTGGGCAACGCCCTGGCGCGCGGCGAGGGCGAGTTGCTCGAACGGATGCGCCAGCACTGGCCGTTCTTCGGCACGCGCATCGACATGCTGGAGATGGTTCTGGCCAAGTCCGATGCCTCGATCGCCTGGCTTTATGACGAGCGCCTGGTGGAGCCGCATCTGCGCGGGCTCGGCCAGCAACTGCGTGGCCTTTTGTCGCAAGCCTGCGACGCCGTCCTCGAATTGACAGGGCAGGAGCGCCTGCTCGGCCACAATCCCGAGGTCCGTGCCGCCTTCAGCGTGCGTAATACTTATCTGGATCCCCTACACCTGTTGCAGGTCGAACTGCTGGCGCGCTACCGGCAGCATCAGGAGCAGACCGGTAGCCCGCTGGAGCAGGCCCTGCTGGTGAGCGTGGCGGGCATCGCTGCCGGTTTGCGCAATACTGGCTGACGAGCGGCTCCTGCGCAGGAGATTGCCGCAGGGAGGCTCCGGCATGCTGTGCCAGCATGCTTTTCAGCGAGATTTTTCTGTAATTTGCCGCACGTTCGCCATGGTTTTGGCTGACTTGTGCGCCCGAGGTCGGCTGTGTATCTTGTGCACCCTTTTGGCTGCCGAAAGCGCCAAATTCATCGTTCAGATGATCGATCAGAGACAATTCGAAAATTTAAAAATCACTCAAGGAGCTACATCGATGCGCATGATCCTGCTGGGGGCGCCCGGTGCCGGCAAAGGCACCCAGGCCCGCTTCATCACCGAGAAGTTCGGTATTCCGCAGATTTCCACCGGTGACATGCTGCGTGCCGCGGTCAAGGCCGGCAGCCCGCTGGGGCTCAAGGTGAAGGGCGTGATGGACAGCGGCGGCCTGGTGTCCGATGACATCATCATCGATCTGATTCGCGAGCGTATCGTCCAGCCCGACTGCGCCCGCGGCTTCCTCTTCGACGGCTTCCCGCGCACCATCCCCCAGGCCGAGGCCCTGCGCGATGCCGGCGTGACCATCGACCACGTGCTGGAAATCGCCGTGGACGACGAGGAGATCGTCTCGCGTATGTCCGGCCGCCGCGTTCACCCGGCCTCGGGGCGCGTCTACCACGACCTGCACAACCCGCCGAAGGTGGCCGGCAAGGACGACGAGACCGGCGAGGCGCTGATCCAGCGCGAGGACGACAAGGAGGAGACCGTGCGTCACCGCCTGGCCCTCTACCATTCGCAGACCAAGCCGCTGGTCGATTTCTACCAGAAGCTCGCCGCCGCCACCGGTACGCCCCGCTATAGCCGCGTCGAAGGCGTCGGTCCGGTGAACGAGATCACCGCCCGCGTGCAGGCCGCCCTGGCCTGATTCGCCCGCCTGCGACGGACGGCCCGCCCTGTGCGGGCCGTCCGCTTTTCGGCGTCCGGATGGCCGGGCGTTTATAATGTCCGCCCTTTTTTCCGCCCGGATGACCCGATGACCACTCTGCTGGCCCTGGATACCGCCACCGAAGCCTGTTCCGTCGCCCTCCTGCACGAGGGGCGCGTGTTCGGCCGCCATGAGGTGATCCCGCGACTGCATGCCCAGCGCGTGCTGCCCATGGTGCAGGAGCTGCTGGGCGAGGCGGGCATCGCCCTCTCGGCGGTCGACGCCATCGCCTTCGGCCGTGGCCCGGGGCCTTCACCGGGGTGCGCATCGTCGTCGGCGTGGTGCAGGGGCTGGCCTTCGCCCTTAAGCGGCCGGTGCTGCCGGTTTCCAACCTGGCGCTGCTGGCCCAGCGCGCCCATCGCGAGCAGGGTGCCGAGCAGGTGGCGGCGGCCATCGATGCGCGCATGGACGAAGTCTACTGGGGCTGTTACCGCCTGGAGGCCGGCGAGATGCGCCTGGTCGGCGCCGAGGCGGTGCTGCCGCCGGAGCGGGTCGGGTTGCCGCGCCTGGCGAGCGGCGATTGGTTCGGTGCCGGGACTGGCTGGGCCTATGCCGAGCGCATGCCGATCAGGCCCGTCGCCCGGGACGCCAGCCTGCTGCCCGATGCCCGCGACCTGCTGAGCCTGGCCGGCTTCGCCTGGCAGCGCGGCGAGGGCGTGCCGGCCGAGCAGGCCCAGCCGGTCTACTTGCGCGACAAGGTCGCCACGCCCAAGGGCGCCCGGTAGGTCCGCCGATGCTGCCCTATTGCCTCGGCTGTCCTTCCTGGAGCGAGGTGGCCTGGCGCGGCAGCCTCTACCCGGACGGCACGCCGGCGGCCGACTACCTGAGCCTGTATGCCCGGGTGTTCAATGCGGTCGAGGGCAACACCACCTTCTACGCTCAGCCCTCGGCGGCCGCCGTGCAGCGCTGGGCGCAGCGCATGCCGGCGCATTTCCGCTTCTGCGCCAAGCTGCCGCGGGAGATCAGCCATTCGGCCGATCTGCGCCTGCAGGTGCCGGCCAGCCGGGCTTTCGTCGAGCTGCTGGCGCCGTTGGGCGAGCGGGTCACGCCGTACTGGCTGCAACTGCCGGCCAGCTTCGCGCCGGTGCGCCTAGGCGAGCTGGCGGACTTTCTCGCCCATTTCGAGCATCCCCTGGCGGTGGAAGTCCGCCATCCGGCCTTCTTCCAGCGGGGTGAGGAGGAGCGGGCGCTGAACCGCCTGCTGCGCGACAGCGGTGTCGAGCGGCTGTGCCTGGATGCTCGCGCCCTGTTCAGCTGCCACGACGACACGCCGGCGCTGCGCCATGCCCAGGCGAAGAAGCCGCGCCTGCCGGTGCGCCCGGCGGCCTTCACCGGGCTCCCGCAGGTGCGTTTCATCGGTCATCCCGAGCTGGAAGCCAACGACCCGTTCCTGGTGCCCTGGCTGGACAAGGTCGCCGCCTGGGTCGAGGAGGGCCGGCATCCCTACGTCTTTCTACACACCCCGGACAACCGGCTGGCCCCCGAGCTGGCGCGGCGCTTCCACGAGCAGCTGACGGTGCGTCTGCCAGGACTGCCGCCTTTGCCGGCGCCGGCGGCGAACGGAAATTCGCAGCTCGATCTGCTCTAGAGCCTGTTATTAACCCGTTCGTTTCTTGATCAGCCGGGTGTTGCCAAGGCCTTGAGAGCAGTCGGCAACATCAGGCAAACAAAGGCTATGAAGTGAAAGCCCGCCAGCGTCGAGGCCAGGCGCTCGTAGTCCCGACTCAGTCTTCGAAAGCGGGCCATCCAGCCGAAGCTGCGCTCGACCACCCAGCGCCGGGGCAGCAGGATGAAGCCCTTCTTCGCTTCCGTGTGCTTGATCACTTCCAGCTGGATGCCATGCGCCTCTGCCTGTCGGGCCGCCGACTCGCCGCTGTAGCTCTGGTCGGCGAAGGCAACCTCCACCGCCTCACCGGTCACCCGCTGCACCTGCTCGGCGAGGGCGGCCACCTGGGCGCGGTCCTGTTCGTTGGCGGGCGTCACCCGCAGGGCGAGCAACTGCCCCAGCGTATCCACGGCCATATGCACCTTCGAGCCCTTGCGGCGTTTGGCCCCGTCATAGCCGGCCCGTGCGCCGCTTTCCGGCGTCGACTGCAGGGTGCGGCTGTCGAGGATCACGGCGCTGGGCTGAGCCTTGCGCTTGTCCGCCACCCGGATCAACTCGCGCACATCATGCAGCAGTTCCTCGAAGACGCCGGCCTCGATCCAGCGTCGGGTCTGCTGATACACCACCTGCCACGGCGGCAGATCATGCGGCATCTGCCGCCAGAGCAGGCCGCCGCGGACGATGTAGCGCAGGGCATTGAAGACCTCGCGCAGGCTGTGGACGCGATGGGCGGAGGATTCGGGCATCAGCGCCAGATAGGGCGCCACGAAGGCCCACTCCTCATCGCTGACATCGGTGGGGTAGGGTTTTCGGGTTAACTGCAGACGATAACCAAAGCAGTGGTTAATAACAGGCTCTAGGCGTGCAACCTGGCCGCCTGTGCGTTGCCTCAAGAACATGTTCATCGTTCGCAGGTTCTTGGTGTGCACGCTGCTGGCAGGACTCGCCTGGGTCGGCTGGCAGGCCTGGCCGGCCGTGCCGCCTCGCTGGAATCCCTGGGCGCCGCTGGATGTGCGCGAGCCGCCGAACCTGCTCACGCCCTTCAAACTGTGGCGCCTGCAACACGATGAGGCGCTCTGCGCCGAGGCGCTGGCCAGCTCCGCATTGCGCTATGCCGCCGTGGCCGACAGCCGGCCGGCGCCCGGCTGCCCGATCAAGAACAGCGTGCGTCTGCACGCCTCCGAGGTCGCCTTCAATGCCAGCTTCACCGCCACCTGCCGGCTCGCCGTCGGCTATGCACTGTTCGAGCACCATGGCCTGCAACCTGCCGCCCGGCAGGTTTTCGGCCAGCCGGTGGTACGCATCGAGCACTATGGCAGCTTCGCCTGCCGCAACGTCGCCCGCAGCGCCAGGCGCAGCCAGCATGCCAGCGCCAATGCCCTGGACATCGCCGGTTTTCGCCTGCGTGACGGCCGGCGCATCACCCTGGCCCGCGACTGGGGCGGCAACGATGAGGAAGCACGCTTTCTGAGGCTGGTGCGCGATGCCGCCTGCCGCTCCTTCAACGTCACCCTGGGCCCGGATTACAACGCCGCCCACCGCGATCATTTGCACGTCGACATGGGGCCGGGACGGCTTTGCCGTTAGGCCCGGTAAACGCCGGAAAGCGCCTCGACTCTGGCAGAATGCCCGGCCTGAAGTTGGCGGCCGCCGCTGCGGCCTTTTGCGAGCGCGTTGCGATGATCGATGAGTCTCCTGCGGTATCTGTCCGGGTCGAGGCCCTGAATCCGGTATTCGACGAGGCGGCACAGGCCCTGGCCGAGCGCCTGGGCCTGTCGCTGGGCGGCGCGGCGGACTTCGCCCTGCAGTTCGGCGAGCAGGGCCTGCAGTTGGCCGAGCTGGGGCCGCAGGCGCCCGGGCCGGTGCGGGTCGATTTCGTCGAGGGGGCGGCGGCGCACCGGCGGCTGTTCGGCGGCGGCAGCGGGCAGATGATCGCCAAGGCGGTCGGCGTGCAGAGCGGGGTGCGCCCGCGGGTGCTCGACGCCACCGCCGGACTGGGGCGCGACGCCTTCGTGCTCGCCTGCCTGGGCTGCGAGGTGATCCTGATCGAGCGCCAGCCCTTGATCGGCGCACTGCTCGCGGACGGTCTGGCCCGTGCCGTCCGCGACCCGGAGGTCGGCCCCATCGTCGCGCGCATGCATCTGCGCCAGGGCGATGCCATCGCGCAGATGCGCCAGTGGGCGGATGCGCCGCCGCAGGTGATCTACCTCGACCCGATGTTCCCCCATCGCGACAAGAGCGCCCTGGTGAAGAAGGAGATGCGCCTGTTCCGTCCGCTGGTCGGCGACGACCTGGACGCGCCGGCCCTGCTTGAGGCCGCCCTGGCGCTGGCCAGCCACCGGGTGGTGGTCAAACGCCCGCGCAAGGCGCCGATCGTCGCCGGGCCCAAGCCGGGTTACAGCCTGGACGGCAAGTCCAGTCGTTACGACGTCTACGCGCTGCAGTCGCTGAAGGGATAGAGGCCCGCGTCACAGCGCGCCGAATACCTTCTTCGCCAGGCTGCTGGCGGCCGCCGCCGGGTTCTCGCGGATCTTCGCCTCTTCCGCGGCGATCACCTCGAACAGGCCGTCGAGCGCCTGCTCGGTAACGTAGCCCTCGAGATTGGCGCTCTTCGCGTCGAGCGCGCCGAAGCTCGCCGCCTGGCTGGCGAAGGCGTTGTACTTCTGGGCCAGGCCGACCTGGTCGGTCGCCTGCTTGACGATGGGCAGGAAGCGGGCGCGGATCTGCTCGCGGCTGCTGCGATCGAGGTACTGGGTGGCCGCATCCTGCGGGCCGGCGAGGATCCCTTTGGCGTCGGCCACGGTCATCTTGCGCACGGCATCCAGCAGCAGGGCCTGAGCCCGCGGCACCGCGGCCTCGGCGGCCTGGTTCATGCGCGCTTCCAGTTGCTCGACCTGGCTGCCCATGCCCATCAGCTTCATGGTCTGGGCGACCTTGCCGAGCTTGCCCGGCAGTCCGATGCGCCGCTCCGGGTCGTCGCTGAAGCCGCCGGGGCGGCCCAGTTGCTGGACGGCCAGCTGGGCGCCCTGGCCGAGCGCATCCTTGAGTCCGCCATTGGCGTCCTGTTGCGTGAGATCGGCGAGCGAGAGGGCGAGGGCGTTGGCGCTCAGCATGAGGCCGGCGAGCAACGGGGCGAGGCGACGCATGATGGCATTCCGTGCAGAAAAGGGGCGGCCAGCTTAGCCGAGGCGGGCGGGTCAGAACATCCGGACACGGCCTTCTGGCGCGCCGCAGAGCGGCTGCGCAGCGGCAGGGGCGATCTTGCCAGGCCGCGAGCGGACTCCTTATAGTCCGCCGGCATTCACTACACCGGCCGCTGGAAAGCCTCCGCAGGCGGCCATCGGCCTCCGGGCCGGGTTTTCCAACGGATCGAACGGGGCGCTTCCTGCGCGCGGCTGTCGGCGGACAGGAAGGCTTCACTGCACGGATGAGAGGCCATGATCGAGATAGACAACCTGACCAGGCGCTTCGCGCAGCACACCGCGGTGGACAACCTGTCCTTCCGCGTCCGGCCGGGGGAGGTGCTGGGCTTTCTCGGCCCCAACGGCGCCGGCAAGTCCACCACCATGAAGATGCTCACCGGCTTCCTCGCGCCGACCTCCGGCAGCGCGCGCATCCTCGGCTTCGACATCCAGCGCCAGACCCTCCAGGCCCAGCGGCAGATCGGCTACCTGCCGGAGGGCGCGCCCTGCTACGGCGAGATGCGTGTGGCCGGCTTTCTCGGCTTCATCGCCGAGGTACGCGGCTTCCGTGGCGCGGAGAGGCGGCGCCGGGTCGAGGCGGCGGTGGCCCGCCTGGAGCTGGAGAAGGTCCTCGACCAGACCATCGACACCCTCTCTAAGGGCTTCAAGCGCCGGGTCGGCCTGGCCCAGGCGATCCTCCACGAGCCGCCGGTGCTGATCCTCGACGAGCCGACCGACGGCCTCGATCCCAACCAGAAGCATCAGGTGCGCCAGCTGATCGGCGATCTGGCCCGCGACCGCATCGTCATCATCTCCACCCATATCCTCGAGGAGGTGGCGGCGGTGTGCAGCCGCGCGCTGATCATCGCCGCCGGCCGGCTGGTGGCCGACGGCACGCCGCTGGAGCTGGAAAGCCGCTCGCGCTACCACCAGGCGGTGACCCTGGTCGGTGAGGGCCTGGAGCGGGACGCGCTGGCGGCGCTGCCGGGCGTCGCCGGGGTCGAGGCCAATTCCCGGGAGGACAGCCTCACCGTGCTGGCGAAACCCGGCGAGGTGATCTTTCCCCAGGTCAATGCGCTGATTCACCAGCGTGGCTGGCAGGTGCGCGAACTGGACGTGGAGCGCGGCCGCCTCGACGAGGTGTTCCGTACCCTGACCCGGGGGAGGCGGCATGAGACAGCTACCGGTGGTCTTCAAGCGCGAACTGGGCAGCTATTTCGCCACGCCCCTGGCCTACGTGTTCATCCTGATCTTCCTGGTCCTCTCCGGGGTGTTCACCTTCTACCTGGGCGGCTTCTTCGAGAGCAACCAGGCGAGCCTGGCGCCTTTCTTCAACTTCCATCCCTGGCTCTACCTGTTCCTGGTGCCGGCCATCGCCATGCGCCTCTGGGCCGAGGAGCGCAAGTCGGGCTCCATTGAGCTGTTGATGACCCTGCCGATCAGCCGCTTCGAGGCGGTCGCCGGCAAGTTCCTCGCCGCCTGGGTGTTCGCCGGCCTGGCCCTGCTGCTGACCTTTCCCATGGTGCTCACCGTCAACTATCTGGGCGATCCGGACAACGGCGCGATCCTCACCGGTTACCTCGGCAGCTGGCTGCTGGCCGGTGCCTACCTGGCGATCGGCGCGTGCACGTCGGCGCTGGCGAAGAACCAGGTAATCGCCTTCATCCTCGCCGTCAGCCTGAGCTTCCTGTTCATCGCCAGCGGCTTTCCGCTGGTGCTCGACGCCTTCAGCGGCTGGGCGCCGCAGTGGCTGGTCGACGCGGTGGCCTCGCTGAGCTTCCTGGTGCGCTTCGACGCGATCAGCAAGGGCGTGCTCGACCTGCGCGACCTGCTCTACTTCGTCTCCCTGATCGCCGCCTGGCTGGCCGCCACCGCCGTGGTGGTCGATCTGAAGAAGGCCGACTGACATGAAGAAGATCCTGCACTCCGGCGCCGGGCTGCTGCTCATCGCCGTGGCCTTCCTGGCCTTCAACATCCTCTCCGGGCAGCTGCTCGGCAACGTCCGCCTGGACCTCACCGAGCAGAAGCTCTACACCCTTTCCGGCGGC
Source organism: Azotobacter tropicalis (assembly GCF_059739045.1). Taxonomy (NCBI): domain Bacteria; kingdom Pseudomonadati; phylum Pseudomonadota; class Gammaproteobacteria; order Pseudomonadales; family Pseudomonadaceae; genus Azotobacter; species Azotobacter tropicalis. The sequence goes on from NZ_AP046059.1 coordinate 3,979,114, forward strand.
ACCGAGCGGATCCTCGCCGGGCTGGAGCAGCCGCTCGACCTGTACTTCTTCTACTCCGACCGCGCCACTCGCGAGGTGGCGCCGCTGCGCAACTACGCGCGGCGCGTCGAGGAAATGCTCAAGGCCTACGAGCGGGCCGCGAACGGCAGGCTGCGCCTGCACCTCGTCGACCCCGAGCCGTTCTCCGAGGACGAGGATCGCGCCGCCGAGTTCGGCCTGCAGGCAGTGCCGCTGAACCAGGGCGGCGAACAGGTCTACTTCGGCCTGGCCGGCCGCAATGCGGCCGGCAACGTCCAGGCGATTCCGTTCTTCCCGCTGGATCAGGAAGAGTTTCTCGAGTACGAGATCAGCCGCCTGGTGCAGGGGCTGGTCCACACCCGGCTGCCGGTGATCGGGGTGCTCTCCGGGCTGCAGCTCAACGGCGGCTTCGACATGCTGGCCGGGCAGCCGACGCCGCCCTGGATGGTGCTTGAGGAGATCCGCCAGCTGTTCCGCATCGAAAGCCTGGAGGCCGGCCTCGACCAGATCCCCGAGGACGTCTCGGTGCTGCTGCTGGTGCATCCGAAACAGCTGCCGGAGCAGACCCTCTACGCCATCGACCAGTTCGTGCTGCGCGGCGGCAAGCTGCTGGCCTTCGTCGACCCGCTCGCCGAGTTCGACAGCGGCATGAGCCTGTCCGGCGAGATGGGCAGCGGCCGGGCCTCCGACCTGGAGCCGCTGTTCAAGGCCTGGGGTGTGCGCCTGCGCCCCGGCGAGGTGCTCGGCGACGGCGCCTACGCCATGGCGGTGAGTGTCGGCCAGGGGCAGCGGGCGGTGCGCCATCCCGCCTGGCTGAACCTGCCGCCCGCGGCGCTGGACCAGCAGGATGTCAGCATCGCCGGGCTGGAGAGCCTGACGCTCGCCAGCGCCGGCATCCTCGACCCCGTGGAAGGCGCCTCGACCCGCTTCGTGCCGCTGATCAAGAGCTCCGTCTATGCCATGCCGCTGGACGCCGAGCGGGTCGCCGCCGTCGACGACCCGCAGAGTCTGCTCGGCGACCTGCAGCCGACCGGCGAGCGCTACACCCTCGCCGTGCGGATCAGCGGGCCGGTCAGGTCGGCCTATCCGGACGGCATCGAGGGGCGCCGGGACGGCCTCAAGGCGGCCGACAACATCAACCTCATCGTGGTTGCCGACAGCGACCTGCTCAGCGACCGCATGTGGGTGCGGGTGCAGGACTTCTTCGGCCAGCGCGTTCCGCAGCCCTTCGCCGACAACGGCAGCTTCGCGATCAACGCGCTGGACAATCTGGCCGGCTCCGAGGCGCTGATCGAGGTGCGCTCGCGCGGCCGTTTCAGCCGCCCGTTCGTGGTGGTCGAGGCGCTGCAGCGCGAGGCCGAGGCGCGCTTTCGCGAGAAGGAGGAGGTGCTGCAACAGCGTCTGACGCAGACCGAGCAGCAGCTCGCCGCCCTGCAGCAGAGCGAGGAGCCGGGCAAGGCCCTGGAGCTGAGTCCCGAGCAGCAGGCCACGCTGCAGCAGTTCCTGCAGGAGAAGCTGCGTATCCGCAAGGAGCTGCGCGAAGTGCGCTACCAGCTCAATGCCGACATCGAAGCCCTCGGCCGCACCCTCAAGCTCCTCAACATCGCCCTGGTTCCGTTGCTGCTGACCCTGGGCGCGCTGGCGGTCTGGTTGTGGCGTCGTCAGCGCCGGGTCTGAGGGGCGAAAACGCTTACAAAATATGCGGTTACCGCCGAGGGCACGGGCGAAACGCTGAAATCAGTCGAAAATAGTCGGATTTTCGACCGATTTATTGACCTAGGGGGTTGCGCGCCTACGACAAAAAGTCCTTTCCAGCTTGGGTGGTTGCTTTATACTGCCCGAGCGGTGCTTCCAGGGATGCGCCTTCAACACCCACGCGACACGCATGTTTGAGGGTTTGGAGCACGTCCGCGGGCCTTGTGGCCTCTGGTAAGGCAAACAACAAAATTGCATGTTTGGAGAGAGTGGTAATGGCTGATCGTGAGGTCGGAACCGTCAAGTGGTTCAATGATGCCAAAGGCTATGGATTCATTCAGCGCGAGAGCGGCCCGGACGTGTTCGTCCATTACCGCGCCATCCGCGGCGACGGTCATCGTTCCCTGATCGAGGGACAAAAGGTGGAGTTTTCGGTGATCCAGGGCCAGAAGGGCCTGCAGGCGGAAGACGTCTCCAAAGTGTAAGACCCGGCAGGCCCGTCCGCGACGGGCCTGTCAGCTCCTGGCCCCGGCGCTCGCCGGTGCTCTTTCGGCCCTCACTGGGTCCGCCAGATGAACTCCTGCTCGCCCTCGCCGTTGATCTTGATCCAGCGGTCGGCGGCATCGACGCTTTCCTCTTCCTGCCAGCCCCCCGGCGCACAGCGGATTTCCACGCCCAGTGCGGCGAAGGCGGCGCGGGCGAAGGTCAGATCGTCCTCCCAGGGCGTCTGCTCGCTTTCGATGAACAGGCTGTGCCACTTGCCCACCGCGTTCGGCAGCCAGGTGACGGGCGCGCCGTTGGCGGCCTGGCACTTGAAGGTCTGGCCCTGGCGTCGCCAGGGCGTGCAGGGGCCGATCGTCGTGTTCAGCCAGTCGGTGACTGCCTGCTGATCGCCGTCCTTCAGGTAGATCTCGATGTCGGGTTGGCGCATGGCGAATTCCTGGCGTCTAACTGCGTTCGATCCAATCGTAGCGTATGGCAATGGTGACCTCTAAGGGCGCGGCGATCACCGCGGCGCGGCGCTCGGCGCTGGCACGCCAGCCGTGCGGGGTCATCGCCAGCAGGTCGGCGCGGTCCTCGGCCCTGTCCAGCCGCAGCCGGTAGCTCAGCGTTTCGCTGTGCGCCAGATGCAGGCCCGGCGGAATCAGCGATAGGTGCTTGGCGTCGTCGTATTCGCGCACCTCGTCATAGAGCAGGCCACGCAGCTCCAGCAGGTGCTCGCGGGTCGGCCCCATGCGCAGCAGGCCGCCGCCGGGGCCAGCAGGCGGCGGGCTTCCTGCCAATCGAGCGGGCTGAATACGCTGGCCAGCAGTTCGCAGCTGGCATCGGCCAGCGGCACCCGCGCCATGCTCGCCACCAGCCAGGTCAGCTGCGGGGCCCGGCGGCAGGCCCGCTTGACCGCCTCGCGGGAGATGTCCAGGGCGTAGCCGTCGGCCGCGGGCAGGGCCTCGGCCAGTTGCGCCGTGTAGTAGCCTTCGCCGCAGCCGATGTCCAGCCAGCGGCGCGGTGCGCGCGCGGCGGCCAGTTCGGTCAGCCGGCGGGCTGGCGGGGCGTAGTGTCCGCCGTCGAGGAAGCGCCGACGCGCCTCGACCATCGCCTGGTTGTCGCCGGGATCGCGGCTCTTCTTGTGCTGCACCGGCAGCAGGTTCAGATAGCCCTGGCGGGCGCGGTCGAAACGATGCCCGGCGGCGCAGGCGACACCTCGGTCGTCGGCGCTCAGGGCGCCGTTGCAGAGCGGACAGATCAGCATGCCAGCAGCCGCACCAGGGTCTGGTAATAGATTTCGGCGAGCAGGTCCAGGTCGCTGGCCAGGATGCGCTCGTCGACCTGGTGGATGGTGGTGTTGAGCGGACCGAACTCGACTACCTGGGTGCCCAGGGTGGCGATGAAGCGCCCGTCGGAGGTGCCGCCGCTGGTCGAGGGCGTGGTGTTCCGGCCGGTCACCGCACGGATGCTGGCCGACACGGCATCGAGCAGCTCGCCCGGTTCGGTGAGGAACGGCAGGCCGGACAGCGCCCAGTCGATCTGCCAGTCCAGGCCGTGGCGGTCGAGGATCGCCGCGACGCGCTGCTTGAGGCTTTCCTCCGTGGATTCGGTAGAGAAGCGGAAGTTGAACAGCACCTGCAACTCGCCGGGGATCACGTTGGTGGCACCGGTGCCGGCCTGGATGTTGGAGATCTGGAAGCTGGTCGGCGGGAAGAAGGCGTTGCCGTCGTCCCAATGCTCGGCGGCCAGCTCGGCGAGCGCCGGCGCGGCCAGGTGGATCGGGTTCCTGGCCAGCTGCGGATAGGCCACGTGGCCCTGCTTGCCGCGCACCGTCAGGGTCGCGCCGAGCGAGCCGCGCCGGCCGTTCTTCACCGTGTCGCCGAGCGCCTGGCTGCTCGATGGCTCGCCGACGATGCACCAGTCGAGGCGCTCGCCGCGCGCGCGCAGACGCTCGACCACTGCCTGGGTGCCGTGCAGCGCCGGGCCTTCCTCGTCGCTGGTGATCAGGAAGGCGATCGCCCCCCGGTGGCGCGGGTGATCGGCGACGAAGCGCTCGACCGCGACCACCATGGCCGCCAGGCTGCCTTTCATGTCCGCCGCACCGCGTCCGCGGAGCATGCCGTGCTCGTCGATGCTGGCGGCGAAGGGCGGGGTCTGCCAGGCCTCGTGCGGGCCGGTCGGCACCACGTCGGTGTGGCCGGCGAAGCACAGCACCGGGCCCTCGCCGGTGCCGCCGTCGCGCCGCGCCCAGAAGTTCTCCACTTCCTCGACGGGCATCGGCTCCAGGGCGAAGCCGACGGCGCCCAGGCGGGCCATCATCAGCGCCTGACAGCCTTCGTCCCGCGGCGTGACCGAGGGGCGGTTGATCAGTTCGCAGGCGAGCGCCAGGGTGGGAGAGAGGGCTGAGGCGGTCATTGCGGCTCCGGAGCGACGGAAAAAGGGCGTCATTTTAAGACAAAAGCCGCTGACGGGCTGCAGCGGCTTTGAGGGATGAGAGAAGGCCGCATCGCCGCCGGGGAGTCCCCGGCAGCGATGCCCGGCCTCAGGCGGCCTCGGCGAGCGGGGCTTCCTGGACTTTCTTCGGCAGCGACGACAGCAGGGCCATGATCAGCGCCGCCAGGTAGGGCAGCGACTGGATCAGCAGGACCGCCACCCAGAAGATCACGTCGTTGCTCGGGAAGCCCTGCACCAGGGCGATGCCGGCGGCCGCGCCCCACAGCACGAGCATGATCACGACCTCCTCGCGGGCCTCCGCCAGCGCCACCAGGAAGCCGTGGCTGGTCGCCATCTTCGGCGTGCGGAAGAACGGGATGCTGCTGGTGAAGAAGCCGTAGAGCACCGCCTTGGCGATGGTGTGCGACAGCGCCAGGCCGGCGATCGCGGCGTAGAAGGCATCTTTGAGGTTGACGCCCACCGCGCGGCGGTAGAGGAACAGGATCTTCGCGACCTTGAAGAAGAACAGCGCCAGCGGCGGGATGGCGAAGATCATCAGCGGCGGGTCGACCCGGTGCGGCACGATGATCATCGCCGCCGACCAGAGCAGGGCGCCGAGGGTGAAGAAGATGTTCAGCCCGTCGGCGATCCACGGCAGCCAGCCGGCCAGGAAGTGGTAGCGCTGGCCGCGGGTCAGCTCGGTGTCCTTGCCCCACAGCAGGCTGCGGGTATGGCGCTTCATGATCTGGATGGCGCCGTAGGCCCAGCGGAAACGCTGCTTCTTGAAGTCGATGAAGGTGTCGGGCATCAGGCCCTTGCCGTAGCTGCGTTCCGAGTAGGCCGCCGAGAGCCCCTTCTCGAACACCCGCAGGCCCAGTTCGGCGTCCTCGGTGATGCACCAGTCGGCCCAGCCCAGCTCGTCCAGCACCGAGCGTCGGGTCATGGTCATGGTGCCGTGCTGGATGATCGCGTCGCGGTCGTTGCGGGTGATCATGCCGATGTGGAAGAAGCCCTTGTATTCCGCGTAGCAGAGCTTCTTGAAGGCGCTTTCCCTGTCGTCGCGATAGTCCTGCGGCGACTGCACCACGGCGATCTTCGGATCGGCGAAGTGCGGCACCATGTGCTTGAGCCAGTCGCGCTCGACGCAGTAGTCGGAGTCGATCACCGCGATCACCTCGGCGTCCGGCGCGGTGTGCTGCATCACGTAGTTCAGCGCGCCGCCCTTGAAGCCGGCCAGCGGTGCGACGTGGAAGAACTTGAAGCGCGGGCCGAGGCGCGCGCAGTGCTCCTCGAGGGGCTGCCAGACCGCCGGGTCCTTGGTGTTGTTGTCGATCACCAGCACCTCGAAGTCCGGATAGTCCAGATGCGAGAGGGCGTCGAGGGTCTGCTTGACCATCTCCGGCGGCTCGTTGTAGCAGGGTACGTGGATCGACACCTTGGGCCGGTAGGCCTCGTCGCCGGTGACCGCCGGGAACGGCCGACGGCGTTTGAGCGTCCACACCGTCTCGGCCAGTTCGTGGGCCTCGGTGAGCAGCACGATGAACACGCCGAGGGCGCCGAGGGCGAGGAGGAAGCCGACGGTGAGGCTGAACCAGGTGCTGTACTGCTGGCTGTAGTCGTAGGCGATCCATACCAGGATCGAGCCGCAGGCGAAGGCGACGAAGGTCAGGAAGGTGCGGCCGCGCTGGCGCAGTGCGCTGCTGTCGATCAGCAGCAGGGCCAGGGCCAGCACGGCGAGGACCACCGAGCCGATGGCCAGCAGGCGCCACTGGGGAATGGCCACCACCGGTCCCTCGAAGGCGAACTTGGGCTGGCGCTCGAAGTTATAGACGCCCCAGTAGGCGCCCACCGAGCCTTCGTCGTCGATTTTCCAGGGCTGATCGAAGGCCTCGATGACGAAGTAGTTGTAGCCCTGGGCGTTGAGGGTGTTGACCAGGGTGCGCAGGTAGACCGCCTGGTCGGCCTGCGAGGCCTCGGCGCCGCCGCGGGTGCGGCCGTTGCTCGGCCAGCCGACTTCCGAGAGCAGCAGCGGCTTTCTCGGGAACAGCTTCTTCAGGTCGCGGGCGCGGTCGAGGGTGAACTGGATGGAGTCCTCCATCGGCACGAATTCCCAGTAGGGCAGGATGTGCGCGGCGATCAGGTCGACGTGGCGGCCCAGTTCCGGATATTCCTGCCAGATGTGCCACTGCTCGGAGGTGGTCACCGGCACCTTGACCGCGGCGCGGACCCGGTCGATGTAGGCGATCAGCGCCTCGGGGGTGATCTCGCCGCGGAACAGCGCCTCGTTGCCGACCACCACGCGCACCACGCTGCGCGAGCTCTTGGCCAGTTCGATGGCCTTGGCGATTTCCCGCTCGTTGCGCTCGAGGTCCGCGCTGATCCAGATGCCCAGGGTCACGCGCAGGCCGAACTCCTCGGCCAGACGGGGGATGTCGGCCTGGGTGCCGGACACCGAATAGGTGCGGACGCTGTCGGTCTGCCGACTGAGCAGCTCCAGGTCGGCGCGGATTTCCTCGTCGCTCGGGTAGATGTCTTCCTGGGGGTTCTGCCCCGGACGGAAGGGTGAGAAGGAGTAGCCGGAGATTTGCTCGGGCCAGTCCGGTGCGGTGACCGGCAAATTGTAGAGTGCCCAGAAACCGGTGAAGAGCGCAGCGACTGCCACGACCACCACCAGGTTGAGTCCGAATTTATGCGATGACATGACTGATTCAGGTTCCAAGAGGTGGAGCAGGCGAAGCCGGCGAACGCCGTCGGCGCATCCTACTTTGCCATCCCTGACCTGTATAGCTCCCGCCCGTCCTGCCACGCCACGCCCGGCGCAGCTTGCAGCCCTTTGGCAGCGGCGGGCCGGGCAAGTTCTCCGCAGCGTTCGCGAAGGCTCGGCGAACGGCGAAGGCTTCAATCCCACCTTGCCTGGACCGATAATAACCGCCCGTTCACGAGGTGGCTCAATGATTACAGAGGATCAGCGCTTCGGCGGCATCGCCCGCCTGTACGGCCGCGACGGCCTGGCCCGCCTGGCGGCGGCCCATGTGGCGGTGGTCGGCATCGGCGGGGTCGGTTCCTGGGCGGCGGAGGCCCTGGCGCGCAGCGGGGTCGGCGAGATTTCCCTGTTCGATCTGGACGACGTCTGCATCACCAATACCAATCGTCAGGTGCATGCCCTCGAGGGTGCCGTCGGTCGGCTCAAGGTCGAGGCGATGGCCGAGCGCCTGCGCGCCATCAGTCCCGCCTGCCGGGTGCATGCGGTGGCCGACTTCGTCACCCGCGAAACCATGGCCGAACACATCACCGAAGACCTGGACTTCGTCATCGACTGCATCGACAGCGTGGCGGCCAAGGCGGCGCTGATCGCCTGGTGCAAGCGGCGCAAGATCGGCATCGTCACCACCGGCGGCGCCGGCGGGCAGATCGATCCGACGCAGATCCAGGTCGGCGACCTGAACAAGACCTTCAACGACCCGCTGGCCGCCAAGGTGCGCTCGACCCTGCGCCGCGACTACGGCTTCTCGCGCACCCCGGGACGGAGCTACAGCGTGCCCTGCGTGTTCTCCAGCGAGCAGCTGCGCTATCCCAAGCCGGACGGCACGGTGTGCCAGAGCAAGGGCTTCGTCGGCGAAGGGGTGAAGCTCGACTGCGCCGGCGGCTTCGGCGCGGTGACCATGGTCACCGCCAGCTTCGGCATGGCCGCGGCGGCCAGGGCGGTGGACAAGCTGGTGGCCGGCGCGCGGCGACCGGCAGAGCGGCGCGCGCCTTCCGCCTGAGGGATTCTTTACCCGACGCTTACCCAATCCTGACCCAGCCCTTGCGCCCCGGCTGGCACCATCGACCGCCGTTCCGAAGCATTCCGGAGACCGTGCGAATGTCGAAATCCAGGCTCTTGCGTCTTTCCCTGCCGTTGTTCGTCGGTGCCGCGCTGGCTGCCTGCGCCGGGCGGCCCGAGCCGCCGGGGCCGCCCGGCGAAGGGCTCGAACGCCACCTGGAGGGCGCCTACCGTCCGGCGCTCCGGTTGCCGGTGCGCGGCTGGGATGCCGAATGGCAGGTCGCCGGACAGACGGTCGAGGTCAGCTGGATGGCGCCGGAGCCGGCCCGGGGCGCGCCGCTGATCCTCTACCTGCCGGGACTCGGCGAGGGCAGCCGGGCCGGCGCACAGTGGCGGCGGGCCTGGGCCGAGGCCGGCTACGCGGTGCTCTCGGTGCAGCCGCAGGCCTACGGGCGGGCGGCCTATTCCACTGCCGAGGCGCAGGCCGGGGTGTTCCGCTCCTTGGCGCAGAAAAGCTTCGCCGGCCAGGCCCTGACGGCGCGCATTGCCGTGCTCGATCAGGTGCTGGCGGAACTGCGCAGCCGCGCCCAGGCCGGCGAGCCGAGTCTGGCCGGGGTCGACTGGCAGACCCTGGCGGTGGCCGGTTTCGACCTCGGCGCGCAGACCGCCGCCGCCCTGGCCGGCGAGCGGGCGAGCGGGGAGGCGCCGCCGGCCGGCTGGCAGCCGAAGGCGGCGATCCTGCTCAGCCCCTACGTGTCCGCGGAGGCGGACAGCGAACGCTTCGGGCGTATCGACACGCCGCTGCTGGCGCTCACCGGGCCGCGCGACGAGGACCCCTTCGGCTGGGTGGAGCCGCCGAGCCGCCGCCAGCGGCTCTGGCAGGGGCTGAAGGTGCCCGGCAGCTACCAGCTGATCGCCGCCGAGGCCACTCACCGGCTGCTCGGCGGCTCGTTCGAGGCGATACCGGGGCCGGGCGCCGGGCCCGAAGGCGGACGTCCGGCGGGTGGTCGGCCGGAGAGCGGCGGGGGCCTGGCGGAGGTGGACCTGGCGCCGGCGGCCCCGGAGGCGGTGGCGGCGAGCGAGGCGGGCGCGGCGGCCGTCCCGGCGGCAAGGGGGGCGGCCCGGCCGGGGGCGGCCGGCTGGGGCATGGCCAGGGCATGGAGGAGCGCGTCGATCCGCGCCGGATGGCCAGCCTGCTGAGCCTCAGCCTGGCCTTCCTCGACGCCCGGGTGCGCGACGCCGCGCCGGCGCGCCTGTGGCTGGAGCAGGATGCCGCCCGCTGGCTGGAGGCGACCGGCCGGCTGGAGAGGAAACCATAGGGCCTGTTGAGACTACTACACGGCCGCGACGGAGCCCGTTTTTGCGCGAGGCTAGGCGCGAGACGCGAAGTTTGGTCGTTCCAAATGAGCCGTCGAGCAACGACACATCGCGCAAAAACAGGCCCGTCCCTTCGGGTTGCGCGGCAAATGGCGCCATGCGTCGTTGCGGGACTTGGCAAGGGAACGCCGCCTAGCTTGGCGCCATTTGGCGCAGCAACGCGGTTCGTGAAGTAGTGTCAACAGGCCCTATCCTGGCCGGCCAGCTCGCGCATCCGCTGCAACACGGCGTTCAGGCCGTTGCTGCGCGACGGCGAGAGCTGGCGCGACAGGCCGAGGCGGGCGAACCAGTCGGCCGTATCCACCGCCTGCAGCTCTTTCGCCGTCAGTCCGTCGACCCGCGCCAGCAGCAGCGCCAGCAGGCCGCGCAGCAGGCGCGCATCGCTGCCGGCGCGGAAATGCCAGCGGCCGTCCCGCTGTTCGCCGAGCAGCCAGACCTGGCTCTCGCAGCCCTGTACCCGATGGGACTCGCAGCGATCTGCCTCGCCCAGCGGCTCCAGGCGTTCGCCCCACTGCAGCAGCAGGCGTGCGCGCTGTTCCCAGCCGGGGCACTGGGCGAAGGCCTCCAGAGCCTCGCAGGCGGCGGCGGGCAGGTTCATCGCAGCAGCTCCAGGGCATGTCGAAGGGCGGCGAAGAAGCGCTCCAGATCGTTCCCGTCGCTGTACAGGCCGAGCGACACGCGCAGCGCGCCGGGCAGACCGAGGCGGCGCAGCAGCGGCATGGCGCAGTGCTGGCCGGCGCGCACGGCGATGCCCTGTTCGGCGAGCAGGTGGGACAGGTCGGCGTTGTGCACGCCTTCGATCACGAAGCTGGCCAGCGCGGTGTGCGGCTCGGCGAGCAGGCGCAGGCCGTCGACGGCGCGCAGCCCGGCGAGCAGGCGCGCGTGCAGGGCCGCCTCGTGGGCGGCGACCGCCGCGCCGTCCAGGCTCTGCAGGTAATCCAGCGCGGCGCCGAAGGCGATGGCCGCACCGATCGCCGGGGTGCCGGCCTCGAAACCCAGCGGCGCCGGGCGGAAGTGCGCGGCGTGGTAGTCGGCCTGCTGGACCATCTCGCCGCCGAACTGCCAGTGACGGAGGCGCTCCAGGGCCTGCGGGCGGCCGTAGAGCACGCCGAGGCCCTCCGGGCCGTAGAGCTTGTGCGCGGAGAACACGTAGAAGTCGCAGGCCAGCGCTTGCAGGTCGTGGCGGCCGTGGACCGCGCCCTGGGCGCCGTCGACCACGCTCAGCGCGCCTTGGGCGCGGGCCAGGGCGAGCAGCGCTTCGAGCGGCTGCCAGCGGCCGAGCACGTTGGACAGCTGGCTGACGGCGAGCAGCCGGGTGCGCGGGCCGATCAGCCGTGCGGCCTGCCCTAGGTCGATGTCGCCGGCGCCATCCAGCGGCAGCACCACCAGCTCCAGGCCGCGGCGCTGCGCCAGCTGCTGCCAGGGCAGCAGGTTGGCGTGGTGCTCCAGGGCGCCGACGGCGATCTGCTCGCCTTCGCGGAACAGGTGTTCGAGGCCGTAGGCGAGCAGGTTGATCGACTCGGTGGCGCCGCGGGTGAAGACGATCTGGCCGGCGCTGGCGGCGTTCAGCCAGGCGGCGACCTTGGCCCGCGCCTCCTCGAAGGCGCGCGTGGCGCGTTCGCCGGGGGCGTGCTGGGCGCGGTGCACGTTGGCCGCGCCGCCGGTGTAGTAGCTGAGCAGGGCGTCCAGCACCGCCTGCGGTTTCTGCGCGGTGGCGGCGCTGTCCAGGTAGGTCTGGCCGTCCCGGGCGAAGGCGGCGAAGGCCGGGAAGTCGGCGCGCCAGGGAGAGGGAAGGGACATGGTCGGCGCTGCTGTGATGATGAAGGAAATCGGCAAAATCGCCGGCGATCACTGTTCGGAGTGACGCAGTCCAGTGTAGGAGCGAGCCTGCCCGCGATCCAGGCCGTTCGGGCACATCGCCAGCAAGCCGGCTCCTACGTTCGGACGCGGCGATCAGTTGTGGGCGTGCAGCGCCTCGTTCAGCTCGATGGCCGACTTGTGGGTCTTGCACTCCACCGCGCCGGTCTGCGAGTTGCGGCGGAACAGCAGGTCCGGCTGGCCGGCCAGGTCGCGGGCCTTGACCACCCTGACCAGCTGGTTCTGCTCGTCGAGCAGGTTGACCTTGGTGCCGGCGGTGACGTAGAGGCCGGATTCCACGGTGTTGCGGTCGCCCAGCGGGATGCCGATGCCGGCGTTGGCGCCGATCAGGCAGCCTTCGCCCACGGAGATCACGATGTTGCCGCCGCCGGACAGGGTGCCCATGGTCGAGCAGCCGCCGCCCAGGTCCGAGCCCTTGCCGACGAACACCCCGGCCGAGACGCGGCCTTCGATCATCCCCGGACCTGCGGTGCCGGCGTTGAAGTTGACGAAGCCCTCGTGCATCACCGTGGTGCCCTCGCCGATGTAGGCGCCCAGGCGGATCCGCGCGCTGTCGGCGATGCGCACGCCGGACGGCACCACGTAGTCGGTCATCTTCGGGAACTTGTCCACCGAGAAGACCTCCAGCAGCTCGCCCTTCAGGCGCGCTTCCAGCTGGCGGGCCGGCAGTTCGGCGAGGTCGATGGCGCCCTGGCTGGTCCAGGCCACGTTGGGCAGCAGCGGGAAAATCCCGGCAAGGTTCTGCCCGTGCGGCTTGACCAGCCGGTGGGAGAGCAGGTGCAGCTTGAGGTAGGCCTCCGGGGTGGAGGTCAGGGCGGCGTCCTCGGCCAGCAGGGTGGCGACCAGCGGCTTCTGGGCTTCGGCCAGGCGGGTGAGCAGGGCGGACTGCGCCGGGTCGATGCCCTTCAGCGCCTTGGACAGTTCGGCGGCCTGGTCGGTGTCGAGGGCGATCGCCTGGTTGCCGCCTGCGTAGCCGAGGATCGGCGCGACCGCGGCGACCAGTTCGGCGGCCGGCGCGAGCAGCGGCAGGGCGTAGAAGACTTCCAGCCAGGCGCCCTGGCGGTTCTGGGTGCCGACGCCGAAGGCCAGGCTGAACAGGGTAGTGGACATGCGGGTGTTCCTTGTTGCTGATTCGTGAAGGCGCCGGCCTCAGGCCAGCGCGGCGGAATAGAGGTCCGGCTTGAAGCCGACCAGACTGCGGGCGCCGAGGTCGAGCACCGGGCGCTTGATCATCGACGGCTGGGCGAGCATCAGCTCGATGGCCCTGGCCTGATCAAGATCGGCCTTCTGTGTGTCATCCAGTTTGCGGAAGGTGGTGCCGGCGCGATTGAGCACGACCTGCCAGCCGTGCTCGGCGCACCACTTCTCCAGGCGCGCGCGGTCGATGCCGGCGCTCTTGTAGTCGTGGAAGCGGTAGACGACGCCATGCGCGTCGAGCCAGGCGCGGGCCTTCTTCATGGTGTCGCAGGCCTTGATGCCGTAGAGAACCGGGGTTCCGTCTGTCATCTGGGTATCGTGTGGTCGGGAGGATGGTCGGGAATTATGCCACGCCGAACCCCGGCCGGCGGCAGATTGAATCCGAACGGATTGTTTCGGGGCCGTGTCGAACCGGCGGCGTTGCGGGCGAGGGCCGCCTCTGCGCGAATCCCCGTCAGGCGCTACACTGCCCGCCCCCTTTCGGCTGCCGCCATCACCGTTTTCTCAAGGACCCGCATGCCCAGCCTGAACCGCATCATTCTGATCAACACCCACCTCCAGGGCGTGGTGGAGCTGGTCGTCGACGACCACACCAACATCTGCGGCACCAACGCCTCCGGCAAGACCACCCTGCAGCGGCTGGTGCCGGTGTTCTACGGTGAGTACCCGAGCCGCGTGGTGCCGGCCACCCGCGACAGCTTCGAGCGCTGGTACCTGCCGACCGAGCAGAGCTTCATCGTCTACGAATACCAGCGCATGGACGGCCAGCTCTGCCAGGCGGTGCTGGCCGCCGCCAGCGACGGTCGGGGGGTGGCCTACCGCCTGGTGCAGAAGGGCTTCGAGCTGGACGACTACGTGAAGAGCCGCCAGGGCGACGCCATCGCCTGCCTGAGCATGGAGGAGCTGGGGCGGCGCTTCCGGCAGGCCGGCGTCAACACCACCCGGCTGATCAACACCACCCAGTTCCGCGCCATCGTCCAGAACGACCGCAGCCTGCTCGCCGCCGACGGTCAGCGCGCCGAGCTGCGTGCTTTCGCCCGGCAGTTCTCGCTCTGCGACCCCGAGCACTCCCTGCGCCACATCGAGAAGCTGGCGCGCGCCGTGCATTCCCGGAGGGCAAGATGGAGACCATCAAGTCGATGGTCGCCGCCATCCTCGAGGAGGACGGCGTCAGTCCGCCGGCCACCCACCTCAACCTGCAGCGGGTCGAGGACTGGATTCGCGACAGCCGCCTGATCCAGGGCTTCAACGCCATCCGCCCGGAGTTCGAGCGCCTGGAGCGCGAGTATCAGGACCTGCTGGGCGGCGAGCTGCGTCTGGCCGGCCTGTTGCTCGGCTACCAGGCCGACGAGCCGCGCCTGTTCCAGGCCCAGGAAGAGACCGAGGCATCGATCGAACAGAGCGGCTTCCAGCTCCGCCAGCTGGAGGAGCGCTGGAAGGACCGGCGCGACGCGCTCAACCAGGAGCTGTCCGCTGCCCGCGGCGACATCGGGCGCATCGAGGACGAGCTGGAGCAGATCGAGCGGCAGTACCAGGATTACCTGGACGCCGACATCGAGCAGGCTAAGGCCGATCTCGAGCAGGTCGGCGCCTGGCGCGACGAGATGGCCAACCTCGATGCCCGCCACCGCTTGTTCACCAGCCAGCACCAGGACGTCGAACGCGACTGGCTGGAGCGTCAGCAGGCGATCAAGGACCAGCGCGAGGCGGCGCTGGAGCAACTGCGCGGCCAGGAGGAAGCCCTGCGCGAGGAGCGCGACGAGCGCAAGGCCCGCCAGGACGAGGCGCTGCACGCCCTCGAAAGCGCTTTCGCCGCCCGCCGCCAGGAGGGGCTGGAAGACTTCAGCCGCCGCGAGTACGAGCGCAGGCTCGAGCGCGAGCGCCTCGACCAGCAGAGCCGGAGCCTCGGCTACAGCGAGGAGGAGAACCTCGCCCTGGCGATCCTCGACCGCCGCCTGGAAGAGGCCGACGAGAAGGTCGAGGCCGCCGAGGCCCAGGTTCGCCAGCTGGAAATCCAGGAGCGCGGCCTGCGCGCCCGCCGCGAGGAAGCCCACGGCGCCTTCACGCTGGGCGCACGGCGGCTGGTCGAGCGCCAGGAGCGGCTCGACGAGATCGAGCTGATGCTCTATCCCGGCCAGCACACCCTGCTGGAGTTCCTGCGCCGCGAGCAGCCGGGCTGGGAGAGCCGGCTCGGCAAGGTCATCCATCCGGAGCTGCTCAAACGCGCCAATCTCAAGCCGGCGCTGGCCGGCGACGGCGAGGACAGCCTGTTCGGCGTGCATCTGGACCTGGCCGCCCTCGAAATCCCCGAATACGCCGCCAGCGAGGCCGAGCTGCGCCAGCGCCTGCAACTCGCCCAGGACGCCCTGCAGGATGCCGAGAACCAGCAGAAGGAGGCCGAGGCCCGGCTGGTCGAGGCCAACGACGCGCTGGAGGCGCTGCAGCGGCAACTGGTGGTGGCGCGCAGCGAGGCGCAGAACCGCCGCGACGACCGCCAGCGCCTCAAGGAGGAGCGCCGCGCCCAGAAGGATCGGCTGGACGCCGCGGTGGCCGAGCGGCGCAGCCAGGCACGCCGGCAACTGGTCGAGCTGGATGGCGCGCTCAAGCAACTGGCCGCCGAGCGCGACGCCTGGCTGGACGGGCTGAAAAGCCGCTACGGCGAGGAGCGCCTGGAAACCTCGGCGCACTGGCAGCAGGTGCTCGGCAGCCTGGACAACCAGATCCGCCAGCTCAAGGCCGCCGCCGAGGCGCGCCGCGCCGGCGCCCAGGCCGAGCTGGACGAGTGCGAGCGCTGGTACAGGGCCGAGCTGAAGTCGCGCGGCGTCGACGAGAACGCCATCGTCGAGCTCAAGCGCCAGATGAAGACGCTCGGCGAGCGGATCGTCCGCACCGAGCAGCGCCGCGCCGAGGTGCTGCGCTACGACGAGTGGTACCGGCACAGCTGGCTGGTGCGCAAACCCAAGCTGCAGGGCCAGTTGGGCGACAGCCGCGACCTGGCCGCCGATCTCGAACAGCGGCTGGGCAGCGCCAGCGCCGCCTACAAGGCCGAACGCAGCCAGCTGGAGGAGCTCCGCCGGCAGGCTCTGCAGCTCAAGGGGCAGCTCGACGAGGCGCTGGGCCGCGTCAGGGTGCTGCTGCGCCGCCTGGGCGAACTGAAGCTGCCGCGCGAGGGCAGCCTCGCCGAAGGCGAGCTGGACGAGCGCCTGCGCCTCGGCGAGGAGCTGCTGCAGGCCCGCGAGCGGCAACTCGTCGCCGTCAAGGCCCACGTCGAGCGCTTCGACGGCCTGATCGCCGGGCAGTCCGGTTCCGGCCTGGCGGAGACCTGGGAGCGCAGCCGCGCCGAATGCACCCTGGTCGGCGAGCGCGGCATCCCGACCCTCGACTACCGCCGCCTGGTGCCGCACCTGGCGGAACTGCTCAACACCCTGGTGCCGCAGAAGATCGCCGTGCTGCGCGATCTGGGCAAGAACTTCGGCATCGAACTCAATCACTACTACGAGGTGCTCGCCGACATCGACCGCA
Organism: Azotobacter tropicalis; assembly: GCF_059739045.1. NCBI lineage: Bacteria > Pseudomonadati > Pseudomonadota > Gammaproteobacteria > Pseudomonadales > Pseudomonadaceae > Azotobacter > Azotobacter tropicalis. The sequence continues at coordinate 3,995,483 of NZ_AP046059.1, forward strand.
AGATCGACACGCAGAGCGCGCGGATCACCCGCGAGGTCAGCGAGGAGCTGTTCCTCGACGGCGTCTCCGACTCGGCGGTGCGCATCCGTTCGCGGATCGGCGAGCTGGAGTTCTGGCCGGAGCTCAAGGCCTTCATCAAGGCCTTCCGCACCTGGCGCGAGGACGGCTACAGCGAACTGCCCGGCGAGGACTACACCGCCAGCATGCGCCGGACGCTGGACATCATCGGCCGCTCGGCGCTCGGCGGCGGCATCGCCGGGCTGCTGGAGATCGAGCTGCGCCTGCGCGAAGGCAACAGCGACCTGGTGATCCGCACCGACCGCCAGCTCAACGAGTCGTCCAGCCACGGCATGGCCTATCTGATCCTCTGCAAGTTCCTCTTGGCCTTCACCCGCCTGCTGCGCGGCGCGGCGCCGGCCGTCGTCCACTGGCCGATCGACGAGCTGGGCACCCTGCACCACAACAACGTGAAGAAGATCTTCGAGGCCTGCAGCAACAACAACATCCGCATCCTCGGCGCCTTCCCCAACCCGGACTCCGAGGTGCTGTCGCTGTTCGCCAACCGCTACATCGTCAACAAGCAGACCCGCCAGTTGCAGGTGGTCAAGCCGCGCCTGGATGTCATCGCCGAGCGTCTGAAAAGCCTGAAGAACGGGGAGGTGGCGTAAATGCTCTCGACCAGGGGACAAGTGATCGAACGCCTGCTCAGGGGCGAGTTCATCTGCCGTACCAGCGACGAGGACGCCTGGCGCTTCCTGAAGACGCCGGCCAATCGCGAGCAGGTCGATGACTACCTGGCCACCCTCAACCGCAGGGTCGCCGCCGTCGGCGGCTCCGGCGAGGGCGACGTGTTCTTCTGCGCCTACCGGCAGCTCGGCGAGGACGAGCGCGGGGTGATCGGCCAGCAGTTCCGCGACGTCTGCGCCGCGCTCTCCCCGCTGGTGGAGTGGCTGGTGCTGGTCCAGGAGGCCGGCGCCCAGGATGCGCCGCTCACCGAGGGCAGCGCGCTGCGTCTCAACGAGCTGCAGAGCATCGTCGAGGACACCCCGGCGTTCCGCGAGCAACTGGCGCGGATCAGCCACTACCGGCTGTTCGGCTCGACCAGCGCCAGCGTTGACGGGCAGATCAAGCAAGTGTTCAAGAAGCTCTGCGAGCTGGGCTACCTGGTGCGTCCCAACCCGGACAAGCAGATCTACCTGGGCACCGGCAAGCTCGACTACCTGTACGAGGTGATCCGTTTCATCGACGAAAGCGAGGGCCTCGACCTCGAGGGCCGCGCGGAAGGCGCCGGCCAGGGTTCGCTGCTATGAGCGGCAGCAACCTGCATCAGGCGGGGGTGCGCTTCCTGCGCCTGCTGGGCCGCCATGCCGAGCCGATCATGGACGCCTACCTGGCCGGCTCGGTGGCGGACCAGGCGCTGGAGCCGGCGGTCGAGGAGCGGCTGGTCAAGGAGGGCATCCTCTACCGGCCCGAGCCCGGCGCCGACCTGCACCTGCGCCGGGCGGTGCGCGCGCTGCTGGAGGAGGCCCTGCGCGACGACCGCAACCGGCAGATCGACGCCAACACCGGCTCCGCCCTGGCCACCTTCAAGACCCTCGCCGCCCACTACAAGGAGGCGCGCCACCAGGGCGACTACGCGGCCGCCGATGCCTACCTGGGCGAGCTGCGCGAGCACGTCTACGCCTTCGGCGAGACGCTGGGCCACGGCATCCGCGTGCTGTGGAGCCGGATCAACAACGAGTTCGGCTATGTCGGCACCCTCAATGCCAAGATCCGCGAGAACGAGCTGGCCCAGGCCCAGGTGAGCGAGCTGCTCGCCGGGCTGGAGCTGATCAGCTTCGAGGAGCTGGCCGAGACCGCCGGCGATCTGCGCGAGCTGCGCCGTCTGCTGGTCACCAGCCTGCAGCGCACGGTCAGCGCCTGTTCCCAGGAGTTGAGCGTCGTCCAAGGCCGTCTGCTCGAACTGCTCGGGCGCTTTCGCCAGATCCGCGGCCGCACCCGCCTGCTCAAGGGCTGGCTGCTGCACATGGAGCAGCAGCCCGACTATCGGGTGGGCAACCACGCCGTCCAGCCGCAGGTGCCGCAGTTGTTCAACCTGGCTTCGGCGATCCTCGCCCCGGCCGCGGCGGACGTCCACAACCCGCTGCAGGAAGAGGTCCTGCTCGCCCTGGTGGCCCAGGCGCGCAGCCTGCAGCCGGCCGAGCGCCTGAGCCAGGCGCCGGGCGAGGCCGGCGAGTTCGTGCTCGGCGCGCACGAGGACTTCGAGGTCGTCGCCAGTCCCATCCGCGCGGCCGTCGAGGCCTACTTCTGTCGGGTCATCGACAGCGGCGAGCGGCTCTCGGCCCTGGAGTACCGGGCGCAGCACGACCTGCCGTGGGAGGCGGAAAGCTGGCTGTACCAGGTGATCGGCGGTTACGAGGGGCTGCCGGAGGAGCAGAAGCGCCATTTCGAGCTGGACCCCATCGGCGAGCCGCATCCGGTCTATTCGGGCAACTTCATCGTGCGGGACGTGCGGCTGTGGCTGGCCTAAGCCGGAGGCACATGCAGGCCGTCCATCGCCTGCTGCGCGAGCGCCTCGACCGGGTCGAGCTGAGTTCGACCTGGAGGCCGATTTACGCGGCCTTCGAGGTGGGCGAGGCGCTGGGCAACTGGCTGCATTTCAACCGGGAACAGCGGGAGGTACTCCGGGAGCTGGCCCGGCGCGCATGGGGCTTCGACCCGCTGGAGGGGATTCCGGACGGCTCGCGCCGGGAGGTGGCCGCCCGGACCGTCGACGAAAAGATCGCTCGCCAGCGTCCCGACGACCGGCACGTACTGGCCAAGGGGCGCCTGCCTGCGCCGCTTCCGTCACTGGGCCCGGAATTGAGTCTGCGCGTGCCGCTGGAGAGCCTGGACCTTGGGGCCGTCGCCTCGGTCGTGGTGATCGAGAACCTCGACAGTTTCGACGACTGGCACGCCTATCCGGCCCCGGTCGGGCTGACCGACAGCCTGGTCCTCTACCGCGGCCATGGCGGCCTCGCCCGCGGCGCGCGCCGCTTGCTGACGGCGCTGCCGGAGCGCTGCGAGGTCACCGTCTTCGCGGATTACGACCCGGCCGGCCTGAGCATCGCTGCCAGCCTGCCGCGTGCCGATACCCTGCTGGCGCCGGCACTGGACGAGCGCCTGCTGGAGAAGGGCAGCCGCGAGCACTTCGTCCGCCAATCCCGGCAGTCCGCTCATCTGGAGGGTATCGAGCTGGACGGCTGGCAAGGCGTGTGGGAGGAGATGAAGGCGTATCGGGTCAGCATCAAGCAGCAGCACATGCTGGCGTTCGGCGCTGTCCTGCGGCAGGTGCCGCGTCGCTGACTCGAAAAGATTTTCACCTCGACCTTCGCGAGGTTTGCCGCTTCGCTTGAGGGAGTAGACTGGGAGCTCTTCCCGGCTGCTCCTTCCCGCGTATGCAACTTCTCTACACCATCCTGATCATGCTGCTGGTCGTCGGCGGCACGCGCATCACTGCGCAGTTCATCCCCGTTCCGCTGCCGCTCATCCAGATCGCCATCGGCGCGCTGCTGGCGCTGCCGGGTTTCGGTCTGCACGTGCGGCTCGATCCCGAGCTGTTCCTGCTGCTGTTCATTCCGCCCCTGCTGTTCGTCGACGGCTGGCGGATGCCCAAGGGCGAGTTCTGGCGGCTGCGCACGCCGATCCTGCTCCTGGCCTTCGGCCTGGTGCTGTTCACCGTGCTCGGCGCCGGTTGGCTGATCCACTTGCTGTTTCCAGGCATTCCGCTGGCGGCGGCCTTCGCCCTGGCGGCGGTGCTGTCGCCCACCGACGCCGTGGCGGTGTCGGCGATCGTCCACGGCCGCCTGCCGCGCACCTTGATGAACATCCTCCAGGGCGAGGCGCTGATGAACGACGCTTCCGGTCTGGTGGCCTTCAAGTTCGCCGTGGCCGCCGTGCTGACCGGAGCCTTCTCGCCCGTCGAGGCCAGTCTGGATTTCGCCGTGGTGGCCCTCGGCGGGCTGGCGGTCGGGGTCGCGCTGAGCTACGCGCTGGGGCGTTTCCGCGCCTGGATGATCGGCCTCGGCTGGGAGGAGCCGGCACCGCATGTGATGTTCATGCTGCTGCTGCCGTTCGCCGCCTATGTGGCGGCCGAGCACCTGGGCGTCTCCGGGATTCTCTCGGCGGTGGCGGCGGGCATGATGCAGAGTCGTCTCGACCTGCTGCCGCGGCAGACCACCACGCGGCTGCTCAACCGCAGCGTCTGGGCGCTGCTGGAGTTCACCTTCAACGGGTTGATCTTCCTGCTCCTCGGCCTGCAGCTGCCGGACATCGTCAAGGCCTCGCTGGAGGAGGGCGAGCCGTTCTGGGCGAGCGCCGAACAGCTGGCGCTCTACGTGGGCCAGGTATACCTGGCGCTGATCGTGCTGCGTTTCGTCTGGACCTGGCTCTACTGGCTGGTGTCCGGCGCGCTGCGCCGCTGGCGCGGTCTGCCGAGCAGCTTCGACGGGCAATCGTCGCTGCGCCTGGCCGCGCTGCTCACCCTGAGCGGGGTACGCGGTGCGGTGACCCTGGCCGGCGTGCTGTCGTTACCCTTGCTGCTGGGCAACGGCGAGGCCTTTCCGCAGCGCGACCTGCTGATCTTCATCGCCGCCGGGGTGATCCTGCTCTCGCTGCTGGTCGCCACTCTCGGCCTGCCGCTGCTGCTGCACGGCCTGCCGGCGGACAACCAGGAGGCGCGCGAGCAGGAGCTGCGGCGCAACCGGGTGAAGACCGTCGAGGCGGCGATCCGTGCCCTGGAGGCGCAGAGCGACGAGCCCGGCCTGAGCCCCGAGGGGATGGCGCTGGCGGCCGAGGTCAAGGCCAAGATCATGGCCGAATACCGCCAGCAGCTGGAACGCGACGGCTCGGGAGAGACGCGGATGCGGCTGCGCCAGATGGATGCGCTGGAGCAGCGCCTGCGTCTGCAGGCGCTGCGTTCCCAGCGTCTGGAACTGTACCGCCTGCGGCATCGCCATCAGGTCGACGACGACCTGCTCGGCGAGATCCTGCGCGAGCTGGACATCAACGAGGCGCGGCTGCACCGCAGTTGAGGGGCGGGGGCGGCGCGCCGGGTGCGCGCCGCCTGTCGGAGTCAGCCGGCGCGGACGAACTCGCGGATGCGCTCGGCGGCTTCCACGCACTCGGCCAGCGGCGCGACCAGGGCCATGCGCACGCGACCGGCACCGGGGTTGAGGCCGTCCACGCTGCGCGACAGGTAGCTGCCCGGCACCACGGTCACGTGCTCGCGGGCGAACAGCTCGCGGGTGAAGGTCGGGTCGTCCGTCGGGGTGCGCGGCCACAGGTAGAAGCTGCCGTCCGGGCGCTTGACGTCGAGCACCGGCTGCAGGATGCCCAGCACCGCGTCGAACTTCTCCCGGTACAGCACGCGGTTGGCGCGCACGTGGACCTCGTCGTTCCAGGCGGCGATGCTGGCCAGCTGGGTCGGCACCGACATGGCGCAGCCGTGGTAGGTGCGGTAGAGCAGGAAGCTCTTGAGGATCTCGGCGTCGCCGGCGACGAAGCCCGAGCGCAGGCCCGGCAGGTTGGAGCGCTTGGACAGGCTGTGGAACACCACGCAGCGGGAAAAATCGCTGCGGCCCAGCTCGGCACAGGCGGTCAGCAGGCCGGGCGGCGGGTTCTGCTCGTCGAAGTACAGCTCGCTGTAGCACTCGTCGGCGGCGATCACGAAGTCGTGCTCGTCGGCCAGGGCGATCAGCCTCTTCAGGGTTTCCAGCGGCACCAGGGCGCCGGTGGGGTTGCCCGGCGAGCAGAGGAACAGCACTTGGCAGCGCTGCCAGACCTCGGCCGGCACCGCGTCGAAGTCGGGATTGAAGCCGTTTTCCTCAAGGCACGGCAGGTAGTGCGGCGCAGCGCCGGCGAGCAGGGCCGCGCCTTCGTAGATCTGGTAGAAGGGGTTGGGGCTGACCACCAGGCCGTTGCTTTCACGGTTCACCACGGTCTGGGTGAAGGCGAACAGCGCCTCGCGGGTGCCGTTGACCGGCAGCACGTGGCGTGCCGGGTCCAACCAGCCGGTCGGCACCCGGAAGCGCCGTTCGCACCAGTGGACGACGGCCTCGCGCAGCGCCGGCAGGCCGAGGGTGGTGGGATAGACCGCGAGCTGTTCGAGATTGGCGCTCAGGGCCTCGGCGACGAAGCTCGGCGAGCGGTGCTTGGGTTCGCCGATGGACAGGGCGATGGCCTTCTTGCCGGCCGGCGGCTGCACGCCGGCGAGCAGCACGCGGAGCTTCTCGAAGGGGTAGGGTTGCAGCAGGTTCAGGGCGTCGTTCATGGGGCTTTCCTGGTGACCGCAGGCAGGCGGCCCGTCCGCGGTTGGGGACGGGCGCCGCCCTGTTCAAGGTTCAGATGCTGATCCAGCTCGGCTGGATGTGGCTGTTGCCGTCGGCCAGCTGCTCGACGATCGCCAGTTGCAGGCGGGCGCAGAGCTCCGGATCGGACAACGGCTGGTTGTGGGCATCGGTGACGAAGAACACGTCCTCGACCCGCTCGCCGAGGGTGGCAATCTTGGCGTTCTGCAGCGACAGGTCGAAGTCCAGGAAGATCTTGCCGAGCCGTGCCAAGAGGCCGGGGCGGTCCGGGGCGATGATCTCGAGGATGGTCACCGGGCGCAGGGCGTCGTTGTGGATGGTGACCTGCGGCGCGAAGGCGAAGTGCTTGAGCTGGCGCGGTACGCGGCGCTGGATGATGGTCGGGTAGTCGGCCGGATTGCGCAGGGCCTCCACCAGCCCCTGGCGGATCTCGTGGATGCGCGCCGGGTTGTCGCCGATCGAGCCGCCGTCGGCGTCGAGCACGATGTAGGTGTCGAGGGTGAACTGGCTGGTCGAGGTGATGACGCGGGCGTCGTGGATGCTCAGGTTGAGCTGGTCCATGGCGGCCACGGTCACGGCGAAGAAGTCGTGCTGGTCCGGCGCGTAGATGAAGATCTGGGTGGCGCCCTCGAATTCGCGCTGGGTGGTTTCCTTGATCAGCACCAGCGGCCCGCCGCTGCTCGGGTGCTGGAGGATCGCCTCGGTGTGCCAGGCGATGTCGTTGGAGGTGTGGCGCAGGAAGTAGTCGTCGCCCAGCTGCGTCCACAGGTGTTCGGCGTCGTCGGGGTCGGTGCCGCTGCGCACCAGGATGTCCAGCGCGGCGTTCTGCGTCTGGCGGATCTGCTCCTCGCGACCGACCGGCTGCTCCAGGCCGCGGCGCAGGGCGTGCTTGGTCTCAGTGTAGAGCTGGCGCAGCAGGCTGGCCCGCCAGGAGTTCCAGAGCGTCGGGTTGGTGGCGTTGATGTCCGCCACGGTCAGCACGTAGAGGTAGTCCAGGTAGGTCTGGTCGCGGACCTTCTGGGCGAAGTCGAAGATCACCTGCGGGTCGGAGAGGTCCTTGCGCTGCGCGGTGGTGGACATCAGCAGGTGGTTGCGCACCAGCCAGACGACCAGCTGGGTGTCCCCCGCCGGCAACTGATGGCGTTGGCAGAAGGCCAGGGCGTCGGCGGCGCCGAGTTCCGAATGGTCGCCGCCGCGGCCCTTGCCGATGTCGTGGTAGAGCCCGGCTAGATAGACCAGCTCGGGCTTGGGCAGCTTTTCGATCAGCTTGCTGGCCAGCGGGTATTTCTCCGCCAGCTCCGGCCAGAAGAGTTTGCGCAGGTTCTTGATCAGGTTCAGGGTGTGGGCATCAACCGTGTAGATGTGGAACAGGTCGTGCTGCATCTGCCCGACGATGTGGCCGAACTCCGGCAGGTAGCGGCCCAGGATGCCGTAGCGGTTCATGCGCCGCAGGTTGCGGTGGATGCCCTGGCGGCTCTTGAACAGCTCGATGAACAGGCCGGTATTGTGGGGATCGCGGCGGAAGGCGTCGTCGATCAGATAACGGTGATCGCGCAACAAGCGGATGGTGTCGGCGCGCACGCCGCGGAGCTCCGGGTGCCGGGCCAGCAGCACGAAGATCTCCAGGAGGGCAGCAGGGGTTTCCTGGAAGATCTTCTCATGGGTGGCTTCCAGAAAGCCGTCGCGTATCTGGAAGCGTTCGTTCAGCGGCTCGACCCGTCCGGCGCTGTCGTCCGGCAGGATGACTTCCTCGAAGTGCTGGAAGACCAGTTCGGTCAGCTCGGCGATGCCCATCACCACCCGATAGTACTTCTGCATGAAGCGTTCGACCGCGAGCTTGGCGTCGCTGTCCTCGTAGCCGAGCAGGCCGGCGATCTGCCGCTGCAGGTCGAACAGCAGGCGGTCCTCGGCGCGTCCGGCGAGCATGTGCAGGGCGTAGCGCACCTTCCAGAGGAACTCCTGGGAGGCGGCGAGCAGGGTGTATTCGCTTTCCAGCAGGAAGCCCTGGCCGACCATGGCGTGCAGGTTGATGGTGCCGAACTGGCGGCGGGCGATCCAGAGAATGGTCTGGATGTCGCGCAGGCCACCGGGCGAGCCCTTGACGTTGGGCTCGAGGTTGTATTCGGTGTCGTTGTAGCGGGCGTGGCGGGCCTTCTGTTCGTCGCGCTTGGCGAGGAAGAAAGCCCGGCTCGGCCACATCCGCTGCGTGCTGGTGACTTCCAGCATGCGCTCGCGCAGGTGCTCGGGGCCGGCGAGGGTGCGGCTCTCCATCAGGTTGCTGATCACCGTCAGGTCGGCCTGCGCCTCCTCGGCGCATTCGCTCAGCGAGCGCACGCTCTGCCCGACCTCCAGGCCGATGTCCCAGAGCAGGGTCAGAAAGCCCTCGATCGGTTCGCGGAACACCTCGTGATCGGCGCCGTCCATCAGGATCAGCAGGTCGATGTCCGAGTAGGGGTGCAGTTCGCCACGGCCGTAGCCGCCGACGGCGATCAGCGCGATGTCGGCATCCTCGCTCCAGTCGAAACGGTTCCAGGCCAGGGCGAGAATCTGATCGACGAACCAGGCGCGGTCCTCGATCAGCCGGCGGATGTCGCGGCCCTCCCGAAAGCGCGCATCGAGCACTTCCCGGGCGCGCCGCAGCGCCTTCTTGAAGGCGGCGATGGGGCTGGACTTGAGGGCCAGTTCGGCCTGGAACTGCCCGGGGTCGAACAAATCGGGGTCCACCTGCGGCATGGCGTCACCTTTCTACTGCGGTCGGATATTCGGGGGCGTGTGGCTCAGCGCGGCGTGCGGGCGATGGTTTCGTCGCGGCGCAGGGTGAGGATCTCGTAGCCGTCGGCGGTGACCAGCAGGGTGTGCTCCCACTGGGCAGACAGCTTGCGGTCCTTGGTGATGGCCGTCCAGCCGTCGCCGAGCAGGCGGGTTTCCGCGCGGCCCTGGTTGATCATCGGCTCGATGGTGAAGGTCATGCCTTCCTTGAGCTCGAGGCCGGTGCCGGCGCGGCCGTAGTGGAGCACTTGGGGTTCTTCGTGGAACACCGCACCGATGCCGTGGCCGCAGTATTCGCGGACCACCGAGAAGCCGTTCTTCTCGGCATGCTTCTGGATCGCCTCGCCGATGTCGCCCAGGTAGGCGCCCGGGCGTACCAGTTTGATGCCTTTATACAGGCACTCTTGGGTCACCTGGCACAGGCGCTTCGCCCACTCCGGGGTGTCGCCGACCAGGAACATCATGCTGGTGTCGCCGTGGTAGCCGTCCTTGATCACGGTGATGTCGAGGTTGACGATGTCGCCGTCCTTCAGTGGCTTGTCGTTGGGGATGCCGTGGCAGACCACATGATTGACCGACGTGCAGATCGACTTGGGAAAGCCCTTGTAGTTGAGCGGGGCGGGAGTGGCGTGCTGCACCTCGACGATATAGTCGTGACAGATGCGGTCCAGCTCCTCGGTGGTGACGCCCGGCTTGACGTGTTCACCGATCATTTCCAGCACCTCGGCGGCCAGGCGGCCGGCCGTGCGCATTTTCTCGATTTCTTCGGGCGTCTTGATGGTGACGGTCATGCGGATTCTCTCTCGGCGCCTGAGGCGCGGGGCATTCGTTCGGAAGGCGCGATGATAAACCAAATCGCGTGGGCGCCGTGCGGCGAGAGGGGTGGATTGCCGGCCTGTCGGTAGCCTGCAGCCGGCTTTTGTGCTATAAAACGCGCCGCTCGACGGACCTGTCGTTCGCGAGCACCAAACCCCACACACGTATCGGCACGGTATCCTGGGTGCCCGCAAGGGTTGGATATCGGGATGCGTGGAGGCCTAACCCGATTCGATCGAGGAATTGAAATGTCCCAAGTCAACATGCGCGACATGCTGAAGGCTGGCTGCCACTTCGGCCACCAGACCCGTTACTGGAACCCGAAGATGGGCAAGTACATCTTCGGCGCGCGCAACAAGATCCACATCATCAACCTGGAAAAGACCCTGCCGATGTTCAACGAAGCCCTGAGCTTCGTCGAGAAGCTGGCAACGGGCAAGAACAAGATCCTGTTCGTCGGCACCAAGCGTTCTGCCGGCAAGCTGGTCCGCGAGGAGGCTACCCGTTGCGGCATGCCCTACGTCGACCACCGCTGGCTGGGCGGCATGCTGACCAACTACAAGACCATTCGTGCCTCCATCAAGCGCCTGCGCGAGCTGGAAACCCAGTCCCAGGACGGCACCTTTGCCAAGCTGACCAAGAAAGAGGCGCTGATGCGTTCTCGCGATCTGGAAAAGCTGGAGCGCAGCCTGGGCGGCATCAAGGACATGGGCGGCCTGCCGGACGCCATGTTCGTGATCGACGTCGATCATGAGCGCATCGCCATCACCGAAGCCAACAAGCTGGGCATTCCGGTCATCGGCGTGGTCGATACCAACAGCAGCCCCGAAGGTGTTGACTACATCATCCCCGGTAACGACGACGCCATTCGTGCCGTGCAGTTGTACCTGAGCGCTGTGGCCGACTCGGTGCTGAGCGGCCGTCAGAACGCCAGCACCGGCGACGAGTTCGTCGAGGAAGTCGCCGCCTCCGAGGGCGCGGAAGGCTAAGCGCGGGACGCCAGGCGGTACCCGCTGCGCAAGAAGGGGGCTAGGCCCCTTTTTGCCACCTTCATATCTGAAGATTGGAAACGCCCGGTCCAGCGGGCGGAATGGTTGAGAACCTATTCAAGAGGATTGCGAACATGGCAGAGATTACTGCGGCGCTGGTCAAGGAACTGCGCGAACGTACCGGCCAGGGCATGATGGATTGCAAGAAGGCCCTGACAGCCGCCGGTGGCGACATCGAGAAAGCCATCGACGACATGCGTGCCGCCGGTGCGATCAAGGCAGCCAAGAAGGCCGGCAACATCGCTGCCGAGGGCTCCATCGCGGTCAAGGTGGCCGACGACAACAAGGCGGCCGTGATCATCGAAGTCAACTCCCAGACCGACTTCCTGGCCCTGCAGGACGACTTCAAGGCCTTCGTCGCCGCGAGCCTCGAGAAAGCCTTCGCCGACAAGCTGACCGACGCCGCTCCGCTGATCGCGGCCCAGGAATCGGCGCGCGAGGCTCTGGTGGCCAAGTGTGGCGAAAACGTCAACATCCGCCGTCTGACTCGTGTGGAGGGCGACGTGGTGGGCGCCTACCTGCACGGTCACCGCATCGGTGTGCTGGTCACCCTGAAGGGCGGTAACGCCGAGCTGGCTAAGGAGGTCGCCATGCACGTGGCGGCCAGCAACCCGCAGTTCCTGAGCCCGTCCCAGGTGTCCGAGGAAGCGATCGCCAAGGAAAAGGAAATCTTCCTGGCGCTGAATGCCGACAAGATCGCCGGCAAGCCGGAAAACATCGTCGAGAACATGGTCAAAGGCCGCATCAACAAGTTCCTCGCCGAGGCCAGCCTGGTCGAGCAGCCGTTCGTCAAGGACCCGGAAGTCAAGGTCGGCGATCTGGCCAAGAAAGCTGGCGCCGAGATCGTTTCCTTCATCCGCTACGAAGTGGGCGAGGGCATCGAGAAGGCGGAAGTCGACTTCGCTGCCGAAGTGGCTGCCCAGCTGGCTGCTAGCAAGCAATAAGACGGCTTCGACTCCGTTGTCCCGACAAGAGGCTGCCCGCTCGCGCGTGCGGCCTCTTTGTCGACTGGTGGCCTGTGCTTTGCCATCCCGCTGGGCGAGCCTGGTTTCGGGAGGGGGTGGCAATGTGTCATTCGCTGCCGCAGCGCCGGAGTCGATTGTCACAACCAATTCACAGGCAGCCGGGTGATGCAGTCGCTTCGCCGGGTTGTCCGACCGCCGGCCTGCGCCGTTTCCGGTGCAGGGCAACAGCAGGTACGCCTGTCTGTTTCGACTGACTATAGATAAGCCGCAGGAGAGATACGCAATGGCTCAGCAGGTGAGTGGTCGTCAACCGCGCTATAAACGGATTCTGCTCAAGCTAAGCGGCGAAGCTTTGATGGGCTCCGAGGAGTTCGGCATCGATCCCAAGGTGCTGGATCGCATGGCGCTGGAGGTCGGCCAACTGGTCGGCATCGGCGTGCAGGTCGGTCTGGTGATCGGTGGTGGCAACCTGTTCCGTGGCGCCGCCTTGTCTGCCGCCGGCATGGACCGGGTCACGGGCGACCACATGGGGATGTTGGCCACGGTGATGAACGCCCTGGCCATGCGTGATGCCCTGGAGCGCTCCAATATCCCGGCGACCGTCATGTCGGCGATCTCCATGGTCGGCGTGACCGATCATTACGACCGACGCAAGGCCATGCGCCATCTGGTTTCCGGCGAAGTCGTGATCTTTGCTGCAGGAACCGGCAATCCCTTCTTCACCACGGACTCCGCAGCCTGCCTGCGTGCCATCGAAGTCGATGCCGATCTGGTGCTCAAGGCTACCAAGGTCGATGGTGTCTACACGGCCGATCCTTTCAAGGACCCGAACGCCGAGAAGTTCGAGTACCTGACCTACGACGAGGTGCTGGATCGCAAGCTGGGCGTGATGGATCTGACCGCCATTTGTCTGTGTCGCGATCACAAGATGCCGCTGCGCGTCTTCAATATGAACAAACCGGGTGCCCTGCTGAACATCGTGGTCGGCGGTGCCGAAGGAACCCTGATCGAGGAAAGCAAGCATGATCAATGAGATCAAGAAGGACGCGCAGGCGCGCATGAAAAAGAGCCTGGAGTCCTTGGAGCACGCCTTCGCCAAAATTCGCACCGGTCGCGCCCATCCGAGCATTCTGGACGGTGTCATGGTCTCCTACTACGGAGCCGACACGCCGTTGCGCCAAGTAGCCAACGTGGTCGCCGAGGATGCGCGTACCCTGGCGCTGACCGTGTTCGACAAGAGCATGATCCAGGCGGTGGAGAAGGCCATCATGACTTCCGATCTGGGCCTCAACCCGGCGACCGCCGGCACCACCATCCGGGTGCCGATGCCGGCGCTGACCGAAGAAACCCGTAAGGGCTATACCCGCCAGGCGCGTGCCGAGGCGGAGAACGCCCGGGTTGCAGTACGCAACATCCGTCGCGATGCCTTGGCTCAGCTCAAAGATCTGGTCAAGGAGAAGGAAATCAGCGAGGACGACGAGCGTCGGGCGGCCGACGAAGTGCAAAAGCTCACCGACAAGGCCATTGCCGAAGTCGACAAGGCGCTGGAGGCCAAGGAGGCCGACCTGATGGCCGTGTAATGGCGGCCGTTACGGAAAATTTCATGGAAAAATATAAGACCGCTGCTCCTGCCGTGGTGCCACGCCATGTGGCGATCATCATGGATGGCAACAACCGTTGGGCGAAGAAGCGCTTGCTGCCCGGCATCGCCGGGCACAAGGCGGGGGTCGATGCGGTGCGGGCGGTAATCGAGGTGTGTGCCGAAGCCGGGGTCGAAGTGCTGACCCTGTTCGCCTTCTCCAGCGAGAACTGGCAGCGTCCGGCTGCCGAGGTCAGCGCCCTGATGGAACTGTTCTTGGCAGCCTTGCGCCGTGAGGCGAGAAGGCTCAGCGAGAACGGCATCTGCCTGCGCATCATCGGTGATCGCTCGCGCTTCAGTCCGGAGTTGCAGGCCGCCATGCGCGAAGCGGAGTCGCGGACTTCGGGGCAAAAGGGCCTGCTCCTGCAGGTCGCTGCCAACTACGGTGGGCAGTGGGATATCGCTCAGGCCGCGCAGCGCCTGGCGCGCGAGGTGCAGGCCGGCCACCTGCAGCCGGACGACATCACGCCGCAGCTCCTGCAGGGGTGTCTGTCGACCGGTGATCAACCATTGCCGGATCTCTGCATCCGTACTGGCGGGGATCACCGCATCAGCAACTTCCTGCTCTGGCAGCTGGCCTATGCCGAGCTGTATTTCACCGATCTCTATTGGCCGGACTTCAAGCAGGATGCCATGCGCCGGGCGCTGGCCGACTTCGCGTCTCGCCAGCGCCGCTTTGGCAAGACCAGCGAACAGGTGGAAGCAGAGGCGCGGACCTGATGCTCAAGCAACGAATTCTCACTGCGCTGGTGCTGCTGCCTCTCGCCATGGCCGGTTTCTTCCTGCTCGAAGGTGGGGCGTTCGCGCTGTTCATCGGTGCAGTCGTCACCCTGGGCGGCTGGGAGTGGGCGCAGCTTGCCGGTTTTAGCGGGCAGTCGGCACGCGTGGGCTTTGCCGCGTTGGTCGCGGCGCTGCTCGTCCTGCTCTACTGGCTGCCGGCGCTGGCGCCGGGGGTCATGCTGCTCGGTATTCTCTGGTGGTTGCTGGCCGTGCCGTTGGTCCTGAACTATCCACAGAGCGGTCGCCTCTGGGAGGGAGCGGTCCGGCGCCTGGTGATCGGCCTGTTGATCCTCCTGCCGGCGTGGCAGGGCTTGCTGCTGCTCAAGCAGTGGCCGCTTGGCAATCAACTGATTTTGGCAGTGATGGTGCTGGTCTGGACCGCGGACATTGGCGCCTATTTCGTCGGTCGAGCCCTCGGCAGGCGCAAGCTGGCGCCGCAGGTCAGTCCTGGCAAGAGCTGGGAAGGGGTGGCTGGCGGTCTGCTGGCCTGCCTGCTGGTCGCCATGGTTGTCGGGCTGGTCCGTGGCTGGTCGGGAGGCGAGTTCGCGCTGGCGCTCGCCGGCACCGTTCTGGTGGTGCTGATCTCGGTAATCGGCGACCTGACCGAGAGCATGTTCAAGCGCCACGCCGGCCTCAAGGACAGCAGCAATCTGCTGCCCGGGCATGGCGGTGTGCTGGATCGCATCGACAGCCTGACTGCAGCCATTCCCATGTTCGTCGTCATGCTCTGGATCGCCGGTTGGGGGGCATCTTGAATCCGCAACAGATAACCGTGCTGGGTGCCACCGGCTCCATCGGCCTGAGCACCCTGGACGTGATCGCCCGTCATCCCGAACGTTATCGGGCCTTTGCGCTGACGGGGTTCGCCCGGCTAGATGAGCTGAAAACTCTTTGTCTGCGTTTTCGTCCCCGCTATGCCGTGGTACCCGAGTTGGGGGCGGCACGGCGGCTTGGGGACGAGCTACGCGCGGCCGGCCTGGCTACCCGGGTATTGGTCGGCGGCGAAGGGCTTTGCGAAGTGGCGGCCCATCCCGAAGTGGATGCGGTGATGGCGGCCATCGTCGGTGCTGCCGGATTGCGTCCCACGCTGGCAGCTGTGGAGGCGGGCAAGAAGGTCCTGCTGGCCAACAAGGAGGCGCTGGTGATGTCCGGTGCCCTGTTCATGCAGGCGGTGCGCCGCAGTGGCGCGCAGTTGCTGCCGATCGACAGCGAGCACAATGCAATCTTTCAGTGTCTGCCCGATGGCTACGGCCGGGGCCTGGCGTCAGTCGGGGTGCGGCGTATCCTGCTGACCGCTTCCGGTGGGCCGTTCCGCGAAACCCCGGCGGCCGAGCTGGCCGCAGTGACACCCGCTCAGGCCTGTGCACACCCCAACTGGTCCATGGGGCGGAAGATTTCCGTGGACTCGGCCAGCATGATGAACAAGGGGCTAGAGCTGATCGAGGCCTGTTGGCTGTTCGATGCGCGTCCCGCTCAGGTCGAGGTGGTGGTTCATCCGCAGAGCGTGATCCATTCGTTGGTTGATTATGTCGATGGCTCGGTGCTGGCGCAGCTGGGCAATCCGGATATGCGTACGCCGATCGCCCACGCCCTGGCCTGGCCTGAGCGTATCGATTCCGGTGTTGCCCCGCTGGACCTGTTCGGCATCGCGCGTCTGGATTTCCAGGCACCCGACGAAGCGCGCTTTCCCTGTCTGCGTTTGGCTCGGCAGGCGGCCGAGGTCGGTGGCAGCGCACCGGCCATGCTCAACGCGGCCAACGAAGTGGCTGTGGCGGCCTTTCTCGACGGACGTGTCCGCTTTCCGGAAATCGCGAGTATCATCGGGGAGGTCCTGCAGGGCGAGCCAGTTGTCACCATCGATGATCTCGAAGCGGTGCTGCTTGCCGATGGCCAGGCGCGTGCGCGAGCCGAGAACTGGCTGCGGCATCACAATCGCTGAGGCTGGGCCGTAGTGATGGGCCGGTCGCAGGATCCTTCCGTCGTGCCATGCCGGGGCTGGCCGGTCAGTAACAACGGTGAGGCATCCTCACTACTCGCGAGGATATGCGGGCGCGTGATGAAGGGGCGAGTCTATCCCTGTCGGTGAGGGGCAATGGGGCGATTCGCCAACCTGTCTTGGCGTCCACACCGGGACTTGAGTCCGGCGGCTAGGATCGCTGGATCCGGAGGAGTTCAATGAGCGCTCTATACATGATCGTCGGCACCCTGGTAGCGCTCGGGGTGCTGGTCACCTTCCATGAGTTCGGCCATTTCTGGGTCGCCCGTCGCTGCGGAGTCAGGGTGCTGCGCTTTTCCATCGGTTTCGGCACGCCCTTGCTGCGCTGGCATGATCGGCAAGGTACCGAATTCATGATCGCCGCGGTCCCCTTGGGGGATATGTCAAGATGCTCGACGAGCGGGAGGGCGAAGTCCCGCCGGGGATGCTCGACCAGGCATTCAATCGGCAGAGTGTCGTCCGGCGCATCGCCATCGTTGCGGCTGGCCCTATCGCCAATTTTCTCTTGGCTCTGCTGTTCTTCTGGGTACTGGCCATGCTCGGCAGCCAGCAGCTGCGTCCGGTGATCGGGGCCGTGGATGCGGGTAGTCCGGCGGCGCTTGCGGGGCTGCAGGTCGGCGAGGAGGTTCTCGCAGTAGATGGCGAGGAGACGGCCGACTGGGCGGCTGTCAACCTGCAGATGGTGCGTCGTCTGGGTGAGACCGGCACGCTCGAGATCACCGTTCGCGAGGCGGGCTCCAGCGTGAATACCCAGCGCCAACTGGTGCTCAAGGATTGGCTGAAAGATGTCGAGGAGCCCGATCCGATTGCCGGTCTCGGGATTCGCCCGTGGCGTCCCGCGCTACCGCCGGTCCTGGCCCGGCTCGATCCGAAGGGCCCGGCACAGGCGGCGGGTCTGCAGGCGGGCGACCGTCTGCTGGCGCTCGATGGACGGGCGTTGGACGATTGGCAGCAGGTGGTCGATCAGGTGCGTGCCCGTCCCGGTTCACGCGTTGTCTTCCTGATCGACAGGATGGGGCAGCGGGTCGAGTTGCCAGTCGGGCTAGCAGTGCGTGGCGAGGGTGATGCGCGCAGTGGCTATCTTGGGGCCGGTGTGGAGGCTGTCGAATGGCCTCCGGAAATGGTTCGTGAGGTGCGTCACGGCCCCTGGAAGCAGTCGGCGAAGCAGTCCGGCGCACCTGGAGCATGAGCGTTCTCACCCTTGATTCCCTGAGAAAAATGCTCTTTGGCGAGCTCTCGGTAAAAAACTTGAGCGGGCCGATAACCATTGCTAAAGTGGCGGGCGCTTCAGCCCAGTCAGGGGTGGGAGACTTCCTAAATTTTCTCGCCTATCTGAGCATAAGCTTGGGGGTGCTCAATTTGCTGCCGATACCGGTGCTCGATGGCGGGCATCTGCTTTTCTATTTCGTCGAGTGGGTCCGGGGGCCCCTTGTCGGAACGAGTCCAGGCGTGGGGAATGCAGATTGGGATCAGCCTTGTCGTTGGGGTCATGCTGCTGGCTCTGGTCAATGACCTGAGTCGCTTGTGACGCATTGCCGAGTTTCGAAACTGCCGCGTTTCGCGGCAGTTTCTTTATTGTCAGTTGAAAAAGAAAGGACTTCATGAAACGCCTGCTGCTGCCTGCGGTCCTCGCCGCCTTGATGACCGCTGAGGTTCACGCCGAGTCCTTCACCATCACCGATATCCGTGTTAATGGTCTGCAGAGGGTTTCCGCCGGCAGCGTATTCAGTGCCCTACCGCTCAGCGTTGGTGATCAGATAGATGATCGGCGTCTCGTGGAGGGTACGCGCGCGCTCTTTAAGACTGGCTTCTTTCAGGATATCCAGCTTGGCCGTGATGGCAATGTTCTAGTCATCACCGTCGTCGAGCGGCCTTCGATTTCCAGTATCGAGCTGGAAGGCAACAAGGCCATTAAGTCGGAAGACCTGCTGAATGGCTTGAAGCAGTCCGGCCTTGCCGAAGGCGAGATTTTTCAGCGGGCTACGTTAGAAGGAGTGCGCAACGAGTTGCAGCGCCAGTACGTCGCCCAGGGCCGTTATTCGGCCTCGATTGAGGCCGAGGTGGTACCGCAGCCGCGCAACCGGGTAGCGCTGAAGATCAAGATCAACGAGGGTTCGGTCGCCGCCATCCAGCATATCAACGTGGTGGGCAACACCGTCTTTCCGGACGAGACCTTGCTCGGTCTGTTCGAGTTGAAGACCACCAATCTGTTGTCCTTCTTTCGCAACGACGACAAATATGCTCGCGAGAAGCTGTCCGGTGACCTAGAGCGTCTGCGCTCTTACTACCTGGACCGCGGTTACATCAATATGGATATCGCCTCTACCCAGGTATCCATCACTCCGGACAAGCGGCACGTCTATATCACGGTCAATATCGACGAGGGCGAAAAATATAGCGTTCGTGACGTCAAGCTCACCGGCGACCTGAGGGTCCCGGAAGAGGAGGTCGAGTCCCTGCTGCTGGTCAAGGAAGGCCAAGTGTTTTCTCGCAAGGTGATGACCAGTAGCTCCGAGCTGATCACTCGGCGTCTGGGCAACGAGGGTTATACCTTCGCCAACGTCAATGCCGTACCGGAGCCGCACGACGAGGACAAGACGGTTTCCATCACCTTTGTGGTCGATCCTGGCAAGCGGGCTTACGTTAATCGAATCAACTTCCGTGGTAACACCAAGACCGAGGACGAAGTACTGCGTCGCGAGATGCGCCAGATGGAAGGCGGTTGGGCCTCGACCTACCTTATCGACCAGTCCAAGACCCGCCTGGAGCGATTGGGCTTCTTCAAGGAGGTCAGTGTCCAGACGCCACAAGTACCGGGTACCGACGACCAGGTCGATGTGAACTTCACGGTGGAGGAGCAGGCTTCTGGCTCCGTTACCGCCAGTGTCGGCTTTGCCCAGAATGCCGGTTTGGTACTGGGCGGTTCGATCAGTCAGAACAACTTTCTCGGCAGCGGTAACAAGGTCACCATTGGCCTGACCCGCAGCGAATACCAGTCCAACTACAACTTCGGTTTTGTCGACCCCTACTGGACCGAGGATGGTATCAGCCTCGGTTACAACGTGTTCCTTCGCACCACCGATTACAGTGATCTGAATGTGGATTACTCCAGCTATTCGGTGGATAGTTTCGGTAGCGGCATCAATATCGGTTATCCGATCAGTGAAACCGCACGCTTGAGTTTCGGTCTCACTGCTCAGCAGGACACTATCGATACCGGCACTTACACAGTTGATGAAATCTTCGATTTTCTCGACGAAGAGGGTGACAATTACCTGAATTTCAAGGCCTCGGCGGGCTGGTCGGAGTCGACCCTGAACCGTGGGGTGATGCCCACGCGTGGTGCCTCCCAAAGCCTGGTGTTCGAGAGCACGCTGCCTGGCAGCGACCTGTCGTTCTACAAGGTCGACTACAACGCCCAGTTGTTCAAGGCGCTGACCGACGACTACACCCTGCGCTTCCATACTCAATTGGGTTATGGTGATAGCTTCGGCTCCACTACCAAGATGCCCTTCTATGAGCACTATTATGCCGGTGGCTTCTCCTCGGTTCGGGGCTTCAAGGACAACACCTTAGGGGCGCGCAGTACGCCAAGTCGGGGTGAGGCGGTAACCGGAAACAAAGGCACTGAGGCTGATCCGGATCAGGACGAGCAACCATTCGGTGGCAACGTATTGGTCGCTGGCGGTGTCGAGATGATGTTCCCAATGCCGTTCGTCAAGGACCAACGTTCGCTGCGTACCTCTCTGTTTTGGGATGTGGGCAACGTGTTCGATACCAATTGCAGCTCCTCGCAGAAGGATCGCAACGATGAGAGTTGCGATATCGACCCCAGCAACATGGCCAGCTCCGTGGGGTTGGGTGTGACCTGGGTCAGCGGCTTTGGGCCGTTGAGCTTCAGCCTGGCCGTGCCGGTCACGAAGCCGGAGGACGCCGAAACCCAGGTCTTCCAGTTCTCAATGGGGCAGAACTTCTAACGAGTCTGCCCCCATCATGTAAATGCTGCAAAGCGGGAGTTCATCGTGCGCAAGTTGACTCAATGGGTTTTGTTCTGTGCTGCCTTTCTGGCAACACCGGCCTTCGCGGAAATGAAGATTGCCGTGCTCAATTATCAGATGGCCCTGCTTGAGTCCGATGCGGCGAAGAAATATGCCGTGGATGCAGAGAAGAAATTCGGTCCGCAGTTGAACAAGCTGAAGACTCTGGAGAGCGATGCCAAGCGCATCCAGGACCGTCTGGTGAAGGAGGGCGAGAAGATGCAGACTGCTGAGCGTGAGCGTCTCGAGCTCGAGTTCAAGCAGAAGGCGCGCGACTTCCAGTTTCAATCCAAGGAGCTGAACGAGGCCAAGGCGGTTGCCGATCGCGAAATGCTCAAGCAGCTCAAGCCCAAACTGGATCAAGCGGTCGAAGAAGTCATCAAGAAAGGAAGCTACGACCTGGTGCTCGAGCAAGGCTCCGTGGTCGAAGTCAAGCCTCAATATGACATCACTCGTCAAGTCATCGAGCGCATGAACCAGATGCGCTGATCATGAATACCCCTGCATTCACGCTCGGCGAGTTGGCCGGACGCCTTGGCGCCACGTTGCGCGGCGCTGCGGACAAAGCCGTTCGCGGACTTGCCTCCCTCGAGGAGGCCGGTCCCGAACACCTGAGCTTTCTCGCCAATCCGAAGTACCGCAAGCATCTGGAGAGCACCCGCGCCGGAGCTCTGCTGCTGACCCCAGCGGACGCTGAGTCCTATAGAGGGGATGCGCTGCTGCTGGCCAATCCCTATTTGGCCTATGCGCAGCTTTCACATCTGTTCGATCCGAAGCCGGTCGCATCAGTCGGAGTACATGCTACCGCCCTGATCGCGCCGGATGCCAATGTGCATCCCACCGCTAGTATCGGTGCCTATGCAGTGATCGAGTCCGGAGCGCAGATCGAGGCGGGAGCCACGGTCGGTGCGCATTGCTTCATCGGTGCCCGCAGCGTGATCGGCGCGGGCGGCTGGCTAGCACCACGGGTCACGCTCTATCACGACGTGCGGATCGGCAAACGGGTGGTCATACAGTCCGGGGCGGTGATCGGCGGCGAGGGGTTCGGTTTTGCCAACGAGAAGGGTACTTGGCACAAGATTGCCCAGATTGGCGGGGTTTCCATCGGCGATGATGTGGAAATTGGCGCCAATACTACCATCGATCGCGGCGCGCTGGCCGACACCCTGATCGGCAACGGTGTCAAGCTGGATAACCAGATCATGATCGCACACAACGTACAGGTCGGTGATCACACCGCCATGGCCGGTTGTGTCGGCATTTCCGGCAGCACCAAGATCGGCAAGCACTGCATGATTGCCGGCGGTGTCGGCATGGTGGGGCATATCGAGGTGTGCGATGGAGTTTTCGTCACCGGAATGACTATGGTCACCCGTTCGATTCACGAGCCGGGCGCCTACTCTTCCGGCACGGCTATGCAGCCAGCCGCGGAGTGGAAGAAGAGCGTCGCCCGCATCCGCCAACTCGATGATCTGGCGCGGCGCCTGCAACAGATGGAAAAGCGCCTGACGAGCGTGACCTCCGACGGAGATGCTACATCAGAGGCTGACCCACTTTGATGTGCGTCCCCAACTTTACCTACAGGCTTTCCTGGAAATGATGGACATTAACGAGATTCGCGAATACCTGCCGCACCGCTATCCTTTCCTTCTGGTTGATCGGGTGGTGGACCTTGATGTTGAAGGCCAGCGCATTCGCGCCTACAAGAATGTCAGCATCAATGAGCCGTTTTTCAATGGCCATTTTCCCTTGCATCCAATCATGCCGGGTGTACTGATCATCGAGGCAATGGCTCAGGCCGCCGGCATCCTGGGTTTCAAGATGCTCGACGTGAAGCCCGCTGATGGCACGATCTATTACTTCGTCGGTTCAGACAAGATGCGCTTCCGCCAGCCGGTGATGCCAGGGGACCAATTGATTCTCGAGGCTAAATTCCTCAGCGCCAAGCGCAGCATCTGGAAGTTCGAATGCCAAGCCATGGTGGACGACAAGCAGGTCTGCTCGGGCGAAATCATTTGTGCGGAACGTAAGCTATGAGTTTGATCGATCCTCGCGCCATCATCGACCCGACCGCCACTCTGGCGCCCGACGTACGCATTGGTCCTTGGACCTTGATCGGGCCGCATGTGCATATCGGCGAAGGCACTGAGATCGGTCCCCATGTGATCGTCAAGGGGCCGACCTGGATCGGCCGACACAACAAGATCTTCCAGTTTTCGACCATCGGCGAGGACACTCCTGACCTGAAATACAAGGGTGAGCCGACCCGGCTGGTTATCGGTGACCACAATGTGATCCGCGAGGGGGTCACTATCCATCGTGGGACCGTCCAGGACCGTTCGGAAACCACCATCGGCGACCATAACCTGATCATGGCCTATGTGCATATCGGCCATGACAGCGTGATGGGCAGTCACTGCATCCTGGTCAACAACGCCTCCCTGGCCGGCCATGTGCATGTGGGCGACTGGGCGATCCTCTCCGGCTATACCCTGATCCATCAGCATTGTCAGATCGGTGCACACAGTTTCGTCGGTATGGGGAGCGGTGTATCCAAGGATGTGCCGGCCTTCGTCACTGTTCTGGGCAGTCCGGCCCAGGCCCGCAGCATGAACTTCGAAGGCATGCGTCGGCGCGGTTTCACGCCCGAGGCCATGAACGCACTGCGCCGGGCCTACAAGGTCGTCTATCGTCAGGGACTGACGGTGGAGCAGGCGCTGGTGGAGCTGGAGGAGGCGGCCAGGCAATTCCCCGAGGTAGCGATCTTCCGCGACTCCGTCCGTGCTTCCACGCGCGGTATCACCCGCTGAGATGGCCAAGGTACTGCGCGTCGCCCTGGTGGCCGGAGAGGCTTCGGGCGACATCCTGGGCGCCAGCCTGATTCAGGCCTTGAAGGCGGCTCGCCCGGATATCGAGTTTATCGGCGTCGGCGGCCCGCGCATGGAGGCAGAGGGCCTGCAATCATATTTCCCCATGGAGCGCCTGTCCGTCATGGGGCTGTTCGAGGTGCTCGGTCGTCTCCCCGAACTGCTGCTGCGCCGTCGGCGCCTGATTCGCAGTCTGATCGAGGCCAAGCCTGACGTATACATCGGGATCGATGCGCCGGATTTCAATCTGGGGATCGAGCTCAGGTTGCGGCATGCCGGCATCCGCACCGTGCACTATGTCAGTCCATCGGTATGGGCTTGGCGCCAGAAGCGGGTGTTGAAGATTCGCCAGGCCTGCGACCTCATGCTCACCCTATTTCCGTTCGAGGCGCAGTTTTACGAGACACATGACGTGCCGGTGCGTTTCGTCGGTCATCCGCTGGCCGATCAGGTTCCCCTGCAGATCGATCGCGAGGCCGCCCGTACCGCGCTGGACCTGACCGACGGGGAGACCATCATCGCCTTGATGCCGGGCAGCCGTGGTGGCGAACTGGCCCGTCTCGGCCCGCTGTTTCTCGAAACCGCCGAGCATCTGCTGGCGCTGCACTCCGGGGCCCTGCGCTTCGTGGTGCCCTGCGCCAGTCCCGAGCGGCGTCGACAACTCGAGGAGATGCTCAGCCACACCCGGCGCGATCTGCCGGTGATGCTGCTCGACGGGCGCTCCCACGAGGCGCTCGGCGCCTGCGATGCGGTGCTCATCGCTTCCGGTACGGCGACGCTGGAGGCCCTGCTGTGCAAGCGCCCGATGGTCGTGGCCTATCGCTTGGCGCCGCTGACCTACAAGGTCGCAAGGCGCCTGGTGAAGACGCCGTTCTTCTCCCTGCCCAATCTGCTCGCCGGTCGGGCGCTGGTGCCCGAGCTGTTGCAGGATCGCGCGACTCCCGAGGCGCTGGCCGGGGCCTTGCTGCCGCTGCTGGAGATGGGCCGGGAGCAGACCGACTGCTTCGATACCATCCATCGCGCGTTGCGCCGGGACGCCTCGCGCCAGGCGGCAGAAGCGGTGCTCGAGCTGGCGGAGCGTGCCCGATGCAATTAGGTCTGGATTTCGGACGGGTTGAGGCGCTGGTCGCCGGTGTTGACGAGGTCGGCCGTGGTCCGCTCTGCGGGGCGGTGGTCACCGCTGCGGTGATTCTCGATCCGGGCCGCCCGATTCTAGGGCTGAATGACTCGAAAAAGCTTTCCGAGGCACGTCGAGAAGCCTTGTTCGAGGAAATCCGTGAGAAGGCACTGGCCTGGTGCATCGCCCGCGCCGAAGTGGTGGAGATTGACCGGCTGAACATCCTTCAAGCGACTCTGTTGGCCATGCAGCGTGCCGTGGAGGGGCTTACCGTGACGCCCCGTTTGGCACTGATCGACGGCAACCGCTGTCCGAAGCTGGCGGTCCCCTGTGCGCCGGTAGTCAAGGGCGACGCCCAGGTCCCGGCCATCGCCGCGGCTTCGATCCTCGCCAAGGTCACCCGGGACCGGGAAATGCTCGCCCTGGATGCTCTCTATCCCGGCTATGGGCTGGCCAAGCACAAAGGCTATCCCACAGCTATGCACCTGGAGGCTCTAGCACGCTTGGGGCCAAGCGTCATCCATCGGCGCTCCTTCGCACCGGTGCGCGAACTGCTCGAGGCCGCTGCCGGCCCGGGCGTCCATTCCGACGTCCTGCGCTCCTGAGCGAACGCCCGCGGCGAGCGGTTGCCCATAGACGATTACACTTCCGCCGTTTCCCTGTCAGTCAAGGTCTGCCATGTCCGTTTCCTTCGTCCACCTGCGCGTGCACACCGAGTTCTCCCTGGTCGACGGCCTGGTGCGGGTCAAACCGCTGATCAAGGCGGTGGCCGGGGCGGGGATGCCGGCGGTGGCGGTCACCGACCAGAGCAACATGTGCTCGCTGGTGAAGTTCTACAAGACAGCCATGGGCGCCGGGGTCAAGCCGATCTGCGGCGCCGACCTCTGGCTCGCCAGCCCCGAGACCGACGGCCCGCTGTCGCGTCTGACCCTGCTAGCGATGGATGCCAAGGGCTACCGCAACCTCACCGAGCTGGTTTCACGGGGCTGGACCGAGGGCCAGCACGGCGATGGCCTGGTGATCATCCAGCGCGACTGGGTGAAGGAGGCCGCCGAAGGCTTGATCGCCCTGTCCGGCGCCCGGGAAGGGGAGATCGGTCTGGCGCTGCTCAATGGCCATGCCGACGCGGCCGCGGCGCTGCTCAAGGAGTGGCTGACAGTATTCCCCGAGCGCTTCTATCTGGAGGTGCAGCGCACCGGCCGCATCGGCGACGAGGAGTACTTGCATGCCGCCGTCGGGCTGGCCGAGCGCTGCGGCGCCCCGCTGGTGGCCACCAACGACGTGCGTTTTCTCAAGCAGGAGGACTTCGAGGCCCACGAGACCCGCGTCTGCATCGGCGAAGGGCGCGTCCTCGGCGATTCGCGGCGACCGCGCAACTATTCCGACCAGCAGTACCTGAAAACGCCAGCGGAAATGTGGGAGCTGTTTTCCGACCTGCCCGAGGCGCTGGAAAACAGCGTGGAGATCGCCCGGCGCTGCAACATCGAGGTGCGTCTGGGCAAGTACTTCCTGCCCAATTTCCCGGTGCCGGCCGGCATGACCATCGACGACTACCTGCGCCAGGTGGCCTACGAGGGGCTGGAGGAGCGCCTGGCGGTGCTCTGGCCGAAGGCGACCACGCCCAACTACGAGGAAAAGCGCCAGATCTACGTCGACCGCCTGGAGTTCGAGCTAGGCACCATCATCCAGATGGGTTTTCCCGGCTACTTCCTGATCGTGATGGACTTCATCAAGTGGGCGAAGAACAACGGCGTCCCGGTCGGCCCCGGCCGCGGCTCCGGCGCAGGCAGTCTGGTGGCCTATGTGCTGAAGATCACCGACCTCGATCCCCTGGCCTACGATCTGCTGTTCGAACGCTTTCTCAATCCCGAGCGGATCTCCATGCCCGACTTCGATGTCGACTTCTGCATGGACGGCCGTGACCGGGTCATCGACTACGTGGCCGAAACCTACGGACGCAATGCGGTGAGCCAGATCATCACCTTCGGCTCGATGGCAGCCAAGGCGGTGGTGCGCGATGTGGCACGGGTGCAGGGTAAGTCCTACGGGCTGGCCGACCGCCTGTCGAAGATGATTCCCTTCGAGGTCGGCATGACCTTGGAGAAGGCCTACGAACAGGAGGAGATGCTCCGCGAATTCCTCAGGGGCGACGAGGAGGCCCAGGAGATCTGGGACATGGCCCTGAAGCTGGAGGGCATCACCCGCGGCACCGGCAAGCACGCCGGCGGCGTGGTGATCGCGCCGACCAAGCTCACCGATTTTGCCCCATCGCCTGCGACGAGGATGGCGGCGGCCTGGTCACCCAGTTCGACAAGGACGACGTGGAGGCCGCCGGCCTGGTCAAGTTCGACTTCCTCGGTCTGCGCACCCTGACCATCATCAAATGGGCGATGGAGACCATCAACCGCGAACAGGCGAAGAAAGGCCTGGAGCCGGTGAACATCGACTTCATCCCGCTGGACGACAAGGCGACCTACGCGCTCCTGCAGAAGGCCGAGACCACCGCGGTGTTCCAGCTGGAATCCCGTGGCATGAAAGAGCTGATCAAGAAGCTCAAGCCCGACAATATCGAAGACATGATCGCGCTGGTGGCGCTGTTCCGGCCGGGCCCGCTGCAGTCGGGCATGGTGGACGACTTCATCAACCGCAAGCACGGACGTGCGGAGCTTTCCTACCCGCATCCCGATTACCAGTATGCGGGCCTGGAGCCGGTTCTGAAGCCTACCTACGGCATCATCCTGTATCAGGAGCAGGTGATGCAGATCGCCCAGGTGATGGCCGGCTATACCCTGGGTGGTGCGGACATGCTGCGCCGCGCCATGGGCAAGAAGAAGCCCGAGGAAATGGCCAAGCAGCGCGGAGGTTTCATCGAGGGTTGTGCGGAGAACGGCATCGATGCCGAGCTGGCGGGTAACATCTTCGATCTGGTGGAAAAGTTCGCCGGCTATGGCTTCAACAAGTCGCACTCGGCCGCCTACGGCCTGGTTTCCTACCAGACCGCCTGGCTGAAGACCCACTACCCGGCGCCCTTCATGGCCGCGGTGCTGTCGGCAGACATGCACAACACCGACAAGGTGGTGACCCTGATCGAGGAATGTCGCAGCATGAAACTGCGCATCGTCGCACCGGACGTGAACAACTCCGAGTTCATGTTCACCGTCGACGATGAAGGGCACATCGTCTACGGTCTGGGGGCGATCAAAGGGGTCGGCGAAGGGCCGGTAGAGGCCATCGTCGAGTGTCGCGCCGCGGGCGGCCCGTTCAAGGATCTGTTCGACTTCTGCGCACGGGTCGATCTCAAGCGGATCAACAAGCGCACCCTCGAGGCGCTGATCCGCGGCGGTGCCTTGGATCGCCTGGGACCGTACTTTTCCGACGAGCCCAGGGCCTACCAGGCGAACCTCGACCGCAACCGGGCGGTTCTGCTGGCTGCCGTGGAGGAGGCCGTGCAGGCCGCCGAGCAGACTGCGCGCAGCGCCGACAGCGGCCATTTGGATCTGTTCGGCGGGCTGTTCGCCGAGCCCGAGGCCGACGTCTACGCCAACCATCGTCATGCCCGCGAGCTGTCGCTCAAGGAGCGCCTGAAGGGCGAGAAGGACACCCTGGGCCTCTACCTGACCGGTCACCCGATCGACGAGTACGAAGGCGAGATCCGCCGTTTCGCTCGCCAGCGCATCGTCGAGCTTCGTCCAGCGCGGGAAACCCAGACGGTTGCCGGACTGATCGTCAACCTGCGGGTGATGAAGAACAAGAAGGGCGACAAGATGGGCTTCATCACCCTCGACGACCGCTCCGGGCGCATTGAGGCTTCGCTGTTTGCCGATGCCTTCGCTGGCGCTCAGGCGCTGCTGCAGACCGATGCTCTGGTGGTGGTGGAGGGCGAAGTCAGTAACGATGACTTCTCCGGCGGTCTGCGCCTGCGCGCCAAGCGGGTGATGAGTCTGGAGGAGGCGCGCACCGGGCTGGCCGAGAGCCTGCGGCTGCGGGTCGCCAGCGAGGCACTGGCCGGCGATCGCCTGCACTGGCTGGCAGAGCTCTGCCGTCGCCATCGTGGCGCCTGTCCCATCACTCTGGACTACACCGGGCGTGAGGCGCGCGCCCTGCTGCAGTTCGGCGAGGCATGGCGGATCGATCCGGCGGACAGCCTGATCCAAGCCCTGCGTGACCAGTTCGGCAAGGACAACGTCTTTCTGCACTACCGCTGAGACGAACGCCGGCGGAATCATCGTGCGCGGGGATCGTTCCGGACTGCTCCGATCCTCGACGCCAGGTGCCCGATCCCTTAAGGTGAAGGCGCCAAACGGAACTGCAAACGGCCGCCAGGCCGTCGACTCAAGACGGAAACTTATGAACCCGAACTTTCTCGATTTCGAACAGCCGATTGCTGACCTGCAAGCCAAGATCGAAGAGCTGCGTCTGGTCGGCGACGACAACGCGCTGAACATCAGCGACGAGATTTCCCGCCTTCAGGACAAGAGCCACGCGCTCACCGCGAGCATCTTCGGCAACCTGAGCAGCTGGCAGATCGCCCAGTTGGCGCGGCATCCGCGACGTCCCTACACCCTCGACTACCTCGGGCACATCTTCACCGACTTCGAGGAGCTGCACGGCGACCGCCATTTCACCGACGATGCCGCCATCGTCGGTGGCGTGGCGCGTCTGGACGGCGAGCCGGTCATGGTCATCGGCCACCAGAAGGGCCGCGACGTGCGCGAGAAGGTCCGCCGCAACTTCGGCATGCCACGTCCCGAGGGGTATCGCAAGGCCTGCCGCCTGATGGAGATGGCCGAGCGTTTCAAGCTGCCCATCCTGACCTTCATCGACACTCCCGGCGCTTATCCCGGCATCGATGCCGAGGAGCGCAACCAGAGTGAGGCCATCGCCTGGAACCTGCGGGTCATGGCGCGCCTGAAGACGCCGATCATCGCCACGGTGATCGGCGAGGGCGGCTCCGGCGGTGCGCTGGCGATCGGTGTCTGCGACCGTCTGAACATGCTGCAGTACTCCACCTACGCGGTGATTTCGCCAGAGGGTTGCGCCTCGATCCTCTGGCGCACTGCCGAGAAGGCCGCCGATGCCGCCGAGGCGATGGGCATTACCGCCGCGCGTCTGAAGGACCTCGGCATCGTCGACGAGGTGATCGGCGAACCCCTGGGCGGCGCCCACCGCGATCCAGCGGCTACCGCCGAGGGCGTTCGCCAGCAACTGCTGGCCCAGTTGGATGTCCTGCGTGGCCTGGATAGCGACACGCTGCTCGAGCAGCGCTATGAGCGTCTGATGAGCTACGGTCGCGGTTGATGCGCGCTGGCCGGGCGGTGTACCGGCAGGGGCGAGCGGATGCATCTGGCTGGCCTGGCGTCTGCCGCTCCCGGTGTGCGGCCCAGTGGTCTGTTCGGCTGATGCTTCCGTGATATGTCCTGCATGAGCCTGGAGTCCCGCCTGCTCGCCATCCTGGCCCCCTGGCGCGATGCGCCCGGCTGGCGCCTGGCTTTTTCTGGCGGGTTGGACTCCACTGTCCTCCTGCATTTGCTGGTGCGGCTCGGCCGGCAGCACAAGCTGCCGCCGCTGACCGCCCTGCATGTCCACCATGGCTTGCAGACCGCAGCCGACGACTGGCCGGAGCATTGCCAGCGGGTCTGTGCACGGCTGGGGGTTCCCCTGCATATTCTCCGGGTTCGCGTCGAGGCTGGCGCCAGCCTTGAGCGTGCCGCTCGCGAGGCGCGCTATCAGGCTTTCGCTGAGCTGCTGGGAGTGGGCGAATTGCTGCTGATTGCGCAGCATCAGGACGATCAGGCGGAAACCCTGCTGTTTCGCCTGTTACGCGGGGCTGGGGTGCGCGGTCTGGCAGCGATGCCCGAACTGCGGCGGCTTGGTCATGGCTCGCTGCTGCGTCCCTTGCTGGGGGTTGCCCGGGCGGAGCTGGAGTTCTACGCCCGACAGGAAGGCATCTCCTGGGTCGAGGACCCTTCCAACTTGGAGCTGAGCTACTCGCGTAACTATCTGCGTCACCAGGTGCTGCCGCTGCTTGCCGGGCGCTGGCCGCAGGCCGTGCGCAGCATGGCCCGCAGCGCCGCGCACATGGCCGAAGCGCAGGAGCTGCTGGACGATCTGGCACGGCTGGATCTGGCCTCGGCAGGGGGAAAGAGCGATTTTTCCTGGCTCGGCTTGCCGTCGCTGGCCCTGACACCGTTGCTTGGGCTATCGCTGGCGCGCCAACGCAATGCCTTGCGTCACTGGCTGGAGACTTTCACGCCATTGCCGGATACCGACCACTGGGCGGGCTGGGAGGCGTTACGCGATGCGGTGCCGAATGCTGCCCCGGTCTGGCGCTTGGCCGAAGGCGAGTTGCATCGGGGAGCCGGGCGGATCTGGTGGCTGGCTGGCGACTGGCTGCACCCGCCCGTCGGGCCGCTGCCTTGGGACGAACCTGCAGGGCCGTTGACGCTGCCGGGCAACGGCTGCCTGCAGTTGCAGGGCCAGGGGCCGGGCGGCCCTCTCGAGGTGCGCTACCGGCAGGGTGGCGAAGTGTTGGCTGTGCCGGGGCGTGGCCATCGCGACCTCAAGCGCCTGCTCAACGAGCGCGGTCTGCCGGCCTTCGTCCGTGGCCGTCTGCCGCTGCTCTACCGCGGCGCCGAGCTGCTCGCCGTAGCCGCGTTGCCGGGACTCGACGGACCGGCGGACGGGGCCTGGCGACTGCTCTGGAGACCGCCGGGCAATGTCGAGGTTTGAGCTGAAAACCCCTTTCCGGTAGACTACGCTCCCGTCTTATATCGCTACTGCGGACTCCAGCCTGGGAACCCGTAGTGCCTTGCTGTTGTCGCACAGTGCGCAATTGCTCCTTCGCTTCCCCGGCGGCGCCAGCCGCTTAAACGCAGACTTCTAGGGTTATTCATGACGCGCTACATCTTCGTCACGGGCGGTGTTGTTTCTTCATTGGGGAAAGGCATCGCATCGGCATCCTTGGCGGCTATCCTGGAGGCGCGGGGGCTGAAGGTCACCCTGCTCAAACTGGATCCCTACATCAACGTCGATCCGGGCACCATGAGCCCCTTCCAGCATGGCGAGGTGTTCGTCACCCAGGATGGGGCCGAGACCGACCTCGACCTGGGTCACTACGAGCGTTTCGTGCGCACCACCATGACCCGCAACAACAACTTCACCACCGGCCGTGTCTACGAGGACGTGCTGCGCCGCGAGCGCCGTGGTGATTACCTGGGCGCCACCATCCAGGTCATCCCGCACATCACCGACGAGATCAAGCGGCGGATCATCAAGGGCGCCGGCGATGCCGATGTGGCCATGGTGGAGATCGGCGGCACCGTCGGCGATATCGAGTCCCAGCCGTTCCTCGAGGCGATCCGTCAGCTGCGTCTGGAGGTCGGTGCCAAGCGTGCGATGCTGATCCACCTGACCCTGGTGCCCTACATCGCCACCGCCGGCGAAACCAAGACCAAGCCGACCCAGCACTCGGTGAAGGAGCTGCGCTCCATCGGCCTGCAGCCGGACGTGTTGATCTGCCGTTCCGACCACCCGATCGACATATCCTCGCGGCGCAAGATCGCCCTCTTCACCAACGTGGAGGAGCGCGCGGTGATCGCCCTGGAGGACGTCGACACCATCTACAAGATTCCCTCGGTGCTGCATGCCCAGGGGCTCGACGACATCGTCGTCGAGCGCTTCGGTCTGGAGTGCAAGAGCGCCGACCTCTCCGAATGGGAGCGCGTGGTCGATGCCAAGCTGCATCCGGAGAAGGAAGTGACCATCGCCATGGTCGGCAAGTACATGGAGCTGCTGGACGCCTACAAGTCGCTGATCGAAGCCATGGGCCATGCCGGCATCCAGAACCGCACCCGCGTCAATCTGCGCTACATCGACTCGGAGGATATCGAGAACCAGGGCACCGCGCTGCTGGAGGGCGCCGACGCCATCCTGGTGCCGGGCGGCTTCGGCCTGCGCGGGGTGGAAGGCAAGATCGCCGCGGTCAAGTATGCCCGCGAGAACAAGGTGCCCTACCTGGGCATCTGCCTCGGCATGCAGGTGGCGGTGATCGAGTACGCCCGCAACGTGCTGGGCTGGGCCGACGCCAACTCCACCGAGTTCGACAAGTCCTGCGGCCATCCGGTGGTTGGCCTGATCACCGAATGGCAGGACGCCACTGGCGCTACCGAAACCCGCAGCGAGTCCTCCGACCTGGGCGGCACCATGCGCCTGGGCGCCCAGGACTGCCAGCTGGAGCAGGGCTCCCAGGTGCGCCAATGCTACGGCAAGGAGACGCTCGTCGAGCGTCACCGCCACCGCTACGAGGTCAACAACAACCTGCTGCCGCAGCTGACCGGGGCCGGCCTCAAGATCACCGGCCGCTCCGGCGACGGCGCGCTGGTGGAAGTGATCGAGGTGGCCGACCATCCCTGGTTCGTCGCCTGCCAGTTTCACCCGGAATTCACCTCGACCCCGCGCGACGGCCATCCGCTGTTCAGCGGTTTCGTCAACGCCGCGCTCGCACAGAAAGCCCGGAAGGCCTGAGCCATGACCCAGAAGACTATTCGAGTCGGTACCGTCGAGATCGCCAACGATAGGCCCATGGTGCTGTTCGGCGGGATGAACGTGCTGGAGTCGCGCGACCTGGCGTTGAAGGTCTGCGAGGAATACGTCCGGGTTACCGAGAGGCTCGGCATCCCCTACGTGTTCAAGGCCAGCTTCGACAAGGCCAATCGCTCCTCGATCACCTCCTACCGCGGCCCGGGCCTGGAGGAAGGCATGCGGATCTTCGAGGAGGTGAAGAAGGCCTTCGGCGTGCCGGTGCTCACCGATGTGCACGAGCCTTGGCAGGCCGCACCGGTGGCGGAGGTCTGCGACATCCTCCAGTTGCCGGCCTTCCTGTCCCGGCAGACCGATCTGGTGGTCGCCATGGCCAAAACCTCCGCGGTGATCAACATCAAGAAGGCTCAGTTCCTCGCCCCCCAGGAGATGAAGCACATCCTCAGGAAATGCGAGGAGGCCGGCAACGACCAGCTGATCCTCTGCGAGCGCGGCACCTCCTTCGGCTACAACAATCTGGTGGTCGACATGCTCGGCTTCGGCATCATGAAGCGGTTCGAGTATCCGGTGTTCTTCGACGTGACCCACGCCCTGCAGATGCCGGGCGGTCGCGCCGACTCCGCCGGCGGCCGCCGTGCCCAGGTCACCGACCTGGCCAAGGCTGGCATTAGCCAGGGACTGGCCGGGCTGTTCCTCGAGGCCCATCCGGATCCCGATCATGCCAAGTGCGACGGCCCCTGCGCCTTGCGTCTGGACAAGCTCGAGCCCTTCCTCGCCCAGCTCAAGCAGCTGGACGACCTGGTCAAGAAATTCCCGCCAATCGAAACTGCTTGAACCCTGTCGCTTGCAGCTATCTATGGAGTGTTGAACAACAATGGCAAAGATCGTCGACATCAAGGGACGCGAAGTGCTCGATTCCCGTGGCAACCCCACCGTGGAAGCCGACGTGATTCTCGACAATGGCATCATCGGCAGTGCCTGCGCCCCGTCCGGTGCCTCCACCGGATCCCGCGAGGCGCTGGAGCTGCGTGACGGTGACAAGGCGCGCTATCTGGGCAAGGGCGTGCTGAAGGCCGTGGCCAACGTCAACGGCCCCATTCGCGACCTGCTGCTGGGCAAGGATCCGGCCGACCAGAAGGCGCTGGACCGGGCGATGATCGAGCTGGACGGCACCGAGAACAAGGCCGGCCTGGGCGCCAACGCGATCCTCGCCGTGTCTCTCGCCGCCGCCAAGGCCGCCGCCAAGGACAAGGGCGTGCCGCTCTATGCGCACATCGCCGACCTGAACGGCACCCCGGGCGTCTACTCCATGCCGGTGCCGATGATGAACATCATCAACGGCGGCGAACACGCCGACAACAACGTCGACATCCAGGAATTCATGGTGCAGCCGGTCGGCGCCAAGACCTTCGCCGACGCGCTGCGCATGGGCGCTGAGATCTTCCACAACCTCAAGGCCGTGCTGAAGGCTCGCGGTCTCAACACCGCGGTGGGTGACGAGGGCGGCTTTGCGCCGAACCTGGCCTCCAACGAGGATGCCCTGGCCGCCATCGCCGAGGCGGTCGAGAAGGCCGGCTACAAGCTGGGCAGCGACGTGACCCTGGCTCTGGACTGCGCTTCCAGCGAGTTCTACAAGGACGGCAAGTACGACCTGGCCGGCGAGGGCAAGGTGTTCGACGCCGCCGGTTTCGCCGATTACCTGGCCGGTCTGACCCAGCGCTACCCGATCATCTCCATCGAGGACGGCATGGACGAGTCCGACTGGGCCGGCTGGAAGGGCCTGACCGACAAGATCGGCGCCAAGGTGCAACTGGTCGGCGACGACCTGTTCGTGACCAACACCAAGATCCTCAAGGAGGGCATCGAGAAGGGCATCGGCAACTCGATCCTGATCAAGTTCAACCAGATCGGCTCGTTGACCGAAACCTTGGAAGCCATCCAGATGGCCAAGGCCGCCGGCTACACCGCGGTGATCTCGCACCGCAGCGGCGAAACCGAAGACAGCACCATTGCCGACCTGGCCGTGGGCACCGCCGCCGGGCAGATCAAGACCGGTTCGCTGTGCCGCTCCGACCGCGTGTCGAAGTACAACCAGCTGCTGCGCATCGAGGAGCAACTGGGCGCGAAGGCTCCGTACAAGGGCCGTGCCGAGTTCCGCGGCTGAGCCGTGGCGCACCAGGAAAGGGGCGGCGCGAGCTGCCCCTTTTCGTATGGCGAGCGAACCCATGAACAGGGAGCTTGGTGAGGCCCCTGCGCCCCGCTACCAGAGCGAAGTGTCGACATGTCATTCCTGCGTAGTCACTATTGGCTTTTCGTCGTGTTGGCCCTGCTGCTGGGCAGTCTGCAATATCGCCTGTGGGTAGGTGACGGTAGCCTGGCCCAGGTGACCGAGCTGAAGCGACAGATCTCCGAGCAGCAGGACGAGAACAAGCGCCTGCACGAGCGCAATCGGATTCTCGAGGCCGAAGTGCAGGAGTTGAAGAAAGGCATGGAAACCGTGGAGGAGCGTGCCCGCCATGAGCTCGGCATGGTCAAGGAAGGCGAGACTCTCTATCAGCTGACCAAATGAACGTTCCCGACCTGCCATTCTTCTGGGCCGTGATTCCGGCTGCCGGCATCGGCAGCCGCATGCGCGCCGATCGTCCCAAGCAATACCTGCCGCTCGGCGGCAGGAGCATTCTCGAACATACCCTCGACTGCTTCCTCGACCATCCCCGGCTGAAGGGGCTGGTGGTCAGTCTGGCGGCAGGCGATCCCTACTGGCCGCAGCTGCCCTGTGCGGGCGACGGGCGGGTCCTGCGCGCCGCCGGGGGCAGCGAGCGTGCCGACTCGGTATTCAATGCCCTGCAACTGCTCGCCGGACAGGGCGCGGATGTCGCGGACTGGGTGCTGGTGCACGACGCCGCACGCCCAAATCTGGCTCGTGCCGATCTGGATCGGCTGCTGGCCGAGCTGGCTGACGATCCGGTCGGCGGCCTGCTGGCGGTGCCGGCACGGGACACTCTGAAGCGCGCCGGTGCTGACGGCAGGGTACGCGAGACCATCGACCGTTCGGTAATCTGGCAGGCCTATACGCCGCAGATGTTCCGCCTAGGTGCGTTGCGCCAGGCCTTGGGCGACGCGCTGGCGGCCGGCGTGGCGATCACCGACGAGTCCTCCGCCATGGAGTGGGCCGGGCAGGCTCCTCGGCTGATCGAGGGGCGTACGGACAATCTGAAGATCACGCGTCCCGAGGATCTGCACTGGCTGGCCCGGCGCTGGGAGGGTGGCTGAACGCCTGCGGTTGCTCGCCGATGGTGTACTCGAGGATCTTTTCCGGACGAACGGTCATCCCCTTATCCGCTCTGAAGTAGACTTCTGCTTTTCCACGCATCGAGACTGTCTGTCATGACCATCAAATCCCGTGCCGCCGTCGCTTTCGGGCCGAACCAGCCGCTGCAAGTCGTCGAGGTGGACGTGGCGCCGCCGAAAAAGGGCGAGGTGCTGGTGCGCATCGTCGCCAGCGGCGTCTGCCATACCGACGCCTACACCCTGTCCGGCCAGGACAGCGAGGGTGTGTTTCCGTGCATCCTCGGCCACGAGGGCGGTGGCATCGTCGAGGCGGTGGGTGAGGGGGTCACCTCGCTCTCGGTAGGCGACCACGTGATCCCGCTCTACACCGCCGAATGCCGCGAGTGCAAATTCTGCAAGTCCGGCAAGACCAACCTGTGCCAGGCGGTGCGCGCCACCCAGGGCAAGGGCCTGATGCCGGACGGCACCACCCGCTTCAGCTACCAAGGCCAGCCGGTCTACCACTACATGGGCTGCTCGACCTTCTCCGAGTACACCGTGCTGCCGGAAATCTCCCTGGCCAAGATTTCCAAGGAGGCGCCGCTGGAGAAGGTCTGCCTGCTCGGCTGCGGGGTGACCACCGGCATCGGCGCGGTGCTCAACACCGCCAAGGTCACCGAGGGTTCCACCGTGGCGATCTTCGGCCTCGGTGGCATCGGCCTGGCAGCGATCATCGGCGCCAAGATGGCCAAGGCCAGCCGCATCATCGCCATCGACATCAACCCGGCCAAGTTCGAGGTGGCCCGAGAGTTGGGCGCCACCGACTTCATCAATCCACAGGATCACGACAAGCCGATCCAGGAGGTGATCGTCGAGATGACCGACGGCGGCGTGGACTACAGCTTCGAGTGCGTCGGCAACGTGCAGCTGATGCGCGCCGCGCTGGAGTGCTGCCACAAGGGTTGGGGCGAGTCGACCATCATCGGTGTGGCCGGCGCCGGCCAGGAAATTAGCACTCGACCGTTCCAGCTGGTCACCGGCCGGGTCTGGCGCGGCAGCGCTTTTGGCGGCGTCAGGGGTCGCACCGAGTTGCCGAGCTACGTGGAGAAGGCGCAAAAGGGAGAGATCCCGCTGGATACCTTCATCACCCACACCATGGGTCTGGAAGACATCAACAAGGCCTTCGAGCTGATGCACGAGGGCAAAAGCATCCGCACCGTCATCCACTTCTGAGTGGGGCGGCGCTCGCTTCTCGATGATCGCGCCCACGCACCTGCGTGGGCGCTCCGTTTCCGGACTCCGTTCAAGGACCGCCCATGACCCTCGAACTGCTCTCCAGCCAGAAAAGCTTCGGTGGCTGGCACAACCGCTATCGTCACCACTCAGCCACCCTGAGCTGCGACATGGTGTTCGCCGTGTACCTGCCGCCGCAGGCGGAGCAGGGCGCCAAATTGTCGGTGTTGTACTGGCTGAGCGGACTGACCTGCACCGACGAGAACTTCATGCAGAAGGCCGGCGCGCAGCGCCTGGTCGCCGAGCTGGGGCTGGTCATAGTCGCGCCGGACACCAGCCCGCGCGGCGAGGGCGTGCCGGGCGATCCCGACGGCGCCT
The DNA here is from genome assembly GCF_059739045.1 of Azotobacter tropicalis. Taxonomy (NCBI): domain Bacteria; kingdom Pseudomonadati; phylum Pseudomonadota; class Gammaproteobacteria; order Pseudomonadales; family Pseudomonadaceae; genus Azotobacter; species Azotobacter tropicalis. Next base: position 4,033,284 of record NZ_AP046059.1, read on the forward strand.
GGGATTTCGGCCTCGGCGCCGGCTTCTACCTGAATGCCACCCGAGAGCCTTGGGTGCAGCACTACCGCATGCACGACTACGTGGTGCACGAGCTGCCGGCGCTGATCGAGGCCAATTTCCCGGTCAGCGGCAGGCGCGGGATCAGCGGCCACTCCATGGGTGGGCACGGCGCGCTGGTCTGCGCCCTGCGCAATCCTGGGCGTTACCGGTCGCTGTCGGCCTTCGCGCCGATCGTCAACCCGAGCAACTGCCCGTGGGGCGAGAAGGCCTTCTCGCGTTACCTCGGCCAGGACCGCGACGCCTGGCGCGAGTGGGACGCTTGTGCGCTGCTGATCGAGGCCAGCGAGCGCCTGCCGATCCTGGTCGATCAGGGCGAGGCCGACGGCTTCCTGGACAGCCAGCTCAAGCCGGAGGTGCTGCGTGCCACCGCCGAGGCGGTCGGCCACCCGCTGACCCTGCGCCTGCAGCCGGGCTACGACCACAGCTACTACTTCATCGCCAGTTTCATCGACGACCACCTGCGCCATCATGCGGCGGCGCTGAACGGCTGACGCGCCCACCGGCCGGTCTGTCCTGTAGAATCGCGCCCTGACTTCCTGAGGGCGTTCTTCTCTTATGCGTATCGGCCACGGCTACGACGTGCACCGCTTCGGCGCGGGCGATTTCATCACCCTCGGCGGCGTGCGCATTTCCCACAAGTTCGGTCTCATCGCCCATTCCGACGGCGACGTGCTGCTGCATGCGCTCAGTGATGCACTGCTCGGTGCCGCGGCGCTGGGCGACATCGGCCGGCACTTTCCGGACACCGATCCACAGTTCAAGGGCGCCGACAGCCGCGTGCTACTGCGTCATGTTGTGGCACTGGTACGGGAAAAGGGCTGGCGGGTCGGCAACATCGACGCCACCATCGTCGCCCAGGCGCCGAAGATGGCCCCGCATGTTGAGCACATGCGCCTGTTGATCGCCGAGGATCTGCAGGTCGGCGTGGAGCAGGTCAACGTCAAGGCCACTACCACCGAGAAGCTCGGCTTCACGGGGCGCGAGGAGGGTATCGCCGTGCACGCGGTAGCCCTGTTGCTGCCGCTATGACGGAGTTCGAGCTGCTTGGGCCCAAGGCCCATGGCGAAGCCTGCGGCCAGGCGGTGCTCAAGGCCTCGGCGGAGGACTTCCAAGTTGACGAAGTGCTGGACATCCCGCTGAGCGGGCAGGGCGAGCACCTCTGGCTGTGGGTAGAGAAGCGCGGGCTGAATACCGAAGAGGCGGCACGGCGTCTTGCCCGCGCTGCGGGGATGCCGCTGAGGGCGGTCAGCTATGCCGGCCTGAAGGACCGCCAGGCCCTGACCCGTCAGTGGTTCAGCCTGCACCTGCCGGGCAAGGCCGATCCCGATCTCGCAGCTGCAGAAGACGACAGCCTGCGCATTCTCGAGCGCACCCGTCATTCGCGCAAACTGCAGCGCGGTGCCCACGCGGCCAACGGCTTCACCCTGCGCCTGACTAATCTCGCTGCCGATCGCCCGGCACTGGAGGCGCGTCTGGAAAGGATCCGCCGCGACGGGGTGCCCAACTACTTTGGTTTGCAGCGTTTTGGCCATGCCGGCGGCAATCTCGCCGAAGCCCGGGCCTTCGCCGCGCGGCGCGAGTTGCCGAGTCAGCGCAACCTGCGCTCGCGGCTGCTCTCGTCGGCACGCAGCTACCTGTTCAACCGAGTACTGGCCGAGCGGGTTGCGGCCGGCACCTGGAGCTGGGCACTGCCGGGCGACCTGCTGGCTTTCACCGACAGTCGCAGTTTCTTCATGGCCGGAGAGGCCGAGTGCGCGGACCCGCGTCTGGCTCTGCTCGACCTGCATCCCACCGGGCCCTTGTGGGGCGCGGGCGGCTCTCCGGCCGGCGCGGACATCAAGACGTTGGAAGAAACCATCGCCGCGGGCGAGACGTCGCTGTGCGACTGGCTGGGAGAAGCGGGCTTGGTGCACGAACGACGCATTCTGCGCCTCCCCATCGCCCGGATGGCGTGGCATTATCCCACTACCGACATCTTGCAACTGGAATTCGTCCTGCCGGCCGGCTGCTTCGCCACTGTGGTGGTCCGCGAGCTCGTCGATCTGCTGCCGGCAGGTCCAATGGACACTTCATGCGTATTCTGATCGCCAACGACGACGGGGTATATGCCCCCGGTATCGCCGCACTTCACGATGCTCTGGCCGATATGGCCGATTGTGTGGTCGTCGCCCCCATCAAGGACATGAGTGGCGTCAGCAGTTCGTTGACTCTGGATCGACCACTGCATCCGCAACCCTTGCCGAACGGCTTCATCGCTCTCGACGGAACTCCTACCGATTGTGTCCACCTGGGGCTCAACGGCTTGCTCGATCCGGTTCCGGACATGGTGGTGTCCGGTATCAACCTGGGCGCCAATCTCGGGGACGACGTGCTCTATTCGGGAACCGTGGCCGCAGCCCTCGAGGGGCGCTTCTGCGATCGGCCGGCCTTTGCCTTCTCGTTGCTGTCGCGCGAGCCAGACAATTTGCCGACGGCCGCGCACATCGCCCGTATTCTGGTCGAGCATCACGAACGGCTCGAGTTGCCGCCGCGCACCGTGCTCAGCGTGAACGTCCCCAACCTGCCGCTCGACCATATCCGTGGCATCCGTTTGTGCCGCCTCGGCCATCGGGCCCGGGCCAAGGCGCCGGTCAAGGTGGTCAACCCGCGTGGGAAGGAAGGCTACTGGATCTCGGTGGCCGGCGATGTCGAGGATGGCGGGCCGGGGACCGATTTCCACGCCGTGATGCAGGGCTATGTAGCAATCACCCCACTGCAGCTCGATCGTACCTTTCACGAGGCCTTCGCCGGCCTCGATAGCTGGCTGGAGGGGTTGCTCTGATGCGCCGCCGGCATGACGACCTGTTGCACAGTGGCATCGGTATGACCTCGCAGCGCACCCGCGAGCGGCTGATCCAGCGCCTCTACGAGGAGGGCCTGTCCAGTGCCTCGGTGCTTGAGGTGATTCGCTGCACGCCGCGCCATCTGTTCGTCGACGAGGCCCTGGCGCACCGGGCCTACGAGGACACCGCCCTGCCGATCGGCCACAATCAGACGATTTCCCAGCCTTACATGGTAGGCCGCATGACCGAGGTACTGCTCGCCGGCGGCCCGCTCGACAAGGTGCTGGAGATCGGCACCGGTTCCGGTTATCAGACCGCGGTACTGGCGCAGTTGGTGGAGCGGGTGTTCTCCGTCGAGCGAATCCAGACGCTGCAGGAGCGGGCCAAGGAGCGACTGCTCGAACTCAGGTTGCGCAATGTGGTCTTTCGCTGGGGCGACGGTTGGGAGGGCTGGCCGGCGCTGGCGCCTTATAATGGCATCATGGTTACCGCTGCCGCTCCGGACGTGCCGCCGGCACTGCTGGATCAGTTGGCCCCGGCGGCCGTCTGGTGATTCCGGTAGGCACTGGCGATGAACAGCAGCTGTTGCTGATCATTCGCGAGACTGACGGCTTCCGCCGTCATGTGCTGGAGACCGTGCGTTTCGTGCCCTTGCTTCAAGGTTCCTTGTTCTGACCGGTTAGATAGGCTTCGTGAAGTCCTCCTTGCCGTTTTTGCGGAAGGGCGCCGCCATGGATGCGGCCGATGATGTTGTGCCCGGTGTTCGGGATGGTTGCGTCATCTTCATCAATGCTATCCATGACAAACTGCTACGTTTCGTTGAGCGTCTGGTCCGGCTGCGTTGTTGCTGCGTGGGCGCGCCGGGGAGGCTTGGCCGCGTGTCATGCGGCCTTACTGCGGACCCTTCCGGGCAGCGTTGTCAGGTAATCAAAATTCGTCGGAGTTCCAGTGTCACGTCATCGGAAAGAGGATGCGCGGGTGAGTTTCAGAGTTCTTCAATTTGGGGTTGGCGGCCGCGCTGCCCGGCTTCCGCTGACTGGCATTGCTGTTGCCCTGCTGCTGGCTGGATGCGCCAGCTCTTCCCGGATAACGTGCAGGTGGTAGAGCAGCAGCCTGCGGTTCCGCGTGTTACCACTGGTCAGCATGTGGTCAGTCGTGGCGAGTCGATTTCTTCCATCGCCATACGTTATGGCTGGGACTGGCGGGAGTTGGCGGCCCGCAATGGCATCGCTGCACCTTATGTGATTCATCCGGGCCAGAAGATCCAGTTAGGTGCGGTACGACAGATGGGAGCGTCGCAAGCGGTTCGGCAGCCGACGCAGGCCGCGGTCGTCGCTCCTGCAGCTTCTGCTTCGGCGAGTTCGCCTGCTGTGGCAACGGCCCCGGCCAAGCCGGCTGAGGAGAAAGTCTTGGCGAAGCCCGCGACCACCACTCCTGGCGCCCAGGCAGCATTAGCATCCCGGGCTGCGTCCGGCTGGGCCTGGCCGGCCGAGGGGCCTCTGGTAGGACGCTTTTCCTCAAACGGTAGTTTGAATAAAGGCATTGATATCGGCGGGCAATTGGGCCAGCCTGTCGTGGCTGCGTCTGATGGATCGGTTGTTTATGCCGGAGGTGGGTTGCGGGGTTACGGCGAGCTGATCATCATCAAGCACAGTGACATCTATGTCAGTGCCTACGGTCACAACCGCAGGCTGCTGGTTCGGGAAGGACAACAGGTCAAGGCGGGGCAGACTATTGCCGAGATGGGATCGACAGGCACTGATCGGGTGAAGCTGCATTTCGAGATTCGCCGCCAAGGAAAACCTGTGGATCCTCTGCAATATCTACCTTCCCGGTGAACCGCTGCAGCCCGCTCCAGTCAGAGATAAGGGCTCAGGTGACAGCCATGGGATGGCGACGCCGGAGCTTGTTGTTGAACATAGCAGGGGACAACAACGATGGCTCTCAATATAAAAGCAAAAGAAGCGCCGGAGTTTGATGTAGACGATGATGTACTCCTGATGGACGCGGAGATTGTGCTCGAGGATGTCCTGGAAGACGAACCGGAGCTTTCCCCGGCGAAGTCCAAACAGGCCAACCTGAAGCAGCACAAATACATCGACTACAGTCGGGCGCTGGATGCGACCCAGCTTTATCTCAACGAAATTGGCTTCTCTCCATTGCTGACTCCGGCGGAGGAAGTGCATTTCGCGCGTCTGGCCCAGCGGGGCGATCCGGCTGGACGTAAGCGGATGATCGAAAGCAACCTGCGGCTGGTAGTCAAGATTGCCCGCCGCTATGTCAACCGCGGCCTATCGCTGCTCGACCTGATCGAGGAGGGCAATCTGGGCCTGATCCGGGCGGTGGAGAAGTTCGATCCGGAGCGCGGATTCCGTTTTTCGACTTACGCTACTTGGTGGATCCGCCAGACCATCGAGCGGGCCATCATGAACCAGACCCGCACCATTCGTCTGCCAATCCATGTGGTCAAGGAGCTCAATGTCTATCTGCGGGCGGCACGCGAGCTGACCCAGAAGCTCGACCACGAGCCTTCGGCGGAAGAGATCGCCAGCCTGCTCGAGAAGCCGGTCGCCGAGGTCAAGCGGATGCTCGGGCTCAACGAGCGGGTCACTTCGGTCGACGTCTCCTTGGGGCCGGATTCGGACAAGACCCTGCTCGACGTGCTGACCGACGATCGTCCCTCCGATCCTTGCGATCTGCTGCAGGACGATGACCTGTCGCAGAGTATTGACCAGTGGCTGTTCGATCTGACCGATAAGCAGCGGGAAGTGGTAGTGCGTCGTTTCGGTTTGCGTGGTCATGAGAGCTGCACGTTGGAGGAGGTGGGGCAGGAGATCGGTCTGACCCGCGAAAGGGTGCGTCAGATCCAGGTCGAGGCGCTCAAGCGCCTGCGAGAGATCCTTGAGAAGAACGGTCTGTCCAGCGACGCCCTGTTCCAGTAGCGTGGGTGAGCGAAGAGCGCGCCGTGAGCTTTGTTGGCTCTGGAAATGAAAAGGCCCGTCATTCGACGGGCCTTTTCATTTCCAGAGCGGAATCAGCGTTCCAGATGTTGCAGCTTGCCTTTCACACCATCCCAGTCTTCCGCGTCCGGCAGGGCTTCCTTCTTCTCGGTGATGTTCGGCCAGATTTCTGCCAGTTCGGCGTTCAACTGGATGAACTCCTGCATGTCCTCGGGTACTTCATCTTCGGAGAAGATCGCCTGGGCCGGGCATTCGGGCTCGCAGAGCGCGCAGTCGATGCACTCGTCCGGGTGGATGACCAGAAAGTTCGGCCCTTCGTAGAAACAGTCTACCGGGCAAACTTCAACACAGTCGGTGTACTTGCATTTGATGCAGTTGTCGGTGACGACGAAGGCCATTCCAATGTTCTCCTCAGGCGCAGCCGTGGAGCCGAGCCGGCTCTCTGCTTGTATGAAAGGGCTCCGGGCTTCAGGCTATAAAGGCCCCGGAGCTCCCTGAAAGCGCGCGATTCTAGCAGTTTGCTCGGGTATGCGTTAGAGCCGCATTTTCCATGTATATAGCAGCTCCAAGGCTTGGCGCGGACTCAGATCGTCCGGCTTGATGCATGCCAACTCCTCCAGCAGCGGGTGCGGCAGGCTGGCGAACAGGTCGTTTTGCACTGGCGGTTGGGGGCTTCCCGCCTCGCGGCGTGGTGCCTCGTGGGGGAGGCTCGTGGTTTCCAGGCGTGCCAGATGTTCGCGGGCACGGGCGATGACTGTTCCCGGCACGCCAGCCAGTTGGGCGACCGCTAGGCCGTAGCTCTGGCTGGCCGGGCCCGGCAGCACATGATGCAGGAAGACGATGCGTTCGTTGTGCTCGGTAGCCGACAAGTGCACGTTGGCCACGACTGGCTGGCTCTCCGCCAGAACAGTCAGTTCGAAGTAGTGGGTGGCGAACAGGGTCCAAGCACGCAGGCCAGCCAGGTGCTCGGCTGCTGCCCAGGCCAGCGACAGTCCATCGAAGGTGCTAGTGCCACGACCGACCTCGTCCATCAGCACCAGGCTACGCTCGGTGGCATTGTGCAGGATATTGGCGGTCTCGCTCATTTCCACCATAAAGGTGGAGCGGCCGCCAGCCAGGTCGTCGCTGGAGCCGATGCGGGTGAAGATGCGATCCACCAGAGACAGTTCGCAACTCTGTGCCGGGACGAAGCTACCGATATGGGCGAGCAGCACGATTAGCGCCGTCTGGCGCATATAGGTGGATTTGCCGCCCATGTTCGGCCCAGTGATGATCAGCATCCGGGTGCTGTCGTCGAGTTCCAGGTCATTGGCGACGAAGGGCGTGTCCAGCACCTGCTCGACGACCGGGTGGCGGCCCTGGCAGATACGCAGGCAGGGCTCCTCGACGAAACGCGGGCGGTTGAGGTCGAGATTCAGCGCCCGCTCGGCGAGGTCGGCCAGCACGTCCAGTTCGGCGAGGGCGGCCGCAGTGTCCTGCAGCGGCGCCAACTGGGCGATGAGTATTTCCAGAAGCTCCTCGTAAAGCGCCTTTTCCCGTGCCAGGGCGCGGCTCTTGGCCGACAGGGCCTTGTCTTCGAAGGCCTTCAGCTCGGGGGTGATGAAGCGCTCGGCGCCTTTCAGAGTCTGCCGGCGGATGTAATCGGCCGGTGCCTGCTCGGCCTGCACCCGCGGCAGTTCGATGTAGTAGCCATGGATGCGGTTGTAACCGACCTTGAGGTTGGGCAGGCCGGTGCGCGCCTTCTCCCGCGCCTCCAGATCCATGAGGAACTGGCCGGCGTTTTCGCTGAGCGACAGCAGCTCATCCAGTTCGGCGTCGTAGCCCTGCTTGAGCACGCCGCCGTCACGGATCACCGCCGGTGGATTGTCGATGATGGCGCGGGCCAGCAGGTCTGCTAGTTCCGGATAGATGCGGATGCTGCGGGCCAGGACCTGCAGATGTGGCGCCTCCAGAGAGGCCATTGCGGCCTGCAGCTCTGGCAGCGCGGCAAGGGCATCGCGCAAGCGGGCAAGGTCGCGCGGGCGGGCATTGCGCAGGCCGATGCGGGCGAGGATACGCTCGACGTCGCCGATCTCCTTTAGCTGCGGCTGCAGATTTTCGAAACGATAATTCTCTAGCAGGCAGGCAACGGCGTTCTGGCGCGACTCCAATACAGCATGGTCGCGCAACGGGCGGTTCAGCCAGCGCCCGAGCAGGCGGCTGCCCATGGCGGTCTGGCAGCGGTCGATCACCGACTGCAAGGTATTGTCTCGCCCGCCGGCAAGATTGATGTCCAGCTCCAAGTTGCGGCGGCTGGCGCCGTCGAGGATCACAGTGTCGTCCAGGCGCTCGTGGCGCAAGCTGCGCAGATGTGGCAGGGCTGTGCGCTGGGTTTCCCGGGCATAGCCCAGCAAGCAGCCGGCAGCGCCGATGGCCAGGCTCAGACCGCCGCAGCCGAAGCCTTTCAGGTCCTGGGTGGCGAACTGCTGGCAGAGGCTCTTGTAGGCGCTGTCGCGGTCGAAATCCCAGGGCGCCCGGCGGTGCGCGCCGCGGCGTTTCTCCAGCGGCAGGCCGGCCGGCCAGTCGTCAGGGTAGAGCAGCTCCGCGGGGTTGAGGCGTTCCAGCTCGGCCAGCAGATTTTCCCAGCCCTTGATCTCCTGCACGCTGAAACGCCCGCTGGTGATGTCCAGCACCGCCAGGCCGAACAGCCGTTCGTCGCCGAGCACTGCAGCCAGCAGGTTGTCGCGGCGTTCGTCGAGCAGGGCCTCGTCGCTGACCGTGCCGGGCGTGATGATACGCACCACTTGACGCTCAACCGGTCCCTTGGCCGTGGCCGGATCGCCGATCTGCTCGCAGATCGCCACCGATTCGCCGAGCTTGACCAGCTTGGCCAGATAACCTTCGACCGAATGAAAAGGAATCCCGGCCATTGGAATCGACTTGCCGGCTGACTGACCGCGCGCGGTGAGGGTGATGTCGAGCAGCTTGGCGGCCTTCTTGGCGTCTTCATAGAACAGCTCGTAGAAATCGCCCATGCGGTAGAAAAGCAGTTGGTCCGGATGCTCGCGCTTGAGTTTCCAATACTGCTGCATCATGGGGGTGTGCGCGGAGATGTCTATTTTATCCATTAAAATCAGTAGCTTGTAAAATGGGCGGGCGTGTGGGTGGGCCTATTCAAGCACGGTTTCGCCTGTTTTGGCGCGGACAGTTGCGATCATCCCGCCGGGAGTAAGACCGGGCACAGCGAGAGCGGACTCCTGTGGCTGACCGGGTGCTTGCCTTGGGCCGTTATCGGAGTAGGGTATCGCCCTGCTGCGATTCAGCTTGGAGAGCACCATGGACGAAATCACCCGGCTCGCCGCCGAACTCGGCGAAGGCCTGCGTGCCCTCGGCGAGCAGGCGAGCACTGCAGAGTCCTGCACCGGTGGTGGCATCGCCGAGGCCATCACCCGCATCCCCGGCAGTTCGGTCTGGTTCGAGGCCGGCTATGTTACCTATTCGAATCGCCAGAAGAGCATCCAGTTGGGAGTGCCGGCCGAGCTGCTCGAACGTTTCGGCGCAGTCAGCCAGGAAATTGTCGAGGCCATGGCTCACGGCGCACAGGCGCGCAGCGGCGCCCGCTATGCCGTGGCGGTGAGCGGCATCGCCGGGCCTGATGGTGGTTCGCCGGGAAGGCCGGTCGGCACCGTCTGGCTGGCTTGGGCCGATGGCGAGCGGCTGTTTGCGGTGCGTCGTCAGTTTGCCGGCGATCGCGGCGAAGTGCGCCGACGAACGGTGCAGGCTGCCTTGGCCGGTCTGGTCCGCCTGATTGCTGGTGAGTCGCCCGCAGGAGGTGCCGGGCATCACGGAAATGGGCCGGCACAGGGGTAGGCGGGCAGACTTTTCCTGTGCTCTAATACTGTCTACTTATACAGTATATGGCGGCCGCAAGGCCCTCTGAATACGTGAGGTCTTCAATGGACGAGAACAAGAAGCGCGCTTTGGCTGCGGCTTTGGGCCAGATCGAGAAGCAGTTCGGCAAGGGTGCGGTCATGCGCATGGGCGATCATGAGCGCCAGGCGATTCCGGCCATTTCCACGGGCTCTCTGGGGCTGGACATCGCACTTGGCATCGGTGGCCTGCCCAAGGGACGGATTGTCGAGATCTACGGTCCCGAATCCTCCGGCAAGACCACGCTGACCTTGTCGACCATCGCCGAGGCTCAGAAGCAGGGCGCCACCTGTGCTTTCGTCGATGCCGAGCATGCGCTCGATCCGGACTATGCCGCCAAGCTCGGAGTGAACGTCGACGACCTGCTGGTTTCCCAGCCGGATACCGGCGAACAGGCTTTGGAGATCACCGATATGTTGGTGCGCTCCAACGCGGTGGATGTGATCATCGTCGACTCGGTGGCGGCGCTGGTGCCCAAGGCGGAAATCGAGGGCGAGATGGGTGACCAGCACGTCGGCCTGCAGGCGCGCCTGATGTCCCAGGCGTTGCGCAAGATCACCGGCAACATCAAGAATGCCAACTGCCTGGTCATCTTCATCAACCAGATCCGCATGAAGATCGGCGTGATGTTCGGCAACCCGGAAACCACCACTGGCGGCAACGCCCTGAAGTTCTATGCCTCCGTGCGCCTGGACATCCGCCGCACCGGCGCGGTGAAGGAGGGCGACGAAGTGGTGGGCAGCGAGACCCGCGTCAAGGTGGTGAAGAACAAGGTGGCCCCGCCGTTCCGCCAGGCCGAGTTCCAGATCCTTTACGGCAAGGGCATCTATCGCAACGGTGAGATCATCGATCTCGGCGTGCAACTGGGCCTGTTGGAGAAGTCCGGCGCCTGGTACAGCTATCAGGGCAACAAGATCGGCCAAGGCAAGGCCAATGCGGCCAAGTTCCTCGAGGACAATCCGGAGGTCGCCGCGGCCATCGAGAAGAGCATCCGCGACCAACTGCTCGCCGTGCCGACCAGCGGCCGGCCGGCGGCTGTGGCCGACGAACCGGCCGACGCGGATCTCGACTACTGAGCCTGGCGATGACAGGCCTGCTCGATAGCCCCGCCGCCGTGCGGCGTGCAGCCATGGACCTGCTGGCCCGTCGTGAGCACGGCCGGGTCGAACTGGCCCGCAAGCTGGCCCGTTGCGGCGCTCCGACGGAGCTGATCGAGGCTGCCCTTGATCGTCTGGCGGAGGAAGGGCTGCTCAGCGAGGCCCGTTATCTGGACGCCTTCGTGGCCAGTCGTGCCCGTTCCGGCTACGGCCCCCTGCGGATTCGCGAGGAGCTGGCCCAGCGAGGCTTGCCGCGCCAGGCCATCGAGCAGGCGCTCCGCGAGAGCGGATTGGACTGGACCGAACTGCTGACCGACACTTGGCGACGCAAGTTCGCCGGTTGCCTGCCCGGCGATGCGCGCGAGCGTGCCCGTCAGGGGCGTTTCCTTGGCTATCGTGGCTTCCCGCCCGAGATGATCGGTCGCCTGTTGCGCGGCGGCTTGTCCGACGACTGCTGAATCTGGCGCCTTCCCAGAGCTGCCCCGCAGTCTCGTGACGGCCTCCTGTCTCGTGCCAGCCGATGGTGCTCTGGCTGGGCAGTTGCAACAGCGCTGACGCCAACGGCCTGCTGCCTGTGCAGGCCTGGAGGCATCGTTCGGATCAGGCCTTGACGGCCCAGTTCTGCGAAAGGTTGATGAAGTTGAGCAGTTCGCGCAGGCGGCCGTGATCGCGGGCGTTGAAGATGAAGCTCAGACGCAGCAGGTGGCAGAGTTCCGGTTCGTCCTGTTCGCTTTCGCAGTAGCCCTGCTGCTCGAAGGTGCCGTTCAGGCAGAGATCAGCGAACTCGTCGCGTAGGTGCATCAGCGCCGCTTCGCTCAAAGGGTGGTGCATACGGATGACGAAACGGTCTTTGATCCAGCGGCTGGAGTGGTAGTTGCGGTAGAACTGGGCGATTTCCTCGGCCGCCTCTTCGGCGCTGCTGACCAGGCTGAGCAGGTGCATGTCGCTGGGCAGGATGTAGCGATTGCCCTCCAGTTGCCTGCGGATGAATTGCAGGGCATCGGCCCAGTAGGTGCCGCCGGGCTCGTCCAGCAGGACTACCGGAACCAGCGGACTCTTGCCGGTCTGGATCAGGGTCAGCACTTCCAGCGCCTCGTCCAGAGTGCCGAAGCCGCCCGGGCAGAGTATCAGCGCATCGGCCTCCTTGACGAAGAACAGCTTGCGCACGAAGAAGAAGTGGAAGGACATCAGATTCGACGTGCCTTCGACCGTGGCGTTGGCATGCTGTTCGAAGGGCAGGGTGATATTGAAGCCCAAGCTGTTTTCCAGTCCGGCGCCTTCGTGGGCGGCAGCCATGATGCCACCACCGGCACCCGTGATGACCATCAGGTCGTGGCGCGCCAGGGTGTGGCCGAGTTCGCGGGCCAGGGCGTACAGCGGGTGTTCGATCGGCGTGCGTGCCGAGCCGAATACGGTGACCTTGCGACGGCGCTTGAACTGTTCGAGGCGGCTGAAGGCTTGCTCCATTTCGCGCAGGGTCTGCAGCATGATCTTGGCGTCCCAGCGGTTGCGGTCGGCTTGGGCCATGCGGATGACGGTGTAGAGCATCTCCCGGTAGAGGGGGAGGTTGGGACTGGTTTCAGGAACGATTTCATCGACCAGCGCATCGACGAGGGCATTGATGTCGACGCCGCTGGTCTGGAAGTGACGAGAAAGAAACTCGTCCGATTCGAAAGGCATGGACTTCTCCTTGAGCGCGGAATCTTGACGATGCTGCGAGCAGCATCGCTCCGATGGCAGGCCTTGGTCATCATGACGGCCCGGTATGGCGGCGGTCGGTCCATTATTCATTCCGGCTCGCACGGCCATCTTACTGCCGCTTTTTCTTAGATTGCTATTTGCTCGCCTCGCTCGGGAATGTTGGCCGTCCAGTTCAGACGCTCGTGCAGAGCCTGCTGCAGAGCCTGCATTTTTTCCAGTTCCCCGTGGACCAGATAGAGCTCGGGGCGGTGGTCGAAATGCTGTACCCAGTCGATCAGCTGGGATTGGCCGGCGTGAGCCGAGAAGCCGCCGAGGGTATGCACCTGGGCGCGTACGGCAATGCGCTGGTGGAGGACCTTCACAGTGCTGGCACCGTCGACGATGCGCCGTCCCAGGGTGCCCTGCGCCTGGAAGCCAGGGAACACCAGGTGGCACTCCTCGCGCCAGAGGTTGTGCTTGAAGTGGTGGACGATTCGTCCGCCAGTGCACATGCCGCTGCCGGCGATGATGATGGCACCGCTCTTGATCCGGTTGATCGCCATCGACTCCTCGGGAGTGGGCGTCATGCGCAGGATCGGCAGCCAGTCCTCGGCACGTTTGACACCTCTGGCCTGCAGCAGGTTGCGGTCGACCGGATCGAACTCCGCGGCGAAGCGCGAATAGATGGCATTGGCACGGATCGCCATGGGACTGTCGAGGAACACCGCCTGCTGGGGCAGGCGACCCTCCTGGTAGAAGCGCCCCAGGTAGAAAAGCAGGTCTTGGGTACGGCCGACGGCGAAGGAGGGAATCAGCACGTTGCCGCCGTCGCGATGGGCGGTCTGCAGGATTTCGGCGAACTCCTCGAGGGTGTCCTCGGTGCGGCGGTGGTCGCGGTCGCCGTAGGTGGATTCGAGCAGCACCACGTCGGCCCGCGATAGCGGAGTCGGGTCGCGCATTAGCGGCGTGCAGGTATTGCCGAGGTCGCCGGAGAACACGAGATGGCGGGTCAGATGGTGATCGTGCAGTTCCATCTCGACGATGGCCGAGCCGAGGATGTGCCCGGCGGTGTGAAAGGTGACGATCACCCCGGGGGCCACTTCCAGCGCTTTGCCATAGGGCTGCGGGCGGCACAGGGAGAGTGCCTTCTCGGCGTCGGTCGTGGTGTAGAGCGGCTGTACCGGCGGCTTGCCGAGGCGAGCCCGCCACTTGTTCTCCCATTCGGCATCGTTTTCCTGCAGATGGGCCGAGTCCAGCAGCATCAGGCCCATCAGCTCGCAGGTAGCCTCGGTGGCGAAGATCGGCCCCTGGTAGCCGGAGGCGACCAGGCGCGGCAGGAGGCCGCTGTGATCGATGTGTGCATGGGAGACGACCACGGCATGGAGGCTGCCAGGGTCGAAAGGGAACGGCCGGGCATTGCCTTCCTCTTCCTCGCGGTGTCCCCCTTGGCGCATGCCGCACTCGAGCAGCACACGGCTGCCGTCGCGTGTCTCGACCAGGTAGCAGGAGCCGGTCACTTCTTGAATCGCACCGAGAAAGCTGAGCAGAGCCATGATGTTTCCTTGACCACGGAAGGTTGGGCAGCGCGCCGGCAGTGGCCACCGGCCTGCCCTGATATAAACCATCATAGCCGCAGGCCGAACCAATCGATATATGAGCGCGACTCGCTCCTGGCCGATCGGGAGGCGATAGTCGGAAGGCGTAGCGATCGCGTTGCCGGCTGGCCGATGGGCCGCATCGGCGAGTCCAGGCGCGGGAAGATGGCATAGACTGCAATGGATACCGATGATGGAGCCCGCAATGCCTCAGATTCTCCCGCCTCTCGCCGAGCTGGACGAGCACGCCCGGGTCGAGCCTTCCTTTGCCCAGTGGCGCCAGGGCTATGGTCCCCTGCAGCATGTCGCCGAAACCCAGGCCGGGGTGTTCCGATTGGCCCACCAACTGGTCCAGGCCGGCCTGCAGCCGGATGTAGCCAGCGTCTACCGCCTGCTGCACGCGCTCGATCGGCTGAGCGCTGCAGGACTCTGGCTGGTGGTGCACATGACCTACGCCCGGCGTGTGCGTCTGGATGGTGCGCCGCTCGTGGCCGAGGATTTCAAGTCCCATCCGGAGGGCCATACCGGCGGTGCGCTGAACATGGTGTCGGCCTATGCCGGCTATCTCGCGCTGAATGTCCTGAGCGGCGAGAACCGCGGCTGGCTGATGGGCCAGGGGCATTGCGTGGCGGCCATCGATGCGCTCAATCTGCTGACCGGCAACCAGCTGCCCGAGCAGGCCAACGCCTATCCCTGCGACGAGGCGGGCATGACCCGGCTGGCGCAAGACTTCTACGGCTACCGGCAGGCCGCGCCACTGGGCAGTCATGTCAACGCCCATACCGCCGGCGGGATTGCCGAGGGTGGCTATCTCGGCTTCGCCGAACTGCAATATGCACACCTGCCCTTGCCGGGCGAGACCCTGGTGGCCTTCCTCTCCGATGGTGCCGCCGAGGAGCAGCGCGGCAGCGACTGGATGCCGCGCTGGTGGCGTGCCGAGGACTGTGGTGTGGCACTGCCGGTGATGATCGCCAACGGCCGGCGCATCGAGCAGCGTACCGATCTGGGCAGCCACGAGGGGCTGGAGGGCTTCCGCCAGCACCTGCGCCGCTGTGGCTTCGATCCGATCGGCTTCGACGGCCGCGATCCGGCGGCTTTTGCCTGCACCCTCTGGGAAATGCAGCAGCGCCTGGGGCGGCGGGTGGAGGAGCTGGAACGGGGTATTCTGCGCTACCCGCTGCCGATTCCCTATGGCATCGCCGAGACGGTGAAGGGCTTTGGCTTCTACGGCGCCGGTAGCAATGCCGCGCACAACCTGCCGTTGCCCGGTTGTCCGCGGCGCGACGCCGACTCGCGGGAGCTGTTCAATCGCTATGCGGCGGCGCTCTGGGTGCCGCCCCAGGAGCTTTTCGCCGCCTGCGCCCTGTTCGCCGCTGCGCGTCAGGGACGTCCGCTGCCGCGCGACAATCCGCTGGCTACCCGCTATCCGCCGGCGCCAGCGACTCCAGCGCTGTACTACCGCGAGCCGGGCGAGCAGGCTTCGCCGATGGGCGCGCTGGACCGTTTCTTCGTCGATCTGGTACAGGCCAATCCGGGGCTGCGGCCACGGGTCGGCAATCCGGACGAATTGGCCAGCAATCGTCTGGGCGGCGTGCTCACGGCACTCAAACATCGCGTCTGCCAGCCCGAGAGCGAGCTGGAGGCGCTGGACGGCAAGGTCATCACCGTGCTGAACGAGGAGGCGGTGGTGTCCGCCTGTCTGGGCAATCAGGGTGGGCTCAACCTGGTGGCCAGCTACGAAGCCTTCTGCGTAAAGATGCTCGGTGCGGTGCGCCAGTGCCTGATCTTCGCCCGTCAACAGAAGGAGGCCGGTCGTCCGGCCGGCTGGCTGGGATGGCCGCTGGTGGCCACCTCGCACACCTGGGAGAACGGCAAGAACCAGCAGTCGCATCAGGACACCACCTTCAGCGAGGCGCTGCTCGGTGAGATGGGCGACATGCTGCGGGTGCTCTTCCCGGCCGACCACAACAGCCTGCTGGCCCTGCTGCCGTCCGTGTACGAGGCACGTGGACAGCTGGCGTGCCTGGTGGTGCCCAAGCGCGAGCGCCCGGTGCTCTTCGAGCCCGGGCAGGCCGAGCAGTTGGCCCGTGAAGGGGCGCTGGTCGTCGAGGAGCGGGTCGGTGCCGAGCCGTTGCTGCTGATCGCCAACGGCAGCTACCAGCTGGCCGAGATGCTCCGCGCAGCCGAGCGCCTGAAAGCAGCCGGCCAGGCGTACCGGCTGGTCTACCTGCAGGAGCCGGGACGCTTCCGCGCGCCGCGCGACCGCTGGGAGGCGGCGGCGCTGGCCGATGGCGAATCGATCGGCCGGTTGTTCCCGGCCAGCCACGAGCGTCGCGTCCTGCTGACCCATATGCGCCCGGAGGTCGCCCGCGGACATCTCTGGCCGATCCTGCCGGACGCGCGCCGTGCGCTGGCGCTTGGCTACCGCAACGCCGGCGGCACCCTGGACGAGGCCGGCATGCTGTTCGCCAACCGTGCCAGCTGGGCCCATGTCCTGGAGGCCTGTACCACGCTGCTGGAGGTGCCGGCCGCCGCGCTGCTCACCCGGGAAGAAGCCGATATCCTTGCCGGCCACGGTGATCCGGCACGATTGCGTGCCGCCGGCGAAGGCGGCTGAGCGGTGTCTGTCGCGTCGCCGGCGCCGCTTACAGGTTGCAGTCGGCGGCGCGGTAGCGTTCGGTGGTCACCGGGCGGTTGCTCTGGTACTCGCTGAACTGGTAACGCAGCACCGCGCCCTTGGCGAGCAGCTGGCGGAAGCCCCGGTTGCTGCACACGCTGCCCAGCAGCTGGCTGCGCACGGTGTCCGGATGGGAGCGCATCTGCTGGGCATGCGAGGCGCGCACGCTGAGGTGGTTGATCAGTTCGTTGTCCTCCACCGTGTAGCCCTGGTCGAGGATATCCTCGTTGATCGCGCGCGGAGTGCCTACGCTGCTTTCCTTGGCCACCTTCTCCAGCATCTTGGTCAGCTCGAAGTCCTTGAGAGAGGCGGCCAGGGCCGTCGTCGGCAGAAGGAAGCAGAGGGCAAGGGCAGTCGGTCGCAACATGGAAGTCTCCTGGAGTGTGGGTGTGCCGGCGATCCGAGCCGATATTCCGGCAGTCGAGGCGTCGCATTATAGGTGTGTCGGCGACAGCGACAATCACGGCATCCCGCCCGGTGTGCCCTGGCACTCTGCTAGACTGCCGCCCCCCGACTTCTTGTCCAGCTCGAAGACTGTGTCCATTCCGCCTGATTTTTGCACTGCACCCGTGAGCCATGCCGTGTCCCGCTTGCGCGAGGAGCGTCTGGCGCGCAGCCTGAAGCCCTTTCAGGCGCGCGGCTCGCGGACACCGCGCTGTCCGGCCTGCCGGGTGTCGATCAGCCATTGCCTGTGCGCCTGGCGCCCGCGGATCGAGGCCGAGTCCGGCGTCTGCCTGCTGATGCACGACATCGAGCCGCTCAAGCCGAGCAATACCGGCTGGCTGATCGCCGACGTGGTGGCCGATACTGCCGCCTTCGGCTGGTCGCGTACCGAGGTGGATGCGCGTCTGCCGGCGTTGCTCGGCGATCCGCAGTGGCAGCCCTATGTGGTGTTCCCCGGTGAGTACGCGGCGCCGCAGCGGGTGGTCGGCGAAGTCCGTCGGGAGCCGGACCGGCGGCCGCTGTTCATCCTCCTTGATGCGACCTGGACCGAGGCGCGCAAGATGTTTCGCAAGAGTCCCTATCTCGACGGACTGCCGGTGCTCGGCCTGCAGCCGGAGCAGCTGTCGCGCTATCGCCTGCGCCGTTCGAAGCGAGACGACCACCTGTGCACGGCAGAGGTGGCCGCGCTCTGCCTGGAGCTGGCCGGGGATCTGCGTGCCGGCGAGGCGCTGGCAGCCTACCTGGATGTGTTCACCGAGCACTACCTGGCGGCCAAGCAGAGTCGTCCCGTCGATCCCGACGACGAGGCCCACCGGCGTCTGCGTGCTTTTCTCTGAAGCGGCCAATCGGTGCAAAACGTTGGGGCATGCCAAGCGAAGCGCCCCGTCCTGCTCGAAAACGCGTAAACTGCCGTTTTCCGCCTGAATGACCGGCTACGCCCGTTCTGCGGGTGTGGGGCCTCCGGCAGGTTGCTCGTCCTGTCCCGGCTCGCTGTCGCATCAGGTCTTCACGACAAGAAACGGGATCTGCCAATGCTTTCTTATGAAATCCTGATCGCCGATGACCATCCGCTATTCCGCAGTGCCTTGCAGCAGGCTCTGACCCTCGGGCTCGGCCCCGTGGTACGGCTGGTGGAGGCGGACAGCATCGCTGCGCTGGAGGCTCGCCTGGAGGAGAAGGCGGACTGGGACCTGGTTCTGCTCGATCTCAACATGCCCGGTGCCCACGGCTTTTCCGGGCTGGTCCTGCTGCGTGGGCAGTATCCGCAGATTCCGGTGGTGATGATCTCCGCCCAGGAGGAGGCCGCCGTGGTGGCGCGGGCTCGCGAGTTCGGCGCCACCGGCTTCATCCCCAAATCCAGCGCTCTGGAAACCCTGCAGCAGGCGGTGCGCGCGGTGCTCGACGGCGACGAGTGGTGGCCGCCACAGCTCCAGGAGACGGTCAGCGTTTCCGCCGAGGCGAAGGCCGCCAGCGCCGGTCTGGCCAGTCTGACGCCGCAGCAGTTCCGGGTGCTGAGCATGGTCTGCGACGGCCTGCTGAACAAGCAGATCGCCTATGAGCTGGGCGTCTCCGAGGCGACCGTCAAGGCCCACGTGACGGCGATCTTCCGCAAGCTCGGGGTGCGCACCCGCACCCAGGCGGCCCTGCTGCTGCAGCAGCTGGAGTCGTTGCCGGCCTAAGGCTTCTCGCCGCCGTCGCTCGTCAGGCGATCGGCGGCAGGACGATCTCGTCGCTACGCCGTACTCCGGCGGTCAGTGCCCGGCACTGCTCGAGAAATTCGCGCATGGCTGCGGTGTGCAGCTTCTGCTTGTGCCAGAGGAAGCAGAACTGCCGCCTCAGGTCCAGCTCCGGAGTTTCCACCGGTACCAGGCTGCCGCGGCGGAAGGCGTCGCGCAGCGCCAGGCGGGAAATGCAGCCGATCCCCAGACTGGACTCGACCGCCCGCTTGATCGCTTCGGTATGTTCCAGCTCAAGGCGGATGTTCAGCGCCGGGCGATGATGGCGCATGGCCTGATCGAAGGTCAGGCGGGTGCCCGAGCCCTGTTCGCGGAGGATCCAGGCCTCGCCGGCCAGCTCGTCCAGGCTTGCCCGGCCGCGCCGTGCCAGCGGGTGCTGTGGGGCGCAGAACACCACCAGTTCGTCTTCCACCCAGGGCTGCAATTCCACGTCGGGATGCTGGCAGCTGCCCTCGATCAGACCGAGATCCAGCTCGTGATTGGCCACCTGCTGGAGGATGTGTGCGGTGTTCTGCACATGCAGTCGGACCCGCGACTGCGGATGGCGCTGCATGAAGGCGCCGATCAGCAAGGTCGCCAGGTAGTTGCCCACGGTCAGCGTGGCGCCGACCGCCAGCGAGCCGAAGCCCTCCTTGCCGTCGAGCAGGTCCTCGATTTCCCGTGCCTGGTTGAGCAGCGCCATCGCCTGGGGCAGCAACTGCCGGCCCAAGGCGTTGAGTTTCAGGCGCTTGCCGACCCGATCAAAGAGCAGGCAGTCGGACTGACGCTCCAGCTCGGTCAGCGAGGTGCTGGCCGCCGACTGGGAAAGGGCGAGGGACTCGGCCGCACGGGTGACGCTTTCCAAGCGGGCCACGGCGGCGAAAACCTCAAGCTGGCGCAGGGTGAATCGCATATCTATATAACCGATTATCTATATCTTGATAATTTACTTAACAGATAGTTTGCCGCCTCCTAGAATGGACGGCAATCGTGCCGCCAGGCAGCACCACCCTCGAAGGAGCCCCGAATGAGCAACCTGAACGTAGAGCGTGTCCTCAGTGTTCACCACTGGAACGATACCCTGTTCAGTTTCAAGACCACCCGCAACCCAGGCCTGCGTTTCGAGAACGGTCAGTTCGTGATGATCGGCCTCGAGGTCGAGGGACGCCCCCTGATGCGTGCCTACAGCATTGCCAGCCCGAACTACGAGGAGCATCTCGAGTTCTTCAGCATCAAGGTGCAGAACGGTCCGCTCACTTCGCGTCTGCAGCACCTGAAGGAGGGCGACGAGCTGATGATCAGCCGCAAGCCCACCGGCACCCTAGTGACCGGCGACCTGCTGCCCGGCAAGCACCTCTACATGCTCAGCACCGGCACCGGTCTGGCGCCCTTCATGAGCCTGATCCAGGACCCGGAGGTCTACGAGCGCTTCGAGAAGGTTGTGCTGATCCACGGCGTGCGCCAGGTCAGCGAGCTGGCCTATCAGCAGTTCATCACCGAGCACCTGCCGCAGAACGAGTACTTCGGCGATGCGGTGAAGGAAAAGCTGATCTATTACCCCACGGTCACCCGCGAGTCCTACCGAAACCAGGGACGGCTCACCGACCTGATGCGCAACGGCAAGCTGTTCGAAGATATCGGTCTGCCGCCGCTCAATCCGCAGGACGACCGCGCGATGATCTGTGGCAGCCCGAGCATGCTCGACGAGAGCTGCGAGGTGCTCGACAGCTTCGGCCTGAAGATCTCCCCGCGCATGGGCGAGCCGGGCGACTACCTGATCGAGCGCGCCTTCGTCGAGAAGTAAACTTCAGTGCCTCTGACCGAAGCCCGGCTTGTCCGGGCTTCTGCGTTTCAAGGCGTGTCGTTCAGGCCCGTTGCACTTCCAGCACGCGGATCAGCCCCGGTTGCGGGTAGTGCCAGCGCACCTCCACATCCCAGAAGCGTACCCCGTAGCGGCGCGCAGGCTCGGGTACCTGGTAAGCGGGGCGAGGATCCTGGGCCAGGCATTGCTCGATGAGTTCGACCAGTGGCTCGCCCAGGCGTACCGCGTGCTCCTGCGCCTGCAGCAGCGCCGGCGCGTTCCACTCCAGCGGAATCGCCGACGGCGGTGCCTCGGCGATGGCGTTGCAGGCCGCGGGCAGGCAGTCGGCGTAGGGCACATAGGGTTTGATGTCGAGCACCGGCGTACCGTCCAGCAGGTCGATGCCGGACAGCCACAGGCGCCCCGGCTCGACTTTCTCCAGCTTGACCACCGACTGGCCGATGCCGTTCGGGCGGTGGGTCGAGCGGGTGGCAAACACCCCGAGCGAGCGGTTGCCACCCAGGCGGGGAGGACGGACCTTGAGGCGTGGTCTGTCCTCCAAGGCTTGGTGGAAGAGAAACAGCAGCCAGACGTGACTGACCTGCTCGAGGCCCTCGATAGCCTGTGCCTGGTCGAAGGGTGGCAGCAGTTCCAGCATGCCGCGGGCGGCTGGCGCCAGTTGCGGCTGACGCGGAATGGCGAATTTCTCCTTGAAGCAGGAGCGCAGGTAGCCGATCGGCGAGACGGAATAGAGCATGCTGGCAGGTGTATTCAGGCGGGCCGCCATGGTAGCGCATTCGATGGGCGGCTGCCCTGTCAGCGGGGGCTTTCGGCCTTGTGCGGATCGTTCTTGCGCAGACCACGCACGTTCATCAGCGCCAGGCACAGCTGCAGAACGATCAGGGCCCAGGCATGGGCGTGCCAGCCCCA
The DNA here is from genome assembly GCF_059739045.1 of Azotobacter tropicalis. Lineage (NCBI taxonomy): Bacteria > Pseudomonadati > Pseudomonadota > Gammaproteobacteria > Pseudomonadales > Pseudomonadaceae > Azotobacter > Azotobacter tropicalis. Next base: position 4,054,974 of record NZ_AP046059.1, read on the forward strand.
GAAGACCCAAAGCGCATTGCTGAGCAGAAAGCACCAGAAGCCGATGGTGCGCCTGCGCAGATTCAGCGAGCCGATCAGCCAGGCCGCTACCACGGTGGCAACCATCGCCGGCCATTGGGTGAAGTCAAGCCAGTCCACCTGCATAATCCTCCCGTCGTAGCGGCCGGCCGGGAAGAGCGGACAGGCCGAAGGCTGCTACTCAATGAGAGCCTCCGGCGCCGCGGATGTTCGGCGAAGCGCCCGCCGTGAGCCGACGGGCGTTGCCGCTGGAGCTTACTTCAGTTGCACCAGGCTTTCGGCGATCTTCTGCTTCCAGACCGCCGGACCGGTGATGTGCACCGACTCGCCTTTGGCGTCGACGGCCACGGTGACCGGCATGTCCTTGACTTCGAACTCGTAGATCGCTTCCATGCCCAGTTCCGGGAAGGCCAGGGTCTTCGAGGCCTTGATCGCCTGGGCGACCAGATAGGCGGCGCCGCCAACGGCCATCAGGTACACGGCCTTGTTGTCCTTGATCGCTTCGATGGCGACCGGGCCGCGCTCGGACTTACCGATCATGCCCAGGAGGCCGGTCTGCTCGAGGATCTGGCGGGTGAACTTGTCCATACGGGTCGCAGTGGTCGGACCGGCCGGACCGACCACCTCGTCGCGCACCGGATCGACCGGGCCGACGTAGTAGATGAAGCGGCCTTTCAGGTCCACCGGCAGCTTCTCGCCGGCGTTCAGCATGTCGACCATGCGCTTGTGCGCGGCGTCGCGGCCGGTCAGCATCTTACCGTTGAGCAGCAGGGTCTCGCCCGGCTTCCAGCTCTGCACTTCTTCCGGGGTGACGGTGTCGAGGTTGACGCGGCGGGCGCTCGGGCCGGCTTCCCAGACGATTTCCGGATAGGCGTCCAGGCTCGGGGCTTCCAGGCTGGCCGGGCCGGAACCGTCGAGCACGAAGTGGGCGTGGCGGGTGGCGGCGCAGTTGGGGATCATGCACACCGGCAGGGAAGCGGCATGGGTCGGATAATCCTTGATCTTCACATCGAGGACGGTGGTCAGGCCGCCCAGGCCTTGGGCGCCGATGCCCAGCTGGTTGACCTTCTCGAACAGCTCGAGGCGCAGCTCCTCGACGCGGTTCTGCGGGCCGCGGGCCTTCAGCTCATGGATGTCGATCTCTTCCATGAGGGATTCCTTGGCGAGCAGGGCGGCCTTCTCGGCGGTACCGCCGATGCCGATGCCGAGCATGCCCGGCGGGCACCAGCCGGCGCCCATTTCCGGCACGGTCTTCAGCACCCAGTCGACGATGGAGTCGGAGGGGTTGAGCATGCCCATCTTCGACTTGTTCTCGGAGCCGCCGCCCTTGGCGGCGACGTCCACTTCCACCTTGTCGCCGGGGACGAGGGAGTAGTGGATGACCGCCGGGGTGTTGTCCTTGGTGTTCTTGCGGGCACCGGCCGGATCGGCCAGGATCGAGGCGCGCAGGACGTTTTCCGGCAGGTTGTAGGCGCGGCGCACGCCCTCGTTGATCATGTCGTCTACACTCATGGTGGCGCCGTCCCAGCGGACGTCCATGCCGACCTTGACGAACACGGTGACGATGCCGGTGTCCTGGCAGATCGGGCGATGACCGGTGGCACACATGCGCGAGTTGATCAGGATCTGGGCAATGGAGTCGCGGGCAGCCGGCGACTCTTCGCGCAGGTAGGCCTCGTGCATGGCCTGGATGAAGTCGACGGGGTGGTAATAGGAGATGAACTGCAAGGCGTCGGCGACGCTTTGAATCAGATCATCTTGCTTGATTACGGTCATGCTGCGCTCCTTTATTGGGCAGGAACTTCGATGCGCCGAACCCGTGTCCGGTGCGGAAAATTGCCGCAGTATAACGTGCCCGGCATGACCGGGAGCAACCGCTTGGGCCAAAGGCGTAGGACGGCTAGGCAGGTGCCTGGCCGGCCGGTAGAGTGTCCCATTGGCGTTGTCACGGGATGGACCCCATGAACACTTCCACTACGCGGCTGGAGCCGCAGGCCTTGCAACGTCTGTTGCTGAGCCGCTTTGCCATGGCATTGGGTACCTATGCCCTGGCGTTGCTGCTGCTGGCCGTGGCGATCGTGACCGGGCATGGCCAGGTGCCGTTCGCCGTGCTGCAGCTCGGCGGCATTTCGCTCGCCTCCAGTCAACTGGCGTTCTTCCTGCTGCTGCGCAGCGGGCGCAACCTGCGCTTCCGCGATCCGGGGATGACCGAGGCGCAGGTGCTGGTAGCCCTGCTCTGGCAGACACTCCTGCTCGGCTGTCTGGACAACGAGGCCCGCGGCACCCTGCTGGTGTTCTATGTGCCGATCCTGCTGTTCGGACTCTTCCAGCTGCGTCCGCGCGCCTTCGTCCGCTGTACGGCCCTCGCCTTTGCCGGCTTCGTCGCGCTCGAATGGTGGGACTCCTTCTTTCAGGCGCAGGACGCCGCCGAGCCGCCTCTCCTGCAATTGGCAACCCTGTTCACCGTGCTCTTCTGGCTCTGCCTGTTCGGCCGCTACATCAATGCGATGCGCCAGCGCATGCGCCAACGACGCCATGCTCTGGTGGCGCACCAGAACACCCTGCGCGGGATAATGCGCCAGCTGGAGGATCAGGCTTCCACTGACGAGCTGACCGGGCTCTGCAACCGGCGGCATTTCCTGCGCCTGGCGGAGCGCGAGCTGGCCCAGTTGCCGGCCCAGGCCCAGTATGGCCTGGCCCTGATCGACCTGGATCATTTCAAGCGTATCAACGACCGCTATGGACACGCCGCCGGGGATCGGGTGCTGCAGACTTTCGCGACGCTGGCACAGGCCTGTCTGCGTGAGAGCGACGTGCTGGCCCGCTACGGTGGCGAGGAATTCGTGCTGCTGTTGCCCAATGTCAACCTGGATCAGATCTCGGTCTGCTGCGAGCGGCTGCGCGAGGCCTTCGCCGCCGCCGAGCCGCTAGGACTGTCGCTGGGCGGTCTCAGTCTGTCGATCGGTATGACCCGGTTGCAGCAGGGCGACAACCTGGACCTCGCCCTGCAACGTGCCGATCAAGCCCTCTATCGAGCCAAGCACAACGGTCGGAACCGCTGCGAAGCAAGCTGGGAGCCCAGCGACGCCCGAACCGATCGCCGCTCGGCATCCTCCTGAAAGGACATGGCCGCCCCCGGCGGCCATGTGGATCAGACCAGCGGCTCGCCCACGTGCAGGATTTTCATGCCGTTGGTGCCGCCGATGGTGTTGTAGCTGTCGCCCTTGGTGAGGATCACCCAATCGCCCGGCTCGACCACTCCGCGCTTGAGCAACTCGTCCACCGCCGCCTGGCTGAGCTTTTCCGGTGCCATGGCCGTCGGGTCGAAGGGCACCGTGTAGACGCCGCGGAACAGCGCCACCCGCGCCTGGGTCTCGCGGTGCGGCGAGAAGGCGAAGATCGGCACCGAGGAGCGGATACGCGACATGATCAGCGGCGTGTAGCCGCTTTCGGTAAGGCTGATGATCGCCTTCACGCCGGGGAAGTGGTTGGCGGTGTACATGGCCGCTAGGGCGATGCTCTCGTCGCAGCGCTCGAAGGTGTGGCCGAGGCGATGGCTGGAGCGGGTGCTGGTCGGATGGCGTTCCGCACCCAGACAGACGCGCGCCATGGCCTGCACCGCCTCCACCGGGTACTCACCCGCGGCGCTTTCCGCCGAGAGCATCACCGCGTCGGTGTTGTCGAGCACGGCGTTGGCCACGTCCGAGACCTCCGCGCGGGTCGGCATCGGGCTGTGGATCATCGACTCCATCATCTGCGTCGCGGTGATCACCGCCTTGTTGTAGCGCCGGGCATGGAGAATGATCTTCTTCTGGATGCCGACCAGCTCGGCGTCGCCGATTTCCACGCCGAGATCGCCACGCGCCACCATCACCGCGTCGCTGGCGCGGATCAGACCGTCGAGGGCGGCATCGTCGGCCACAGCCTCGGCGCGTTCGATCTTGGCCACCAGCCAGGCCTTGCCGCCGGCCTCGTCGCGCAGGCGCCGGGCCAGTTCCATGTCGGCGGCGTCGCGGGGGAAGGATACCGCCAGGTAGTCCAGCTCCAGCTCCGCGGCCAGCTTGATGTCCTGCTTGTCCTTGGCGGTCAGGGCCGGCGCGGTGAGGCCGCCGCCGCGACGGTTGATGCCCTTGTGGTCGGACAGCGGGCCGCCGATCAGCACCGTGCAGTGCAGCTCGTCGGCGCTCTTCTCGCGGACCAGCATGACCACCCGGCCGTCGTCGAGCAGCAGTTCGTCGCCGACGTTGCAGTCCTTCACCAGATCCGGGTAGTCGATGCCGACCACCTCCTGGGTGCCTGCATCGCGCGGATGGGTGACGGAGAAGCGGAAATGGTCGCCGACCGCCAGTTCGATACGCTTGTCGACGAATTTGGCGATGCGGATCTTCGGTCCCTGCAGGTCGCCGAGCAGGGCAACGAAACGACCATGTTTGGCGGCCAGTTCACGGACCAGATGGGCACGGGCGCGGTGTTCGTCCGCGCTGCCATGGGAGAAGTTCAGGCGGGCGACATCGAGCCCGGCGAGGATCAGTTGCTCGAGCCGCTCGGGCGAGCTGCTGGCTGGACCGAGGGTAGCGACGATTTTGGTGCGGCGGAACGTCATGCGGGACTCCTTATGGGACGCTGCCTGCGAGGCTACTACGCGCGGGGGCTGTAGTCATTGTCATGCCGCACTACCTTCCTCGGGCTGCGGCCTGAGCACCAGGAGGTCGCACTCCAGTGCCTCCAGTACCCGCTCGGCGGTGTTGCCGATCAGCGCGTTGTCCAGGTGGCCGCGGGCGATGGCGCCCATCAGCAGCAGATCGACCTGTCGATCGCGCACGAAGCGGGGGATCAGCTCCTCCGGATAGCCCTGTTCCAGGTGGCGGTGGCTGGCGGGAATCGCGTAGGGCGCGAGCAACTGCTCGAAGGCCATGCGGTGCTGCCGGCTGCCGCGCTCGACATAGGCGTCATAGGTGGCGACCAGCTCTTCGTCGAAGACCAGACTGCGCGGTAGCGGCGCGTAGCAGTGCAGGTAATGGGCGTCCAGCTGCAGACGCTCGGCCAGCTCGCGGGCCGTGGCGATCAGGCGGTGATCGAGATGGGCCGGCTTGTCGGCGCTGTGCAGCGGATCGAGGGCGGCGCACAGGCGTCGGCCCTGCCAGGGGCCGGGATGCACCAGCCAGAGCGGCACCGGACAATGGCGCAGCAGCTGCCAACTGGTGTTGCTCAGCAGCAGGCGCCCGAGCAGGCCGTGGCGGTGGGTGGCCGTATTGAACAGCAGATCCGGCTTCAGCTCCTCGGCCCGGCTCAGGATCGTCCTGTGCAGTGGCTTGCCCCAGCGTGTCTCGACCTGCACCTGCAGGCCATCGGCGCGCAGCGGAGCGGCTAGCGCCTCGAGGCGCGCACGGCGGTGGGCGAGCAGCGCAGTGCGTGCCTGCTCGGTCTGCCGGTCGTCGAACAGCAGGCTGTTGTCCAGAGCTGGTTCGAATTCGCAGGCCAGCAGCTCCACAGCTGCGCCGGTACTGCGAGCCAGCCAGGCGGCCCGCTCCAGGGCCGGCTGGGCCTCCTGGGTGAGGTCGATCACGACGAGCAACTGGCGCAGGTTCATTATTGTCTCCTTGGCTCTTGGCAGCGCAGTGCACCCGGGCGGCGGCCGGGATGTCCGATGCCTAACAGACTAACTCAAGCGAGATATCTCGTTGCCATGGGAGCATAAAAGCGAAACGGCTTGTCAGATAGTGGGACACTGGTTCCTGAGCGATCTTGGCGTCATACTCAAAAACCGGACTAGCGATTTGTCATAAATCATGCCTATCCAGCGCCGTATCGAACGTCACCAACTGCCTTACTATCTCAAGGTGTTCAATCGGGTCACCGATAAGCCCATGGGTTACATCGGCAACATTTCCCGCGAGGGGCTGATGCTGATCAGTCCGTGGCCGATGCTGGTGCTCGCCGAATTCGACATGCGCCTGAAGATCCCTGGGCGCGAAGGTCAGCAGCACTACATAGACTTTTCCGCCACCTGCCGCTGGACCCGCGAGGACGTGACGCCCGGCAGCTTCGACTCGGGTTTCGAGCTGGCCGACCCGCCCAGCGGATACCTCGACCTGGTCGAGGTTTTGCGCCAGTACTTCACCTTCCATCCCAACGCCGCTTCGGCTTAGAGCACTCCGCCCCGCTTCCAGGCCAGGTAGCGGCCGATTAGCTCGGGGCCCAGCTCGGCGGGACGCACGTCGAGCAGCGGTATGCCCGCAGCCGCCAGGCGCTGGTGCAAGGTGGCGCGGGCGTTCAGATAATCGATCGTGCCGCAATAGGCCAGGGCGTCCGCATGACTCTCCACCGGCGTGTGGCGCAGCCGGTCGAGCACTTCCTCGCGCAGGCTGGCGACCAGCACCCGATGACGGCGGCCCAGGCGGCGGACTGCCGCCGGCAGCTCGCCGTCGTCCTCGTCGCGCAGGTTGCTCAGGATCACCACCAGGGCGCGGCGGCGCTGGCGCTTGAGCAGCAGGTTGGCCGCCGCGGCGAAATCTGCCGGACGGCGGGTGGCTTGCAGGTCGTAGACGGTGTTGAGCAACGCATTCAGTTGGGCATCGCCCTTGGCCGGAGCCAGGTAGCGGTCCTGATCGCCGGCGAGGGTCGCCAGCCCCACCGCATCGCCCTGGCGCAACGCCACGTAGGCGAGCAGCAGGCAGGCGTCAAGGGCATGGTCGAGGTGGGCGAGTTCGCCGTCCCGGCTGCGCATGTGCCGGCCGCAGTCGAGCAAGAAGAGGATCTGCTGATCGCGCTCGTCGCGGTACTCGCGCACGATGGGCGTGTGCTTGCGTGCCGTGGTCTTCCAGTCCATCTGCCGCAGGGTGTCGCCGTCGCGGAATTCGCGCAGTTGGTGGAAGTCCTGGCCGAGGCCGCGGCGCGGCAACTGGCGAATGCCGAGACGGCCGAGCCAGGTGTCCACCGCCATCAGCCGGGCCCGGCAAAGGCGGCTGAAGTCCGGATAGACGCGGGTTTCTCCAGGCAGTTCCAAGCGGCGACGCCCCTGCCAGAGTCCGAGCAGGCTGGGCAGGCCGATCTCACAGCATTGGAAGCGGAAGTGTCCGCGCTCGAGCGGCCGGATCCGGTAGCCGCACTCGGTCGCCTCGCCGGGCCGCAGTTTCAGGCGCAGCGGCAGCGGCTCGCCGTGCATGCCGGGCGGCAGGTGGTCGAAGATTTCCACGGACACTGGCAGGCGGTAGTCGTGTTCCAGGTCGAGGCGCACCTCGCCCCAGCGGCCCTGCGGCAGATGGCCCGGCAACTGGCGCTTCAGGCGGGGCGAGGGGCGCCAGTGCAGCCCGGCGGCATCCAGACCGGCGAGCAGCAGCAGGGCGAGCAGCAGCCCCCACCAGAGTGTCGCGAAGGCCGGCGATCCTTCCCCGTACAGGGCCGAGCGGAGGCCGAGCGGCAGGGCGGCGAGGAGCAGCGCGGCGAGCAGGGCGAGGAGCCGGCGCGTAGGTTTCATGGCCGTGGCGCCGCGACCTGGTCGAGCAGTTGCAGCAGTACCTGGTCCACCGAAAGGCCCTCGATGTCCAGCTCCGGCGCCAGGTACACGCGATGGCGCAGCACGGCCAGGGCGCAGTCGCGGATGTCGTCGGGGGTCACGAAATCGCCGCCGCGCAGCAGGGCGCGGGCCCTGCCGCAACGCACCAGGTCGATCGAGGCGCGCGGCCCGGCACCGAGGATCAGGCCGGGCCAGTCGCGCGTCCGGCGCACCAGACGCACGGCGTAGTCGAGCACCTGCTCGTCGAGCGGCAGCTCGCTGGCCAGTCGCTGCAGCGCCAGCACGTCGGCCGCCTGCAGCAGGGGCCGCAATGGGGTGACCTCAAGCATGTCGGCACGCGGTGAGCGGGCGACCTGGCGGACCAGGTCCAGCTCGTCCGTGGCTTCCGGGTAGTCCATGCGCAGCTTGAGCATGAAGCGGTCCAGCTCGGCCTCCGGCAGCGGATAGGTGCCTTCCTGCTCGATCGGGTTCTGCGTGGCCAGCACCAGGAACGGTTGCGGCACCGGCAGGGCACGGCCCTCCAGGGTCACCTGGCGCTCCTGCATGACCTCCAGCAGGGCCGCCTGGGTCTTGGCCGGTGCGCGGTTGATTTCGTCGGCGAGCAGCAGATGGGTGAACACCGGCCCCTTGCGCAGTTTGAACTGTTCGCTGGCGAGGTCGTACACCGCATGCCCGGTGACATCGCTGGGCATCAGGTCGGGGGTGAATTGGATGCGCCCGAAGTCGCCGTCGAAGCAGCGTGCGAGCGTGCGCACCAGCAGCGTCTTGCCGAGTCCCGGAACGCCTTCGACGAGGACGTGGCCGTTGGCGATCAGCGCGGTCAGCAGGTCGTCGATGGCCGCCTGCTGGCCGATCACCGCCTTGCGGATCTCCGTGCGCAGGGCCTGGAGCAGCTGGCCGGCCTGCTGGCGGGAGAACGTCGGGGGAGTGCTTGCATCGTTCATAAGGCGTTCCTGAGTCGTTGCAGGTCGGCGACCTGGCGGGTGAAGTCGGTGGCCGGCAGCGTCTTGCCCGGCGGCTGCATGAGCCGGCCGATATGCTCGGCCGGCAGGCGCCCGAGCCGGGCCAGCAACTGCCACTGCGCCTCCTCGGACAGCTCGGCGAAGCGCGGATCGCGCTGGCCGGCACGCCGCCGGATGTCCTGCTGCAGGCCCTGCAGCAGGCTGGCCTGGCCGCAGCGGTGGAGCAGGAAGTCGGCGCCGGCGCGCAGGTGTTCCTCCAGTTGCCGGCGCGTGGGGCCGGCGGCCGGCAACGGCGGGCCCTGACGCAGCCCGGCGCGCCACGCCAGGGCGCCGGCGAGAAGGGCCAGGGCCAGCAGGGCGGCGGGGAAATGGCGCAGCAGCAAGGTGGCCAGGCTGTCGCCGGCGACCCGATAGGCGAGGATGACCTGACTGTCCCGGCTGAGATACCAGAGCAGCCAGGCGTGGTCGTGAGCGCCGATGTTCGGATTTTCCCAGATCCAGGCATCGGTCAGCACCGTGGCGTCGCCCTGACCGTGGCGCACTCGCAGCAGGTGAGTGGCTTCGCTGCTGTTGGCCCAGGCGTAGGCGCGGTGGCGGCTGTCGTAGAGGTGGAAGGCGGGGTCGAAGGCCAGATAGGCCGGCTTGCGCTCGTTCTGCACGTAGAAGCGGGCCAGTTCCGCGGGCTGCCGCTCGTTGTCCCGCGGCTCGCCGATCGCCAGGTCCGCGCTGAGGTGCTGCTGGATGCCCAGCCCGTCGAGCAGCGGGTCGCCGCTGCGGTCGGCCTTCTCGTCCCACAGCCGTTCGGCGACGAACACCAGGTGTCCGCCGGCGGCGGTCCACTCGAGCACCCGCTCGGCCTGGCGCGGGGTCATGTGCTCGCGGCTGCCGAGCAGCAGCAGGGTCTGGGCGCGTCCAGGGCGTGCCGCGAGGCTTTCCAGGCCGCTGGCGCGCTGCACCTCGAGGCCCTGGCGGCGCAGGAAGAGTTCTGCGGCCAGATAGGGATTGGCGCGGGCCTGCGACGTCGGGCCGCGCTCGACGATTTCCCGGTAGGGATGCAACTGGCCGAGCAGCCAGGTCCCCAGCAGCGCCAAGGCCAGCCCGGCGCCTGCCAGGGCGAGACGGCGCCCCCCGCTCATGCCGTGCCCACGGCGCCGAACTGGCGCTGCCAGGCGGCGAGCAGTTCGTCTTTCAGCTCGGCCGGCGGCAGACGCCCGCCGTAGGCGAAATTCTGCCAGTGCCAGGTCAGGGTTTCGGCGAGCTGCTGCAGCTCGCGCTGCTCCAGCCGGGAAACCCGGCGCAGGATTTCGCCCTCGGTATCGGCCTCGCGCAGCGGCAGGCGGTAATCCGCGCGCAGGTGTTCGAGCAGGCCGCGGTAGAGCAGGGCGAGTGCTCGCCCTGGATTCTCTGCCCACAGTCGTTCGGCCTCCGCGGCGATGTCGGCGGGCAGCACCGGCGGTGCGGGCCGGGGGGCGGAGTGCCGGGGCGGCAGCGGCGGGATGGCGCGCTCGGAGGGCTGGCGACGTCCGGCAAAGGCTGCCAGCCAGCCGCGGTAGCGCCAGGCCAGCAATAGGCCCCCCGCTCCGACGGATGCCCACAGGAGAATTTCCAGCGCCTCGGCCAGCCGGCGAACGAGGCCGGAGGACACGAGCGGCCGGGCCTTGGCGCTCGGCACCTGCGCCGGGGCGCCGAAGCGCCAGCGGGTGACTTCTTCGCGCCGACTGAAGGGCGGCTGTCCGAGCAGGGTCCGGATGTCCGCCTGGGCGGCTTGGTGGTCCAGCGTTTGCGCCGGCTGCGGCGCCGGCGACTGGGCCAGGGCCGTGCCGGGAGGCTGCAGCAGCGCCAGGCCGGCGGCGAGCAGCAGGATGCCGGGTGCGCTGCCCAGACGCCGACGCAGGCGCTTGAAGGCCACTTCGAGGTCCCAGGCCTCGAGGTGTACGCGGCGATTCAGGTAGAGGCCGAAGCCGCAGGCGACATACAGTGGCTCCCAGACCATCAGCGCCAGGGCATAGAGCCCGTTGGTCAGATGCTCCAGCCACAGCCGCTCCGGCGGCGTGTCCTCGAGCAGCCGTTGCCAGTCGAACTCGATACTCGCCTGCGCCGGCAGCAGCAGATAAAGGAAGCCCAGCAGGCCGAGCCACAGCGCCAGCTCCAGGTGCAGGCCGACCAGGGTCAGCCAACCGGCGCCGCGCTTGCCGCGTCCCGCCGCGAGCACGGCGCGGCGCTGCTGCAGCTCCCTGCCGGAGAGCCCCTCGAGCAGCAGCACCGGCAGATCGAAACTGCGGGTCGGGTTGAAGCGGCGCCGGGTCAGGCTGGCCAGCGTCTCTGCGCGGAGCAGGCCGGGCAGGGCGCGCAGGGCCTCGCCCAGGCGCGGTGTCGCGCCGAACAGGGCGCGGGAGAGGATGAACAGCGGCAGGCGCTCGCCGAGCGGCTTCAACCACCAGAAGATCAGCAGGACCCAGCCGGGACTCTCCCAGAGCAGCAGGCTGAGCAGAGCCAGCAGCGGCAGGGCGGGCAGCGCCCAGGCGAGCATCAGCAGGCCGGCGTGACGCTGCGCCAGCAATATGCCGAGATCCATGGCTTCCCAGGGGCTACGCGGGCGGAGCACCGCGATGCTGTCAGTCAGGCGCATGGCGCGTGCGTCCGGCGAGCAGGAAGTAGGCGGCCACCAGCAGCCAGAGCAGGATGCCGACCGCGTACTTGAGTGGCGCTCCGCTGAAGGTCATGGACGACCAGTAGGCCTCGACGAAGGCGGCGATCAGCAGCAGGAGCAGTACCCCGGCGACCAGTTGCACGCTACGCGCCGCAGCCCGGCGCAGGGCTTCGCTGCGGGTCAGGCGGCCGGGGGCGAACAGGGCGCCGCCGAGCTTGAGGCCGGCGGCGCCGGCGAAGGTGATGGCGGTCAGCTCGAAGGCGCCATGGCCGATCACGAACGGCCAGAAGGTACCGGTGTAGCCGATGCCGGTCAGATGGCCGGCCACCGCACCGATGGTCAGGCCGTTGGCGAGCAGGAAGAGCAGGCTGCCGAGGCCGAACAGCAGGCCGCTGGCGAAGGTCTGGAAGGCGATGCCGAAGTTGTTCATGACGTAGTAGCCGAACATCATCCAGTCGGCCGCGGAGCTGCGTTCGCCGAAGCGGCCGAGACGGCTGGCGTCGGGATCGTAGAGGGCCTCCATCTGCGCCACCTGCTCGGGAGCGAGCAGGCTGTAGACCAGCTCCGGAAAGCAATAGACGAGCAGGCCCATGACCGCCAGGCTGCCGTAGAACAGCAGGCTGGCGACCAGCACCAGGCGCCACTCCTCGCGCACCAGGCGCGGGAAGCCGCCGAGCAGGAAACCGATGCAGCGCGCACCCAGAGGGCTGCGATGGCGGTAGAACTGGCGGTGGCCGCGCAGGGCCAGCTGTTGCAACTGCTCGACCAGCCGGCTGCCGTAGCCGCGCTCCTCGGCCAGCGCCAGTTGCCGGCAGAGGCGCCGGTAGGCGGCGGGAAAGTGCCGGCTGTCCGCACCGGCTCTGCCATGCTCGAGGGCGTCGAGCTGGCGGGCGAAGGCCTGCCAGTCGGCCTGATGGCGCCGTTCGAAGGAGCCTTGCTTCATGACGGGCCCATGAGTTCGCGGGCGATGCCGAGCAGCCGGGCCTCGGCCTGTTCTTCCGGCACTTGCAGCGGCCCGGCGAGAATCTCCGCCAGTTCGCGGCGGCGTCCGGCGGACAGCCTGGTCCGGCGTTCGGCGAAGGCGAGCAGGGCGCGCCGCTCGTCCGCCTGCAGGGCGAAGGGCACGGGCTGCGCGGCGATCTCGGGCAAGGCAGGGCGCGATTGCGCTCGTTCCCGGTAGACCACCAGGGTGCCGGCGGCCAGGTCGCCCAGGCGCTTGAAGGCCGGATGGGCGAGGCAACTGAGGATGCCCAGGGTGTAGCCGAACGGCAGCAGGTCGACGACGCGCAGCAGGTTGCGAGTCAGCGAGGCGGCCCAGCCGACCGGCGTGCCGTCGTCGTGCAGCACCTGCAGGCCGAGCAGCTGCTTGCCGGGCGAGCAGCCCTGGTTGAGCACTTCGAAGAGCACCATGTACCACCAGGTGACGAGGAAGAAGGTCAGGCTGGCCAGGCCCGTGCCCAGTTCGCCGAGCTGGCCGAGGAGCAGAAAGGCCAGCAGCAGGAGCAGCGCGCGGACCACCAGGTCGACGGCGAAGGCCAGCGCGCGCGGCACCAGGCCGGCAGGATGCAGCACGAGGTCGATGCCTTCCGGCGTCTCCACCAGGTAACGGGTATCCAGGGGCGGCTGCCGGACGGGGCCGGCAGCGGACGGGGCGGGGGACGCGGACATCGCTCGACCGTGCTCGGGCGGAAAGCCCGATGCTAGCCAGCCGCCGGCCGCCAGGCAACCGCCCCGGTCCGGAGCGGGGCGAATGGTAGACTTTCGCCATTCCATCGACGGGAACCCCCCAGTGACCTCCAGCATCTTCTGGTACGACTACGAAACCACCGGTATCAATCCACGCTGCGACCGTCCCCTGCAGGTGGCGGGGATCCGCACCGACGAGGAGCTCAACGAGATCGGCACGCCGCTGAACCTCTACTGCCGGCCGGCCGACGACATCCTGCCGCATCCGGCAGCCTGCCTGGTCACCGGCATCACTCCGCAGCTGCTCGCCGAGCGGGGGCTGTGCGAGGCCGAATTCGTCACCCGCCTGCACGCCGAACTGGCCCGCCCCGGCACCTGTACGGCAGGCTACAACAGTCTGCGCTTCGATGACGAAATCAGCCGCTACGCGCTTTACCGCAACTTCTTCGATCCCTATGCCCGCGAATGGCAGGGCGGCAACAGCCGCTGGGACCTGATCGACCTGCTGCGCACGGCCTGCGCCCTGCGGCCCGAGGGCATCCACTGGCCGCAGGAGGAGGGACGGGTCACGCTCCGTCTGGAGCGGCTGACCGCGGCCAACGGCATCGATCACGGCCAGGCCCACGACGCCCTGGCCGACGTGCGCGCGACCATCGCCTTGGCCCGGTTGCTGCGCGAGCGCCAGCCGAAGCTGTACGACTATCTCTATCGGCTGCGCAGCAAGCAGCGGGTGCTGGAGCAGATCAGGCTGCTGCGTCCCCTGGTGCACGTCTCCGGGCGTTTCGCTGCCGAGCGCAGCTATCTAGCGGTGGTCCTGCCGCTGGCCTGGCATCCGTCCAACCGCAATGCCCTGATCGTCTGCGACCTGCAGGCCGATCCGGCGCCGTTGTTCGATCTCGAGGCGGAAGTTCTGCGCCGGCGCCTTTATACCCGCCGCGAAGAGTTGGCAGACAATGAATTGCCGGTCCCTCTGAAACTCGTGCATATCAATCGTTGTCCGGTATTGGCTCCCTTGTCGGTATTGCGTGAAGAAGATATCGGGCGTCTGCAACTGGACATGGCAGAGTGCCAACGGCGTGTGGACTTGTTATGTGCGGCTCAAGGGCAGTGGCAGAAAAAACTGTCGCAGATTTATAGCGGCGATGAGTTTTCCGCCAACGAGGACCCGGAACAGCAGTTGTATGGCGGATTTCTGGGGGAGCGGGACCGGCGTCTTTGCGAACAAGTGCGCCAGGCCGAGCCACAAAGTCTGGGCAAGCAGAATTGGGGATTCGACGATGCGCGTCTTCCCGAGTTACTGTTTCGCTATCGGGCGCGCAATTTCCCGGAAACTTTGACGGCAGCCGAAGGTGAGACTTGGCGAGACTTCTGCCGACGGCGTCTGAATGACGCTGCCTGGGGGGCACCCAACACGCTGGGGGATTTCAATGCGCAATGGGAGCAACTGTTCGTCCAAGCGTGCAGCGAACATCGGTCGATACTGCAAGCGTGGCACGAATATGCACGGCAGTTGCGAGAGCGCTATGCCATGTAAGCTCTCGGACTGAGTCGGGACTTATAAAGGAACGCCAATAGTGCAGCGTTCCTTTGGAAATCCGGCAGTTTCGACTCAGTCGAGCAGAGTAGCCCAGCTTTCGACGACATCGGCACCGTACTGGGCTTTCCATTCCTTCAGGGTCTTGTGATTACCCCTTTGGTTTCAATGGTTTCGCCGGTATAGGGGTTCTTGTACTGCTTGACCTTGCGGGCGCGCTTGGTGGGCGCCGGAGCGGGCTTGGCGCTGCGTGCACCGCGCGCGGACTTGGCATCCGGATCGAGCAGGGCATTGATGTCGCGCAGGGACTTTTGATATTCGCCCATCAGTTTGCGCAGTTTGCTTTCGAATTCCAATTCCTTCTGCAGCTTGTCGTCCTGTGAAAGATTCTTCAGGCGCTCCTGAAGCTCCTTGATGGCTTCTTCGGTGGCACGGTATTCGTTGATCAGGGACATTTTACTTACCTTGAACCCCGGCAGGGGATTAGACGAGTTCTGGGACAATGATAGTCAGGCATTGTTGGCAAGTAAATATCCTGGAAAACTTTGTTCAACTTTAAGTTGCGGTCTTTGTCGCAGACTTCAGGAACTCGATACGGAAATAGCCGAGGCCACATTTTATAGGCCGTTAATACTTGGGCAGCACGCTCGAACGGGGTGCGATTCTGCCCGTGCTGGCCGTTTATAGCGTCGCCGCTACAGTCGGTGGGCACATGCCGAAAAACTCGAGTCCGCGGCTCGCAGGGTGCGAATAAAGGGTTTCAAAACAGTTCCGATCACGCTTTTTTCATGTGCTCTTTCAGTCCGCAACAGTATGGCGATATCCTCCTTTTATTCGCCGCTGCACTTAACCCGACTGTTGCGCGAACTACGACGGGTGCTTGTTGCCCGGTCTCCCCGGGACGCGCGCGAGTTACTGAAGTTTTCCGGCGCTGTGGCTAGAATGGCGCTTTCGCGAGTTCTGGAGTTGTTCCCATCATGCGTACATTTCGGCTGGTGATCGCTTGCCCCGACCGGGTCGGCATCGTCGCCAAGGTCAGTAGTTTCCTGGCCACCTATAACGGCTGGATCACTGAGGCGAGCCACCATTCGGATAGTCACAGCGGCTGGTTCTTCATGCGCCATGAAATCCGTGCGGACTCCCTGCCGTTCGATCTCGAGGAGTTCCGCCGTGCCTTCGCCCCGATCGCCCGGGAGTTCTCCATGGAGTGGCGGGTCACCGATTCGAGCCAGCTCAAGCGCGTGGTACTGATGGCCAGCCGCGAATCGCACTGCCTGGCCGATCTGCTGCACCGCTGGCACAGCGGCGAACTGGCCTGCGAGATTCCCTGCGTGATCGCCAATCATGACGACCTGCGCAGCATGGTCGAGTGGCATGGCATTCCTTATTACCATGTGCCGGTCGATCCGCAGAACAAGGAGCCGGCTTTCGCCGAAGTCTCGCGGCTGGTCCGCGAGCATGCCGCCGACACCGTGGTGCTGGCCCGCTACATGCAAATCCTGCCGCCGCAGCTGTGTCAGGAGTTCGCCATGCAGGTGATCAACATCCATCACAGCTTCCTGCCGTCCTTCGTCGGCGCCCGGCCCTATCACCAGGCCTCGCTGCGCGGGGTGAAGCTGATCGGCGCGACCTGCCACTACGTCACCGAGGAGCTGGACGCCGGCCCGATCATCGAGCAGGACGTGGTGCGCATCACCCACCGCGACAGCGTCGAGGACATGGTGCGCCTCGGCAAGGACGTGGAAAAGATGGTGCTGTCCCGCGGCCTGCGCTATCACCTCGAGGACCGCGTGCTGGTGCACGACAACCGCACGGTGGTGTTCGCCTGAAGCTGTCCTGAGGCGGGGAGGGCAGGCCTGGCGGCAGCATGCCCTGCCGGAACTGCCGAAAGACCCGCCTGCCGCTTTTCCCGGCGGAGTCGCCTGCGCCGGTTCGTCCATTGGGGGCGCCCATGCTCGTCGACAACCGCATCAAGTTCCGCCATCTGGTCAGCTTTCTCGAAGTGGCCCGTCAGCGCAGCTTCGTCAAGGCGGCGGATACCCTGGCGGTATCCCAGCCGGCGATGTCCAAGACGCTCAAGGAACTGGAAGAGATCCTCGATTCCCGGCTGTTCGAGCGCGGCAAATCCGGGGTGTCGCTGACTCCGGCAGGGATCGCCTTCCTGCGTTATGCCGGGCCCTGCGTGCAGGCCCTGCGCGACGGCGTCAACACCCTGCGCGGCGACAGCCAGGCCGGCGGGGTGGTGCGCGTCGGCGTGCTCTCGACGGTGGAGAGCCAGGTGGTGCCGGAGGTGGTGCTGCGCCTGCACCGCAATCACCCGGCGCTGGTGGTCAGCGTCGCCACCGGCCTCAGCGCCTACCTGCTCGCGCAGCTGCGGGTCGGCGAGCTGGATCTGGTGGTGGGGCGGATGACCGACAGCCCGGAAATCCGCGGGCTGACCTTCGAGCACCTTTATAGCGAGTCCATGACGCTGGTGGTGCGGCCCGGGCACCCGTTGCTCGAGGCCGATCTGGCCGATCTGGCGCCGCTCGGCGACTACCCGCTGATCCTGCCGCTGGCCGGCACCACCATCCGCCAGTATGCCGAGAGCTTCTTCGTCCAGTGCGGCATTCCCCTGCCGGCGCAGCGCCTGGAAACCCTCTCGCCGGTGCTGAGCCGGCGCTATGTGCTGTCCAGCGATGCGCTCTGGCTGGCGCCGCTGGATGCGGTGCGTCTGGACCTGCAGGCCGGCGAGCTGCTCGAGCTGCGGCTGGGCGCGCGCGAGGCGGGCGGCTCGATCGGCTTCTGCTGGAACTCGGCGCTGCCGCTGCCGCTGGCTGCGCAGTGGTTCTGCGACGAGCTGCGCCAGGTGGCCAGGGAGCTGAGCGGGAGTGTTGATACATAACCATTAGGTTATGTCTGTGGGCGTTCTTTTCAATTTTCATCGGGCTGGGGCAGTGTGACACTTTGCCTCGCGTAGCCGCCTTGCGGTTCTAGCGACTCCACAATCCCAAGAACAAGGAGCCTGAGATGTCCGAGCTCGATACCCGCCGTTTCGTCGCCCGTGACCGGAATTGGCAGCCGAAAGGTTATACCCCGGATTACAAGACCACCATCGCCCGCTCGCCGAGCCAGGCGTTGGTCAGCATCCCGCAGTCCCTCTCGGAGACCACCGGTCCGGACTTCACCCATCTGAAGATGGGCAAGTACGACAACGACCTGCTGCTCAACTTCAACCACGGCGGTCTGCCGGTCGGCGAGCGCGTCATCATGTGCGGCCGGGTGGTCGACCAGTACGGCAATCCGGTTCCGCACACCCTGGTGGAAATGTGGCAGGCCAACGCCGGCGGCCGCTACCGTCACAAGAACGACAGCTACCTGGCACCGCTGGACCCCAACTTCGGCGGGGTCGGCCGCACCCTGACCGACGCCGACGGCTACTACTTCTTCCGCACCATCAAGCCGGGTCCCTACCCGTGGCGCAACGGCCCCAACGAGTGGCGGCCCTCGCACATCCACGTGTCGATCAGTGGCCCGTCGATCGCCACCAAGCTGATCACCCAGATGTACTTCGAGGGCGATCCGCTAATTGCGAAGTGCCCGATCGTCCGCACCATCGCCAACCCGGACGCCGTGGAAACCCTGATCGGCCGTCTGGACCTGAGCTCCAACGTGCCCATGGATTGCCTGGCGTACCGTTTCAACATCGTGCTGCGTGGCCAGCGCCAGACCCGTTTCGAGAACCAGTGAGAAGGAGCCGACCATGAACTATGAACTGCTGCCGGAAACCCCCTCGCAGACCGCCGGTCCCTACGTGCACATCGGCCTGGCCGGCGCCGCCGCCGGCAACCCGACCCGCGCACAGGAAATCTGGAACGAGATGGCCAAGGATGACGCGCCGGGCGAGCACATCATCCTGATCGGCAAGGTGGTCGACGGCAACGGCCACCTGATCCGCGACTCCTACCTGGAGCTCTGGCAGGCCAACCACGAAGGCGTCTACGACACCGCCTACGACCTGGAGAAGTCGTTCAACGGCTTCGCCCGCACCGCGACCACCTTCGACGCCGGCGAGTGGACGGTGAAGACCGTCAAGCCGGGCGTGGTGAAGAATGCCGCCGGCAAGCCGATGGCGCCGCACATCAGCGTCTCGCTGTTCGCTCGCGGCATCAACATCCACCTGCAGACCCGCATCTACTTCGACGACGAGGTCGAGGCCAACGCCGCCGACCCGGTGCTCAACCTGATCGAGCAGCCGGAGCGCCGCAAGACCCTGATCGCCCGGCGCTGCGAGGTGGACGGCAAGACCGCCTACCGCTTCGACATCCGCGTGCAGGGCGAAGGGGAAACGGTGTTCTTTGACTTCTGAGGTCATGCACCGACCGGCGCCCGCGCAAGCGGTGCGCCGGCACTTCGCGGAGCGACTGGCGGCGTCGGGCTTTCAGGCCGACGCCGCGCAGTCGTCTGCGCTCGATGCGCTGACCGACTGGCTGGAGAGCCTGCTGAGCGGCAAGCGCGGCTGGCTGCGCCGGCCCGTCGGCGGCCTCTATCTGTGGGGCGGGGTGGGGCGCGGCAAGAGCTTCGTCATGGACTGCTTCTTCCAGGGGGCGCCGCTGGCGGCCAAGCGCCGGGTGCATTTCCACGCCTTCCTGCAGGAGCTGCAGGTGCGCCTGCTGGCCCACACCGGGCAGCCCGATCCGCTGGCGCGGGTCGCCGCGGAGCTGGCCGGCGAGGTGCGCCTGCTCTGCTTCGACGAGTTCCACGTCCACGACATCGGCGATGCCATCCTCCTCGGGCGTCTGCTCGAGGCGCTGCTGCAGGCGCAGGTCGGGGTGGTGGTCACCTCCAACTATGCGCCGGCCTCGCTCTGCCCGAACCCGCTGCATCACGAGCGCTTCAGGCCGTTCATCCGCGCGCTCGAGAAGCACATGCGCATCGTCGAGCTGGACGGCGGGGTCGACTACCGCTCCCGCAGCGTCCGCGACTGGGGCCAGTACCACTGGCCGGAGTCGCCGCAAAGCCTGCAGGACTGGCGCCGCGAGCTGGGCCTGGACATGCCGGCGGCGCCGCTCGCGGTCAACCGGCTGAACCTGCAGCCGCTCGGCCAGGACGCGCGCAGCCTCTGGCTGGACTTCGCCGCGCTGTTCCCGGTGCCGTCCTCGACCCGCGACTACCTCTGGCTCTGCGCGCGCTTCGAGCGCATCGCCATCAGCGGGCTGCCCTGTCTGGACCGGCATTCGCCGGACGTCCGGCAGCGCTTCCTGAATTTCGTCGACATCGCCTACGACGCCGGCATCGAACTGCTGCTGAGCAGCCGGACGAGCCTGGACGAACTGTGCCGCGAGCGGGTCCACGAGGACTTCGCGCGCACCCGCAGCCGCCTGGCCCAGCTCCGGCCGCGGGCCCTGGCGGAGGCGTAGGGCGCCGCCGGGCGCTCGATTGTGATCGCCCGGCCACTGGCCGATAATCGAGCATGTCGTATCGCCTCTCGTCGCATCGTTCCGGGGCGAGCCAGTCAAGGAGACCCCATGAGTGAGTCGCGTCAGGCCGTGCCCACCCTCGCGCCGCCGCCGTACATTTCCCCCGCCAAGCGCATCGAGGCCCTGAGCGGCGATCCGAACTTCATGACCTCCCTGGCCCGCGGCCTGGCGGTGATCGGCGCCTTCCAGGAGCGCAAGCGCCACCTGACCATCGCCCAGATCAGCCACCGCACCGAGATCCCGCGCGCCGCCGTGCGCCGCTGCCTGCACACCCTGATGAAACTCGGCTTCGCCACCACCGACGGGCGCACCTACTCGCTGACCCCCAAGGTGCTGACCCTCGGCCACGCCTACCTGTCCTCCACGCCGCTGGCGGTGTCCGCGCAGCCCTACCTTGACCGCATCAGCGAACAGCTGCACGAGGCCTGCAACCTGGCCACCCTGGAAGGCGAGGAGGTGCTCTACATCGCCCGCTCGGCGATTCCCCAGCGGCTGATCTCGGTCGACCTCAGCGTCGGCAGCCGGCTGCCGGCC
Organism: Azotobacter tropicalis; assembly: GCF_059739045.1. NCBI lineage: Bacteria > Pseudomonadati > Pseudomonadota > Gammaproteobacteria > Pseudomonadales > Pseudomonadaceae > Azotobacter > Azotobacter tropicalis. Next base: position 4,075,333 of record NZ_AP046059.1, read on the forward strand.
TACTGCACCTCGATGGGCCGCGTGCTGCTTGCCGCGCTGGACGACGTCAGCCTGCAGGAGTACCTGGAGCACGCCGACCTGCTGCCCAAGACCAGCCGCACCCTGCACACCCGCGAGGCGCTCTGGGAGTGCCTGCAGCAGGTGCGCCGGCAGGGCTGGTGCATCGTCGACCAGGAGCTCGAGCAGGGCCTGCGCTCGCTGGCGGTGCCGGTCCAGGACTCCTCGGGACGGGTGCTGGCGGCGATGAACGTCAGCACCCATGCCGGGCGGGTGACCATCGCCGAGCTGGAAAAGCGCTACCTGCCGATCATGCTGGGCGCCAGCCGCGAGCTGAGCGCCCAGCTGTTCGCCTGAGGGGGCGGCAGCCCTCCGCCCGGTCGGCCGCCAGGCAATGCCAGCGGCGATCCGCTCGTTCGATAGTGGCCTCACAAGCTGTTCGATAAACGAACGGATTGGCGATTATCGGATTGTTCCGCCCCTTCCTTCTCCGTAACTTGACTCGAAACCGCGCCGCCCCCGGCGCAGCCGATCCCCGACAAGAGCAAGTACGAAATGGCCGAGATCATCACCCTGCGTGAAGCGGTGCAGCGCTTCGTCAACGACGGCGACACCGTTGCCCTCGAAGGCTTCACCCACCTGATTCCCACCGCCGCCGCCCACGAGCTGATCCGCCAGGGCAAGAAAGACTTGACCCTGGTGCGCATGACCCCCGACCTGGTCTACGACCTGCTGATCGGCGCCGGCTGCGCCAGGAAGCTGATCTTCTCCTGGGGCGGCAACCCCGGCGTGGGCTCCCTGCATCGCCTGCGCGACGCGGTGGAGAAGGGCTGGCCGCAACCGCTGGAGATCGAGGAGCACAGCCACGCCGACCTGGCCAACGCCTACGTGGCCGGCGCCTCCGGCCTGCCGTTCGCGGTGCTGCGCGCCTACGCCGGCTCCGACCTGCCGAAGGTCAACCCGGTGATCAAGAGCGTCACCTGCCCGTTCACCGGCGAAGTGCTGGCCGCGGTGCCCTCGGTGCGCCCGGACGTCACCGTGATCCACGCGCAGAAGGCCGACCGCAAGGGCAACGTGCTGATCCAGGGCATCCTCGGCGTGCAGAAGGAAGCCGCGCTGGCCGCCAAACGCGCCATCGTCACCGTCGAGGAGATCGTCGACGACCTCAAGGCGCCGATGAACGCCTGCGTCCTGCCGACCTGGGCGCTGAGCGCAGTCTGCCTGGTGCCCGGCGGCGCCCATCCGTCCTATGCCCACGGCTACTCCGAGCGCGACAACCGCTTCTACCAGGACTGGGACCCGATCGCCCGCAGCCGCGAGAGCTTCACCGCCTGGATCGATGCGTTCATCCGCGGCACCGCCGACTTTTCCGGCTTTCAAGAAAAAATGGGGCAGGCCAAGCTGGCCGCCCAGGAGGCCAAATGATGACTTACTCCACCAATGAAATGATGACCGTCGCCGCCGCCCGCCGCCTGGGCAACGGCAGCGTCTGCTTCGTCGGCATCGGCCTGCCGTCCAAGGCCGCCAACCTGGCGCGCCTGACCCACGCCCCGGACGTGGTGCTGATCTACGAATCCGGCCCGATCGGCGCCAAGCCCTCGGTGCTGCCGCTGTCGATCGGCGACGGCGAGCTGGCCGAGACCGCCGACACCGTGGTGCCCACCGGCGAGATCTTCCGCTACTGGCTGCAGGGCGGGCGCATCGACGTCGGCTTCCTCGGCGCCGCCCAGGTCGACAAGTTCGGCAACATCAACACCACGGTGATCGGCGACTACCACCAGCCCAAGGTGCGCCTGCCGGGCGCCGGCGGCGCGCCGGAAATCGCCGGCAGCGCCAAGAAGGTGCTGATCATCCTCAAGCAGTCGCACCGCACCTTCGTCGACAAGCTGGCCTTCATCACCTCGGTCGGTCACGGCGAGGGCGGCGATCACCGCAAGCAGCTCGGCCTGCCCGGTGCCGGTCCGGTGGCGATCATCACCGACCTGTGCATCATGGAGCCGGAAGCCGGCACCCACGAATTCGTCGTCACCGCCCTGCACCCGGGCGTGACCCGCGAGCAGGTGGTCGAGAACACCGGCTGGGCGATCCGCTTCGCCGATAAGGTGGCGGTCACCGAGGCGCCGAACGAGACCGAACTGACCGCCCTGCGCGAGCTGGAGGCCCGCACCGCCGCCGCCCACGGCCAGGCCGGAGGTGAGGAATGAGCCGCGACGTCTTCATCTGCGACGCCGTGCGCACGCCCATCGGCCGCTTCGGCGGCGCGCTGGCCGCGGTGCGCGCCGACGACTTGGGCGCGATTCCGCTCAAGGCCCTGCTGGCGCGCAACCCGCAGCTCGATCCGGCGGCCATCGACGACCTGTACTACGGCTGCGCCAACCAGGCCGGCGAGGACAACCGCAACGTGGCGCGCATGGCGCTGCTGCTCGCCGGGCTGCCGCCGAGCGTGCCGGGGGTGACCCTCAACCGTCTGTGCGCCTCGGGGCTCGACGCGGTGGGCACCGCCTTCCGCGCCATCGCCAGCGGCGAGATCGAGCTGGCCATCGCCGGCGGCGTCGAGTCGATGAGCCGCGCGCCCTTCGTGATGGGCAAGGCCGACGGCGCCTGGTCGCGCAACATGAAGATCGAAGACACCACCATGGGCTGGCGCTTCATCAACCCGTTGCTGAAGGCCCAGTACGGTGTGGAGGCCATGCCGCAGACCGCCGACAACGTGGCCGAGGACTACGGCATCTCCCGCGCCGACCAGGACGCCTTCGCCCTGCGCAGCCAGCAGCGCGCCGGTCGCGCCCAGGCCGAGGGTTTCTACGCCGAGGAAATCGTCCCGGTGGTGATCAAGGGCAAGAAGGGCGATACCGTGGTGGATAGCGACGAGCATCCGCGTCCGGACACCACGCCCGAAGCTTTGGCCAAGCTCAAGCCGGTCAACGGCGAGGGCAAGACCGTCACCGCCGGCAACGCCTCAGGCATCAACGACGGCGCCGCCGCGATGATCCTGGCTTCCGCCGAAGCGGTCGCCAAGTACGGCCTCAAGCCGCGCGCCAGGGTGCTCGGCATGGCCGCCGCCGGCGTGGAACCGCGGGTCATGGGCATCGGCCCGGTGCCGGCGGTGCGCAAGCTCTGCGAGCGCCTGAACCTGGCGGTCGCCGACTTCGACGTGATCGAGCTGAACGAAGCCTTCGCCGCCCAGGGACTGGCCTGCCTGCGCGAGCTGGGCATCGCCGACGACGATGCGCGGGTCAACCCCAACGGCGGCGCCATCGCCCTCGGCCACCCGCTGGGCATGAGCGGCGCGCGCCTGGTGCTGACCGCCCTGCACCAGCTGGAGAAGTCCGGCGGCAAGAAGGGCCTGGCGACCATGTGCATCGGCGTCGGCCAGGGCCTGGCGTTGGCCATCGAGCGCGTCTGAGCCGGTTTGGCCTGTCGATGGTGGAGAACGCTGCGCAACTGTCCGCCCTGCGAAACTGCAACGGTGCAATGGAGTAGGGTGGACAACGCCGCAGGCTTGTCCACCATGGTGGATGGCTTCGGCCATCCACCCTACGGCTGGGCCGCCCCCGTGCCGTGCTGCCAATCTGGGCCGTACCGCCATCGCTTTCTGTTTCAGGACGAATCGACGTGAGCAACCAACTCTTCGATGCCTACTTCACCAGCGCGCCGATGCGCGCGGTGTTTTCCGACCGCGGGCGCCTGCAGGGCATGCTCGATTTCGAGGCCGCGCTGGCGCGGGCCGAGGCGAAGGTCGGACTGATTCCCGCGGCCGCCGTGGCGCCGATCGCCGGCGCCTGCGTGGCCGAGCGCTTCGATGTCGCCGCTCTGGCCACGGCCATCGCCAGCGCCGGCAACTCGGCGATCCCGCTGGTCAAGGCCCTCGGCCGGCAGATCGCCGCCGTGGATGCCGAGGCAGAGCGCTACGTGCACCTCGGTGCGACCAGCCAGGACGCCATGGACAGCGGCCTGGTGCTGCAACTGCGCGCCGCCGTCGCGCTGTTCGAAACCGAGCTGGCGCAACTGGCCGAGGACCTCGCCGCCCAGGCCGAGCGTCACGCCGATACCCCGCTGGCCGGGCGCACTTGGCTGCAGCACGCCACCCCGGTGACCCTCGGCATGAAGCTCGCCGGCCTGCTCGGCGCGCTCACCCGCCAGCGCCAGCGGCTGGCCGAGTTGAAGCCGCGCCTCCTGGTCCTGCAGTTCGGCGGCGCCGCCGGTACCCTGGCCGCCCTGGGCGAACACGCCCTGCCGGTGGCCGAGGCGCTGGCCCGCGAACTGGACCTGGCCCTGCCCGAGCAGCCTTGGCACACCCAGCGCGACCGTCTGGCCGAGTTCGCCGGCTGGCTCGGCCTGCTCGCCGGCACCCTCGGCAAGCTCGGCCGCGACCTCAGCTTGCTGATGCAGACCGACGTCGGCGAGGCGTTCGAGCCCTCGGCGCCGGGCAAGGGCGGCTCCTCGACCATGCCGCACAAGCGCAACCCGGTCGGCGCCGCCGTGCTGATCGGCGCCGCCACCCGCGCGCCGGGGCTGGTCGCCACCATGCTGTCGGCCATGCCCCAGGAGCACGAGCGCAGCCTCGGCCTCTGGCATGCCGAGTGGGAAACCCTGCCCGAGCTGTGCTGCCTGGTTTCCGGCGCCCTGCAGCAGGCGCGCCTGCTGCTGCCGGGACTGGAAGTGGACGCCGTGCGCATGCGTGAGAACCTCGACCTGACCCGGGGCCTGGTGCTCGCCGAGGCGGTGAGCATCGCCCTGGCCCAGCGGCTGGGCCGCGAGCGTGCCCATCATCTGGTCGAGCAGTGCTGCCGCCAGGCCGTCGCCGAGGGGCGTCACCTGCGTGCCGTGCTCGGCGGCAACGCCGACGTCAGCGGCGAGCTGTCCGCCGCCGAACTGGACCGCCTGCTCGATCCGTCCCATTACCTCGGCCTGGCGCAGCGCTGGGTCGCCCGTGCCGTGGCCGAACACCGCGCCACCCACTGCTAAGGAGTCATAGATGCCGACTGTGCAACTCGCCGATGGCGCCCTGAACTACCAGATCGACGGCCCCGCGGGCGCGCCGGTACTGGTGCTGTCCAATTCGCTGGGCACCGACCTGCGCATGTGGGACGCGCAGATCCCGGCCTTCGCCGGGCATTTCCGCGTGCTGCGCTACGACACCCGCGGCCACGGCCACTCGGTGGTCAGCCACGGACCGTACAACGTCGAGCAGCTTGGCCGCGATGTGCTGGCGCTGGCCGATGCCCTCGACATCCGCAAGTTTTCCTTCTGCGGCCTGTCCATGGGCGGGCTGATCGGCCAGTGGCTGGGTGTCAACGCCGGCGAACGCCTGCACAAGCTGGTGCTGTGCAACACCGCGGCGAAGATCGCCAACGACGAGGTCTGGAACACCCGCATCGACACCGTGCAGAAGGGCGGCACGCAGGCCATGCGCGACCTGCGCGACGCCTCCATCGCCCGCTGGTTCACCCCCGAGTTCGTCGCCGCCCAGCCGGGCAAGGTCGAGCCGATCGTCGGCATGCTGGCGCAGACTTCGCCCGAGGGCTATGCCGCCAACTGCGCGGCGGTGCGCGATGCCGACTTCCGCGAGCGGCTCGGCGCCGTCGCCGTGCCGACGCTGATCGTCTGCGGCACCCAGGACGCGGTGACCACCCCGGAGAATGGCCGCTTCATGCAGGCGTGCATCCAGGGGGCGGAGCGGGTCGAGTTCCATGCCGCGCACCTGTCCAACGTCGAGGCCGGCGAGGCCTTCACCCGGGCGGTGCTGGCGTTCCTCAAGAAGTAAGTCAGACGTAGGGTGGGCAACGGCGCAGCCTTGCCCACCGTGGCCCTTGGTGGACAAGCGCTCCGCGCGTTGTCCACCCTACGGAAAGGCCAAGCCCGCCACCATGATCATCAGGCCAGCTGCCATGGGCGAGCCGGCCGAACCTTCCACGGAGCCAGCAATGGACGAGAAAGAACGCTACGACGCCGGCATGCAGGTGCGCCGCGCGGTGCTCGGCGACGCCCACGTCGACCGCAGCCTGAAGAACCTGACGCCGTTCAACGAAGAATTCCAGGAAATGATCACCCGGCATGCCTGGGGCGACATCTGGACCCGCCCGGGCCTGCCGCGCCACACCCGCAGCCTGATCACCATCGCCATGCTGATCGGCATGAACCGCGAGGGCGAGCTGAAGCTGCACCTGCGCGCGGCGAAGAACAACGGCGTGACCCGCGACGAGATCAAGGAAGTGCTGATGCAGAGTGCCATCTACTGCGGCATTCCGGCGGCCAACGCCACCTTCCACCTGGCCGAGGAGGTCTGGGACGAGCTGGGCGTGGAATCGCTGGGCTGAGCCTCCGAACCGGCCGATCCGCCTCCTGCCGGCCATGCGCCGGCAGGATCGGTCGGCGGGGCTGAGGCCGCGTTCGCGCTGACGCGAGGTGCCGGGCTTCACTCCGCCCGGCATCCGCCGTGGTCACGCGCTATGCGTCGCAGGCATCCCACTCGGGGGCGAACTCGGGGCTGACCAGGCGCTGGTTCTTCGGCAGGGCATCGATCAGGGCGCGGTCTTCGTCGTCCAGCGTCACCTCCAGCGCGCCGAGGTTGATGCGCTGGTTGGCGACGCTGCCGGCCTTGGGAATGGCCGCGACCGAGGGCTGGTCGAGCAGCCATTTCAGGGCGATTTGCGCAGGTTCGGCCCCGTGCCTGGCAGCGATCGCGCGGATTTCCGCCACTTCCGCAATGCGGTTGCGGGCCAGCGGGCTGTAGGCGATCAGCGCCATGCCGTGCCGGCGGGCGTAGTCGAGCAGCTGCCGCTGGCCGAGCAGGACGTGGTATTCCACCTGGATGGCGGAGAGCGGCGCGCCCAGTTCCTCGACCGTCCGGCGCAGCAGTGCTAGCGGGAAGTTGGCCACGCCGATGTGCCGAGCCCTGCCTTCCTCGCGCAGGGCGACCAGGGTTTCGATGCTGCGCGGCAGGTCCCAGTCCTTGCCCGGCCAGTGGATCATGAACAGGTCGACGCGGTCGGTGCGCAGGGCGTCCAGGCTGCGCTCCAGCGAGGCGCGCATGGCCGCCGGCTGCAACTGGTCCCACCAGACCTTGGTGGTCAGGTGCACGTCTTCGCGGGGCACCGGCGACTGTTCCAGCGCCCGGCCCACGGCCGCCTCGTTCGCGTAGGCGGCCGCCGTGTCGATATGCCGGTAGCCCAGCTCCAGGGCGCTGTGCACGGCGCGGGCGCATTCCTCGCCGAGCATCGGCCAGGTGCCGAGGCCCAGTTTGGGCAGAACCAGCCGGTCGTGGGTGACGATGTTCTGCATGCGTTCTTCTCCTGTCGTCATTCCGCAGTGACGGCGCCCGCGACATGGCGCGCGGCGATATAGCCGAAGGTCATCGCCGGGCCGAGGTTGATGCCGCCGGAGGGGTAGTGGCCGCCCATGATGCTGGCCATGTCGGTGCCCGCCGCGTACAGCCCGTCGATGGGCGCGCCGTCGCCGTCCAGCACCTGGGCGTGGGCGTTGGTCTTCAGGCCGGCGAAGGTGCCGAAGCAGCCCGGCTCGACCTTGACGGCGTAGAAGGGGGCGCTGACGATCGGCGCGAGACAGGGGTTCGGGCCGGTATGCAGGGGATCGCCCTGCTTGCGGTTGTAGGGGGTCGAGCCCTTGCCGAAGGCCGGGTCCTTGCCCTGGTAGGCCTGCAGGTTGTACGCGTCGACGGTCGCGGCCAGTCCGGCCGGGTCGATGCCGCAGGCCTCGGCCAGCTCTTCGAGGGTCTTGCCGCGTTTCAGGTAGCCGGAGCGCAGTGCGCCGGTCAGCGGCACCGGGAACGGGCGGGCGAAACCGAGCCCGTAGCGGCGCAGGAAGCGGTGGTCGCAGATCAGCCAGGAGGCCGCCGGCTGGCCTTCCGGCGCGCTGGCCAGCATGGCCGCGACATAGTCGTAGTAGCCGTTGGCTTCGTTGACGAAGCGCTTGCCGTCGGACAGCACGCCGATCACGCCGGGCTTGGCGCGGTCGATGATGTGCGGGAAGTGGCCGAAGCTGCCGTCCCAGTGCGCTACGCGGGACACCGGCGCCCAGGCCACCGGCGAGGCGAGGTCGGTGACCAGCCGGCCGCCGGCGGCCTCGCCCAGGCGGATGCCGTCGCCTTCGCAGGCGGCCGGCGGCAGCGCCAGATGCTCGCGGCCGGTGGGCGTGCGCGGGAACAGCGCCTTGCGCCGGGCGACGTCGTTGGGGAAGCCGCCGGCGGCGAGCAGCACGGCCCTGGCGCGGATGGCGACATCGCCGCGGGCGGTGGCCACCACCGCGCCCCGGACCTGGCCGTTCTCCTCGATCAGCTGCTTGGCCGGCGCCGCTTCCCACAGTTGCACGCCCAGGTCTTCGGCGGACTTGGCCAGGCGGGCGACCAGCGCCACGCCGTTGACCAGCTGCATGGCCCGGCCATGGAAGGCGAGGTCCCACAGGTGCTGGAGGAAGCGCCTGCCGACGTGGAGGGTGGAACGCAGCGAACGGGTCACGCTGAGGAACGCCGCCAGATCCGGGCCGGCCATGATCGGCATGCCCATGAAGGAGGTCTCGCGCATGGTCTTGCGCAGGCGGCGCAGCAGCGGTCCGACCTTGCGCCCGTTGTAGGGCGCGGCGATCACCTGGTGGCCGCCGGTGGCGGCGCCCGGGCTGTCGCCGTGGATGTCGGGGATGCCGTTGCCGTCGACGAACTGCAGCGCGGTGTGCTTCTCGAAAAAGGCGACCATGTTCGGGCCGTTGTCGAGGAAGGCGTCGACCAGCGCCGCATCGTAGCGCTCGCCCAGCTCGTGCCTGAGATAGGTACGCGGCTGCTCGGGGTCCTCGTGGATGCCGGCGCGCCTGGCCAGCGGGTTGCCGGGCACCCACATCCAGCCGCCGGACCAAGCGGTGGCGCCGCCGAAGACCGGCTCCTTTTCCACCACGATGACTTTCAGGCCATGCCAGGCGGCGGTGACCGCGGCCGACAGACCGGCGGCGCCGGAGCCTATGACGAGCAGATCGCATTCGACAGACGGGGGCGTGGGCATTCTGACTTCTCCCGAAGGCCTGGCACCCTGTGAGGGCAGGCGGGTTGTGCGTTTTTATGATTCTGGAATCTTGTTCCAATAATAATGCTAGGCGGCGTTCACGCCAAGCCCGGATGCGGGTTGCCGAGGTGTGCGATGGGGGATGGGCGGGAGACATGGCCGCCGTGCGGCGGCCGGCAGGAATCCGGCCCGCCTGTCCGGCGGGCCGGAGAGGGCGACTCAGAACAGCGAGAGCGGATAATTGATGACCACGCGGTTTTCGTTCCAGCTGGTGTTGGTGCCCCAGTTGGCGCGTTTGGTGGAGTTGCGCAGGCGGACGGTGAGGTTCTTCAGCGAGCCGCTCTGGAACACGTAGGCCAGTTCGTTCTCGCGGCTCCAGGTCTCGCCGTTGGTCGCGCCGTCCCGGTGCACGTTCCTGCCGTCGATGTAGCGGCTCATGAAGGTCATGCCGGGAATACCGAGGCCGGCGAAGTTGTAGTCGTGGCGGATCTGCCAGGAGATTTCCTTGGGGTTGTTGTAGGGGCCGGCATAGACGTCGTTGGGCAGGGGGTCGGCGCTGGTGCCGTTGACCTGCAGCCAGCGGTCCTTGCCGGTGAGTTTCTGGTAGGCGAAGGTGAAGGTGTTGCTGCCGGCCCTGAGGGCGAAGCGGCCGAAGAAGGTCTTGTTGTCCAGATTGCCGGCGAGGGCCTGGCCGTCTTCCTCGCCGTCGAAGAGGCCCAGCTTGGCGTTGAGCGACACGTCCTTGCCCAGCGGCTGGGTATGGCGGATCTCGAAGTAGCGCTGCTTGTAGAGGTCCTCCAGTTGCGCGAACCAGGCGCTGAGCATGGTCTGGCCTTCGTTGAAGCTGTACTCGACGCCGCCGAAGTTGAAGCGGTCGGAGGTGCCGCGGCTGCTGATGCCGTCGATGGTCATGTCCTGCATGCTGGCGTCGTTGCGCGGACTGTTCTGGCGCATCTGCCCGGCGTAGAGCGTCACGTTCTTGATGTCCTTGGAGGTGAGCATGCCGCCCTGGAAGGTCTGCGTCAGGCCGCGTCCGTCGTCCGAACTGAGGATGGGCAGCACCGGGTTCCATTCGCCGACCTTGATCTCGGTATTCGAGTAACGGGCCTTGAAGGCGACGCCGAAGCGGCCGAAATCGTCGGCCGGCTTGTTGCCGTCGTGGGTGGGCAACAACTGGGTGCCGTAGGTGCCGCCGCCGCCGTCGAGCTTGACCGACCAGAGCCCGAGCAGATCGATGCCAAAGCCGACGGGGCCTTCGGTGAAGCCCGATTGCACGTTCAGGATGAAGCTCTGCGTCCACTCCTCGGCCTTGCCGCGGGTGGCGCCGTGGTCGTAGTCGCGATTCAGGTAGTAGTTGCGCAGGTTCAGCGTGCCTTTGGCATCTTCAAAGAAGGCGGCCTGCAGCGGGCCGGACGAAAGGGCGGCGGCGATCGCGCAGGGAAGCGCGATTCGGCAAGGCTTCACGAGCCGGGCAGATGTGACTCTCATTATTCTTGTTCCTGAACAGGTGATTTCCGGGCATGCGGGCATCCCTCCGCGAGGGCGGACGTCTGCATGGTCGGGGGCTTCGGCGCTGTGGTTACTGCCGGGGCTGGCTGGATCTGGACATGGGGGCTGAGGCCTCGAAAGTCTTGTTGTTGTTATCGAAAGCGCCCCGCGTGCGCTGGGGCGTCGGCCTTCAGGGCGCTCCTGAGGGCGATGTGGCGATGCTAGTAACAAAAGCTTTCAGCAGGCTTTCACGAGACTTTCAGGGCTTGTGCGCCGATTGGCGGTATGGGGCCGTGGCCGTTTTGTCCGTGCGGTGGATGGCGTCTGTTTTCCCGGCGGCGGTGCGCCAGGGGTTTCCTCTTCGAAACGATTCCGGATGCGCCAAAAAAAGACCCGCCGTGAAGGCGGGTCAAACTCTCGCAGAGGCAAAGAGTGACGGTTCAGAACAGCGAGAGCGGGTACTGGACGATCAGGCGTTGTTCGTTGAACTGGTTGTTGCTGCCCCAGTCGCGGCGCATGGTGCTGTTGCGCCAGCGCAGGATCAGGTTCTTCGCCGCGCCGCTCTGCACCACGTAGGCCAGCTCGCTCTCGCGGCCCCATTCCTCGCCGTCGTCGACGGCGCCGACGTGCACGTTGTGGCCTTGGATGTAGCGGGTCATGAAGGTCAGCCCCGGCACGCCGATGGCCGCGAAGTTGTAGTCGTAGCGCAGCTGCCAGGAGCGCTCGCGGGCGTTGTCGTAGCTGGAGTTGTAACTGTCGTTGGCCAGGGTGCCGCCGCTGGTGCCGTTGACCCGCAGCCACTTGCTGTCGCCGCTGACCCGTTGCAGGCCCAGGTAGAAGGTGTGCGCGTTGTACTTGAGGGAGAACAGTCCGGACAGCACCTTGTTGTCCAGATGGCCTTCCAGCGCCTCGCCGTCCTCTTCGCCGTCGAAGTAACCGATGTTGGCGCCCAGGGTCCATTCCTTGCCGAGCGGCTGGGTGTGCAGCAGCTGGACGTAGCGCTGCTTGTAGATGTCCTTCAGGCGCGCGTACCAGAGCCCGACGGTGGTGCGCTTGTCGTTGAAGGCGTATTCGGCGCCGCCGAAATCGAAGTCGTCGGATTTGCGGTCGCTGGTGTAGGGGCTGGTGCCGAACAGCGTCATGTCCTCCATGCTGCCGTCGTCGCGCGGGCTGTTGCCGGTGATGTGGCCGGCATAGAGGGTCAGGTTCTTGATGTCCTTCGAGGTGAGCATGGTGCCCTCGAAGGTCTGCGGCAGCGAGCGGCCGTCGTCGGCGCGCAGGATCGGCAGCACCAGGTACCACTCGCCGACGCGCAGCTCGGTTTCGGAGAGCTTCATCTTGCCGGAGACGGCGATCCGGCCGAACTTGTCGGCGGGCTTGCCGTCCTTGTCGAGCGGCAGCAGCTGGGTGCCGCCGGTGCCCTTGCCGCCGTCGAGCTTCTGCGAATAGAGGCCGAGCACGTCGACGCCGAAGCCGACCGGGCCCTGGGTGTAGCCGGACTTGAAGTCGAGGATGAAGTTCTGGGTCCACTCCTCGGCCTTGCTGCGGGTGGCGTTGTCGTGCTTGAAGTCGCGGTTGATGAAGAAGTTGCGCAGGGTCAGGGTGCCCGTGGCGTCTTCGACGAAGCCTGCGGCGTTCGCGGCGAGGGGCAGGGCCAGGATTGCGCCGAAGGTCAGGCTTGCGCCACTGCGCGCCGTCGACAGCAGGTCGCGTGAAGTCATGGATGGTCTCCGTTGTTTTTGTAGGACATGACTTGTCCCTCCGGCCAGACATGCAGACATGCAACGGCGGAGAGAGCGGGGGATTGGCTGGGTCGCTGGGAGCTCGACCGTCGACAGCGAGTCAGATCAGCGGGGATGCGCCGGGAAGCGGAGGCAGCGCAGGAGCGGTAAGGCGGAAATGCACGACATCGAAGAATTCCTTTTGAAATTATTGTTGGAATCAAGAGGCCCGGGATGCTTCCCAAGTGGGCGTTTATGGTTGCCGCCCGCTCCCGTGGGGGTCAATCGGGTGAGCAGGGCTTTGGTGCGGTAATCGCACCAATAGTTAACCGTTTGGTACATTTGTGTTGCTCGCCCCGAAGTGTCGACCAATAATTGATGCGGATTTCCCCCTTCGCCAGTCCGGCCTGCCCGATCCATGCTTTCGGCAGCCGCTGGCGGCCGACTGCTCCAATGCGGAGGACTCATGCATCGTTCCATAGCTACCGTCTCGCTCAGTGGAACCCTGCCGGAAAAGCTCGAGGCGATCGCCGCCGCCGGCTTCGATGGCGTGGAGATCTTCGAGAACGACCTGCTCTATTACGGCGCCAGCCCGCGCGAGGTGCGCAAGCTGGCCGCCGACCTGGGCCTGGCCATCACCCTGTTCCAGCCGTTCCGCGACTTCGAGGGCTGCCGCCGCGACCGCCTGCAGCGCAACCTCGACCGCGCCGAGCGCAAGTTCGACCTGATGCAGGAGTTGGGCACCGATCTGGTGCTGGTGTGCAGCAATGTCGCCGGCGACTCCCTCGGCGAGCGGCAGGTCCTCGTCGACGACTTGCGCCTGCTGGCCGAGCGTGCCGGCGCGCGCAACCTGCGCATCGGCTACGAGGCGCTGGCCTGGGGCCGTCACGTCAACACCTGGCAGCAGGTCTGGGACATCGTCAGGGAAGCCAACCACCCGAGCCTGGGCATGATCCTCGACAGCTTCCACACCCTGTCGCTGAAGGGTGATCCGAGCGCCATCGCCGAGGTGCCGGGGGAGAAGATCTTCTTCGTGCAGATGGCCGATGCGCCGATCCTGGCCATGGACGTGCTGGAGTGGAGCCGGCATTTCCGCTGTTTTCCGGGGCAGGGCGAGTTCGACTTGCCGGGCTTTCTCGCGCCGATCCTCAAGAGCGGCTACCGCGGGCCGCTGTCGCTGGAAATCTTCAACGACGGCTTCCGTGCCGCGCCGACCCGCAGCAACGCGGCGGACGGCTATCGCTCGCTGCTCTATCTGGAGGAGAAGACCCGCCTGCTGCTGGAGCGGCAGGGGCAGCCGGTGGAGCCCGGGGTGCTGTTCGCGCCGCCGCCGGCCAGCCGCTATGACGGCATCGAGTTCCTCGAGTTCGCCGTGGACGACACCCACGCCGCCCGGCTGACTCACTGGCTGACCCAGCTGGGCTTCGCCGAGGCCGGTCGCCATCGCTCGAAGAACGTCAGCCTGCTGCGCCAGGGCGGCATCAACCTGGTGCTCAACGCCGAACCCTATTCCTTCGCTCACAGCTACTTCGAGGCCCATGGCCCGTCGCTGTGCGCCACCGCGTTGCGGGTGCAGGACGGCCATCAGGCGCTGGAGCGCGCCTGCGGCTTCGGCGGCCAGCCCTATCGCGGTCTGGTCGGCCCCAACGAGCGCGAGGTTCCCGCGGTGCGCGCGCCGGACAGCAGCCTGATCTACCTGGTTGACCGCGATGCCGAGGGCCACAGCATCTACGAGACCGACTTCGATCTGAAAAAAGGTCCAGCCGGCAGTGGCGTGCTGCAGCGCATCGACCATGTGGCCATGGCCCTGCCGGCCGAGGCCATGGATTCATGGGTGCTGTTCTACAAGAGCCTGTTCGACTTCGCGGCCGACGACGAGGTGGTGCTGCCCGACCCCTACGGGCTGGTCAAAAGCCGCGCGGTGCGCAGCCGCTGTGGCTCGGTGCGCCTGCCGCTGAACATCTCGGAGAACCGCAACACGGCGATCTCCCGTTCGCTGTCGACCTATCGCGGTTCCGGGGTGCACCACATCGCCTTCGTCTGCGACGACATCTTCGCCGCCGTCGAGCAGGCCAAGGAAGCCGGCGTGCCCCTGCTGGAAATCCCGCTGAACTACTACGACGATCTGGCCGCGCGCTTCGACTTCGACGACGACTTCCTCAGCAAGCTGGCCTACTTCAACATCCTCTACGACCGCGATGCCCAAGGCGGCGAGCTGTTCCACGTCTACACGGAGCCGTTCGCCGAGCGCTTCTTCTTCGAGATCCTGCAGCGCAAGGATTACGCCGGCTACGGGGCGGCCAACGTGGCGGTGCGCCTGGCGGCCATGGCCCAGGCGCGCAGCGGACACAGCAAGCCCAAGCTGTGAGGCGGCAAAGCCGCGGCGCCTTCCGCCGTGGCTTTTCTCCTGCGGTGCGGCCATGAATAATGGCGCCATCCTTCCCCTTCAAGATGCGCTTTCCATGCCGGACACCAAGCCTGCCGCCGACCCTGCCGTGCGTCCTCGCCAACCGCGCAAGAACAACCCGGAAAAGACCCGCCAGGACATTCTCCTCGCCGCCATCCACGAGTTCGCCGAGCAGGGCCTGAGCGGTGCGCGGGTGGACGCCATCGCCGAGCGCACCAGCACCTCAAAACGGATGATCTACTACTACTTCGGTAGCAAGGAGCAGCTCTACCTGGCCGTGCTGGAGAAGCTCTACGGCGATATCCGCGCCACCGAGGCCACCCTCCGGCTCGACGAGTTGGCCCCGGAGGCGGCGATCCGCCGGCTGGTCGAGTTCACCTTCGACCACCACGACGCCAACGTCGACTTCATCCGCGTGGCGAGCATCGAGAATATCCATCACGGCGAGCATATCGCCCGGTCCCAGCTGATCCGTTCGATGAGCAAGTCGATCGTCACGGAAATCGCCGCGATCCTCGCCCGTGGTGTCGATGCCGACGTGTTTCGCGCCGGTATCGATCCGCTCGACCTGCATCTGCTGATCAGCTCGTTCTGCTTCTTCCGGGTGTCCAACCGCTATACCTTCTCGACCATCCACCAGGTCGATCTCGGCGACTCGCAGGCCAAGGCGCGCCATCGGGAGATGATCTGCGAGACGGTGATTCGCTATATCCGGGCGTGAGGAGGGGGCTTCCAGTCCGTCGGGGGAAGTGGAGCGCGGCTGATAGGGGCTGTCTGGTGCCGGGCCGGGCTTGTCGCTCGCGGGCCGCGTCGGCGGGGTGGGGGCTTGGCCACTGTCGGAACAGTGGCCAATTCCGACCGGAGTCAGCCGAGGCTGGCGAAATGCGCCATCATCCGTCCGGCATCGGCCTGGGCACCGCTGAACAGCTCGAACGCTTTGACCGCCTGGAACACCGCCATGTTACTGCCATCGAGAGTCAGGCAGCCGAGGGCACGGGCGGTGTGCAGCAGCTCGGTTTCCAGCGGGAAGTAGATGATTTCCGCCACCCATAGCCCGGTATGCAGCAGTTCGGCCGGCAGCGGCATGCCGGGCAGCTTGGCCATCCCGACCGGCGTGGTGTTGACCAGACCCTGGGCTTCGGCTACGGCGGCGGGCAGATCGCTACCGGCCAGCGCCCGACCGGCACCGAAGCTGGTGTCGAGGCTGGCGACCAGATCGGCGACACGGCTCGGCTCCACATCGAAGACGGTCAGCTGGCGCACGCCGGCCTGCAGCAGGGCATGGGCCACCGCGGCTCCGGCGCCGCCGGCGCCCATCTGCACCACGCGCTCGCGTGCCACGCCCGGCAGGCCGCGGCGGAAGCCCTCGGCGAAGCCCAGGCAGTCGGTGTTGTGGCCGATGCGCTTGCCGTCCTTGAACACCACGGTGTTCACCGCGCCGATGCCGCGGGCCTCCGCCGACAGCCCGTCGAGCAGCGGAATGACCGCCTGCTTGCAGGGGAAGGTGATATTCAGGCCGGTGAAGCCCATGCGTTCGGCGGCGGTCAGCAGTTCCGGCAGGGCTTCGCTGGTCAGACCGAGCTTGTCCAGATCGATCAGCCGGTACAGGTAGCGGATGCCCTGGGCGTCGCCCTCCTGCTCGTGCATGGCCGGGGTGCGCGAAGCCTGGATACCGGCGCCGATCAGGCCGGCGAGGATGCTGTTCGGTTTGGCGCTCATGGACTCAATCCTTCTTCAGAAGCTGGCTGAAATGCTGCAGGGCCATGCGGTAGCCGTGGCTGCCGAGGCCGCAGATCACACCGACGGCGATGTCCGACACGAAGGAGTGGTGGCGGAAGGGTTCGCGCTTGTGCACGTTGGAAAGGTGCACCTCGATGACCGGCAGTTCGCTGGCGAGCAGGGTGTCGCGGATGGCCACCGAGGTGTGCGTCCAAGCGGCGGGGTTGATCAGGATGCCGGCACAGCGACCGCGGGCCAAATGGATCCATTCGATCAGCTCGCCTTCATGGTTGGTCTGGCGAAACTCCACGGCCAGACCGCACTCCTCGGCGGTGCGTGTGCAGAGGTCGGCGATGTCGGCCAGGGTCTCCCATCCGTAGGTGGCTGGCTCGCGTGTACCGAGCAGATTGAGATTGGGGCCGTTGAGCACGAGGACTGTGTGTGTCACGCGATTCTCCGTTGTTATTAGGTAATTGGAGGTGCGCGTATAAAATGTACTAAATAGTTAATTCGGTCAATTCGCCGGAAGCCTGGTCGGCGCTTGGCCGACAGCAGCCGCGCCGGACGACACGGCTGCAACCCCACTGGGGTGGGCATTCCGTAGCTTGTTGATGCAGCCGGGGGCGGTTATTAAAGTGTGCGGTTATCGGTCGTGAGGTGGCGTAGATCGAGAGCGAAAGCTTGGGCTGACCGCAGCAAGGCTGCTCCGGAAAGTTGCGCTTCACCTGCAGGCTGACTTCTGGTAAAAATGCGCGACTTGCGGGCGTCGTATAATGGCATTACCTGAGCTTCCCAAGCTCATGACGAGGGTTCGATTCCCTTCGCCCGCTCCAAATATCAACATCTAAGCCCCTGATTTAAGGGGCTTTTTTGTTTCTCGCAGCGATTAATGTCGAAAAAGTGCCGAAATCAGCAAGTAATCATCAGTCTGATGGCATTTCAGATAGCGCGCTTCGATCGCAAGCCGCTGCGCCCCGGCAAAAAGACTGCGTCAGTTCGCCGGGGCGCAGCGGCTCAAAATAGGCGATCGAAGCGCGTCCGAGGCGGAATCAAAAGCCGCCCTCATGATCCACAACCCGCAGAAACTTGATGGTATCCAAAAAAACCTCAAATCCGTAACCATCAGGCGCCTGCAACCCCCTGTGCGAGTGCATCAAAATTTGAGCAGATACGGCAGAGCCTGGAGCAGGCACCACGACACCCACGATCTGAGCAGGCTGCGTGTCGTAAACATCATCCGCTTCCCCGTTACCCCAATCCACTCGGCAAGTCACCCACTTGCCCAAAAGATCCAGCGCCTGAAATACCGTCGGCCGCATGATGACTACGTCCAAAGTCATACATCCCCCTTTTCATAAGCCTTGAGATAACGCTTTATCGCAGTTCTGACGTGGTAAGCCATCGTTTCCCCCGTCTCCTCGGAAAGCCCTCTGAGAGCCTCCAAATCGGACGGAGGCAGCAAGATAGAAAACAGAACTTTCTTTTGCTTGGAGGGCTTTGGAGCAGAAGCCTCGGGCCGACTAGCTGCCTGAACCTCGATTGAAGGGGAAGGCAGTTCTACGCTATCAGCGGCAGGAATGGGCGACCGCTCCTCCTGATCGCGCTTAGAGCGCTCCTCAGACCGCCACTCCAAAGCATCCTTCAACAGCCGAGCGCGTTCAGGCCTAGGCAATGTGCGAAAAAGGTTCTGAGCCTCAGCGATAGACTTACCACCCACCCATGCTAGGAAGGCATAGCAAAGCTGCCGGTCTACTGAATTCATACATAAAACCTATATATGTTTTATGTATTTTCAACGTATGCCTACCTCCAAGTCAAGCCGCAGGCCAAAGCTAATAACAGCCCTTACTGAGACGAAACGACACTCATGAAATTGCTTTTATTGACGTGCTACAGGGACGTCACATGTGCCTACCCGCCCTCGCTCTGAACCAAGCCGCTCGGTCGGGCAGGCACATGGACGATAGGTGCCCAGCAGTTCAGGACAAGAGCAAAAGCGCCTCCGGCGGCCCTGCCGGGGGCGTCTTGCTTGCGACGCGGCGGGAGCGCAGGAGAAAAAGCGCCTCCTGCGCCCCTAGCTGAGCATGTCTTAACTCGTGCAGGGTCAAGGGTGCGCTGCGCCCGTACTCGCCCGCTTCAATCCTCAAAAGCCCCTTGGGCTTTCTGCGGTTGAACCGGCCTGCGAGCGGCCCTTGACCTGGAGAGATCGAGGCAAAAGTGTCGAAGAAGCGTCGAAAAAGCCGTGCCAGACAGTGCCGGAATGACACAAGCGAAGCGGCAGCAGCCACGGAACGCGCAGAATAGGCACACAGCGAAACGGATAGATGAGGGTTCGATTCCCTTCGCCACCCGAATATCCCCGCCTGCCCCTGCATATCCCTGTATCCCTGCTTGTCTCCTCGCGAAATTGCCGAATCTGGGGATACATGAATTGAAGCGGATAGAGATCAAGCGCCAGTCCATGACGTATACCGTGCTCGCCACCCTGGAGCCGGAGGGTAAGGAGTATCGAGAGCTTGATGGGAACGGCCTGTACCTGCGTGTGAAGCCTAACGGCACCAAGTCCTGGCAGCTCCGCTACAAGAGCGCGGCTGGCAAGTGGTCTTGGCTTGGGCTTGGCGGCTATCCAGACGTGAGCGGTTCGCTGGCCCGCCAGAAGGCCGCAAAGCATCGCAAAGACTTGAGCAATGGAATTGACCCTGCCCAGCGCAAGCGCGCCGAGAGGGCCTCCAGGGAAGCCGCTGGGCTGAATCCCCTCCGGGAGTCTGTCGCCTATTGGTATCAGCGTAAGGTCACGGATGGCCTGGCCGAAAGCATGCTCCGGCTGATGCGCGGCTACATCGACAACGACATCTTGCCCGCCCTGGGCAGCAAGCCCATCACCTCGATCACCCCTAGAGCCTGTTATTAACCACTGCTTTGGTTATCGTTTGCAGTTAACCCGAAAACCCTACCCCACCGATGTCAGCGATGAGGAGTGGGCCTTCGTGGCGCCCTATCTGGCGCTGATGCCCGAATCCTCCGCCCATCGTGTCCACAGCCTGCGCGAGGTCTTCAATGCCCTGCGCTACATCGTCCGCGGCGGCCTGCTCTGGCGGCAGATGCCGCATGATCTGCCGCCGTGGCAGGTGGTGTATCAGCAGACCCGACGCTGGATCGAGGCCGGCGTCTTCGAGGAACTGCTGCATGATGTGCGCGAGTTGATCCGGGTGGCGGACAAGCGCAAGGCTCAGCCCAGCGCCGTGATCCTCGACAGCCGCACCCTGCAGTCGACGCCGGAAAGCGGCGCACGGGCCGGCTATGACGGGGCCAAACGCCGCAAGGGCTCGAAGGTGCATATGGCCGTGGATACGCTGGGGCAGTTGCTCGCCCTGCGGGTGACGCCCGCCAACGAACAGGACCGCGCCCAGGTGGCCGCCCTCGCCGAGCAGGTGCAGCGGGTGACCGGTGAGGCGGTGGAGGTTGCCTTCGCCGACCAGGGCTACAGCGGCGAGTCGGCGGCCCGACAGGCAGAGGCGCATGGCATCCAGCTGGAAGTGATCAAGCACACGGAAGCGAAGAAGGGCTTCATCCTGCTGCCCCGGCGCTGGGTGGTCGAGCGCAGCTTCGGCTGGATGGCCCGCTTTCGAAGACTGAGTCGGGATTACGAGCGCCTGGCCTCGACGCTGGCGGGCTTTCACTTCATAGCCTTTGTTTGCCTGATGTTGCCGACTGCTCTCAAGGCCTTGGCAACACTCGGCTGATCAAGAAACGAACGGGTTAATAACAGGCTCTAGGGACTGCGCCGAGCTGCAAGCCAAGATCGAGGCCAGGGGGCGACCAACACCCGTGACAAAGATCCGCGTAGCCCTGCGCCAGATATTCTGCCAGGCCATTGCTCTTGGCCGATGCGAGAGCAATCCGGCTAGTTAGCGGGCCGGGCGCCATCGCCGCACCACCCCCGCAGGCTAAGTTGTTCCCCGGCGAAGCTCGTTATCAGTGAAAACACCATCACCCTGACGGCTGAACAAGGTCGGGTACAAGGGCCGCCTGATAGGGCGCGGCACGGGCGGTGCATGAGCGTGCCTGCCACCCGGCTGTTTGTTGCTATGAGTCAAGGCAACGAGGGCGTGGGTGATCTAGCCTCATAGTGGGTGTGTTCGCAACACAAACACGAGCAAGGGATGATAAGAATGAAACTAGCACTCGCACGGGGTCTGTTTTTTGTAGGTTCCTTGGCCGTTGCTTCCCTGGCTGTGGCGGCTTGGCATGAACCGGCACCTGGTGTGATCAATGCCAAGAGTGGCCTTGATCATTGTCCGCTGCCCCCCAATGCCAGAGGTGTTGCGCAAGTTCGCCCGGATCAGGATCTGATGCTGCTTCTGTTCGGTCTCTCGCAAGGTCTGAAAGCTTCGAACTGATTCAGCCATGTATACATTCTCGAACCGATCAGTTGGCCTCTGCCACGAGGCCAACCAACCTCATGCAGCCCCTCAGCAGGTCTGCGTCTTTTCTTGAGCGCCATACTGGCTTGTATGACTGCTTGGCTCAAGATCTTCCGTTCGAAAGTCTAAATTAGAAGCTGGCTCATGGCCAAGCCATGCTGAGGCCGGGCGCGCTTGTCGCCAGGTATTGGGATGGCGCTGGGATGGCGAGGAGGGCTGCTTATTGGTTGGTATGGAGCTGCTGCAAGAGGTCGATGCAAGCAGGCGCTTCAGCCTGAACGAATGGCGTTACCAAGTCGGCCAAGAGGCAGCCGGCCAAGCGGGCCGGCTGCTTTGCATCGCTCAGATTCCTTCCGGTAGACGTAGGCCTCCAGCCTCGATCGTATAGGGGACAGCTTCGATGGCTGCTTGGTTTTGACTGACTTTGGGGATGGGGCAGCGGTAGCGCTGGCGTACGTCCAACTGCTGATCTGCCGTTCTGCAGGGCTCTTTGGTGGCCAGGCTGGCGAGGTAGGCAGGGGATAGCCGGACAAGAGCATCCTTGTCGCGCTGGTTGCCATTCCCTCCATTGCCGGTGCCGCCAGAGCCACCATTTCCGCCAGTGCTTCCGTCGCCGGAGCCGTTATCCCCTCCGGTGCCGCCAGAACCACCCTCTCCTCCAGTGTCGCCGCCACCGGAGCCATTATCCCCGCCGCCGGTGCCGCCAGAACCGCTGTCACCACCGGAACCACCATCCCCACCGGTGCCGCCGTCGCCACCACTGCCGCCAGAATCGCTGTCGCCACCGGAACCACCATCCCCACCGGTGCCGCCGTCGCCACCACTGCCGCCAGAACCGCTGTCGCCACCGGAACCACCATCCCCGCCGGTGCCGCCATCGCCACCGCCACCGGTTCCGCCATCACCGCCACCTCCGGTATCGGCGGCGGCAAGAATAAGACCGCTGGCGGTTTGGCGGGTCACCTCATAGTTGTTTCCGCCATTGCCGTCTTCGATGGCTACCTCGTCCACCAGTAGGGTGCGCTCGCCGACTGTCGCCGAATCGTACTCCTGGGTTGCCGTGGCCGTATCGCCGGTAGCAAGACCGGTAATTCCGACCGTACCGCTCGAGGTGGTGGTGCCATCGTAGGTCTTGCTGTCCGAGCTGGCGCTCAGGATCAGCTGGGCCTTGTTGATGGTAAGGGTGCCGGAGTTGTAGCTAATGTCGTAACCGAGCTGGCTGGAGTAGAGGCCACCGTCGATCGCGTAGGTACCGGCGTTGCGTGCGGGCTGGCTGGTATTGATGGTGCCATAGATCAGGCTTTGCTTGACCTTGGGATAGCGGTGCCAGAAGTTCGGGGTTATCGAGCCGGTCGTGTAGCTGCTGCCGCCAGCCCAGACGGTACCGTCGTAGGTAATGGTCACATCGTCAGAGGTGACCGTCAGCGGTGTCATGAAGGCGCGCAGCAGGGGAGTGGTATGGCCTTCGTAGATCCTCCAGACCGCATTGCTACCACCGCTGTTGGAGATGCTCCAGTCGGCGAAGCTCTCCATTTGCATCATCTCTTCGTTGGTCAGGCCGCTGGCGCCGCTGGTGTTTCCAGCTCCGATGCCGGGCCGACTGCCGGCCGTTGTGGCATTCCAGTAGCTCCTGGCAATGCTGCCGCCGTTATAACCCAGCAGGGCGCCGACATTGCCGCTCGTGCCGGTGACAGTACCGATCGCATAGCTGGTATCGATGCTGCCGCCGTTATATCCCACCAGTCCGCCGACCTCGCTGGTGCCGGAGACGCTGCCGGAGGCATAGGTGTTGACGATCGAGCCCGAGTTGGTGCCGACCAGTCCACCGCTGCGGGATGAGACGCTGCTGACGCTGCCAAGGGCGAAGCTGTTCTCGATGTTGCCCGCATTGGCCCCGACCAGACCTCCAGCGTTGCCGCCGGAAACTGTGCCGATGGCGACATTGCCGGCGGCATAGTTGGTATCGATGCTACCGGCGTTGTATCCCACCAGGCCGCCGACCTTGTTCTTGCCGGAAACAGTGCCCGTGGCGTAGTTGACCTTGACAGAGCCGGTGTTATAGCCAACCAATCCGCCGGTGTTCTCCTCTTCGCCCGTGACGTTACCCGAGGCGCTGTTGCCGATGACCAGTCCGCTGTTGCCGCCCACCAGTCCGCCGACGTTGGTATAGCCATAGACGTTGGCGAAATTGTGGCTGCCGGCGACGATGCCACTCGCGTTGAGTCCCACCAGGCCCCGACATTGGTGTTTCCACTGACGCTGCCGAGAAGGTCCGCGTAGTCGCCAAGCATGCTGTTGTCGGGGTCGAGTGCGCTGCCGAGCAGTTCGAGTCCGCCGAGGTCGGCGAGGCTGTAGCCGATTGCAGCTAGTTTGCTGTCGATGAGTGCTTGCAGGCCGTCGA
The DNA here is from genome assembly GCF_059739045.1 of Azotobacter tropicalis. Classification (NCBI taxonomy): domain Bacteria; kingdom Pseudomonadati; phylum Pseudomonadota; class Gammaproteobacteria; order Pseudomonadales; family Pseudomonadaceae; genus Azotobacter; species Azotobacter tropicalis. The sequence goes on from NZ_AP046059.1 coordinate 4,098,501, forward strand.
GGGTACTGATGCTGACGAGGCTATCCAGGCCGTAGCTGCCGGCGTAGAGGGTGCTGTCGCCGAATCCTGACAGCCCTGTACTGCTGGCGATGTCAGTCAGATTACCGATGCTGTAACCGCTGGCGAGCTGAACGCCGCTGTCGAGCCCGAACAAGCTGGCCAACTCGTCGAGAGTTGCGGCACCGAAGCCGCCGCCTGCCACGAGGCCGCCGAAATTGAGTCCAACCAGGCCACCGACGTTGCTGTTGCCGCTGACGATTGCATTGCTATAGTTGGCTACGACCAATCCGCTAATATTGGAGCCTACCAGGCCGCCGACATTGGTGTTTCCGGTGACCAGGCCGATGCTGTAGTTACCTGCGACGATGCCGCTGTCGTTGGTTCCCACCAGGCCGCCGACATTGGTGTTGCCAGTGATGTCGCCGACGACGAAGTTGCCCATGAGCACACCCGAGTTGTAGCCCGCCAGTCCGCCGATGCTCGAGGCTGTGCCGATCACGCTGCTGAGCGCGAAGGTGTTGATGAGCTGGCCGCTGTTGCTGCCGACCAGTCCGCCCACGAAGCTTTCTCCACCGACACCGCCGATGCTGTGGCTGTTGGCGATCAAGCCGCTGTTGCCGCCGACCAGTCCGCCGACGTACTGGTAGCCGCCGACGCTGCCGGTGGCGTAGATCGACTCGAGCGTGCTGGACGAGGCCTTGCCGACCAGGCTGCCGACGCGGCTCAATCCGCGGACACTGGCATCGACCAGTCCCAACTGGCGTATCGTCGCGTTCTCGGTCGCGCCGAACAAGCCGACGTTGTCGGTGGTCGAGCGGTTGATGGTCAGTCCCGAAATGGTGTGCCCCAGCCCATCGAAGATGCCGGTGAACGCACTGCCGTCATTGCCGATCGGCTCGAAGCCGGCGCCACCGTTCCAGGTGCTGGTATCGCTGGCGACGATGTCATTGCCCAGCACGTAGCGTCCGCCGAGATCGCTGCTGCCGACCCCCTGCAGGGCGGCAAGGGTCTGGATCACGGTATAGGCATCGCCGTTCACGGAGAAGCCGGCGCCGCTGCCGGAAAGGGTGATGCTGGAGCCGTTGAGCAGGCGGTAGGTGGCATTGCTGCCGTGATTCAGCGCTACGCCTGCGCCGTCGCCGGTGGCGGTGATATCGGCATTGATGTTGATGTCGTTGTGGGCGCTCAGGGTCAGGGTGGTGCCGGCATCCCAGCTGACGGCGGCATTGACGTTGATGTCGCCGGGCTCCGCGCCGTTGTCCCCGGTTGCCAATTCGACGTTGGTGCTCGCCAGACTGGCGGACAGCGTATCGGCAGCGATGTTGCTGCCGGTCGGGGAACTGCCGGCACCGATGGTGAAGTTATTCGGGTCGATGCGCCAGGTGCCGGTCTTGCCCGTGCTGGCCTTGGTGGTCACCTTGGCCGTATCGGCGACCTGTACCGTGGCGCCGCTGGTTTCGATGAAGCCGCCGTCGCCCCCGTCCGGAGCCGAGGCGTCCAGGGTGCCGCCGACCTGGACGATCCCCAGGTTCATGTCGCCGAGCAGGGCGATTTTGCCGTTCTTGCTGCCCAGGGTCTGCGCTTCGATGATGCCTTCGTTGTTGACAACGGTCTTCAGCAAGGCGTCGCTGGTCTTGGCGGTCATGATCACCGTGCCGCCATTGGCCTTAATCAGGCTGCCGTTGCGGGCCAGGGCGTCGGCGGCGGCCTGGTCGACCTGGACATTGAGCAGGCCGTCGCCGGCGAAGTCGAGGGTGACCTGGTTGCCGGCGGCCAGGGCCACCGTGCCCAGCTTCGCCTGGATGACCCCGTCGTTGCTGACCTGGCCACCGAGCAGGGCCACTGCGCCGCCGTCGCTGGCGGTGATGTTGCCCTGGTTGCTGACGCCAGCCAGATGATGGCCGTTACCCTTGAAGCGGTAATTGCCGGCCTCGAAATCCTCGTTGGTGATGTCCAGGGTCGAGGCGACCAGGCCGCCGACATTGACGCTGGCCCCTGGCCGAAGAGGATGCCGTTGGGGTTGATCAGAAATACCTTGCCGTTCGCATCCAGTTTGCCGTAGATGGCGCTGCCATCGCTGCCGATCACCCGGTTCAAGGCGATGGAGCTGCTGTTCGGCTGCTGGAAGGTCACGCTCTTGTCCGCGCCGATGTTGAAGCTCTGCCAATCGATGGCCATTTTCTGGCTGTTCTGCTGGATCTGCAGATTGTTGCCCGAGGGTGTGCCGATGGCGCCGCTTCCCAGGACGACCTGTCCGCCCTCGGGCAGGTCGGCGGCCAGCAGGGACAGCGGCGAGAGAAAGAGGACGAGAATCGGCAGCCGCAGGCGGCCGGGCTTGCCGCGTTTGGCGGCGTGTTCACTGGTGACGACCCAGGCGCTTTGCGTATGACTCCAGATGACGTTGAAGATCCTGTTCATTAATTGTCGAGCCCCCTTCCGATGGGTATACGTACGACTGCGGGCATGGTCGGTGCGCTACGGCCGATACTGCCGGTCCGACGACAGCGCGTACTACTCGATATTAAAAATAGCGGACTAACTGAACCCAGACGCGAGGCGTGCGGTTGACATCGCTTTCGGTGCGCTCGCTGCCGAGTTTCCAGGCGGATACGGCACTGATCCGCCAGCCGTAATCGCTCCAGTTGATGCCGACCCCGGCGCCGGACAGGCTGCGGTGGTTTTCGCCGTCGTCCCAGGTGTCCTCGTTCAGGCGCACTTCGCCGTGGTCGACGAAGGTGGACAGTTGCCAGGCAGGGGTCAGGGCATAGCGCAGCTCGACGTTGGCCAGCCAGCCCTGGTCGCCGGTCGCTTCGCCCTGCGGGTAGGCCCGCACGCCATAGGGGCCGCCGAGCCAGAACTTTTCCGCGGAGTCGAGGTTGCCGTCGCTGAGCTGGGCCTGTAGATGGGTGTAAAGGCTGAGGCGGTCGGTCAGGCGTTGCAGGCGCAGGATGGCCGGGTTCCACTTGTTGAAGGTGCCCTGGGTGTGAGCCGTGGCGTCGTCCAGCTGCTCCACGTCGCCGCTGCCGATGGTCAGGTCGCCGTGGGTGTAGGTGAGGGCGAAACTGGTGACGCCGCCACTGCCCAGGTTGTCCTGGGCATTGCCGCTGAGGGTCGCGCTCCAGTTGCGCAGGTGCTTGTCGCTGCGGCTGGAGAACAGGTCGATGTCGTCCTCGAGGAATTTCTGCTCGTACTGCAGGTGACCATAGAGGTTGAAGGTGCGGCTGCGGATCAGCGGCTGCAGTACGAAGGCGGTGGCGATGCGCGCATTGCCGTGGGCGTCCAGCTCGTCGAAGTCCTTGGACAGTTCGTAATTCATGTTGGAGTAGGCCGCACCGATCTGCGTGCCGATCGGCCCGACCGGCAGTTGATAACCGATGCGGTAGTAGTTCTGGCCCTCGTCGGAGCGCATGCCGCGCAGGCTCAACTGGTCGCCCAGGCCCAGCGGGCTGTTCAGGTTGAGGGTCAGGCCCAGGCGATCCTGGCCCATGAAGCGGTTGCCGTAGTTGTCCGCATCGATCGAGCCGCTCACCAGCGGGGCGGGACGGGTTTCGACGACCAGGTCCGAGGTGCCGACGCTGGTGCCGGGGCGCAGGGTGGACTTGACTTCGACGCCCGGGGTGTCCTGCAGCAGCAGGAGGCTGCGTTCGAGCTCCTTGCCCTCGACCGCCGTGCCGCTTTCCAGGGGAGCGAGCGGGCCCTTGAGGACGCGGTCGCTGACGCGCGAACCGTTCTGCAGCTGGATCTGGCCGTAGCGGCCTTCGAGCAGGGCGATCTCGACGATGCCTTGGTCGATTTCCTGGGCCGGCAGGTAGGCGCGGGCGAGTGGATAGCCGCGCTGGCGATAGTAGTTGGACAGGCGCTGTGCGGCCTGCTGCAACTCGCCGAGGCTGAGATCGCGTCCTTTCAGGTTGTCGAGCAGGGGCAGGAGCTTGCTGCTCGGGATTGCCTGGTTGCCGCTGAGGCGAAATCCCTTCACCGACAGTGTCGGGCCGCCGGCGGTCACCTGGCCGTTGCCGCTGTCCGGCAGGGTCAGGTCGAGGCGCTGAGGCGCGGGTACGGAAAGTGGTGCTGTTTCGATTTCGTGGATCAGTCGGCCAGCGTTGGGAAGCGTGGCCGCAAAAACGCTACAGACAGGCAGGGTGGTGCACAGGGCAAACAGCGGCCGCAGATGGCGCATCGTTCGGATTCCTTTCCAAGAAGCCATGGCATCCGGCCGGTTGGTGGGGTGGGCCGGATACAGCGTGCTTCAATCCTTGAAGGTTGGGGCGCCCAGACCGGGCTCTTTCAGAGTAAGAGCTGACAGACGGTCTATCAAGGCAAAATTGCCATCGTTCCTCGCCCGTTTCACCAGACAGTGGCATCAGGCCAGGCGTAGATGGTTATCCCAGAGCCCGGCCGGCAACTCTAGATGGCGAGTTTCGATCCGTGCCTGGCGGCAGTCGTACAGTCGGCAGCGGCTCTGTCCGGAGCTGACGACGAAGCCTTCGGCGACCGCCGCGACACCGGCGCAGTCGGCCAGCGGCGCATCGAGGCGCAGCGCGGCGCTATCCAGATCCCAGACGAATACCCGGTTGCCGCGTGGCGCGGTCACTGCCAGCAGGCGCAGTGTGCTGTGGATCGCCACGCTGGCGGTGTACTGACTCATCGCCCGGCGCTGGGCCTCGCCAAGGGGGAAGGCCCGGAAAGCCTGACCGGGACGCTTGATCGCCAGCAGCGGCACGGCATCCTGCGGATTTCCCTCGTATTGCTGGCCGCTGACCACGGTGCCGTCGCTGGCCACGGCCAGATGGCGCACGCTGTTCATCCGCTCGGGCAGTCGCTCCTTGCTGATCAGGTGGCCATCGCGGCGCAGCAGCACCAGGCTCGGCTCCATGGCATCAAGGTTCATCTTCTCGCGGCTGTCGGCCTCGGTGCGGATGCCGCCGTTGGCTACCACCAGGGTTTCGCCGTCGGGCATCCACAGCAACTGGTGCGGGCCGATGCCGTGGCTGGGGTGTTCGGCCACGCGCTGCAGCCGTTCGGCCTGCAGGCGATAGACGCCGATTACCCCACGGCCGGGTTCGCGGGTATCGTTCTCGGTGCTGTAGAACCACTCGCCGCCGGCATGGAATACGCCATGTCCGTAGAAGTGCCGGTCGGCGGGAGTGGCCAGCGTCTGCCGCAGGCGGCCGTCGCGGGTGTCGATCAGATAGCTCTCGCGGCTCGGTCGGCGGCCGATGAACAGCGCCAGCGGCAGGTGCGGATGCGGCACCACGTCGTGGCAGCGCTCGGCCACCGGAGTGGCGAAGGCCTGGGTGCCGTCCAGCCGGTAGCCGACGGCATGGTGATGGCCGTCGGCATCGTCGCGGGCGGAGAGCAGCAGCGGCTGGCTACTGCCGGACAGCAGGCGCCAGCCGCCCAGGGTGGCGGCAGCGAGCAGGGCGCCGCCGCTGGCGAGCAGGATGCGTCGCTTCATGGCCGTGCCATCCTCAGTCGCCGTCGTGGGCGTTGAAGCCGAGCTGGATGCCGAGCGCCTTGGCCAGCTCGCGCTCGTGCAGGCGATGCAGGCGATCGAGACTGTCGTAGAGGGCATTCAACTGGTCGCGCCCGCCCTTGTCGGCGAGCAGTTCGTCGAGCGGACGCTGCAGGGCGGCGAGCCGTCCGCGGCTGTCGCCGAAGGCCTGGTCGAGGCGTTGGGCGAGTTCCACCCGGTCGCCGCCGAGCAGGCTGCGAATGCCGTCCTGCTTGACGCCGAGCCACAGGCGTTCGGCCGTTGCCAGGCTGGCGGCGAGGTTCGACAGCGTGGACTGGCTGCGCCAGGCTTCGGCCTGCAGCGGCTGCGGCACGCCCTTGCTCTGCCGGCCGAGCGGGGTGCCGAGCTTCTTCTTCAGACCGTCGAGGGCGACGACTTCGGCGCGCAGGATTTCGGCGATGGCCTCCTTGGCTTCGGCATAGCGGCTGTTGGGAAACTTCTTCAGTTGTGCGGCCATGCCGGCCTCTCCTTGCCACTGCTGGAGGATTTCCGCGGAGAGGGTCTGCTGGTGCTTGCCGATGGCGATCAGCAGCGGGCAGTAGCGTTGGCGCTGGGTGGCGTCGGCGAGGTCCAGATCCTTGTCAAAGAGCAGATATTCGTAGGCGCTGAGGCCCTGGACCACCACGCTGGCCTGATCCAGGTCGGTCTGCGTCAGTTCCGGCTTCTGCTGCAGCAGATTCTCGACCTGACGGGCGACCAGGTTTTTCTTGTCCGGCCAGAACTGCACCTGCCAGGTCAGGTTGCCTTCGGCCAGCGGCCCGAGCAGCAGGGGCTGCAGGGCGGCCCAGTTGCCCTGGGCAGCCAGGAAAATCTGCCGTGCCTGTTGCAGGTCCTCGTTGCCGGCGCAGAAGGAGAGGGCGCTGGCCGCCAGCTGACGGTCGGCTTCGGTCCAAGCGCTGTAGGCTGGCAGCAGCACCCCATCGGTCAGGGCGGTGCTGGTCTGCAGGTTGGGCTCCTTGGGCGTGCAGGCACCGAGCAGGAGGCCGGTCAGGGCAAGGAGGAGGGGCGTGCTGCGGAACATGCTTCGGTTCCTTTTTCAGAGGGAGTTCAGAAAGGCCAGGAGTGCGGCGCGCTGGCGGGCATCGAAGCTCAGGACCCGGTCCCTGGCCGCTTGCGCTTCGCCAGCGTGCCAGAGTATCGCTTCCAGCAGGTTGCGCGCCCGGCCGTCGTGAAGGAGCTGGGTATGGCCGCTGACTGCTGCGGTCAGGCCGAGCCCCCACAGCGGCGGAGTCCGCCATTCGCGGCCGCTGGCCTTGAATTCCGCGCGATTGTCGGCCAGACCGTCGCCCATGTTATGCAGCAGAAGGTCGCTGTAGGGACGGATCTTCTGGCTGGCCAGCGCCGGGTCGGCGTTCGCGGCGGTGACGAAGGCGGGAGTGTGGCACTGCGCGCAGCCGGCGCGGTGGAACAGCGCCTTGCCGGCCAGTACCTGCGGGTCCTCCACGGCGCGCCTTGCCGGCACGCCGAGATGGCGGGTGTAGAAAAGCACCCGGGCGAGCAGGTGGTCGTCGACTTCCGGCTCCCTGCCATCGGCGCCGGCCAGGCAATCGCTCTGGCCCGGCGTGCAACTGCTGCCGGGTAGCCGGCTGCTGGAAAGGCCCAGATCGTTGAAGAAGGCGTCGGCGTTCTGCTGGTCGAGGGTCGGCTGTCCGGCCTTCCAGCCGAAACGGCCCAGGGCCGTCGCCTGGGCGATGCGGTCCCGCACCCGGTTGGGGCGCCCGGAAATGCCGTCGCCGTCGGCATCGTCGGGATCGGCGTTGGCCAGGATGTCCGTCTCGGGGATCGCTTCCAGCAGGCCGAGGCCGATCATCGGCGGGGCGATGCGCAGGGAAAAGCGCGTGTCGGGGTGTAGCGGGCCGTAGCCCAGGCGGTCGAGCAGCAGCCGCGGTTGGCGCAGCTCCACTTCGAAGCCGTCGGCGAAACGCAGGCGCTGGGTGTCGTAACTCAGGCGCACCCGCGCCTCCGGGATCACGCCGGGCACCGCCATGTCCTGCAGCTGGGTGCCGTAGACCGGTTCGGGAACCACGCCGAGACGTTCGGCGAGCGCTGCGGTTTCCGGCGTCTCGGGGAGCGACAGGCGCACCAGCAGGGACACGGCATTGCCCGCCTGCGCCTCCGGCGGATGGCCGCGGCCGTCGCGAAGATGGCAGTTCTGGCAGGCGTTGGTGTTGAACAGCGGGCCGAGGCCGTCGCGGGCGGTGGTGCTGGCCGGGGCGATCACCCAGGGCTTGCGGAAGAAGCTGTTGCCGACGGCGAAGTCCATGCGCTGCCCGGACGTCAGATTGGCCGAGGGCTGGGCGAAGGCGTCCCGGTCGCTGCGCCGGACGGTGGCGCTGCCCGCCGACAGGGCTTCGTCGGGCTCGGGCCGGCTGAAGTCCGCCGAAGGCCCGTCGCAGGCGGCGAGGCCGAGCACCAGCAGCAAGGGAAAAAGGCGGTGAAGCGGTGACGGCATCGACGGCATCCCAGGGAGGGCGCGGCAGCGAGCCGCGCCCGACAGGCGGCGGGGATCAGAAGCTGTGGTCGGCGCTGTCCGGATTCAGGTCGCCGATGCCCAGCCGGGCCGCAGCCTGCTCGATGGCACCGGTCTGCTTGACCAGCGCGGCGATGGCGTCGCGCACCAGCTGCTGGCCGGCGGTATTGTCGGCGGCGATCAGCTGGTCGAAATGCTGGCCCTTGGCGGCGCTGTCGACCAGCGCCTGCAGGCGCGCCTCGCTGGCCGCGAGGTTGGCCTTGAGGGTGGCGTCGGTCTGGGCATCGGCCTTGGCGACCAGCGACGACAGGCTCGGTCCGCTCAGCAGGCTGCCGTCGAGCCGGCGGTATTCGCCCAGGTAGACGTCGCGGATGCCCTTGCCGTCGAAGAAGTGCGCATTGTGGGTGTTGTCGCTGAAGCAGTCCTGCTCGTCCTCGGTGGAGTTGGCCTCCAGCGGCACCTTCATGCGTTCGCCGGCCAGCTCGCCGAGGGACAGGCTGCCCATGCCGAAGAACATCTTGCGCAGGCCGTTGGCGGCCGGCTCCTGCTCCAGGCCGGCGCGGTAGTTGTCGGCCACCTGCGGCTGCCACTGGCCGACCATGTATTGCAGATCGCTGACCAGCAGGTCGGTGACCGCCTTGAGGTACGCACGGCGACGGTCGCAGTGGCCGCCGGTGCAGCCCTTGTCGGCCAGGTAGTCGCTGGCCGGGCGCTGGCCGGCGCCGGCGGCGGTGCCGTTCAGATCCTGGCCCCAGAGCAGGAATTCGATGGCGTGGTAGCCGGTGGCGACGTTGGCCTCCGAGCCGGCCAGCTCGTTGAGGCTGGCCAGGGTCTCGCCGGTGATGCTGGCGACGTCGAGCTTCTCTTCGCCTACCTGGATCTCGGTATTGGCGACGATGTTGGCGCTGGCACCGGGATTGCCGAGCGCATGCTGGTAGTCGGCGGCGACGTAGTCGATCAGCCCCTCGTCCAGCGGCCAGGCGTTGAGCTGGCCCTCCCATTCGTCCACCACCGGGTTGCCGAAACGGAACACCTCGCTCTGCATGTAGGGGACGCGCGCCGCGATCCAGGCCTCGCGGGCGGCCCGCAGCGTGTCCTCGCCCGGCTTGGCGAGCAGGGCGTCGACTGCCTGCTGCAAGGCCTTGGCGCTGCTCAGGGCGTCGCCGTACACGGCCAGTGCCAGGTCGGCGTAATGCTTCACCACCGCCTTGGCGGTCGCCTCGTCGACCCGCGGTGCGGCGGCGGGAGCGCTGGCTGCCGGTGCGGCGGCCTGGGTGCTGGTTTGTTCTTTCTGGTCATCGCAGCCGGCGAGCGAGAGGGCGATGGCGAGCAGGCTGGCGGCCAAGGGAGTGCGGGACATGACGGTAGTCCTTGCGGCGGAGTCGGCGGGGCGCGATGCGCAGTTGCCGTTTATGATGCGAAGGATTTGCATTTTTGAAAAGTAGACCGATGGCCGACCGCGGGCCTGTCCGCCGGGAATCAGCTGACGGGCGCTTGACGCAGTTGCGCATCGCGGATGAAGGTCACCAGTTCCGCCGCCGGCAGCGGCTTGCTGTACAGATAACCCTGGCCTTCGTGGCAGTCCTGGCTCATCAGGTAGGCCTCCTGCTCGGCGGTTTCCACGCCTTCGGCGGTCACCTGTTTGCCCAGGTTGCGGGCCAGCTGGATGATGGTGCGGACGATGGTACCGGCGTCGTGATCCTCGTCGTTGAGCAGGTCCAGGACGAAGCTCTTGTCGATCTTGATCTTGTCCAGCGGCAGGCTCTTCAGGTAGCTCAGCGAGGAGTAGCCGGTGCCGAAGTCGTCGATGGCGATCCGCGCACCGCAGCGACGCAGGCTGCGCAGGTGCCGGGCGGCGATCTGCACGTCTTCCATCAGGCTGGTTTCGGTGACCTCCAGCTCCAGGCTGCCGGCCGGCAGCCGGTAGTTGTGCAGCAGCCGGTCGATCAGGCGCGGCAGACCGTCGTGGCGCAGTTGCACGGCGGACAGGTTGACCGCCATGTGCAGCTCGGCGAAGCCCAGGTCGTGCCACTCGCGTAGCTGCCGACAGGCCTGGTCGAGCACCCACTCGCCGATGGGAATGATGCTGCCGCTGTGTTCGGCGAGCAGCACGAACTGGTCCGGCGGCACCAGGCCGTAGCGCGGATGGCGCCAGCGCAGCAGGGCCTCGACCCCTTCCACCCGCCGGTTGCGGTAGTTCAGTTGCGGCTGGTAGAGCAGTTGCAACTCGCCGCGCGTCACAGCTTCGCGCAGATCCTTTTCCAGCTCGCGGCGGTGGCGCATCTCGCGGTCGACGCTGGCGATGTAGAACTGGTAGCGGCTGTGCGAGCGTTTGGCCAGGGTCATGGTCTGCTCGGCTTTCTGCAGCAGCTTCTCGGGGGAGCGGCCGTCCTCGGGGTAGAGGGTGATGCCGATGCTGGCATGCAGCTGGGCCTCCTGCTGTTCCAGGCGAAAAGGCGCCTCCAGGTCGTCGAGGATGCCCTGGGCCAGCTCGGCGGCCATGTAGGGCTCTTCGATGCCGGTGCGAACCAGTACGAAACGGTCGCCGCCCAGACGCGCCAGGGTCCCGGGAGCGGTGTCGTGGCTGCGCAGGCGATCGGCCAGGGCCAGCAGCAGTTCGTCGCCGCTCCGGTAGCAGAACTGCTCGTTGATCGACTTGAAGTCGTCCAGGCCGACGCAGAGCACGGCGACGCGGTGCTGATGGCGGCGCGCATCCGCCAGGGCCTGGCCGAGCAGGCGCAGCAGCTGCTGGCGGTTGGGCAGGCCGGTGAGGACGTCGTAGTAGGCCATGCGCTGCAAGCTGTGCTCCGCCTCGTGGCGCAGGCGCGTGTTGCGCTCGATGGAGGCGAGCAGCTGGTTGGCCGTGTGGACCCACAGCCCCAGTTCGGTTTTTCGTTGCCCTCGAGCATCGGCAATTGCCGGGCCCCGGGTGTTCCGGGTCGATCTTCGCCAGGTTGGCGATGATGCGATCCAGAGGCTTGCTCAGCAGCCGCTGATAGACCAGGTAGAGCAGCATGGCCAGGATGACGGCGTGTAGCAGGCCGGCGAGGAGGATGACCTGGGCGCGGTTCAGGAAGTCGTGGCCGTAGGCGGCGGTGTCCAGCGCGAGGTGCAGTCCGGCGGAGGAGGCGTCGTCCGGTGGGCGGCCGCGCAGCGGAAGACTGAAATGCTGCTCGTGGCCGAGCAGCGCATCGGTCAGGGTGCGACTGGCGAAGGAAGGCAGTTGCCGGGAGCGTTCGGCCAGCACGGCGCCGGAGGGCAGGACGAGGCTGGTCGAGGCGACCGATTCGTGATGCAGCAGGTCTGCGATGACCTGCTCGCCCGTCTGCCGATCCAGAGTGCCGAGCGCCTGGGATGCCGGCTCGCGGAACATGGCGAGGAGCCGCTCGGCCTCGTGGTCGATCTGCTGGCGGGTCTTCTGCAGCTCGAAGGCGATCTGGGCACAACTGAACAGCAGTCCGAGCAGAAGGGCACAGAGCAGTACCACACGGAGCAGTTTCAGGGACAGGCTGTTGCGCGGTGCCGGCTTCACATGGGGAGTCCTGGAGGAGTACCGCCTCGGTCAAGTATTGGCAGGACTGCAGAAGACGTCAAAAACTGCTTGTTTTGCAATGCAAAATTCTGTTTCGCCGGCAGAAACGAAAAAACCCGACCGGAGTCGGGTTTTTGGCGGCAAGCCGGGAAATCAGGCGGCGTAGTTGGCGGCCACGAAGTCCCAGTTGACCAGGTTCCAGAACGCCTCGACGTACTTCGGACGCAGGTTGCGGTAGTCGATGTAGTAGGCGTGTTCCCAGACGTCGCAGGTCAGCAGCGGGGTGTCGCCGCTGGTCAGCGGGCAGCCGGCGCCGATGGTGCTGGCCAGGGCCAGGGAGCCGTCGGCCTTCTTCACCAGCCAGGCCCAGCCGGAGCCGAAGGTGCCGATGGCGGTCTTGGTGAACTCTTCCTTGAACTTGTCGAAGGAACCGAAGGCGGCGTTGATGGCATCGGCCAGGGCACCGGTCGGTTGGCCGCCGCCTTGGGGCTTCAGGCCGTTCCAGTAGAAGGTGTGGTTCCACACCTGGGCGGCGTTGTTGAAGATGCCGCCGGAGGAAGTCTTGACGATGTCTTCCAGGCTCTTGCCTTCGAACTCGGTACCCGGAATCAGGTTGTTCAGGTTCACCACATAGGTGTTGTGGTGCTTGCCGTAGTGATATTCCAGGGTCTCGGTGGAAATGTACGGCTCGAGGGCGTTTTTCTCGTAAGGCAGCGGCGGCAGTTCAAAAGCCATGATCAACTCTCCATCTTCATCAGGTCGTGGGGCACGCGGCATGGGCGCGACCGGTTCGGGTGCTGCTTGGAGCGGGGCGCTAGGCGCCGTAGGTCAGGGATCATAGCACCGGGGTTGCGACATATCCACGCAGCATGCGTGTGGGAAAGCCCATGCTAGAGCGCCGTTGCCGGAGGGGTCGGTAACCCGGCCGGCGGCTCGAATCGCTATACTGCAGACCCGTCGGCCGTGCCTCTGCGAAGCCCCCCATGCGCAATGATTCCTTCGATGAAGTGGAGCATATTCCCAGCCTGCGAACCGAGGTTCGCAATCCGGTGTCGCTGCCTGTCGGCGCCGACCAGGCACCGCCGGTGCGCCGGACCGGCAACGGCCTGCTGTGGGGCTGGTCGTTGCGCAGGCCTTGGCCCTGGGCGGGCTTGGCTGGTGGAGCCAGCAGCGTCTCGAGCTGATGGAGCAGCAACTGGTGGCGACCCAGGAAAGCTTCGCGCGGATCAGCGAGGACGCAGCACTGCGCATCCAGAACATCAGCGGCAAGATGGTGGCCGCCGAATCCAGCGTGACCACCGGCAGCGAAAGCCTGAAGCTGCAGATCCGCCAGCTGGAGAGCCGCCTGGCCGAGCAGGACAAGCGCCAGCAGGCGCTGCAGGATCGCCAGGAGGAGCGGGACCTGCGCCTCGGCCAACTGGCCGGCGACCTGCAGAAGCAGCAGGAGGTGGCCGTGGCACTGGCGGCCCAGCTGGACGGCCGGCAGCGCCAGCTCGACGAGCGGCTGCAGGCGCTCGCCGGCGAGCAGGCGGCGCTGAAGGGGCAGCAGACCGAGCAGGAGCAGCGGCTGGCCGAGCGCCTGAGCGGTTTCGACAAGGAGGCGGCGGCGCTGAGAGAACAGCAGGCCGGGCAGGAACAGCGCCTGGTCGCACGCGTGAATGACCTGGACGGGGAGGTGGCGGCGCTGAAGAAGCGCACCGACCCGGCTCCGGCCATCGAGCGTCTCGAACAGGAGCTCTTGGTGCTGCGCAGCGAGCTGGACAACCGGCCGGCACCGAGCGGCGGCGTCGCCAACACCGCCGAGTTCGATGCCTTCCGGGCGCAGACCACGCGCAGCTTCACCGCGCTGCAGAATCAGATGCGCAGCCTGCAGCAGCAGTTGAACGGGCGCTGAAGCGGCAGCCCGGCAACCAGCCGGGCTGCGGGCGGGGCTACAGGGTCGGGTAGTCCAGATAGCCCTGCGGACCCGAGCCGTAGAAGGTTTCCGGATGCGCCTCGTTGAGCGGCGCATCGGCCGCCAGGCGCGCCGGCAGGTCCGGGTTGGCGATGAAGGGGATGCCGAAGGCCACGGCATCGGCCTTGCCCTCGGCCAGCCAGAGGTTGGCCTGCTCCTTGGTGAAGCGTTCGTTGGCGATCAGCACGCCGCCGAAGGCCTGCTTGAGCTGCGGCGTCAGGCTGTCCGGCCCCTCCTGCTCCCGGGTGCAGATGAAGGCGATGCCGCGCTTGCCCAGCTCGCGGGCGACGTGGCCGAAGGTCTCGGCGCGGTTGGAATCGCCCATGTCGTGGGCGTCGGCGCGCGGCGCCAGGTGCACGCCGACCCGCCCGGCGCCCCATACCGAAATCGCCGCGTCGGTCACCTCCAGCAGCAGGCGGGCACGGTTTTCCAGACTGCCGCCATACCGGTCGGTGCGCTGGTTGGTGCTGTCTTGGAGGAACTGGTCGAGCAGGTAGCCGTTGGCGCCGTGGATCTCCACACCGTCGAAGCCGGCCGCCTTGGCGTTCTCGGCGCCCTGGCGGTAGGCCTCGACGATGCCGGGGATCTCGGCGGTTTCCAGGGCACGTGGGGGCTCGAACTCCTTCAGCGGACGAATCAGGCTGACATGACCCTTAGGCTTGACGGCGCTCGGCGCCACCGGCTGCTCGCCGTTCAGATAGACCGGATCGGAGATCCGCCCCACGTGCCAGAGCTGCAGGACGATGCGCCCGCCGGCGGCGTGCACCGCCCGGGTGACGTTCCGCCAGCCGGCGACCTGCTCTTCCGACCAGATGCCGGGAGTGTCGGGGTAGCCGACGCCCTGCGGACAGACCGAGGTGGCTTCGCTGATGATCAGGCCGGCGCTGGCGCGCTGCACGTAGTACTCGGCCATCAGCGCGCCGGGCACGCGGCCGGGCTCGGCGCGGCAGCGGGTCAGCGGGGCCATGACGATGCGGTTGGGCAGTTCGAGGTCGCCGATCTTGATCGGTTCGAAGAGGGTGCTCATGGGTAGTCCTTTCAGTGGGTCGCGCGGAGAGTCGAGGCCGTCGGTCGCAGGCAGCGCCTTCGGCTGGAAATGAGCAGGCACGCCTTACAGCCCATCGCGGAGCTGCTCGAGGAAAGCCTGGATGGCCGCTTCGTTGCGTTTGAAGAAGCACCACTGGCCGACCTTGCGCACGCTGACCAGCCCGGCGCGCTGCAGGGTCGCCAGGTGGGCCGAGACGGTGGACTGGGACAGCCCGGTGCGCTGGTCGATCTGGCCGGCGCAGACGCCGAGCTCCAGGGAGTGCTCCTGGTTGGGAAAGTAGCGTTCCGGCTCCTTCAGCCAGTGCAGGATCTGCCGGCGCACGGGATGAGCCAGGGCCTTGTAGATCTCGTCGAAGTCGTTGGACACGTAGCGCTCCTGTCCAGGTGAATCGTGTTGCAGCGAAGCTTAAATCGCTATATTGCGATATATCAATACTGGCGAATGGCCGTCGCCTTGCCGATCGCTGATCCGGGTTAAACTTCCCGCATGAACTACCTTGCCCATCTCCATCTGGGCGGCCCGCAGCCGGCCGACCTGCTTGGCAGCCTCTACGGCGATTTCGTCAAGGGGCCCCTGCAGGGGCGCTGGCCGGCGGACATCGAGGCCGCTATCCGCCTGCACCGGCGCATCGATGCCTTCACCGACGGCCATCTCCTGGTGCGCCAGGCCGGGGCGCGTTTTCCCGAAGCGCGGCGTCGCTATGCCGGCATCCTCCTGGACGTGTTCTTCGACCACTGCCTGGCTTGCTACTGGAACGACTATGCGCAGGAGCCGCTGCCGGCGTTCACCGCGCGGGTCTACGCGCTGCTCGCCGGCGAGGCGCGGTTGCCCGGCCGGCTGGCCGAGCTGGCGCCGCGCATGGCGCAGCAGGACTGGCTGGGCAGCTACCGCGACTTCGCCGTGCTGGAGCGTGTGGTGGCCGGGATGCAGCGGCGCCTATCGCGCCCGAGGGGCTGAGCGGCGCGCTGGACGAGCTGGCGCGACTCTATGTGCCGCTGAGCCGCGATTTTCGGGCCTTCTATCCGGAGCTGCAGGATTTCGCACGCCGGCAGCGGGGCGAACCCTGAGTCTCAGGCGGCGACCGGCAGGGGCCGGGAGCTGCCGAACAGGCGTTCGGCGATCGCCGTGTGTGCCTGGCGGCTCAGTTCGGTGCGGCTGACGCCCTGACTGTCCAGCGGCGGAAGCAGGTGGATTTCCACCTCGCTGCGCTCGCTGCGCAGCAGGCGCAGCAAGTGCGAGAGCAGGTCGTCGTCGCCAATGAAGGGGGCGATTGGGTCGGCTGCTCCGTCGCGCAGATAGCGGATCGCCACCGGCTGCACCGGCACCTGCGCTTCCACCGCGCTGGCCAAGAGGCGGCTGTGGAAGCCGCGCAGGCTACGCCCGTCGGTGGTGGTGCCTTCGGGGAAGATCAGCAGGTCGTGGCCGTGCTGCAGATGACGCAGCAGCTGGCTCCTGACCAGGCGCTGTCGCCCGCGCCGCGGCGGATGAACAGCGTTCCGGCCTTGTGCGCCAGCCAGCCGGCCAGCGGCCAGCTGCGCACCTCGGATTTGGACAGGAAGGACAGCGGGACGAGCCCGCCGAGCAGAGGGATGTCGGTCCAGGACACATGATTGCCGACCCACAGCATCGGCCGGTCGGGCAACTGGCCGTGCAGGCTCAGGCGAAAGGGCAGGGCGGCGGCGAGCTGGGCGAGAAAGCGGCGGGTCAGGCGCTGGCGCAGGGGCATCAGCTCGTCGCGCTTGAGGCGCTCCAGCAGGCTGACCCAGCCGGCCATGGCCAGGCCGAGGGCGAGCACCGCCAGCAGGCGGAGGAGGCGGCTGTAGAGGCGGAGTTTCTTCATGGGTTCTCGCGAGGCAGGACAATGACGGACAGGGCGCCGGTCCGGGCGGCCTGTCCGTCACATGGGATATCGCTCAGACGGCGGCCTTGAAATGACGGGCGTAGCGGGGACACAGCTCGTCGCGCTTGAGCAGGATGAACACATCGGCCACCTGGAAGTCCTGGTCCCAGCAGGGCTCGCCGCAGACCTTGGCGCCCAGGCGCATGTAGGCCTTGAGCAGCGGCGGCAGCTCGGCGGTGACGTTACCGGGCAATTCCAGGCGCGGCAGCGGCGTTCTGGGTTCGGCGCGCAGCTGTGCGGTGCACAGATGACGTTCGCGCAGACGCTGCATGACCGCCTGGGCCTGGATGCCGCCGTCCTTCATGGGGATGCTGGCGCAGCCCATCAGGTAGCGGTATCCGCCCTCGTTGAGCACCTCGGCCAGCTCGCTCCAGAGCACGGCGATGGTGGCGCCGTTGCGATAGCCGGGGGCGACGCAGGTGCGGCCGATTTCCAGCAGCGGGCCCTGCAGGCGGGCCAGGCCGTGCAGACTGAATTCCTCTTCGCTGTAGAAGCGTCCGAGGCCGGCGGCAGCCCGGTGGTCGAGCAGCCGGGTGGTGGCGACCAGCTCGCCGCTGCCGAGATCGCGCACGCCGATATGGCTGCAGTGCGGATCGTAGTCGTCCATATCCAGCCCCAGTTCGGCGCCCTTGAGCTTGGCGTCGAATTCCGTGCTGAACACGCGAAAGCGCAGGGCTTGGGCCTCGCGCAGCGCCTGCGTGCCGAGCAGGCGTTCGGCGCGCAGGCGGCGTTCTGGGGTCTTGCGTTCGGAGGTGAGGGCACCGTGGGTCATAGGGGTCTCCGTGAGCCGCCTGATGCGCTTCGGCAGGACATGCCCCGCGGCGGTGACATGCTCTGCCCGGCTGCTGTCGTTGTGGGGTCGGATCGACTTGGTCGGGTACGCTCAAGCTAGGCGGGGGCGGTGTCACGTCCGTGACGTTTGGGTGATCCTTGCGTGACAGGCTGCGCTACCCGGAAATGACGGCAGGAGAGGGGTTGATTTGTGTCACTAAGCCAGCGAGGACTGCGGAGTATTTTGACGATCCTCTGCATTCAGCGAGGTTTCCATGCGACGCGAGCCCCATGTGCTGTTCGACAACGGCACCCATCAATGCCTGCTTTTCGACGATCTGGTCAGGGGGGAGGGCGTACAGACCAACCAGTTCCTGATCACCGATCACGGCCAGTACCTGCTGCTCGATCCGGGCGGCGACCTGACCTACACGCCGCTGTCGCTGGAGCTGTCGAAGCGCATCTCGCTGCAGGAGCTGACCTACATCTTCGCTTCGCACCAGGACCCGGACATCATCTCCTCGCTGGGTAAGTGGCTGCTGCACACCAAGGCCAAGGTGCTCTGCTCGAAGCTGTGGGCGCGCTTCCTGCCGCACCTGACCGCCAACTACCTGGCCATGAGCCATGGCATCTCCACCTTCGACCGGATCATCGCCCTGCCGGACCGCGGCGAGTCCATTCCCCTCGGCCGCTGCCAGCTGAAGGCGGTGCCGGCGCATTTCCTGCACTCGGTGGGCAACTTCCAGCTGTACGACCCGGTGAGCCGCATCCTCTTCTCCGGCGACATGGGCGCCTCGCTGGTGGACGACGCTACTCCGGTGCGCGATTTCGCCAGCCACATCCCGCATATGGACGCCTTCCATCGCCGCTACATGGCCAGCAACAAGGTCTGCCGGCTGTGGGCGGGCATGGTGCGCGGCATGAAGGTGGACATGATCGTGCCGCAGCATGGCCGCCCCTTCGTCGGCCGGGAGATGATCGACGCCTTCCTCGACTGGATCGAGCACCTGGAGTGCGGCATCGACCTTCTCGGCCAGGACGATTACCAACTGCCGAAGTAGGCAATTCCCCGGCGCCGGGCCGTGTCCATTTCGTCATCCGGCCCGTGCTAGGCTTCGCGCTCCTTCCATCGCGAGGTCGTTCCGATGCCCGCCGTTGCGTTTCCTGTGCGCTTTCTGCTGGCTTGCGTGGCGGCCACCGTGCTCGCTGCCGGGCAGGTTGTCGCCGGGGAACTCTGGCCAGGCGCCGACTGGGCGCGGCAACCCGCTGCGCCGGGAGCGGCGCTGGAAGCCTTCGAGGCCTATGCCTTTCCCGTGCGGGACGAGGCCGAGCGCCGCGGGGTGCGCAGCGACGCGGTGGTGGTGATCCGCGACGGCGTGCTGGTCTACGAGCGCTATGCCGCGCCGACCAGCGAAAGCACGCCGCATCTGGTCTGGTCGGTGAGCAAGAGCCTGCTCGCCTGCCTGTTCGGCGTTGCCTACGGCGAGGGCCGTTTTCGCCTCGACGATCCGGCGGCGCGCTACTATCCGCCGCTCGCCGCTCATCCCGACCTGCGCCTGCGCCACCTGCTCAACTGGACTTCCGGTCTGGCCTGGGAAGAGGATTACGAGTACTCGCCGCTGAAGTCGTCGGTCATCGCCATGCTCTACACCCGTGGCCACGAGGACATGGCCGGGTTCGTCGCCCGGCATGCGGCCGGCGCCGCCCCCGGAGTGCGCTTCAGCTATTCCAGCGGCGACAGCGTTCTGCTCGCAGCGGCGCTGAAGGGCATGCTCACGGCCGGGCAGTACGCAGACTACCCGTGGCGGGCGCTGTTCGAGCCGCTCGGAATCACTTCGGCGGTCTGGGAAAGGGATGCGACCGGAACCTTTATCGCTGCCTCCTATGCCTATCTGAATGCCCGCGATCTGGCCCGGGTCGGGCTGCTGATGCTGCGCAACGGCCGCTGGGGCGAGCGCCAATTGCTGCCGGCAGACTGGGTCGCCTTCAATCGCTCGCCGGCGCCCGGCTACCAGCCGCGCCCGCAGGGGCTGGTGCCGGGCGGGCACTGGTGGCTCAACCTGTCGCTGGATGGGGCGCCCCGGCCCTGGCCGGATGTGCCGGCGGATGCCTTTGCGGCGCTGGGACACTGGGGCCAGGCGCTCTATGTGCTGCCGGAGGAAAAGCTGGTGATCGTCCGCTTCGCCGACGACCGCGATTCGCGTTATCGGCACAACGACTTCCTGCGTCTGGCCCGTGCAGCCTTCGCCCCTGCGGAGGCCCGCTGATGCGTCGTCGTCATGCGCTGCTACTGGGCTCGACCGTGCTGCTGGCGGTCGCCGTGATCTGGCCGAACCGCGCGCATCTGGCGGCTTTCCCCGACATCATCGGCGCCTATAGCGCCAAGGAGTACTGCTCGTGCCGCTATGTGAGTGGCAACCCGGCAGACTATTGTCAGGTCTATATCCAGCAGTACATTCCCATCGACCTGCTGCACGACGAGTCGGCGAGCCGGACGGTGACTGCCCGTGGCCTGGGGCGCACCCACAGTGCCGTCTGGTTCGGTCCGCGCGAGGGCTGTCGTCTGCTGGACGAGGGCGAGGTTTCGGCCGTGCCCTGAACCTGTGCTCCGGGCCACGCCGATATGTTTTGGGCGGTGGTCTGAGGCGGTTATCGTCCTGCGCCCGGCCTTCACGCGAGAGATTGCATGCACCAGTTCTTCACTCACTTGCCGCTCAGGCGGCTGTCATCGGCAGGGAGGCGCATTTCCCTGGCGAGAGCTGCCGCCGCCCGGGCGAAATGGAGACCGTGATGCAAGAAGGAGCGGTCTTTCCCTGGCGTGGCGGCAATCGCTTCAGCCTGCTGATCGACGGCAAGACGTTCTTTCCGCGCATGCTGACGGCCATTGCCGGCGCCAAGTGGCGCATTGATCTGGAGTTGTATCTGATCAAGGACGGCCGCTGTGCCGACCTGCTGGTCGAGGCGCTGGTCGCCGCCGCCGAGCGCGGCGTGCAGGTGCGTTGCCTGTTCGACGGCTTCGGGGCGCTCGGGTTCGGTACGGCCTTGCGCAGTCGGCTGACCAAGGCGGGCGTCGCCCTGCTGCAGTTCAACCCCTTGCGCTGGCACTTCGGGCTGCACAACCTGCACCGCGACCATCGCAAGGTGCTGCTGGTGGACGATCGCCTGGGCTATGTCGGCGGGGCCGGCGCTACCGACGAGTTCTGGAACCCTGAGGAAGAGAGCGGTCAGTGGCATGAGGTCATGGTGGAGATCGCCGGCCCCGTGCTGGCCGACTGGCGGACGCTGTTCGACCATCAATGGATGCTCTGTCACGAGCGCGGACGCTGGCATTCGCAGCGGCCGCCGAAGCCGCCGCGCATCCCGCCGGGACCCTTGCGCCGCGATGGCTCCGGGCGGCTCGCTTATGCCGAGGCGCACCAGCATCGCGACGTGTTGCGGGCGCTGATCCGCAGTTTGCTCCGTGCGAACCGGCGCATCTGGCTGGCCACGCCATATTTCCTGCCGACCTGGAAAGTCCGCCGCGCCCTGATCAAGGCGGCACGGCGCGGGGTGGAGGTGCGCCTGTTGCTGGCCGGGCACAATACCGACCACCCGCCAGTGCGCTATGCCGGCCAGCGCTATTACCGCCGCCTGCTGCGGGCCGGCGTGCGCATCTTCGAATACCAGCCGCGCTTCCTGCACCTGAAGATGGTGCTGGTCGACGACTGGGTCAGTGTCGGTTCCTGCAACTTCGACCATTGGAACCTACGCTTGAATCTGGAAGCCAACCTCGAAACGCGAGATCCGGCCTTTATCGGCGAAGTCGCCGAGTGTTTCCTCACCGATTTTCGGGTCAGCCATGAGGTCGACCAAGAGCATTGGCAGGCACGCCCCTGGTACCGCCGCCTGTATCAGCGGCTGTGGGGGTGGCTTGATCGGCTGGTGGTCGATCTGCTCGATCGCGGCGGTTGACCCTTGGCCGGGCTGAGGGTGGGTCGACGGCCGCTGAGCGGCAGGGTAGGGTGGATCTCCCTGGCGCGCAGGCTCCCCAGGCTCCGGTCTAGGGCGTCGTGCGCGTTTCATGCATCCTGTTCAGGAGTCCCCCGTGTCTGCCAAGAAAGTTCTCATGCTGGTCGGCGACTATGCCGAAGATTACGAAACCATGGTGCCGTTCCAGGCACTGCTGATGCTCGGTCATACGGTGCATGCCGTGTGCCCGGACAAGCACGCCGGGCAGACCGTGCGTACCGCCATCCACGATTTCGAGGGCGATCAGACCTACAGCGAAAAGCCGGGGCACAACTTCGCCCTGAATTTCGATTTCGCCAAGGTGCGTGCCGAGGATTACGACGCGCTGCTGATTCCGGGTGGCCGGGCGCCCGAATACCTGCGCCTCAACGAGCGCGTGCTGGAGCTGGTACGTGCCTTCGCCTCGGCGCACAAGCCGATTGCCGCTGTCTGCCATGGCGCCCAGTTGCTGGCCGCGGCCGGAGTGCTCGACGGCCGCTCGTGCAGTGCCTATCCGGCCTGTGCCCCGAGGTGCGGCTGGCCGGCGGAGAATATGTGGATGTACCGCTGGATCAGGCCCATGTGGATGGCAACCTGGTCACGGCGCCGGCCTGGCCGGCACATCCGACCTGGCTGGCGAGCTTCATCGGCCTGCTGGGCACCCGGATCGTCCACCAAGGCTAAGTCCAGAATCCAAGCGGCGGGTGCCGGTCGGTCGATGCCCCGATACGGCGCCGGGTCTGTGGCCGGATGCCTGGCTGAACGGCGGCATCTGGCAGGTGTTGCATTTTTTTGGTGCGCAGTGGATCGTGCTGGACAGATCGGGGGCTTTTTTGGTGCGAGGCCTTCCCACTCCTCCATCGCGCTCTGTCCGCGCCAGGATGAGCCGGGTCATCGGCGACCGAATGCGATTGACTAGAGGGCGACTGGAGCGAGTGACCAACAGGCTGCAGGCTCGTTTGCGATTCGCCGGCGCGATGGCACGGCTGCCCACGGAGCGTCTGCAAGACATTGATAGGAATAGGAACTTGGCAACTGGCATGAGCTTTGCGAACTTCTTTTATGCACAGCCGAGGAGCATGCATGGATCGCCAATTTTTTGACGAAATGTACGATGTGAACGGTATCTGCCGGCCACATTACCGGGGCTTCGCCAACTGGCTGGAGAACACTCCCCAGGAGGTGCTGGCCCAGCGCCGGCGCGAGGCCGATCTTCTGTTTCACCGAGCGGGTATCACTTTCACCCTGTACGGCGACGCGCAGGGCACCGAGCGCCTGATCCCCTTCGATACCATTCCGCGCAGCATTCCTGCCAGCGAATGGCGCGGGATCGAGGCCGGCTGCATACAGCGGGTTCAGGCCCTGAACCTGTTCCTTGCCGATATCTATCACGAGCAGCGTATCCTCAAGGCCGGCATCGTTCCGCCGGAGCAGGTGCTGGCCAACGACGGCTACCAGCAGGTCATGCACGGGCTCGACCTGCATCGCGACATCTACGCGCACATCGCCGGGGTCGACCTGGTGCGCGACGGCGACGGCACCTTCTACGTGCTGGAGGACAACCTGCGTACACCGAGTGGCGTCAGTTACATGCTGGAAGACCGCAAGATGATGATGCGGCTGTTCCCCGAACTGTTCGCCGCCCAGCGCATCGCCCCCGTCGACCACTATCCGAACCTGCTGCTGGAAACCTTGAAGAGCTCCAGCCCGCTGGACAACCCCAGCGTGGTGGTGCTGACCCCGGGACGCTACAACAGCGCCTATTTCGAGCACGCCTTCCTGGCCCGCGAGATGGGCGTGGAACTGGTGGAAGGGGCCGACCTGTTCGTCCGCGACGAGCGGGTGTTCATGCGCACCACCGCTGGCGCCAGGCCGGTGGACGTGATCTACCGCCGGCTGGACGATGCCTTCCTCGATCCGCTGGCGTTCAATCCCGAATCGGTACTTGGCGTGCCGGGGCTCTTGTCGGCCTATCGGTGCGGCAACGTGGTGCTGGCCAACGCCATCGGCACTGGGGTAGCCGACGACAAGTCGATCTACCCCTACGTCACCGACATGATCCGTTTCTACCTGGGCGAGGAGCCGATCCTGCAGAACGTGCCCACCTGGCAATGCCGCAAGCCGCAAGATCTGTCCCATGTCCTGGCCCATCTGCCCGAGCTGGTGGTCAAGGAAACCCAGGGGTCCGGCGGTTACGGCATGCTGGTGGGACCGGCGGCCACCAAGGCCGAGATCGAGGCCTTCCGCGAGCGTATCAAGGCGCGTCCCGAGGCCTACATCGCCCAGCCGACCTTGAGTCTGTCGACCTGCCCGACCTTCGTCGAGAGCGGCATCGCGCCGCGGCACATTGATCTGCGGCCTTTCGTCCTGAGCGGCCGCGAAACTCGTCTGGTGCCCGGTGGGCTCACCCGCGTGGCGCTGCGGGAGGGCTCCCTGGTGGTCAACTCGTCCCAGGGCGGCGGCACCAAGGACACCTGGGTCGTTGAGGATTGAAGGAATTATCGAGCATGTTAAGTAGAACCGCCGCCGATCTGTACTGGATGTCGCGCTATCTGGAGCGTGCCGAGAATCTCGCGCGGATGCTCGACGTCAGCTACTCGCTGTCGCTGATGCCGCAGGATGGCCGTGGCAATGGCCTCGACGAGCTGGCCATGCCGCTGCTGATCACCGGCACCCTCGAGGACTATCTGGAGCGCCACGGCGAATTGCACGCCGAGCGTATGCTGCACTTCTTCGCCCTCGACGCGAGCAATCCGGCCAGCCTGTTCAATTGCCTGGCTGCGGCGCGCAGCAACGCCCATGCGGTGCGCGGAAGGATCACCGCGGACATGTGGGAGAACATCAACGCCACGTGGCTGGCTCTGCTCGACCTTGCCGAGCAGGGGCTGAGCGGCTACGGCATCAGCCGTTTTTGCGAGTGGGTCAAGGAGCGCTCTCACCTGTTCCGCGGCGCCACCTACGGCACCCTGATGCGCGGCGACGTGCACAGCTTCATCCGCCTGGGGACGTTCATCGAGCGGGCCGACAACACCCTGCGCCTGCTCGATGCCCGCTACGAGCTGCTTGGCGCGGACAGCGAGGATCCCAACGATCGCTCGGCACGTGCCTACTATCAGTGGAGCGCGCTGCTTCGCGCGCTGACCGCCTTCGAAGCCTTCGCCGAGATCTATCGCGGCTCGCCGCGGGCCGGCAAGGTCGCCGAGCTACTACTGCTGCGGGCAGAGGTGCCGCGCTCGCTGCGCTCCTGTCTGACCGAGCTGCAGCAGACGCTTGCCGACCTGCCCGGCGACAACGGTCGTCCGGCCCAGCGCCTGGCCGCCGAGCTGGAAGCGCGGCTGCGCTACACGGTGATCGAGGAGGTTCTCGAAACCGGGATGCATGCCTGGATCACCGAGTACATCGAACAGGTGCAGTGCCTGGGCGACGCCATTCACAAGTGCTATCTGGAAGTGGCCTGAATGCCTGCCGGCATCCGCCGGATGCCGGCAAAGTGCAGCGGAAGCCTTAGCTTGGTGCCAGGGGCACTGTCCGGGAGCGCCCCTTCTGGTCTAGGGCTGGCCTGCCGGCAGCCATCGGGTGTCTCAGTGGCAATCGCCCGTCTCGGCCAGGCGATATTCGATGATTTCGCTGACCCGGAAGCTGCCCGGAAAGTCGCGACAGCCCGGACAATCCAGCTGTGGCCCTGGGGTGCCGCGCAAGACCGCGAAGGCTTCCTCGTAGGGCTCGCTGACCAGGCTCGCATATTGGGTCTCGAGACGGTGGCCGGTGGCTTCGTCTGCGACCAGCCAGAGGGGCGCCTCCGAGTTGCAAGGAACGAAGACGTGCATCTCCGGGAGCATGACCAGATGGCCCTCATAACGCCTGGCAGGCGGGCTGCTGTCCCGGGTGGTAGAGGTGCCTGCGCAGCCGGCGAGCAGTAGGGCGCCGGCAAGAAGGTAGAAAAGCGGATGCATAAGCCTCCTTGCGCTGAGCTGATGCGAGATGGCCTGGGTGAGGAGGCTGCTACCCGCTTCAGGATAGGTCAAGAGCCAGGCAGGAACGACGGACGTTCTCTCCAGGCTTGCCGCCCAGCAGGGCGTGCAGGCCCGGAGGGCGGAGCTGCGGGTGAGGGCGGCTTCAGAGAAGCTCGGCCCAGAGATCGTACTCGTCGGCGTCGGTGATGCGTACGTGCACCTTGTCGCCCGGCTGGAGCTGGTCGCTGTCGATGTAGACATTGCCGTCGATCTCCGGAGCGTCGGCGGCAGAACGACCGATGGCGCCTTGTTCGTCGACCTCGTCGATCAGTACCTCGATTTCCTTGCCGATCTTCAGTTGCAGGCGCGCCGCGGAAATCGCCTGCTGGTGGGCCATGAAGCGCTCCCAGCGCTCCTGCTTGACCTCGTCCGGTACGGGCGGAAGGCCCAGGTCGTTGGCCGGCGCGCCCTCGACCGGCGAGTACTGGAAGCAGCCGACGCGGTCGAGCTGGGCCTCGCTCAGCCAGTCGAGCAGGTACTGGAAGTCCTCTTCGGTTTCGCCGGGGAAGCCGACGATGAAAGTCGAGCGGATGGTCAGCTCCGGGCAGATCTTCCGCCACTTCCTGATGCGGGCGAGGGTCTGGTCCTCGAAGGCCGGACGCTTCATGGCCTTGAGGATCTTCGGGCTGGCATGCTGGAAGGGAATGTCGAGGTACGGCAGGATCTTGCCCTCGGCCATCAGCGGGATCACGTCGTCGACGTTGGGATAGGGATAGACGTAGTGCAGGCGAACCCACACGCCCATCTTGCCGAGTTCCTCGCACAGTTCGAGCATGCGGGTCTTCACCGGCTGGCCGTTCCAGAAGTCGGTCCGGTACTTGAGGTCTACGCCATAGGCGCTGGTGTCCTGGGAGATCACCAGAAGCTCCTTGACGCCGGCCTTGACCAGTCGCTCGGCTTCGCCCAGCACCTCGCCCGCCGGGCGGCTGACCAGCTTGCCGCGCATCGACGGGATGATGCAGAAGGCGCAACTGTGGTTGCAGCCCTCGGAGATCTTCAGGTAGGCGTAGTGGCGCGGAGTCAGCTTGACGCCCTGTGGCGGCACCAGGTCGACAAAGGGATCATGGTCGATCTTCGGCGGTACTACCTCATGCACGGCATTGACCACCTGCTCGTACTGCTGCGGCCCGGTGACCGCCAGTACGCTGGGGTGTACATTGCGGATGCTGTCCTCGGACACGCCCATGCAGCCGGTGACGATCACCTTGCCGTTTTCCGCCAGGGCCTCGCCGATGGCATCGAGAGACTCGGCCTTGGCGCTGTCGATGAAGCCGCAGGTGTTGACTACCACCACGTCGGCATCCTCGTAGGAAGGCACGATCTGGTAGCCCTCCATGCGCAGCTGGGTGAGGATGCGTTCGGAGTCGACGGTGGCCTTGGACACCCAAGAGATATAAATCCTATACTTCCAGCTTTCTTCGACATAGCGTTGCGGAGACCTCGAGGGCCGGCTGTGAAAAATGGGGCGAAAGTATACAGCTATCTTCGGTTTTCTGATCCGCGGCAAGCGACGGGGCGCAGTGCCGGTCGGCAATTGCTGTGCGTGAGTTGGAGCTGAGCGAGATGCTGTCGCTGCCAAACGCGTGTCAAGCAGGAGCACCGTAGTGACGTCCAGCGATGGCCGGGAGTACAGCCGGGAGGGTTCAAGCCTAGCCCATGGACCTGTTCCACAGTCTGCTGGTGATGATTCGAAAGCTTTCGGAATGTTATCGAGCGCTTCCGCTACTGACGAGCCGGCGATTGGTCTGTCCGTCGCATATGGACAGACCAAACATCCAGGCCGGCGCATAGCCGGCAATCAGTATCTGCCGGAATAGGCCGAGCCAGGCATACATGTGGCGCTATTTTTCCACTGAACAGCTGCGACCGCCGAGCAGCATACGAGCAGGGCACCAACTGAGCAGCCCGGTAGCCAGGAGCATCACTCCAGCCCAAGCCCAGAGCGGTCCTCCTGCGATGGCCCAAATAACCAATGCAATGCCGATCAGGATGCGAGCGATTTTTTCGATACTGCCAATATTCTTTTGCAAGATGGGTTATCCCTGTATGTGATGGTAATGCTTTGTGGCGACATTATAAGCAATACATTTTTCCGGCTTTTCCTCCGGGCTTCATGGCAGCCGGGAGTTCTCGGCGATCGCGGCGAGTAGAGTGGATAACGCTCTGTTTGTCTACCGTGTGGTGGCATAGCCCCCAGCTCTTCCTCCTGCTGCGCAATGAGAAAGGCCAAGTATCTCGGTTTTCGCTGGGGCCAAGCCTTTTCTGTACCGTGCCATTGTATTGATAGAAATTCTTGTGGGCCGAGTGCGAGGTCTGATAGTGGAAAGTCTGGATCCGCCAGTTCTGCAAGGGCAAGGCGGCCTATGCTGAGAATCGGGGGAGCTGATGCTCGTGCAACGCAAGGAGGCGTGAAAGATATGGAACTGGAACGGATTTGCGAGCCTGGCCCCCAAGATTGTGATGCGGCGGGAGGACATGTGGCATGACCAGATCCTCTCTTCTCATCACCGCGCTCATTGGGCTGCTCATCTGGCTGCTTTTCCGTGAGGCCGACACCTTGCGTGCCGAGTTGCAGCGTACGATCGAGCGTGCCGATCAGGCCGAACAACTAGCCGGCGACCACCTGACCGATATGGAGCATCTGGCCGCGGCGCTTGCCAGCGAACGCACCGCCCGAGAACAACTGCGCCGTGAGCAGGACGACCTGCGTGTCGCCCTGGCCGACTACCGGCAGCAACTCGAAGAACTGAAGCATGAAAATCATAAGCTGCGAGACTGGGCCGCCGAGTTTCTGCCTGCTGCCCACCGGTTGAGTGAGCAGCCAGCCATTACCGGTACCGATACTTTCCCTGAGCACCTGTCCGGCAATGCGGCCTTGCCGGCAGCCGCCGCCGAGCCGTCCGCGCGTCAGTAGTCCGTTCGCCAGGCGGCGCTTGTTGAGTGGGTGAGGAGGAGAGAGGAGGGCCGGGCGCCCCAGGAATCTTGGCGTATGCTGGCGCCGATGTGCGCCCAGGATTCTAGGCGCTGGATAGCAATCGGCCCCGGCTGCTTGATGCAGCTGGGGCCGATTGTGAAGATTTGGTTGCGGGGGCTGGATTTGAACCAACGACCTTCGGGTTATGAGCCCGACGAGCTACCAGACTGCTCCACCCCGCGTCTGTGTGGGCGGCATTCTACAGCCAAACAATTTGCTGTCAAGCTGTATCGTTTGAAAAAGTAGTTTTGCTTCAAACGGTTAATGTCGCGGGGAAGGCGCTGGCTGCTAGATGCCTTCAGTGCGCGTGTACTCCTCGGTGGCACGGACTACCTGTTCGCGCCAGTTGTCGCTCTCCTCGCTGAGCAGTGCCACGGCCTGACACATGGCTATGAAAGCCTCTCGGTAGAGGGTTGGATCATTGCGCTCGACCGCCTGATCGGCATGCTGCCGGGCCTGTTCGAGTAGGGTGTCGAGAGCGTGCTTGTCGAGGGGCATGGTGGCGGCTCAGTGGGGAGATTTTTGTAGAGATTAGACCAGCAGCTCTCGCCTGAGCTGGTATTTCGTGATATTCACGCCGGGCTTTACTCCAATCAGGGCAGTATGGAGAGGTACTTATATGGGACTTTTTCATGGGCGGATGACCGCGCGTCAGGTTGCCCGATTCGGGAGATGCAATGCAGTCAAAAGTGAAAGTTGCGCTGTTGGCGCTACTGTTCTCAACCGGTGCACTGGCCGAAAATGACATCCGATTGCGCAACATGCAGTTGATCACCATGAGCCACAAGGCCTATCTCCAGGGGACGGGTGTGAACGTCTCGGGACAGGATCTGAAGGACGTGGCCATTGATGTCGATATCCTCAAGGCTGGCCAGGTGGTCGGCAGCCGCGTCATCGAGGCCCGAGTGATCGGTGCCGACGAGGCCTGGCGGATCTGGCTGCCCATCGACATCGCCGGTTCCGATGGTTTCCGCGTCCGCAACATCCGCTCAGCGCGTACCACCGGCGAGGACATGGCGGCGCACTGAGGCGTCTGGGCTGTCGGCACCATGCTTCGGCGGCATATGCGCCATAAGCGGTAGACAGCTCATTCACGTTGACTGGGCGAGCTGTGCGTTGAGGCTTTTTAGCGCCCGATTGGCTCGCCCAGGGCGCGGCATGCGGGGTTTCTGCGTTCGCCGTGGTGCCTTGGAGTGCTGCTCCAGGCGTTGAAACTACCCAAGGCTTTCAGCGAGAACCTGTCTCCGTATATCAAGCGCATGCCGTTTCGCGAGATAACGGCGGCTCACCTGCTGAAGTGCCTCCGACGCCTCATGGAGACGCGTAGGGCCACCTATTATGCGATTTCGCTGTGCAACTGGATGTAGCAGACGTTCCGTTATGCAGTGCGTACCTTGCGCGCAGGATACGCCCTGGCCGTAGTGCTGGCCGGCTACGGTGGGTTCCGCATCGGGTGGTTTCGGTTCGGCTGCGGCCGGCCTGGGTTCAGGTCGATAGTGCCGGCAGGATGACCAGCACGGCGCTGATGACGATGAGCAGTAGCCCGAGTTTTTCCCGGTGGGAGACCTGCTCCTTGAGCCAGTGCTGCGACAGCAGGAGGGTAAAGAACACTTCGATCTGCCCCAAGGTCTTCACCAGTCCGACGTCTTCCAGGTTGACCGCGGTGAACCAGCACAGGGAGGCGACGGAGCTGGACAGGCTGATGCGGAAGACCAGCGAGGGACGTTGCCACAACTTCACCAGCGTCTGCGGGTCGCGCAGGGCCAGCCAGCCGGTCAGTGCCGCGACCTGGATACTGATGGTCCACACCAGGGCCCAGGCGGCGGTGTGCATGAAGGGCAGCTGCAACTGGTGGCAGGCATCGCGCACCCACAGCGTGGTCAGGGCGAAGCACAGGCCGCTCGCCAGACCCAGCAGCAGGGTCGCGAGGTCCAGCGTGCCGGGTTCGCTGCGCCCCTTCATCAGCCAGACGGCCACCGAGCCGACCATGACGCCCAGCCAGCCGACCGGGCCGAGCAGGGCGCCGAAGAAGAGCGAGCCCAGTACTGCGGCCAGCAAGGCTTCGCTCTTGGCCAGGCCGACGCCCGTGGCATAGCTGCGGCGCTGGAACAGCAGCACCATGAGGGCGGTGGCGAAGATCTGCGCGAAGGCGGCGGCCGCCACGTCGAAGACGAAACGGCCGCTGAACTGCGGCAGGGCGGCGGGGGCACTGACCTGCAGCAGCACCAGGTAGAGCACGGCCAGCGGCAAGGCCCAGATGAAGCGCGCCAGGGTCACGCCCAGCGCGTTCACTTCGCGGCTGAGCTGTTTCTGCTGGGCGTTGCGCAGTGCCTGGGTGAAGGCGGCGGCCAGGGTGAAGGGGATCCAGAGCATGGAGAGACCCGTGTGCAAAAACGGTACAGGGTCTGGCTCATTCGCTCGGGCGTCAAGTCCAATGGCCGGCTGGCCAGGGCAGGTGCTCATGTAGCCGAGCATTGGGCCTTTGTCCCTGCTTCTGCGGAGTTTTCCATTTCCGTCTGATCGGTAAGGAGCACTGCTGTCGACCGAGCAGCACACGCTGGCGGACATGCCGCTCTGGATGCTGGTTCTACTCCATGGCCGAACTGTCCGGCGAGGTGTAGCGAGCGTCGTGCGGCAACCTGATCTTGAGACAGATCCCGCTGCGGGTGGTGCTGTGCTGCTCCACCGTGGCGCTGTGGGGTAACGCAGGCGGATCGGCATCGTGATTGGCGTTATCGGCGCGGATGTGGCCGGTGAGCTGTAGCGCGACGGCTGGCGAAGCGGGCGCTGGCCGATGCGCTGGACCATACGGCCAACCAGACGCGGATCGCACTGCGGGACGAGATGGAAAGCGTATTCGACCAGCTGATCCCTGCCCCTCCGAACAGGAGGCCGCTGCCCAGCTCGAACTGCTCAGGCTCCAACAGGAGGGCGCCTTCAGGAGGCTGTATACAGCCCTGCAGGTCAGGTTGGCCCAAGCTGCGGACGGCAGATCGGTAGAGGCGAGTGAGTGCGATCGCGCCGAATTAGAAATATTGAATCAAAACCTCAAAAGTAGGACGAAAGTTCTAATTGGTTCGGCTTTCTCCGGTAAATCAGCTACTTGTCAACCTTCTGCAGAGCGTACGGAGGAAGGCACTGCCTGGCTGACGGCCAGGGCTCCCCCTCCTTAAGCATAAGATGGTGATTGTTTTATTGATTCGCATCAATGGAGGCGGTAATTTCTATAAAGGGGGAGACGAAACAGCGGCGATAACAGCGCCACAACCCGTCTCGATTGAATCGACTGGTAACGACCGCTCGTCTCGCTTTGGGGGAACCGCCATGAAAAAATTCGGAATTCTAGCTCTGACCATCGGCATGCTCACCGTCGGCACCGTCAACGCCGCCGAAATCGTCCGGGAAGTGACGGACGAGACCTCCGGCCAGGCTGCGGGCAGTATGAACGGCATGATGGCCGGCGCTGTCGGCGGCCCGATCGGTGCGGTGCTCGGTGCAGGCTTTGGCGCGCTGTTCGGCGGTTCCAGTCAGAAGGCCGTGGGGGCCAGCGAGCGTATCTACCTGGTGCGTACCGACAGCGGCGAACTCAAGGAGTACCGCTCGCCGAACTACGTTTTCTCCACAGGCGACAAGGTGGTGATCTACGGCAACCGCCCGCGTCCAGACGGCTGGACCCCCGAAACCGCTGAAGACTTCGCCTACAACGGCCACTGATCCCCACGTCGGCCGATACGTCGAAACACCGAGCCCCCGCCACACCGCGGGGGCTTTTTTTTGTGCCTGCGATTCAGCGGCGGGAATTGGCTGGCAGTCGTGGTGGTCGTTGAGGATCAGGCACAGCAAAACGGGGTCATTGCCTTACCATGGACCAGCAGATGCGTGAAAATGCTTAGTGAAGTTACTTATATGAACTTTAGATAAATACTATATCTCTCCGGAGAGAATTTGGCTTGATCTAGAATTAGGGTGCGCTGCTGGCACAGCGATATCAAATAATGTCATTTTTGTCACTAAATGATATTGTATTGACAACTTTTTGCCATGATTAAATAATTTGTAATCAGACAACCAAGGGTTGGGTGTTCTGGCTGGCCTGCGCTTTTTAGAAGCTAAAAATAAAACAAGAAGAAAAAGGATGAAAAGTATGGTGGGCTGACTTATATAGAATTCAGTATTAATTGGTAAGGTGTATCATGATTCAAGGATGGATTGTTTGCGCTTTTGTTTCAATAATACTGTGTGTTGGTGGTTATTCTAGAATTGTGTGGGGTGAACTGCCAGATAAGGTTGATACTTTGAAGGTAGAGTCTCATGCAACAAGAAGCAGTATTGGTGTTGTGCCGGTTAAGTGTAGAAATTTAGAGTCAAATGTGATTTGGCAGTCGCATGCGACTGGTGGTTTTTCAAAGGCAGAACAAAGAATAAGATTTTAAATCCTTTGAATAAAGTAGAGCCATGGGAGTGCACGGAATTTGTTGTGCTTGCCTGCTTTTTTTGTCTGCTGGGCTCCTTCTGACTGGCGCTCAAACTGTGGTTTTCCTTCAAACTTACACAACGACAAACAGTGAGGCTGATTAAGCCCAGCTCGATAAGGTATTTGCTGATCGTGGACGGCCGGCATAATGCTCAGCCTCATCCGCTTGAATGCAATTGCCCTATTCGCTGGATTCAACGCTCAATCTATGAGCTAGAGCCTCTACTTCTTCGGCAGGGGCTTTTTTGTGTGCCTGCGATTCAGCGGCGGGACTTGGAGAGGCGTTCGCCGATCGCTTGTAACATGACCGGTAGGAAGTTGGAGTGGGCGCCGAAGGGGGGCGAGAGTCCAGCGGCTCAGGCTGGCCACGGACGATTGCTCGGATTCGGGCGCGGCGCTGGTACCCGGGTGAGGTTGCATATCCACGCCAGGTGTCGGGGCTTCGCTGTAGGTTCGGTCATCTCGATAATGCGGGATGGCACGCAAAAAGTCGGGTGTCGGAGTGGATGCCAAATCTGATTTTTCGAGGTAATCCCTTTTAAGATCAGTATGTTATGAATCGAAGAAAGATCATTCATGTCGATTGCGACTGTTTCTATGCGGCCATCGAAATGCGCGATGACCCGCGTCTGGTCGGTCGGCCGCTGGCAGTGGGCGGCGCGCCCGAGCGGCGCGGGGTGATCGCCACCTGCAATTACGAGGCGCGCGCCTATGGCGTGCGCGCGGCGATGCCGGCCCGCCAGGCGCTGAAGCTCTGTCCGGACCTGTTGATCGTCAGACCGCGCTTCGAAGCCTACAAGGCGGCCTCGAGGGCGATCCACGGGATCTTGCGCGACTACACCGAGTGCATCGAGCCGCTGTCGCTGGACGAGGCCTATCTGGATGTCTCCGCCAGCCCGCATTTTTTCGGCAGCGCCACGCGCATCGCTCAGGACATCCGTCGGCGCGTCTGGCAAGAATTGCGTATCACGGTGTCCGCCGGCGTTGCGCCCAACAAGTTCCTCGCCAAGATCGCCAGCGACTGGCGCAAGCCCGACGGGTTGTTCGTGATTCCGCCGACAGAGGTCGCGACCTTCGTCGCCGACCTGCCGGTGAGCCGGCTGCACGGGGTCGGCAAGGTCACCGCCGAGCGGCTCGGGCGTCTGGGCATTCGCACCTGTGCCGAACTGCGCGAATGGAGCCGGCTGGCGCTGGTGCGCGAGTTCGGCAGCTTCGGCGAGCGCCTGGGGCAGCTGGCGCGGGGAATCGACGAGCGCCCGGTGGAGGCCGACAGCCGCCGCCAATCGCTGAGCGTGGAGCACACCTACGAGCGGGATCTGCCGGATCTGGCCGCCTGCCTGGAGCGGCTACCGCTGCTGCTGGCGGAGCTCGACGAACGCCTGGCGCGGTTGGATGGCAGTTATCGGCCGGACAAGCCCTTCGTCAAGGTGAGGTTCCACGACTTCACTCAGACCACCCTGGAGCAGGCCGGCGCCGGCCGTGACCTGGACAGTTACCGGAAGCTGCTCGGCCGCGCCTTCGCCCGTGGCGCTCGGCCGGTACGTCTGCTCGGTGTCGGCGTGCGCTTGCTGGATCGACCCGCGAGGGGCGAGCAGTTGGAGTTGTTCGCCCTCTAGCCAAGCGCTTCCGGTGCGTTCGGCGGGTGTCCGACCTGCATTCAGGCGCCGAACTTCGCCTCGCCGGCCAAACGCTGGATGGCGGCATCCAGTTCGTCCAGGGCAGCGTCGGCCGCTGGAGCGTGCTGCTTGAGCAGGGTCTCGCTGTGCTGGCAGGCGGCGCGCAACTGGGGGACGCCGCAGTAGCGGGTCGCCCCGTGCAGGCGATGCACGCGCTCGATCAGGGCGGCGCGGTCGCCGTCCCGACGTGCCTGGCGGATCGCCTGGCGGTCGGCATCCAGCGAGGCGAGCAGCATGGACAGCATGTCGGCGGCCAGGTCGGGCTTGCCGGCGGCCAGGCGCAGGCCTTCCTCGGGGTCGAGCACGCTGAGATGGCCGATGGCGGCCGGCCGGACCTCGTCGATCTGGCTATCGAGCGAGCGCAGATGCAGCTTGGTCCATTTGTGCACGACCTGGGCCAGCTGGCGTTCGTTGATTGGCTTGGTTAGGTAGTCGTCCATGCCGCCCTGCAGCAGGGCGCGTCGTTCATTGGCCAAGGCATGGGCGGTGAGGGCGATGATCGGCGTATGGCGCTGTTCCGGCTGGGCGTTTTCCCACTGGCGAATCGCCTTGGTGGCCTGGCGGCCGTCCATGCCGGGCATCTGTACGTCCATGAAGATCAGGTCGAAGCGTTCGCGCTGCGCCGCTTCCACGGCCGTCTGGCCGCTGTCCGCCACGCTGACCGTGGCGCCCATGTCGTTGAGCAGCGTCTGCACCAGCAGCAGGTTGGCCGGATTGTCGTCGACGCAGAGCAGGTGTGGAGCACGGTTGCCCAGGGGGCTGGGGACCTGCTGGCCGGTCGGCTGTGGCGCGAGCATTTCGCTGAGGATGGCCTCCAGCTTGTCGCGCCGTGCCGGCTTGCTCTGCAGTTGGATCTGCGCTTCCGGCAGGGCCTCCTGGTAGAGCAGCTGTTCGGTGGTGGGGCAGAGTATCAGACACTTGCAGCCGAGCCGGTCGAGGTCGGCAACGTGCTGGGCCAGCTCCTCGGCGCCGGTGTCGCGGCTGGTCACGCCAAGTACCGCCAGGCTGATCGGCCGGTTTTCCTGGCGCGCAGCGGCAACGCCGGCCAGCAGGCTGTTCAGCTCGGAGAAGGGCAGCACCTCCAGGCCGCAGTCTTCCAGCTGGTGCTGCATCGACTGGCGGGCCAGTTCGTGCTGTTCGAGCAGGGCCAGCCGGTGACCGTGCAGGGCGGTCGGCGACTCGTCCTCGGTATGGTCGTCGAGCGGCAGGGACAGGCGGATCCAGAACTCCGAGCCCTCGCCCGGCACGCTGTTGACGCCGATCTCGCCGCCCATCTGCTCAATTAGGCGCTTGGAGATGACCAGACCGAGGCCAGTGCCGCCGGCCTGACGGGTCAGCGAGTTGTCGGCCTGGCTGAAGGCCTGGAACAGGGCGTTCAGGTCCTCCTGGGACAGGCCGATGCCGGTGTCGTGCACACTGATGCGCAGCTGGGCGAACTCCTCGCCGACTTCCTCGACCATGGCGCGTACGGCGATGGTGCCTTCGTTGGTGAACTTGATGGCATTGCTGACCAGGTTGGTGAGAACCTGGCGGAGCCTTTGGGGGTCGCCGTTCAGCGCCAGGGGGGTGTCGCGGTAGATCAGGCTGACCAGCTCGAGGTGCTTGGCATGGGCCGCCGGGGCGAGGATGGTGAGGGTGTCCTGGATGAGTTCGCGCAGGTTGAACGGCGTGTGCTCGAGGATCAGCTTGCCGGCCTCGATCTTCGAGAAGTCGAGGATCTCGTTGATGATGTCGAGCAGGCTGTCGGCGGACTTCTGGATGGTGTTCAGGTAGTCGTGCTGGCGGGGCGACAGCTCGCATTTCTGCAACAGGTTGGTGAAGCCGATGATGCCGTTCAGCGGGGTGCGGATCTCGTGGCTCATGTTGGCGAGGAACTCGGACTTGATCCGGCTCGCCTCCAGTGCTTCGCGGCGCGCCATGTCCAGCTCGATGTTCTGGATCTCGATGGTTTCCAGGTTCTGGCGAACGTCCTCGGTCGCCTGGTCGATGCTGTTCTGCATCTCCTCCTGGGCGTGCTGCATGACCTCGGCCATGCGGTTGATGCCGGCGGCCAGCTCGTCCAGCTCGTGACTGCGCAGGGGCGGCAGGCGGGTTTCCAGGTGGCCGTCGCGCAGCTGCGACACGCCTTGCTGGATGCGCCGTAGCGGATCGCTGATCGAGCGCCCCACGCGCAAGGCGAGGAGGCCGCTGATCACCAGCACGGCGAGGATCAGCGCCAGGCTGGCGAGCAGGTTGCGATACCCCTGCAGGAGGGCGCTGTGGTGCGATATTTCCAGGGCGATCCAGCCGAGCAGTCGGTCGTCCTGGGCGCTACCGCCGCCGCTGGCCAGGTTCTGATGGTAGCCGAGGACCGGCATCAGCAGGTGGGTGGCGTTTTCGTCGCGGGTCATGGTCAGTTGGGTCGGGTCCGGCGACGGCAGCGGGCCGCTGAGGCTCGGCCCGGCATGCACGATGGTTTCCAGCTTGCCGTCGAGAAAGCTCACCGCACGGATATCCGCCTGGTCGAGCACCCGATTGGCGATGCGCTGCAGACGATTGTGGTAGTTCTGTGCCAGGGACGGCGCGGCCAGCGGGGCGAGCTGCTGGACGGTCAGTTGGCCGCGCTCCACCAGATTGCCCTGCATCTGGGCCAGTTGCTGCCAGGTGAAATAACTGCCCAGGACCAGCGCCAGCAGGCTGCTGGGCAGCAGGGTGAGCATGACGATGCGGGCCTTGATGCTGAACTCGTGGAACACCCCGATTCTCCGTGAGGGATTTGGAGAACCAGTGTAACGACAGACTCCAATGGGGCAATAGAAGACGAGTTCATAGCTATTTGGAATAAGCGTGCAGCATTTCCGAATGATGGCCTGCAGCGCTTTGCCGGCTATCATAGTCGCCCCCTGTAGCCTGGACGGTTCGCCTTCCGATACGGCAGACGAGCGGCCTGTCGCAGGCCGGGCGCCGCGGCGCCCATGCAGCATGGCGGCAAGGAGGCCGTCCGGACCGAGTAGCCCTTTTCTGATTCAGGACACCGAGCGTTTCCATGACAGTGCATTTCCCCACCATCGCCGAGTGCATCGGCAATACCCCGCTGGTGCGCCTGCAGCGCCTGCCGGGCGAAACCTCGAACACCCTGCTGGTCAAGCTGGAGGGCAACAACCCGGCCGGCTCGGTGAAGGATCGCCCGGCGCTGTCGATGATCACCCGTGCCGAGCTGCGCGGCGACATCCGCCCCGGCGACACCCTGATCGAGGCGACCTCCGGCAACACCGGCATCGCCCTGGCCATGGCGGCGGCGATCAAGGGCTACCGGATGATCCTGATCATGCCGGACAACATGAGCGCCGAGCGCAAGGCGGCGATGACCGCCTACGGCGCCGAGCTGGTGCTGGTGAGCAAGGCCGAGGGCATGGAGGGCGCCCGCGACCTGGCGCTGAAGATGCAGGGCGAGGGGCGCGGCAAGGTGCTCGACCAGTTCGGCAACCAGGACAACCCGCAGGCCCACTACGAGGGGACCGGTCCGGAGATCTGGCGCCAGACCCAGGGCTCGATCACCCACTTCATCAGCTCGATGGGCACCACCGGCACCATCATGGGCACCTCGCGCTATCTCAAGGAGCAGAACCCGGCAGTGCAGATCGTCGGCCTGCAGCCCCAGGAGGGCTCGGCGATTCCCGGCATTCGCCGCTGGCCGCAGGAATACCTGCCGAAGATCTTCGACGCGAGCCGCGTCGACCGGGTGATCGACATGGCCCAGGCCGAGGCCGAGGACTGCATGCGCCGTCTGGCCCGCGAGGAGGGCATCTTCTGCGGGGTGTCCTCGGGCGGGGCGGTGGCGGCCATGCTGCGCCTGTCGCGCGAGGTGGAGCATGCGGTGATGGTGGCGATCATCTGCGACCGCGGCGACCGCTACCTGTCCACGGGTGTCTATGATCAGCCATAAGCCGGTCCCTGCCTCTTGGCAGGGCAGCACTTCACGCGAGGTCCTCTGCCGTGGCTAGACGCACTACCGGGCTGCGCTTCCAGCCCAGCGGTGGCGCCCGCTCGGCGCCCCTGCAGGTGGGCAGGAAGCAGGTTCTGAGCATCGAACGCCTGGCCCACGACGGCCGTGGCATTGCCTTCGTCGACGGGCGCACCTGGTTCGTTTCCGGCGCTCTGGCCGGCGAGCAGGTCGAGGCTCGCGTGCTCGGCGCGCGCAACCGCATCGTCGATGCCCGCGCCGAGCGCATCCTGACGGCCAGTCCGCTGCGCCGCGCCGAGCCCTGCGCGCAGGCCGGACGTTGCGGCGGCTGCACCCTGCAGGCATTGCCGCATGCCGAGCAGCTGGCTCTCAAGCAGCGCACTCTTGCCGAGCAGCTGGCGCGCTTCGCCGACCTCGCACCGGAAGAATGGGCGCCGCCGTTGGTCGGCCCGGAGTTCGGCTACCGTCGGCGGGCGCGCATCGCGGTGCGTTGGGATGCCGCCGCCGGCCGGCTGGAGGTGGGCTTTCGCGCCGCGGCCAGTCAGGCGATCGTCGCCATCGACGACTGCCCGGTGCTGGTACGCCCGTTGCAGTCGATCCTGCACGCTCTGCCTACGCTTCTGCATGGCCTGGCGCGGCCCCAGGCGCTGGGCCATGTCGAATTGTTCCATGGCAATACAAGCGCCATTCTGGTGCGCC
Source organism: Azotobacter tropicalis (assembly GCF_059739045.1). Taxonomy (NCBI): domain Bacteria; kingdom Pseudomonadati; phylum Pseudomonadota; class Gammaproteobacteria; order Pseudomonadales; family Pseudomonadaceae; genus Azotobacter; species Azotobacter tropicalis. Next base: position 4,137,454 of record NZ_AP046059.1, read on the forward strand.
ATACTGCGCCCCTTGCGGACGACGACCTGCAGCGCCTGCGTGCCTTCTGCGGCGAGCACGCCGCCCAGCTCTGGCTGCAGGGCAAGGGCGAGCCGCAGGCGGACGCGCCGGAAGCCGCGCTGGGCTACCGGCTGGAGTCATGGGGGCTCGAGTTGCACTACCGCCCCGGCGACTTCGTGCAGGTCAATGCCGCGGTGAACGAGGCGATGATCGCCCAGGCCCTCGACTGGCTGGCCCCACGGGCGGAGGAGCGGGTACTGGATCTGTTCAGCGGCCTGGGCAATTTCGCCCTGCCGCTGGCGCGGCGGGCGGGCGCGGTGGTGGCGGTGGAGGGCGTGGCGGCGATGGTCGAGCGGGGCAGGGAGAACGCGGCCGGCAACGGCCTGGGCAACCTGCACTTCTGCCAGGCGGATCTGTCGAAACCGCTGGCCGAGGCGCCCTGGGCGACCGCCGGCTTCTCGGCGGTCCTGCTCGACCCGCCGCGCGACGGCGCGCTGGAGGTCGTGCGGCAGATGGGCAGCTTGGGCGCCAAGCGGGTGCTATATGTTTCCTGCAATCCGGCGACCCTGGCGCGGGATGCTGCGGAGCTGGCCGGTCAGGGCTACCGGCTGCGGCGTGCCGGCATTCTCGACATGTTTCCGCAGACCGCGCATGTCGAGGCCATGGCGTTGTTCGAGAGGGGGCCTGCCGCGCGCTGAGGTGGAGCGCCGCGGCTCGCCGGGCAGGGATGGCTGCATTTTTAGTTTCCAGGCAGCCCGATCCGGCTGATGTTGATGCGGCATGAAATACATGCTGGGGGAAAGGTAGATACATGGTACAGGTGAGAGCGCAGCAGCCGGTCAACACCGACGGAAGCATCAATCTTGAAGCCTGGCTGGATCATGTCCTGAAGATGGACCCGGCCCTGGATCGCGAAGCGCTGAAGAAGGCCTGCGAGTACGCCCGCGAGGCCGAGCGGCAGGCCCGGCCGGATCCGGGCATCCCGGCGGTGGGCACGTCCAGCTTCCTGGTCGGGCTGGAGATCGCGGAAATTCTCGCCGATCTCAAGCTGGATCAGGACTCCCTGGTCGCCGCGGTGCTCTATCGCGGTGTGCGCCAGAAGCAGATCGTCCTCGAGGAGGTGCAGCGGCGTTTCGGCCAGGTGGTCGCCAAGCTGATCGAGGGCGTGCTGCGCATGGCGGCGATCAGCGACAGCCTCAACCCGCGCGAGTCCCTGATGCTGGATGCCCAGACCCAGGTGGAGAACCTGCGCAAGATGCTGGTGGCGATGGTCGACGACGTGCGCGTCGCGCTGATCAAGCTGGCCGAGCGCACCTGCGCGATCCGCGCGGTCAAGCACGCCAGCGAGGAGCGCCGCCAGCGTGTCGCCCGCGAGGTGTCCGCCATCTATGCGCCGCTGGCCCACCGTCTCGGTATCGGCCACATCAAGTGGGAGCTGGAGGACCTGTCCTTCCGTTACCTGGAGCCCGAGCAGTACAAGCAGATCGCCAAGCTGCTCCACGAGCGCCGGCTGGATCGCGAGCAGTTCATCGCCAAGGTCGTCCAGGAGCTCAAGGACGCGCTGGCCGGCGCCGGCATCAAGGCCGACATCAACGGCCGGGCCAAGCACATCTATTCGATCTGGCGCAAGATGCAGAAGAAGGGCCTGCAGTTCAGCCAGATCTACGACGTGCGCGCCGTGCGCGTGCTGGTCCCGGAGGTGCGCGACTGCTATACCGCCCTCGGCATCGTCCACTCGCTGTGGCGGCACATCCCCAGGGAGTTCGACGACTACATCGCCAACCCCAAGGAGAACGGCTACCGCTCGCTGCACACCGCGGTGATCGGTCCGGATGGCAAGACCCTCGAGGTGCAGATCCGCACCCATGCCATGCACGAGGAAGCCGAGCTGGGCGTCTGCGCCCACTGGCGCTACAAGGGCACCGACGTCAAGTCCACCTCCAGCCATTACGAGGAGAAGATCGCCTGGCTGCGCCAGGTGCTCGAATGGCACGAGGAACTGGGCGACATCGGCGGCCTGGCCGAGCAGCTGCAGGTCGACATCGAGCCCGACCGGGTCTACGTGTTCACTCCCGACGGCCATGCCATCGACCTGCCCAAGGGCGCCACGCCGCTGGATTTCGCCTACCGCGTGCATACCGAGATCGGCCACAACTGCCGCGGCGCCAAGATCGACGGGCGCATCGTGCCGCTCAACTACACCCTGCAGACCGGCGAGCAGGTGGAGATCATCACCGGCAAGAACGGCGCGCCGAGCCGCGACTGGCTGAACTCCAATCTCGGCTACGTCGCCACCTCGCGCGCCCGGGCGAAGATCGTCCACTGGTTCAAGCTGCAGGCGCGCGACCAGAACGTCGCCGCCGGCAAGGTGCTGCTCGAGCGCGAGCTCGCGCGTCTCGACCTGTCGCCGGTGGATTACGACCGGCTGGCGGAAAAGAGCAACCTGAAGACCGCCGAGGACCTGTTCGCCGCCCTCGGCGCCGGCGACCTGCGCCTGGCCCATGTGGTGGGGCTCGCCCAGCAGCTGGTCGAGCCGGAGCGCAGCACCGAGCAGCTCGAGCTGATTCCGCGCAAGGCCGGCACCTTGCACAAGCCGGGCAGGCGCGACGACATCCAGATCCAGGGGGTGGGCAACCTGCTGACGCAGATGGCCGGCTGCTGTCAGCCGCTGCCCGGCGATCCCATCGTCGGCTACATCACCCTGGGGCGCGGGGTCACCATCCACCGCCAGGACTGCGCCAATGCCCTGCAGCTGGCCAGCCGCGAGCCGGAGCGGATCATCCAGGTCAGCTGGGGGCCGGTGCCGGTGCAGACTTATCCGGTGGACATCTTCATCCGCGCCTACGACCGTTCCGGTCTGCTGCGCGACGTGTCCCAGGTGCTGCTCAACGAGCGGATCAATGTGCTGGCCGCCAATACCCTGTCGAACAAGGAGGACAGTACCGCGCAGATGGTCCTGACCATCGAGATTCCCGGGCTGGCCGCTCTCGGCCGGCTGCTGGCGCGTATCGCCCAGTTGCCCAACGTGATCGAGGCGCGCCGCCACCGTGCCGTTTCCTGACGACCGGGGCCGGCAGCACCTGCCGGCCGTCCGGATAGGCCTGCTCCGCAGCATGTAGAATAGAATTATTCGCATTTTGCTGGGCCAATGAATGACTGCCTTTCCCAATTGCCAGATCCTGGCCATCGAGGACGATCCCCTGCTGGGCGTCCACCTGAACGAGCACTTGGCGCGTCAGGGCTTCGCCGTCACGCTGTGCGGCGATGGCCGCGACGGCCTGGCGCTGGCCAACGAGCGCGATTTCGACCTGATCCTGCTGGACATCCTGCTGCCCGGCCTCGACGGTCTCGAGGTGCTGGCTCGCCTGCGCCTGCGCCGGCACGTCCCGGTCATCCTGATCTCGGCGCTGGGCGACGAGCGGGATCGCATCACCGGCTTCAGCCGCGGGGCCGATGACTACCTGCCCAAGCCTTTCGGCATGGGCGAGCTGCAGGTGCGCATCGAGGCCATCCTGCGGCGCATCGCCTACGAGCGTGGCCAGCCGCTGCCGGCGGCCAGTTCTTCGCTGCACTTCGACGAAGGGCGCTGCGACATTCGCCGTGGCGACGCCTGGGCCGGGCTGACCCTGACCGAGTACCGTCTGCTGGAAACCTTCGTGCGCCATCCGGAGGAGGTGCTGAGCAAGCCGTTCCTCTACCAGCAGGTGCTGCGCCGCGGCTATTCCCAGCATGATCGGAGTCTGGACATGCATGTCTGCAACATTCGCCGCAAGCTGGCCGACCTCGGCCTGCAGGGGGTCCGGCTGGAAACCATCTGGGGCAAGGGTTATCTGCTGAAGCAGGTCGGTTGAGTGCCGGGCCGTCATTCGCTGTTCTGGCGGCTGGCCGCGCTGCTGGTGACATTCTGCCTGCTGGTGATTTCCCTGAGCGGCTCCTGGGGAAGCTGGATCGATCTGCGGACCTCCTACCTTTCCGGAGAGGCCCGCCGGACCCTCCTGGGCTACGCCGACGAGGCCGCGCACGTGGCCTGGGAGGGACCCGAGGCGGTGGATGCCTTTCTGCTCGACCTGAAGCGCCGGGAGCCGGGGCCGGCCGATCTGCTGGACGGCTACCTGCAGCCCCTAGGGAGCCGGCCGCTGATCGAGGCCGGGCAACTGACCTTCATGCGCCAGCTCGACTGGCCGATGAGCCGGCGCAGCCAGAAGCTTCCGCTGATCGCCCTCCCGCTGGCCGACGGCCGCGGCTATCTGGTCATCCAGCTGCCCGAGCGCCATCGCCCCGGGCGTTATCGCCTGCTGCTCCGGGCCGTGATCCTCTATCTGATTCCTGCTGGGCTGGTCCTGCTGTTCTGTATCGGTCTCTACCGGGTGCTGATCGCACCGCTGGCACGCCTGCGCGAGCTGGCCAATGCCCTGCACGCGGACAACCTGGATGCGCGTATGGATCCGCGGGTCGCCCGGCGGCGCGACGAACTGGGTGAGCTGGGACGCGCCTTCGATCACATGGCCGGGCGCCTGGAGGAGTCGCTGGGCCTGCAGCGCCAGCTGCTGCGCGACCTGTCCCACGAGCTGCGTACTCCGCTGAGCCGCCTGCAGGTGGCCAGCGAGGCCGGACTGGACGGCGCTGAACTGGAGGAGCGGGTCCGCCGCGAGGTCGAGGTCATGCGCACCTTGGTGGACGGCACCCTGGAGCTGGCCTGGATGGACACCGAGCGTCCGCAGCCGCTGCTGGAGCCGGTGGAAGTCGCCGCCCTCTGGGAGATCCTCTGCGAGGACGCCTGTTTCGAGAGCGGCTGGAACCCGCAGCGTCTTCCCTGCCGGCTGCCGCCGGAATGCCGGGTCCTGGGCAATCTGAACGGGCTGGCGCGGGCGCTGGAAAACATCCTGCGCAACGCCATCCGTCATTCGCCGGAGGGCGGCTGTGTCCGTCTGGACGGCTGCCGCGAGGGCGACCACTGGCTGCTGTGGGTCGAGGATCAGGGGCCCGGGGTGGCGGAGGCCGAGCTGGAGCGCATCTTCCAGCCCTTCACCCGGCTCAACGCCGCCCGTCCCGGCGGCGACGGGTTCGGCCTGGGCCTGGCGATCGCCCGCCGGCTGATCCGTCAGCAGGAGGGGCGACTCTGGGCGGAAAACGCTCATCCGGGGCTGCGGATGATGCTGCGTCTGAAAATGTATAGTTCGTAAATGATCTTTACTATCAAATAAGAATAAATGGCATTTGTCTCAGCTTTGTCGCATGCCGCCTCTTCGGGATCGAGAGTCCGGTCGGGCCGGGCCTCGGAGCCTTGCGTTCCGTCGCTGCCGTTCGATTCCGCTCCGATGGCCGGCGCGCCCATGCGTAGAGGTGAGGTAAAGGCATGTACTCGTGTTTCAGGCTTGCACATCTGTCCCTGGCATTGCTGGCGGTTTCTTCATCCTCTCTGGAGGCGGAGGAGGTCGCCGAGGAGGGCTCCCAGGACGGCGGCGCCTATCAGGAAGGCGAAGGGAACGTCCTCGAACTGGACGACGTGCTGGTTACCGCCGAGCGAGAGCTGAAACAGGCCCCCGGCGTCTCCATCATCACCGCCGACGACATCAGGAAGCGCCCGCCGGTCAACGACCGTTCCGACATCATCCGCAAGATGCCCGGCGTCAACCTCACCGGCAACAGCGCCAGCGGCCAGTACGGCAACAACCGGCAGATCGACATCCGCGGCATGGGTCCGGAAAACACCCTGATCCTGATTGACGGCAAGCCCGTGCGCTCGCGTAACGCGGTGCGCATGGGCTGCAGCGGCGAACGCAACACCCGTGGCGACACCAACTGGGTGCCGGCGGAGCTGGTCGAGCGCATCGAGGTGCTGCGCGGTCCGGCGGCGGCGCGCTATGGCTCGGGCTCCATGGGGGGCGTGGTCAACATCATCACCAAGGCGCCGACCGAACAGGTGCACGACTTGCTTTCCTGGTACGCCAACAGCCCGGAAAGCGAATACGAGGGACAGACAACTTCAGCCTGAGCGGCCCCATGCTCAAGGGGCTTTCCTACCGCCTGAGCGGCAACCTCAACAAGACCGACGCCGACGATCCGGGTCTGAACAGCGCCTATACGACCGGCACCACTCCGCCGGCCGGCAAGGAGGGGGTACGCAACCGCGACCTCAACGGCCTGCTGCGCTGGGATCTGAACGCGCAGCAGACCCTCGAGGTCGAGGGCAGCTACAGTCGCCAGGGGAACATCTACGCCGGCGACCGGGCCGTCAGCTCGACGGGCTCAACGCTGCTGAACGAGCTGATCGGCCGGGAAACCAACGTCATGTACCGCCGTGCCGGCTCCATCACCCACCGCGGCAACTGGGACTGGGGCAGCTCGCAGCTGGTCTTCTCCTACGAGAACACCCGCAACCGGCGCCTCAACGAAGGGCTGGCCGGCAGCTCGGAGGGCAGCATCAACACCGGCGAGGTGTCCACCTCCGAATACGACAACTATGCGCTGCGCGGCGAGCTGAACATTCCCTTCACCTTCGGTTTCAGCCAGGTGGCGACGCTGGGCTTCGAGTACACCAAGGAGGTGCTGGACGATCCCTTCTCGATGAGCCAGAGCACCGCGGCCGGCGGTGCGCTTTCCGGAGTCGGCTCCGGCAGCCGCGACAGCGAGGCGACCAACGAGAACGTCGCCTTCTTCGCCGAAAGCAACGTCCAGCTGACCGACCGCTGGACCCTGACGCCCGGCCTGCGCTTCGACAACCACACCCAGTTCGGCAGCAACTGGAGCCCGAGCCTGAACACCTCCTACCAGCTGACCGATGCCGTCTCGATCAAGGGCGGTCTGGCGCGGGCCTTCAAGGCGCCCAACCTGTACCAGTCCAACTCCAACTACATCTACTTCACCATGGGCAACGGCTGCCCGGTCGACTCGCCGAGCCTGGGCGGCGGCTGCTACGTGCAGGGCAACGACAGCCTGGATACGGAAAAGAGCTGGAACTTCGAACTGGGCGTCGCCTACGACCAGGCCGGCTGGAATGCCGGGGTGACCTATTTCCGCAACGAGTACGAGGACAAGATCGAGGCCGGTCTGAGCCCGGTGGCCACCACCAGCGGCGGCACCCAGGGCGGGCTCGGTCAGGTCCTCATGTGGGAGAACGCGCCCAAGGCGGTAGTGGCCGGCTGGGAGGGCACCCTGAACGTCCCGCTGCTGGGCTTCGAGGGCGACATCCTGAGCTGGAACACCAACTTTACCTACATGATCGAGAACAAGAACAAGAAGACCGGCGAGCCGCTGTCGGTCATTCCCAAGTTCACCGTCAACTCGATCCTCGACTGGCAGGCCAGCGCGGCGCTCAACCTGATCCTGAGCATGATCCTCTACGGCTATCAGGACCCGCGCCGGCTGAGCACCACGGGGGCCGCGGAGGAGGGCGAGGCCCTCAAGCAGCGCGGCGGCTACACCCTGTGGGCGATCAGCGGCAACTACGAACCGGATAAGCACTGGAGCTTCGGGGCAGGTATCAACAACCTGTTCGACAAGGAGCTCAAGCGCGAGGGCACCAACTCCGGCAACGCCGGGGCGGCCAGCTACAACGAGCTGGGCCGGGCCTATTACGCCTCGGCCAAGTTCTCCTTCTGACCGTCCGCGGGAGCCGAGCAGCCATGCCGCAAGACACCGGCTACGTACTGGACGAGCCCTATCCCCACCATTTACAGCGCGAGTCGACGCCGCTCTGGCTGTCCTTCGTCGCGACGGCGCTGGGGATCGCGGCGCCGGACATCGCCCGGCCCTATTCCTGGTGCGAGCTCGGCTGCGGCCAGGGGCTGGGCGCGGCGCTCAACGCCGCAGCCAACCCCCAAGGGCGCTTCGTCGCCGTCGACTTCAATCCGCGGCACATCGCCCACGGCCGCGCCCTGGCGCAGCCCTCCGGGCTGGACAACCTCGAATTCGTCGAGGCCGACTTCGCCTCCCTGGCCGGAATGGCCGAGGTACAGGGCGCGCAACACGACTTCATCGTCCTTGGCGGCGTCTACTCGTGGGTCTCCGAATCCGACCGCGAGGCGTTGCGCCGCTGCGTGCGCCACTGGCTCAAGCCGGGCGGCATCCTCTATCTCGGCTACATGTGCCAGCCCGGCATGGCCTTCCTGTCCGCACTGCAGCGTTTCCTGCGCTGCCATGGCGAGTCCGTGCCGGGCGACTCGCTGGCCCGGCTGCAGGCCGGCCTGGGCCTGCTCGGGCGCATGGAGCAAGGTGGTGCCGGCTTCTTCCGCGAGCATCCGGCCGCGGCGAGCTATCTGGCGGCGGCCCGGCGGGAAGATCCGCGCCAGCTGGCCCACGAGCTGCTGAACGCGCACTGGGAGTCGCTGCAGGTGGCCGAGGTCATGGAGGCGCTGTCCGCCTGCGGCTGCGAGTATCTCGGCAGCGCCACGCCGCTGGAGAACATCGATGCGCTGTCCCTGCCGGTCAATCTGCTGCCCCTGCTGAGCGAGCTGCGTACGCCGGCCGCGCGGGAGACCTTCAAGGACCTGGCGCGCAACCAGTCCGAGCGCCGCGATCTCTACCAGCGCGGCGTGCGCCGGCTGGACGGGCAGGCGCAGCGTCAGGCGCTGCTCGACCAGGTGCTGACGGCCCTGCCGGGAGCGCTGCAGGGCGGCGGCATCGTCTTCGACACCCGCATCGGCCCGGTTCAGGGGCAGGCCGGCCTGTTCGCTCCCCTGCTCGAAACCCTGGCGGCCGGCCCGTGCTCCTTCGCCGAACTGGCCCGCCTGCCGGCGCTGCAGGGGCAGATCGATCTGATCAGCCCGGCCCTGCAGATGCTCGCCTGGGCCGGGCACCTCCATCCACTGCTGCCGGGCCAGGTCGCGGTCGAGCGTTGCCGGAGCCTGAACCGCGTGCTCTGCGAAGGCGCCTTGCAGGGCACCCGTTACGGCCACCTGGCCGCTCCCAGCCTTGGGGGCCGCGGTGGTTGCGGACCGCCTGCAGAGGGTCGCCCTAGGGGTCCTGCTGGAGTATCCGGGCATTTCCGGCCGGCTGCTGCACGAGACGGTCCGGGCCCTGCTGGCGGATGCCAGCGGCGCCGGGGAGGCCGACCTGGAGCGGCGCCTCCTAGACTTCGAGGCCGTCGTGCTGCCGTGCTGGCGGCAGATGGGAATGCTGGACGCATGAACTGTACGTTGCCCGCGATTGCGTTCTTCGTGCTGGGCTGGCTGGCCTGGCTGCGGCGGACCCTGCGCGCCGCCGGCTAGCTGGCGCTGGGGCTGGCTTTCCAGGCCTGCGTTCTGGTCTGGGGCTCGGCTATGGGGCCGGTCGGCTGGTTCGGCCTGGTGTCCCTGACGGGCTTCGCCCTGGTGCTGCTGCCCCATGCGCCGCGACTGGCGCTCTGGCTGCCGGCCGGGGGCGGGCGGCTCTGGGCGGTTTTCCTGGGCACCGGTCTCTGGCGTGGCGAGCCGTTCTGAGTCCCTGGCGGCAGCCGCGGCGGGATCGCGCTATGCTCGCGGCTTTCGCACCCGGACCGGACAGGGAGACTCCATGTATCGACTCGACGACCTGCTGCATCTGATGACCCGCCTGCGCGATCCGCAGCATGGCTGCCCCTGGGACTTGCAGCAGTCCTACGCGAGCATCGTTCCGCATACCATCGAGGAGGCCTACGAGGTCGCCGATGCCATCGAGCGCGGCGATTTCGAGCACCTGCCGGGCGAGCTCGGCGACCTGCTGTTCCAGGTGGTCTACTACAGCCAGCTGGCGCGGGAGGAGGGGCGTTTCGACTTCGCCGCAGTGGTCGACGGCATCACCCGCAAGCTGATCCGCCGTCACCCCCACGTGTTTCCCGACGGCGACCTGTACGGTACGCCGGACCAGCCGAAGCTGGCGGAGGCGGCCATCCGCCAGCGCTGGGAAGAGATCAAGGCCGAGGAGCGGGCGGAGAAGGCCGCCGCGCCCGAGCAGCTGTCTTTACTCGACGACGTGCCGCAGGCCCTGCCGGCTCTGTCCCGCTCGGTCAAGCTGCAGAAGCGCGCCGCGCGGGTCGGTTTCGACTGGCCGGAGGCGCTGGTGGTGGTCGACAAGCTGCGCGAGGAGCTGGACGAGCTGCTGGAGGCGATGAGCGAGAGCGATCCGCAGCATATCGCCGACGAGCTCGGCGATGTGCTGTTCGCCGCGACCAACCTGGCGCGGCATCTCGCGGTCGATCCTGAGGCCGCTTTGCGCGGCGCCAACGGCCGGTTTGAGTGGCGTTTCCGCTTCATCGAACAGGCCCTGCGTGCCGACGGCCGTAGTCCGGAAGGATGCAGCCTGGACGAGTTGGAAGCCTTGTGGGTGGCGGCCAAGCGCGCCGAACGCGACGGGCCGAGCTGCGCCTGAGGCCGTGCGGGCTTCAGCCGATCAGCCAGCGATACAGCAGTATCGCCAGCAGGACGGCGAAGACCGGCCGCAGCGCCCGATAGGCCTGCGGGTGGCGGCGCTTGAATGTGCGTACCCGCCCGCCCAGGACATTGCCGAGGCGTTTGAAGCTGCCATAGGCCCGGTTGATCGCACCGACCCGTTCGCCCTCGACGTTCTGCGGTGCGGTGGCCCGGCCGAGGACGCTGCTGATCCAGCGGTTGAATTGGCGCAGCGGTGTCGGCAGCGGCCGCTCGACATCGCAGAACAGGATCAGACGCGCCTGGTCGGTGTCGTTCACCACCCAGTGCACATAGGTCTCGTCGAACATCACGTCCTCGCCGTCGCGCCAGGCATGGGGCTCGCCGTCGACATGGATGCGGCAGGCGTCGGAGTTCGGCGTGGCCAGCCCCAGGTGATAGCGCAGCGAGCCGGCGAAGGGGTCGCGGTGCGGGTTGAGGTGGCTGTGGGCCGGCAGCAGGGTGAACATCGCCCCCTTCACCGAAGGGATCCGGGCGAGCAGGTCGAGCGTCATGGGGCACAGCCGGCGCGCCGACGGCAGCTCGCCCTCGGCGTACCAGGTCAGGTAGAAGCGCTTCCAGCCCTTCTTGAAAAAGCTGCCGAACCCCGCCTCGTTGTCGTGCAGGGCGGCACGGATGTAGCCCTCGTCGAACAGCGTCAGGGCTTCGTCGCGGATGCTCTGCCAGTTGTCGCGCAAGAGATCCAGCTCGGGAAAGTCGCGGCGTTCCACGTAGGGGCGCGAAGGCGTCCGCGAGAAGAGTTGCATCAGGGCGTTGTACGGCATGAACAATGCCGAGTAGTTGACCATCTGGCGTAGCAGGGGCAGGCGGGCACGGCCGCGAAAGTGCACGAAGAGAACGCTGGCAAGGAAGGTGGCCAGCAGTGAGGCTTTGATGAACAGTGGCATTGCCCGACTCCGTCTAGGCGTATGGTCTGTTTGGCGGGTTTGATCGGTCGATTTCGGCACCCCGGCCATCCGCGATTGCGTCGATCCGCCAACCGCACAGACCTCTGGTGCGGAAATGGCGAACTTTATAACCATCCTTCGTGTGTGGCCAGTGACTGTGCCGCTGGCCACATGCAGACTTGCGCTCCGGGCCTGCAGGCTGGAGGATTGGCCCTGGCCGTCAGGTTGCGGAGGGCGCCAGTCCAGCCTTTCCCCTAGTCGGCCGTGTCGCCGAAGTCCGCCCCTGAAAACGAACGCCCGCATCGCCGGGCTGTTGGAAGATCTCTTACGATGAGCATGTCATTGCGCGACCAGCTGCTGAAAGCCGGACTGGTCAACGAGAAGCAGGCCAAGCAGGCCGGCAAGCAGAAACAGAAGCAGGAGCGCCTGGAGCGCAAGGGACAGGTCGAGAAGGACGACTCGCAGCGCCGGGCCGCGCTCCAGGCCCAGGCCGAGAAGCTCGCCCGCGATCAGGAACTGAACCGCCAGCAGCAGGAGAAGGCCGAGCAGAAGGCGCGGGCTGCGCAGATCAAGCAGTTGATCGAGGTTTCCCGGCTGCCCAAGCTGAACACCGATGACTATTACAATTTCGTCGACGACAAGAAGGTCAAGCGTGTGTCGGTCAACGCCATGATGCGCGACAAGCTCAGTCGCGGCTCTCTGGGCATCGTTCGTCACGGCGGTGGCTACGAGGTGGTGCCGCGCGAGGCGGCGCTGAGGATCCAGGAACGCGATCCGCGCCGGGTGGTGTCGCTCAACACGCCGACCGAGGCCCCGGACGACGACGATCCGTATGCGGCCTACAAGATCCCCGACGATCTGATGTGGTAGGGCCGCAGAAACGACGAGGCCGGCTTGGTGCCGGCCTCGTCGTTTCCGTGGGGCGTTGCCGGTCAGTCGAGCCGGCCCTTCACCGGGCGGCCGTCGACCGTGCCCTCCTTGAGCATGATCTGGTACTCCTTGCCGTCCTTTTCCACCTGGTGCAGGCGCACCAGCAGATAGTCCCAGTCCTTGGCGAGCCAGAACACCGTCTTGCGGCTGCTCTGGGTGGGGTCGCGCACACGCTCGACCTTGATCGCCTCGATCAGCCCCACCCGGGTACGCACGTTCTCGCTGCCCAGCACGCGGAAGTCGTAGGTTTCGACCTCGTCGCCGTCGAGCACCTGATAGCTCATGCTCTGCTTGCCTTCGGCGACGTCCTTCTGCAGCGCCAGCTGATAGACGGCCTTGTCCAGCAGGCCGCGGTTGATCGGCAGGCTCACGGGATTGTCGCGCTCGTGGCCTTGGACCTTCTTGGCTTTCCAGTCGAAGTCGTGATCGACTTCCTTCTCCTTGCCCATGCCGTTACGCGCGTAGCGGTAGGCGAGCGGCATGAGCTGGCCGTTCTCGACGGTGAAGGTGCTTTTCTCGTTCATGCTGGCGAGCAGCATGCTGGCCTTGAACTCGTACTCCCAGCGCGTGCCGTCCAGCTTCTTCAGCGTGCGCTCGGCGGCGCCGCTGATCGGCATCTGCTTCCAGTCGGCGGTGTAGCTGGCGAAGAACGGCTTCAGCTCGAAGGCATAGGTGGGGGCTGCGAGCAAGGCAAGGACGAACAACAGGGCACCACGCATAACGTCTCCTATCCTAGGTTCGAATCAGATGGCCGGTGGCCGGCAGTTTTTCTCCATCCAGCACGGCACCTTCCGGCGTCAGCCGCAGACGCCCCTCGGCGAACCAGCGCACGGCCTGCGGGTAGATCCGATGTTCCTGCAGATACACGCGCAGGGCCAGCGTTTCCTCGCTGTCGCCCGGCTGCACCGGAACCACCGCCTGGATGACCAGGGGCCGCCATCGAGTTCCTCGGTGACGAAGTGCACGCTGCAGCCATGCTCGCTGTCCTGGGCTTCCAGGGCGCGGCGATGGGTGTGCAGGCCCTTGTGGCGGGGCAGCAGGGAAGGGTGGATGTTCAGCAGGCGGCCTTCGTAGTGGCGGACGAAGGCGGGGCTGAGAATGCGCATGAAGCCGGCGAGGATCACCAGGTCGGGCCGGAAGACGTCGATCGCCTCCATCAGCGCGGCATCGAAGGCCTCGCGGCCTTCGTAGGCCCGGTGATCGAGCACCTGGGTGGCGATGCCGGCGTTCTTCGCCCGGGTCAGGCCGTAGGCATCGGCGCGGTTGGAGAGTACCGCGCGGATCCGCAGTGGATTGCCTTCGCCCTGGCTGTCGAGCAGCGCCTGCAGGTTGCTGCCGGAGCCGGAGATCAGCACCACCGCATTGCAGGAGCCGGCCATCAGTGCGCCTTCAGGTTGTTCAGCAGGACGCGCTCGGCGCCCTCGCCGGCGGCGATGCTACCGATGACCCAGGGCTGCTCGCCGGCCTCGCGCAGCACGGCGAGGGCCTGTTCCACCTTGTCCTGGGCGACGCAGACGACCATCCCGACACCGCAGTTGAGCACCCGGTGCATCTCGCGCTCGTCGACATTGCCTTTCTCCTGCAGCCAGTCGAACACCGCCGGACGGGTCCAGCTGGCTACGTCGATCACTGCCTGGGTACCCGGCGGCAGCACGCGCGGGATGTTCTCGGTGAGGCCGCCGCCAGTGATGTGCGCCATGGCCTTGACCGCACCGGTTTTCTCGATGAGCTTGAGCAGCGGCTTGACGTAGATGCGCGTCGGCGCCATCAGCAGGTCGGCCAGCGGCTGGCCGTCGAGGCTGGCGCCGGCCACGTCGGTGCCGCTCACCTCGAGGATCTTGCGGATCAGCGAATAGCCGTTGGAGTGCGGGCCCGACGAGGGCAGAGCGATCAGCGCGTCGCCGGCGACGACCTTGGAGCCGTCGATGATCTCGCTCTTCTCCACCACGCCGACGCAGAAGCCGGCCAGGTCGTAGTCCTCGCCCTCGTACATGCCGGGCATCTCGGCGGTTTCGCCGCCGACCAGGGCACAGCCGGCCATCTCACAGCCTTCGCCGATGCCGGTGACCACGCGGGCGGCAACGTCGACGTTGAGCTTGCCGGTGGCATAGTAGTCGAGGAAGAACAGCGGTTCGGCGCCGCACACCACCAGGTCGTTGACGCACATGGCCACCAGGTCGATGCCGATGCTGTCGTGCTTGCCGAGGTTCATCGCCAGGCGCAGCTTGGTGCCGACACCGTCGGTGCCGGAGACCAGTACCGGCTGCGTGTAGCCGGCCGGGATTTCGCACAGGGCGCCGAAGCCGCCCAGGCCGCCCATCACCTCAGGGCGCGCGGTGCGCCTGGCCACGCCCTTGATGCGTTCGACCAGTGCCTCACCAGCGTCGATGTCGACACCGGCGTCCTTGTAGCTCAGGGAGGGTTGCTTGCTCATGAATCAGGCCTTCAGGGAAGTTCGGGATTCGACCGGGGCTGAGGGCCGGTCTGCAGGACAGGCGATTCTATCAGGCTTGTCCGGCAGCGACCACCGAGCGGCCTGGCCGGCAGCGGCGCACGCCCTGGCATGCGGTCTGCGGGGCCAGTGCTCGCGGTTGCCGGGGAATCGGCGGCTGTTTAAGGTATACGCCCATTCGCGGTCCCCTGCGCCGCCAAGTAGAGATTTCCGTCATGCGCCCGATCGTCCGTCCGCTCCTGCTTTGTCTGTCGCTGCTCAGCCTGCCTGCTCTCGCCGAGCAGGTCTCCGGTCTCTATCAGGTCCGCGAGCCGGTCGCCAGCCAGCAGCCGGCGGCGCGCGACCAGGCCCTGCAGCGGGCCCTCGACACCTTGCTGGTGCGCCTGACCGGCAAGCCGACGGTCGTGCAGAATCCGGCCCTGGCCGCCGCGCGCCAGGACCCGCAGCAGCTGATCCTCAAATATGGCTACGAAGGGCAGACGCTGGTGGTCGATTTCGACCCGGCCTCCACCCAGAGCCAGCTGCGCCAGGCTGGCCTGCCGCTGTGGGGAGCCAACCGTCCCAGCCTGCTGGTCTGGTGGCTGAACGAGGCCGGTGGTGCCGCCCAACTGGTCGGCGATGGCCAGGATAGCGCCCAGCCGCTGCGAAATGCCGCCGAATACCGTGGCTTGCCGCTGCGCCTGCCGATGGCCGACCTTGACGAGCAACTGGTCGCCACTCCGGAAAATCTGGTCAGCGGCACGGGGCTGGAGGGAGTGTCCGGACGTTACGGGGCCAATGCCATGCTCAGCGTGCGTGCCCGGCAGGAGGGCGGCAAGTGGCTGGCCCAGTGGCACCTGTCCGCCGACGGTGGGCAGTCGGAGGGCACTGCCGAGGCGGCAGACACCCCGGCCCTGGCCGATGCCGTGATGCTGGCGGCCAGCGAACGGCTGGCCGAGCGCTTCATGGGCAAACAGGAGGCGACCGAGCGTCTGACCCTGCAAGTGGGTGGCACCAACCTGGCCCGTTATGCCGAGCTGGAGCGCACCCTCGAGCCCTTCGGCGCCCGCTTGCGGCGTGTCGAGGGCGATCGGCTGGTCTACCAGCTCGAGTCCACGGTCGCCCAGGTGCGTTCCCAGATGGCGCTGATCGGTCTGCGCGAAGAGAGCGGCGCGGCGGCCTCCGGCCAAGTTCCGATGGTGCAGCCGCGTGAAACCACGCTGAGCTTCCACTGGTGATCGGCCAGAGGCGTTGAGGGGACGGGGCTGCGGCCGGAGCCGTCCATGCATCATTTGCCCAACCTCCTGACCCTGCTGCGCTTTCTGCTGGTGCCGCCGGTTGCCTGGCTGATTCTTGCCGAGGCTTATCAGGCGGCTCTGCTGCTGTTCGTTCTGGCCGCTGCTAGCGATGCGCTCGATGGCTTTCTCGCCCGCCGCTTCGCTTGGAGCAGCCGGTTGGGCGCTCTGCTCGATCCGCTGGCGGACAAATTGCTGTTGATCGTCAGTTGCCTCTGCCTGAGTCTGGCGGGACTGATTCCCTGGTGGCTGACGCTGCTGGTGCTGGCGCGGGACGCGCTGATCGTCGTCGGGGCCATTTGCTATCGTTGGCGGGTCGGTCTTCTGGAGATCAGGCCAAGTCGGCTCGGCAAACTGTCCACCCTCGTACAGAGCGTTCTGGTGAGTGCGGTGCTGCTGCAGGAAAGTCTGCTGCCGGCCCTCGCCGTACTGCGCCTGCCGCTGATCGCCTTGGTGGTGCTGGGTAGCCTGACCAGCGCCATCGATTATGTGCGGGTCTGGACCGACAAGTATCGCAGGCACAAGGACTCCACATGACCGATTCGAACCGCTGGCTCTGGCTGGCCGGGTTGTTCTTCGCCGGCTGGCTGATCTATTTGCTGATGCCGATTCTCTCGCCTTTCCTGGTCGGCATACTGCTGGCCTACCTGGGCGATCCCTTGGTCGACCGTCTGGAGGCGCGCGGTTTGTCGAGAACTTGGGGGTGATCGCGGTGTTCGCCCTGTTCGGCCTGCTGCTGATGGTGGTCCTGCTGTTCCTGCTGCCGACGCTGGGGCGGCAGCTGGTGCATCTCTACGAGCTGGCCCCCCTGATGCTCGACTGGCTGCAGCAGGTGGCCCTGCCCTGGATCCAGATGAAGCTGGGACTGACCAAGGGATTCTGGCATCTGGACCAGCTCAAAGCGGTGTTCGCCGGCCAGTTGGACAAGACCACCAATATCGTCAGCCAGCTGCTCAGCCAGGCGACCGCCTCCGGCTTGGCCCTGCTCGCCTGGCTGGGCAATCTGCTGCTGGTGCCGGTGGTGAGCTTCTACTTGCTGCGTGACTGGGACATCCTGGTGGCCAAGCTGCGTGCCCTGCTGCCGCGGCGACGCGAGGGCGTGGTGGTGGGGCTGATCGGCGAATGCCACGAGGTGCTTGGCGCCTTCCTGCGCGGACAGATGCTGGTGATGTTGGCGCTCGGCGTGGTCTATGCGCTGGGCCTGATGTTGATCGGTCTCGATTTGGGGCTGCTGATCGGCCTGCTCGCCGGGCTGGCGAGCATCGTGCCCTACATGGGGTTCGTGGTCGGCATCGGGGCCGCGCTCATCGCCGCGCTGTTCCAGTTCGGCAGCGATTTCTATCCGCTGATCGGCGTGGTGGTGGTGTTCACCGTCGGCCAGTTGCTCGAGGGCATGCTGCTGACGCCACTGCTGGTCGGCGACCGGATCGGCCTGCATCCGGTGGCGGTGATCTTCGCCGTTCTCGCTGGCGGCCAGTTGTTCGGCTTCACCGGCGTGCTGCTGGCCCTGCCGGTCGCCGCGGTGATCATGGTTTTGCTGCGCCATGTCCACGATCTGTATAAACTTTCCGACCTTTACGGAGAGCCCAGTCACGGAGACTCCAGCGGCGGCTCCGTGGAGCCGCCCGGACCGACATGAAACCGATCCAGTTGCCCCTTGGGGTGCGTCTGCGCGACGACGCCACTTTCGCCAACTTCTATCCCGGCGCCAACGCGGCGGCGCTCGGCTATGCCGAACGACTCTGCGAGCCGGACGCCGGCTGGACCGAAAGCCTGATCTACCTGTGGGGCGCCGAGGGCGTCGGGTGCAGCCATTTGCTGCAGGCCGCCTGCATTCGCTTCGAGCAGCGCCGCGAGCTGGCGATCTATCTGCCGCTGGCCGAGGTGGCGGATTACGGTCCGGCGCTGCTGGACAACCTGGAGCAGAGCGAGCTGGTCTGCCTGGACGATCTGGAGGCGATCGCCGGGCGGGCCGACTGGGAGGAGGCGCTGTTCCACCTGTTCAACCGCCTGCGCGATTGCGGGCGTCGCCTGCTGCTGTCCGCTTCGGTGCCGCCGCGCGAACTGCCGATCAAATTGCCGGATCTGAAGTCCCGGCTGACCCTGGCACTGGTCTTCCAGCTCCAGGGATTGTCCGACGAGGACAAGCTGCGCGCCCTGCAGTTGCGCGCCTCGCGTCGCGGCCTGCATCTCACCGACGAGGTCGGGCGCTTCATCCTTACGCGCGGCTCGCGCAGCATGACGGCGCTGTTCGACCTGCTCGACACGCTGGACCAGGCCTCGCTGCAGGCCCAGCGCCGGCTGACCATTCCCTTCCTCAAGGAAACCCTCGGCTGGTAAGGCCCGCCCTGGTATCAGGCCCGGGACGGACCCGGCATGGCGGCTATTCCCCAGCCAGCTTGCGGTCGTGCTGGAAGCGCCAGCGGGTGTAGAGCAGGGCTGCGCAGAACAGGGCCAGGCTGAGCAGGGCCTCCAGCCAGCCGAACAGCCGGCGCGCCGGATCGATGGCGGCGATCACGCCCTGGATGAAGTACAGGTTCACCACGAAGCAGGTCCAGGCATGGGCGCGCGCATTGCCGAGCAGCAGGCCCGGAGCGAGCAGCGCCAGGGGCAGCAACTGGATGCCGACGACCACCCAGGGGCGGGCGCCGTGCAGATCGGCGAAGCCCAGGTTCCACGCCACCAGCAGGCCGGCCAGGGCGAGGAAGCTGGCGAGACTGAGGGCGCGACTGAGCCTCAGGCGCGGGGCCAGCCATTCCTGGCTGGGCAGCGGTTTCGCCTTTCTAGCCACGGCCACTCTCCAGGCTGCGGGCCGTCTCCGCCAGGCGCCGGCCGAGGGCGCGGCAGAGGGCGATCTCATGCTCGTCGAGGGGGCGCTTGCCGTCTCCGCCGGCGTGGTGGCTGGCGCCGTAGGGCGTGCCTCCGCCCTGCGTCTCGAGCAGCGCCGCCTCGCTGTAGGGCAGGCCGCAGACCAGCATGCCGTGGTGCAGCAGGGGCAGCAGCATCGACAGCAGGGTGGTTTCCTGGCCGCCGTGCAGGCTGGCGGTGGAGGTGAACACTGCGGCCGGCTTGCCGACCAGTTCGCCGGTCAGCCATAGGCTGCTGGTGCCGTCGAGAAAGTATTTCAGCGGTGCGGCCATGTTGCCGAAGCGGGTCGGGCTGCCGAGCGCCAGTCCGGCGCAGTGGCGCAGATCGTCCAGACTGGCATAGAGGGCGCCCTCGGCGGGAATGGCCGGCGCCACGGCTTCGCATTCGGTGGATACCGCCGGCACCGTGCGCAGGCGCGCTTCGAGCCCGCCGAGCTCGATGCCGCGGGCGATCTGCCGGGCCATTTCGGCAGTGGCGCCATGTCGGCTGTAGTACAGCACCAGGATGTAGGGCGCGCTCATGGCAGGAGCTCCAGGACCTTCTCCGGCGGGCGGCCGACCACCGCACGGTCACCGCTCACCAGGATCGGCCGCTCGATCAGCCGGGGGTGGGCGGCCATGGCCGCAATCAGTTGCTCCTCGCCCAGTGCAGGATCGGCTAGGTTCAGCGCCTCGTATTCCTCCTCGCCGGTGCGCAGCAGCTGGCGGGCCGGGATGCCGAGCTTGCCAAGCAGCTCCTTGAGCTCCGCGGCGCCGGGCGGCGTTTCCAGATAGCGCACCACTTTCGGTTGCAGGCCGCGGGCCTCGAGCAGTTCCAGCGCCCCGCGGGACTTGGAGCAGCGCGGGTTATGATAGAGCGTCAGATCGGTCATGGGCGGATCACATCCAGCGGGGTGAGGCCGCTATTCTAACCACCCCGGCGCATGGGTGAAGCCTGTGCCCGGCATCGCTCACGGTAAGGAAAGGGCATGCGTCAACGCCTCATCGATAGCCTGGACTTCTGGCGCTACCTGTTCGAGCGCTTTCTGGCCGATCATGGTCCGAAGAGCGCCGCGGCGCTGACCTATACGACGTTGTTCGCGGTGGTGCCGATGATGACCCTGATCTTCGTCGTGCTTTCGGTCATTCCGGAGTTCCAGGGCATAGGCGAGCAGATTCAGGGCTTCATCTTCCGCAATTTCGTGCCTTCCAGCGGCGCCGTGCTGCAGGACTATCTCAAGACCTTCATCGAGCAGGCGCGACATCTGACCTGGCTCGGCGTCGGGCTGCTGATGGTCACCGCGCTGCTCATGCTGATGACCATCGAGCACACCTTCAACACCATCTGGCGGGTGCGCCAGCCGCGCCGAGGCCTGTCCAGCTTCCTGCTCCATTGGGCCATTCTCAGTCTGGGCCCGCTGCTGCTGGGAGCGGGCTTCGCATTGAGTACCTACGTCACTTCCCTGGCGCTGATCTCCGACCCCTATGCCTTGGCGGGAGCGAGGATACTGTTGAATTTCATGCCGCTGGCGTTCAGCACGGCGGCTTTCACCCTGCTTTATGCGGCGGTGCCCAACACGTCGGTGCCGTTTCGTCACGCACTGCAGGGGGGCTGTTCGCCGCCGTGCTGTTCGAGGCGGCCAAGGCGCTGTTCGGTCTCTATGTCAGCCTGTTTCCCACCTATCAGCTGATCTACGGGGCTTTCGCCGCCGTACCGCTGTTTCTCCTGTGGATGTACCTGAGCTGGATGATCGTGCTGCTGGGCGCCGAGCTGGTCTGCAACCTGTCGGCCTCCCGGCGCTGGCGCCGCAATCCGTTGCCGCGCCTATTGGCCTTGCTGGGCGTGTTGCGGGTGTTCCACGAGCGTCAGCAGTCCGGCCACGCCGTTCGCCAGTCCGACGTATCGCGTGCCGGCTGGGCGCTGCCCGATGCAGTCTGGGACGAAATCCTCGACTTCCTCGAGCGCGAGCAACTGGTCTACCGCACCAGTGATGGCGGCTGGGTGCTCTGCCGGGATCTGAACCGCTACAGCCTGGAGTTTCTGCTGAGCCGCTCGCCCTGGCCGCTGCCGCATCCCGATCAGCTTCCCGAAGCGCTCGACGAGCCCTGGTTCCCGGCCTTGCGCAGCGCCTTGGAGCGGCTCCAGCGGGAACGTGCGGCACTGTTCGGCGAGAGCCTGGCGCACTGGCTGCAGCCACCCCTGCCGGAACCGTGACTCGTCGCTCCGGCTGAAGATGGCCGATTATTATTGATATGAGGCCAGCTTGCTGGCGTGCCTTGTTAGATGAAAAGTTTGGCGGAACATGGATCATCGCGGAGGGAGCCTTATGGGAAGGCGAATGGGGGGTGTCCTGGCGCTGCTGGTCGCCGGACTGATGCTGGCCGGTTGTGGCGAGGACTGGGGCGTCGACCAGCATGGGCGGCCGGTCACGGCGGAACAACTGAGGGGCAGTGGCTGGTGATCAACTACTGGGCGGAGTGGTGCTCGCCCTGTCGCGGCGAGATCGCCCAGTTGAACGCTCTGGCCGAGCAGTACCAGGGCCGCGGCGTGCGTGTCGTCGGGGTGAATTTCGACGGTCTGCAGGGGGACGAGCTGGCTCGTGCCAGCGAAGCGCTGGGCATCCGCTTCGGGGTGCTGGCACAGGATCCGGCCGAGCGCCTGCAACTGCCGCCAGGCGAGGTCTTGCCGGTCACCTACATCGTCGACTCGCAGGGACGGCTGCGCGAGCGTCTGCTCGGCGAGCAAACTGCCGCCGGTCTGACGGCGCGTCTCCAGGCATTGCGCGGCGAGGATTCCTGAGATGGCGCGTATCGGCGTGCATGCTCTGGTCAGCGGCCGGGTGCAGGGGGTGAATTACCGGCAGGGCACGGCGTTGCAGGCCGAGCGCCTGGCGCTTGCCGGCTGGGTGCAGAACCTTGCCGACGGGCGAGTCGAGGCCTGGATCGAGGGCGAGGAGACGGCGGTGCGCGAGCTTGCCGACTGGCTATGGCAAGGTCCCGAGCATGCCCGCGTCGATGCGGTGCAACTGAGGGACGTGGTCTTGCAGGGGTTCGTGGATTTCCGCGTGCGGCGCTGAGCCGGACGCGTCGCTACTTGACGTACCAGAAGTCGTGCCACAGGCCGATCACCTTCGATGGATAGTGATACTGCCCCAGGCTGCCGTTGTAGCGGGCCAGGGCGCGGCTGAGGTCGCCTTTTTCCTTCTTCAGGTAGTAGCTGAGGATGGTGCAGCCGTAGCGCAGGTTGGTGGCGTTGTCGGTGAGGTTGTCCTGCGGGCGGCCCAGTTCGGCCTTCCAGAACGGCATCACCTGCATCATGCCCTGGGCGCCGACCGGAGAAATGGCGAAGCGGTCGAAGCGGCTCTCCGCGTGGATCACCGCCAGGATCAGGTCGGGGCGCAGACCGGCCTTGTTCGCCTCGCGATGCACCATGCGCAGCAGGCTCAGGCGTTCGGCATGATCCGGCAGGTAGCGGTTCAGACGGGTCGACATGTCCAGCAGCCAGACCTCCGCATCGAAACGATCGGTGAAGCTGTCCGCCTCGGCGACCGTGCGTTGCAGCAGGTCGCGCAGTTCAGGCTCCGGAGCCTGCGGCAGGCTGGCGATGCTCGGCAGTGGCAGGGCGAGCAGGCAGAGCAGGACGAGGCGCCGGAGTTGCATGAGGCCGTTCTCAGTCGCCCGACGGGGGCGCTGCCCGGCGTCCGGCTGTTTTCTGCAGGTTGGCCAGAAACTCCTGCTGCAGTTCCGGGTCGTGGCGGGTCAGTTCGATCAGACTCTGTTCCAGTTCGCTGGCCTCTTCTTCGAAGCCGAGTTCGGCGAGCCGCTTGACCCGGTGCACCCATTGCCCGACCTCGTCGCTCTCGAGATCGGCGTAGACCAGGTCGTGGGCCTCGCGCAGCTTGCTGCCCAGGCTGCGGCTGACCGGCAGGACGGCTTCCGCGCGGGTGCCATCCTGGGGGTCGGCCACGTTCAGCTGCAGTCGGGCGGCACGAGCGTCCTGCAGGGTGAAAGGACTGTCGAGCAGATTCAGTTGCAGGACGCCGTGGCGATCGGTGAGCAGTTCATAGGTGTGCGCCCCGGTCCCGACCGAGACCGGGCGCTCGGCCCAGGGCAGGCTCGAGTGTTCGGTGCGCTGGTCTTTCAGGTGCTCGTCGAGACGTGCCAGGTTCTGCTGGGAGCGGCCGTTGGATTCGATATTCATTGCCGGGTTGAGTCCGGCGAAGCCATAGTCGATCCAGCCTTTAGTGGCCAGGTCAGGCAGATTGCCGAGGGCGACCACGTTGAGCACGTTGGCGACGATCCCCGCCACCACCGCCACCGCTCCCAGAGGGATCTCGTAGATTTCGCGCCAGGGCTGGTAGGGGGTGTAGCGGTCGTAGCGGCGGCTCACCTCGTATTCGCTGACCTCGAAGGCTTTCTGGTCATGGATGCGGATGTGCCGCTGCGGCAGCTCCAGCATGGCTGGCTCGCCGAGGTCGATCTGCAGACTGTGGCTCAGGAGTTTGCGTTCGACGCGCTCTTCGTGCTCGCTGCGCTGGGGCAGCTGGTTGGCACAGCCGGCGAGCAGGAGGGCGCCGCAGAGTGCGGCGCCAAGGCGCAGGGAGCTTCGGGTAGGCATGGGGTGGAGTCAGCGGCCAATGCGGTTGCGAAGGAAGGTCACGAGGTCGGCGGCCGGGATGGCCTGGACCTCGGTCTCCCGGCGGCTCTTGTACTCCAGGGTGCCCTCAGCCAGGCCGCGCTCACTGACCACGATGCGGTGGGGGATGCCGATCAGTTCCATGTCGGCGAACTTGACCCCGGGGCTGGTCTTCTTGTCGCGGTCGTCGAGCAGTACCTCATAGCCGGCGGCGAGCAGCTCGGCATAGAGGCGGTCGGTGGCCTCCTTGACTGCGGCGCTCTCGTACTTCATCGGCACCAGGGCGATCTGGAAAGGTGCCAGCGCTTCCGGCCAGAGGATGCCGCGCTCGTCGTAGTTCTGCTCGATGGCGGCGGCGACCACACGCGACACGCCAATGCCGTAGCAGCCCATGATCAGGGTCACCGGCTTGCCGTTCTCGCCGAGCACCTTGCAATTCATCGCCTCGCTGTATTTGGTGCCGAGCTGGAAGATGTGCCCGACCTCGATGCCGCGCTTGATCACCAGGTTGCCCTGGCCGTCCGGACTCGGATCTCCCTCGACCACGTTGCGCAGGTCGGCGATGGCCGGCAGCGGCAGGTCGCGCTCCCAGTTGAGACCGAAATAGTGCTTGCCATCGAGGTTGGCGCCGGCGCCGAAGTCGCTCAGCAGCGCTACCGAGCGGTCGACGATCACCGGGATCGGCAGGTTCAGCGGGCCGAGGGAGCCGGGGCCGGCGCCGATGGCGGCGCGGATCTCGGCTTCCGAGGCGAACGTCAAGGGGTTGGAGACCTGGGCCAGGTTGGCGGCCTTGATCTCGTTCAGCTCATGATCGCCGCGCACGATCAGAGCGACCAGCTGGCCTTCCTCGACGCCGTGCACCACCAGGGTCTTGATGGTCTTCTCGATGGGCAGACCGAACTGCTGGACCAACTCGTCGATGGTCTTGGCATCGGGGGTGTCGACCAGGCGCAGTTCCTCGCTGGCGGCGGCGCGCGCGGTCTCCCGCGGCATGGCTTCGGCCTTCTCGATATTGGCAGCGTAGTCGGAGGTGTCGCTGAAGGCGATGTCGTCCTCACCGGACTCGGCCAGCACGTGGAACTCATGGGAGCCGGTGCCGCCGATCGAGCCGGTGTCGGCCTGCACCGGACGGAAGTCGAGGCCCAGGCGGCTGAAGATGTTGCAGTAGGCCTGGTGCATGCGGTCGTAGGTGTCCTGCAGCGACGCCTGGGTCAGGTGGAAGGAGTAGGCGTCCTTCATCAGGAATTCGCGACCGCGCATCAGGCCGAAGCGCGGGCGGATCTCGTCGCGAAACTTGGTCTGGATCTGGTAGAAATTGATCGGCAGCTGCTTGTAGCTGTTCAGCTCGTTGCGCGCCAGTTCGGTGATCACTTCCTCATGGGTCGGGCCGACGCAGAACTCGCGGTCGTGGCGGTCCTTGATACGCAGCAGTTCGGGGCCGT
This sequence comes from Azotobacter tropicalis, assembly GCF_059739045.1. Classification (NCBI taxonomy): domain Bacteria; kingdom Pseudomonadati; phylum Pseudomonadota; class Gammaproteobacteria; order Pseudomonadales; family Pseudomonadaceae; genus Azotobacter; species Azotobacter tropicalis. The sequence goes on from NZ_AP046059.1 coordinate 4,162,306, forward strand.
ACTGCTCCCAGCGGCCGGACTCCTGCCACAGTTCGGCCGGCTGGATGGCCGGCATCAGCACTTCCAGGGCGCCGGCCTTGTTCATCTCCTCGCGGACGATCGCCTCGGCCTTGCGCAGGGCACGCAACCCCAGTGGCAGCCAGGTGTAGAGACCTGAGGCCAGCTTGCGGATCATTCCGGCGCGCAGCATCAACTGGTGGCTGATCACCACGGCATCGGAGGGGGTTTCCTTGAGGGTCGAGAGCAGATACTGACTGGTGCGCATGTTGGGCCGTTCTGTCCGTTGCGAAGGCGGAAAAGTGGCGGGCATTGTACGGCGGCGGATAGGGCGCGTACAGAATCGGCGGGGCCTGGGCGGGCTGCGCAGGGTCGATTAACCATATATAATCCCGTGCTTTGCCGCGGGCAGGGCTCGCGGCCGTCGTCTCCATGCGCGGCGGCCGAGTGAACCGCTCCACCCGAATTCAAGAATCGAGAGAAGAAGCACCATCATGATGCGCAGCCACTATTGCGGCCAACTGAACGAAAGCCTGGAAGGCCAGGAAGTCACCCTTTGCGGCTGGGTACACCGTCGCCGCGACCATGGCGGGGTGATCTTCCTCGACATTCGCGACCGCGAGGGTCTGGCCCAGGTGGTGTTCGATCCGGATCGCGCGGAAACCTTCGCCAAGGCCGACCGGGTGCGCAGCGAATACGTGGTCAAAGTCACCGGCAAGGTACGCTTGCGTCCGGCCGGCGCGGTCAACCCGAACATGGCTTCCGGCGCCATCGAAGTGCTGGGCTACGAGCTGGAAGTGCTGAACCAGGCCGAAACCCCGCCGTTCCCGCTGGACGAGTACAGCGACGTCGGCGAGGAAACCCGCCTGCGCTACCGCTTCATCGACCTGCGCCGTCCGGAAATGGCCGCCAAGCTCAAGCTGCGCTCCAGCATCACTTCGAGCATCCGTCGCTACCTGGACGAGAACGGCTTCCTCGACGTCGAGACGCCGATCCTCACCCGCGCCACTCCGGAAGGCGCGCGCGACTACCTGGTGCCGAGCCGCACCCATGCAGGCAGCTTCTTCGCCTTGCCGCAGTCGCCGCAGCTGTTCAAGCAACTGCTGATGGTCGCCGGCTTCGACCGTTACTACCAAATCGCCAAGTGCTTCCGCGACGAAGACCTGCGTGCCGACCGCCAGCCGGAATTCACCCAGATCGACATCGAGACCAGCTTCCTCGACGAAGCGGACATCATCGGCCTGACCGAGAACATGATCCGCAAACTGTTCAAGGAGGTGCTCGATCTCGAGTTCGGCGAATTCCCGCACATGACCTTCGAGGAGGCCATGCGTCGCTACGGCTCGGACAAGCCGGACCTGCGTATCCCGCTGGAGCTGGTGGACGTCGCCGACCAGCTCAAGGCCGTCGAGTTCAAGGTGTTCTCCGGTCCGGCCAACGACCCGAAGGGCCGCGTCGCCGCCCTGCGTGTGCCGGGCGCCGCGTCCATGCCGCGCAGCCAGATCGACGAGTACACCAAGTTCGTCGGCATCTACGGTGCCAAGGGGCTGGCCTACATCAAGGTCAACGAGCGCGCCAAGGGCGTCGAGGGCCTGCAGTCGCCGATCGTCAAGTTCATCCCGGAAGACAACCTCAACGTCATCCTCGACCGCGTCGGCGCAGTCGACGGCGACATCGTGTTCTTCGGTGCCGACCGCGCCAAGGTGGTTTCCGAAGCCCTGGGTGCCCTGCGTATCCGCATCGGCCACGACCTCAAGCTGCTGACCTGCGAGTGGGCGCCGCTGTGGGTGGTCGATTTCCCGATGTTCGAGGAGAACGACGACGGTTCGCTCTCCGCGCTGCACCACCCGTTCACCGCGCCCAAATGCACTCCCGAAGAGCTGGAGGCCAATCCGGCCGCAGCGCTGTCGCGTGCCTACGACATGGTGCTCAACGGCACCGAGCTGGGCGGCGGCTCGATCCGTATCCATCGCAAGGAGATGCAGCAGGCGGTATTCCGCATCCTCGGCATCGACGAGGCCGAGCAGCAGGAGAAGTTCGGCTTCCTGCTCGATGCGCTGAAGTTCGGCGCGCCGCCGCACGGTGGCCTGGCCTTCGGCCTGGACCGCCTGGTGATGCTGATGACCGGCGCCAGCTCGATCCGCGAAGTCATCGCCTTCCCGAAAACCCAGAGCGCCGCCTGCGTCATGACCCAGGCACCGGGTACGGTGGACGCCAAGGCGTTGCGCGAACTGAACATTCGTCTGCGCGAGCAACCGAAGGCCGAGTGATCGGCATCGCCGCGGGAGTGGGCCGGCGCGCAAGCGGGTCTGCTCCTGCAAGAGCACATCGGACAGATAGAGATACGGAGTGAGTTATGGCTGGTCATTCCAAATGGGCCAACATCAAGCACCGCAAGGAGCGTCAGGACGCCAAGCGGGGCAAGATCTTCACCAAGCTGATCCGCGAGCTGACCGTGGCCGCCAAACACGGCGGCGGCAACCCGGCGGACAACCCGCGGCTGCGTCTGGCGGTGGACAAGGCCCTGACCGCCAACATGACCCGCGACACCATCGACCGCGCGATTGCCCGTGGCGCCGGCTCGAACGAAGCGGACAACATGGCCGAGCTGAGTTACGAGGGCTACGCCCCGAGCGGCGTGGCGATCATCATCGAGGCCATGACCGACAACCGCAACCGCACCGCTGCCGAAGTGCGGCATGCCTTCAGCAAGTGCGGCGGCAACCTGGGCACCGACGGCTCGGTGGCCTACATGTTCGACCGCAAGGGCCAGATCAGCTTCGCCCCGGGCGTCAACGAGGAAGTCCTGATGGAGGCGGCGCTGGAGGCCGGTGCCGACGACGTGGTGAGCAACGATGATGGCTCGGTGGATGTGTTCACCAGCTTCGCCGACTTCCACGCCGTCAACGAGGCCCTGACGGCCGCCGGCTTCAAGGGCGACGAGGCCGAGGTGGCGATGATCCCGTCGATCACCGCGCCGATCGCCGATCTGGAGACCGCGCAGAAGGTGCTGAAGCTGGTCGACATGCTGGAAGATCTGGACGACGTGCAGAACGTCTACCACAACGCCGAGATTCCCGACGAGCTCATGGAGCAGCTCGGCTGACGCCGGGCATGCCGCCTGGAGCCGGAACTCTGCTTCGCCGGCTTCGGGCTGCCTTCTCATGACGCTTATCCTGGGTATCGACCCCGGCTCCCGGATCACCGGCTTCGGCGTGGTGCGCGACAGCGGGCGGGGCTGCGAATACATTGCCTCCGGCTGCATACGTACCGGCAGTGGTGCTTTGCCCGAGCGCCTGCAGGCGGTATATCGCGGTGTGACCGAGATTATCCGCAGCCATGGTCCGGTGACCATGGGCATCGAGCAGGTGTTCATGGCGCGCAATGCCGATTCCGCTTTGAAGCTCGGTCAAGCGCGCGGTGCGGCGATCGTTGCGGCGGCGGAGGCGGGGCTGGAGATCGCCGAGTACACCGCCACCCAGGTCAAGCAGGCCGTCGTCGGCAGCGGTGGGGCGGACAAGCAGCAGGTGCAGATGATGGTGATGCACCTGCTCCGGCTGGTACAAAAGCCGCAGATCGATGCCTCCGATGCCCTGGCCATCGCCCTGTGTCACGCCCACCACCGGCAGAGCCTGATTCCCCATGGCTTGGATGGCGCCAGGCGGCGGGGCGGCCGACTGCGCCTGTGAACGAGGAAAACGGATCTTGATCGGACGTTTGCGCGGTACCCTGGCGGAGAAGCAGCCGCCACACCTGCTCGTGGAAGTCAACGGCATCGGCTACGAGGTCGAGGTGCCGCTGAGCGCTCTCTATCGCCTGCCATCGCTGAACGAGCCGGTCACCCTGCACACTCACCTGGTGGTGCGCGAAGATGCCCATTTGCTCTACGGCTTCTGCGAGAAGCGTGAGCGCGAGCTGTTCCGTGAGCTGATCCGCCTCAATGGCGTCGGGCCCAAGTTGGCGCTGGCGCTGATGTCCGGCTTGGAACTGGACGAGTTGGTGCGTTGCGTGCAGGCTGGCGATACCAAGGCGCTGACCCGGGTGCCCGGTGTGGGCAAGAAGACCGCGGAGCGCCTGCTGGTCGAGCTCAAGGATCGCTTCAAGGCTTGGGAGGATTTGCCGGCCATCGCTCCGCTAGCGCTGGAGCCCCAATTAGGCGTCATGGGCACAAACGCGGAAAGCGATGCACTGAGCGCGCTGGTCGCCCTCGGCTTCAAGCCGCAAGAGGCCAGCCGGGCGGTCGCCGCCGTGCAGGAGGAAGGTTTGAGCAGCGAAGAACTGATCCGCCGGGCATTGCGGGGAATGGCCTAAATGATCGAAGCCGATCGTCTGATCACCGCGGCCAGCCGCGACCGCGAGGAGCAGCAGGACCGGGCCATTCGCCCGCTGAAGCTGGCCGACTACATTGGCCAGCCGGTGGTGCGCGAGCAAATGGAGTTGTTCATCCAGGCGGCCAGGGGACGTCGTGAAGCCCTCGACCATACCCTGATCTTCGGCCCGCCGGGGCTGGGCAAGACCACGCTGGCCAACATCATCGCCCAGGAAATGGGGGTGTCGCTGAAGAGCACTTCGGGCCCGGTGCTGGAGCGGCCTGGCGATCTTGCCGCGCTGCTGACCAATCTGGAGTCCGGCGATGTACTGTTCGTCGACGAGATCCACCGTCTCTCACCCGTGGTCGAGGAAGTTCTCTATCCGGCCATGGAGGATTTCCAGCTCGACATCATGATCGGCGAGGGGCCGGCTGCGCGCTCGATCAAGCTCGACCTGCCGCCTTTCACCCTGGTCGGCGCCACCACGCGCGCCGGCATGCTGACCAATCCACTGCGCGACCGCTTCGGCATCGTGCAGCGTCTGGAGTTCTATTCCGTCGCCGATCTGTCGACCATCGTCAGTCGTTCCGCTGGTATTCTCGGCTTGCCGATTGAGGCCGAAGGCGCCTTCGAGATCGCTCGCCGGGCGCGTGGTACGCCGCGCATCGCCAATCGCCTGCTGCGTCGGGTGCGGGACTTCGCTCAGGTGCGTGGGGAAGGGCGAATCACCCGACAGATCGCCGACCTGGCGCTGAACCTTCTGGATGTCGACGAGCGTGGCTTCGATCATCAGGACCGGCGCCTGCTGCTGACCTTGATCGAGAAGTTCGACGGCGGTCCGGTTGGTGTGGACAACCTGGCTGCGGCGATCAGCGAGGAGCGGCATACCATCGAGGACGTCCTCGAGCCTTACCTCATCCAGCAGGGCTACATGATGCGCACCCCGCGGGGACGAGTGGTTACGCGGCATGCCTATCTGCATTTCGGCCTGAACCTGCCGGCTCGGATGGAGGCTGCGCCAGTCGATCCGCTCGCCGGCGAGCCGTCCGATGGCGAGTGAGGGGAAATTGTTTTGCCGTTCGATTGGCAACCTCGAGAGCTGGCACTAGAGTATGCGCGCGCAAAGCGGAGTATCGCCGTTCATCCATCGTTGTCGGGTGTATTACGAAGACACCGACGCCGGCGGCATCGTCTACTACGTCAATTACCTCAAGTTCATGGAGCGGGCCCGTACCGAGCGGCTGCGCGCGCTGGGGTTCTTCCAGTCCCGGCTGGCGGAAGGGGGGCTGTTGTTCGTCGTGCATTCCTGCGAGGCACGCTATTTCGCGCCGGCGCGGCTGGACGACGAACTGCTGGTGAGTGCGGAGGTATGCGAGTCGAATCGTGCCAGCCTGCGTTTCCACCAGCAGGTGCGACGTGCTGCGGATGATGCGCTGCTCTGCGAGGGACGGGTTCTGGTGGCCTGCGTGCGCGCCGACAGTTTGAAACCCCGAGCCATTCCCGAAGCGCTGCGGGCCGCCTTGGCGGGCCCGGATCCATCTTCAGCAGGAGACTAAGCGTGGAAGCCAACGCCGTTGACCATATGTCCATGTGGAGCCTGATCAGCAACGCCAGTCTAGTGGTGCAACTGGTCATGCTCACCCTGGTGGCCGCCTCGGTCACCTCATGGATCATGATTTTTCAGCGCGGCAATATGCTGCGCGCAGCCAGGAAATCCCTGGACAGCTTTGAGGAGCGTTTCTGGTCGGGCATCGACTTGGCCAAGCTCTATCGCCAAGCGGGTAGCGAGCCGGATCCGGATTCCGGCCTGGAGCGGATCTTCCGTGCCGGCTTCAAGGAGTTCTCCCGTCTCTGCCAGCAGTCCGGGGTCGTTCCGGATGCCGTGATGGAGGGAGTGTCCCGCTCCATGCGCGTGGCGATTTCCCGCGAAGAGGAAAAGCTCGAGCAGAGCCTGCCGTTCTTGGCCACCGTGGGCTCCACCAGCCCCTACATCGGCCTGTTCGGCACCGTCTGGGGGATCATGAACTCTTTTCGCGGCCTGGCTCAGGTGCAGCAGGCGACGCTCTCCACCGTGGCGCCAGGGATCGCCGAAGCGCTGATTGCCACCGCCATCGGCCTGTTCGCCGCGATTCCGGCGGTGATCGCCTACAACCGCTTTTCCGCGCGCGGGGAGCTGCTGATTGCCCGCTACTACACCTTCGCCGACGAGTTTCAGGCAATCTTGCATCGCAAGGTGCACACTTCGGACGCATGAGGCCCTAGCTGATGGCGAGAATTCGCAACAGGCGCAAGCCGGTCGCCGAAATGAACGTGGTGCCCTACATCGACGTGATGCTGGTGCTGCTGGTGATCTTCATGGTGACTGCGCCCATGCTCAATCAAGGTGTCAAGGTCGAGCTGCCCAAGGTATCCAGCGAGGTCTTGCCGCAGGATAACAATGCACAAGTGCTGACCATCTCCATCAAGGCCGACAAGAGCTACTACTGGAACATGGGCAGCGAGGTGGATACCGAGACCGCGCAGGACACTGCCCAGAGGCTGGATGAGCTGGTCGATGCGGTGAGCAAGATCATCACCCAAGCGCGTAGCCAGGGTAAGCAGGTGCAGGTCTTCGTGCGCGGCGACAAGTCCGTCGACTACGGAGCGGTCATGGCCCTGATGGGCGGCCTGCAAGGGGCCGACGTAGGCAATGTCGGGCTGATCACCGAGGCTCCCTGATGCAACGGCGCGAGCGCTCTTCCTCGGAAAGCTATTTCTGGCCGGTCGTGCTGGCAGCCAGTTTGCATCTTCTCGTCTTCGCCATGCTGTTCGTCAGCTTCTCTATGGCACCGGAGCTGCCGCCGGCCCGGCCGATCGTCCAAGCCACCCTGTATCAAATGAAATCTCAGAGCCAGGCGACGACCCAGACCAATCAGAAGATTGCCGGAGAGGCCAAGAAAACCGCTGCTCGCCAATATGAGGCCGAGCAGATGGAGCAGAAAAAGATCGAGCAGCAGCAACTGGCCGTGGCCAAGGCATCGGAACAAAAGAAAGCCGAGGAGGCTCGAAGGGCGGAAGCGGCGAAACAGGCCGCTGCCGCAGCTGCCAAGCAGCAGGCAGCTGAGGAGGCGAAGCAACAGGCCGCTGCCGCAGCTGCCAAGCAGCAGGCTGCCGAAGAGGCGAAGAAGCAGGCGGTAGCAGAGGCTGCCAAGCAGAAGGCAGCAGAAGAGGCGAAGAAGCAGGCCGCCGCAGCGGAGGCCAAAGAGAAAGCCGCCGAAGAGGCGAAGAAATTGGCCATGGCTGAAGCAGCCAGGCAGAAAGCAGCGGAAGAGGCGAAGAAGCAGGCTGCCGCCGAGGAAGCCAAGAAGAAGGCGGCGGAAGAGGCGAAGAAACAGGCTGCCGCCGAGGAAGCCAAGAAGAAGGCGGCGGAGGAGGCGAAGAAGCAGGCTGCCGCCGAGGAAGCCAAGAAGAAGGCGGCGGAAGAGGCGAAGAAACAGGCTGCCGCCGAGGAAGCCAAGAAGAAGGCGGCGGAAGAGGCGAAGAAGCAGGCTGCCGCCGAGGAAGCTAAGAAGAAGGCGGCGGAAGAAGCGAAGAAGCAGGCCGCTGCCGAGGAAGCCAAGAAGAAGGCAGCCGAAGAGGCGAAGAAGAAGGCTGCCGCCGAAGACGCCAAGAAGAAAGCTGCTGCGGAGACCGCGCGCAAGGCGGCCGAGGATAAGAAGGCTCAAGCCCTGGCCGAGCTGTTGTCCGATACCACGGAGCGGCAGCAAGCCTTGGCCGAGAGCCAGGGCAATCAGGTCGCCGGTAGTTTCGACGACCTGATCGTCAGCCTGGTCAGCCAACAATGGCGCCGGCCGCCGTCCGCTCGTAATGGAATGAGCGTAGAGGTGCTGATCCAGATGCTACCGGATGGCACCATAACCAGTGCGCGGGTGACCCGCTCCAGCGGGGACGCGCCTTTCGACAATTCAGCCGTCGCTGCAGTGCGCAATGTGGGCCGGATCCCTGAGCTGCGGCAACTGGATCGCGCCACCTTCGATAGCCAGTACCGGCAGCGGCGCATGATTTTCAAACCTGAGGATTTGGATCTGTGAATACCCTGATTCGTCTCGCCCTGCTCGGATTGGCCTTGCTGGCCAGCATCGCCCAGGCGGCCGATCCGCTGGTGGTAACCAGCGGTACCGCGCGTGCCACGCCGATCGCCGTGGTGCCCTTCGGCTGGCAGGGCGGTAGCGTGATGAGCGACGACATGGCCGAGATTGTCGGTAACGACCTGCGCAACTCGGGTGTCTTCGAGCCGATTCCCCGACAGAACATGATCAGTCAGCCTGGCAGCGCAAGCGAGATCATCTACCGCGACTGGACGGCTCTGGGAGCCCAGTATGTGCTAGTCGGCAGCATAGTCCCGGCCGGAGGCCGTCTGCAGGTTCAGTATGCGCTGATGAATGTGGCCACCGAACAACAGGTACTGGCCGGCACCGTCAGCGGTAGCGGCGACCAGGTGCGCGACATGGCCCACTACATCGCCGACCAAGCGTTCGAGAAGCTCACCGGCATCAAAGGGGCCTTCTCCACCCGGCTGCTCTACGTCACCGCCGAGCGTATGGGCGGCGGCACCCGCTATACCTTGCAGCGCTCCGACTATGATGGCGCGCGGGCTGTGACTTTGCTGCAGTCCCGCGAGCCGATCCTGTCGCCGCGCTTTGCGCCCGATGGTCGGCGCATTGCTTATGTTTCCTTCGAGCAGAAACGTCCGCGCATCTTCATTCAGCACATCGACACCGGTCGCCGCGAGCAAATCACCAATTTCGAGGGCCTCAACGGCGCGCCGGCCTTCTCGCCGGACGGTTCCCGCCTGGCCTTCGTGCTGTCCAAGGATGGAAACCCGGAAATTTACGTAATGAACCTGGCTAGCCGGCAGTTGCAGCGGGTCACTAATCAATTGGGCATCGATACCGAGCCTTTCTGGGGAGCTGACGGCCAGACCCTGTATTTCACCTCCGACCGTGCCGGCAAGCCGCAGATCTACCGGCAGAGTATCGGCGGCGGGGCCGAGCGGGTGACTTTCGTAGGCAACTACAATGCCAACCCGAAGCTGTCGGCTGATGAAAAGACGTTGGTGATGGTTCACCGCCAGGAGGGCTATACCAACTTCAAGGTGGCAGCTCAGGATCTTCAGCGCGGCAGCCTGCGGGTGCTGTCGGAAACCAGCCTGGACGAGTCGCCCACTGTCGCACCCAATGGCACCATGTTAATCTACGCCACCCGTCAGCAGGGCCGGGGAGTCTTGATGCTCGTGTCGATCAACGGCAGGGTGAGGCTCCCGCTGCCTACCGCGCAAGGCGAGGTTCGCGAGCCGTCCTGGTCTCCGTACCTGAACTGATGCGACATTTCAAATCAAACCAACACTCACACAACACCTGAGCTTCTTTAGGAGTTCCATCATGCAAATGCTGAAATTCGGTAAATTCGCCGCGCTGGCGTTGGCCATGGCGGTTGCCGTCGGCTGTTCTTCCAAGGGCGGCGACGCTTCCGGCGAAGGCGCTGGCGCCAATGGCGGCGTTGATCCGAATGCAGGCTACGGTGCCGGTACCGCGGGATATGGTTCCGGCTCTGGCTCTTACGATGGCAGCATGGGTGGCGATGAGGCTTCGCTGCGCGCCATCACGACCTTCTATTTCGAATATGACAGCTCCGACCTGAGACCGGACGCCATGCGCGCTCTGGATGTGCACGCCAAGGATCTGAAGGGCAATGGCGCTCGCGTCGTGCTGGAAGGTCATACCGACGAGCGTGGCACTCGCGAGTACAACATGGCTCTGGGCGAGCGTCGCGCCAAGGCCGTTCAGCGCTATCTGGTGCTGCAAGGGGTATCCCCGGCCCAACTGGAGCTGGTCTCCTACGGTGAGGAGCGTCCGGCTGCCAGCGGTGCCGACGAACAGTCTTGGGCGCAGAATCGTCGCGTCGAACTACGCAAGTAATTCGCCATGAAACAGTGCCGCCGTATCATGTCCCTGTTGGCGCTCGGGTTGCCGCTCGCAGCGTGGGCCGAGGTTCCCGTAGTGGATAATTCTGCCGGTTATGGTTACGCCAGTAACGGTTACCCGCAGGCTGTACAGGATTCGAGCGGTGCCTATGCCGGGGGAGCGATGAGCGCGCCGACCTCGGCACAGGGTGAGATGTTCCTGCAACTGCAGCAGTTGCAGGACGAGGTTTCGCGTCTGCGTGGTATGGTCGAGGAGCAGCAGTACGAAATCCGGCGTCTGAAGCAGGAGAGCCTGGATCGCTATCAGGAACTCGACAGTCGTCTGTCCAGTGCTCCAAGCGCTCCGGCCCAGCAGCAAGGCATTCCTGGTGCTGCCATTGATGCCGGCTCTGCTCCCGTACCGCCAACTACCCAGGCTCCGGCGAGTGGTGGACCTGCGGATCCGGAAAAGGAAAAGCTGTATTACGATGCGGCTTTCGACCTGATCAAGGCCAAGGATTTCGAAAAAGCCAGCCAGGCGTTCACCGCCTTCCTGCGTAAGTATCCCAACAGTCAGTATGCCGGCAATGCACAATACTGGTTGGGGGAAGTGAATCTGGCCAAGGGCGACCTGCAGGGAGCTGGTCAGGCCTTCGCGCGGGTCAGCCAGAATTACCCGAAACATCCCAAGGTGCCGGACTCGCTTTACAAGCTGGCTGACGTCGAACGTCGTCTGGGTAATACGGGGAAGGCAAGATCTGCTCTGCAGCAGGTCATCGCTCAGTACCCCGGCAGCTCGGCAGCCCAGTTGGCTCAGCGCGATCTGCAGAATTTGCGTTGAGTGTTTGGGTAGCAACCTGCGCCTGTCGCGGGTTTTTCGTTAAAATCCATGCCCCTTTATTTCCCGCAACGGAGGCGGATGGCCTGTTTCGCCGTCACGCCCGTGGCTGATATGCAAGAAACCCTGCGAATTACCGAGATCTTCTACTCGCTGCAGGGGGAGACGCGTACTGCTGGCTTGCCGACGGTATTCGTGCGCCTCACTGGCTGCCCCCTGCGTTGTCACTATTGCGATACCACTTATGCCTTCAGTGGCGGGGAGGTTCTCTCCTTGCCCATAATCCTTGATTGCGTGGCTGGCTATAAGCCTCGCTATGTCTGTGTCACCGGCGGTGAGCCGTTGGCTCAGCCAAATGCCATTGCGCTTCTGCATCAGTTGTGTGATGCAGGCTATGCGGTTTCCCTGGAAACCAGCGGAGCCTTTGACATCTCGGCCGTTGATCGCCGGGTGAGCAGGGTGCTTGATCTGAAAACCCCGGATTCCGGAGAAGTAGCCCGCAATCGCTACGAGAACATAGGTCTGCTGACTCACAATGACCAGGTAAAGTTCGTGCTCTGTTCCCGGCAGGACTATGATTGGGCGGTGTCCAAGGTGATCGAGTATCGTCTGGATGAGCGTGTCGGTGAGGTGTTGTTCTCGCCCAGTCATGGTCAGTTGGATAGTCGGGAGTTGGCGGACTGGATCGTTGCCGACAACCTGCCGGTTCGTCTGCAACTACAGTTGCATAAGATCCTCTGGAATGATGCCCGAGGCCGCTAAGCGATGGGGTTTTCGTTCGCCTAAAGCTCCTGCCTTGCAAGCTCTAATGAGACAATCCGAAATGAGTGAGAAAAAAGCAGTCATCCTGCTTTCCGGCGGCCTTGACTCAGCCACCGTAGTTGCCTTGGCGAAGGCCGAGGGGTATGCCTGCTATAGCATGAGCTTCGATTATGGGCAGCGTCACCGTGCCGAATTACGGGCTGCCGAGCGGGTCGCCCGGCAGCTTGGTGTGGTGGAGCACAAAGTGATCGGCCTGGATCTCGACGGAGTTGGTGGTTCGGCGCTGACCGATCTGTCGATCAAGGTGCCGGAAGGGCCGAGCGAAGGTATTCCGGTCACTTATGTGCCGGCGCGCAATACTGTGTTTCTTGCCTTGGCGCTGGGCTGGGCCGAAGTGTTGGGGGCGCATGACATCTTTATTGGCGTCAATGCAGTGGATTACTCAGGCTATCCGGATTGTCGTCCCGCATTCATCGAGGCCTTCGAGCGGCTGGCCAATTTGGCGACCAGAGAGGGTGTGGAAGGGCAGGGCTTTCGCATTCGTGCGCCATTGCAGAATCTCGGCAAGGCCGAGATCATTCAAGCCGGTTTGCGCTTTGGGGTCGATTATGGCTTGACGATTTCCTGCTATCAGGCCGACGGGGAAGGCCGTGCCTGTGGCAAATGCGATTCCTGTCGATTGAGGGCAGCTGGCTTTGCGGCAGCCGGCGTTGCCGACCCTACTCGCTATATTTGAATTCTTTCGAGCAGCTATTGAAATCCTGAGAGAAATCAGTATTATACGCGTCGTTGGGTCGTTAGCTCAGTCGGTAGAGCAGTTGGCTTTTAACCAATTGGTCGTAGGTTCGAATCCTACACGACCCACCACTCTTCATTTCGATTTGCTGTATTGGGTCCTTTGGGTCCCTCGGTGGTCCCTCAATGTCGAGCACTTGCTCGGCTCTTATTTTTCAACTCCCTCCATGCTATCCATATCCATGCCCGCTGAGGGCTTGTGCCCATAACGAAGCGCAGGTCGGATAGGATTTTCTATACTCTCTCACTGGTAGAGTCTTGGGGTTGCCCTCTCTGGGAGAGTTGCTTGCTATACACTGCAAGCGATTACAGGAGCTTGGCTTCGGTCCGCTTTGTGGAGGATGGTATGGCTCGGGTTCGTCGTCGCACAAATCACGTTTCCAGGCAAGCCGTAGAGCTTGCAGTGGCAGTGCCTCAAGTTGTTGCCCAGCGTTTGGCTCGTATGATCATGGCTGGCTCGAGCCCAACTACCAAAGACCGGCACGAGTTTCATTTGATGGGAGCAGAGAAAATAACTGCCTTCAGTGAGTCTTGGTTGGCCATGTATCTACAGATGTTTCGTGCCAACCAAGCGCTCGCTTTTTCGCTAATGAAAATCTGGAGTCCGATGCTGGGTGGAAAAGATATCTGGTTCAAATCGGCACACGCGGTTCAATCTGCCATGCTCGATGTGCTGGGCAAGGGCATGGCTCCACTGCATAAGCGGGCGGTCGGTAATGCCAGGCGTCTCAATCGAACTAAGTGGTGACTGAGCGGACAGTCTGCTTGGGTGGTTCGATTGGTCGATTTCGGCGCCTGCATTCCTGGGCGTGATACCGCTTCTCATCATATGGCTGTTATAGCTGGTTGCGACACCTCGACTCGGAAATGCGATCATTTAAACTTAGGACAGCTAACTAATCACACGGAGCATTGGATCAGCGTGTGATGAGTGTGGGTGCGCAGTTCTGCGCCGGATCTTTTCCCTCAAGTTGCCGCGAGCGTCCAATCTTTCGGGGCGACGCCTTCCAGTGCTGCTCTGCCTTTGTTGCTGAGTTGCAGGTGATATACTCGCCTCCCGCACGTGCCTGCAGGTCCAGCGAATATGACGCACATTTCCGAACGCTTTCTTGTCCAGGCTCATCTCGATGCCAAGCAGATCAAGCCGCTGAGTGCCGAAGAGGAAGCCTATTACCGCAGTGAGATCGCTGCCGAGCTGCGCAAGCAGAATGCTGTTCTGGTGGCGCACTATTATTGCGATCCTGTGCTGCAGGCGCTGGCCGAGGAAACCGGTGGCTGCGTTGCCGACTCTCTGGAAATGGCCCGCTTTGGCAGTCAGCATCCCGCGCAGACGCTGCTTGTCGCCGGTGTGCGGTTCATGGGGGAGACGGCAAAAATACTCAATCCAGAAAAGCGCGTGCTGATGCCGACCTTGGAGGCGACCTGCTCGCTGGACTTGGGCTGTCCATTGGATGAATTCTCCGCTTTCTGCGACCAGCATCCCGAGCGTACTGTGGTGGTCTATGCCAATACCTCCGCGGCGGTCAAGGCGCGAGCAGACTGGGTGGTAACCTCCAGTTGCGCCTTGGAAATCGTCGAAAGCCTGATGGATAACGGCGAAAAGATCATCTGGGCTCCGGATCGCCATCTGGGGCGTTACATCCAGCGCGAGACCGGCGCTGACATGCTGCTCTGGGACGGCGCTTGTATTGTCCATGAGGAGTTCAAGGCCAAGCAGCTGCTCGATATGAAGCAGCTCTATCCCGAAGCTGCAGTATTGGTCCATCCGGAATCTCCGGAGGCGGTGATCGAGCTGGCCGATGCAGTAGGCTCGACCAGCCAGCTGATCAAGGCAGCACAGACGCTGCCAAATTCCACTTTCATTGTCGCTACTGACCGCGGAATCTTTTACAAGATGCAGCAACTCTGCCCAGACAAACGCTTCGTCGAAGCGCCTACTGCTGGGAATGGGGCAGCCTGCCGCAGTTGTGCGCATTGTCCGTGGATGGCGATGAATACTCTTGAGCGCACCCTGACCAGTCTGCGTGACGGCATTAACGAGATTTTTGTCGATCCGGCACTGATCCCGAGGGCGGTGAAGCCTCTTGCGCGCATGCTTGACTTCACCCATGCCGCCCGCCTGAAGCAGGCCGGCAATGCCTGAGCGAAGCTATGGCTGTTCATGCTGAAAGTCCCGGTGCGAGTCGTCGGGATTTTTCTTTCTGTCGGTCAGCGCAGCATTTCTTCGACCATCTTCTTTTCTTCCTTCAAGGCCTGCTGCCGGGCATCCATGCGCGCGGCCAGCTGGAAGTTGCTGCTGGCGCGGCGTTTAGCAAAGTCCAATTGCTCGATGGCCTGATCATAATTGCCGACCAGCGCGAAGTACTCGGCGCGGGCTTGATGCAAGCCAATGATATCGCCGGACAAGCCGCGGACTTCAGCAGCCATGTACCAGACGTCCGGATCTTGGGGGCGTCTAGCAAGCAGCTCGTTGAGCACCTTCTCTGCTAGCGCCGGCTGATTCTGCTTGAGCAGTAGATCAATCTGGGTCTGCCGCAGCGGGTAGTTGCCTGGGTAAAGGTCAAGCAGGCGTTTGACTCGCATCTCGGCATCCTGGAGGCGGTTGGCCGTGATATCTAGGGCTACTGCGGCGAGGTTGTAATCGATATCGCTGGGGGCCTTGTTCAGTAGCGGTTGCAGTACTTCCCGAGCTTCATTGAGCTGGCCGCTTTTGGTCAGGGCCAGTGCCAGGCCATAGCGCGCGGCAGTGGATTTCGGGTTTTCATCAAGCTGAGCGCGAAAGCGCTTCACTGCCATGCCGGAAGTCTGCTCATAGGTGAGCTGTACGCGGGCGCGCATTAACTGGTAACGATGGTCATCCTGACGGCCGCCAATGCGGTATTGCTCTGCGCGATTGCGGGTGTCGGCGATGCGCGACTCGGTGACAGGGTGGGTCAGGAGAAATTCCGGCGGCTTGGCGTCGTAGCGGTACTGGCGCATCAGGCGTTCAAACATGCTTGGCATGGCGCGTGGATCGTAGCCGGCCTTTTCCAGGTTGAGCAGGCCGATACGGTCGGCCTCCTGCTCGTTCTGGCGGGAGAAGCGCCGCATTTCCTGCATTGCCGCCGCTTGGCTGGAAGCAATGGCTGCCATGCCGGCGTCGCCTGCACCTGCCGCGGCGGCGACGATACCGGCAAGCATGGTGGCCATCATGGGCAACTGGAGGCGCTGTTGGGCTTCGATGCCTCGAGCAAAATGGCGTTGAGAAAGGTGCGCCAGTTCGTGGGCAAGCACGGCGGCATATTCGGCTTCGGTCTGTGCATAGAGGAACAGGCCGCCATTCACGCCAATGATACCGCCGGGTGCGGCGAAGGCATTCAGCTGCGGGCTATCGAGCAGGACGAACTCCAGGCGCCGGTCCTGCACTTGGCTGGTTTCGCTCAGGCGGTAGACGCTGGTTTCAACATAATCTTTCAGTTGTGCATCGGACAGATGGGGAACTTGCCCGCGCAGCAGGCTCAGCCAGGCGCGGCCGAGCTGGTGTTCCTGTTCGGGGGAGACGATGGCCGAGCTGGCATCGCCCAGCGACGGCAGGTCGCTGTCGCTGGCTGTGCCGAGGGGGTGAAGAGGCAGGCGAGAATTAGGAGGTTCGGGCGCAAGAGCTTCATGCGGCAGGTTCTGACGTTCAACATTCATGTATCCATTCAAGTTTAGGCGCGTGGACGTCATTAGGAGCGCGGTACGCGGCTGGTCAGGTCTTTGTCGGCTTGGGTATCCTTTGGGCCTTTTCTGGAGAGTTCTATGACCGATATCGAATGGCTAGTCGACGCCTGCGACGCCGAGTTGGATGCCCGCGGTTTAAATTGTCCGTTGCCCTTGCTCAAGGCCAAGTTGGAGCTGAACCGCCTGCCCTCCGGGGCGGTGCTCAAGGTGACGGCGACGGATCCCGGTTCGCAGAGAGATTTCCGTGCCTTCGCCAAGCTGGCCGGTCATTGCCTGCTTCGTGAGGAGGCTGAAGGCGGCCTCTTTCGCTACTGGTTGCGCAAGGCGTGATGCTGAGCTGCCGGCCCGGTTGGGCTCAGGCGAGCTGATTCAAAGCTTGGGCGGCAGCCAGCACCGCATCGGCATGACCAGGTACTTTCACGCCACGCCATTCTTGGCGTAGCACACCATTCCGATCAATCAGGAAAGTGCTGCGATCAATGCCCAGGTATTCCTTGCCATATAACTTTTTCAGCTTAATTACCCCGAACAGCTGGCAAATCTGCTCCTCCTTGTCAGAGATCAGCTCGAAGGGAAAAGCCTGCTTATTCTTGAAGTTCTCGTGCGACTTCAGCCCATCACGAGATATACCAAAAATCAGTGTATTGGCTGCCTGAAATTCGTTATGACGGTCGCGAAAGTCCTGCCCTTCCGTGGTGCAGCCTGGCGTGCTGTCCTTCGGATAAAAGTACAGCACCACCTGTCGGCCCCTAAGTGCAGAGAGCGAAACGAGCTGGCCGCCGGTAGCCTGGGCCTGGAAGTCGGGTACGAACTGCTCAAGGGCGACGGGCATGAGGGCTCCTTAGGGGGTCTGGGGGCGCCAAGGCTCGATCAATGCGTCGAGATTGAGAGCATCGGCGAAGTCGAGGAACTGGTCGCGCAGCCAGCTGATCTGGGTGCCGGCCGGCAGAGTGACAGTGAGGGTGGCGTTAAGCATGGTGCCGCCGGTCTGTGGTGCCTGGTAGGTATCGCAGGTAAGGTTTTCCAGCTCGACACGGTGATCAATGAAGAACTGGCAGAGCTCGGCAAGAATGTCCGGGCGATAGGCCGCACTGACGTAGGCAACGTAGGGCAGTGCTTGTGGTCGATTATCGAGGGGCAGGCTGCGGGTCAGGTTGTAGGTGAAGTCGTGACGCTTGGCCAACGTCGGCAGGCTGGTCTCCATACGTGCCAGTCCGTCCCAACTGCCGGCTACCTGCACGACCAGAGCACAGACTTCGCCGTGACGAGTCAGGCGGGTGCTGACGACCGAGCAGCGGCTTTCCTGACTGGCACGGCACAGCACGTTGGTCAACTCCATGGGCGTGCTGCCGAGAACGCTGATAACGAGGAATTGTTCGCGAACGGGAGGGGTGGACATGCAGCTTTCCTAAACGATGGGCAGTCGTCGCAAGAGGCGCCGAGCAAAGCCGGAAGGGTAACGAAAAGCGACGCCGAGGGGAATGCTTGGGCTCTGTGCTCAACTTGTACAAGGCGGATGGCGACAGTACCATTACGACTCATTTTTCCGGCAGGAGTGGTTGCATGATTGCGGGTAGCATGGTGGCTCTGGTCACCCCCATGGATGCACAGGGCGGTCTGGACTGGGACGGCCTGGGCAAGCTCGTGGACTTCCACCTGCAAGAGGGCACCAATGCCATCGTCGCGGTCGGTACCACGGGTGAGTCTGCGACTCTGGATGTCGCTGAGCATGTCGAAGTCATCCGTCGCGTGGTCGACCAGGTCAATGGCAGGATTCCAGTGATCGCCGGTACCGGCGCCAACTGTACCCGTGAGGCGATCGAGCTTACGGCGAATGCCAAGAGTGTCGGTGCTGATGCCTGCCTGCTGGTGACTCCTTACTATAACAAGCCCACCCAGGAAGGCCTGTACCAGCACTTCCGCACCATCGCTGAAGCCGTGGCCATTCCTCAGATTCTTTACAACGTGCCTGGGCGTACTGTCTGCGATATGTTGCCGGAGACTGTGGAGCGTCTTTCCAAGGTGCCGAACATCATTGGTATAAAGGAAGCGACCGGCAATCTGGAGCGTGGCCGCGAAGTGCTGGAGCGTGTAACCAAGGACTTTCTGGTGTATTCGGGAGACGATCCTACCGCCGTTGAGCTCATGCTGATGGGCGGCAAAGGCAATATCTCGGTGACTGCCAACGTCGTCCCGCGCGCCATGAGCGATCTTTGTGCAGCGGCCATGCGTGGCGAGGCAGCCCTCGCCCGGGCGATGAACGAGCGCCTGATGCTGCTGCACAAGGCCTTGTTTCTGGAGTCCAACCCAATTCCTGTGAAGTGGGCTCTGCATGAGATGGGCTTGATTCCTGAAGGTATTCGCCTACCTCTGACCTGGCTGAGCTCCAGTTGCCACGAACCGCTGCGCCAAGCTCTCCGCCAGGTCGGTGCCCTGGCTTGACTCATCAGGAAGCATTGCGCATGAAGCGACTGGCCGGGCTTTGTGCCTTTGCCGTTATCTTTTCCACACTCAGTGGTTGCGGCTGGCTATGGGGAGAGAAGGGTTATTTCCGCGACCGTGGTGGCGACTATCTCGGATCGCGGCAGACTGCCCCCATGCAGTTGCCGCCGAACGTCGAGATCCGTCGCCTCGACCCGCTGCTGCCGGTGCCGCAGAATGTGGCCAGTTCACGAGACGTTAGTGATTTCGATGTGCCACGTCCGCAGCCTCTGCGGGGCTCTCAGGAGGAGGCCAGCGAGTTCAGCTTGCAGCAGAGCGGTAATGCGCGTTGGGTGGTAGCCCAGCGTGCGCCGGCGGAAGTCTGGCCGATGCTTCGGCAGTTCTTCGAGGACAATGGTTTTCGTATTGCCGAGGAGCATCTGAACCTCGGTGAGTTCATAACGGCTTGGCAGCCGCTCGCCGGGCTTTCTGCGCCCATGGCGCGTCGCCTGAGTGGTCGCGCTGCCGAGCAGGCAGTAGACGGCGAAATTCGTGTGCGCGCGCGCGTCGAGCCAGGAGTTCAGCGCAACTCCAGCGAGGTTTTCGTGAATAGCGCGCTGCGACCTGCCGGCAGCACTGCCGAGGGTGGTCGTAGCGATGCTGGTTTGGATGCTGCGCTGCTGGATGAGCTGAACTCCAGCTTGGCGCGTAGCGCCGAGCGGGGTGGTTCGGTCTCCTTGCTGGCGGCGCGTGATTTCGATGCGCCGAGCCGTGTCAGCCTCTCCGAGGATAGCAATGGCAATCCTCTTCTGAGCTTGGATGCCGATTTTGACCGGGCCTGGTCAAGTATTGGGCGTGCCTTAGAGATGGGAGACGTCCGGGTCGACGACATCAATCGTAGCCTTGGCGTGTATTACATCAACCTTGCCGAGAGGGCTGAAAAGGATGAGAAGCCAGGCTTCTTCGGGCGGCTGCTTGGCAAGGGG
Organism: Azotobacter tropicalis; assembly: GCF_059739045.1. Classification (NCBI taxonomy): domain Bacteria; kingdom Pseudomonadati; phylum Pseudomonadota; class Gammaproteobacteria; order Pseudomonadales; family Pseudomonadaceae; genus Azotobacter; species Azotobacter tropicalis. The sequence continues at coordinate 4,182,058 of NZ_AP046059.1, forward strand.
GAGGACCCGGATGACGTGGAGGCGCGTGCCGAGCGTTATCAGGTACGCCTGACTCGGGTTCCGGAGGGGGTGCAGGTCACGGTGGAGAAAGATATGAATACCTTCGCTCCGGAAGAGGTGGCGCGCCGAGTGTTGAGCATGCTCCAAGAGCACCTTGGCTGAATGGCTGCTTGTTGGTGGTCATTCTCCATAACCCCCTCTGGCAATGCTACGAATCAATGGGCGAAGCCTTCTTGGTTTCGCCTGTTTCGTTTGATAAAGACGGAAAAATGCGATGAGCACACCCTCCACCCTGAGTCTGAAGAAGATCTATTCGGGCAAAGTCCGTGATCTTTATGAAATTGATGCCCAGCGCATGCTGATGGTGGCCAGCGATCGGCTATCGGCTTTCGATGTGATTCTTGCCGAGCCGATTCCAGACAAGGGCAAGATTCTCACCGCCATTTCCAATTTCTGGTTCGACAAGCTGGCCGGCATAGTACCGAACCATTTCACCGGTGATCGGATCGAGGAAGTGGTTCCGGTCGCTGAACTACCGTTAGTTGCTGGGCGGGCGGTAGTTGTCAAGCGTCTCAAGCCGGTGCCGATTGAGGCCATCGTGCGAGGCTATATTGCTGGTTCCGGCTGGAAGGAGTATCAGAAAAGCGGCACTGTCTGCGGCATCGCGTTGCCTACTGGATTGAAAGAGGCAGCCAAGCTACCGCAGCCGATCTTCACTCCTTCGACCAAAGCGGCAGTGGGTGATCATGACGAAAACATCACTTTCGCACAGTGTGAAGCCATTATAGGCAAGGAGTTGGCAGTAAAAGTGCGCGATACTGCCATTGCGCTGTACAGCGCTGCCGTCCAGTACGCTGCTACTCGTGGCATTATAATCGCCGACACCAAGTTTGAGTTTGGTCTGGATAAAGATGGTACTCTGACCTTGATGGACGAGGTGTTGACCCCTGATTCCAGTCGCTTCTGGCCAGCCGATTGCTATGTAGAAGGGCAGAACCCACCAAGCTTCGATAAGCAGTTCGTGCGTGACTGGTTGGAGTCTACCGGCTGGAATAAGCGGCCGCCGGCACCGTCATTGCCGCTGGCGGTGGCGCAGAAAACGGCTGATAAATACCGTGAGGCGCTGACTCGCCTGGCTTCCTGATCGATTGGCCTGCCGCTTCGCCACGACTTTTGTCAGAGCGAGCCAATATCCTGAATATATACAAAAATTCCATACAGGGGGTTCGCCAAAGAGATTCAAGCTGGTATCATGCGCGCCGCCTAGGGGGAGATGCCGGAGTGGTCGAACGGGACGGATTCGAAATCCGTTGTATCCGCAAGGGTACCTAGGGTTCGAATCCCTATCTCCCCGCCATATTTAGAAGCCTTGCAGTTTTCAGCTGCAAGGCTTTTTTATTGCTTGCAGAGTTGCTCTGCTCTTTGTTTCGATCCGAGCAAACTATGCGGGTATCGGCTAACTCCTCTTTGCTGATAGGCGTCGGCTCGAGACTCCGCTAGCTCTTCTGCGGCCACTGGCAGGCCGTCCGGTGGCCCTCGAAAGATCGCGAGATTTTCTTATCTACTCGCTGACCTGCCGGACATCAAGCACGGCCCAGACTTCAAGTCCTTTCTTGCGGACGGCCTTTTCTGCTTCGAGTTTCGCTTCCAAGGTGCTGAGCGAACGAGACTTGTACTCGAACCTAAAAGCTGGGCCTCCAGTCAGTTTACGTACACTCAACTCTACGAGAATGTAGCTGGAAGGGTGCTTGCGTTTTTCCGGCGTAGGCTTTGCTGGTGCGAGACCTAATGCTTCGCGCATTTCAGCTTCGGTAATTTGCTGTGAGTTCAATGGGCTTACCCGTCAATTCTAAACATTGAGCATGGAAAAGTTGCCATTATGGATTTGAGCGCCTATCCCGTGTATGGGAGCACGCAAGTTCATACTTATAGGGCAACGGAGCTTCAACAACGTATGTTTTCGTTATTCTAGACCGTTGTCGGCATGAGACCCACTTCATGCATGTCGACCTGGCTGGATTTCATCATGAAAAACGAAATCTGATTCGTATCAGGGATAACATTTACTGAAGAGTCCTTTGTATTGTATACGAATCGAGACATTGGGGTAGTTACTGTAATTTCCTTACATTTTTTATGGGTAACTTCGCCATTGCATTGCCAAAGAGGCCTATTGGGGTGGTGATAGCGACTTTGTACGTCTTGGATCCTCCTTTTCCTGTTTCAGATTTCATTTTTTCAAGAGTAGGATCGATTATGTACTGGCCTCGACGGCTCCTGTAGTGGCGTGACTGGATAATCATTTGCAGATCCGTACAACCGGTCTGTAGCGCCGTGGCCATCAACCAACTATCCGACCAGTTGGGCGCTTCCGAATTCGCCTGTTTCTCAAGGCTCTTCAGTTGCCTTGCCTCCGTGTCGCTGAAGGCTGTTCACCGGCTGGGGCGGTCATGCGAATCAGGCGGTGCCACTTCCTGAGTCGTGCGGGTCTCGTCGGCTTCTTGGCTTACGCCAGACGCTGGCAAGCCAAGGTTGTTGGTCGCGCGGCAGGCCTCTTGGGCGGTAGTAGTGCTCAAGCTCGACAAAACCGGCTGCCTCCAAGTGGTGGTGCCAGGCTTTGAGGTCGTGATAGCTGCCATAGCGGTTGCCATTCCAACCCTCTTCGTTATGCCCGTGTGGATTGGAGCTGAACAGCACGCCGCCGGGCCTGAGCGCCGCGTATAGCTTGCCGAGCACCTGGGGCAGTTCCTGGGTGGGGACATGAAATAGCGAAGCATTGGCAAAAATGCCGTCGAAGTGCTCAGCCGGCAGATCGAGTTGCAGAAAGTCCTGTTGCCAGACCTCGCAGCCTGAGTCAGCGCGGGCCATTTCAACAAAGCGGGGGCAGCCGTCCAAGCCTATAGGCTGGTGGCCGAGGCTGCGAAAGGTCTTGAGATCACGCCCTGGACCGCAACCGAAGTCAAGAATGACGAGGGGTGGTGGTACCTTGATGTGGCGCAGCAAGGCGGTGATGTTCTGGCTTACGTCATGATTGCGGGTATCCTCGCGGAAGGTTTCGGCGGATGCCGCATAGTGTTGCAAAGTGGTTGCCGTGATCTGCTCAAGATCATGGGCCGCAAGTGTTGGCGAGACCTCTTCGGATGGATTCATTTGCGTATCCATTTGCAGTTGAGCTGTATGTACTGACCGCTCGGAGTCTTCACCAAGGCTTTCTATCCGGCAATGGCTTCCATGTCACCCAATTGGATACCGTTTTCCCTGATCAGGCGCTGGTCGGCACGGCGCGTCTGCATCTGCTTGATGAGCGGGGCGATCCCCCACGGCTGAACCGCCTGCGTTGATCGCGCCAAGATAGCCATTGGGCATTTCGCTCAGTTGTCCGTGAGTCTTGGTGCTGGAGAGCACATTTAGGACCTCGGTGAGGTTCATCCCCCAAGGTCGGCAAGGAAAGGTCCAGCACGACCAGCAAAGTTGCGATGCATGCATAGACTCTCATGGAAATCTCCTTAGAGCAGGCTGCTATTCTTGCCGATTATGCCATCTATGGCTTTACCTCCTTGATATAGCTCTAGTGCTAGATCTTTACATTGAAGCCGATATTGATTGGCTCCTCAGGGATAGCCAACCGCACTGTGTGCAGATAGGCGGAAACCAGCAGGCCCAGCAGCGGGGTGGCAAGCGGATGGCACAGGCGCATGCGGTTCTCTCGGCAGAGGACGCCGCGATTTTTTCGAAGACCCTACTGGGCGCGTTGCTGAATTCTATCGCTGATGCGGTGAGTGAGTTGCAGACTGGTCAGAGTAAGGCTGGAATGTTCTCTTTCAAGTCAATGTTCAAGTGGATTGGCCGACCTTTTTCCAAATCAGGGTTACGTCCTTCGAGACGCAGGCTCATGTTTATTCTGCCCTGTTCATCATAACGAGATCACTGGACAGCCAGCTGAAATGGAGGTCTCCCAGGGCGTTGGCTAGCAACTGCATGGCCGGATTGGCACGTGCCAAGGCGTGGATCCTTGCGGAGCGGAACTGCAATATGCCGGGGGTGCGATTGTCCGGCCGGCCTTGCTCAATGCATATGCCTGCCGCTCCGATGACCAGCAGCAGGCGTTCGCTCAGCCAGGCTGAGGCGTTAGCCTTTGTCGAGGGCCAGCTGCAGGCGTTCGCGGCCAAGCTGGCCGGCTACTCGCAGGTGGAGATGGGTAGCAAGTGCCCCTTGGCAAAGCCGGGGGATGCTTACTCTGTTGACAGTTAAGCGCAGGCTTTACCAGGAAATTCGCTCGATACCTTGGGCATGCAGGAACTGCTGCCGGCGATGGTTGCCTTAGGTCAGGGTGATGATCAGGAGCACATCGAGCAAAACGATACGTCCGGCGCGGGGCTATCTTGGATGGCGAGCCGTCATCCACGGACTCCTTTGCCGGTCTGGTTTCGGCAAGGGTGGCGTTCCGTGGAGCAAGATCAAGCTGCGTGTTTGCGTCTGATCGATAAAGAATATCGTCAAGGTCCATTTAAGACGGTTTCGGATTGCTGATCCATGTCCTGCGCAGTGCATCTAATTACATGAAAATCAAGAAATTTTTCTGGCGAAAAAAGCATCAGTTCAAGTCGAGGCCAGGAGGCATCGACTCTTGGAAAAGGCGAGAGGCTTTTGTCCACTGTGTTATCCACAGCTTCTGTGGATTTCCCTCAAGGCCTGTGTAACTCCTTTGCTTCGCTTTGGCAGGTCTTTACTCTGCGACAAAAAGGAGTACAGTGCGCGCCTTCTCAAAATGAGCCTGCTGTTTGCCATGAGAGTTCGTGCCCAGTCTTCTTCGCCTGCCAGTGTCCAGATGCGTCTGCCGGTTAGGGTAGCATCCTGGCTGCTGGATAGTCCGGGTATCGGCAAGACCCACAGCGCCAAGCGTTTCGCTGGACATCTGCTCAAGCAGCCGGCGCGCCAGGGGGTGGTGGCCGCCCAGAGCCGTCTTGGCCAATTGCTTTGCCGTGACTGCCGCACGCCTCGTGATCGTCGCTTCGGTCTCGAGCTGCTGCGCCAGGCTGCACGCGCCGGCGATATTCAGGCACAGCTTGAGCTCGGTCGCCATTGCTGTGAAGCAGGACTGTTGGAAATGCAGCAGGGACGCTACTGGCTGGAGCAGGCAGCAGCCCAAGGCTCGGACGAGGCCCTGCGACTGCTTGGTGACTTCAACTGAAGGGCTCGGGGCTTTCCGCCAGCCTGTCTTGGGGCTGCCCCCATAACCTCTGTGGTTTCCGGCGAGTACTCCAATCGGCTACTGTCTGGAGCGTTCCAGAGCCGGTACCTACCCGTGTCGCTTCATTGCAGCCAGAGTGTCGCCAGCCCGGCGAGCAGACCAGCTGCCATCACTGGCAGGCTGAGCAGGGCCATTCGGGAGCCGCCGATCATGGCGATCAGTCCCCCTTTGACCAGACTGTTGCTCATGGTAGCGATGAAAATGCCTTGCGCTGCTACCCGGCTGTCCAGTTCACCCAGAGCCTTGCGGGCCAGCGATAGGGTAATCGCATCCACGTCGGTCAGTCCGGCCAGTAGTGCTACCAGATAGATTCCGGCATCGCCCAGCCAGTAGCGGCCTGCTTCCACCAGGAAAAGGATCAGCACCAGCAAGGCGGCAAAGCGCAGCGCCGGTCCCAGCTCGAAAGGATTCTGTAGCGGCGGTTCGCCGCCGGTTGTCGATTCATGGGCGGAGTTGTAGTAATGAAAAAGGGCGCCCCCGGCGTAGACCAAGGTGGTGACGCCCATTGGCCAGAGCAGGGTGGTCAGCAGGCTGGGGTTGATCAGTCCGACTTCTAGCAGCACTCGCGGGAACATCAGCGCCGAGGTCGCCAGGAGGCCGCAGGCGAGCAGGCGGTGCAATTGTGCCTGCTGGTGCAGGCGGGACAGAGTCAGGGTCATCGCCGTGGAGGACACCATTCCGCCGAGCAGGGCGGTGAGCAGCAGCCCATGGCGGGTGCCAACCAGGCGGATCGCTATATAGGCAGCAAAACCGATGGCGGCGATCAGCACCACCATCCACCAGGTTTCGTAAGGGTTGAACGCCTGCCAAGGGCCATAACCGCGATTCGGTAGCACCGGCAGCAGTACTACGGAAATGAACAGCAGCTTCAACATGCCGGACAGCTCCTGAGCAGTCAGCCGGCGCAGTGCGGCATGCAGGGCTTCCTTGAGGCTGAGCAGCAGGGCCACCACCACCGCACCGGCTGCCGCCAGTGCCTGATGGTCAGTGGTCAAGGCCAGGCTGCCGAGCAGAAAGGTCAGCAACATGGCGATTTCACTGGTCATGCCTTGATCGCCGGTGGTGCGTAGGTCGCCGAGGTAACCCGTTATCACCAGCAGGCCGAACACCAGCAGTAGGGCTATCCAGGCAGCCAGGCCCAGTTTTTCGCTGAATAGCATGCCCAGGCCGCCGAGCAGCCCGCTCAGGCCGAAGGTGCGAATGCCGGCAGCCAGGTGCGAGTCGTCGGTGTCGCGAGCGCTCCAGCCGCGCTCGGTGCCGATCAGCAGGCCGACGCCTAGGGCGACGGTCAGGTTGAGGAGGACGTCGGGGTTGCTGGGCATGCCGATACTCATGGCAGGATGAGAAGATGCTGGTCGAGGTCGCGACCGCAGGCAGGCATGCTCGCGGTCGCGTTTTGTTCAACGCAGTGCCAAGTGACGGCTGAGCAGGGCGCGCAGCGCTGCCGGCTTGACCGGCTTGCCCAGGTAGTCGAGGCCGGTGGCGTGGATCTTGGCCACGGTTTCGGGACGCGCGTCGGCACTGATCACCACGCCCGGCAGGGGTTTGCCGAGGCGGGTACGCAACCAAGCCATCAGTTCGGTGCCGGTTTCGCCCTGGTCGAGGTGATAGTCGACCAGCGCTACCTGCGGGCTCAGCTCGCCTTCCAGCAACTGTTCGCATTCCAGGCGATTGCGCGCCGTCCATACCTGGCAGCCCCAGCGCGAGAGCAGGCTGTGCATGGCGGTGAGGATGCTGTCCTCATTGTCCACGCAAAGCACCTGGGCACCGGCAAGTGCATGGGTATTGAGCGGCAGTGTACCGTCGGGCTTGGTGCTGGCGGCGGGGACGACGTTGCGGGCTAACGGAACGGTGACACTGAATACGCTGCCCTTGCCGAGCCAGGAGCGTACTTCCAGTCGATGGTTGAGTACGCGGCAGAGTCCATCGGCGATTGCCAGGCCAAGGCCCAGGCCTTTTTCCGCTCGGGTCTGATGACTATCCAGACGCTTAAATTCCTCGAAGATCTCTTGGCGCTTGTCTTCCGGAATGCCCGGGCCGCGGTCCCAGACCTCCAGGCGCAGCTGGTCGCCTTGGCGGCGCACACCCAGCAGCACATGGCCCTTGGCATAGCGGAAGGCGTTGGTGAGAAAGTTCTGCAGCACCCGGCGCAGCAGTTTCATGTCGCTGTTGATACGCAGCTTGCTGCCGCGCAGGTGGAAGTCGATGCCTTGTTCGCGGGCCAGTGCCTTGAACTCGGTACCCAAGGGGTCGAACAGGTCGGCGATGGGGAAGTTGGTGCGTTCCGGAGTGATGCGTCCGCTTTCCAGGCGGGAGATGTCCAGAAGATCGGTGATCAGATCCTCGGCCGAGCGCAGCGAGCAGTCGAGGTGCTGCACCAGTTTCTGCGCCTCAGGCGGCAGGGCTGGGTCCTGATGAGCGAGGGACGCAGCGAACAGCCGCGCGGCGTTGAGCGGCTGCATCAAGTCGTGGCTGACTGCGGCGAGGAAGCGGGTCTTCGACTGGTTGGCTGATTCGGCATGGGCCTTGGCCTCGACCAGCGCCTGGTTCAGCTTGGAGAGTTCCCGGGTCCGTTCGACCACGCGTTGCTCGAGGCCCTCGTTGGCTTCCTTGAGCGCCCGCTCGGCTTCGCGGAATTCGGTGATGTCGGTGAAGCTGGTGACGAAGCCGCCGCCGGGCATCGGGTTGCCGATCAGCTCGATGACCCGGCCGTTGGGGAACAGTCGTTCGAAGGTGTGCGGAGTGCCCAGGCGCATCCAGTACAGCCGCTTGCTAACATGTTCCTCGACATCGCCCGGGCCGAGCAGTCCGCGCTCGGCGTTGTAACGGATCAGGTCGGCGATCGGTCGGCCGACGTAGATCAGGCCTTCCGGGTAGTTGAAGAGTTCCAGGTAGCGGCGGTTCCAGGCCACCAGCCGTAGGGAGCCGTCGATCACGCTGATGCCTTGGGTGATGTTCTCGATGGCCCCTTGCAGCAGGGCCCGGTTGAACTGCAGCACCTCGGAGGCCTCGTCGACGATGCGCACGACATCCTCGACTTGCATTTCACGTCCTTCGATGGCGGCCTTGACTACCGCCCGGGTCGACGATGCACCGAGCACGCCGGCGAGCAGGCGCTCGGTGTGATCGATCCACTCGCTGGTCGCTGCCTGGTTGGGATTGAATTCCTTGCCCTGGCGCTGGGCGAAGCGCTGGAACTTGCGGCGCGCATGTTCTTCGCCGACGAAGCGCGAGGCGAGCTCGAGCAGATCCTGCACCTGTACCGCGAGTAGAGACCGTCCGCCGGAACGCCGGTTGATTTCCTGGCCGACGAAGCGACTGGCCTGCCAGTGCTCGGAAACCCGGGTGCGCGAAAGCATGGATACGCTGGCGAAGACTGCCCAGTTGCCGGCTAGCGAAATCAGCATCCCCAGCGTGATCGAGGTGATTGGCAGGCCCAGCGGCCGGCTTCCCAGCCACTCGAGGCCGGGGAGTTCGCTCAATGACCAGCCCATGCGCTGGGAGATCAACGGCACGACCAGGGTATAGCTCCACAGTAGCGCACCGGTGGCGAGGCCGGCGAATACGCCGCGGCGGTTAGCCTGTTTCCAGTACAGCGCACCGAGCATGGCCGGCGTCAGTTGGGAGATCGCGGCGAAGGCGAGTTGGCCGATGGTGGCCAAGCTGGTGGTAGGGCCAAGCAGGCGATAGATGACATAGGCCAGCAACAGAATGCCGACGATGCTGACCCGACGCACGCTGAGCATCCAATGACGAAAGGCCTCGAAGGGGCGCTCGGTGCTTTTGTGGCGCAGCAGCCAAGGGAGCATGATGTCATTGGAGAGCATGGTGGAGAGCGCCACGCTGGCGACGATGACCATGCCGGTGGCCGCCGAGGCGCCGCCGATGAAGGCCAGCAGTGCCAGCAGCGGGTGATGTTCGGCCAGGGGCAGGCTGATCACGAAGGTGTCGGGGATGATCCCGGGCGGCAGGCGCAGCTGGCCGGCCAGAGCAATCGGGATCACAAAAAGGGCGGCGAGCAGCAGATACAGGGGAAATACCCAGCGAGCCAAGCGCAGATCGTGTGGCTCGGTATTCTCAACCACTGTTACGTGGAACTGTCGCGGCAGACAAACTATTGCCATCATCGCTACGCCGGTCTGCACCAGCAATGCCGGCCAATTCGTCCCCTTATCCCAGAATTCAGCTAGCTGCGGGGCCGCCTTGGCCTCGTCGAGCAGATGGTCGAAGCCGTCGTACAGGCCGAAGGTGACGAAGGCGCCGACTGCCAGGAAAGCGAACAGCTTGACCAGCGATTCGAAGGCAATGGCCAGCATCATACCGCGATGGTGTTCGGTGACATCCAGGGTGCGGGTGCCGAACAGGATAGTGAACAGTGCCAGGCACATGGTTACCACCAGCGCCGTGTCTTGGGCGCGGGTACCGGTACTGTCCGGTCCGGCGCCAATCAGCAGGTTGACGCCGAGCACGATGCCTTTCAGTTGCAGGGCGATGTAGGGGAGCACGCTGACCATGCAGATGAGGGTGACCACCACCGCCAGCGGTTGGGACTTTCCATAGCGCGCGGCAATGAAGTCGGCGATGGAGGTGATATTTTCCTGCTTGCTGATCATCACCATTTTCTGCAGCATCCATGGCGCGAAGAGCAGCAGCAGTACCGGACCGAGGTAGATCGGCAGGAAATCCCAGAGCTGTTCGGTGGCCTGGCCGACTGCACCGAAGAAAGTCCAGCTGGTGCAGTAAACGGCCAACGAAAGGCTGTAGACCCAAGCGCGCATGCGTGGCGGCAGAGGCGCGTTGCGGCGGTCCCCGTAGAAGGCGATGGCGAAGAGTGTTGCCATGTAGGCCAAAGCAGCCAGGGCGATCACACCGATGGACAACGACATGTTAGCTCCAAACAAAACAGTAGCTCCCTGGGCGACTTGACTACATCAAGTGTTGGCTTGCCGAGCATTTTCGGCAATGGCGAAAAATCGTCCGGGAGTCGGAAGTCTTGCAGCAAAACATCCCGTGATTCGCAGTTTGCGACCAAGGTAGCAAGCGACCTGCTGTCGCTTGTGGAAATCTGTCGCACCCTTCTCCTGTATCCGTCGGAGCTTTTCGACAGATATTTAAGAGATGCTCCGTAAGGTGGCAGGGTCTTAAATTTATTTTAAGATTTCGGCGAAAATGGCCGCTACTTTGCCGTCTGACTGTTTTGCAGGGGCGGCGTGTTTTTCATGGCTTGCTTGATCTGCACGTTCCATGACCCTCTGCGGGCTGACGCTGCTCGGGGCGGCCGCAATACAGCGGGAGTAGACCTACCAGTCAACCTGTAAGTCTTTTTTTCACTCTGTCGTGTTTACTGCTTCTATGACCGGCAGGACTGATTGATGAACATCTCGTTAAAAATTTTTGATGAGATGCAGTCGTTGGTCGGGATCATATTGTCCGAAGGCAACGGTCTGACACCTGCGCCCTGTGTAGGCACGACAGCACTTGGGCGCAGTCCCGATGGACGAGCTATTCGGGCGGTTGGCTCGTGCCTAGAGCCTGTTATTAACCACTGCTTTGGTTATCGTTTGCAGTTAACCCGAAAACCCTACCCCACCGATGTCAGCGATGAGGAGTGGGCCTTCGTGGCGCCCTATCTGGCGCTGATGCCCGAATCCTCCGCCCATCGTGTCCACAGCCTGCGCGAGGTCTTCAATGCCCTGCGCTACATCGTCCGCGGCGGCCTGCTCTGGCGGCAGATGCCGCATGATCTGCCGCCGTGGCAGGTGGTGTATCAGCAGACCCGACGCTGGATCGAGGCCGGCGTCTTCGAGGAACTGCTGCATGATGTGCGCGAGTTGATCCGGGTGGCGGACAAGCGCAAGGCTCAGCCCAGCGCCGTGATCCTCGACAGCCGCACCCTGCAGTCGACGCCGGAAAGCGGCGCACGGGCCGGCTATGACGGGGCCAAACGCCGCAAGGGCTCGAAGGTGCATATGGCCGTGGATACGCTGGGGCAGTTGCTCGCCCTGCGGGTGACGCCCGCCAACGAACAGGACCGCGCCCAGGTGGCCGCCCTCGCCGAGCAGGTGCAGCGGGTGACCGGTGAGGCGGTGGAGGTTGCCTTCGCCGACCAGGGCTACAGCGGCGAGTCGGCGGCCCGACAGGCAGAGGCGCATGGCATCCAGCTGGAAGTGATCAAGCACACGGAAGCGAAGAAGGGCTTCATCCTGCTGCCCCGGCGCTGGGTGGTCGAGCGCAGCTTCGGCTGGATGGCCCGCTTTCGAAGACTGAGTCGGGATTACGAGCGCCTGGCCTCGACGCTGGCGGGCTTTCACTTCATAGCCTTTGTTTGCCTGATGTTGCCGACTGCTCTCAAGGCCTTGGCAACACTCGGCTGATCAAGAAACGAACGGGTTAATAACAGGCTCTAGTTGGCCATGAAATGGCCGGCCAGGCATGCTTGCGCAGTTTCGCCGTCGATGGCGTGGTCGGACACTGCGGAAAACCACGGCACGCTCTCGCAGCCTGACGGGGTTCCGGGCTCAGGTTCGCCACTTTCAATGCCAGTGCCCAGGCGTGAGCGATGTTATTCGCGCGTTCCGAAGCCTTGCAATGAGAGGGTCTTTTTAACCAGCCTGCTTGTAGATTCCGCTTGGCTACTCGGTGGCCTCTGCGATGTCGCTCTGCGCTGCTCTGGCCTATACGCGAACTGCGAAGTTGTAATGGGGCGGTAGTTGCCCTAGGTTCTGTTGACGCAAGCCCAGTGCTAAAACTGGGCTTTTGCCATGACTGACAGAAGCCGTCTGAGCGATACCGACGGGTCCCGTATCCAAAGTCTGCTGAGCGCCACGAAGGGGATCCGGCTGACCCGTACTCTCGGCTGTCGCCGCTTTGTCGAGGCGGTGCTCTGGATACTACGCAGCGGCGCTCAATGGCGGATGCTGCCTCGTTGCCTCGGCTCCTGGAACAGCGTTTTCAAACGCTTCACCCGCTGGTGCCGGCTCGGCATCTGGGACCGGCTTCACTCGGTACTGGCTCGGGACGCCGACCTTCAGCACGTCTGCATCGACAGCTCCGTCGTGCGTGCCCATGCCTGTGCAGCCGGGGCGGCCAGCAGTACTGCGGCCCAGGAGGCACTGGGGCGTTCGCGAGGAGGCTTCAGCAGCAAGATCCATGTGTTGACCGATGCGCTGGGGTTACCGATTCGCTTCATCCTGACGGAAGGCCAAGCGGCCGATATCAGCCAGGCGATCCCACTCATGGCGGGGATCGCCACGTCGGCACTGCTGGCCGACAAGGGCTATGACGCCAACCCGCTTCTGGCCTGGCTGAAGGAGCGCCAGATCCAGGCCGTCATTCCCGCCAGACGGAACCGCATCGAGCAACGCTCCTGCGACTGGCATCTCTACAAGGAGCGGCACGTGATCGAGTGCCTGTTCGGCAAGCTGAAGCACTACCGGCGGATCACCACTCGCTATGAGAAGAGGGCCAGCCATTTCAAGGGAATGCTGGCTTTTGCGGCTGTTTTGCTATGGCTGCGCTGATACGTCAACAGAACCTAGGCAGTATCCTGCATGACTGGCTGCCGGTAAGAGGGGCCGGCGCCAGTCGCTAAGGGTCAAAGCCCCTGGGGCGTTTCCTCTCCGCCCAGGGCCTCGAGCAACGCCGGGAGATAGTCGGCAAAAGTCATCATCATCAAGATAAAGGTGGCATCCAATTGGGCGAGGGTGTCGTCACCGCCGTCCTGTGCAGCCTGCTCCTGCAGCAACTCCTCGAAACGTAGCCGTTTGATCGTCAGCTTGTCGTCAAGGAGGAAGGACAGCTTGTCCTGCCAGGCTAGTGCGAGCTGGGTGACCTGCTTGCCGGTGCTTAAGTGCAGTTGGATCTCCTCGCCGGTCAGGTCTTGGCGTTTGCAGCGGACTACACCGCCATCCTCGTGGGTATCGCGCAGCTCGCATTCGTCTAGCAAATGGAAGTCCGCGGCAGCCTGCTGAGCTTTGAGCCAGCCGGTGAGGGTGGCGCTCGGCGCTATCTTCACGCCCAGCGGACGCACTGGCAGAGAGCCGATGGCTTCGCGCAAGGTGGAGAGCAGGTCTTCGGCCTTCTTGGCGCTGGCAGTGTCGACCAGGATCAAGCCCTGCTTGGGCATGATCGCCGCAAAGGTGATAGCGCGACGGATAAAGGCACGCGGCAGAAAGGTCTGGACAATCTCTTCCTTAAGCCGGTCGCGCTCCTTCTTATAGATCTTGCGCATCTGCTCGGTCTCGATTTCCTCGACCTTTTCCTGAAGTGCATCCCGCACCACGCTACTGGGTAGAATGCGTTCCTCCTTGCGTGCCGCAATCAGCATAAAGTCCTGGCTGACGTGGACCAGGGGCGCGTCCTCTCCCTTGCCGAAGGGGGCAGTGAAGCCATAGGTCGCCAGTTCCTGGCTGGCGCAGGGGCGGGCCGGCTTAGCCGTCAACGCTGCTTCCAGCATTTCGGCGCTGAAGGGGACATCCTGGGTGAGGCGATAGACGAGCAGGTTGCGAAACCACATGGGGCTGGCGATCTCCATTTACGCAAAGCACGCATTATTCTCTCCCTGATCCTAGGGGCCAACCCTAAGCCCTTGGAACATCTGGAAATTTTTTTTCGTCGAGGGCTTGCCAAGGTAGAGTCACCTCTCTAGAATGCGCCCCACTTCAAGAGCGAACGGGTGGTTAGCTCAGCCGGGAGAGCATCTGCCTTACAAGCAGAGGGTCGGCGGTTCGATCCCGTCACCACCCACCATCTTGGGGTTAAGCGCAGCGGTAGTTCAGTCGGTTAGAATACCGGCCTGTCACGCCGGGGTCGCGGGTTCGAGTCCCGTCCGCTGCGCCAAATTAGCTTGCCAGCTGGACAGAGCTTGGCAAATTCAGAAAAAAGCGGCCTTAGGGCCGCTTTTTTCGTTTCCTAAGTTTCTGTTCCAAGCCCTTCGGGCAGTTTCAAGCGCTCTGCCAAGCTCCATCTGAAAACCTGAACTTATCACCGTTGCTGGGCTCCTATCTCCATAGCCAGTGGCTGCGGCTGCCTGTTAAGCTTTCGCCTATCACTGATAGCCCTAGGGCGAATGAACAAGGAAACAGCATGAGACAACATCGGTTGGCCGCTGCGATGGCCTTGGTGGGTCTGGTTCTCTCGGGGTGCGATTCGCAAACCAATGTGGAACTCAAGACTCCCGCACAGAAGGCCTCCTACGGTATCGGCCTGAACATGGGCAAGAGTCTAGCCCAAGAGGGCATGGATGATCTGGACTCGAAAGCGGTAGCCCAGGGTATCGAAGATGCCATTGGTAAGAAGAAGCAGCGCCTGAGTGACGAGGAGCTGATCGAGGCCTTTGCTTCTCTGCAAAAGCGTGCTGAGGAGCGCATGGCAGCTCTTGGCGAAGAGAATGCCAAGGCCGGCAAGAAGTTTCTCGAGGACAATGCCAAACGCCCGGGCGTAACAACTACTGCGTCCGGTTTGCAGTATGAAGTACTGAAGAAAGCCGAAGGTGCTCAGCCCAAGCCTAGCGATGTGGTGACCGTACACTATGAAGGCCGTCTGACGGACGGTACGGTGTTCGACAGTTCGATCGAGCGTGGAAGTCCCATCGATCTGCCAGTCAGCGGTGTTATCCCTGGCTGGGTCGAGGGCTTGCAACTGATGCATGTCGGTGAGAAGTTCAAGCTGTACATTCCTAGCGAGCTAGCATACGGCGAGCAGAGCCCCAGCCCTTCCATCCCGGCCAATTCGGTGCTGGTGTTCGAACTTGAACTGTTGGGAATCAAGGATCAGCCGGCTGGACAGGAGGCCCAACCCGAACCTGAAGCAGGACAGGCTGACGCCCAAGGCGAGTGAGTCAAGCTCTGCAAGCTAACGCCCCGCTTCGGTGGGGCGTTTTCGTTTCTGCAAGAGGGCATCATGCTGCTGGACTAGAGAGTGATCCAAATCATTCAGTTATATGTTGATTGCTTTGAGATCATTTTTATCTATTTGCAAGGTTTCTCCAGCGTATTGATTCAGAAGAATTTTTTCATGCGTCGGAAAATGTCTGTTTTCTTGCGGCAGCATAGGGGGTTGGTTTTTGCCAAGCTGTTATAGCCTTGCCCATGCTGCTGTTCACAATGGTTGTGGATAGCTGAAAAGCACGCGCTGCGGAGACGATCATGAAAGTACCTTGGTTTTTCTCTCGGTTTCTGCGTCTTTCCCAATCCCTGCTGGCCGATGGGCGGTTGCGCGAGCTCCTGCAGGATGTAGCGCGCAAGCGGGAGCGCAAAGAGCGATGGTTGGGGGGTATCCGGGAAGAGTTGCGTCTGCTGCAAATGCTCTGTCTGGCTTGGTGGCGTGGCGAATATCGGGAGGTCAGCCAGCAGGCTCTGCTCGCAGCGATCGCTGGGCTGCTGTATTTCCTGTTTCCGTTGGATGTAGTTCCCGACTGGCTGCTCGGTTTGGGATTTCTCGACGATATTGCGGTACTGGCTTGGGTTGTGCGTAGCTGGCGTGGCGAATTGGAGGCTTTCCGTGGCTGGCTGGCTAGTCAGTCTCCACAGCGCCAAGTGGAGCTGGAGCGCCTGCTGGCCCCTGCAAGCCGTCCGGAAAGGCGCTGAGTTTGGCTGCTCTGCAGGAGAGATAAGGGTGGGGAGTTTTGTTGGTAGGCATATTGGCATTAGTTAGGTCGGATCGATGTACGAGAGAAAAAGTTCGAACGTTCAAATGATCATGCGTGATGGCGAGGTGGAATATGCCGTGCTGCCTTGGGCCGATTACCAAGCTTTGCTGCGGGCAGCTGGGCAGGGGAGAGATATTTCTGAGGAGCCTGCGCATCCTGCTGTGACTCCAGCCCTGGCAGAGCTGGTTGCCCTGCGTGAGGCTCAAAACATGTCGCAAGAGCACCTGGCTAGAGCTGTAGGCATCAGCCCCTCTTATCTGGGCATGATTGAGACGGGCGAGCGACAGCCGGATTCCGCGATCCGGCGTGCCTTGGCGCAAGCCTTGGGCATTGCGGGCTGGGAGGTGGACTCTTGACCATTCGCATCAGTCGTCAGCACTGGCAAGCGCTGCTGGGCGAACTGGACGACGCGCGTCAGAGTCGTCATCTGCTGACCTATCGCGCACTGATCGAGCGCCTACAACTGCCACCGCCTGCCATGCAGACTCTGACTGCTGCACTGGAGCATCTGGCGGTTCTGGATGCGCGTGCTGAGCGGCCGCTGCGTAGCTCGCTGGTTATCAGCCAGGGTGCCAGCCGTCTGCCTCGTCCTGGTTTCTTCGACTGTGTAGCACGGCTTGGGCGCTTTTCTGGTGCTCCTGATGGTGCTGCTGCTGCATCCTGGCATGCCGCGGAAGTAGTACGGGTCTTCGAGTTCAGCTACGAGGAGCGGTAAAGGTCTGTGATGGGCGGTAGTGTGGCTTTCGGTAGGCTTGTGTTGGTAAGTGGTAAAGAACGGGCCGCATGAGCGGCCCGTTCTTTACCCGCTCAAGCGGATCAGTGTTTGGCCAGAGATGCACTGAGGCCTAGGTAGTCAAGTAAAATGCGTCCGGTTTCTGCCAGATAGGCATCGTCCTCAGGCTTTTTGTTCTTACCATCCTCCAGCGGAAGGGCGCTTTCGTCCTCTTCTTTCAGTTCGGTCAAAAGTTCCTCGCCTTTGGCCTTGCGGCGTTCGTTCTCGATGGCCAATTGCTTGGACTCGATGGAGTCATGCTGGGCGCGCCGTTTGCCCTCGTTGAGGCTAACGCTGGTTTCCTGCATCAACTGTCGGCTCAAGTCGAGGCGGTTGCGAGTGAAGACGAAATCAGGATCCTGCGCCGTACGCTGATCGTGGCGAGCCTTGAGTTCGCTCAGGAACGGCTTGAACGGGTCGGTTTCCGGGCGGATCGCTGGACGGATACTGTCCCAGGGCATGGCCTCCGGCAGAGCGCTTTCGCCGATCTCTTTAGTATCGACCTCGTCCGGATAGCTGATGTCCGGAATGACACCTTGATGCTGAGTGCTCTGTCCGGAAACCCGATAGAACTTGGCTAGGGTCAGTTTCAGTTCGCCGTGGTTGAGGGGCTGGATGGTTTGTACCGTGCCCTTGCCGAAGGTCTGGCCGCCGATGATCAAGGCGCGATGGTAATCCTGCATGGCGCCGGCGAAGATCTCCGAAGCCGAGGCGGAAAGGCGGTTGACCAGCACCGCCATCGGGCCGGTGTAGTAGGTGCCTTCGTTTTCGTCGGCGAGGACATCGACCCGGCCATCGTTGTTGCGTACCAGCACGGTCGGTCCTTGGTCGATGAACAGACCAGTCAGCTCGGTGGCCTCCTGCAGCGAGCCGCCACCATTGTTACGCAGGTCGATGACCACGCCGTCGACCTTCTCCGCCTTCAGTTCGCTAAGCAGGCGCTTCACGTCGCGGGTGGTGCTCTTGTAATTGGGGTCGCCTGCACGGAATGCCTTGAAGTCCAGGTAGAAAGCCGGAATTTCGATCACGCCAAGCTTGTAGGAGTGTCCTTCGTGGGGCAGCTCGAGCACGGACTTCTTGGCGGCTTGTTCTTCCAACTTGACGGCTTCGCGGGTGATAGCCACCACCTTGCTAGTTTCGTCGTTGGGGGCATTACTGGCCGGGATGATTTCTAGGCGCACCACGGACCCTTTGGGGCCGCGGATCAGCTTGACCACCTCGTCCAAGCGCCAGCCGATCACATCGACCATTTCGCCATTGGCTTGGGCGACGCCAATGATCTTGTCCGCAGGGGCGAGCTGCTTGCTCTTCTCCGCCGGGCCGGCAGGCACCAGACGAACTACCTTGACGTGCTCGTTGTCGCTCTGCAGCACCGCGCCGATGCCTTCGAGCGAAAGGCTCATGTTGATGTCGAAGTTTTCCGCGTTATCCGGCGACAAGTAGTTGGTGTGCGGATCGTAGGTCTGCGCGAAGGCGTTGATGTAGGTCTGGAAGATATCTTCGCTGCGGGTTTGCTCTAGGCGCGACAACTGATTGCGGTAACGCTTGATGAGCAGTTCCTGAATGGCCTTCGGCTCCTTGCCGGCGATCTTCATGCGCAGCACCTCGTCCTTCAGGCGCTTGCGCCAGAGGTCGTCTAGGGCGGCCTTGTCTGTCGCCCAAGGGGCTTTCTCGCGGTCGACCAGCAGGCTTTCGTCGCGGGCGAAGTCGAAATTGTCCACCCCTTTCTCGAGCAGGCTCAAGGTGAAGTGCAAACGCTCCTCCAGGCGGGTCAGGTGGCGCTTGTAAATGGTGAAGCCGGGCTGCAGGTCGCCGCTTTTCAGGAGATCGTCGAATTGGGTGCGCCAGCGGTCGAATTCGGCGATGTCTGCTGCGGTGAAATAACTGCGGGCCGGATCGAGCAGCTTGAGATAACTTTCATAGATCTTTTCCGAGCGCGCATCGTTGAGCGGCGGTTTGCTGTAGTGATGGCGCTTGAGCAGCTCCACCACGTTCAGGCTGGCGATTACCTGGTCACGGTCCGGTTGCAGGGAGTCCCAGTTGCCGGCGTCAGCCGTCTGGGCCAGCAGCGAAGCACCGAGGCCAAGAGTGAAGGCGAAGAGAGTGCTTGGGAGAAGGCGCTTCATGTGATTCGACTAGTGGGGGAGTGATAACGCATATTAGGCCGTCAGGCGAGGTGCCGGGTTCCTTTCTTGATGGAAGGGAGCGGATCCTACGGCGAATTGACTCAGGAACCTACTATGGAGGCAGCATGAAGGCATTGCAAGGCATCGAGGGGAGTGTGGAGTGGGTCGAGCGGCCCGCGCCTTCCTGTGACGCGGGGCAAATCAGGATACGTGTGGCTGCGTCCGGCCTGAACCGGGCCGATCTTCTGCAGCGTGCCGGGCTCTATCCGCCGCCGCCAGGCGCCAGCGATGTGCTCGGGCTGGAGTGCGCCGGGGTGGTGAGCGAAGTAGGGGCCGACAGTCACTGGCAGGTTGGCGACCGGGTCTGCGCGTTGCTGGCCGGCGGCGGCATGGCTGAGGAAGTGGTGGTCGACAGACGGCATGTCCTGCCGGTGCCCGAAGGATTGTCGCTGATCGAGGCGGCGGTGTTGCCGGAGGTGTATGCCACCGCCTGGCTCAACCTGTTCAAGCTGGGTGCCCTCAAGACGGGGGAGAGGGCGCTGATCCACGCCGGAGCCAGCGGGGTCGGCTCGGCGGGCATCCAGCTGTGCAAGGCGTTTGGCAATCCTTGCTGGGTCAGCGTCGGCTCTCCCGAGCGCCTGGCCTATTGCGAGTCTTTAGGGGCTCAGGGCGGAGTGTTGCGTACCCAGGATCTGGAAGGACTGCGTGACTTCGCTCCTTTCGATGTGATCCTCGACCCGATCGGTGCGCGCTACGCAGCATTGGATCTTGACCTGCTGGCCCGCGACGGACGCTGGGTGATCATTGGTCTGATGGGCGGGCGCGAAGCTCAGCTGGATCTGGCCAAGCTGCTGGGCAAGCGGGTCCAACTGATCGGCTCGACCCTGCGCAACCGGGATGATGCCTTCAAGGGCGAACTGATCGACGACCTGCGTCGGCAGGTCTGGCCGCTGTTCGCCGAAGGGCGCCTCGATCCGCGTCTGGAGCACAGCTTCGCCGCCAAGGATGTCGGTGCAGCGTTCGAGATGCTGGCCAGCAACACCGTGTCTGGCAAAGTGGCATTGGTGATCGACGAAAGTCTGGCATGAGTCGGAAGGCGATTGGCCGCGTGCTTGATCGCCGACCTGCCGGGTCCCGCTCCAGAGAGCTGGACCCGGGCTCGAGCCTTTTGATCAGGGTAACAGCGGACTCGAATAAAAGGCCTTTAGGACTTTCACCAGATGCGCCAGATCGTGGCTGCCGGCCAGCTCGCGGATGGAGTGCATGGCGAAGGTCGGCAGGCCTATGTCGACGGTGCGCACTCCGAGCCGGCTGGCGGTGATCGGGCCGATGGTCGAGCCGCAGCCCATGTCGCTGCGCACCACGAAGCTCTGCACCGGAACCTCGACATCGAAGCACAGGTGGCGGAAGAAGCCGGCGGTTTCGCTATTGGTGGCGTAGCGTTGGTTGCTATTGACCTTGATTACCGGGCCGGCATTGAGTTTCGGACCATGGTTGGCGTCGTGGCGGTCGGCGTAGTTAGGATGCACGCCATGGGCGTTGTCCGTGGAAACCAACAGAGATTGCTGCATGATCCGTATGAAAGCGTCGCTACCCGGCAGCAGGCGGCCAAGTACCTGTTCGAGGAAGGGGCCGTCGGCGCCGCAGGTAGAGCAGGAGCCTATTTCCTCGTGGTCGGTGCAGACCAGTACGCAGCTTTCTGCGTCGCCTGCGGAAAGCAGTGCCTGCAGGCCGGCATAGCAGGACAGCAGATTGTCGAGGCGGGCGCCGGCAATGAAGTCTTGGTTCAGGCCGATCAGCGCCGCGCTTTGGGTATCGTAGAAGCAGAGTTCGTAGTCCAGCACCACGTCGGCGTTGATCTCGTGCTCGCGCTGCAACTGCTCGGCCAGCAAAGCGCGGAAGTCGCCCCGTTCGTCACCGGCGATCTGCGCGAGGATGGGCGGCAACTCGTTCTGCGCGTTGATCGCCCAGCCTTGGTTGGCTTCGCGATTGAGATGGATCGCGAGGTTGGGAATGATGGCAATCGGTTGCTTGAAATCGATTAGCTGGCTCTCGACGCGGCCGGCGCGGCGGAAAGTGACCCGGCCGGCCAGCGATAGATCGCGGTCGAACCAGGGGGCGAGCAGGACGCCACCGTAGACCTCGACGCCAAGCTGCCAGAACCCCTGGCGGCTCAGTTCCGGCTGTGGCTTGACCCGCAGGCAGGGGCTGTCGGTATGGGCACCGACCAGGCGCAGGCCGCCCTCCAGCGGCGAGCGCCGACCAAGCTGGATAGCGATAATCGAGGAGTCGTTGCGGGTAACGTAGTAGCGCCCGCCGGGTTGGGACGGCCAAGCTTCGCGCTCGTCCAGACGCTGATAGCCGGCGGACTCGAGGCGTTGGGCCAGGCTGGCGCAGGCATGGAACGGGGTGGGGGAGGCCTTGAGGAAGTCGATCAGGCCCTGATTGAGTTCTGTACGCATGGTGGACTCCGAACAGCGTTGCGGCGGAGTGTATCGAAAAGGGCGTCGGGCTGCAGTCGGACGTCTGCAGTCCTGCCGTTTAGAAGGGCGCCGGGTTCTCGAAGCGCAGGCGTTCGCCGGTCTGCGGGTGGCTGAGGACCAGCAGGCTGGCGTGCAGGCACAGACGCCCAGCGGCGGCCAGGGCTTCGTCGTGGGCATACAGGCGGTCGCCCAGCAGTGGATGGCCGATGGCGAGCATGTGCACGCGCAGTTGGTGGGAGCGGCCGGTGATCGGGGTCAACTCGACGCGGCTGTAGTGGCCGCAGCGCTCTAGTACCCGCCAGAAGGTCAGTGCATGGCGGCCCAGGTCGTGGTCGACCACATGGCGCGGCTTGGTCGGTGGGTCGTAGCGTAGCGGCAGCTCGATGCGTCCGCTATCGGCTGCCGGCTCGCCCCAGCAGAGCGCGGTATAGGCCTTTTCGGTTTCCCGGTCGTGGAACTGGCGGGACAGCTCGCGGTGGCTGTCGGCGTCGCGGGCCAGCACGATCAGGCCGGAGGTTTCCCAGTCGAGACGATGCACGATGCGCGCCTCGGGGTAGCCGTTGTCCTGCAGACGGGTGACCAGGCAGTCCCGGTTGTCTTCGGCGCGGCCCGGCACCGAGAGCAGCAGGGTGGGTTTGTTGACCACCAGCAGGGCCTCGTCCTGGTGGACGATTTCGATGTTCGACAGGGGCATCGGGATATCCGGAGGCGACGACGGCGATCGGCAGGCTTTGTGAAAACGACTGCGCGTTCACTCGACCTGCGGGGTCGCCGTCGTTGCAGGGTGGTCGCTCAGCGATCCGGCAGGGTGACGTTGAGTTCGAGGATTGAGCAGTTGCCCTGGTCTTCCAGGACCACCTGCACCTGATCGTTATCGATGTTGACGTACTTGCGGATCACCTCGATCAGCTCCTTCTGCAGGTCCGGCAGGTAGTCCGGCGCACTGCGCTGGCCGCGCTCGTGGGCGACGATGATCTGCAGACGCTCTTTCGCAATGGACGCAGAGGTTTGTTTCTTGCGTTCGCGAAAGAAGTCAAAAATGTTCATTCACGGCCTCCAAATAGGCGTTGCAGGAATCCCTTCTTCTGCACATCGAGGAAGCGGTGCGGCGTTTCCTTGCCCAGCAGTCGCTCCACGGCATCGCTGTAGGCCAGGCCGGCATCGCTCTGTTCGTCGAGGATCACCGGGATGCCCTGGTTGGAGGCCTTGAGGACCGACTGGGACTCGGGAATCACCCGAGCAGGCGGATGGCGAGGATTTCCTCGACGTCCTCCACGCCGAGCATCTCGCCCTTGGTCACGCGGTCGGGGCTGTAGCGGGTCAGCAGCAGGTGCTCCTTGATCGGCTCTTCGCCGTTCTCGGCGCGCCGCGACTTGCTGGCGAGCAGGCCAAGCATGCGATCGGAGTCGCGTACCGAGGATACTTCGGGGTTGGTCACCACGATCGCCTCGTCGGCAAAATACATGGCCAGGTGGGCACCCTTCTCGATACCCGCCGGCGAGTCGCAGATGATGTACTCGAAGGACTCGCGCAGTTCGTCCATCACCCGGCCCACGCCCTCGCTGCTCAGGGCGTCCTTGTCGCGAGTCTGGCTGGCCGCCAGCACGTAGAGGTTCTCCAGGCGCTTGTCCTTGATCAGGGCCTGGCTGAGCGTGGCATCACCCTGGATGACGTTGACGAAGTCGTATACGACCCGGCGTTCGCAGCCCATGATCAGGTCGAGGTTACGCAGACCTACGTCGAAGTCGACGACGACGGTCTTGTGCCCGCGCAGGGCAAGGCCGGTACCGATGGCGGCGCTGGTTGTGGTTTTGCCGACGCCACCCTTGCCGGAAGTGACTACGAGGATCTTGGCCAAGGTGATTCACCCCAAGTGAAGAAAAACGGGAGCGTTGAGCCGCGCGGGTGGCTTGTGGAGTCCAGTCCGTTAAAGCCCCTGAGAACGCGCGAGTATCCGTTAAAGGCGAGTGATGTTCAACACGTCGCCCGCCAGATGAATATGCACGGCCTCGCCCCAGTTCGGATCGCGCCTGAGGTCTTCGGCGACCTTGTAGCGGCCGGCGATGGAGATCAGCTCGGCGGCCAGCATCCGGCAGAAAATCCGTGCCTGGCTGTTGCCCTTGATGCCGGCCAAGGCTCGTCCCCGCATCGGGGCGTACACATGGATGTTGCCGTCGGCGAGCAGTTCCGCGCCGGCGCTGACCGGGGCCAGGACCAGCAGGTCGCCGCCCGGCGCATAGATCTGCTGGCCGCCGCGTACCGGGGTGTTGACCACCCGGGTCGGACGCACCGCCGGCTCGGCCGGTTTCTCGGCTTTCTTCGCCGGTGCCGGTGCTGCGCCAGCGGGAGTGATCGGTCGCTCCCGCGCACTGGAGGGTGGCAGGATCGGCAGGTCCAGCGCCTGGGCGGCGGCGATGTGTTCGGCCAGGCTGGCGCGAATCGCCAGGGTGCGCAGGCCGTGGTGCCGGCAGACCGCCAGCAGGGCGCGCAGATCGAGCCGCTGCGCGCTGGGCTGGAGCTTGTCCAGGGCCAGGACCAGCGGGGTGTTCTGAAAGAAGTTGGGGGCCTGCGCCACCTTTTCGCTCAACTGGTGGTCGAGACGGGCCAGGTCGTTGTGTGCCAGTTCCAGCACGGTAATGGCGAGCATGCTGCCCTTGAGCTGGAACACGGGGGCTGGGTCGAGGAGGTCGGCTTGGCTCATGATCTGCCCATTGCAATGAATGGCGGTCTTATAACGGGAAACGCCGCGTCAGGCTAGCCAGAGAGTGGAAAACCGCTGCGCGGGCCGACGATGCGCCGCCTGGCATGGCCGTGGCTCCTTGTCGCGCGGCCTGGTGACGGATCTGGGCCGCCGATTTCAGCAACGATCGTGACCGCTATTTGCCCGCTGGCTAAAATGCCGGCTTTTGCCTTTTCCGGAACCGCCAATGGATCGCCCGCGCTTTCGTGCCTATTTTCTCCACCCGCGTTTCTGGGCCCTCTGGCTGGGCTTGGGGCTGTTCTGGCTGGTTGCCCAACTGCCCTATGCCTGGCTGCTGCAGCTCGGCCGCGGTCTGGGAGCGCTGACCTATCGTCTGGCCGGTTCGCGCCGGCGCATCGCCAGACGCAACCTGGAGCTGTGCTTCCCCCAACTGTCCGCCGCCGAGCGCGAACGCCTGGTGAAGGAAAATTTCGCCTCGATGGGTATCGCCTTCTTCGAGATGGCCATCAGTTGGTGGTGGCCGCGCCGGCGGCTGGCCCGGCTGGCGCACATCGAGGGTCTCGAGCATCTGCAACAGGCCCAGGCCGAGGGCCGGGGGGTGATCCTCATGGCCCTGCACTTCACGACCCTGGAGATCGGCGCCGCCCTGCTCGGCCAGCGGCAGACCATCGACGGCATGTACCGTGAGCATGCCAACCCGGTCTTCGACTACGTCCAGCGCTGCGGTCGGGAGCGGCACAATGCCGATGCCACCGCCATCGAGCGCGAGGACATCCGCGCCATGCTCAAGGTGCTGCGTGCCGGACGAGCCATCTGGTATGCGCCGGATCAGGACTACGGGCGCAAGCAGAGCCTTTTCGTGCCGCTGTTCGGCATCCCGGCGGCGACCGTGACGGCGACGACCAAATTCGCCCGCCTCGGCAAGGCGCAGGTGATGCCCTTCATCCAGAGCCGTCTGGCCGATGGCTCCGGCTACCGGCTGACGATTTACCCGCCGCTGGAGGAATTTCCCGGCGAGAGCGAGGAGGCCGACTGCCTGCGCATCAACCGCTGGGTCGAGCAGGCGGTATGTCGGCAGCCCGAGCAGTACCTGTGGGCGCACCGGCGCTTCAAGAGCCGTCCGGACGGCGAGCCGGGCCTCTATCAATAACGGAGCGGTCGCTATTCCTCGATCTGCAGCTGGCGGGCGCGGGTGTAGACGTAGCGGATCTTGTTGTATTCGAAGGGCGAGTTCAGCTGTCCGTAGCGGAAGGGGATGCTGTCGCGCCGATCTATGCCCTTGAGGGCGAGAATCTCCGGATGGGCGTTGCTGGCCGTGGCGACGTTCAGGTAGTCGATCCGGTTGGCGGCCAGGAAATCCGTCAGCAGGCCGCCGGCATCGCGCAGGTTGGATGGCCCGAGGATCGGCAGCATCAGGTAGGGGCCTGCGGGCACGCCGTAGGCGCCGAGGGTCTGGCCGAAGTCCTCGCTCTGCCTGGGCAGCCCCATGCGGCTGGCCGGGTCCCACAGGCCGGCGACGCCCAGGGTGGTGTTGAACAGCAGGCGTGTCCCGGTCTCGAGGGCGCGCCGGCCGCGCAGTTGCAGCAGGCTGTTGAGCAGGGTGGGAATCTCGGCGAGATTGCTGAAGAAGTTGCGTACGCCGCTGCGCACGAGGCTCGGGGTGACGTAGCGATAGCCGCGTACCACCGGCAGCAGCACCCATTCGTCGAAGCGATAGTTGAAGTGATAGACCCGTCGGTTCCAGCGTTCCCAGGGATCCTGGACATTCAGGATGGCCATGCTGGCACGTTCGAATTCGCGTTGATCGAGGCCGGGGTTGAAATGCAGACGGTTCAGCGGCTGCTTGAAGCCGTCCTTGTCGGCAGGGGGCTCGGCGGCATGCGCCAGACTGCCGGCGAGCAGGGCGGCGGCAATCAGTCCTGCGCGCTCAGCCACGGAAGAACTCCAGCATGGCCTGGCTGTTGACCCGGTAATTGAAGTTGCCGCAGTGCCCGCCGAACGGATAGAGCGTCAGCCGCTCGCCGAAGGTGCGCCGCAGGAAGCCCAGGTCTCCGGGGCCGAGGATGAGGTCGTCGGCATTGTGCATTACGGCGATCTTGCGGCTGTCGGCCAGGTAGCCCTGCAGGGCCTGGAGGCTGATCTGGCCGATCAGTTGGGACAGGTTGCCGCCATTGTGGCGCAGGCGCCACTGGGGGATCAGCTGCTCGTTCAGGTAACAGCCGAAGTTGCATTGCAGGGCGCGGATGAAAAAAGGGGCGAGCGGGGTGTCCTCCTCGACCGGATAGTTCGGCGGAGTGATCAGCCCGCGACGATTGAGCAGGTCCGAGGTGTAGGCGATATCGGCGGCGGCGAAGCGGAACACCGAGCCGATCAGCATGGCCATTTCCTCGTTCGTCAGGCGCTCCTTCGACTGCTGGAAGTCGTACAGCAGGGCCTCGTTGAGGTCGATGTACCCGCGGCGCTGGAAGTAGCGGGTCAGCTTGTCGAGGATCAGCTCGTAGAAGGTCAGGTTGCCGGTGATGCCGGGCACTTCGGTCTGTACCAGGCGGTCGAGGTTGCGCACCGAGTTGTAGGGGTTGACCGGCGGATTGAGCAGCAGCACGCGCTTGAAGCCGAAGCTTTGGCGGGTCTCGTCCAGCTGGCTGACGAAGGCTGCGTGGAGAGCGCCGAGGCTGTAACCGGTCAGGTGGTAGGCCGTGACCGGCAGGTCCGCCTGCTGCGCCCGCACTGCCTCCATGACCCGGTACAGATCATCGGCATCCTCGCGGCTGAGGCCGGGCGTGGCGGCACGCGAGGCGGCGGTCATGAAGTCGTAGCTGGTCGGCGAAGATAATTGCACCACATGGAAGCCGGCTCCGTAGAACAGGCGCTTCAGGTATTCGGTGAGGCTGCTGGCGTAGTGCGCACCGGTACCGGAGATGATGAAGATCAGCGGCGCAGGGTGGTCCTGACGGGCCAGGCGATAGTGCAGGTCCTCGACCTGGCGCAGGTTGCCCGGCAGCGCGAACGGGCGCTCGGGCCGCAAGGGCAGGCTGTAGTCCTGCTGGTCGATCTCGTCGTCGGATGGCAGGGCGGGGCGCAGCTCCGGCGGCGTGGTGGCGATGGTCGCCTCGAACGGGTTGTGCAGCGGAAAGCCGTAGCTCGCCGGATCGATGTCGGCTGCCGACAGGCGACCGGAGAACAGCAGGGGGCCGAGCAGGGCGGCGATGAGGGGCAGACGGGGCATGGTCCAACCTCGTGGGTGATCTGGCCATGGGACTGCTTTTAGCGCAGCGCGTGCAATCAGGGTAGTCCGGCGCCGGCGCTTGCTTCCGTGCCGCCGCTGGTTATGCTGGCGGGCATTTGTCCCTGGAGTGTCCCATGTCCTCGCGCCTGCCCCTGATTGCCCTGCTGATCCTCCTGCCGCTCTGCGTGGCGGCCAGCTACGGGCTGCGTTTCGCTTTCATGGAGGATAGCCAGTGGGTCGGCCTGTGCGCCGAGCAGGCGCAGCGTTGGGAGTGCCAGCTGCGCACTGGGCTGGGCCTGATGATCCACTTCCGTCTGCTGGCCTGGAGCGCCCTGGCGGCGGCGCTGGCCGGCTTCCTGCTGCGCGGGCGCGCCGGCTGGTGGCTGGCGCTCGCGGGGCTGTGCCTGGCGATTCCGGCGCTGGTGCTCTACACCGCCAGCCTGGCGGTATTCGCCGTGGTCATTGCCGGGCTACGCCTGGTTCGCCGCTGAGCTGGCCTCCACCGCCGCAGCCGCCGGAGCGGGCTTGCGCAGGAACAGGCTGCGGCCGAGGGCGATCACCAGCAGCAGGCTGACCAGCGCCCAGCCGAGCGCCTGCCGGTTGAGCAGGGTCTCCTGATACAGCTGTGGCAGGATGCCGAGGCCGATCAGCGCCAGCAGCAGGGCGATCTCCCGGCGCGATCCAGCCACCGGCCGGCAGCCGTAGAGCAACGCCGGCAGCAGCAGGGCGACGCTGGGAAAGCTGCGGTAGCGGGCATCGAACACCAGCGCCAGCATCATCACCGCCCCGGCGAAGCCGGTGGCGGCCAGCCACCAGCCGCTTCGCGCCTCCAGCCAGGCGAACAGCCGGGCGCGGAAGCCCCGGCGGGCCGACAGCAGCAGCACGCCATGCAGCAGCACGACCAGGTTCAGGCCGATCAGCAGAGCGGCCCACAGCCATTCGCCGGGATAGCGACTGGTGACCCGCGCCAGCTCGCCCCACAGGCCGATGCAGGCACCGCCGAGCGCGGCCAGCGGTGGCAACAACAGGGCCGCGGCGACGGACGCCGGACGTCCGGCGACGAGCAGTGCGCCGGCCATGATCAGCCCGCCGACGCCCAGCCAGAACGGCCAGTACGGCAGGTTGGAGATCGGCCCGGCGAGTACGTGCTTGTCCTCGCGGTCGGCATCCAGCAGTCCCCAGTAGCCGCCCACCGCCCCCTCGCTCTCGCGTTTCCAGGGCTGGTCGAAGGCTTCGATCAGGTTGTAGCGCCAGCCGTGCTGCTCGGCCATGGCAACGAAGCCGCGGATGAACAGGGCCTGGTTGACCCGGCTGGGTAGGGCGGTTTCGCGCTGGCGGCCCTCGCTGGGCCAGCCGGTCTCGCCGATCAGGATGTCCTTGGGCGCGAAGCGCTGGCCGAATTCCTGGCGGACGCGGGCGACCTGGGCGAGCGCCCGGTCGATCCCGGCCGGATCGTCCTCCCAGTAGGGCAGCAGGTGGATGGTCAGGAAGTCCACCGCCGGGGCGACTTCCGGGTGCTTCAGCCAGAACTCCCAGACGTCGGCATAGGTGACCGGCTGGTCGATGCTGCGCTTCACCCGCTCGATCAGTGAGGCCAGATAGGTGGCGGTGACCTCCTTGCGCAGCAGGGTCTCGTTGCCGACGATCACCGCCTCGACGATATCCGGGTTGGCTCTGGCCGCCTCGATCAGCAGCGCGATTTCGCGTTCGGTCTCCACCGGGTCGGCGTTCACCCAGGCGCCGAGCATCAGTTTCAGGCCGTGCTTGCGGGCCAGCGCGGGGAGTGCCTGCATGCCGGTCATGGAGTAGGTACGCACGCATTGGAAGCGTTCGGCGAGCAGCGCCAGATCGGCGTCCATGCGCGCCTCGCGCAGCACGAACGGCTTGTCGAAAGGCGATTGGTCCTTGTCGAACGGACTGTAGGACACGCACTGCAGCTTGTGCGCGGGACTGACCACGTCTGCCAGCACGACCGGCTGGCCGGCGCTGTACCAGATGCCGGTCAGAGCCAGCAGGGCGAGAAGGGTGGCGAACAGATAGGGCGATAGCGGAAAGCGGGAAGTGGCGGGCATGGTTCGAGATCATCTGACGGCCGAGCCGCGCATCTTAACCGCTTCCGCCCGCGCATCGCACCGGCCTCAGGCATGGCGGTGCAGCCAGCCGGACGGCGAAGTCCCGGCCGGCCGGCCGCGGGCCTTGCCCAGGCGCTGCCAGAGCTTTTCGTGGAAGTAGAAACCCACCGAGTTGCACAGGGGCTCGACCGCCGCCAGCAGGCCGCCCACTGCGATGCTGCCGGTCAGCGCGTAGGCGACGCCGAAGGCGATGCAGAAGTGCATCAGCGTGAAGGTCAGGGTCTTGAGCATGGCACACCTCGCAGGAAGTCGTTCCTTGGTAGGGCTCAAGATAATGGCCGGGCGGATGGCCTGGAAATGACGGTTGCGCATGGCTCCGATAGGGGCCGTCAATCTTGTTGTCGATGCCGACGGCCGGCACTGTCTGTGCGGTTTGTTCGCTCGCGCAACAGGGCCCTGCGACGGCTCTCACAGACCGGCTTTGGTATATGGGAACGATGGGCTAAGACTAAGGTCGTCTGTTGTCTGTTTGGCGGCGATCTACAGTGTGCCTACCCCGCAACTCCGTGAGGATAATAAAAGAAATGAACGACGACGGTATCTACAAGCGGATCGAGCAGAATCCGCGTTTCAGAGAACTGGTGGCAAGGCGTGAGCGGTTCGCCTGGCTGCTGTCAGCCATCATGCTGGGCCTCTACTTCGCCTACATCCTGATCATCGCTTTCGTGCCGCAGGTCCTGGGTGCCAAGATCAGCGCCGACTCCGCCACTACCCTGGGCATGCCCGTCGGTATCGGTCTGATCCTTCTCGCCTTCGTGCTCACCGGTGTTTACACCTACCGTGCCAACGGCGAGTTCGATCGTCTGAATCAGGAACTGCTCGACGAGGTGCAGAAATGATGAAGCGTTTTCTGACTGCTGCCACCTTGCTGGCAGCCTCCCCGATGCTGCTGGCGGGCGAAGCCCTGACCGGTGAAGTGCAAAAGCAGGCGACCAACTGGACCGCGATCATCATGTTCGTGGTGTTCATCGCCGCCACCATGGGCATCACCAAGTGGGCAGCCAAGCGCAACACCTCCACGGCTGACTACTACACCGCCGGCGGCAGCATCACCGGCTTCCAGAACGGTCTGGCGATCGCCGGCGACTACATGTCCGCCGCCTCCTTCCTGGGTATTTCCGCCCTGGTGTTCACCTCCGGCTACGACGGCCTGATCTACTCGATCGGCTTCCTGGTCGGCTGGCCGGTGATCCTCTTCCTGATGGCGGAGCGCCTGCGCAACCTCGGGAAGTTCACCTTCTCCGACGTGGCCTCCTACCGCCTCGGGCAGACTCCGATCCGCATCCTGTCGGCCTTCGGCTCGCTGATCGTGGTGGCCTTCTACCTGATCGCCCAGATGGTCGGTGCCGGCAAGCTGATCCAGCTGCTGTTCGGTCTGGACTACCTGGTCGCCGTGGTGCTGGTCGGTGTGCTGATGGTCATGTATGTGCTGTTCGGCGGCATGCTGGCCACCACCTGGGTGCAGATCATCAAGGCGGTCCTGCTGCTTTCCGGCGCCAGCTTCATGGCCCTAATGGTAATGAAGCACGTGGGCTTCGACTTCGGTACCCTGTTCACCGAAGCCGTGAGCATCCATGCCAAAGGCGCTGCCATCATGAGCCCCGGCGGTCTGGTTTCCGACCCGATCTCCGCGATCTCGCTGGGCCTGGCCCTGATGTTCGGTACCGCCGGTCTGCCGCACATTCTGATGCGCTTCTTCACCGTGAGTGACGCCAAGGAAGCTCGCAAGAGCGTGTTCTACGCCACCGGCTTCATCGGCTACTTCTACATCCTGACTTTCATCATCGGCTTCGGCGCCATTCTGCTGGTCGGCACCGATGCTTCCTTCAAGGATGCAAGCGGCGCCATCATCGGCGGCACCAACATGGTGGCCATCCACCTGGCCAACGCCGTCGGCGGCAACCTGTTCCTCGGCTTCATCTCCGCAGTGGCCTTCGCCACCATCCTGGCGGTGGTTGCCGGTCTGACCCTCGCTGGCGCCTCGGCCGTGTCCCACGACCTGTACGCCTGCGTGATCAAGAAGGGCAAGGCCAAGGAAGAGGAAGAGATGCGCGTGACCAAGATCACCACCCTGTCCCTGGGCATCGTGGCGATCCTGCTCGGCATCATCTTCGAGAAGCAGAACATCGCCTTCATGGTGGGTCTGGCCTTCTCCATTGCCGCCAGCTGCAACTTCCCGGTCCTGTTCCTCTCCATGTACTGGAAGGACCTGACCACCCGCGGCGCCCTGTTCGGTGGTGCCCTGGGTCTGGGTGTCGCCCTGGTGCTGACCATCCTCAGCCCGACTGTCTGGGTCGACGTGCTGCACAACGAGGCAGCGATCTTCCCCTACAAGTATCCGGCGCTGTTCTCCATGGTGGCGGCCTTCGTTGGCGTGTGGTTCTTCTCGATCACCGACAAGTCGAAGTCTGCTGCAGAAGAGCGTGAGCGCTTCCTGCCGCAGTTCGTCCGCTCGCAGACCGGCCTGGGAGCCAGTGGCGCCGTCGCCCACTGATCCTTCTCCGGCAGATCGGAAAGGCAGCCTTCGGGCTGCCTTTTCCATTTCTGGGGCAGGGCTTTGTTCGAGTCCTGCGGCGGCGGTGCTATGGTTGTTGCAACGAGTCGGCAGCGAGGCCGCCGCGCCAAGGGTGAAGGGTGGTCGTAGCGATGGAAACGGGCCTGCTCCTGCTGCTGATCCTGCTCAACGGCGTCTTTGCGATGGCGGAAATCGCCGTCGTCTCTTCACGCAAGGCCCGGCTGCAAACGCTTGCCGACCAGCGGCGGCACGGCGCGCTGCTGGCCCTGGCGCTGCAGGAGGACCCTGCGCGTTTTCTCTCCACCATTCAGGTCGGCATCACCTCGATCGGCATTCTCAGCGGCGCGCTCGGCGAAACCCTGTTGGCCCGGCCGCTGGCGGAGCGGATCGCCGCGCTGCCAGTGCTGGCGCCCTATGCCGAGGGCATCGCCCTGGTTTTCACCGTGGCGGCGATCACCTACCTGTCGGTGGTGCTCGGCGAATTGCTGCCCAAGCGCCTTGCGCTGCTCTCGCCGGAGGCCATTGCCACCCGCATCGCCCCGCCGATGCAGTTTTTGGCACGGATCGCCGCACCGCTGGTATGGCTGCTGGCGTGTTCCTGCGACCTGCTGCTGCGCCTGCTCGGGGTCGGGCGCCGCGACGAGCCGCCGATCACCGACGAGGAGATCCGGATGCTGATGGAGCAGGGCGCCGAGGCCGGGGTCTTCCACGAGAGCGAGCAGGCGCTCGTCGCCAATGTCCTGCATCTGGACGAGCAGCCGGTCGGAGCGATCATGTCGCCCCGCCAGCAGATCTACGCCATCGACCTGGGCGAGCCGCCGGAGGAGCAGCTCAGACGGCTCGCCGAGAGTCCCTACAGCAGCGTTCTGGTCTGCCGGGACGGCCTGCAGCAGGTGGTCGGCGTGCTGCAGCGCGGCGACCTGCTCGGGCCGGCCCTGCAGGGGCAGCCGCTCGATCTGCAACGGAGCATTCGCCCGCCGCTTTACGTCGAGGAAAGCGCGAGCAGTACCGGCCTTCTGGAAAGCTTCCGCCGGACGCGCTGCGAGTTCGCCGTCGTCGTCGACGAGTTCGACGATCTGCAGGGCATCGTCACCCTCAAGGACGTGCTCACCGCGATCGTCGGCGAGATTCCCGGCACGCCGCAAGGCGACGAGCCGGCGCTCGTCCGCCGCGAGGATGGCTCCTGGCTGGCCGACGGTAGCATGGGCATCGAGCGGCTGAGGATCGCCCTGGGCATCGCCACCTGTTTTCCGGGCGAGGCGGAGAACGCCTATCGCACGCTCGCCGGGCTGGTCCTGCACCATCTGCAGCGCGTGCCGGAGGTCGCCGACCATTTCGAGCTCGACGGCTGGCGTTTCGAGGTGGTCGACATGGACCGCACGCGCATCGACAAGGTGCTGGTGGTGCGCCTGGTCGTGCCGGCGGGCTGAGCGATGGGGAGGTCCACATGCCGTACCGGCTGGCCGCGGATGCCCTGCTGGTGGTGCATCTGCTGTTTATCGTCTTCGTGCTGCTGGGCGGCCTGTTGCTGCTGCGCTGGCGTGCCCTGGCAGTGGTGCACCTGCCGGCGATGGCCTGGGGCGCGGCGACCGAGTTCTTCGGCCTGCCCTGTCCGCTGACCGCCTGGGAAAACGCCCTGCTGCGGGCGGCGGGAGAGTCCGGCTACGGCGGCGGCTTCATCGAGCACTACCTGTTGCCGCTGATCTACCCGGCCGGCCTGACGCCGGGCATCCAACTCTGGCTGGGCGCCCTGGTGCTGCTGGTCAACGCGCCGATCTATCTCTGGCTGCTATGGCGACGGCGCTGAGCGGCGCTCAGTCCAGCCATTCCTTCGGTACGTCCCGTTTCGCCATCAGCTGGCACTGCTGGCTGTCCGGCTCGAAGACGATCAGCGCTTCGCCGCGCTCGAGCGCCTGGCGGACGCGCTGCACGCGGGTCGCCAGCGGAGTCTCGTCGCCGTTGTCGGTGCCTTCGCGGGTCACGAAGTCCTCGATCAGCCGGGTGAGGGTGTCGGCCTCCAGCAGGTGGTAGGGGATGAGCATGGATAGTCTCCGGGGCAGGGCGGGCGGATCGCCCGCCTCAATTGTCCACCAGTGTCCGGACCGACAGGTAGCGCTCCACGGTGGCGTGCAGCAACTGCTTGTCCACCGGCTTGCCGAGGAAGTCGTTCATCCCCACCTCGAGTCCGTACTCCCGGTGCTCGTCGAGAGTGTGTGCGGTGAGGGCGATAATCGGCACCGCCGGCCACTTGCGCAGGCGCTCCAGCAGACGGATCTGCAGGGTGGCCTCGAAGCCGTCCATCTCCGGCATCTCGCAGTCCATCAGGATCATCTGGATCGAGCCGGGCGCGCGATGGTACTCGGCCACCGCCTCGGCGCCGTTGCCCGCCAGGCGTACGCGGTAGCCGCGCTTTTTCAGCAGTTCCTGGACCACTAGCTGGTTCACCGGGTTGTCCTCGGCGATCAGGATGCAGGGCACCTGGGTATCGCCCGCCGGGTCCTCGATCGGTACCAGCGCATGGGCGGGTTCCATGTGCAGCTCCAGGAGCTTCTTGCGCAGCGCCGCGACGCCGACCGGCTGGGGCAGGCCGAGCATGTGCAGGCTGCTGCGGCTGGCCGGCAGCTGCCGGCACTGCTCCGGCGGGCAGACCAGCAGCAGGCGCTGACCGGGCGCCAGATGCGGATAGAGAGCGTCCAGCCAGTACTCGACGCTGCCCGGCCAGGGGGCGATCAGCAGCAGCAGCGGCGGTTCTTCGAAGCCGGCCAGCTGCTCGGGCAGCTTTTCCGGGATCCGGCAGCGCTCGGTGTGCATGCCCCAGCGGCCGAGCAGGCGGCCGATGGCGTCCAGGGCGAAGCCGTCCAGCGAGGCGAGCAGCGCGGTGCGGCCGACCAGCAGCTGGAACAGTTCGTCGCGGCTTTCGCCGCCGCGCTGCAGAGGCATGTCGAAGGTGAAGCGGCTGCCCAGGCCCGGGGTGCTCTGCACCTCGATGTGGCCGCCCATCATTTCCACCAGCTCCTTGCTGATCGCCAGGCCCAGGCCGCTGCCGCCGTAGCGGCGGGTGGTGCTCGAGTCGCCCTGGCTGAACGACTCGAAGAGCCGCATCTGGGCCTCCTGGCGGATGCCGATGCCGCTGTCGCTGACCCCGAAA
The DNA here is from genome assembly GCF_059739045.1 of Azotobacter tropicalis. Taxonomy (NCBI): domain Bacteria; kingdom Pseudomonadati; phylum Pseudomonadota; class Gammaproteobacteria; order Pseudomonadales; family Pseudomonadaceae; genus Azotobacter; species Azotobacter tropicalis. The sequence goes on from NZ_AP046059.1 coordinate 4,217,060, forward strand.
TACAGGCGCTCGGAGCCGTCGCTCTTGCGCCGGCGGCTGACGTCGAGCCGCACCTGGCCCTCGGAGGTGAACTTCAGCGCGTTGCTCAGCAGGTTGGTCAGTACCTGCTTGAGGCGGGTCGGATCGCCCTGGACATGCTGCGGTACGCCCTCGTCGAGGCTCATGTGCAGGCGCAGGCGCTTTTCCATCGCTTGGGCGGTGAACAGGTTGAGGGTGTCGGAGAGCATCTCCTCGAGGTCGAACTCGATGTTTTCCAGGCTGAGCTTGCCGGACTCGATGCGCGCGTAGTCGAGGATGTCGTTGATCACCGCCATCAGCGTGCTGCCGGAGCTGGCGATGGTGTCCACGTAGAAGCGCTGGCTATGGTCCAGGCGGGTTTCCTTGAGCAACTGCAGCATGCCCAGCACGCCGTTGAGCGGCGTGCGGATCTCGTGGCTCATCTTGGCCAGGAAGCGGCTTTTCGCCTGGTTCTGCAGGAGCGCCTCCTCGGCGGCCTGGTGCGAGTACAGCCCTTCCTTGCGCAGCTGCTGGAAACGATCGGCCAGGCCGACGGCGAGGACCAGCAGGTTGACGGCGACGCCCAGCTTGGCCAGCGCCATGCCTTGCTCGCCGAGCAGGTCCAGGCCCAGCTCCGCACAGGCCAGGCCGGCCAAGGCGACCATCGGGAGCATCCAGGCGGCGAGCTGGTAGGTGCCGGCGCGCAGGCGCTTGCGCCACACATGGGCGCCACAGCCGGGCAGCAGCACGGCACCGATCAGGGTGGCGAGCGTGGCGAGGGTGCTCCAGGCCGGCAAGCCGATCAAGGGGCCGGCGAGCAGCGCGGCGCCGAGGGTCAGCATCCACAGGCGCAGGGTGCGGTCGAGCAGGGGAAAGTATTGGGGGATGCTCAGGAAGTGCCGGGTGAACTGGGTGGCGGCCAGCCAGAAGGTGAAGGTCAGCAGGTACACGGCGCTCTGCTGCAGGCCGGGCGCTCCGTACAGCAGGTAGCCGTCGAAGCTGAGCGCGAGCAGGATGGCGTTGAGGTTGTAGAGCAGATACCAGCCCTGGCTCGGCTCGCGCAGGAACAGAAAGAGGAACAGTTGGTAGCCGAACAGGGCCAGCAGCACGCCATAGAAGACGCCATTCAGGCCTTCCTGATGCTCCTGGGCGACCACGCTGGCTCCGCTGGTGCTGAAATACAGCGGCACGGTAATGGCGCTGCTGCTCTTCACCCGCACCAGCAGAGTGCTGCTGCCCGGCGGCAGCTCCAGGGGAAACCAGAGGTTGCGCAACGGCAGCGGTCGCAGCTGGAGTGGCCGGTCGTCGCCGCTTTCCTGCTGCTGCAGGCGGCCGTCCGGGGTCAGCAGACTCAGCTGCACGTCGTCGAGCAGCGGATAGTTGATCTCGAGAAAGCCGGTCAGGGGCTGCGGACGGGCATTGTGCAGGTCGATCCGGAACCACCAGGCCGAGCGGCTGCGGCCCAGGCTGGCCTGATCGCCCGCGACCGGCCGGAAAGCCGTATCGGGCAGCGCCAGCACCTCGGCGGCGTCGAGGCTGGCGTCGCGGTCCTCCAGGTAGCGGCTGTGCGGTCCGAGGGGCAGGCGGATCTCCTGGTCGGCGAGCACGGCAGGCTGGACGGCCCAGGCCGACGCGCCTAGCGACAGCAGCAACAGCATCCAGACGATGCGCACCATCCCGATTCCTCTGCTAATGGCCTGCCATCGAGGGGCGTTCCGAGGGCCTAGTCGCCCCGATCGGCTCGCGCAAGCTCCCGCTGCAGGCAGGCTCAGTCCTGGTCGAAAACGGCGATGCGGCACCTCCTGTCCCGCCCGGGAGCAATGCAGTCCGCGCCCGACGGGCCGGGTCGACCGCCGCTCCTGTGGAATGACCAAACCGCTCTTCTCATGCAATCCACAGGGCGTGGATGCAACAAGCCTGCCGGGGGCGCGCTGCCTGGTCCGGTAGCCGAACAGGGACCAGCGCAAGGCGAAAAGCCGTGATGACGAACCTGGCTGACACGAGTCCTTTCGGTTGGGATTCCTTACTCAGGGTGAGACTTTGCCCGGATGCGGCGAGCGCTTCAAGCGTTCGGTTTGCGCCGGAGCAGACTGTCCACGGCGGGAACGCGGGTTTCGCTTTCCATCTGGGCATCGTGTTCCAGCTGATGGCTGAACCGTTTCAGGGAGCCGCTCTGCGGTCTGGCGTCGCTGGCGAATACCGGCGGGCTGAGCAGATAGGCGCCGATCAGCCGGCTCAGCGCGGCCAGACCGTCGAGGTGGGTGCGCTCGTAGCCATGGGTGGCATCGCAGCCGAAGGCCAGCAGGGCGGTGCGGATGTCGTGGCCGGCGGCTACCGCCGACTGGGCGTCGCTGTGGTAGTAGCGGAACAGGTCGCGGCGCACCGGGATCGCGTGGTTTTCCGCCAGGCGCAGCAGGTGGCGCGTCAGGTGGTAATCGTAGGGGCCGCCGGAATCCTGCATGGCGACGGTCACCGCCTGCTCGCTGGACTGCTGGCCGGGAGCGACCGGCGCGATGTCGATGCCGACGAATTCGCTGACGTCCCAGGGCAGGGCCGCGGCCGCGCCGGAGCCGGTTTCCTCGGTGATGGTGAACAGCGGGTGGCAGTCGATCGGCGGCTCTTGGCCGCTGTCGAGCACGCTCTTCAGCGCGGCGAGCAGGGCCGCGGCACCGGCCTTGTCGTCCAGGTGGCGGGCGCTGATGTGGCCGCTCTCGGTGAACTCCGGCAGCGGGTCGAAAGCGACGAAATCGCCGACCGCCACCCCGTGGGCCAGGGTGTCGGCCTGGCTGGAGGTCATGGCGTCGAGACGCAGCTCGACGTGGTCCCAACTGATCGGCAACTCGTCCACCTGGGTGTTGAAGGTGTGTCCGGAGGCCAGCAGCGGCAGCACGCTGCCGCGCAGCACGCCGCGGTCGCTGAACAGGCTGACCCGGCTGCCCTCGGCGAAACGGCTCGACCAGCAGCCCACCGGCGCCAGGCCGATGCGGCCGTTGGCGTGGATTTCGCGGACGATGGCGCCGATGGTGTCGAGGTGTACCGCGAGCGCCCGATCCGGGCTGTAGCGGCGACCCTTGAGGGTCGCGCGGATGGTACCGCGACGGGTCAGCTCGAAGGGAATGCCGAGTTCCTCCAGCTGCTCGGCGACGTAGCGCACGATGGTGTCGGTGAAGCCGGTCGGGCTGGGGATGGCGAGCATTTCCAGCAGCACGCGCTGCAGGTAGTCGAGATCGGGTTCGGGAAGCTGGCCGGACATGGGCGACTCCAGAGGCAGGTGGTCCGTTCAGGCGGGAAGGGAGGCGGGGCGTTGGAAAGGGCCGGCGCCTACTTCGGCGCCTGGCTGAGCGGAAACAGCAGATCGACGAAGCGCGCGGCGGTGGGCTGGGGTTCGTGGTTGGCCAGGCCGGCCCGTTCGTTGGCCTCGATGATCACGTAGTCCGGCCGGTCGGCCGCCTCCACCAGCAGGTCGAGGCCGACCACCGGGATGTCCAGGGCCCGGGCGGCGCGCACGGCGGCCTCGGCCAGCGCCGGGTGCAGTTGCTCCGTCACATCCTCCAGGCAGCCGCCGGTGTGCAGGTTGGCGGTGCGCCGCACGGCCAGATGCCGGCCTTCGGGCAGCACGCTGTCGTAGTCGTAGCCGGCCTGGCGCAGGACCCGCTCGGTCTCGGCATCCAGCGGAATGCGGCTCTCGCCGCCGCTGGCGGCCTGGCGACGCCGGCTCTGCGCCTCGATCAGCGCGCCAATGCTGGTGCGCCCGTCGCCGATCACCTCGGCGGGGTGGCGCAGCGCGGCGGCGACCACCTCGAAGCCGATCACCAGGATGCGCAGGTCCTGACCGGCATGGAAACTTTCCAGCAGTACCCGGCTGTCGAAGCGGCGGGCCGCCTCGACGGCCTGTTCCACCTCCGCGAGCGTGCCCAGGTCGACGGCCACGCCCTGGCCCTGCTCGCCGTTCACCGGCTTGACCACCAGGCGGCGGTGCTCGGCGAGGAAGGCCGCGTTCTCCTCGCGGCTGCCGGCCAGGCGCTGGGCCGGCAGGTTCAGCCCGGCGCGGCTCAGCCAGCGCTGTGTCAGCTGCTTGTCCTGGCAGAGGGCCATGCTCACCGCACTGGTCAGGTCGGACAGCGACTCGCGGCAGCGGATCCGCCGTCCGCCGTGGATCAGGGTGAACAGGCCGGCTTCGGCGTCGTCGACCTGCACCTCGATGCCGCGGCGGTTGGCCTCGTCGACGATGATCCGCGCATAGGGATTGAGTTCGGCGGCCGGGCCGGGGCCGAGGAACAGCGGCTGGTTGATGCTGTTTTTGCGCTTCACCGCGAAGGTCGGCAGCTCGCGAAAGCCCAGCTTGGCGTAGAGGTTCTTCGCCTGGCGGTTGTCGTGCAGCACCGACAGGTCCAGATAGGCCAGCCCGCGGGACATGAAGTGCTCGATCAGATGGCGCACCAGGGCCTCGCCGACCCCCGGGCGCGTGCAGGTCGGCTCCACCGCCAGGCACCAGAGGCTGCTGCCGTGCTCGGGATCGTGGTAGGCCTCGACGTGGTTGAGGCCCATGGCGCCACCGATTACCGCCTTGCTGTCGTGGTCCTCGGCCAGCCAGTAGACCGGTCCGCCTTCCTCGCGCGGGGTCATCCGCCCGGGCTCGACCTGCAGCATGCCGCGGGTCTGGTAGAGGCGGTTGAGGCCGTCCCAGTCCGCCTCGCTCTGCACCCGGCGGATGCCGAAGCCGCGGAAGGTGCGCCGCGCCGGGCGGTAGTCGGAAAACCACAGGCGCAGGGTGTCCGAGGGATCGAGGAACAACTGTTGCGGCGCCTGGGCCAGCACCTGATGGGGGGCGGCCACGTAGAGCGCGATGTCGCGCTCGCCGGGCTGCTCGCGGAGCAGGTCGTCGGCCAGGCTGGCCGGATCGGGGTAAGTGTGCCCGATCAGCAGACGGCCCCAGCCGCAGTGCAGGGCCACCGGCGGCTGCCGTTCGTTCTGGCCGTCCTCGGCCATGAGCGCCTGCAGGCGCTGGTAGGAGGGTGTCTGGCCACGCAGTACGCGCTGGCCGTAGGCAGGTGACTTCTGCATCGATCTGATTCCTTATAGACCTTGTTCGCTGAGCCAGAGGTTGAGTGCCGCCAGCTGCCAGAGCTTGGAGCCGCGCAGCGGTGTCAGCTGGCCCTGCGGATCGCTCAGCAGTCGGTCGATTTCGCCCGGATCGAACAGACCGCGATCCTGGCTGGGGTCGAGCAGCAGCTCGCGCACCCAGTCCAGGGTCGCGCCCTGCAGATGCTTGAGACCGGGCACCGGAAAGTAGCCCTTGGGCCGGTCGATGACCGCCGCCGGGATGACCTGGCGGGCGGCCTCCTTGAGCACGTACTTGCCGCCGTCCGGCAGCTTGAAGCGCGAGGGGATGCGTGCCGACAGCTCGACCAGGCGGTAGTCGAGAAACGGCGTGCGCGCCTCCAGGCCCCAGGCCATGGTCATGTTGTCGACCCGCTTGACCGGGTCCTCGACCAGCATCACGGTGCTGTCCAGACGCAGCGCCTTGTCCACCGGGTCCTCGGCGCCGGGCTGGGCGAAATGCTTGCGCACGAAGGCGCCGGCATGATCCTCGCCGCGCCACTTCTCCTGCACCGTGGCCAGGTATTCGGCGTGGTCGCGGTCGAAGAAGGCGGCCCGGTAGGCGGCATAGGGATCGCTGGCGCCTGCCAGCGGCGGATACCAGTGGTAGCCGGCGAACAGCTCGTCGGCGCCTTGGCCGCTCTGCACCACCTTGCAGTGCCGGGCGACCTCGCGCGAAAGCAGGTAGAAGGCGATGCAGTCGTGGCTGACCATCGGCTCGCTCATGGCGCGGAAGGCCGCCGGCAGCTGCTCGATGATCTCCCGCTCGTCGATGCGCAGCTGGTGGTGGCGGGTGGCGTAGTGGCGGGCGATCAGGTCCGAATACTGGAACTCGTCGCCGCGCTCGCCGCCGGCGTCCTGAAAGCCGATGGAGAAGGTCGACAGGTTCTCCACCCCGGCCTCGCGCAGCAGGCCGACCAGCAGGCTGGAATCGACCCCGCCGGAGAGCAGCACGCCGACGTCCACCGCCGCCCGCTGGCGGATCTCCACCGCCGCGCGCAGGCTCTCGAGCAGGATGTCGCGCCATTCCGCCAGCCCGAAGCCGCGCTCCTCGTCCCGCGGGCCGTAGTCGAGCCGCCACCAGGTGCGCTGCTCGCGCCTGCCGTCGGCCTCGACGCGCAGCCAGGTCGCCGGCGGCAGCTTCTCCACCTCGGCGAGCAGGGTGCGCGGCGCCGGCACCACGGCATGGAAGTTCAGGTAATGATCGAGCGCCACCGGATCCAGCGCCGCGCCGATGTCGCCGCCGGCGAGCAGGGCCGGCAGGCTCGAGGCGAAGCGCAGGCGATGGCCGCTGCGCGACAGGTACAGCGGCTTGACGCCCAGTCGGTCACGGGCGAGGAACAGCCGCTGGCGATCGCGCTCCCAGATGGCGAAGGCGAACATGCCGTTGAGCCTGGGCAGCAGCGCCTCGCCCCAGGCGTGATAGCCCTTGAGCAGCACTTCGGTGTCGCCGTCGGAGAAGAAGCGGTAGCCGAGGCTTTGCAGCTCGTCGCGCAGTTCCGGGTAGTTGTAGATGGCGCCGTTGAACACCAGGTCGAGGCCGAGGTCGCTGTCGACCATCGGCTGCCCCGAGGCCTCGGCCAGATCCATGATCTTCAGCCGGCGATGGCCCAGGGCGATCGGCCCCGGGCGTGCACGCCCCAGGCGTCGGGCCCGCGGGAGGTGAGATGATGAGTGACCCGCTCGACCGCCGCGAGGTCGGCCGGACGCTTGTCGAAACGCAGTTCTCCAGATATGCCGCACATGAGTCCTTACCGGTTTTGCCGTTGGGGAAGGTGTCCGCACCCTGCGGGGCGAGGCCTTGGCCGGCCTGGCGAGGTTGTGACAGGAATCGCGCCGGCCGGTTGCAGACCTTTACACCAAAACAAGAAAATACTTTGATGTCAAAGATTGGTTGCCAATGTTTACGACGCCATGACTGTAGAAAAAGTTTTATATCAAACTGATATTTCAGCCTTCGAGGTACCGCTGTTTCAGGCTATGAGACGCCTGCAGCAGGCCGGGGAAGTGCATGCCAAGCGGGTGGCGCGCTACGGCGGGCTGACCCCGATGCAACTGCTGATCCTTCGGGTGCTGGCCGACGAGACGCGGCTGACGGCGAGTGCCCTGAGCCGGCGGGTCAGCCTCACCGCGGCGACCCTGTCCGGCCTGCTCGACCGGCTGGAGGAGCGCGGCCTGCTGCAGCGCCAGCGCGACGAGCAGGACCGCCGCCGGCAGTGGCTGGTGCTCGCCGAGGCCGGTCGCACCCTGCTCGAGGAGGCGCCGCCGCTGTTGCCGCCGGAGTTCCGGCTGCGCTTTGCCGCGCTGCCGGAGTGGGAGCGGCATGCGTTGACGGCAGCGTTGTTGCGGGTGGCGGAGTTGTGTGGGGGGGAGTAGGAGGGGGGCTTTGGCCGTGGGCCATGGAAAGCGCTGTTGGCCCCGGTTTCGGTGTGGGAACGTAGCGCTTTCCTCGGCCCGAGCGACAGGTTTCGCCTTGCACGGCGAGTCACTTTCTCTTTGCTCGCGCGAAAGAGAAAGTAACCAAAGAGAACGCGCGCCTGACATCCGGGTCTGCCCGCTTCGCGGCCAGACTTCCCTCGCTCCGGCACTGCTCCGGGGGTACGCTGCGAAGGGACGTCCCTGTCCCTTCGCGGCTCGCTCGACGTCCTGCCTCGCGTCTCCCTGCGCAGCGCCTGCGCTCGGCCTCCTGTACGGGACCGGGGAGTTGGCTGGCAGTTGGGAAGAAAGTTGGAGAGCTTCGCTTTGCCTTTGACGCCCAAATCATCAGGCAGCGCCAAACGCCCCTTTCAGGAGGCCGAGCGGAGTCGTCACGCAAGGGGTTGAGCCGCATGGATGCGGCGAAAGGCCCGATGGCCATGGATGGCCTTTCGGGCCGGGCCCCTGGAGCGACGACGGAGCGAAGCGCAGGGCCGGATGACAGGGGCAAGCGTTTTTGCTTACTTTTTTCGCGACTGAAAAAAGTGAGTCGCCGTGCAAGGCGAAACCTGTCGCTCGAGCCGAGGAAAGCTCTGCATCCTCATACCGCAAATGAGGCCCATACCCAACTGCCCGACGTTTTACATCACGGCCAAGGCCGCTCCCAGCGGGGCGCAGCAGTCTCCTCACTTCCCCCGGATCAACCTCCTCAATCCGAACCGGTTGGGATGACAGGCCTCCGCCACCACCCTCGGCACCGGCAGCGGCTCGTCGTCCAGCCAGGCGGCCAGCAGCTCCCCGGCCAGCGGCGCGCTGAGCAGGCCGCGCGAGCCGTGGCCGCTGCTGACGTACAGGCCGTCTAGCCAGGGGCAGGGGCGCTGCGGCACCTGGCGGGCGTCCTTGCCCAGCACCCCGTAGGCCTCGGCGAAGGCCGCGGCATCGGCCAGAGGACCGACGATCGGCAGGTAGTCCGGGCTGGTGCAGCGAAAGCCGGCGCGGCCTTCCAGCTCCGCCGCCACCAGCCGGTCGGCCTGCAGTCGCTCGGCCAGGTCGGTGGAGATCTCCCGCAGCAGTTGCAGGTTCTCCGCATGTTCCTCGACGGTCAGCGCCAGTTCCGTGCTGTCGAAGCGGAAGCTGGCGCCCAGGGTGTGCTCGCCATCGCGCACCGGGGCGACGTAACCCTCGGCGCAGAGCACGGTCTGCAGGTCGCGGCTGGCGGCGGTCGCCGGCAGGCGGCTGATCTGCCCGCGGATGCGCTTGAGCGGCAGTCCGGCGCTCTCGGGGAAGCGGGCGATGTCCGCCGCGCCGCAGAGTACCGCGACCGGCGCGGCGGCGAGCAGCGTCCCGCCGCTGCGGGCGTACCACTGGCCGTCCTCGCGGCGCAGATCGAGGACCTCCCGGTGGGTCAGCAGGCGGATATTCGGGTGTTCGGCCAGGTGCGCGCAGAGCGCCGGCGGATGCACCCAGCCGGCTTCGGGGTAGAACAGCCCGCCGCTGTCCAGGCCGACCCCGGCCAGTTTCTCGGCTTCTTCGCGGCTCAGGCCGTGCAGCAGGTCGCCGGGGAAGGCCGCCGCCAGCTCCGCCTGACGCGCCGCTTCCTTGGCGTCGAAGGCCAGCTGCAGCACGCCGCAGGGCGACCAGTCGCGGCCCGGTTCGAGGCGCTGCAGCAGCCGGCGGGTGAAGCCGAAGCCGGCGACGATCAGCCGCGAGAGCGCCGTGCCGTGGGCCGACAGCTTGAGGTAGAGCACGCCCTGCGGATTGCCGGAGGTTTCCTCGGCGGCCCCGGCGCGGCGCTCCAGCAGGGTCACCTGCCAGCCGCGCCTAGCCAGGCTCGCCGCAGCGGAGCAGCCGGCCAGGCCGGCGCCGATCACCAATGCTTCGCGGGCGCCGGCGGGACGTGGCGGGCGGGCGAACCAGGGCTTGGCGGCAGCCTGCGGTGCGCCTTCGAAGCGTCCGGCGAGCATCTCGCGCTTCTGCCCGAAGCCCTTGACCCGCTGCATGGCGAAGCCCGCCTCGCTCAGCCCGCGGCGCACGAAGCCGGCGCTGGTGAAGGTGGCCAGGCTGGCGCCGGGGGCGGACAGCCGGGCCAGCTCGGCGAACAGCGCCGGCGTCCACATTTCGGGGTTCTTCGCCGGAGCGAAGCCGTCGAGGAACCAGGCGTCGATGCGCGCGTCCAGCTCGGGCAGGCGCTCGAGCACGTCGCCGACCAGCAGGGTCAGCACCACCCGGCCGTCGGCGAAGACGAAGCGCTGGAAGCCCGGATGCACGGCGACGTACTGGTCCAGCAGGGCGTCGGCGTAGGGGGCCAGCTCCGGCCAGAGGGCCAGGGCCTTGCGCAGGTCGGCGCGGGTCAGGGGAAAGCGCTCCACGCTGACGAAGTGCAGCCGGGCGTCGGCCGGCGCCGTGCGCTCGAACAGTTGCCAGGCGCAGAGGAAGTTCAGTCCGGTGCCGAAGCCGGTCTCGCCGATGACCAGCCGCCCGCCGGCCGGCAGGTCGGCGAAGCGGTCCGGCAGCGCGTTGTGGTCGAGGAATACGTAGCGGGTTTCCTCCAGCCCCGAGGCGCGGGAGAAGTACACGTCGCCGAAGCCGCGCGACAGCGGCTGGCCTTGCTCGTCCCAGTCGAGCTGGGCGTGCTGGAAGTCGGACATGGGCGTTCTCCTGGAAAATCGGCGGCGCATTCTACCCGAACCCCCGGTCCGAGCCGGACAGTGCGCCATCCATCCGTTACGCTGAAGGCATTCCCGTTGCAAGGAGCCGTTCATGTTCGAGTCCGCGGAAATCGGTCACACCATCGACGACGATACCTTCGATGCCCAGGTTCCGGCACTGCGCGAGGCCCTGCTGGTGGCCCAGTACGAGTTGAAGGAGCAGGCACGCTTTCCGGTGCTGGTGCTGATCAGCGGCATCGAGGGCGCCGGCAAGGGCGAGACGGTCAAGCTGCTCAACGAGTGGATGGACCCACGGCTGATCGAGGTCAGCACCTTCGACCAGCCGACCGACGAGGAACTGGCCCACCCGCCGGCCTGGCGCTACTGGCGAAAGCTGCCGCCGAAGGGGCGGATCGGCATCTTCTTCGGCACCTGGTACAGCCAGATGCTGCAGGCGCGCATCGCCGGGCGGATCGACGACGCCCGCCTCGACCAGGCCATCGGTGTCGCCGGGCGCCTGGAGCGCATGCTCAGCGACGAGGGGGCGCTGATCTTCAAGTTCTGGTTCCACCTGTCCAAGAAGCGCATGAAGGAGCGCCTCAAGACCCTCAAGGACGATCCCCTGCACAGCTGGCGGCTCAGCGAGCTGGACTGGCAGCAGTCGAAGACCTACGACAAGTTCGTGCGCCATGGCGAGCACATGCTGCGCCGCACCAACCGGGACTTCGCGCCCTGGTACGTGATCGAGGGCACCGACCCCAACTACCGCAGCCTGAGCGTCGGACGCATCCTCCTCGACGGCCTGCAGGCGGCCTTGAAGTTCGAGGGGACGGCGCGCAGCAGCCCCCATGCGGCGCCCCTGGTATCGAGCGTCGACAACCGCGCCCTGCTGGACGCCCTGGACATGAGCCAGGCGTTGGACAAGGCCGCTTACAGGGAGCAGCTGCTCGTCGAGCAGGCGCGCCTGGCGGGCCTGCTGCGTGACAAGCGCATGCGCCGGCATGCCCTGATCGCGGTGTTCGAGGGCAACGACGCGGCGGGCAAGGGCGGGGCCATCCGCCGCGTCACCGGGGCGCTGGACCCGCGCCAGTACCGCATCGTGCCGGTCGCTTCGCCGACCGACGAGGAGCGCGCACAACCCTACCTGTGGCGCTTCTGGCGGCACATCCCGACGCGCGGCAAGTTCACCATCTTCGACCGTTCCTGGTATGGGCGGGTGCTGGTGGAGCGGGTCGAGGGGCTGTGCAGCGAGGCCGACTGGTTGCGCGCCTACGGCGAGATCAACGATTTCGAGGAGGAGCTGGCCGGCGCCGGGGTGGTGGTGGTCAAGTTCTGGCTGGCCATCGACCAGCAGACCCAACTGGTGCGCTTCAAGGAGCGCGAGCTGACTCCTTTCAAGCGCTTCAAGATCACCGAGGAGGACTGGCGCAACCGCGACAAGTGGGATGCCTACTGCGATGCGGTGGGCGACATGGTCGACCGCACCAGCACCGAGATCGCCCCTGGACCCTGGTCGAGGCGAACGACAAGTACTTCGCCCGGGTGAAGATCCTGCGCACCCTCAACGAGGCGCTGGAGAAGGCGTTCCGCGCAGGAAACGCGTCTTTCCCCTGACCGCTCGTCGGATGGCCGGCTTCGGCGATGTCCTCGACGAGTGGACATCCCGTCTGCCTGTGGCGGAGCCCGCTGGGCTGGTCCCGGCAAGGCAGTGGGCCGTCAGTCCGGCAACTATGCTTACGCGGGTTGACTGACGCTGGACATGGCAAGGCGATATCGCTTCGCCAGCGACTTTGCCCACACGAGGTCGACGGACTGCCAGTCCGTGTCCCGGAGGCCTTTCGGGAGAGACCGGGGCTTGTTGGAGCGCCCCGGCCAAGACCGCTCAACCCACGCACGGCTGGTACACCCTCACTGTCTGATGGACGCGAGAGAGGTGGCTGCCATGCCAACCCGTCAGGTTCTGTTCGGGCTCGCCCTGCTCGGTGCCGCTGGCACCGGCTGGGCGGATGATTCCCTGTTCCCCATTGCCGTCGAGCGCAGCGGACCGGCGGGGGCCGGTTCCGCCGCTCCGCCGGTGGGCACATCGGCCGGTTTCGGCCTGGGCGTCGGTCGCGGGGGCGAGCCGGTCTTCGCAGCCGAGACGGGAAGCGGCGGGCCGAACCGCAGCCATCCGTTGATTCCGGAGCCTGCGCTGAACAGCCTGGTCGTGCAGCCGACCTTCGCCTACCGGATCAGCGATACCCTGTCCATCGGCGTCGGCCCGCGCTTCGTTCACGGTGCCGTACTCGGCGACACGCTGCCCGGCCAGGACCCGGCCAGTGCGCCGGCGACCTACCGCGACAGCGACACCACGGCCAGCCTCAACCTGGGCCTGCTGTACCGGCTGGGCGACAGCACCTGGCTGGGACTGGCCTATGCCAGCGGCTACGAGCTGGACCTCGATACCCATGGCGGTGTCGCCAGCCCCGTGGCCAATGTCGCCCAGGGTCGCCCGGAAACCAACCGGCTGATCGTCGACACGCGGGCGCCGAGCACCGTCACCGCGAGCATTGCCCACCGGCTCGACAACGGCTGGATGCTGTCGGCCAGTCTCGGCTGGATGGGCTGGAGCGGACTGGAAAGGGCGGACGGCACGGCGCCGGCCATCGGTGCGGCGAGCGAGCAGCGCTATCGCGACACCTGGCGCCTCGCCCTGGGTGCGGAGCAGCGGCTCGACGAGCGCTGGCGCTGGAGCATGGGCTTGACCTACGACTCCTCGCCGCTGGCCGGCCCCCAGCGCAATCTGGACGACCCGCTGCCGGAGAACCTGCGTCTGGCCGCCGGGCTGAGCTACCAGATGAACGAAGGGGTGGAGCTGCAGTTCGGCTACAGCCTGATCTGGCTCGGCGGCGAGTCGCAGGACCGGCAGAACAACCGCACGCGCAACAACAGCTTCCTGTCGGGCGAGCCGCCCAGCAGCACCCTGAACGTCATCGGCGGCGGCATGGTCTGGCGCTTCTGAAGGGTGGACGGACTGCGCCTGGGGAGCCGGCCGGCCCGCCGGGCGCGGTGTTCAGCGGGGCTGTCGTGCCTGGCAGCGGCGGACATAGTCCGCGACGCCTTGCTCGGCGGCTTCGCGACTGCTATAGGGGCCCATCAGCTGGCCCTCGCGGGTGTCGAAGAAGAACTCGTGGTTGACGGCGCAGATGCGCCCGCTGCGAAAACGGGTGACGGGGACCGTGTCGGTCGCGCGTTGTGCGGACATGGGGAAGCTCCTTGCGGTGATACGGACAGGGCGCGCGGACGGGAACAGGCTGCCCCGGCGCCGGGCGCATGCTACCAGAGCGGCGGGCCAGACGTCCCGGCGCAGCGAAGGCGGGGCCGGCCTTCAGTCGTGCCGGCCGGCCTCCAGCATGTCCTGCGGACGCACCCAGGCGTCGAACTCCTCGGCGCTGACGTGGCCCAGCGCCAGGGCCGCCTCGCGCAGGGTGCTGCCCTCGGCGTAGGCCTTCTTGGCGATTTCCGCCGCCTTGTCGTAGCCGATGTGCGGGTTCAGCGCGGTCACCAGCATCAGGCTGCGCTCGAGGTGCTCGGTCATCCGCTGTGGGTCCGGCTCCAGCCCCTCGACGCAGTGCAGGCGGAAGTTGTGGCAGCCGTCGACGAGCAGGCGCACCGACTGCAACAGGTTGTGGATGATCACCGGCTTGTAGACGTTGAGCTGCAGGTGGCCCTGGCTGGCGGCGAGGGCGATGGTGCTGTCGTTGCCCAGCACCTGGCAGGCGAGCATGGCCAGGGCCTCGCACTGGGTCGGGTTGACCTTGCCGGGCATGATCGAGCTGCCCGGCTCGTTGGCCGGCAGGCGTACCTCGGCGAAGCCGGCGCGCGGGCCGGAGCCGAGCAGGCGCAGGTCGTTGGCGATCTTCATCAGCGCCACCGCCAGGGTCTTCAGTGCGCCGGAGAGGTGCACCAGGGGTTCGTGGCCGGCGAGGGCGGCGAACTTGTTCGGCGCCGAGACGAAGGGCAGCCCGGAGAGGGCGGCCAGCTCGGCGGCGATGGCTTCGGCGAAGCCCGGCGGCGCGTTCAGCCCGGTGCCGACTGCAGTGCCGCCCTGGGCCAGTTCGCAGACCGCCGGCAGCGCCGCGCGGATCGCCCGCTCGGCGTAGTCGAGCTGGGCGACGAAGGCCGATAGCTCCTGGCCGAAGGTGATCGGCGTGGCATCCATCAGGTGGGTGCGGCCGGTCTTCACCAGGTGGTTATGCCGCACCGCCTGCTCGGCGATGGCGCCGCTCAGCTCGTCGATCGCCGGCAGCAGCTCGTGCTGCACGGCGCGCACCGCGGCAATGTGCATGGCGGTGGGGAAGCAGTCGTTGGAACTCTGCGCGTGGTTGACGTGGTCGTTGGGGTGCACCGGACTCTTGCCGCCGCGCTGGCCGCCGGCCAGTTCGTTGGCGCGCCCGGCGATCACCTCGTTGACGTTCATGTTGCTCTGCGTGCCGCTGCCGGTCTGCCAGACCACCAGCGGGAACTGGTCGTCGAGGCGCCCGGCGAGCACCTCGTCGGCGGCCTGCTCGATCAGTCGGGCGATGTCCGGTGGCAGCTCGCCGATGCGGTCATTGACCCGTGCGGCGGCCTTCTTGATCAGTGCCAGGGCATGCAGCACGGCCAGCGGCATGCGCTCCTGGCCGATGGCGAAATTGATCAGCGAGCGCTGCGTCTGAGCGCCCCAGTAGGCCTCTTCGGGAACCTCGATCGGCCCCAGGCTGTCGGTTTCGGTGCGGCTCATATGACAAACCTCCACAAAAATTGGGGTGTAGCGAAGTGTAGACGCCGCCTCCGCCGGCCTCCCTTGAGCGCTTACCGGCTTGGGCGCAGAATGGCCCGGCCGGGCAGGTCCGGCCGGGAGAGTCCCGCCGGGGGAGCTTTCTTTTTTTGCCTTGCCTAGAAGGATGTCCGAATGTCCCGTTTTCGAGTGCTCTGTGCCGCCTCCCTGCTGCTTTGCGCCAGCGGCCAGGCACTGGCCGATACCGCCAGCCATGCCGCCGCCGCGGAGAAGTTCCTCCAGGTGGTGCGCGCCGACAAGCTGACCGTGCCGGTCTACGCCCAGGTGCAACAGATGTTCGCCCGGCGCTTCGCCGAGGCTAAGGCGCCGCAGAGCAAGCAGCCGTTGCTCGAGCGCTACCAGGCCCGCGCCAATACCGCGCTGGACAAGGCGGTCGGCTGGGACAAGCTCAAGCCGGAGATGGTCAAGCTCTACACCGGCACCTTCAGCGAGAGCGAGATGAAGGAGCTGCTCGAGTTCTACCAGTCGCCGCTGGGCCAGAAGGTCCTGCAGAGCATGCCGGCGCTCACCGCGCAATCGGCGCAGATGACCCAGGCGGCGCTGGAGAAGGCCGTGCCGGAAGTGAACCGCCTGCTTGACGAGATGCAGAAGGAATTGGGAGACACCAAGAAATGACCGCCAAGATCGAGCGCATCAAGACTGCCCTGGCCGCCCTCGAACCCGTCCATCTGGAGGTGCTCGACGAAAGCCACATGCACAGCCGCGGCCTGGAGACCCACTACAAGGCGGTGATCGTCAGCCCGCAGTTCGCCGGCCTGGGTGTGGTCAAGCGCCATCAGAAGGTCTACGCCACCCTCGGCGAGCTGATGGGGCAGATGCATGCCCTGGCCCTGCACACCTACGTCCCCGAGGAGTGGGCGGAGCGCGGCAGCGCCCCGGATTCGCCGCTCTGCGCCGGCGGCAGCAAGCACGATCATTGAGATCGCCGGAGGCGGCAGTTTGCCGCAGTCCGTCCGCCCATCCCCGCTGCGGTAAACTCCCCTGCGCCGGCTCCGCCGGCGTAGCCCTTTTCAAGGCACCGAAAGCTTTTTTGCCGGCCAGGGGCCACACTCCCGGCCCGGCTGACTACGATCAGAAAACGCACCCTCTACCAGCGCTACGGAGTTCGTATGAGTCAGCGCCTGCTCTATGTAATGGATCCGATGTGCTCCTGGTGCTGGGGCTTCGCTCCGGTGGTCGAGGCGCTGGCCCGTCAGGCGGCGCAGGCGGGCGTACGGCTGGACTGGGTGGTCGGCGGCCTGCGCCGCGAGACTGCGCCGCTCAGCGAGCCGGCTCGCGAACGCATCCTCGCCCACTGGCAGGCGGTGGGCGAGGAAACCGGCCAGCCCTTCAATCTTGCCGAGGCCTTTCCCGCGAGCCTGGTCTACGACACCGAGCCGGCCTGCCGGGCGCTGGTGGTGGCGCGCCACCTCGCGCCGCGACGCGTGGGCCGTCTCGCGCGGCTGATCCAGCAAGCCTTCTACGTGGAGGGCCGCGATGTCACCCATGCGCGCGTCCTGCTGGAACTGGCCGAGGCTGCCGGCTTCAGCCGCTGCTGCTTCGCCGAGGCCTTCGACAGCGCCGAGCAGCGGGACGCCACCCGCGCCGATTTCGCCTGGATCGAGCGGCTCGGCATCGCCGGCTTCCCGACCCTGCTGGCCGAACGCAACGGCATGCTCGCCCTGCTGACCAACGGCCATCAGCCGCTCGAGCGCCTGGCGCCCCTGCTGGAGCGCTGGCTGGAGCGTGTCGCCCATGCCTGAGCCCACCGACCGGCTGAGCTGGGCGGAGATCCGCCAACTCGCCCTGCACCACCGCAAGGCCCTGCTGCTGGCCAATGCCATCGCCGTGCTGGCGGCCCTGGCCAGCGTGCCGATTCCGCTGCTGTTGCCGCTCTTGGTTGACGAGGTGCTGCTCCGGCAGGGCGATGCGGCGCTGCGGATGATGGACCACCTGCTGCCCGCGGCCTGGCAGAACGCGGTCGGCTACATCGGCCTGATGCTGCTGGTCACCCTGCTGTTGCGCGGCGCCGCGCTGCTGTTCGGCGTGCTGCAGGCCAAGCTGTTCGCCGGGCTGTCGAAGGACGTCGTCTACCGCCTGCGCATGCGCCTGATCGAGCGCCTCAAGCGCATCTCCCTCGGCGAATACGAAAGCCTCGGCAGCGGCACCGTGACCGCCCACCTGGTCACCGACCTGGACACCCTGGACAGCTTCGTCGGCGACACCCTCAGCCGTTTTCTGGTCGCCCTCCTGACCCTGGCCGGCACCTCGGCGATCCTGATCTGGATGCACTGGCAACTGGCCCTGCTGATCCTGCTGTTCAACCCGCTGGTGATCTATGCCACGGTGCTGCTCGGCAAGCGCGTCAAGCACCTGAAGAAGCTGGAGAACGACAGCACCGCACGCTTCACCCAGGCGCTCGGCGAAACCCTCGAGGCGATCCAGGAGGTGCGCGCCGGCAACCGCCAGGGCTTCTTCCTCGGCCGCCTCGGCCGGCGCGCCCAGGAAGTGCGCGACCGCGCCGTCGCTTCGCAGTGGAAGACCGACGCTTCGAGCCGCGCCAGCGGCCTGCTGTTCCAGTTCGGCATCGACGTGTTCCGCGCCGCGGCGATGCTCACCGTGCTGTTCTCCGACCTGTCGATCGGCCAGATGCTCGCGGTGTTCAGCTACCTGTGGTTCATGATCGCCCCGGTGGAGCAGCTGCTCGGCCTGCAGTACGCCTTCTACGCCGCGTCCGGCGCCCTGGCGCGGATCAACGAGCTGCTCGCCCGCGCCGACGAGCCGCAGTATGCCGGCGGCGTCGATCCGTTCCGCGGGCGCACCACGGTCGGTATCGAGGTGCGCGATCTGCGTTTCGCCTATCGCGACGAGCCGGTGCTGGACGGCCTCGACCTGTCCATCGCGCCGGGCGAGAAGGTCGCCGTGGTCGGCGCCTCGGGCGGCGGCAAGAGCACCCTGGTGCAGCTGTTGCTCGGCCTCTACACCCCGCAGTCGGGGAGCATCCGCTTTGGCGGCTCGACCCTCCAGGAGATCGGTTTGGAGCGGGTGCGCGAGCACGTCGCGGTGGTCCTCCAGCAGCCGGCGCTGTTCAACGACACGGTGCGTGCCAACCTCACCCTGGGCCGCGAGCGCAGCGACGAGGCCTGCTGGCAGGCGCTGGAGATCGCCCAGTTGGCGGCGACCGTGCGCGCCCTGCCGCAGGGCCTGGACAGCGTGGTCGGGCGTTCCGGCGTACGCCTCTCCGGCGGCCAGCGGCAGCGCCTGGCGATCGCCCGCATGGTGCTCGCCGACCCGCAGGTGGTGATCCTCGACGAGGCCACCTCGGCCCTCGACGCCGCCACCGAATACGCCCTGCACCAGGCGCTGGCGCGTTTCCTCCACGATCGGACCACGCTGATCATCGCCCACCGCCTGTCGGCGGTGAAGCAGGCCGACCGGGTACTGGTGTTCGACGGCGGGCGCATCGCCGAGCAGGGCGACCACCACCAACTGATCGCCGAGGGCGGCCTGTACGCCAAGCTCTACGGACACCTGCAGCACTGAGCCGGCGTCAGGAAGGGCGCAACGCCTTTCCTACCAGGTGCAGGCCTCCGGCGGCCGGACGAACCACTGCCCCGGCGCGCCTTCGTGGAGTGTCACCGGGCTCAACCACTGGAACACCGAGCCGATGTCCCCTTGGTCGCCGCTGGCCAGGGCGCGGAGCCGGCCGTCGGGCCGCGCCCGGCCGCCGAAGACATGCGCGCTGGGCGAGGCGCTGAGCATCGCGCAGGTCGCCGCCGGCACCTCCGGGTCCTCCACCAGCACCGTGCGGATCGCCTCGCTGTGCCGGCCGCGCCGGTTGGTGGTGCCGTAGACGCAGCGGTAGCGGCCGGCGCGGCGGCTGTCGACGCTGCAGTCGGTGCCGACCGCCAGCTCGCCGTCGCGGGCGTCGCTGGCGCGGGCGCCGGGATCGACGAACGGTTCGCCGAGTTTCAGGCGCAGCGGATTAGGGCCTTCGATGGCTACCCGCGGGCGGTCGTCTGTGGCCGGGCCGTTGCGTGGATGACGGGTGAAGAAGTCCCAGAGGATGTCCGGATGGCTGGGGCCTAGGCGCAGCGCGTAGGGACCGTCGCGGCCGTGTTCGCCGCCGATCCAGTAGTGGCCGCGGTCGTCGTCGTCCGCCGCTGGGGTTTCCAGCGGCCCCCGGTAGAACAGCGTCTCGACCAGCGAGCGGCTGGCGCTGTTGCCGTCGGCGCTGAAGACCTCGCGGCGGCAGCCGTAGTCGTCCTCGCCGAACACCGGGAAGCAGCGTCCCTGCGCTGCCCGGGTGGTGGCCGGGGTGTCGAACGGCGGCGTACCGAATACCTTGAGGTGGGCGTCGCGCAGGTGGCGCCCGGCGGTCTGCACCACGGTGCAGTCGTTGTCGTTCTGCACGACCAGCAGCGGGAGCGGGTAGGGATCGCCGAGTTCAGCGCGCATGTCGGCGGCCACCTGCTCGACGCCGTGCAGGCGGGCGCCGCTCAACGGGCAGGCGGCGAAGGACACCGCCTGCGCCTCTTCGCCGTAGGGCAAGCCGGCGACGCTGGCCGCCGCTGCCCAGTATTCGTTGTGGGCGATCGCCGCCGCCACGCCCATCGCCGCGCCGGAGGACAGCCCGGCGATGTAGCGGCGCGCCGGGTCGATCCCGTGGCGGGCTTCCACCGCCTGGGCGATGCGCAGCAGATCCTCCGCCTCGCCGCCGCCCCGGTGGCGCTGCGCGTCGATCCAGAAGCCCCAGCAATTGGGATTGCGCGGTTCGTCGTAGTCGGTGACGAAGGGCGTCACCAGGATGAAGCCGTAGCGGTCGGCGGCGGCGCTCAGGCCCCAGTCGCGCAGCACGTCGTCGTGGGTCGTCCGGCAGCCGTGCAGCGCCATTACCAGCGGCGCCGCCTCGGGGCGCACGTCCGGCAGGTAGACCTTGTACTGGCGCTCGCGCGAGCCGGGATAGCCGGCGGCAGGCAGGGTGTGGGATTCGAGGCTGCCGCCCCAGGCGGCCAGCGCCAGCAGGAGCAGCAGGGGGAGGGCAAGCAGGCGGAAGGTCCGCATGACGGCGTTTCCTTGGTCGAGGCAGATCCGGCATCGCTTCGCTGCAGGGTAGATCGCCCCTGCATCGCTGGCCAGTCGGCCCCCAAGGAGTCGGCAAGGCGGCCCGGCGTTCGGTCAGTTGCGGCCGTTGCCGTTGCTCTTGCCGCCCTGGTTGCTGTTCCCCTTGGCCTTGCTCTTGCCTCCTTGGCTTTCATGGCGGGTTTTCTGCCCGTGATCGTCCTGGCCGCCCTCGTAGCGGCGCTCGTAGCCTTCGTGACGGCCGTTGTCCCAGTGGGACCCGGGACTGTAGTGGTGGTCATGGTCATGGTCATGATCGTCGCCCCACCAGTGGATCGAACAGCCACCGAGCGAGGTCGTCAGGATCAGCAGGGTAAACAGGGCATAACGGCGTTTCATCGCGTCTCTCCACGGCTACTTCGGGTACGGAAAACCGGGCGTGGATGGTCGCACAGGCCGGGGCAGGCCGCTGGATGCTGAGTGCGCTCTGTGCGAAAGCGCAAGGAAACCCCAGGCAGGAACCCTGGCGGCCGGGCCGGTCGTCGCCAGCCAGGCAGCCGGCGGCGATTTCTGGCCGATACTTCGTCCATTGCCTGCGCTGAAGGTGACGGCCTTGAATGCCTGCGACCCCTGCTGCACGACCCGCGCGCGGACGGCCCGATCCCGAGGTGGGAGGTAGCCCGTGGCCTGGCTGATGCTGCTGCTCGCCCTGCTCGGCAAGCCCCTGGGCGATCCGCTGGGCGAGGCGCAGGAGCGCTTCCGGAGCCTGACCAGCTACCGGGTCACGGTGCGCTTGAACACCCAGGGCAGCGAGCCGCATGTGATGCGCTACTTCTACCGCAAGCCCGGCTGGGTGCGCATGGAGTTCGTCCGGCCGCACCCGGGGCTGGTGCTGATCTACGATCCGAACACCCGCCGGGTGCGGGTCTGGCCGTTCGGTCTGGATCACCTGCCGAGGCTCAACCTGGCTCCGGACAATCCGCTGATCCGCGGTCCGCACGGCATCCGGGTCGACCGCTCGGATGTCGGCGTGCTGCTGGAGAATCTTCGCGCCATGGCGGCCGCCGGCAGCCTGGCCGTGCTCGGCGCCGGCAAGGTCGCCGCGCGGCCGGTCGAGGGGGTCGAGATTCGCGACGAGAAGGGCGGAAACCCGTCCGGCGTGCAGCACTATCGGGTATGGCTGGCACAGGACAGCCGGTTCCCGCTGCGGGTCGAGCGCTTCGCGAGCGGCGGGCGTCTGCTCGAGAGCGTCGACATGGCCGATGTGGAGATCGACGTGGCTTTTCCCGAGCGGTTCTTCACCCCTTGAGCAGGAGTGCGGCCAACCGCTACCGGCTGACCACCCTCTGGCAGCTCGATGTGCCGCCCGCCGCGGTATGGGCGGCGATCGTCCAGGCCGAAGCCTGGCCCGACTGGTGGCGGGGCGTCGAACAGGTCGTCACCCTGGAGACGGGGCGCAGCGGCGGCGGCCTCGGCACCCGCCAGCGTTTCGTCTGGAAGGGCGTTCTACCCTACCGCTTGTCCTTCGTCTCCTGCGTGACGCGCCTCGAACCGCTGCGCCTGCTCGAGGGGCGGGTCGAGGGCGAGCTTGAGGGTATCGGCCGCTGGCGCCTCAGCGGCGACGCCGGACGGACCTGGGTGCGCTTCGACTGGCGGGTGCGCACCACCCCGGCCTGGATGAACCGGCTCGCCCCGCTGGCGCGGCCGCTGTTCCGCTGGAATCACCGGCTGCTGATGCACGCCGGCGGCATCGGCCTGGCCCGGCGGCTCGGCACGCGCCTGGTCTTCCAGGCGACCTGGTCGTCCTGAGCCGTGCCGCAGCCGCCTTGTGCCGGAAAACGCTCTAGTGGCGGTCTTCCATCCGCTGCTGGTGTTCCCCGTAGGCCTGGTAGTCGGCGGTTTCCTCGGCGTTGGACGCCTCGAACGGCGCGTCGCTGGCCGACAGTCTGACCGCCAGCCCGCTGGCGTCCACCCCGACGACGCCATGCACCGCGCGGGCGAGCTGCAGAGCTTCGTTGTGCTGCCGGTGGCTGTTGACCATACCGCTGAGGAACACCTCGCCGCCGTGGGTCTTGACGTGGATATCCTGGCCGCGGGTGTCCCTGGCCAGCGCCAGGGAGGATTTCACGTTGGCGGTGATCCAGGTGTCGTGAATGGCGGCGCCGAGGCGCTGGGGAGCGTGGCTGGACGATGGGATTTTCATGATGGCGCACCTCTCGGGTAGAACAGGCGTCGGCCCGCTCGCTCAACGGGCCTTGCATCGATTGTCTCCAGCCGGGAAACCATCGGTGGCAACCGGCAAGTATAGATGCGCCACTGCCGGCAGCCGCGGCATGGGCGACCGGGCGTCAGAGCGTCGATCGTCGGCGCGCGGCTCTGTCCCGGCTCAGTGGCGCAGCCCGGCCGCCCAGTCGGCCAGCGGCAACGGCTGGTCCTGGCTCCAGATCCGCGTCCAGACCTGTCGCAGCTGTTGCAGGTCGCCACGCTCCGCCGGCCAGCGCTCGACGACGGGGAAGGGCCGCCAGGTCGCGCCGCGGCGTTCGGCGAGCAGGAAGCGGAACGGGTGCAGGCCGGTCATGCCCAGGCGCAGGTCGGTGACCACCAGCTTGCCGTCGATCTCGTCGTAGCGCAGCCAGTCCTGGGTGAACCAGCGCAGCCGCGCCAGCTGCGGCGAGCCGTCCAGACCGGCGCTCAGGGCGTTGCCGCGCGACAGGCGGACCAACTCCGGCGGCCGGCGGTCGAGCCAGCCGACCAGCGCCTCGTGGTAGTCCTCGCCGTCGCGCACCAGCACCCGCCAGAGCAGGCTGTTGAACGGCGTCGGCCCGCTGAACAGCGCCTCGGCATGCATGCCCCGGCGTTCCAGCTCCGCCGTCACGCGGCTCTCGGCCATCTGCTTGCCGGCCAGGGTCAGGCCCAGGTAAAGCGTCGACAGGCCCAGCGCCCAGTACTGCCAGCGCAGGGCACGGCCGCGCATACCGCAGAGGATGCCGCCCAGCACCGCGCCGAGCAGCGGCAGGGTGTACAGCGGATCGATGATGAACACGCTCGACCAGACCACTGGCGGCGCGCTCAGCGGCCAGAACAGCTGGGTGCCGTAGCTGGTCAGGCTGTCCAGCAGCACGTGGGTGACCAGCACCAGCCAGAGGGCGAGCAGCAGGCGTCCGCCGCCATAGCCCGGATGTGGCCTGAGGCGGCGCAGCAGCCAGGTCAGCAGCAGCGCAACGCCGCTGAGGACGAACAGGGAGTGGCTGAAGCCGCGGTGGTGGGTCATGTTGGCCACGGCGTCGCCATAGTCGATCAGCACGTCGAGATCGGGCAGGGTACCGAGCAGGGCGCCGTAGAGCAGCGCTTTGCGTCCCTGCCAGCGGCCGAGCAGCGCGCCCTGCAGGCTGGCGCCGAGCACGGCCTGGGTGAGCGAATCCATCGATGAGTCCCGTGGAGCGGAAAACGGACGGATACGGTAGCCGAGCAACGCCGGCGAATGGAAATCCGCTTTTTCGCCAATTATTGCCGGGTCAGCAGGCGGAGCCGCCCCCTACGGCCTACGTTCCGCAGACGGTTCGAAAATCACCTGCCCATCCGTGTTCGCCAGGGGAGAAATCGCTAGAGGCAGGCCGCTGTTCGCGGCCTCCACCGTCCTGGCTTCCAGGCAAACCTCGTTCGCGCCCTGCCGACCGATCATGGCGACCGCCTCCTGCATGATCCGCTGGGTGATCGCCATGTCCTCGTAGGCGAACCGCAGGCTGTGCTTTTCCTGCTGTTCGACGGCCTGGGCAAGGCTCGGGTGCGAGGAGTAGCCGATCTCGATGCCTTCCGGAAACGGCAGGTAGTCCTCCCGCTCCGCAGGCCAGAGAAGCTTGCCGCAATAGAGGTAGCTTTCCGGTAGCTCTTCCTCGATGGCCTCGATGGCGTTGCTGTGCCAGGAGGTGAGTAGCAGGGTGCAGGCGATCAGGGTTTTTCTGAGCGTGTTGATGATCCGGCCCTCCCGTAGTTTTGGTGTGCGAAATCGGTATCGACAAGCAGGTGGTCTGTCTACAGCTTGAAAATATCTGCCGTAACCGCACTTTTCCCCGACTTGCGCTCTTCGGCGGCCGCGTCGTACACCACCAGCAATGCGCTGGCCTCGCCGCCATCCGGGGCGAACAGGGTCATGCCCTCGGCATGGTCCACGCCTTCGCCGTAGGGCACTTCCAGGACTCGCTGCAGGGCATCGGCCGGCACCATTGCTTCGTCGTCCGGGCTGCTGCCGCCCGGCCAGCGGAACACGCTGACCGGACCGTCCAGCTCCATGGTCGGCCCGGCGAGGATCAGCAGGTCGTCGCCCTGCACGCACAGGTCGCGAATCCCCAAGCCGCCGAGGTCGAGGAAGTGCTTGCGGTAGAGGCAGCCTTTCGGTCCGATGGGCTGCAGCCTCAGGGTGGAGGCCGTGGCGTCGGCGGCGACCGCCACCTCCAGGATGACCGCCCAGCCGCGCAGTACCGGGCCGCGCAGGCCGAGGAAGAGCCGTTCGCCGACCACCGCCAGGCCTTCGATGTCGAAGCCGTTGTCCTTGCCGGGAATGGCGAGGAAGGGGCCCAGGTGCTTGTCGTTCTTAAGGGCTGCGGTCAGTTCGTTGCCCTTTTCGTCGCCCTTCAGGCTGGCGGCGAACCGCTCCTGGCCGTCTTGCTTGCTGCGTTTTGCCGGTTCGCAGGCGCCATCGCTGTCCACGAGCGGAATGCGGGCCAGCAGGTAGCGGTTGCCGTCGCTGCGGACCTTGGCCAACTGCTTGCGGCCCTTGTCGGGGGCATCCCCAGGCTTCGGATTCTTGCGCTTCAGACTGTGCGAACCCACCAGCCAGAGGTAGCCGTCCGCGGAGGCCAAGCCTTCGATGTCGACTTCCTCCAGATCGACCGGGTCGTCGGGAAGGGGGACCGGCAGGGGGAGATACTCGTCCAGCGGGAACTGCCGGTGCCGGCCATAGCGGCAGGTGCCTTGGCCATCGTCCGCCAGGCGCGTGAGCCGTTCCAGGCTGATCGTCTCGTCGTTCGCCAGCCAGAGGTTGGCGCCGATCTGCACGGCGACTGACAGCCCGTCCCGCAGCCTCTTGTCCCTGCCCAGCTCGTTGCGTTCCGGAGCGAATTCCAGCGTTGCGACATGCTGCGTTGCGTCAGGCTTCGTGCCCATGGGCAAGCCCTCCGTCGGCCCCCGGCTAGGCGGGCCTTTGAGTTGAATCGAATGCCTCGCCGGAGCGGGCCTGTGCCGCAGTCGTCACGGCTCGTCCGGCGCGTCGCCTCGTTCAGACCCCGCTGTCTTTTTCCGGCTCCGATTGGGCGGTCGGGGTTGCAGGCACTGGCAGCGATGGCTCCGAGGCGGCGGCCGGCAGCACTGCCGAGGTTTCGCTCTCCTCGGCGGGCTTGCTGCTCAGACTCTCCAGCGTCCTTTGCAGCCAGGCGTTGTAGGCCGCTTGAATCTGGCTGAACGTCGAGGCCTGTTCGCTGATATCGGCCTGGTACTGCTTGGCGATAT
Organism: Azotobacter tropicalis; assembly: GCF_059739045.1. NCBI lineage: Bacteria > Pseudomonadati > Pseudomonadota > Gammaproteobacteria > Pseudomonadales > Pseudomonadaceae > Azotobacter > Azotobacter tropicalis. The sequence continues at coordinate 4,242,584 of NZ_AP046059.1, forward strand.
TGAGGGTGGCTTCCATGTAGGAGGCCAGGATCTGTTGCGGACTGGCGGCGCCCTGCATGGCCTCGGCCACCTGCCTGCCGGCCCCCATGGTGGTGGTCAGGAAGCGGAGGCAGCAGTCGTTCTCCTTCTCCTGGGCGGCCAGCTGGAGCTCGGTCAATTCCTGGTAGGCGCTGAACATCGTCGAGGGGCTCACCCAGTTGACGCTGCCGGGCGTCCAGCCGCTGTGCTGCACGGACTCCATGATCTGCTGGGCGATCTGCAGGCCGTCCTTGACGGGCGTCATGGCTTCGAACAGGACCCGGACGTTCTGGCCGCTGTCGTTCGCGTAGTCGTTCCAGTGTCTGATCGCTTCGGACAGCTTCGGATCGATCGTGGCATTTTCGATGACGGCATCCATGGTGGTTCTCCCTTGTGCAGTGGGCTGGCTCAGGATCGTGGCTCGGCAAGGCGGCTGATCATCTTGTAGATGGCGCGTAGTTGGGGAGCGTTACGGGTGTAGTAGTCCGGATGCGGATTGCCCGGCGAGGAATAGCCCCAGAAGTCCCAGCAGCCTTCGGGGTTCAGCGGCGCGGCGTTGGAAGGCTGTACCTGGGGATAGAGCATGATGAGGTCGTTGGCTTCGGCCATCTGGTTGTAGCCGGTCTGGGCGTAATACTTGTCGCCGATGAGCGTCGCGCCCTGTTTGCAGCCGTGGAACACCACATGAACCGGGCAGCTCTTGCCGTTCTGGCAGGCCGTCGGGACGTAGGCATAGGCCGTGTCGCTCATGCTGGTGTAGGGCGAGTCGATGAATTCCGCCTGGTCGAAGGCGATCACGGCGCTGCTCAGCTGGGCGGCCGGCGGCTTCAGGCCTGGGTAGATCTGGTTGAGTATGGCGCCGGACTGTTCGAAGTCGCAGTCGTTGATATACGGAGGCTGGGTCAGGGCGCAGGCGCTGTCCGTGCTGTTGTCGGTCACGAAGGCGTGGCCTGCGGCGATGTTCCGGTTGTACTGGATGGAGGCGTCCGGCACGCCGATGGACTTGAAGAACTGCCGGGTCTGGTTCACGACCGTGGTCGTGACGGTTGGATCCTTCGTCCCGCTGAAGATGTAGATGCGGTCATCCTGGAGATTCTTCGGCGGATCGATATAGCCGTATTCGGCCAGCAGGTTCGCATACTTGACCAGGGCCGGGGTGTTGGGGCCGGTGCTGGCGGTCAGAGGATGCATGCAGGTGGTCGTGGCATTCTCCACCAGGGTATTGGCCGCCCAGGACTTCGCACACAGGTAGGGGCCGCCGGCGACGATGCCGGCTCCCACCATGATGTCGGAGAACACCATATAAAGTTGCGACGTCATGAAGGCACCGGACGACAGTCCCGATACCGAAGTCTTGTGAAGAGCTGCGCCGTAGGCGGGCAGTTTGACGGTTTGCGGCTGTGCATCGGCAGTGGCGAAGGCCAGTAGCAGCGTCGCTGCCAGTCCGGTCTTGAGACGAATTCCGGGTATCTGTTTCATCGTTCCGTGCGAGAGACTCCCGCCGTTCCGGGGCGGGGAGGGATAGCATGGCCGCCTGGGGCGCCCCTGTACTCGCTGCCTCCTTTCTGGGTAGGTGCTATCTGGGTTGAAGTTGTCGCCGGGCTGCGGCGAAGGCCATTCGAGTATGGACAAAAGGTGTGACGGCGCAAGGCGGCTGTGGAGCTGCCATCCCCCGACCATGGCGCGGCGGCCGGCCTCGGCTGGCTGCGCGGAAGCCTTGTCTGCAGGGGATGCGGTCTGCCTTCAACGCTGGCCGACAGAGCCACTGGAGCGGGGCGCGGATCGGGCGTTGCGTTGCCAGGAGGTACAGGCTACCGCAAGGCGCCGCTGCGGATGGGAATGAGAGATTGCGGGACCCTGTAATTCATACTTCACGCAGATCCTCAGGTTCGAATTCGATCCGCCGCTCATGGCGGAGTCATTTCAAGGTTCTGCCAGGTGCCCAGTCTGGAAATTGTCTGGCAGCCGTATGTCAGTGAGTATGTAAGCGCTGATGTCCAGCATAGTGCGCGCCCACAGTGAAGCGCTCGCAGTGCCGATGGCCGACCGGTTTTCCGACCGGTGGTGCAGTTTCGGCAAGATGCCGCTATACGGCGAGCGGCGGGTTCGCCAGCGTCTCTTCGCGACCGGCACGGCATGCGGACCCGTAACCTGTTTCTGCAAGCGGCGGTTATCCTGCCCGATCCTTTCCCGACCGAGCCCGCCATGCTGGAAATCTCCAATACCGTCCACCTGCCCGACGACGAGATCGAGCTGAACGCGATCCGTGCCCAGGGGGCCGGCGGGCAGAACGTCAACAAGGTATCCAGCGCGGTGCATCTGCGCTTCGACATCCGCGCCTCGTCGCTGCCGGCGTTCTACAAGGAGCGCCTGCTGGCCCTGCGCGACCAGCGCATCAGCGGCGAAGGCGTCGTCGTGATCAAGGCGCAGCAGTACCGCACCCAGGAGCAGAACCGCGCCGATGCCCTGGAGCGCCTGGCCGCGCTGATTCGCAGTGTGGCGAAGGTGGAGAAGGCGCGCCGCCCGACCCAGCCGACCCGTGGCTCGAAGCAGCGCCGGCTGGAGGGCAAGGCCAAACGCGGGGCCATCAAGGCCGGGCGGGGCCGGGTGGATTATTGACAGCGCCGGTGCCATGGGGCAGCACCGACGCTTCGGCCTTCAGGCGATGGCGCGGATTTGCGCCTGCGGCTCCGCCAGCGCGCCGAGGAAGTCGTCGCCCCAGCGGCGGATGTCGTTGAAGGCGACGATGTCGAACAGCTCGCGCAGCCGCGCGCGGGCCTCACTTCTCGGCAGGTTCAGCGCCAGGTTGCACTGATGCACCAGGTCGGCGGTGTCGTGCGGATTGGTCAGCAGGGCGCCCTTGAGCTCGGCGGCGGCGCCGGCGAACTCGGAGAGCACCAGCACGCCGCTGCCGTCCAGCAGGCCCTGGGTGGCGACGAATTCCTTGGCCACCAGGTTGAGGCCGTCGCGCAACGGGGTGATCCACATGACGTCGGCCATGGCGTACCAGGCCACCACCTCCTCGAAGGGCAGGCTGCGGAAGAAGAACTGCACCGGCGTCCAGCCGACCCGGGCGAAGCGGCCGTTGATCCGCCCCACGGCCTGTTCGATCTGTCCCTGCAGTTCGTCGTAGACGGTCATCTCGCGCGCCGCCGGAACGCAGATGCTGGCCAGGGTGACCTTGCCCTGCAGCTCGGGATTGTCCGCCAGCAGCCGCTCGAAGGCCCTGAGCTTTTCCAGCACGCCCTTGGTGTAGTCCAGGCGCTCGACGGCGAGGATCAGGCGCACGCCGTTCAACTCTTGGCGCAATTGCTCCATCTGCTGGCGCACGGATTCGCGGGCCAGGGCGTTACGTACCCGGTCGAGGTCGAGCCCGACCGGATGGGCGCCGAGACGGACCTGGCGCATGCCGGTGTCGATGGCGGTGGTCACGCGTTCCAGGCCGACCGCGCAGCCGTAGGTGACGAAGCGCGGCGCGCAGTTCTGCCGGCCGAGGACCTTCAGCGGCGCCACGCCGCGGGCGACGTCGACGAAGTTCTCCACCTGGCGCGGGATGTGGAAGCCGATGTAGTCGCACTGCAGCAGGCTGCCGACGATCTGCCGGCGCCAGGGCACCACGTTGAACACGTCCGCCGAGGGAAAGTGGGTGTGGTGGAAGAAGGCCAGCTTGAGGTCCGGGCGCAGCTCGCGCAGGTAGGCCGGGACCATCCACAGGTTGTAGTCGTGCAGCCAGACGGTGGCGCCCTCGGCGGCCTCCAGGGCGGTGCGTTCGGCGAAGGCGCGGTTGACCCGCAGGAACACCTGCCAGTCGTCCTCGTTGAAGGCGGCGCGCTCCCAGAAGGTGTGCAGGGTCGGCCAGAAGGCTTCCTTGGAAAAGCGCTTGTAGAAGGTGTCGATGTCCTGCTTGTTCAGCGGCACGCGGGCGGCGGTCAGGCGCGGATAGCGCTCGGCGTCCACCGTGGTGTGGCTCTCGAAGACGCCCTGGCCTTCCTCGTGCTCGGCCCAGGCGACCCAGGAGCCTTTGCGCCCGTCGGCGAAGAAGCTGAGCAGGGTGGGAATGATGCCGTTTGGCGAAGTCGGCCGGCGGCGCTGCACCTGGCCGTGCTCGCGGTATTCCTCGTAGGGCAGGCGGTGGTAGACGATCACCAGCTCGGCCTGGCCCGGCTCGGTCGCCTGGCGGGTTTCGGCGGCGAAGCCGTGCGCGCCGAGGAAGCCGAAGTGGGCGAAGGCCTGGATGATGCCGCCGCAGCCGGGGCTGTCGGCATGCAGGACGTGGGTGCAGTGGCGCGTGCGCTCGAGCAGGCTTTCCTCCGATTGGCCGACGCAGACGCCCTTGAGGCCGCAGCTGAGCATGCTGAGGTCGTTCAGGGTGTCGCCGGCGACCAGTACCTGCTCGGGGTCGAGGCCGAGGTGCTCGATCAGCTTGAGCAGGCTGCTGCCCTTGTTCACCCCCTGTGGCAGGAAGTCCAGGTAGCGTCCGGCCGAGTACAGCAGGTCGCAGCCGAGACGCTCGGCGATGGCCTGGAGGGCCGGGTCGGCGGCGCGCTCCGGGGTGCAGAAGTAGGAGCAGCGACGCGCCTGGGGCACGTCCTGGCGCTGCAGGTCGGGCAGTCCGGCAAGAGCGCCGGCGATCTGGCTCTCGCCGGGCCAGCGGGCGTCGATGGCGTGCTGCAGGGGCTGGATCGGCTGCAGGGTTTCGCCGTGATAGAGGCTGGCGCCGACGTCGGCGACGATGTAGTCCGGCTGCGGCAGGGTGGGATCGGCCAGCAGTGGCAGCACGGCCTCCAGGCTGCGGCCGGTGACGTAGGCCAGCTGGATGTCGGGGTGGGCGGTGATGGTCTGATAGAGGCTCAGGCGATCCTGCGGATCGCCGGCGAGAAAGGTTCCATCGAGATCGGTGGCAAGTAGCATGCGCTGTCTTCTCTCCAGTAGAGGGGCAAGTTGACGCGCCGACCTGGGCCGACGAGCAGTGGTGTCCGGGGCCTGCATGGCGCCGGAGTCAGGTGCAGGTTTCCTCCCGGGTTGTGTCCGGCTCCGCCGCGGCGGGCTCGGGAGCGGGTTCGGCCGCGCTTTCCGGCGCCTCGGGCATCAGTTCGAGCACGGTATGGCTGGTGCGCAGCATGGGGGTGAACTGGGCGTGCGGTTCGCTGAGCAGATCGCTCACCCGGCGCAGGCGGTAGAGGGTGTAGAGCGCCAGCAGGCCGAGCACCGCCGCGCAGTAGAGCGGCAGCCCGCGCGGGCCGAGCAGGTGCATGGCCAGTCCGGCGAGCAGCGGGCCGCAGGCCGAGCCCAGGCCGTTGACCAGCAGCAGGCCGCTGCAGCCGGAAAGGATCTCGTCCGGGTGCAACTGATCGACCATCCGCGCCACGGCGATGGAGTAGATGGAGAAGGCCAGCCCGCCCCAGAGGAAGAAGGCGCCGAGCAAGAGGTTGCCGACGGACAGCTGGCTGATCGCTAGCGCCACGAGCGCGGCCAGGGCCACCACGCAGAGCATCACCTTCGCGCGGTCGTGGCTGTCCGAATAGCGGCCGATCGGCCACTGCAGCACGGCGCCGCCGAGGATGGTCACGCCCATCAGCAGGCCCACCCCGGCGGCGTCGAAGCCGCTCTGGCTGGCGTACACCGGTGCCAGGCCCCAGAAGGCGCCGAGGGCCAGTCCGGACAATCCCGAGGCGGTCACCGACAGAGGGGCGATGCGCGCCAGTTGGCGCAGCTCGGTGGGCGGGGTGTCGGGCAGGGTCGGCTGGGCCTGGCGGGTCAGGGTGACGGGCAAGAGCGCGGCGCAGATGAGGATGCCGGCGAGGGCGAAGAGCAGGAATTCCAGCGGGCTGGCGAGGTTCAGCAACTGCTGGGCGAGGGCCAGGGCGCCGAGGTTGACCGCCATGTAGACGGCGAACACCCGGCCGCGGCTGTCGCCGCTGACCCGGGCGTTGAGCCAGCTCTCGATGACCATGTAGAGGGTGACCAGGACGATGCCGTAGACCACCCGTAGCGCCATCCACACCCAGGGGTCGACCAGGATCAGATGCAGCAGCGCGACGATGGCGCCCGAGGCGGCGCAGCAGGCGAAGGCGCGGATATGCCCGATGCGGCGGATCAGCGGTACCGTCAGCCAGGTGCCGAGCAGGTAGCCGACGAAATAGCCGGACATCAGCAGGCCGAGCAGCCCGGTGGAGTAGCCTTCGGCGACGCCACGCAGGGTCAGCAGGGTGTTGAGCAGTCCGTTGCCGAGCAGGAGCAGGGCGACCCCGCCGAGCAGCGAACCGATGGGAGCAATCTGGGACAACATGCGCCCCACCCTAGGGAAGTTGCCGACGAATGGCAACCCAAACTCTTCCTGTGTGGATCGGATATTGCTTTCAAGTTATTGTTTTAACAAAGGATATTTTTGCCGACGAACGGTCGTTGGCTGTTTCGTGCGGGTGCCAGGAGGTCAGCCGCGGCCTTCCGGGCTCTTCGCCGCCTCGTCGGTGCGCGCCGCCATGATGAAGTCGTTGCGGTGCAGGCCGTGGATCTTGTGGGTCCACCAGGTCACGGTGACCTTGCCCCATTCGGTGAGCAGCGCCGGGTGGTGACCTTCGGCCTCGGCGAGCGCGCCGACCGCGTTGGTGAAGGCCAGGGCCTGGGCGAAGTTCCTGAACGGGAAGACTTTCTCCAGCTGCAGGATGCCGTCGCGGTTTTCCACGTTCCAGTCGGGGATCTGTCCGATCAGCTCGGCGAGTTCGGCTTCCGAGACTTTCGGCGCGTCGGCGCGGCAGGCTTCGCAGTGAGCTTGGGAGAGGGCGGTCATGGGCGGGCTCCGGTGCAGGATCGAGGTTGGGTTCGCTGGCGGAAAACCGCTGTGCGGGTTTTCCGCCCGGCGTCTGCTGTCGACGTTCAGGCCGCCTTCGGCGGAAACTTCGGCGGGTGCAGGCCGAGGCGCATGGCCTGGTGCACCAGTGCCATGATGTCCTGGCGGGCCAGCTCGAACAGATGGCGCAAATCCGGCAGCACGAAGTAGAGCGGCTGCAGGATGTCGATGCGATACGGCGTGCGCATCGCCTCGATGGCGTCGAAGGGCAGGTGTTCCGGCGCCGTGGACAGGCAGTAGAGGGTTTCCTTGGGCGAAGAGAGGATGCCGCCGCCGTAGATGCGCCGGCCCGCCGGGGTGTCGACCAGGCCGAACTCCACGGTCATCCAGTACAGCCGCGCCAGGTAGACGCGCTCCTCCTTGCTGGCCGCCAGGCCCAGGCGGCCGTAGGTGTGGGTGAAGGCGGCGAACCAGGGGTTGGTCAGCATCGGGCAGTGGCCGAACAGCTCGTGGAAGATGTCCGGCTCCTGCAGGTAGTCCAGCTCCTCCGGCCGGCGGATGAAGGTCGCCACCGGAAACCGGCGCTCGGCGAGCAATTCAAAGAAGGTCTGGAAGGGGATCAAGGCCGGGACCCGGGCCACCCGCCAGCCGGTGGCGGACTCGAGCACGCGGTTGATCTCGCCGAGCTGCGGGATGCGTTCCCGCGGCAGGCCGAGCCGCTGGATGCCGTCCAGGTATTCCTGGCAGGCGCGTCCCTCGACCACTGTCAGCTGGCGCTCGATCAGGGTCTGCCAGACGGCATGCTCGGCCTCGCTGTAGTGGATGAAGCCCCGCTCGTCCGGCTGCCGGGCCACATAGGGCGTCGCGGTCATTTCGGTGCCTCCTGCGCTGCTGCGCACGGTTTCCTTCTTATTATCAGGCATAGCGCGAATGGGGCCGGTCTGCACGCTGGCGGTGTTGCTCACGGCGTTTCGCAGGGTTTTTGCTAGCCTCCGAAAGTCGTATGGCCTGTCTTGCGAATGTGGCAATTTGACACATAATTTGCCCGAAAAACGGCGTTCGCCATTGTCGTCGATCCCTCATCCCGCCGTCCGGATTCCGCCATGCGCCTCAAGATCTTCTGTCAGAACCGGGTCGGCCTGCTGCGCGACATCCTCGATTTGCTTCGCGACTTCGGAGTCGACGCCGTTCGCGGCGAGCTCGATAGCGAGCGGGGCGAGGCCATCTACCTGCGCTGCCCGGGGCTGCTCGACCGGCAGCTGCAGGCGCTGATGTCCGGGCTGGAGGCCATTGGCGGCGTATACGGCGTCGTGCAGGTCGATCTGCTGCCCAGCGAACGCCGCCATCGGGACGGAGAGGCATTGCTCGGCGGCTTTTCCCTTGACGGCCGCCTCGGCGAGATCGTCGCGCGCTTCGAAAAGGCCGTGCTGCAGCGGCTGCTCGGCGAATACCCGAGCAGCCGCCTGCTGGCCCGCCGCCTCGGCGTGTCGCATACCACCATCGCCAACAAGTTGCGCCAGCACGGACTGCGCTGTGCGCCGGACGAGGGGCCGAGCGGGAAGGGGTAAATAGAAGGTGCGGCAAGCGCCAGCCGCCGGGTCTTTACTTCATCGGGCGGCTGTCTGGCGGGGGCGCATGAGGCTTCCATAGCCGGGCTGCAACCAAGCGGCTCCGCGGGGAGTCTACAGGCTTTGACTGCATGCGCTCCGAGCGCGGTTGCGAGTGGCCGAGCCCTGCAGGTCCGCGCCGTGCCGAGGGCGGCTGTCTTCAGCGTCTTCGTATCGGGCGAATCGAGCGGTTCGTTCGCCCAAACCCACAGGAGAAAGGATATGTCCAGCGTCGGTTATCACGAGCCCATCGAAGAGCTTTCCGCCGAAACCCGTGACATGCACCGGGCCATCGTTTCGCTGATGGAGGAACTCGAAGCCATCGACTGGTACAACCAGCGAGTCGATGCCTGCCGGGACCCGGAGCTCAGGGCCATCCTCGCGCACAACCGCGACGAGGAGAAGGAACACGCATCCATGGTGCTGGAGTGGATCCGCCGGAAAGACCCCAAGTTTTCCGGCGAACTCAAGGAGTATCTGTTCCGCGAGGGACCGATCAACCATGAGGGCGATTGAGCCTCTTCGCGGCGGTCGCCAAGCGGCTCCGTTCCGAAACCGGGGCAGGGTAGCTACGCTGCTCGCCGTTCGACGGCACAGCTTCCGCTTCGCCTTTGCGCCGCCATGCGAAGCGCGGGGATTGGCCCCGGCCGAGGGCTCAGTAGTAGCCCGCTATCCCCTGGCTCTCGGCCTTGGCCGTCGCCTCTTCCAGCTCCAGCGAGCGCTGCTCGTAGGCTGCGCATTCGTCGGGCAGCGCTTCGGCCCGTTCTTCGGGCCGCATTCTTCGTACTTCCCGGTAAATCTCCTGGGCTTTCTGCGGGTCGCTCGCGGTGAGCGTATGCACGTTGACAGCGAGCTCGCGGGCCTTGAAGGAGATGTCGTCCTCGGTGCAGGCGAAGCTGGACAGGGAGGCCAGCAGGGCGCTGGCTGCGGTAAATCCGAGCAGGGCTTTCATGGGCTTTCCCTCCGTTCGCGGGTTTCCCGGTGGATTGCGAAAGCAGCGGGAAAGTTCAGCAGACTGCGCCGATTGCCGTCGAGCCGGAGTTCATCGTTTCGCTCGAACTCGCTGGGAAAAGGCCTGTCACCTACTGAGAGGGACGCAAGTAAGAAGGCTGTTTTTCCGACATTGCACCACCCCCTGCAAGGGAACGGTGGCTTGCAGAGAAATCGAGGTGGACAAGACCATGCCCAGACCTACTGAACGCACTCCACGACCCAATGGCCGCAAAGGGTTTCCGGCCGGCAATGTTTTTAACGAGCCGCCGGCGCAGGGTGCCGATCAGGTATCCAGCGAAACCAGGCGACAAGCCCGCAGCAAGGACCCGCTGGAAACCTACACCCAAAGTGCCGCGGATGAGCTGGAGAAGATCGCCGAGGGGGCTCGCGCGGCGGCTTGCGAGCTCGAGGAGCAGGACGAACAGCGGCTGTCGAACTATGTGCTGGACGCTGCCGACCGCCTGTTCAAGTTTGCCGACCAGCTGCGCGGCAAGAACGTCGAGCAGCTGTTCAATGAAACCGACCGCCTGGCCAGGGAAAACCCGGCGCTGTTTCTCGCCGGCAGCGTTGCCGTCGGCTTCGGCCTGACCCGTTTTGCCCGCGCCTCCGGGCGCCGTTCCCCACAGCCTTCCCGGCCGCCGGAAAGCACCGCTTCCAGCAGCGCCTTCGCGCAGGCGGGACCTGGGAGCAGCACCAGCCAGTCCGGCTCGGCGAGCACCGGGACCCCGGTCACTGCCATGCCGGACGGCACCGTCAGCACCGGCAGTCCCTCTGACACAAGTACTACCCGGCTGCCGCCCGGCGACATCGGCCAGGGCGGTCTGGGTATGACCGGCACTAGCCGGGCTAGCGCTCCCGAGAGCACCGGTGCGATCAGCCGAGACGACAAAGGCCCGAATGGAGGAATGCAGCGATGAGCGAATCGACCGGCAATCGGAACTATCCGCCGAACCAGGCCCGCCCCGACGTGGCTAGGCCTGACCTGGCCAGCCCCGAAACGCCGCGGCCCGAGGCGATCCGTCCCGAAGCGGCACAGGCGCGGGCGGCCCGCCCCGAGACGATCCGGGCGGAGACGGGACGGCCCAGTGCGACCATTCATCCTCATACCGCCCGCACGGAGGCCGAGGCGGGCAGCAGCATCGTGGGGCTGCTTGGCCAGTTGGGCCGGGAGCTGCCTTCGCTGGTCACCAAGGAGCTGGCCCTGGCCAAGGTCGAGATCAGCGAGTCGATCAACGCCACCAAAGCCGGCCTCATGTCCCTGGCCGGCGGCGGGGCGGTGCTGTTGGCCGGCCTCATCATCCTTCTGCAGGCGGTGGTCTATGCCCTGAGCCAGGTGATGGACGCCTGGCTGGCGGCCCTGATCGTCGGTGTGATCGTGATGGTGGTCGGCTATGTGATGGTCCAGGGCGGCAAGAAGAAGTTCGCCCCGTCCGCCTTCAAGCCGACGCGCACGCTGCATAGCCTGCAGAAAGACAAAGCTGCCATCCGGGAGACTGCCCCATGAGCACGCAGAGCAGAATCGACCTCGAAGCGCAGAAAGATCCGGAAACCCTGGAGCGGGAAATCGATCAGCAGCGCGCAGAAATCAGCAACATCGTGCATGCCCTGGAAAACAAGCTGTCCCCCGGCGAGTTGCTGGACAAGGCCTTGGGGTATACCAAGGGGCATAGCGGTGAGTTCATGTCCAACCTGACCCACACGGTCGCCGCCAATCCGCTGCCGACCGTGCTGACCTCGATCGGGCTGCTATGGCTGATGACCAGCCAGAACCGCACGCCGGTGAGTCGCGTCTATGTCGAGGGGGCGGGCGTAGAGTCGAGCGGCCCGTCGCTGACGGAGAAGGCCAGGCAGCAGGCCGCCGGTATCCGCGAGAAGGCCGGGCATCTGGGCGAGGAGGTGGGTGAAACGCTCGGCTCGGCACGCCAGCATGTGAGTGACAGCCTGGGTTCGGTCCGCCATCACCTGAGCGACTCCGGCCAGCATGTCGCCGACTCGCTGCGGCACCGGGCGCAGCAGGCGCGCGGCAGCTTCGACACCCTGCTGCACGAGCAGCCGCTGGTACTGGGTGCACTCGGCATCGCGGTGGGGGCGCTGATCGCCGGCGTGCTGCCGACCACCCGCCAAGAGGACGAGCTGCTCGGCGAAGCCAGCGATCAACTGACCGACAAGCTCAAGGTGAAGGTCGAGGAGGGGCGCGACGCGGCTACCGAGCTGGGCTTGGAAATGGCCGATCGGCTGCGCGAGAGGATCAGCTCGCCTCATTCGGAGGCCAGGGCGCAGCCGCCGGGGATGAGCGGCGGAGCGGTCTAGGACGAGGGTTCGCGCAGTCGTTAGACCTTGGTGCAATCCCTTGCCCAAGGGGCTGTCGGGTATAAGGACGCTGTCCTGGATCGGGAGATGCGATCCAAGTGTTTTGTTTGCATTCCTAAGTGGAATGATGGGCGGGCGACCTCGGGTCGCCCTCTTTTTTACCCGCTCCCGCCATCTCGCTGCGTCTCTTCGTCCCGTCTGTCTCGCCGCCGCGCTTGCGATGCGCGGGGTGGCGCGCTTTGATCGTTCGGTGCGATCCCCGTTCGGGCATCATGCATTTCCCATAACGAGAACAAGCGAGAAACACCCATGCATCCAGCTCCCATCCGTTCCGCCCTGTTCGTCCCGGCCAGCCGCCCGGAGCGTATTCCCAAGGCGCTGGCCAGCGGCGCCGACGCGGTCATCGTCGATCTCGAGGACGCCGTCGAGGAAGACCTCAAGGCCGAGGCGCGTGCCAATCTGGATGCTTTCCTGACCGACCATCCGCAGGCCCGCCTGCTGGTGCGCATCAATGCCCCGGTCCATTCCCAGCAGGCCGCGGATCTGGAGCTGTGCCGCCGCCAGCCGGGCATTCTCGGCGTGGTGTTGCCCAAGGTGGAGAGCGCGGTGCAGGTCAGTCTGGTGGCGGCGGCCGGCAAGCCGGTGTGGCCGGCGGTCGAGAGCGCCGCGGGGGTGAATGCCCTGCCGGCGATCGCCCGTGTTCCCGGGGTGGAGCGGTTGACCTATGGTGGTCTCGATCTGGGGCTGGATCTGGGCCTGGCCGCCGGCAGCGAAGCGGGCGAGCGGATCATGGATCAGGTGCGTTACGCCCTACTGCTGCAGTCGCGCACCGCCCGTCTGGCCGCGCCGCTGGAAACCATCTTCCCGGCCATCCAGGACCTCGCCGGGCTGGCCCGGCGTGCACGGCAGGCCTGCGACATGGGCTTCGGCGGCCTGCTGTGCATCCATCCGGGCCAGGTCGCGGTGGTCCATGAGGCTTTCATGCCCGGCGCCGAGGAGCTGGCCTGGGCGCGACGGGTCATGGCGGGCGCAGCTTCCGGCGAGGGAGTGTTCGTGGTCGATGGGGCAATGATCGATGCCCCGGTGGTGGGACGGGCCAGGCGCCTGTTGGAGCGGGCTGGGCAGGCACCGGCCTGAGCGCCGGGTGGGCTTGATCGCCGTGGCTTTGCCTGGGAGGACGGCGATGGATCGGTCTCTCGCCGATCCTCTGTATCCCGGCACCGCACCGTTCGGCTTGAGGAGGCTCGAAGGCCCGTTTTCCGCGGGCTGGGCGGGTGACGCTGGCTTGCTCTTCGTAGCTGCTTCTGGCCAGTTCGCGTTAAGACCATTGTCGAATTTTTGGGCTACTGTCAAGAGACTAGAAAATTACAACCAATAAAAATAATTGTGTTTTTCGCGAGGAAAACTACTCATGTGCGCCGCCTCCGTGTATCCGGTACGTCCTGAAGTTGCTGCTCAATCCTTCACCGACGAGGCCAGTTACAAGGCCATGTATCAGCAGTCGGTGATCAACCCCGATGGCTTCTGGCGCGAGCAGGCCAAGCGTCTGGACTGGGTCAAGCCGTTCAGCAAGGTCAAGCAGACCTCCTTCGACGACCACCATGTCGACATCAAATGGTTCGCCGATGGCACCCTCAACGCCTCCTACAATTGCCTGGACCGCCACCTCGAAGCACGTGGCGATCAGTTGGCGATCATCTGGGAGGGCGACGATCCGTCCGAGCAGCGCCGGATCACCTACCGCGAGTTGCACGAGGAAGTCTGCAAGTTCGCCAACGCCCTGCGCGGTCAGGACATTCATCGTGGCGATGTGGTGACCATCTACATGCCGATGGTCCCGGAGGCGGTGGTGGCCATGCTGGCCTGCGCCCGCATCGGCGCGATCCATTCGGTGGTGTTCGGCGGCTTCTCGCCGGATGCGCTGGCCGGGCGCATCGCCGACTGCAAGTCGAAGGTGGTGATTACCACCGACGAAGGGCTGCGCGGTGGCAAGAAGGTTCCGCTGAAGGCCAACGTCGACGAGGCGCTGACCAATCCGGACACCTACAGCGTCAACAAGGTCATCGTCTGCAAGCGCACCGGCGGCGAGATCAAGTGGCACCCGCATCGCGACATCTGGTACGAGGACCTGATGAAGGTGGCCGGCAGCGTCTGCGCGCCGAAGGAAATGGGTGCCGAGGAGCCGCTATTCCTCCTTTATACCTCGGGCTCCACCGGCAAGCCGAAGGGCGTGGTGCACACCACGGGCGGTTATCTGCTCTATGCCTCGCTGACCCATGAGCGGGTGTTCGACTACCGGCCGGGCGAAGTCTACTGGTGCACCGCCGACGTGGGCTGGGTCACCGGCCACAGCTACATCGTCTACGGTCCGCTGGCCAATGGCGCTACCACGCTGCTGTTCGAGGGCATCCCCAGCCATCCGGACATGACCCGCCTGTCCAAGATCGTCGACAAGCACAAGGTGAACATCCTCTACACCGCACCGACCGCCATCCGCGCCATGATGGCCCAGGGCAAGGCGGTGATGGAGGGCGCCGACGGCTCGAGCCTGCGCCTGCTCGGCTCGGTCGGCGAGCCGATCAATCCGGAAGCCTGGCAGTGGTACTACGAGAACATCGGCCAGGCGCGCTGCCCGATCGTCGATACCTGGTGGCAGACCGAGACCGGCGGCATCCTGATCAGCCCGCTGCCGGGCGCCACCGCGCTCAAGCCGGGCTCGGCGACCCGCCCGTTCTTCGGCGTGCAGCCGGCACTGGTGGATAACTTGGGCAACCTGGTCGAAGGGGCGGGCGAGGGCAACCTGGTGATTATCGACTCCTGGCCGGGCCAGGCACGCACCCTGTATGGCGACCATGACCGCTTCGTCGACACCTACTTCAAGACCTTCAAGGGCATGTACTTCACCGGCGACGGCGCCCGCCGCGACGAGGACGGCTACTACTGGATCACCGGCCGCGTCGACGACGTGCTCAACGTCTCCGGGCACCGCATGGGCACTGCCGAGATCGAGAGCGCCATGGTCGCCCATCCGCAGGTCGCCGAGGCGGCAGTGGTCGGCATACCGCACGACATCAAGGGGCAGGGCATCTACGTCTACGTCACCCTGAACGACGGCGTGCCGGCGTCCGAGGCGCTGCGTCAGGAGCTGAAGGCCTGGGTCCGCCGCGAAATCGGCCCGATCGCCATGCCGGACGTGATCCAGTGGGCACCGGGGCTGCCGAAGACCCGCTCGGGCAAGATCATGCGCCGCATCCTGCGCAAGATCGCCGTCGGCGAGTACGACAGCCTGGGCGATATCTCCACTCTGGCCGATCCGTCGGTGGTGCAGCAACTGATCGACATCCATCGCGACATGCGGGCCGCTGCCTGCGCCTGATCGGCATACCTGCTCCGACGACGCCCCGCCCCGGCTTGCCGCGGCGGGGCGTCCGATTTTTCGGGCCAGTGCAGCAGTTATGGCCGCGCGGTCGTTCGGTCCCTCCTGTTAGAATGCCGCTCGTCTTTGCCGGAGCTCTGCCGGCGAAGCTTGTTCAACGTCCGGCATCCGGAAGCTTCGTCGTCCGCCATGACTGTGCATCGAATCGGTTTTCTTCTCTGGCCCGGGACCAGGGCCCTGACCCTGGCCTTGGCCGAGGAAGCCCTGCAGTTCGCCGTCCACCTGCAGCCGCAGGCACGCTATGAATGGTGCATCCTGCAGGCCGAGTTGCCGCAGGAGGGCGATTGGCGCCTGCCCGGCGTGCTCTGGGAGGGGCGGCTGGAGGGTTTCGACAAGCTTTTGCTGCTGGCCGATGCGCCAACCGTCAGCGTGGCGCCGCCGCTGGCTGCGGCGCTCCGGCAGGTGGCGCGCGAAGGTTGTCAGCTCGGCGGGTTGTCCGCTGGCGTCTATCCGCTGGCCCAGCTCGGACTGCTCGACGGCTACCGGGCTGCGGTGCACTGGCGCTGGCAGGAAGATTTCGTCGAGCGGTTTCCGCGGGTGATCGCCACCAGCCATCTGTTCGACTGGGATCGCGACCGTCTCACCGCCTGCGGCGGTCTGGCGGTACTCGACCTGTTACTGGCGGTGTTAGCCCAGGACCATGGCGCCGAACTGGCCTGCGCGGTCAGCGAGGAACTGGTGGTCGAGCGCATCCGCGAGGGCAGCGAGCGCCAGCGAGTGCCGCTGCAGAATCGCCTCGGCTCCAGCCATCCCAAGCTGACCCAGGCGGTGCTGCTGATGGAGGCCAACATCGAGGAGCCCTTGACCACCGACGAGATCGCCCAGCACGTCTGCGTTTCGCGGCGCCAGCTGGAGCGCATCTTCAAGCAGTACCTGAATCGGGTGCCGAGCCAGTACTACCTGGAGCTGCGCCTGAACAAGGCCCGCCAGCTGCTGCTGCAGACCGGCAAGTCGATCATCCAGATCGGCCTGTCTTGCGGCTTTTCCTCGGGGCCACATTTTTCCAGCGCTTACCGCAGCTTCTTCGGCACCACGCCGCGGGAGGATCGCAACCAGCGCCGCGCTGGCAGCCAGTTCGAGCCGACCGTACCGGGCGAGCCCTGATTCCACGCGGAGGCGTGATCGGGGAATTTTTCGTCGAGCCGCTTTTTCCGGGGCACACAGCGTTTAAACTGCGCGCTCCTGATGCTTTCCGCGCCGTCGCCGGAAAGCGGGGAGCCCTGCGAATGGCGACGCATGCCGTGGTTGCCTGGCGGAATCAGCTGCCGCAGGAGTGTTTCCAGAATTTTTCTTCGCTAGCCTATCGTGGCAGGAGTTTCCCGATGTCCGTTGAGCATGCTCAGGTGCAACGCGCCGATTTCGACCAGTTGATGGTCCCCAACTATGCCCCTGCCGCCTTCATTCCGGTGCGTGGCCAGGGTTCGCGAGTCTGGGATCAGAGCGGTCGCGAGCTGATCGACTTCACCGGGGGATCGCGGTGAACTCCCTCGGCCACTGCCATCCGCGGCTGGTGGCGGCGCTGACCGAGCAGGCCGGAAAGCTCTGGCACGTATCGAACATCTTCACCAACGAGCCGACCCTGCGCCTGGCCAAGAAGCTGGAAGACGCCACCTTCGCCGACCGGGTGTTCTTCTGCAACTCCGGCGCCGAAGCCAACGAGGCCGCCTTCAAGCTGGCCCGGCGTGTCGCCCACGACCGTTTCGGGCCGCAGAAGTGCGAGATCATCTCGGCGCTGGACAGCTTCCACGGACGTACCTTCTTCACCGTCAGCGTCACCGGCCAGCCCAAGTACTCCGACGGCTTCGGGCCGAAGCCCGAAGGCATCACCCATGTTCCCTACAACGACCTGGTGGCCCTGGAGGCGGCGATTTCCGAGCGCACCTGCGCGGTGGTGCTGGAGCCGATCCAGGGCGAGAGCGGCATCCTGCCGGCCCAGCAGGCCTACTTGGAAGGTGCGCGCCGGTTGTGCGACCAGTACAACGCGCTGCTGATCTTCGACGAAGTGCAGACCGGCGTCGGTCGCACCGGCGAGCTCTTCGCTTACATGCACTACGGCGTGGTCCCGGACATCCTGTCCACCGCCAAGGGCTGGGCGGCGGTTTCCCGATCGGCGCTATGCTCACCCGCACCGACCTGGCCAAGCATTTCTCGGCCGGCGTGCACGGCACCACCTTCGGCGGCAACCCGCTGGCCTGTGCGGTGGCCGAGGCGGTGATCGACGTGGTCAACACCCCCGAGGTGCTGCAGGGGGTGAGGGCCAAGCACCAGCGCTTCAAGACCCGCCTCGAGGCGATCAGCGCGCAATACGGCATCTTCAGTCAGGTGCGCGGCATGGGCATGCTGATCGGCAGCGTGCTGAGCGAGCCCTGGAAGGGCAGGGCCCGTGACGTGCTGGTCGCCGCCGAGCAGGAAGCCCTGATGGTGCTGCAGGCCGGCACCGACGTGGTGCGTTTCGCGCCGAGCCTGGTGATCGAGGATGCCGACATCGACGAGGGTATGGCGCGTTTCGAGCGGGCCATCGCCCGGCTGGTCCGCGGCTGATTGGCGAAAGGCACGGGCCGGGTTCCCGGCCCACCCCGAGGAGTGACGTCTCATGCTGGTGATGCGCCCTGCGCAAATGGCCGATCTGGCTGAGGTTCAGCGTCTGGCCGCGGACAGCCCGGTCGGCGTCACTTCGTTGCCCGACGACCGTGAGCGCCTGGCCGAGAAGATCGCCGTATCCGAGTCCTCGCTCGCTGCGGAGGTCAGCTTCAATGGCGAGGAGCGTTATTTCTTCGTGCTCGAAGAGGCGGGCAGCGGGCGGCTGCTCGGCTGTTCCGGGATCGTCGCCTCGGCCGGCTATTCCGAGGCCTTCTACAGTTTTCGCAACGAGACCTTCGTGCACGCCTCGCGCGAGCTGAAGATCCACAACAAGATCCATGTGCTATCGATCTGCCATGATCTGACCGGCAGCAGCCTGCTGAGCAGTTTCTACATCGAGCCGACACTGGTGCACACGTCCTGGGCCGAACTGATCTCCCGCGGCCGCCTGCTGTTCATGGCCAGCCATCCCGAGCGCTTTGCCGAGGCCGTGGTGGTGGAGATTCTCGGGCCGAGCGACGAGCAGGGCGACTCGCCGTTCTGGGACGCGGTCGGCCGGCATTTCTTCGACATGAGCTACGCGGCGGCCGAGCGCCTGTCCAGCCTGCGTAGCCGCACTTTCCTCGCTGAACTGATGCCGCATTATCCGATCTATGTGCCGCTGCTGCCGGATGCTGCCCAGGAAGCCATGGGCCAGGTCCACCCGCGCGCGCAGATCAGTTTCGACATCATGACCCGCGAGGGTTTCGAGACCGAGCACTACATCGATATCTTCGACGGCGGGCCGATCCTGCATGCGCGCACCTCCAGCGTCCGCTCGATCGCCCGCAGCGCCGTGGCGCCGGTGGCCATCGGTGCCGGTGCTGGAAGGGGGCGGCTCCATCTGCTCAGCAACGGCGGCCTGCAGGACTTTCGCGCCGTCTTGGTCGAGCTGGACTGGACGCCTGGCCAGCCGCTGCTGCTGAGTGCCGAGACGGCGGCGGCCCTCGGTGTCGGGGAAGGCGGCAGCCTGCGTCTGGTGGCCCTGTGAGCAGCCTTGCGTTCGTGATCCTTGTGGAGAAAGCATGATCGTCCGTCCCGTGCGCACCGCCGACCTGCCTGCGCTGATCGACCTAGCCCGCAGCGCCGGCGCCGGTAGTGGTCTGACTTCGCTGCCCTCCAACGAGGAGCGCCTGGCGCAGCGCGTCGCAATGGCGGAGCGGAGCTTTCGCGGCGAAGCCGAGAAGGCCGATGCCGATTACCTCTTCGTGCTGGAAACCGACCAGGGACGGATTGTCGGCATCGCCGGGCTGACCGCCGCCGTGGGCCTGCGCGAGCCCTGGTACAACTACCGGGTTGGCTTGACCGTCAGCGCTTCGCGGGAGCTGGAGCTGTACCGGGAGATTCCCACGCTGTTCCTCGCCAACGACCTGACCGGCAATTCCGAACTCTGCTCGCTGTTTCTCCAGGCCGAGCATCGCAATGGGCTGAATGGCCGCCTGCTGGCAAGGTCGCGCCTGCTGTTTCTCGCCGAGTTCCGCACGCTGTTCGCCGACAAGGTAATCGCCGAGTTGCGCGGCATGTCCGACGCCAACGCCCGTTCGCCGTTCTGGGAAAGCCTGGGGCGGCACTTCTTCCGTATGGAGTTCCGCCAGGCCGACTACCTCACCGGCGTCGGCAACCGTGCCTTCATCGCCCAGCTGATGCCGAGATTTCCGCTCTACAGCTGTTTCCTCTCCGAGGAGGCCCGCGCGGCGATCGGCCGCGTGCATCCGCACAGCGAACCGGCACTGGCGATGCTCCGGGCGGAGGGTTTCAGCTATCAAGGCTATGTCGATATCTTCGACGCCGGCCCGGTGGTCGAATGCGAAACGGCGAAGATCCGTGTCGTGCGCGATAGCCAGACTCTGGTGCTGGCGGTCGGCACGCCGGGAGACGAAGCAGAACCCTATCTGATCCACAACCGCCAGCGTCAGGACTGCCGCATTGCCGCCGCCCCGGCCCGGGTGGCGGCCGGTACTTTGGTGGTCGATCCGTTGACCGCCAGGCGCCTGCAGCTCTGCGCTGGCGCCCAGGTGCGTGCAGTGCCGCTCGCCGGTGGACGATGACCGCGCCCGATAGGCGCTGGCGCCAGGCCGGCGCGTGGAGAGCCTCCACGCCGAAGGCGCTGCATGGTCCGTCCCCGATGACTCGACAAGTGCCGGATGGCCCTCGACAGCCTGACGAAACTGCTGGCATTGGACCCCGTCTATCCTTTTCGAACCGACTGAATCTGCCGCCTGTGGCGGTCTACCCCTGGAGCTGAGCAATGACCGACGCCCTGCAACTTGTTCTCGAAGACACCGATGGCACCCAGCTGGAGACTTCCTGCACCCGTTTTGCGGTGATCTGGCAGGGACGTGAACTCTGGATCCAGCAAGCCAATGGCCAGCTGCTGATCGGCGTGGATGTGGAGGAGGGCGATACCGAGTATGCAAACCTTCTGCTGCGTCCGATGGCCACCAATCTGGTCAGTCTGCAGCTGGAAATGGAGTCGGCTGAGGCAGGCGATGACGACCATGTGCATGGTCCCGAGTGCAATCACTGACCGTTCCTGCATTGCCGGGGCTCCCGTAGTCCGAGTCCGCTGGCAAGGTCCTCCGTACCGGTCGTGGGCAGGCTGTCCGCGCCGTCCGGAGCTCCGGACGGCGCGGACAGCCTGCTGCATCGTCCTCCCCGCGGCACGGAGCGGAGGGCTGCGGGGCCGGTATGGAAGAAAGCTCTACCGTGGCCGTCCGGGGCCGATATAATGCGTCCCTTTGCCAATCTTGCCGTGGCCGCAGTTTTATCGGGATCCATCCATTTATGAAAAGCGCAGAAATCCGTGAAGCCTTCCTCCGCTTCTTCGAAGAGAAGGGGCACACCCGTGTGGCCTCCAGTTCGCTGATCCCGGCGAACGATCCGACCCTGCTGTTCACCAACGCCGGCATGAACCAGTTCAAGGACTGCTTCCTCGGCTTGGAGAAGCGTGCCTACACCCGCGCCACTACTAGCCAGAAGTGCGTGCGTGCTGGCGGCAAGCACAACGATCTGGAGAACGTCGGCTATACCGCGCGCCATCACACCTTCTTCGAGATGCTGGGCAACTTCAGCTTCGGCGACTATTTCAAGCGCGACGCCATTACCTATGCCTGGGAGTTCCTCACTTCGCCGAAGTGGCTGAACCTGCCGGCCGAGAAACTGTGGGTCACCGTCTACGCCAGCGACGATGAGGCCTACGACATCTGGACCAAGGAGGTCGGCGTGCCGGCCGAGCGCATGGTGCGCATCGGCGACAACAAGGGTGCTCCTTACGCCTCCGACAACTTCTGGGCGATGGGCGACACCGGTCCCTGCGGTCCGTGTACCGAGATCTTCTACGACCACGGCGAAGGTATCTGGGGCGGCCCACCCGGCTCGCCCGAAGAGGACGGCGACCGCTATATCGAGATCTGGAACAATGTGTTCATGCAGTTCAACCGTACTGCCGACGGTGTGCTGCACCCGCTGCCGGCGCCCTCGGTGGACACCGGCATGGGCCTGGAGCGGATCAGCGCGGTACTGCAGCATGTCCACTCCAACTACGAGATCGACCTGTTCCAGAACCTGCTGGCCGCTTCTGCGCAGGCCATCGGCTGCGCCAACGACGGCGCACCGTCGCTCAAGGTGGTGGCCGACCACATTCGCTCCTGCGGCTTCCTGGTCGCCGACGGGGTGACTCCGTCCAACGAAGGGCGCGGCTACGTGCTGCGCCGCATCATTCGTCGCGCTTGCCGCCACGGCAACAAGCTGGGCGCCAAGGGCACCTTCTTCCACAGGATCGTCGCCGCGCTGGTCGCCGAGATGGGCGATGCCTATCCGGAGCTCAAGCAGCAGCAGGCGCAGATCGAGCGCGTGCTGAAGAACGAGGAAGAGCAGTTCGCCAAGACCCTGGAGCAGGGCCTGAAAATCCTCGAGCAGGATCTGAGCGAGCTGAAGGGCAGCGTCATTCCGGGCGACGTGGTGTTCAAACTGTACGACACCTACGGCTTCCCGGTCGACCTGACCGCCGACATCGCTCGCGAGCGCGAGCTGTCCGTCGACGAGGCGGGCTTCGAGCGCGAGATGCAGGCCCAGCGCGAGCGTGCCCGTTCGGCCAGCGCCTTCGGTCTCGACTACAACAGTCTGGTCAAGGTCGACGCCGATACCCTGTTCACTGGCTACGACGGCACCTTCGGCCAGGGTCAGGTACTCGCCTTGTTCAAGGACGGCGGCGCTGTCGAACAGCTGCGCGAAGGCGAGGAGGGCATGGTGGTCCTTGATCGTACCCCGTTCTACGCCGAGTCCGGCGGCCAGGTCGGCGACTGCGGCTACCTGAGCGATGCCCATGGCGTGCGCTTCGACGTGCGCGACACCACCAAGGCCGGCGGCGCTCACCTGCATCACGGTGTGGTCGCCGCCGGCAGCCTGCGTGTCGGGCAGGCCCTGGAGGCCCAGGTCGACGGCTCGGTGCGCGGTGCCACCGCACTCAACCACTCGGCCACCCACCTGCTACACGCCGCGTTGCGTCAGGTGCTCGGCGAACACGTGCAGCAGAAGGGCTCGCTGGTCGACAGCCAGCGTCTGCGCTTCGACTTCAGCCACTTCGAGGCGGTGACCCCGGCGCAGCTGAAAGCCTTGGAGGGATTGGTCAATACCGAGATTCGCAAGAACAGTGCGGTGGAAACTGAAGTTACCGATATCGATTCGGCGAAGAAGAAGGGTGCCATGGCCCTCTTTGGCGAGAAATACGGCGACAACGTGCGTGTGCTGAGCATGGGCGACTTTTCTATCGAGCTGTGCGGTGGCATCCATGCCAAGCGCACCGGTGACATCGGTCTGTTCAAGATCGCCGGCGAGGGTGGCGTGGCCGCTGGCGTGCGGCGCATCGAGGCGCTGACCGGCGCCGGGGCGCTGGACTATCTGAACGGCGCCGAAGAGCAGCTCAAGGAAGCCGCGAGCCTGGTCAAGGGCAGTCGCGACAACCTGCTGGACAAGTTGGCCGGTCTGCTGGAGCGCAATCGTCAGTTGGAGAAGGAGCTCGAGCAGCTCAAGGCCAAGGCTGCCAGCGCCGCCGGCGACGACTTGGCCGGCACTGCCGTCGAGGTGGCTGGGGTCAGGGTGCTATCCGCCCGTCTCGATGGCCTGGACGGCAAGGCCCTACTAGCGCTGGTCGATCAGCTGAAGAACAAGTTGGGCAGTGCGGTGATCCTGCTCGGCGGTGAGTCCGACGGCAAAGTGGTGCTAGTGGCCGGCGTGACCCAGGATCTGACTGGCAAGCTCAAGGCTGGCGAGCTGATGAAGCAGGCGGCGGCTGTGGTTGGTGGCAAGGGTGGTGGCCGCCCGGACATGGCCCAAGGCGGCGGTACCGACGCCGGCAAGTTGGGCGAGGCGCTTGCGCTGGTCGCGCCGTTCGTCGAGCGAGCTCTGTAACGGCCTGCCTCTTGCCCTCGGGCAGCGCCGGCCGGCCTTGGCAGTCGGCGCGCTGGAAATGTTTAATGGCGCCCTTCACGGGCTTAGGTAGCTTTTCAAATGGCGTTGATCGTACAGAAATTCGGAGGCACCTCCGTCGGCTCCATCGATCGGATTGAGCAGGTAGCCGAGAAGGTCAAGAAGTTCCGCGAAAATGGCGATGACATCGTGGTCGTGGTGTCCGCCATGAGCGGCGAGACCAATCGCCTGATCGGTCTGGCCACGCAGATCAGCGAGCAGCCCGTACCGCGTGAGCTGGATGTGATGGTATCGACCGGCGAGCAGGTGACCATTGCCTTGCTGGCCATGGCGCTGATCAAGCGCGGCGTGCCGGCGGTCTCCTACACCGGCAATCAGGTGAGAATTCTTACCGACAGTGCTTTTACTAAGGCACGAATCCTGCAGATCGATGATCAGAAGTTGCGCGCCGACCTCAAGGCTGGTCGCGTAGTGGTGGTCGCCGGTTTTCAGGGCGTCGACGAGCACGGCAATATCACCACCCTCGGGCGTGG
Source organism: Azotobacter tropicalis (assembly GCF_059739045.1). NCBI lineage: Bacteria > Pseudomonadati > Pseudomonadota > Gammaproteobacteria > Pseudomonadales > Pseudomonadaceae > Azotobacter > Azotobacter tropicalis. The sequence goes on from NZ_AP046059.1 coordinate 4,266,317, forward strand.
GGGCTCCGACACTACAGGGGTTGCCTTGGCTGCGGCCCTCAAGGCCGACGAATGTCAGATCTATACCGATGTCGATGGCGTTTACACCACCGATCCGCGTGTAGTGCCCAAGGCTCGGCGCCTGGACAAGATCACCTTTGAGGAAATGCTGGAAATGGCCAGCTTGGGCTCCAAGGTGCTACAGATTCGCTCGGTGGAGTTCGCCGGTAAATACAATGTCCCGCTGCGCGTGCTGCACAGTTTTCAGGAGGGTCCGGGTACCCTCATTACCATCGATGAAGAGGAATCCATGGAACAGCCGATCATTTCCGGCATCGCCTTCAATCGCGACGAAGCCAAGCTGACCATTCGCGGTGTGCCGGATAATCCCGGTGTGGCGTTCAAGATCCTCGGGCCGATCAGTGGGCTAATATCGAAGTGGACATGATCGTGCAGAACATTGCGCACGATAACACCACCGATTTCACCTTTACCGTGCACCGCAATGATTACCTGAACGCCATGCGCGTATTGGAGAATACTGCGCGCGAAATTGGTGCGCGCGAGGTCATCGGTGATACCAATATCGCCAAGCTTTCCATCGTCGGTGTCGGCATGCGTTCCCATGCGGGTGTCGCCAGTCGTATGTTCGAGGCCTTGGCCAAGGAAGGGATCAATATCCAGATGATCTCGACTTCGGAAATCAAGGTTTCCGTGGTCATCGAGGAAAAGTATCTGGAATTGGCGGTTCGTGCTCTGCACACCGCGTTCGAGCTGGACGCTCCTGCCCGCCAGGGCGAGTAAGGAGTGATTGGCGAAGGCGCGGAATACCCGCGCCTTCGTCGTTTTACCTGGGTGAAGAGAGCTTTCCTTTCGCCGGCCCTGGTCAATACTTGGGTGTATATTCCTGGAGTTAGGCTGGGAATATCACCATTTTATTTTTTTGCAGACTGTTGTCCTGTTGACTTCCCATAAAAGGAGAAAGGAATGCTGATTCTGACTCGTCGGGTCGGAGAGACCCTGATGGTGGGTGATGATGTGACGGTCACCGTGCTGGGCGTGAAAGGTAATCAAGTACGTATTGGCGTCAATGCACCGAAAGAGGTCGCTGTGCATCGCGAAGAAATTTACCAGCGCATCCAGAAAGAAAAAGATCAAGAGCCAAGCCACTAATTTTTCTCAATTTTTGGCTTTGCAAACGGGGCAAAGGTGGGTATGATTCGCCCCGTATTGCGGAGGGGTGGCCGAGAGGCCGAAGGCGCTCCCCTGCTAAGGGAGTACACCTCAAAAGGGTGTCGGGGGTTCGAATCCCCCCTCCTCCGCCATTAATGTGTTGTAGGGTGTTTTGCGGTATTCGGCAGGCTTTTAAGAGTGGTCGAATGTTCCGCTTGAACATAGAGTAAAGATCCCTATAATGCGCACGCTTAGCGCACTCATAGCTCAGCTGGATAGAGTACCCGGCTACGAACCGGGCGGTCGGAGGTTCGAATCCTCCTGAGTGCGCCATAAAAAGAGGCTGTGCCGAGAGGCATGCTTCAAAACCAGAGGTGATCTGGTCGACCAAGCACCAAATGCACTCATAGCTCAGCTGGATAGAGTACCCGGCTACGAACCGGGCGGTCGGAGGTTCGAATCCTCCTGAGTGCGCCATAAAAAAGGGCCTGCAGAAATGCAGGCCCTTTTCATTTTCGGCTCTTGATGCTGACGCAGTTATGTTCATCGAAGTCGATCTGGCGCGTATGGCCTGCGTTATTCCGATAGTAGTAGCTGGTGCGGCCGTTACGGCTGGAAATCCTGTCCGGCTTGCCGAGAGCACTTTCAACGTCTGCGCGAGGCATGCCTGAGCGTATTTCTTTTCTGACCATCGCCTTGCGGCGATCCCGGCCGGTGATATGGTTGCCACAGCCATCGTCTTGCTGGCCGATAACGACCACCTCCTGAAGATTACCCTGTTTTTCGGTGCGGGATGTGCGGCTTGGAGGTTCTCTCGCCATGAGGGTTGGGGCCCCATTGCTGGGGGTGGCGTTGAGGGCGTTTTGCAGGTGTTGTTGCTGGCCTGCAGGGCAGTCGTGATGAGTAAAGGTGATGTGGCCTTCTGAGTTTGCGCAGCGATATATGGGGGAGGCGGCGATTTGGGGGGAGAGATAGGCGAGAAGCGCTGCTGCTGAGGCGCGCATCAGTAATCCGTGCATCTGGAGGTCCTCCTTGGTCTGGGGTGTCAGGCTAGCGCTTGGCAGAAGGTGTCGATGTGTTTCGTGTCTCCTTGCGGGCGTGAGATCATGCAGAGATTCGTATCGCAAACGCTTGTTCTAGCCAGTATTCCAGCGAGTGCAAAGCCATCGAGCGGTGTTATCATTACGCCTGTCAGCCCCGCCGGGGCTCGTGGAAACCCACCATGGACTTACCCAGTAGTTATTTCAAAATCCGATCCGTGCAATCGCGTATTGACTGATTGATGCCCTTGGCGTGCTCCGCTGCTGGGGGTGGAGCTTGCCATGACTGAAGTTGAAGCCAAGAAACAGCAGGAAAGTCTGCAGGAGCGTCTCGCCCAAGTTGTAGATCTGCTGCACCGGCACAGGCTGGTTGAAAACCTGACGCACCGTCAGGAGGGGGTGCACCATGATCTTGTCGAGGATCTGGTGCATCGGCAAAACTTGGTGGAACTGCAGCGCAAGCTCGACGAACTGCATCCAGCGGATATCGCCTATATCCTCGAAGCCCTGCCTCTTGGTGACCGCCTGAGTATCTGGCAACTGGTCAAGGCGGAGCGCGACGGCGACATTCTTCTCGAAGTATCCGATGCGGTTCGCGAGACTCTGATTGCCGATATGGACGATCATGAGCTGATTGCTGCTGCCAAGGAGATGGGCGCCGACGAGCTTGCCGACCTGGCGCCTGAGTTGCCGCGCGATGTAATTCACGAGCTGATGGAGTCTCTCGATGCCCAGCGGCGCGAGCGGGTGCGTTCGGCGCTCTCCTACGAAGAGGATCAAGTCGGTGCGCTGATGGACTTCGAGATGGTTACCATCCGTGAAGATGTCAGTCTGGAAGTTGTATTGCGCTATCTGCGCCGCTTGAAGGAGCTGCCCGGGCATACCGACAAGTTGTTCGTGGTGGATTATGACGGGATGCTGAAGGGGGTGCTGCCGATCAAGCGCTTGCTGGTCAGCGATCCAGAGCGGCAGGTCGCCGAAGTCATGGCCCTCGATCCGGTGCGCTTTCAGCCTGAGGAGGATGCCTACGATGCTGCCCAGGCCTTCGAACGCTATGATTTGGTTTCTGCACCTGTAGTGAACAAAGATGGCAAGCTGATTGGTCGCCTGACCATCGATGCCATGGTTGATCTGATTCGCGAGGAGGGCGAAAGTGAAGTATTGAATATGGCCGGCTTACGCGAGGAGGAAGATATCTTCGCCTCGGTGTGGAAGTCGGTTGGCAACCGCTGGGCATGGCTCGCGGTAAACCTGGTGACCGCTTTCATTGCCTCTCGAGTGATCGGCCTGTTCGAAGGGGCTATCGAGAAGCTCGTGGCTCTGGCAGCTCTGATGCCGATCGTTGCCGGTATCGGTGGCAACTCCGGCAATCAGACAATCACCATGATTGTTCGTGCCATGGCTTTGGGGCAGATCAGTACGGGCAACACGGCCCGTCTGTTGATTAAGGAGTTGGGAGTGGCGCTGATCAATGGCCTGATCTGGGGCGGGGTGATCGGCATGGTGGCAGGCGTCCTGTACGACAGCTGGTCGCTAGCTGCGGTGATGACGGGCGCGATGACCCTAAATCTGCTGATGGCTGCTCTGATGGGAGTGTTAATCCCCATGACGTTAGCCAAGTTGGGGCGTGATCCGGCTATGGGGGCTAGTGTGATGATCACTGCCATGACCGACAGTGGAGGTTTTTTCATCTTTCTAGGATTGGCCACATTCTTTTTGCTTTGACGCAACGCTGATGCGAGACGGAGGTGGGTCGCGTTCGGTATCTGCCAAGGCTACCTGCGGATTAGATTGCCGGGGGTAACTTGGGAGGTTGGCAAGGGGGGCGGGGCTTCGGGTCTTGAGGTGAGGTTGGGATTTGGAGTCGAAGTTTTGTAAGACGAAGCACACGCTGCGCCCAATCAAAACAGGCCTATGGATATAGGCCTGTTCCCTGCATCAGATTCCGACGACTCAGCCAAAACCTTCGAGTGAAGGCAGCGGATGTCGATCATGTGGCTACTGCTCGGCAGCCAAGCCTTCAGTCGCGAGTTCGCTGTCTTGTGCGATCAGGGCGACCAAAGCATTCTGCTGGCGTCGGGTCAGTTGCCGGAAGCGCTGCAGAAGCTCCCGTTCATGCAGGGAGAGTTCGGGGCTATCCAGTCGCAGGCTCAGATCGTCGCCCAGAGCGTCTTCCTGAAGCAGGCTTTGCTCCAAGCGTGCAATGATCTCCGAGTTCATGCTGCGATGGTGATTGCGTGCCACATCCGCGATGCGCTCACGCATGCCGTCGGGTAGACGAACGACGAATTTGTCTGCTGTGCGGCTGGAGTAGATTGCCTGTTTCATAGGTTGCATAGTTTCGACCGGTGAGTTGTTATAGAGTGCTGGCAATTAGCTTGCAAGGATGTTTTCGGTATGACCCTGGCTCGCTGAAGTGGTTCACTCTTTTCAATATTTGAGTCAATGGATTGAGATGAGCCGATTTGCATCTTTCATTGGCATCAGATTTCCTTCCATGACCACGCTGTGCCAAGCCCAAGAGTCGACTGCGCGAATGGCCGGTTGTTCCGTGGCTCTTTCCGTTTTTATGCAGCATGCATGACAAAAGGTACTTTCGTGGCTAAAATGGCGGCCCAAAGCCCTTGGGTTTATTGCGCAATGTCCTTGAGGCTGTATTTGTGAGTGGTAAAGCAGCTAGCGAGCACAGATACGCAAAGTTCGATGATTTTTTTGTCCCCTTAGTTCAATGGATAGAATAAGCCCCTCCTAAGGGCTAGATGCTGGTTCGACTCCAGCAGGGGGCACCACTTCTCGTTTTCTCAAACTCCTAATTTCTCGAGTGTTGTATTACTCGTGCTTGGTTCTTGGATGTCGCGCTAACCCAATAGCGTCTGGCCTTAGGATGTCATCGCCGATGGATGTGGCGCTTGTGCCCAAGTCTTGCAGCCTTGTGGCTGGGTTGAACTCCTTGACATGTGAGGCCAAGTAGACAGCTTGAACTCCTCGGTAGTGCCTGCGTACTGTGTACGGACTGCTGTAGAAGGGGAAGTCTGTCATGATCAAGCCTCAGCAGGCTCTCGCCGAGCGTCTGACTGGTGTCGAAGAGGTCGCGTGCGTCACCCCGATCTTAATGGAGTGCCGCGCGGCAAGGTAATGACCTCCGCGGGCTTTCTTGGGGGGCAGCGCCTGCAGTTGGCCCGCGGGGTGCTATTGCAGTGTGTCATGGGGGATATCCGCCAACCCGTTTCTATGGCAGTGACGATGGCGATCTACTCTTGGTTCCCGACCTACAGCGGATTTATTTGCTGCCTTGGTGCGAACGGCCTCGGGCGCTGGCGATTTGCGATGCCGAGGAGCTCGAGGGGGGTGGTTCGCCGCTGTCTACTCGTGCCCTGCTCAAACGAATATTGGCAGCCTATGCTTGCCTGGGCTGGCAACCGGTAGTGGCCACCGAGCTGGAGTTCTTCGTCTTCGCTCCGCATGGCGACTCGCATTTGCCATTCCAGCCACCGATCGGACTCGATGGCCGGCGCGAGGCCGGCTTTTCGGCCTTCAGCATTTCCTCCAGCAACGGTCTGCAGCCGTTCTTCGACGATGTCTATCGCTGCATGGCGGCGCTCGAGCTACCACGCGACACTTTCATGCACGAAATGGGTGTCAGCCAGTTCGAGATCAACTTGTTACATGGCGATCCCCTGCGTCTGGCCGACCAGACCTTCCTTTTCAAGCACCTTCTCAAGGAGGTGGCACTCAGGCACGGGCTGATGGCGGTATGCATGGCCAAGCCGCTGGCCGGGGTTCCCGGCAGCTCAATGCATATCCATCAGAGCCTGGTGGAGCAGGACAGCGGAAAGAGCCTGTTCAGTGACGACTGTGGAGAGCCGACACCGGCTTTCCATCACTTTATCGGCGGCCTGCAGCGGGCGCTCGCCGAATTCACCTTGCTGTTCGCTCCGCATGTCAATTCCTATCAGCGGCTATGCCATCCCTATGCTTCGCCGAACAATGCCTGCTGGTCCTACGACAATCGTGCGGCAGGCTTACGCATTCCGGCCAGCTCGCCGGCAGCACGGCGGGTGGAGAACCGTCTGCCGGGTGCCGATGCCAATCCCTACCTGGCCATTGCTGCCAGCCTGGCTGCCGGCCTGTTCGGACTGCAGCAGCAGGTGGAGCCGAGTGCGCCGCTGCAGGGCGAGTTTCAAGTGCCGGAGGCCCTGATTCTGCCGAGCAGCATGCCGGTCGCGCTGGCCCGTCTCGAGCGTAGCCAGTTGGCACGAGAAATATTTGGCGATGAGTTCATCGAAGGTTATGTTGCCAGCAAGAGCCTGGAGCTGATGAGTTTTCTTGAGGAAATTACCCCTTGGGAACGCCGTATTCTGGCAGGCCAGGCCTGAGTTTCTTGATCGGCCTCTTCGTTGCTCCTCCTGTGCAGGGGAGAATGCCGTCGATCAGTGCCGAGCGACCTCAAGCTGTGAAGGGCGTTCAATCAGGCGTAGTGTATGGGGCGATACGGCATTTGCGCCTGGCCTGGTGATATGTCCGGTGGCTGGCGGCGGGCGCGTGCGAAGGGGAGGCTGGCATGAGCCTGTCGATTTCCTTGCATCTCTTGGCCCATGCCTTGGCCCCTGGTCAGGTGAAGCCTCGGCTGATTCCGGCGTTGGGCGAAGATGGAGCGTGCGACCTGCAGCGCCTGCTGGTGGAGCGTGCCTTGAATCTGCCGGTGAACGACTTCCAAGATCGCTTTCTCTGGCTCGACGAGGGGCCTGACGATGCCTTGGGCTCGATGGCCGAAGCCTGCGGTTGGGCAGTCGTCGAGCAGCCGGCGGGGGATCTGGGTGAGCGGATGCGCCGCATCGCCACTCTTGGCCTCTGTACCACCGATGCAGTAATTCTGATTGGCAATGATTGTCCCGCGTTGGACAGTGACTACCTGCATGCCGCTTGTACGGCTTTGCGCGAGCGGGATGTCGTGCTCGGGCCGGCCGAGCACGGCGACTATGTCCTGCTCGGCTTGCGGCGAGTCGATCCGTTGTTGTTCGAGGCGATCCCCTGGGGCTGTGAGGACGTATTGCCAATCACCTGCGAGCGCCTGCGTCAACTTGGGTGGAAACACTGCTTGTTGCCGCGGCTGTGGGAAGTGGAGGGACCTGAGGATTTGTTGCGTCTGGCCGAGTTGGGCATTCGTCTGGATTAGGCTGTAGGTATGTGTCAGTGTCCCGCCAGTGCAGCTATCGAGCCGGGTGCATCCTTTGTAGAATGCGGACCCTCACTCAAGCATATCTGTGCGGACGGACCGGAATTTTTTCCTGACACTTGCCTCAGATATCCAGAACCACCTGCGTTCCGCTCGCCTGTTCGCGCTGTCGGAGTTCCTCCATCGTGATTACTGCATACGCTTTCCGTTCGACTCGACGCCGGAGCGGTTTCGATACGAGCGCTGCGATTCTCGATGGCGCTTCCAGTAGTCTTTTCAGTTCAGACACCCGATAACATGTGGCGCAATATAAAAATTTTATTGATCGATGATAATCCCGGCCGACGTCGGGATATGTCGGTCATCCTCGACTTTCTCGACGAGCAGTATCTGGCGTGTTCCAGTACGGAGTGGCAAGAGCGGGTCGGAGCACTGGCCTCCAGCCGGGAATTGCTGTGCGTGCTGTTGGGCGCGGTCGAGGCCCTGGGCGGGGGGGCGAACTGCTCAAGACGCTTCGTAATTGGGACGAGACCCTGCCTGTGCTACTGCTCGGCCAGCATCTGCCGGGGAATTGGTCGCAGGAAGTACGGCGCCAAGTGCTGGCCAGCCTGGAAATGCCGCCCTCCTACAACAAACTGCTCGACTCCCTGCATCGTGCCCAAGTTTACCGTGCGATGCCTGGCCAGGGGCGCGGGCTGTCGCGCGAGCCCAATCTCTTTCGCAGCCTGATCGGCACTAGCCGGGCGATCCAGCAGGTGCGTCAACTGCTGCAGCAGGTAGCCGATACCGATGCCTGCGTGCTGCTGTTGGGCGAGTCCGGGACCGGCAAGGAGGTGGTGGCGCGTAACCTGCATTATCACTCGCGGCGCCGTGAAGCGCCCTTCGTTCCAGTCAACTGCAGTGCCATCGCCGGGGAAATGCTGGAAAGCGAGCTGTACGGGCATGAGAAGGGCGCTTTCAGCGGTGCCTTGAGCACTCATGTCGGGCGTCTCGAGCTGGCCCATGGCGGTGTCCTGTTCCTCGAAGAAATCGATGCCATGCCGCTGGCGGTACAGGCGCGATTGCTGCGCGTGCTGAAGGAGGGCGTCTTCGAACGCCTGGGCAGCCCACAGACGCAGACCGTCGATGTGCGTATCATCGCCGCAAGCCACAAGAATCTCGAGGCGATGGTCGGCGAGGGCAGTTTCCGCGAGGACCTCTACTATCGACTCAGCGTCTTTCCTATCGAGATGCCACCCTTGCGCGAGCGAGTAGAAGATCTGCCATTGCTGCTGAACGAGCTGATTGCGCGGTTGGAGCATGACAAGCTGGGGTCCATTCGCTTCAACTCGGCGGCGATCATGTCGTTGTGTCGGCACGACTGGCCAGGCAATCTGCGTGAGCTGGCCAATCTGGTGGAGCGCATGGCGATCATGCATCCCTACGGTGTCATCGGTGTTCCGGAATTGCCGAAGAAATACCGCCATATCGAAGGTGAGGACGAGCAGGACGACGAGGGCAGAGCGTTCGCGGTCGGGCTGCCTGATCCGGCCACTCTTGCTCTGCTGCCACCGGAGGGGCTGGATCTGAAGGATTATCTGGCTGCCCTCGAGCAGACGCTCATCCAGCAAGCGCTGGACGATTCTGCCGGCGTAGTGGCGCGTGCCGCCGAGCGCCTGCGTATCCGCCGTACCACACTGGTGGAGAAGATGCGCAAGTACGGCATGACCCGGCGCGAGGACGGCGAAGATCAACTGGCTCTGGAGAGTGCCGCAGCCTCCGGCCACCGCTCGGCGGTTGCTCCGCCGGGAGCCGAGTGTTAAATCTCGCTGCAGCGACGACACATATCTGAGGAGCACCGCATGGCTATCACTTCGCAGCCTTCGGCAGATGGACAAGAACTGACCATTTTCATCCAGGGACGCTTCGATTTTGGCGCCCACCAGGAATTCCGGGATGCCTACGAGCGGGTGAACGTCACGCCGAAGCGCTATGTCGTCGATCTGCAGGGCGCAACCTATCTGGACAGCTCGGCGCTCGGCATGCTGCTGCTGCTGCGTGATCATGCCGGCGGCGAGCGGGCGCAGATCCGCTTGATCCATTGCAGTCCGGATGTGCGCAAGATCCTGTCGATTTCCAATTTCGAACAGCTCTTCCATATTGCCTAGGGCCGTCCCGTGCAGTCGCCCTTGTGCATCCTGATCGCCGAGGACAGTCCTGCGGACCGGATGCTGCTGGCGACCATCGTCGGCCGTCAGGGCTATCGCGTGTTGACTGCCGGCAACGGTCTCGAGGCGGTCATGATGTTCGCCCGCGAGCGTCCGCACATGGTTCTGATGGACGCCCTGATGCCGGTGATGGATGGCTTCGAGGCGGCTCGACGGATCAAGCAGATGGCCGGCGAGGAGTTGGTGCCGATCATCTTTCTCACCTCGCTGACCGAGAGCGAGGCGCTGGTTCGGTGCCTGGAGGTCGGTGGCGACGACTTTATCGCCAAGCCCTATAACAGCGTCATTCTGGATGCCAAGATCAAAGCCATGGACCGCCTGCGCCGGCTGCAGGCCACGGTGCTGGAGCAGCGCGACCTGATTGCCCGGCACAACGAGCATCTGGTCAACGAGCAGCGCGTGGCCAAGGCGGTGTTCGACAAGGTGGCCCATTCCGGCTGTCTCGATGCGCCGAACATCCGCTACTTGCAGTCCCCTTATGCACTGTTCAACGGCGACCTGATGCTGGCGGCTTTCAAGCCCTCCGGCGGCATGCATGTGCTGCTCGGCGACTTCACCGGACACGGCCTGCCGGCGGCGATCGGCGCCATGCCTTTGGCCGAGGTGTTCTACGGCATGACCGCCAAGGGCTATTCGCTGGCGGAGATCCTTCGCGAGATGAACGCCAAGCTCAAGCGCATCCTGCCGGTGGGGGTGTTCTGCTGTGCCGTCATGCTCAATCTGAGTTTCCAGCGGCGGGTCGTGGAGATCTGGAACGGCGGCCTGCCTGACGGCTATCTCAGGCGGGGCGGCAACGGCGAGCGGATTCCCCTGCGTTCCCGCCATCTGCCGTTGGGTATCCTCGACGCCTCGTGTTTCGACGACCGCTACGAGATCTACCCCATGGAGGCGGGCGACAGGATCTTCCTGCTGTCCGACGGGGTGCTCGAAACCTGCAACCTGGGCGGCGAGTGTTTCGGCGAGGAGCGGCTGCTCGAGGTGTTCGTCGCCAATCAGCAGCCGGATTTGTTGTTCGGTGAGATCCAGCAGGCGCTCAACGCCTTCCGCGGCGAGGCACAGGATGATGTCAGCCTGATCGAGGTCAGCCTGATGGAGGAGGGGCAGTTGCCGCATTCGCCGCTGATCTTCTCCGACTCGGGGCAGAATGCCCCGCTGGACTGGTCGATCAGCTTCGAATTCCGCGCCGAAACCCTTAAGCGCTTCAACCCACTGCCCTACCTGCTGCAACTGCTGCTCGAGGTGCAGGAGTTGCGTGCCCAGGGTAGCGTGCTCTACACGGTGCTCGCCGAGCTCTATTCCAATGCCCTGGAGCACGGCGTGATGGGCCTCGACTCGTCGCTCAAACGCGATGCTCAGGGCTTCGCCGAATATTACCGCGAGCGCCGCACACGACTGGCGAACTTGGCGGATGGCTATGTGCGCTTTCATCTCGATCTGCGCCCGGAGGATGCAGGCGGACGTCTGAGCATTCGCGTCGAGGACAGCGGGCCGGGTTTCGATGTACAGCGCATGCTGGAGCGGCACGGTTCCATGGAGCATCTGAGCGGGCGCGGCCTGAAGCTGGTGCGCCAGTTGGCCGACCGATGCAGTTGGGCGCCGGACGGGCGCAGTGTGTGCGTGGAGTTTTCCTGGCCCGCTCGGCATAATCCAGCGGAATGCCCACTGGTTCAGGAGTGACTTGGCGTGTCCGAGCATCTCGACCATAGCGTTCAGGCAATGCTGCAGGAGGTCATGGAGGATGAGTATCCGGTCCTGCTGGATACCTTCCTGAGCGACTCCGAGGCGCGCCTGCAGGCCCTGCGCCAGGCCTATGCGGTTCAGGATGCCGAGGCCCTGCGTCGGGCTGCGCACAGCTTCAAGGGCAGTTGCGGCAACATGGGCGTGCCGTTGCTGGCCGAACTGTGCCGGCAGCTCGAGGAGCGGGCCCGGGCCCGAGACCTGGCTCCCATGCTTGCACTGCTGACCCAAGCGGAGCAGGAGTTTGCCCTCATCCGCCCCCTGATCGAGTCCGAACGACAGCGTCGTCGCTGACGCCCAAGCTCAAGCTGGAGAAAGAACATGCCCATGACGATGGATGCGGTGTTGCAGCGAGCACGCCCCGTGCTTCCGGTGCTGGTGATCGAGGATGTCGCGCTGGCGGTGGACCTGGCGCAAGCGCTGCATGCCGGTGGTATCCAGGTACTGGAGGTGACGCTGCGCACTCCGCGCGCCCTGGATGCGTTGGCGGCGATCCGCCAGGCGCTGCCGGACCTGTTGGTCGGTGCCGGGACCCTGATCCACAGCGAGCAGTTTCTCGAGGCGCGCGACGCCGGCGCGCAGTTCGTCGTCAGCCCCGGCTGCACCGAGCGCTTGGCAGCGGCCGCAGACGACTGCCGGCTGCCCTACCTGCCGGGGGTGATGACGCCCTCGGAAGTCCTGCAGGCTCTGGAGTTCGGCTATCGCTCGCTGAAGCTGTTCCCGGCCAACGGCACTACCAGCGTGAAGATGCTGAAGAGCTTCAAAGAGCCGTTCAGCGGCATCCGCTTCTGTCCCACCGGCGGGGTGACCCCGGATAATCTGCTGAGCTTCCTGGGCCTGCCCAACGTCGCCTGCGTGGGCGGCACCTGGGTCGCGCCTGCCAGCCTGATTCGTGCCCGTGCCTGGGATCAGATCAGCCAATTGGCCCGCGAGGCCTGCGAACAGGCGGCCAGCCTGGAGCAGCATTCTTGAGCTGGCAGTGGCCTGCGCCCTTCGTCGTTGACATCGAAGTGTTGTCCGAACACATCGATGGGCTCGGCCATGTCAACAACGTGGTCTACGTCGGCTGGCTGGAGGAGTGCGCCTGGCGCCATTCGCAGAGCCTGGGCCTGGGGCTGGACGAGTACCGGCGCCTGGACCGGGCGATGGCGGTGTTGCGTCATGAGATCGACTACCTGGCCAGCGCCCGCCTGGGCGAGCGCCTGCAGATGGGGACCTGGATCGTTGACGCCGGCCGTGGCTTGAAGATGACCCGCCGTTTCCAGCTGTTGCGCCCGCTCGACGGTGTCACCCTGCTGAGCGCGCAGACCACCTTCGCCTGCATCGAGTTGTCCAGCGGCCGGCCTCGGCGGATGCCGGAGGCCTTTGCCGAGCGCTATGGTCGGGCCCTGGTCGACGCCTAGCTTTCCACCCTCTTGTTTGTCTGAAACGTGCCGGAATCCCTTCCATGCAAATCGCCCTGGCTCCCATGGAGGGATTGGTCGACGAACTGCTTCGCGACCTGTTGACCCGCGTCGGAGGCATCGACTGGTGCGTGACCGAGTTTGTCCGGATCTGCGACCGTCTGCTGCCGTTCACCCAATTCGAGAAGCTGGCCCCGGAGATGCAGCGTGGGTGGCGGACCCGTACGGGCACGCCGGTGCATCTGCAGTTGCTCGGTTCCGACCCTGTGTGCCTGGCCGAGAACGCCGCTTTCGCCGCCGAACTGGGCGCACCGGTGATCGACCTCAACTTCGGTTGCCCGGCGAAGACGGTGAACCGCTCGCGGGGGGGGCGGTGCTGCTCGACGAGCCGGAACTGCTGCATGCCATCGTTCGCGAGGTGCGCCGGGCGGTGCCGGCACAGGTGCCGGTGACCGCCAAAATGCGCCTGGGTTACACCCGTCCGGAGGGCGCCTTGGACTGTGCCCGGGCGCTGGTCGAAGGCGGGGCGGCGCAACTGGTGGTGCATGCGCGGACCAAGGTCGAGGGTTATCGGCCGCCAGCCCATTGGGAATGGGTGGCGCGAGTGCAGGAGGCTGTCGCCGTGCCAGTCTATGCCAATGGCGAGATCTGGACGGTAGAAGACTGGCGGCGCTGCCGGCAGGTCAGCGGGGTGGAGGATGTCATGCTCGGCCGCGGACTGGTTTCCTGCCCCGACCTGGCCCGGCAGATCGCTGCGGTCCGGGTCGGATGCACGCCCGAGCCGCTGCAGTGGAGCGAGGTGCGCTCTCTGGTGAACGAGTTCTGGCGGCGTGCCCGGCAAAGGATCGCGCCGCGCTATGCCCCGGGCCGGCTCAAGCAGTGGCTGGGCATGCTGACCCGCAGCTATCCGGAGGCGGCCGCGCTGTTCGCCGAACTGCGTCGGGAGAACGATTGCGCCCGCTTGGATGCCCTGCTGGGCGTGGATTTGCACGGCGACCTTGCGCTTGTGGCGGAGTTTTGCCCAGCCTTGTAATTACGTGGTCATGCCGGCAGCCCGCATGATCAGGCGCAGCCCGTAGGCGAGTATGGCCAGGCAGGACACACTGGCCGTCCAGATCAGCACGAGCCAGAGGATACGGCGCGGCCATTTCGAGTCCTGACGGCGACTTCGGCATTTCATTGCGAATCACTCCTTGCCATATGGATCTTGCTTCTGGAGTGACCAGTATGGTCGGGCGACGGTGCTGGCTTTTCCTGCAGGGCACAGTCTGAAAAAAGCGCTTCTGCCTCTTGAAATCCTCCTGGCGGACTCCATCTAGGGAAGTGTGGGATGCCGAAGTCGGGTCCCGCCACGCAACACTCGCTGATTAATCGGGAGACGAATGATGACTACTCTTTCCATGGCCCCCTTGTTCCGCCAATCCATTGGTTTCGACCGCTTCAACGACCTGTTCGAGTCCGCCCTGCGCAACGAGGCAGGCAGTTCCTATCCGCCCTACAACATCGAGAAGCACGGCGACGACCAGTACCGCATCGTGATCGCCGCGGCCGGCTTCCAGGAAGCTGATCTGGAACTGCAGGTGGAGCGCGGAGTGCTGACTGTCAGCGGCGGCAAGCGCGAAAGCCAGTCCAAGGAGGTCACCTACCTGCACCAGGGCATCGCCCAGCGAGCCTTCAAGCTGTCGTTCCGCTTGGTCGACCATATCGAGGTCAAGGGCGCCGAGCTGCGCAATGGCCTGCTGAGCATCGAACTGGTCCGTATCGTACCGGAGGAGGCCAAGCCCAAGCGTATTCCGATCGGTGCCGAGCGGCCGGCGCTGGAAGGCTGACCGCTGCTGAGCAACGAAAAAGGGCGCCATCGGCGCCCTTTTTCGTTGCTCAGGAAGAAGGCGTGTCGCGTGCCTCGTCGAGCAGCGCCATGAAAGCCTTGGCCGCGTTGGACAGGGTCCGCTCGGTGTGCAGGATGTAGCCGAGCTGGCGTGACAGGTGGAGGCCGGGGAGCATCAGGGGTTTCACCTGGTCGTCCAGCATGGTACGCGGCAGCACGCTCCAGGCGATACCGATGGATACCATCATCTTGATCGTTTCCAGGTAGTTGGTGCTCATGGCGATGCCGGGCGTCAACCCCTCGCGTTCGAACAGGCTCCGGACGATGTGGTGGGTGAAGGTGTTGCCGCCGGGGAACACCGCCGGATGCCGGGCCACGTCGGCCAGGCTCACCCGGGCGTCGCGCGCCAGCGGATGTTCCGGGGCGGCGACGAAGTCCAGCGGATCGTCCCAAACCTTCACCGCCCGCACCGGTGCCGCCGTTTCCGGGGCCAGGGTGATCACTGCCAGTTCGGCGCGGCCGTGGAGGATCTCCTCGTAAGCCACTTCCGAATCGAGAAAGCGGATATCCAGCGTGACCTGCGGATGGGCACGCGTGAAGGCGCGTAGCAGCGGCGGCAGGCGGTGCAGGCCGATATGGTGGCTTGTTGCTAGGGTCAGCCGACCGCTGACATCGCCGCTGAGGTTGTTCAGCGCCCGCCGGGTGTCTTCCAGCACGCTGAGGATCCGGTAAGCGCGCGGCAGCAGTGCCCGCCCGGCCTCGGTCAGCCGCACCTCGCGGCCAAGGCGATCGAACAGGCGCACCTGAAGCTGCTGCTCGAGTGCGGCGATGCGCTTGCTCACCGCCGGCTGGGTCAGGTGCAGGTGTTCGCCGGCCTCGGAGAAGCTGCCGGTTTCAGCGACGGCGATGAAGGCGTTGAGGTTGGCGAGGTCCATCCGGAACAGCTCTTGGGTAGGGGCTTGATATATCGCTTGCTGCATTCCTTGTGGGAATGCGGCGGATAAAAAATATGAATTTGAGTTATTCCCTGCAAGCCCCTAGCATCCCCGTCACGCATTGGGGCAGCTTGCCCCTGCAGAGAAACTAATGAGGAAAGTCCGATGGCCGGCAAAACGCTCTACGACAAGCTCTGGGACATGCACGAGGTGAAGCGGCGCGATGATGGCTCGTCGCTGATCTACATCGACCGGCAGATTCTCCACGAAGTGACCTCGCCGCAGGCCTTCGAGGGGCTGCGCCTGGCCGGGCGCAAGCCGTGGCGCGTGGACGCCAACATCGCCACCCCGGACCACAACGTGCCGACCACCCAAGACCGCCAGTCCGGCGTCGCCGCCATCGCCGACGAGACCTCGCGCATCCAGGTGCAGACCCTGGACGAGAACTGCGATGAGTTCGGCATCGTCGAGTTCAAGATGAACGACCCGCGCCAGGGCATCGTCCACGTGGTCGGCCCGGAGCAGGGCGCCACCCTGCCGGGAATGACCGTGGTCTGCGGCGACTCGCACACCTCCACCCACGGCGCCTTCGGCGCGCTGGCCCACGGCATCGGCACCTCTGAGGTCGAGCATGTACTCGCCACCCAGTGCCTAGTGGCCAAGAAAATGAAGAACATGCAGGTGCTGGTCGAAGGCAAGCTGTCCTCCGGCGTCAGTGCCAAGGACATCGTGCTGGCGGTGATCGGCAAGATCGGCACCGCCGGCGGCACTGGCCATGCCCTGGAGTTCGCCGGTAGCGCCATCCGTGAGTTGTCCATGGAGGGTCGCATGACCCTCTGCAACATGGCTATCGAGGCCGGTGCTCGGGTCGGCATGGTAGCGGTGGACGACAAGACCATCGACTACGTCAAGGGCCGTCCCTACGCGCCGCAAGACGTGGACTGGGACAAGGCAGTCGTCCAGTGGAGGGATCTGGTGTCCGATGCCGACGCCCGGTTCGATACCGTGGTCGAACTGAAGGCTGAGGAGATCAAGCCGCAGGTCACCTGGGGCACCTCGCCGGAGATGGTCCTGCCGGTCGACGCCAACGTACCGGATCCGGAGGCCGAGAGCGACCCGGTCAAGCGCGACTCTATCGTCCGCGCGCTGAAGTACATGGGCCTGTCGGCCAACCAGCCGATCGGCGAGATCAAGGTCGATCGCGTGTTCATCGGCTCCTGCACCAACTCGCGGATCGAGGACCTGCGCGCCGCCGCCGAAGTGGCCAAGGGACGCAAGGTCGCTGCCAGTGTCAAGCAAGCGCTGGTGGTACCGGGTTCCGGGCTGGTCAAGGAGCAGGCGGAGAGAGAAGGGCTGGACAAGGTCTTCATCGAGGCCGGCTTCGAGTGGCGCGAGCCGGGTTGCTCGATGTGCCTGGCGATGAACCCGGACCGCCTGGAGAGCGCCGAGCACTGCGCCTCCACTTCCAACCGCAACTTCGAGGGCCGTCAGGGCGCCGGCGGGCGTACCCATCTGGTCAGTCCGGCCATGGCTGCCGCCGCGGCGGTCGCCGGCCACTTCGTCGATGTGCGTGAAATGCTCCAGGCCTGAGGAAATAACCGATGAAAGCCTTTACCCAACACACCGGTCTGGTCGCACCTCTCGATCGCGCGAATGTCGATACCGACCAGATCATTCCCAAGCAGTTCCTCAAGTCGATCAAGCGCACCGGCTTCGGTCCCAACCTGTTCGACGAGTGGCGCTATCTGGATGTCGGCCAGCCGGGTCAGGACTGCTCGGGCCGTCCGCTGAACAAGGAATTCGTGCTGAACCTGCCGCGCTATCAGGGTGCCAGCGTGCTGCTGGCCCGCGAGAACTTCGGCTGCGGCTCGAGCCGCGAGCACGCGCCCTGGGCTCTGGAGGAGTACGGCTTTCGCACGGTGATCGCGCCGAGCTTCGCCGACATCTTCTTCAACAACAGCTTCAAGAACGGCCTCTTGCCGATCATCCTGCCGGAGGCGGAGGTGGACGAGCTGTTCAAGCAGTGCGAGGCGGCCGAGGGTTATCGGCTGACCGTCGATCTGGCCGCGCAGACCGTGACCCGTCCGGACGGCAAGGTGCTGTCCTTCGAGATCGATCCGTTCCGCAAGCACTGCCTGCTCAACGGCCTGGACGACATCGGCCTGACCCTGCAGGATGCCGATGCCATCCGCGCGTTCGAGGAAAAGCACCAGCAGGCCAGCCCCTGGCTGTTCGGTGCGATCAAGTAATTCCTTTCCCCGCAGGGGCGGGTGAGTCCCGCTCCTGCCGTTCGACATTCAAGGACATGCAATGAGCAAGCAGATTCTGGTTCTTCCGGGTGACGGCATCGGCCCGGAAATCATGGCCGAAGCGGTCAAGGTCCTGCAGCTGGCCAACGAGAAGTACCAGCTGGGCTTCGTGCTGAGCTACGACGAGCTGGGCGGCGCGGCGGTCGACAAGTACGGCGTGCCGCTGGCCGACGAGACCCTGGAGCGCGCCCGCAAGGCCGACGCCATCCTGCTTGGCGCGGTAGGTGGACCGAAGTGGGACGCCATCGACCCGGCCATCCGTCCGGAGCGTGGCTTGCTGAAGATTCGTTCGCAGCTGGGGCTGTTCGGCAACTTGCGTCCAGCGCTGCTCTATCCGCAGCTGGCTGAGGCCTCCACCCTCAAGCCGGAAGTGGTCGCCGGCCTGGACATCCTGATCGTTCGCGAGCTGACCGGCGGCATCTACTTCGGCCAACCGCGCGAGAGCAAGGTGCTCGACAACGACGAGCGCATGGCCTACGACACCCTGCCGTACAGCGAGAGCGAGATCCGCCGTATCGCCAGGGTCGGCTTCGACATGGCTCGCGTGCGTGGCAAGAAGCTGTGTTCGGTGGACAAGGCCAACGTGCTGGCCTCCAGCCAGCTGTGGCGCGCGGTGGTCGAGGAGGTTGCCAGGGACTACCCGGACGTCGAGCTGTCGCACATGTACGTCGACAACGCCGCCATGCAGCTGGTGCGTGCGCCCAAGCAGTTCGACGTAATCGTTACCGACAACATGTTCGGCGACATTCTGTCGGACGAAGCCTCCATGCTCACCGGTTCGATCGGCATGTTGCCGTCGGCCTCGCTGGATGCCAGCAACAAGGGCATGTACGAGCCGTGCCACGGCAGTGCGCCGGACATCGCCGGCAAGGGTATCGCCAACCCGCTGGCCACCATTCTGTCGGTATCCATGATGCTGCGCTACAGCTTCGGCCAGGTTGAGGCAGCCAACACCATCGAGCAGGCGGTCAGCAACGTCCTGGACCAGGGTTTGCGCACCGGCGACATCTGGTCGGAAGGCTGCCGGAAGGTCGGTACTCGCGAGATGGGCGATGCGGTAGTCGCGGCGCTCGCCAAGTTGTAAGCTTCCGGCTCGCATTAGGCGGGCCACTTCTATACAGGTGCAGTTGCAATGAAACGTGTAGGTCTGATCGGTTGGCGCGGCATGGTCGGTTCCGTGCTCATGCAGCGAATGCTGGAAGAGCGGGATTTCGACCTGATCGAGCCGGTGTTCTTCACCACCTCCAGCGTGGGCGGCCAAGGGCCGTCGGTCGGCAAGGAAACCGCGCCGCTGAAGGATGCCTACAGCATCGAGGAGCTGAAGACCCTCGATGCGATCATCACCTGCCAGGGCGGCGACTATACCAGCGAAGTCTTCCCCAAGCTGCGCGAGGCCGGCTGGCAGGGCTACTGGATCGATGCCGCCTCCAGCCTGCGCATGGCCGACGATGCGGTCATCGTGCTGGACCCGGTCAACCGTCGAGTCATCGACCAGTCGCTGGATGCCGGCGTCAAGAACTACATCGGCGGCAACTGTACCGTCAGCCTGATGCTGATGGCCTTGGGCGGCCTCTACGAGGCCGGCCTGGTCGAGTGGATGAGCGCCATGACCTATCAGGCCGCTTCCGGAGCCGGTGCGCAGAACATGCGCGAACTGATTCGCCAGATGGGGACCATCAATGCGGCGGTGGCCAACGAACTGGCCGATCCGGCCAGCGCCATCCTCGAGATCGACCGCAAGGTCGCCGAAGTCCAGCGCAGCGCCGAGTTCCCGGTGGACCACTTCGGTGTGCCGCTGGCCGGCAGCCTCATCCCCTACATCGACAAGGAGCTGCCCAACGGGCAGAGCCGCGAGGAGTGGAAAGGGCAGGCCGAGACCAACAAGATCCTCGGCCGCATCAAGAGCCCGATCCCGGTCGACGGCATCTGCGTGCGGGTCGGCGCGATGCGCTGCCATAGCCAGGCGCTGACCATCAAGCTGAACAAGGATGTGCCGATCGCCGATATCGAGGGGCTGATCAGCCAGCACAATCCCTGGGTGAAGTTGGTGCCGAACCATCGCGATGCCAGCATGCAGGAGCTGAGCCCGGCAGCCATCACCGGCACCCTGACAGTGCCGGTCGGTCGCCTGCGCAAGCTCAACATGGGCTCGCAGTACCTCGGTGCCTTTACCGTTGGCGACCAACTGCTGTGGGGCGCGGCCGAGCCGCTGCGGCGCATGCTGCGTATCCTGCTGGAGCGTTGACGGCCTTTCCATACGTCATGCTTGACGAAAAGCGCTGCGGCTTTGCCGCGGCGCTTTTCGTTATGAGTCTCCGCTTGTGGGCGGGGCACCGTCTGCTTGTTCTCTCTTGAGCTACGCCTAGCGTGCGCTTCCCGTGCAGGAGATTCTTGTGAGTTCAGCCATCGATATCGCTGTAGTCGGGGCCACCGGTACCGTCGGTTCAGTGCTCGTCGAAATTCTCGAGGAACGTGGCTTCCCCGTCGGTCAGCTGCACCTGCTGGCCAGCGCGGCCTCCGCTGGTAAGTCGGTATCCTTCAAGGGTCGCAACCTGCGAGTCAGGAGTATCGAGGCATTCGATTTCACCCAGGTGCGCCTGGTCTTCTTCGCGGCCGGCGAGGCCGTGACCTGCCAGTATGCCTCGCAGGTCCGGACTGCCGGTTGTGCGCTGATCGACTTGAGCGGCGCCCTGCCGTTGCAACAGGCACCGCGGGTGGTGGCAGAGGTCAATCCCCAGTTGCTTCAGGGGCTCGCCGCACCTTGCCAACTGACCAGCCCGGCATCGCCGGTCGTAGCGCTGGCATTGGCGTTGGCGCCCTTGCGTCCGTTCGTGCACTGGCAGCGTCTGAGCGTGACGACCTGCTTGCCGGTGTCCAGCGTTGGCCGCGAGGGTGTGGCGGAGTTGGCCAGGCAGACGACTGAGTTGCTCAACGGGCGTCCGCTTGAGTCGTGCCTGTTCGAGGGGCAGATTGCCTTCAATCTGCTGGGGCGGATCGGTGCGACCGATGCGGCTGGATATTCTTCTCTGGAGAGGCGTCTGGTCGAGGAGCTTCGGCAGGTATTGGCGGTGCCTGAATTGAAGGTCGCCGCTACCTGCACGATGGCGCCGGTATTCTTTGGCGACAGCTTGAGCCTAGTCGTGCAGGCAGCTCAAGCCATCAATCTGCCTGCCGTGCAGGCTGCCTTGGCGCAGGCGCCGGGCGTTGAACTGATCGAGCCGGGCCATTGTCCGACGGTAGTCGGCGATGCGGTCGGACAGGATGTTGTCTACGTTGGTCGGTTGCGCGGCGGGCTGGATGATGAGTGTGAACTCAATTTGTGGATTGCGTCAGATAACGTGCGGAAAGGTTCCGCACTTAATGCCGTGCAACTGGGCGAGTTATTGATAAAACAAGGCCTCTAAAAGATACTGGCCCGCATTCGAATACCTATTCCTGCATGGCACAACTGACATGGCCGGCGTGCTGTCGGGCGCATCTAAGGTGCGCGGGCATCAAGTATCAGGCTCCTTTCTCTGCTCGGGAAATTACTCAAGGGATGCGTTATGGTTCGGGTTCGCAAACTGGCACT
Source organism: Azotobacter tropicalis (assembly GCF_059739045.1). Lineage (NCBI taxonomy): Bacteria > Pseudomonadati > Pseudomonadota > Gammaproteobacteria > Pseudomonadales > Pseudomonadaceae > Azotobacter > Azotobacter tropicalis. The sequence continues at coordinate 4,287,675 of NZ_AP046059.1, forward strand.
GGCAATCGCAGCGGCCTCGGCGCTGTCTTCGGGCGTAGCCCATGCATTGAGCCTTGGAGAGGTGACCCTGCGTTCCGCGCTAAATCAGCCGCTGGTTGCTGAAATCGAACTGCTGGAGGCGCGTGATATTGGTTCCGAAGAGCTCGTCCCGCTCTCGCTTCTCCTGAGGAGTTCAATAAGGCCGGAGTCGACCGCCAATATTTCCTGAGTGACCTGAAGTTTACGCCGATAATCAAGCCCAATGGCAAAAGTGTCATTCGAGTTACCTCAAGCAAGCCAGTACGTGAGCCTTATCTGAACTTCCTGGTGGAAGTTCTCTGGCCCAGTGGGCGGCTGTTGCGTGAGTACACGCTATTACTCGATCCGCCGTTGTATTCGTCCCAGACGGCTATGTCTGCCACGCAGAGGCCTCTGGCCGAGCAGCAGACCGGTGCCGTTCCGCGTGCCCCGGCTGCCACTGCAATACCGCCCGCCCCTGCACCCTCCCGTCCGGCGAAGCCCAGCACGCAGCCGGCCGCCAAGGAATACAAGACCACGGCCAACGATACGCTGTGGAAGGTTGCCGAGCGCGTGCGGACCTCGGGCACTGTCCATCAGACTATGTTGGCGATTCAAGATCTGAATCCGCAGGCCTTCTTGGATGGCAACATCAACCGCTTGGTCAGGGGGCAGGTACTGCGCTTGCCTGACGAAGAGCAAATTCGCCGTCGTTCGAAAAGCCAGGCACTGGCCGAGGTCGCCGCGCAGAACGCCGCTTGGCGTGGGCGCCGTGCCCAACCTGCTGTCGCTGCGACCAGGCAACTGGATGCGACTCATCGCGCTGAGCCCGATGCCGCACCAGCGCGCGTGGAAACTGGCGATAGCCTGCGCTTGGTTGCTGCTGACAATGGTAAAGCTGTCGTCGGCAGCGACAAGGGAGCCGATGGCAAGGCTTCCGCCGAAAAGTTGGCGCTGGCGAAGGAAAATCTCGATACGACTCAGCGCGAGAACGCTGAGCTCAAAAGCCGCATGGACGATTTGCAGAGCCAACTGGACAAGTTGCAGCGCCTGATCACACTAAAGGATGAGCAGCTTGCTAAGCTGCAAGCAAACTTGGCGCAGCCGGAGCAGTCCATCGAGGCAACTGCTAAGCCGGCGGCAGCTCAGCCGTCAACGGCTACCCCGCCGGTGGCTGCGAGTGTCACTCCTGCTCCAGCTTCGGTGGGAGCAACGGTTCCCAGTGTGGGGGGGAGCATTCCGGCTGCTCCATCAACCGCCGCACCGGCCGCTCAATCTGGAGGTACTGCTTCCATTCAGCCTGCGGTTGTAGTGGAAACTCCGGCACCGCCGGCAACTCAGCCAGTTGCCGCTGTGCCGGCCACTCAGCCCGAAGTTACCGTTCCCGTTCAGCCTGCAGCTGTATCGGAAATCCCTGCATCGTCGGCAGCCGAGTCGGTTGCTGCTGTGCCGGCGGCACAGTCGATCCCAACGCCCCAACCCCAGCCGGAACCGGCCAAGCCTGTGGCACCGAAGCCCGTACGTTCTGTCACTGCGGCAGAGCAGCCAATCGGGCTGGTAGACTCGATCTTGGACAGTCCTTTGCTGCTTCCGTCACTGGGCGGCGGCGCAGCGGCAGCGCTATTGCTGGGCTTGCTGGTGGCCCGTCGGCGCGCTGCGAAGAAGACAGATCTTGTCGAGAATGATGAAGACGAGGTGGTAATGGCCGACACGCGGCTAGACACCGGCTTGTCCAGAATGGCCGTCGAGTCTCCGCTGCTGGAAGATGCGCCCAAGGTCGGACAGGCGCGGGATGTGTTGGACGAGGCCGAAGACCATATCGCTTATGGCCGTTTCAATGAGGCTGCTGCGTTATTGGAGGTTGCCTGCGGCGCTCAGCCCAAGCGCAGCGATCTACGTCTCAAGCTGATGGAGGCTTATGCCGAGCTTGGCGATCGTGAGGGTTTCGCTCGCCAAGAAAAGCTATTACGCGAGAGCGCTGGTGCGCAGCCTCAGGTCGATCACTTGAAGATGAAATATCCTTCCATGGCAGGTTTTGCAATCGCTGCCTTGGCAGGCACTGGCCTGGCTGCCGGGTTAGCTGCTCCTGAAGAGGAGGAAGCCCCGCCCACGCCGGCACACGAATCCGAGTCTGGCGTCCCCGTCTTTGCTGCCGATATCAATCTGAGTTTGGATGACTTGGAGGCCGAGCTGGAAAGAGATCTCCAGGGGGCTGGCCAGGGGAATGCCTCTCTGAGTTTGGACGACTTGACGCTTGATGAAGCACTGCAGTCAGCCCCCCCTGGGGCCAAATCTTTGGCCGAAGACTTCTCCTTTGACTTGGAGCTTCCCGAAGAGGTTTCTGGTCCTAAGTTGGAGAAGGATCTGAAGGAACTCACCTTGGATCTGGAGATGCCGGTCGGCCTGGACGCTTTTGAAGACAAGGATTTTCTCGGTCTTGGCTCGGAGTCCCTCGATGCGTCTGCCGCCGCGCTGGCCAAGACCACTGTTTCGGAGGATGCACTGTTGGAGGATGGATTGTTCGACAGCTTTGATCTGGCTGCGGAGAGTTCTTTCTCTGATGATGCTGATCTGGCTGCTCCGACGTTTGAGTTGCCAGTTGCTGACAAGATACAGGAGGCAGCCCCGGGCCTCATGGCTCAACTGGACGATCTGGATGTCGAATTGGAACAGTTGGCTGCAGGCTTGGGCGAGCCGAATGGTGCAACGCAGCCGGTAGCGCATTCGCTTGGCGAACTGGTGGAGGGCGAGGACTTCGACTTTCTGGCCGATGCAGACGAGATCGCCACCAAGCTGGATCTGGCTCGTGCCTATATCGACATGGGGGATACCGAGGGTGCCCGGGATATTCTTGATGAGGTCCTGCAGGAAGGAAGCGAAACCCAGCGACAGGAAGCGCATGAAATATCCGCTCGCCTAGTCTGATCAATGCCTGAAAAAATCCTACCGAGTGCGGCAGCCGAAGTGGCTGCCGCTGGCTTTTGCAGGGTGGCCTTGGGAGTCGAGTACCGGGGCTCCCGCTACCATGGCTTCCAGCGCCAGAATCCCAGGGTGGCCTCGATACAGGCGGCGCTTGAGTCGGCCTTGTCCAAGGTTGCCGGTGGCGCTCCGCTGAGCGTGGTATGTGCTGGGCGTACTGATGCACTGGTGCATGCCAGTGGCCAGGTTGTGCATTTTGACACCTCGATCGAGCGCAGCATGCATGCTTGGACCATGGGGGCCAACATGAACCTGCCACCAGATATCAGCGTCACCTGGGCCAAGAAAATGCCGGAGCATTTCCATGCGCGCTTCAGTGCAATGGCTCGGCGTTATCGGTATGTCATCTATAATGATCCGATACGCCCGGCACACATGGCTGAGGAAGTCACTTGGAACCACCGGCCGCTTGACATAGAGCGCATGCGCTTGGCCGCCCAGGTGTTGATCGGCTGCCATGATTTCAGCGCCTTTCGCGCCAGCCAGTGCCAAGCTAAGTCGCCGATCAAGACGGTTCATCATCTGCAATTGCTCCAGTATGGTCGCTTGATCGTGCTGGACATTCGTGCCAATGCCTTTCTGCATCACATGGTGCGTAATATTGCTGGTGTATTAATGACCGTGGGTGCAGGTGAGCGGTCTGTCGAATGGGTGCAGGAAGTACTGGATAGCCGCCAGCGGCGTAAGGGTGGGGTGACGGCACATCCCTACGGCCTGTATCTGGTGCAGGTCGACTATCCGGATGAGTTTGAGCTACCGCAGCGCTATTTGGGGCCTCACTTTCTTTCCGGTCTCTCGGACTGCCGGCAAGCTTGATTGGCTTTCGGGGCGGACTTGCAGCAGTTACTCCTTTTGTTACCATTTGGAATCCTTCCTAGGGTGTAAACAAATTGGCAGCCGTTCGCAGCAAAATCTGTGGAATTACCCGAATCGAGGATGCCCTCGTGGCAGCCGAGGCAGGCGCCGATGCCATTGGTCTGGTGTTCTATCCCAAAAGCCCACGGGCAGTGACGCTGCAGCAGGCGCAGGCGATCCTTGCTGCCCTGCCGCCATTCATGACTACGGTCGGGCTGTTCGTCAATGCCGATCGTGGTGAGATTGGCGAGATCCTTGATGCGCTACCTCTGGATCTTTTGCAGTTTCACGGTGATGAGACGCCAGCCGACTGCGATGGCCATCGCCGCCCTTACATCAAGGCGCTGAGGGTCCGTCCGGACGAAGATATCGCCACGCGCTGTCTCGAATATCGTAATGCCAGTGGGATTCTATTGGATACCTATGTTCCAGGCATGCCGGGAGGAACCGGAGAGGCCTTCGACTGGTCACTGGTTCCGCGACTCCTGCCTAAGCCAGTGATCCTGGCCGGTGGTCTGACCACGCAGAATGTTCGTGCCGCAATTGCCCAGGTTGCCCCTTATGCGGTGGATGTCAGTGGTGGTGTCGAGGTGGGCAGGGGCGTGAAAGATGCCGAGAAGATTCGTGCCTTCATCCGCGAGGTACGGGCTGCTTGAATGGGGGCGGAAAGCAAAGCGCTCCCGGTCCGGGGCTATGGGCAAGGCAGTTAGTTGGGTTGCCATGTGACGGCAAACTTTTCACTGCCGTCCATTAGCGAGTCGCTGATGGCGTGAGATTGACTTCCGCTGCGCATCGGCTCTGCTGTTCATGACGGCGTCATCTGGTGTCCGTCGTTCAAGTAGCCGCTAGCTGGTATGGCAGTGGATTCGACCCGGTGCTGGATCACTGGGAAGAGCTCCGCCAGCTGGTGGATATATTCATGAATTCGCTCAAAAACAGGCATGGGGCCATGAGACGACATGTGTCGGGTCCCCAAGCTGCGGAGAACATCAAGCATGAGCAACTGGTTGGTAGACAAGCTGATCCCCTCGATTATGCGTTCTGAGGTGAAGAAAAGCTCGGTTCCCGAAGGCCTCTGGCACAAGTGTCCGTCCTGCGATGCGGTGCTGTACAAACCTGAGCTGGAAAAGACCTTGGAGGTCTGCCCCAAATGTGATCACCACATGCGCATCGGTGCGCGCACTCGGCTGAATATTTTTCTCGATACTGAGGGACGTGAGGAGATCGGTGTAGAACTGGAGCCGGTGGATCGGCTGAAGTTCCGCGACAGCAAGAAGTACAAGGATCGTCTTGCTGCAGCGCAAAAACAGACCAACGAGAAGGATGCGCTGATTTCCATGAGTGGCACCCTGCAGGGCATGCCAGTGGTCGCTTGTGCCTTCGAGTTCTCCTTCATGGGCGGATCCATGGGCGCCATCGTTGGCGAGCGTTTCGTGCAGGCGGCCAATGTGGCTCTTGAACAGCGTTGTCCTTTCATCTGTTTCGCTGCGTCCGGCGGGGCGCGCATGCAGGAGGCGCTGATTTCGCTGATGCAGATGGCCAAGACTTCTGCGGTCCTGGCGCGTTTGCGCGAGGAGGGTATTCCATTTATTTCGGTGTTGACCGATCCCGTCTACGGTGGCGTTTCCGCTAGCCTAGCCATGCTAGGCGATGTGATTGTCGCCGAACCCCAGGCGCTGATTGGCTTTGCCGGCCCGCGGGTGATCGAGCAGACCGTGCGCGAGAAATTGCCCGAGGGGTTTCAGCGCAGTGAGTTCTTGCTGGAGCACGGTGCCATCGACCTGATCATTCCCCGCCAGGAGTTGCGTTCGCGTCTGGCTCGTCTGCTCGCCCAATTGACGCACTGGTCCACTTCCAGCGCGGCAACCGCCGAAGCAGCCATGGAAACGGCTACCGATATAGCCATAGATACTGCCACGGCATGACTGGCCGCAGCCTTGCCGACTGGCTCGCGTATCTTGAGCGACTGCATCCCACTGCCATCGACATGGGCTTGGAGCGCTCGCGCGAGGTGGCGCGCCGGCTGGGGCTCGGGCGGCCGGCGGCACGAGTGGTGACGGTCACCGGGACTAATGGCAAGGGCTCCACTTGTGCTTTCCTCGCTTCGTTGATAGGCGTGCAGGGGCTGAGGGTCGGCCTCTACAGCTCTCCCCACTTGCTGCGCTACAACGAGCGAGTGCGCATCGATGGCCGCGAGGCTGACGATACCGAGTTGTGTCGAGCCTTTGCCGCTGTGGAGGCAGCACGTGGTGAAATCTCTCTGACTTATTTCGAGATGGGTACCCTTGCAGCGTTCTGGTTGTTCGCGCAGGCCAGGTTAGACGCCGTCGTGTTGGAGGTGGGGCTCGGTGGACGTCTGGATGCGGTCAATCTGATCGATGCCGATGTGGCAGTAGTCACCAGCATCGCTTTGGATCATGCCGAATGGCTGGGCAATACTCGTGACTCGGTGGCTTTCGAGAAGGCTGGAATCTTTCGCTCCGGGCGGGCGGCTGTCTGCGGCGAGCCGGATCCGCCGGCAACTCTGCTCGAGCAGGCTGCGTTGCTGGGGGTCCCTTTCTACAGGCGTGGTCCCGATTATGAGTTGACACTCAGGGGCGATACCTGGGACTGGCGCGGCTGCAGCGCGGCAGATGGTAAGCTTGAGCTGCGGGGATTGCCACGGATTGAGTTGCCGTTGGAAAGTGCGGCGCTGGCGTTGCAAGTTTATGCCTTGCTCGACCTGCCTTGGCAGGCCGGGCAGATTGCACAGGCATTGAGCGCCACCTACCTAAGCGGGCGTCTCGAACGGCGCCAGGTTCGCTGGCGGAACAAGCAGCTGTCCTTCCTGCTGGATGTCGGGCACAACCCTCATGCCGCTACTTATCTGGCACGATACCTTTCCGCACGGCCGTCCACAGGGCAGCGTCTGGCAGTATTCGGCCTGCTCGCCGACAAGGATCTCTCCGGTGTGCTGGAGCCTATGTTACCGCAAGTTCGGCACTGGGCAGTGGCTTCACTTCCGAGTTCGCGCAGTCTCTCTGCTCAAGAGCTTGCGGATGCTTTGCAGCAGCGTGGGGCGCCGGTTGCCGCTTGTGCCAGTATCGCCGAGGCATTGCAGATACAATGCCAGCGAGCCGCCGAGTGTGATGAAATCTTAGTGTTCGGCTCTTTTTATTGTGTTGCCGAGGCGCTGGAATGGTTGAGTCGGCAGGAGGAGAAAGGGATGGCCTGGCTGGATAAGAGGCTCAAGCAGCGGATGATCGGCGCCCTAGTGCTGCTGGCACTGGCGGTGATCTTCCTGCCCATGCTGTTTACTCGTGAGGATGAGGTGCGGCAGGTGGTGGTCGAGGCGCCGCCCATGCCGAAGGCTCCGCTTGTGCCGCCTGCTGAGGTGGAGCCGGTTGCGGTTCCGGAGCCGGTGATTCTGCCCGAGGAGTCACAGCCTTCCACAGCGGTTGCCAGTACATCGGTTGCTGCCGCATCGACGACTGTTCCACCCGTCCCGGCAGCTTCTGCCAGTGCTCCGATCAAGACCCTGGCGGCTAATCCAACTCCGCCACCACTACAGGGTAAGGCGGCCGAGGTCAGTCGCCTGGATGCCAACAGCCTGCCAGCCAGTTGGTCGATCCAGTTGGCCAGCCTGTCCAATAGTGCCAATGCTCAAGCTCTGCAGAGGACTTTGCGCAGCCAAGGCTACAACGCTTACATCCGTCATGTGGATGGGATGAATCGGGTTTACGTCGGCCCAGTTATCGAGCGGGGTGAGGCCAATCGCCTGCGTGATCAACTCAAGCGCCAGCACAATCTTGGTGGCTTTGTCGTGCGTTTTCAGCCTGAGCGTGGTTGATCAGCCAACTTCACTGGCCGCGTCGCAGGACTTTGGGCGGCAGCCATGTCTGGGCCCGGCTGATGGGCTCAGGTTCTTACTCGGACAGGAGGGGCTCTGCTAGAATGCAGCGCCTTTTCCATTCATGGGTTGAACCGTGGCATTCACCTGGGTCGATTGGGCGATCATCGTGATCGTCGCCGTTTCCAGCTTGATCAGCTTGACGCGAGGTTTCGTTAAGGAAGCCCTGTCGCTGGTCACCTGGATAATCGCCGGCGTCATCGCCTGGATGTTTGGCGGGGCACTCTCGCAGCATCTGGTCGGCTACATCGCCACTCCCTCGCTCCAGGTCATTGCCGCTTGCGCGATTCTCTTCGTGGCGACCTTGCTGGTCGGTGCCTTGGTCAACTTCCTCATCGGCGAACTGGTACGCGTTACCGGCCTGTCTGGTACGGACCGTGTGCTTGGCATGGTTTTCGGTGCCGCTCGGGGAGGGCTGCTGGTGGTGCTGCTGGTCGGCCTGCTCAGTCTGGCTCCGGTGCAGCAAGATGCCTGGTGGCAACAGTCAATCCTGCTACCGCATTTCCTGATAGTCGCCGACTGGTCGAAAAACCTTATCCTCGGGTTGTCCAACCAGTGGTTTGCCAGCGGGATAAGCGTGCCGCGCTGAGCCTCCGAAAGACAGATGGGGCCGCCCTCGGGCTGGCGCCCGGAATTAGCCTGAACTACTAGCAGGGGTTGCGTCACATGTGTGGCATCGTCGGTATTGTCGGTAAGTCCAACGTCAATCAAGCGCTGTATGACGCGCTTACCGTCCTTCAGCATCGCGGCCAGGACGCTGCCGGTATCGTCACCTGCCATGAGGGCCGGTTGTTCCTGCGCAAGGACAATGGCCTGGTTCGCGACGTATTTCAACAGCGGCACATGCAGCGTCTGGTCGGCCACATGGGTATTGGCCATGTGCGCTACCCCACGGCCGGCAGCTCTAGCTCGGCCGAGGCTCAGCCGTTCTATGTCAACTCTCCCTACGGGATCACCCTGGCACACAACGGCAACCTGACCAATGTCGATCAACTGTCCCGGGAGATCTACGAGTCCGATCTGCGCCATGTAAACACCAGTTCCGACTCCGAGGTACTGCTCAATGTTTTTGCCCATGAGCTGGCCGTGCGTGGCAAGCTGCAGCCAACCGAAGAGGATGTGTTTGCTGCGGTTTCCGGGGTGCATCGCCGTTGCCGGGGCGGCTACGCCGTGGTGGCAATGATTACCGGCTATGGCATCGTTGGTTTCCGCGACCCCAATGCGATTCGCCCGATCGTTTTCGGCCAGCGTCAGACCGACGAAGGTGTTGAGTACATGATCGCCTCGGAAAGCGTCGCCCTCGATGTGCTTGGCTTCAGCCTGATCCGCGACCTTGCGCCAGGCGAGGCGGTCTACATCACTGAACACGGCAAGCTGTTCACTCGCCAGTGCGCGGAAAGCCCGAAGTATTCGCCGTGCATCTTCGAGCATGTCTACCTGGCGCGCTCCGACTCCTTCATGGACGGCGTCTCGATCTACAAGGCGCGGCTGCGGATGGGCGAGAAGCTGGCCGAGAAGATCCTCCGTGACTGCCCCGAGCACGATATCGACGTAATCATTCCGATTCCCGACACCAGCCGTACCGCAGCGCTGGAGTTGGCCAACCACCTGGGGGTGAAGTTTCGCGAGGGCTTCGTCAAGAACCGCTACATCGGTCGTACCTTCATCATGCCGGGACAGGCGGCGCGCAAGAAGTCTGTGCGCCAAAAGCTCAACGCTATCGACCTTGAGTTTCGCGGCAAAAACGTCATGCTGGTGGACGACTCCATCGTGCGTGGCACCACCTGCAAGCAGATCATTCAGATGGCCCGCGAAGCCGGTGCCAAGAAGGTCTATTTCTGCTCGGCGGCGCCAGCGGTGCGTTACCCCAACGTCTATGGCATCGACATGCCCAGCGCCCACGAACTGATCGCTCATGGCCGCAGCACTGAGGAAGTGGCCGAACTGATCGGCGCCGACTGGTTGGTTTACCAGGATCTGCCCGATCTGATCGATGCGGTAGGTGGCGGCAAGGTGAAGATTGACAACTTCGATTGTGCCGTCTTCGACGGCAAGTACGTTACCGGCGATATCGACGAGACTTATCTGGAGCGCATCGAGAAAGCCCGCAATGATGCTAGCAAGGCCCGCAACAATGCGGTCAGTGCGATCATCGATCTGTACAACAACTGAGCGGCAAGCGAGCAGGCTTGGGGCTCCGAGCGGCAACGGCCGCTCTCATGCGAGAGGAAAGGATATGACGATCGAGTGGGATGCCGGGCGGCTGGACAGCGACCTGGAGAGGGCCGGCTTCGATACTCTGGCCGTGCGTGCCGGCCAGCACCGTACTCCCGAGGGTGAGCACGGCGAGGCCCTGTTCATGACCTCCAGCTACGTGTTCCGCAGCGCCGCCGATGCGGCTGCCCGTTTTGCCGGCGAGCAGCCCGGCAACGTCTATTCCCGCTATACCAACCCTACGGTGCGCACCTTCGAGGAACGCATCGCGGCGTTGGAAGGCGCCGAGCAGGCGGTTGCCGTGGCGTCCGGCATGGGCGCCATCCTGGCCATGGTGATGAGCCTGTGCAGCGCCGGTGACCATGTGCTGGTATCGCGCAGCGTATTCGGCTCGACCATCAGCCTGTTCGACAAGTACTTCAAGCGCTTCGGCATCGAAGTCGACTATCCGCCGCTGGCCGACCTGGACGCCTGGGCCGCGGCCTGCAAGTCGAACACCAAGCTGTTCATCGTCGAGTCGCCGTCCAATCCGCTGGCCGAGCTGGTCGACATCGCTGCCCTGGCCGAGATCGCTCACAGCAATGGTGCATTGCTGGCGGTGGACAACTGTTTCTGCACGCCGGTGCTGCAAAAGCCGCTGACCCTGGGTGCCGATATCGTCATTCATTCAGCAACCAAATACATCGACGGTCAGGGGCGTTGCCTCGGTGGTGTGGTGGCTGGCAGCGCCAAGCTGATGCAGGAGGTGGTCGGCTTCCTGCGCACCGCCGGTCCCACTCTCAGCCCGTTCAATGCCTGGCTGTTCCTCAAGGGCCTGGAAACTCTCAAGGTGCGGATGTTGGCTCACTGCGCCAGCGCTCAGGCTTTGGCCGAGTGGTTGGAGCAGCAGCCACAAGTGGCCAAGGTCTACTACGCCGGCCTACCCAGTCACCCGCAGCATGAGTTGGCCAAGCGCCAGCAGAGCGGTTTCGGCGCGGTAGTGAGCTTTGAGGTCAAGGGTGACAAGGCGGTCGCCTGGCGGGTCATCGACAATACCCGCATGATTTCTATCACCACCAATCTAGGCGATACCAAGACGACCATTGCCCATCCGGCTACCACCTCCCATGGTCGCCTGACTCCGGAGGCACGAGCCGCAGCCGGGATTAGCGACAGTCTGATTCGCGTGGCGATCGGGTTAGAGGCGATAGAGGATATCAAGGCCGACCTGGCCCGAGGATTAGCCGCATTGTGATTGATTTGAGCGTGGAGGCCAGCAAGCCGCAGAGCAACGGCAAGGTTGCCCTGGTCACGGGGGCGGTGCGCGGCATCGGGCTGGGCATCTCGGCCTGGCTGATTGCCGAGGGCTGGCAGGTGGTTCTGGCCGACATAGACCGCAAGCGAGGCTCCGCAGTGGCCAAGACATTGGGTAGCAATGCCTGGTTTGTCGGCATGGACGTCGCTCAGGAAAGTCAGGTGGCGATGGGGGTGGCCGAGGTGCTCGGCCAATTTGGCCGTCTCGATGCATTAGTCTGCAATGCCGCTATTGCCGATCCTCATAATCCACCGCTCGATGAGCTGAAACTCAATCACTGGAATCAGGTGCTGGGAGTGAACCTGACCGGCCCGCTGCTGCTGGCCAAGCACTGCTCGGCATATCTGCAGGCGCATCGCGGCGCCATGGTCAACATTGCTTCGACCCGGGCGCACCAGTCCGAGCCGAACTCCGAGGCTTACGCGGCCAGCAAGGGAGGGCTGCTTGGGCTCACCCACGCGTTGGCGATCAGTCTCGGACCCGATGTCCGGGTGAATGCCGTCAGTCCCGGCTGGATCGATTCGCGCAGCCCAAGCGAGCGTCAACAAGCACCGCTGTCCGCGCAGAGTCATGCCCAGCATCCTGCCGGTCGTGTAGGGACGGTCGAGGATGTCGCTGCCTTGGTCGCCTGGCTATTGTCGGATCGGGCCGGCTTCGTTACCGGCCAAGAATTCATTATCGATGGCGGTATGACGCGTAAAATGATCTATTTGGACTGATTGCTCGGTCAGTCAGGACTTCTTTCGTCTCGGAAGAGGTGTGCCCTGTTTTAGTGCTGTTGCGGAGCGTCTTGTGCCATGGTGTATCTTTCCTTCGCCATGATATGAGCGTGGCTGCCTTATAGTTCTTGATTCGTCCTTGCGAAGAAAAAACCAGGCAGGCTGTTGACTTAGCGCGGATTCGTGGGTAAATTGCGCGCCACCTCGCAAGGCGATGGCTGATTAGCTCAGCTGGGAGAGCACCTGCATCACACGCAGGGGGTCGGCGGTTCGATCCCGTCATCAGCCACCAAAGCTTGCGAAAATGGGCGAAAGCCCAGCCGACATGCAGCGGTAGTTCAGTCGGTTAGAATACCGGCCTGTCACGCCGGGGGTCGCGGGTTCGAGTCCCGTCCGCTGCGCCACATACGAAGCCTCCAGATAGAGATATCTGGAGGCTTTTTTATTGAACTTGTTTTTTAATTCAACGGTCATCTGATTTGTCTAGGCTTTTTGGCATGGACTTTGTTTATTGTCTTTCCAAATAACCAGCCGATCAGGAGCGATTTCCTATGGATGACTATCAAGAAGAACTTCTCGAATTCCATGCTGCCGAGCGGGATCCGGCAGAGCCGGCCGAAGACGCCACTGAAATGTAAGTGCTCGCCTAGGTTCTGTTGACGCAAGCCCAGTGCTAAAACTGGGCTTTTGCCATGACTGACAGAAGCCGTCTGAGCGATACCGACGGGTCCCGTATCCAAAGTCTGCTGAGCGCCACGAAGGGGATCCGGCTGACCCGCACTCTCGGCTGTCGCCGCTTTGTCGAGGCGGTGCTCTGGATACTACGCAGCGGCGCTCAATGGCGGATGCTGCCTCGTTGCCTCGGCTCCTGGAACAGCGTTTTCAAACGCTTCACCCGCTGGTGCCGGCTCGGCATCTGGGACCGGCTTCACTCGGTACTGGCTCGGGACGCCGACCTTCAGCGCGTCTGCATCGGCAGCTCCGTCGTGCGTGCCCATGCCTGTGCAGCCGGGGCGGCCAGCAGTACTGCGGCCCAGGAGGCACTGGGGCGTTCGCGAGGAGGCTTCAGCAGCAAGATCCATGTGTTGACCGATGCGCTGGGGTTACCGATTCGCTTCATCCTGACGGAAGGCCAAGCGGCCGATATCAGCCAGGCGATCCCACTCATGGCGGGGATCGCCACGTCGGCACTGCTGGCCGACAAGGGCTATGACGCCAACCCGCTTCTGGCCTGGCTGAAGGAGCGCCAGATCCAGGCCGTCATTCCCGCCAGGCGGAACCGCATCGAGCAACGCTCCTGCGACTGGCATCTCTACAAGGAGCGGCACGTGATCGAGTGCCTGTTCGGCAAGCTGAAGCACTACCGGCGGATCACCACTCGCTATGAGAAGAGGGCCAGCCATTTCAAGGGAATGCTGGCTTTTGCGGCTGTTTTGCTATGGCTGCGCTGATACGTCAACAGAACCTAGCATGCCAAGATTTACTGCTCTTTCGTAGGTAGCGCTACGAAGGGCGTCAAAGCAATCGGAATGTTCAGCAACTGGGTACCGGAGGTCGCTTTTCCTTGAGCGGCAGTCGCTACTCCGCAGCAGTGCGTTAGGTCCTCGAGTGGCCACAGGCGGCCCCGCAGGGCCAGCTCTACTCCAGTCTGCATGCTGGCTTCTTCTATCACGCTAGGGGGCTGGCATCCTCGGCGCCTGACCAGGAGCTTCATCCTGTCTGTGTGAACTTCTTGCAGTGTGGCCGGCACATCAGCCTTTGTCGGGCAGGCTTGTACATAAAGCGGGCCGAGCAGGTTGCCGTCTGGACCGAAAACCGGAGCTACGTGATAAAGGTGGCCCTTGCCAGTGTGCAGCTTGCCGTTCTCCGCGTGTGGTTCAGGCAGGAGTAGGGAGCCTGCCAGCAGGGTAATACGGTATTCCCGAGCCAGAGAGCTAAACAGCTGCTGGTAGTCGCTGGCCGTCCTTTCCGCCTTCATGCGTAGCAGGGTTTCCCCCATTCCGGGGAAGCCCTCGCTCTGCAGCCAGGTCCAGGCCAAGCGATGTGGGTTGTCCAGAATCAGCCATGCCTGCGCTTCGGAAAGGCTTCGAGCGCTATAGAACTCGCTCCTTTCTCCGCCGAGCAACAGCCAAGTTCCGATCTGATCGGGTAGGACGACCACGGTGTGTTCGTTGAGCAGTCTTCTGCCACGTGCTCTGTCCAGTGTGGCGGCGAGCTTCAAGCGCAGATGCTTTGGGCTTCGGTAGTCGCTGGGAAAAAGTTCGGGGCGAATGATCAGCAGATTGGCCTTGATCTCTGCCGTGTTCTCTTCGTGGACAAGCATGCTGCGCAGGTCAGCCAGGTAATGTCCGGTCGAGCGTGGAGCGCTCCAGTTTGCATAAGTGCCAAGGAGAGTCGCGAAGAGTAGCAGGGCCGGAATGGACTGGAGTCTGCGCATGGGCCGGATGACAGCGAGAAAGTCTGCTCAGGGTAGGGAGAGGCACCAGGAATGCCAAGCTGGCACTGGCGTTTGCGGAATTGGGAGGGTGGCCTTATGTCAAAAAGCTACTATTTGGTGCTTCACAGTTTCGCCCTGCGCTCGCCGGGTGTAGGCGTCGCTCCGAGTGAGTGCCGATTGCTTCACGTTGCCGTCGGGCCTCTTTTACCTAGACTTGGCTGGCCTTGTGGAGCAGCCGGCCCGACAGGCTGAAGCCATGAATCAGGAAAACACGATAAAGGATCAAGCCGTGCAGAAAAAACTGAAAATGGTTGAGGCCGTGATGTTCTTCAATGAGCATGGGGTGTGCCGGGAGATGCTTTTACCGGAGTTCGAGGCCGTGCTCGATGGTGTGGTTGGTCTGCCGGATCTGGCTGATCAGCAGGTCCGTCTTGCTTATTTGCTGATTTCTCCAAGACTTGAGGTGCGGGCTGCTGTCTTCTTTTATCTGGATTTCGACGAAGACGGCGCCGCCGATCCCGGCTGGAATATCCCTTTAAGGCAACTGTCCGAGCGGGCTGAGCCGGGGCCTGATCTCGGAGTAGGACCGATCCGTCTGGTCTGCCGCAGCCAATGTCCAGTGCCTTGGCATCAGATGCATCTGTGGGACCCCGATTCCCGGGCTTTGCTTTCGCTGCGTGATGCAGCCAAACGCAACCAGCTTGGTCTGCTCAGTGAAGAGGATGGCGTAGCCTCTGCTGGCAGACTGTTGCCAGCAGGTGGCGGCCAAGGGGCGTCCGATGCCGCGGTTCCGTCCGGCAAGGGCTGGAGTGACGAGCAACGCCAGAAAACTGCCCGCCTGATCAAGCGACAGCGCCTGCATATCCGCGATTTGAACCGCTATCACGAGGAGACGCTGGGAAAATTGAAGCAAGCTGCCGAGCGTCAAGCCAGGGGCCTGCGCGACGAGATCCAGCAGTTACGTGCACAGCTGCATCAGCCGCAGGCGCTGAAGGCCTGCCTTGAAGCGCAATCCGAGTCCTTGGCACGGGCAGAGGCCGAGGTGGCCCGCTTGCTGGATTTCCAGGCACGTGAGCGTGGTGTGCAGGCGGATGAGCAGCTACGCCTCCAGCAGGTACTGCAGGGACGAGTAGGCGATCTCGAAGCTGAGCTGGCCGCTTGTGCAGAGCGCGAAAGGCAGAGGCAGGAGGAAATTCTCAGGTTGAGGAACGAACAGGCGCAGTTGGCGGCCCAGGGGGTCGAGCAGGTGCTCGTGAAGCTAACCAGTCTGGGCCTGACCTTCGTGGTTTATCATCCTGGCGCGGGCCACCTGACCATTCCATTGCAGGACATCGCCCGCTATCAGGAGAATCCCATGGCCTACGCGGCAGCCAAGTGCTCGGTCAGCGAAGAGCGGTATCGCCAGTGGCTGAACCACTTCCAGCAGCCGCTCTGTGAGGCTGAGCTGTCCGGAGGCAGGCGTTGCGCCCTGCCGATCGACCGGATCGACAGCCCCCAGCGGTTCGTTGCCGGCGAATCCAACTGCTGCTCTCGGCACAAGTCGGACAGCCGCTTGCGCTACGCCAATTGACTCCGTGCTGAATATCCACTGGTCGCCGCAGGCGCCACTGCAACCCCTGATGCTCGACTGGCTGGCCGCCGCCGGTGTCGAAGTGGCCGTGCTGCGGCTCGACTTGATCGATCCGCTGATTTCCGGCAACAAGTGGTACAAGCTGGCGCCCCACCTGGCGAGGGCTGGGCACCAGGGAGCGGCAGGACTGATCAGCCTGGGTGGTTCCCATTCCAATCATCTGCATGCGCTGGCGGCGGCAGGGCAGCGTTTTGCCTTCCCTACGGTCGGGCTGCTGCGTGGCGAACCCTGCGAAACGCCGACCGTCCGCGATCTACAGGCTTACGGCATGCGTCTGCACTGGCTCGGTTACGGTGGTTATCGGGCACGTCACCGCGCGGGCTTCTGGGATATCTGGCGCGAGCGCTATCCCCATCTGTATCCGGTGCCCGAAGGTGGTGGCGGCCTGACCGGCGCGCAGGGCTGCAAGGTGTTGCAGGACATGCTGCAATCCCGGTTGGAAGCGCTCGACTGGCCCGACTATCACGGCTGGTGGTTGGCTGCTGGTACGGGGACCACATTGGCCGGTCTGGTCCTTGCCGAGGCCGGTGCACACCCTGTGCATGGCGCTCTGGCGGTACCGGCGAGTCATGGTGTGGCGCAACAGGTCCGGACGATTCTCGCCGAGGCCGGCGTGACCGATGCCGGCTATCGCCTGCTGGACGCCAGCCGTGGCGGCTTTGCCCGGCTCGACACGGCACTGGCGCGTTTCATCCTCGATAGCGAACAGGAAGGAGGGATTCCTCTGGATCCTGTCTATACCGGCAAGGCCCTGTTGGCACTGCGCGAGCAGGTCGCGTGCGGCGGTATTCCCCGCGGTAGTCGGCTGGTTTTCGTGCACACTGGTGGGCTGCAGGGGCGACGGGGGTTGGCCGAGCGTCTGCAGGCACTGAACGCCTGCGGCTGACGTTGTTGGATTAGCATGGGGCTGGCCAGCTGTCGTCGACTAGAAATACCCGTTCTGCCTCGATCCATTCGCCAGCTTTGTTCGGTATCAGCCGGGTCAGCAGGTAGGCTGGCATGGCAGACCCCAGGCCCGCGTACCAGGTTTGCAGTGTTTCCCGGGGCCAGAGATCAGCGGTTGCGACGCGGGCCGGGGCCAGCCAGGCGTGGTGGGGCAGGGGCTGCCAGTGCTCTGTGGGAGCGCTGGCCAGAAAGTTAGGCCAGTCGCGTTGCACCAGCCAGCGACCGTGAAGGTGCGCCGGATTGGCGCCGGCAGGGGGCGGGCAGCCGTCCGGCCAGGGATAGAACAGATAGCCGCCGAGCCAGCAACTGGCCTGTAGGTCGTCGATCCCGAGTCGATCCAGTATGGCTCGTGCCGGCGGGCTGCTCGATAGCGGTAGCTGATGCCGGTCGAGGCGTTCCAGCTTGAGATCGAGCCGGTCGCGGCGGCCGGGACCGATCCAGTGAGCCGGATGGCGGTTCGGAGCGGCGGCCGGACCTAGATAGAGCTTGACCGCCAGCTCCAAGTGATGCGTCCCTTCGGCATCCAGCAACAGCAGGTCCAGCTCGCCCAGGGTACGGCTTTCCTGGCGGATCGGCAGGTTGGCGGCGAGTAGGCGGATCCCCGGTGCCTGGTTCAGGGCGAACTGCCAGAGTCGCTCGTAGTAGAGGCCCAGGCGGCGCGTCGGCTGTCGTGCCAGCCAGGCGTCCAGCGGCGCGCTGCAGGCGTCCAGCGCCTGCAGCCAATCGGCCAGGCCACCCGGGTTGCGCGCCCAGCCGCTGGCTGTCAGCGGATGACGCTGCGGCCAGGAGGTGGCGGCGAGCAGGGGGGCGACAGCAGAGTCCAGGCGAGATCGCGCACCTGCGGCTGGCGTAGGCATGCAGGAAGGTCGGCAAGGCCGCCGAAAGGCCCTGTTTCCCCCCCTGTGGAGGTGGTTTGCCGCTCTGCCTGGCTTTCCCGCATAATCGCCTCTTGCCTGTAATCGTAGCCCCCGCAGGAGCCCCATGGAGCACTTTCGCAATATTGGCATCATCGGTCGCCTGGGCAGCACCCAGGTGGTGGAGACTATCCGCCGACTGAAGAGGTTTCTTCTCGACCGACACCTGCACGTGATTCTTGACGAGGGGATTGCCGAACTCCTGCCAGGGCATGGTCTGCAGGTGTCTTCACGCAAGCAGCTGGGCGAAATCTGCGACATGGTCGTCGTCGTCGGCGGCGACGGCAGCATGCTCGGCGCGGCGCGTGCCCTGGCCCGCTACAAGGTGCCGGTACTCGGCATCAACCGCGGCAGCCTGGGGTTTCTCACCGACATCCGACCCGACGAGCTGGAAGCCCGGGTCGCCGAGGTGCTCGACGGCCAGTACACCGTGGAGAGCCGCTTCCTGCTGGAGACCCAGGTGCGCCGCAAGCTGGAGCCGATCGGCCAGGGCGATGCGCTGAACGACGTGGTACTGCATCCGGGCAAGTCGACGCGGATGATCGAGTTCGAGTTGTACATCGACGGCCAGTTCGTCTGCAGCCAGAAATCCGACGGCCTGATCGTCTCCACGCCGACCGGCTCCACTGCCTACGCCCTGTCGGCCGGCGGGCCGATCATGCATCCCAAGCTGGATGCCATCGTCATCGTCCCCATGTATCCGCACACCCTGTCGAGCCGACCGATCGTGGTCGCCGGCAACAGCGAACTGAAGATCGTGGTCTCGCCGAAAATGGACATCTATCCCCAGGTCTCCTGCGACGGGCAGAACCATTTCACCTGCTCGCCCGGCGACATCGTCACCATCAGCAAGAAGCCGCAGCGGCTGCAGCTGATCCATCCGCTGGACCACAACTACTACGAAGTGTGCCGCACCAAGTTGGGCTGGGCAGCCGTCTGGGCGGTGGCAGTTGATGCTCGTCGATCCGCTGCGCAGCTACGACCTGATCGGTGACGTGCATGGCTGCGGTCATAGCCTGGAGGCCCTGCTCGAGCGTCTCGGCTATCGGCGTCAGGGCGGCGTATGGCGTCATCCGTGGCGGATGGCACTGTTCGTCGGCGACATCGTCGATCGCGGCCCGCGTATCCGCGAGGCCCTGCACCTGGTGCACGACATGGTCGAGGCGGGCCAGGCGCTGTGCGTCATGGGCAACCACGAATACAACCTGCTGGGCTGGTCCACCGAGGCGCCGCCCGAAAGCGGCCAGCAATACGTGCGCGAGCATACCGCGCGCAACGAGCACCTGATCCATGAGACCCTCACGCAGTTCGCCAATCATCCGGGCGACTGGCGGGCCTTTCTCGACTGGTTTTACGAGCTGCCGCTGTTCGTCGATGCCGGCCGTTTCCGGGTCGTGCACGCCTGCTGGGACAGCAGCCTGATTGAACCGCTGCGCCGGCAGTACCCGGATGGGCGGGTCGACGAGCCCTTCCTGAAGGCTTCCGCCCTGCCCGACACCTTCGCCCACCAGGTTTTCGAGCGTCTGCTGCGTGGCATCAACATGCGCCTGCCCCACGGCATGACGCTGACCGGGCGGGACGGTCTCGTCCGCGAGACCTTCCGTACCAAGTTCTGGGCAGACGAGCCGCAGACCTACGGCGACATCGTCTTCCAGCCCGATGCCTTGCCCGAGCCTGTCGCGCAGATGCCGATCTCCCACGCGCACCGGGCGGAATTGCCCTTTTACGACGCCGACCAGCCGCCGCTGTTCGTCGGCCACTACTGGCGCCGCGGGCAGCCTTCGCTGATCCGTCCCAATCTGGCCTGTCTCGACTACAGCGCGGTGATGTTCGGCAAGCTGGTAGCCTATCGGCTGGATCAGGAAACCCGGCTCGATCCCGGCAAGTTCGCCTGGGTGGAGGTGGAGCGCCCGGAGGCTCCCCATGAACACAGCGATTGAGGCCCTGCGCCTGCCGCTGGGAACGGATCTCAGCGGTTTCGTCGCCTTGTTGCGGCGTCTGGGCGTACCCCACCGGGTCAGCGAGGAGGGTGGCGAGCAGGTGCTCTGGGTTCCCGATTCCCGCCTGGTCCGGGAGGTGGGCCTGCTCTATGCGCGTTTTCCCGAAGGCGATCCGCAGGAAGCGTTGCCGGTGCCGCCGCGCCGCAGTACTGCCGGCTTCTTCCGCCAGTTATGCCATAGCCCGCTGACTTCCCTGATGCTGCTGGCCACCTTGCTGGTGGCGGCCCTGACCCTGCTCGGGAGAACCTCGCCGCCGTCGGCTGGCTGACCTTCCAGGAGTTCCACATCCAGGGCGACTACCTGTATTTCGTTCCCCTGGCGGAAAGCTTGGCGGCCGGGCAGTGGTGGCGCCTGTTGACGCCGATGCTGATCCACTTCGGCTGGCTGCACCTGGCGATGAACGCGCTCTGGTACTGGGAGCTGGGGCGGCGCATCGAGGGTCGCCAGGGCGCGCTGATGCTGCTGCTCCTGACCCTGCTGTTCGGCCTGGCCTCCAACGCTGCGCAGTATTGGTTCGGCGGCCCGGCGCTGTTCGGCGGCCTGTCCGGAGTGCTCTACGGACTGCTCGGTCACTGCTGGATCTTCCACCGGCTCGCGCCCGACGCGGCCTATCGCCTGCCGCCGGGCGTGGTGGTGATGATGCTGGTCTGGCTGCTGGTCTGCCTGTCCGGTCTGGTCAGCGCTCTGGGTCTGGGCGCCATCGCCAATGCCGCGCATGTCGCCGGCCTGGCCGCCGGTTGCCTGACCGGCGCCATCGGCGGCGCCTGGGCGCGCCGCACACGCTGAGTCCGGAGTTCAGGGCAGGTCGAGCGGGTATTCGACGAACAGCCAGATTTCCTCGAGGTCCTGGCTCAGGTCGCGGCTGGCCCGGTAGATCGAGCCGTACAGGTTGATCGACAGGTCCTTGGCCGCGCCCTCCGGCACCACGTACTGGATCTGGTTGTAGAACTCCCGCTCGCTCGCCGTGCCGTCCTGGCCGGTGTCGACCTTATAGCCGCGTACGTAGGCGGTCTTCCAGGTCAAGCCCGGCACTCCATGGTCGGCGAAGTCCAGCTCGTAACTGAGCTGCCAGGAGCGCTCGTCCTTGCGGTTGAAGTCGGAGTAGAAGGCGTTGGCCAGGTAGTTGGCGTCTCCGCCGTCGCCGAAGTCGAAATCGTAGCCGTGGGTGACCGGCTGGCCGTCGTCGTCAAGATTTTCGAAGCCGCCGATGGAGCGCTGCCAGGCGAGGATGACGGCATGGGATCCCCAGTGGTAGGTGGCCATCAGGCTCCAGATCCGGTTGTCCTCGTCCTTGCCGGTCTGGGTGTAGTCCCGATCGTAGCGGGTTCGGTAGAAGTCGAAATCGAGCTCCACGGAGCGCTCCTCGGCGAGGGACAGCCGCCAGGCGACATTGACGTAGCGCTTCCTGGCCACCGCCTCGATGTCGGAGAAGTACAGGGCGGCGCTCAGCTGATCGCTGAAGGCATAGCTGCCGCCGATGAGCTCGATGGAGTCCAGTTCCCGTCCCGGCACCTCCCAGCCGCTGTGGTTGTTATCGTTCTGAGCCGTGAAGCGTCCGGCGTTCAGGGTCAGACCCTCGATCTCCTCGCTGGTGAGCAGGACGCCGCGAAAGGTCTGCGGCAGCAGGCGGGAGCTATCGTAGGACAGCACCGGCAGGGCGGGGAGTTGATCGCCGTATTTCACCAGCGTGTTGGAGAGATGCAGCTTGAGGGCGATGCCGATCTCGCCCAAGTCTTCTTCGGTATCGCCGTCGCTATCGGTGGGAAAATAGGCGATGTCGCCGTCGTCGCGACTCTTGCCGGTGTCGAGCCGGGCGGCGAAAAGGCCGTAGGCATCCAGACCGACGCCGAGGGGGCCCTGGTTGAAGCCGGAGTCGAAGGTGGCGATGAAGGCCTGGGCCCAGCGCGACTGATCGCGCACGCCGTCCCGATTGTTGCGATAGACGTATCCGTTGCGCAGCATCAGGCGCGCAGTGGCGTCTTCGGCGAATCCCTTCGCCTCGGCCTGCGGATCGGCCACGGCTTGCCGGGCGGGTGTCATGGCCAGGCTTAGGGCAAGCACACTCCATCTGATCGGTGCATGTATCGACATGGCTAGTCTCGCTTTGCCTGCCGGCGCTGTGGCGCGTCGGCAGAGGCCGGGATTCGAGGGCGCTGCAAGCCATCTTTACGCCAGATATCTGGCGCGTAGTTTCGAATCAGACGCATTCAGCTTAGTGATTGCATACCAGCCCGGACGCGGAGATGACGAACGGCAAGACGCCTGTTCGGCAGTCGGCTCAATGGCTTAAGCCTTTGTTAAGGGTGGGGGCACAAGAATGCCCTCAATCCCCCCACCCCGAGGTCTGCAAGATGGAGCTGTCATGGGAACAGCACGAACCGCTGGCGCTGATCGGCCGCCAGCGACCGCTGAGCGTGCACCTGGTCAAGCCATATCCGGACGCGATCAGGCGCCACGCGCTGGAGGCCTTCATCCATGCCCGTTTCGCCGACTACTACGCGGCACGCATCCATCACTTCATGCCTTGCCTGCTGGGCTTCGAGGACGCGGACGGCAAGGTGCAGGCGGCCGCCGGGCTGCGTCCCGCCAGCGGCAGCGAGGGGCTGTTTCTCGAGCGCTATCTGGATGAGCCCATCGAACGCGTCGTCAGCGAGCGCACGGGGCTGCCGGTGGCACGCCAGGAGATCGTCGAGGTGGGCAACTTCGCCGCCCAGGGGCCCGGCGGCGCACGGCTGCTGATCACTGCACTGACCGACCTGGTGGGGGTACAGGGCTTTCGCTGGGTGGTCTTCACCGGGACGGCGATGCTGCTCAACAGCTTCCAGCGCCTGAATCTGCCGCTGGTCGAACTGGGCCCGGCGGACCCGGCCCGCATGGGCGCGGATCTGGCCGACTGGGGCCGCTACTACGACACCCATCCCCAGGTCATGGCGGCGAACGTGGCCGAAACCCACAAGCGCCTGCAGGCCTCCGGCATCTATCAGCGTCTCGGCTATCGGCCGCTGTATCAGGAGATCGCCGATGTCGCTTGCGGTTGAATCCTTCTGGCAAATCCTGGCGGCCCATGGCGAGCGGCCGGCATTGCAGGAGGGCGAGCGGCGGCTGAGTTACCGCCAACTGCTCGACGAGATCGAGATGCGCGGCGGATATCTGCGCCGGATCGGCGCCCGGCGCCTGTCGCTGGAGCTGGACAACGGCATCGAATGGGTGCTGTGGGACTTGGCGGCATTGCGCGCTGGCGTCGTCTGCATCCCCCTGCCGGGATTCTTCTCCGCCGATCAGCAGCGCCATGTGCTGGACAGCGCGGGTGTCGATACGTTGATCGCCGTCGATGCTTCCCGATACGCGCAACAGGGTTTCGAACCGCTGGCCGAGCAGCTCGCGCAGCGTCGCCCACCAGCGTCCGCCGAGCTGCCGGTGGGCACCGCGAAGATCACCTACACCTCCGGCACCACCGGCCAGCCGAAAGGCGTCTGTCTCGACGCCGGCCTGCAGCTTCGCGTGGCGACCAGCATCTGGCAGGCCTGCGGGCCGAGCGGCATCGAGCGTCACCTGTGCGTGCTGCCGCTGGCGGTCCTGCTCGAGAACGTCGCCGGTCTCTATGCGCTGCTGCTCGGCGGCGCGCTGGTCGAGCTGGCGCCGCTGGCTCAGGTGGGCCTCGAAGGGGCCAGCCGCTTCGATCTGCCGCGCTTTCTCGGCACGCTGCAGCGCTGCCGGCCGAACAGCCTGATCCTCCTGCCGCAACTACTGCTGGCCTGGGTGACGGCTCTGGAGGGCGGCCAGCCGCTGCCCGACTCCCTGCGTTTCGTCGCGGTCGGCGGCGGGCGGGTTGCGCCGCAATTGCTGGAGCGCGCCGAGGCTCTCGGCCTGCCGGTGTTCGAGGGCTACGGGCTGTCCGAGTGCGCCTCGGTGGTCTGCCTGAATACCCCCGGACAGCGCCGTATCGGTAGCGTCGGTCGGCCCCTGCCGCATCTGCAGGTGCGCCTGGCCGACGATGGCGAGGTGCTGGTCCGCGGCGCGCGGATGCTCGGCTACCTGGGCGAGCCGGCGCCGGCCGGCGACTGGCTGGGCACCGGCGACCTCGGTCATTTCGAGGGCGATTTCCTGGTCCTGCACGGGCGCAAGAAGCACCAGTTCGTCACCGCCTTCGGGCGCAACGTCAATCCGGAGTGGGTCGAGGCCGAGCTGGTACAGCAGCTGCCGATCGCCCAGGCCTGGCTGCACGGCGAGGCCAGCGCGGCCAACGTGGCAGTGTTGCAGCCGCGCTCGGCCGGGATCGACGACGAGGCGCTGGCGCAGGCCGTGGCGCGGGTCAACGCCGGCCTGCCGGACTATGCCCGCGTCCACCACTGGCTGCGTGCCGAACAGCCGTTCAGCGTCGCCAACGGCCTGGCCACCGCCAACGGCCGGCTGCGCCGGGCGGCGCTGTTCCAGCATTACCGGGCGGCCATCGAGCGTGTGCTGGCCGCTCCCATTTCCTGAAGGAGACACCATGGATTTCCATACGAGACTGCAAGAGCAGACCGCCGCCGAGCGCGAGTACCTGCTGGCGGCGCCGCTCATCGGGCAGGCGTTGCAGGGGCAGCTGGGTCTGACCAGCTACCTGGCGTTTCTCGGCCAGGCCTACCACCACGTCAAGCACACCGTGCCGCTGCTGATGGCCTGCGGTGCGCGCCTGCCCGAGCGCCTGGAGTGGCTGCGTGAGGCGATCGCCGAGTACATCGAGGAGGAGTACGGCCACCAGGAGTGGATCCTCAACGACATCCGCGCCTGCGGCGGCGATGCCGAGGCGGTGCGCCGCGCCACGCCCAACCTGCCTACCGAGCTGATGGTCAGCTATGTCTACGACCGCATCGCCCGCGGCAATCCGGTGAGCTTCTTCGGCATGGTCCAGGTGCTCGAGGGCACCAGCGTCGCCGTGGCCACCCGCGCTGCCGGCTCTCTCCAGGAGTCACTGGGGCTGCCGGCACAGGCGTTCAGCTACCTGACTTCCCACGGCAGCCTCGATCTCGAGCACATCGAGCTCTTCAAAGGCCTGATGAATCGGCTGGATAATGAAGAGGACCAGGCTGCGGTGGTGCATACCGCGAAAGTGGTCTATCGCCTGTATGGCGATATGTTTCGCAGCCTGCCGTTGACGGCCTGAGGAGGGAGAAATGAAGTTGTCCGATTGTCGAGGATTGCTTACCGGAGCCAGTGGCGGTATCGGTCAGGCGCTGGTCGTCCGGCTCTGCGCGGGCGGTGCCCGGCTGCTACTGGTCGGCCGCCATGTCGAGCCCTTGCAGGCCCTGCTGAAACGTTATCCGGCACAGCTGGAAATCGTCCAGGCGGACATCGCCGAAGCCGAGGGGCGCCAGGCGGTGCTGGCCGCGGCCCGGCGCTTCGGCGGCCTGAACACGCTGATCAACGCCGCCGGGGTCAACCGCTTCAGTCTCCTGGAGGATCACGACGAGGAGGCCATCGCCGAGCTGATCGGACTGAACGTCACCGCCACCGTGCAGCTCACCCATCGCCTGCTGCCGCTGCTGCGCCTGCAGGAGCGCGCCCTAGTGGTCAACGTCGGCTCGACCTTCGGCTCCATCGGCTACCCCGGCTTCAGCGCCTACTGCGCCAGCAAGTTCGCCGTGCGCGGCTTCTCCGAGGCGTTGCGCCGCGAACTCGCCGATACCCAGGTCAAAGTGCTGTATGTCGCGCCGCGGGCGACCCACACGGGCATGAACGCCGATCACGTGGTGGCGATGAACGACGAACTGAAGGTGGCCATGGACGATCCGCAGACGGTGGCCGCCGCGCTCGCCCAGGCGATCCAGCGCGAGCAGGAAGAGCTTTACCTCGGCTGGCCGGAAAAGCTCTTCGTGCGCCTCAATGGCCTGTTGCCGCGGGTCGTCGACCAGGCCCTGCGCAAACAGTTGCCGATCATCCAGCGCTTCGCCCGCAGCCGATCCTGAACGTCGCTGCCCATCCCCTCGAACGGAGGCACCCCATGAGCAAATCCATCCTGCGCGGCCTGTTGCTGGGCGGCGCGCTGGCCTTCAGCCTGCCCGGCTTCGCCCTCAGCGAGGCCGGCACCCTGAGCTTGCAGCATCTGCAGAACCGCTGGGCCGAGATCAACTACCAACTGCCCGAGGCGCAGCGCGAGGTGGCCTTCGAGCGTCTCGCCGGCGAGGCCGAGGCAGCGCTCGCCAAGGAGCCGGAGGCACCCGAGCTGCTGATCTGGCGCGGCATCATTCTCAGTACCTGGGCCGGCGCGAAAGGCGGGCTGGGCGCGCTGGATCTGGCCAAGCAGGCCAAGGCGAGCCTCGAGCAGGCCCTGAAGGCCGATCCCAGGGCGCTCGACGGCTCGGCCTATACCAGCCTCGGTACCCTTTATTACCAGGTGCCGGGCTGGCCGCTCGGCTTCGGCGACGACGAGCGTGCCGAGACGCTGCTCAAGCAGGCCCTGGGTCTGAATCCGGATGGTATCGACCCCAACTACTTCTACGGCGACTTCCTGTACCGCGAGAAGCGCTACCCCGAGGCGTTCGCGGCGTTGCAGAAGGCGCAGGCCGCACCGCCGCGGCCGGGACGCGGCGTTGCCGACGCCGGCCGGCACAAAGAGGTCGAGGCCTTGCTCGGCAAGGTGCGCGCCGAGCTGAAGTAGAAACGGAAGAGGATGGAGCAGGGCATGCGCATTCTGCTGGTGGAGGACGATGTGGCGCTGGGCGAGGGTATTCGCACCGCGCTCAAGCCCGAAGGCTATACGGTCGACTGGCTGCAGGACGGCCTTGCCGCACTGCATGCCTTGGAGTGCGAGAGCTTCGATCTCTGCGTGCTCGATCTCGGCCTGCCGCGGCTGGACGGTTTGGAACTGCTCCAGCGCCTGCGCGCCCAGGGCAACCCGTTGCCGGTGCTGGTGCTGACCGCGCGGGACGCCACCAGCGAACGCATTGCCGGGCTGGATGCCGGCGCCGACGACTATCTGGTCAAGCCGTTCGATGTCGCCGAGCTGAAGGCGCGCCTGCGTGCGCTGCTGCGGCGCAGCTTCAACCGCTCGCAGCCGGCGCTGGAGTACCGCGGCATCCGACTCGACCCGCAGAGCCAGGCGGTCAGCTACCAGGGGCGGGACATCGCCCTGGCGCGCAAGGAGTTCCTCCTGCTGCACGAGCTGCTGGCGCAGCCGGGCCGGGTGCTGACCCGCGACCGGCTGCAGCAGGCGCTCTACGGCTGGGACGAGGAAGTGGAAAGCAACGCCCTGGAGGTGCATGTCCACCACCTGCGGCGCAAGTTCTTCCCCGAACTGATCCGCACGGTGCGCGGCGTCGGCTACATGGTGGACAAGGCCTGATGCGCTCGATCCGCACCCGCACCCTGTTCCTCGTCCTCGGTGTGCTGACCCTGTCCCTGTCGATGATCTCCTACAAGAGCTACCGGGATGCCCTGCACGAGATCGAGGAACTGTTCGATGCGCAGCTGGCGCAGAGCGCCCGGCTGCTCGCCGGGCTGGTCGGCCGCGAGATGGCCGAGCGCGAACGCGAAGGCGTGCAGGTCATGCTCGACCAGGCGCTGGCCATGCAGACCCTGCCGGGCGGGCACGCCGCGCTGTCGCTGGGGCATCGCTACGAAGGCAAGCTGGCCTTCCAGGTGTTCGACGAGCAGGGCCGGCTGATGCTGCATTCGGCCAGCGCCGAACACGCCCTGTTCGCCGAACTGCTGGCCGGGCTGCCGGCGAGCCGGACCGGCGACGAGCGGCTGATCGGCTATCACCTGCTGGAAGCCGAGCCGTTCCGTTGGCGGGTCTTCGTTCTCCACGACCAGATCGACCGGCGCTGGATCCTGGTCGGCGAGCGCGAGGACGTGCGCGGCGAGCTGGCGGACAAGATCGCCAAGCGCAGCCTGGTGTCGGATCTGTTCAGCCTGCCGCTGCTGGCGCTGCTGGTCTGGCTGGCGATCGGCTGGGGGCTGAGTCCGCTGGAGCGCATGGTCGCGCTGATCAAGGCGCGCGATCCGAACAACCTGGCGCCGCTGCTGCTGGCGCCCCTGCCGCGGGAGCTGGAGCCGGTGGTGGCGGCGCTCAACCGCCTGCTGCTGCAGCTCACCCAACTGCTGGAACGCGAGCGCCAGCTGCTCGCCGCCGCGGCCCACGAGCTGCGCACGCCGCTGGCGGTGCTGCGCATCCATGCGCAGAACGCCCTCGAGGCGCCGGACCCGACCGACCGCGACGAGGCGTTGCGCCAGTTGGGTGGGGGCGTCGAGCGGGCGACCCGGGTCGTCGGCCAGTTGCTGGCGCTGGCCCGCCTGGAGCCGGCGGCCGTGCAGTTGAACATGACGCGCCTCGACCTGGCCGCCTTCCTGCGCAGCGAGCTGGCCGAGCTGACGCCGCTGGCGCTGGCCAAAGGGCAGGAGCTGACCCTGGAAACCGTCGGCGCTGGCGGTCACGAGTTGCTCGGCGATGCGCCCAGTCTGGCGATTCTGGTTCAGAACCTGGTCGCCAATGCCGTGCAGTACACCCCGGAAGGGGGCTGCATCCGGCTGCTGCTCGAAGCCGCTGCGGACAGCCTCTGGCTACGCGTGCAGGACAGTGGCCCGGGCGTTCCGCCGGCGCTGCGCGAGAAGGTCTTCGAGCGCTTCTTCCGCGGGAGCGACGGCCAGGGCGCCGGGCTCGGCCTGTCCATCGTGCGGCGGGCGGTGGAGCTGCACGGCGGCACGATCTCCCTGGGCGAGTCGCCCTTCGGCGGGCTGGAGGTTTCCGTTCGTCTGCCCCGTTAGCTATGCTGCGTCACTCGGCGGGCGCTGTCGCCCGCGGATGATGAGCGGGCGCGGTAATTCTCCTGCGGCTTGCTAAGATCCACTCGGAATCCGAACAAGGAGATCGGTCATGTTCGTCCTGGATTCGCGTTTGCAACAAGACACCCTGCCCATCGGCGATTTCCCGCTCTGCCGTCTGCTGCTGATGAACGATGCCCACTACCCCTGGTTCGTGTTGGTGCCGCGGCGGGAAGAGGTCGTCGAGCCGTTCCAGCTCGATGCCGAGGATCAGCGGACTTTCTGGCAGGAAACCACCGAACTGGCGGAAATCCTCAAGGACACCTTCGGCGCCGACAAGATGAACGTGGCCGCCCTGGGCAACCAGGTCGCCCAATTGCACATGCACGTCATCGTGCGCCGACGAAGCGACGCCGCCTGGCCGACGCCGGTATGGGGACGGCATCCGATGCAGCCCTACACCGACGAGCAGGCCGCCGCCATCCGCGACAAGCTGCGCCTGGTATTGACCGGAGATTTCCGTTTCATCGAGGAATGAACATGGACCTGGAGACGCGCATCAACGATCTGGAAACCCGCCTGGCCTTCCAGGACGACACCATTCAGGCGCTGAACGATGTGCTGGTCGCCCAGCAGCGGGTGGTCGAGCGGCTGCAGATGCAGCTGGAGTCGCTGGCCAAGCGTCAGCAGGAACTGATCGACGAGCTCGGCTCGGTGGACGACGACGAGGCGCCGCCACCGCACTATTGAGCGATGTGGGGGCCGCGCCGGCGGAGGCGTGGCTCCTCGCTCAGCGCCGGACGCGCGGGCGGGCGACCACGTTTTCGGCCTGCAGCCCTCGCTCGCGGCGGATTACGCTGAACTCCACCTGCTGGCCCTCGACCAGCACCCGATGTCCCTCGCCGCGAATGGCGCGAAAGTGCACGAACACATCCTCTCCCGTAGCGCGGGCGATGAAGCCGAAGCCCTTGGTGGTGTTGAACCACTTCACCGTACCGACCTCACGGTCGCTCCACTGCGGCTCGTCGAGTTCCTCGACCTCCTGGGGCTGTTCCCGCTCCGCCATGGCCCGCCGGCCCCGATTGAAGGCCAGCTGCAGGAGCACGCCGGCGGCGGCGCAGGACAGGCTGAACAGCACGGCCGGCTGTCCGCCGATGTATTCCAGCGGCATCAGCAGGATCAGCGCCTGGAGCAGCGCGCTCGCTACCAGCAGGGCCGAGACCAGCCGCTGTGCCGGGCGTGCCCCGGGCCCGACGCCGGAGGCCTGGAGCAGGTTGAGCAGGCCGAACAGGTTCAGGTAGACGGCATTGGCCTGTTGCAGGAAGGGCAGGGCGTCGCTGCCCAGGGCGGAAACGAGCGACAACGGCAGGGCCATGCTCCCTGTCGCGAGATGAAGAATTCTCAGCATGTTCGATGACTCACGCTAACGATGAAAAACCGGGACCGGTAAAGACATAGACAATCGGGCGCTGGATGTTGCCCGCTCCGGCCAAGGAGATTGCGAAAAGCGCGTGAAGCGCGGCCGCTGATTATCGGCCCGCCGGCGATGGTGTTTCATGCGCTGGGACATGGGGGGCGTGCAGTTTTCGGCAATCTTTCGGGCTGCCGCGCGCGGGGCAGTTCGCCCGGCTCTGGGTTAGAATGCAGGCAGAATCCTGCAGGAGCCGTCCATGTCGTCCTTCAAAGAAATGATCGAGAACATCACCCCGGAGATCTACCAGAGCCTCAAGCTGGCGGTGGAAATCGGCAAATGGCCGGATGGCCGCAAGCTGACCCAGGAGCAGAAGGAGCTGACTCTGCAGGCGATGATCGCCTGGGAGATCCAGAACCTGCCGGAAGAGGAGCGCACCGGCTACATGGGCGAGCAGAAGTGCAAGTCGAGCGGCGAGCCGATTCCCAATCTGCTGTTCAAGGCCTCGGACACCCTGCACTGATGGCCGAGCTCGCACGCGGTGCGCTGGACAAGATGGCGGCGCGCCTCGATGCCCCGGCGCAGTACGCCCTGCGTCTGGGCGAGGCACAGGTTCCGGTCAATCCGCTGCTCGGCAGGCCGCTGCGTCTGGAGTACCTGGGGGCCATCCATTGCAGCCATTGCGGGCGCAAGACCGCCAAGAGCTTCGGTCAGGGCTACTGCTTCCCCTGTTTCAAGAAGCTGCCGCAGTGCGACAGCTGCATCGTCAGTCCCGAGAAGTGCCACCATGCCCTCGGCACCTGCCGCGATCCGGCCTGGGGCGAGCGCTTCTGCATGACCGAGCACGTCGTCTACCTGGCCAACTCCTCGGGCGTCAAGGTGGGCATCACCCGCGCCAGCCAGGTGCCGACCCGCTGGCTCGACCAGGGGGCCAGCCAGGCGCTGCCGATCCTGCGCGTCGCCACCCGCCAGCAGTCGGGACTGGTGGAGGACCTGCTGCGCAGCCAGGTCGCCGACCGCACCAATTTGGCGCGCGCTGCTCAAGGGCGACGCCGCGCCGGTCGATCTGCCGGCCGTGCGCGAGCAACTGTTCGAGAGCTGCCGCGACGGCCTCGAAGCCCTGCAGGCGCGTTTCGGCCTGCAGGCGATCCAGCTTCTGAGCGATGCCGAGCCGGTAGAAATCCGCTATCCAGTAAAAAGCTACCCCGACAAGATCGTCAGCCTCGACCTGGACAAGACGCCGGTCGTGGAGGGAACTCTGCTGGGCATCAAGGGCCAATATCTGATCTTCGACGTCGGGGTGATCAACATCCGCAAGTACACGGCGTATCAGTTGGCGGTTTCGGCCTGAGCCGGGCCAGCTTTTTATCCCCTCACCCCATCCCGTTCCCCCGTGGGGGCGGGTATCGATGGAGCCGAACGATGCGTACCGAACAGCCGAAAACCATCTACCTCAAGGACTATCAGGCGCCCGAGTACCTGATCGACGAGACCCATCTGAACTTCGAGCTGCACGAGGATCGCACCCTGGTGCATGCACGCCTGGCGATGCGCCGCAATCCGGCCCGCGGCGCCGGCCTGCCGTCGCTGGTGCTGGACGGTCAGCAACTGGAGCTGCTCTCGGTGGTCCTCGACGACCGCGAGCTGGGCGCCCACGAGTATCAGGTGGACGACAGCCACCTGACCCTGCAGCCATCGCGCGGCGAATTCGTCGTCGAAACCCGCGTTTGCATCCATCCGGAAAGCAACACGGCGCTCGAAGGCCTCTACAAGTCCGGCAAGATGTTCTGCACCCAGTGCGAGGCCGAGGGTTTTCGCAAGATCACCTACTACCTCGACCGCCCGGACGTGATGAGCACCTTCACCACCACGCTGAGTGCCGAGCAGCAGCGCTACCCGGTGCTGCTCTCCAACGGCAATCCGGTGGCCAGCGGCAGCTCGGACAACGGCCGGCACTGGGCGACCTGGGAGGATCCGTTCCGGAAACCGGCCTACCTGTTCGCCCTGGTCGCCGGCGACCTCTGGTGCGTGGAGGACAGCTTCACCACCATGAGCGGCCGCGAAGTGACCCTGCGCATCTACGTTGAGCCGGAGAACATCGACAAGTGCCAGCACGCCATGGACAGCCTCAAGCGCTCCATGCGCTGGGACGAGGAAGCCTACGGCCGCGAGTACGACCTGGACATCTTCATGATCGTCGCGGTCAACGACTTCAACATGGGCGCCATGGAGAACAAGGGGCTCAACATCTTCAACTCCAGCGCCGTGCTGGCCAAGGCCGAGACCGCTACCGACGCCGCCCACCAGCGGGTCGAGGCGATCGTCGCCCACGAGTACTTCCACAACTGGTCGGGCAACCGGGTGACCTGCCGCGACTGGTTCCAGCTGTCGCTCAAGGAAGGCTTCACCGTGTTCCGCGACGCCGGCTTTTCCGCCGACATGAATTCCGCCACGGTCAAGCGCATCGAGGACGTCGCCTACCTGCGCACCCATCAGTTCGCCGAGGACGCCGGCCCCATGGCCCACTCGGTGCGCCCGGACTCCTACATGGAGATTTCCAACTTCTATACCCTGACCGTCTACGAGAAGGGTTCCGAAGTGGTCGGCATGCTCCGTACCCTGCTCGGTGCCGAGGGCTTCCGCAAGGGCAGCGACTTGTACTTCCAGCGTCATGACGGCCAGGCGGTGACCTGCGACGATTTCGTCAAGGCCATGGAGGACGCCAACGGCGTCGAGCTGACCCAGTTCAAGCGCTGGTACGGCCAGGCCGGTACGCCGCGCCTGGAGGTCGCCGAACGGTACGACGCCGCCGCCGGGACCTGCACCCTGACCTTCCGCCAGAGCTGCCCGCCGACCCCCGGCCAGGCGCACAAGGAGCCTTTCGTGATTCCCGTGGCGCTGGCGCTGCTCGACGGCCAGGGTCGCGAGCTGCCGCTGCGTCTGGCCGGCGAGGCCGAGGCGGCCGGCACCAGCCGGGTGCTGGCGGTGACCGCCACCGAGCAGTCGTTCACCTTCGAAGGCATTTCCGAGCAGCCGCTGCCGTCGCTGCTGCGCGGCTTCTCCGCGCCGGTCAAGCTGGTCTATCCCTACAGCCGCGATCAGCTGATGTTCCTCATGCAGCACGACTCCGACGGCTTCAACCGCTGGGAGGCCGGTCAGCAGCTCGCCGTGCAGGTGCTGCAGGAGCTGGTCGGCCAGCAGCAGCGCGGCGAGCCCATGCTGCTCGACCGGCGCCTGCTCGTGGCGCTGAAGAGCGTGCTGGAGAACGAAGCGCTGGATCCGGCGATGGTCGCCGAGATGCTCTCCCTGCCGGGCGAGGCCTATCTGATCGAGATCAGCGCGGTGGCCGACGTCGAGGCCATCCATGCGGCCCGCGAGTTCGCCCGCCGCGAGATCGCCAGCGCCCTGTACGAGCCGCTCTGGCAGCGCTACCGGAGCAATCGCGAGGTGTCGCGGCAGAGCCCCTACGTCGCCTCGGCCGAACACTTCGCCCGCCGTGCCCTGCAGAACATCGCTCTGTCCTACCTGATGCTCAGCGAGAAGGCCGAAGTGCTGGCCGCCTGCCAGGACCAGTACCAGGCGACCGACAACATGACCGAGCGTCTCGCCGCCCTGGCGGTGTTGGTCAACTCGCCGTTCGAGGCGGAGAAGGCCGAAGCGCTGGCGCTGTTCGCCGACTACTTCCAGGACGATCCGCTGGTCATGGACCAGTGGTTCGGCGTGCAGGCCGGCTGCCCGCTGCCCGGCGGCCTGGAGCGCGTGCAGGCGCTGATGGAGCACCCGGCGTTCACCCTGAAGAACCCGAACAAGGTGCGCGCGCTGATCGGCGCCTTCGCCAACCAGAACCACGTCAACTTCCACCGCGCCGACGGGCTGGGTTACCGCTTCCTCGCCGACCAGGTGATCATGCTCAACGCCCTCAACCCGCAGATCGCTGCCCGCCAGCTGGCGCCGTTGACCCGTTGGCGCAAGTACGACGAAGCACGTCAGGCGCTGATGAGGGCCGAACTGGAACGCATCCTCGCCTCCGGCGAGCTGTCCAGCGACGTCTACGAGGTGGTCAGCAAGAGCCTGGCCTGAACCACCGGGCGGGCCGTTGCAGGACGGCCCGCTTGTTGTACTAACGTCCGCCAATTCGACTTTTGTCTGGAAGCCAAATTGTCGCAAATGGATGAGACTCGGGGCCGTCGTCAACCTGACTCCGAGAAGCTCCCATGTATTCCGATCGTATTCGCCTGCCCTCCCTGCTTGAAAAAATCATGAGCGCCGACGAAGCCGCAGCGCTGATCCAGGACGGCATGACTGTCGGCATGAGCGGTTTCACCCGTGCCGGTGAAGCCAAAGCCGTGCCCCTGGCCCTGGCCAAGCTGGCCGGCAGCTCGCCGCGCAAGATCTCCCTGGTCACTGGCGCCAGCCTGGGCAACGATCTGGACAAGAAGCTGACCGAAGCCGGAGCCCTGGCTCGCCGCATGCCGTTCCAGGTGGACAACACCCTGCGCAAGGCGATCAACGAAGGCAAGGTCATGTTCGTCGACCAGCACCTGTCCGAGACCGTCGAGCAGATGCGCTCCAAGCAGATCAAGGCCCCGGACATCGCCGTGATCGAAGCCGTCGCCATCACCGAGGAAGGTCACATCGTGCCGACCACCTCCGTGGGCAACTCCGCCAGCTTCGTCGCCGAGGCCAAGCAAGTGATCGTCGAGATCAACCTGGCCCACAACCTCAACCTCGAAGGTCTGCACGACATCTATGTTCCGGTCGCCCGTCCGGGCCGTGGTCCGGTCCCGCTGGTCAACGTCGACGACCGCATCGGCACCAAGGCCATCCCGGTCGACCCGGCCAAGATTGCTGCCGTGGTGATTTGCGACACCCCGGATTCCCCGTCCACCGTCACCCCGCCGGATGACGAGACCCAAGCCATCGCCGACCACCTGATCGCCTTCCTGGAGCGCGAAGTGGCCGCCGGTCGCCTGACCAAGAGCCTGCTGCCGCTGCAGGCCGGTATCGGCTCCATCGCCAACGCCGTGATGTGCGGTCTGCTGAAGTCCGACTTCAGCGGCCTGACCATGTACTCCGAGGTGCTGCAGGACTCCACCTTCGAGCTGATCGATGCCGGCAAGATGGACTTCGCTTCGGGCTGTTCCATGACCCTCTCCGAAGAGTGGGGCAAGCGCGTGTTCGGCAACATGGAGAAGTACAAGGACAAGCTGGTGCTGCGTCCGCAGGAAATCTCCAACCTGCCGGAAATCGCCCGCCGCCTCGGCATCATCGGCGTCAACACCGCGCTGGAGTTCGACATCTACGGCAACGTCAACTCCACCCATGTTGGCGGTACCAAGATGATGAACGGCATCGGCGGTTCCGGCGACTTCGCCCGTAACGCCCATACCTCGATCTTCGTCACCAAGTCCATCGCCAAGGGCGGTGCGATTTCCAGCGTGGTGCCGATGGTCGGTCACGTCGACCATTGCGAGCACGACGTCGACGTCGTGGTGACCGAGCAGGGCCTGGCCGACCTGCGTGGCCTGGCGCCGCGCGAGCGCGCCCGTGCGATCATCGACAACTGCGTGCACCCGGATTACCGCGCCGCGCTGAACGATTACTTCGAGCGCGCCTGTGCCAAGGGCGGTCAGACCCCGCACATCCTGCGCGAAGCGCTGGAGTGGCACATCAACCTGGAAGAGCGCGGCAGCATGCTGGCCAAAGGCTGACGCCCGAGGTTCGCTCGACCCTGAAGACCGCGGCCCCTGGGCCGCGGTTTTCGTTTTGCTGGGAAAAGTACCGGGAAAGCGCCCTGGATCGCTGGTGGCCGCTCAGAGGGTGGAGCGAATCCCGGCCGGGCAAATATCCGGCTTGCGGAACTCCCACTGCAGACAGCCATCCGCTTCGAGGGCCGGCTCCGCCACATCGCCCTCCAGCGGCGAAAGCCGGACGATGAAGTCCACGTACACGTCCTCTTCGGACTCATCGGTCATCCATGCCGGCGGCGTCTCGTCCAGGCGCGTCCGCCGCCAGTATTCGAGCGGTTTCTCCGGCCGTATGCCGGGATGGGTGCCGAATAGCCGCGGGGCGGTGATCGTTCCCCAGCCGCTCGAGAGATCGCCCGGGGGATAGCCATAGACCTCGACCCGGTAAGCGCCGGACGGCACGGCGATGTAGGCGCCCAGCCAGTGCGAGCCGTTGGCTTCGGCCGCCGGCATGGCCGCGAACTCGTCCCGGAAGTCGGGCGTGAGCACGCCGGAAACCAGGACCTCGCCGCAGGGAACCTCGAGCTTCCAGACGACGCGCGAGGTCCACCCGGCGGCCTCCTGCTCGCTCAGGTCGCCGAGGATGAAGCGCACCACGTATCCATCGTCCTGATACAGGGCCATGGGCAGCATGGCACCCCGCAGGACGAGTTCACGGGTAGTGACCTCCCGGGACTCACCCATCCAGACCTGTCCCAACTCGGCTGCCGGCAGGCCGCCCAGGCTTCTGGGCGCAACCCAGAGCAGGCAGCCGGCCTCTTCAATGCAGAAATCGAGACGTTTGTGTGTCATGTCCATCTTCACCCGTTGCCACTCATCGATGTGGAGCCGGTAGCCTATCGGGCAACGACTGGTTGTCGTCGCGACCCTTGTCACGCTGCCGGCGTGTGGCCCGATCAGCGCGGATACAGCGGCGGCAGCTGGCCCGCTTCGCGGGCCGGGCCCGACGGCTGGGCCGGCGGCAGGTCGCGGATCGCCTGCCAGAGATCCTCGCCCTGCCAGTGCTGACCGCTTTCGCTGTAGAGCGCGCCGTTCAGTCCATCGAGGGCGGCGGACAGGGGCACGTAGCGTGCTGCCATCGTGGCGAGGGTTTCCGGCTGCTGGCGGGCCCAGGCGTCGAGGGCCTGGCGCGTCGCCTGGGTGTCGTTGGCCTGGCAGGCGCGGCGCAGGTCGTCGAGCAGGGTACGTGGATTCGGACCGCTGACGGCGCTGCGCAGGATCGCCGGCTGGCGGCGGGCGCGCCACCAGAGGCCGAAGCCGAGCAGGGTGGTGCACAGCAGCAGGGCGCTGGCCAGTTGCCAGGGCCAGAGCGGTTGACCCGGCAAGGCGCGAGGCGTCCCGGGGGCTGCGGCGGCTCCGCGGCCAGGGCCGGATTCGCCGCCACCAGCAGGCTGCGCGCCGGCAGACGGGTGCGCTCCAGGCGATCATGGACGGTGTTCCACCACACCACCTCCTGTGCCGGCAGCTCGATCCGTCCGTCGCGAGTCGGCACCAGCGCCTCGCGCTCCTCGCGGCTGCCGATCAGGCCACGCTCGCCGGGCTGATCGGCCAGTTGCGGCTGGTCCGGGTAGCGGCGCAGGCCATCGACCGGCGGGCCGGCCAGGGCCGGCAACTGGGTACCGCTCAGCCCGTCGACCTTGAGCGTCAACTGGCGGGTCAGCGAGTCGCCGGCCCGCGCCTGTTCCGGCGCGGGGCTCCAGTTCTCGCTCAGGATCAGGGCGCGCGCCGGCAGCCAGGGGGCGTCGGCCGGGTATTCGGCAGGCTTGGCCTTGACCTTCAGGGGAATCGTCGGCGACTCGACGCGAATCTGCCGGCCGCTGTGCGGGCCGAAGGGCAGCAGGCCGTCGCGGCCAGGCGTACGGCTGACCTCGGTGGCGGTGAAGGCCTGCGCGGGGATCTGCAGCTCGCCGCTGCGCAGGGGAAAGATGGCGTAGCGCGCCTCGATCACCCCGTGGCGCACGCCGTTGACGCTGGTCTCGTAGGTACGCGGCGCGCCGAGCGGTTCGACGCGGGCGTCGGCCATCTGCAACGGGCTCAGGCTGCTGTCGTCGTAGAGCGACACCGAGTGGTAGATGCGCAGGGTAAGGACGACCTGGGCCTGCACATAGGCGCTTTCCCGATCCAGGGTGGCATCGATGAACACCGACGCCAGCTTGGCCTGGTCGTCGTCGACCTCGCTCTTCTGCACGTGCAGGACGATCGGCTGGGTCTGCCGGTCGCCCAGACGCAGGGGCGGAATCGTCAGCTGGCCGCGGCGTCTGGGCTGCAGCGTGACGATCCACTGGGTGGTGCTGCCGGACTCGCCGGCTGCGCTGTTCGGGCGGTTGACCTGGCGGGTGCCGAGCACCTCGAAGTGCTCTTCGAGAGGCGTCAGGTCCGGCTTGCCGAGCGGCGCGGGATCGCTGCTCTCCAGGGTCAGCTCGAGGGTTTCGCCGGCGCCGAGGTGGGTGCGGTCGACCCGGGCGGTGAGCTCCTCGCCCCGGGCCGTCCAGGCCAGCAGGCAGAGCAGGAGGGTGCAGAGCAGACGAGTCATGGACGGGTTTCCCGGTGCTGTTGCTGTTCGTACCAGAATTTGCGCCGCAGCAGCTCGCCGGGATTGTCCGGGATCTGCCGCAGCCACTGTTCCAAGGCCTGACGGCGCTCGTCGCCGAGCGGTTCGGCGGGCGTTTCGGCGAGGCCGGGACTGGGCGAGGCATCGCCGGCAGCCTGTTCGGCGCTGCCGCTCTGCGGCGCTCCCGGCTGTGCCGTCGCGTTGTTGGAAGGAGCGCCTTCGGCCGTCTGGGGCTGGCTCGAGTCGGCCTGGCCGTCGTTCTGCTCGGTGCTCTGCCCGGACCGGCTGTCCTGACCGGCCTGGGCCGGCTGCTGCGCGGCCGCCTCGTTCTCGGCACCGGCCTGCTGTTGCGCCTGCTGCTGGCGCAACAGCGCCTCGACCAGGGCCTTGTTGTGCAGCGCCGGCTCCAGGCCCGGTTGCAGTTCCAGGGCGCGCTCGTAGGCATCCAGCGCGGCCTCCAGCTCGCCGGACCGCGCCAGGGCGTTGCCGCGATTGTAGTGGGCGGCGGCGCCCCGGCCCTGGGCGAAGCGCTCGGCGGCGGCAGCGTAGTCGCCGGCCTGGTAGAGGGCCAGACCCTGCCACTGGCTGTCCTCGAAGCGCCGCGCCGCTTCGCCCGGCTGCCCGGCCTGGAGCAGGATGCGGCCCTGCTGGTCGGGGCGCAGCCACAGGTCGGTAAGCTCGAAGGCCTGGCCGGGCTGGGGCACGGCGAGCAGCAGGGGCAGGGCGAGCAACCAGCCGCGCCGGCCGGCGCAGGCGGCCAGCAGAAGCAGCGGCAGCAGCAGCCAGTGGCCCTGGTCGGCCCAGGCGTCGAGGCGCGCCGCCTCATCGCTCTCGCGCAGTACGTGCGGAGTGCCCAGCAGGCCGAGTCGGCGCAGGTCGCGGTCGTCCAGGCTGGCGCTCTGGTAGCGCCCGCCGAGGCCTTCGGCGAAGCGCGCGAGTCCGCTGCTGTCCAGCCGGGCGAGGAGGATGGCGCCCTGCTCGTCCTTGAGGAAGGTGCCGTCCTCCTGGGCGATGGGCGCCCCGTCGGTACTGCCGATGCCGAGAATGTCGAGGCGTTCGCCGTCGCCGCCGAGCGCCCGGGCGATGCCCTGGCGCTCCCGCTCGTCCAGTTCGCTGCCGATCAGCAGCAGCTGGCCGCGACCCTGGGCGCCCTGTTCGAGCAGGCTCAGGCCGCGGGCCACGGCCAGGTCGGCACGACGGCCGGCGACCGGCATGATCGGCGGGGCGAGGGCATCCAGCAGGTTGCGGGTGGTTTCCAGGTCATCGGACAGCGGCACCAGCGTGTGCGCGCTGCCGGCGTAGACGACTACGGCGGTCTGTGCCTCCTGGCGCGCCGCGAGCAGATCGAGCAGCTTGCGCCGGGCCAGTGCCAGGCGGTTCGGTGCGACGTCGCCGGCGAGCATGCTCGGGGTCAGTTCGAGCAGCACCACCAGCGGATCGGCACGCCGCAGGGTGGGCTGCTCGACGCGCTGCCAGCTCGGGCCGAGCAGGGCCAGCAGGGCGAGCAGCCAGGCCAGGCCGAGGGCGATCCACGGCAGGCGGCTGCCGTGTCCGGCGCGTGCGCCGAGCAGCGCCGGGTGGAAGGCCGGCGGCAACAGCAGCTCCCAGCGGCCGGCGCGCCGCTCGCGGTGCCAGAGCCGCCAGAGCAGCCAGACCAGCAGGGGCAGCAGGAGCAGCCAGGCGGGGCGCAGCCAGTGCGGCCAGAGAGCGTTCATCGGCGTGGTCCTCCCGGGCGCGCGCGGGGTGGCCAGAGGGTGTGGACTACCGGCAGCAGGCCGAGCAGCAGCGCCGCGGCCAGCGGCCAAGGGTACAGCGGGCGGGCCGGACGTACCGGAGTCGGCGGCTGGGCGACCGGCTCCAGGCGGTCGAGGGTGTTCTCGATGGCGTGCAGCTCCTCGCTGCTGCGGGCACGGAAGTATTCCCCGCCGGTCCGTTCGGCGATGGCGCGCAGGGCCGGCTCGTCGAGGTCCAGCCCGGGATTCAGGCCGAGCCGGCCGAGCAGGCCGTCCTGCTGGGGATCGGCGCCGATGCCGATGGTATGGATGCGCACCCCTTCCTCGGCGGCCAGGCGGGCGGCGACCTGCGGGTCGAGCTCGCCGGCGGTGTTGGCGCCGTCGGTGATCAGGATCAGCACGCGGCTCTGCGCCGGGCGCAGGCGCAGGCGTTTGAGGCCCAGGCCGATGGCGTCGCCGATGGCGGTGTTCTTGCCGGCAATGCCGATCATGGCTTCCTCCAGCCAGGTGCGCACGGTCTGCCGGTCGAAGGTCAGCGGCGCCTGCAGGTAGGCCTGGCTGCCGAACAGGATCAGCCCGACCCGGTCGCCCCGGCGGTCGGCGATGAACTGGCCGAACAGGCGCTTGACCAGTTCCAGGCGGCTGATGGTCTCGTCCTGCCATTGCATGTCGGCGTATTCCATGGAACCGGAGACGTCCACCGCCAGCAGCAGGTCGCGACCGCTGGTAGGCAGCGGCTGGGGCTCGCCGACCCATTCGGGGCGGGCACCGGCGCCGAGCAGCAGCAGCCAGAGCAGGACGAACGGCGCCTGCTGCCGCCAGCCGGGCAGGCGCAGGCGGGCGCGGCGACCGCTGAGGGTCTCCAGTTCGTCGAGGAAGGTCACCTTGAGCGCCGCCTCGCCGCTGTCGGCCGGCGGCAGCAGCAGGCGCAGCAGCCAGGGCAGCGGGGCGAGCAGGAAGACCCAGGGCCAGGCGAACTCAAACATGCCGGCGGATCCAGATTTCCACGGCCTGGTAGAGCCCGTCGATGGCCTTGTCGTCGAGCCGGCACTCGGCGCGGTAGCCGCCCTCGACGAGGATCATCCAGCGGGTCAGGCCGGCGGCCGGACAGCGGCTGTCGAGATAGGCCAGCCAGGCGCGGCCGCTCAGGGTGTGGCTGCGGTTGTCCGGGTAGTGGGCGCGGCACAGGCGCTTGAGCAGCGCGTTGAGCTGCTGCAGCCAGGGGCCGGCGGGCATGTCGTAGGGTCTGCGCAGCTGTGCCAGCTCCTCGAGGGCGGCGACGCGCAGCGGGTCGAGGACCTGTTGCGGCGGCACCGGCTCGGCGCGCCGCCGCGGGCGCCGCCAGTGCAGCCAGCAGAAGGCCGCGAGGGCGGTGCTGGCGACCAGCGCCAGCAGCCACCAGCCGGGCGCCGGCGGCCACCAGGGGATGGGCGGCGGGGGAATCAGCGGGTGCAGGGCGTCGAGCGGGGTCATGACGGGCTCACCGGCCGCGGCTGCAGGCGCTCGCGCAGCTGCTCGACCAGTTCGAGCTGGGTACTGAGCGGCAGCAGCAGG
Source organism: Azotobacter tropicalis (assembly GCF_059739045.1). Taxonomy (NCBI): domain Bacteria; kingdom Pseudomonadati; phylum Pseudomonadota; class Gammaproteobacteria; order Pseudomonadales; family Pseudomonadaceae; genus Azotobacter; species Azotobacter tropicalis. The sequence continues at coordinate 4,329,286 of NZ_AP046059.1, forward strand.
CTGCCCAGGCGTTCGGCGAGGCGTTCCCAGCGTGCCTGGCGCGCCTGGCCGAGGCTGCGGTAGGCCTGGCGCAGCGCGCTGTCGTGGGTGTCCAGCTCCAGTTGCGCGCCATCCTGGGCGAAGCGCAGCAGGCCGGCGGCGGGCAGGGCATGGTCGAGGGGGTCGGAGAGCGGCATCAGCAGCAGCTCGCTGTGCCGGCCGAGCAGCAGCAGCTGGCGCTCGGCGGTGTCCGACAGGGCCCGCTCGTCGCACAGCACCACCACCAGGCTGCCCGGGCGCAGTACCTCGCGGGCGCGGCGCAGCGCCAGGCCGAAGCTTTCCGGCTCGTCCGGCAGCTCGCCGTGCAGCGCATGGTTGGCGCTCACCAGGCGGTTGAGCAGCTGCAGCAGGCTCTGCTTGCTGCGCCGCGGCTTGATCTCGTGGGGCGCGCTGCTGCCGAACACCAGGCCGCCGACCCGGTCGTTGTGCTCCAGGGCCGCCCAGCCGATCAGCGCCGCGGCCTGGGCGGCGAGCACCGCCTTGAACTGCCGCGAGGAGCCGAAGAACAGCTGGCGGCTCTGCTCGACGAGGATGAAGATCGGCCGCTCGCGCTCCTCGTGGAACAGCTTGGTGTGCGGCTCCTGGGTGCGGGCGGTGACCCGCCAGTCGATGTTGCGCACGTCGTCGCCGGCCTGGTAGACGCGCACCTGGTCGAAGTCCACGCCGCGCCCGCGCAGCCGCGAATGGTGCGCGCCGAGCAGGGCGCTGCGCCGGGCGGCGCTGGAGAACAGCTGCACCTCGCGCACCCGGTGGCGGATCTCGATCAGCTCGGCCAGGCCCACCCGGACGCCGTCCGGCGCCGGGCGCGGCACGCCTGCCTGCGGCTGCATCAGGCCACCGCCACCACGTCGAGGATGCGCTGGATGACCCGGTCCTGGTCGACCCCGGCGGCCTCGGCCTCGAAGGAGAGGATCAGGCGGTGGCGCAGCACGTCGAAGAGCACCGTCTGGATGTCTTCCGGGCTGACGAAGTCGCGTCCGGCCAGCCAGGCGTGGGCGCGCGCGCAGCGGTCGAGGGCGATGGAGCCGCGCGGGCTGGCGCCGTAGGTCAGCCATTCGCCCAGCTCGGCGTCGAAGCGCGCCGGGGTGCGCGACGCCATCACCAGCTGCACCAGGTATTCCTCCACCGCATCGGCCATGTACAGGCCGAGGATCTCCTTGCGCGCGGCGAAGATCGCCTGCTGGCTGAGCCGGTGCTCGGGCTTGGTCTCGCCGTGCAGCGCCTCGCCGCGGGCCTGCTGGAGGATCTTGCGCTCCACCGCGGCGTCCGGGAAGCCGATCTTCACGTGCATGAGGAAGCGGTCGAGCTGGGCTTCCGGCAGCGGGTAGGTGCCTTCCTGCTCGATCGGGTTCTGGGTGGCCATCACCAGAAACAGCGGCGACAGCTCGTAGGTGCGCCGGCCGATGGACACCTGGCGCTCGGCCATCGCCTCGAGCAGCGCCGACTGGACCTTGGCCGGGGCGCGGTTGATCTCGTCGGCGAGCACCAGGTTGTGGAAGATCGGCCCCTGCTGGAAGACGAAGCTCCCGGTTTCCGGGCGGTAGATCTCGGTGCCGGTGATGTCCGCCGGCAGCAGGTCGGGGGTGAACTGGATGCGATGGAATTCCGCCTCGATGCCTTCGGCCAGGTCCTTGATGGCCTTGGTCTTGGCCAGCCCGGGAGCGCCCTCGACCAAGAGATGGCCGTCGGCGAGCAGGGCGACGAGCAGACGGTCGATCAGCTTTTCCTGGCCGAGGATCTGGCTGGCCAGATATTGCCGCAGTGCCACTAGCGCTTCTCGGTGATCCATCTCTCTCCACTTCCGGAATATGACCGCGGATCTTGGCTGCCGCGGAGGCAGCGTGCCACTTTAAAGCAAAACCGGACGCCACGCTGCCGTGCCGATGGTCCGGCCGGCGCCGGGCGCCTCCTCAGCGCCCGCCCTGGCGGGCCCGGATCGCCGCGACGAGGCGCTCGCTCAGGGCCGGGTAGTCGTAGTCGTAATGGTGCCCGCCCGGCAGCTCCAGTCTTTCGCCCGGATTCTGCGGCTGGGTGCAGCCGCTCTCGCCGGCTTCCTCGCTGCCGTAGACGCACAACGTTCTGGCGGCCGGCAGGCGGGCCATTTCCGGGCCGGTGGGGGCCTCCTGGCTCACCGTGCCGAGCCAGCCCTGGACCTTGATCTCGAAGCTGCCGCTGCGCGCCACGGAGAGCAGCAGCAGGCTGTCCACGGCCTCCCGGTCGGCCGTATTGAGGCGATTGTAGATGGCCGGCAGCACGTCGGCGCCGAAGGAGTAACCGATCAGCACGAAGCGCCGGGCGCCCCAGCGCTCGCGGTAGCTGCGCATGATCCGGGCGAGGTCGGCGGCGGCCTGTTCCGGCGACTTGCGGTTCCAGAAGTAGCGCAGGCAGTCGACGCCGACCACCGGATAGCCGCGCTTGGCCAACTCGGCGGCGACGTCGCGGTCGAGGTCGCGCCAGCCGCCGTCGCCGGAGTAGAACACCGCCACGGTGTCGCCGTCGGCCGGCACCTCGACCAGCGGCAAGGCGTCGGCACGGCCCTCCAGCAGACGACCGAGGTTGTCCAGCAAGAGGCGTGCGGCCGGCGTGCCGTAGTCGGCGATCTGCGTGTCGGCATTCGCCTGGCCGCGGGCGAAGCGGGCGCTGGCGTCATCCGGGTTGTCGTTCCAGACGGCATGCCAGCGGCCGTGCGGCGCCGCCGCTGGCGGCGGCTCGGGGCAGGCCGGCTGGTCCAGACGGAAGCCGATCGACAGCGCCTGCGCCTGGTCGCGCGCCTGCCCGGCCAGCCAGCGCCAGGCCAGCTGGGCGCCGGGCCGTCGCCGGCGACCAGGTCGGCCGGGCCGCCGAGCTGCGCCAGGGCGGCGTCGAGCCGCTGCAACTGGCGGCGGCAGTCGCTCTCGTCCAGTTCCAGGACGGCCAGCCGGGCGGCATGGGCGGTGGCCATCTCGAGCAGGCGGGCCGGCTCCGGACGGGCCTCGGCGGAGAGCAGCAGGAGCACCCGCTGGCGCACCGGGCCGCCGGGTTCGACCAGTTGCAGCGGGCTGCCGTCGGCCAGGGTGCGTTGTTCCTGACCCGGTGCCGGCTGGCGCAGCAGGAGCCAGGCAAGGCCGGCGGCGAGCGGCGGGAACAGGGCGAGCAGGAGGAGGAGAGCGGAGCGTCGGCGCATCAGCGTTTCACCAGTCCGGAAAGGCCGCCGGCGATCAGCGCGGCGGTGTCGGCCAGGGCCAGCAGCGGGTCGAGCCCGGCGGGCACCGCGAGGTAGCGCGGTTCCCACTGCGGGTCGAACTTTTCCTTGAAGCGGCGCAGACCCTGGAAGTTGTAGAAATACTCGGAATTCTGGAACACCAGGGCGCCGAGGCGTTGCGGCAGCGGCGCGCCGCGGCGCGGCAGCATGCCGGAGAGCGGCACCATGCCGAGGCTGAAGAAGTGGCGGCCGCGCTCCTTGAGATGCAGCAGGATGCCGAGGATGAGGAACTCCATGGTCAGTTTCGGCGCATCCGGATGCACGCGCATCAGGTCGAGGCCGGCGCTCTCCGGGCTGTCGGTTTCCAGCAGGTTGGCGAAGGCTACCGGGCGGCCCTGGTGGTGGACCACCACGATGCGGAAGTAGCGCAGGTAGTCCGGACAGAAGCGGCCGAGGGAGAAGCCCTTCTCGCGGACCTTCTTGCCGGCCAGCCAGGCCGCGGAGATTTCCTCCAGCGCGGCCAGCGGTGCCTGGCCGCGCTCGTGGAAGGTCAGCTCCAAGCCGTCGCGCTGGCCGCGGCTCCAGGTGTAGCGCAGGTCCTTCATGTGCTTGCCCGGATTGGCGAGGTCGAACCGGCGCAGGTCGACCTTCGCCTCTTCGCCCAGCTTGAGGGCGATCAGGCCGATATCCATGTAGTGCGGCAGGTTCTCGGCACGTACCTGGTAGAACACCGGCCGCCGGTGGTGCAGGTCGCACAGGTCGCGGAACTGCCAGATCAGCTCGGCGCGCTGCTGCGGCGTGCCCACCGGATCGAACAGCGCCACCATGCTGCGTCCGCGCCGGGCATACATGAGAAAGGCGCTGCGCTCGTCGTCGAACAGCAGGGCCTTGTCGCCGGACAGCGCCAGCGCGCCTTCCGGCTGGTGCGAGGCGCGGACCGCGGCGAACGCCTGATCGAGTTCCTCGGCGGTGGGCGGGTGCAGCGGCGGCGGCGGGCTGCGCAACAGCCAGATCAGGCCGACCACCAGCAGGGTCAGGCTGCTCGCCAGCAGGGCGCGCAGGCCGCGGGGGGCGTTGCCGTCCAGCTCGAACTGCCACCACAGGGTATGGCTGTAGGGCAGGTCCTGGTAGACGAACAGCAGCAGCCAGGTGCTGGCCGCCAGCACGCCGAGGGTGGCGACGATGATCGGCGGCGAACCGGGCAGTTCGAGCAGCCGGCTGGGGCGGTAGAAAGCCTTGCGGAACAGCGCCAGGAGGGCCGCGGTGCCGATCAGCACGCTGGCCTCTTCCCAGTCGAAGCCCTTGAGCAGCGAGAGCAGGGCGGCGGCCAGCAGCAGCACCAGGGTCAGTGCCCAGGCCGCCGACAGATGCCGGCGCAGGCCCTGGGCGAGCAGCAGGCAGACCACGCCGATCAGGCTGGAGCCCAGGTGCGACAGCTCGATCAGTTGCAGGGGCACCAGGTAGTTCAGCGGCTGCAGGCGCTCGTCGAGGCTCGGCGTGGCCCCGGAAAACAGCAGCACGATGCCGGCGATGAACACCTGCAGGGCCAGCACCGGCGCGGCCAGGCCGGAGGCCAGGCGCAGGCCGGCGCGGGTCAGGCGGCGGGCCTCGTTGCCGAGCAGCAGCAGGCAGGCCAGCAGCAGCGGCAGCGCCGTGTAGATCAGCCGGTACAGCAGCAGCGCGGCGGCCAGCGGCGCCGCGCCGAGGCTCTGGCCGAAGGCGGCGAGCAGCACCGCCTCGAACACGCCGATGCCGCCCGGCACGTGGCTGAGCACCCCGGCGGCCAGGGCCAGCAGGTAGACCAGCAGGAAGCTGCCGAAGGGCGGCGCCTCCGGCAGCAGGACGTAGAGCGCGGCAGCGGCGGCCAGCATGTCGGCGAGAGAGATGACCAGTTGCAGCAGGCTCAGGCGTCCCCCGGGCAGGCCCAGGCTGTAGCTCGCGAAGCTGGCGCGGATGACCAGCGGGTTGCGGGCGTCCGGCGTGGCGCGCCGCCAGAGGAACAGCGCCAGCGCCGCATAGCCGAGCAGCACGGCTGTGGCCAGGGCGGCCAGGGGGCTGCTGGCCAGGTGCAGGGCGTTGCTCGCCCGGGGCAGGTCGAGCAGCGTGGCGCCGGCGGCCAGCAGCGGCAGCGCGCAGCCCAGCGACAGGCTGGCGAACAGGGTCATTTTCGCGATGTCCGCGCCGGCCACGCCCTGCTGGCCATACAGCCGGTAACGCACGCCGCCGCCAGTGAGCAGCGAGAGGCCGGCGGCATTGCCGATGGCGAAGGCGCAGAAGCCGCCGAGCAGCAGGCTGGGCGTCGGCAAACGCACGCCGGCATAGCGGCAGGCCGACCACTCGTAGCCGAGCAGGGCGACGAAGCCGCCCGCCGTGGCCAGCAGCGCCAGCGCCAGGTCCGAGCCGGGCACGGCGAGCAGGGCCTGGTGCAGATGCTGCGGGTCCAGGCTGTCGAGCAGGCGGCGGCAGGCGATCAGCGCCAGGGCGAAGACCAGCAGGGTGAACGCCGAGGCGAGGCCGGTGCGGTAGGCGCCGAGCGCGCGGAGCCGGCGCGCGACGGCGTGCAGCGCCTGGGTGCAGGCGGAGAGGGCCGAGCGTTTGGTGAGGGTGTCCATGGGGGCGTTTCAGGCTCCGGGGGCTGCGTTGGCGAGGCTCGACACGTCTGTCGCGAGCGCGTCGCGACAGGCAGTCCGGGCCGTGCCCAGGCGTGGGGCAGGCATGGACGGGCCGGGGGCCGCCTATGCTACATCCAGGGGCATTTTCGGAGCATAACCATGGCGTTCTTCATGGCCGACAGCAAGGCCGACTTTCTGCTGCAGTTGCAGGCGGCACTGGGCGCTCATCTGGATGAGCGCTTGCTGCCGCAGGTGATGCTGTTCGCCGAGGAGTTCTTCGCCATGGTCGGCATCGAGGAGCTGACCGAGCGGCGTCTGTCCGATCTGGCCGGTTACACCCTGTCGGCCTGGCACCTGCTCGAGCGCTTCGATCCGGCGCGACCGGAAGTCAAGGTCTTCAATCCCGACTACGAGAAGCATGGCTGGCTGTCCAGCCACAGCGTGGTCGAGGTGCTGCATCCGGACATGCCCTTCCTGGTCGATTCGCTGCGCCTGGAGCTGAGCCGCCACGGCCACGGCATCCACAGCCTGCAGGGCGGGGTGTTCTCGGTGCGTCGCAACGCCGCCGGCGAGCTGCTGGAGATCCTGCCCCGCAGCAGCCGCGGCGAGGGCCTGCAGCAGGAGGCGCTGATCTCCGCGGAGATCGACCGCTGCGCCAGCCTCGGCGAGCAGCGCGCGCTGGAGCAGGCCCTGCAGGAGGTGTTCGGCGAGGTGCGTCTGGCGGTCGCCGACTTCGAGCCGATGACCTCCTGCGTGCGGGCACTGCTCGACTGGCTGGAGCGGGCGCCCTTGCCGGTGGAGGCCGAGGAGCTGGCGGAGATCAAGGTGTTCCTGCGCTGGCTGGTGGAGGACCATTTCACCTTCCTCGGCTACGAGGAGTTCAGCGTGGCCGACAGCCCGGAGGGCGGCGGGCGCATCGTCTACGACGAGCGCTCCCTGCTCGGGCTGAGCAAGCGCCTACGCACCGGCCTGGACCCGGCCTGGCTGCACATCGAGCCGGAGGCCCTGCACTATCTGCGCGAGCCGCTGCTGCTGTCCTTCGCCAAGGCCTCGCAGCCGTCGCGGGTGCACCGCCCGGCCTATCCCAACTACGTCTCCCTGCGCGAGCTGGACGAGGCCGGCCGGGTGGTCCGCGAATACCGCTTCATGGGCCTGTACACCGCCTCGGTGTACAACGAGAGCGTCCGCCACATCCCCTACATCCGCCGCAAGGCCGCGCAGATCGAGCAGCGCGCCGGCTTCGACAGCGCCGGGCATCTGGCCCGCGAATTCAGCCAGGTGCTCGAGGTGCTGCCGCGCGACGACCTGTTCCAGACGCCGCTCGACGAGCTGCTGCACACCGCGATCAGCATCGTGCAGATCCAGGAGCGCAACCGCCTGCGCCTGTTCCTGCGCAAGGACCCCTACGGGCGCTTCGTCTACGGCCTGGCCTACGTGCCGCGCGACGTCTATTCCACGGAGATCCGCGAGAAGATGCAGCAGCTCCTGATGGAGCGCCTGAAGGCCAGCGACTGCGAGTTCTGGGTGTATTTCTCCGAGTCCATTCTGGCCCGGGTGCAGTTCATTCTGCGCGTCGACCCGAGGATGCGGGTCGATTTCGACCCCCACCGTCTGGAGCAGGAGATGATCCGTGCCTGCCGCTCCTGGCGGGACGACTATGCCAGCCTGATGGTGGAGAGCTTCGGCGAGGCCCAGGGCACCGGTCTGTTGGCCGACTTTCCGCAGGGTTTTCCGGCCGGCTACCGGGAGCGCTTCGCGCCCCACTCGGCGGTGGTCGACATGCAGCACCTGCTAACCCTGGGCGACGACCGTCCGCTGGTGATGAGCTTCTACCAGCCGCTGCGTCAGGGCGACCAGCAGCTGCACGGCAAGATCTACCATCCGGACACCCCGCTGCCGCTGTCCGACGTCCTGCCGATCCTCGAGAACCTCGGCCTGCGCGTGCTCGGCGAATTCCCCTTCCAGCTGCGCCGCCGCGACGGCCGCGAGTTCTGGATCCACGACTTCTCCTTCACCTATGCCGGCGGGGTGGAGGAAGTGGATCTGCAGCAGCTCAACGACACCCTACAGGACGCCTTCATCCACATCGTCCGCGGCGACGCCGAGAACGACGCCTTCAACCGCCTGGTGCTGAAGGCCGCCATGCCCTGGCGCGAGGTCGCCCTGCTGCGCGCCTACGCCCGCTACCTCAAGCAGATCCGCCTGGGCTTCGACCTCGGCTATGTCGCCGCCACCCTGTTCAACCACAGCGACATCGCCCGCGAGCTGGTGCGCCTGTTCCGTACCCGCTTCTATCTGGCGCGGCGCATCGCCGGCGAGGACCTGGAGGACAAGCAGCAGCGCCTGGAGCAGGCCATCCTCGGCGCCCTGGACAAGGTCGAGGTGCTCAACGAGGACCGCATCCTGCGGCGCTACCTGGAGCTGATCAAGGCCACCCTGCGCACCAATCTCTACCAGCCGGACGCCAGCGGCCGGGCCAAGGGCCACTTCAGCCTCAAGCTCGACCCGCGGGCGCTTTCCGAGCTGCCGCGGCCGGTGCCGCGCTTCGAGATCTTCGTCTACTCGCCGCGAGTCGAGGGCGTCCACCTGCGCGGCGGCAAGGTGGCGCGCGGCGGCCTGCGCTGGTCCGACCGCGAGGAGGACTACCGTACCGAGGTGCTCGGTCTGGTCAAGGCCCAGCAGGTGAAGAACGCGGTGATCGTGCCGGTCGGCGCCAAGGGCGGCTTCGTGCCGCGGCGCCTGCCGGTCGGCGGCAGCCGCGACGAGATCCAGGCCGAGGCGATCGCCTGCTACCGGATCTTCGTCTCGGCCCTGCTCGACGTCACCGACAACCTCAAGGAGGACGAGGTGGTGCCGCCGGCCAGCGTGCTGCGCTACGACGGCGACGATCCCTACCTGGTGGTGGCCGCCGACAAGGGCACGGCGAGCTTCTCCGACATCGCCAACGGCATCGCCGCCGACTACGGCTTCTGGCTGGGCGACGCCTTCGCTTCCGGCGGCTCCAGTGGCTACGACCACAAGAAGATGGGCATCACCGCCCGCGGCGGCTGGGTCGCCGTGCAGCGCCACTTCCGCGAACGCGGCATCGACGTGCAGCAGGACCCGATCAGCGTGATCGGCATCGGCGACATGTCCGGCGACGTGTTCGGCAACGGCCTGTTGCAGTCGCAGAGCGTGCGCCTGCTGGCGGCCTTCGATCACCGCCATGTGTTCGTCGATCCCGACCCGGACCCGGCGCGGAGCTTCGCCGAGCGGCGCCGGCTGTTCGAGCTGCCGCGCTCGTCTTGGGCCGACTACGATCCGGCATTGATCTCGGCCGGCGGTGGAGTGTTCCCGCGCAGCGCCAAGAGCATCCGGATCAGCCCGCAGATGCGCGAGCGCTTTGCGATCTCCGCCGAGCGGCTGACCCCCGCCGAGCTGATCAGCGCCCTGCTCAGGGCGCCGGTGGATTTGTTGTGGAACGGCGGCATCGGCACCTACGTGAAGTCCAGCCAGGAAAGCCATGCGGACATCGGCGACAAGGCCAATGACGCGGTGCGGATCAACGGCAACGAACTGCGCGCCAAGGTGGTGGGCGAGGGCGGCAACCTCGGCATGAGCCAGCTCGGCCGCGTCGAGTACTGCCTGCACGGCGGCGCCGGCAACACCGACTTCATCGACAACGCCGGCGGGGTCGACTGTTCCGACCACGAGGTGAACATCAAGATCCTGCTCGGCAAGGTGCTCGCCGCCGGCGACATGACCGGCAAGCAGCGCGACCGGCTGCTTCACGAGATGACCGATGCGGTGGCCCAGCTGGTGCTGAACAACATCTACAAGCAGACCCAGGCGCTGTCCCTGGCCGAGCGCCGCGCGCGCCTGCATCCGGGCGAGTACCGCCGGCTGATCGACGCCCTGGAGCACGCCGGGCGGCTGGATCGGGCCCTGGAGTTCCTGCCCTCCGACGAGCAGCTCGCCGAGCGCCTCGCCAGCGGCACCAGCCTGACCCGCCCGGAGCTGGCGGTGCTGATCTCCTACAGCAAGATCGATCTCAAGGAATCGCTGCTGGACTCCTCGGTGCCGGACGACGACTACCTGATCCGCGACATGGAGAGCGCCTTTCCGGCCGTGCTGGCGGAGCGTTTCGGCAGGCTGATGCGCGGCCACCGGCTGCGCCGGGAGATCGTCGCCACGCAGATCGCCAACGATCTGGTCAACCACATGGGCATCACCTTCGTGCAGCGCCTCAAGGAAGCCACCGGCATGGACGCCGCGGCGGTGGCCGAGGCCTATGTGATCGTTCGCGACATCTTCCATCTGCCGCACTGGTTCCGGCAGATCGAGACGCTCGACCATCAGGTCCCCGCCGAGCTGCAGCTGACCCTGATGGACGAGCTGACCCGCCTGGGCCGGCGCGCCACCCGCTGGTTCCTGCGCAACCGCCGTGGCGAGCTGGACGCCGCCCGCGACGTGGCGCATTTCGGCCCGCAGGTCGCCGCCCTGGGTCTCAAGCTCGACGAACTGCTCGAGGGCAGCACCCACAAGCAGTGGCAGCTGCGCTACCGCGCCTATGCCGAGGCCGGCGTGCCGGAGCTGCTGGCGCGGCTGGTTGCCGGCACCGGCTACCTTTACACCCTGTTGCCGATCCTCGAGGCGGCCGATGTCACCGGGCGCGAGCCGGCGGTGGTGGCGGTCGCGCACTTCGCCGTCGGCGGCGCCCTGGAGCTGCCCTGGTATCTGCAGCAGATCACCAACCTGCCGGTCGATAACCAGTGGCAGGCGCTGGCCCGGGAGGCTTTCCGCGACGACATGGACTGGCAGCAGCGCGCCCTCACCATCGCCCTGCTGCAGATGGTCGGCGGTCCGGAGGACGTCGCGGCGCGGGTGGCGCTCTGGCTGGAGCAGAACCAGCCGGCGGTCGAGCGCTGGCGGGCGGCCCTGGCCGAGCTGCGTGCGGCCGGCGGCACGGACTATGCGATGTTCGCGGTGGTCAATCGCGAGCTGGCGGATCTGGCGCAGAGCGGCGCGCGCGGGGCCTGAGGAATGGCCCCGCTGGCGCGGGGCCGCCAGTGGCGGCTCAGCGGGGCTGGCTGGTGGGTTCCCGGCGGGGGCGGAAGCGCTGACCGTGTTCGGGCAGCCAGCGGTAGAAGAAATAAAACTCGAAAAGCGTCGGATGCGAGCAGTGACAGAGAACGTGGGTGGAGGACTCCTGGAAGTCGTTGTCGCACTGCAGATAGCCCAGATCGATCATCGGGGACAGTGCTTCCCGCTCCTCGGCGCTCATCCAGACCCGCTTGCCGCGGATCAGGTCGACCACCAGGCCGCACAGCTTGGCGAGGGTGGCGGTTTCCCGGGGAGCTCCGTTATCTGCCGGGATGGGGGCATCCATGATACGGCTGGCCGGCTTGACTCCGAATGGCAGGCCGGTCTGACGCCATTTTCTGACCATTGCAAACTCTCCTTGTCGAGCACAGTCCGTCTCCTGACAACTGCGGACTTCGGTTGCGGCCGGACGACTCCTGTCGCGAGCGGTTCCCGCACCCCGCCACTTTAACCCCGGGCGGGCATAGTTACGACCGAGAGACTGAAAAAAGGTTTGACCAAATCGCAGGAAACTACTGTCCGCTCCGAAGCGGCGGGCGCTTCTCGCGGCAGGGCCATGCCGGGCCGCCGGAGCGGCGGCCTCTGGCGCAGTTCGTCACTCGAGCGGCTTGGCCAGTTGCTGCAGCAGGACCTCGTGGAACTGCTCGGGCGCCTGGATCTGCGGGGAGTGACCGAGGTCGGGGAAGGTCTGCAGGCTGGCACCGGGAATGCGCTTGGCCGCCTCCCAGGACAGCCGTCGGTAGTCGCCGAGCAGCGGGCGCAGCTCGGGCGCCACCGCGTCCTTGCCGATCGCGGTGTTGTCCTTCTCGCCGATCAGCAGCAGGGTCGGCACCTTCAACTGCTCGAACTCGTAGTACACCGGCTGGGTGTAGATCATGTCGTAGGTCAGCGCCGAGTTCCATGCCACGCGCTGCTTGCCCGGCCCCCGGAACAGGCCGGCCTGCATCTCCACCCAGCGGTCGAACTCGGGGCGCCACTGGCCGGCGTAGTAGGTGCTGAGCTGGTAGTTGCGGATGCCCTCGGCGTTGGTCTCGAGTTCGCGGGCGTACCACTGGTCCACCGTGCGGTAGGGCACGCCGACCGCCTTCCAGTCCTCCAGGCCGATGGGGTTGACCAGGATCAGGCGTTCCAGTTGTTTGGGATAGAGCAGGGCGAAGCGGGTGGCGAGCATGCCGCCCATGGAGTGGCCCATGACGCTGTAGCGCGTCAGGCCGAGGGATTCCAGCAGCGCCCGGGTGTTGGCCGCCAGCTGCTGGAAACTGTACTGGTAGTGTTCCGGCTTGCTGGACTTGCAAAAACCGATCTGGTCCGGCGCCACCACCCGATAACCGGCCTTGGTCAGGGCAGCGATGCTGCCTTCCCAGGTCGCCGCGCAGAAGTTCTTGCCGTGCAGCAGGACCAGGGTGTGGCCGTTGGGCTCGGCCGGCTGCACGTCCATGTAGGCCATCTTCAGCGACTGGCCCTGGGATTCGAAGGCGAAATGCTGGACCGGGTGGGGATAGTCGAACCCTTCCAGTTCGGGGCCGTAGAGCGGTGGCTCGGCTGCCATGGCGGCGGGCAGGCCCAGGGCCAGCAGGGCCGGGGATAACCGACGGGACAGGGACAGTTCCTTCATGGACATCTCCTTGGGGCGGTGGCGGCGGGCTCAGCCGGGCGCGTTGTCCGCAGCCGGCAGCAGCCCGGCGAGAAAGCCGGTCACGTCCGGTGCGCCGGCCTGGTAGAGCCCTTCGCCGAGGGCGTTGGCCGCCGGATGGCGGCGGGGTAGCAGGAGGAATTCGGGGGCGCCGCTGCGGCGCAGCAGGGCGAGCCGGGCATAGGGCATGCCCTGGTCGAGCAGCAGGCCCATGAAGGCCGGATCGCTCCAGGCCTGCGCCGGCATGGCGAGCACGTGGTAGCGGCGGCGCAGGCCGGCCAGGCCGCGTTCGCTCAGCCGGTAACGGGTCAGCTCGGCAGGCAGCACGACCTCCAGGCCACGCCGCCGGGCATAGGCCACGGCCGCGGCGAAGGCCGCCAACTGCTGCGGCTCGCCGGCCCAGAACAGCCGCTCGCCGCGCCAGGCGGCCTGGCGCAGCTGCAGGCGGCCGGCCTCGGGAAAGCCGGCCACGGCCTGAGCGAGGGTACGCACGAAATCCTTGTAGCTGATGATCCGCACGGCGCGGCATTCGGGGGTCGCGCTGTAGGGGACGAGGCTATCGTACTGCGCGGCCTGCGGGTCCTTGCCGACCAGCCCGTCGACCTGGCGCAGGTCAAGGCCGTCCAGGCTGCACTGCTCCTGTTCGACCAGCCCCATCAGCACCGTGCGGGCGGCCGCCTTGTCCTCCTGGACCGGCCCGGAAAGGGCGTCGCGCGGCAGCTCGACCAGCCGGTGCAGGGGCGGGTCGGCCTGCCACCAGATGCTTTCCTGCAGCGGCGGCAGCGGCTGGAAGGGCAAGCGCAGCGCGCGGGCCTTGCCGAGCAGCTGACGCGGCGTACGCCTGCCGAACCCCAGGCGCTGGGCGAGTGCGACGAGGTTTGGCGGCAGGAAAGACATGCTCGGGCGGTCCATTGACGGGCTGGGTCGGGCAGTGTGGCAGATGACTGGGCAGGTGCCTACCCTGAGCGTCCGAGACGGCTTCTGCAACCGCTCCGTTGCTCGAAGGAGACGGCGCCGGCGAATTTTTCCCGGATTCGCTGTCGGAAACCCATGCGATTTCCATATCGATCATTCATCCGCCGAAGGAGAATCTGCATGACCACACGACGCCAACTTCTCTCTGTCGCTGCCGCCGGCGCCGCCGTACTGGCCACCGCGCCGCTGTTCGTGCAGGCACAGGAAAGTGGCTCGCTGCTGCCGACCAGGGGCAAACCGGGCAGCGGACCGGTCCCGACCAACGCGCCGATCGCCGGCGGCAATTTCCGTCCGTTCTCGCGCATCGGCCTGGGCGGCGTGGCCATCGGCAACGGCTTCGCGCCGGCCAGCGACGAGCAGTGCCAGGCCACGCTGCAGGCCGCCTTCGCCGCCGGCGCCCGCTATTTCGACACCTCGCCCTGGTACGGACTGGGCCTCAGCGAGCGCCGCTTCGGGCATTTCCTGCACAACCTCAAGCGCGAGGAGTACGTGCTGTCGACCAAGGTGGGGCGCCTGCTGAGCGCGAGCGACAGCCTGCCGAAGACCATGTGGAAGGAGCCTTCGCCCTTCACCTACCGCTACGACTACAGCGCCGCAGGCGTGCGCCGGTCGATCGAGGACAGCCTGCAGCGGCTGGGCGTTTCGCAGATCGACATCGCCTTCATCCACGACCTGTCGCCCGACAACCGGGACATGGGCGAACGCTGGGGCGAATACTTCGAGCAGGCGGCCAAGGGCGCGATTCCCGAGCTGACCCGGATGCGCGAGGAGGGACTGATCAAGGCCTGGGGCTTCGGCGTCAACCATCCCGCGCCGGCGCTGCGGGCGCTGGAGGCCGGCGATCCGGACATCTTCCTGCTGGCCTGCCAGTACTCGCTGCTCGATCACCAGGAGGCGCTCGACAAGACCTTCCCGCAACTGGCCCGGCGCGGCGTCTCGGTGGTGGTGGGCGCGCCGCTGCTCGCCGGCTACCTGGCCGGGCGCGACCGCTACCTCTATGCCGGTAGCGTTCCGGCCTGGGCGCCGGAGAAGCGCGCGCGGATCGTGGCGATCGCCGAGCGGCACGGCATCGACCTGCGCACCGCCGCCCTGCAGTTCGCCGCCGCCCACCCGCTGGTCTCGGCCATCATTCCCGGCGCGCGCACGCCCGAGCAGGTGCAGGCCAACGTGCAGTCGATGCGGATCGCCATCCCCGAGGAGTTCTGGGAAACCCTCAAGCGCGAGAAGCTGATCGCGCCGGAGGCGCCGGTGCCCGGTCTTGCCTGAGGCCGAAAACCTCCCGGCGCGTCGATCGGACAGGCCCCGGAAGCGTGCGGCGCGGCTATAATCGCCGCCCCACGCCAATCGCCGAGTCAAGCCTGCCCATGTACAACCTGGCCCGCCAGCTGCTGTTCAAACTGTCCCCGGAGACCGCCCACGAACTGTCCATCGACCTGCTCGGGCTGGTGGCCGGCTGACTCTCAACGGTCTTTTGTGCCGCCAGCCGGCGAGCCTGCCGGTGCGGGTGATGGGCCTGGACTTCCCCAACCCGGTCGGCCTCGCCGCCGGGCTGGACAAGAATGGCGACGCCATCGACGGCCTCGCCCAGCTGGGCTTCGGCTTCATCGAGATCGGCACCGTGACGCCGCGGCCGCAGCCGGGCAATCCCAAGCCGCGGCTGTTCCGCCTGCCGGAAGCCGAGGCGATCATCAACCGCATGGGCTTCAACAACCAGGGCGTCGACCACCTGCTGGCGCAGGTCCAGGCCGCGCGTTACAGCGGCGTGCTCGGCATCAACATCGGCAAGAACTTCGACACCCCGGTGGAGCGGGCGGTGGACGACTACCTGATCTGCCTGGACAAGGTCTACCCGCATGCCAGCTATGTGACGGTCAACGTCAGCTCGCCGAACACCCCCGGCCTGCGCAGCCTGCAGTTCGGCGACTCGCTCCGCCAACTGCTCGAGGCCCTGCGCCAGCGCCAGGAGGAACTGGCCGGTCGCCACGGCCGGCGCGTGCCGCTGGCGATCAAGATCGCCCCGGACATGAGCGACGAGGAAACCCGGCAGGTCGCCCGGGCGCTGCTCGACACCGGCATGGACGCGGTGATCGCCACCAACACCACCCTCGGCCGCGAGGGCGTCGAAGGCCTGGCGCATGCCGGCGAGGCGGGCGGGCTGTCCGGTGCGCCGGTGCGCGAGAAGAGCACCCATACGGTGCGGGTGCTGGCCGGGGAGCTGGGCGGGCGACTGCCGATCATCGCGGTCGGCGGCATCACCGAGGGCCGCCATGCGGCGGAGAAGATCGCCGCCGGGGCCAGTCTGGTGCAGATCTATACTGGCTTCATCTACAAGGGGCCGGCGCTGATCCGCGAGGCGGTGGAAGCCATCGCCGCGCAACAGGGCCGTTCGGCCGGGTAGCTGAGGGCACGATGAGAAAGGGCTCCCGAAGGAGCCCTGTGGTCTTGAGGCCTGGCGCCCGCCGCGGGCGTCCAGGATGAGAATGCCGTGATCCCTCCGATCAGCTTACGGCACGCAGTTGGTTCAGGCGGTGGATGCCCGCGGTGCCGGTGAGGCCGTCCCAGTTGTCGCCGCGGCCCTCGCGCCAGCCGTTGAGCCAGGCCTGTCGGGTCGACGGGTGAGTGAAGGGACAGAGTTCGCGGGATTTGCCATGAATGCCGTTCTGATAGCCGCGCAGAAAAGCCCGTTCCAACGGATCACGCTTGAGTCTTCTCATAGGGTGTTGCCCTCACTGTTGACTGTTATGTCCCATTGGCCTCATGGCGAGACCGGGCAGCCTTGGCTGCCGACGAAACCGCTGCCGGCGTGGCGGTTCCTTCCCCCGCCGTTGCAGCGGAGGACTTGGTTGATTTCTATCCAATGAGTTCTGGCCTGTGAATGATCGTTTTGTCATAAGAGCGAAACTTATTTGCTGCTCGGGCGATAAGAATTCACGAAAGATTGCCGCCGATCCGGCACGAAACCGCTGAGCCAGAGGCCTTTCGAGCCGGACGGTGCGGATGCGCCGCCTGCGGAGGCCGTATCGCTTTCCCGAGCATGCGACGAAGGGTCACGCGATGGGTCTGTCATTATCAAAAGGCGTGCCAGTGGGCACGCGCTAACTGCCTGAGGCACTGGAAGATTCCCATGTCGGACCGTTACGAACTCGTTCTCACCTGCCCGAAGAGCCTCGAAGGCCTGCTCGCCGAGGAGGCGGCCGGCCTGGGCCTGGCCGAGGTCCGCGAGCAGGTCGCCGCGGTGCAGGGCCGGGGCGAGCTGGAAACCGCCTATCGGCTGTGCCTCTGGTCGCGCCTGGCCAACCGCGTGCTGCTGGTGCTCGGGCGCTTCCCGGTGGGCAATCCCGAGGAGCTGTACCAGGGCGTGCAGGCGGTCGACTGGCAGGATCACCTGCTGCCGACCGGCAGCCTGGCGGTGGAGTTCAGTGGCCACGGCTCGGGCATCGACAACAGCCATTTCGGCGCTCTCAAGGTCAAGGACGCCATCGTCGACCAGTTGCGCCGGCACAGCGGCCAGCGCCCCTCGGTGGACAAGCTCAACCCGGACCTGCGCGTCCACCTGCGCCTGGACAGGGGCGAGGCGGTGCTGTCCCTGGACCTCTCCGGGCACAGCCTGCACCAGCGCGGCTACCGCCTGCAGCAGGGCGCCGCGCCGCTCAAGGAAAACCTCGCTGCGGCGATCCTGATCCGCGCCGGCTGGCCGCGCATCGCCGCCGAGGGCGGGGCGCTGGCCGACCCGATGTGCGGGGTCGGCACCTTCCTGGTCGAGGCGGGGATGATGGCCGCCGATATCGCGCCCAACCTCAGGCGCGAGCGCTGGGGCTTCGGCAACTGGCTGGGGCACGTCCCGGCGCTGTGGAAGAAGCTGCATGCCGAGGCCGAGGCGCGCGCTGCCGCCGGGCTCGCCCGGCCGCCCCTGTGGATTCGCGGCTACGAGGCCGACCCGCGGCTGATCCAGCCGGCGCGCAACAACATCGAGCGCGCCGGGCTGGACGGCTGGGTGCGGGTCTACCAGGGCGAGCTGGCCACCTTCGAACCACACCCGGACCGCGGCCAGAGCGGCTTGGTGGTCTGCAACCCGCCCTATGGCGAGCGCCTCGGCGATCCGGCCAGCCTGCTCTATCTCTACCAGCATCTCGGCGAGCGCCTGCGCAGCCGCTGCGAGGGCTGGGAGGCGGCGGTGTTCACCGGCGCGCCGGAGCTGGGCAAGCGCATGGGCATCCGCAGCCACAAGCAGTACGCCCTGTGGAACGGCGCGCTGCCCTGCAAGCTGCTGCTGTTCAAGGTGCAGCCCGAGCAGTTCGTCACCGGCCGCAACGAGCCGGCGCCGAGCGAGGCGCGGATGATCGGCGGCCAGCTGGTGGAGCGCCCGCCGGCGGTGCGTGCCGCACCGGCGCGGCTGTCCGAAGGCGGGCAGATGTTCGCCAACCGCCTGCAGAAGAACCTCAAGAGCCTCGGCAAGTGGGCGCGCCGCGAGGGCATCGAGTGCTACCGGCTGTACGACGCCGACATGCCGGAATACGCCCTGGCGGTCGATCTGTACCGCGACTGGGTGCATGTGCAGGAGTACGCGCCGCCGCGCTCGATCGACCCGGACAAGGCCCAGGCGCGCCTGCTCGACGCCCTGGCGGCGATCCCCCAGGCGCTGGACATCGACCCGGCGCGGGTGGTGATCAAGCGCCGCGAGCGCCAGGCCGGCAAGAAGCAGTACGAGCGCCAGGACCAGCAGGGCCGTTTCATGGAGGTGAGCGAGGGCGGCGCGAGGCTGCTGGTCAACCTCACCGATTATCTCGACACCGGCCTGTTCCTCGATCACCGGCCGCTGCGCCTGCGCCTTCAGAAGGAGGCGGCCGGCAAGCGTTTCCTCAACCTGTTCTGCTACACCGCGACCGCCACCGTGCACGCGGCGAAAGGCGGCGCGCGCAGCACCACCAGCGTCGATCTGTCGAAGACCTACCTGGACTGGGCGCGGCGCAACCTGGCGCTGAACGGCTTTTCCGAGAGGCACCGGCTGGAGCAGGCCGACGTGATGGAGTGGCTGGAGGCCGAGCGCGGCGAGTACGAACTGATCTTCATCGACCCGCCGACCTTCTCCAACTCCAAGCGCATGGAGGGGGTGTTCGACGTGCAGCGCGATCAGGTGCGCCTGCTCGACCTGGCCATGGCACGGCTGGCGAAGGGCGGGGTGCTGTACTTCTCCAACAATTTCCGCAAGTTCCAGCTCGATCCGGGCCTGGAGCAGCGCTACGCGGTGGAGGAGATCAGCGCGCAGACCCTGGATGCGGACTTCGCCCGCAACCCGAAGATCCACCGCGCCTGGCGGCTGCAGGCGAAACAGGACTGAGGGCGACGGGCCGCTCCGCCAGGGAGCGGCCCGCCCGGAGGGTCAGCGCTGAGCGGTGCCGGACAGCTTCGGCTGGCGGTACAGGTCGACCAGCACCTGGTCGAGGATCGACGAGGCGCCCCAGGGCCGCGAGTGGTTGAGGATGGCGACCACCGCCCAGGTGTTGCCGTTCTGGTCGCGGCTGAAGCCGGCGATGGCGCGCACGGTGTTCAGGGTGCCGGTCTTGATGTGCGCCTCGCCGACCAGCGGCGTGCGGCGCAGACGCTTGCGCATGGTGCCGTCCATCGCCACCAGCGGCATCGAGGCGATGAATTCGGCGGCATAGGGGCTGTGCCAGGCGGCCCTGAGCATCTCGGCCATTTCCCGCGCGCTGATCCGCTCGGCCCGCGACAGGCCGGAGCCGTTCTCCATTACCAGATGCCGCGGGTCGATGCCCTTGCGGGCCATCCACTGGCTGACCGCCCGGTACGCCGCCTGGGCGTCGTCGGCGTCGGTACCGCTGCGGAACTGCTGGCCGATGCTGAGGAACAGCTGGCGGGCCATGGTGTTGTTGCTGAACTTGTTGATGTCGCGAATGACCTCCACCACGTCCGGCGAGAAGGCGCGGACCAGCAGGCGGGCCTGCCGGGGCACCTCGCCGAGGCGGTCCTGGCCGCGGATGCTGCCGCCCAGTTCCTGCCAGATGGCGCGCACGGCGCCGGCGGCGTAGGTCTGGTGGTCGAGCGGGGCGATGTAGCTCTGCGCGCTGCAGCCGGCCGGCAGCGCGCCGGTGACCACCATGCTGTAGCCCTTGTCCTGCGGGACCAGGTTGTAGCGCACGTCCGGCCAGTCCGGGCAGGCGCCGGCCGGCAGCGCCTTCGCCTGATTGTCGATGGCCATGCCGGCGATCGGCGGCTCGACGCTGACCTGCACCTTGCCGGGCTCGGCGCGGGCGATGAAGCGCAGCGCCTTGAGGTTGATCAGCAGGGAGTCGGGCTCGACCAGGAAGGGCTGGGTGCCGTCGCCGCCGTCGTCGTTGAACGCCGGCAACTGCGGCTTCACGAAGTGGCTGCGGTCGAGCACCAGGTCGCCGCGCACCTCGCGCACCCCGTTGGCACGCAGGTCGCGCATCAGCAGCCAGAGCTTTTCCATGTTCAGCTTGGGGTCGCCGCCGCCCTTCAGGTACAGGTTGCCGTCCAGCACGCCGTCGCGCAGCGGGCCGTCGGCGTAGAACTGGGTCTGCCACTTGTGGGTCGGGCCGAGCAGTTCGAGGGCGGCATAGGTGGTCACCAGCTTCATGGTCGACGCCGGGTTCAGCGGCACGTCGGCATTGATGTAGGTCGGGGTGCCCGGTCCGGTGAGCGGCAGCACCACCAGGGAAAGCGCGTCGCCGGGGAGCTTGTGGGCGCTCAGCGCCTGCTGGACGTTCTTCGGCAAGGTGGTGTTGATCTGGGCTGCGCTCGCCGACAGTGCGAACGGCAGCAGCAGGCTGGCGATGGCCAGCCGGCGAAAAGTTGCAATCATCAAAAATGCCCCTCCGACTCAGGGCTGAACGAAGCGAAATGGGTGGGAAGTCCGGCGGCTTCCAGGATCGGTTTCGCATTATGCCCGAAGCGGGGCGGCCGATGGCTGCCCGACACGCAACCGACCGCCGCGCGACTCAGCGCGGCAGCACGTCCGTGCCTGCGCGCGCGGCGCGCCAGGCGCGCAGCCGGCGCCCGCCGTGCAGAGCCAAGGCCACCAGCAGGGACAGGATCACGCCGATCAGCGTGCCGAGCAGGCGCTCGCGGTCCAACTGCCAGTCCTGCGCCAGGCTCTCGGCCAGGAACAGGATGCAGAAGGTCATCTGCAGCACGTAGAGGCTGTAGCGGCCGACCTGGAAGGCGCGATTGAGCAGGATCAGCGGCAGCACCAGGGCGACCATCTGCGCCGGGTTCTGCAGGGTTTCGCCGAGCAGCACCAGCAGGCCGGCGGCGAGCAGGGCGGTCAGGGCGATCTTCAGGGCGCGCGGCAAGCGGCCTCGCAGGTCGATCTGCAGGCTGGTGACCACCGCCAGGGTCAGCCAGTAGCCGCGCGGCTGTCCGGACAGGTTGACGATCAGCCCGGCGAGGCCGCAGACCAGGCTGCAGCCCAGGGCGTACAGACGCCACTGCGGGTGCGGCAGGCGCGCCGCATGCTGGCGCATCACCTTCAGCACGCTGGGCAGGCGCGGCATGTAGGGCCACATGCGCAGGCCGTGCAGGCCACGCAGGCTGAAGGCGAGCAGGGTGACCCAGAGGCCGCCGAGGATGAACAGGGTGGCCACGGAGTAGGGATTGGGCATGCTGCCCAGGCTCTGCTGGCCCTGTCCCAGGCACAGGCAGGCCAGCATGCCGAGACCCAGCTTGCCGGCCTCGCGGCCGAAACGCTGCAGCCAGGCGAGCAGCAGGCCGCCGGTAGCGAACACCAGCAGGCTCTCGAGCGGACCGGGCGCGGACCAGAAACCGAGACCGGCGCTGCAGGCGCCGAGCAGGGTCAGCAGAAGCATGCGCAGCATGCCGAAGCGGTGCAGGGGATCGGCCTGGGCGGCCAGGAAGGCGCCGATCGATGCCCAGAGAAATCCGGAGTGGCCGCTGAGCAGCCCGAGCACCAGGGGCAGGGCGCAGCCGAGGGTGGCCACGACGGCCGCTCCCCAGCTGGGGTCGGCCGTCCATCGCTGGCGAGAGGGCAAAAAGCGGAGCATCGGCTGCGTTCCTTCTGTCACTTCGATGCGGCCGGGAGCTTCGTGCCCCCGTGCCGGGCCGGCGGGACGCCGGCGCTTATGCGGGGCGGGAAAGCCCGGTCATTTCCCGGGCCATCTCGGTGGCATAGCCATCGGTCATGCCGGCGATGAAGTCGATCATGCGCAGGAAGGCATGGTACAGCGGCCAATGCGGATCCGGAGCGTTGTTGCCGAGCAGGTCGAGGATGCGCCGGTTCTTGAACGACGTCCGCCGCCCGCCGTGCTGTTCCAGCGCCGCGCCGCAGAAGGCCTCGAGGAGAATCTCCAGGGTGGTGTAGGCGCCGATTTCATGGAGGGTCTTGCGCTTGTCGTGGAAGATCTTCTCGCGGGCGATGCGCTTGGCCTGCAGCACGCAGTCCTTGGACGGCCCGTGCATGTGCTCGACCAGATCGCCGGCCAGGGTGCCGGCGAGCAGCGCCGTCTGCTGTTCGACGAAGGCCCGCGCCGCGGCGTTGGTCAGGTGCTCGATGGCCTTGCCGCGCAGGATCGCCAGCTTGCGCCGGCGCGAGTCGCGCGGGCCGAGCTGGCGGTAGGACTCCGGCAGGTCGTCGCCGACCAGGCCGAGCAGCAGGGCCTCGACTTCGGGGTAGTCGAGCAGCTCCATTTCCAGGCCGTCTTCCAGGTCGATCAGTGCGTAGCAGATGTCGTCTGCCGCCTCCATCAGGTAGACCAGCGGATGACGCGCCCAGCGCTGCTCGTCCTGCTGCGGCAGGCCAAGCTTCTCGGCGATCTGTTCGAGCAGCGGCAGTTCGCTCTGGTAGCAGCCGAACTTGTGCTTCTTGTAGCCCTGGGCCGGCGCATGGCACGAGGCCCAGGGGTATTTGAGGTAGGCGCCGAGGGTGGCGTAGGTGAGCCGGGTGCCGCCGTCGAACTGGTGGTATTCCAGCTGGGTGAGCACGCGAAAGCCCTGGGCGTTGCCCTCGAAGTGCAGGAAATCGTCGCGCTCGGCCTCGCTCATCCCGTCCAGCCAGCCGCGTCCGGCGGCCTGCTGGAACCAGTGGCGAATGGCGTCCTCGCCGGAGTGGCCGAACGGCGGATTGCCGATGTCGTGTGCCAGGCAGGCCGACTGGACGATCATGCCGAGATCGGCGGGGCCGCACCACTCCGGCAGTGCGTCGCGCAGCACCTCGCCGACCCGCATGCCCAGCGAGCGGCCGACGCAGCTGACTTCCAGGGAGTGGGTCAGGCGGGTATGGATGTGGTCGTTGCTGGACACCGGATGTACCTGGGTCTTGCGGCCCAGGCGGCGGAAGGCCCCGGAGAAGATGATGCGGTCGTGATCCTTGTGGAAGGGGCTGCGGCCCAGTTCGTCGACGCTGTGCACCGATTTGCCCAGGCGCTCGCGGGTCAGTAGGGTTTGCCAGTCCAAAGCCGTTCCTCGTTGTTCAGTGGGCAGCCGGCGCAAGGGCCGAAGGCGCACGGTGTCCCGCGCGGCTGCCGGCCATCCTTGGGCAGCGTGAAGAATCCGTCAAGCCTGCGGCTTGGGCGGCGCCTGCGGCGCCTGCGGCGGCTTGGGCGGGCGGGACTGGCGATACTGGCGCAGACCGGCGCTGACCAGGGGATAGACCTCCAGGGCGAACAGTGCCAGCTTGCCGAAGCGGCCCAGGCGCTTGCCGAACAGGGTCAGCAGCAGCGCCCCGCCGACCGCCAGCGGCGTGCCCCGACCCGGCCTGGCGCGGCTGGGGGCGAACAGCTGGCCGAACTGGCGCAGCGGGTGGCGCAGCGGCTCGGCGTGATAGTCGATCTGCTGGCGCTGCATCTCCATGCGCAGGCGCACCAGCTCCTTGCGCATCTGCAGGGCGGTACGGCGAGGCGAACTCATGGCAGCAGCTCCCGGTTGCGCGCCAGTTCCTCGAGGGTCGCCTGGAACGGATGCTCGCTGCGCCGCGCCAGCTTCAGGGTGCGGGCAATGCAGAACAGCAGGGCCAGGCCGTAGGCGAGGCACAGGCCGAAGATGGCGGCCAGCCGGTGGCTGTCCCAGAAGGCGACGACCACGGCCGCCGACAGGCCGATCAGCAGCAGCAGGCCGAACAGCAGGCACAGGCTGGCGAAGAGGAACAGCCGGAAGGCATAGCTCTTTTCCTCCTGGAGCTCGATGCCGAGCAGCTCCAGGTGGTTCTGCAGCAGGCCGAGCAGGGCGCCGCCGAACCGTTTCAGGGACGGCGTGCGGTCTTCGCCGAACGACGGCGGTGGCGAGACATCCATGGGCGACGACTCCCTAGCGCTCAGCGGCGAGCCAGCAGGCCGAACAGCAGGCCGACCCCGGCGGCGATGCCGAGCGCCTTCCAGGGATGGCTGTGGACATACGCCTCGGTGGCCTGGATGGCCGCCTGTCCCTGGCCGCGCAGCCGCTCCTCGCTGTCCTTGAGGGTCTCGCGGGCGCGGTCGAGGTTGCTCTCGATCTTCGCCCGCAGGGCGTTCGCCTCGTCGCCGCTCACCTCGGCGCCGTGGCGCAGCAGGCGTTCGGTGTCGTCGAGCAGGGCGTGGAACTCGTCGATCACCGCCTGCTGGGCGCGCTGCAGGTTGCGCCGGTGCACCGAGGCCGACGCGCACGGCTCCCAGCCGTAGGCATGGGGCTCGGAGGAGGGCGAATGGGTTTGGCTGCTGTCCGTAGTCATGCTGGATGGTCCTCATCACGTGGTGGGAAATGGCTGCCGATGCCGGCGGCGGCCAGGCAAGCTGCGCCTCCGACCGCCTGTGCTTCCGCCATAGGGTGTCTTGGTTGCATGGTAGACTTCAAGTTTCTTGTCGTTAGGAGGCGCCCATGCTTCCCGAGTGCCAGCTGTTCGGAACCCTTGGTTGCCATCTCTGCGAGCAGGCCGAGAGCCTCTTGATGCCCTTCGTCGAGAACGGCCTGCTGGTCGAGCTGGTCGACATCGCCGAAGACGAGCGTCAGGCCGAACGCTACGGCCTGCGCATCCCCGTGCTGCGGCGGCTGGACAGCGGCGCCGAACTGGACTGGCCCTTCGAGGCGGAACAGGTCGCCGCCTTCCTGCGCCGGCCGGGGGTCAGCGGCTGCTGACCCGGCTGCCGTGATCGCTGCGCCATTGCCAGGGCGCGACGATCTCCGCCTGCGGCAAGCCCCAGAGGCCGCGCTGCAGGGTGCGTGCCTCGGCCTCCAGCGCGGGCAGGCGAGAATCGCCTTCGCCCTCGGCGTAGGCCCAGGCCGAGCCCTGCCGGACCATGTCGCCATTGACGTAGAGGTCGCCGAGGTAGACGCGGGCGACCTTGAGTCCGTAACGCGTCTGCTTGACGACCTCCAGGCGGATCTCCTTGTTGTAGACCAGCCGGAACAGCTGCAACTGGGCCAGCTGCCCGTACGGCTGGGCGCTTTCCGGAGCATCGAGATCGGCCAGGCGGACCTCGATCCGCTGCTTGCTCGGGCTCAGGCAGGTCAGGCTGTCGCCGTCCTGCACGCGGATGACGCGGCAGGTCGGTTCGGCAGCGGGGAGGGAGGTCGTGAACAGCAACGCAATGACGCCGCCTGCGCCAACTGCACTGATAATGTTCATCCTTGCTTCGCGAGAAATCCCTGCCTCGCCGGACAGGGGGGATAGCCTGTCACGCACAGCGTGATCCGTCTTCTCGCATTCTCCGGGTCGGGGCTATCGAACGGGCTGACTGGAAGCCGCGGCTTTCCGCCTACGGCCGTTCCTGGCACCAAGCGGTTACTGCTCTCGTTGATTGCCTGTCCGGGGCTGGACTGCTCGTCCCGGGGTGCCCTGCCGCATGGGCGGGGCTAAGTAGGATGATAGTGGGCCGAGGGGGCAAGGCAAGGGCCGTTCGGCTTGGCCGGAAGAAAGCCGACGTTCGGCGCGTTCAGGCGTCCGGCTGCCGTTCCTGGCGCCGGTGCCAGTGCCAGCCGGCGGCGACCAGACTGCCCAGGGCGATGCCCAGCAGGTCGGCGAGCAGGTCGCGATAGTCGGCGACCCGGTAGTCGGTCAGTCCCTGCAGGACCTCGATGAGGATGCCGTAGAGGAACAGGCCGAACGGCACCCGCACGTGCCGGCCGGGAAAGCCCAGGTGGCCGAGCAAGGCCAGCACGCCGAAGGCCAGCAAATGGTTGCTTTTGTCCCAGCCGGTATCCAGCGGCGGGCTGACGTCCTTCAGCAGCGCCAGCGCCAGCACCACAGCCAGACAGGCGAAGAAGGCCAGGCGCCAGAGCAGCAGGGGATGGGCGAGGCGGCGGGTGACAGGCATCGGCTGGCTCTCCTCAGGCGCCCAGTTCGGCGCGCAGCGCCTCGTAGGCCGGCGCCGCATGGATGCCGGCTGCGGCCGCCAGCGCCAGGGTTTCCTCCAGATCGCAGCGGTACACCAGCACCGCCTGCAGCTCGTCGTCCAGCGGCTCGCTGAAATCCATCAGCACGTAGCCGCCCTTCTCCGGATAGAGGCTGCCCAGTTGCACCTGGATGCGGTTGAGCGCCTTCAGCGGTTCCGCCTTGTGCAACTGCTTGGGCTTGAGCACGAAGGACACCGCAGGGCCGAACGAGGCGACGATCTGCCCGAACAGCTCTTCGTAGCTGTCCGCCTGGAACAGCACCGTCTCCGGCAGGCTGCCGACCACCACCCATTCGCCCAGCGGGATGGGAAAGCTGTCGTCGTAGTTGATGTCCGGGTTGGCGGCGAGGAAGGCCTGCGGATCGGCATAGGCCTGCGCCGCCTCGTCGGCGATCCGTGCGATCTCTTCTTCGGCGAGGCAGCCCGAGCTGATGTGGCGGATGAGTTGCTGCAGCTGGTCTTTCATGAGCGGCCTCGGTGGCTGGAGAAGAAGACGGGAAATCGGCGTGCGCCGAGGGAAACGCGAATTCTATAGCCTATTCGCCCGTCATGGCCGGCCGACGTCTTTACTGTGATGGAGACATGCCCCTCGGTGTGCAAAGCGGAGCGATGGTTCGGCAGTCCTTCTTCAAGTAAGGCAATAGTGGCATTGTGCCTTTATCTCTTGTCGGGGTAGTTTCCAGTGCGGGAGGCCGGGACTGGCTTCCAGTGCTGCGACAGGAGGTGGGGCATGACCGACCGATTTTCCCAGCTCGCCCCGGCGGCCCGCCGGCTCTGGGCCAAGAGCGGCGAGCCGCCGGGCCATGGCCTGCTCGCCCACCTGCTGGACGTGGCGGCGGTGGCCGAGGTGCTGCTGGAGCACGAGCCGTCCGCGACGCTCGAACACTTCGCCCGCCAGTTCGGCCTGCCCGTGCCGGCCTTCGCGCGGCATGCCGCCGCGCTGGCCGGCCTGCACGACTTCGGCAAGGCGATTCCCGGGTTTCAGGACAAATGGCCCGAGGGCCGGCAGGCCGACGAGGCCCTGGGGCTGCCGTTCCCGGCGCGTTCGCTGAGCGTGACCGAGCATGCCAGCACCAGTGCGGCCCTGCTCTGGGAGCACTTGGCGGGCCTGGGTATCCCGCACCTGCTGTGGATCCGCCATGTGCTGCAGGCGATCAGCGCCCACCACGGCTACCACTTCAACCAGCCGGAATTCAACCGCGCCAGGCCCGCCTTCGAGCCGGCAGCCTGGGGCGAGACGCGCCGGGAAATCTTCGCGGCGTACTGGGCCGTGCTGGCGCCGCAGGGGATTCCGCAGGTCGAGGCCCTGAGCCTGCCGGCCGTGCAGTGGCTGGCCGGTCTCACCAGCGTGGCCGACTGGATCGGCTCCAATCCCGAGTGGTTTCCGCCGGGCGAGCGCGAGGATTCATTGGCCGACTACCATGCCGATGCCCGCCGGCGCGCCGAGCAGGCCCTGGCGGCCATCGGCTGGTCGCGCAGCGCCGTCCTGCTGCGCGAGGCGGCAACTGTGGATCAGCTGATCGGGCGTATCGTCCAGCGCCCGGCGTCGCGCGCGCGTCCCCTGCAGCGCGAGGCCGACCGGCTGCTCGACGGCGTGCGCGGGCCGGCCCTGCTGCTGGTCGAGGCGCCGATGGGCGAGGGCAAGACCGAGCTGGCTTTTCTCGCCCACCTGCGTCTGCAGGCGGCCAACCGGCACCGCGGCCTGTATGTCGCGCTGCCGACCCAGGCCACCGGCAATGCCCTGTTCCGCCGTGCGCTGACCTTTCTTCGCGCGTTCGCCGGCGATGCCGCGCTGGACATGCAGCTGGTGCATGGCGGGGCGGCGCTGAGCGACGACGTCCGGCAGCTGCAGAGCATTTACGGTGCGCCTGGCGAAAGCGTGACCGCGTCCGCCTGGTTCTCCCAGCGCCGCCGGCCGCTGCTGTCGCCCTACGGCGTCGGCACCGTCGACCAGGCGCTGTTCGCCGCGCTGAACGTCAAGCACCACTTCGTCCGCCTCTGGGGCCTGGCCAACCGGGTGGTGGTGCTCGACGAGGTGCATGCCTACGACACCTACACCGGCGGGCTGATCGAGGCCCTGCTGCGCTGGCTCAAGGCACTCGGCAGCTCGGTGGTGCTGATGAGCGCGACCTTGCCGGCGCAGCGGCGCGCTGCCTTGCTGCGGGCCTGGGGCGTGGCGGACGAGGCCATCCCCGCGCCGGCCTATCCACGCCTGCTGCTGGCCGACGAACGCGGCCTGCAAGGCGCCACCTGCGAATCGCGGCCGCTGCCGTCGATCCGCCTGCAGGCGGTCGGCGCGGAGCTCGACAGCCTGGCCGATTGCGCCCTGAAGTGCCTGCGGAGCGGCGGTTGTGGCGCGCTGATCGTCAATACCGTGGACCGCGCCCAGACTCTTTACCTCAGGATGAAAGAGCGCCTGGGAGCGGATACGCGCCTGCTGCTGTTCCATGCGCGCTTTCCCGCCGACCAGCGTGGCGAGCGGGAGCGCGAGGTGCTGGCCGCTTTCGGCGCGGGCGGCGAGCGACCGGGCAGGGCGCTGCTGATCGCCACGCAGGTGGCCGAGCAATCCCTGGATATCGACTTCGATTTCATGCTCACCGACCTGGCCCCGGTCGACCTGATCCTGCAGCGTGCCGGCCGCCTGCATCGTCACCAGCGTCCGCGCCCGGCGGCTCATGCGCAGGCGCGCCTGTTCGTCGCCGGCCTCGTCCCCGAGCGGCTGCCCGACCTGAAAACCACCGGATGGGAATACATCTACGACCCCTACCTCCTCGGCCGCACCTGGGCGTTGCTGTCGCGTGAGACGGAGCTGCAGCTGCCGCAGGACATCGACCGCCTGGTGCAGGCGGTGTATGGCGAGGACGGGCTGCCGGCCGATCTTGCCGGGGACGATCTCGCCTTCATCGAGGATGAGGCCTACGGCAGCCATCTCGGCAAGCGCCAGACCGAGCAGATGATGGCGCTCCATGTGGCGATCGATCCGGAGGCCGAGCCGCAGGAGGCCTACGTGCAGCAGTGCCGCGGCTACGAGGCGGGCGAGGAGGGCCTCGGGTTGCCCAACTACACCCGCCTGGGCGAGGACTCGGTCACCCTGGTGCCGCTGCATGTGGTGCCCGGCGGCTGGAGCCTGACGCCGGATGGCGCGGCCTTCGATCCCGGCCAGACGCTGCCCGATAGCCTGGCCAGAGCGCTCTATGCCCGCCAGCTCAAGACCTCGCGCAAGGCGCTGGTCAAGCATTTCCAGGCCGCGGAAGCCCCCGGGCGTTTGCCGAGCATCCGTTGCTGCGCCATCTCAAACCCTTGCCGCTGGAGCAGGGCTGCCTGCCGCTCGGCCGGCTGACGGTGCGCCTGGATGAGCAGTTGGGGCTGGTTTACCAGAGCCCTCTTTCTTTAACCGAGGACAAGGCATGAACAGGCGTTTCAACCTGCTCGACCAGCCCTGGTTGCCGGTGCGCCTGCAGGACGGGCGGGTCTGCGACCTGGGGCTGCTGGAGGTGTTCGAGCGTGCCGGCGAAATCGGCGCCCTGGCGGAAACCGCGCCGCCCAGCATGATCGCCCAGTACCGCCTGCTGCTGGCCATCGTCCATCGCGCGCTGAGCCGCGCCCAGGGACGCTGGACGGATGCCGACCGGGCGCGCTGGTATCGGCAGGGCCTGCCGGCCGGGGCCGTGCGCGACTATCTGGAGCACTGGCGCGAGCGCTTCTGGCTGTTCCATCCCGCGCAGCCCTTCATGCAGGTGGCGGCGCTGGCCGAGGCCGAGGAAACCCGCGACAAGCAAAAGCCCTGGGCGCAGATCTCCCTGGCCAGTGCCAACGGCAACACGCCGGTGGTGTTCGACCACTCCTGCGATCTGGCGCCGCGGCCGATTGCGGCGGCAGATGCGCTGCGCATCCTGCTGGGTTTCCTGCAGTTCACCCCCGGCGGCCTGGTCAAGACCATTCGCGATGCCGACAAGGCCGGTGCCCTGGCCAATACCGCTGCGGTCATGCCCCTTGGTGCATCGCTGGCGCAAAGCCTCTGCCTGGCGCTGCACTCGCCCACCCCAACTGGCCACGAGGATGTGCCCGGTTGGGAGCTGGCTCCGCCCGGCATCGCGCAACTGCGTGGCGAGCCGCAGTTGGCGACCGGCCCCAATGATCGCTATAGCCGCCAGACCCGCGCGGTGCTGTTGCTGCCCGACGAGCAGGGCCGGGTGCAGTGGATACGCTTCGCCGCCGGCATCGCCCTGGCCGAGGATGCGCAAGCGCCCGATCCCATGGCCAGCTACCGTGCCGGCAGCCATGGCCTGGTGCGGCTGAGCTTCGCCGAGGGCCGCGCCTTCTGGCGCGATCTGCCGGCGCTGTTACCCGATGCCGAGGGCCTGGCGTCCCAGCCGGCGGCCGTGCTGGGCTGGGCGGCCAACCTGCAGTTGCTGCTGGGTGACAGCGAGCAGCCTTTGCTGGTGGCCGGGTTGGCCAGCGACCAGGCCAAGTTGCTGCGCTGGCGCTCCGAGCGCATCGCCTTGCCGGCGGCACTGCTGGCCTCGCCGGACTGCGCGAACGAACTGCGCCGGCAGGTGCGCGAGGCCGAAGAGCTGTTCTCCGATATCCGCAAGCTCGCCGCCGGCATGCTGGCCGACACCCTGCCCGATTCCGCCAGCAAGGACACCTGGGCCAGGGCGCGCAGCCTGTTCGATGCGGGGCCGGCGCCGGCGCTGTATTTCGCCTCGGCCGAGCGCGCCCTGGGCCAGGTGATGGCCTTGCTCGGCAGCGGCGACCCGGATGATCTGGACATGGCCGATGCCCTCTGGCGGCGCACCCTGCTGACAGCAGCCCTGTCTGCCTGGCAGGTCGTCCGCGACGGTTCGGGCCGCTCGCCCAGGGCGCTGCGTGCCGACGCCCGCTTTTATCCACGTCTGCTGGCACGCCTGCGCCCGCTGCGTCCCACCCCCGCCGTCGCCGACAAGGAGGCCCGAGCATGAGCGACTACGCGCAGAGCTTTATCAAGTACCTGGGAACTCTGCCTGAGCGCGACCGGGTGCCCTGGCGGTGCTGCGCCGCAGCCTGGGCTTCACCCCCGGCGCCTATCCGCCGGCCTATCCCTACGTGGAGCGTTTCGTCGCCGCCGAGCGGCATGCTCAGGACGCCTCGCGCCTGGCGCTCTATGTGGTGGCCGGCCTTTACGCCACGCACCCCAGGCAGGGCGGGAAAAGCCTGGCCACCAGCCTGGGCGAACTGATGCGCCAACGCGACAGCGCCAGCATCGAGCAGCGCTTCGTCGCCCTGCTGGGCGCCGACGCCGAGAACCTGGCGGTCTACCTGCGCCAGATCGTCAGCCTGTTGGCGGCCGGCGATCTGCCGCTGGACTACGGCGCCTTGCTCAAGGATCTGAGCCTCTGGCTCAACCCGCGGATCGACCCCGAGCGGCGCGACGTCGTGCGCCAGCGCTGGGCGCGGGATTTCTACCGGGCGCTGGTGCCTGCCAGCAGCGAAAAAATGCCGACACCTGCCAATGCTTGAGAAGGACACCATGAGCCTGTTCATCGAATTCCATCTGATCCAGAACTTCGCGCCGTCCAACCTCAACCGCGACGACACCGGCGCGCCCAAGGACGCGTTGTTCGGCGGCCATCGCCGCGCGCGGGTGAGCAGCCAGTGCTTCAAGCGCGCCATCCGCCTAACCGCCCAGGAGCACGAGCTGGTCGCGCCGGAGTTCCGCGGAGTACGTACCAAGAAGCTCAAGGCCCTGTTGCTGGAGCGGCTGGCCAGCCGCGACCCGGTCGAAGCGGCAGGCAAGGTCGAGACGGCCCTGGCCGCTGCCGGCCTCAAGCTCAAGGACGACGGCAAGACCGAATACCTGCTGTTCCTCGGCGAGGCGGAAATCGCCGGCTTCGCCGCGCTGATCGAGCAGCACTGGGACGAACTGGCCGGTGCGCCTGCCGGCAGTGAGAAGAAGGGCAAGAAAGAGGCCAGGGCCAGTGCTCCGGCCGAGGTGGTGAAGAAGGCCAGGGCCCTGCTCGATGGCGGCAAGGCCGTGGATGTGGCGCTGTTCGGCCGCATGCTGGCCGACCTGCCGGAGGTCAACCAGGATGCGGCCTGCCAGGTGGCGCATGCCATCAGCACCCATCGCGTCGAACGCGAGTTCGACTACTTCACCGCCGTCGACGACCGGGGTGGCCCCGGCGAAACCGGCGCCGGCATGATCGGCCAGGTGGAATTCAACTCCGCGACCCTCTACCGCTATGCGGTGGTCGATGCGCGCAAGCTGCTGGGCAACCTGCAGGGCGACCGCGAGCTGACTCTGTCGGCGCTGGAGGCCTTCACCCAGGCCATGGTGCGCGCCATTCCCAGCGGCAAGCAGAACAGCTTCGCCGCGCACAACCTGCCCGGCTTCGTCGGCGTCTGCCTGCGCCATGCTGGCCCGCTGAACCTGGCCAACGCCTTCGAGAAGCCAGTGAGTCCGCGGGCCGACAAATCGCTGAGCAGCCAGTCGGTCGAGCTGCTCGCCAGCCATGAAGACAGGCTGGCGGCCGTCTATGCCGACAGCCGCGACCAGTGGGCCTACCTCGACCTGAGCGAAGCCTGGCCGCCGCAGAAGGGCCAGCGGGCCGCGAACCTGAACGAGCTGGCGGCCTGGGTACGCGAGCAGGCTGCGTCCCGGCTGGAGGTTTGAGCATGGCCACCCTGCTGATGCGCCTGCAAGGGCCGCTGCAGTCCTGGGGGACCACCAGCCGTTTCGACGAACGGGATACGCAACTGGAGCCGTCCAAGTCCGGCGTGCTGGGACTGGTCTGCGCGGCTCTGGGGCGTGATCGCAGCGAGCCGGTGGTCGATCTGGCGGCCTTGCGCATGGGCGTGCGCGTCGACCGCGAAGGCGTGCCGATGCGCGATTACCAGACCGCCACGGGCGTGTTGATCGCCAGCGGCAAGGCCGATCTGCGCCGTACCGTGGTCAGCCCGCGCTTCTACCTGGCGGATGCGGCTTTTCTGGTCGGGCTGGAGGGCGAAGACGAAAGTCTGCTGGCGCGTATCCATGATGCTCTGCGCACGCCGGTCTGGCCGCTGGCCCTGGGGCGCAAGAGCTTTGTTCCGGGCTTGCCGGTCTGGCTGGCGGACGGCCTCTCGCCCTTGCCTCTGGAGCAGGCCCTGGCCGGTTACCCGCGGCTGGCGCCGGCCCAGTGGGCCGACCGGGAGCAACCGCTGCGCTGCCTGCTGGAGGACGATCAGGAGGGCGCCATTCGCCTGGATCAACCGGTGGCACCTTTCGCCGAGCGGCGCTTCGGCCCACGTTTCGTGAAATCGGGAGTGCTGCATGCACCTGACCAGACTGACGCTTGATCCGCGTAGCGCTCAGGCCCGTCGCGACCTGAGCGATGCCTATGAAATGCACCGCACCCTGGCGCGTGCCTTTGTTGCGGATGCGCAGAGCCAGCCCGCACGCTTCCTCTGGCGACTGGAGGCAGGCAACAACGCCTGGGCCACGCCGGTGGTACTGGTACAGGCGGCTGCCGAGGCCGACTGGTCGGCATTGCAGGCACTGCCCAACTACCTGCAGCGGCCCGTCGAGAACAAGCGGCTGGCGCTCGAGGAGTGGATCGAGGGCGATAGCCGTTACCGCTTCCGCCTGCAGGCCAATCCCACCGTTACCCGCAACGGTAAGCGCTACGGGCTGGCGGGGAGGCCGAGCAGTTGGCCTGGCTCGGCCGACAGGGCGAGCGCCATGGCTTCAGTGTCGAGGCGGCTTTGGTGACGGCCAGCGACCTGCTGACCGGTCGCAAGGGCGAAGGGCTCATCAGTGTGCAACGGGCCTGTTTCGAGGGCGTGCTCAAGGTGCAGTGCCTGGAGTCCTTCAGCCGTGCGCTGACAACGGGCATCGGCCCGGCCAAGGCCTTCGGCTGCGGTCTGCTCAGCGTGGCGCGCAATTGATGCTGCCGCCCCTCAAGCCCCTGCCGATGAAGGATCGGGTATCGATGGTGTTCGTCCAGTACGGGCAGATCGACGTGCAGGACGGTGCCTTCGTGGTGATCGACCAGAATGGCGTGCGCATGCACATTCCGGTCGGCTCGGTGGCCTGCATCATGCTCGAACCGGGCACCCGGGTGTCGCATGCCGCGGTGCATCTGGCCTCGACCGTCGGCACCCTGCTGGTCTGGATCGGCGAGGCCGGCGTGCGCCTGTACGCCAGCGGCCAGCCCGGTGGCGCCCGCGCGGACCGCCTGCTCTACCAGGCGAAACTGGCGCTGGACGACGACCTGCGCCTGAAGGTGGTGCGCAAGATGTACGAGCTGCGCTTCCAGGAGAAGGCCCCGGAGCGGCGCAGCGTCGAACAGTTGCGCGGCATCGAGGGCGCCCGGGTGCGCGAAACCTACAAGCTGCTGGCCAGGCAATACGGCGTGGATTGGCGCTCGCGCAACTACGACCGCCAGCAGTGGGACGCCGCGGACGTGCCCAACCGCTGCCTGTCGGCGGCGACCAGCTGCCTGTACGGCATCACCGAAGCCGCGGTGCTGGCTGCCGGCTACGCCCCGGCGGTGGGCTTCATCCACACCGGCAAGCCGCTGTCGTTCGTCTACGATGTGGCCGACCTGTTCAAGTTCGAAACCGTGGTGCCGGTCGCCTTCCGCATCGCTGCCCGCTCGCCGGCGCAGCCCGAGCGGGAAGTGCGCCTGGCCTGCCGGGACATCTTCCGCTCCAGCAAGCTGCTGGCCAGGATCATCCCGACCATCGAGGAGGTGCTGGCCGCCGGCGGCATCGTCCCGCCCGAAGCGCCGCCGGAGTCCGTTCCGCCGGCCATTCCCAACCCGGAAGGCATCGGCGACGCCGGGCACAGGACGCAGTGATGGCCTTCGTCGTCGTGGTCACCGAAAACGTCCCGCCGCGCCTGCGCGGGCGCATGGCCATCTGGCTGCTGGAGGTACGCGCCGGCGTCTATATCGGCGACGTATCCCGGCGCACCCGGGAAATGATCTGGCAGCATCTGGCCGAGGGGCATGAGGACGGCAACGTGGTCATGGCCTGGGCCAGCAACCATGAGTCCGGTTACGAGTTCCAGACCCTGGGGCCGAACCGCCGTATTCCGGTCGAGTTCGACGGCCTGCGTCTGGTCGCCTTCCAGCCCCAGGAAAAGTCCGATCTTTAACAAGAAAATTCGGTAGATTTTTGGCGGTCGATTTTTTCCTTTGAAGACAATCGGTTACGCTAAGTGTGTTCCCCGCGCCTGCGGGGATGAACCGTTTGTGCGCGTAGCCATCCCTATGCGCCCCTGGTGTTCCCCGCGCCTGCGGGGATGAACCGGACTCCCGGGCGATCTGGGCGCGGGTCGTGTTGTGTTCCCCGCGCCTGCGGGGATGAACCGTCCTCATGCACCACACCGCCGAATGGTTCCAGGTGTTCCCGCGCCTGCGGGGATGAACCGGCACCAGCCTCTATCGCTGGCAGAACATGCCCGTGTTCCCCGCGCCTGCGGGGATGAACCTCAGAGGCGTGCCGATCTGCCCGCCGTTGTCGAGTGTTCCCCGCGCCTGCGGGGATGAACCGCTGGCCCCGAACATCGTCGCCGTGGCCATCAAGTGTTCCCCGCGCCTGCGGGGATGAACCGATGAAGCGCGCACGCTGGCCGGAATCGAATATGTGTTCCCCGCGCCTGCGGGGATGAACCGGGCCGCCGCAACGAGGCCCTCGACTGCTTCGTGTGTTCCCCGCGCCTGCGGGGATGAACCACGGTTGGGCAGGATTGCTTCGCTCTTGATCCGGTATTCCCCGTCCCTGCGGGGATCAACCGCTTTATTTCCCTGGCTCACGCCGCCCCGCAGGGCGTTTCCCCGCATCTGCGGGAACGCTGCACGGATGGCTGTGCGGACTTCCCGACGAAAGTCGCCCTCATACCTTTCTCCATCAATATGGCGGTAACGCCGGCGGTATATTCTTCAAGCATCCCTGCTCTGCAGGGATGAACCGGGACACCCTGCAACCGTGCGCGTAGTCAACGAGCATTCCCCGCTTCCGCGGGGCCGATCCGCAGGGCCGGTGCGATCGGGCAGGCCGCGCGGGCGGTCTGTCCGATCGCCTTTCCCTCCCTTGCCGTTTTCCCGAAGGCCCGTTCAGCGCGGACCGATTTCCCGGCGCAGGGCGGCGATGCTGCGCTGGTGGGCGAGTTCGGCGGCGCTCCGGTCGTAGTGCGGGCTGCCTGTGCGGGCGAAGGCGTGTTCGCAGCCGGGGTAGCCGTACAGCTCGATGTTCGGTCGGCCGTCCAGACCGGCGAGGATCGCGGCGCGGGTCTCGGCCGGGCAGAAGGCGTCCGCCTCGGCGATGTGCAGCAGCAGCCGGCCGCGGATGTTGGCGGCCTCGTCCAGCAGATGTTCGATGCCGACCCCGTAGTAGCCGACGGAGCAGGCGACATCGCTGCGGGCGGCCGTCAGGTAGGCGAGCTTGCCGCCCAGGCAGAAGCCGACGAAGCCGGCGCCGGCGGTGGCGTCTACGGCGGGCAGCCGGCGCGCGGTGTCGAGCGTGGTGACGATGTCCTCGACGCCCTTGTCGATATCGAACCGGCCGAGGAGGGCGAAGGCCTTCTGTCGGTCGTCCCCTCGTAACCCAGTTCGACGCCGGCTTCGAGGCGCCAGAACAGGTCGGGGGCGATGGCGACGTAGCCTTCTTCGGCGTAGCGGTCGGCCACGCCGCGGATGTTGGCGTTGACGCCGAAGATTTCCTGTCCGACGACCACGGCCGGGCCGCGGCCGCCCGGCGGCAGGGCGACGTAGGCATGGAAGCGGCCGGTGCCGTCGGCGGCCTCGATTTGCAGGGTGGAACCCATCTCTTCTCCTTCTGTTTCCGTTTCCGGTTATGTGCTGCGGCGGCACCCGTTCGCTTCGGGGCGGGCTGCCGGCGCGGTGGTTTCCGTACGCTCTCGCGGGGCATCGGCGCCTGTTGCGGAGCTGGAAAGTGTCAATCCAGCAAGGTGTTATGCAAGAAAGTTCCCAAGCCATCGAATATTTTTTTCGATGCCATCTATTTGCAACAAAGCATTGCCAAGATTCCGCCCCATTCAACCGATACGCCAGACACTCGTGTGTTTTTCAAAGTTCGAGAAAAGGGGAAATCCTTGATGATCCGCAAGCACTTCGCCGGTGTTGTCGCCAGCGCCCAGGCGCTCGGCGTCCCGGCCCAGGCTTTTGCCGGTACCGTCGTATTCACCTATACCGTCAAGACCATTACCGGAGAGGTCGCCTGATGAGCCGGCAGGAGAAGCGCGCAATGTTGAACAGGAAGTCCGGGCTGACCCTGGCCGTGGTGGCCGGCACCCTGGGGCTGCCGATGACGGTGCAGGAAGCGGCAGCCGCGTTCGTCGAGGACAGCAAGGCCAACCTGACCTTCAAGAACTTCTACATCAATACGGACGATCGCGAGCGGAGCAACTCCGGCAGGAACACTCCCCGTCAGGAGGAGTGGGGTCAGGGCTTCCTCTTCGAGTTCAAGTCCGGTTTCACCGAGGGTCCCGTCGGCTTCGGTCTGGACTTGATCGCCCAGCACGCTTTCCGCCTGGACGGCGGCGGTCGCCAGGGCAAGAACGTCGAGGACCTCGACCGTACGCCGGGCACCATCTTCCCGCTGGAAAGCAACGGCAAGGCGAAGACCGACTTCGGCCGGGTCAACGCCACCGGCAAGATGCGCATCTCCAAGACCGTGGCCGAGCTGGGCGTTCTGCGTCCCAGGCTGCCGGTGGTGGTCAGCAACGACGGCCGTCTGTTGCCGCAGATGTTCCACGGCGCACAGATCACCTCCAACGAGATCAAGGACCTGACCCTGATCGCCGGTAAGCTCGAGCACTCCACCGAGCGTAACTCGGGCGACAGCCAGGGCCTGTCCATCGTCGGCGCCAACAACATCGCGACCGGCAAGTTCAGCAACAAGTTCTACTATGGCGGCGCCGACTACAAGGTCACCAAGGACCTGATGCTGCAGTACTACTTCGGCACCCTGGAAGACTTCTACGAGCAGCATTTCGTCGGCCTGGTGCACAACTGGGGCCTGCCGGTCGGCGCCCTGAAGACCGACCTGCGCTACTGGAACAGCGATTCCGCCGGCGCGAACTCGCGCGCCTCCGGGCGTGCCGAGGGCTACCGGAGCAGCGGCTACTGGAGTTCCGGCGACGCCGACCGGGGCGAGGTCGACAACGACGTGTGGAGCGCCCTGTTCACCTATACCCTGGGCGGCCACGCGCTGACCGCCGGCTTCCAGAAGATCACCGGCGACAGCGACTTCCCCTACCTCAACCAGGGCAGCCCGTCCGTTCCGCTGATCACCGACGCCACGGTGGAGAAGTTCTCCCGGGCCGGCGAGCAGACCTGGGTGGCCGGTTATTCCTACGACTTCGCCAAGGTCGGCATTCCGGGGCTGAAGACCAGCCTGACGTACTTCAGCGGCGACGACGTCGACGACGAAACCAACGGCGACGAAGAGTGGGAGCGCGACTTCCGCGTGGACTACGTGCTGCAGGAAGGCACCTTCAAGGGGCTCGGCTTCACCTATCGCAACGCGGCGGTGCGCGGCATCCGCGAGCGCGACGACAACCGCATGACCATCAGCTACACCTTGCCCCTGCTGTAAGCCAGGGGCCGTCCCACGGACGGTTCATTTCATCCGGTGTAATGTTTTTCGCCCCGCCTGTGCGGGGCTTTTTTTCGCCCGCCCGACGGGGCAGACTGCGGGCATGCCGATCATCATGCTCCCTCGACTGTCCGACCTTCCCGCTGCCGAGTGGGATGCCCTGTTGCCGACGCCGCAGCCCTTCCTGCGACATGCCTTCCTGTCGGCCCTGGAGGACAGCGGCAGCGTCGGCGGGCGCAGTGGCTGGCAGCCGGCGCACCGCCTGTTCCGCGACGGGACGGGCCGGCTCTTGGCCGCGCTGCCGGCCTATGTGAAAACGCATTCCTATGGCGAATACGTGTTCGACTGGGCCTGGGCCGACGCCTGCCGGCGGGCCGGCATCCGCTACTACCCCAAGTTGCTCTGCGCGGTGCCCTTCACCCCGGTCGGCGGCGCGCGCCTGCTGGGCGATGCCGAGGCGGCCGGCAGGCTGCTCGATGCGCTGACCGGCGAGCTGGGCGAACAGAGGCTGTCCGGCCTGCACGTGAACTTCACCGATCCGTCGGCCGATGCGCTGCTGGCCGGGCGGGAGGGCTGGCTGCCGCGGCTGGGCTGCCAGTTCCACTGGTTCAACCGCGACTACCGGGACTTCCAGGACTTCCTCGATGCACTGGCCTCGCGCAAGCGCAAGCAGCTGCGCAAGGAGCGCGAGCAGGTGGCGGGACAGGGCATCGCCTTCGACTGGCGCGAGGGACACCAGCTCGACGAGGCCGAATGGGACTTCGTGCATGCCTGCTATGCCAACACCTACCGGGTGCGCGGCCAGGCGCCCTATCTGACGCGCCGCTTCTTCAGCCTGCTGGCCGAGCGCATGCCCGAGGCGATCCGCGTGGTGCTGGCCCGCCGGGGTGATCGCCCGGTGGCGATGGCCTTCAGCCTGGTCGGCGGCGACAGCCTGTACGGCCGCTACTGGGGCTGCCTCGCCGAGTTCGACCGGCTGCACTTCGAGACCTGCTTCTACCAGAGCATCGACTATGCCCTGGCCCACGGGCTCCGGCGCTTCGACGCCGGCGCCCAGGGCGAGCACAAGCTGATCCGCGGCTTCGAGCCGGTGATCACCCGTTCCTGGCATTACCTGCTGCATCCGGGGCTGCGCCAGGCGGTGGCGGATTTCCTGCGGCAGGAGGAGGGCGGGGTGCTGGCCTATGCGGACGAGGCGCGCGGGCAGTTGCCCTACCGGCAGGGATAGGGCGGGAGTACCGCCCCGTCCGGTTCAGCCGGTGGCGATCAGAGCTTCTTCGCCGACTTGATCAGCACCGGTTCGCGCGGCACGTTCTGCATCATGCCCCGCGAGCCGGTCGGCACCTGGGCGATCTGGTCGACCACCTCCATGCCGCGCACCACCTTGCCGAACACCGCATAGCCGAAGTCGCGCGCGCCGTGGTCGAGGAAGGCGTTGTCCTTGTGGTTGATGAAGAACTGACTGTTCGCCGAGTTCACCGCCTGGGTGCGCGCCATGGCCAGGGTGCCGCGCACGTTGTGCAGGCCGTTGTCGGCCTCGTTCTTGATCGGCGGCTGGGTGGGCTTCTGCTTCATGTCGGCGTCGAAGCCGCCGCCCTGGACCATGAAACCGGGGATGACCCGGTGGAAAATGGTGCCGTTGTAGAACCCCGAATCCACATAGGCGAGGAAGTTCTTCACGCTGATCGGCGCCTTCTCGGCCTCCAGTTCGATCTCGATTTCGCCGAGGCTGGTGTCCAGCAGGACGTGGGGCTTGTCCGCGGCCAGCAGGTTGGTGGCGAGCAGCAGGGTACCGGCGGCAAGGGCGAGTTTCTTCAGCATGTGGAGCTTTCCTCGTGGTTCTGCAGGGGGTGGCTTGCTAGACCGGTGCGCCGACGGAGCGTTCCCGGCTCCTGGGATGATAGCTTCAGGCGCCGGGCAGGGGCGCGGCGAAGGGCGCATCCAGCGGGGCGCTGTCGAAAGTCTTGATCAGCTCCACAAGAATCTGCGTGGCCGGGCCGAGGGGCTTGTGCTTGTCGGCGTAGAGCAGAAAGCGTGGCCGGTGGGTGGCGCCTTCCGCCAGCGGCAGGGGTTTGAGCCGGCCTTCGACGAGTTCGCGGCCGATCAGGTGGCAGGGCAGCCAGGCGAAGCCGAGGCCGCTGCCGACGAAGGTCGCCGCAGTGGCCAGGCTGCCCACCGTCCAGCGCTGTTCGGCGCCGAGCCAGCCGATATCGCGCGGCTGCTGGCGACCGGTGTCGCGGATCACCACCTGCATGTGGCTTTCCAGGTCGGTCGCGCTCAGGGTGCGCTGCAGGCGATGCAGCGGGTGGTCGGGATGGGCGACGGCGACGAATTCCACCTCGCTCAGCGCGCTGCCCAGGTAACCGGGAATGCTCAGGCTGGAGATCGCCAGGTCGGCGCCGCCCTCCAGCAGCACCTCCTCGACCCCGGAGAGCACTTCCTCGCGCAGGCGCACGCGGCAGCCGCGGCTCTGCGGCATGAAGGCGGTCAGCGCGCGGACCAGGCGCAGGGTCGGGTAGGCGGCATCCACCACCAGGCGCACCTCGGCCTCCCAGCCCTGTTCCATGTGGTGGGCGAGGTCTTCCAACTGGCTGGCCTGCTTGAGCAGCTGCCGCGAGCGGCGCAACAGCACGGTGCCGGCGTCGGTCAGCACCGCCTTGCGCCCCTCGATGCGCAGCAGCGGCACGCCGAGCTGTTCCTGCATGCGCGCGACCGTGTAGCTGACCGAGGACTGCGAGCGGTGCAGCACCTCGGCGGCCTGGGCGAAGCCGCCGTGGTCGACCACCGCCTGCAGGGTGCGCCATTGGTCCAGGGTGACGCGGGGAGCTTTCATGGGGATGTCCTCTGCCTGGTCGTCCCGCAGGTCGGTTCCTGCAGGGGGCTTTGGCGGTCAGATTATCGATCGGGTTTATCGATGGTTTCGGGCAGGTTTTTGCGCTTTTTTATCGGCCTGCTTCTTTCTAACCTGTCCCCATCGAGTCGCACAACCGAAGGAGAAGCCCATGTCCCGTGTTCTGGTCATCGAAAGCAGCGCCCGCAAGGAAGGTTCCGTTTCCCGTCAGCTCACCGCCGAGTTCCTCGCCAACTGGAAGGCGGCGCACCCGGACGACGAGATCGTCGTGCGCGATCTGGCGAACGAGCCGGTGCCGCATCTGGATATCGACCTCCTGGGCGGCTGGACCAAGCCCGCCGGACAGCAGAGCGAGGCGGAGCAGGCGGCGCTGGCGCGCTCCGAACGGCTGACCGCGGAGCTGCTCGGCGCCGATGTGCTGGTGCTGGCCGCGCCCATGTACAACTTCGCCATTCCCAGCACCCTGAAGGCCTGGCTCGACCATGTGCTGCGTGCCGGGGTGACCTTCAAGTACACGGAAAACGGCCCGCAGGGTCTGCTGACCGGCAAGCGCGCCTTCGTGCTGACCGCCCGCGGCGGCATCTACTCCGGCAGCCCCCTGGATCACCAGGAGCCCTACCTGCGCCAGGCGCTGGGCTTCATCGGCATCCACGACGTCAGCTTCATCCACGCCGAGGGCCTGAACATGGGCGGCGACTTTCAGCAGAAGGGCCTGGCCAGGGCCAAGGAGAAGCTGGCCCAGGTGGCTTGAGCCTTCCCGGGCCGGCAAGCCGGCGGCTCAGTGCAGCACGTCGTGGAGGACCTCGTAGATCAGTCCGGTGGCGAGAGTCACCAGCACCACGTCGGTGCCCGCCTGGCGCCACTCGTAGCCGTCGTAATGCGGCAGCTGGCTGGTCAGGCGGCCGTCGAAGTTCTTGGCGATGCCGGGCGGCAGCGGCTTGCCGCGGGCCATCTGCTTGCGGATGCCGGGCGGCAGCGGCTGGGCGTCGCCGATCAGGCGGCGGTTCTCGCCGAGCACGATGCGCACCCGGCCGATGTCGATGCTGGGCGCCTGCACCCTGACCGACAGGTCGTCGCCGCTGTGATGGCTGCCTTCGTGATGGTTGCCCTGGTGATGTCCTTTCTCCGAAGGGGGCGCGCTGTGGGCGGCGGCGGCGAAGGTCAGGCTGGTGGCGGCCGCCAGCAGGCGGAAAGTCTTGCTCATATCGTGTTGCTCTCCTGGGCGCCGAGGGGCGCGTCGCAGGTCATTGCAGCCAGGCTGCCGCTGCGCCGTCAAGCTGCCCATCCGAAGCTGCGCAACATTTCGCATTCCGCACGGGAGTTCCGCCTCGACTCACGTTAGGCTATGCAGCCGTTTCATCCGTCCCGATCGAGGTAGCCCCGTGTTTTCCCAATTCGCCCTGCACGAACGTCTGCTCAAGGCGCTGGCCGAACTGAATTTCGTCGAGCCCACCCCGGTGCAGGCGGCGGCGATTCCGCCGGCCCTGGAGGGGCGCGACCTGCGGGTGATCGCCCAGACCGGCAGCGGCAAGACCGCGGCCTTCGTGCTGCCCCTGCTCAACGACCTGATCGGCGATGCCCGGCCGCGGGTGAGCATCCGCGCGCTGATCCTGCTGCCGACCCGCGAGCTGGCGCAGCAGACGCTCAAGGAGGTCGAGCGTTTCTCGCAGTTCACCTTCATCAAGTCGGGGCTGGTCACCGGCGGCGAGGACTTCAAGGTGCAGGCGGCGCTGCTGCGCAAGGTGCCGGATATCCTGATCGCCACGCCGGGACGCCTGATCGAGCATCTGAACGCCGGCCATCTCGATCTCAAGGAGGTGGAAGTGCTGGTGCTCGACGAGGCCGACCGCATGCTCGACATGGGCTTCGCCGAGGACGTGCAGCGTCTGGTCGAGGAGTGCGCCAACCGCCGGCAGACCCTGCTGTTCTCCGCCACCACCGGCGGTTCCGGTCTGCGCGAGATGGTCGCCAAGGTGCTGCGCGAGCCGCAGCACCTGATGCTCAACGCGGTCAGCGAACTCTCCGAGACCATCCGCCAGCAGATCGTCACGGCGGACGATCCGGCCCACAAGGAGCGCCTGGTGCACTGGCTGCTGGAGCACGAGAGCTACCGCAAGGCGATCGTCTTCACCAACACCCGTGCCCAGGCCGACCGGCTCTACGGGCATCTGGTCGCCGCCGGCGAGAAGGCGTTCGTCCTGCACGGCGAGAAGGACCAGAAGGACCGCAAGCTGGCCATCGAGCGGCTCAAGCAGGGCGGTGCCCGGGTGCTGGTGGCCACCGACGTGGCGGCGCGCGGACTGGACGTGGAGGGCCTGGATCTGGTGATCAACTTCGACATGCCGCGTTCGGGCGACGAGTACCTGCACCGCGTCGGCCGTACCGGCCGGGCCGGCGCCGAGGGCCTGGCGATCTCGCTGATCTGCCACAACGACTGGAACCTGATGTCGAGCATCGAGCGTTATCTCAAGCAACGCTTCGAGCGGCGCGTCATCAAGGAGCTCAAGGGTAGCTATCAGGGGCCGAAGAACCTCAAGGCCTCCGGCAAGGCCGCCGGCACCAAGAAGAAAAAGCCCGACGACAAGAAGGGCGGCAAGAAGCCGGCTGCCAAGGCCGCCCCGCGGCGCAAGCCCGCGGGGCCGGCCCTGGTCAGCCAGGACGGCCTGGCCCCGCTCAAGCGCCGCACGCCGCCGGCGGAGTAAGCGATCACGCCCGTCGCAGGTAGTGCACGCTGAACAGCGCCTGCGGATCGGTCCACAGGGCCAGGGCGCGAAAGCCGGCGTGGCCGGCCAGGGCACGGAAGCCCTCGGCGGTGTACTTGTAGGAGTTCTCGGTGTGCAGGCTTTCGCCGGCATCGAAATGAAAACGCTCGTTCTCGATCATGACGTCCTGCGCCTGGAGGCTGACCAGATGCATCTCGATCCGTGAGGCGGTCTGGTTGAAGAAGGCCCGGTGGGCGAAGCTGTCCGGCGCGATGTCGCTGTCCAGCTCGTGGCGGATGCGCTCCAGCAGATTCAGGTTGAAGGCCGCGGTGACTCCGGCCCGGTCGTTGTAGGCCGCCTCCAGCACGTCCCGGTTCTTGAGCAGATCGACGCCGATCAGCAGGCCGCCGCCTTCCGGCAGCAGTTCGTGGAGGTTGGCGAGAAAGGCCAGGGCCTCCTCGGGATCGAAGTTGCCGATGCTGGAGCCGGGAAAGAAGGCCAGCGGATGCTCGCCGGCGAAGCCGTCCGGCAGGCTCATCGGCCGGGAGAAGTCGGCACAGGCGGCATGCACTTCCAGCCAGGGATAGTCGGCCGCCAGGCGCTGGGTGCTGGCGCGCAGGAAATCCTCGGAGATGTCGATGCCCAGGTAGCTGGCCGGGTGCATGGCCTCCAGCAGCAGGCGCACCTTGCG
This sequence comes from Azotobacter tropicalis, assembly GCF_059739045.1. Classification (NCBI taxonomy): domain Bacteria; kingdom Pseudomonadati; phylum Pseudomonadota; class Gammaproteobacteria; order Pseudomonadales; family Pseudomonadaceae; genus Azotobacter; species Azotobacter tropicalis. The sequence goes on from NZ_AP046059.1 coordinate 4,373,990, forward strand.
GCTGGCGCCGCTGCCCAGCTCCAACAGGCAGGCGTCCTGGCCGGCGATCTCGGCGATGTCGTGGGCGGCGCAGGCGAGGATCAGCTCCTCGGTGCGTGTCGGGTAGTACTCCGGTTGCCGGCAGATCTGCTCGAACAGCTCGGAGCCGCGGCGATCGTAGAAGAGCTTCGGCGGCGTCGCCTTGGGCTGTCCGGCGAAGCCGGCGAGCACTTCCTCGCGCAGGGAGCGGCCGGCATCCTGCGGGCGCTGATCGTGGAAATGGATGGGCAGTGACACGCTCAAGCCTCCTTGGCCAGGCGCAGCCCGGCGAATTGCCAGCGCATGGCTGGGTAGAAGAAGTTGCGGTAGCTGGCGCGGATATGCGCCTGCGGGGTGGCGCAGCAGCCGCCGCGCAGGACCATCTGCCCGCACATGAACTTGCCGTTGTATTCGCCGAGGCTGCCCGGCAGCGGCTCGAAGCCCGGATAGGGACGGTAGGCGCTGGCGGTCCACTCCCAGACATCGCCGTACAGCTGAGAGATGGCGGCGCCCTGCGGCGCGCCAACCGGGTGCAGGTGGTCGTTCTCGAGGAAATTGCCGGCGATCGGCCGGTCGCGGGCGGCGACCTCCCACTCCGCTTCGCTGGGCAGGCGGGCGTCGGCCCAGCGGGCATAGGCGTCGGCCTCAAAGAAGCTGATGTGGCAGACCGGCGCCTGCAGATCCAGCGGGCGCAGGCCGCCCAGGGTCATCTCCAGCCAGCGGTCGTCCTCGCGCTGCCAGTACAGCGGCGCGTGCCAGCCGGCCTGGCGGATCAGGCTCCAGCCGTCGGCCAGCCAGAGTTCCGGGCGGGCATAGCCGCCGTCGGCGATGAAGGCGAGGTAGTCGGCGCAGCTCACCGGCCGGCTGGCCAGGCGGAAGTCTTCGACGAACTGGCGGTGCCGCGGCGTCTCGCAGTCGAAGGCGAAACCCTCGCCGTCGTGGCCGATCTGCTGCAGGCCGCCGGGATAATCCTGCCAATGAGGTTCGTCCGGCAGCTGCGTGGGGCCCGGCTGCAGATCGCTACGGTAGGCCGGCTGCAGCGGGTTCTGCGCAAGGATGTGGAGGATGTCCATCAGCAGCAGCTCCTGGTGCTGCTGCTCGTGCTGCAGGCCCAGCTCGACCCGGCGGGCGATCTCCGCCGCATGCTCCGCCGGCGGCCGGGCGAGCAGCTCGCCCATGGCCGCGTCGACATGCTGGCGATAGCGGTAGACCTCGGCCACCCCGGGGCGCGAGAGCAGTCCGCGACTGGCCCGGGGAAAGGGTTGGCCGTGAGTCTCGTAGTAAGAGTTGAACAAGTGGTCGTAGGCCTCGTCCAGCGCCCGGTAGCCGCGTACGAAGGGCTGCAGCACGAAGGCTTCGAAGAACCAGCTGACATGGGCCAGGTGCCATTTCGGCGGGCTCACGTCGGGCATGCTCTGGATGACGTAGTCCTCGATCTGCAGCGGTGCGCAGATCGATTCGCTGGTGGCGCGGATGCGCTGGAAGCGCTCCATGAGGCAAGCGGGAGCGCTGTGGCGACGGGCTGGATGAGGGGGCTGCGTTGTCTGTCGTTTCCGGGAAATGAGCAAACCTTTCTCCTTGCGCCTTGCCCTGTTCCCGCCTCCCGTCGCAAGGCGAAAACAAGGGGGCTGGTCCTGCGGGGGCTTACCCGCGCGTGCTGCGGTGTCGTTCCGCAGCCTGCGTGCCGAGGCCGGCATTCGGTAGACTGCCCGGAGACGGGATGGAGTTCCCCCCTGTCGACCGGCTGCAACAGCCATCGAGGTTGCAGTCGTCTGTCGCCCAGCCGCCGAGAGAACCTTTCATGAGCCAAGATCATTCGGCTGCCGATGTCGCCCCGCTGCAGCGCGCTCGCGAAGCACGCGGTGATTTCAAGGTGATCGCCGATTTACTGCCCTATCTGCGCCCCTATCTGTGGCGCATCCTGCTGGCGCTGGGCCTGGTGTTCGTCGCCAAGCTGCTCAACCTGCTGGTACCGGTCGTTCTCAAGCAGATCGTCGACAGCCTCAACGTCGAGCCCAGCCTGCTGCTGTTGCCGATAGGCCTGTTGCTGGCCTACGGCGCTTCGCGGATCGGCGTCAGTCTGTTCACCGAGCTGCGCCAGGTGGTGTTCGCCCGGGTCATGGCGCGTACCTCGCGGCAGGTCACGCTCAGGGTGTTCCGCCATCTGCACGGGCTCAGCCTAAGGTTCCATCTGGGCCGGCGCACCGGCGGGGTGGCCCGCGACGTGGAGCGCGGCGGCAACGCCATTTCCGAGCTGCTCGACTGGACCCTGTATTCGATCATCCCGATCCTGCTCGAGGTGATCCTGGTCACTACCGTGCTGGTCTGGGCCTACGACTGGCGTTTCGCTGCCATCACCTTGGCCACCCTGCTGGCCTACGGGGGCTGGACCTTCGCCATCACCGAGTGGCGCACCCGCTACTATCGCGCCTCGGTGGAGGCCGATACCCGCGCCAACGAGCGAGCGGTCGACTCGTTGCTCAACTACGAAACGGTCAAGTACTTCAACAACGAGGCGCACGAGGCGGCGCGCTACGACGAGAATCTGCAGAGCCTGGAGAATGCCAAGGTCAAGGCCACCACCAGCCTGGCGGTGCTCAACCTCGGCCAGGTCGCGCTGGTCTCGGTCGGCGTCACTGCGATGATGTGGCTGGCCGCCGCGGGGGTGGTGGACGGCAGCATGACGGTCGGCGACCTGGTGCTGGTCAACGCCTATCTGCTGCAACTGTCCGCGCCGCTGTTTCTGCTCGGCATGATGTACCGCGAGGTGAAGCAGGCGCTGACCAACATGGAGCGGCTGTTCGGCCTGCTCGACGAGCGCCAGGACGTGCAGGATGCCCCGGATGCCAGGCCGCTGGCCGCGACCCGGCCGAGCGTGCGCTTCGAGTCGGTGCGCTTCGGCTACGACCCGCGCCGGCAGATCTTGCACGATGTGGATTTCGAGATCCCGGCCGGCGGCACCGTGGCGGTCGTGGGATTCTCGGGCTCGGGCAAGTCGACCCTGGCCCGGTTGCTCTACCGCTTCTACGACGTCGACGGCGGACGCATCCTCATCGACGGTCAGGATATCCGCCAGCTGACCCAGGCCTCGCTGCGCGGGGCCATCGCCATCGTTCCCCAGGACACGGTGCTGTTCAACGACAGCATCTTCTACAACATCCGCTACGGTCGCCCGGAGGCGAGCCGCGAGGAGGTGGAAGCCGCTGCCCGTATCGCGCACATCCACAAGTTCATCCAGAGCCTGCCGGACGGCTACGACACTCAGGTAGGCGAGCGCGGCCTGAAGCTTTCCGGCGGCGAGAAGCAGCGCGTGGCCATCGCCCGGGCGATCCTGAAGCACCCGAGCATCCTGATCTTCGACGAGGCCACCTCGGCGTTGGACTCCCAGTCCGAGCGAGCCATTCAGGAGGAACTGGAGCGCATCCAGCTCGGCCGCACCACGCTGGTCATCGCCCATCGCCTGTCCACGGTGATGAATGCCGACCAGATCCTGGTGATGGAGGGCGGGCAGATCGTCGAGCGCGGCACTCACGAGGAGCTGCTGGCGCGGAATGGTCGTTATGCGCGGATGTGGCAGTTGCAGCAGCGCGAAGCCGAGAAGGAAGGCTGAAGACCGGGGCGGACGGCTTGCCGAAGGAAAGGTCCTCTTGCTGGAGGGGCGGGCGGCTATTCATGATCGCCGATCGGATATCGGACCGCTGTTCGGTCTTCGTGTCGCTGCTTCGGCGGAAGAGAGGGCTCAGCCCGTTCGGAGCAGACGGGCTGAGCCTTGCGAATCAGCCGGTCAGAACGATTCCCCGTTCCTGGAGTTCTTCCAGGTTCGATCTGATGAACTGAATCAAAGCGCGGATGGCCGGCGTCATGGCTCGATGCGGTGGCGTGAGTGCCAGCAGGGGCAGAGCTGGTGGCTCATGGGCTTCGAACAGTCTGACCAGGCGGCCGCTGGCCAAGTCCCCGGCACAGGCATAGAACGGCAGGTGGGCCAGGCCGAGCCCGTTACGCGCCGCATCGAGGAGGAGGGGCAGGTTGTCGCTGCTGAAGCAGGACTGGCGCAGCAGCCGTGGCGCAGCATTGCGCAGCAGCCACGGGCGGATGGCCTGCGGAGGACCAAACCCGAGGCAGTTGCGGTCGTCCAACTCGTCGGGATGGCGCAGGTGGCCAAGCCGTTTGCAGAGTTCCGGACTGGCAACGGTGACGAAATGCACCTGACCGATGGGGTGCGCAACGATATCGGCGCTGTCCGGTGGCTGTCCCTCCAGATAGAGCAACAGGTCGTGGCGCTGCAGGGATAGCTCGGTGTGGTTGTTATGCAGCCCCAAGGCGAGCCGCACCTTCGGCTGGCTGCTCGCAAAGCCCAGTAGAAGCTCTCCGAGCACCTCCTGCAACAGGCTGGGAACAGCCAGGCGAATCAGCCCTGACGGGCCGCCTTGCACTTCGCGTGCAGCGCCCTCGGCAGCTTCGGTGGCGGCCAGTATGCCCAGTGCGTGCCGGTATACCTGCTCGCCGGTACTGGTCATAGCAAAGCTGCGGGTGCTGCGGTTCAGCAGGCGTACTCCCAGGCGCTGTTCGAGTTCGATGATGCGTCGGCTCAGACGCGAGCGCGGAATGCCGGTTTCAGTAGCTGCTGCCGTGAAGCCGCCGGCTTCGATGACGCGGACCAATAGATAGAAGTCGGAAACATTGTTCAGGGTGTCCATACGAAGAGCCCTATCCATGAGCAAAAGCAAACATCACACGAGGCAGTGGGACGGCTTCCTCCATGCCAGGCAGGGACTGTTGATTCCAAGTTCAGTGGAAGTGTAGTTAGCCTCCCTCATAAATCGAGCCATTTTTCCGCGATGGCTGACATCGGAAGCCTGGGGTGCCTGAGCGGCAGTATCGGTGCGTAGGTACTTTGATAGAGGTAAGTCTGCCGACATTGTGACGACCAGAGGCTTATGCGGTTAGTCGGTCAATTCCGATTCGAATGTCCATGACGCATGCAGGACTATGGCAAGGTGCGGAAACGCCATGCGGAGGCCTTGGGCACCAGGATTGAATAACCAGGCAGGCAGACTGACTGGGTGCTGTCATGGACGAGGTGGAATATGCGTTGATCGACTGCTAGGTTCTGTTGACGTATCAGCGCAGCCATAGCAAAACAGCCGCAAAAGCCAGCATTCCCTTGAAATGGCTGGCCCTCTTCTCATAGCGAGTGGTGATCCGCCGGTAGTGCTTCAGCTTGCCGAACAGGCACTCGATCACGTGCCGCTCCTTGTAGAGATGCCAGTCGCAGGAGCGTTGCTCGATGCGGTTCCGCCTGGCGGGAATGACGGCCTGGATCTGGCGCTCCTTCAGCCAGGCCAGAAGCGGGTTGGCGTCATAGCCCTTGTCGGCCAGCAGTGCCGACGTGGCGATCCCCGCCATGAGTGGGATCGCCTGGCTGATATCGGCCGCTTGGCCTTCCGTCAGGATGAAGCGAATCGGTAACCCCAGCGCATCGGTCAACACATGGATCTTGCTGCTGAAGCCTCCTCGCGAACGCCCCAGTGCCTCCTGGGCCGCAGTACTGCTGGCCGCCCCGGCTGCACAGGCATGGGCACGCACGACGGAGCTGTCGATGCAGACGTGCTGAAGGTCGGCGTCCCGAGCCAGTACCGAGTGAAGCCGGTCCCAGATGCCGAGCCGGCACCAGCGGGTGAAGCGTTTGAAAACGCTGTTCCAGGAGCCGAGGCAACGAGGCAGCATCCGCCATTGAGCGCCGCTGCGTAGTATCCAGAGCACCGCCTCGACAAAGCGGCGACAGCCGAGAGTACGGGTCAGCCGGATCCCCTTCGTGGCGCTCAGCAGACTTTGGATACGGGACCCGTCGGTATCGCTCAGACGGCTTCTGTCAGTCATGGCAAAAGCCCAGTTTTAGCACTGGGCTTGCGTCAACGGAACCTAAGTGATGTCGATGTGCAGATAACCCAGCGGATAACGTTTGAAGGGCTTTTTCTCCTGGCCCGGCTCGCTCGCACGAGGCAGCTGGCTGACACCGTGGCGCCGGAAGAGGCGGTACAGGCTCGAGCGAGTCAGCGTGGGAATGGTTCGTTGCAGCGCATGCAGACAATCTCCAGAGGCAGGAGCATCTTCTCTCGGAACACCAGTGCGGCGGCTTCCTGTAGCGGTGTCAGGGAGGTCGAGCGCGGGGCGCTGGGCCTCATGGGCGCATCCTCAACCGTGTCGCGACTGCGCCATTTGCGAACCGTCTTGGGGTTGAGGTGGTAGCATCGGCTCAGCGTCGCGATCGAAACTCGTAATCGCTGTATTTCTGCTCGAATGGCGTGCGTGGTCGTGGCGCGTTTGTGAAGAACCATGAGCCATGGATCATCCTCCGAGAGAGGCTCATACTATAGACCAGTACTCCCCGGGACCAAACATCTAGGTACATGGCAAGCGAGCGATTCATAGACCCGAACGCCCGCCGGCCATTGTCTAGGTAATGGAGTAAGTCTGTGCCTATCAAGGTTGCAAGCAGCTCTCACTACTTGAACAGGGTATTGGCTGAAATCGCATTAAATAGAAAGCTCTATCAATAAGTTATTTAGACGCCGTACATAATCAGCGGGATCTTTCAAGCTATCACCCGCTGCTAGTGCAGCTTGATCAAAGAGCACGCGCGCAAGATCACTAAAGCGACGCTCATCAATTTCAGAGTCAAGCTTTAAAATTAATGGATGCATAGGATTAATTTCAAAAATTGGTTTGGAATCAGGAATCTTTTGCCCACTAGCCTCTAGAATCTGGCGCATTTGTAGACCAAGATCCTGCTCACCCAAGGCCAAAATTGCAGGCGACTCGGTCAAACGATGCGAAACCCGAACCTCAGCCACTTGCTCACCAAGCACTGCTTTCAGCCGCTCAACCAACCCCTCTTTGGCCTTGGCGACCTCATTTTGAACCTGCTTGTCTTCGTCTGAATTCAACTCACCAAGATCCAAATCGCCTCGCGCAACATCAACGAACTGCTTTTCATTGAAGTCAGTGAGATATCCCATCAACCACTCATCGATATGGTCGGTCAGTAACAGAACCTCCACCTCCTTCTTGCGGAAAATTTCCAGATGAGGACTATTTTTCACTTGAATGTAGCTTTCGCCTGTGAGGTAGTAAATCTTGCTCTGCCCTGCATGCATTCGCCCCACATAATCTGCCAAGGAGACACACTGATCGCTAGACTCATCCCGTGTCGAAGCAAAGCGCAAAAGACCCGCGATGCGCTCTCTATTGGCAAAATCCTCTGCCGGTCCCTCCTTGAGTACCTGACCAAAGGCTTTCCAGAAGCTCTTATATTGCTCTGGCTCGCTCTTGGCCAGTTTTTCCAACATGTCCAGCGCCCGCTTGGTCAGCGCTGACTTCATCGAGTCGATGATAGGATCTTTCTGCAAAATCTCACGAGATACGTTCAGCGATAGGTCATTGGAGTCCACCACCCCCCTGATAAAACGCAGGTACAAAGGCAGAAATTCGTCTGCCTGATCCATGATGAACACGCGCTGCACATAAAGTTTCAGCCCTTTTGGTGCATCTCGATGATAAAGATCGAACGGAGCATGGCTCGGCACATAAAGTAGAGAAGTATACTCCAACTTACCTTCGACCTTATTGTGACTCCAAGTCAAAGCATCTTGGAAATCATGAGCCACATGCTTATAGAACTCTTGATATTCGCTATCCTTTATTTCCCCACGGGGACGAGTCCATAAAGCGCTGGCACGATTCACAGTTTCCCATGCGATTGCAGCCGAGCCGTCCTTCTCATCACCAAAGCTTTCTTTTGGCAGTTCAATGGGCAAAGCGACATGATCGGAGTATTTTTTAATAATATTGCGCAAGCGCCACCCATCAGCAAACTCTTCCTCTCCACTTTTTAAATGCAGGACGACCTTGGTTCCACGCTCCGGCCTTTCGATTGTCGCAACTTCAAACTCTCCCTGGCCTTGAGATGCCCAATGCACACCCTCACTGGCTAGCAAACCAGCGCGACGACTGAACACTTCGACCTTGTCAGCAACGATAAAGGCAGAATAAAAACCCACACCAAACTGGCCAATCAAATGAGCATCTTTTTTCTGATCACCAGAAAGGCTTCTCAAGAAATCGGCTGTACCAGATTTGGCAATGGTTCCCAAATGGGTGACCGCCTCTTCGCGGCTCATACCAATACCATTGTCTTCAAGCGTGATGGTCTTGGCGTCCTTATCAAAACTTATGCGAATTCTCAACTCCGCATCGTCTTCGAGCAACTGAGGCTTGGACAAGGCCTCAAAACGCAACTTGTCAGTAGCATCGGAAGCGTTGGAGATAAGCTCGCGGAGAAAGATCTCCTTATTGGAATAGAGCGAATGAATCATCAGATGAAGCAATTGCTTCACCTCGGCCTGGAAGCCCAGCGTTTCTTTTTGAGTTTCCACACTCATGGTCGTCTGACTCCATACAGATGGCATATGCCGAAATCCAATAATTATCCTGTAGATGGGGTATCGCGGCAGGATTTCAAGCAGCCCGATGCGGGTGAGGCCTCAAGGGTCCAGCAACTCGATAGACTGGATGCTCTGTGGGCTGAGCTTGTAGCTAGCACTCCCCCCACCTCGCAGGTGGCGCTGCAAGACGAGGTATCCATTCTCATCGATTTTCGCAAAAACTCCGTCGGCAGTTCCCCCTTCCACAGTGATGATACGCATACGTAACTGCTGGAACTCGATCGGACTGAGTTGTAGACGCTGCAAAGAGAAACTCTGCTTTTTATCAGCTGTCCCCGGAGCCACACTCGATTGGAGCTTGACCACGGCAGCGCTCTCCGACTTGCCGATAGCAGAAGGAAGCGAAGGAAATCGATCTCCTTCGACCTGCCAGCCACGCAACTCATCTTTGCTCATATTCAAACGAATACGATGCATCTTATTATTGACAGAAGCCTCCACATCAACCTCCAACTGCCTAGCAGGCAATGAAACGCGGGAAGTTTTATAGAGATATACCATATCCGTCGCGAAGCGACGCACTAAATGTTCTTTGATCACATAATCAAGTGTTTCTTCTGAGTCAAAATGAAGATCGATTTTTCCATGGCGATATCGTAGTCGGTTAGCAAACAACTCAACCCGGCCGCTCAGACTCGTTTGGAATCGCTTTGGCAAAACCAAATGAAAATCACCGACCAGCAGATTTGGCTCCTTGTGACCAAGATCAAGGTGCAAGGTGTACCCTCGATCAAGTCGCTGATACTCTGGCTGAGTTAAATCCGAAGCTGAACCTATGAGCTCAATCCGAGGCAATTGCCCTTGGTCTTCGGGCAGGATATTGATATGCACCGGGCCAGACGGTGTAGAGGATAGATAGATCTTGATCTCCCGTCGCGTAGAAGAATTATCATGCTCGCGCAGAGTCAACACGTCTCCAATTAACTCTCCTTCTTGCGGAGTGAACGGCCGTCCATTGAGCTCACCATACAGATGTATCCCAAGCTCAGGCACCAGCTTTATATCGATATCCCCCTTAAGCCAATCTAACCGCAGGATCGCATCTAGCCGCTCGGCGTCACGGTTGGCCAGCATAGCGAAACCTACGACCAAAGGGATGATACCCAAAGCTATCAACGTCACTGGATTGGAAGACTTTCGCCATTTGAACAGCATGAAGATTAGCGTCATCGGCGGCAGCAAGGCTCCCAAGCCCCAGAACAGACTTACCGAAAAAGCCCGCCTAATCAGCCAAGTCAACCCGCTAAAAATCAATAGCAAGCCTCCCAGGATCAGCAGCTCATCCATTCGGTATTCCTATGCAAAAATCTTTTCTGTTCACCCGCTCAAGCTGGCGTATCGGAATGCACCATACCGGCCAGCCAAGCCTTCACCTTATGCTTCAGAAATGAATTTATAACCATTAATAACTATTGAATCTATGTAGCAGTCCTAAAAAGGCCAAATATCTCCATCTTGGCATTTCACTTCTTCGGACAGATAGCTGAGCAATAGCAGCGACCATAGTCTATGGTGCAATAGACTTCATAGAACGATAGTCATAAATAAACTCAACTCCCTTGCCTCATAGGCCATGCATGACGAATGCAATAGTCGTCCATTGAACTTCATGGCGTTGGGGTGCTCGAACGGACTAGCGTGATCGCTCATCAAGGAGATCCCTATGCATAAATCCTTTGCTTACGCCATACTGCTGACAGCAACCTTGGGCCTAGCAGCCTGTGACTCCTCGAAAGACGACAAGGTAACGGCACCACCCGCTCCCGCTAGTCCTCCACCGAGCCCGACTATTGAGGATAGGCCGGTAGAACCCGCTCCGAGCACTCTTCCGGCGCCGACCCCGACCCCATCAACCCCGACTACTCCGCCGGCGCCTGAATCTGATACCAATCAACGATGATGCTGTATAGCAAAGCCATGCGGGAGAGATTGCGCAGGAATTAGCCTCGAAGCCTGCTAGGTTCTGTTGACGCAAGCCCAGTGCTAAAACTGGGCTTTTGCCATGACTGACAGAAGCCGTCTGAGCGATACCGACGGGTCCCGTATCCAAAGTCTGCTGAGCGCCACGAAGGGGATCCGGCTGACCCGCACTCTCGGCTGTCGCCGCTTTGTCGAGGCGGTGCTCTGGATACTACGCAGCGGCGCTCAATGGCGGATGCTGCCTCGTTGCCTCGGCTCCTGGAACAGCATTTTCAAACGCTTCACCCGCTGGTGCCGGCTCGGCATCTGGGACCGGCTTCACTCGGTACTGGCTCGGGACGCCGACCTTCAGCACGTCTGCATCGACAGCTCCGTCGTGCGTGCCCATGCCTGTGCAGCCGGGGCGGCCAGCAGTACTGCGGCCCAGGAGGCACTGGGGCGTTCGCGAGGAGGCTTCAGCAGCAAGATCCATGTGTTGACCGATGCGCTGGGGTTACCGATTCGCTTCATCCTGACGGAAGGCCAAGCGGCCGATATCAGCCAGGCGATCCCACTCATGGCGGGGATCGCCACGTCGGCACTGCTGGCCGACAAGGGCTATGACGCCAACCCGCTTCTGGCCTGGCTGAAGGAGCGCCAGATCCAGGCCGTCATTCCCGCCAGGCGGAACCGCATCGAGCAACGCTCCTGCGACTGGCATCTCTACAAGGAGCGGCACGTGATCGAGTGCCTGTTCGGCAAGCTGAAGCACTACCGGCGGATCACCACTCGCTATGAGAAGAGGGCCAGCCATTTCAAGGGAATGCTGGCTTTTGCGGCTGTTTTGCTATGGCTGCGCTGATACGTCAACAGAACCTAGCACTACAGTTGCATTTTTACCTTCATATGCGCTTGCTGGGCCCTGAACGGGTGCCTCCTGCGCCAGAGCGACCAAGCCATGAGGTGAGCCGGCGCGATTGGTCGTTGGGCCAGCCGGGTAGCCATTCGCCGGATTTCCCGCATGGACCAGCGGATCAGTTCGGATGTGTCAGGGCGATCAGCCGCTGGATGGTTTTGGGGGCCGGGGCGTTGGCCTGATGGCGTACCCGGGCCAACAGGGCAAAGGCCAGCATGACCAGCGAGACATGGCGATACCAGCCATGCCAGGAGCGGGTTTCGTTGTGATCAAGGCCCAGCTCGCCCTTGGCCGTTTCGAAGGCGCTCTCGATCGACCAGCGATGGCCCTCCACCCAGGCCAGCTTCTCCAGAGGGGTTCCAGCCGGTGCCCACGTGGTGAAATAGGCCAGTTCTCCGCCAACCAGACAGCGACGGATCAGCAGGCCACGTGTCCAGACACCCGTTGCGGGGGAGTCGTAGTCACTGGCCTCCAGGTCCGCCAGTTCCAGGTAGGCCCAGTCATGCAGGCGCGGTCCTTGGCTGCCTTCGCCCGCCGAACAGCGCCTCCAGGCCGAGGGCGGTAACGCCTGCGCCACCTGCTCGGCCGTGCCGGAGATCCAGGGCCGGTCGATCCAGGCCTTGACGGCATGAGTACCCTTGACGCCCAGCACATAGCCTTTCTCGGCACCCGGCACCCGGCACCCGGCACCCGGCACCCGGCACCCGGCACCCGGCACCCGGCACCCGGCACCCGGCACCCGGCACGTCGCAGGGCGGTCTCGAGATGGCCCACACCATAGACGCTGTCGGCGGCTACCCAGGCAAACGGCGTATTCGCTGCGATGGCCCGCTCGATCATGGCCTGGGCCAGCCGGGGTTTGGTCGAGAGCCCGATGTCCTCCGGCACATGGGCGGCGGCCAGGCGTTCGGGGTCTGCCGTCCAGTCCCTGGGCAGATGCAGGGCCCGGTCGATGAAGGCCTGTCCGTGACGCGAAACATAGGCGGCAAAGACGCCGATCTGGCAATTGGCGATCTTGCCGGCCGAGCCGGTGTACTGGCGAGCAACGCCGCAAGAGGTACGGCCTTGCTTGAGAAGGCCCGTCTCGTCCAGGACCAGAACGGCTTCGTCGTCGGCCAGTTGCTCGAGCACATAGTCGCGAACCAGGTCGCGCAAGGCATCGGCCTCCCAGCGGCCGCGCCCCAGAATGGCCTGTTGTCGCCAGGGGCCGGGATCACCCGCTGCCTCGGCACGCATCCAGCCGGTCTTGCGCGGCTCGGCACCCAACAGGCCATCCAGAAACAAGGCTGCAGAAGCGGCTACGCGCTCCTGAGTGAACAAGGGCCTAATGCGCTGCTTGACGTCCTGCAGCGACGAGGCCCATAGCTCCAAAATGGTTTCGATGGAAGCATGAATCATCTGAGATCTCCCTTGCCAGAAGGAAGATCATCAAGGCAAATAAGCATATAAATATGCAACTGTAGTGCTAATAATGGCTACTTTCCTGTTGACGTTGCGCGTCGAGGCCCTATAATGCGCCCCACTTGCCGGGCAGCTGCTGCGGAATTCCTTGAAAATCAAGGGGTTGGCTAAAGGGTGTCGGGCAGGCAAGGCAGGCGGTGCCGACAAAGCAAGACGATTCGGCAAGGCGCTTGACAGGACGAAAGGCTGCTGTAGAATGCGCGGCCTCGGTTGAGACGAAAGCTCAAGCGAAACGCTCTTTAACAAGTTGAATCAAGCAATTCGTGTGGGTGCTTGTGGGTAAGACTGGTGATCGAAAGATTGTCAGCAACACAAGTGACTCGTGAATTCGTGAGTTTATTTGCGATTGCTGAGCCGAAAATCGGATCTTCGGATCCTGCAGATTTGAACTGAAGAGTTTGATCATGGCTCAGATTGAACGCTGGCGGCAGGCCTAACACATGCAAGTCGAGCGGCAGCGGGACCTTCGGGTTGCCGGCGAGCGGCGGACGGGTGAGTAATGCCTAGGAATCTGCCTGTTAGTGGGGGATAACGCGGGGAAACTCGCGCTAATACCGCATACGTCCTACGGGAGAAAGCGGGGGCTCTTCGGACCTCGCGCTAACAGATGAGCCTAGGTCGGATTAGCTAGTTGGTGGGGTAATGGCCCACCAAGGCGACGATCCGTAACTGGTCTGAGAGGATGATCAGTCACACTGGAACTGAGACACGGT
>NZ_AP046059.1:4390000-4604983 GCF_059739045.1 Azotobacter tropicalis
TTGTGGATCGGAGTGAAAGGCTAATCAAGCTCGGAGATAGCTGGTTCTCCTCGAAAGCTATTTAGGTAGCGCCTCGTGTATCACTGCTGGGGGTAGAGCACTGTTTCGGCTAGGGGGTCATCCCGACTTACCAAACCGATGCAAACTCCGAATACCGGCAAGTGTCAGCACGGGAGACACACGGCGGGTGCTAACGTCCGTCGTGAAAAGGGAAACAACCCAGACCGTCAGCTAAGGTCCCAAAGTCCTGGTTAAGTGGGAAACGATGTGGGAAGGCTTAGACAGCTAGGAGGTTGGCTTAGAAGCAGCCACCCTTTAAAGAAAGCGTAATAGCTCACTAGTCGAGTCGGCCTGCGCGGAAGATGTAACGGGGCTCAAACCAGGCACCGAAGCTACGGGTGCATCGCAAGATGCGCGGTAGAGGAGCGTTCTGTAAGCCTGTGAAGGTGAGTCGAGAGGCTTGCTGGAGGTATCAGAAGTGCGAATGCTGACATGAGTAACGACAATGGGTGTGAAAAACATCCACGCCGAAAGACCAAGGGTTCCTGCGCAACGTTAATCGACGCAGGGTGAGTCGGTCCCTAAGGCGAGGCTGAAGAGCGTAGTCGATGGGAAACGGGTTAATATTCCCGTACTTCTAGTTACTGCGATGGGGGGACGGAGAAGGCTAGGCCAGCTTGGCGTTGGTTGTCCAAGTTTAAGGTGGTAGGCCGAACACTTAGGCAAATCCGGGTGTTCAAGGCCGAGAGCTGATGACGAGCCTTCTTTTACGAAGGCGAAGTGGTTGATGCCCTGCTTCCAGGAAAAGCCTCTAAGCTTCAGGTAACTAGGAACCGTACCCCAAACCGACACAGGTGGTCGGGTAGAGAATACCAAGGCGCTTGAGAGAACTCGGGTGAAGGAACTAGGCAAAATGGCACCGTAACTTCGGGAGAAGGTGCGCCGGTGAGGGTGATGGATTTACTCCGTAAGCCCATGCCGGTCGAAGATACCAGGCCGCTGCGACTGTTTATTAAAAACACAGCACTCTGCAAACACGAAAGTGGACGTATAGGGTGTGACGCCTGCCCGGTGCCGGAAGGTTAATTGATGGGGTTAGCGCAAGCGAAGCTCTTGATCGAAGCCCCGGTAAACGGCGGCCGTAACTATAACGGTCCTAAGGTAGCGAAATTCCTTGTCGGGTAAGTTCCGACCTGCACGAATGGCGTAACGATGGCGGCGCTGTCTCCACCCGAGACTCAGTGAAATTGAAATCGCTGTGAAGATGCAGTGTATCCGCGGCTAGACGGAAAGACCCCGTGAACCTTTACTGTAGCTTTGCACTGGACTTTGAGCCTGCTTGTGTAGGATAGGTGGGAGGCTTTGAAGTGGGGACGCCAGTTCCCATGGAGCCATCCTTGAAATACCACCCTGGCATGCTTGAGGTTCTAACTCTGGTCCGTTATCCGGATCGAGGACAGTGTATGGTGGGCAGTTTGACTGGGGCGGTCTCCTCCCAAAGAGTAACGGAGGAGTACGAAGGTGCGCTCAGACCGGTCGGAAATCGGTCGCAGAGTATAAAGGCAAAAGCGCGCTTGACTGCGAGACAGACACGTCGAGCAGGTACGAAAGTAGGTCTTAGTGATCCGGTGGTTCTGTATGGAAGGGCCATCGCTCAACGGATAAAAGGTACTCCGGGATAACAGGCTGATACCGCCCAAGAGTTCATATCGACGGCGGTGTTTGGCACCTCGATGTCGGCTCATCACATCCTGGGGCTGAAGCCGGTCCCAAGGGTATGGCTGTTCGCCATTTAAAGTGGTACGCGAGCTGGGTTTAGAACGTCGTGAGACAGTTCGGTCCCTATCTGCCGTGGACGTTTGAGATTTGAGAGGGGCTGACCTTAGTACGAGAGGACCGGGTTGGACGAACCTCTGGTGTTCCGGTTGTCACGCCAGTGGCACTGCCGGGTAGCTATGTTCGGAAAAGATAACCGCTGAAAGCATCTAAGCGGGAAACTTGCCTCAAGATGAGATCTCACTGGAGCCTCGAGCTCCCTGAAGGGCCGTCGAAGACTACGACGTTGATAGGTGGGGTGTGTAAGCGTTGTGAGGCGTTGAGCTAACCCATACTAATTGCCCGTGAGGCTTGACCATATAACACCCAAACAATCTGGCCCCCGACAGGGCGGTGCAGGGGTGAGGTCGAAGCCGACTGAGCCGAAAATTTGGCTGAACCGCAAAGCCACCGAGACTGCAGTATCACATGCCTGATACGGGATGGCGCCTGACCGCGACGTCCCCACCGAATTGCTTGACGACCATAGAGCGTTGGAACCACCTGATCCCATCCCGAACTCAGCAGTGAAACGACGCATCGCCGATGGTAGTGTGGGGTTTCCCCATGCGAGAGTAGGTCATCGTCAAGCGCCTATCCCGAACCCCCGAGCCGCAACAGACGGCTCGGGGGTTTTTGTTTGGTTAGGTATTTCTCCGGACCAGGATAGGGAAGGGTCTCATTATTGCCTGCTTATTCAAGCTTGATTTTCTTGAATAAGCTCGATCTTGTAGCCGTCTGGGTCAGTTACAAAAGCAATAATTGTCGTCCCATGTTTCATGGGGCCTGCCTCTCTAACCACGTTTCCGCCATTTTGCCTGATATCCTCACAAGCCTTGTAGGCATCATCGACAGCTATAGCTATATGACCAAATCCTGTACCTATATCATATTTATCAATATCCCAGTTATATGTCAGCTCGATAACAGCGCTTTCCTCTTCTTTTCCATATCCAACAAAAGCTAAAGTAAATTTCCCATCAGGGTAATCGTGTCTTCTAAGAAGACTCATGCCCAAGACGCGAGTATAAAAGTCGATCGATTTTTCCAAATTGGTAACCCGAATCATGGTGTGTAGGAGGCGCATGTATAACTCTTCTATAGTCGAAATATTTGAGGATCAATTTCAGAAAGAAATATGCTGAGATAGCAAGCCATAACTATGATATTCAATACATTGCTAAATTAAAGGGTTATGCTTTTGAAAGCTATACGGAGGCAGGAGAAGGCTAGAAGCCATCCATTTTGTGTTGGGCTGTCTATGCCTTATTGAAATAGAGAGGGCTTGATCTCTAGGGCGAAACATTGCTTGCAGGCACAGGTTGATTATTGCCGGTAATCAATCAAGTTGATTTTAGGCAAGCAACAAGAAGTAGGCTAACCTAGCATTAGCGATTAATTGTTTTTAAAAATCGCATTCATATATCAAAATCATAGTCGCTAAGGTCTTTCTGCAGGCGGCGCTCCTCAAGATAGTTATCTATGATGCGGCGCTTGGTTAGATTGGTTTTGGTTGTTTCAACTTCGGCTCCAGCTTCCTCCGCTTCCTCTACGGCAAAATCATCATCAAGTTCAATGTCGGCTTTATCGGTGGACATATGTGTACTCCAAGCTATGGACGCTATGGCGCTTCTTATAGCGACAAAGTCTGGGAGGGTAAAAAAGATTTTTTCAATTGACTTTATCTAGTTAAGATATAAATTTAATCATTGAGTGTCTTATGTTTGTATTCACACAAGTCTTCAATGCGGCAAATGCCGCATAGTGGCTTGCGAGCCTTGCATATGTAGCGACCATGCAGGATCAACCAGTGGTGGGCATCCAGGAGATACTCCTGGGGCACCAGCTTGACCAGCTTGCGTTCAACTTCCAGTACATTCTTGCCAGGTGCGATATGGGTGCGGTTGCTGACCCGAAAGATGTGCGTATCCACAGCCATGGTGAAATGTCGAAAGGCCGTGTTGAGTACCACATTAGCTGTCTTGCGACCGACCCCAGGCAATGCTTCTAGGGCTTCTCGATTATCGGGAACCTGGCTGTTGTGCTTTTCAATGAGGATACGGCAGGTTTCGATAATATTTTTGGCCTTGTTGTTGAACAGGCCAATACTCTTGATGTATTCGCTCAGTCCTGCAACACCCAGAGCTGATATGGCCTCCGGCGTATTGGCTATTGGAAAGAGCTTAGCCGTGGCCTTGTTCACCCCAACGTCGGTAGCTTGGGCGGAGAGGATCACTGCTACCAGCAGCTCGAAAGGGGAGTTGTAAACCAGTTCTGTGGTGGGAGTAGGATTGTCTTCTTGAAAGCGGCGGAAGATTTCCCGGCGTTTGGCAGCGTTCATACTGAGATGGACTTCTGGTTGGGAATTTATTCGATTACTCCGGTCACTCGCACACGTCGGTTTGGTGCGGGAGTTTGTGCTTGCGAAGCTTTGGCGTGCTCGGTCCGCTGTTCGTCGAGCCGATTTTTCAGGGCAAGCATGAGACCAAGCATGATAAAAGCTCCTGGCGGCAATATAGCCAGTAGGAAACCCTTGTAGTCCTCGATCAGGACAATATGCCAATTGTCCGCCATGGAGCCGAACAGAAGATGCATATTGGCAAATAATGCTCCGGTACCGAACAATTCGCGCAGCCCGCCTAGCACAATCAATGCCCCTGCAAAGCCCAGCCCCATCATCAATCCATCGAAGCCAGCCAGTAGGGGAGAATTCTTAGCGGCGAAACTGTCGGCACGACCGAGAATTATACAATTGGTGGTGATCAATGGGATAAAGATACCGAGAATTTGATACAGCTCATAAGTAAAGGCTTGCATCAAGAGCTCAATGCAGGTGGTCAGCGCAGCGATGATCATCACGAAGGCCGGCAGGCGTATGGCGGTGTTCACTACATTGCGTACCAGCGATACGGCGATATTGAAGCAGCTCAGCACCAGCGCAGTTGCTAGTCCAAGTCCCAGTGCGTTGACCGTGGAGTTACTCACTCCAAGCAGTGGGCAGAGTCCGAGCAACTGGACCAGTGCGGGATTGTTCTTCCACAGGCCATTAAAACTCAAGTCGCGATAGCTGGGCTGGCTCATGGTCTATTTCCTCGCTGTTCGGAGAGTTGAGCATTCAACAGCATGGCCTTGTTCGCTTGGAAATATTGCAAGGTTTGATGCACCGCCTTGACCACCGCCCGTGGAGTGACAGTGGCACCGGCGAACTGGTCGAAGTCTCCGCCGTCTTTTTTTACGGTCCAACCGAGCTCATCGGGGCTTTCGAGAGACTTGCCTTCGAAACCCCGAATCCACGAGCTTTTGGCCAGTTCGATTCGGTCTCCTAAGCCAGGGGTTTCGTGGTGTGCAAGGACCCGCACTCCAGTCAGTCGGCCCTCAGGCTGCACGCCGATCAGCAAATGGATGGCACCGCTGTAACCGTCCGGAGCCGTAGCCGGAAGGATCACTGCGGTGATCTGGCCATCCTTGCGGGCGAGATAGGCTGGCTGTGGAGCCCGATGGCCAAGCAGCGGCTCGTTGATCATGATGCTGCTGGTAAGCAGGTCGTTATCGTAGCTGCCGGCTGGGAGAAGCTCGCCCAAGGCACGGCTTTGGGCGTGTCGCTCGGCAGCCTGGATGCGCTCGAGCGTGCCGTGGCGAAGCAAGGAGACAGTGCCGACCGTAGCGACTGCAAACAGTCCCAGTATCAAACTGTTCTTCAGCATCGAGCGGCTGATTTCGGGCATGGGCATGTTCAATCTCCTACCTTGAAGCCGCGCTCTGCCTTGCGATGCCCGTAGGTACGTGGGCGGCTGAAGTAGTCAATGGTTGGCGCAGCCAGGTTCATCAGCAGCACGGCGAAGGCCACGGCGTCTGGATAACCGCCCCAGGTGCGGATTACATAGACGAGGATACCGATGCCAATTCCGAAGATCAGTCGTCCCTGATTGCTGGTTGCACCGCTCACCGGATCGGTGACGATGAAGAAGGCGCCCAGCATGGTTGCGCCACTCAGCAGGTGAAACAGTGGCGAGCCGTTGGAGTCGGAGCCCGAACCGTTCCAGAACAGCAGACTCATGACGAACAGCGCGCCTAGCATACCGAGCGGGGCGTGCCAGCCGAACAAACGTCTTTTGAGTAGGAAAAGCCCACCAGCGAGAAAGGCCAGATTGACCCATTCCGCTCCTCGGCTGCCCAGGTAGCCGAATGCCGGATTCTGCGTCTGGAGCTCGTCCATCGTCAGGCTCCGATTGGTTTTCAGCACATCCAAGGCTGTGGCCTGGCTCCAGCCATCGGGTATGGCGGCGATGCCGAGGATCTGCTGCAAGCCCTCCATCAAGCCAACCGCATGGGGCACCGGCCAGGCAGTCATCTGCATGGGGAAGGAAATCAAGGCCACTACATAGCCGACCATGGCCGGGTTGAAGGGGTTCTGCCCCAGCCCACCATAGACATGCTTGCCGAACAGGATGGCGAAGCCGCAGGCGGTCAGGGTTAGCCACCAAGGCGAATAGGGCGGCAGGGCCAGAGCCAACAGCACGGCCGTGACCAGAGCACTGCAGTCGTTGAGGAAAAGACGAATCGGGCGTTGCCGGAGATGCAGAACGGCCGCCTCGAAACCGAGCGCTGCGGCACTTGCCAAAAGCAGATTGATCAAGCTACCGAGGCCGTATAGCCAAGTCAGGGTCAACAGGCCGGGCAGGGTGGCGATCAGCACCAATTGCATGATCTGGCGGGTACGATTGCTGCCCGTGATGTGGGGCGAAGTGATGCGGGGCAGGGCCATGGATGCTCCGTTGTGTACTTGCCAGGGGCGTGGCTTTCGAGCCGATTTCGCGGGAACCGGCTACCAGCAGTTCCTGCTGGGCTATTTGCGTTGGTGTTCCAGCAGCCGGCGTTCGACTTCGGCCAGGCGCGTCCGTGCCGACTCGAGTGCAAGCGGCTCGGTCGTTTCATCTCGTTCCAGTTTGCGCAGATCGGCACGGGCGAAGGCGAGTTCGGTCTTCAAGGTCCGTAATGTCTCGTCCACCGGGCGTTTGTCCGTCCGCACCAGCTGCGGCGCAGGCCTGTCCGAAGCCTCCTCGGCCGCATGCAGAGCCCGCTCGGCACCGGCCAAGGCTTCGCGCAGGCGCGCCAGCTCGGCATCGTCGGCACCGGCCTTCTCGCCCTTCTTCAGCTCGGTGCGCTTGATTGCCAGCTCGATCTTGGCTTTCTTCAGCGCCATGTCGCTTGCCGGCACTACCGCCGGAGCGGTTGCCATGATTGTCTCAAGGGCCTGTTGAGCCGCTTCCGCAGCGCTACGCAGCTCGGCAACCTGGGCTTCCAATGCTGCCGTGGCATGGGCGGCGAGCTGCTTCTCGGCTTTCTTGAGCGCGACCTGGGCCATGCTGGCCTCTATCTTCAGTTTCTTCTGCTGCTCCGAGAGTCCTGCTACCTGGCTGGACTGACTAGCGAGCGGAGTCTCCTGATGGGGAACCGAGGCGCTCTCCGCTCGTACCGCCTTGGCTTGTGCGGCCTTCTCGACGCGAGCCTGGCGTTCGGCTTCCTTCTGCTCCTCGACCTTGCGCAGACGCTCCTGGCGCAGCTCGAAACGCCGCCGGGAGTGCTCGGCCTTGTGCTGCTTCTGCTCCAGTTCGCGGATTTCCGCCTTGGCCACGCGGTAATGCTGTACCAGCGGCAGGCTGGAAGGGCAGACATAGGCGCAGGCGCCGCATTCGATGCAGTCGAACAGGTTGTGCGCCCTGAGCTGCCCGTGCTCCTGGCCGAGGGCGAAGAAATGCAGCTGCTGCGGCAGCAGGCTGGCCGGGCAGACATCGGCGCAGGCGCCGCAGCGGATGCACGGCAACGCCGGTGGCGGAGGCGGCAGTTCGCTGCGGGTCGGCGCCAGCAGGCAGCTGCCGGTCTTGACCAGCGGCACGTCGAGGGAGGGCAGGGTGAAGCCCATCATCGGACCGCCCATGATCAACCGATCCATGCGCGCTTCGTCCAGCCCGGCGAAGGCCAGCAGTTCGCCCACCGGCGTACCGAGCAGGGCCTCGACGTTCATCGGCCGGGCCAGGGCTTCGCCGGTCAGGGTGACGATGCGCGAGATCAGCGGGCGGCCCAAGAGCACCGCGTCGTGGATGGCGACACAGGTACCGACGTTCTGGGAGAGCATGCCGATGTCCGTCGGCAGGCCGCCGCTCGGCACCTGCCGGCCGGTCAGGATCTCGATCAGCTGCTTCTCGCCGCCGGACGGATACTTGGCCGGCAACACCCGCAGGTCGAACGGCCGCTCGCCGAGAGCGGAGCGCACGGCAGCGATGGCCTCGGGTTTGTTGTCCTCGATACCGATCAGCACCTGCCCGGGCTGGATCAGTCGGACGAGGATCTCGATGCCGACGACCAGCTCGGTCGCTCTTTCGCGCATCAGCCGGTCGTCGGCGGTGATGTAGGGTTCGCACTCGGCGCCGTTGATGATCAGCGTGTGGATCTTCCCCTGCGGGCGTGCCGCCAGCTTCGTCGCGGTTGGGAAGCCGGCGCCGCCCAGGCCGCTGATGCCGGCTTGGCGGATCTTCTCCAGCAGTACCGCAGGCTCCAGGCTGCGGTAGTCGGCGCAGGGTGCCGGTGTGCTCCACTCGTCCAGCCCGTCGCTGTCGATGACGATGGCCGGCGCGAGCATGCCGGAAACATGGGGATAGGGCTGCAGACCGATGAAGCTCACGGTGCCCGAGGTCGGCGCATGCAGAGGAGCGCTGACCCGTCCGCTGGCGGCGGCGATCGGCTGGCCCTTGAGTACCCGCTCGCCAACCGCGACGATCGGTACGGCAGGAGCACCGATGTGCTGACCGAGCGGCAGGATCAGGCGCGCAGGCAGAGGCGCCGGCTGGATCGGCGTGCGGTTGGAGAGCTCCTTGCGCTCTGGCGGGTGGATGCCGCCATGGAAATCCCAGATTTTCACTTCGTTCATGCTGCCCGCTCCCGATCGCTGGCGATCAGCCGGCCGGGAGGCAGGGGCCGATCCCATTTCCAGTTTTGCAGGGAGCTGGCGACCGGAAGCATGTCGATGCAGTCCACCGGGCAGGGCTCGACGCAGAGATCGCAGCCGGTGCATTCGGCTGCGATCACCGTGTGCATGTGTTTGGCTGCACCGACGATAGCGTCCACCGGGCAGGCCTGCAGGCATTTGGTGCAACCGATGCACTCCGCTTCGCGAATGCGGGCGACCATCTGCGGTTTCTCACCTTCGGGAGCATCCAGTGGTTCGGGCTCGAGGTCCAGCAGCTCGGCCAGGGCCTGGATGGTCGCCTCGCCACCGGGCGGACACTTGTTGATCTTGTCGCCGGCGGCGATGGCCTCGGAGTAGGGCTTGCAGCCGGGATAGCCGCACTGGCCGCACTGGGTTTGCGGCAGCAGCGCGTTAATCTGCTCGGCGATGGGGTTGCCCTCGACGCGAAAGCGTACCGCCGCGTAGCCGAGGATGGCGCCGCAGATCAGGCACAGCAGGAACAGGGCGAGTACGGCGGTCATGGCTTGATCAGCCCGGAAAAGCCCATGAAGGCCAGGGACATCAGACCGGCGGTGATCAGCCCTATGGCTGCGCCCTTGAAGGGTTTGGGCACGTCGGCGATGGCGATGCGCTCGCGCATGGCGGCGAACAGCACCAGCACCAAGGAAAAGCCGAGACCGGCACCGAAGCCGTTGAGGCCTGACTCGATGAAACCGAAACCGGCCTTGTTGGCGTTGAGCAGGGCCACGCCGAGCACGATGCAGTTGGTGGTGATCAGCGGCAGGAAGATACCGAGCACGCGGTAGAGCAGTGGGCTGGTCTTGTTCACCAGCATCTCGGTGAACTGCACCACCACGGCGATCACCAGGATGAAAGCGATGGTGCGCAGGTATTCCAGATCCAGCGGCTCGAGCACGTAGCGCTGCAGCAGATAGCTGCACATGGCCGTCAGGGTCAGCACGAAGGTGGTGGCCAGGGCGAGGCCGATGGCCGTCTCGATCCGCTTCGACACGCCCATGAATGGGCAGAGGCCGAGGAACTGCACCAGCACGAAGTTGTTGACCAGAATGGCGCCAAGCAGGATCAGGACGAGTTCGGTCATCGCGGGGGCACCGTCACGCGGGCTGGGAGCGGGGGAGAAAAGGCGCCCATTATCGGGGAAGGCGCCAGGGTGGACAACCGCGAAGGTTGTCCGGAAAAACTTCTGAGGGGAGGGATTGGGCTGAAAACCGCTAGCGGTTCCCAGCCCGGCGGGCTTCAGTGTACGCGCTGGCCCGGCTTGGCGCCGGCGTCTGGGCTGAGCAGGAAGATTTCCTCGCCGCCGGGGCCGGCGGCCAGCACCATGCCCTCGGACAGGCCGAACTTCATCTTGCGCGGTGCCAGGTTGGCGACGTACAGGGTCAGACGGCCTTCCAGCTTGCTCGGCTCCGGGTAGGCACTCTTGATGCCGGAGAACACGTTACGCTTGGCATCGCCGATGTCCAGAGTCAGGCGCAGCAGCTTGTCGGCGCCCTCGACGAACTCGGCCTTCTCGATCAGCGCGATGCGCAGGTCCACGGCGGCGAAGGCGTCGAAGTTGATTTCCGGGGCCAGCGGCTCCTTGACCAGCTCGCCGTTGCCGGTCGGGGCAGCGGCTTCGGTGGACTGGGCGGCGAGGTCTTCCTTGGAGGCTTCGATCATGGCGTCGATTTTCGCAGGTTCGATACGGGTCATCAGCGGGGTGAACGGGTTGAGCGGGTGGTTGGCCAGGCGCAGCTTGTGGTCCTGCCAGCTCAGCGGGGCCACGTTGAGGAAGGCCTCGGCGGCGGCGGAGAGGTTCGGCAGCACCGGCTTGAGGAAGATCACCAACTGGCGGAACAGGTTGATGCCGAAAGCGCAGATTTCCTGCACCTCGGCCTGCTTGCCCTCGACCTTGCTCAGCGCCCAGGGCGTCTTGTCGGCGATCCAGGCGTTGGCACGGTCGGCCAGGGCCATGATCTCGCGCATGGCGCGGCCGAAGTCGCGCTGCTCGTAGGCCTCGGCGATGGCCGGGGCGGCGGTTTGGAAGGCGTCCCACAGCTCGGGCTCGGGGTTGGCGTCGACCATCACGCCGGCGTTGCCCTTGTGGATGAAGCCGGCGCAACGGCTGGCGATGTTGACCACCTTGCCGACGAGATCGGAGTTGACCTTCTGCACGAAGTCCTCGAGGTTGAGGTCGAGGTCATCGACGCCGCGGCTCAGCTTGCTGGCGTAGTAGTAGCGCAGGTACTCGGGTTCAGGTGATCGAGGTAGGTGCGCGCCTTGATGAAGGTGCCGCGCGACTTGGACATCTTCTGGCCGTTGACGGTCAGATAGCCGTGCACGCAAACCTGCGTCGGCTTGCGGTAGCCCGCGCCTTCGAGCATCGCCGGCCAGAACAGGGTATGGAAGTTGACGATGTCCTTGCCGATGAAGTGGTACAGCTCGGCGGTGGAGTCCTTGTTCCAGAAGGCGTCGAAGTCCAGCTCCGGACGGCGCGTGCAGAGGTTCTTGAAGCTGGCCATGTAGCCGATCGGTGCGTCCAGCCAGACGTAGAAGTACTTGCCCGGCTCGTCGGGAATCTCGAAGCCGAAGTACGGTGCGTCGCGGGAGATGTCCCACTCCTGCAGGCCGCCGTCCAGCCATTCGGCGATCTTGTTGGCCACCGCGTCCTGCAGGGTGCCGCTGCGCGTCCACTCCTTGAGCATCGTCTCGAAGTCCGGCAGCTTGAAGAAGAAGTGCTTGGAGTCCTTGAGCACCGGGGTGGCGCCGGAGATCGCCGAGCGCGGGTCTTTCAGCTCGGTCGGCTCGTAGGTGGCGCCGCACTTCTCGCAGTTGTCGCCGTACTGGTCCTCGGCGCCGCACTTCGGGCAGGTGCCCTTGATGAAGCGGTCGGCGAGGAACATGCCCTTCTCGGGGTCGAAATACTGGGTCACCGAGCGGGTGGCGATATGTCCGGCATCGCGCAGACGGGTGTAGATCAGCCCGGCCAGCGCGCGGTTTTCTTCCGCGTGGGTCGAGTGGAAGTTGTCAAAGTCGACCAGGAAGTCGGCAAAGTCGGTGCTGTGCTCGGCCTGTACGTAGGCGATCAGCTGTTCCGGGGTGATGCCTTCCTTCTCCGCGCGCAGCATGATCGCCGAACCGTGGGCGTCGTCGGCGCAGACGTACACGCACTGGTTGCCGCGCTGCTTCTGGAAGCGCACCCAGATGTCGGTCTGGATGTACTCGAGCATGTGGCCCAGGTGGATCGAGCCGTTGGCATAGGGCAGGGCGCTGGTGACGAGGATCTGGCGAGCTTCGGACATGGTCTGTGCAGTCGGGATTGCGGAAGGGAAAGTCCGCGAGTGTAAAGCCGCGGCGGTTTTTTTTCACCCGCGCGGGGCCGCGGGGAGGTGCTTTCCACGGGGATGTCCGCCGGACATGGCGATCGGGCCGGGCTCGGCTATCATGGCCATCTGTTTTAGTCGGTCTTTCCCGGGAGTAGTCCATGTCCGTTACCCGCGAAGCAGTGGAAACCGCACTGCGCCAGTATCTCGATCCGCATCTCAAGCAGGACCCGGTCAGTGCCGGCTGCGTCCGCGACATCACCATTCAGGATGGCCAGGTCGGCGTGCGCCTGGAGCTCGGCTATGCCGCCGGACTGTTCAAGGACGGCTGGGCGCAGCTGCTCGAAGCCGGCCTGAAACATCTCGAGGGCGTGAGCGAAGCCAGGGTGCAGGTGGACTGCACGATCGCTCCGCATCAGGCACTGGGGCAGGTGCAGGGACTGCATGGGGTGAAGAACGTCATCGCCGTGGCCTCTGGCAAGGGCGGGGTGGGCAAGTCCACCACCGCCGCCAACCTGGCCCTGGCCCTGGCCCGCGAGGGCGCGCGGGTCGGCATGCTGGATGCGGACATCTACGGTCCCAGCCAGGGCATCATGTTCGGTATTCCCGAGGGCACCCGGCCGCAGGTCCGCGACCAGAAGGCCTTCGTCCCGCTGCAAGCCCACGGTGTGCAGCTGATGTCGATGGCCTTCCTCACCGACGACAACACGCCCATGGTCTGGCGCGGGCCGGTGGTTTCCGGCGCGCTCCTGCAACTGGCCACCCAGACCGACTGGGACGACCTCGACTACCTGGTGGTGGACATGCCGCCCGGCACCGGCGACATCCAACTGACCCTGGCGCAGAAGGTGCCGGTGGCCGGCGCGGTGATCGTCACCACGCCGCAGGACCTGGCCCTGCTGGACGCTAAAAAGGGCGTGGAGATGTTCCGCAAGGTGAACATCCCGGTGCTCGGCGTGGTGGAGAACATGGCCGTGCATATCTGCTCCAACTGCGGGCATGCCGAGCACCTGTTCGGCGAGGGCGGCGGCGAGAAGCTGGCGGCCCAGTACAACGTCGAGCTGCTCGCCTCGTTGCCGTTGTCCATGGACATCCGCAGCCAGGCCGATGCCGGGCGGCCGACGGTGATCGCCGATCCGGACAGCCCGGTCACCCTGATCTACCAGCAGATGGCCCGCACCGTCGGCGCGCGCATCGCCCAGAGCGGGCAGATCGTCGCCCAGTCGATGCCGAAGATCGTGATCAGCGAGGATTGACGTCCGGGGGTTGTCCGCAGCCGGCATCTTCTAGACTGAGGGCACCTCCACTGCCGAAGATCTGCCATGCGCCTGCTGCTCGACACCCTGATCGTGCTCGCCACCGTCGCCATGATGGAGGCGGTGGCCTGGGCCTCGCACAAGTACGTGATGCACGGCTGGGGCTGGGGCTGGCACCGCTCGCACCACGAGCCGCGCCAGGGCCCGTTCGAGAAAAACGATCTCTATGCGCTGGTGTTCGCCGGCCTCGCCATCCTGCTGATCGCCCTGGGCACCGCCGGTCTCTGGCCGCTACAGTGGGTCGGCGCCGGCATGACCCTCTACGGCCTTCTCTATTTCCTCGCCCACGACGCCCTGGTGCATCGGCGCTGGGGGCTGCGCTACGTGCCGCGCAGCGGCTACCTCAAGCGCTTGTACCAGGCGCACCGGCTGCACCATGCGGTGCCGGGACGCGATGGCTGCGTCTCCTTCGGTTTCCTGTATGCGCCCAGGCTGGACATTCTCAGGGGGGAACTGCGACGCCTGCATGGCGGGCCGTTGCAGGGTCCGGCCGCGACCGGGTCCACAGGCCCACGGGCCGCGGACTAGACCTGCCGAGGCGCGAGACCAGCGCCTGCAGGCCGCCGACGGAGGCCAGCCACAGCTTGTCCGTCCTGCTCGTGGCGAGGCGCGAGTCCCAGGCAGCGGGACCGGCCGCCTTCACCCTGATCCCGATCTGCCGATAGACCGCCCGCGCCGTGGCGACGGCCCAGGCCGAGCGTGGCGGCAGAGCCGCCAATCCGCCGAGCGCCGAGGCATAGTAGGGCTCGGCTGCATTCACCAGACGCCCGGCCAGCCGTGCCAGCGCCGGGCGATGCCGGGGGGCGCTCAGCGCCTCGGGCGGCACGCCGGCTTCATCCAGCCACTGCGCCGGCAGGTAGAGGCGGCCGATGGCATGGTCGTCGAGGATGTCGCGGGCGATGTTGGTCAGCTGGAAAGCCAGGCCCAGGTCGCAGGCGCGGTCCAGGGTATCCTCGTCGCGCACGCCCATGACCAGCGCCATCATCACGCCGACCACCCCGGCGACGTGGTAGCAGTACTCCAGGGTGTCGGCGAAGCTGTGGTAGCGCCGGCCCTCCACGTCCATGCGAAAGCCGGCCAGGTGATCGAGCGGGTAGCGCTCGGGAATGCCGTGCCGGCGGACCACTTCCTGCAGTGCGGCGAAGGCGGGGCTTTCGGGAGAACCGCCGACGCAGACGCGGCGGGTGGCTTCCTCGAGCCGGGCTAGACAGGCCGGATCGGCGCCGGGCAGTCCGTTGCCGAAGCCGAGGGACTGGCCGTCGACCACATCGTCGCAGTACCGGCACCAGGCGTAGAGCAGCACCGTGCTGCGCTGGGTCGATGCATCGAACAGCCGGGCGGCGGCGGCGAAGCTCTTCGAGCCTGCGGCGATGCTCCGGCTGGCGTGTTCGAACAGGGCGTCGTTCATCCAGTCAGCTCCTCGATCATCAGTCCCGCCGTGGCCTTGGCCGAGCCGACCACCCCGGGCAGGCCGGCGCCGGGATGGGTGCCGGCGCCGACGATGTAGAGGTTGGCGATCTCGTCGTCGCGGTTGTGCGGACGGAACCAGGCGCTCTGGGTCAGGGTGGGCTCCAGGGAAAAGGCCGAGCCCAGGTGGGCGTTCAGCTCGTCGCGGAAATCCAGCGGGGTGAAGGTGCGGCAGGTCACCAGGTCCTGACGCAGGCCGGGGATGTAGTGGCGTTCCAGATAGGCGAGGATGCGGTCGCGGTAGCGCGGTCCTTCCTGCGCCCAGTCGATGGCGGCGCGTCCCAGATGCGGCACCGGCGCCAGCACGTAGAAGCCGGAGCAGCCCGGCGGCGCCAGCGAAGGGTCGGTGACGCAGGGCGCGTGCAGGTAGAGGGAGAAATCCTCGGGCAGGGCCGTGCCCTTGAAGATTTCCTCGATCAGGCCGCGATAGCGCGGGCCGAAGCACACCGTGTGGTGCTGCAGGTGCGCGTGCTGGCGCTTCAGGCCGAAGTAGACGACGAACAGCGACATGCTGAAGCGCTTGCCGGCGAGCCTGCGGCCCTCCCGGTGGCCGCGCCGGTGCTGGCCGAGCAGTTCGCGGTAGGTGTGCACGACGTCGGCGTTGGAGGCGACGGCATCGGCCGCGAAGCGCGGCCATCGGCACAGATCGCCGCGCTCAGGCGCCGGCCCTCGCAGGCCAGGCGCGCCACCGGCGCATTCAGCTCCAGCTGTCCGCCGAGCTCCTCGAACAGTTGCACCAGGGCGCGCACCAGGGCGCCGGTGCCGCCGCGGGGGAACCATACGCCCCAGCGCCGCTCGAGGGCATGGATCAGCGCGTAGATCGACGAGGTGGCGAAGGGGTTGCCGCCGACCAGCAGCGAATGGAAGGAGAAGGCCTGACGCAGTTTGTCGTCCTCGATGAAGGACGAAACCATCCCGTACACACTGCGCCAGGCCTGCAGCCGGACCAACTGCGGCGCGGCCGTGATCATGCGGTCGAAAGTCAGGAAGGGCACGCTGCCGAGCTTCAGGTAACCGGCTTCGAACACAGCCCGGGAATAGTCGAGAAAGCGCCGGTAGCCGTCGACGTCCGCCGGATTGCGTGACCGGATCTGGTTGTCCAGCAGGGCCTGGTCGTTGATGTAATCAAAGTGGCTGCCGTCCTCCCAGCACAGCCGGTAGAAGGGGCTGACCGGCAGCAGCTCGACGTAGTCGGCCAGGCGCCGTCCGCTCGAGGTGAACAGCTCCTCCAGCGCGGCGGGATCGGTGATCACTGTGGGGCCGGCGTCGAAGACGAAGCCCTGGTCCTCGTAGACGTAGGCGCGGCCGCCCGGCTTGTCGCGCTTCTCCAAGATCGTGGTCTGGATCCCGGCAGCCTGCAGGCGGATGGCCAGAGCCAGGCCGCCGAAGCCGGCGCCGATCACCACGGCGTGTTTCCCTGTGCTCATTTCAACTCCCTTGTCGATGCAGGTCCCGGCCAGCGCCGCCCGCAGCGCCTGATCGAGGGGCACCGGCGGCTTGCCGGCGAGGATGCGCAGTTTGTCGCCGGCATGCAGGCGGCCGGCGTAGAAGCGCCGGATCAGAGCCTCCGGCAGGCCGTAGAAGCGCTGCATGACCCGCCAGCGGTCCTCCGCTGCGCCGGCGAGGAACAGCATGCGGTTGAGCAGGCGGAAGAAGCCCTGGCGGCGCCACTCGGCGTGCAGGATCGCCTGGATTTCTGCGGCCAGGCTGGCGGCGTCGAGCTGCGGCAGGACGGCGATGCGCTCGGCCAGGCGCACCGCATGGGGCAGCGAATAGCCGGTGGTCGCGTGGAACAGGCCGGCGGCCAGACCGCTGCACGGCTGGTCGCCCATTTCCCGGCAGAAGCCCTCGGGATCGCCGCTGAGGACGATCGGCAGCACGCCCTGTTCCTCGCGTAGCACTTCCTGGATGCGCCAGCCATGCTGCGCGGCGTAGTCGTCGATCTGCGTGCGCAGGGTCGCGGGCGCCAGGCTCGCGCCGTCGGCGTAGTAGGTGTCCTCGATCAGAAGGCGGTCGGGGCCGAAGGGCAGCAGGTAGACGAACCGGTAGCCCTCGCGCTGGGCGACGCCAGCGTCCATCAGCACCGGCAGGTCGAGCCCGTGCGGCGCCGTCAGGCGTACCTCGCGGCCGAGGAATTTCTGGTAGCCGAGCGCCAGGTGCGGGCTGGAGCGCGGGCCGCGGCCGTCGATCACCGCGCGGGCACTGAGGCTGCTGCCATCCGCCAGCTCCAGCCGCTGCGGACTCAGGCTGCACACCTTGTTGCCCAGTTGCACCTGACCGACGAGGCGTGCGCACAGCTGGGCGTCGAAGTGCGCGGAGGTGATCGACGCATAGCCGCTGTGCAGGGTGCGCCGTCGTTCGGGAAAGCGCACTTCGTAACCGGGCCAGCGGTGACTCACCAGCGGCGCCAGCCAGGCGTGCTGTTGCGGGGTCAGATCATCCTGATGGAACGACCAGGTGTGATTGCCGCCGAGCACCGGGCCCCGTTCCAGCAGCAGCAGGCGCAGCGCCGGGCGCAGCTCGGCCAGACGCCAGGCGATCAGGCCGTTGGCCAGGCCGCCGCCGACCAGGATGAGATCGTAGTCAGGCCGCGGCATGGAGAACCGGCCGTCCGCTTTTCAGCACCGCCTCGACGATGTCGGCGGCGCGCTCGGCACCGCCCGCCTGTTGCGCCTCGGCGCCGATCCGGGCGGCATGCGCGGCGAAGGCCGGCTCGTCCAGCAGCCGGCGCAGCAGGCGACGCAGCGTGCCGCGCCGGGCCAGCAGCGGTGAGGCACGCAGCCCGGCGCCGGCATACACCACCCGGGCGGCGATCGCTGGCTGATCGAAGGCGATCGGCAGGGCGAGCATCGGCGTGCCGGCGACCAGGGCGTCGAGCACGGTGTTCAGTCCGGCATGGGTGATCGCCACGTCGGCTCGGGCCAGGGCCGCACACTGCGGGACGAAGTCGGTCACCCAGGTAGCGCCCGCCGCGTGCAGTGCACGCACCTGGCCGGAGTCCAATCGGCCGCAGTGCGCCAGCAGGAGCTGCAGATCCAGGTCGCGACAGGCTGCGGCTATACGCCGAAACAGACCGAAACGGCCGCCCTGCAGGGTACCGAGCGAAGCGAAGACGAGCGGCCGCCCAGGGGCGACTGGCAGACCCAGCGACGCTGCGCTCTGGTTCGGTAAGCGCAGCGGGCCGACCGGGTGGAAGTGTGCCGGGGCCGCCTGGCGCGGAAAGTCGAAGCCGGCGAGGGTCTGGCTGATCTGGGCGAAGGGCGACAGGCATTGGTGCAGGCTGTCGCGCGGCGGCAGGCCGAAGGCCTCGGCATGCCTGGCGATGATCCTCCCATGGGGCCGCATCAGGTAGTCGTAGACCCGGCTGCTGCTGCGGTTGAGGTGTTCGCCGAAGGGGAGACGGCATAGCCCCAGAGCATCACCGGCAGCGGCAGGCGCGGCTCGCGATTGACCGGCAGCGCGCAGGCCACCGAAACCCAGGGCAGGCCCAGGTATTCGGCGAGCAGCCCGCCAGCGGCCTCCATCTGGTCGGCGATCAGCGCTTCGACGCCGAGCGCACGCAGCAGCTGCGGCCCTTCGCGGCAGAGCATGTCGGTGCCGCGCGCCATGTCTTGGATCACTCGGCGTAATCCGAACGGAGCACCGGGATGCCCGGCATGGCTGATGACCGTGGTGAGCGAGCCGGGCGGATGCGAGGTCTGGCCGAGGGCGGCGAACTCGACGTGCGGCTGGCGCAGCAGGGCGCGGGCATCCTCCTGCTGGACGAAGGTGACCCGGTGCCCGCGCATGATGAGGCATTCGGCCAATGCTTCCAGCGCCCAGAAATGGCCGGCGAAAGGTGGTGCGATGACGGCGAGGTGGCTCATCCTTGAACTCCAGCTTCTAGTGCGGCGGCGCTACCTGCCGTATGCGCGCCAGGCGCAGGGCCGCCAGGTCCGCCGAGCCGGTGCAGAAGCAGGCGATGCGCAACTGCTCGATGATCACGCTGAAATGCTCGATCACCGCCTCGCTTGAGCACAGTGCGCCGGGCAGCGCGGCGGCGGCCTGTCCGGCCAGATCGGCACCCAGACGGATCGCCTTGGCCACGTCCACGCCGTCGCGTATCCCGCCCGAGGCGATCAGTGGCGTCCCCGGGCAAGCCTGGCGCACCTCGCACAGCGCCTCGGCGGTGGGGATGCCCCAGTCGGCGAAGGCCAGCGCGATTTGCTTTCGGGCCGGGGTGCGTGCCCGTTGCGCCTCGACCGTGACCCAGTTGGTGCCGCCGGCGCCGGCGACGTCGATCACTGCGACGCCGGCTTCGATCAGGCGCCGTGCCACCGGGGCGCTGATGCCGGCGCCGACCTCCTTGACCACCAGCGGTACGCCGAGGTGGGCGGTGAGCCGGCAGATGGCGCTGAGCACGCCGCGCCAGTCGCGGTCGCCCTCCGGCTGTACGGCCTCCTGCAAGGGGTTCAGGTGCACGATCAGGGCGTCGGCTTCGAGCATGTCCACTGCCCGCCGTGCCTCTTCCAGGCCGAAGCCGGCGGCCAGCTGCGCCG
This sequence comes from Azotobacter tropicalis, assembly GCF_059739045.1. Taxonomy (NCBI): domain Bacteria; kingdom Pseudomonadati; phylum Pseudomonadota; class Gammaproteobacteria; order Pseudomonadales; family Pseudomonadaceae; genus Azotobacter; species Azotobacter tropicalis. The sequence continues at coordinate 4,409,427 of NZ_AP046059.1, forward strand.
CACCGATATTGGCCAGCAGCGGCACGTCAGAGGCCAGCTGGCGCAGCTGTCGGGTCAGGCCGTGGTCGGCGCCGGTTTCCAGGGCGATACGCTGGGAGCCGACGCCCAGAGCGATGCCGAGTGCCTGCGCCGCCTCGGCCAGATGTCGGTTGATGGCCGCGGCCCGTGCAGGGCCGCCGGTCATGGAGCTGATCAGCAGCGGCGCGCGCAGGGGACGGCCGAGGAAACTCGTGCTCAGGTCGATCTGCTGCAGGTGCAACTCCGGTAGTGCGCAATGCTCGAAGGCAAAGGCGGCGAAGCCGGTATTGCCGTGCCGCTTGGTCCGGGACGGGTCGAGGACGATGTCCAGATGGTCGTTCTTGCGCGCCGCCAGTTCGTCTCCTGCCATCGCTGTTCCCTGGTTCGGTGGAGTGGGACTGCGGAGGTCGGAAAATCTGTTCGTTAAGATTGTACAGAATTGGAAATATGTACAAGAATTTTAGCGTTCTTTCTTCCGCTCGCCTTTTCAGAAAACGGAGTTTCTGGACCTCATGGCAACTTCACTTGTGCCACCCCAAGGTGACACCTTCGCCGACGACCTTGGCGCGCTGCGTGGGCGGATCGACCGGCGCCTGGCGCATGTGCTGTCCGCCTCCGCGGATGGGAACGACCTGATCGGCACGGCGATGGAGGCTGCGCTGCTCTCGCCCGGCAAGCGCGTGCGTCCGCTGATAGTGGTGCTGGCAGGAAGCCAGCTGGGCGCCCGCGAGGCGCCGCTGCTGGACCTCGGGTGCGCGCTGGAGATGGTCCATGCCGCCTCCCTGGTGCTCGACGACATGCCGTGCATGGACGATGCGCGTCTGCGCCGGGGCCTGCCGACCGTGCATGTGCGTTTCGGCGAGGATCTCGCCGTGCTGACGGCGGTGGCGCTGCTCGGCCAGGCCTTCAAGGTGATTTCCAGTGCAGCCGAGCTGCCGTCGTTGCTGCGTGCCCGGCTGGTCGGCGTGCTCGCCGACGCGGTGGGGGCACAGGGGCTGGTGCGCGGCCAGTATCAGGATCTGCGCGAAGGCCGTCGGCCGCGCCGGATCGGCGAGATCGCCGAAACCAATTACCTGAAGACCGGGGCGCTGTTCGCCGCGGCCCTGGAGATGGCGGCACAGGTCGCGCATGCCCGCGACGACGTGCGCATGATCCTGCGCGAGGCGGCACTCGAGCTGGGGCAGGCCTTCCAGCTGTACGACGATTTGTGCGACGGCGCCTCGGATGCGCCGCTGTGCAAGGATCCGGGCAAGGATGCCGGCAAGTCGACCCTGGTCGCCCTGCTCGGGCAGGACGCGGCCAGGCAGCGTCTGCATGGGCACGTGCAGCGCATCGCTACCCTGCTGAGTGGCGTGTACGGGTCGGATTGCCTGCTCCTGCGGCTCCTTTACCTGCTGTTTCCGCGTCTGTACTAGGCCGGCGGCTGGCGCTTTGAAGGCGTCGGGACAGCCGTTAATATGCGCACCTCATTTTTTGCAGGACTGCCGTCATGACCATCAAATCGGACAAGTGGATTCGCCGCATGGCCCGGGAGCAGGGCATGATCGAGCCCTTCGTCGAGCGCCAGGTGCGCACCGAGGGCAGCGAGCGGCTGATTTCCTACGGCGTGTCCAGCTACGGCTACGATGTGCGCTGCGCCGATGAGTTCAAGGTGTTCACCAACATCCACTCGGCCACGGTGGACCCGAAGAACTTCGACGAAAAGAGCTTCGTCGACGTCAAGGGCGACGTGTGCATCATCCCGCCGAATTCCTTCGCCTGGCGCGCACCGTCGAGTACTTCCGCATCCCACGCAACGTGCTGACCATCTGCCTGGGCAAGAGCACCTATGCCCGCTGCGGGATCATCGTCAACGTCACCCCGCTGGAGCCGGAGTGGGAAGGCCACGTGACCCTGGAGTTCTCCAACACGACGACCTTGCCGGCGAAGATCTATGCCAACGAAGGCGTGGCGCAGATGCTCTTCCTCGAGTCCGACGAGCCCTGCGAGGTGTCCTACAAGGACCGCGGCGGCAAGTACCAGGGGCAGACCGGGGTGACCCTGCCCAAGGCCTGATTGCCCAGGCGACGGCATGAGGTCCGTGGGCGGCCCTTTCTCGTCGCCTCAGGTCTCGGCCTTTTCCTGCAGGACGGACGCCTGCTCGATGAGCTGTTCGAGCGCATTGTTATCGTACTTGCCGTAGAGCAGGTCGCGCAAAGCGGTCTTTTCGATTTTCGTGCCGTTTTCCCGGCAAGCGGAGAACAGCCGGGAAAGCATGGCCGTATCCACCGTACGCGCCAGGCTCAGCTCGGGGTCTATGCTCCACAGCTTTTCCCCGAATCGCTGAAGGCGCCGACCTTGAGTACCTTCGAGCGGACCAGGATGATCAGCGCCTTGTTGATTTCGGCGCTGGTGAGGGTCTGGCTGTGCTTGCGGGCCTCTTCGGCGATCCGCTCCTTGCTCTGGTCCGGATGGGCGCGGGCGAGCTGATAGACCTCGTTCAGGGCCTTGCTGGGCGTGAGGCGCCACTGCTTTTTCCTGAGCAGTCTTTCGTAGGTTCTCACCAGGGAGTCCTGGATGCTCTCCTCCCGGGGCTCGCCGGTCGGGTCGCCGCTCTTCAGCGTCGCGGTCCAGGACTTGTTCTTCCCGTCCTGGGCGACTTCGATCGAGTCGATCGCCTTGAGGAAGTCGATGAACGAGCGATAGCCGAGATCTCGTTCGTTGAACGCGCTGTCGACGCTGAGCATGCCGTTTTTCAGGGTGGAAAGCGGCAGCGTCTGGTCGGCGGCCTTGAGGATCTTTTCGGCCAGATCCATGGCATCGTCGATGTTCGAGCGCAGTTCCTTCTTGCTGGTCGCTTGCTCGCTGCTGGTGTAGAGGTACTTCGAGCAGGAGGTCTTCACGCTTTCGCTGAGCGGCGAACGGGGGCCGACGCCGATCACTTCCTTGCCCATCTCGCGCAGCTTGCGAAACAGCGGCGAGAAGTCGGAGTCCCCGGTCGCCAGGACGAACCACTGGATGCCCGGCAGGTTGTGGGCATAGTCGATCACGTCGATGGTCAGTTGGATGTCGGACGAGTTCTTCTTGCTGACCGGATGGAAGTTGTGGATCAGCTCGAAACCGAGCCGGTTGAGCTCGCTCTGGAAGCCCTGCACGCAGGGGTTGCCCCAGTTCCCGTAGGCGCGCCGAACGATCAACTGGCCGATGGCGCTGAGTTCGGCGATCAGCAGATCCGGGCCATTGTTTTTCAACCAGTGCGTCAGGTTTTCAACGTCGATGAACAGTGCGATTTTTGATCGATCCATGATGTCTTTCTGGTGAGGGCGGAGGGGGCGCAGGCGTCCTGGCCTGCACGGGAGTATCCCTTGTCCGGTCGTCTATCGTCACCTCCAGCGGAGCGGGGGAATTACTCCGGACCGGCGGACTCTACCGACTGTAGCCATCGGGCCGGCAGTTCGTCGTCCCTTACCGTCGGAGGTCGTCATGGAGATCCGTCATCACAGCGAAACCTTTCACCAGCCGTCGATAATGGAGCCCGGCCGGCCCTGGCTGGCGGGCAATCCTGCCGGGGATCCGGAGCCGGGCGTGCCGGGGCAGCCCCATGAGCCCGGCGTGCCGACGCAACCGACCGAGCCAGGAGAGCCGACCCGGCCGGACCAGCCGCCGCCGGCGCCGGTAGCCTGATCCCCCATCGTACGGCGCCTGCTCGTCAGGCGCCGTGCCGTAACTCGCTCAGCAGGCCGACGACTTCTTGGTCGGTGGTTTCGCCGAAATCGCCGTAGTGCCGCCAGATCGCGCCGAAGGGTTGGGGCATGGCCAGGCAGACCAGCTCGTCGACCAACGGCTGCAGATCCTCGACGACTTCACACGGAGCGACCGGAACAGCCAGGATCAGTTGCCCGGGGCGGATTTGGCCAACCCCTTGAGGGCTGCCCGCACGCTGCTGCCGGTGTCGATGCCGTCGTCGACCAGGATCACGCAGCGGCCGGCCACCGAGGGCGGTGGCTCGCTGCAGTACAGCCGCCGGGCGCATTCCAGTTCCAGCAGCTGGCGCTGCATTTCCAGCTCGAACCAGCCGGACGGCGGACGCACCTGGCGCACCACTTTCTCGTTGACCACGAATTGCGGATTGGCGCCATCGATCACCGCGCCTAGCGCGAGTCCGCTGTGCCCGGGGGCGCCGATTCGACGCACCAACAGGATGTCCAGTTCGGCGTGTAACGTTCTGGCGACCTCGAAGGCGACCGGGACACCGCCGCGCGGCAGGGCGAGCACCAGTGGCCGTTCGGACGCATGGGGCATCAGCGCTTCGGCCAGCTCCAGGCCGGCGCTGCGGCGATCGAGGAACAGGTGGGGGGCATGGCTGGCTGCGTGCATGGGATCACTCTCCGAACGGGTAGGTTTCGGCCTGCCCCACTTGCGGCTGGCGAGGCCCCAAGGGCGTGACGGCGCGGGTTTCCTCCAGCCAGATCCAAGCGTCGAACTGTTCGGCCAGCACGGCTTCGAAGTAATGGCTCTGCCGCTCGGTCTCCGGCCGGTAGATCACGCCGATGGCGCGTTCCAGCAGGGTTTCGGAGAGGACCGCATGCAGCTCGGTGGATGCCTTGTCACGCCAGTCGGTAAGGGAGGCGGATGTGCCGGTGTGCAGAAACAGACGCTCCCAGCTGTCCGGGCGCGAGGGGCGAACCTGCTTGATGCGCATCGGCTCGTCCCACTCGTTGGCGCAGGCCACCTCGCCGCGGTCGGTGCCCATGCCGATCAGCACGGCACCTCTGCCCCAGGCGGTACGACTCAGTTCGCCGATGTTGAACTCGCCTGCCCAGCCCATCGCCGTAGCATCGGCATTACCGATGTGCGAGTTATGCGCCCAGACCACCGCCTTGGCCTCGGGGCCGCGGTGCTCCAGCAGGCTGCGCAGGGTGTCGAACATGTGCCGGTCGCGCAGGTTCCAGGAGGCGCTCGAGCCGTGATACATGATCCGGTAGTAATGCTCGGCGGAACGCACCACACGGGCATTCTGGGTGGCGTCGAAGAAGTCCTCGCCATCCTGGCCGAGCGCCTCCAGGCGCAGTTCGAGCAGGCTGCGCAACTGTTCGACCACCGCCTCCTCGCAGGACTGGCTGCCATAGAGGACATCGCGGCCGTAGCGGACCGGTGCATCCTGCCAGGGCATCAGGCAGCCATAGCGCTGGCGTGCCTCCCGGGCGGCCTGGGCGTCGGTCTTGTCCAGGTAGTCGAGCACCGCACCGATCGAGGTGGCCAGGCTGTAGACATCCAGGCCGCGAAACTCGACGCGCCGCTCGTACGGTAGATTCCGGTTGAAGCGGCTCAGCCAGTCGCAGAACTCGGCGACCTCTAGGTTGCGCCACATCCAAGTGGGAAAGCGCTGGAAGGCCTGGTGCTCCCAGTCGGGTGGCTGTTGTCGGCGTACCTGACGGTCGATCTGCGCGGCGTCCGGCCAGTCGGCCTCGACCGCGACGATGTTAAAGCCGTGCCGTTCGATCAGGCGCCGGGTGATCGCCGCGCGGGTGCGGTAGAACTCGGAGGTACCGTGGCTCGCCTCGCCGATCAGCACCACCCGGGCATCGCCATAGCGGTCGAACAGGCTGGCGAAGGCTTCGCTGTCGAGCGCAGGGAGGGAAATGGCATGGCGGCACAGCAGTTCCACGTGCTCCCGGGTCTCCGGGGAGGCGAGCCGGGCATCGAAAGGCTTTCTCATGGAGGCCTCCTGAAGGCCTGGCGCCACCGGGTGGGGCGGGCGGCAGGCGTTGGCAGGATTCTTCAGAAAGCCTAGCCACATTTGGCCGACTGGCGAACTGCGCGGAGGGGATCTAGTCTGATTTGCAATCGGACCAGGATGTCTATCCGCACGCATTGGTGGTTAAAACGGAGGAGTAAATCATGGCTATATGGTCGATTACATTCAACAAGGACGGTAATACGGTCAAGATGGTGACCGAATCGGTAGCCAAGCCAACGTTGGAGGAGGCCAGTCGGAAAGTGCTGGAGCTGGCGCGGCGCGAGGGATTCGAGCGCCATGACAGCGAGGCCGGCAACGGATCGGGTGGTAATGGAGCGAAGGAGCCAGCGCTGCAACTGTTCGAGCGCTATGGCATTACCTTGAGCGGTATCCTGAAGGCAGGCTGAGTCGTACAGCGACCGACCCAGGCACTCACCCCGGCCATCGATGATGATGGTGCCGGGATTCTTTGGTTTGCGCCCTGTGGGGCCATATCATCAACTCGGTCCTACGGCACCAGCAGCAGGCGCTGGTTGCCGTAGGTCTTGTCGAGATTTTCCGCCTTGAAGGGAAAGCTCATATAGCGCCCTTCGAGCCAGGCATCGATACCGTCCTTGTAGTGCGGGCTGGCCGGGTTGCCGGACTGGCCTGTGCTGTTCAGTCCGAGCATGGGCTCTTCGCGGCCGAAGTCGACGATGATGCGCATAGCCGGGATCAATTGGCTGTCAAAATCCTGTCCCCAGCGATAGGCGGAAACGTTCAGCGTGTCGTGATCGCCGCCGGCGGCTTGGGGCGCGCGGTTCAGATAGCCGCCGAGCGAGTGGATGGCGGTGCGCTGGCGAGCATCGAGGTAAGGGGCCAGACGGGTGTTGTCGCTGATCCACTGATAGCGGTGCAGCTTGCCCCATTGCCAGGCGCTGCGGTCACTGCCGAGTCGGCTCTCCAGGTGGTTTACCGCGGCTGCCAGGCTGCGCGCGAGAATAACCGGCTTGTCCTCGGATTGCGGAGTGGCGATATCGTCCCAGAACGGGCTGTCCTCACGACCGAGCAGGTGGTCGGCTTGGGCCGAGTAGGAGAGCCCGGACATCTGCAGCAGGGCCTGCCAGGTCGGGCTATCGTCCGGGCCGAGTTCGTCCAGGAAGATCTGCCGTGCACTCTCCTGCAGGAAGGCGCCATACAGGGCGGCGTCCGCCGAGCCGGCGGCCAGCCGGCCGTCAAAGGCGAGCAGCCGGGTCAGAGCTTCGCGGGCCCTGTCGCGATCGGCTGGAGGCAGGGCGTCGACCGCCCGACGCAGTGGCCCGGCCATACCCGGTGCTTCCAGCATGGCCTTGAGCTTGGCGGCGAAGAGGGTAGTCTGGTCGTATTGCATGGCGATCATGCTCTGGGTGTCGTGATGGCCGTGGCCAGCCAGTTCGGCGATGCGCTCGGCGCGCTCCGGGTAGTACCAACTGCTGGACAGCTGCATACCATAGCCGCGCGGCACCGTGCGCTGGTTGGCGGTGCCCAGCCAGCCTTGCGCCGGGTCCTGGTCGTAGGGATGCAGCATGGGATCGGCGAATCCGTCCCAGTCATAGGCGCCGTTCCAGCCCGGCGAGGGCAGGAGGCCGAGGCCTCCGCGGCGATTGGGGTAGCGCCCGGTGACCTGCCAACCAATGTGCTCGGCATCGGCGAACACCAGGTTCACTGCCATGGCGCGCAGTTCGCCGGTCGTGGCGAAGGCCTCGTTCACCGAGCGGGCGCGGGACAGCTGGAAGAAGGCGTCCAGGCTCCGATCGTCGTCGAACGGCAGCGTCTGCAGGGCCAGGCCATGACCGCTGCGCAACGGCAGGGGCTGCAGCGGATGCTTGCGCTCGCCGAGCACGCTGTTCAGCAGCGGTCCGTGACGGGTTTCGTAAAGGGTTTCACGGATGGGTTGCGTGCCCTTGACGAGGAAGGTCTCCTGACGTTCGCGGGCTGGCAGCCATTGGCCGTCGGCAAGGTAGTGGAGACGCCCGCTCTCGCTTCTGACCCGCTCGAGGAAGAGATCCTGGGTGTCGGCCATGACCATGGTCATGCCCCAGGCCAGCTTTCCGTTGAAGCCGGCGATCACGGCGGGGATGCCGGCGACGGAGACCCCTGCGATCTGGCGCTGTGGCGTACGGATATGTACGAAGTTCCACAGCGAGGGCAGAGCCAGAGGCAGGTGGGTGTCGTTGGCCAGGAGGCTCTTGCCGAGCCGGCTGTCGTGCGGCGCGATGGCCCAGTTGTTGGAGGCGGCGACACCCAGCATGTTCAGCGCGGTGACCTGGCCGGCTGCCTGGTTCAGTGCGGTGAGGCCGGGAATCTGTCCCTTGAGATCGAGGTCCTTAAGCTTGTCGGCCTCCGCGATCGGCAGGGGTTCGTCCGGGTAGATCGGCGTCAGCCAGGCCAGCCGCTCCGCGCCGATCCTCTGTGCCAGCGTGAGTGCAGAGACTTCTTCCTGCAGGTTGGTCGACAGGCCGAAATTCAGCAGGCAGAACAGCAGCACCGAATCTTCAGCAGTCCAGTATGCCGGCTGGTAGTCGGACTCGGCCAGATCCATGGGCAGCCGCTCGCGGTGACGGAACAGGAAGGCATTGACCCCGCGGGCATAGATCTCGAAGTCCTGCTTCAGTTGAGGCGAAGCATTGCGATAGAGCGTTTCGGCGCGGCGCCGAAGGCTCATCGCGCGCATGAAGCGGTCGGTGTCGAGAACGCCCGGGCCGAGCATCTCGGCCAGTCGTCCCTCGGCCATCAGGCGCAGGCCGACCATCTGGCTGAGACGATCGCTGGCATGCACATAGCCGAGAGCGAACAGGGCATCGTGGTCGTTGCGGGTTTCGATCAGTGGCATGCCGAGAGTGTTGCGCCGCACCACAGCGCTGTCTGCCAGCCCCTGGATATGCAGCACGCCCTGCGCAGGTGGCAGGCTGTCCGCGTAGCGCTTGTCGACCATCGACTGACAACCGGCGAGCACGAACAGGGAGGCGAGGCCGGCACCGAGGCTCAGGCGGGACAGGTAGCGAAACGGGCGCGAGCGCATGCGGCGGGTTCCTTCGAACAGGCGGGGCGAGATGGGCGCCTTAAGGTAGGGAGGCAGCGTACGGCTTGCAAGCGAGCCGGAGTTCAACGAACTGCAACCAGCTCCTCCTCCAGCAGCCAACGCGCGCTGCTGCGGGCGGCTGCCTTGTGCTGCAGTTCGAGGCTGGCGAATAGAGCTTCGTGCTCACGCCGTTCTGTCCTGCTCAGGGCTTTCCAGGCTGCATGCGTGGGAATGTGGGCGGTAGCCGCGCAGAGCTCGTGGAAAACCTGCAGGCGTTCGCTCTGGCTCAGTTGCGGGTCGTAGTGTTCGAGCAGGGCCTTGATGCGGATGGCGCCTTCGATGAGGGGCAATTGCCCTGCGAGCAGGCTACCGGCGAGGATGCGAAGATGCTCGGCGAGCTGCGTTCGGCGTTCTTCTTCGGCGGCCCTACGAGCCTTATGGCGTAGCCATACACGGCGCCAGAGAGCGAAGGCCATGCCACCCAGGGCAAGCACGATCAACAGGGCGGCCAGCAGCAGGCCGACGATCAAAGGGCTCATGGGCGGTCAGTCCCGGATGTAGTCGCTGGGGGTTATTTCGCCATAGCGGGAAACCAGAACGTCGCGTCCGAACAGCAGGCCCGTCTTGGCCTTGCCCTGCAATTGATACTGGATCGGCCGGTCGGGCTCCTCCAGCAGCTTGACGATGCTCTTCATATGCCGCCAGAGGTTGGTCGTGACCAGCACGTCGAACTCCTCGCGACCGCGGGCGGGCACGGTGAACCATCTGCTAGATTCTCCCTTGGCCAGGCGGATGTCGTTCAGAAACACTTCATAATCCAGGCCGCGGATCGGCAGGCTCGCCCAGTTGGGGTTGTCGACGCGAAAGCGCAGGATGAATTGTTGTTCCAGCAGGCGGGCCTTGACGACGTTGACCTTGACCAACTGGACATCGGGGTCCTTGAAGGCTCCGGTCATCCACGTGGAGCAGCCGGCAAGGCCGGAGAGCAGAGCGAGTAACCCCAACAGGCCTAGAATTCTTGTGATTTGCGCCTGGAAAAACATGCTGAACTCCAAAGGGGGCCTCAGTGTAGCAAGCGGCTGTCTGGCTGCAACCTTTGCCGGATCGTCCGCAGGCGCGGGATGATCTGCTTCGCAGAAGTCTTTTTTGCCTGATTTCCGAGCTTGTTGGCCGAAAAAAAACTGCGCCATACTGCCCGGCGATTGGGATATGAGCATGACCATGAGCCGCTACCAGATCGTTTTCTACGGCCAACTGGTGCACGGAGCTTCTCGGGAGCTGGTGCAGGCCAATCTGACCAAGTTGTTTCGCGCGGATGCTGCACGCATTGCCGCACTGTTTTCCGGCCGGCGCGTATCCCTCAAGAGCAATCTGGAGGCCGATGAGGCAGAGAAATACCGGTCCACTCTGGAGCGGGCCGGCGCCCTAGTGGATATTCTGCCGATGGAGGCAGTAGCGCAGCTTGCCTCAGGGCAAGAAACCGCTCCTCCCGCCAAGCAGCCCGAGTCCTCCCGCAAGCTTCTCGTGGTGGCACCGCGGGATGTCTATATGGCGGCCTTTGCCGCAGTCGAGGCTCCGGATTTCGGGGTCGCTCCGATTGGCGTCGATCTACAGGAGCCGAAGCCCGACGCATCGCCGCCGCCTCTGGATCTGAGTGCACTGAGCCTGGCTCCGGTCGGAGACGACATGGGACAGTCTCCGGCGCGGCCGGCCGGTCCGCTGCCCGATATTTCCCATCTTCATCTGGAAACGTTCTGATTTCGGGGCTCCTTTTCCCCGATGGGGCAGGGGGCATGCAAGGCTGCTTTGAATCGTCACCGTATACACCCGATATCTGGGATGGGGAATGGCAGGGTGACGAGTGTGCTCAATAATTAAGAATTGTTCTCATGTGCTGGGTATTTCCGCTACGTATGCGGGAATGGCTTATCTTTCCAGTTCCCGAGCCACCTGCCGCAGTGCATCTGCGCAGCATTTCTTGAATTTCAGTCCGCTGTCGCAGGGGCAGGGATCGTTGCGTCCTGCGTGCAGCGGGACGGTCGGATCGAGAAAATACCAGCAGCCGTCATGCCGTACGAAAGCAGAGCGTTCGCGATGGACATGCTCGCCCGAGGCATCGCGCCAGTGCGCGTTGAAAGTGACGAAGGCATGCGTTGCGCTATTGGCGGGGAAAAGCTCGGCCTTTTCTACCAGCAGACCGAGCCAGGTGCTCTGCTGGCTCCAGGCACGTATCGCCTCTCGATCCAGCCCGGCCTGTTGGGCCGGCAGGGTGGTTCGCAGCAGATAGTCGATGTCGCCCAGTACGTAGGCGCTGTAGCGCGAGCGCATCAGGTGTTCGGCGCTGGGGCGGGAGTGCCGGCCAGGTATTGGCCGCAGCATTCGTTGGGCTGGCTGCCGCTGCCGCAGGGACAGTCCGAGCGCTGTGCTGGCATGGAGTCGCTGATCATCCGTTCACCACCAGTACTTGCCGAAATTCTCGGGGTTGGCCCAGAACTTGGCATTCAGCCAGTCCGGTATCTGCTTGTAGTCGTAGAGATCGTAGGTGAACAGCGTGAGGATCTGTTCGTCGCGTCGAAAGCGCTCGCTGGCCTGCAGCGCCAGGGCGAAGAAGTCGGTATCCTGCCAGCCGCATGCCGCCAGGTCGACCAGTACCGCAAGGCGATTGGCGTTCAGGTTGCGAATGCCGCCGAGCAGCTCCAGGCCGGTGCGGCGCGGCAGATGCTCCAGGCAGTCGACCAGCACGGCCAACTCGTAGCGCTGGGCGGCGACCTCGGCGGGCAACGGGCCGGCGGCGCAGTGAGTCACCTGGGCTGCCGGATGCCTACTGTGGAAAGCCTCGAGGGCGGGTAGATCGCTGGCACCGACCAACAGTAGCCGGTCCGGAGCGTAGCGCTCGAGCAGAGCGGCGAGGGCCTGCTGCGGCGTGCGGGAAGAAAAGCTGTCGGTCATCGAAGATCCTCGATCGGATATGCAGCTGAGTTCAAGAGTAAGGCATGGGTAGCCGTGCCGGCGGCGAAGCCTGACGGATGTTCCGTCTGGATAAGGATCGCATGACGAGAGCGCGATGAAACTGTTGCTGACCTTGGGAAAGACCCTGATTCTGACGCTGTGGCTGGCACTTGCCGGTGCTTTCTTGCAGCCGTTGAGCAAACCCTTCGATCTGCTGTTGCCGATCTGCGGCGGCTTGTTACTGCTCGCCCACCTGCTCACGCTGGTGCTGTTCGAGCGCGTACTCAAGGCCGGCCCGCCGTGCTGGAAGAGCCGTCTGCAGATTCTGTTATTCGGTATCTTCCATCTGTACCTTCCGCCGAAGGCTAGTCAGACATGACTGCTTCGCTCAAGCCCTTCAGAACGTCGGTCGGGCGGCGGCAATGGCGACCAGCGACAGACCGATCAGCAGGTTGAATCCCACCACCCGGCGAATCCGCCCCAACGCCGCACCACCGGCCGGCCAGTCGCGAAGCTCCACAGCCCTGCGCAGTTGCGGCAACTGCAGCAGCTGCACGCGCAGAAAGAGGGCGAGCATCACCAAGTACAGGCCCATCATGATGTGTACGTAGGCGGGTGCCGTCTCGAGGCTGGGAAAGCGCAGGTGCAGCAGGCCGACACCGCTGATCGGCAGCAATAGCACCGCCACCCAGACCCATTGGAAGAAGCGGCGGAACACTTCCGGCCAGAGCTTCAGCCGAGCGGGCGCGTCCAGCTCGCTGACCGCGGCGGGACGCAGGATCATCCAGGCGAAGAACATGCCGCCAACCCAGATCAGGGCGGGTAGCACATGCAGGGTGTAGGTAAGGGAATAAGGTGTCATTCGGCAATCTCCGGTGGTGGTCCACACAACGCGCGCTATCATAGCTGCCCATTTGCACACTGAAAATTTGTCCAGTTTCGATTCGGGAAACGGAATGCTCAGCGCCGAACTCAAGTCACAGATCCAGGGTGCCTACTCCCGCTTTCTCGAAGCCAAGGGTCTCAAGCCGCGCTACGGCCAGCGTCTGATGATCGCCGAGGTGGCCAGAGTCTTGGGCGCCATCGTCAGCGACGACGAAGGCCGGCGCCAGGGCGAGCCGGCGGTGGTCGCGGTGGAGGCGGGCACCGGTACCGGCAAGACCGTTGCCTACAGCCTGGCAGCGATTCCCGCGGCCAAGGCGGCCGGCAAGCGCCTGGTGATCGCCACCGCAACCGTCGCCCTGCAGGAGCAGATCGTCAACAAGGACCTGCCCGATCTGATGCGCAACAGCGGCCTGAATTTCAGCTTTGCCCTGGCCAAGGGGCGCGGCCGCTATCTGTGCCTGTCGAGGCTTGATCTGCTGCTGCAGGAGGGCCAGGCGCAGAGCGCCACCGCCCAGCTGTTCGAGGAGGAAGGCTTTCGCATCGATGTCGACGAGGCCAGCCAGAAACTCTTCACCCAGATGATCGAGAGGCTCGCCGGCAACCGCTGGGACGGCGACCGCGATGCCTGGCCGCAGGCCATCGAGGACGACACCTGGTCGCGGCTGACCACCGACCACAGCCAGTGCACTGGCCGGCACTGCCCGAACTTCCAGCAGTGCGCCTTCTACCGGGCGCGCGAGGGCATGACCAAGGTCGACGTGATCGTCACCAACCACGACATGGTGCTCGCCGACCTCGCCTTGGGCGGCGGCGCCGTGCTGCCCGATCCGCGCGAGACCCTCTACGTGTTCGACGAGGGCCACCACCTGCCGGACAAGGCCATCGGCCATTTCGCCCATTTCACCCGGCTGCGCTCGACCGCCGACTGGCTGGGGCAGGTGGAGAAGAACCTGACCCGGCTGCTCGCCCAGCATCCGCTGCCCGGCGAGCTGGGCCGGTTGATCGAGGGAGTGCCGGAGCTAGCCCGCGAGCTGCGCACCCAGCAGCAGTTCATGTTCGCCGCCTGCGAGCAGTTGGCCGATTTCCGCGCCGGCGAGGACAGGGACGGCCGCGAGAGACCACGCCACCGCTTCGTTGGCGGAGTGGTGCCGGAGCACCTGCGCGAGCTGGGGCTCGAATTGGAGAAGGGTTTTTCCAGGCTGGCGGAACTCTTCACCCGTCTCACCGAGCTGCTCAAGGAGGCGATGGACGGCGAGCCCAGCATGGGCCTGGCCAGCCACCAGGCGGAGGAATGGTATCCGCTGTTCGGCAGCCTGCTGGCGCGGGCCGAAGGCAACTGGCAGCTGTGGGTCGCCTTCACCGCGGAGGACCCCGAGGACAGTCCGCCGATGGCGCGCTGGCTGACCCTGACCGAGAGCGGTGCCCTGCACGACATCGAGGTCGATGCCAGTCCGATCCTCGCCGCCGAGACCCTGCGCCGCCATCTGTGGAACATCGCCCATGGTGCGCTGGTGACCTCCGCCACCCTGACCGCGCTGAACAGCTTCGACCGCTTTCGCATGCGCGCCGGGCTACCGAAGAGCACTATCACTGCGGTGGTGCCCAGCCCCTTCGCCCATGCCGAGGCGGGTCTGTTGCGGATACCCGACCTCAAGGCCGACCCGCGCGACGCGGCTGCGCACACTGCTGCCATCGTCCGTGAGCTGCCGCAGCTGGTGGAGGGCGCGCGCGGGGTCCTGGTGCTGTTTTCCTCGCGCCGGCAGATGCAGGACGTCTTCGATGGCCTCGAGCGCGACTGGCGCAGGCGTGTGCTGATCCAGGGCAACCTGTCCAAGCAGGAAACCCTGAACCGCCACAAGGCGCGGGTCGACGAGGGCGAATCCAGCGTGCTGTTCGGCCTGGCCAGCTTCGCCGAAGGCGTCGATCTGCCCGGCGCCTACTGCGAGCACGTGGTGATCGCCAAGATCCCCTTCGCCGTGCCTGACGATCCGGTGGAAGCGGCGCTGGCCGAGTGGATCGAGGCGCGCGGCGGCAACCCGTTCATGGAGATCGCCGTGCCCGACGCCGCGCTGCGCTTGGTCCAGGCCTGTGGCCGCCTGCTGCGCACCGAGGAGGACCGCGGCACCATCACCCTGCTCGACCGTCGGGTGGTGACCCAGCGCTATGGCAGGGCGATCCTCGAGGCGCTGCCGCCTTTCCGTCGCGAGATCGGCTAAGCAGCTGACATACCTCTCCGGTGGCTGGTGACGGTGGAAAAAATCCGTCCCGGCCGCGCATCAGGACGCCGTCCAGATGCGGAGTGTGATGAAATAGGCCCTCGGTCAGAGCCGCTGCGCCTGCTTCACCGGCGCAGGGGCGACTGGCATTATGCCAATCCCTGTTGTCCACCTCCCGTCCCGCTGGAGAGCGAGCTCGATGATCCGTCCCCTGGTTTCCCTGCTGTTTACTTGCTGTCTTGTGCCCATGTCTGCACAGGCGGCCGGCGAGCAGGTGCTGTTCAACTTCGTGCGTCCCACCGATGTCGTGCAGGTCAAGGGCGAGGGTGCCCTCCTGCCTGCGCTGACCGCGGAGACCGTAGCAGGGGGAGAAGCGCTTCGCCGAGTAACCTTCAATCCCCAGGAGGGGCCGAGCCTGCGCTTGACGCCCCAGCAGGGCAGCTGGGACTGGTCCACTGCCGGGGCGGTCAGCTTGCGTATCCAGAATGCCATGGACTGGGCGCTGACCCTGCAGGTGAGCATCGAGAGCGCCGACGGCAAGCTTCTCAAGGGCATCGTCGCGCTTCTGGCCGGTCCGGCGCAGACCTTGGTGCTGCCGCTGCACGCCAGCTCGCCGACAGCACAGGGCATGCGTGCCGCGCCGCCGATGCCCTGGAGCTATGACAATCAGCGCCTGCTCGTTGCGACCAGCCTGGCGGGCGAGATCGATTCCCGCCAGGTGAAGGCGGTGACCATTTCCCTGGAGAAGCCGGACGTGCAGCAGAGCATCCTGCTTGGGCGTTTCGGCGTGCGCGAGGATCTCGAGCCGGTCGTCTACCGTGGTATCGTCGATGCCTATGGGCAATACAGCCGGGGCGACTGGCCGGAGAAGGTCACCAGCGACAAGCAGTTGAAGTTGGCTGCCGAGCAGGAGAGGGCGCAGCTTGGCCGCTGGCTGGCCGAGCGGCCCCAACTGGATCGCTTCGGTGGCTGGCTGAAGGGGCCGCAGCTGGAAGCTACAGGTTTCTTCCGCGTGGCCAAACACGAAGGTCGCTGGTATCTGGTGACGCCGGAAGGACATCCGTTCTTTTCGCTCGGTGTAAACACCGTTTCCTCCGGCAATAGCCGCACCTACACCGAGGGCCGCGAGGGGATGTTCCTCGAGTTGCCTGGCAAGGACAGCCCGTTGGAGGCCTTCTACGGGGCCAGCGACAACCGTCAGGCTACCGGCGCCAACGCGGGACGAAAGTTCGCCCAGGGGCGCTGGTACGATTTCTATCGAGCCAATCTCTATCGCACTTATGGCCAGACCTGCGCACCGAGCGAGTCGCCGGCCGGAGCTGCAGCGGATAAGGCCGAATCGGCGCCCGCAGAGGTAGCGGCCGCTTCCCCTGGCGAGGTGCCCGCCGCGCCGCAGGCTGTCCAGGAGGCCAGCCAGCCCGTCGCGTCGTCCGCCGGGCAGCAGGCCGTCGCACCGCCCTGCGTCGCTCAGTTCTTCGATGCACAGCGCTGGCGCGAGCACACCCTGGACCGCCTGCAGGCCTGGGGCTTCAATACCCTCGGCAATTGGAGCGATCTCGCCCTGGGAGCCATGCGCCGGGTGCCCTATACGATTCCGCTGCTGATCCGTGGCGACTATGCCACCATTTCCACCGGCTACGATTGGTGGGGGGGCATGCCCGACCCCTTCGATCCGCGTTTCGCCATGGCCACCGAGCGTGCCATCGCCATTGCCTCGCGCGATCACCGTAACGACCCCTGGGTAGTCGGCTATTTCGCCGACAACGAACTCAGCTGGGCCGCGCCGGGCACGGACCCGAAGGCCCGGTACGCCTTGGCCTACGGCACTCTGCGACAGACCACCGATGTGCCGGCCAAGCGCGCCTTCCTCAAGATGCTGCGCGACCGCTATCGCAACCAGCAGGGCCTTTCTGCCGCCTGGGGCATCGAGCTGCCGGCCTGGGAACTGATGGAGGATCCGGGCTTCGAAGCGCCTCTGCCGAGTCCCGAGCATCCGGCCATCGAAGAGGATCTGCAGCGCTTCCAGCAACTCTTCGCTGATACTTATTTCAAGACCATCGCCGAGTCGCTGAAATGGCATGCCCCTGATCATCTGCTGCTCGGCGGCCGCTTTTCCATCTCCACTCCCGAGGCGGTTGCAGCCTGTGCCAAGTACTGCGACGTGCTGAGCTTCAACTTCTATACCCGTGAGCCTCAGCATGGCTATGACTTCGAGACTCTGCGCGCACTGGACAAACCGGTCCTGGTCAGCGAGTTCCATTTCGGCTCGCGGGATCGCGGTCCATTCTGGGGGGCATGGCCGAGTTGTACAAGGAAGAGGAGCGCGGGCCGGCCTATGCGCACTTCCTCGAGCGGGCCTTGGCCGAGCCATCGATCGTCGGCGCGCACTGGTTCCAGTATCTCGATCAGCCGGTGACCGGGCGGCTACTGGACGGGGAAAACGGTCATATCGGTCTGGTCGGTGTCACCGACCGGCCGTTTGCCGGTTTCGTCGACGCGGTACGCAAGGCCAACCTGAAGGTTGGGAATACCTTCGAGGCGGCTGCTGCGCCGACTGCCGGCAAACCGCAGCTCGAAGGCGGTGCTCCGGCCGAGTCGCCAGCCAAGACGCAGTGATGATGTCCATAAAGGTTCCGTGCAGGAGTTCACAAAACCCCGCTGCAGCTGGGAGAATGATGAACGGTTGGCTGCCAGGAGAGACAGGGTGCAGGTTCAAGGCTATTTCGATCTCAAGTTCGAGGCGTTGAAGGAGGCGTTCGCCGCGCTGTTCGAGGACGGCCAAACGCGTGGCGCGGCGCTCTGCATCCAGGTCGGCGGGGAAACTGTGGTGGACCTGTGGGGCGGGACTGCCGGTCGGGACGCAAGCGAGGCCTGGCAGAGCGATACCATCGCCAACCTGTTTTCCTGCACCAAGCCCTTCGCCGCGGTGACCGCCTTGCAGCTGGTGGAGGAGGGTAAGCTGGACCTCGATGCTCCGGTGGCCCGGATGTGGCCCGAATTCGCCGCCGCCGACAAGGCAGGCATCACCCTGCGGCAGTTGCTCTGCCACCAGGCGGGTTTGCCGGCGATCCGTGCACCGCTGGCGCCGGAAGCGCTCTACGATTGGCAAGCCATGACCGCAGCGCTGGCCGCCGAGGTTCCCTGGTGGGGGCGGCACGACAAAGGGCACGGCTACGCACCGATCACCTTCGGCTGGCTGGTCGGCGAACTGTTGAGACGTGCCGATGGCCGTGAGCCTGGCGATTCGATTGCGGCGCGCATTGCCCGACCGCTCGGCCTGGACTTCCATGTCGGGCTGGATGATGCCGAATTCCATCGGGTCGCCCACATCGGGCGGGGCAAGGGCAATCTGGGCGATGCCGCTGCGCAGCGTCTGCTCAAGGTCACCCTGAGCGAGCCGGAGGCCCTGACCACTCGCGCCTTCACCAACCCGCCATCGGTCCTGAACAGCAGCAACAAGCCCGAGTGGCGGCGCATGCACCAGCCGGCGGCGAACGGCCACGGCAATGCGCGCTCCCTGGCGGGCTTCTATACCGGGCTGCTCGACGGTCGTCTGTTGCCGGCCGAGCTGCTCAATGAAATGACGCGCGAGCATAGTTGCGGCGAGGATCGCACCCTGCTCACCCCGACCCGTTTCGGCCTCGGCTGCATGCTCGATCAGCCCGCGCTGGCCAATGCCACCTTCGGCCTCGGTCCCAAGGCTTTCGGCCATCCCGGGGCCGGCGGTTCCTGTGGTTTCGCCGATCCCGAACGCGAGCTGGCGTTCGGCTTCGTCACCAACAGCTTGGGCCCCTATGTACTGATGGACCCACGGGCGCAGAAGCTGGCGCGCCTAGCGGGAGATTGTCTGGGCTGACGCCGCTCGTCTGCCTGTCAATGCAATACCTTGCCTGCGGTGAGGTTGCGGCCAGACTCAAATTCGACCCTGAGGCCTGCCACCGTCATGCTGTCCGTGACGCCTCGCCATTCGAAGCCCTTTCTCAACGACGGGACCTGTCGATGAAACTTCTCATTAAAAGCAGTACCCTGATCCTTTGCATGGCCATCAGCGCTTGCAGTTCCTCCGGTAAGCCGGAACGTTCCGTTACCCAGGCAACCAAGCCTAGTTCGCCAGCGGCCAAGTTCGAGTCCAAGGAGAGTCGGGCCTGGACTGCGGACCACGAAGCGCGTGTGCGAGAAGCCGTCAAGGGCAGCCAGTTCGAGGTGGAGCGTCGTGGCGATCTGCTGGTCGTGACGGCCCCGGTGGACAGCTCGTTCAACCCGGACCGGCCGACCATGCTGCTGGTGGCGTCCTTGGGGCCGCTCAGCCGGGTGGCCAAGCTGGTGGCGCAAGACCGCGAGGTCGCCGTGCTGCTGCTGGGGCATGGCGACAGCAGCGGGTCGCCTGCATTGAATCTCAAGCTGAGCCAGGAGCGGGCGCAGTCCATGGCTTCGATCTTCCGTCTGAGTGGCCTGCACCATGACCGTCTGATGTACAAGGGAATGGGCGACAACGCTCCGCGTGCCAGCAATGACAGCAAGGACGGGCGTTCCCTCAATCGCCGTGTGGAGATGTTCCTGACCACCCGTGGTAGCCTGCCTACCGTGCTGGCCCAATACGGTGCATCAGGGGTGCGGGTGGTTGCCTCAGATCAAGCGAAGAAATGACGGGCTGATTAACATCTGTCCGAATCCAACTTATCTGAAGGACCCCGCCATGCCCCAGACTCTGGCCGACATGCGCCGCGACTACACCCGCGCCGGCCTTTGCGAGGCTGATGCCCCGCTCGAACCCTTTGTCCTGTTTCATCAGTGGTTTGCCGAGGCGATGAAAACCGAGCAATTGCCGGTTGAGCCCAATGCCATGAGCCTGGCGACCGTGGACAGCAATGGGCGGCCGCATTGCCGGGTTCTGCTGCTCAAGGGGCTGGATGAGCGCGGCTTCACTTTCTTCAGCAATTACGACAGCGCCAAGGGACAACAGCTGAAATCACGGCCGTTCGCTGCCATGACCTTCTTCTGGCCCACCCTGGAGCGTCAGGTACGCATCGAAGGACAGGTGGAGCGGGTGACGCCGCAGGAGTCCGACGCCTATTTCCAGGTGCGCCCGCTGGGCAGTCGTCTGGGAGCCTGGGCCTCGCCGCAGAGTCAGGTGATTCGCGATCGTGCCGAGCTCGAAGAGTTGCTGGCGCTGACCGAAAAACGCTTCCTCGATCAGGCGCCGCACTGCCCCGGGCATTGGGGGGGATATCGCCTGCTACCCGAGCGCATCGAGTTCTGGCAGGGGCGTGCCAGTCGTCTGCACGACCGGCTCAATTATCGCCAGGAGAAAGGCATCTGGATCCGTGAGCGCCTGGCGCCTTAAGCCCGTCGCCAGGAGGGCCGGCGGCTTGCCCTGTATCTGGACGCTCGCCGGTCGCGGCCCCGCTGTAGCGGCCCGGCGTTCTCTCTCGTGGGATACTGTGCTATCGGCTTAACCCGGGCTCTGTGGCTGGTAACGAACCCGAACCTGCAGACACCGCTATGAGCCATAAAAGACTATGTGCTTTTCTGCGATGACCGAAGGTCGGGTTCCAAGGCTCAGCGTCCGCCGTAGATCTGGTCGAAAACACCGCCATCGTTGAAGTGAGTCTTCTGGATGGTCGGCCAGTCGCCAAAGGTCTTCACTACGTTGAGCAGCTCAACCTTGGGAAAGCGGTCGGAGAATTCGGCGAGAATCTTCGGATTGCGCGGACGCAGGTAATTGTTGGCGGCGATGCGCTGGCCCTCGTCGGACCACAGGTACTTCAGGTAGGCCTCGGCCTCCTTGCGGGTGCCTTTCTTGTCGACCACCTTGTCGACCACCGCCACCGGCGGTTCGGCTTCGGCAGAGACGCTGGGGTAGACCACCTCGAAGCCGCCGCGGCCGAATTCGCGGGCGATCATTTCCGCCTCGTTCTCGAAGGTCACCAACACGTCGCCGATCTGGTTCTGCATGAAGGTGGTGGTGGCGGCGCGGCCGCCGGTGTCGAGTACCGGCGCCTGCTTGAACAGCTTGCCGACGAAGTCGCGGGCGGCTTTTTCGTCGCCGCCGTTTTTCAGCACGTAGCTCCAGGCCGAAAGGTAGGTGTAACGGCCGTTGCCCGAGGTCTTGGGGTTGGGGACCACCACCTGTACGCCCTCCTTGAGCAGGTCGGGCCAGTCCTTGAGTTGTTTCGGGTTGCCCTTGCGGACGATGAACACGGTCGCCGAGGTGAAGGGCGCACTGTTGTCCGGCAGGCGCTCGGCCCAGTTCTCCGGAATCAGCTTGCCGTGTTCGTACAGGGCGTTGATGTCGGTGGCCATGTTCATGGTGATGACGTCGGCCGGCAGGCCGTCGATCACTGCGCGGGCCTGCTTGCTGGAGCCGCCGTGGGACATCTGGATCTGCAATGGCGGGTTGCCCTCGGCCTGCCAGTGCTTCTGGAAGGCCGGGTTATATTCCTTGTAGAAGTCGCGCATCACGTCATAGGAGACGTTGAGCAGGGGAGCCGCCTGGCTGGTGACGGAGGCCAGAGCCACGCTGGCGGCCAGCAGGGAAGAGGTCAGCAAACGCTTCATGAAAACGATCCAGTGTTACGGATGAAAGATAGAAGAACTATAGGATAATTTTTTTATTCCATAAAAGAATAATTGGTTACTTAAATATTCCACCTTATGGATACTTTTTATTCCTATTAGCGATTAATAAATCAAAATTTATTCTTTTTATTTTATAGCCGCCCTGCGCATAGTGGCCGCCAGTTCAGGACCACGCTGCAGGAGCAAAACATGAGCATTCGTCTCGGCGACATTGCGCCCGACTTCGAACAGAATTCCAGCATAGGCCGCATCCGCTTTCACGAGTGGCTGGGCGATAGCTGGGGAATCCTCTTCTCCCATCCGGCCGATTTCACCCCGGTATGCACCACCGAACTGGGTTTCACCGCCAAGCTCAAGGACGAGTTCGACAAGCGCAACGTCAAGGCTATCGCTCTGTCGGTGGACCCGGTGGACTCCCATCTGAAGTGGATCGACGACATCGAGGAGACCCAGGGCGCCCAAGTCAACTTCCCGATCATCGCCGATGCCGACCGCAAGGTCTCCGACCTCTATGATTTGATCCACCCGAATGCCAACGACACCCTGACCGTGCGTTCGTTGTTCATCATCGATCCGAACAAGAAGGTACGGCTGATCATCACCTATCCAGCGAGCACCGGGCGCAACTTCCACGAGATCCTGCGGGTGATCGATTCGCTGCAACTGACCGACAACTACAAGGTCGCCACCCCGGCCAACTGGCAGGATGGTGAGGAGGTGGTGATCGTGCCCTCGCTGCAGGATCCGGAGGAGCTCAAGCAGCGTTTCCCGAAAGGTTTCCGCGCAGTGAAGCCCTACCTGCGCCTGACCCCGCAACCGAATCGGTAAGGAGACCGCCATGCATGTCGTCCTGATTTCCGGCAGTCCCTCGCAACGCTCGCGCGGCGAGCTGCTGTTGGACTACGCCCGCGCCCATCTGGAGCGCCGAGGCATCGCGGTGTCGCTGATCCGGGTGCGCGACTTCGCTGCCGAGGAACTGCTCCACGCCCGCTTCGACAGTGCCGCGGTGCGCGATCTGCAGGCCACGGTCGGCCTGGCCGACGGCCTGGTCGTCGCCACTCCGGTGTACAAGGCATCTTTCTCCGGCGCGCTGAAGGTGTTGCTCGATCTGCTGCCTGAACGGGTGCTCGCCGACAAGGTGGTGCTGCCGGTCGTCAGCGGCGGCAGCCCGGCCCATCTGCTGGCGGTGGACTACGCCCTCAAGCCGGTGCTCTCGGCGCTCAAGGCGCAGGAGGTGCTGACCGGGGTATTCGCCGTGGATGCGCAGATCGCCTACCCCGAGGGCGAGCAGCCAGCCCACTTTGACGACGAGCTGGTCCAGCGGCTCGACGAGTCCCTCGATGATCTGGTCGCCGCGCTGATCCGCCGTAGCGGTGCCCTGGATGTTCACCTCCCCAACGACCGGCCGGAACACGTCCGCCGGAGTCTCTGATTTAGTTCGCCGCTGTCGACGGCGAAAATCCCCCGCCTTACTGGCCCGTCAACGGGCGAGCAGGTCGCATACCCAGTCAATGTGAAGGAGAGGTCGCCCATGCGCGCCATCACTTTGCGTCGAAGTCTGGTTGCCCTGTTCGCGGCAGCGGTCTCCTTCGGCGCCATCACCCAGGCTCAGGCCGAGACCCTGCGGATCGGTTATCAGAAATACGGCACCCTGGTATTGCTCAAGGCCAAGGGTACGCTCGAGAAGCGCCTGGCGGCCCAGGGCATCGAGGTGCAATGGACCGAATTCCCCGGTGGCCCGCAGCTGCTGGAGGGGCTGAATGTCGGCTCCGTCGATTTCGGCGTGACCGGCGAAACCCCGCCGGTATTCGCCCAGGCCGCCGGTGCCGATCTGCGCTACGTCGCCTTCGAGCCGCCGGCCCCCTTGGGCGAGGCGATCCTGGTGCCCAAGGATTCGCCGCTCGAGAGCGTTGCCGAACTCAAGGGCAAGAAGGTTGCCCTGAACAAGGGCTCCAATGTCCATTATCTGCTGGTCCGCGCCCTGGAAGAGGCAGGCCTCGGTATCCAGGACATCACCCCCGTATATCTGCCGCCGGCCGACGGCCGCGCCGCCTTCGAGAGCGGCCGGGTGGACGCCTGGGTGATCTGGGACCCCTTCCAGTCCGCCGCCGAAAAGCAGCTTTCGGCGCGTACCCTGCGCAACGGCCAGGGGATCGTCGACAACCATCAGTTCTATCTGGCCAGCGCCGCCTATGTCGGCAAGCATCCGCAGGTGATCGAGACGCTGATCGAGGAAGTGCGCAGCGTCGGCGAGGACTCCAAGGCCGACCCGCAGAAGGTCACTGCGCAGGTCGCGCCGCTGATCGGTCTATCCCCGGACATCACCCACCAGGCGGTGGTGCGCCAGGGCTACGGCGCACAGCTGCTCACCCCGGCGGTGGTCGCGGCGCAGCAACGGATCGCCGACACCTTCGCCGACCTGAAGCTGATTCCCAAGCGCCTGAGCATCAAGGAGGTGGTCTGGACCCCTCCGGCCAAGGTAGCCCGCCAGTAATCCGGCGGCCCTTGCCCGCAGTCCCGAGCCCCCCATCGAAAGGAGACCACTCCATGAGTCTGAATGTTTTCTGGTTCCTGCCCACCCACGGCGACGGCCACTACCTGGGCACCGCCGAGGGCGCCCGCGCCGTCGATCACGCCTACCTGCAGCAGATCGCCCAGGCCGCCGATCGCCTTGGCTTCGGCGGCGTGCTGATCCCGACCGGGCGCTCCTGCGAGGATTCCTGGCTGGTCGCCGCCTCGCTGATTCCGGTCACCCAGCGCTTGAGGTTCCTCGTCGCCCTGCGTCCGGGGATCATTTCGCCGACCGTGGCGGCACGTCAGGCGGCGACGCTCGACCGGTTGTCCGGCGGCCGCGCGCTGTTCAACCTGGTGACCGGTGGCGATCCGGAAGAGCTGGCCGGCGAGGGCCTGCACCTATCCCATGCCGAGCGCTACGAGGCGGCCGCTGAATTCACCCGCATCTGGCGGGGCGTGCTGTCCGGCGAGACCATCGACCTACAGGGCAAGCACATCCAGGTTGAGGGCGCCCGGCTGCTCTTCCCGCCGCTGCAGCAGCCTCATCCGCCGCTGTATTTCGGTGGCTCCTCGGAGGCCGCTCACGAACTGGCCGCCGAGCAGGTCGACCTCTATCTGACCTGGGGCGAGCCGCCGGCCGCGGTGGCCGAGAAGATCGCCGACGTACGCGCCCGTGCCGCCCGCCGTGGCCGCACAGTGCGTTTCGGCATTCGCCTGCACGTGATCGTGCGCGAAACCAGCGAAGAGGCCTGGGTTGCCGCCGAGCGGCTGATCAGCCACCTGGACGACGAGACCATCGCCAAGGCCCAGGCCTCCCTGGCGCGCTTCGACTCGGTCGGCCAGCAGCGCATGGCCGCCCTGCACGGTGGCAGCAAGGAAAACCTGGAGGTGTCGCCGAATCTGTGGGCCGGCGTCGGTCTGGTGCGTGGCGGGGCCGGCACCGCTCTGGTCGGCGACGGCCCGACGGTGGCGGCGCGGATCAAGGAGTACGCCGACCTCGGCATCGACACCTTCGTGCTTTCCGGCTATCCGCACTTGGAGGAGTCCTACCGGGTCGCCGAGCTGCTCTTCCCGCATCTGGAGCTGGCTCGTCCGGCCAAGCCGGAAGGGCGCAACTACGTCAGCCCGTTCGGCGAGGTGGTGGCCAACGACATCCTGCCCAAGGCGGCGGCTGCCAGCTAAGAAGCCGATCGTGCCCACGCTCCGGCGTGGGCACGCTGCCCCGACCACTGGACGCCGAGCGTCCATGTCGCGGGTTCCCATGCAGGAGCGTGGGGACCATCGTGAAAGCGCTGTGCGCGTTTTCCACCCTACGGATCGCAAGACTCAAGAGGTCGAAAATGACTACAACCCATATCAAGCGGCTGGCCCTGCGCCTGTCGCCCTGGGCGCTGCCGGTGGTGCTGCTCGGGCTCTGGCAGGGGGCGGTGGCCAGCGGGCTGCTTTCCACCCGCATCCTGCCGGCGCCAAGTGCGGTGCTGGAGGCCGGCTGGGCGCTGCTCTCCAGTGGCGAGATCTGGAAGCATCTGGCCATCAGCGGCTGGCGGGCCAGCATCGGCTTCGCCATCGGCGGCGGCATCGGCCTGCTGCTCGGCTTTATCACCGGCTTGTCGAAGTGGGGCGAACGCCTGCTGGACAGCTCGGTACAGATGGTGCGCAACGTGCCGCATCTGGCGCTGATCCCGCTGGTGATCCTCTGGTTCGGTATCGATGAGGCGGCGAAGATCTTCCTGGTTGCCCTCGGCACCCTGTTCCCCATCTATTTGAATACCTACCACGGTATCCGCAACGTCGATGCCGGTTTGGTGGAGATGGCGCGCAGCTATGGCCTGTCCGGGTTCGCCCTGTTCCGTCAGGTGATCCTGCCCGGAGCGCTGCCGTCGATCCTGGTTGGCGTGCGCTTCGCCCTCGGCTTCATGTGGCTGACGCTGATCGTCGCGGAAACCATCTCCGCCAGTTCCGGCATCGGCTATCTGGCAATGAACGCCCGCGAATTCCTGCAGACCGACGTGGTGGTGCTGGCGATCCTGCTCTACGCCGTGCTCGGCAAGCTGGCCGATGTGACGGCGCGGACTTTGGAGCGCCTGTGGCTACGCTGGCATCCGGCCTATCAGACCAAGGCAGGTGTCCAATGAGTGCCCTGCACAATTTGAAGAACGGCATTCCACTGGCACTCGAAGGGATTCACAAGGCCTTCGGCGAGCGGCAGGTCCTGAAGGACATCGACCTGCATATTCCGGCCGGGCAGTTCGTCGCCGTGGTCGGTCGCAGCGGTTGTGGGAAGAGTACCCTGCTGCGCCTACTGGCGGGACTGGATGCTCCCAGCGGCGGCGCATTGCTGGCCGGTCAGGTGCCGTTAGCACAGGTGCGCGGGAATACCCGGCTGATGTTCCAGGATTCGCGCCTGCTGCCCTGGAAGCGGGTGATCGACAATGTCGGCCTGGGCCTTGCCGGCGACTGGCGTCCTCGCGCCGAGGAGGCCCTGGCGGCAGTAGGGCTGGCCGAGCGCGCCGGGGAGTGGCCGGCGTCGTTATCCGGCGGGCAGAAGCAGCGTGTGGCTTTGGCCCGGGCACTGATCCACCGTCCGCGTCTGCTGCTGCTCGACGAGCCGCTGGGGCGCTGGACGCACTGACCCGGATCGAGATGCAGCAGTTGATCGAGCGGCTCTGGCAGCAGCATGGTTTTACCGTGTTGCTGGTCACTCACGATGTCAGCGAGGCAGTTGCTGTCGCCGACCGGGTGATCCTGATCGAGGAGGGGCGTATCGGCCTGGACCTGCCGGTCGATCTGCCGCGCCCGCGTAACCGCGGCTCGGTACGCCTTGCTGCGCTGGAGGCGGAGGTTCTCGAGCGGGTGCTCACACCGGCCGACCAGGCAACCGGTCGCGGAGTGGTATCAGGGCATGCGGTGCGACAAGGCGGAGCGTCTTGATCCGTCGTATCGGGTAAGTAGTTGTTCTAGTAGTAAAAAAAATCGATAAACTTGTTGACAGGGCTAAGGGGTAGGCCTAATATGCGCCCCGTCCTAGAGACGGGGCTATAGCTCAGCTGGGAGAGCGCTTGCATGGCATGCAAGAGGTCGACGGTTCGATCCCGTCTAGCTCCACCACTCTCTACTTAAGAGTGGCCACGATCAGCAAGCTGCTTGGTCGGTTTTGAAGGTTTAGTCCCCTTCGTCTAGTGGCCTAGGACACCGCCCTTTCACGGCGGTAACAGGGGTTCGAGTCCCCTAGGGACGCCATTTTCCAGCGGCAGCGTATCAGCGCTGTCTACGTCGCGAGACGCTAAATCCGGGGCTATAGCTCAGCTGGGAGAGCGCTTGCATGGCATGCAAGAGGTCGACGGTTCGATCCCGTCTAGCTCCACCAATTCCACACGAGGCTTGCTGCTTGGCGGGTTTCGTCATCGAAGGTTACGTCCCCTTCGTCTAGTGGCCTAGGACACCGCCCTTTCACGGCGGTAACAGGGGTTCGAGTCCCCTAGGGGACGCCAGTTCTGCCCTCTATGGGTTCAAAGGGTCGCCTGCATGGGTGACCCTTTTTGTTTATCCGCTTTTTTCTTTTGGGGACTCGTCTCTGAGGGGGCCCCCTGCTGCTTGAGCGAGTCTGGCTGCAGGGGTAGCGTCCGTGCCTGTGCGTTGTTCAGGCGGTCACTTGATGACGCCGCAGGCCACTCGGGCGCCGCCGCCGCCCAGCGGGGCAGGGTTGTCGGCGTGGTTGTCGCCGCCGGCATGTACCATCAGGGCGTGCCCCTTGAGTGCCTCCAGATCCTTCAGGCGCGGGGCAAGCACCGGTTGAGTGGCCTTGCCGTCGGCGCCCACGTAGAGCGCTGGCAGATCGCCAAGGTGGCCGGCTCCCCAAGGCTGGCCATGTTTGGCGGAGTTTTGCGGGTCCCAGTGGCCGCCGGCAGCGCCGGCAGCAACTTTCTGGCCATCCTTTTCCGCAACGGCACAGCTATCCGAAGCGTGGACATGGAAGCCATGGGTGCCGGGTTGCAGTCCCTCGAGGTTGGGGGTGAAGACCAGGCCGTATTCGCTTTGCTCGATGCTGACGGTGCCGAGCGCTTTGCCGATGCCATCGTTGCTCACTGCGTCGAGCGTGACGCTGAGCGGAGCGGCCTGCAAAGGTAGTGCGCAGCTGGCGGTCAGCGCTGCAATCAGCCATTTCTTCATGGGTATCTCCTTGTTGTGCGTGCAAAGGGACGTTCTTGCCCTTGGTTTGGATGGCCAGGCTGGTATGGGGATGCTGGCACGGCGGCTATGCTGGACCCCGGTGGAGCGGGCGGTCAATAAGATAACGAGCAGGCGGGGGCGGATAGTGAGTGATATGACAAGCATGTGTCCGGTGCAGGTCATTGCGGTGACCAGTGGCAAGGGCGGGGTCGGCAAGAGCACGGTGGCCGTGAATCTGGCACTGGCGCTGGCCGGGCTCGGGCGGCAGGTGATGCTGCTCGATGGCGATCTGGCAATGGCCAATATCGACGTGCTGCTCGGTCTGGGCGCCGAACGTACCCTGGGCGATGTCCTGGCTGGCGAGTGCGGCCTGGAAGACATAGTGTTGCAGGGGCCGGGTGGTATTCGCATAGTGCCCGCAGCTTCTGGGATGCGCAGCATGGCGCAGCTCTCGGCGCAGCAGCAAGCCGGACTGATCCATGCTTTCGGCCGACTTGCCGAGCAGATCGACGTGCTGATAGTGGACACCGCTTCCGGTATCAACGATTCGACGGTCGACTTCGTGCGGGCGGCGCGCGAGGTGCTCTTGGTTGTCTGCGACGAGCCGGCATCGATTGCCGATGCCTATGCGCTGGTCAGGTTGCTCAACTGTGACTATGCAGTGAGTCGCTTCCGGGTTCTCGCCAACATGGTGGCGGGACCTCGCGAAGGGCGCGAGCTGTTCGCCAAGCTGCTCCGGCTGACCGAACAGTTCCTTGCCGCGACCCTGCAGTACGTCGGTGCCGTGCCTTGGGACGACAATCTGCGTAAGGCTGTGCAACGACAGGCGACGGTCTGCGAGGCGTTTCCCCGCTCGAGGAGTGCGCTGGCCTTCCGGGCGCTCGCAGAGAAGGTCGATGCCTGGCCGTTGCCGGCCAACCCGCGGGGACATGTGGAATTCTTCGTCGAGCACTTGATTCGCGCGGCGCAGACGAAGTCTGCGTAAGAGGCCTCCGGCGGAAGCTTTTCCCGGTTGTCCCAGCCGCGGCGTCGGTGTGGCGAAAATAGCCCCTTCGACCAGCAGGCCCGGCATGTATAATGCGGGCCCGCCCGGATTGACGCATGCCGCGCTCAGCCCGGTATTGCCGTGTTGAGGTCGATGGTAAGCCTATTGTGACCAGCCCCTTTCTCGAAGCCTTGGCACTCTCCTGCGAGCGGGACTGGCGCATGCTGTTCGAGCGGCTCGATTTGGCGCTGGTCCCCGGCGACATGCTGCAGGTGGTGGGTCCCAACGGCAGCGGCAAGACCAGCCTGCTGCGCCTGCTGGCCGGATTGATGCAGCCCACGGCCGGAGAGGTCCGTCTGCAGGGTCGCAGCCTGCGCGCTCAGCGGGCCGAGCTGGCGCGCAATCTGCTCTGGATCGGCCATGCTGCCGGCATCAAGGGGCTGCTGACCGCCGAGGAGAACCTGACCTGGCTCTGCGCCCTGCATCGTCCAGCCGGGCGCGAGGCGATCTGGCAGGCGCTGGCGGCAGTCGGCCTGCGCGGCTTCGAGGATGTGCCCTGCCATACACTGTCGGCTGGCCAGCAGCGCCGCGTGGCGCTCGCTCGTCTGCATCTGGAGGCGGCGCCCCTGTGGATCCTCGATGAGCCCTTCACTGCCCTCGACCGGCAGGGTGTGGCCCAGTTGGAGAGGCATCTGCAGGGGCACTGCGAGCGTGGCGGGATGGTGGTGCTGACCACCCACCACAGCCTGGAGATCCGGCCTGCGAACTACCGCGAGCTTGATCTGGAGCGGCACGCCGCATGAGCAGTGTGTTTACCCTTCTGCTCGCCCGCGAGTCTCGCCTGCTGTTCCGCCGGCCGGCCGAGCTGGTCAATCCGCTGGTGTTCTTCGCCATCGTCATCGCCCTGTTCCCGCTCGCCGTGGGGCCCGAGTCGCAGCTTCTGCAGACGCTTTCGCCCGGGTTGATCTGGGTGGCGGCGCTGCTCGCCGTGCTGCTCTCGCTGGACGGTCTGTTCCGCAGCGACTTCGAGGACGGCTCGCTGGAGCAATGGGTGGTTGCACCGCATCCACTGCCGCTGCTGGTGCTCGCCAAGGTGCTGGCACACTGGCTGTTTTCCGGGCTGGCGCTGGTGCTGCTGGCTCCGCTGCTGGCGCTGATGCTGGGGTTGCCGGCGCGCTGCCTGCCGGTGCTGCTGCTCTCGCTGCTGCTCGGCACCCCGATACTGAGTCTGCTCGGCGCCGTTGGTGCGGCGCTGATCGTGGGCCTCAAGCGCGGCGGTCTGCTGCTGCCGCTGCTGATTTTGCCGCTGTATATCCCTGTGCTGATTCTCGGCAGCGGGGCCTTGCAGGCGGCTCTGCAGGGATTGCCGGCGACCGGCCACCTGCTGTGGCTGGCCAGTCTGGCCATGCTGGCCGTGACCCTTCTGCCTTTTGCGATCGCTGCCGGTCTGACCATCAGCGTCGGCGAGTGAGTGATTCGCCCAAAGGGGATCGAACGGTTACGGAACGACCGAGGCGGGCCGGGCACATCCGGCCTCGTGAGAATGTGAGTGGTCTCGATGAATTGGATGTGGTTTCACAAGCTGGGCTCGCCCAAGTGGTTCTATGAAATCAGTGGCCGCTGGCTGCCCTGGTTCGCCGTATCCGCCGCGCTGCTGCTGGGCGTCGGCCTGGTCTGGGGGCTAGCCTTCGCGCCGCCGGACTACCAGCAAGGCAACAGCTTTCGCATCATCTACATCCATGTGCCGGTGGCCTTCCTCGCCCAATCCTGCTACGTGCTGCTGGCGGTGGCCGGGCTGGTCGGGCTGGTCTGGCGCATGAAGCTGGCCGACATCGCCCTGCAGTGCGCGGCGCCCATCGGCGCCTGGATGACCTTCATCGCCCTGGTCACCGGCGCCATCTGGGGCAAGCCGACCTGGGGCACCTGGTGGGTCTGGGATGCCCGGCTGACCTCGATGCTGATTCTGCTGTTCCTCTATTTCGGCATCATCGCCCTCGGCCAGGCGATCGCCAATCGCGACAGTGCCGCCAAGGCCTGTGCGGTACTGGCCATCGTCGGGGTGGTCAACATCCCGATCATCAAGTACTCGGTGGAGTGGTGGAACTCCCTGCACCAGCCGGCCACCTTCACCCTGACCGAGAAGCCGGCGATGCCCATGGAAATGTGGCTGCCGATGCTGGTCATGGTGCTCGGCATTTATTGCTTCTTCGCCGCCGTGCTGCTGATGCGCATGCGCCTCGAAGTGCTCAAGCGAGAATCGCGTAGCAGCTGGGCCAGGTCCGAGATCAAGGCTCTCGTGGGGGCAGCATGAGTTTTTCCTCGTTCGCCGAGTTCGTCGCCATGGGCAACCATGGCCTCTATGTATGGTCGGCCTATGGCATCAGCCTGGCGGTGCTGACCGTCAATGTCGTCGGACCGCTGCTGGCGCGCCGGCGCTATCTGCAAGAAGAGGCGCGTCGTCTGCGCCGGGAGGAGTCGAAGTGAACCCTGTGCGCAAGAAGCGGCTGTTCATCGTGCTGGCGATCCTCGCCGGCGTGGGCATCGCCGTGGCACTGGCCCTGTCCGCCCTACAGCAGAACATCAACCTGTTCTACACCCCCAGCCAGATCGCCGCGGGCGAGGCGCCTCAGGGCGCGCGGATCCGCGCCGGTGGCCTGGTGGAGCAGGGCTCGGTACAGCGCGATGCGGATTCGCTGGCGGTAGCCTTCCGTATCACCGACGGTGCCGAGACGGTGACCGTCCGTTACCAGGGCATCCTTCCCGACCTGTTCCGCGAAGGGCAGGGCATCGTCGCCCTAGGCCGGGTCGCCGGCGACGGTACGCTGCAGGCAGACGAGGTGTTGGCCAAGCATGACGAGAACTACATGCCGCCAGAGGTCAGCCAGGCGCTGGAGAAGAGCGGCATGCTCAAGCACTACGAGGGCGGCAAGCCGGGAGGCGCGCAATGATTCCCGAACTCGGCCACCTGGGGCTGATCCTCGCCCTGTGCCTGGCGCTGGTGCAGGGCACTCTGCCGTTGATCGGCGCCTGGCGTGGCGATCGTCTATGGATGGGGTTGGCTGTACCGGCCGCCTGGGGACAATTCGCTTTCTTGCTGTTCGCCTTTGTCTGCCTGACCCAAGCTTTCCTGGTCGACGACTTCTCGGTTGCCTATGTGGCGAGCAACTCCAACAGCGCCTTGCCCTGGTACTACAAGTTCAGCGCCGTGTGGGGTGCCCATGAGGGGTCGCTGCTGCTCTGGGCGCTGATCCTATCCGGCTGGACCTTCGCCGTGTCGATCTTCTCCCGGCAGCTGCCGGAGGAGATGCTGGCCCGCGTGCTGGGAGTGATGGGGTTGATCGCCACGGGCTTTCTGCTATTCCTGATCGT
This sequence comes from Azotobacter tropicalis, assembly GCF_059739045.1. NCBI lineage: Bacteria > Pseudomonadati > Pseudomonadota > Gammaproteobacteria > Pseudomonadales > Pseudomonadaceae > Azotobacter > Azotobacter tropicalis. The sequence continues at coordinate 4,441,871 of NZ_AP046059.1, forward strand.
CACCTCCAACCCTTTCGCGCGTCTGCTGCCACAGTCGCCGGCGGATGGCCGCGACCTCAATCCGCTGCTCCAAGACTTCGGCCTGGTCGTCCATCCGCCGATGCTCTACATGGGCTACGTCGGCTTTTCGGTGGCCTTCGCCTTTGCCATCGCCGCGCTGCTCGGTGGCCGCTTGGACGCCGCCTGGGCACGCTGGTCGCGGCCCTGGACGCTGGTCGCCTGGGCCTTCCTCGGCGTCGGCATCGTGCTCGGTTCCTGGTGGGCCTACTACGAGCTGGGCTGGGGCGGCTGGTGGTTCTGGGACCCGGTGGAGAACGCCTCCTTCATGCCCTGGCTGGTGGGCACAGCACTGCTGCACTCGCTGGCGGTGACGGAGAAGCGCGGGGTGTTCAAGAGCTGGACGGTACTGCTGGCCATCGCCGCCTTTTCCCTGAGCCTGCTCGGTACCTTCCTGGTGCGCTCCGGCGTGCTGACCTCGGTGCATGCCTTCGCCAACGACCCGGAGCGCGGTGTGTTCATCCTCGGCTTCCTGCTGCTGGTGGTCGGCAGCTCGCTGACCCTGTTCGCCATCCGTGCGCCAGTGGTCAGGAGCCAGGTAGGCTTCGCCCTCTGGTCGCGGGAGACCCTGCTGCTGGTGAACAACCTGCTGCTGGTGGTGGCAACCTCGACCATCCTGCTCGGCACCCTCTATCCGCTGCTGCTGGATGCGCTGTCCGGCGCCAAGCTGTCGGTCGGCCCGCCGTACTTCAATGCGCTGTTCCTGCCGCTGATGGGCCTGTTGATGCTGGCCCTCGCGCTGGGCGTGCTGGTGCGCTGGAAGGACACGCCGCTGAAATGGCTGGCCGGCATGCTCGCGCCGGTGCTGCTGGCCAGCGTGGTGCTTGCCCTGCTGGCTGCCTTCATGCTCGGCGATTTCGCTTGGGCGGTGCTGGCGACCGCTTTCCTGGCGGCCTGGGTTGTCCTCGCCGGGGTTCGCGACTTGCTCGACAAGACCCGTCACAAGGGCCTGTTCAAGGGGCTGAGCAGCCTTTCGCCGAGCTACTGGGGCATGCAGCTGTCCCACGTGGGGATCGCCGTCTGCGCCCTGGGCATCGTCCTGACCAGCCAGGAAAGCGCCGAGCGCGACCTGCGCATGGCCCCGGGTGATGCCGTGGAGTTGGGCGGCTACCGCTTCGTCTTCGAGGGCACCCGGCACCACGAGGGGCCCAACTTCGTCGCCGACCGAGCCAGCGTTCGAGTCTTCGACGGCGACGACGAGGTGGCCGTGCTGCATCCGGAGAAGCGCCTCTACACCGTGCAGCGAATGCCGATGACCGAAGCCGGCATCGACGCCGGCTTCACCCGCGACCTCTACGTCGCGCTCGGTGAGCCGCTGGAAAACGGTGCCTGGGCGGTTCGCCTGCATATCAAGCCGTTCGTCCGCTGGATCTGGCTGGGAGGGCTGATGATGGCCTTCGGCGCGGCACTGGCGGCTTGCGACCGGCGTTATCGGGTCAAGATCAGGACCCGCGTGCGCGAGGCCCTGGGCCTGGCCGGACAAGGAGCCTGAAGGTGAAACGAGCGATTCTTCTACTGCCGCTGGCGCTCTTCCTAGGCGTCGCGGCCTTTCTCTACCGCGGGCTGTTCCTCGATCCCGCCGAACTGCCCTCGGCGCTGATCGGCAAACCATTCCCGCAGTTTTCCCTGCCCGCCGTGGACCAGCCGGAGCGGACTCTCAGCACCGCCGATCTCCAGGGCAAGCCAGCGCTGGTCAACGTCTGGGCGACCTGGTGCGTGTCGTGCAAGGTCGAACACCCGGTGCTCAATGAGCTGGCCCGGCGCGGTGTGAACATCGTCGGCGTCAACTACAAGGACGACAACGCCAGCGCATTGAAATGGCTGAAGGAGTTCCACAATCCCTACCGGCTCAATATCCGCGACGAACAGGGCAGCCTGGGCCTCGACCTCGGCGTCTACGGTGCGCCGGAAACCTTCCTCATCGACAAGCACGGCATCATCCGCCACAAGTTCGTCGGGGTGATCGACGAGCGGGTCTGGCGCGAGCAGCTTGCCGCGCGCTACCAGGAGTTGCTGGACGAATGAAACAGCTGTTGCGCGCCGCACTGTTGGGCCTGACGCTGAGCATGACGGCCCATGCCGCCATCGATACCTATGAATTCAAGAGCGATGCCGAGCGCGAGCGTTACCGCAGCCTGATCGAGGAGTTGCGCTGTCCGAAGTGCCAGAACCAGAACATCGCCGACTCCGATGCGCCCATCGCCATGGACTTGCGTCGCGAGATCTACCGTATGATCGGCAAAGGGCAGAGCAATGAGCAGATCGTCGACTACCTGGTGGCCCGCTACGGCGACTTCGTCCGTTACAAGCCGCCGCTCGACGCTCGGACGATGCTGCTCTGGTACGGCCCGGCGGGCCTCCTGGCCGTCGGTTTCGGCGTGCTCGCGCTGATCCTCGTCAGACGCCGGCGCAGTGTCGTCGGTCCCGCGTCGAATGCCCTTTCCCCTGCCGAGCGCGAGCGCCTCGCCACCCTGCTGGACAAAAAAGACCCATGATCGACTTCTGGATCGCCGCCGGCCTGCTGTTGCTGATGGCTCTGGCCTTTCTGCTGCTTCCCGTGCTGCGCCGCCGTCGCGCTCAGGCCGAGGAGGACCGCACCGCGCTCAACGTGGCGCTCTACGAGGAGCGCCTGGCCGAGTTGGAAGCGCAGCGCACGGCCGGCACCCTGGACGCCGAACAGCTGGAGGTCGGTCGCGCCGAGGCGGCTCGCGAGCTGCTGGCGGACACTGCGGACGGCGAAGTGCACCATCATTCTTCCCTGGGTAAGGCCGTGCCGCTGGTAGTAGCGCTGCTGGTGCCGCTGCTCGGCTACGGGCTGTACCTGCACTGGGGCGCCAGCGACAAGCTCGAGCTGGCCCGCCAGTTCGCCGAGCAGCCGAAGACCCTCGAAGACATGACCGTGCGATTGGAGGAGGCCGTCAAGGTCCAGCCGGACTCCGCCGAGGGCTGGTATTTCCTCGCTCGCACCTACATGGCCCAAGAGCGTCCGGCCGATGCGGTGCGGGCCTTCGAGCAGGCCGCCCGGCTGGCCCAGCGGCCGCCGGAGATCCTCGGCCAGTGGGCCCAGGCGCTGTATTTCGCCGAGGGCAAGCGCTGGAGTCCGCAGATGCAGGCGTTGACCGACGAGGCGCTGGCCGGCGATCCGAGCGAAGTCACTAGTCTCGGTTTATTGGGCATCGCCGCTTTCGAAGAGCGTCGCTTCGCCGATGCGGCCGGCTACTGGGAGCGTCTGGCGGCGATCCTGCCCGAGGACGAGCCGTCGCGGGCGGCCATCGTCGGCGGTATCGCCCGTGCTCGCGAGCAGGCCGGAATCGCTGGGGCGCCGCAGAGCACGCAGCCATCCGCCGGCCAGGTCGAGCTGAAGGTCAGCGTCGCCCTGGCCCCCGAGTTGGCCGGCAAGGTACAGCCGGACGACAGCGTATTCGTCTTCGCTCGTGCCGTTTCCGGACCGCCGATGCCGCTGGCGGTCGAGCGCCTGCGGGTAGCCGATCTGCCGGCGCAGGTCGCCCTGAGCGATGCCGATGCGATGATGCCGCAGTTCAAGTTGTCGAACTTCGCCGAGGTGCAGCTGGTCGCCCGTGTCTCGCGAGCCGGCAACCCCACTTCGGGCGACTGGGTCGGCCGTCTCGACCAGGTGAGCGCCAAGGCGTCGGGCGAGTACGCCCTGACCATCGATCGAGCCGACACGCCCTGACGGCGTCTCCGGAGAGAACTGATGAATACCCGTTCCCTGTTCCCAGCCAAGCCTGCCGGATTGCTGCGCGGCCTGCGTCCGTTCGCGGCGCTCGGCCTGGCCCTGCTGCTGGCCGCCTGTGCCCATCAGGAGTACGACTCTCCATCCGGCCAGCGCCCGGCGCCGCCGCAACGTCCCCCCGTGCAGCAACCGCCGGCGCAGATGCCGAAGCAGCCGAGCCAGACGATCAAGTCCCTGCCGTCCACGCCCAAAGCGGCCAGCCCGCAGCGCAGCCGGAGCGGCAACCATCCGCGCTATGCACCGCCGCCGGATGCCGATGCCTACTGGGACAACAGCCTGGGGTCTATGTGGTGAAGGGCCGGCCGCTGTACTACCGGGAGCGCCTGTACTACCGCTGGAACGATGGCTGGTTCAGTTCCGGGCGGCCGAACGGCCCCTGGGAGTCGATTGAGGGGCCTAGCGTGCCGCCGGGGCTGCGCAGCCGTCATCCGGTACGCTGACGAGTGTCAGCCGTGCAGCTCCTCTTCGCTGCTTTCCTGCGCTGTTTCCGAGCGTTTGGAAAACAAGGCATTGCCGCAACGGCTGCAGTAGGCGGCATCCGGCTCGTGAAGGGCTTTCCTGCAGGTTGGGCAACTTTGCTGCAGGCGTTCCGGTTGCATGGCACTGGCCAGCTCGGCGGTGAAGATCCCGGTGGGCACGGCGATCACCGAGTAGCCGGTGATCATCACCAGGGTCGCCAGGGCCTGACCCAGCGGGGTCTTCGGCGTAATGTCGCCGTAGCCGACCGTGGTCAGGGTCACCACCGCCCAGTAGATGCTGGCGGGGATGCTGGTGAAGCCGTGCTTTGGCCCTTCGATCACGTACAGCAGGGTGCCGAAGACGATGACCAGGGTGCTCACGCTGAGCAGGAAGACGATGATCTTCTGCCGGCTGCCGCGCAGCGCGACGAGCAGGAAGTTCGCCTGGCTCAGGTAGGGCAGGAGCTTCAGCACGCGGAACACCCGCAGCATGCGCAGGATGCGGATGATGAGCAGGTATTGCGCTGCGGGAAACAGTAGCGCGAGGAACGCCGGCAATACGGCCAGCAGGTCGATGGTGCCGTAAAAGCTGAAAATGTAGCTCGCCGGTCTGGGATGGATGTAGATGCGCAGCAGATACTCGCTGGCGAAGAGTATCGTGAAGCCCCATTCCAGGGCGTAGAACAGCGTGCCGTAGCGGTCGTAGCTCTGCACGCTGTCGAGCATCACCACCACCAGGCTGGCGAAGATGATCAGCAGCAGGGCGATATCGAAATGCCGGCCGGCCGGCGTGTCGCTGAAAAAAACGATGATATAGAGGCGTTCGCGCCAGCTTTTAGGATCCATGTGCGTTCTCATCGGCTATGTCAGTCCGCCCGGCTGGCTGGTTGGCGCACATCCTGCTTTCATTGTGCAAAGGGGCGTCGATGATCGACATCTCTACCCCTCAATCATAATCGGCTCGAGGACGCGAGCGATCCAGCCTGGTCCCGCGGAGCGGTGCAAGGCAGGCTGGCCGGAGTGAACTACGCCATGTCCAATGCCGAACTGATCGATCCCTTCGGGCGCCGCATCACCTACTTGCGCCTGTCGGTGACCGATCGCTGCGATTTCCGCTGCACCTATTGCATGAGCGAGAACATGGTGTTCGCCCCGCGCGAGCAGATCCTCAGCCTGGAGGAGCTCTACGACGTAGCGGACGCCTTCATCGGTCTCGGCGTCAAGCGCATCCGCATCACCGGCGGCGAGCCGCTGGTGCGCAAGGGCCTGCTCGGCCTGCTCGAGCGCCTGGGCACGCGCCCGGAGCTGGAGGATCTGGCCATGACCACCAATGGCTCGCAACTGCCGTTCATGGCCGGCGACCTGCGCGCGGCCGGGGTCCGGCGTCTCAACGTCAGCCTCGACTCGCTGCGTCCCGAGCGCTTCGCCGCCTTCACCCGGCGCGACAAGCTCGACCAGGTGCTGGCCGGTATCGACGCGGCACGCGCTGCGGGCTTCGACCGGATCAAGCTGAACTCCGTAATTCAGAGGGGCCGCAACGACGACGAGGTACTCGAGTTGGTCGAGTTCGCCGTGGCGCGCGGTCTGGACATCAGTTTCATCGAGGAAATGCCGCTCGGCGGCATCTCCAGTCACAAGCGCAGCGAAACCCTCTGCTCCAGCGACGAAGTGCGCCGACGCATCGAGGAGCGTTTCAACCTGGTGCGCAGCAGTCACGTCAGCGGCGGCCCCTCGCGCTACTGGCAGGTGATCGGCAGCCAGACCCAGGTCGGCTTCATCTCGCCGCACAGCCACAACTTCTGCGGCGCCTGCAACCGCGTGCGGGTCACCGCCGAAGGCAAGCTGGTGCTCTGTCTCGGTCACGAGGGTGCGCTCGACCTGAAGACCCTGATGCGCGCCCATCCCGGCGATTCCGCACGGCTGCGCCAGGCCCTGGTCGACGCCCTGCAGCTCAAGCCCGAGCGCCACCACTTCGAGGCGGACGCCCAGGTCCAGGTGGTGCGCTTCATGAGCATGACCGGCGGCTGAACGAAACGAGTGCAACCCCGTTCTGTCTGCACCAGGATGGCGCTTCCTGCGACCTTGGTCGCGCACTGCTCGCGCTGCCCGCTCGGGACCCTGTGCTAGACTTCGCGCCCTGCACGCGGTCGACGAACTCCAAGCCCAATCATGACCCTTTCGGCTCCCGACAGCCTCCTTTACACGCGCTCCGCCGATTACGGCCTGCCCGGGACCCGCCATGCGTCTTAAGAGCATCAAGCTGGCCGGCTTCAAGTCTTTCGTCGATCCCACCACGGCCAGCTTCCCGAGCAACATGGCGGCGGTGGTCGGCCCGAACGGCTGCGGCAAGTCCAACATCATCGACGCCGTCCGCTGGGTGATGGGTGAGAGTTCGGCGAAGAACCTCCGCGGCGAGTCGATGACCGACGTCATCTTCAACGGCTCGAACAGCCGCAAGCCGGTGACCCAGGCCTCCATCGAGCTGATCTTCGACAACTCCGACGGCAGCCTCATCGGCGAGTACGCCGGTTATGCGGAGATCTCCATTCGCCGCCGGGTGACCCGCGACGGCCAGAGCGCCTATTTCCTCAATGGGACCAAGTGTCGGCGTCGCGACATTACCGACATCTTTCTCGGTACCGGTCTGGGGCCGCGCAGCTACTCGATCATCGAGCAGGGCATGATTTCCCGGCTGATCGAGGCCCGCCCCGAAGACCTGCGCAACTTCATCGAAGAGGCCGCCGGCATTTCCAAATACAAGGAGCGCCGCCGCGAGACCGAGCACCGCATCCGCCGTACCCAGGAGAACCTGGCGCGTCTGACCGACTTGCGCGACGAACTGGAGCGCCAGCTCGAACGCCTGCAACGCCAAGCCCAGGCGGCCGAGAAGTACCAGGAATGCAAGACCGAAGAGCGTCGCCTCAAGGCCCAGCTCGCCGCCCTGCGCTGGCGGGCACTGAACGAGCAGGTCGGCCAGCGCGAGCAGGTCATCGGCGACCAGGAGGTCGCCCTCGAGGCGCTGATCGCCGAGCAGCGCAACGCCGATGCCGGCATCGAGCGCCTGCGCGACGAACATCACGGGCTCGCCGAACGTTTTCACCAGGTACAGGGCCGTTTCTACTCGCTGGGCGCCGACATCGGTCGGGTCGACCAGAGCATCCAACACGGCCAGCAGCGCCTGCGTCAGTTGCAGAACGACCTGCAGGAGGCGGAGAAGAACCGCCAGGAAACCGCTGCCCACCTCGACCAGGACCGTCGGCTGCTGACCGAGCTCGACGAGGAGCTGGCCTTGCTCGAGCCCGAGCGGGAAGTCGCTGCGGCTGCTGCCGAGGAGAGCGCCGCTTGTCTGGAAGAGGCGGAGTCCGCCATGCATGCCTGGCAGGCGCAGTGGGACGGCTTCAACCAGCACTCCTCGGAGGCGCAGCGCAGTGCAGAGGTGCAGCAGGCGCGCATCCAGCAGTTGGAACAGAGCCTCGAGCGGCTGCTCGAGCGCGAGCGCCGCCTCGATGACGAGCGTGTCCAACTGACGGACGACCCGGAGGAGGTCGGCATCGCCGAGCTGGCCGAGCAGTTGGCCCTCGGCGAGCTGAGCCAGGAAGAGCTGAGCGTTGCCGAGGCGGCTCAGGGCGAGGTGCTCGAGCGGCTGCGCGGCGAATTGCATCAAGCGACCCAAGAACAACAGCAGGTTCAGGGCGAGCTGCAGCGTCTGCACGGGCGGCTCGCCTCCCTGGAGGCGCTGCAGCAGGCAGCGCTGGACCCCGGCCAGGGCGTCGCCGAGTGGCTGCGTGGGCAGCACCTGGAGGATCGTCCGCGCTTGGCCGAAGGCTTGCGCGTGGCGCCCGGCTGGGAGCTGGCGGTAGAAACCGTGCTCGGCGCCGACCTGCAGGCGCCGCTGTTGGACGATTTCGCCGGTCTCGCGCTGGACGCCTTCGCCCTGGGCGAGCTGCGCCTGCTCGGCCCGGCGCCGGGCGCCACGCGTCTGGCCGGCAGCCTGCTCGACAAGGTCGAAGGTGGCGTCGACCTGGCGCCCTGGCTGGGGCGGGTCATGATGGTGGAGAGCCTGGCCGAGGCCCTGCAGCGGCAGTCGTGCCTGAACGAGGGCGAAAGCCTGATCAGCCGCGACGGCTACTGGGTCGGCCGGCACTTCCTGCGCGTGTGCCGGGCCAGCGACGCCGAGTCCGGTCTGCTCGCCCGCGGCCAGGAACTGGAGCGCCTGCAGGCCGAGCGCGGCGGACTGGAGGCGCGCCTGGCCGAACTGGAGGAGCGCTTGTCCGCTCTGGATGAGGCGCGTCGCCAGCAGGAAGACACTCGCGAGGGGCTGCGCCGGCGCCTGCAGGAGGAGGCTCGCCAGCAAGGCGAGCTGAAGGCCCGGCTGTCGGCCCTCCAGGCGCGGGCCGAGCAGCTGGCGCTGCGCCGCCGCCGCCTCGACGAGGAGCTCGCCGAGCTGGGCGAGCAGCGCGCCTTGGAGATCGAGCGTCTGGGCGAGTCCCGCCTGCAGCTGCAGGATGCGCTGGACGCCATGGCCGTCGATAACGAGCGCCGCGAGCAACTGCTGGCCGGACGCGACGCTCTGCGCGAAGGCCTCGAGCGCCTGCGTCAGGAGGCCAGGTCGCACAAGGACCAGGCCCACCAGTTGGCCGTGCGACTTGGCTCGCTGCAGGCCCGGCGCGACTCCACCCGGCAGTCCCTGGAGCGCCTCGAACGGCAGTTCGAGCGCACCCAGGAACGTCGCGAGCAACTCAGCCTGGATCTGGAGGAGGGCGCCGCGCCGCTGGAGGAGCTGCGCATGAGGCTCGAAGAGCTGCTCGAACGGCGTCTGGCCGTCGAGGAAGAGCTGCGCCAGGCCGGGCTGGCCCTGGAGGATGCCGAGCGCGAGCTGCGCGAGGTGGAGAAGCACCGAGGCCAGGCCGAACAGCAGGCCCAGTTGCTGCGCGGCCAGTTGGAGCAGCAACGTCTCGCGTGGCAGGCCCTGAGCGTGCGGTGCAAGGCCCTGCAGGACCAGCTGCAGGAGGAGGGCCAGGTCCTGCACGAGGTGCTCGGCACGCTCCCCGGCGAGGCCCGCGAGGCCGACTGGGAGGCGGAGCTGGAGCGCGTCGCCCTGCGCATCCAGCGTCTCGGCGCGATCAACCTGGCGGCCATCGACGAATACCGGCAACAGTCCGAGCGCAAGCAGTATCTGGATGCGCAGAACGCCGACCTGGTGGAGGCCCTGGAAACCCTGGAAAACGTCATCCGCAAGATCGACCGGGAAACCCGCAACCGCTTCAAGGACACCTTCGAGCAGATCAATGCCGGCCTGCAGGCGCTGTTCCCGAAAGTTTTCGGCGGTGGCCACGCCTACCTGGAACTTACCGGCGAGGATCTACTCGATACCGGGGTAGCCATCATGGCGCGCCCTCCGGGCAAGAAGAACAGCACCATCCATCTGCTTTCCGGCGGCGAGAAGGCGCTGACCGCGTTGGCCTTGGTATTCGCCATCTTCCAGCTCAATCCGGCGCCGTTCTGCATGCTCGACGAGGTGGACGCGCCGCTGGACGATGCCAACGTCGGACGCTACGCCAGGCTGGTCAAGGAAATGTCGGAAAAGGTGCAGTTCATCTACATCACCCACAACAAGATCGCCATGGAGATGGCCGACCAGTTGATGGGCGTGACCATGCACGAGCCGGGCTGTTCGCGCCTGGTGGCGGTGGATGTGGAGGAGGCGGTGGCATTGGCGGGCGTCTGAGGCAGAAGGGGCGGGATACACCCGCTCACCGGAATGGGGCACCCGGCGGTACAATCCACGGATGGGTCGTGCTAGCTTAAGAGGCAATTTTCAGTACGCGTGGAAAATACTGCGAGAACATGCAGTTCCACGCTTTTATGGGGGTAGGACGCCCTTTTTTGTGCGGGGATGGAAGCCCTTTTTGTCAAATCAGTTCAGGGGTTTTGGATTTCATGGAAATCGGTCTGCGTGAGTGGCTGATCCTCATTGGCATCGTCGTCATCGGCGGCATCCTGTTCGACGGATGGCGGCGCATGCGCGGCAGCAAGGGCAAGCTCAAGTTCAAGCTCGAGCGCAGCGTTGCCGATGCGCCCGAGGCGGTCAGCGAAAACAGCGAACTGCTGGGACCCTCGCGGTCGGTCGATTTTCCGCAAGGGACCGCCTTCGAGGCGGACGAGGAAAACCTGCCCTCGCTGAGCGCCCGCGGACTGAGCCGGCGGCGTTTCGACGAGGAACTGGAGGCGGACGACATCGGGTTGGACCTCGACGAGCCGGTCCATGCGGCCGCCGAGCCTGCGCCCAGGCCGCGCCGGACGGAGCCGAAGAGCGAACCGCGCAGGACCGAGCAAGCCGAGCGCAGCGAGCCGCGGGAGCAACTGCCGGTCGAGGAATATCTGGTCATCATCGTGGTGTCGCGGGACGAGGCGGGCTTCAAGGGGCCGGCGCTGCTGCAGAGCATCCTCGAAAGCGGCCTGCGCTTCGGCGACAAGGACATCTTCCATCGCCACGAGAGCCTGGCCGGCCACGGCGAGGTGCTGTTTTCCATGGCCAATGCCCTCAAGCCCGGCACCTTCGATCTGGACGATATCGACCACTTCAGCACCCGGGCAGTCAGCTTCATCCTCCTTCTGCCCGGTCCGCGTCATCCCAAGCAGGCTTTCGAGCTCATGGTGGCCGCCGCCCGCAAGCTGGCCCAGGAGCTGAACGGCGAGCTGAGGGACGACCAGCGCAGCGTGATGACCGCTCAGACCATCGAGCACTATCGCCAGCGGATCGTCGAGTTCGAGCGCCGGCAACTGACCCACAAGCGCTGAGTCCGGATCTTTCGTCAGTCCCGGAGGATCGTCCGCCAAGCGCTGCGATCCCCCGGCGGCCTGGAAGCCGGTATCTCCGGCAGTCCCCCAGCGCATCCCTTCGAGCAGCCACGGCTGCTCTTTTCGTTTTCCGGAAACCATCGCCATGACCGACGCCCAGACCGCCGCCGAGCGCATCGCCCGGCTGCGCAGCGAGATCGACGAACACAACTACCGCTACTACGTGCTCGACGCGCCGAGCGTGCCGGATGCCGAGTACGATCGCCTGTTCAACGAGCTCAGGGCCCTCGAAGGTGAGCACCCCGAGCTGGTCAGCCCGGAATCGCCGACCCAGCGCGTCGGCGGCGAGGCCTTGGCGGCGTTCGGCCAGGTACGCCACGAGCTGCCCATGCTCAGCCTGGGCAACGCCTTCGCCGAAGCGGATCTGCTCGACTTCGACCGCAGCGTGCGCAAGGGGCTGGACCGGGGCATCGAGGTGGTCGAGTACAGTTGCGAGCCCAAGCTGGACGGCCTGGCCGTCAGCCTGCTGTACGAGAACGGGCAACTGGTGCGCGGCGCCACCCGCGGCGACGGCAGCACCGGCGAGGACATCACCGCCAACGTGCGCACCGTGCGCAACATCCCGCTCAGGCTGCACGGCCTGGGCTGGCCGGCACTGCTGGAGGTGCGCGGCGAGATCTACATGCCGCGCGCCGGCTTCGAAGCGCTCAACGCCCGCGCCATCGAGACCGGCGGCAAGACTTTCGCCAACCCGCGCAACGCCGCTGCCGGCAGTCTGCGTCAGCTCGACCCGAAGATCACCGCCAGCCGGCCGCTGGAATTCTGCAGCTACGGAGTCGGCCGCTTCGAAGGGCCCGGCTTGCCGGAAACCCATACCGGGGTTCTCGAGGCTTTGAGAAGTTGGGGCCTGCCGACCAGCCGCGAGTCGAAGGTGGCGGAGAGCGTGCAGGGTTGCCTGGACTACTACCGCGCCATCGGCGAGCGCCGCCAGAGTCTGGCCTACGACATCGACGGCGTGGTGTTCAAGGTCAATCGCCTGGACTGGCAGCGCGAGCTGGGCTTCCGTGCCCGGACCCCGCATTGGGCCATCGCCTACAAGTTCCCGGCTCAGGAGGAACTCACCGAATTGCTCGGCGTCGAGTTCCAGGTCGGCCGTACCGGCGCTATCACCCCGGTGGCACGCCTGAGGCCGGTGCAGGTGGCCGGCGTCACGGTATCCAATGCCACTCTGCACAACATGGACGAGGTGGTGCGCCTCGGCGTGATGATCGGCGATACGGTGATCGTCCGCCGCGCCGGTGACGTGATTCCGCAGATCATGCAGGTGGTGTCCGAGCGCCGTCCGGTCGATGCCCGCCCCGTCGAGGTGCCGCAGCAGTGTCCGGTGTGCGGCTCGGCGGTGGAACGCACCCAACTGGTCCGACGCGGCAAGGGCAAGGCTTCGCTCTGCGAGGGGGCGATCTACCGCTGCGTCGGCCGTCTGGCCTGCCAGGCCCAGCTCAAGCAGGCGATCGTCCACTTCGTCTCGCGGCGCGCCATGGACATCGACGGCCTCGGCGAGCGGATCGTCGAGCAACTGGTGGACACCGGCCTGGTGAGGTCGCCGGCCGACCTCTACACCCTGGCCTTCGAGCAACTGGTGGTGCTGGACGGTTTCGCCGAGGTTTCCAGCAACAACCTGCTGGCGGCCATCGCCGCCAGCCGCAGACCGAGCCTGGCGCGCTTCGTCTATGCGCTGGGCATTCCCGACGTCGGCGAGGAGACCGCCAAGCGGCTGGCCCGCACCCTCGGAGCGCTTTCGCGCATCGAGAAGGCCCTGCCCGAGGTGCTCACCTGGCTGCCGGACGTCGGCCTGGAGGTCGCCCACGAGATCCACAGCTTCTTCGAGGACGGGCACAACCGCACGGTGATCGAGCAACTGCTGGCGCGTGGCATCGAGCTGCAGGAGGAAGGCGAGCTGCATGCGGAGTTCGCCGCCTGCGCCAGCCTGAGCGAGCTGCTCGACAAGCTGGGCATTGCGGGGATCGCCGCCACCGGCGCGAAGAAGCTCGCCGAGGCGGCAGGCAGCCTGGAGGCGGTGATCGCCCTCAGTCAGGACTGGCTGACCCTGAGCACCACCAAGGGGGTGACGGAGAGGGCCCGGCAGGCGCTGCGCGAGTTCTTCGCCGTCCCGGCCAATGTCGAGCGCGCCCGCGCCATCGAGGCGCAATTGCGCGAGTTTGGTATGCACTGGGAGAGCGAGCGCCGCTGCGCCGAGGGCCTGCCGCTGGCCGGACAGACCTGGGTGCTGACCGGCACCCTGGAGTCCATGAGCCGCGAGCAAGGCAAGGCGAAGCTGGAGAGTCTCGGCGCCAAGGTGGCTGGCTCGGTTTCGGCGAAGACCTCCTGCGTGGTCGCTGGCCCCGGCGCTGGCTCGAAGCTGGCCAAGGCCGGCGAACTGGGGATCAAGGTGCTCGACGAGGAGGCCTTCCTGGCCGTGCTTCAGCAACTGGAGGGATGAGCGCTTTCTCGTGCAGACGTAGGGCGGGTTTCACCCGCGCCCTACGCAAGCTGAATGGGGTGGAAAACCGCGCAGCGTTTTCCACGGGGTGGCTATCCACCATGACCATACAGGTGGTGGGCGCGGCCTCAGCCGGCCACCATCACGCGGATCGCCTCCAGGCGTAGGGCCGCCTTGTCGAGCATGGCCAGGCCGTCCTCGCGCTGCTGGCGCAAGGCTTCCAGTTCGCTGTCGCGCACGCTCGGGTTGATCGCCTGGAGTGCGGTCAGGCGGGCCAGTTCCTCGTCGAGGCTGGCGGTGAGCCGCTGCCGGGCCTCGGCGACGCGCTCGGCGTGACGCGGCGCGACTTTGGCTTCGGCAGCATTGATCTGTTTGGCCAGCACGTCGCGCTGAGCCTGCACGAACTTGTTGGCACTGCCGCGCGGCACGCTTTCCAGCTGGTCGTTGAGGGTGTCGAAGGCGACCTTCGGCGCCAGGTCGTTGCCGTTGGCGTCGAGCAGGCAGCGCAGCGCCAGCGGCGGCAGGAAGCGGCCGAGCTGCAGGGCGCGCGGCGCTACCACTTCGCTGACATAGAGCAGCTCGAGCAGTACGGTGCCCGGCTTGAGGGCCTTGTTCTTGATCAGCGCCACCGCGGTGTTGCCCATCGAGCCGGACAGCACCAGATCCATGCCGCCCTGCACCATGGGATGTTCCCAGGTGAGGAACTGCATGTCCTCGCGGGCCAGCGCCTGGTGGCGGTCGTAGGTGACGGTCACCGCCTCGTCGCTGCCCAGCGGGAAGCTGGCGTCGAGCATCTTCTCGCTGGGGCGCAGGATCAGCGCGTTCTCCGAATGGTCCTCGCTGTCGATGCCGAAGGCGTTGAACAATTCTTCCATGTAGATCGGCAGGGTGTACTGGTCGTCCTGTTCGTGGATGTCCTCGACCAGCGCATCGCCTTCGCCGCCGCCGCGGGAGTTGAGTTCCAGCAGGCGGTCGCGGCCGACGTGCAGCTCGCGCTCCAGACGTTCGCGTTCGGCGCGGGCAGCATCCAGCAGGTCCTGCCACTCGTCGTCCTCGCCAGCCTCCAGCAGCGGCAGCAGACGCGGGCCGAACTGGTGCTGCAGGGCGTTGCCGGTGGGGCAGGTGGCGAGGAAGGCGTTCAACGCATCGTGGTACCACTGGAACAGGCGCTCCTGAGCCGTGTTTTCCAGATAGGGCACGTGCAACTGGATGCTGTGCTTCTGGCCGATGCGGTCGAGGCGGCCGATGCGTTGCTCGAGCAGGTCCGGGTGGGCCGGCAGGTCGAACATCACCAGATGGTGGGCGAACTGGAAGTTGCGGCCTTCGCTGCCGATTTCCGAGCAGATCAGCACCTGGGCGCCGAACTCCTCGTCGGCGAAGTAGGCCGCCGCACGGTCGCGCTCGAGGATGCTCATGCCTTCGTGGAACACCGTGGCCGGAATGCCGGAACGCACCCGCAGAGCGTCCTCCAGGTCCAGGGCAGTCTCGGCATGAGCGCAGATCACCAGCACCTTGACCTTCTTGAGCATTTTCAGGGTATCGATCAGCCACTCGACGCGCGGATCGAGGCGCCACCAGCGGCTCTCCTCGCCGCCATCCTCCTGTTGGGCCTGGTAGCTCACTTCCGGATACAGGTCGGCATGTTCGCCGACCGGCAGCTCCAGGTACTCGGCCGGGCTCGGCAGCGGATAGGGGTGCAACTGGCGCTCGGGGAAGCCCTGCACCGCGGCGCGAGTGTTGCGGAACAGCACCCGGCCGGTGCCGTGGCGGTCGAGCAGCTCGCGGGTCAGGCGTGCGCTGGCCTGGATGTCGCCATCGCTGACCGCGGCGAGCAGCGCCTCGCCCTCGGCACCGAGGAAGCCGTGGATGACCTCATGGGCTCCTTCGGAGAGGCGACCCTGATCGAGCAGCTCCTGCACCGCCTCGGCCACCGGGCGGTAGTTGGCGCTCTCGGCGCGGAAGGCCTCGAGGTCGTGGAAGCGGTCGGGATCGAGCAGGCGCAGGCGGGCGAAGTGGCTCTCCTGGCCGAGCTGTTCGGGGGTGGCGGTGAGCAGCAGCACACCGGAGATTACCTGGGCGAGCTGCTCGACCAGCGCGTATTCGGCGCTCGGCTGCTCGGGGTGCCAGACCAGGTGGTGCGCCTCGTCCACCACCAACAGGTCCCAGCCGGCGGCGAAGGCGGCGTCCTGGGCGTACTCGGCGGCGGTTAGCCACTCCAGGGAGACCAGCGCCAGTTGGGTATCCTCGAAGGGGTTGCTGGCGTCGCTCTCGGCGAAGCGCTCGGCGTCGTACAGCGCCACCTCCAGGTTGAAGCGCCGGCGCATCTCCACCAGCCACTGGTGCTGGAGGTTTTCCGGGACCAGGATCAGCACCCGACCGGCGCGGCCGGAGAGCAACTGGCGATGGATGACCAGGCCGGCCTCGATGGTCTTGCCCAAGCCGACTTCGTCGGCCAGCAGCACACGCGGGGCGATGCGGTCGGCGACTTCGCGGGCGATGTGCAACTGGTGGGCGATCGGCTGGGTACGGGCGCCGGCCAGCCCCCAGAGCGGGGATTGCAGTAGGCGGCTGCGGTGCTCCAGGGTGTGGTAGCGCAGGCCGAACCAGGACAGCGGGTCGATCTGCCCGGCGAACAGGCGGTCGCTGGCCAGACGGAACTGGATGAAGTTGGACAGCTGGGTTTCCGGCAGGCTGCGACTCTGGCTCTGCCCATCGAGGCCGTGGTAGATGAGCAGGCCGTCGTGGTCCTCGACCTCGCGGACGATCATCCTCCAGCCATCGAAGTGGGTGATTTCGTCGCCGGGGGCGAAACGCACGCGGGTCAGCGGGGCGTTGCGCTGAGCGTACTGGCGGGTTTCGCCGGTGGCCGGATAGAGCACTGTGAGCAACCGGCCATCCGCGGTGAGAATGGTTCCGAGCCCGAGTTCCGCCTCGCTGTCGCTGATCCAGCGCTGCCCCGGTTGATATTGCTGCACCATGCCTGTCTCCGCTGTAAAAAAGGCCGGTATGGTAACGGAATGCCCTGGGTAGATCGACGTCGACTGCCGGCGCATTGATAGGAAAGCGTAGTCCTCGCTGCTCGGCCTGCTCGTGCTGCCCGGTGTAGCATGGGGCTTCCCTGTTTGCCGCTCCCCGTGCCATGCCGCTGTTCGATGCTTCTGTCCCCGACCTGCCCGATGCCGCGCTGCGCTACCTGTCCGGCTGGATGGACGGCGCCACCGCCGACCGCTGGCTGGCTTGCCTGCTGGCGGAAACGCCCTGGGAACAGCCGCAGGTGCGGCTGTACGGACGTCTTTATTCGGTACCGCGCCAAGTCGCCTGGTACGGCGACGCCGCCTATCGCTATTCCGGGCTGACCCATCCGCCGCTGCCCTGGACGCCGCTGCTGGCCGAGATCCGCGCGGCCTTGGAGAGGCTCGTCGGCCAGCCGCTGAACGGCGCGCTGCTCAACCATTACCGCGACGGCCGGGACTCCATGGGCTGGCACAGCGACGACGAGGCCGAGCTGGGGCGCAATCCGCTAATCGTCTCGCTCAGCCTAGGTGGCGCTCGGCGCTTCGATCTGCGCCGGATCGGACAGACGCGCATCGAGCATTCGATGCTGCTCGAACACGGCTCCGTACTGGTCATGGCCGGCGCGACGCAGCATTATTGGCAGCATCAGGTGGCGAAGACGCGCAAATCCTGCGCGCCGCGCCTGAATCTGACCTTTCGCCAGGTGCATCCGCAGCCATGAGTTCCGACGACAAGCTGATCGACTTCAGCAGCGAGCGCAGCAAGCGCATCCACGACCTGCACGAGAAACGCCTGAACGACATGCGCCAGGCCTTCGCCGAGGCTCTGCCGCTGCCGCAGGGAAAGAAGAAGCCCGCCGGCAAGCCGAAGAAGAAGCGCTGAATCTCGCTGGAGACCCCGTGTGCGCGGGGCGGGGTAGCGGTTCCTGCCGGCCATGCGGTTCTTTTAGAATCGCGGCATTTTCCGCCTGGATGCTGAACATGGCTGGCAGTCAAATCGAACGTGCGTTGAGTCTTCTGGAAAGCCTGACCGCCGATCCCGGCGGGATTCCCCTGCAGAGCCTGGCCGACCAGTTGCACATTCCCAAGAGTGCCACCCACCGCATGCTCGCCGACCTGATCCGCCTGGGCTATGTGCGCCAGGACCCGCAGACTAGCCGCTACCAGTTGTCCACCAAGCTGGTGGCGCTGGGCTTCCGCTACCTGGCCAACAGCGGCGTGGACGTGGTGCAGCCGATCCTCGACCGCCTGGCCGAGGAAACCGGTGAGCTGGTGCGCCTGGGGGTGATCGACGGCGATCGCCTGACCTGGATCGTCAAGTCCCAAGGCGCCCGCAGCGGATTGCGCTACGACCCGGACATGGGCCGCGATGCGCCGTTGTCCTCCACCGCCTCCGGGCATGCCTGGCTGGCCAGCATGAGCGATGCAGAGGCCTTGATCCTCGTCGCACGGCAGGTAGTGGTCGATCCGGCCGAGGTCGGCCCCAACGCCCGCGCAACGGCACCGAGCTGCTCGAGCGCCTGCGCCTGGCCCGCGAGCACGGCTACGCCTGGGTGGTGGAAAGCTCGGCGGTCGGCACCGCGGCCATGGCCGCCGTGGTCCGCCACCCGCGCAACCATCATCCCATCGGCGTGCTCAGCCTTGCTGGTCCCAGCGCGCGTCTCGGCGAGGCGCGCATGCATCAGTTGGCACCACGACTGCTGGCGGCCAGCGAAGAACTGTCCGAAGCCAGCCAGGCTTCCGAGCTGTTCTCCTGATCCCTGTTCCCTGACCTTCGATAGCATCGGTCCGGCGACGCTGTCGAGTCAGGGGCGCCTGCTTTCCTGCCGCAGTAATGGCTGTGCGCTGAGCGCACGGCTTCGTGCGCTGCACCTTGTTATAAAGTGGAATTCAGTTCTAGATTTTCTTGGTCTTGGGTTTCGGCACTCTGATAAGTGCTCTCCGTCCACGACAACAAGAGGGCGCAGCCCTGACCGAGTTGCTTCGTGTCGCCTTGGCCGGCGTCATGAGCGGCCGGCAGCCGCGCCTGCTCGCTCCACGACTTCCACCCGCTGAAGAGACCCGCCATGAGCGAACGCATTCTCTCCCTGGCTGCCCTGACCGTGCTTGAGCTGTCCCCGCCCGACATGGTGGAGGTGGCTGCCCGCGCCGGCTACAGCCACGCCGGCCTGCGCCTGGTGCCGGCCACTCCCGAAGAACATCATTTTCCGTTGGTCGCCGACGCCGGGCTGCGCCGGCAGACCCTGGCCCGCCTGCGCGATACCGGTATCCGGGTGCTCGACGTGGAGATCCTGCGCCTGAAGCCGGAGACCCGGATCGCCGACTTCGAGCCGATTCTCGCCGCCGGCGCCGAACTGGGTGCCAGCGAACTGCTGGTGGCCGGCAACGATCCGGACGAGGCGCGGCAAACCGACAACTTCGCCGCCCTGTGCGATTTGGCGGCTGGCTTCGGTCTCCGCCCGCACCTGGAGTTCATGCCCTGGACCGACGCCCGCGACCTGACCCAAGCCATGCGCATCGTCGATAACGCCGGGCGCGCCAATGGCTGCGTGCTGGTCGACGCCTTCCACTTCGACCGCTCCGCCTCGCGTTTGGAAGACCTGGCCCGGCTCGACCCGGCGCGCATCCATTACGCCCAACTGTGCGACGTGGCCGGCCCGCGCCCGGACGGCATGGACGAGATCCTGCGTCAGGCGCGCAACGAGCGGCGCTTCCCTGGCGACGGCGACTGCGACCTGCTCGGTCTGCTGCGTGCCCTACCGGCGAACCTGCCGCTCAGCCTGGAAATTCCCACTCGCCAACTGCTGGAGCGGGGCGTTGGTGCCCTCGAGCGCGCCCGAATCGCTATCGACAAGGCTCGCACCTTGCTGGCGCAGGTTTGAAACTATGCCCCGCCGTGAGGGCAGGGGCGTGGCCTTTCCGTATAGGGTCGCCCGGCATTGCGCCATATATATTGTTACCGGTGAGTCATTTCACCGTGCAATCAATTCGACCAGTAACCACTCAGTGAATGTGTAAATAGCCGCGGCAGCCACGATTGGAGTTATCCATGGGCTGCACCATTATCATTGCGGACAAATCTTTTATTGCTAAAAGTCTTCCTCATATTTCCTTTCGAGGCTTGTGTGTTTTTTTAAGTCCCTGCAGGCGCAGAAGCCCTGGTCATCCGCGACCTCCCGCCGCACCTCGATTGATCCATGTCAGTCCTTCGCCATGCGTTCCTGAAGTCGTCGGCCAATATTGATCACGGTCAATTTTTCCGGCCGCCGGTGCAGTTACCTTGACCCCATCGAAGAGATAACCAGCGAAGAAGAAGGAGCCGACCATGTTTATCGATGAAGTGGTACTGGCTGGAGTTGGGGTGGTGGGATTGATGTTCGTATTCGCTGGCGGAATCGGTTATTTCATCTGGAAGGACTCCCAGAACCAGAAGTAGGAAAAGTCCTTCAGATCCAGAGCACGCAAGGCACTTTCGGGCGACGTTGTCGCCCTTTTTTTTGCTTGTTTTTTGGATTTTGCTGGCTGCGCAAGAGATACTCGCAGCCATGTTCCTTATTTTTCCTTTGCAGGGAGTCATTTCCTTTTCTAATTGTGGTCAGTTCTTTCACTGGCTTTGCTGCCGATACTCTTGCTGGATTTTCAATGCTCTATCGAGATTGTCTATAACCCCTTGTTGCCAGAAGCGAGGTTGCAGATGCGACTCGAAGGTTTGGCTGTATTCTTCGGTTTTTATGGCCAGAGTTGGCAGATCGCGAAGTGCGATGCCAACCAGAAATACCGCTGCCAAGACTTGAGTCAGTAGCCAGCCGTGACGAAGTGCAGAAGAAACGGTAGCAGGCGCCGGAGTTGCCGGATGTAGTCCGAGCAGCCAGCCGGCGGTGATTGCCAGCCAGAGTTCCACATGGGGCATAACCAGGATGCCGTCGACCATGGCGAGCGTCAGCACAGTTGCGATGCCGCCAGCCAGGCAGACCCGCAGCGTATCGGTTGGATCATGGGATTCGGCTGTCTTGCGTAGCATGCGAAAGGTGGCGCGGGCGGCAAGAAATACCAGGCCGATGACGATGATGGAGACGGGAATGCCCCATTCCGAGGCTATCTGAAGGACCGCCTGGTGCGGATGCGCCGCCACCACGTTGAAGTGCGCGGAGAAATGCAGCGGGCCGAATCCCAGCCAGGGCTTTTGCTGGATCATCTCCAGCGCCAGCGGCCAGAGGATGTCGCGGCTGGAAAGCGAGGTATGCAGGCGATTGGCGGCGTGCTCGGTCACCTCGATCCCCAGCCATGCCGGTATAGCCGACAGCATCAGCAGATAGATCAGCAGCCCCAGGGCGGCGGAGCGCAGTTGCAGCAGGCTCCAGCGCCATCCCACGGATCCCGACAGGCTCAGCCAGATCATGGCAACGGCCATGCCCAATGCCAGTCCCCGGGCAGCGCTGGTGATGGCCAGCGTCCAGCCCAGCGCGGCGATGACCGAAACCAGCAGCTTTTCCCGGCGGGAAACTTCTTCGCGCAGCAGGGGCCAGACCACTACGGGCAGAGCCAGAGCGAGGAACTGGGCAAGAAAGCGCGGATTGGAAAAGCCCCAGAGCAGCTTGTAAGCATTGAGCTTGCCGGTATCGGTCAGTTGCCAGTAGTAGAGAAAAAAGTAGAAAGCCAACAAGCAACTGATCACCAGGGTCAGAGTGCCCAGCAATGCCTGGTCCAGTCTGGGTCCGATCCGTCGCCGGGTCGCGGCAATGGTGCCGCCCAGGACCAGGCTGAGAATGGCCACGCCGAGTTCGGCCAGTGCCCAGCCGCTATGTTGTGCCAGTAGGGCTGAGGCCAGTCCCGCCAGCAATACGACGATCAGGCAGGCGCGGCTGCGTGTTCCGAGTAGCAGACTAGTCGGCGCCGGGCTTCTGAGGCTCAGGAGGCCTGCCAGTACGCAGAGGCAGAACACCAGGATCTGACCGATCCGCTGCTGGTTGTGCCAGTGGCCGGGCAGCCAGGGCACCAGCGGCAGCGTCGCCGTTACCAGCAGAAGAAAAGGAACAAGAGCGTTGCGGAGCCGCGTATGGACATTGTGGATCTCCATAGCCGTCTGATAAGCCATTTGCTTTTCCTTTCATCCATTTGCCCGGCTTTTCTCGATGATGCCGGCTATTTGCTATGAGCTTTGCAGACCTTCGGACGGAGGACAATCGGATGAGGGGGCATTCATGGGACAAGGAGCAGTTGCCGATTCTTGTTCGGGGCCCATGGCCGCTGGGCCTGACGGGGTGGAGCCGCACTCGATGATGGCAAAAAAATGCTAGCACTTCGCAAAAATCTCCTAACCTCAATTCGAGCCTTATGACTAATCTGCCATCAAGGCGGAGCATGAAGCCCGCTCGATCTTGGAACGAAACTCGAAAGAGGTGAGCGAAATATGAATCTGCAAGCGATCAAGTCTTCGGTGATGAAGTTCATCAAGGATGAAGAGGGATTGACCACCGTGGAGTATGCCGTGGCGGGGGGCTGATTTCGTTAGTTGTTATTGGTGCTTTTACTAGCCTTGGAGAAGAGGTTGGCAGGATTATTAATGGGTTGGTAACTGAGCTTAAGACTATTACTTGAGCTTTGTTCTTGTTGAGTGCTATGCCCTCGTCTTAGGTGTGAAAGGTTTAATGATGTTGGTTGCGCAAGAAGTGCTCATTATTTCTATATTGCTTGTGCTACTTGCGATTGCGGTGGCGAGTGATGTTATGCGTCACCGCATTTCCAACGTCGTTGTATTGGCCGGAATTTTGGCTGGGCCATTGTGTGGTTTTTATGTTGCGGGTGCTGGTGGCGTAAATAATGCCTTCTTGGGACTGTTGGTAGGGTTTGGTTTATTTCTACCATTTTATTTGCTTGGGGGTATGGCCGCCGGCGACGTGAAGTTGATGGCCATGGTAGGAGGTTTTCTCGGTCCTGTGGCAACGGCTTCGGCAGTAGTTTTAAGTCTGATAGTGGGCAGTATTTTCGGCATTGCAATCTTGCTTTACAAGAGACAACTGTTTCGCTTGGTACGGCGTTATTGGGCCATGGCCAGTCTGCGCACTTACATAGCGCCGCAAGCCGACGATGCCGCCCACCAGCGCTTTCCCTATGCCATAGCGATTTTTACCGGAACTTTGATCAGTCTTTTCTGGCAACCCTTCGGCCCGTAGTCAGGGAGTGAGCCATCATGTTGTTGGCAAGTGATAATAATATCGCTCAGGACGAGCGCGATCCTGTCCGCAATCTTGCTCCGCAACCGCGCACTGCCGCGGAAACCGGGTTAGCGGAAAATTTTCTGGCCGATCTCCTATGCAAGCATCTGCACGATGCCGGCGTGTTGGACATGCCGCGGCTGGTGCAGCGTCTGGCGCTGACCGGGCCGGTGCTGGAGGAGTTGCTGGCCTTCCTGCGCAAGGAGGGGCGTGTCGAGGTGCTGGGGCAGGGCGGTGGTCAGGGCCTGCGCTACGGTCTGACCGAGCGTGGTCGCGCCTCGGCCAAGGATGCCCTGCTGCGCAGCGGCTATATCGGCCCTGCGCCTTTCCCGGTGGAGCGCTATCGCGAGTTGCTCAAGGCGCAGTCGGTGCACGGTTGTCGGGTCAATGCGGACAACCTGCGCGAGGCCTTTGTGGGCACCGTGATGCGCGACGGGCTGCTCGACCAGCTCGGCCCGGCGATGAATTCCGGGCGGGCGATCATGATCTACGGGCCGCCCGGCACCGGCAAGACCTACATCAGCCAGCGGCTGATTCGTCTCTTGCGCGAGGCGATCTGGATTCCCCATGCCATCGCCATCAACGAGGCGGTGGTGGAGATTTTCGATCCGCAACTGCACCAGCCGCTTGCCCAGGGCGAGCCGCGTACCCTGCGCCTCGACGAGGGCGTCGACCGCCGCCTGGTGCAGTGCCGCCGGCCGATCGTCATCACCGGCGGTGAGCTGACCATGGACATGCTGGACATGCGCTTCGATCCGCACAGTCGCCAGTACCAGGCGCCGCTGCAGCTCAAGGCGAGCAACGGCATCTTCATCATCGACGACCTCGGCCGCCAGCGCATGGCGCCGGTGGAGCTGTTCAACCGCTGGATCGTGCCCATGGAGGAAAAGAAAGACTTCCTCAATCTCGGCGGCGGCCGCCACTGCGAGGTGCCCTTCGATCTGGTGCTGGTGTTCTCCACCAACCTCAATCCGCTGGAACTGGCCGACGAGGCCTTCCTGCGTCGCATCGGCTACAAGCTGCATTTCGACTATCTGCAGCCCGACGATTACCGGCAGATCTGGCGCCAGGAGTGCGACAAGCTCGGTACGCCCTACGACCCCGAGCTGGTGGACTTCGTCATCGAGCGCCTGCACAAGGCCGAAAGCCGCCCGCTGCTGCCCTGCCATCCCCGCGACCTGCTGAACATGGCGTTGGATTTCCAGCGCTACCAGGGCGCGGACGGCCGGCAGCCCCTCACCCCACCAATACTGACCTGGGCCTGGCGCAACTACTTCGTCAGTCTGGTCGCCCACTGAACGGGGAGACACCGCAATGACCTCGCGTACCCTGACCTTGATCGGACTGTCCCTGTTGCTCGGCCTGGGCGCTGCCTGGCTGGCCAACAGCTGGCTGAGCAGCCGCCTGGATGTCAAGCCGGACGACAACCTGCAGAGTGTGGTGGTAGCCAGCCTGGAAATTCCCTTCGGGCAGATGGTCGAGGCCCAGCACGTCACCCTGGTGCGTCTGCCCAAAGGCACGGTGCCGGAGGATTCCTTCGACGCCATCGAGAAGGTCGTCGGCAAGATCGCCACCTTCGACACGCTGCGCGGCGACATCCTGCGTGCTGCCCGCCTGGCCGAGCATCTGGGCGGCAGCACCCTGGCCTCGCTGATCGAGAAGGACAAGCGCGCCATCACCGTGCGGGTGGACGACGTGGTCGGGGTCGGTGGCTTCCTCCTACCGGGCAACCGCGTCGACGTGCTGGCCACCAAGCGCGGTAACGGCAGCGGCAACGAGGCCAAGGCGGAAACCATTCTCGAGGATCTGCGCGTGCTGGCCGTGGACCAGACCGCCAGCACCGATAAGACTCAGCCGGTGGTGGTGCGTGCCGTGACCCTGGAAATGACCCCGGCCGAAGCGGAAACCCTGGTCAAGGCCAAGACCGAAGGCAGCCTGCAACTGGCCCTGCGCAACCCGCTGGACAATCAGAAGAAGCCGGAAAACCCGGCCGTGGTGGCCGCCCCTCCGATTCCGCTCCGTGCGCCCGCACCCAAGCCGGTGGTGCGCCGCAGCACCGACAGCACTCCGAACTGGGGCGCCGTCACCATCATTCGCGGCACCGCGATGGAGCAGGCCAGGGTTCGCTGAGCCTGGCAGTCATTCGATAAGGAGTCGTACATGGATAGCATCCGCAGAGTATGCCTGGGCCTGCTGTCGGCTCTGGGCAGTGGTCTACTGCTGGTTTCCGCCGATCTGGCCGCCGAGCCGCCCGCCATCACCGCCCTGCCGGCGGCGAATGTCGGCAGCATCCAGGTGCCGATCTACAAGTCGCGGGTGCTGACCACCCGCGCTCCGGTGAAGAAGATTTCCGTCGGCAATCCGGAGATCGCCGACATCCTGGTCACCAGCCCCAACCAGTTGTATCTGCTCGGGCGTTCGCTGGGCAGCACCAATGTGCTGCTTTGGGACGGCCGCGATCAGCTGATCGATACCCTGGATCTTGAGGTGGTGCACGATCTCGGTGGCCTGAAGGCCAAGCTGCACGAGCTGATGCCCAACGAGCAGATCTCCGTATTCAGCTCCCAGGGCGGCCTGGTGCTGCGCGGCCAGGTCAGCAGCGCGGCGGCCATGGACACCGTGGTGAAGCTGGCCAAGACCTATGCCGCCCAGGCGGAAAGCATCGTCCAAGGCGAAGGCGAGGCGGCCAAGACCAGCCCCACTAAGAATCTGGAAGTCATCAACCTGCTCACCATCGGCGGCAGCCAGCAGGTGATGCTGGAGGTCAAGGTCGCGGAGGTGCAGCGCAGTCTGATGAAGAGCATCGATATGCGCTTCAACGCCCTCGACTTCGGCTCCTCCAGCCGCTGGAAGACCGGCGCCTACAACGGCGGTTCCAGCCTGGGCTTCGACGAGGACGGCTTGGTCAACCCGACCAGCCTGTTCGGCGACGGGCGGGGCATCTTCGGCCAGTTCCTGTCCGAGAACTTCCTCTTCAACGTGACCCTGGAGGCGGCCAAGGACAACGGTTCGGCCAAGGTGCTGGCCGAGCCCACCCTGACCACCCTGAGCGGGCAGCAGGCGGAGTTCATTTCCGGCGGCGAGTTCCCAGTGCCGGTCACCGAAGACGAGGGCATCACCATCGAGTACAAGGAGTACGGCGTCGGAGTGAAATTCGTGCCGGTGGTGATGGACTCGGGCCGCATCAATCTCAACCTGAACGTCATGGTGAGCGAGCTTACCAACACCAATGCAGTGATCATGGACACGGGGGTGAATGGCTCCTCCAGCACCTCGAGTGTAAGCCAGACGATCCCTTCGCTGACCAAGCGCAGCTCGCAGACCACGGTGGAGCTGGGCAACGGCCAGACCATCGCCATCGCCGGTCTGATCAGCGAGCACACCCGCGACTATGTCAGCCGCTTCCCCGGTCTCGGCGACATTCCGGTGCTCGGCCATCTGTTCCGCAGCCAGCAGTTCATCAATGGCGAAACCGAACTGGTGATCCTGGTGACCCCGCACCTGGCCAAGCCGGTGGATGCCCGCACGGTCAGCCTGCCCACCGACCGCTTCGTCGAGCCCAGCGACCAGGAGTTCTACCTGCTCGGCAAGACCAAGGGCAGCGGGCTCGGCCGCCAGGTTCCGGTCAGCCTGGGCGTGACCGAAGGCCGCTTCGGCCACGATCTCGACTGACATCTTCGCTCTCCCTTTTGGAGAAAGGGCAAAGAGGAGGGGGGCAGCACGCCCTCTCCCCTTGGGGAGGAGGCCAGAGCGAGGGGGAGAGCCCTTCGCTCCAGCCCAGAACACCACAGGAGACAAACCACATGAAAGCCATGCTTCCCCTCTCCCTCCTGCTGCTGGCCACGGGCGGCTGCATGCACTTCGAGGAGGGCCGGGTCGGCCCGCTGGGCACCAGCATCTACGAGACCCACTACCAGCAGATCGCCGACAAGGGCCGGGCCGCCAATCCCGGCACCGAAGTCTCCCCGACCGGCATCGACGGTCCGCTGACCGAAAACGTGCTGAACAGCTTCCGCGGCGTCACCGGCAATGCCAAGCAGGTAGCCCAGCCGATCCAGATCAATATGGAAACCGGGGGAACTGACCATGAGGCGGCGGCCCTTGCATGGGTTCAAGGTTGGGCCTCGGCGTCAGCGCGGGGCGGTGCTTATCCTGGTCGTGGTCGCCATGATCGCGATTCTGATGATGGCCGCCTTGGCGCTGGATGGTGGGCATATGCTGATGAACAAGGCGCGGCTGCAGAATGCGGTGGATGCGGCGGCGCTGAGTGGGGCTAAGACTCTGAGTCGCCTGGAAGGTGGGAGCGGAGACTGTTTCACGGCCGAAGAGGCGGCTTTGAATACATTCACGCGTAATGCCGAGGCGGAGGGCAATGAGGAGTTGCTTGAATCCATGGGGACCGGTGCTGATGCGGCTGCCACTTTTGCCGAAGTCAAGTTTTCCCCCAGTGTTTATGGTCCCTTTGAGGGGTTTTCATCCTGCAGTAATGAAACACCAGCACGCTATGTACAGGTGTCGGTACCCAGCTATGGTCTGGTTGGTTTTTTCTGGGGCTTCGTTCAGAGCTTCGGGGGTAGTTTGGGAACGAAGTCAGTCGCGGCTGTTGCGACTGCTGGGCCGAGTCCGACCAGTCCCTGTGAACTCGCGCCTTTGGTTGTGTGTGCAAAATCTGATGACGCCGACAGTGCCTGGGGTTTTGGCTTTGGCGAGCTGCAGGTGTTGAAAACAGCAGCTGGTGATGACTCTCCTATTGGCCCGGGTAATTTTCAGCTACTTGACTTAAGTGGTGATTTAACTGGCACTGGTGGTGCCAAAACTGTAGGGCAGTTGATGGCAGGTGGTGGTTATATCTGCCCAACTGTTGGGGAGTATGTTGATACCAAACCGGGGAATACCATTGGGCAGTCGGTCAATGGTTTGAATACTCGCTTTGGAATTTATTCTGGAAGTTTTTCTGCGCCGACCGATGACAAGGCCAACTCCGAAGACCTGTATCCTCCGGATTGGGTGGTTGATTATACAAAGGTTGAAAACGGTAAAGGCAAGGGGCCCGAGCAGGGGGTGCTTGCCCTGAATGATGATGGTGACATAATTTACGAAGATAAACCGAATGCGAGTGGTAAGACCGATAGCACTGATCTGGTTGAGTATTACGAGGGAGATAAGGAGATCCGCGCAGATAGCGGCACAAGGATAGATGGTTATCAGGAGTGGTTGCAGCAGTCTGCCGCTTGTATCGAGCCAGGGTCAAACTGTCCAGGTGTTTTTGGTCGGCGAATTCTGAGGGTGGTTGTCGGGGACTGTCCGGAAGGAAGTACCGATGGAAAAAGTGAGCTCGAGGTGCTTGGATTCGGGTGCTATTTCGTGTTGCAGCCGGCTGGCCAGAGTGGAAATTCGGCACAGATATTTGGCCAGTTTGTCGAGACTTGCGAAGGTGATGGTGTACCAGGACCTAATCCAGCTACCGACAAGGGGCCGGAAATCATCCAGTTGTATAAAACCTATGTCGATGGCAGTCCAAGTACCGACTCGTAACTTTCGGGCGGTCATAATTTTTGACTCAGGCTGTAGAGCCTTGTGCGAGGCGGGCAATGAAAGGTCGAAGAATCGGACAGGCAAAGTCCCAGCGTGGGGTGGCCATGGTGGAGTTCGCCGTCGCCTTGCCCTTGCTTCTGCTTTTGCTTCTGGCTGTCGCCGAGTTTGGTCGGATGCTTTACCACTACAACAGCCTGATGCAGGCCAGTCGCGATGCGAGCCGTTTTGTCGCTGGGCAGGCTTGGAACAGAACGCTAGGCAGAATAGTACTTGATGCGGATTTGGTATCTAAAACTAAGTGTTTGGCTGTGTATGGCTTGCCATTCAGCTCTTGTGATTACCCTCCCTGTGAGGATGAAACACCAACCGAAACACCAACCGAAACACCAGTTGTGCACTGCTTGAGAATAGGCGAGGTTAGCATTGATGAGGTTGGTGTCGAGCATGTTAGGGTTCGAATTGTTTATAAATTTCGACCTGTAATTGGCGACACTATGCCTGCTTTTGTTGGGCGGCGAATTTCACTGCGAATTCCTTTGGTGGCCACCACGGTGATGAGGGCGCTGTGATGAATAGAAAACGTATGCAAGGGGTGTACGTAGTAGAGTTTGCCATCATAGGAGCTTTGCTGTTCATTCTGCTGCTTGGTGTTTTGGAGTTTGGCCGGTTGTATTTCACGGTCAATACTTTAAGTGAGGTTGTTCGGCGTGGGGCACGACTAGCGGCAGTATGTGATCCCGCTTCGTCAGAAGAGCAGAGTAAAATTTTACAGCGGGCAATTTTTAATGCGGCTACGGACTCTGGTGCTAGCCATCTTGTTCCGGGCTTGCGAGCGTCTGACCTTGATTTGGTTTATTTGTATATAGATGAAAGTGGAAAGAAAGTTGAGATTCGCGATCCAGGTTTAGTGATGGGGAACTTTCGTAATATTCGCTTTGTACGTATACGTGTGGAAAATTTTTCTTTTAATCTGCTCATTCCGACTGGGTTGTTCAGATTACTTAATCCATCCAGTCAGTTTGATGGAACCATCACCTTGCCAACATTCCAGTCGACTCTGCCCCGCGAAAGCCTGGGGCGGCACCCGGAAGGCACGGATATAACCCCATGCTGAACCCCAGGGAAACTGCCATGACCAGCCCCTCCAGAAAGCAGGCCCTGAGCCTCCTGATCAGCAGCCGCGATGCCGAGTCCCTGCAGCACCTGCAGGCGCTCTGCCAGGAGATGCCCGAGTTGCAGATAACCACCCGGCTGGTGAGCAACGGCCACACCGATCCGCTCTATGGTCTGGAACGCATGCCCGATCTGCTGCTGCTGCGGGTCAGCCACCTGTGGCGCGAGGAGCTGGCGGCCTTGCTGCAGCGTCCGGCCCACGAGCGTCCGCCGCTGCTGGTCTGCGGTCCGCTGGAGGAGCGCGAAGGGATGCGCCTAGCGATGCAGGCGGGCGCCCGCGATTTCCTGCCGGAGCCGGTCGAGCCCGGAGACTTGCTGCAGGCCCTGCAGCGCATGATCGACGAGGCGCGCCCGGTCGGTTCCGCGGGAGCCGGTCAGCTGGTGGCGGTGATCAACGCCAAGGGCGGTTCGGGCGCCACCATGCTCGCCTGCAATCTGGCCCAGCAGCTCAGCACTAGGGCCGGCAGCGTTCTGCTGCTGGACTTGGACCTGCAGTTCGGCAGCGTCGCCCACTACCTCGACGTGCTGGTGCAGCACAGCCACGTCGAGGTCCTGAAGCAGGTCCAGGAGCTGGACAGCGTGGCCCTGCGCGGTTTCTGCACCCATTACAGCCCCAGCTTGCATGTGCTTGGCGGCCGTGCCGACGAGCTGTTCCTGCCCCAGGATGTCCAGGTCGAGCAGTTGGAGGCGCTCATCGGGCTGGCCCGGGAAACCTACGACTGGGTGATCGTCGACCTGCCACGGCAGATTGACCATCTCTCCGGTACCGTGCTGGAGCAGGCCGATGAGGTTTACGTGCTGCTCCAGCAGAGCCTCAGCCATCTCAAGGACGGCAGCCGGCTGGCGCGTATCCTGCGCGACGAACTGGGAGTGCGGGGAGATCGCCTGCAGGTGGTGGTCAACCGCTACGACAAGAATGCGCCCATCACACTGCGGGACATCGAGGAGGCGCTGCGTTGCAGCGAGCCGAGGAAGCTGCCCAACGATTTCGCTGTAGTCAACGAAAGCCAGAATGCCGGGGTGCCGCTAGAGGTTCACGCACCGCGTGCGCCCATCACCGCGGCGGTGCGCGAGCTGGGTCTGGAACTGCTCGGGCATCGGGACGATGGCGAAAAGGGCCTGTTCAAGCGGGCTTTCGGGCGTTTCTTCAAGGGGGTGAGCCATGCTTAGCGATTTCCGCAACCGCCTGCGCCAGACTGCGGGCAAGCCGGCCGCCGCGGCCAGGACTCCGGAGCCCGAAGTCGCAGCGCCCGGCGAGGAGAAGCTGGCCTGGGAGGAAAACGCTCCGGAGACGATCTACGAGACCAGGACCCAGCTCAATCCGGTGGAGACCGAATGGCGCGAGCGGATCTACCAGCAGATGCTCAAGGTCATGGATCTGTCGCTGCTGGACTCCCTCGACGCGGCCGAGGCGGCGCGGCAGATCCGCGACATCTGCCAGCACCTGCTGGACGACCATTCGGCGCCGGTGAGCAACTCCAGCCGCCAACTGATCATCAAGCAGATCACCGACGAAGTGCTCGGCCTCGGTCCGCTGGAGCCGCTGCTGGCCGACCGCAGCGTGTCGGACATCTTGGTCAACGGCCATGCCTCGGTGTATGTCGAGCGTTTTGGCAAGCTGCAGCGGACCGACGTGCGCTTTCGCGACGACCAGCATTTGCTGAACATCATTGATCGGATCGTTTCCAGTCTCGGCCGGCGTATCGACGAGTCCTCGCCGCTGGTGGACGCGCGTCTGAAGGACGGTTCTCGGGTCAACGCAATCATTCCGCCGCTGGCCATCGACGGCCCCAGCGTGTCGATCCGCCGCTTCAGTGTGGACCTGCTCAACAGCGACAGTCTGGTGCGGATGGGCGCCCTGACCCCAGCCATCGCGCTGATGCTCAAGGCCATTGTCCGCGGCCGCCTTAATGTGCTGGTGTCCGGCGGCACCGGCACTGGCAAGACCACCATGCTCAACGTGCTGTCCAGTTTCATCCCGCACGACGAGCGCATCGTCACCATCGAGGACTCCGCCGAACTGCAGCTACAGCAGCCTCATGTGGTGCGTCTGGAGACCCGGCCGCCGAACATCGAGGGTCGCGGCGAGGTGAACCAGCGCGAGTTGGTGCGCAACAGTCTGCGGATGCGCCCGGACCGCATCGTCATCGGCGAGGTGCGCGGCGCCGAGGCGCTGGACATGCTGACGGCGATGAACACCGGCCACGACGGCTCGCTGACCACTATCCACGCCAACACCCCGCGGGATGCCTTGGGGCGGGTCGAGAACATGGTGTCGATGACCGGTGCCACCTTCCCGATCAAAGCCCTGCGCCAGCAGATCGCCTCGGCCATCGACGTGGTGGTCCAGCTGGAGCGCCAGGAGGACGGCAAGCGGAAGGTGGTCAGTGTGCAGGAGATCAACGGCATGGAGGGTGAGATCATCACCATGACCGAGATCTTCACCTTCGAGCGGCGCGGTATCGGCGAGAACGGTGAAGTGCTCGGCGACTTCCGCCCGACCGGCATGGTGCCGGCGTTCCGCGACGCGCTGGCCAAGCGCGGTATCGAGCTGCCGCTGAGCCTCTTCCGTCCCGACTGGATGGAGGGCGCGCAGCCATGAGCGAGATCCCCTCCGAATACATCCTGGCCTTCCTCGGCATGGTCTTCGCTGCCGTGTTCCTGCTCAGCCAGGGGCTGGTGGTGCCGGTGTTCGGCGAGGCAGGCAAGGTGCGCAAGCGCATCCGCAGCCGGCTCGACACGCTGGAGCAGGCCAGCGGCTTGCCGAACATGCAGACGATACTGCGCCAGAAGTACTTGAAGCGCCTCTCGCCGCTGGAGGCGGCACTGGAGCAGTTGCCCTTCATGGAATCCCTGGCGCAGGCGATCGAGCAGGCCGGGCATGAGTACCGGGCCTACCGTGTGCTGATGCTCGGGCTTGTGCTGACGGTGGGGGCGGCTGCGTTGCTGTGGATGTTCACCCAGCTCTGGTGGGCGGCGCTGATCGGGCTGCTGGCGTTTTTCCTGCCGTTATTGAAGATCTCCAGTGATCGCGCCAAGCGCTTCGCCGCCTTCGAGGAAGGACTGCCGGACGCCCTAGATGCGATGTGCCGGGCGCTGCGCGCCGGCCATCCGTTCAACGAAACCCTGCGCCTGGTCGCCGAGGAGCACAAGGGACCGGTGGCTCAGGAGTTCGGCCAGACCTTCGCCGATATCAACTACGGCAACGACGTGCGCCGGGCCATGCTCGGCCTGCTGGAGCGGGTGCCGAGCATGACGGTGATGATGCTGGTGACCACCATCCTCATCCACCGTGAAACCGGCGGCAACCTGACCGAGGTGCTGGAGCGCCTGAGCCGGCTGATCCGCGGGCGCTTCCGTTTCCAGCGCAAGGTCAAGACGCTGTCCGCCGAGGGGCGCATGTCGGCCTGGATTCTGGTGGCGATTCCCTTTGTTTTGTCCATCTTGATCCTGGTCACCTCACCGGAGTACCTGCCCATGCTGGTCAAGGACCCCTTTGGCCAGAAGCTGATCATGGCGGCCTTCGTCGCCATGCTGCTGGGCATCTTCTGGATCCGCAAGATCATCCGCATCCAGGTATGAAAGAGGAGGGGACATGGATTACCTACTCAGTTTGATCAACGGTGCGGTGGGCGACGAGGAGCTGGCGCGCCTGCTTTTCGTTGGTGCCATCGGTATCAGTGCCGTGCTTGCCGCGGCCACCCTGATTCTACTGCTGAACGGCTTACGCGATCCCGTGCAGCGGCGTCTGGTACAACTCAAGCGCGGCCAGGCGGGGCTCGCTCCCGGGCAGCGGCCGCCCAGCGCCCTGCAGCTGATGCTGGAGCGGGTCGGCCAGCGCTTCGACACTGGAGAGAGCGCCAAGACTTCGGCGACCCGTACGCTTTTGATGCATGCCGGCTATCGCTCCCCGTCGTCTCTGCAGATGTACTGGGCGGTGCGCCTGCTGCTGCCTCTGGTGCTGGTCGGGCTGACCTTCCTAGTTTTGCCGCTGATTCCCAAGCTGTCCCTGGAAAAAAGCATCTTGCTGCTGTCGCTGGCGGCCGGCATCGGCTGGTTGGTTCCGGCCATCTATGTTGACAAGCGCAAGGAGGCACGGATGAAAACGCTGCGTGCGGCCTTTCCCGATGCGCTGGACCTGATGGTGGTCTGCGTCGAGTCGGGCCTGGCTCTGCCGCAGGCCATCGAGCGGGTCGCCGACGAGATGGCGGTCAGCCAGGCGGAGCTGGCCGAGGAGCTGGCCCTGGTGAACGCTGAGATTCGCGCCGGCATTCCCAGTACCGAGGCGCTCAAGCATCTGGCCGACCGTACTGGGCTGGATGACGTGCAGGGGTTGGTCAGCCTGCTGGCGCAAAGCATCCGCTTCGGTACCAGCGTGGCCGATACGCTGCGCATCTATGCCGACGAGTTCCGCGACCGGCGCACCCAGGCGGCCGAGGAGCAGGCGGCGAAGATCGGCACCAAGCTGGTCTTCCCGCTGATTTTCTGCCTCTGGCCGAGCTTCTTCCTGGTGGCGATCGGTCCGGTGATCGTCGGAATACTCAGAACCTTCGGGAAACTTTGATATGCGAAAGGTCAGTCTGCTGTTGGCCATGACGGCCGTGATGTCGGGATGTCAGACCCTAGAGCCGGACAAGAACGGGATCAGCCGCTCCAGCCTTTACGATGGCAATCGCTCGGTGCTCTACCAGGCGCGCAAGGCCGAGACCTCGGCCGATCAGGCCATGCTCGTCGCCGCTTCGGCCTACCGCGCCGGCGATCTGGACCGGGCGCTGTTCCAGTATCTGCGTGCTGCCGATCTGGACCCCAAGCTGCATGAGGCGCTGCTCTGGGTCGGGCGCATCCACCGCGAGCGCGGCAACGACGAACTGGCCGAATTGGCCTTTGCCGACGTGCTGGAAAAGGACCCGAACCATGTCGATGCCCTGACCGAGCTGGGTTTGCTGCACCTTTCCAAACGCAACCAGGAAAAAGCCCAAGCCAGTCTGCAACTGGCCTTGCGCCTGGACCAGAAACGCCTCGGCGCTTCGGGACAGACGGCGCCGCAGGGGTTGAAGGTGGATGGGCGTTCGCCGCTGAAGCTGTACAACGGCCTCGGCGTGCTTGCCGACCTGCGCAATGATTTTGCGCAGGCCGAGAGCTACTACCGCCTGGCCTTGCAGATTGAGCCGCGCTCGGCTCTCGTGCAGAACAGTCAGGGCTATTCCTATTACCTGGCCGGACACTGGGATGAGGCCGAACGGGCTTATCGGCGTGGCATAAGCTATGACGATGCTTACAAGCCGTTGTGGCGCAACTACGGATTGCTGTTGTCGCGCATGGGGCGCTACGAGGAAGCGATATCCGCGTTCGAGCACGTCGAGAAAAGAGCCGAGGCGAGCAACGATGTGGGCTATATCTGCATGATTGAAGGCCGCTTCGACCTAGCCGAACAGTTCTTCCGTACCGCCATCGAGCAGTCCCCGGCCCACTACGATGCCGCCTGGCAAAACCTTGATCGCCTGCAGCAGCTGCGCCGGATGCGCGACTTCGGTATCGGTCAGGTCGGAAGCGGCGGAGACTTCATGTCGGGCGGCGCGCTAGTACAATGATGGCTGTCGTGCGGGGTTGGGCCTTACGGCCTATCCCCATAGCCATGTATGAGCCAGTTGGGTGACGAGCATATTTTTGGGCCGCCGGTCTGCGCGGGCGCTTCTTTCCGTGGCGGCAAGTGACTGTCGTTAAAGGCCTTCTTCACACGCGGCAGTTGTAACTTGCGGACAAGCCGGTACAATGGCGCGGCTCGTCATCTGACGGGTGTCGTTATGGTGGTCCTGCCGGTCCCCCGCAACGAGCAGCCGTGAACCCGGTCAGGCCCGGAAGGGAGCAGCCGTAGCGGTGACCTTGTGTGCCGGGGTGTGGCTGGTGGGATCACCTCCACTTTTTGAATCCTTGTTCTTCAGGGATTTTTCAGTACAAAAAATCCAGCTTCGGCCATCGTTGATCTAATGGCCCTTGTATATGCCTTGCCATATCATGCCGGCCATGGATACCAGCAAGATAATCGACCAGAACGTCCATTGAATCCCCATAGCGTATACCTCCTGAGCGGCAGCGCTAGGCAATCCCAAGCAAGTATCCTTCCAGTACGTACCCTGTCCTATGGCATCCGCTCTGCGACCCAGGCTTTGCTGCAGATTTGCACCTGTAGCTGAGGGGATGGTGTTTCACTTCTGAAACAGTAATGCCCTGGAAGGGGCATGGATGTCCCATATTTGCAGCAAATGATCGACAAGCCGTGCTTCCTGCGTATGCCCGCAGGGCAGATGCAATTTGCATTCTGCTCCGCTAGCATTGCCGCTCTCCGCTTGTTCTGCTGCGATGGATGTCGATGAGTTATCAGGTTCTTGCGCGTAAATGGCGTCCCCGCTCGTTTCGCGAAATGGTCGGCCAAGCCCATGTACTCAAGGCGCTGATCAACGCGCTCGACAGCCAACGCTTGCACCATGCCTATCTGTTCACCGGCACCCGCGGGGTGGGTAAGACCACCATCGCACGAATCATCGCCAAATGCCTGAACTGCGAGACCGGCATCAGTTCGACGCCTTGCGGGCAGTGTTCGGTCTGTCGGGAAATCGACGAAGGGCGTTTCGTCGATCTCATCGAGGTCGATGCGGCCAGTCGCACTAAAGTGGAGGATACCCGCGAACTGCTCGACAACGTGCAGTACGCGCCAACCCGTGGACGCTTCAAGGTTTATTTGATCGACGAAGTGCATATGCTCTCCAGTCATTCCTTCAACGCCTTGCTAAAGACCCTTGAAGAGCCGCCACCCCACGTCAAGTTCCTGTTGGCGACCACCGATCCGCAGAAGTTGCCAGTGACCATCCTGTCACGCTGCCTGCA
The DNA here is from genome assembly GCF_059739045.1 of Azotobacter tropicalis. Lineage (NCBI taxonomy): Bacteria > Pseudomonadati > Pseudomonadota > Gammaproteobacteria > Pseudomonadales > Pseudomonadaceae > Azotobacter > Azotobacter tropicalis. Next base: position 4,478,263 of record NZ_AP046059.1, read on the forward strand.
GTTTGCCCTGAAGAGCATGCCGCCAGAGCGGGTGGTCGAGCATCTGACCCAAGTGCTCGGTGCTGAGGGCATTCCCTTCGAGGCGGATGCCCTCTGGCTGCTCGGTCGCGCTGCCGACGGCTCGATGCGCGATGCCATGAGTCTGGCCGACCAGGCCATCGCCTTCGGTGAGGGTAGGGTGCTCGCCGCCGACGTGCGAGCGATGCTCGGCACGCTCGATCATGGTCAGGTCTACGGCGTATTGCAGGCCCTGCTGGAGGGCGATGCCCGGGCCATGCTCGAGGCGGTGCGCCAGTTGGCCGAGCAGGGGCCGGACTGGAGCGGGGTGCTGGCGGAGATGCTCAACGTGTTGCACCGGGTGGCCATCGCCCAGGCGCTGCCGGAAGCGGTGGACAACGGCCAGGGCGATCGCGAGCGGGTGCTGGCGATCGCGCAGGCGCTGCCGGCCGAGGACGTGCAGTTCTATTACCAAATGGGCCTGATCGGTCGCCGCGATCTGCCGCTGGCACCGGACCCGCGTGGCGGCTTCGAGATGGTACTCCTGCGCATGCTGGCGTTTCGACCGGCAGATGTCGGCGGGGTGTCGGGCAGGCCGCTAAAGGATGCGGGAGTCAGCTCGGCCACGGCTGATTCCCTATCCTATCCTGTGGCAGACACTGACCTTGCACGGACACCTGCCGTCTCCGAGGTCATATCGGGGGAAAGTCTGGCCATGGCTCCTGCGGCACTTGCCAAACCGATCGAGCCATCGTCGTCGCCAGAGGCATCCGCCTTACCCGGCGGTGTTCCTGACCTGCCATGGGAAGAGGCTTCGCAGGTTGTTGGCGCTCCCGTCTCAGAGTCTGCTGCGATGCTGGTCGGTGGCATGGTCACTACGTCTGTTACGGGCGAGACGGAGAGGACTCCCGAGAGTGCCGTATCGGACCTGCCGAATCCATCGGTTCGGCCTTCTCTGGCGCGGGAGAGCTCGGCGGCTCTTGTCGGTGATCAAGTGTCGGGAAGAGCACCTGCGTCGGTCGCGGAGGAAGAGCCTCCTCTGGCGGACGATGACTATTATGAGATTGAGGCCGACGAGGTGGATGTCGAGGCCTACGTTTACCTCGATGCCTTTCCTGCCGAGGAGCCGCCCCCGTCGAGGCTGGAGCCTGAGATCGAACCTGCGGTAGCTCCGGCCACCGGTCTGGCAGCCGAATGGCTCGAACTCTTCCAGCGCTTGGGGCTGGCCGGCATGACTGCCAATATTGCCGCCAACTGTACCCTGGTCAAGGTCAAGGGGGACTATTGGTTGCTGCATCTGGACCCGTCCCAGGCGGCCCTGTTCAACAGTACCCAGCAGCGGCGTCTGAACGAGGCCTTGAGTCAGTATCATGGTCGTGCGCTCAAGCTGGATATCGAGTTACGCAAGCCGGAGCAGGAGACTCCGGCCCAGGCGGCAGCGCGGCGAAGGGCCGAGCGCCAACGCCAGGCCGAGGTGTCCATTCAAGGCGACCCGCTGGTTCGACAGATGATTCAACAGTTCGCCGCGGTAATCCGCGACGGTACCATCGCACCCCTGAATACCTGAGGTGATTCCCATGATGAAAGGTGGCATGGCCGGCCTGATGAAGCAGGCCCAGCTGATGCAGGAAAAGATGCAGAAGATGCAGGAAGAGCTGGCCAACGCCGAAGTGACCGGTCAATCCGGCGCTGGATTGGTGAGCGTGGTAATGACGGGCCGTCATGATGTCCGGCGCGTCACTCTGGACGATAGTCTGATGCAGGAGGACAAGGAGGTTCTCGAAGACCTGATCGCTGCCGCCGTCAATGATGCAGTGCGTAAGATCGAGCAGAACAATCAGGAAAGGATGGCTGGAATTACTGCCGGCATGGGCCTGCCACCCGGATTCAAAATGCCGTTCTGAGCATTTTCCGATCTTCACGCGCTCGCCCTCTCCAACTTGTGGGAGAGGACATTGGCTGACCGCCTTTTCTTGAGTGATCTGTCTTGTTGTCCAGCCCTCCGGTCCTTTCGCCATGAGCTTCAGTCCGCTGATCCGCCAACTCATCGACGCCCTGCGCATCCTGCCCGGCGTGGGGCAGAAAACCGCCCAGCGCATGGCTCTGCATCTGCTCGAGCGTGATCGCAGCGGTGGTTTGCGTTTGGCTCAGACGCTCGCTCAGGCTCTGGAGCATGTCGGTTACTGCCGACAGTGTCGGACTCTGAGCGAGGAGGAGCTTTGCCCGCAATGTGCCGATCGGCGTCGCAACGATGCCCTGCTCTGTGTGGTGCAGAGCCCGATGGACGTGTTCGCCATCGAGCAAACCGGCTATCGCGGCCGTTATTTCGTGCTCAAGGGGCACCTGTCACCCCTCGACGGTCTCGGCCCTGAAGCTATCGGCATTCCCGAGTTATTGCTGCGGATCGAGCAGGGATCTTTCGAGGAAGTGATTATCGCCACCAATCCGACGGTGGAAGGCGAGGCCACTGCCCACTATATCGCCCAGATTCTGGCCCCCAAGGGCATCACGGTTTCCCGCATCGCTCATGGTGTACCGCTGGGCGGCGAACTGGAGTTGGTAGACGGTGGCACCTTGAGCCACGCTCTGGCCGGACGCAAGCCGATCAGCCTGTGAGGCTGCTGCCGAGCGGTAGATGATCGTTTGGCAAGGATGAGATAAGCGGGTGAGGGCAGGGTAAGAAGCAGAAAGCCCCTTGCGGGGCCTTCTTGGGGAATCAACCCATCTGTACCTTGTACAGAATTGCGTAACCCAATCCCATCAGCACCCAGCCACCCACGGGGTGGAACAGGATGCGCCAGACCAGGCCGCGTGGGTCGAAGCCGACGCCGTGAATGAAGCCGCTGGAAATTCCCAGCATCACCAGCATCAGCATACTGTGGCTGTACCCGGCCTCGGGGTCGACGATCAGCGATGGATGAATCAGAAATACCAGCGTGATCGGTGTGGCCAGGAGCAGCGACAGAATGCGGAGCGGGCGCCGCTGTAGAAGCTGCTTCTCACTCGTCACCCGCCGGACCCTCATCCATTTTCATGGTGGTTTCCAGCCACAGGGCGTTGATGACGCCGAAGCCACAAGCCAGCAGGATGCCGAGAATCCAACTGAAGTACCACATGTTGCCTCCTAGACCCGCCATGGAGCGGGCGATCTCAATTGGGGATGGCGCGGACAAGGTCCGCGCCGGTTTCGGTCAGTACAGGCCGTGAGGGTTGGCTTCGATGGTCTGGTCGTTCAGCTTGCCCCACATGCGCCAGTAGCACCACAGGGTGTAGCCCAGGATGATCGGCACGAAGATGATGGCGGCAATCAGCATGATCCCCAGGGTTTTCTGGCTGGATACCGCATCCCACACGGTCAGGCTGGAGAGCGGATCGATGGCCGAGGGCATCACGAACGGGAACAGGGCGAAGCCCGCGGTGAGGATGGCGCCGACGATCGCCAGGCTGGTGCCCAGGAAGGCCATACCATTGCGCTTGGTTTGCGCGCCCATCATGGCCAGCGCGCCGCCAACCAGACCCAGCAGCGGAGCGAACTGGGTGAGGGGGTAGCGCACATAGTTGGTCTGCCAGCCGCTGTTATCGAGGGTGACCTGCTTGGTCAGCGGGTTCAGGGCGGTGTTGGGATCGAAGTTGTCGACCAGGTTCAGGCCGTTGATGCCCAGCAGCAGCCAGATGCCGCAGATGAAGAAACCACCCAGGAACACCAGGGCGCACAGACGGGTCGCTTTGCAGGAGCGCTCGTACAGTTCGCCTTCGGTCCGCAGCATCAGCCAGGAGCCGCCGTGGGCGCTGAGCATGCTCAGGCTCACAATGCCGGCCAGCAGGGCGAAGGGGTGCAGCAGGGAGAAGAAAGAGCCCTCGAAGTGAGCGCGCATCGTTTCGTCGAAGCGGAACGGCAGGCCGAGGAACAGGTTGCCGAACGCTACCCCGAACAGCAGGGCAGGCAGGGCGCCACCAGCAAACAGTGCCCAGTCCCAGATGTCGCGCCACTTCTTGTTTTCCAGCTTGCTGCGGTAGTCAAAGCCTACCGGGCGGCAGAAAAGGCCGAAGAGGACCAAGAGCAGAGCCCAGTACATGCCGGAGAAGGCCGTGGCATAGACCAGCGGCCAGGCGGCGAACAGAGCACCACCGGCGGTAATGAACCATACCTGGTTGCCGTCCCAGTGCGGAGCGATGGTATTGATCGCGACGCGGCGTTCATTGTCGGTCTTGGCGACGAAGGGCATGATTGCCATGGCCCCATGTCGAAACCGTCGGTCAGAGCGAAGCCGATCAGCAATACACCGATCAAGCCCCACCAGATCAATTTCAGTGTTTCGTAATCAAACATGGCGTTTTCCTTAGGCGCTGACTGGTTGTTGGGGTTCCGCCTGGCTCGGGCTGGCATGCTTGTCAGCCGACTGCTCAAGCTGCTCGAAGTGATAGCGGCCGGTATGCAGGCTGGATGGGCCAAGGCGTGCGAAACGGATCATCAGATACATCTCGACTACCAGCAGCAGGGTATAGAACGCGATCAGAGCGAACAGGGAGCCCCAGAGATCAGCCGTGGACAGACTAGAGGCAGAGAGATGAGTGGGCAGAACGCCACCGATGGTCCAAGGTTGACGGCCATGTTCGGCGACGAACCAGCCTGTCTGGGTAGCAATCCACGGCAGCGGCAGGCTGTACAGGGCAAACTTGAGCAGCCAGGGCTTGCTTTCCTCGTTCTTGCGAGCCGAGGCCCAGAAGGCGCATGCAAACAGGACGAGCATCACGATGCCCGAGCCCACCATGGCGCGGAAACTCCAGAACATACTGGGTACGCTAGGAATGGTGTCCTTGGCAGCTTGCTTGATCTGCTCCTCGGAAGCGTCAACCACGTTCGGGGTGTACTTCTTCAGCAGCAGGCCATAGCCAAGATCGCCCTTGACTTCGTTGAAGGCTGCAATCTTTTCCGGGCTCTTGTCGCCAGCACGAATCTCTTCCAGCAGTCCGTAGGCGACCATGCCATTGCGAATGCGAGCTTCGCTTTCAATGATCAGGTCCTTGATGCCTGTGACCTGTTCATCCAGCGAGCGAGTAGCAATGATGCCCAAGGCAAAGGGGATTCGGACTGCAAAGTCGGTGCGTTGCTCTTCCTCGTTCGGGAAACCGAACAGGGTAAAGCTGGCCGGCGCCGGGTGGGTTTCCCATTCAGCCTCAATGGCAGCAAGCTTGGTCTTCTGTACCTCACCGACTTCGTAGCCGGATTCGTCACCGAGCACGAGAACCGAGAGGATGGATGCCATGCCGAAAGCTGAAGCGATTGCGAAGGAGCGGCGGGCAAAGCCAAGATCACGCTTTTTCAGCAGGTAGTAGCTGGAGATGGCCAGTACGAAGACGGCGCCGGTTACATAGCCGGAGGCGACGGTGTGAACGAACTTGACCTGAGCTACCGGGTTGAGGAGCAGAGCACCAAAGTCTACCAGCTCCATCCGCATGGTTTCGAAGTTGAACTCTGCGCCGACTGGATGTTGCATCCAGCCGTTGGCGACCAGAATCCACAGGGCAGACAGGTTGGAGCCGAGTGCTACCAGCCAGGTCACTGCCAGATGCTGAATCTTGGATAGCCGATCCCAGCCAAAGAAGAACAGGCCGATGAAGGTGGACTCCAAGAAGAAGGCCATCAGACCCTCGATGGCCAGCGGCGCACCGAAGATATCGCCCACGTAGTGGGAGTAGTAGGCCCAGTTGGTGCCAAACTGGAATTCCATGGTCAAGCCGGTGGTGACGCCAAGAGCAAAGTTGATACCGAACAACTTGCCCCAAAACTTCACCATGTCCTTGTAGACCTGCTTGCCGGTCATTACGTAGACCGACTCCATGATGGCGAGCAGGAAGGTCATCCCTAAGGTCAGTGGTACAAACAGGAAATGATACAGCGCCGTCATGGCGAACTGCAGACGCGATAGGTCTACGACGGATTCCGAGATCATCAGGGACTCTCCTCGGTCGGGGATTGATGTTTCACTGCCACACTGCCGAACAGTCGCTCGCTGACTTTCTCGGTACCGTCTTTAGGCACTGTCGGCTCTGTGAACCAAAGTGCTTTGATACCGATGATCACGCCCAGCTTGATCGCCAGGATGACAACGAGCTCCCGAACCAGAGGAATACGCCAAGGCGAAGATTTGGATGGTTGAGACATGTGGGCAGCTCCAAAAGGCTGGATGGCCAACGGTCGACAGGAAGACGGCACGTTGATCCAGGTCAAATAAATCAAGATTCGCTGCTGGTCGGTAGTGACCAATTGACGCAGGTCAATGACGCAGGCCTGTTTTTGCTATTTGGAGGGAGCTTTAAGAGGGGAGGTGATGAGCTGCTCAGGCGCTATAAGTATATGATAATTAAGAGAAATGTCTTGTATTGACTTTTTTGCACTGACGTGCATTTAAGCCTTTGGTAGGAGGGTTGTGGGGGCAAAATAATGGCCTGTGGATGCATACAGGCGCATGGGGGTATCGGTTCGTAGGAGGCGCTATAGCGTGCAGGGGAGATCCTGAAAAAGCCTTGGCTGCCAGGTCCGTCGTGCTTTTGGGGAATAGTTATGTTTCGGGCGTCTGGATAGGCCAATGCAAAGTTTCCCTGGTGGAAACTGAGCCCTCTGCTGTGTTGCAGATCTCAAACAGTCTGTGAGACGGAGGCGCCGTCTAGCGGCGCCCGTCAGAGTCAGACTTCCATGTTCCCGCCTGCCAAGGAGCACAGCTCAATGGGGTTGAGAATGGTCACTTCCTTGCCCTCGGCGGCAATCAGCTCGTTCTGCTGGAAGCGGCTAAATACCCTCGATACAGTTTCGACGGCCAAGCCTAGATAGTTGCCAATTTCATTGCGCGACATCGCTAGGCGGAAGTGATTGGCGGAAAAGCCTCGCGCTCGGAAGCGTGAGGATAGATTGATCAGGAAAGTGGCGATGCGCTCGTCCGCGGTCTTCTTCGATAGCAGCAGCATCATCTGCTGGTCGTCGCGGATCTCCCTGCTCATGACCCGCATCAGTTGGCGCCGCAGCTGAGGTAGTTGCAGGGCAAGCTCGTCCAAGCGCTCGAAGGGAATTTCGCAGACTGAGGTCGTTTCCAAAGCCTGTGCGGAAACCGGGCAGCTGTCGCTGTCCATGCCGGAAAGCCCCACAAGCTCGCTGGGCAGGTGAAAGCCGGTAATCTGCTCCTCGCCGCTGTCGCTGACGCTGAAGGTTTTGAGGGAGCCCGAGCGCACGGCGAATACCGAGCCAAAGGCATCGCCTTGGCGAAAGAGGAACTCGCCCTTCTTGATCGGCTTGCCACGCTTAACGATCTCATTCAGGGCATCGATATCCTCGAAGTTGAGCGAGATCGGTAGGCACAAGGCCGCCAGACTGCACTCCTGACAGCGGATATGATGCACGGGGCGTACCTTGGATTTATCCGACATAGGCAGCTTTCTCTTACTTGTGATGCGCTTTGCCGGAGGATAATACCCCAGGCTTTAGTCAACTGACAAAAGGTCTTAACCCGCAGAAGTCTTCATCTTCGGAGCGACGTATCGAAAGGCCTCTATATGGGCTCTCGATACGCTGCGATTCAGATAATACGGGAGAATCGTTGGCGATTGTGTTCGACCAGATAATAGTCGAAAAGCATGCAGATCGAGCGAACCAACAGGCGCCCAGCGGGCAGGACTTCAATACCTTGCGGCGTTAGAGCGATCAGGCCGTCGCGGGTCATGCTCTGCAGTTGGGGCCAGACGTCGGCGAAGTAGTCCCGAAAGATAATGCCGAACTGCTGCTCGATGCTGATGAAGTCCAGCTGGAAGTCGCAGATGAGCTTCTGGATGACCGCGCGGCGAATCCGGTCGTCGCCATTGCACTGCAGACCACGGGCGGTCGGCAGCTGATCGTTGTCGAGGCGACCCTGGTAGGTGTCGATGTCGCTCTCGTTCTGGCTGTAGAGATCGCCGATCTGGCTGATGGATGAAACGCCCAGCCCGATCAGGTCGCAATGACCGTGCGTGGTGTAGCCTTGGAAGTTGCGTTGCAGCCTGCCGTCCTCTTGGGCAATCGACAGCTCGTCATCGGGGAGGGCGAAGTGATCCATGCCGATGTACTGATAGCCGGCAGCTGCGAGTTGCTCGATGCTGTTGTGCAGCATGGCCAGCTTGTCGGCGGGTGCAGGCAGGTCGGCGGCACTGATTCGCCGCTGTGGCTTGAAACGCTCCGGCAGGTGGGCATAGTTGAACACCGATAGCCGGTCGGGTTGCAGGGCGATGATCTCCTCGACGGTACGGGCGAAGCTTTCCGGCGTCTGCTTGGGCAGACCGTAGATGAGGTCGACGTTGATCGAGCGGAAGCCCAGGGTCCGTGCGGCTTCGACGATAGCGCTGGTTTCCTCCAGGCTTTGCAAGCGGTTCACCGCGCGCTGGACTTCGGGGTCGAGGTCCTGCACGCCGAGGCTGATGCGGTTGAAGCCCAGCTCGCGGAGCAGTCCCATGGTCGACCAGTCCGCTTCGCGAGGATCGATCTCGATGCTGAAGTCACCCTTTTCGGCGAAGCTGAAACGCTGGCGCAGAAACTCCATCAATCGCCGTAGTTCGCCGTGGCTGAGGAAGGTCGGTGTGCCGCCGCCCAGATGCAACTGCTCGACCTGCTGTTGCGGGGACAGGTGGCGGCTGATTATGTCGATTTCCTTTTCCAGGCGCTCAAGATAGGGCAGGGCGCGGCCGCGATCCTTGGTAATGACCTTGTTGCAGGCACAGTAGTAGCAGACGTGGGCGCAGAACGGGATATGTACGTAGATCGACAGTGGACGTTTGCCTTGGCGGCTTTCGCGCAGGGCGTTGAGCAGCTTGAAAGAGCCCACGCCAGGCTGGAATTGCACTGCCGTGGGGTATGAAGTGTAGCGCGGACCTGCCTGATCGTAACGACGAATCAGGTTGGTATCCCATTTGATCGGAGCAGGCATAGGGGGATTCCGGTATGGGCAAGCTGTGGAACGAAGTCTAAAAGAACGCTGCCAGAAGGCTTGTTGATTTGCATCAAACGGGTTTGACAGTTCCTGCTCGCTCACTGAAAGACTGGGCTGGTGCCGACATCTGGCTGATTGCGCCATGATGGTGATGACCTGTCAGCCATTTCTGATGAGGCCCGGGAAGCGTCCAGAAACCGAACAGGATTATCAGCAGTCCTCCGGCAATGCGGACGTGCCGCTGCCGCAGCCAAGTGGTCAGGCGCTCGGCAGCTAAGCCGGTGGCGAGCAGCACCGGCCAGGTGCCGAGACCGAAGGCGAACATCAGCAGGGCGCTATCCAAGGCGCTGCCTTGGCTGGCCGCCCAGAGCAAGGTGCTGTAGACCAGCCCGCAAGGCAGCCATCCCCAGAGTGTGCCGAGCAGCAGCGCGTGAGACAAGCTGTCGACCGGCAGCAGGCGGGAGGCAACTGGTTGGATATATCGCCAGAGCCCTTGGCCGAGAGCCTCGAGTCGGGTCAGGCCGCTCCACCAGCCAGCCAGGTATAGGCCCATGGCGATTAGCAGCAGGGCTGCGGCGATGCGCAGTGCAATGGCTGCCGGGCTGTTGGCCACAGCCCAGCCGCCCAGGCCGATCAGCAGGCCGGCGGCAGCATAACTGAGGACTCGTCCGAGGTTGTAGGCGAGCAGCAAGCGCAAGCGACGGGCTCGCTGTTCGGGCGGGATCGCCAGCGTCAGGGCACCCATCAGGCCGCCGCACATGCCCAGGCAGTGCCCTCCACCGAGCAGACCCAGGATTATGGCCGAGAAAAGCAGCGGAAATTCAGGCACGGGGAGGTTCCTCGTCCGGCTTGGCGAGCTTTTCCGGATGCTTCACCTCGGCTAGCCCTGCTTGGTGCGAGGGGTCTTCGTCATCGAAGAGAATAGTGTGAGCCGGGCTGTCGAGGTCGTCGTACTGGCCGTTGTCGATAGCCCAGAAAAGCAGCCAGATGGCCAAGGCGACCACGATCACAGCGACTGGAATCATTACATAGAGCGCAGCCATGTCATGCTCCTGTTGTGCTGGCGGCTCAGATGCCGCGGGTCAGCCGCAAGGCGTTCAGGACCACCAGAAGAGAGCTCAGCGACATGCCAATCGCGGCCCAGAGGGGGTGACCCAGCCGAGTGCGGCGAAGGGTAGAATCAGGCCATTGTACAGGCCGGCCCAGGCCAGGTTCTCAATGATGATGCGGCGGGTGCGACGGGCGAGGGCGAAGGCTTGCACCAGCGTATCCAGCCGGTTTGAGAGCAGAACGGCATCGGCACTGGTCTTGGCCAGGTCGGTAGCCGACCCCATGGCCACGCTGATGTCCGCGCCGGCCAGCACTGGAACGTCGTTCACCCCATCGCCGAGCATCAGGACGCGGTGCCCTTCCGAGTGTAATTGTCTGAGCACCGTGAGCTTGGCGTCCGGTGTCAGGCCGCCGCGAGCATCGTCGATACCCAATTGCTTGGCCACTTCGGCAACCATTGGCGAGCTGTCGCCCGAGAGCAGCAGGGTTTGCCAGCCACGTGCGCGGCAGGTATCGAGCAGCATGGAGGCGTCTTCGCGCAGGCGGTCGTCGAGCACCAGCCAAGCCAGCGGTCCCTGCTGATCACCCAGCAGCAGCCACTGGCCTTGTTCGCCGGGGATGGGTGGCATCGGCTGGCCATAGAGCGTGGCGACGAAGGCGGGCTGGCCTATACGTAGAAGCCGGCCTTGTACGACTCCCTCTAGACCTTGCCCGGGAATGCAATCGACATGATCGGCGGCCTGAGGGGCTCGACCGAAAGCGCGAGCGATCGGGTGTTCGGAGCGGTTTTCCAAGGCAGCGGCCAGTGCTAGGCACGCATCGCTGTCCAGTTCACGTAGAGAATGTACAGCCTTCAGTGCCAAGCGTCCTTCGGTGAGGGTGCCGGTCTTGTCGAAGATGACCGTGTCGATGCCGTTCAGTCCTTCCAGTACGTGTCCGCGGGTCAGCAGCAGACCCAGTTTGTGCAGGCTGCCAGTGGCCGCAGTGAGGGCGGTAGGGGTAGCTAGTGATAGGGCACAGGGACAGGTAGCAACGAGCAGGGCGAGCATGACCCAGAAAGCTTGTTTCGTGTCGATCTGCCACCAGATGAGACCGACTACTATAGCTGCACCCAGCATGGCGAGCAGGAACCACTGTGCTACCCGGTCAGCCAGTTCGGCGAGCCGAGGCTTGTCGGCTTGGGCGCGCTCGAGCAGGCGCACGATCGCCGAGAGGCGGGTGTCGTCGCCCAAGGCTTGGACCTCAATGATCAGCGGTCCTTCCACATTTAAAGTCCCAGCTGTGACTGCGTCACCCGGGGCACGGGGTTGCGGCAGATATTCACCGGTCAGCAGGGACTCGTCGACGCTGGACTGCCCTTCGACGATACGGCCGTCGGCAGGCAATAAATGACCTGGGGGTACCAGCACGAGGTTGCCCAAGCTGAGTTCCCTGAGCAGAATGCGCTCGCTGTGTCCCTTGTCATCAAGGCGCAGACAGGAAGGGGGAGAAGATTGACGAGTTGGGCAGTGGCCACGGCGGTGCGTTCGCGGGCACGACGCTCGAGGAAGCGCCCGGCGAGGAGGAACAGGGCAAACATGCCGGCAGCATCGAAATAAAGCTCACCTTGGCCGGTCAGGGTCGACCAGATGCCGGCCGTATAGGCGCCGCCGATCGCCAAGCTGACGGAGACGTTCATAGTTAGGTGGCGTGTGCGCAGGTCGCGCCATGCCCCCTTGAAAAAGTCGACGCTACTGTAGAGAACGATCGGCGTGGTAAGAATCAGACTGACCCAGCGGAGGATCTTGTCCATCCCGGCCGAGAGGTCAAGATTGAATTCTGGCCACGTGGCCATGGTGGCCATCATCACTTGGAACCATAACAAGCCGGCGACTCCCAATTGCCTCAGTGCTCGGCGATTTTCGCGGGCTAGCTGTTCGGTGGCCCGATCCGGTTGATAGGGGTGGGCAGCGTAGCCAATTCGGCGCAGCGCTTCGAGCAGATGGCTCAGTGGCATCTCGCAGACATTCCAACGCACGTACAGACGGTGGTTCGACAGGTTGAGGCTGGCATCGGCAACGCCGCCCAAACTGCGCAAGTGTTTCTCGATCAGCCAACCGCAGGCGGCACAACTAACGCCCTCGATCAGCAGGCAGGTGCTAGCCAACTCGCCCTCGCGCTGGACGAAAGGCTGCTGTACATCTGCACGGTCGTAGAGGGCCAACTCCTCGTTCAGTGCCTGGGGCAAAGCCTCCGGATTGGCGGCAGCCTCGCTACGATGTCTGTAGTAACTCTCTAGACCGCCGGCGACAATCGCTTCGGCTACGGCCTTACAGCCGGGGCAGCACATTACGCGGGACTCGCCCAGTACGCGAGCCTGGAAGTGGCTGCCGATAGGAACCGGCAGGCCGCAGTGATAGCAGGGGGTGAGGCTGGCCATGGGAATGCCGAAGTGCGGGGTGAGTATGATTGAAACCTAGACAGGTCGACGGCGGGGACTGCCGTTGACTGCCTTAGTTGCCCAGTTCGAGGGGAGCGCCGGATTCGAGTTGCTCTTCCTCGAACAGGCGCCAGTCATTTCCGCCCTCCTGGCCCAAAATCTCGACGAAGCGGCGCCCCTGCGCCACGTCCTGCATCTGTCCCCGATAGAAGCCGTCGGCTTGTGGCTGCAGCACGACACGGCGATCTTTTTCCACTTGGGTCGGCGAGATCAAGTTGAGCACCAGTTGCTGGGGGCGGCTGTTGCCCATCAATTGGATCTCGGCGATACCATTCTCCTCATGGAGCACGAGCCGGGCTCGCATACCCAAGCGACGAGCGAGATGCTCCCGCTCTAGCGAGGTGTTGATGCCCTTGCCGGCATCATAGTAGTTATCCACTACTAGACTGTCCGCCTCGCGGATGGAAATCACCAGCAGGCTGACTCCCAGCACTACTGAGCAGAGAAGGATCGCAATGACGAACCAAGCCCAGAACTGCTTATACCAGCGGCTGCTTTCAATGTCGGTCGGGCGCATGCATTACCTTGGCTAGCGGACGCTGGGGCCGATGAAGCGGCTTTCGGCGTCTTGTTGAATACTCGGGTCGTCAGCGGACTGTATCCTGAAAACGATGTCATTGGTGCTCGCAGGCAGCTTCTCTGGATTGATGGACAACTCCACGGGAATCGACAAGATTTCCCCAGCGCTGGCTTGCACCTCGCGCTGCCCCTCATAAATCAGGCCATCGAGGCCTTTAGCATCAATCATGAAAGTAAGGTCGCGCTGAGCCTTGTTCATGACCTTCAGGATATAGACGTTTTCGATGCGACCATCGGTATTTTCGCGATAAAGCACCCGATCTTTTAGCACGTCCAGTTCGACCAGGGAGCGGTTGGATACGGCGTATCCGAACAGGCTCGACATGGCGATCAGTGCAATGGCATAGCCGATCAGGCGCGGGCGTAGCAGACGGCTCTTCTCGCCGGATAGCTGGTGTTCGGTGGTATAGCTGATTAAGCCCTTCGGATAGTTCATCTTTTCCATAATGGAGTCGCAGGCGTCGATGCAGGCAGCACAGCCGATGCATTCGAACTGCAGGCCATCACGAATATCGATTCCGGTGGGGCACACTTGAACACACATAGTGCAGTCGATGCAGTCGCCCAGGCCCTGAGCCTTGTAGTCGATGCCTTTTTTACGCGGTCCACGTTTTTCGCCACGGTCTGGATCGTAGGAGACGATCAATGTGTCTTTGTCGAACATCACGCTTTGAAAGCGCGCATAGGGGCACATATAGACACATACCTGCTCCCGGAGAAAGCCTGCGTTACCATAAGTGGCCAGTGTGAAGAAGCCAATCCAGAACAGAGCCCAGCCTCCGACATCAAGGCTCAGCAGATCGGGTACCAGTTGGCGAATGGGGGTGAAGTAGCCGACGAAGGTAATGGCGGTGAGCAGGGCGATCCCCAGCCAGATGCCATGCTTGGCCATCTTGCGGAGGATTTTCTGACCGCTCATCGGGGCTTTGTCCAGCTTCATGCGCTGGTTACGGTCTCCTTCAGTGACCTTTTCCGCCCACATATAGACCCAAGTGAAGACGCTTTGCGGGCAGGTGTAGCCGCACCAAACGCGCCCGGCGAAAACGGTGACGAAGAATAAACCGAAGGCGCAGATGATTAGCAGCCAGGACAGGAGCATGAAGTCCTGTGGCCAAAAGGTGGCGCCAAAGATGTAGAACTTGCGCTCCGGCAGGTCCCACCAGACGGCCTGGCGGCCATCCCAGTTCAACCAAGCGGTGCCGAAGAAGAGAAGAAAGAGTGCTAGGCCGCCGACACGCCGCAGGTTGCGGTACAGGCCGGTGAAGGCGCGGGTGTAGATTTTTTCACGTTGGATGTAAAGATCGACATTGTCGCTGTCTTTGTCCGCTGGGGTGATATCTCGGACGGGAATTTGCTCGCTCATCAATGCTTACCACGGCGTTTGAGGGTGATCCGGCCGATACAGGATCGGCCGCAATCAGTTTACCTTTTGGTAGATTGTAGACTTGGCAACTCGAATGCAGGTGCGACCCCTGGTCGCGCCTGCAGGCGATCATTTCTCCGTGGCTTTGCTCGACAGGCTGTATACGTACGCAGCTACCAGATGGGCCTTGTCGTTACCCAAGAACTCCTTATGAGATGGCATGTTGCCATTTCGTCCGTGACGTAGGGTCTGCTGAACTTGGGCGAAGCTGGAGCCGTAAAGCCATACGCGGTCGGTCAAGTTGGGAGCGCCCATGGCATGGGTTCCTGTGCCTTCGGGGCCATGGCAGACCACGCAGTTGGTCTGGAAGATCTTCTGGCCTTCAGCAAGGTTGACTTCGACGCCTTCCGGGGCTTTGAGATCGGCAAGGCTGCGTACATACGCAGCAGTGTTCTTGATCCCTTCTTCGCCAATCACGTCCTTCCAAGCCGGCATGGCTGCCTTGCGGCCCTCCATGATGCTGGTCTTGATGGTTTCCGGCTCGCCACCGTACAGCCAGTCGTTATCGGTCAGGTTGGGGAAGCCGTAGGCACCTTTGGCGTCGGAGCCATGGCATACGGAACAGGTGGAGGCAAAGATGCGACCGCCCATCTTCAGCGCCTGCGCGTCCTTGGCTACTTCCTCGATCGGCATGTTCGCGTATTTCTGGAACAGCGGGCCGTATTGCTCGTCGGCCTTGGCCACCTCCTTGCGATACTGGTTCACACCGGTCCAGCCTTCCTCGTAGCCGGGCAGCACCCCCTTCCAGTTGCCTAGCCCCGGATAGAGGATCAGATAGCCAACGGCGAAGATCACGGTGCCAAGAAACAGCCAGAACCACCACTTGGGCAGCGGATTGTCATATTCCTCGATGCCATCAAAGGAATGTCCCATGGTCTGGTCGGTGCTGCCTTTGCGCTCGCCCTTGCGAGTCGCAAAAAGTAACCAGGTAACGGCGACGATGGTCCCGAGAGTCAGCAGGGTGATGTACGAACTCCAGAATGAAGTCAAAGAAGTCATTCGTTCTTGCTCCTAGAAGCTTTTTCGTCACGCTTTCCGGATTCGGGCTCGTCCGCAAAGGGCAGGTTGGCGGCCTCGTCAAAGCTCTTTTTGCGTTTGCTGCTGAAAACCCAGATCAGCATTCCCACGAAGGCGACTAGTACCAGAGCGGTACCCAGTCCGCGAAGAGTCCCGATATCCATGATGCGTTACCGTTTGGTTTTGATGGAGGTGCCGAGAACCTGGAGATAGGCCACCAGAGCGTCCATTTCAGTCTTGCCCTTGACCGACTCCCGGGCACCGGCGAGATCTTCGTCGGTGTAGGGCACGCCGAGGGTGCGCATGGCCTCCATCTTGTCGGCAGTCTTCTCGCCAGTCAGCTTGTGTTCGACCAGCCAGGGATAAGCGGGCATCTTCGACTCCGGCACCACGTTGCGCGGGTTGTACAGGTGCGCGCGGTGCCAGTCGTCGGAGTAGCGGCCGCCTACGCGGGCCAGGTCGGGGCCGGTACGCTTGGAGCCCCACAGGAACGGGTGGTCCCAGACGCTCTCACCGGCAACCGAGTAGTGACCATAGCGCTCGGTTTCGGCACGGAACGGGCGAACCATCTGCGAGTGGCAGCTGACGCAGCCTTCCTTGATATAGATGTCGCGCCCTTCCAGTTGCAGGGCGGTATAAGGCTTCATGCCCTCCACCGGCTCGTTGACGACGTCCTGGAAGAACAGCGGAACGATCTGGGTCAGGCCGCCGATACTGACAGCGGCGACCATGAACAGGCCCAGCAGGCCAATGTTCTTTTCGAGTACTTCGTGCTTCATTAGTGGGCAACCTCAACGATTCGGGCAGCGGCTTCGTATTCAGTCGACTTGGCGACGCGCACGGTACGCCAGGTGTTGTAGGCCATCAGCAGCATGCCGACGACGAAGAAGGCGCCGCCGATCATCCGCACGATGAAGCCGGGGTGGCTGGCTTCCAGTGCCTCGACAAAGGAGTAGGTCAGGGTGCCGTCCTGGTTCACGGCGCGCCACATCAGGCCCTGGGTGATGCCGTTGACCCACATGGAGGCGATGTACAGCACGGTGCCGATTGTGGCCAGCCAGAAGTGCGCGTTGATCAGGTTGACGCTGTGCATCTGCTCGCGGCCGAAGACCTTCGGAATCAGGTGGTACAGCGAGCCGATAGACACCATGGCGACCCAGCCGAGGGCGCCGGCATGAACGTGGCCGATGGTCCAGTCGGTGTAGTGGGACAGGGCGTTGACGGTCTTGATCGCCATCATCGGGCCTTCGAAGGTGGACATGCCATAGAAGGCCAGGGAAACCACCAGGAAGCGCAGGATCGGGTCGTTGCGCAGCTTATGCCAGGCGCCCGAGAGGGTCATCATGCCGTTGATCATGCCACCCCAGCTCGGAGCCAGCAGGATGACCGACATTACCATGCCGAGCGACTGTGCCCAGTCCGGCAGCGCGGTGTAGTGCAAATGGTGCGGGCCGGCCCAGATATAGAGGGTGATCAACGCCCAGAAGTGGACGATGGAGAGGCGGTAGGAGTAGACCGGACGCTCGGCCTGTTTGGGCACGAAGTAGTACATCATGCCGAGGAAGCCGGTGGTCAGGAAGAAGCCCACGGCGTTGTGGCCGTACCACCATTGCACCATGGCATCGGTAGCGCCGGAATAGAGAGAGTAGGACTTGAACCAGGAAACCGGCAGCTCCATGTTGTTGATGATGTGCAACATGGCGGTGACGAGAATGAACGCTCCGTAGAACCAGTTGCCTACATAGATATGCTTGGTCTTGCGCTTGATGACGGTGCCGAAGAAAACCACCGCGTAAGTGACCCAGACCACGGCGATTAGAATGTCGATCGGCCATTCCAGCTCGGCATATTCCTTGCTGCTGGTTACGCCCAAGGGCAGGGTAACCACGGCCAGCACGATCACGGCCTGCCAGCCCCAGAAGGTAAAGGCGGCCAGACTGTCGGAGATCAGGCGCGTGTGACAGGTGCGTTGCACCACGTAATAGGAGGTGGCGAACAGGGCACAACCGCCGAAGGCAAAGATTACCGCATTGGTATGCAGCGGTCGCAGGCGGCCGAAGCTGGTCCACGGCAGGTTAAGGTTCAGTTCCGGCCACACTAGCTGTGCGGCAATGAGGACCCCAAGTCCCATTCCGATGACCCCCCAGATCACCGTCATGATGGCGAACTGGCGGACCACCTTATAGTTATAAGCAGTCTGACTCGATGCTGTGCTCATGCTTAAGGTTTCCACGGTTAATGGAGGTTTTTGGAAGCAAAAAACGGCAGTGACTATGCTCAACGGTGCGAGCTACGACAACGCACGAGCCGTCGTGATCTGCGTTAAAAAGAGGCCTAGCAGCAAAAACTCGACCCTATTTGCGGCCAGGCCCGACCAAGGCGGTCTCTTCAAGAGGGACGCCGGGTCAATACATCATTATCTCAAAATTATTTTGGAAAGTTTAGATAGTGGAGCTCCGATCAAAGGATTGGGTGTGCCGGATATCGGGGCGCACTTCGAGAGGCATCTGTGCCTCTTGAGCGGGCTATATGTCATGTTCAGGCTTCATCAGAAAAAAGGGGTGTTTTAAAGCAGGGGAAGGATGGTGAATGGCTAAAGGGTCTGTATTGACGTAGATCAATGCTCGCAGGGCGCTAATGGGATTGGCGAGCGGTTGTGGAGTGGTCCGCCGCCAGCCATGTTGCATACCTATCTGATTTTAGCTCACAGTGCGGGAGCTCTGATAAATGACAAATTCATGGCGGGCATGGCCGAGCGTCTTGCTGTTCGCGGGTTACCCATAGGGCGTTTCCAATTCCCTTAACGGGATAGCGCGGCGGCAAGGGCTGGCGGGTGTTCTCCCGATCCAGGGGGGGCGTCTACTGGATTTCTGGTCAATACTTATTCCCTGTTGCGCCAGCAAATATCCACGGTCTTGTCGATCGGTGGTAAACCCGTGGGTTGACGCATAGCTAGTCTACTGGTGGAAGAGCTATAGGCTCATGCGCTCGTTTGCCTGGGTTATCCCTTTTTATTCTGCGGGCAAAATGAATAGCTCCAGAATGGCTCATCTGGCGGGGACCGGAGCGCCGACCCTGACCGTTTAAGAGGATACGAGGTCATGAATAAGTGGAATTGTAGTGAGAAACTACCTCTTATCTGCGGCGATGTGCGTGCACTGATTGGTCTTGGCTGGCCATGACTCAAAGCTGCTCAGAAAGCCAGGTTTCACTTATAAGTAGCATGTTGCTGTAGTTGCAGATGTCATTGTGAAGTTTTGACGATCTTTGAGTTGGTGTGTCTGATGTCGTTTTGATATTTACTGTTGGTGTTTTTGATTTTTCCGGCTGTTCGCCTATCGCCTACAAGGAAGGGCTTATGGCCATGTGCTATGTATGGGAATTGTCTGGCCATCATTTTTGATTAGGTTTAAGATTTCGCTTGGGTAACTTCGTCGCTATGATAAGTTGCCTGGCCTTTCTATTTTAGGAGCTTTAGCCGGGTAGCTGTTGAGTGATGAAGAGGCAAGTGCTGGTATTTTGATGGCACCTGGTCGCACGGGGGCTTACCGTGCATAGTCAAATTAAGAGCTATCGATGCCTGGCATGAGGTATGGCTAGACCAATTAGTGGCTATCTTGGATTGACTATCGTTTTTTCAAGCCCACTGGTTAGCTTTGTGGCAATCTGATACTAATTTGTGTCTCTTTCGGTGTTGGCACGAGAAAGGTTGAAGTGGAGTGCGGCACAAAAGTCCATACCTGTTGATGTAAGGCAGGAATTGGGTTCCATTTTGGTAAAATAATGAATTCGTATATTTAGTTTTTAATAGATGTTTGTTTTTGAATAAAGGCGGTGCGAGCCTGATTTGTATGTCCTGTCCCGTCTTGCATGCGACCACCGTTTTGGCGGCTAGTTGCAATAGAAGCGATTGGGCATTTTTGTTATTTTTATACGTTGTACGCTTTTGATCGCTCCGCCTTGACAGCTCAATGTTTTGGTTTGCGATGGACAAGAGTGCTAGTACGAATTGGCTGATGAGCACTTGCTGGTTCTGGCAACTGTTGAGGGGGTATCCCCTCGCTTTGTAACTGCTCCTCTGCAAGATAATTGAGGGTTGTCTTCTCATCTGCAGGGTAGTCGGTCGAACGGATTCGCTGCTGTCCTGGTTCAACCAGGCGGCATGCACAACGACGCTAAGGAGGCGCTATGGATTGGCATTCAATCCTCAGGAAGAAGGTGTGTGGTGTAGTCCCTGTCACGAGCCTGGCTTGCTGCTGGCTGCTGCTCAATGCGATCGCAGCGGAGGGCGGGCGCCCAACTGTAACCAACAGTCTTGCAAAGCAGCATAGAAGTGCCAGGCTCGTCAATGTCGACTTGCTTGGTACTATTAACGGAGATCGGCAGTGGGCAGTCGATCCGCACTGGGGGGGAGCAGCGTTTAGCGGGATTGCCGGGCAGCCAGTACAGCCCCTCAAACAGAGTGCTCTCAAGCCGGCACAGCAATCGATTGCTCGTCTCAAGGGAGCACCCGTCTGGCGTTTCTAAGAGGGTGACTCGCCGATCAACTGCCGCAGCACATGCTGCAGGATGCCCCCGGCCTTGAAGTACTCGACTTCATTGGCCGTGTCGATGCGGCATAGCACCGTAAAGCTAATGCGCGTCCCATCCAGGCGCTCGACTTCCACCGTCAGCGATTGATGCGGTTTCAGCTGGTTTCCCGACAAGCCGCGAATGAACAGTTTCTCCGAGCCGTTCAGGCCTAGGCTGTGGCGCGTTGTGCCTTCGCCAAACTGCAGCGCCAGCACACCCATGCCGATCAGGTTGGAGCGGTGGATACGCTCGAAGCTCTCGGCGATCACTGCCTTCACGCCGAGCAGATTAGTGCCCTTGGCCGCCCAGTCACGGCTCGAGCCGGTGCCGTATTCCTTGCCGGCAATCACTACCAATGGCACGCCTTCAGCCTGGTAGCGCATGGCCGCATCGTAGATGGACAACTTTTCTCCGCCCGGTTGATGCAGGGTGTTGCCGCCTTCCTCTCCTCCCAGTATCTCGTTGCGGATACGGATATTGGCGAACGTGCCGCGCATCATTACTTCGTGATTGCCGCGCCGCGAACCGTAGGAATTGAAGTCGATCGGTTGCACTCCGAGTTGTTGCAGGTAGAGGCCGGCAGGAGAGGTGGGCTTAATACTGCCGGCCGGCGAAATATGATCGGTGGTGATGGAGTCGCCGAACAGCGCCAGAATACGGGCGTTCTCGATGTCGTGAAGAGGCGGTCGGGGCTGGCCAGCGCTTTCGAAGAAAGGCGGATTGCGTACATAGGTGGATCGCGCGTCCCACTGATAAGTGGTGCCCGCACCAATCGGAATGGCCTGCCAGGTGGCATCGCCACTGAATACGTCGGCGTAGCGCCTGCGGAACATCGTCTTGTCGAGCTGACTGACCGCAGTGGCGATTTCCTCGCTGCTCGGCCAGATGTCCCGTAGATAAACCGGTCGGCCTTGGTCGTCGAGGCCGACCGGTTCGCGGGTCAGATCGGTACGTGTGGTGCCTGCCAGGGCGAAGGCCACCACCAGCGGCGGCGAGGCCAGCCAGTTGGCTTTGACCAGGGGGTGCACGCGGCCCTCGAAGTTGCGGTTACCGGACAGTACCGAGGAAACGATCAGATCGTTGCCGGTGATCACTTGGCCGATGGCCTCCGGCAGAGGACCGGAATTGCCGATGCAGGTGGTACAGCCATAGCCGACCAGGTTGAAGCCGAGCTGATCGAGATAAGGCGTGAGGCCGGCCTTCGCCAAATAATCGGTGACTACCTTGGAGCCCGGTGCCAGCGAACTCTTCACCCAAGGCTGACGCCGGAGGCCGCGCTCGACCGCCTTTTTTGCCAGCAGCCCGGCGGCCATCAGCACGCTGGGGTTGGACGTGTTGGTGCAGGAGGTGATGGCGGCGATCACCACGTCGCCATGGTGCAGGCTGCAACTGCCGTCGCCGATCGGAAAGGCTCTGTCGAGTTCGGCCTTGCGTCCGCCGAGGTCCAGCAGGAGGTCGAACTGGACGCGCATATCCTCCAGGGCGACCCGGTCCTGCGGGCGCTTGGGGCCGGCCAGGGATGGGCGGACCTCGCCCAGGTCGAGCGCCAGGGTAGTGGTGAAGGCGGGCTCCGGTGCCTGGGTGTCATGCCACAAGCCCTGGGCCTTGCAATAGGCCTCCACCAGGGCGATGCGCCGCTCGTCGCGGCCGCTCAGGCGCAGATAGTCGAGGGTCACTTGGTCGACCGGGAAGAAGCCGCAGGTGGCGCCATACTCCGGAGCCATGTTGGCGATGGTGGCCCGGTCGGCCAGCGCCAGGCTGTCCAGGCCGGGACCGTAGAACTCGACGAACCTGCCCACCACCCCGTGCTTGCGCAGGATCTGCGTGACGGTGAGCACCAGGTCGGTGGCGGTGACGCCTTCGTTCAACTGGCCGTTGAGGCGGAAGCCGACCACCTCGGGGATCAGCATCGATACCGGCTGGCCGAGCATCGCCGCCTCCGCCTCGATGCCGCCGACGCCCCAGCCGAGCACACCGAGGCCGTTGATCATGGTGGTATGCGAGTCGGTGCCGACCAGAGTGTCCGGATAGGCCCAGAGTTCGCCGTCTTCCTCACGGCTCCAGACTACCTGGGCCAGGTATTCCAGGTTGACCTGGTGACAGATACCGGTGCCCGGCGGCACCACGCGGAAATTGGCGAAGGCCTGCTGGCCCCAACGCAGGAAGGCATAGCGCTCGCCATTGCGTACCATCTCCAAGGCGACGTTGTCGGCGAAGGCGCTCGGATCGGCGAAGCGGTCGACCGTTACCGAATGGTCGATCACCAGGTCGACCGGAGAAAGCGGGTTGATTCGCTGCGGATCGGCGCCGGCCCTGGACACGGCATCGCGCATGGCGGCCAGGTCGACCACCGCGGGCACGCCGGTGAAGTCCTGCATCAGCACCCGTGCCGGGCGGAAGGCGATCTCCCGCTCGGAGCTGCGTGTCTCGAGCCATCCGGCCAGCGCGGCGAGGTCGTCGGCGCGCACGCTGACGCCGTCCTCTCCGCGCAGCAGGTTCTCCAGCAGTACCTTGAGCGAGACTGGCAGACGGCTGATGTCGCCCAGGCGTTTCGCCGCTTCGGGCAGACTGAAATAGTGGTAGGTCTGGCCGTCCACCTCCAGGCTGCGGCGGCAGTTCAGGCTATCCAGGGAAGGCATGGGGTTTCTCCGGGAGTGTTCGGCAGAGCAGGCTCTTGAGGGACTAGTGTTCCAAGCTAGTTCCGTCGGCTGGGACTCGCCACTCGAGGGGACTGCCGGACAGGCTCGAAGTCGCCGAATTGGCTATCATGCGCGGCCCCGAAGGCGATGGGGTTTCTCGAGGAAGAATGCCGATCATGAACAGCCTGTTGTTGCATTGCCGTCCCGGTTTCGAAGGCGAGGTCTGCGCCGAGATCGGCGAACACGCCGGGCGCCTGGGCGTGGCCGGCTATGCCAAGGCCAAGCCGAACAGTGCCCATGCCGAGTTCGTCTGCAGCGAGCCGGGCGGCGCCGAGCGACTGATGGGTGGGCTGCGCTTTGCCGCGCTGATCTTTCCCCGCCAGTGGGCGCGCGGCGATTTCGTCGAGCTGCCGGAGAGCGAGCGCATCGGCGTCCTGCTCGAGCGCCTGGCCGATTATCCGGTCTGCGGCAGCCTCTGGCTGGAGGTGCTGGACAGCAACGAAGGCAAGGAGCTGTCGACCTTCTGCCGCAAGTTCGAGGTGCCGCTGCGCAAAGCGCTGCTCAAGGCCGGCCGGCTGCTGGACGATCCGCGCAAGCCGCGCCTGCTGCTGACCTTCAAGAGCGGTCGCGAAGTTTTCCTCGGGTTGGCCGAGCCGGACAACTCAGCCGCCTGGCCGATGGGCATCCCACGCTTGAAGTTCCCCGCGAGGCGCCGAGCCGCTCGACCCTCAAGCTGGAGGAGGCCTGGCACCAGTTCATTCCGCGCGAAACCTGGGACCTGCGCCTGGCGCCGGGGATGACCGCCGTGGACCTCGGCGCCGCACCCGGCGGCTGGACCTGGCAATTGGTCAACCGGCACATGAAGGTGACGGCGGTGGACAACGGGCCGATGGCACCGAGCCTGATGGACTCCGGGCTGGTCGAGCACGTTCGCGCCGATGGCTTCGTTTTCCGACCGCGCCGCCCGGTCGACTGGATGGTCTGCGACATCGTCGAGAAACCCGCCCGCACGGCCGCACTGATCGAAACCTGGCTCGGCGAGGGCCTCTGCCGCGAGGCGGTGGTCAACCTCAAGCTGCCGATGAAGCAACGTCATGCCGAAGTGCGCCGTCTGCTGGAGCGCATCGACGATGGCCTGGCTGTGCGTGGCGTGAAGGCGTCCGTCGCCTGTCGGCAGCTCTATCACGATCGCGAGGAAGTGACCTGCCACCTGCGCCGGCTGTAGTCCCACGGCGTGACCCGGGCCGCTGCTTCGGCGACAATGTCCCCACCGGTTTTCTGGAGTTAGCCATGTCCCAGCCCGATCCTGCCAGCCTGGCCGTCGACGCAATTCTCGACGCCACCGGCCTCAACTGTCCCGAGCCGGTGATGCTGTTGCACAACAAGGTTCGCGACCTGGCGGCCGGCGGCCTGCTCAAGGTGATCGCCACCGATCCCTCGACCCGCCGCGACATCCCCAAGTTCTGCATCTTCCTCGGCCATGAGCTGCTCGGACAGCAGGAGGAGGGCGGAACCTATCTGTACTGGATCCGCAAGAAGGTGGAGTAAGCGGCCTGCCGGGGGTGCCGGATCGTCCGCAAAAGTCCGGCATGGGTATGCCGCTTCTGTGCATCCGTTGTGGATTTCGCCACGTGGCCGGTCGATCCGTCCGAGGTGTCCGCTATCGTGGCGATGCGTGGTCATGGAACCCCGCGCTTAACGACACAAGGAGTGCACCCATGCGCAAGAACCCGTTTTCCTCCCTCCTGTTTGCCCTGCTGGCCAGCGTTTCCGTCGCCGTCTCGGCTGCCGAACCGCCCAAGGCCGAAGTCGCCAAGCCCGTCGTGGCCCAGCCTGCACAGTCCGCCCAGGCTGTTCAGGCGACTGCTGCTGTGGTCAAGGTCAATCTCAACACTGCCGATGCGGCAACGCTCGAGCGCGATTTGCTGGGGATTGGCGCCATCAAGGCCCAGGCCATCGTCGACTACCGCCAGGCCCACGGGTCGTTCGCCTCGGTGGACGAGTTGCTGGAGGTCAAGGGAATCGGCACTGCCACACTGGACAAGAATCGTGATCGCCTGAGCGTCAACTGATTCCGGTGCTGCAGGGGAGGCCGGTCTTGCGACCGGCCTTTTTGTACAGCCGATTCCGCGGATCGGCTCGTCGCCGGAAAATGTCACCGATCCCCGGAGTAGTTGACTTTCCTTTCTCTATCAGTAGGATACGCATCGTTGTTCCGCGATAGCTCAGTCGGTAGAGCAAGTGACTGTTAATCACTGGGTCCCTGGTTCGAGTCCAGGTCGCGGAGCCAGATCGAAAAAAGGCCTGATCGCAAGATCAGGCCTTTTTGCTTTTCCGGACAGCAGCTTGCTCCGACGGCTCTCGGCTGGAGAGCCGTCGGGTCAGGGTCAGAGCACCTGGGCGATCGCCTGGGTGACGCTGGCGATGTTGCGCTGGTTCAGGGCGGCGACGCAGATGCGGCCGGTGGCGACGGCATAGATGCCGAACTCGCTGCGCAGCCGCTCCACCTGCTCGGCGCTGAGCCCGGAGTAGGAGAACATGCCGCGCTGCTGGGCGACGAAGCCGAAGTCGCGCTTGGCGCCCTGGGCGGCCAGCTGCTCGACCATGGCCTGGCGCATGCTCTGGATGCGCCAGCGCATCTCGGCCAACTCGGCTTCCCACAGGGCACGCAGCTCCGGGCTGTTGAGCACGCCGGACACCACGCTGGCGCCGTGGGTCGGCGGGTTCGAGTAGTTGGTGCGGATCACCCGCTTGACCTGCGACAGTACGCGCGCGGCTTCGTCCCTGGAGGCGGTGACGATGGACAGGGCGCCGACGCGCTCGCCGTAGAGGGAGAAGGACTTGGAGAAGGAGCTGGAAACGAAGAACTCCAGGCCCGACTCGGCGAACAGGCGCACCGCGGCGGCATCCTCCTCGATGCCGTCGCCGAAGCCCTGGTAGGCGATGTCGAGGAAGGGCACGTGGCCGCGTTCGCGGATCGCTTCCAGCACCTGCTTCCAATCGTCGGCGGACAGGTCGACGCCGGTGGGGTTGTGGCAGCAGGCGTGCAGCAGCACGATGGAGCCGGCCGGCAGGGCCTTGATGTCCTCCAGCATGCCGGCGCGGTTCAGGCCGTGGCTGGCGGCGTCGTAATAGCGGTAGCTCTGCACGCGGAAGCCGGCGGACTCGAACAGGGCGCGGTGGTTCTCCCAGCTCGGATCGCTGATGGCAACCACGGCGTCCGGCCGCAGGCGCTTGAGGAAGTCGGCGCCGACCTTCAGCGCGCCGGTGCCGCCCAGGGCTTGCGCAGTGACCACGCGGCCGTCGGCGAGCAACGCCGAGTCGTTGCCGAACAGCAGCTTCTGCACGGCCTGGTCGTAGACGCCGATGCCCTCGATCGGCAGGTAGCCGCGCGGCGCATGGGCGGCGATGCGGGCCTTCTCGGCCTCCTCGACGGCACGCAGCAGGGGAATTCGACCTTCTTCGTTGTAGTAGACGCCGACGCCGAGGTTGACCTTGGTCGGACGGGTATCGGCATTGAATGCTTCGGTGAGGCCAAGGATCGGGTCACGCGGTGCCATTTCTACGGCAGAGAACAGGCTCATGGTCGAGGTGCTCGAAGAAGAAGAGGGTGAAGGGCAAGGTTACAACCCCCACGCAGGGCAAAGTGCCGTCGACCGGGGAGGGGCGGCGGTGCGCGCAGGGGAGTGCAGAATCGGGGCGCTAGTATAGCGGCCATGTCTGCCGCCTGCGATATGCTGTCAAGAGTTTTCTGTCAACCATTTGTCGAAGGCGGAGCTGCCGCCGGGGTTCGTGCCGATCCCCTCGGCGGTACCGTTCGCCCGCAACGCCGAGAGAGGTTTTCCATGTCCGAATTCCAGCTGGTGACCCGTTTCCAGCCCGCCGGCGATCAGCCCGAGGCGATCCGCCAGATGGTCGAGGGCCTGGAGGCCGGCCTGTCGCACCAGACCCTGCTGGGGGTGACCGGCTCCGGCAAGACCTTCAGCATCGCCAACGTGATCGCCAAGGTGCAGCGCCCGGCCCTGGTGCTGGCGCCCAACAAGACCCTGGCGGCGCAGCTCTACGGCGAGTTCAAGAGCTTCTTCCCGCACAACGCGGTGGAGTACTTCGTTTCCTATTACGACTACTACCAGCCGGAAGCCTACGTGCCGTCTTCCGACACCTACATCGAGAAGGACGCCTCGATCAACGACCACATCGAGCAGATGCGCCTGTCGGCGACCAAGGCACTGCTGGAGCGGCCGGATGCAATCATCGTTGCCACCGTCTCGTCGATCTACGGCCTGGGCGATCCGGCCAGCTACCTGAAGATGGTGCTGCACATCGACCGCGGCGACAAACTCGACCAGCGCGTCCTGCTGCGCCGCCTGGCCGATCTGCAGTACACCCGCAACGACATGGACTTCGCCCGCGCCACCTTCCGCGTGCGCGGCGACGTGATCGACATCTACCCGGCCGAATCCGAGCTGGAAGCGATCCGCATCGAGCTGTTCGACGACGAGGTGGAGAGCCTGGCCGCCTTCGACCCCTTGACCGGCGAGGTGATCCGCAAGCTGCCGCGCTTCACCTTCTATCCCAAGAGCCACTACGTCACCCCGCGCGAGACGCTGCTGGAGGCGGTGGAGCAGATCAAGGCCGAACTCAAGGACCGTCTGGAGTACCTGCGCGAGCACGGCAAGTTGGTCGAGGCGCAGCGCCTGGAGCAGCGCACCCGCTTCGACCTGGAGATGATCCTCGAACTGGGCTACTGCAACGGCATCGAGAACTACTCCCGCTACCTCTCCGGGCGTGCCCCGGGCGAGGCGCCGCCGACCCTCTACGACTACCTGCCGGACAACGCACTGATGGTGATCGACGAGTCCCACGTCACCGTCCCGCAGGTCGGCGCCATGTACAAGGGCGACCGCTCGCGCAAGGAGACCCTGGTGGAGTACGGCTTCCGCCTGCCCTCGGCGCTGGACAACCGGCCGATGCGCTTCGACGAGTGGGAACGCATCAGCCCGCAGACCATCTTCGTCTCGGCGACCCCCGGCCCCTACGAGGCCGAGCACGCCGGGCGGACCATCGAGCAGGTGGTGCGGCCCACCGGGCTGGTCGATCCCCAGCTGGAAGTGCGTCCGGCCACCACCCAGGTGGACGACCTGCTCTCGGAGATCCGCAAGCGCGTCGCCGCCGAGGAGCGCGTGCTGGTCACCACCCTGACCAAGCGCATGGCCGAGGACCTCACCGACTACCTGGGCGACCACGACGTGCGGGTGCGCTACCTGCACTCGGACATCGACACCGTCGAACGGGTGGAGATCATCCGCGACCTGCGCAGCGGCGCCTTCGACGTGCTGGTGGGCATCAACCTGCTGCGCGAGGGCCTGGACATGCCCGAGGTGTCGCTGGTGGCGATCCTCGATGCCGACAAGGAGGGCTTCCTGCGCAGCGAACGCTCGCTGATCCAGACCATCGGCCGCGCCGCGCGCAACCTCAACGGCAAGGCGATCCTCTATGCCGACAACATCACCGGCTCGATGCAGCGCGCCATCGACGAGACCGAGCGGCGCCGGGCCAAGCAGATCGCCTTCAACGAGGCCCGCGGTATCGTGCCCAGAGGCGTCAAGAAGGACATCCAGGACATCCTCGAAGGCGCCGTGGTGCCTGGTGCGCGTAGCCGCAAGCGCGTGGCCAGGGCCGCGGAGGAGAGCGGCCAGTATGCCGCCGAGCTGCGTTCGCCGAGCGAGATCAACAAGCGCATCCGCCAGCTCGAGGAGAAGATGTACGCCCTGGCCCGCGATCTGGAGTTCGAGGCTGCGGCGCAGCTGCGTGACGAGATCCAGGCGCTGCGCGAAAAGCTGCTGCAGGTCTGATGCAGGAAGGCTCCAGCGCTCGGCCATGTGCCCGGCTGGAGCCCCCGGCTTCGCCCCTGCTAACATTCGCGCCCTTCATCCTTCTGTTCGTCCCTCTGTCCGGGAGCCTGCATGACTACCGTCCGTACCCGCATCGCGCCGTCGCCCACCGGCGATCCGCACGTCGGCACCGCCTACATCGCCCTGTTCAACCTGTGCTTCGCCCGTCAGCACGGCGGCCAGTTCATCCTGCGCATCGAGGATACCGACCAGCTGCGCTCGACCCGCGAGTCGGAGCAGCAGATCTACGATGCCCTGCGCTGGCTGGGCATCGAATGGGACGAGGGCCCGGACGTCGGCGGTCCGCACGGCCCGTATCGGCAGAGCGAGCGCGGCGCGATCTACAAGAAGTACTCGGACGAACTGGTCGCCAAGGGCCACGCCTTCCCCTGTTTCTGCAGCGCCGAGCGGCTCGACGAGGTGCGTGCGCAGCAGATGGCCAACAAGGAAACCCCGCGCTACGACGGCCACTGCATGCACCTGGCGCCGGAAGAGGCGCAGCGCCGCATTGCCGCCGGCGAGTCCCACGTAGTGCGCATGAAAGTGCCGAGCGAAGGCGTCTGCACGGTGCCGGACCTGCTGCGCGGCGACGTGGAGATCCCTTGGGACCGCATGGACATGCAGGTGCTGATGAAGGCCGACGGCCTGCCCACCTACTTCCTCGCCAACGTGGTCGACGACCACCTGATGGGCATCACCCACGTGCTGCGCGGCGAGGAGTGGCTGCCCTCGGCGCCCAAGCTGATCAAGCTCTACGAGTACTTCGGCTGGGAGCAGCCCAAGCTGGTGTACATGCCGCTGCTGCGCAATCCGGACAAGAGCAAGCTGTCCAAGCGCAAGAACCCCACCTCGATCACCTTCTACCAGCGCATGGGCTTTTTGCCCGAGGCGATGCTCAACTACCTGGGCCGCATGGGCTGGTCGATGCCCGACGAGCGCGAGAAGTTCACCCTGGCGGAGATGATTGAGCACTTCGACATCCAGCGCGTGTCCCTCGGCGGGCCGATCTTCGACATGGAGAAGCTTTCCTGGCTGAACGGCCAGTGGCTGCGCGAGCTGCCGGTCGAGGCCTTCGCCGTCGAAGTGCAGAAGTGGGCGTTCAACCCCGAATACCTGATGCAGATCGCTCCGCACGTGCAGGGCCGGGTGGAGACCTTCAGCCAAATCGCCCCGCTGGCCGGCTTCTTCTTCGCCGGCGGCGTGCCGCTGGACGCCAGGCTGTTCGAGCACAAGAGGCTTTCGCCCAACCAGGTCCGCCAACTGCTGCAACTGATCCTCTGGAAGCTGGAAGCCCTGCGCCAGTGGAACAAGGACAACATCACCGCGATCATCCAGAAGACCAGCGAGCACCTCGGCTACAAGCTGCGCGACGCCATGCCGCTGATCTTCCCGGCGATCACCGGCCAGGCCAGCTCGGTGTCGGTGCTCGACGCCATGGAGATCCTCGGCGCCGACCTGACCCGCTTCCGCCTGCGCCAGGCCATCGAGCTGCTCGGCGGCGTGTCGAAGAAAGAGAACAAGGAGTGGGAGAAGCTGCTGGGCGAGATCGCCTAAAGCTAGTGTCACCTCAACGCTCAATGGACGGATAAAGCCGAGGCAGCTTGATCCGGGCATCCGGGGTAGTGAACTGCCAGTTACCCGGATGCCGAGGTTGTTGCGGTAGCGCCGCTTCCACTCCTTCCTCCATGCAGCAGGTATGTCCTTTCCGATTCGTTCAGGAGGGCTCGGTACCGAACACCGCCACCTGGATGTCCAGCTCGACCAGGGCGGCGAGGCCGTCGATGGATTTACGGAAGTCGACGGGCTTGGGGTACAGGTAAAGTTTTTCGACCTTGGCGTCGGGTCGCATCATGATGGCTGGCTCCAGAAAGAAATCGGGAGCAGAGCATCGGCGGGCCTTTACCTCGGTTGAAGATGAGGTTTATGGAGCGATTTCGCGCTTTCACTCCAACGGCGCCCCTGTAAACGACCGGCTCGGCCGTTGACAGGCGGGTTTATGGGGCGCTTTCGGTTGTCTATGCGTGGCGAATTTTTCAAAGAATGCCGCCACCAACCATTGGTTTCGAACAGTAGCGAACGATTGTTTTGTATTTTTTAAAAGCCGGTGTTGTTTACTGGAGCGTTTGAGTAGTCGGTATAGGCCCGGAGTTGCATTATGTCCTCATCGCTGAGGGTGCCTACCGATGCTTTCAGTTTCAGAGAAAAAATAATCGAATCATAAATTGTCTTGGCGCGCTCTCTGAGAGATGAAGATAGCTGCTCTTGCGCGTTGAGAACGTCCACGGCGGTTCGTACGCCAACACCATAGCCAAGCTTGCTGGCCCGCAAGGACTCTTGACTGGATGTAACTGCCGAATAGAGAGTCTCGATTTTTTTTGCGCCAACCACGGTGTTTATGAAGCCTTCCCGTGCCTTTTCGATGGATTCTTTCCTGACATCATCCAGCTTCTGATGCGAGGCAGCCTGTGTATGCTTCGCTTCTCGTACCTTGGACTGGACATAGCCACCTTCGAATATGGGTACTGTCAGCAACAACCCAACATAAGAGTCGTTTGTACGCTGTCCCGGG
Organism: Azotobacter tropicalis; assembly: GCF_059739045.1. Taxonomy (NCBI): domain Bacteria; kingdom Pseudomonadati; phylum Pseudomonadota; class Gammaproteobacteria; order Pseudomonadales; family Pseudomonadaceae; genus Azotobacter; species Azotobacter tropicalis. Next base: position 4,509,433 of record NZ_AP046059.1, read on the forward strand.
CCTGTCTCCTCAAAGCTGGACATAGTGCCGGACTGGTCGTCCAAGTTGGCGCTGGCAGTGAACTCCAATCGCGGGTAATGACCTGCTTTATTGTAGTCAAGCTCGGCCGAGGCGATCTCCGTCGAAAAATTCTGAATTTGCACCTCAAGGTTGGAGGTGGCGGCTTGGTCCAGCCAGGTTTTCAGGGTGGCTGGTTGTGGGGGTAGAAGCTTGATAGTGCTCCGCAGGGGTTGAATAAAATCCACCGGATCTCCAGTCAGGACCTCCAAGGCCTTGCGCTTCAGTTCAAGATCGATTTCAGCCTGCATGACTTTTACAGAAACCAGTTCATATCTGGACTCTGCGTCATAAACATCATTGGCAGTGACTGTGCCGATTTCGAAGCTTTTCTTCGCCTGATCCATGAATTCGAAAGTGGCCTTTTTCTGCGCTTCATAAGCCCTCAGACTGTCCTGAGCATAGAGAGCCTCAAAAAAGGCCTCGACTACTCGCAGTCGTAGTTCTTGCCGTGCAAGTTCCAACTCAATCTCCGCCTGCAGGGCTTCCCGTTTTCCCTTGCGGAAGAGCGCCATTTTTTCGGCGTCGAACAGAGGCTGTAGCAGTTTTACTTCATAATGCTCCTGATAATAGTCGGCAGAGCTTTCTGAGGCCTGCGAGTCGACTTTCTTTTTTTGGTAAACTTTTTCATACGATCCTCTAAGCTCGACTCGGGGAAGCAGGCCTGCGAACCCCTGGTCTTTCGCTTCGCGCTTGGATAAATATGTTTGAATGGCTTCTTGATACTTGGATTCCTTTTCCAAGGACTTTTGATAAACGTCATAAACATCCATTGCCATCCCAAGCTCGGGCATCCATGTCAAGCCAACTGCGAGCAGTCCTAGTAGATACCTGGCCACACATCCTCGCTCAATCGAAATATCCACAGGCAATTTTATTTTTCTCTGGGAGGGGCTTTGCTAGAGAGCAAATCCTGCTCTTCAGTTGGGTTGCAGTCAGTTTGGGCTCTGCCTGCAGGATTTTTGCGGCGAGGGCTGAAATCTTGGGTGCGGCAAAGCTTGTGCCGTGCAGCATTTTGCTGTTCCACATGAAGTCTCGCCCGAGCACGGGGTCGGCTTTGGCTGCAACATCAACATTGGTCCCGTAGTTGCTCTTGGTGGACACGTTGCCTGTTTCATTCACTGCTCCAACAATCAAAACATTGGGTAGCCTGAACGAGGCAGGGTAATGAGGTGTTGCATCAATATTTTTGCCCTCATTTCCGGCAGCTATTACGAATAAGATTTCTGGAGCGGTTTCGATCGCTCGGGATATTATCGTCCATGGCGCCTTGGCTCGGGGGTCGCTGCTCCCTATGGACATATTGACGATCTTGATGCCTTTGCTCCGCAAGTCCTGTATCAGTAGCTGGAATCTTCTAGGGTCAACTCCTGGGAAGCTATATGGCACAAGGCTTATCGTTTCCTTGCCATTTTCCAGTAAGACGCTTGCCACTGATGTGCCATGGCGCAAAGGATCAAACGGCCCTCTCTTGATTGGGTCCACATCATATGGACGATCATCCATTTCCCTGAAGTCATATCCCAGGATATTGCCTTGAGCGTCTCTTGCCAGCGCTCGAGTAATCTCTGGAAGGAGATAGTTTACACCGGAATCTACAAGAGCGACTTTGACGCCAGAATGGCTCGCAGAGTCGGGTACTGGTGGGTTTAGCTCTTCGCGATAGCCTGTCCTGTTGAGTCCTCTTCCTAACCAGTGGATTCTTTCGGCCTTGCCAAAAGCATCATATTCGATCTCACGACCTTCCATTGCCAGACAGTTGTTATCGAACTTGGCAGATACCGCTGCTCTAACTCCCCTTTCCGTTTTTGTATAGAGCTCGTATAGTCGGGCACCCGAGCGGATATCTCGCTCGTACATTCTGATCAGATCGCCATTTCCCTGCTGGAGGCTTACATAGCCAATCGAGTGTCCTCCTCCCAAGCGAAGTACGCCTTTAGAAAGCTCCTCTCCGAGCGGTTCCGATTGCATGCATTTGGCCGATACTGACTTCAGGAAATGTGCGTGCCCATTTTCTGCAGCCACTGCCACTGCTGTAGTTAAATAGGTAGTCATTAACAGGAGGCTGGTACGGCACATAGCTTTTTGACCGGTCATGGCTCTCGCATTCCCTCGTTCACGACACGCATGACCGGAAACAGCAAGTATTCAACCAGTCGGCGCTGGCCAACCTTGATATCTGCCTCCACGCTCATGCCGGGCATTAGGCGAAATGCTTCAGGCAGGTTTTTCAGTGCATTGTCGGTAATTTCTATTCGAGCAAGATAGAATTGCTCGGTCTCAGTCGATACACTGGACACATTGCTCTCGATATCCTTGTTGTTGCCTTTGCTGGACTCTGAGTCCTTGTCAAACGAGTCATAAGTTATCGAGTCAAGCCGGCCATGCAGAAAGCCATGCTTTTGAAAGGGGGCACTGTCCAGCTTTATATCGACCGGCATGCCGGATGAGATAAAGGAAATGTCTGTGGCTGCAACGCGCACATCCACAAGGCTGGGAGTTTTGGCAGGAATCAGCTTCATTAGTACGTCAGTTGGGCTGACCATTGTGCCAACGGCTGTATCCGACATCTCCACAACTATGGCATCTTCGGGGGCAACAAGCACGACCGACGAATTTTCAAAGCTCGCCTTGGCTGCTTCTTGTCGGGCTTCGCGCAAGTTTCTTTCTGCCTGAATACGGCTATCCATTTTCTTGACACGCCATTCTTCTGCGTATCCTTCTCTCTCGGCTATAATCTTCTTCAGCTCATAGCGTGTTTTCATCAATTCTCCGCTGGTTTCGGAGTGCTGTGTTTGTGCTTTGATCCGGTCTTGAGACGCCTTGTGCCAATTGAGACGGGAGCCGTAGTTCTCTTTATTGACCAGATCGTCCCACATTTTTTCTATGTTGGAGGCGATTTCCAGTTGCTCTTTAAGCATCGGTAGTCGAGAGGAGAGTTCCACGACCTTTTCACGCAGACCGGCTTCTTGCTCACGATATTTTTCTACCTTGTACTTGAACTCGCGCAGTTCTGCAGCAAGCATGTCGGCATGCGGGCTGTTGCTTTTAGACACTTCTGCGGGTGGATTTTCACCCTTCAAGACAGCATCCAGGCGTCTAATTTCCTCCTGGTAGCTGTCGACTTTCTCCAAAAACTTATTGAGTTCCGATTCAGAGACGGTTGGGTCTAAGGTTAATACCGCAGCACCTTTTGCCACTCGATCGCCAACACTGACATGAATCTGTTTTATCAGGGATTTTGTCGAAGTGCGAAGCACTATTCTCGGCTCTTGCAGAACTGTTTTCCCGCGTCCGGAAATGACTCGGTCAACCTCGATCATTGAGACAAAGAGTATTCCGCCGAGGACAAGGGCGCCAAAGGTATAGAGCAGAAATGATCTTGGATTTTTCTCAACCATGCTGATGTGGCTGTCGCTCGCCTGCTTGTCCATATTTAATGCCGCCCCCATAAGGCACGATAGGCAACATTGTCAATTGTTAGGCGTTCATGTTTTCCAGAGGCAATCACTCTGCCGTCATCGAGGAAGTAAACAATATCTGCCTGGTTTGCAACAAATTCTCGGTGAGTAAGAAAGATAGTTGTCCTTCCACGTCTGGCATTAATGATATTGGAAACGAGCATATGCTCCGTTGAAGGATCAAGATCGCCAGTTACCTCATCAAGTATCAGGAGCGCAGGGTCTCGAACAAGCGCTCTTGCCAATGCCAATCGGCTTTTTTGGCCGGATGACAGACTTGCACCATCATCGCCGATAATCGTATCGTATCCTCGCGGAAGCGCTTGAATGGCATCATGAATACAGGCCATGCGGGCAGCATTCTGGATGCGGTCAAGCGTGATCTTCTTATCCCAGGATGCGATATTGGCTTGAACGCTTCCTCTGAATAGGCCTGTTTCGTGCGTTACGATTCCTATTTGCTGACGCATATACTCAAGGTTCAGTTCGCGCAGGTCGCTGCCGTCCATGCAGATCAAGCCAACTTGTGGTGAGTTCAGGCCCAGCATGAGATTCGTCAGGGTTGTTTTTCCTGCTCCTGACTTTCCTACTACTGCAATGGTCTCGCCTCTCGGAAATTTCGCATCAATCATCAGTTGGAATCTGGAGTCGCGGCCATAGCGGAAAAATACTTTTTTGAACTCCAGTGCGCCTGTGATTTTCTTTCTCAGCTTTTCCTGGTTGTTCATCGGAGCAACTGGAACATTGCGGGAAATGTCTTGCCAACGTTTTTGTATGTTCTTGAGTTCCTGCAGATCCCGCAGGAACATGGGGAGTTTGGCTAGAGGGCCAGTAAGGCGGCGCATCAGGATATTGCACGCAACCAAGGCTCCCACCGTCAGGCTCGACTGCATAACCATTGCTGCTCCGACGGCGAGCATCAGGACGTTTCCCGATCGTTCGATGAAGGCGGTTCCTGAGCGAACGAATGCTTCACTGTCATCCTTTGCCTGGCGAGCGTTTTCTGCGCACGTAATGCTTTCACAGTACTCTGTGGTCCTGTTTCCCATGAGGCCAAGCATTTTTATGGCATGAAGATGCGTCAGGCTCTCGATGAGAAGGGACTCTTTTCTTTCTAGGTGGTCCTGACTTTCTTTGCCTTTTTTATCGACTTTTTCGCCGCAATAAAAAGCGAACCCAATCTGGAGCAGGCACGTTGCTATGGCAACACATGTCAAAATCCAGTTTATCCACAGTAATACTGCAAGAAATATAAAGGCGAATATATATTCAACCGAAGCAATGGATATATGGCGAAGCAGCCTTACTAATTTTTCGGATTGCCTATTGTCATGTATCCATGCTCCGATGGAGCGACTTTCATATATCTCGGAGGGAATCGCTGTGGTATGACTAAATGTCGCGGCAGATGCATCTCTGCCGACGAACTTCGTCATCCTGTTCATGAAAACTGTTCTGATGTACTCAAAGGTGCCTTCAAAGGCGATCAGAAATATCGCGCCAACTACTAGTGCAGTTAAGGTAGACCAGGCACGGTATGAGACCACCTTGTCAAGAATCAGCATGAAGAAGAATGGACTTGCCAGCGATAGCAGGCTGACCATAAAGCCGGAAAATAATACGGGACTCAGTAAGTGCTGATATTCCCGAAACGCCCTTGCGAGATCGCTAAACGTATGTGTGGAGTGTTTGGCATTATTTTCTATCGATTGCGCTTCGTGTAGCAGAATCCCAAGGCCTGTCCATTGTGACATGAATTGGTTTTTTGTTACATTTATACTCCCGTCTCTTGCCAGTGGATCAAAAAGATCGACGTGAGCAATTTCTCCGTTTTCATATTCGAAGCCAAGTGGGACTACCCAGTTGCCATTTGCCAGTTGGGCAAGAGCCTTTTCGCCTGAGCTGATGAGTTCGGAAAGTTTTCCGAGCTCCATGTTGTCGAGGGATGCACTCAGTCCATCGGCAGAAAAAGATTGCACACTATCCACTGCTATTACTGCAGAGGACAAATCATTAACCAACTGTTTATCAAAGCCTTTGGTAGGGAAAATAAAGGCCAAACAGTCTTGCAAAGATTTATTGTCTGTCAACCCTTGAGTTCCTGCGTAAAAAAAGGGGGCCCTGGCCCCCAGAAAATTTCAGGTCAATCAGTTGAAGTTTGGAGAACCCAGTTGCTTGGCATCCCGGGTTTTCAGAACTCCGTCCTTGAGCAGTTTGTCAATCAAGCCCTGCAGGGAGGGCATGCTGTTTGCAAAGCCTTCAATCGGAATGTTCAGGGAAAGCGTTTGTGTCAGTTCTGGCTTGGCATCCTTCGAGGCCTTGCGTTGAACGCCAAATACAATCCTGACGACACCTGCTCCGACTGAAACTTCACTTACAGCATCAACAAAAAGATGTTCCATCGATTTATCCTTCATGTCTGAAATAACCAGCGATTAAGTACTCCAGCACAATCCGATCGGTCATGCTGGATTATTTATTTAGTAGACAGCTTCGATGGTCACTCATGGAGCTGCATCCATGAGTGACCTGCTGCCGTGTAGTAATTTTCTATTTATGCGTTGGAAACATCCGCCTCATAGTATCCATAACCAAAGTCGTCAAAGTCGGTATAGCTAGAGTTGTAGCCGTAGCCATACTCGTTGCCCAGGCCGGACCAGGACTCGCCATAGACGCTGCTCAGGTACTGGCCGGACTCGCTGTCATAGTAGTTGTAGACGCTGACATACTCGTCATAGCTGGAATAGCCATATTCGGCATAACCGTCATAGACGGCGTCGATGTAGTAGTAGCCGTAGTTGCCGGTCTCGTTGTAGGTGTACCAGTACTGGCCGGCGTAGTAGGTGCCGGTGTCGTCGAAGCCGTAGCCCGAGTAGCTGTCGCCGTTGCCGTAGACGTAGGTGAAGTAGAACAGCTGGTCGCCGGCGGTGCTGGCGACGTCGGCCTCGTAGTAGCCGTAGCCGAAGTAGTCGTAGCTGCTGTAGCTGGAGTTGTAGCCGTAGCCGTACTCGCTGCCCAGGCCGGACCAGGATTCGGCGTAGGTGCTGCTCAGGTACTGGCCGGACTCGCTGTCGTAGTAGCTGTAGACCGAGACGTACTCGTCGTAGTACGAGCTGCCGTAACCGTCGTAGACGGCATCGATGTAGTAGTAGCCGTAGTTGCCGGTCTCGTTGTAGGTGTACCAGTACTGGCCGGCGTAGTAGGTGCCGGTGTCGTCGTAGCCGTAGCCCGAGTAGCTGTCGCCGTTGCCGTAGACGTAGGTGAAGTAGAACAGCTGGTCGCCGGCGGTGCTGGCGACGTCGGCCTCGTAGTAGCCGTAGCCGAAGTAGTCGTAGCTGCTGTAGCTGGAGTTGTAGCCGTAGCCGTACTCGCTGCCCAGGCCGGACCAGGATTCGGCGTAGGTGCTGCTCAGGTACTGGCCGGACTCGCTGTCGTAGTAGCTGTAGACCGAGACGTACTCGTCGTAGTACGAGCTGCCGTAACCGTCGTAGACGGCATCGATGTAGTAGTAGCCGTAGTTGCCGGTCTCGTTGTAGCTGTACCAGTACTGGCCGGCGTAGTAGGTGCCGGTGTCGTCGTAGCCGTAGCCCGAGTAGCTGTCGCCGTTGCCGTAGACATAGGTGAAGTAGAACAGCTGGCTGCCGGCGGTGCTGGCGACGTCGGCCTCGTAGTAGCCGTAGCCGAAGTAGTCGTAGCTGCTGTAGCTGGAGTTGTAGCCGTAGCCGTACTCGCTGCCCAGGCCGGACCAGGATTCGGCGTAGGTGCTGCTCAGGTACTGGCCGGACTCGCTGTCGTAGTAGCTGTAGACCGAGACGTACTCGTCGTAGTACGAGCTGCCGTAACCGTCGTAGACGGCATCGATGTAGTAGTAGCCGTAGTTGCCGGTCTCGTTGTAGCTGTACCAGTACTGGCCGGCATAGTAGGTGCCGGTGTCGTCGTAGCCGTAGCCCGAGTAGCTGTCGCCGTTGCCGTAGACATAGGTGAAGTAGAACAGCTGGCTGCCGGCGGTGCTGGCGACGTCGGCCTCGTAGTAGCCGTAGCCGAAGTAGTCGTAGCTGCTGTAGCTGGAGTTGTAGCCGTAGCCGTACTCGCTGCCCAGGCCGGACCAGGATTCGGCGTAGGTGCTGCTCAGGTACTGGCCGGACTCGCTGTCGTAGTAGCTGTAGACCGAGACGTACTCGTCGTAGTACGAGCTGCCGTAACCGTCGTAGACGGCATCGATGTAGTAGTAGCCGTAGTTGCCGGTCTCGTTGTAGCTGTACCAGTACTGGCCGGCGTAGTAGGTGCCGGTGTCGTCGTAGCCGTAGCCCGAGTAGCTGTCGCCGTTGCCGTAGACATAGGTGAAGTAGAACAGCTGGCTGCCGGCGGTGCTGGCGACGTCGGCCTCGTAGTAGCCGTAGCCGAAGTAGTCGTAGCTGCTGTAGCTGGAGTTGTAGCCGTAGCCGTACTCGCTGCCCAGGCCGGACCAGGATTCGGCGTAGGTGCTGCTCAGGTACTGGCCGGACTCGCTGTCGTAGTAGCTGTAGACCGAGACGTACTCGTCGTAGTACGAGCTGCCGTAACCGTCGTAGACGGCATCGATGTAGTAGTAGCCGTAGTTGCCGGTCTCGTTGTAGCTGTACCAGTACTGGCCGGCGTAGTAGGTGCCGGTGTCGTCGTAGCCGTAGCCCGAGTAGCTGTCGCCGTTGCCGTAGACATAGGTGAAGTAGAACAGCTGGCTGCCGGCGGTGCTGGCGACGTCGGCCTCGTAGTAGCCGTAGCCGAAGTAGTCGTAGCTGCTGTAGCTGGAGTTGTAGCCGTAGCCGTACTCGCTGCCCAGGCCGGACCAGGATTCGGCGTAGGTGCTGCTCAGGTACTGGCCGGACTCGCTGTCGTAGTAGCTGTAGACCGAGACGTACTCGTCGTAGTACGAGCTGCCGTAACCGTCGTAGACGGCATCGATGTAGTAGTAGCCGTAGTTGCCGGTCTCGTTGTAGCTGTACCAGTACTGGCCGGCGTAGTAGGTGCCGGTGTCGTCGTAGCCGTAGCCCGAGTAGCTGTCGCCGTTGCCGTAGACATAGGTGAAGTAGAACAGCTGGCTGCCGGCGGTGCTGGCGACGTCGGCCTCGTAGTAGCCGTAGCCGAAGTAGTCGTAGCTGCTGTAGCTGGAGTTGTAGCCGTAGCCGTACTCGCTGCCCAGGCCGGACCAGGATTCGGCGTAGGTGCTGCTCAGGTACTGGCCGGACTCGCTGTCGTAGTAGCTGTAGACCGAGACGTACTCGTCGTAGTACGAGCTGCCGTAACCGTCGTAGACGGCATCGATGTAGTAGTAGCCGTAGTTGCCGGTCTCGTTGTAGCTGTACCAGTACTGGCCGGCGTAGTAGGTGCCGGTGTCGTCGTAGCCGTAGCCCGAGTAGCTGTCGCCGTTGCCGTAGACATAGGTGAAGTAGAACAGCTGGCTGCCGGCGGTGCTGGCGACGTCGGCCTCGTAGTAGCCGTAGCCGAAGTAGTCGTAGCTGCTGTAGCTGGAGTTGTAGCCGTAGCCGTACTCGCTGCCCAGGCCGGACCAGGATTCGGCGTAGGTGCTGCTCAGGTACTGGCCGGACTCGCTGTCGTAGTAGCTGTAGACCGAGACGTACTCGTCGTAGTACGAGCTGCCGTAACCGTCGTAGACGGCATCGATGTAGTAGTAGCCGTAGTTGCCGGTCTCGTTGTAGCTGTACCAGTACTGGCCGGCGTAGTAGGTGCCGGTGTCGTCGTAGCCGTAGCCCGAGTAGCTGTCGCCGTTGCCGTAGACGTAGGTGAAGTAGAACAGCTGGTCGCCGGCGGTGCTGGCGACGTCGGCCTCGTAGTAGCCGTAGCCGAAGTAGTCGTAGCTGCTGTAGCTGGAGTTGTAGCCGTAGCCGTACTCGCTGCCCAGGCCGGACCAGGATTCGGCGTAGGTGCTGCTCAGGTACTGGCCGGACTCGCTGTCGTAGTAGCTGTAGACCGAGACGTACTCATCGTAGTACGAGCTGCCGTAACCGTCGTAGACGGCATCGATGTAGTAGTAGCCGTAGTTGCCGGTCTCGTTGTAGCTGTACCAGTACTGGCCGGCGTAGTAGGTGCCGGTGTCGTCGTAGCCGTAGCCGAGTAGCTGTCGCCGTTGCCGTAGACGTAGGTGAAGTAGAACAGCTGGCTGCCGGCGGTGCTGGCGACGTCGGCCTCGTAGTAGCCGTAGCCGAAGTAGTCGTAGCTGCTGTAGCTGGAGTTGTAGCCGTAGCCGTACTCGCTGCCCAGGCCGGACCAGGATTCGGCGTAGGTGCTGCTCAGGTACTGGCCGGACTCGCTGTCGTAGTAGCTGTAGACCGAGACGTACTCGTCGTAGTACGAGCTGCCGTAACCGTCGTAGACGGCATCGATGTAGTAGTAGCCGTAGTTGCCGGTCTCGTTGTAGCTGTACCAGTACTGGCCGGCGTAGTAGGTGCCGGTGTCGTCGTAGCCGTAGCCCGAGTAGCTGTCGCCGTTGCCGTAGACGTAGGTGAAGTAGAACAGCTGGCTGCCGGCGGTGCTGGCGACGTCGGCCTCGTAGTAGCCGTAGCCGAAGTAGTCGTAGCTGCTGTAGCTGGAGTTGTAGCCGTAGCCGTACTCGCTGCCCAGGCCGGACCAGGATTCGGCGTAGGTGCTGCTCAGGTACTGGCCGGACTCGCTGTCGTAGTAGCTGTAGACCGAGACGTACTCGTCGTAGTACGAGCTGCCGTAACCGTCGTAGACGGCATCGATGTAGTAGTAGCCGTAGTTGCCGGTCTCGTTGTAGCTGTACCAGTACTGGCCGGCATAGTAGGTGCCGGTGTCGTCGTAGCCGTAGCCCGAGTAGCTGTCGCCGTTGCCGTAGACATAGGTGAAGTAGAACAGCTGGCTGCCGGCGGTGCTGGCGACGTCGGCCTCGTAGTAGCCGTAGCCGAAGTAGTCATATCCGCCGGTCAAGCCATAGACATAACCGTTTTCGTATCCCAGTCCGTAATAACTATAGGCGTCGACTGCATATGAGGTCTGGCCGGATTCACTGTCATAATAATTGTAAACGCGGACAAGACCTGTCAAAGAGTCATCAAAGCCAGCATAGACATTGGTTACGTAATAGTAGCCGTAGTTGCCGGTTTCGTTGTAGCTATACCAATATTCACCGTTATAATATTCATTGGTATTGGAAAAGCCATAGCCGGAATAGCTATCGCCGTTTTCGTAATAATAGGTAAAATAATACAAGTCACTCATTGGTACTACCTTTTATGTTACTTACGTCAATGTAAACCGACTTAATAGGGTCGGCGCCTACCTATCCTCTGGGGCGTAAACAAGCAAAATTCTGAAAAGCTTTTCCTCCATCAGGAAAAGTGCTGGAGGGATCGAATAGCTTTTTTTGCTCGCGCAGATGGGGCAGCGAGCATGGCTGTTCAGAATCGAAGGCGTTTACGCATAAATTTTTTAAATATGTTTATTATTTATCGAGTAGCCTCATGGTGTCAATATGATACCATTTCTGATGAGAGACTATTGCATTGCGTCTTGGTTTCTGCATTTCGTTGAGGCTGGAGTGATATGTGGATTTCATCACGTTTTTTGGCTTGCTTCTGCACTCTGTTAGCAAGGCGTGGTGATAGTAGGTCTCACGCAATAGCTGATTGGCTTCTGCGATAAAGGGCTTTTGACTTTAAGTAGCTCTAAGCAAGATGGAGTAAAGGGAATAAACTTATTCTTTTAATTTTTTTAGGTTCCGTTGACGTAAGCCCATCGTTGAAACTGCGGCTCTTGCCATGACTGACAGAAGCCGCCTGAGCAATACCGACGGGTCCCGTATCCAAAGCCTGCTGGGCACCACGAAGGGCATTCGGCTGACTAGCCCCCTCGGCTGTCGCCGCTTTGTCGAGGCGGTGCTCTGGATACTACCGGCGCTCAATGGCGGATGCTGCCTCGTTGCTTCGGCTCATGGAGCAGTGTTTTCAAACGTTCTGCCCATGGGTGTCGACTCGGCGTCTGGGACCGGCTTCACCCGGTATTGATCCGGAACGCCGACCTTCAGCACATCTGTATCGACAGTTCCATCGTTCGCGCCCAAGCCTGTGCAGCTGGGACGGCCAACAGCAGCCGCCCAGGAAGCGCTGGGGCGTTCACGAGAGGGCTTTGGTAGCAAGATCCATGTGCTGACCGATGCGTTGGGGTTGCCGATTCGTTTTATCCTGACGTCGGGCCAGGCGGCCGATATCACCCAGGCAATCTCTCTCATGGCGGGATCGCTACGTCGGCAGTGCTGGCGGACAAGGGCTATGGCGCCAACCGACTTCTCGCATGGCTAGAGGAGCACCAGATCCAGGCCGTCATTCCAGCCAAGCGCAACCGCATCGCTCAACATCCCTGTGATTGACATCTCTACAAGGAGCGGCACGTGATCGAGTGCCTGTTCGGCAAGTTGAAGTACTACCGTCGGATTGCTACGCGTCATGAGAAGAAGGTCAGCCATTTCAAGGGAATGCTGGCCTTTGCGGCTGCTCTGCTGTGGTTACGCTGATACGTCAACAGATGGTAGGCAGACGGAGGGGAACTTCTCGGGTCAGCGGTCACCGAAAAAAAGACTTGTGCCTTTTTCTCTCTGATTGCCTTGCTCGGAGGACGCCACGCAATGAATTGGACGGAGCTGAATTGGCAGGACCTGGACTGGCAAGCAATGCTGAACGAAAACCTCTGGACGAGTCTCGCCCTGCTGCTGGCCGTGACCCTGGCCAGCTACTGGCTGCTGCGCGGCATTCTCGGCATCGTCAGCCGCCGGATGCGGGCGCTGGCGGCGCACGGGCAGTTCTACGGCTTCATCGCGGAAATGCTCGCGCATACCAGCCGGCTGCTGGTCTTCGCCTTCTCGCTGCTCATTGGTCTGAAGGTGGTGGAGCTGTCGCCGCGCTGGGAGGACATGCTGTCCCACGGCTGGTTCATCGCCCTGGCCTTCCAGCTGGCGCTGTGGCTCGACACCGGCATCCGCCTGTGGATGAGCAGCCTGGCCCGCAACGGCAGGGCGCGCAATCCGGTGACCACGGCGATCATCGGCATCCTCTTCCGTAGCCTGATCTGGGCGATGATGCTGCTGTCGATCCTTGCCAATCTCGGGGTGAACATCACTGCCATGGTCGCCAGCCTGGGGATCGGCGGCATCGCCATCGCCCTGGCGGTGCAGACGGTGCTCAGCGATGTCCTCGCCTCGCTGTCGATCGGCATGGACAAGCCCTTCGAGATCGGCGATTTCGTGGTGTTCGGCGAGGTGGCCGGGACCATCGAGCAGATCGGCATGAAGACCACCCGCATCCGTAGCCTGAGCGGCGAACAGATCGTCTGCGCCAACTCCGACATGCTGACCAAGACCCTGCACAACTACAAGCGCATGGACACCCGGCGGATCGTGTTCAAGTTCGGCATCGCCTACAACACGCCGGTGGAGAGGGTGCGCGAGGTCGCGGCGCTGGTCCGGCGGATCATCCAGGGGATCGAGGGTACCCGTTTCGACCGGGCGCATTTTCTGGCCTTCGATGAAAGCCAGCTGACCTTCGAGGTGGTCTACATCGTGCTCAGCGCGGACTACAACCGCTACATGGACATCCAGCAGGAGATCAACCTGGGGCTGCTGCAGGGCCTGCGCGAGCTGCAGGTGCAGTTCGCCTTTCCACGCGCAGCATCGAGCTCATTGGCGGCGTCCTGCCGCAGGTCACCGTCAGCGGCCTGCCCTCGGGCAAGCCTGCCGCCAACAACGGTGTCGTCCAGAGGGACGGCAGAGGGCAGCAGCAATGAGGCCGTAGAAGAGGGCCGGCCCGTGGCGTCCTGGCGGAGCCACGGGACAGGCCCGGTGGAGGCTTACTCCTGGACGTTCATGAACTCGCGCGCCCAGATGCGATATTCATCCAGGGTCGAGTACTTGGTGCACAGCTCCTTGGCGCTCAGGTCGGAGGGGCCGACGCCGCGCTGTTCGCGCAGGCAGTCGTAGGTGGCCTTGATCGCGGCGAAGTAGGCGGCATGCCCGTTCACCACGATGCGCACGCCGTTCTCGGCCAGACGCGCCATGTCGCGCAGTTTCGGATTGCCGTAGGTGATCAGCATCAGCGGGGTGTCCGGCAGGTGCCGGGTGATGGCTTCCAGATGCTCGAAGTCCTTGATGCCGATCATGCAGATGCCGTCCGCGCCGGCGGCCTGGTAGGCCTTGGCGCGCTCGATGGTCTCCTCGACGGTGAGCTGCTCGGCGTTGGTGCGGGCGATGATGCTCAGCTGCGGGTCGATGCGCGCCTCCAGGGCGGCGCGGATCTTGCCAACGGCCTCGTCCAGCGGGATCAGGTCGGTGGTCTTGTGCCCGTACTTGGGCGGCAGCAGGGTGTCCTCCAGGGTCAGCGCGGCGACGCCGGCGCGTTCCAGTTCGGCCACGGTGCGCATGGCGTTGATCGCGTTGCCGTAGCCGTGATCGGCGTCGGCGATGATCGGCAGGCTGGCCACGCGGCCGATGCGGGTGGCCTGCTCGACGAACTCGCTGAGGGTGATCAGCGCATAGTCGGGGGCGGCGAGCACCTGCAGGGCGGCGACCGAGCCGCCGAGAATGCCGACCTCGAACTTCAGGTCGCCGGCGATGCGCGCCGACATCGGATCGAACACCGAGGCGGCATCGTAGCAGGCCCTGGATTCCAGCAACGCTCGAAATTGGCGTCTTAAATCATGCTGGGAAGCAATGGTCATAGAAAAAAACTCCTGAAAGGCGGTATGGGGTAGTCGTTTTTTTTCTGAATGGCTCCGGTCTCCCCCTGGCGATCAGCCGGGGTGCCTGGCCTTTTTGGTTTTTAATGTCGCAGCGGATGCGCAAGGGACCACGCGGATTACTGCTTCCGATGGCCTGGGACGCGCCGTGCCGTAGCCGGCGTGCCTAATTGTTGTTCTGCTGCCAGGCGGATTTGCTCCGCTCAGGCAGGCCCGCCCCGATCCCTTCAGTACGTCGCCGAAGGACCGGGGGTTTGACTAAAGTACAGCTTGTTTCGCCTTAAGACGAGCCTTTTTGGCTACTTTGCTAGCCATTCGCCTGCAGCCTTTCCGGCGATGGGAGCGTCTTATCCCAGCTTGCCGCGGCGCAGCCGGGGGCTCTCCAGCTCGCCGGCCTCGACGGGCACGGGGGCCTGGCGCAGCTCGGCCGGACGGACGAAGCGGGTCGCTGCCGAGTCGTCGGCATTGTGCTGGAGGATGGCGCGGGGCCGGCCCAGGGCATCGAGCAGCACCTGGCCGATGCCGGCGCCGTTCCACAGGCGCTCGCCGCGCCGGCCGCGGTGGGGAATGCGCGGCATCACCTCCATCCGGCGCCGCTTGGTCAGCCAGTTGAGCGGCGACCAGGGCGCGTAGAGCCAGCGGTTGAGGCGGTCGAAGCAGGTCAGCAGGCCGGCGGGGAACTGGTTCTTGATGCCGCTGCTGGTGATCTGCCAGATGCGCGGTCCGCCGGCGCGATGGCGGATCTGCACGTCGTAGGCGAAGGAATAGTGCACGTCGCCGGAAAGGATCACATAGTTACCGGGGGTGCGCGAGTGGCGGAAGATGTTGAGGATCACCTGCGCCGCACCGCGGTGGGCCATCCAGTTCTCCGCATCGACCAGCAGCGGGTGGCCGGCCAAGGTGAACAGGCGCTGCACGGCCTCGATCAGCTTGACGCCGAAAACCGGCGCCGGCGAAACGATCACCGCGGCCTGCTCGTCGAGCAGCTCCTGCTGCAGCTCGCAGAGGGCTTCCCAGTCCATCAGCCCGGAGGGCCGGCTCAGGTGGCTCTCGCTGCGCCAGCGGCGGGTGCGGGTGTCGAGCACGATCAGGGTGGGTGTGGTCGGCAACTGGTAATGCCAGTTCTGGAATTTCAGCAGCTCGTCGATCAGCCCGTCCTGGACCCCGCCGTCGAGGCAGCCGTCGGGGTCCGCGGTCAGCGCCTCGATCTTTTGCAGGATCTCGCGAAAGACATCCGGATTGTTGCCCCAGCCCTGGCACAGGGCATAGGCGACCAGCGCGTTGCCGATGATGCGCCGGGAAAAGGGATGGCCGTAGGCAGTTTCCTCCCAGCGCGCGGACAGGTTCCAGTCGTCGGTGACGTCGTGGTCGTCGAAGATCATCAGGCACGGCAGATGGGCCAGAGCACGGGCGGCCTGCGGCAGCTGGGTGCGGAAGGCGTCGAGGGCTTCCTGTTCGCCGGCGTAACGCTCGGCGAGGCCGGCGTCCAGTGCCGGCGGTTCGGGGCGGATCAGCGTCCAGGGTACCGGCGACCAGGCCAGCAGGTACATCGCCAGCACTTCGGCGAGGGTGACCAGGTGGTTGTGGGCGTTGGCGGTGGTGAAGACCGGCTTTTCCACGCCGCCGAAGAAACGCTCGCGCAAGGCCTCGGTGGACTTGAAGGCGGGCAGCAGGCCTTCGCGCCGGTAATAGGTCAGCGGATGGACGTAGAGCTCGTCGCTGTCGGCGACCAGCGCGCCCTCGAGCCGTTCGCCGTAGAGGCCGAGGCGACGGATCAGCGCATGGATGGCCACCAGCATGGGGCCGGCGACGTCGTCCGCGTAGATCTGGTCGCCGCTCAGCATCAAGAGCGCCGGGCGTGCCTGCGGCCGCTCGCGCAGGCCGGCGAGCAGGCTGTCGACTTTGGCCAGGCCGTCCTCGCAGGGAAAATGCGGCTTGCGGCAGGAGCCGTGCAGCAGGTTGTCGAGACGCGACTTGAGCACGAAGTCCGGCCGCTGCGCGCCCTCGTGCAAGAGGTGCGGCGCCCAGTCGGCGATGCCGCGCTGCCGGCCGTTCTCCTCCAGCAGCAGGTCGTATTCGATCGGGATGTCCATGGGCAGCGGCCGGGCCAGCGGCACGTCGATCAGGTGCAGCCAGGCGTGGGTGCCGACGCGCAGGTGGTTGCAGTGCGCCGTGTCGAGTGCGATGAGGCGCTGCTGCGGGCCCTGCGATCCGGTGAAGATCAGTTGCAGCGACAGCTGCAGCGGCCGCGAACCGACCAGCCAGAGGATCAGGCGCTCCGGGCTCAGCCGGCGCAGCAGCGGACCGGCGATGACCGGAGGCAGGGGGGATGTGTCGGGCGGGAGGTCTGTCGGCATGTCTGGCGTGTCGATCCGTGCAGCATGGGGCGCTCCCTCGCTCCCGTGCGTGTGGTTCATGGTCGGTGCTGCGCTCGGCGCAGATGGCGAAGCCAGGCATTATGGCACCCACGGGGCCTTTGACGGCAGACCCTTGCTGGGGCCTAATGCGCTCCCGCCGCCGGAGTCTTTTCGCCATGTCCCATGCTTCTGCCGCCAGCCTCCGCCCCAGCGTCCTGCACCTGCCGCGCGGCGACTGGCGCACCGTGCTGGACTGCCTGTGCGCGCACTTTCCGGCGATCGGCCGCGAGGTCTGGCTGGAGCGCATGAATCGTGGCCGGGTGCTGGACGGCGAGGGCAACGTCCTGGGCCCCGAACATCCCTACCGCGAGGCGCTGCGCGTGCATTATTTCCGCGAGGTGGCGGCGGAAACGCCGATTCCCTTCGCCGAGGAGGTGCTGCATGTGGACGAGCACCTGCTGGTGGCGGACAAGCCGCACTTCCTGCCGGTCGCTCCGGTCGGCGAGTACGTCGAGCAGACCCTGCTGGCGCGCCTGGTGCGTCGCCTCGGCAACCCCGACCTGGTGCCGCTGCACCGCATCGACCGGCTTACCGCCGGTCTGGTGCTGTTTTCCTGCAACCCGGCGAGTCGCGGGCGCTACCAGGCGCTGTTCCGCGAGCGGCGGATCCGCAAGGTCTATTCGGCCATCGCCCCGGCCTTGCCCGGGCTGAGCTTCCCGCTGCTGCGCCAAACCCGGCTGGTCAAGGGCGAGCCGTTCTTCCTGATGCGCGAGGCCGAGGGCGAGCCGAACAGCGAAACCCGCGTCGAGCTCGGCGAGCGTGCGGGAGACTTGTGGCGCTACGTGCTGCATCCGGTCACCGGCAAGACCCACCAGCTGCGCGTGCACATGGCCGCGCTGGGCGCGGGGATCTGCAACGATCCGCTCTATCCGCACCTGCTCGAGCGTTCCCGGCGGGAGATCGACGACCATGCGCGGCCACTGCAGCTGCTGGCGCAGAGCCTGAGCTTCGTCGATCCCCTGTGCGGGCAGGAGCGGCGCTTCGACAGCCATCTTGCGCTGAGCTTCGAGGCCTGCCGCTGAGTCCGCCCGCAGGGCCGCTCAGCCGGCCTTGATCGGGATGGTCTTCTCGGCGCGCAGCGCTTTGGCCTTCTTCGGCAGGCTCAGGGTCAGCACGCCCTTGTCGAAGCGTGCCTCGATGCGCTCGGCATCGACTTCCGTGGGCAGGACGAAGCTGCGCTGGAAGGCGCCGTAGTGGCGCTCGGCGATGTAGACGCCCTTCTTCCTGTCTTCGTGCTCCTCCTTCTTCTGCCCCCTGATGCTCAGGCAGCCGCTGGACAGCTTGATCTCGATGTCCTTCTCGTCCATGCCGGGCAGTTCGGCGGAAATCTCGTAGGCCTCGCCCCCGTCGTGGATGTCCACCGCCGGCATGCCCTGGCCGAACGGCTCCTGCGGCCACGACGGCTCGCTCTCGAACAGGCCGCGGCCGAAGGGGCTGCGCTGGGCCTTGCGGCCGAAATCGGAGAACAGGTGATCGACCTGCCGGCGCAGGCGATCCAGCGGGTGCCAGTGTTCCAGAAAATGCCTGCCGCCCTGCGCGTGGCCCAAGTGTTCCTGTTTGTCGCTGCCGATCATTGCCAATCCCTCCTGAATGACGAGTATCCGCAATGGATAGGCCAAAGCTTAGGCCAGTCCCCGGGGCGCGCTCGCCGCCTGCGACGCGCAGCCCCTGTCGCGCCGCTACAGGTGCGGCTTCATGACGCCGATCAGCAGGCTGATGCTGAAGAAGGACATCAGCGTGGCGAACAGCAGGGCGGCGGCGCAACGGCCCTCGACGCCGAAGCGCTGGCCGAAGATCGGGTAGATGCTCAGCATGGGCGAGCTGGCGAACATCACCCCGGCCACCATCAGCACCGGGTCCACGTCCGGCAGCAGCGAGAAGAGCAGGAACACCGCCAGCGGATGAAGGATCAGCTTGCCCACGGCGATCATCCGCAGCTCGGCGAACAGCCCGTTCAGCTTCAGGCCGTAGAGCGAGCCGCCGATCACGAACAGCGCCACCGGCGCCGAGGCCGCGGCGAGCATTTCCACCACCTTGCCCGGAATCGCCGGCAGGCGTGCCTCCAGCAGGGACAGCAGCAGGCCGGTCAGCATGGCGAGGATCAGCGGCGTCCGGGCCAGGCGCCTGGCCGTCTCGCCCAGCACCTTGGCGGTGGAGCCCTGCTGCCGGCCGGCCTCGGCGAGGATCAGGCTGAGCGGGACGATCAGCAGGTTCTCCACCAGCATGTTCAGCGCCAGGCCGATGGCTGCCGCCGGGCCGAGCAGCATGGCGACGATGGGGTAGCCGACGAAGCCGCTGTTGGACACGGCCATGCCCAGCGCGGTGATGGCGCTGCTGGTCAGGGGCTCGCGGCGCACCCTGAGGGCAAACAGCAGGCCGAGCAGGTAGACCGTCAGGGAGCCCAGGGTGTAGGCCAGCATGTATTGCCAGTTCATCACCTCCTGGAAGGCGTTGTTCGACAACGCCTTGAGCACCAGCGCCGGCAGGGCGAAGGTGATGACGAAGCTGCCCAGGCCACGGATCTGTTCGCGGCTGATCACAGCGAAGCGGACGGCGAAGAAGCCCAGTCCGATCAGGATGAAGATGGGCATGGTGATGGAGAGGATCTGCAGCACGGCGGACTACCTTGGTGGGAGGGGCCAGGGGAAAGCGGGGGAGGCGCTCGCAGAGTGTACGGGCCGGTTCAAGCCGTTGCGTCAAGGGAAGCGCTCTTAGCGTGCGTTTAGCGAACGCTTATGGAGGGCTGGCCATGGGCTCCTCCGATATTTTGCAGTTGACAGACATCTTATCTCATAAGAGGCTGCCCGTGGCCGGCACGCGATGCCGGTCTGACAGCCGGGCGCCATGCCTCGCTTCCCTATAACCCGGGCTGCCGTGCACCGTCGCCTATGAAGAAATGGCAGCCTTTCTGGAGTAGTCGTCCTATGCCCATCGTCCATGTGCACCTCATCGAAGGCCCCAGCCGCGAGCAAAAGGAATCCATGATCCGCGAAGTCAGCCAGGCCATCTCCCGCTCGCTGGCCTCGCCCATGGAGCGGATCCGGGTGATCATCCACGAGATTCCCAAGACCGACTTCGGCATCGCCGGCGAGCCGGCCAGCAAGCTCAGGCCCTGAGGGGAGCCCGCAGCGTGCAGTCAGGCCGGGGAGGCCGGCGCGTCTTCCCGGCATCGCGGCGCACCGGCTGTGCAGGGCTATAGTTTCGGATTGCCGAAAAGGCCTTTGGTCCGAGGAGCTCTCATGAAAGCGATGACCTACGACCGCTATGGCGATCCCGACCTGTTGCAGCTGACCGAGCGACCCATGCCCAAGGTCGCGCCGGGCGAGGTGCTGATCCGCGTGCGCAGCGCGGCGGTGAATCCGGTGGACTGGAAGATCATGGCCGGCCATCTCGACGGCATCATGGAAACCTTCTTCCCGGTCACCCCTGGCTGGGACGTCGCCGGCGTCGTCGAGTCGATCGGTCTCGACACCCCCGAGTTCAAGCCGGGCGACGAGGTGATGGCCTACGCCCGCAAGCATTTCGTCCATCACGGCAGCTTCGCCGAATTCATCAGCGTGCCGGCCGCGTCCGTGGCCCACAAGCCCGCGACGCTGGACTGGGATCAGGCCGCGGGCATCCCGCTCGCCGGGCTCACCGCCTACCAGCTGCTGAGGCGCCTCGGCGTCGGCCAGGGCGACAGCCTGCTCATTCACGCGGCCGCCGGTGGCGTGGGCGTGCAGGGCGCGCAGATCGCCCGCAACCTGGGCGCCCGGGTGATCGGCACGGCCTCACCGGGCAATCACGACTTCCTCCGTTCCCTCGGCATCGAGCCGGTGGCCTATGGCGACGGCCTGGTCGAGCGCGTGCGCGCGCTGGCGCCGGAGGGGGTCGACGCGGTGGCCGACTTCGTCGGCGGCGTGCGCGAGCAGACCCTGGCCGTCCTGCGCCAGGGCAGCAAGCGGCACGGCTCGATCATCGACGACTCGGTGCGGGAGGCCGGCGGCCTCTACGTCTGGGTGCGCCCCAGCGGGCAGGACCTGCAGGTACTGGCGGATATGGCCGCCGGCGGCCGTCTGGAGATCCCCGTGGCCCGGGTGTTTCCCCTGGAGCAGGCGGCCGATGCCCTGCGGCTCAACCAGACCGGACACGTGCGCGGCAAGGTGATCGTCCGGGTCAGTCGCTGACCCCGATCCCGGCCGCGCTCAGAATAGATCCGTGCCCTAGAGCTCCCGGGACTCGCCGTCGCTGAAGGTCCGCACGACGAACTCTCCCGGAGCGGCACGCCGGCTGCCCAGCTCATGCAGGGCTTGCGCCATGTCCGCACGGCCGCTTTCCCAGCGCTCGGTCAGCACCGGCCGGGAGAAGTCGAACGCCCGCAGTTCGGTGTCGTGGGGCACGCTGGTATGGCTGAGCAGCAGCAGCGTGGTGGCACCGCCGAGCTTTTCGCCCTCCGCCAGGGCCGGCGCCAGGGCGGGGTCGGTACGCAGCTCGGCCGGCAGCCGCTCGCCGAGCAGGCGCAGCTGGCGGCGCAGCGCGTGGACCTGGCTCAGGTTCTTCAGCGCTTTCCACGTCTGGGAGGAGAGCAGCAGTTCGAGCTGCCGGTCGACGGCCTGTCCGACGGTATGCACCCCGTCGTTCTGCCGGCGCAGCAGATCCAGCGCGATGCACAAGCGGTCCTCCGCGACATGCTCCTGCAGCGCAGCCTCCAGGGGCAGGTTCGAGGACATGGCGCCGTCGACCAGCAGGCGGCCAGCGATCTCGACCGGCGGAAAGAAGGGCAGGAAGCCGCAGCTCGCCAGCAGGTGGTCGACCCCGATCGGCCCCTCGGTGGTGTCGAAGCGCACCTCTTCGCCGCTGTGGGCATCCACGGTGACGACGATCATCCGGGTCTCGCCGCTGTTCAGCCGGCCGAAGTCGACGGCCTTTTTCAGGTGCTCGCGCAAGGGGCCGAGGTCGTAGAGGCTTTTGTCCGTGGGCATGCCCGGCAGCATCGACAGGGCGCCCGGAAAGCGGGGATGGTAGATACCCGCGCTGCCGAGGAGGGCGCATTGCATGATGCGCGCCCGGCCGCTGTCCAGCGTCGTCGACCAGTAGGCCGGCCCCAGGACCCAGGCGGCCATGTCCTGCGAAACCAGCGCCCAGAAGCGACGCAGGCTGTCCACGCGCTTTTCCGGCGGATTGCCGGCGATGAGCGCGGCGTTGATCGCGCCGGTGGAAACGGCGACGAACTGTCCGGGATACAGGCCGCGTTCATGCAGCGTCTCGTAGGCGCCGGCCTCGTAGGCGCCGAGCGCGTTGCCTCCGGCCAGGATGAGCGTGATCCGATCGGTCATGGTGAGCTCCTTGGGGCGGTCCCCGGCCCCGGACCGGGGCTGACGGAAGGGGAAGGGAAGATCGCTATCGGCGTGTCTCGCTGCCGCGGCCGGCCCGGCGGCGCCAGAGCAGGAGGCCGAGCGGCACGCCGACCAGGGCCAAGGCCAGCAGCGACGGCACGCCGCCGTTGTTCGGCCCCGTGCGCCAGCCGCCACGCACGGTATGCCCGTCGTACATCGGCTCGAACAGGGTGCCGCTGGTCTCCTTGCCCGGCTCGTTGGCGAGAAAGCCATGCGGGGAGACCCGGGCGCTGAGCCGCGTCGTCAGCCGGGGCGCGAGGCGTTGCAGCAGGGCGGCCGCGCGGCCGGCCCCGCCGACGACGACCTCGGCGCGCGGCTGTCGAACCAGCTCCACGACCGTGCGGGCGACCTTCTCCGGCGTGTAGACCGGCGGCGCGGCGCGCACCCGGTGATGGCTGAAGTTGGCCGCGTGCGCGAAGAAGGGCGTGTCGATGACCGCGGGCAGGACGGTGCAGACGTGGATGCCCGGCTGGTCCCACATCTCCTGGCGCAGCGCCTCGGCGAAACCGCGCACGGCGAACTTGCTGGTGGCGTAGGCGGTGGAGTCCGGCTGGGCGAGGAGCCCGGCGATGGAGGCGTTGTTGATCAGGATGCCGTGGCCCTGGGCGCGGAACTGGCGTATCGCCGCCCTGGCGCCGTACATGTAGCCGAAGACGTTGGTCTCGATCACCCGGCGCCAGACCTCCGAGGGGATGTCCTCCAGCCGGCCGAACACGCCCACGCCGGCGTTGTTGAACCACACGTCGATGCGGCCGAAGCGGGCGATGGCCTGGCGTGCCAGCTTTTCGACGTCCTCCTCGCAGGTCACGTCGGTATCCAGGGCGAAGGCGCTGCCGCCCAGCTCCCGGCACTTGCGCGCCACCTCCTCGAGCATCTCCGTGCGCCGGGCGGCGAGCAGGAGTTTGGCACCGCGTTCGGCGAAGGCGTAGGCGGTGGCGCGGCCGATGCCGCTCGAGGCGCCGGTGATGACGACGACTGTCCCGCTGGAGATCGGATGCATGGCGTTCCCTCGGCTTGAGCGCTTGGCTGGTTACGGCCCCCGCTTGCTGAGAGAGAGCGATTCCGCGAGAAGTTCAAAGGCGTGCGGGATCGGCTGACGGCCTGTCGGTCGCAGAGGGGCCTCAGAGGATCGGCCTGAGCAGGGCCTGGGCCTCGTACAGGGCGGGCAGGTAGCGCTCGCGCATCTCCTCCGGGCTCATCCGCGCGGCGTGGGTGGTCAGCGTCAGGCTGGCCTTCAGCTGTCCCTCGCGGTCGCGCAGCGGCACGCCCAGCACGCGCATGCCCACCTCGTACTCTTGGTCCACCAGCGCATGGCCGAGTTCGCCGATCCGGGCGAGCTCGGTCCTGATCGCCTCCGCCGAGGTTCGGGTGTAGGGCGTCAGGGCGCGCAGCTCGACCCGTGCGAAGTAGGCGTCCAGCGCCTCGGCGTCCAGCGCGGCCAGCCACAGCCGGCCGCTCGCCGTGCAGTACATCGGCACCCGCGAGCCGGGGCGGATCGACAGCGAGGCGACGTGGCTGTAGCGGCTGCGCACGATGTGCACGATGTCGTCGCTGTCGCGCACGCCCACCGAGACATGCTCCTGGGTGTTGCGCGCCACCTGCTCGACGATCGGCCGCAGCATGCGCGGCAGCTGCGCCGAATCCACGTAGGCCTGGCCGATGCGCAGAGCCTTGGCGGTCAGCCAGTAGTGGCGTCCGTCGGTCTCGGCGAAGCCGTCGTGGACCAGGGTCAGCAGAAAGCGCCGCACCGCGCTCGGCGTCAGTCCGGAAAGACTGGCCGCCTGTGGCACGCTGAGGCGCGGATGACGCTCGGAAAACAACTGCATCAGGGCCAGGCCCTTCTGCAGGCCGACGATCAGATCGCGGGAATGGATGGCAGGCTGTTTCATGGGAGACGGAAGGTATTTTGCCGATTCAGTGCGATTATCGCAGTGTGATGGCGATTAACAACTGAAACGACGAACAGGAACCTTGTTCCGGAAATTGCGGCTGGCGCAGGATGGCTGCCACAACAAATCCAAGAACTGGAGGCCCGCATGATTCGTGGTTCCACCGCCCTGGTCGGCATCGTCGGTTCGCCGATCGCCCAGGTCAAATCCCCGGAAAACTTCAACGCCTGGTTCGCCGGGCATGGACAGGACCTGGCGATGCTGCCCATCGACCTGCAGGAAGAATCCCTGGAGGCTTTCCTCGCCACCCTGCGCGGCTGGCGGAACCTGCGCGGCTGCGTGGTCACCGTGCCCTACAAGCAACTGCTCGCCACCCGCCTGGACGCAGTCAGCGAGCGTTCGGCGGCGCTGCGTTCGGTCAACGTGATCCGCCGCGAGGCCGACGGCCGCCTGGTCGGCGATATCGTCGACGGCGAGGGCTTTCTCAACGCGGCGCGCCGGCACCGCTTCGAGCCGCGCGGCAAGCGCGCCCTGGTGGTCGGCTCCGGCGGGGTCGGCAGCGCCATCGCCTATTCGCTGTGCCAGGGCGGGGTGAGCCGGCTGGCCATCGCCGACCTCAGCGCCGAGCGCGTCGGGAGCCTCTGCGCGCTGCTGCGCCAGGCTTTCCCGGCCATCGCCATCGGCGGCGACTACGCTTCGCTTGCCGACTTCGACCTGGTGGTCAACGCCTCCCCGGTGGGCATGGGCGACAGCGGCGAGCTGCCGTTGCCGCAAAGCCTGCTGGAAAGCCTGCCGAAGCACTGCCTGGTCGCCGATGTGGTGACCTCGCCGGAGATCACCCCGCTGCTCGCGCTTGCCCGGCGCATGGGCTGCACGGTGCAGAGCGGCCCGGAAATGGCCCGCGCCCAGCTCGGCAACCTCGGCCACTTCATGGGCGTCACGCCCCTGGATATCTGACAGGCGATACGCGATGAACACAGCTACGCACCTGCCTGGCGCCGGCCCGGCGGAAGTCTCCTACGACGTCGTGGTGCTCGGCAGCGGCGCCGCGGGTTTTGCCGCGGCGGTCAGCGCCGCCTGCCAGGGCCTGACGGTTCTGCTGGTGGAGAAGGCCGCCAGCTTCGGCGGCACCTCGGCGATCTCCGGCGGCGCCGTGTGGATCCACGACAGCGACCAGGCGCGGGCGGCCGGCATCCAGGTCCCGGCCGAGCGGACGCGCACCTACCTGAAGGCAGTCATCGGCAAGGGCTACCGGCCCGAACTGATCGACGTCTTCATCGCGCGCGGCCGCGAGGCGCTGGCCTTCCTCGAGCGCCACAGCGAGTTGAAGTACGCGCTGCGGCCGCTGTCGCCCGATTACTATCCGGACCTGCCCGGCGGCACCGAAACCGGTCGTGCGCTGGAGATCGCCGAGTACGACGGACGCCGTCTCGGCGCGCGCTTCAAGGACCTGCGCAGGCCGCCGGACGGCATGCTGCTGTTCGGCGGGATGATGGTTAACCGCGTCGACATCCAGCATTTTCTCGCCATCAAAAGCTCGCCGAAGTCGCTCTGGCACTGCCTCAAGCTGCTGGCGCGCTACGGCGTCGACCGCCTGAGCCATCCGCGCGGCACCCGCCTCACGGTCGGCAATGCGCTGATCGCCCGCCTGGCCAGCACCGCCTTCGCCAAGGGGGTCGAGCTCTGGCTGAATGCATGCACGGAATCCCTGCTCGTCGAGGACGGCAGGGTCGAGGGCGTGCTGATCGAGCACGCCGGGCAACGCCTGTGCGTGCGGGCCCGCGGCGGGGTGGTGCTGGCCTGCGGCGGTTTCGCCGCCGGTTGGAGCATGTCGCCGGAGACCAGCGTCGGCGACGGCCTCTCCTTGGCCGCCGCGGCGAATGCCGCCACCGGCGAGGACCTGGCGGCCAGCTTCTTCTGGGCGCCGGTCTCGGTGCTGCGCAAGCCGGACGGCAGCACGGAGCGCTTCCCGCACCTGGTCACCGACCGGGCCAAGCCGGGGGTGATCGCCGTCAACCGCGCCGGCCGGCGCTTCGTCAACGAGTCCGACTCCTATCATAGCTTCGTCGAGGCCATGTTCGCCGACGGCGGCACCAACGCCCCCTGCTGGCTGATCTGCGACGCCGAGGCGATGAACCGCTACGGCATGGGCCTGGCCCGGCCCAGGCCGGTCGACAACGCGGCACTGATCGAGGCCGGCTACCTGCAGCGCGCGGACAGCATCGCCGAACTGGCGCGCCGCATCGGCGTGGACGCCGCCGGTCTGCAGCAGACCCTGGAGCGCTACAACGCCGACGCCCGGCAGAGCCTCGACCGGGAGTTCGGCAAGGGCGGCAATGCCTACAACCGCTACATGGGCGACCCGCTGCACCGGCCCAATCCCTGCATCGCACCGCTGACCAGGGCGCCGTACTACGCGATCCGTATCGACACCGGCGTCCTCGGCTCGGCGCGCGGTCTGCTGACCGACGCCCGGGCCACTGTGCTGGATCGCGCCGGCCGGCCCGTCGCCGGGCTCTACGCCGCCGGCAACGAAATGAACTCGATCATGGACGGCACCTATCCCGGTCCCGGCATCACCCTGGGTCCGGGCCTGACCTTCGGTTACCTCGCCGCTTGCGACATCGCCGAGCGCCTGAGCGGCAACACTTCGCACGCAACCCCACCTGGAGACGAGCATGTACTACGAACTGCGCACCTACACCATTAAGCCGACCAAGCTGGCCGACTGGCTGGCCCTCTACAAGAGCGACGCGCTGCCGCTGCAGACGGAAGTCCTCGGCAATCTGGTCGGCTTCTTCGTCACCGAGTTCGGCGGCGCCAACCAGGTGGTGCACATCTGGGCCTACGAGAGCCTGGACGACCGCCAGGCGCGCCGCACGCGGATGGCCGCCGACCCGCGCTGGCTGGAGTTCAGCCGCAAGAACAAGGAGCTGGACGCGGTGATGAACCTCGAGTCGCGGCTGATGCGCCCGACCGACTTCTCGCCGTTGCAGTGACGACCCGGCCCCGCCAGCGGGGCCGAACATCCAGCGAAGATGCCGATGTCCGCTGCGCGCGGGCAGGGGAGCGGCTTGCTCCTCGATCACGACAACAAGAAGGAGATCGCCATGCACAGTGTCGACAGCCAGCCCTTGCCCGAGCAGTGCGACGTGCTGGTCCTGGGTTCGGGCGCCGCCGGCCTCGCCGCGGCGGTGACCGCCGCCGAACACGGCCTCGAGGTGGTGGTGGCGGAGAAGGAGCCGTTTCTCGGCGGCACCAGCGCCTGGTCGGGCGGCTGGCTGTGGATTCCGCGCAATCCCTGGCCGTCGCCGAGGGCATGGTCGAGGCTGCCGAACAGCCGAAGACCTACCTGCGCAGCGAGCTGCACACAGACTGCCTGGACGCACGGATGGAGGCCTTCCTGGCGCAGGGGCCGCGGATGGTCGAGTTCTTCCAGCGCCGCACCGCCGTGCAGTTCTTCTCCGGCAGCCGGATGCCGGATTTCCACGACGCGCCCGTTCCGTCCGCGGCGGCCGCTCGCTCTGCGCCCAGCCGTTCGACGGCCGCCGGCTCGGCCCGTGGATCGACCGGCTGCGCCCGCCGCTGGACCTGATCAGCCTGGCCGGCATGGGCATCGCCGGCGGCGCGGACCTGGCGCATTTCTTCAACGCCCGCCGCTCGCCGCGCTCGGCGCTGTATGCCGGCAAGCGCCTGCTGCGGCATTTCCGCGACCTGCTGCGATATGACCGCGGCCTGCACCTGGTCAACGGCAACGCGCTAGTGGCGCGGCTGCTGAAAAGCGCGCTGGACCGCCGGGTGCGCCTGTTCACCGAGGCGCCGGCACGCGGCCTGCTGCGCGACGGCGAGGCGGTGGTCGGCGCGCGGATCGAGCGGGGCGGGGCGCTGCTCGAGGTTCGTGCCCGCCGCGGCGTGGTGCTGGCCTGCGGCGGCTTCCCCCATGACCAGAAACGCATCGCCCAGCTGTTCGCCCATGCGCTGAACGGCACCGAGCACCTGTCCGCCGCGCCCAAGGGCAACACCGGCGACGGCCTGCGCCTGGGCGAAAGCGCCGGCGGGCGGATCGCCAGCGACCTGGCCAGCCCCGCGGCCTGGGCGCCGGTGTCGCGGGTGCCGCGGGCGGACGGCGGCTTCAGCGGCTTCCCGCACCTGCTCGAACGCGCCAAGCCCGGCTTCATCGCCGTGCGCCGCGATGGCCGGCGCTTCGTCAATGAGGCCGACTCCTATCACGACTTCATGAACGCCCTGTTCGCCGCCACCCCGGAAGGCGAGGTGGCGCAGGCCTGGCTGATCGGCGATCACCGGGCGCAGCGCCGCTACGGCCTCGGCTGGTCGCGGCCGTTTCCGTTCCCGACCCGGCCCTGGGTGCGCAAGGGCTATCTGCACCAGGCCGGGAGCCTGGCCGAGCTGGCCCGCCAGTGCGGCATCGACGCCCGCCAGCTGGAGGCCACGGTGGCGGCCTTCAACGCCGGCGCGGAGCGGGGCGTCGACCCCGAGTTCGGGCGTGGCGCCTCGGCCTACAACAAGGCCCAGGGCGAGGTGCTGCACGGCCCGAACCCGTCGCTGGGCGCGCTCGTCCGGGGCCCGTTCTACGCGGTGAGGCTGGTGCCCGGCAGCCTCGGCACCTTCGCCGGGCTGCGCACCGACGCCGGCGCGCGGGTGCTGGGGGAGGGCGATGCGCCGATTCCCGGCCTGTACGCGGTGGGCAACGACATGGCCAGCGTGATGAACGGCCATTACCCGAGCGGCGGCATCACCCTGGGGCCGGGCATGACCTTCGGTTACATCGCCGGCCAGGCCCTGGCGGCGGAGCCGGCGCGGCAGGCACCGGCACGGGCCGCCACGCGGCCGGTCGGGGCCTGAGCGACGAGACCGGCGAGTGCAAACCGTCCGGGCGTTTGCGTGGAAAATGCCTTCTGCGGGGCGCCCGCGGCTGCGAGAATGGCCTTCCAGCCGCTGCCGCCCGCGCTGCGACCACGACGACGCAGCCACGCCCACCCATCGCCTGCGGCCCGCCCCGGTCGTGACCCGTTCGAGAGCCTTGCCGTGACCGCTTCGCTGCCCTTGCCGTTGTCCAGCCGACTGACGATTCCCCGTGCCTTTCTCGCCCTGGCGCTGGTCGGCGCCCTGCTCGGCAGCACCACGCCTTCGCCGCTGTACGGGCTCTACCAGTCGCTGTGGGGCTTTCCCTCGGTCGTCCTGAGCGCCCTCTACGCGGTCTACGCCTTCGGCGTGTTGCTGTCGCTCGTCGTCCTCGGCAGGCTCTCCGACCGTCTGCCGGACCGCCGGCTGATCCTCCTGCCGGCTTTGGCCGTGGTCGGCCTCGGCGCGCTGCTCTTCGGTTTCGCCGACGACCTGCAGGCGCTGTTTTTCGGCCGCCTGCTGGCCGGTCTCGGCACCGGCGCGCTGACCGGCAGCGCCAACGCCGCGTTGATGGACTTCGACAACCTCGACCGGCAGCGCCGCGCACCCAGCCTGGCGAGCATCGCCTTCACCGGCGGTGCGGCGCTGGGCCCGGTGATCAGCTCGGCGGCGCTGTACCTGGACTTCTGGCCGCGCAGCTCGCCTTTCCTGCTGATCGCCGCGCTGGCGCTGCTCGCCGGCCTGGGGCTGGTGTTCGGCGACTGGCCGAAAGCGGCGAAGACCCCGACAGCCGCCGACCGTCCGGCCGCGCGTCAGCCGCTGGCGCAGGCCATGGCCTCGCGGTGGCCGGCGTTCGCCATGGTCTGCGCGGTGCTGGTGCTGGGCTGGATGGTCGGCTCGCTGTTCATCGCCCTGGGCACCACCATGCTCGCCTCGCTGCTGCCGGCCGGCGCCCTGGCCGCCGCCGGGCTGATCGTCGCCGCCTTCCAGATCGCCGCCGGCGTCACCCAGTTCCTCTGCCGGCGGATGCCCGCCGGGCGGGCGATCCATGTCGGCTGCGCCCTGCTGGCAGCCAGCTGGGCCGGCTGCACCGCCAGCCTGGCGTACGGACAGGCCTGGGGATTCTGCCTGTTCACCCTGGGCAGTGGCGTCGGCTACGGCGCGGCCTTCGTCGGCGTCATGGGCCGCCTGGCCGTCATCGCCCCGGCGGAGCACCGCGGCGCCCTGAGTTCGCTGTTCTACGTGGCCGGCTACCTCGGCAGCGCCCTGAGCATCCTCGGCATCGGCGCGCTGGTCGACGCCATCGGCCTGCTGCCGGCGATGCAGGGGCTGGTCGTGTGCGTCGGGCTGGCGGCGCTGGCGATCCTCTGGCGGGGGCGGTTCTAGGGCCTGTTAACACTACTCTCCGCGAGCCGCGTTGCTGCGCCAAATGGCGCCAGGCGGGGCGCGGGACGCAGGGAATGGCATTCCCTTGCCAAGTCCCGCAACGACGCATGGCGCCACTTGCCGCGCAACCCGCAGGGACGGGCCTGTTTTTGCGCGGTGCGTCGTTGCTCGTCGTTCATTTGGAATGACCAAACTTCTCTCCTCACGCCTAACTCCGCGCAAAAACAGGCTCCGTCGCGGCCGCGCGGAGTAGTGTTAACAGGCCCTAGACCGTCCATCCGTTCGCTGCCGGATGGCACCGGGTATGGCGCGGTCGATCTCCTACAGTTGAGATTCGCACCTCTGGGGCAAGGCTGCTGCCGGTATGGCCGGAAATGCTGCTTCAAGCAGCGTCCCCGCTTCTTGCTCCGATGGGCTTTCAGGGGTGCCACCCGTGGAGGACGGCTGAAATGAACCCGAGTCACGATGAACAGCGCATACGCGAGCGCGCCTACCGGATCTGGGAGTCGGAGGGTTGTCCGCAAGGGCAGGAGATGAAGCACTGGTACGAGGCGTGCGAGCAGATCGACGCCGAGGACACCGGAGGACGCACTTCGGAGGAAACCCTGGACACCGCCTCGGGCGGTATTGAGAGCGGCGTCGCGCCGCCCATGCCCGATCGGCAGAGCGAGCCCTGAGCGGGGCCTCAGCCGGTTGCCGTTCTCGCCGCCGCTCCGCCCGGCAGGCCGGGAAGTGGCCCGAGCCGCCGGCGGTATTCGCTGGGCGTTTCGTGCATTTCATGGCGGAAGTGGCGGTTGAAGTTCGACAGGTTGCCGTAGCCGACCTGGAAGCAGATGTCGGCGATCGACTGCCGGCTTTGCAGCAGCAGGCGGCAGGCCCGCTGGATGCGCAGCTTGCGGATCAGGTCGACGAAGGTGTGCCCGGTCGTGCGCTTGAAGAAGCGCGAGAAGGCCGGCTCGCTCATCTGCAGGCGCTGGGCGATGACCGACAGGCGGATCTCGCCGGCCAGATCGCCCAGGATGTAGTCGAACACCTGATGGATGCGCTGGGCCGTCAAGCTGTCCAGCACCGGCGAGTAGTGGGGGCTGGCCAGCGTGCGGCTCTCGTCGGCGCCGGCCCGGGCCAGGGTGTCCAGGAGCGACAGAAACAGCACCAGGCGCCCGAGGCCGTCCGTCTGCCCGATGGTTTCGAGCAAGCGGGCGGCACTGCGGGCCGTCTCGCCCGTGAACTCGACGCCCTGCCGGGCCCGCTCGAACAGGGGCTGCAGATCGCCCAGCTCGGGCAGGCTTTCGCGCAGCTTCAGCAGACTTTCCCCGTCGAACTGCAGGACCACGTCGCGTCCCCGGATGCATTGCTCCGGCGCCAGATCGCCGATCCAGTCATGGGGCAGTCCGGGGCCTATCAGCGCCACGTGGCCGGGGCCGAAGTGGCCGATATAGTCCCCGGCGAGCAGCTTGCCGGTGCCGCGACGGATCAGGTGGATCTCGAACTCGGGGTGATGATTCCAGCGTGCCCAGGGAAAGGGGTAATCGTGCTCGTACCAGCGGAAGCTGTGCTGCGGCTCGTTGAGGATCACCTCGAGATCCGAGGGCCTTTCACCGAATTCGCTACCCTTGATCATCACCCGGCGACTTCCTCTGGCGGCTCCTGCGAGGGTAGCCGCTGCCATCAGCCCTCGGCAAAGGTGATTTGTACCTTCACATCGCCCGGCCGGGCGCTGGCGGCCCGCTCGAACGCCTCGACCCCCCGCTCGAAGGGAAAGGTCGCCGAGATCAGCGGCTGCAGGTCGACCTTGCCGCTGGCGATCAGGTTCACGGCCCGCTCGTAGACATTGGCGTAGCGGAACACGGTCTCGATGCGGATCTCCTTGGCCTGGGCCGCCACCACGTCGAAAGGCACCGGCTCGACTGGCATGCCGACCAGCACCAGCGCGCCGCCGGGGCAGACGGTGGCCAGGGCGTCGCCGTAGGCGCGCGGACTACCGCTGGCCTCGAACACCACGTCCGCCCCCCAGCCGCCGGTCACCTCGGCCACCTTGTCCTTCAGGGAGTGCGCCTTCACGTTGACGGCGGTGATCCCTTCGTAGCGCCCGGCAATGGCCAGTTTTTCCTCCATCAGGTCGGACACCAGCACCCGGCTCGCGCCGCCGGCCAGGGCGGCCAGGGCGGTCATCATGCCGATGGTGCCGGCACCGATGACCACGGCGACGTCGCCGGGCTTGATGCGCGCCTTGACCGCCGCCTGCATGCCGATCGCGAAGGGTTCCACCAGCGCCCCTTCGGCGAAGCTGACGTGATCGGGCAGCTTGTAGGCGAAGGCCGCCGGATGGATGACCTCGGGGGTCAGGCAGCCGTGCACCGGCGGAGTCGCCCAGAACACCACCGCCGGATCGACGTTGTAGAGCCCCAGGCGCGAGGCTTTGGACGTGGGATCGGGAATGCCGGGCTCCATGCAGACGCGATCGCCTGCGGCCAGGTGGGTGACGTTGCTGCCGACCTCGACGACCGTGCCGGCGGCCTCGTGCCCCAGCACCATCGGCTGATCGACGATGAACGGGCCGATGCGGCCATGGGTGTAGTAGTGCACATCGCTGCCGCACACGCCCACGGTATGGATGCGGATGCGCACGTCGTCCGGACCCAGGGTCAGGGGCAGCTCGATATCGCGGATCTTCAGATCGTGTTGCTTTTCCAGGACCAGAGCTTTCATGGAGGTTCTTCCTATTTAAAGTGCTTCGCCGGTTTTCGAGCGAGGCGAGAAGGGAGCGGTAAGCGTGGCTTTACGTTCAAAGCCCGGTTGATCGACGCGGATGAAATAGGTCAGCACTACGCCAAGCAGGTAAAGCAAGGCGTAGATCCAGACGATGCCCTCCACGCCCACCGTGGAGATGCCCAGGGTGGCGATGGCCGGTCCCATGAAGCTGGAGAGTCCGGCCGCCAGATTGTGCGCGGAGAGGGCCGCGCCTTTGTGTTCCGGGGCCATGGCCGGAAAGATCGCGCCCATCGGCACGAAGGCGGACACGCCGACGCCCAGGGCGACCGCGGCCAGGATGGCGGCCGGGAAGCTGGCGCCGTAGGTGAGCGGCACGTAGTAGAAGGCCAAGGTGGCGAGCGCGCATCCGGCGCAGCCGAACCAGCGCATCTGGAACACCCAGCCGATCCGGTCGCCGATCAGGCCCCACATCACGTTGGTGAAGATGGTGACGATGAACAGGGCGCCCCAGATGCGCAGCCATTGCTCCATGCCGAAGCCCACCTCGGGCGAGGTGAAGAACAGCGGCATGATCACGGGAAAGCCGAACAGCGGCAGATTGCAGATAATCCGTACAAGGGCCGAGACAAGAATGCTGCGCTGATCGAACAGGATGGTGACGCCACGGCTCAACTCGCGAAGGCGTCCGGCAAGACTCGTAGTGGCACCGCTATCGGCCCGCTGCCAATCTCTCACCAGAGCCAGGACCATAACGCCTGCTATTGCCACCCAGGCGACGGCCATCCATAAAGTGCCCATGAAGCCGATATGCGGGATGGTGAAGCTGGGCAGATAAGTTCCCAAAAAGCCGATACCGATGGAGTACATCGTCCAGTACCAGCCCATGGCGGAGGCCTGACGCTCTCTCGGCGCAACTTGCGCGATCCAGACGACGAAGGCATAGATGAACAAGGGATAGGCCAAGCCGCGGATCCCATAGAACAACACCATCAGGGCGTAGTTCTTTTCGCCCAGGCCGAAGAGCAGGAAAAGTACATGGAAGACGATCCAGGCGATCACGCCGATGCGCATGATCCGGCGCGGTCCGAAAATGTCGGCCAGTACGCCGGAACTCCAGCTGGACAGGGCTGCCAGCAATCCATAGACAGTAAAGAGGAAGGAGGCCTGGGTGGGCGAGAAGCCGAGGTCGACGACATAGCGCGACAGGAAAGCCAGTTCGATGCCGTCTCCCGTCATGAACACGGCAATGGCTATATAACCCCAGAGGAGGGACAAGGGCATGCCGAATAGCAGCCCTCGTGATTCTTCACGCTGAGTCATTATGTTTTCCTTTGTTGTAGTTGTAGGTGAGTGCGGCCGTTAGTTGACGGCCGGTGGATTAAAACTAACGAGGGGACGACTGGACTGGCTAGCGCGCTTCTTTCCGGAGGGTGATACTTTTTTGCGGCACTGGCCGAATGTGAAAGTTACTAATGACAAAGTGATGTAAAAGATCGAATGCTTATCTCTGCAGAAACTTCATAGTTGGCAGAGCAATGAGCGAGAAAGAATGGATTTGAACTTTCAGGCGAATATTCAAGATCTTTTCATGGCAGCGATAACTTCCGAAGGCGATCGTCGGCCGGCTTCGGCTAGCTGCGTTCCTGCCGCACCTGGCTGCGGAATTCGCTGGGCGTCAGGCGGGTATGGCGGCGGAAGAAGCGGCTGAAATAGCCCTCGTCGGAGAAGCCCAGGTCGTGGGCGATCTCCTTGATGCTGCGGCTGGAATAGGCCAGTTCGCGCTGGGCCTCGAGCAGCAGGCGGGCGTTGATCGCCGCCAGCGGGCTCATGCCCAGCTGTTCCTGGCAGAGCCGGCCCAGGGTCGCCAGGGTCATGCCGAGCAGCTCGGCGTAGTCGCCGACCGGGCGATGGTTGCGAAAATGAACCTCCACCTGTTCGCGGAACTGGCGGATCTGCTGGCTGCGCCGGCCGCGCGGCTGTCCCGGCTCGGCCGCGGCCGACTCGCCCAGGCGAGCGATGTGCACGACCAGCGCCAGGAGCAGAGCGGTGCTGCAGGCCGCGTGTTCGCGGCCGCGGGCCAGGTATTCCTCCTCGAGGGCGGCGAACAGCGGCAGCAGCGGATCTTCCGTGATCGTCCAGCGCGGCAGGTCGATCAGCTGGCGGCTGCGCAGCAGTGGCAGCAGGCCGGGGGAGAGGACTTCGGCCGCCGATTCCAGCGGCTGCTGCAGGGCGGTGATCACCTTGCCCTCCACCGGCCCCTGCCAGTCGAAGCCGTGCACGCTCTGCGCCGGGATATGGATGATGCAGGGCGCGCGGGCCGCCAGGCGCACGCTGTCGCAGAGCACCTGGCCGCCGCCCTGTTGCAGGTAGAGGATCTGCAGCTGGCTGTCGTGGCGGTGCGGCTCGATCGACCAGTCGTGGGCGCCGGAGCGGTTGGAAATGGTCTCCACATGGAGGGATTCGTGCCAGACCGGCTGGGCGGCCTCGCCATAGAGGGCGTAGCTGGGAATCTTGTTCATTGTTGTTCCGGGCTCCTTGCCTCCCTTGATTAGCCCGAAGCGGCCGGAGCGGTCAATGCGACTCTTCCCGAAGGCACTCTTTTGTTCGAAATGTCGGGGCGGTTGCCGATTTCGTCCATTCTGAAGCCGCGTCACGCCCGCCTAACATCCATCCCACGTGCAGAGCCCAAGGCTCGACGCGCCCACAACAATAAAACGCGGCGCCACGGCGCGCCGCCCTGCGTGAGTGCCGGAGATGGTCATGAACAACAACAACGACAACTGGCTGGGGCTCGACTCGGCCGTCTGTGTGGTCACCGGAGCGGCCGGCGGCATCGGCCGCGAAATCGCCGCCGCGCTGGTCGGGCAGGGTGCCCGGCTGGTGCTGCTGGATCGCGACGCGGCCGGTTGCGCGCACCTCGCCGAGCAACTGTCCGTCCGTGCCGCCGAACCCGTCCAGGCCATCGCTTGCGACATCGCCGACCCGGCGAGCGTGCGCCAGGCGGCCGCCCAGGTGGAAAGCCGCTTCGGCGGCTGCGACGTGCTGGTCAACAACGCCAGCGTGCTGCAGCCCGGCAGCATCGAGGAGATCAGCCTGGAGAAGTGGAACCAGGTGCTGTCGGTCAACCTGAACGGCTACCTGCTCTGTTCCCAGGCCTTCGGCCGTTCGATGCTGGCCCGCGGCTGCGGGCGCATCGTGCACATCGCCTCGATCGCCGCGCACTCGCCGCAGACCTGGAGCGGCGCCTACAGCGCGGCCAAGGCCGGGGTGAGCATGCTCTCCCGGCAGATCGCCAGCGAATGGGGGCCGCGCGGCGTGCGCAGCAACGCCGTCTGCCCGGGGTTGATCCGCACGCCCCTGTCCGCCGCCTTCTATGCCGATCCGCAGATCGAGCGCCAGCGCTGCGCCATGACCGCCAACGGACGGATCGGCGAGCCCAACGACATCGCCAACGCCGTGCTGTTTCTCGCCAGCCCGCGCGCCGACTACGTCAACGGCACCGAGCTGACCGTCGACGGCGGCCTGGAAAGCATGCTGATGGCGCTGATCCCGCGCCCCGGCTTCGAGTCGCCCGCCACCGCCCGCCAGGGCTGACCCCCCCATTCACCGGCGCGCGCCGCTCTCCGGCGCGGGCGCGCCCCTGCCTGTCCGGCAAGGAGACTGCTCATGACTGCACAAACCCCGCTTCCCACGCTCAGCTGCGACGTACTGGTCGTCGGCTCCGGCGCGGGCGGCCTGTCGACCGCCATCACCGCGAAGAAGCATGGCCTGGATGTGGTCGTGGTGGAGAAGGAAGAGTATTTCGGCGGCACCACGGCCTTTTCCGGCGGCGTGCTGTGGATTCCCGGCAACCACCTGGCCAGGGCCTCCGGCGTGCAGGACAGCCGCGAGGCGGCGCGCACCTACCTGCGGAACGAGACCGGGGCCTTCTATGACGAGCGGGCGGTGGACGCCCTGCTCGAGCACGGCCCGGAAATGCTCGAGTTCTTCGAGCGCGAGACCGAGGTCAGGTTCGTCCCGACCCTCTATCCCGACTACCACCCGACGCTGCCCGGCGGCGTCGACATCGGCCGCTCGGTGCTGGCGGCGCCCTACGACATCCGCCGGCTCGGCAAGGACATGGTGCGCCTGCGTCCGCCGCTGGAGACCATCACCTTCATCGGCATGATGTTCAACTCGTCGAACGCCGACCTGAAACACTTTTTCAACGCCACCCGGTCGCTGACCTCGTTCGTCTACGTGACCAAGCGGCTGACCACCCACCTCAAGGAATTGCTCCTCTACCGCCGTGGCATCAACGTGACCAGCGGCAACGCCCTAGCCGCGCGCCTGGCCAAGTCGGCGCTGGATCTGGGCATTCCGATCCACACCCGTACCTCCGCCAGCGAGCTGCTGCTGGAGAACGGCCGGGTGATCGGCGCCCTGGTCCGCGGGCCGCAGGGCACGCAGCGGATCGAGGCGCAGCGCGGCGTGGTGCTGGCCAGCGGCGGCTTCTCCCATGACCTGGCGCGCATCCACCGGGCCTATCCGCACCTGCGCCGCGGCGGCGTGCACCTCTCGCCGGTGCCGGCCGGCAACACCGGCGACGGCGCCTACCTGGCCGAGTCCGTCGGCGGCAAGCTGGAGCTGCGCTTCCCCGAGGCCGCGGCCTGGATGCCGGTCTCCCGGGTGCCGCTGGGCAAGGGCCGCCACGGGGTCTTCCCGCACCTGCTCGACCGCTACAAGCCGGGCGTGATCGGCGTGCTGCGCGACGGCCGGCGCTTCACCAACGAGTCGGAGTCCTACCACGACGTCGGCGCCGCGCTGATCCGCGCCTGCGAAGGCCAGCGCGAAACCGCCATGTGGCTGGTCTGCGACCGCACCGCCATCGGCAAGTACGGCCTGGGCTATGCCAAGCCGGCGCCGATGCCGCTGCGTCCGCTGCTGCGCAGCGGCTATCTGCTCAAGGGCGCGACCCTCGCCGCGCTGGCGCAGCGGGCCGGCATCGACCCGCGCGGGCTGGAGGAGACGGTGCGCCAGTACAACCTCGGCGCCGAGCGCGGGGTGGACAACGAGTTCGGCCGCGGCAGCACTGCGTTCAACCGCTACCTGGCCGATCCGGAGCAGCGGCCCAACCCCTGCGTGGCGCCGATCGCCAAGGGGCCTTTCTATGCGGTGAAGGTGATCATGGGCGACCTCGGCACCTTCGACGGCCTGCGCACCAGCCTGGAGGGCGAGGTGCTGGGCGAGGGCGGCGCGGCCATCCCCGGCCTGTACGCGGTGGGCAACGACCGCGCCAGCGTCATGGGCGGCAACTATCCGGGCGCCGGCATCACCCTCGGCCCGATCATGACCTTCGGCTACCTCACCGGCCGCCATCTGGCCCGCGCCGAGGCGCTGCAACCCGCAACCCGCTACCGGGAGGCCGTGTGATGAACCACAAGCCGATCGTCGACCACCGCATCTACACCATCAAGCCGCGCGGCATGGCCGAATTTCTTGAGGTCTTCGACCGCCTGGCGATGCCGGTGCTGCTGCGCCACCTGGGCAGGCCGCTGGCCTTCTACACCAGTTGCATCGGGCCGCTGAACCAGGTCGTGCACCTCTGGGGCTACGACAGCCTGGACGACTTCGAGAAGCGCGCCCTGGCTCGCGACGGCGACCCGGACTTTCGCGAGTACCTGCAGGCCTCGGCGCACCTGGTGATCGCCCAGGAGACGCGGATCATCCGCCC
This sequence comes from Azotobacter tropicalis, assembly GCF_059739045.1. Lineage (NCBI taxonomy): Bacteria > Pseudomonadati > Pseudomonadota > Gammaproteobacteria > Pseudomonadales > Pseudomonadaceae > Azotobacter > Azotobacter tropicalis. Next base: position 4,548,046 of record NZ_AP046059.1, read on the forward strand.
GGTGCGGTTCCAGAGCCTGCTGTAACGACTGCGCCGCCGGTTGCCTTGCCGGCGGCGAGCTTGCCCGCCAACCCACCGGTTGCGCACGTCCGGCAGTGCGCGCGCAGCCCTCATGCCCGGAGGAAATGCCATTCGTGCGCTGCCATCCCCGATCGCCTTTCGACAATAAAAAAATGAGCCCGAGGCTCGAGGTGACTTCAAGTGAACGCGACAAGAACCATGGATGTGCGTGAACTGATCAACGACCGCCCCTTCGGCGGCTTCCAGAAACTGGTGGTGTTCTTCTGCTTCGTGATCATCGCCCTGGACGGCTTCGACGTGGCGGTGATGGGGCTGATCGCGCCCCAACTGCGCGAGGACTGGGGGGTGACCCCGCAGGCGCTCGGCCCGGTGCTGAGCGCCGCGCTGGTCGGCCTGGCGGTCGGCGCGCTGGTCGCCGGTCCGCTGGCCGACCGCTACGGGCGCAAGATCGTGCTGGTGTCGAGCGTGCTGTTCTTCGGCTTCTGGACCCTGGTCACGGCCTTTTCCACCGATGTCACCCAACTGGTGGCGTTCCGCTTCCTGACCGGCCTGGGCCTCGGCGCCGCCATGCCCAATGCCGCCACCCTGACCGCGGAGTTCGCCCCGGAGCGCAAGCGTGCCTTCCTGGTCACCGTGGCCTTCTGCGGCTTCTCCTTCGGGGCGGCCGGGCGGCTTCCTGTCCGCCTGGATGATCCCCAACCTCGGCTGGCAGAGCGTGCTGATCATGGGCGGGGTGTTGCCGCTTCTGGTGGTGCCGTTGCTGATCTGGAAGATGCCGGAGTCGCTGAGCTTTCTGGTCAGCCGCCGGGCTCCGCGGGAGCGCATCCGGCGCATCGTCGAGCGGATCGCGCCGGGCGCCGCCGACAGCCGCACCGACTTCGCGATGCCGAGCGCCCCGCAGCAGCAGGGCGGCGCGCGGCTGGTGCTGTCCAGCCATTACCGCTTCGGCACCCTGATGCTGTGGGTGGGCTATTTCACCGCGCTGTTTCTCGTCTACCTGTTCAGCAGCTGGTTGCCGACCCTGGTCAAGTCGGACGGCTACAGCGTCGCCGATGCGGCCATCGTCACTTCCATGTTCCAGGTCGGCGGGCCGGTCGGCGCGCTCTGCGTCGGCTGGGCGATGGACCGTTTCCGGCCGCACGGGGTGCTGCTCGTGACCATGCTGGTGGCGGCGCTGGCCATCGGCGCCATCGGCCAGGCGACCGACAACCTGTTCCTGCTCGGCGCCATCGCCTGTGCGGTGGGCTTCTGCCTGAACGGCGGCAGCGTCGGCATGAACGCCATGGCCACCTGCTTCTATCCCACCGAGGCGCGCGCCACCGGGGCCTGCTGGATGAGCGGCATCGGCCGCTTCGGCGCCATCCTCAGCGCCTTCGCCGGCGGCCAGATGATCGCCATGGGGCTGCCGCTCGGCCAGGTGTTCGCCCTGCTGGCGATTCCCGCCGTGCTCTCCGGGCTGGCTCTCGCCGCCAAGGGGCTGGGGGCGGCGCGCCCTGCCGCAACTGCAGACCGCCTGAAACACCCGGACCGCACCCGCATCGCGGGTGCGGCTCCGCTCGCCGTCATGGACCGGAAGCCGGACGCGGCGTCTGCGCCGGCCTTCATCGCAGAACAACAACAAGAGCGATACGGATATGCGACCTCGACTTTGCGCCGCGGGACTGCTCGGCCTGTGCCTGAGCGGTACGCTTCAGGCCGATCAGGTGGATGCCAGGGGCTTCCTCGCAGACAGCCACCTGGACCTGCTGAACCGCAACTTCTATTTCAACCGCGACCTGCGCCACGGCGCCCGCAACAACCTCGGCGCCAACGCCCGCAAGCCGCGCGACGAGCGCAACGGCTACCGCGAGGAGTGGGCGCACGGGCTGATGGCCTATTTCCGCTCGGGATTCACCCGGGGGCCGGTCGGCTTCGGCCTCGACGCCCACGCGCTGATCGCGCTGCGCCTGGACGGCGGCGGCGGGCGCACCGGCACCAGCCTGATGCCCTGGGACGGCAAGGGCCATCCAGAACGCGAGTCCGCGGAGCTGGGCGCGGCGCTCAAGCTGCGCATCGCCAACAGCGTGCTGAAGTACGGCCAGCAGCAGCCCAGCGTGCCGGTGTTCGCCATGAACCAGGCGCGCCTGCTGCCGAGCACCGCCACCGGCTTCAGCCTGAGCGTCGACGAGCTCGCCGGACTGAACCTGCAGGCCGGGCATTTCACGGCGGTCAGCGGGGTGGATTCGAGCGACAACCACGGCGAGATCACCACCGATTACGCCGTCCTGCCGGCCGCCCGCAGCCTCGACTACCTGGGCGGCACCTACCAGTCCGGCAAGGACTTCGCCGTCACGCTGTACGGCAGCGAGCTGGAGGACATCTGGCGGCAGTATTACGCCGGCATCCGCTACCGGCTGCCGCTGAGCGAGCGCCAATCCCTGAGCTTGGTCTTCAGCCTCTACGACACCCACGATTACGGCGAATCCAAGGGCGGCGAGATCGACAACACCTCCTGGTCGCTGGCCGTCGGCTACAGGCTCGGCGGCCATACCCTGACCCTGGGGCACCAGCGCATCCAGGGCGACGAGCCGCTCGACTGGGTCGGCTTCGACGGCACCCAGGGCGGTTCGCTGTTCATGCACAACCTGGGGCAGGTGGTGACCTTCAGCGAGGCCAACGAGCGTTCCTGGCAGCTGCGCTACGACCTGGACCTGGCCGCCTACGGCATTCCCGGGCTGAACTTCATGACCCGCTACACCCGTGGCGACAACATGGACAATGCCGACAGCGACAACCGCTTCTACACCCGCAACGGCACCAGCATCTATCCGCGCGGCAAGGACCTCAGCCACTGGGAGCGCAACGTCGAGCTGTCCTACCTGGTGCAGTCCGGGCCAGCCAGGGACCTGCTGCTGCGGGTGCGCCAGTCCACCCATCGGGGGACACTGACTACCGCTATCCCGATCACGACGAGGTGCGCCTGATCGCCGAATACCCGCTGCGCGTCTTCTGAAAGCCCGGCATGGACGTTTCTTCACTGCTTCGAAAGGGGTTCATCATGCTCGATGGAAAGGTTGCCGTCGTCACCGGCGGCGGTTCCGGGATAGGCGAGGCGATTGTCCGGCTGTTCGTGGCCGAGGGCGCCCGGGTGGTGATCGGCGATATCGACGCGTCGGCGGCGGCATTGGCTGCCGAACTCGGCGAGGCGGCGCTCTTCGTGCGCGCCGACGTGACCTGCGAGGAGAGCGTCGCGGCCCTGATGCAGGCGGCGGTCGACGGTTTCGGCCAGCTTGACATCCTGGTCGCTAACGCGGGAATCCCGGAAAAGAAGGCGCCGGTGCATCGGCTCGACCTCGCAGACTGGCAGCGGGTGATCGATATCGACCTGACCGGGGTCGTCCTATGCAACAAGCACGCTGCTGCCCGGATGCTGGAAGGCGGCGGTGGGGCCATCGTCAACATGGCTTCGATCCTGGCGCACGTGGGGCAGGAGAACAGCACGGCCTATTCGGCGGCCAAGGCCGCGGTGGTGAATTTCACCCGCTCGGTCGCCCTGACCTACGCCCGCCAGGGCATCCGCGCCAACAGCGTGTCGCCGGGCTATGTCGACACGCCCCTGTTGGCCCGGCTGCCGCAGGCGACCCGCGACGCGATCCTGGCCAGACAGCCGGTTGGCCGCCTGGCACAGCCGCTGGAGATCGCCCAGGTGGTGGCCTTCCTGGCTAGCGACCGGGCCTCGATCGTGACCGGCGCCTGCTTCCAGGCCGACGGTGGCTATACGGCGATTTGATCCGGCAGGCACTGAAGCGAGGGCGCGTTCCGTCTAGAATGGACGCCCTTTGCCTCAAGACGGGCCGACTTTCCAATGCAAGGCGTTTTCCCCCTGTCCACCACGAGCCCGATGTGGCGACTGGCAAGCACTCCGGCCGCGCGGTAGGCGCGGCCTTTCATTCGGATTTCCGGGGACCTGGTGGTCTGCGGATGGTTCTGCTGCTCGGGCTGTTCGCCCTGCTCGCGGCCTGCGCACGTGCTCCCGTGCTGCCGGCGGAAAGCGCGCGGCTGCCCGAGCGGGTCGAGCTGACCGGCGTGCCGTTCTATTCGCAGGACGACTGCCAGGGCGGGCCGGCGGCGCTGGCGACCATGCTCAGCCAGCGCGGTCTGGACACCTCGCCGGGGCTGCTCAAGGACCAGGTGTTTCCGCCCGGGCGCAAGGGCAGCCGGAAGGAGGAAATGATGGCCACCGCGCGGCGCTACGGGATGCAGGTCTATCCTCTGGCGCCGCAGCTGGAGAGCGTGCTGGACGAGGTGGCGGCGGGTAATCCGGTGCTGGTGCTGCAGGACCTTTCTCCGGGCTGGTGGTCGAGCTGGCACTTTGCTGTGGTGGTCGGCTACGACCGGCGCGAGCGGACGCTCATCCTGCGTTCGGGAACCACGCGCCGTCTGGTGGTCGATTTCGCCTCGTTCGACCGGAGCTGGGCGAAAGGCGGGCGCTGGGCGGTGCTGGTGATGCCCGCCAACCGGCTGCCGGCGACGGCGCAGACGGAGCCCTGATGCCCTGGCCGCTCCCTGTCAGACGCCCAGCCGGTCGCGCAGGTTGTAGTACCAGGCGCCCAGGGCGGTGAAGGGCACGCGCAGCAGGCGGCCGCCAGGGAACGGATAGTGCGGCAAGGCGGCGAAGGCGTCGAAGCGTTCGGCCTGACCGCGCAGGGCCTCGGCGAGTAGCTTGCCGGCCAGATGGGTATAGGTGACGCCGTGGCCGCTGCAGCCCTGGGAGTAATAGACGTTGTCGCCGATCCGCCCGACCTGCGGCAGGCGCGAGAGGGTGAGCAGGAAGTTGCCGGTCCAGGCGTAATCGATCTTCACGTGCTGCAGCTGCGGGAAAGTCCTGAGCATCTTCGGCCGGATGATGGCGGCGATATCCCGGGGATCGCGGGCGCCGTAGACCACCCCGCCGCCGTAGATGAGCCGCCGTTCGGCGGAGAGTCGGTAATAGTCGAGCAGGTAGTTGCAGTCCTCGACGCAGTAGTCCTGCGGCAGCAGGCTGGCGGCCAGTTCCTCGCCCAAGGGCTCGGTGGCGATCACCTGGGTGCCGCAGGGCATCGATTTGGCCGCCAGCTCCGGGGCCAGGCCGCTCAGGTAGGCATTGCCGGCCAGCACCACGAACTTCGCCCTGACCTGTCCCTGCGGGGTATGCACCCGGGGGGTGGCGCCGTACTCGATGCGTACCGCGGGCGATTGCTCGTGGATCACCCCGCCCAGGGCTTCCACGGCCGCGGCTTCGCCGAGGGCCAGGTTGAGCGGGTGGATGTGTCCGCCGCTCCTGTCCAGCAGACCGCCCACGTATTGTCTGGTGTTCACCACCGCGCGAATGGCGCGCTCGTCCAGCAGCTCCAGCCGGGTATGGCCATAGCGCTCCCAGAGTTTCTTCTGTGCCTCCAGGTGGGCCATCTGCCTGGCGCTGAAGGCGGCGAACACGCCGCCGTCCTTCAGATCGCAGCGGATGTCGTGGCGGGCGACCAGTTCGCGCAGGATGCGCCCGCCCTCGAAGGCCATGTCGCCGATCTGGCGGGCCTGCTCGATGGGCAGGCTGCGTTCGATCACGTCGATGTCGCGGCTATAGCTGTTGACGATCTGTCCGCCGTTGCGTCCGGAGGCACCGAAGCCGACCTTGGCCGCCTCCAGCAGAAGGACGCGAAAGCCGTTCTCCAGCAGGAACAGTGCGCTGGACAGTCCGGTATAGCCTGCGCCGACGATGCACACGTCGGTTTCGACTTCCCCAACGAGCGGCGGGCGTTGCGGGGTGGGGATGGCCGTGGCGGCATAATAGGAAAGGGGATAGTCGGTGTGCGCCATCGTGCGGCTCCCTGATCCAGAATATTCGGTGTCGAATCGATGCTACCGGAGCGGATTTGCCCCGGCTAGCGAGGCGGGAATCCGGCCTGGGTGGGAAAAATCATCTTTTTCAGTCGGTTAGCGGGAAAAGGTGTTGACATGCCGGCGCAGGTCAGTAGAATGCGCGGCCATCGACAGGCACATAGCTCAGTTGGTTAGAGCACCACCTTGACATGGTGGGGGTCGTTGGTTCGAGTCCAATTGTGCCTACCAAACAAAACCCGCATTGCGCGGGGCTTAGAAGGCGATCCGAAAGGGTCGCCTTTTTTGTTTTGGGAAAATATTGGGAATATTTTGGGAAAACGCCCGCCGGCTCATAGCTTCAGGCCTGCCTGGACCTGCTGGTAGACAATCTCCTTTCTCCCATGGCCGGCCTGGTAATAGGCGGTCATCTCTTCCGTCGCGTGGCCCATCAGGGCCTGCACGTAGTCCTGCGAAAATCCCTGCTGCTGGTAGAGCCAGGCGCCGAGCGCACGCAGCTCATGCACGGTAGGGCGGGCCAGTGGGTCCTTGATGTGGTCGTAGGCGTGCGCGGCATCCCGGGCCTTCCGAAACTCCTTGGTCAGATAGTCGTCGGTCACTGCCGACCAGTGGAGCTTGGCTTCGATCTGCTCGCGCTTGCGGGCCCTGGGCCGGTAGCAGATCAGATAGGGGCTGGCGATCGGCTCGGCCAGGCACTCCTGCACGACCGCGCGCAGGTCGGTCCCCATCTCGATCTCCAGATGAATAGGGTTCTCGTAGTTCTGGGTCTTGCCGGTGCTGATGCGGATGGTGTTCTTCGCCATGTCCACCGCTGCGCGCTCCCAGGTCACCAGATCCTCCCGGCGCTGCAGGCTCAGTAGCGCGAGCCGGATGGCGCGTTTGAGCCAGGGCGCCGTGGTGTCGGCCTCGAGGATCTTGGCCACGCCTTCCAGGGTATGGCGCTGGCGCTTTTTCTCTTCCTCCCGCTTCTTGAGTGTCATTTCGGCGTAGTTGCGCTCGGCCAGGCCCTTTGCTACGGCGAAGTCGAAAATCTGGATCATCAGCCCGCGGTGCTTGGTGTAGGCGTTGTTGTTGTACTGGTCCAGGTATTCTGCGACGGCGAGCACGTCGAGCTGGCCTACAAGCTTCTTGCCAAGATCCGCCCGGTACCGCTCGAGTTTGATGGCGATCTCCTTACGAGTGCTTTCGGCCAGCTTGCGATCGGGCAGGTATTCGGTTTCGAAGCGGTCGCAGAGGCGGGCGAAGGTCGGCGCCTCTTCTCCGGTGAGCAGTGAGAGCAGTTCACCGTCATCGACCATGAGCGGTGCAAGCTTGGCGTTGGCGGCCTTGGCCAGCTTGACTGCCTCGGCCAGCGAGCGGTTGATGCTGATCTTCTTGCCGGTAATGGGGTTGCGGTACTGCCAGTATTTGCCGTTCGGGTAGAGGTTTGGCGGCAGGTCGCGGTTTTTGCTGGTGCGCTTCCGGGGTGGTGCCATCAGCCGATCTCCAGCATCTTGGCCAGCAGCGGATCGTTCGAGCCGAGCAGGGCGGCCTGCAGGTCGACGAAATACAGGCCGCCGCGCACCTCGCCAGCGAGCTCTCCCTCCTCAATCCATTTCTTCAGCTGCTGCAGGCTCGGTTTCCCGCCGGCATAGCGCAGCTTCCTGTATTCGCCGGCCTCCATTAGGCGCGGCAGGTTCACGGTCAGCTGTGAAATGACCTTTGCCATGGCAATACTTCTCCGCACCGCCAAGGTTGGGCGGCGTGCTGGTGTTGGTGGATTGGTTACTTGCGCCGCTGGAACTGCGTGCAGCGGGCGATGACGGTGCGGCCGTCTACTTCAAGGACGGGCATGGAGGCGAAGGGCAGGGAAGAGCAGTTGCGGTGGCGATTCGCGCAGGCGACGCACATGGAGCCCTTGGGCTGGTGAGTCATTGGTGGGCTTCCATAGCAGCATCAATGGCAGCGCGTATCGTGTCACTCCCTCCGCTGTAAATAACGCCTATTTCACGGAGAGCTTTCCCATTTATACGAGGCAGCAGCCATTCGAGCCGCTCTTTATCCTTTCTCAGTCGTGCTATCTCGGTAGCCAACGCTTTACTCTCCTCAGCCATACTGGCGCGCTGCAAAGCCTTATCGTCCTCTTCCTGCAAACGCTCGACTTTGGTGCGCAAAGCATCGCGTTCGGCTTCAACGGCACTCAGGACATCGACTTCCTTCGCGCAGGCCCTGGCGAACTTATTTCCCTCAAGTTCCAATTCGCGACACTTTTGCCTCAAATCCTCATTCGCTTGGTGTAGTTCGGCGATATCCTGCTGTGCGTCATGCAGCAGTATTTTTACGGCAGATGGCCCTACGGTTATCTCGGTTTGTTCTGGCGATACATTCGCCCATTGCTCGCGAGTCCTCTTCATTTGTTGGCCTCCAGCAGAGCGCGTTGCTTGATCTCAGTTGCACATGCCTTGCACCAACTGAGACAGTCTCCATTTTCCTTCGTTGAGTGTTTTAGCGTCGCGGTGACGGGCTGCTCTGGTGCTGGAATAATTTCCGGAATATTTTGAGGCTCGTTTTGTTGTTGCGCTGGCGGTGCTGTGTAGAGCGGCCCCTGCTCATCCAGCCAGGCCTGGACCTCGCCACCCGACCACATCTTGCGGAGCATGGTGGGGAATCTCAGTTGTACCGGCTGCTGCACTGGCGGGGTCGGCGCGGCGGCGAGCGCGCCAGCCCACATTCGCTTCATTGCCTGATTCCCGTTGTAATTGATGCAATTGACGGTCATGTCTACGCCGCCAGGACCTCCAGCCTGACGCAGGCGGCGCACTCCGTAGTGGGCGGCCATGGCGCCTTCGATCATTTGCTGCGTGATCTTCACAGGGACGAGCTTCCAGCCATCCGGCACGGCCACCGGGATTTCCCGTTGACCTGCAGGCGGGGTCTTCGTGTTTGTCATGTGGGTACTCCTTTGGTAGGGATCAGAATACGAAAGCGAAGTTGGTGCCGACCGGCGGCAGTTCGGCGGTCGGAGGGGGGAGCGGAAGTGATATTTCGGGCGCCGTCTCAGGCGCCGGGGCGGCATCCACGTCGAAGAGAGTGCCGATCCGCGGTGTTGTCGTTGGCCAAGGGATCAAGCCCTCGTCGCTCCTGCACGGGGCCCAGCGGGCTATCAGGTCCCACACTCCGTCGAAGAACCCGCCGTGCCCGACGTAGTAGCCTCCAGTCTTGTAATCCACCCGGATGAGCTGGTCGCGCGGCGGCTGTTCGGATGTCGGCCGCCAGTCGAGTTCGGCAGGGCGAGGGATAGCTTTTTCCGGCGGGATGCTGGGCGGATCACTCGGCGCCGGTGCATCGAGCGCCTCGAACTGCCGGCGAGCCGCATCACCGGACGCTACCGTCTGGCCGCCGATACGCAGGGCGTCGAAGTGGCAGCGCCCGCAGGCGGGACACTCCTGAAACTCGAGGACTGCGCGCTGTTTCGAGCGTTCGGCCCGGCCAGGCTTCGTGCTGGCGCCGCAGCTGCATTGCATAGATAGGGATTCTCCAGGCAACAGAAAGCCGTACCGCCGGCGGTGGCCGGCAGTTGGCTTATGGTTCGGTGGGTTAGATCAGGTCGGGCTTTGCGATGACGTACTGCTGCGGCGCCTCAAAGCTGCGCTTGAGGCTTTCGATCGCGCGGTGCATTTGAGCCAGCTTGTTGCGATAGGTGCGAACTTCCCACCATGCGGCGGCTACGTTATAGCCGGCCTTGGTCAGCCTGGTCAGGATCAGCTCGCAAGGGGATTCGGCCGGATCGACCAGATCCAACGGAAAAACTTCCAAGAAATCGGTGTGCTCGTTGCGGTGGTACTGAGTCCCTGGCCGGCGACCGGACAGATAATCGACCGGGAAGTGGATATCGAGGCGAGGTTCCGTTTTGGGCTCCGGCTCTTTTCTCAGCCATTCCCCCTCCAGTGCGTAGGCGGCGATGAAGTTCCGGGCGGCGTCGAGCTGGTCGGCCGGGATGTCGGCAGCAGAGCGGACACCGAAGGCGGCATGGGTCTGCGACCAGATTTTCGCCGTGGCGCGGCGCTGGATCGCCTGCGGCAGAGAAACCACCTTGCCCTTGATGATCGCACCGAGCATGTGGAAGCCATCGGTGCCGATGGTCCGACCGAGCAGGGTGCCCATTTTGCCGCCGGCATCTTCGTACCGGCCGTGCTTGCGGATCGCCGGGAGGACTTCAGCCGTTACCCACTTCTTGAAGCGTTTGGCTTCGGCCTTGCGGCTGCGGAGGATCGCCGAGTACAGGCCAGATTCGTTGATGACCAGCATCTTCTGTTCGCCACCAAGGGTCTGCACAATCGACAGACCCTTTTCATCATCGTCCAAATGGCGAGTCATGGCCGATGCTTCGCTGTACTGCAGAGCGTCGGCGACGTCATCCGCAACGAACCACGGCTGATCGTCGATCAGCAGGGTGCGGACTTCGTGGGATTCAAAGTGGAAAGGAATTACTTGGGCGCTACTGGCCATAGGAAACGCTCCTGTACGAGTGCGTGAGCACCAGCCGGAACGTTTCTACGCGCGCCGGCGGGTGGCCGGGAGGTTAGAAACTCGGGTACAGCCGAGCGGACTTCTTCCCCTTTCGGGTGTTGTATCCGTCGCCCTCCCGGCCATAACGCATGGCGCGGGCGCAAAAAAACCGCAAAGGCTGTCGGGTGCGGTCTACCGCTGTACCTGAGGAGTTTCTACGCTCCATCCCTTTCGGGACGGGGCAAAACTAACCCCAGGAGCAGCGCCGCGTCAACGGCGTAATCTCACCACGCCGGCGAACTCCACCTGTTTCACCGGCTCCTTGGTCTTGGCCGATTTAGTCACCGGGTTGCAGCGGACGCAGTCTTTCTTCTCGCCGAGGCGGTGCAGGCCATCGCTTCGGCTTCGGCAATAGGTAGGAGATTGGTTTTCTGTAACAATGATGGCCTATGGCCATTTATGTGGGTTCAGAGTATTAATTGGGCCAGCGATAGAGGCCGAATCACAAAAAAGTCATATGGCAAGTGATTGAGAAATCGCTCTAGAGCAATTACTTGTAGCGTTATTTTTAAGGAAAATAAATGATTAACAGAAAATTTTATCGATACGCTCCTAGCCGCTATAGCGACTCTCTTCTATCTCTTGGGAGTATACGAATAGGAACCCTACATGACTTTAGAAAGTCGGAGCACAAAAATGGAATTGCTGATGAAAATGAAGGAAAGAAAACCGTAACCCACTATGTTACTTATGCATCAACCAAAGACTCAGGGGATTCAAATTTAGATATTAAAGCACTCAGGGAGTTTGGGGTTATTGAGCCTGTCAATGGGGGCGAAATAACTATTGAGAATTGCACCTTTGGGATGTTGTTTGATCATCCTGATTGTTTTGTACACTGCTCGTCCTCAAAGCTCTCTATTGATGTTATGAAGGAATTTGAGGGCGCGGATTCATGTGTTGAAATTCAAGAGCCGCTAGGCTTTTACTTGAGGCTAACTGAAACATTAAATTCAATTATTCCTGTTGAGCTTAAGATCCTACAAGAAGTCAAATACGGAGAAAGAGACGAAAAGTGGAATGGAAAAAATTGGGGTCATCATCCGGCCTTAATTAAAGGTAAGGATTTCTCAGGACAATATGAAATAAGAGCAATATGGAAGCCGAGATACGATGGTTTGATTAATCCGCTAGTGTTGAACGATACAGGGTTGCTCAAATTTTTAAGACGCGCTGCTATCTAATAGTTATAGATGGCAGATTGCTTGGCACTTTTCAATGCCTATGTGGCAGCTGCCGGCACGTCAGCCTTCACTTTCGCGCGGATCTTGAGGTCGCGGGCCTTTCCAGACTTGCGCAGCAGTTCAATGTACTACCGGGCGAATTGCGGGGCGTCGAACAGGGGGCTCAGCTGGACGACGCGGGCGCCGCCCATGGTCTTCTCGGCTCGCAGCTCGACCGCTTCGAGCCATTGCGCTTCGGTCAGTTGAACCTTCAAAACGACGGTCGGCGTATTCTTCCGGGCTTCCTCGCGAGCGTAGTGCTCGGTCATGCCGAAGACGGCAAAGGTACTCATGGCTCTTTCTCCCGACAAACGGTGCTGTTCGAACTCAAACGGCTGAAATCAAAAGGAAATCCTATGGTCCAACGAGCCCGGCCCAAATTTTCAGGGGGAGAATCTTGTGAGCCGAATAGTGAGAAACATCCGCAAAACTTTGGATTCAGTAGCTGCGAACAATGAGGCGGCTGCGATTGAGGTCATGCGAGCGATTGAACAGCTCGATAACGGACTACTTCGCCAGCGGCTGCTGAGGGTGGTCCATCATCTGAACCAGGATGCCGGCGAGTTACATGCTCTTCGGCATGCAGTGCCGGATCAGAAAATACGGCGAGCGTAGCGGTGCGCGCGCTATATCTCCGTGACAGATAGGCGTGACAGCTACGGCAGGCGGATCAGTTCGGCCAGGGCCTCATCGCTGAGGCGGTCGGCGCCATGGATGAGCCGGGTGATCAGATCCTGCGGTTCCTCGATGTCGGTGCGCTCCATGGAGCGGACCAGCTTGGCATCCGTGGCGTGGAACAGGTCGAGCTTGATGCGGCGGGAGAGGAGGCGGGCGAGGCGTTCCTCTTCCTTGAGCTTCTTGCGCTCGCGCTCTTCGCGCTTACGTTCGGCGGCGTTCTTGGCAGTCATGGACAGCACCGCCCCGGCAACTTCGCGCCGTGCCGATTCTTCGTGCCCTCGACCTTGGCGAGCGTGGCCAGCGCCTCTACGTGGCGCCGCCAGTCGGCTGCGTTCACTGCGTCGATGCCTATCGAGTTGCCAGCCAGTAGCCAGGCCAGGGTGGCGTGTGGGGTTCGTTCGGGGGGCGCTTCCGGGCTGCCTGCTGGCGCCGGCCCGGCTCGATGTCCTGCATGGCTGTTCTCCTTGTCGTACGCATGGGAAAGCCGCCTCGGGCGAGGTGGCTTTCTGATGGGGACGGGGGAAGAGAGGGTGTGGCCGGTTACGCCGGCCGGACGGGCACTCTGTCGCCACTGGCGTGCCTACCAGCAGGAATGGGAGGAAACACCCACGACTTGCGAATTACTCGAACCGACTGGCGCGTCTTGCTGGGGATATGGGCCCAGCGTGGCCATTGCAGGAATGGCCGACTTACACATGCCGGCATGCCGATCCGCCGACGGCCTTCGTAAGGTAGGCCACGAGCCGTATACCTAGCCAAGCGGCTGGATCTTTGTAAGACAGAAGGTAGGTGAGGAGGAGAAAGGGCCGGTTACGCCGGCCAGGCGGGCACTCTGTCGCCATTGGCGTGCCTGCCAACTGGGTAGACGTAAAGTCCGCGGCTTGCAGATTACTCAAACCGGCTGCGCGCCTTGCCGGGGTCGTGGAACCCGGCATGACCACCCTTGAGCAATGGCCGGCTAACGCTGCCGGCATGCCGATCTGCCGACGGTCTTCTTAGCGTAGACCGAGGATGTAGCACGCAGCTAAACGGGCAATAGCCCTTGCTGAGCTTTGCTCAGGTCAGCTTGAGAATGGGATAGCGAAGAGGATGGCCGGTTACGCCGGCCAGACGGTCACTCTGTCGACATCTGCGTGACTACAGACTGATCCGGTGAATACTTCCGTGTCTTGCAGATTACTTGAACCGACTGCGCGCCTTGCCGGGAACGAGATACCGGCGTGGCCACTTCGGAGGTGGCCGGCTGACGCTGACGACATACCGATCTGCCGACGGCTTGGACTGACATGAGCATTTCTTGCAACTTCTCCCGGATTAGCTGGGGAGTGCTCAGTAAGCTAAGCCCTTGGATGGGGCCTAGCTATACCCTACGGTGGGAAGGTCCTTCCCACAAAAGCGGGGGGAGGGATAGCCGGTTACGCCGGCCAAGCGTCTGCTCTGTCGCTGAAGGCGCAGATACCTTCTATTTCGGCTTCGTCCATTCGGGCGGCGCCTTGGCTTCCGGTTTACTCGAACGAAGGCGCGCTTTAGTCCGGCGCTTTCGGCGCTGACCTGCAACGAAGTCTCGATTGCGCTGACGCCTTCGCATGCCGAGCCGGCACGGGCTTAAAAGTCTGGTTGCCCAAGGAGGGGTGCCTTGCCTGGAGCGGGGAAGGATGGCCGTCTTTCCGGCCTGTCATCTGCTCTGTCGCCAACTGCGCAGATACAGCCAAAAGCAGGAGATGAGCACAAACATGGCTTGCGAATTACTCGAACCTGCAGCGCGCTCTACTGGTGGGGGCGAGCCACCAGCATGACTGTAAGCAGTAGTCGGCTAACGCTGCAGGCATGCCGATTCGCCAGCGGCGTGCAAATGATAGCGTGCTTTGTAGTTTTGTGAAATTGGTCACGTTTTGGGCTTTTCAGCAAACTCCCTTCAATCGCTACAGGTATGCCGAACGGCTACGGCCCCGCTTGTGTTTGTGCTACTTGTGACTGCCGGCTACGGCTTCGATTTGGTCGGCAGGGCGCATCAGGTCGTCCAGCTGCTGGCGCATCCGGTTGTTGTCGGCGCGCAGGCGGGATAGCTGGTCAGCCAGGCGTTCGGCGAGGTTGGTTGAGTCGGAGAGGCTGGACTGTAGGTTGTCGACCTGGCGAGCAAGGCCGAGGCACAGGATCTTCGTCAGTCCGAGGTCGGTGTCCGGCCGCCGGAGGCTGGTTGCGGTGCTGACGTAGCAGCTTTCGATGGGGCTGGCGCTCATGCCTTGCTCCTCTGTGTCGGTTGTCAGTTGGCGCCCGCGCTGGGCGCCGCCGTGTCAGTCGCTGCTGCTGGAGCTGCTCGATCCGCTGTCGCTCGACGAGCTGGAACTGCTGCTGCCGCTGTCGCTGCTGCTCCAGCTGCTGCTCGAGCAGTGGCTGCTGTTGGAAGGCTCATGGCTGCGGCGCCGGCAGTCGTCGTCGCTGTCGGCGTAGATCGGATTTACGGGGTTCAGCGGGTGGAGCGGGTTGAGCATCGGGTTTTCGCTGGCCGGCTGGCCGCTGGGTGCGGGCCTTCCTGACGAATAGCTTCGGTTCGGCAGGCAGCCAGCTGGTCGAGCTGTGGTGCCTTCTGGGCGCCGCTCGGGCTTTGGCTGGACGGGGTCTTTCTTGCGACGGAATAGCGCGCAGAGCTTTTTGAGCATGGTGTTTTCTCCGGTTGGTTTCCCGGATGCCCCTGTCTCCAAGGGCATCGAGGAAATCGGTCTTTCTGGCCGGTGTTACTGGCGCCACGTCCGGCTGGGCGCATTGCTTCTCGGGGGCCATGAAAGCCCGACAGCCAGTCGCGGCTCTTCGCCCACTGGCTCTCCCTTGATCAAGGACCCTCTACGCTGCGGGTCACGGGGCGAGGCTCCCCCTGTACCGGACTTGAAGGCGCCGGCTCGCTGCCTGTCGGGCGCTGTGCTGCCGATGAGAAAAATATGAACCATAAGTACAGAGCCAGTCAAGAACTAAAAGTACAAATTTTCTTTGAACACCAAAACCGCCCCTCGGAAAGGGTTGTGACCGAGTTGGCAGTAATGGCTTGGCTCTGTGTGTGTAAATGGATACTGTATGTTTATACAGTATAAGGAGTAGCATATGGCCAAGAGGAAAGCCCAGCAGCAGCCTCAGGAGATCACTCCGCTAGAGAGGCTTGGGTTACGGGTATCGGCGATGATCAACGCGCCAAAGGCGCAGTCAGAGCGCCAAGTGACTATTCACCGGCTGGACACCGATCCGGACGAAGCGTGGGAGGGGGTAATGGAGCTGCTGGCTGAGACGGATGGCTTGGGGATGGCCAGGAACGAGGACGGCAGCGTTACGCTGACATGGGAGCGCCAGGAGGGCGAGGCCGAACCAGTAGGTGATCGGGGCTTCGAGACGGCGGAAAGGGAGGAATCCCTATTCTGATGGCGGGGAGGGCAGAGACGAAAAGCCCCGCGCGGGGCGGGGCTCTGGATAGAGTTTTTCGGCGAGTGGTGGATTGGGCTCGCCGGGTTATACGTGTCCGGTGCCGCGCAATACCGGAATTAGGTATTGCTGAATAGCCCACCAACCGGCGCCAAAAATTCCGCCAAGGGTAGAAAGGACTGCCAGCAGGGTATACATGGCTAGCTTGCCTTTGGTTACCATATGGCTTTCGATATTGGAAAGCCTAACATCGGTTTTGCCAATGTCGATTTGGGCGGTCGACATGCTGGATACTAGTGTCTTCACGTCTCCTTTCAGCTCGGAAACGTCTCGCTTGATGTACTCAATATCGCTCTCTAAGCGGCTTACCCTGCTTTCCAATTTTTCACCTCCTGGAGGCTCTCCGCTTCCAGTATAGCCACCTCCACTGCGCGCCGGCCAGCTCCCACTGACAACCTCACCCATGGTGGCTATCCTTTTGGGATGCGTGCTCTGAAATTTTATATGCTCTTATTGTTAAGACATTTCCGCAGTTTGTGCAGTTTATTGCAATGCATTCTATATCGTTTTTATTTGATTTTTTTTCGTGTATTTTGAATATACTTAGCGTTGGGTTTGTTGTGCGTTCATTATATTCGGACTCTTGAATTGGGAACTCCCAGTTATCTTCGCTTCCGCAGAAATTGCATTTAGAGTTAATGCCTTTGGCGGAAAGGAAGTCAAATAGCTGCTCAAGAGTTATTGGTGGAGAGTCGTCTGCGATGTAGACTTTTTCTGTCATTTTTCGCTCGTATATTTATATGGTTGGCATTCTAGTTCATGCGCGCTCGGAGCCATCCGGCTTGCTCGCACGTTTCACACCCTTCGCCCTGGCAGAATGAACATGGCACCCAGTCATTCTCGTTCAGCGCGCTGCTGATGGTCCCTAGGCAGCGCTTCCCGTTGTACCGCACACCGCAACGGTCGTTGATCTGGGTAACGCTGTAGGCCAGCTTTCTGCATTTTGTGCAGAAGCCAATAGGTTTCCGTTTCATCGTTTCCTCTTACATCCTGCCCAATCCGGCGAGCAGGCCGATCACAGCTTCTTGGCGTTCCAGACCAGCAGGACGCGGGCCTGGATGTAGGTATCGTCGATCCGGATCATCCGGTCCTTGTGATTCGGATTGTCCGAAATCATCTCGAAATGCTCCGCGTCGGCGACCTGCAGGCGCTTGGTGTAGAAATGGCCTTGCCAAACGAATGAGTAGATCCCGTCACCCTCGAACTCGCGGATGCTCACATCGACGATCATCGGGTCTAGGTGCTGGATTGTGGGCGCCATAGATTGGCCGTAGCCGGTCAGCATCTTGAGGTGGCAGGGGTCTTTGTAGATGACGCCAAGTTCCTGCAGGTGCTGCTTGCTGACGAGCAGATCCGGCATTATCTCGGGGTAGTCCGGGACCAGTTGCCCGCCGCCTAGGGCCGTCCGGACGTCGTAGTGTGCGATGCGAATCGCGTCACCGGGCGGGACGGGGGGCAAGAAGTCGGCGATGATGACGTTGTTTTGCGGTACGGTCGCGGGCACTGACTCGGCCAGGGAGTCAGCGACGGCATCGACGATCTGCTTTCTGACGGCCGCACTCAGGCCCTTTCCGTGCCGCTGTAGCATCTCCAGCACCTTGGCCGCGGCGGCCTCTTTGTGGTTATCAGCCGCGGGCACAGGCGGGCCTGGCTCGGCGTTCGGCTCATTGCCCGAGTCGCCAGGAAGCATCTCCCCCTCGCCATACTGGAGCCACTGGATGCTGACATGCAGTTCATCTGCAATCGCCTGCATGTTGGCCCGTCCAGGCATGGCTTCGCCATTCAGCCATTTGCTGGCGGCTTTAGGGTTTTTCCCTGTGATTTCTGCAAGGCGAGAGCCAGCCCCCCATTCTGCAATCTCTGATTTGGAAAGAGCTTGCTTAAGGCGCCTCACGAACTCTCTGCGTATTTCTTCTGATTGAACCATAGGTTCATTTTTGCATGCGCTTGCATGTACTTTCAGTACCGGCATAATATGTACCGTAAGTTCAAATTTTGCTTTGGAGGCGCCAATGAGCGCGCTAAGAGAATCGATCAACAAGGCCGGTGGCGTTGCAAATGCCGCGGCTATTTGCGGGGTGAGCCAACGAGCCATTTACAAGTGGCTTACCACAGGTGCTCTGCCGCGTACTGAATACACCGGCGAAACCGACTACGCAGTTCGCCTGGCAGCCGCTGCTGCCGAGCGTGGAAATCCGTTCGATGCTGCCTGGCTTTTGGCAGAGGCATCCCCCAAGCGCAGCGCCGCCTAACTCGGCGCCCGTGACCAATTTCCAGCCATCGCACAAGCCAATCCCGGCGGTGGCTTCCAGTGATTCCAGATTGCCTTGATCCCTTTCAGGGCGCGACTGAAAGAGCAGAGGGGTTTTACGGATGGATGAGTTTCTGAAGGCCCTGCATGACGCAGTACTGGACGCTGGCGCCAAGGATCTGGCCCGGAAGATGGGCGTCAGCCACGTCTCGCTGCTCCAGCGCGCCAATCCCAACAACGATGCGCACCGGCTCAACGTCGAGCAGTTCTTCCAGATTCTGCTGCATGCCGATGACGTGCGCCCGCTGCAGGTCCTGGCTGCCGAGTTCGGCTTCGAGCTGGTGGCCAAGGAGAAGGCCCAGCCGCAGACCCTGGCGGCCGCCCTGCTGCACATGACCAAGGAAGTGGCCGATGTGACCCGCGTGGTGCACGACGCGCTCGAGGACGGCCATGTGAGCCAGACCGAAGAGGCCTTGATCCGGCGCGAGATCGGGCATGCACGCCAGAGCCTGGACGTGCTGGAAGCCTCGGTGAAGGCAGCCTGATAGGCCAAACCGCAGGCAATAAAAAAGCCCGGATGACGGCCCGGCTTCTTCATGGGCGCCTAAGCGCCAAAACGATACGGGGAGATTATGACCCAAGAGCTCCAGTTGTTCAATTTCGAGAAGGCCGAGGTTCGCGTCGTGGCTATCGACGGGGAGCCGTGGTTCGTGGCGAAGGATGTTGCCCTGGTGCTGGGGTATGCCCGTGCACGCGACGCCGTTGCCGATCATTGCAAGGGGGCGGTGAAACGCCGCCTCCCTACTGCGGGTGGTATGCAGGAGACGACGCTCATCCCCGAGCGCGACCTGTACCGCCTGGTGATGAAGTCCCAGCTTCCAGCCGCCGAGCGCTTCGAGGAGTGGGTGGTGGGCGAGGTGCTGCCGAGCATCCGCAAGACGGGAAGCTATGGCGTGACATGTCACGCTCCTGCAATTCCGCAAACCCTTCCCGAAGCGCTGCGCATGGCAGCCGATCTGGCCGAGCAGAACAACCACCTGCAACTAGTGGTCGCCGAGCAGGCACCGAAGGTGCGCGCCTTGGAGGTGCTGACCGAGACCGCTGGCGCGATCTGCATCACCGACGCGGCCAAGCAGGTCGGCATGCAGCCCAAGGCGCTGTTTCAGTGGATGCAGGAGAACCGCTGGATCTACCGCCGGGCCGGCTCCAGCCGCTGGTTGGCCTATCAGCCGCGCCTGCAGCAGGGCGTGCTGGTGCACAAGCTGAAGGTGATCGGCATCGATGACGATACCGGACAGCAGAAGGTCGCCGAGCAGGTGCTGGTGACGCGCAAGGGGCTGGCGCTGCTGGGCGAGAAGCTGGCAGGGAGGGTTGCCTGATGGCCAACCAGTGGTTCCGCATGTATGGCGAGTTCGCCACCGATCCCAAGGTCCAGATGCTCAGCGAAGCCAACCAGCGCCGTTACATCATGCTGTTGTGCCTGCGTTGCAGTAACGGCGATGTAACGTTACACGATGACGAAGTCGCGTTTCAGCTTCGCATCAGCAGCGAAGAGTGGGCGGCAACCAAGGCCGTCCTGCTGGGCAAGAGGCTGATAACAGAGGACAACCGCCCGACCGCCTGGGATAAGCGTCAATACCTCTCCGACTCAAGCGCGGCGCGGGTTGCAGCGCATCGTGCGAAGAAGAAGGCGGACAAGAAACAGGCATGTAACGTTACAGAAACGCCCCCAGATACAGAAACAGATACAGAGGTAAAACCCTCTCTCACTCCCGCGGGCGAGGGCGCCGCGCCTGCCGGTGCAGAGCAAGATCCGTCGCTGGCCCCTACCGTTCCGCCTGAGCAACCGGTCACCGGTTTGTTCCCCATGCACTTGGAGTGGGTTCCCGATCAGGTCCAACTCAAGGCCCGCGCCACGATGGCCGGCCTGTCGCCGGATCTGTTCAACCGCGAAGCCATCGCGGGGTTCGTGATCCATCACGAGGCCAAGGGGCTGGCGAAGACCGAGCGCGAGTGGCTGGCCGCCCTGGTCAACTGGGTCAAGCGCGATGCCGTGCAGGCTGCTGCCCGGCCGGCCGCGGTGGTGAACTTCCCCGGCAAGGGCCAGCGCCGCGCCAACGGGCCGGACTTCGAGGACGACAGCTGGCGGACCATGACGGAGTACGACCTGTGAAGCCGATCCGGAACGTGGTCGCCATGACCGGTACGCGGCTCGCTGCCGGGCAGGCGCTTCCCGCTGGGCAGGTTTCCATCCAGCCGCTCGGCGAGGTCGACGAGCAAACCGCCGCGGTGGTGGACATGGTCTTCCTGCAGTTGCAGGCAATCTTCCCGGCCTGGCGTCAGGCGTGGCCGGACGACAAGGCGCTGGCGCTGGCCAAGCGCAGCTGGACCAAGGGGCTGCAGGCTTCGGGGATTCGCACGATCGAGCAGGTGCGCTTCGGCATCGAGCAGTGCCGGCGCAGTGGTTCGGCCTTTGCGCCGAGCATCGGGCAGTTCGTGGCGTGGTGCTTGCCGACTGCAGAGATGCTGGGGCTGCCGAGCACGGATAGAGCCTACCGCGAGGCCTGCGCGAACGCCCACCCGTCGTCCGCCAAGGAATGGAGCCATCCGGCCGTACACCACGCCGCTTGCGAAACCGGCTTCCACGAGCTGGCCAATCTTCCCGAGGAGCGCAGCCGCAAGCTGTTCGAGCGCAACTACACGGCCGCCATCCGCATGTCCCTGGCCGGCGAGCCGCTGCGGGAGATCCCGAAGGCGCTGCCGGAGCGGGTATCTGTCCGCACGCCGGAGGTAGGTCGCAGCGCCTTGGCCGGCCTGCGCAACGCATTGAAGGCCAAGAAGGAGTCCATGGCATGAGCCAGCAAAAAGCGAAGATCGACGCTCAGCTTCAGGGGCAGTCAAGCATCGCCAGGAAAATCTACGAGTTCGTGCCCATCGAAGAGGCTTGGGGAGAGTTTCAGGTCATTGCGGCCATGAAGCGCGTCACCGGCAGCGTGCCGGATATGCGAGTTGCCCGGGCCTGCTTGCGCGATCTTGCCGAGGCCGGGCTGATCCTGCGTCGCCATGACCAGTACCGCCGTATCACCACTCAAGAGAAGCCTCTGCCAAAGGAGATCGAAATGCCCTCAGTCAAAGCCAAGCCCGCGGTACAGCCGGCAGGCCAAAGCCCCATCGAGATTCTTGGGGATATCGCCGCACAGATTGTGGCTCTTGGCCGGTCCGTGGCCCGGCAGATGGAGCAGATCGCAGGCCGCGTTGAGGAGGCCGCGCTCCAGATCGAGCAGGGGCATGAGGCAAACGAGGCCAACCTGGAGAAGCTGCGTCAGCTTCAGGCGATCCTGAAGAGCCTGTGAGGTAGGCGATCTGGCCAGTGCCCTCGCGTCTGTCGAGCGGCGCGAGGAGCTGGCCAAGAAGCTGATGGATTCGACGATGCAGGGGGATTGAATTGAGCAGTATGACGCTGACGGTGGCGATGTCGGACGCGGAGATCCGGCGGCAGGCGGCACGGCCCGAGGTGGGTCGGCTGCGGGCGGCGCAGCATCCGGCGCTGCGCCTGCGTTTCCTCGAGGAGCGGTCCCGGGGAAGCTGGGATGTGCGGGCCGCGGGCGAGTGGAAACGGTTCGCCGGCTGGCCGGAGCTGAACACGAAGGCGGCGCTGGCGGTGTTGCCCGAGGTGCTGGCGCGCCTGGCGGCCGATCCGGGTGCGGCGGTGGGCCGGGGCGGCTGGTCGACGGTGGGGGAGCTGCTGGAGTGGTACCGGGATCGTGCCGCCCGGGATCGCGCGCTGTCGGCCAAGCGCAAGACGGGCGTCCGGTCGATGATCGATTGCCATCTGCTGCCGCGCATCGGTGAGATGCGGCTGGCTGAGCTGAACCGTCAATCGCTGGACCGCGCGCTGATGTGGCCCCTGCAGGAGAGCGTGTCGCTGATCTACGTGCGGCAGATCCTGCGGGTGCTGGCCGTGGCGTTCCGCCAGGCGATGCGACTGGAGATGATCGACCAGAACCCTATCGACGGGGTGAAGTTCAGCGACTTCGTGCAGACCAAGGTGAAGCCCAGGGCGGCACGCCTGCACGGCATGGATGTGGAGAGCCTACTGGCGACTCTGGGGGCGCGCTTCGAGGCGGCGCCGGCAGAGGGGATGCTGGCCCTGATGATGCTGGCGCACGGCACGCGGATCGGCGAAACCCGGCAGGCGCGCTGGCGGCATATCAGCCTGGGCGAGCGGGTCTGGCTGATCCCGGCAGAGAACACCAAGACTCGGACCGAGCATGTGCTGCCGCTGACCGAGCAGGCCTGCGCGCTGCTGCGCCGGTACCGCGAGATCCAGCAGGCGAAGGGCAAGGAGCCGGCCTTCCTGTTCCCAGGGCGCAGCGGTCAGCCGATCAGCGAGAAGGCGGCCAGCGCGATCTTCGCCGGCCTGGGCGGCGGGCAGTGGTCTAGCCACGATCTGCGCAAGCTGGCCCGCACCGGCTGGGCCGAGCTGGGGGTCGACTACCTGATCGGCGAGATGCTGCTCAACCACACGATGAGCTCGATTGCGCAGGCCTACATCCAGACCAGTGCCGATGCCCTGAAGCGTGAGGCGCTGGAGAAGTGGCATGGCTGGCTGGATGAGCGTGGTTTCGGCGCGATTCACGGCGGTACGGTGGCGGGTTTGACCGACTCCGCAGAATTGCCGGAGGCCGCGCCGGCTCTGGCCCCTAGCGCTTTGCTGGAATCACCAAAAGGGAGGCCCTGAAATGGTCGAGATCGTATTGCCTTGGCCGCCAAAGGAGCTGAGCCCGAATGCCCGCATCCACTGGACGAAGCGCAGCAAGGTGGCGAAGTCCTACCGAGGGGTTTGCTTCGCACTCACCAGGCAGTCGCGGATTGATGTAAGCGGCACGCCGCGGATCCTGCTGGACGTTGAGTTCGTCCCGCCGGATAGGCGCCGGCGCGATGACGACAACATGCTGGCCAGCTTCAAGGCTGGTCGCGACGGTTTGGCTGATGCGCTGGGCATCGACGACAGCCGATTCGTGACACAACTGCGGGTAAGCCAGGAGACGGTAAGCGGCGGGGTTGTACGGGTTCGCATTTCGGAGTTCGAAGAAGGGGAAGCAGCGTGACTATCTACCGTGACGTATTGAGCGCCGTCGTGCGCTGCCTGGCGGCAGAATGCATCGACAACACGGCCAAGCAGGCTTGGCAGAAGCTGTACAGCGCGCATGCCGATGAGGGCGCCGGCATTGAGGTGCTCGGCCGTTTGGGCGGTGTCGAGGCCATCGACAGCAACCTGGTCGATTGCCTGGTGTTTGCGGTCCTCCATAAAAAGCTGAAGGAACGCCACTGGCATGCCTTGGTTGCGAAGTACAGCACGCACAAGGCTCGCAAGGTTGAGGCAATCGGCAAGCTCCGCCCGCTGATCGCTACGCCGGCGCCGAAGCTGTTCCTCTACAAGGCGGTGACGGCATGGGCAGTGCCGAAGCTGAAGGGCGCGCGAGTCCAACCGGCTCCGACCGTCAGCGTGGATATCCCGGTTGGCGCCTCTCCCTCCAAGCAAGCCGCCGTCATCAAGGCGGCTCTCGCTGCCGATAAGGTGAGGCGCAAGCGGATAGAGTCCAGGTCGTCCGACATGATCGTGCTGGGGGACAGCTTCTACGACATGAACACTTGGGACCCGGATGGCCGTCCGGAGCCCACTCGGCGGGAATGGCGACGGAACATCCACAAGACCTTGGATGAGATGGCGAGCGAGGCCTTGGAGGAGGCCGGGAGAATCCTGATGGCGGAGGGTGTCATGGCTTGCGAGGCCGCTTGATTAGTTGACAGGCAATCCATCGATCCATCAAAATTAATTCCATCATGTGGCTATTGCGCGTGCATGATGACGACAGTTTGCAGCCCCGGTACAGAGCGATCTGGCCGGGGCTTTTCTTTTCCGGCGCAATCCAGGCGACGGCAGAAGTCACTGCCAGCGATAAGCGAACAACGGCCGGGCTCGCCCCCTGCGCCAATCCATTCCAAGCCCCGCCATCGTGCGGGGCTTTTTTGTTTCGGCCCCTCGCATCCTTTGCTCCCTGGCGGGACAGCGTAGCGGGCCGCCTATCACGCCCCGCGCGGGGATATCGAGATGCCAATGCCTGAGAAGTCGCCTGAATTCTGGGCCGGTGTCCTGCTTGCCCTGCGCGAGCATGGCCTGGCCATGACGTTGACCTTCGTCCTGTCCTACCTCCGCATCCAGCTCTATGGCGATCAGCCGAGCCTGCTGCGCACGCTGCTCGAGGCAGCGGCCGGCGCGCTGCTGGTAATGATCGTCGGGCTGGCAGTGCAGGCGGCCGGCCTGAACATGGCCTGGACGCTATTCACGGGCGGGTTCGTCGGCATCCTCGGTATCGATCAAGTGCGCGCCCTGAGCAAGCGCTGGGCCGAGCGGAAAGTCGAGGAGGTGTAAGCCATGCCTGTGAAGCCGCTCAAGCCGTGCTGCGCGCCAGGCTGTGGTGCGCTGATCCGAGGCGCTCGCTATTGCCCGAAGCATGAGCACCTGGCCAAGGCTGAGGCGCGCCGCCATGACGCGCAGCGCGAGAGCAGTGCCAAGCGGGGCTATGGCCACAAGTGGCAAAAGGCCCGAGCCGCATACCTGCTTGCCCATCCGCTGTGTGCTGAGTGCGAGCGGCGTGGCCGCGTCGCTGCGGCGACCGACCTCGATCACATCGCCCCGCACAAGGGCGACATGAAGCTGTTCTGGGATCGCTCGAACTGGCAAGGGCTCTGCCATTCCTGTCACTCGACCAAGACGGCGCGGGAGGACGGCGGCTTCGGCAACCAGCAGCGCCGCGTGCCATGAGACGCCAAGGCGGTGCGCCTGGGCCTGCAGGGGAGGGGGAGGGTCGAAACTTTCAGCCCTCGTGCGCCAAGACCGCGCCCTGAAGTCTTTTTTCACGCCCGCGAAATTAAAAATTCAGGAGTTGGCCGATGGCAGGTGTCGCGAAGGTCGCTGGTCGCGGCCGTAAACCCAAGCCGACGGCCAAGAAAGCGCTCGCCGGAAACCCCGGAAAGCGCGCCTTGAACCAGGCGGAACCCCAATTTTCCGAGGTCACCCATATCGACGCCCCCGGCTGGCTCAGCCCGCGGGCGACCGCCATGTGGGAGATGATCGTGCCCGAGCTGCTGCGCGAGCGCGTGCTGTCGATCACCGACATGCACAACGTCGAGGCCTTCTGCGTCGCCTATGACAAGTGGCGGCTGGCCGAGGAGTCGGTGCAGGCCGATGGCATCGTGGTCGAGTCGGCCATGGGCTCGCCGATGAAGAACCCGGCACTGACCGCAGCCAATGAAGCCATGCGCCAGATCGTCACCTTCGGCTCGCTGCTCGGCCTCGATCCGTCGAGCCGCTCCCGGCTGATCGGCGGCAACAAGAACAAGCCTGGCGACAACCCGTTTGCCGACCTGCTGGCGGGGTAACTGCCCGCATGGCTACTTCCCACCCGAACGTAGCCAGGGCGACGAAGTGGGCGAAGGACGTGCTGCGCGGCAAATTCCCGGCCTGCCGCTACATCCATCAGGCGATCCAGCGGCACTTCGACGACCTGGCGGCCAGCAAGGCCAAGGATTACCCGTACAAATTCGACCCGGCCAAGGCCGAAAAGAAGCTCAAGCTGATCCAGCTGTTGCCGCACACCAAAGGCGACTGGGCCTTCAAGCGGCAACTGATCAGCCTGGAGCCCTGGCAGCTGTTCGGCCTGGCTTGCACCTTCGGCTGGATGCGCAAGAAAACCGGCTTCCGGCGCTTTCGCGAAAGCTACTGGGAGGTGCCGCGCAAGAACGGCAAAAGCGTGATCGCCGCCGGCGTCGGCATCAGCATGTTCACCGCCGACAACGAGTTCGGCGCCGAGGTCTACTCCGGGGCGACCACCGAGAAGCAGGCCTGGGAGGTGTTCCGCCCGGCCCGCCTGATGGTCGTGCGCTCGCCGAAGCTGGTGGTGGCGGCCGGCATCGAGGTCAATGCCTCGAATATGAACCGCCCGGCCGATGCCAGTCGCTTCGAGCCGATCATCGGCAACCCCGGCGACGGCGCCTCGCCCAGCTGCGCGATCGTCGACGAATACCACGAGCACGACAGCGCCGCGCTCTACGAAACCATGCTCACCGGCATGGGCGCCCGCCGTCAGCCGCTGATGTTCATCATCACCACCGCCGGCGCGAACATCGAGGGGCCGTGCTACGACAAGCGCCGCCAGGTGATCGAGATGCTGGCGGGCATCGTTCCCGACGACGAGCTGTTCGGCTGGATCTGGACCGTCGACGAGGGCGACGACTGGACCGACCCCGCGGTGATGGCCAAGGCCAATCCGAACATCGGGGTCTCGGTGTATCAGGAGTACCTGGAGAGCCAGCAGCAGCGTGCGATCCGCTCGGCACGCTTCACCAACACCTTCAAGACCAAGCACCTGAACATCTGGGTCTCGGCCAAGGCGGGCTTCTTCAACCTCGAGTCCTGGAAGGCCTGCGAGGACCGTAGCCTGACGCTGGAGCAGTTCGAGGGCTGGGAGTGCATTCTCGGCCTCGACCTGGCGCGCAAGCTGGACATGAACAGCATGGCCCGCCTGTTCTGGCGGGAGATCGACGGCCGGAACCACTACTACTGCGTGGCGCCGCGCTTCTGGGTGCCCGAAGACACCGTGCGCAACAGCGACAACCAGCGCATGGCCGAGCGCTATCAGGCCTGGGTGAACAGCGGTCACCTGATCGAAACCGAGGGCGCCGAGGTCGACTACCGCGAAATCCTGGCCGAGGCCAAGGAGGCCCACCGGTTCAGCCCGGTTCGGGAAAGCCCCATCGACCCGTTCGGAGCCACCGGCCTGTCGCATGCGCTGGAGGACGAGGGCCTGACCCCGGTGGTCATCACCCAGAACTACACCCACATGAGCGCGCCGATGAAGGAGCTGGAGGCGGCCATCGAGTCGGGCCGCTTCCACCATGACGGGCACCCGATCATGACCTGGTGCATCGGCAACGTGATCGGCAAGCACCTGCCGGGCAATGACGACGTGGTGCGCCCGATCAAGCAGGGCGACGACAACAAGATCGACGGCGCCGTCGCGCTGATCATGGCGATCGGCCGGGCCATTGCCGGCCAGGAACGCGAAGACACCCTTTCCGACCACCTTATCAAACACGGAATCAGGACGCTCTGATGGGCATGATTGCAAAGCTGCGCGACCTGTTCGGCACCAAGACGGCCGTGCCTATCGACACCTCCGCCGCCCTTGCCGCTGCGCTGGGCGTCGGCTACGAAACCGTGACCGGCCAGACCGTCACGACCAGCCGGGCCATGCAGATGACCACCGTGTTCGGCTGTGTGCGGGTGCTGTCCGAGTCGGTGGGCATGTTGCCGTGCCGTCTGCTCAAGGAGGTCGGGCGCAACCGGGTCACGGCCACCAGCCACAGGCTCCACTACCTGCTGAGCGTGGCCCCGAACGGCTACATGACCGCCCAGGAGTTCTGGGAGTTGCTGGTGGCCTGTCTGTGTCTGCGCGGCAACTTCTATGCCTACAAGGTCATGGCCCTGGGGCAGGTGGTCGAGCTTCTGCCGCTCGATCCGGGCTGCGTGCGGCCGAAACAGGCCGACGACTGGTCCGTTTCCTATGAGGTGACCTTCAAGAGCGGAGAGCGCCGCACCCTGAGCCAGGCCGAGATCTGGCATGTGCGCCTGTTCACCCTGGACGGGCTGAACGGGTTGAACCCCATTGCCTACGCCCGGCAGGCCATCGCCCTGGGCTTGTCCACCGAGGAGCACGGTTCGCGGCTGTTTACCAACGGTGCGGTGGCCTCGGGCGTGCTGGCCACGGACCAGCAGCTCTCGGACGAGGCCTTCGCGCGGCTGAAAACCCAGTTTCAGGGCGAGCACATGGGCCTGGCCAATGCCTACAAGCCGATGATTCTGGAGATGGGGCTGAACTGGAAGCCGATCAGCCTGAATGCCGAGGATTCGCAGTTCCTGGAGACGCGCAAGATGCAGCGCGACGAGATCTGCGCGATTTTCCGCGTGCCGCCGCATCTGGTCGCCAGCCTGGAGAAAGCCACGTTCAACAACGTGGAAAACCTCGGCATCTCCTTCGTGAACTACGCGCTGGTCCCGTACCTGACCCGGATCGAGCACCGCATCCGCGTCGGCCTGCTGAACGACAAGGACCGGGCGACCCATTACGCCAAATTCAATGCCGGCGCCCTGCTGCGGGGCGACCTGAAAGGCCGCTACGAGAGCTACGGGCTCGGTATCCAGTGGGGAATTCTCAGCCCCAACGACTGCCGCGAGCTGGAGGATCTCAACCCGCGCGACGGCGGCGATATCTACCTGACCCCCCTGAACATGACCACCGACCCGGAGGCCGGGAATGAAGACTAAGCAGCGCCTCGACATGCCGCTGACCCTCAAGAGCGTCAGCGATGCCGGCGAGTTCGAGGGTTACGGCTCCGTGTTCGGGGTCAAGGACAGCTATTCCGACATCGTCGTGCCCGGCGCCTTCCTCAAGTCGCTGAACACCTGGGCCGGCAAGGGGCGCCTGCCGGCCCTGCTCTGGCAGCACAACATGAGCGAGCCGATCGGCGTCTACACCGAGATGCGCGAAGACGAGACCGGCCTCTACGTGAAAGGCCGGCTGCTGATCGATGCCGACCCGCTGGCCAAGCGGGCGCACGCGCACATGCAGGCCGGCAGCCTGTCCGGCCTGTCCATCGGCTACATCCTCAACGACTGGGAGTACGACCGCGACAAGGGCGGCTGGCTGCTCAAGGAGATCGACCTGTGGGAGGTCTCCCTGGTCACCTTCCCGGCCAACGATGAAGCCCGTATTTCCGAAGTGAAGTCCCTGCTGGAGCGCGGCGAGACGCCGCCGCCCAGCAAAGTGGAGCGAGCCCTGCGAGAGGTTGGGTTTTCCGGCTCCCAGGCCAAGGCCTTCATGGCCAAAGGCTACAGCGCGATCACCCCGCGAGAGGCGGGTGCCGAAGAAGCGCTGCAATCCCTGAAATCCCTGATCAATCGCATGTAAGGAGCATCCCATGCCCGTAGAAATCAAAGACGTGCAGGACGTTGCCGAGGCACTCGGCAAGAAATTCGACGAGTTCAAGGCCGTCAACGATAAGCGCGTGGAGGCGCTGGAGGCCGAAAAGGGCAAGCTCGCCGGCCAGGTCGAGACCCTGAACGGCAAGCTGTCCGAGCTGGACGAGCTGAAATCCGCCCTGGAAAAGGAGCTGGCCGAGGTCAAGCGCCCCGGCACCACGGGCAGCAAGGCGGTTTCCGAGCACAAGGCGGCTTTCATGCAGTTTGTGCGCAAGGGCAAGGACGACGGCCTGGCCGAACTGCAGCAGAAAGCCCTGCAGACCACCGTCGAGGCGGACGGCGGCTATGCCGTGCCAGAAGAGCTGGATCGCTCCATCCTGGAGCTGCTGCGCGACGAGTCGCCGATGCGCCAGGTATGCGACCAGATCACCGTCAGCACGCCGGATTACAAGAAGCTGGTCAACCTGGGCGGCGCGGGCTCCGGCTGGGTCGGCGAAACGGCCGCCCGCCCGGCGACCGGCACCCCGCCCCTGGCGCAGATCGCGGCAGTCATGGGGGAAATCTACGCCAACCCGCAGGCCACCCAGACCAGCCTCGATGACCTGTTCTTCGATGCCGAGGGCTGGCTGAATGCCGAAGTGGCCCGGGAGTTCGCGGAACAGGAGGGTACGGCGTTCCTGACCGGCAACGGCACCAACAAGCCCAAGGGCATCCTGGCCTACACCCTGAGCACCGATCCGGATGCGACCCGGGCTTTTGGCCAACTCCAGAAGGTTCACAGCGGCTCGGCGGGCGATTTCGATGCCGACGACCTGATCAAGCTGGTGTACACCCTCAAGAAGGGCTATCGCACCGGCGCGCTGTGGATGCTGGCGAACATGACCCTGTTCAAGATCCGCACCCTGAAGGACAGCGAGGGCAATTACCTGTGGCGTCCGGGCCTGGAAGCCGGTGCGCCGTCCACCCTGCTGAGCTATGGCATCGCCGAGAACGAGGACATGCCAGCCGTGGCGGCCGATGCCAATGCGCTGCTGTTCGGCAACTTCAAGCGTGCCTACACCATCGTCGACCGCATCGGCACCCGCGTGCTGCGCGACCCCTACACCAACAAGCCGAACGTCGGCTTCTACACCACCAAGCGCGTCGGCGGCATGCTGACCGACTCCCAGGCAGTGAAAGTGCTCACCCTGAGCGTGTAATCGGGTCGGGCGCCTGCGGGCGCCTCCCTTCTTTAGGAATTAGGCATGGTCACAATCATCGTGGAAACCCCTTTCAAGTGGTCGCCGGATGGCAACCAAGTGATCGAGGTCGAGTGCGGCGAGCAGAAGGTACCGGAGCGCTGTGCCCTGGTCGCCGTCGAGCATCTCAAGTTCGCCACCCTGCCAGATGCGAAGTCTGACGCCCGCGCGCGGAGCGGCAAATGATCGCGCTGGCTACCGTCAAGGCGCACCTGCGCGTCGAGCATGACGAGGAGGACGCCAAGCTTCAGGGCTATACCGATGCTGCCCTGAGTGCGTTCGAGGCCTGGACCAACCGCGCGCTGGTGGCTGCGGGCGACCCGCTGCCTGATCCGCTCGGTAATGCCATGCCCCTCAGCAAATCGGTGGAGCAGGGCGCCCTGATGTTGATCGGCCACTGGTACGCCAATCCCGAGGCCGTTGTGCTGGGCGTTACGGGTGACGAGTTGCCCATGGCCACCCGGGCGCTGTGGAGGCCGCATCGCTGGTTCAATATCTGACAGGAGTTGCCATGACGCAAACGAGCATTCTGGCGGCGGGCAACTCCGCGGCCACGTCGACTGACATTCAGGTAGCCGCCGGCGTCGTCGTAACGGTCGGCCTGTATTCGGCGGCGCCGGGGCCGCTGCCGCCTGACGTGGAATTCCGTGTCTGGCAGGACACCCCGGGTGCCGACAACCTGGTGGCCAAGCTGAGCGGCAACCGCCGCGCGACCGTCCTGGCCGGCCCCGGTACCTATCGCGTCACGCGGCCGGCCTATACCGGCGACGCGTTCGGCGTGTTCATGGAGACCTGACATGCGCGCCGGACCGCTCCGCCACCGCCTCACCTTCCAGCGCCGCCAGACCGGCACTGACGCCTTCGGCCAGCCGCTGGCTGGCTGGGAAGACATCGCCACCGTCTGGGCCTCGGTAGAGCCGATCAGCGGCCGCGAGCTGCTGGCCGCGCAGCAGGTCCAGGGCGAGATCACCCACCGCATCCGCTGCCGTTACCGTGACGGCCTGACCGCTGCCGATCGGGCGTTGTTGAAGGGGCGGGTGTTCGATCTGCAGCCCGCTATCAACCCGGGCGAACGCGGGATATCTCTAGAAATTTTGGCAAAGGAGGGGCTGACCGATGGCTGAAATCCAGATGCACGGCCTGCAGGAACTCAAGGCCACGCTGAAAGACCTGCCCGAGCGCCTGGGTGCCAAGGTGGTGCGCGGCGCGCTGCGCGCCTCCGCCCAGGTCATCCGCAAAGACGCGCAGGCGCGGGTGCCGGTCCTCGAGGAGCCGGACCCGCGCCGCAAGCCGGGCACGGTGCGCAAGGCCGTGCAGGTACGGCGCTCGAAAAAGGACAAATACGGCGTGTTCGTCGGCGTCAAGCCGCTCGGCGGCAAGCAGCTGCGCGCCTTTAAGGCCGCCGGCGGCACGTCGCGGAACAATCCGGACGACCCGTTCTACTGGATCTTCCTGGAGTTCGGCACGGCCAAAATGCCCGCCGCGCCGTTCCTGCGGCCCGCCTTCGAGACCCAGCACCCGGCCGCGTTGCAGCGCTTCGAGGAGTACGCCCAGCAGCGGGTGGTCAAGGAAGCCGAGAAGCTGGCCCGCGAGAAGGGGATGCGATGATCGAAGCCGACTTGCGCACCGCGCTGCTGGCCTCGGCTGCCGTCACCGCCCTGGTCGGCCAGCGCGTGGCCGCCGGCGTACTGCCGGAGGGCGAGGCGCGTCCCGCTATCGTCTACACCCTGATTGCCGGGACGCGCCCCGGCTCGCTCACCAGCGCGGGGGCCACCCGCCAGGCGCGCATGCAGATCACCTGCTGGGCGACCAGCTACGGCCAGGCCAAGGCTCTGGGCGAAGCGGCCCAGGACGCCATCGAAGCCTCGGCGCTGTTCGAGGCCGCGTTCAACGGCGACCAGGACACCTATGACCCGACAGCCAAGCTGCACGGCGTCATCCTTGACTACTCGCTCTGGCAGTCGCCCGCATAACCCATCGCCCCGCCGTCGCGGGGCTTTTCATGTGGAGAACCCACCATGGCCCGCAAAAGCCGAGCTGTGTCCTCGCAGGGCACGCGCTTTTTCATTCAGCAAGCCGCTGCTGCCGGTACGCCGGTCAACATCACCGGCATCAGCAAGGCCGCCAAGGCGGTGCTGACCTTCGCCGACCATGATTTCATGGTCGGCGATGTTCTGACCCTCGCCGGCGTCACCGGCATGACGGAAATCAACGGCCTGGACGGCGTCGTCGGCGCGGTGACGGCCACCGAGGTGACCCTGGAAAACATCGACTCCAGCGACTTCACCGCCTACACCAGCGGCGGTACCGCCACGCCGGTGACTCTGATCGAGACCGACCAGCACAAGAGTTATTCCGGCTTCGATGGCCAGGCCTCGGAGATCGACACCACCACCCTGGTGTCCGAGGCGCGGGAGAAGGCCCTTGGGCTGCAGGACTTCGGCGGCATGTCGTGCGACATGCACTACGTCGAGGACGATCCCTTCCAGGTCGAGGCCAAGAAGGCCAAGGCCGATGGCGAGCCGCGCTGGTTCCGGCTGAACAAGAAGAACGGCTACAAGAAAGTCTACCAGGGGTATGTGCGCAGCCTGTCCGACGCCGGTTCGATCGATGGCACCAACGCCGCCAGCCTGTCCGTGACCATTACCGGCGCCGTCTACGAGGTGAAATGATGCTGACTCGCGAGCAGATTCTGGGCGCCGCCGATCGTCCGCAAAAGGTGATTACGGTTCCTGAATGGGGCGGGGAGGTCACCCTCACCGGGCTGTCCGTGCGGGGCCGAGCGGAGTACATCGCCGAGGTGTCGGCTCTGTCCGGGCGGGAAGGGGGCGCCGTGCGCGGCATGGCCACTGTTCAGGTTCGCCTGGTGGCCCTGTCGATCACCGACCCGGACGGCACGCCGCTGTTCAGCCTGGAGGATGTCGAGGCCCTGGCCGAGAAGTCACCAGAGGCCATCGGGCGCCTGGCCGACGAGGCCACCTTGTTGAACAAGTTTGTGGTCTCCGCCGTCGAGACCGACGCAAAAAACTGAGGTGCCAGCCGGAGCGGTTCACCCTGTTCCGGCTGGCTCGCGACCTCGGCATGACCGTTGCCGAGCTGGAGCGGCGTCTGTCCTCGGCGGAGTTCGTCGAGTGGCAGGCGTTCTACCAGGTCGAGTACGAGATCAAGACCGACACCCTGCCGCCCCTTGAAATCGACGACCCCGACGCGCACTCGGCGGCCATCGATGCCCTGTTTTAGGAATCCTCATGGCACTCGGAACCCTGACGATCGACATCGCCGCGAATATCGCGCGCCTGACGTCCGACCTCGGTCGGGCGGCTCGGATCAGCGAGCAGCATGCCGAGGAGATGCGGCAACTCTGGGAGCGGACGAGTCAACTGGTCGGTGCGGCGGTGTCGCTCGTCGGTACCGGCGCCTTCGCCGTCTGGATCAAGTCGAGCATCGATGCAGCTGCCCAGCTCGAGCAGCTGGCCGCTACCGCCAATGCCTCGACCGCCGAATTCCAGAAAATGGCCTTCGGCGCGCAGATGGTCGGCATCCAGCAGGACCAGCTGGCGAGCATCCTGAAGGATGTGAACGACCGGGTGGGCGAATTCATGCAGTCCGGTGGCGGCGAGATGGCCGAGTTCTTCGAGCGCATCGCGCCGGAGGTCGGTGTCACCGCCGAGCAGTTCCGCCGCCTGAGTGGCCCGCAGGCGCTGCAGTTGTATGTCTCCAGTCTGGAAAAGGCCAACCTGTCCCAGCAGGAGATGACCTTCTACCTGGAGTCCATGGCCGATGACGCCACGGCGCTGCTGCCGCTGCTGCGCAACGGCGGCGCGGGGATGCAGCAGTTCGCCGAGCAGGCCGAAGCGCTCGGCCTGATCCTCGATGCCGAAACCATTGCCCAGGCGGTGAAATTCAACCAGCAGCTGAGCGTGCTCGATGCGGTAACCGGCAATGCCGGTCAGCGCATTGCGGGCGAACTGCTGCCGTCACTGCAGGACATGACCGGCCTGCTGATCGACGTTTCGAAGGATGCCCAGGCGGCGAGCGTATCCGCAGAGGCGTTTGGCGCCGTGCTGAAGGGCCTCGCAACGGTGGGTATTGCCGTCGGCAGCACGTTTGCCAGCGTGGGGCGTGGCATCGGTGCCGTGGCGGCCGCGGGCGTGGCGGCGGCTCAGGGCGAGTTCGCCCAGGCCGGCGAGATCCTGCGTATGGTCACCGCCGACAACGAAAAGAGCGCCGCCGACGCCGAGGAGCGCATCCGAAAGCTCTGGGCAGGCGAATACAAGGCAGCGGGCGAGCAGGCCGCCGCGGTGGGGAAAACGCTGTCGTCCTCGACGGAGACGATGAGCGCGAGCGCCAGGACCTACCTGAAGACGCTGCAGGATCAGCTGGATAAGCAGGAGGACAACAACAACGCGATCAAGGAGGCCGAGCGCTGGATTCGCGACCACGCCGATGCGACCGATGCCGACAAGGCCAAGATTCTGGAGGCGGCCAAGGCGATCGAGGCGCAGAAGAAGGCGAACGAGGCTGGCAAAAAGGCCAAGGATGAAGCCGCCAGCGCTACGAAGAAGCAGACGGAGGCCATCCGTTCGCAGCTCGCTGCGCTCCAGGAGCAGGCGGCGACCGTGGGCAAGACCGCGGCGGAGGTCACCCTCTACAAGCTCGCCCAGGACGGGGCGACGGCGTCCCAGCAGGCCGAGGCAAAAGCCGCGCTCGATACCGTGGCGGCCTACGAAAAGCACCAACAGGCGCTGGAGAAGCGCGCCGAGCTGGCCCGGCAGGTCGCGCAGGTGGAGGAGGCCGGCTGGTCGGACACCTCGCGTGCCTTGCTGGCCTATCAGCAGCAGGTGGAGATCCTGCAGGCCGGGGTGCTGGCCGGGGTCATCAGCGAGGCGCAGCGCGACCGGGTTATCGCCGGCCTCGAGGAGCAGGCTGCGGCGGCGGAGAGGTCTGCCGATCAGATGACCGTGTTCATGGACGAGGCCGCCCGGAACATCCAGTCGGCCTTCGCCGACTTCCTGTTCGACCCGTTTTCCGAAGGGCTGGACGGCATGGCGGTCGGCTTTCTCAAGGTCGTGCAGCGCATGGCCGCCGAAGCGGCCGCGGCCCAGTTGGCCAATCAGTTGTTCGGCGCGGTCAATTCGAGCGGATCGCGCTCCGGCGGCTTGATCTCTGCCGGCCTCGACTGGGTGGGCGGTCTGTTCGCCAACGCCAAGGGCAACGCCTTCGCCGGCGGCGAGGTGATTCCCTTCGCCAAGGGCGGCGCCTTCACCAACAGCATCGTGGACACGCCGACCCTGTTTCCGTTCGCCAAGGGCACCGGCTTGATGGGCGAAGCGGGACCGGAGGCGATCATGCCGCTGGGCCGTTCCAGCGACGGCTCGCTCGGGGTACGCATGATCGGCGGCGGCAGCGGAGGCGGGCAGACCGTGGCGATCAGCGTGGAGGTCAACATCCAGTCGGACGGCTCGGTAACCGCCCAGGCCAACAGCCAGGCCGGCCAGCAGTTCGGCGCCGAGATCGGTCGCTTCGTCGAGCAGCGCTACAGGCAGCTACTTGCCAGGGATCTGCGGGCAGACGGGGCGATTGGGCGGCACCTGAGCGGGAGGGGATAGCGTGCCAATCGAAACATTCACCTGGGCGCCGGCGCCCGATGCCCAGGGCGACATCAACTACCGCACCCGCGCGGCCCAGTTCGGCGACGGCTACGCCCAGGTGGTCGGCGACGGGATCAACAACAAGTCGCAGTCCTGGCCGCTGACGTTCGTCCGGAAGGAGGCCGAGGCCCAGGCCATCCGCGATTTCTTCGACCGCCATGCCGGCTACCGGGCGTTCCGCTGGACGCCGCCGCTCGGCGAGCTGGGCCTCTGGCGCGTTACCACGCACAGCCTGCGCCCGATGGGCGGCGGGATCTACACCATCGCGGCAACGTTCGAGCAGGCGTTCGCACCCTGATTATTGAGGTAATCCATGGCAGTTCAACTCATCGACCTCGGTACTCCGCCAAGTGGCCAGGACGGAGACAGTGGGCGCACTGCGTTCGATAAGATCAACCAGAACTTCAGCGACGCGGCCAATGCTGCCTCCCGGGTCGTTGGCCAGGAGGCCGGCCAGGTGCTCGTCGCGGGCGGCGCCGCGGGCCTTGCGTCTACCGCCGAGACCATCACCGACTGGAACAACGTCACCAAGACCGGCTGGTTTATGGGGTCGAACCTCCCCAATGCGCCCTATGCCGGCACTTGGTTCGTCGGCCACTACGAGAAGCACAACGACTCCTACGGCACCCTGGTCGTCCAGGCTTTCACCATGTCCTATCCGGAGACCTATACCCGGAACAAGGTGGCGGGCGTCTGGGGGGCCTGGCAGCGGACGCTGACGCCGGCCGGGCTGGTCGGGACCGTGGCCGTCGACGGGAACGGCAAGCCCTCCGGCGCGGTGCTCGAAACCGGGAGCAATGCCAACGGCTGGTATGTCCGGTTCGCCGACGGAACCCAGATTTGTGGTCTGGGCACCGCGCTCACCGCGAATACGGGCGCCTCTGGGGCGCTGTTCATGGACGAGTTTGCGGACGGCTCCTTGTGGACCTACCCGGCCCAGTTCATAGCGCCGCCGGCCGCGCATGGGCATCTCAATATCAGCAGCGCGTGGCTGACGGGTCAGTATCCGGCGACCATCAGTCTCGCCCAGGTGCGATTCACGCTACTGTCTGTTGGGGTTCTGCCGAACATTTCGATTGGCGCGTACTTCATGGCCATTGGCCGCTGGAGGTAAGCATGATCCTGAGTCTCTCTCCCGTGCGCTGCGACGAGGCGCTTTCCGTCGCGCGTGCGGGCGACGTCCTGACCGTCAACGGCGTCGTTTTCGACTTCTCCCAACTGCCCGAGGGCGCCGTCTTGCCGGCGGAGGCGATCGCTTCCGACTGGTTCGTCGGGCCGGTCGAGCGGATCGACGGCGAGTTGCACGTTACGCTGCGGCTGCCGCACGGGCCAGCCCCCAGCCCGGAGCAGGCCGCCCCGCAACCGATCGCCATCGCGGCGGACGGCCCGGTGGCGTTGCCCCAGGCGCCTGCGCCCGAGCCGGCCCCGCTGCTCGAGGGGCTAGGAGTTCCCCAACCGGCACAGGAGCCTGCCGCATGATCGACTGGAGCAAGCTGCAGACCGCCGAACAGAAGGCCGCGCAGGCCAGCCAGGCTGCTCGCAACGCCTGGAAGGCGCAACGGTCCGAGACTGTCGCGCGGATCGCCGTGACCACTACCGCCGGCAACACCTTCGACGGCGACGAGATCAGCCAGGGGCGCATGGCTCGAGCCATCCTCGGCCTGCAGGCCCTGGGCGAGGGCGCGACGATCCGCTGGGTACTGTCCGACAACTCCACGATCCAGGCGAGCGCCGCCGAGCTGACCGAAGCCCTGCAACTGGCCGGCCAGGCGCAGGCGGCGCTATGGGTCGAGGAGGGCGTCTGATGGCCACGAAACTGGACCTGTATCAACCCGACCACCGGCCCAGGCCCTACGTCCTGGCCGCGCTGATCGCCCTGGACCAACTGGCCAACACCCTGCTGTGCGGCTATCCGGACGAGACGCTTTCCAGCCGCGCGCACCGCGAGGGCTGGGCGACGGCCGAGCGACTGATCAACGCGCTGTTCTGGCTGGATCGCCAGCAGATTGCGGAACGCACGGTTCGCCACTGCGAACTGGCGTACCTCGGGGAGTTGGCCCGAGAGCATTTCCCCTTCCCGGAGCCCGCCTAGTGCGGGTTCTTCGTTTCTGGAGCAAACATGCTGACTGCTGACGTCCAGCTGCTGGAGCCCGGCAGCGAGATCCGCCTGCTTGAGGTGGACTGCACGGCCTTCGGCGGCGACCTGTGCCGCTTCCACGGCCATGCCATCCCGCACACGGCGGCGGAGCTGGCGGCCTTCACCGGCGAGCCGGAGGAACTGCCGGCCAAGTCGATCTGGTGGCAGGGCAACGAGTACGCCGCCTGGCCGGTCGAGGTCGAGGGGCTGGAGGTCACCGGCGACGGCCGGGCACCGACGCCGACGCTGCGGGTCGGCAACATCGGCGGCTCGATCAGCGCCCTGTGCCTGCTGTTCGACGACCTACTGCAGGCCAAGGTGATCATTCGCGAGACCTTCGCCCATTACCTGGATGCGGCCAACTTCGAGGGCGGCAACCCGCAGGCCGACCCCAGCCAGGAGAAGGTCGACACCTGGTACATCGACCAGAAGACGGCCGAGGATGGCGAGGTCGTCGAGTTCGCCCTGTCGTCGCCCGGCGATGTGCAGGGCCAGATGATCCCGGCCCGGCAGTTCCACGGTCTGTGCAGTTGGGCGCTGTGCGGCGAATACCGCGGCTCCGACTGCGGCTACACCGGGCCGCCGGTTTCCACCGAAGACGGCACGCCGACCGACGATCCCGCCCTGGATCAGTGCGGCGGACTGCTCTCCGACTGCAAGGCCCGCTTCGGCGAAAACGAGCCGCTGAGTTTCGGCGGCTTCCCGGCGTCGTCGCTGTTCAGGAGCTGAACATGGAGCAACACCTGATCGACGCTATCCGCGCCCACGCGTCGCGGGAGTATCCCAAGGAGGCCTGCGGCCTGGTCGTGCGGATCGCTGACCAGCCGCGGTACGTCCCCTGCCGCAACCTGTCCGACCAGCCGGGCGACCGCTTCGAGCTGGCCCCCGAGGACTACGCCGCCGCGGAGGACCTGGGCGATATCGTCGGTATCGTCCACTCGCACCCGGACGCTACCAGCCGCGCCTCGCCGGCCGATGTCGCGCTGTGCAACGCCGGCGAGGTGCCCTGGCACATCCTCAGCTGGCCGGAAGGCGACCTGAACACCCTCCGCCCGGCGCCGGTACCGCTGCTGGGCCGGGCGTTCGTGCACGGCGTGCAGGACTGCTGGCAGGTCTGCGCGGACTGGTACCGCCGCGAGTGGGGGCTGGAGTTCCCGGGCTACGATCGCGCCGACCGCTGGTGGGAGGACGCCCGGGCGAGAGCCTCTACGAGGCGCGCTATGCGGCCGCCGGCTTCTACCGGGTCGACGCGCCGCGCCGCGGCGACATGCTCGTGATGCGGGTCGGCCGCACGGCCCACCCGAACCATGCGGGCATCTACTTGGGTGACAACCCAAGCCTGCCGGAGGAGGCGGCCCAGGTGTTCGGTCCCGGCCCGTTCCTGCTCCACCACCTGTACGGGCGCCGCTCTGAGGTCATCGTGTTCGGCGGCCAGTGGCTCGAGCGCACGGTGCTGATTCTGCGGCACAGAGAGGCGAGGCAACCCGCATGACCCTGACCACCATCAAGCTCTCCGGCAGCCTGGCCAAGGCGTTCGGCCGGGAGCATCGCCGCCAGTTGGACAGCGGCACGACGCACGAAGCCTTCCGCGCCCTAGCGCGCACTGTGCCCGGCTTCGAGGCCTTCGTCCGCGCGGCCGAGAAGAAGGGCCTGCGCTACGCGATCTTCCGCAACCGCCGAAACGTCGGCGAGGAGGAGTTCGAGCTGGGCGGCACCCAGGAAATCCGCATCGTGCCGGTGATCGCCGGCCGCAAGTCGGGCGGCATCTTTCAGACCGTGCTCGGCGCCGTGCTGATTGCGGCCTCCACCTTCGCCACCGGCGGCCTGGCTACGGCCCTGGTCAGCGCCGGCGCCTCCATGGCCATCGGCGGCGTGATCCAGATGCTCTCGCCGCAGCTCAAGGGCCTCAGTTCGCGGGAGGACCCCGACAACCAGCCCAGCTACGCCTTCGGCGGCCCGGTCAACACGGTCGCACAGGGCAACCCGGTCGGCGTGCTCTACGGCAAGCGCCGCATCGGCGGGGCGATCGTCTCTGCCGGCATCTACGCCGAAGACCAGCAGTAACCCTCTCTCGCCAGATACCCAAGCCCGGCCCCGCGCTGGGCTTTTTTATGCCCGCAGGAAACCCCATGACCGCAGCAGTCCCGATCCGTGGCCGCAAGGGCGGCGCGTCGAAGCCCCGCCAGCCGAAAGAGTCGCCGGACGACATCCAGTCCATCGCCTACGCGAAAATCTTGCTGGCCCTGGGCGAGGGCGAGTTCGCCGGCGGCGTCACCGCCAAGGACATCTACCTGGACGGCACGCCGCTGGAGGCCGCCGACGGCACGGCCAACTTTTCCGGCGTCACCTGGGCGTTCCGTCCGGGTACGGTGGAGCAGGAGCACATCGCCGGCATGCCGAGCGTCGACAACGAGATCACCGTCGGCGTCGAGCTGCGTAGCGAAACGCCCTGGGTGCGCGCCGTCACCAATACCCAACTCTCGGCCGTGCGGATCAGGCTTGGGTGGCCGGCTCTGCAGCAACAGAAGGACAACGGCGACATCGTCGGTTACCGGATCGACTACGCCATCGACGCGGCCACCGACGGCGGCGCCTATCAGCAGGTGGCGACCTACACCGTCAACGGAAAGACCACCAGCCTCTACGAGCGCAGCCACCGCGTCGACCTGCCGGAGGCCGTGTCAGGCTGGCAGGTGCGCGTGCGCCGGCTGACCGCCAATCAGGACAACAACCGCATCGCCGACACCATGCGCGTGCAGGCGATCACCGAAGTCATCGACAGCAAGCTCCGGTACCCGAATACCGCGCTGCTGTTCGTCGAGTTCGATGCCTCTCAGTTCCAGAACATCCCGCAGGTGTCGGTCGAAACCCGCGGCCGGGTGATCCGCGTGCCGAGCAACTACGACCCGGCCACCCGCAGCTATGCCGGCGTCTGGGACGGTACTTTCCAGTGGGCCTGGAGCGACAATCCGGCGTGGGTCTGGTACGACCTGGTGCTCTCCGAGCGCTTCGGCCTGGGCCGGCGGATCACGGCGGCACAGGTCGACAAGTGGGAGCTGTATCAGATCGCCCAGTACTGCGACCAGCTGGTGTCGGACGGGCAGGGCGGCCAGGAGCCGCGCTTCACCTGCAACGTCTATTTCCAGAGCCGCACGGAAGCTTGGACGGTGCTGCGCGACCTGTCCGCCATTTTCCGCGGCATGAGCTACTGGGCGAACTCGCAGATGGTCGCCATGGCCGACATGCCGCGCGACATCGACTACGTCTACAGCCGGGCCAGTGTCGTCGACGGGCGCTTCACCTATGCCTCGTCCCGCGAGAAAACCCGCTACAGCCAGGCGCTGGTCAGCTACGACAACCCCGACAACGGCTATCAGAGCGAGGTCGAGGCCGTTTCCGACAATGCCCTGGTGCGCCGCTACGGGGTCAACCAGCTGGAGCTGACCGCCATCGGCTGCACCCGCCGCAGCGAAGCCAACCGCCGCGGCCGCTGGGCGCTGCTGACCAACTCCCGGGACAGAACGGTGACCTTCCGCGTCGGCCTCGACGGGCAGATTCCGCTGCCGGGCCGGATCATCGGCGTGGCCGACGAGCTGCTGGCCGGCCGGCCGCTGGGCGGGCGCATCAGTGCCGTGTCCGGGCTGGCGATCACCCTCGATCGCGACGCCCAGGTGCAGGCCGGCGACCGCCTGGTGCTCAACCTGCCCAGCGGCGTGGCCGAGGGGCGCACCGTGCAGAGCGTGGCCGGGCGCGTCGTGACCGTCACGACGGCCTACAGCGAGACGCCGAGGGTCCAGGCCGTCTGGGCAATCGACGCGGCCGACCTGGCTGTCCAGCAGTACCGGGTGATGGGCATCAGCCGGCCGGAGCCGGGCATCTACGAGATTACCGGCGTCCAGCACGACCCGGACAAGTTCTCCGCCGTGGACAGCGGCGCACGCCTCGATCCGCTGCCGATCTCGATCATCCCGGCGGGCACGCAGTCGGCGCCGGCCAGCGTCACGATCGACAGCTATTCGACCGTCGAGCAGGGCATCGCCGTCACCACGATGCGCGTGTCCTGGCCGGCGGCCAGCGGGGCCGTCGCCTACGTGGCCGAGTGGCGCAAGGATTCTGGCGACTGGGTATCGGTACCGCGGACGTCGGCGCTGGGCTTCGAGGTCTCCGGCATCTATGCCGGCCGCTACGTTGCCCGGGTGCGCGCCGTGTCGGTGGTCGACGTGTACTCGGTCTGGGCGAACAGCGCCGAAACCGAACTGACCGGCAAGACCGGCACGCCGCCGGCCGTGTCCTATCTGACGGCCACGCCGCTGGTCTTCGGCATCCGGCTGGATTGGGGTTTCCCGACCGAGGGCGCCGCGGACACCCAGCGCACCGAGATCCAGTACAACACCAGCGCGGTCGAGGCGGGCGCCCTGCACCTGGGCGACTATGCCTACCCGACCGACAGCCACACGCTGACCGGGCTGGCGGCAGGGGTGACGCGCTATTTCCGCGCCCGGCTGATCGACCGCTCGGGAAACATCGGCCCCTGGTC
This sequence comes from Azotobacter tropicalis, assembly GCF_059739045.1. Classification (NCBI taxonomy): domain Bacteria; kingdom Pseudomonadati; phylum Pseudomonadota; class Gammaproteobacteria; order Pseudomonadales; family Pseudomonadaceae; genus Azotobacter; species Azotobacter tropicalis. The sequence goes on from NZ_AP046059.1 coordinate 4,590,695, forward strand.
GAGCTGGGTGATGGGCCAGTCGAGCACCGACGCGACCGAGATCCTCGGCTACATCGCCGGGCAGATCGGCGAGACCCAACTGGCGGCCAGCCTGCTCGCGGAGATCGATCTGATCACCGCGCCGTCGAGCACCTCGGGGTCGGTGGACGCCCGGATCTCCTCGGCGCGCAGTGCGCTGGAGGCGCAGCTCTCCACGATCAACGCGCAGCTGGCTGATATCGTCGGTGCGGAGGCCTACAACAACGCGACGGCCTATGTGCTGGGCGACCTGGTGACCTACGAGGGCGGCCTGTACCGGGCGTTGCAGTCCACCACGGGCAACCTGCCGACCAATACCGCCTATTGGGAGAAAATCGGCGACTACGCCAGCCTGGGCGAGGCCGTCAGCGCGCTGGCAGTGGAGCTGGACGAGCTGACCACCCGCGTGCAGGCCGACGAGGACGACCTCGCCGCCGAGGTGTCGCGGATCGACGGCATCTTCGCCCAGGTCAACCCGACGATGGCCGGCGACACCGGCTGGTATGCCGGCAGCGAGACGGTGCTGGCCGGCGTCTGGTCCGAGCAGTACGCCAGGGCGAGCGAGGACGGGGCGCTCTCGCAGCGCATCGACTCCGTGCTCGCCCAGGCGCAGGGCAACGCCGCGGCGATCACCACGGAAGCCACGGCGCGGGCTGATGCCGACGAGGCCATGGCGACCCGTATCGACGCGCTGACGGCCACTGTCGAGGAAGACATCACCGCCGCAATCCAGTCGGAGGCGACCGCCCGGGCGAACGCCGACGGCGCTTTGTCGTCGCAGCTGACCACCCTGGAGGCAACCGCGTCCAGCAATACGGCGGCCATTCAATCGGAGGCGTCGGCCCGGGCAGGCGCAGATAGTGCGTTGTCGTCGCGGATCGATACCGTCGAAGCCACGGCCGGCAGCAACTCGGCGGCGATCCAGCAGACCAGCGAAGCGCTGTCAGGGCTCGATGGCGAGCTGTCGGCGATGTGGAGCGTCAAGCTTGCAGTCACCCAGGACGGCAAGTACTACGGCGCCGGCATGGGCATCGGCATCGAGAACACCCCTGAAGGGATGCAGGCGCAGATCTTGTTCCAGGCCGACCGCTTCGCGGTGATAAATGTCGCCAACGGCCAGATCGCCACGCCGTTCGTGATCCAGGGCGGCCAGGTGTTCATCAACTCGGCGGTCATCGGCGACGGCACCATCGACATGGCCAAGATCGCCACGGCGCTGCAGTCGACGAACTATGCGCAGGGCCAAGCCGGCTGGCGGCTGAGCAAAGATGGCAACTTCGAGATCAACGCGCCGGTAGCGGGGAGCGGTCGGATGCTGATCAACAACAGTGGCGTCTACATCTACGACGCCAACAACGTGCTGCGCGTTGAGCTGGGAGCATTGAACTGATGTTCGGGTTACGAGTTAGGGATGAACAGGGCCAGATCATTCTGGACTCGGGCGATTTCACATATGAGGTAATTTACAACGAGGTTCTGGATTGGACTGGCGTGGGGATCGTGGAGACAACAATAACCATAGACGGCTTCGATCCGTCTACTTGTGTGTTTTGTATGTTCTTGGAGTATCCGGGAAACTATAATCCAACATCGGGTAACGGGTATCCCGGCATGCCTTATATATACCCGTTCTCTGGTAACCAGATAACACTGCGCAGTGCAACGCCGGGGAACGTGTCTACTAGAACATATGCCACGGGTGTTTATCGACTGATGGCATTCAGGATGCTCTGATGTTTGGATTTCGAGCACGTAACGACGGTGGGGTGATCCAGGTTTCTGCCGAGCGTCCCTACCTAAGTCTGCACGCCGAGGGATCTCTTAACCTCGGAACGGCATATCAAGCGACAGTCACATTTCCCACGGTGTGCACAACACAGCAACCCCCTCTGATATTCGTCAAACCAACATGGGCGAGTCAAGGCGAGAAACTATCGATCAAGTGCGGTGTGATCGGCTCGCCGGGTAACTGGACGGGATTCCGGCTGGTCAACGGGAATACATCGCAGATCAGCAACCTGGATTGGCTTGCTGCAATCTGGGCGCCGCTTACCGCCTCCGGAAACTATGGAATGCGCATCAGGGACGGCGGCGGCAATATTTGCTTTCACTCATCAAGCCAGCTCGTGAAGTTCAGTCGGTTCATTACAGCTTGGACAAGGACTGTATGGAATAGCTCGCTAACTGAGTATGAGAGCGGTGTGACGATAGCAAATGATGAGTTTGCCCTGGTCAGCCACTGCCACTCTTACTCGGTGATCAGTCAGGCCAGTGCAACACTCCACATCGGTGTGTCATTCACTTCGGCTGGTGTTGTCGGGCTTACATTGAATAGTTCAACTTCCAGCGTAGGCATTGGTTACTTCCCGGTATTACTGGCCAAGAAAAGTTAATTGCTGACAACCCTCCAATCACCGGCCCGCTAATGCGGGCTTCGTTATTTATGGGGCCCCCATGCTAACCCGACCAATAACTAAGCCGGTTATGCGGCCTTTGGTAAGTTCTGTGTTAAAGCCCAATCAATCTACTCTGGCAAATATTGTTGTCTCCGGTGGGCAGGTTGTTTTCTCAAATGGTTCAGTCGTTGTGAGTAGCTGATATGCCAGTTCAACTAATTGACGAACTAGACCGGTTGAAGGTCAAGCGCACCGACTTGCTCAGCTTCAAGCCGCTGGACCGCTGGATTAACTGCCCCGGCGACAGCCGTACCGCCAACGGTTTCGGCGGCACCGCGCCGAGCATCACCGGGGAGAACTACGGCCACTCGGCCCATTACTGCAGCCAGACCAACGGCCGGGTGCGTACAGACAAGGCACGCAACACCGCCACGCCGGGACACACCACGGCCGACTGGCTCAACGATATGCCGAACAAGCTCGCTGCCGGCGGCGACGTGTTCGTCAACCTGATCGGCACCAACGACCGCAACCCGACCAACAACTTCTCGCTGAACCGCAGCAAGCGGAACATCGAGTCCGGGCTGAAGATGCAGCTGGACGCCGGCAAGATCCCGATCATGATCGCCGAGCTGCCCCGTGGGGGTGACTATGTGCTGACCGGCGATCAGCTGAGCTATCACCTGGGACTGCGTGAATGGGTGCTGGAGCGCATGCCCGAGCTGGGCATCCGGGTCTCGGACCCTTGGCCGCTACTGGTCGATCTGGCCAATGAGGCGCTGGCCTTGCCCAGGCCGGAGTTCTTCGTCGACCAGCTGCACCCGAACCAGCCGGGCGGCATCCTGATCGCCAAGACCACGGCGCCGCACCTGATCGACCTGTTCGGTACGCCCCTGATCCTGCCGACCTACGACGAGCCCTACGACGCCACCTACTGCAAGGGCGGCTGGCTGACCGCCAACCCGCTGATGCTCGGGACCGGCGGCACCAAGTCGGCTTCGGCCAATGCTACCGGGCCGGTAGCGAACAACTGGAACGTGGCCGGCTCCAGCTGGACCGGCGGCAGCGTGGTCTGCTCCAAGGAGGTCAACCCGGACGGTGGCGAGTACCAGGTGTTCGAGCTGGGGGGTACGCCGACCCTCGCCGGCTCGAACCTGATCCTCGAGCAAGCCATCCCCCTGGCCTCGCTGGCCACCGGCAACATTCTGCGCGGCATCGGCAAGGTGGTTTATTCGGGGCTGTCGGGCGTGGGCGGGGTGTCGCTCGATCTGCGCTTCATGCGTGGCGGCACCGCCTACTTCATGAAGAGCTTGGACCGCTATGCCGAGGGCTGGCAGATGAGTCCAGGCCCGGAGGCCGGCCCACAGGAGACGCCCTACCTGACCGCCGACCTGACAGAAACCGAGATCAAGCTGCGCGCCGTGATCTACGGCTGTCAGGGCGTGCCGATCCGCGGCACCGTGAAGGTCGGCCAGATGACGGCGCACAAGGTTCTGTAAGACCCCGCACCATCACCTGATAGGAGACATCATGGATCTTTCCGGTTTTAACCTAACCACCCCCGAATTGGCCTCGGATGGCGATGCCAAGACGTACTGGCCGGGCGAGTTCCCGTCCAATGAATATTTCAATGTTCTGAGCAATGGCGAGGTGGACCTCTGGACCCCCACCAAGCCCGAAGCCACCACGCCGAACTCGGATCGCTCGCGCACCGAGTTCCGAGAGATCATCCCCGGCACCAAGACCCTGAAGAACTGGCAGCTGGGCGAGCATCCGGCGCAGTACCTGCGGCCAGCGATGACCCTGTTCCAGTTCAACGGTAACGGGCGGGTCTGTATCGGCCAGATCCACATCAAGGACATCTCCCGCCCTGTCCTGAAGATCATCGCCGACGCCAGCAAGGACCCGGAGCGCAAGGTATTCAGCGTCCAGGCCAAGGTTCGCCAGGCCTGCAACCAGAGCGACGACCCGGGTTTCGTGCTGCTTGAAGGCGTGCCGATCGATGAACGCTTCAGCTATTCGGTGGTGGTCAGCGGCGGCGGGGTGGTGTCGGTCAACTTTGCCCACGGTACTCGCCGTGGCGAGTGTCGCTTCAACTTGCTGCCGTCGTACCTCGGCCGCCTGCTGTACTTCAAGGCCGGGCTCTACGTCCAGGAAGACGCCACGGAGCTGACCCTGCCAACCGAAGGCGCGCGGGCACGGCTGCATAGCCTTGTCGTCGAGCGCCCGTAACGCCGAGCTATCCCCTCTGATCATTACTCCGAACCCGCCGCCGGCGGGTTTGCTGTTTCTGGAGACTCCCCATGGCCCGACTCTCTGCCGCCGTCGCCGGCGGTGCGAACGTGTGCGCCTTTCTGGATCTGATCGCCTGGAGCGAGGGCACGGATAACGGCCGACAGCCGACCCGCGACCACGGCTACGACGTACTGGTGGGCGGAGGTCTGTTCGCCGGCTATACCGATCACCCGCGCAAGCTGATCAGCCTGCCGCTGCTCGGCATCAAGTCGACCGCGGCCGGGCGCTACCAGATCCTGTCGCGCTACTACGACCACTACCGCAAGCAGCTTGGTCTGCCTGACTTCTCGCCAATCAGCCAGGACCGCATGGCACTCCAGCTGATCCGCGAATGCCGGGCGCTCGATGACATCAAGGCCGGCCGCATCGAGCAGGCGCTCCGCAGCTGCCGCTCGCGGTGGGCGAGCCTGCCCGGCGCCGGCTACGGCCAGCACGAGCATGCCACCGATGACCTGCTCGCCCAGTTCATCGCCGCCGGCGGGGTGCTGGCATGAGTCTGCTGACCACCGCCACGGCGCTGCTGCCGACCGTCGCCGGACTGCTCGACCGGCTGATCCCCGATCCCGAGCAGAAGGCCGCGGCCCAGCTCGAGCTGCTCAGGCTGCAGCAGGAGGGCGCCTTCAAGGAGCTGGACGCGGCCCTGCAGATCAACCTGGCCCAGGCGAAGATCAACGAAGTCGAGGCGGCGAGCCAGTCGGGCTTCCAGGCGGGCTGGCGGCCGCTGGCGGGTTATGTCTGCGTGGCGGGCCTGGCCTACGAGTTTGTGGTAAGGCCGCTGCTGCCGTGGGTGCTGACCGTGGCCGGTACCGCCGATGTCCCGCCGCTGCCGTCGCTCGACGAGGTGCTGTTCGAGCTGGTGTTCGGGATGCTTGGGCTCGGGACGCTGCGGACGGCTGATCGGTGGAAGAGGGTGAGCGTGCTGGCGCAGAAAAAATAGGGGGATTGAGGTGCCCAGAACGGGCCAAAGAGGTGTTTTCCTGTATGAAAATACAACGCTAACTTATTGATATTTCGTGCTACAATCCCCGCATTCAAGGGAATGCGATTAGACCCATTTCTTTTGTAGGTTCAATAAGTTAGTGCTGGCTGGCTATCACCTTGACATGGTGGGGGTCGTTGGTTCGAGTCCAATTGTGCCTACCAAATCGAAGAAAAAGGGTCGCGAAAGCGACCCTTTTTTTATGGGTCGCTTGTCAGTGGCACGGCTTTCTGAAAGCATCCCGCATCCTTATACCTCCAGTGACTCCGCTTCGCCCGGATTGGGCCTGTGGGCTCCTGCCAATGTGAGGCAGGCATATCCGGCGGATCGCTTTACTGGCTAATCCCAACCCATGTGGCCTTTGGTAGGGGTCACCACTAGGAGAGGAGGCGCCATGCCCATCATCACTCTTCCCGACGGCAGTCAGCGCACGTTCGATCACCCGGTGTCGGTCGCCGAGGTGGCTGGTTCCATCGGCGCCGGTCTGGCCAAGGCGGCGCTGGCTGGCAAGATCGGCGGCCAGTTGGTCGATACTTCGTACCTGATCGGCAGGGATGCCGAACTGTCGATCGTCACCGGCCGGGATGCCGAGGGTGTGGAAATCCTCCGTCACTCCTGCGCGCACCTGATGGCCATGGCAGTCCAGGAGCTGTTCCCCGGTACCCAGGTCACCATTGGTCCGGTGATCGAGAACGGCTTCTACTATGACTTCGACTGTGAGCAGCCCTTCACTACCGAAGACCTGCAGCGCATCGAGCAGAAGATGGCCGAACTGGCCAAGGCCGATCTGCCGGTGATCCGCTCGCTGATGTCCCGTGACGATGCCGTGGCGTTCTTCGACAAGCTGGGTGAGAAGTACAAGGTGGAGATCATCTCCTCGATCCCCGGCAACGAGGAGCTGTCCTTCTACAGCCAGGGAGGCTTCACTGACCTGTGCCGTGGCCCGCACGTGCCGTCCACCGGCAAGCTGCAGGCCTTCAAGCTGATGAAGGTAGCCGGCGCCTACTGGCGCGGCGACTCGAAGAACAAGATGCTGCAGCGAATCTACGGTACCTGCTGGGCCAGCAAGCAGGACCTGAAGGACTACCTGCATCGTTTGGAGGAGGCCGAGAAGCGCGATCACCGAAAGCTCGGCAAGCGTCTCGATCTGTTCCACACCCAGGAAGAGGCGCCGGGCATGGTGTTCTGGCATCCGAACGGCTGGGCCCTGTACCAGGTGCTCGAGCAGTACATGCGCGGCGTGCAGCGGGAGAACGGCTACCTGGAGATCAAGACGCCGCAGGTGGTCGATCGCGTGCTCTGGGAAAAGTCCGGGCACTGGGCGAACTACGCCGAGAACATGTTCACCACCGAATCGGAAAGCCGCGACTACGCGATCAAGCCGATGAACTGCCCGTGCCATGTGCAGGTGTACAACCAGGGCCTGAAGAGCTACCGCGAGCTACCGCTGCGTCTGGCCGAGTTCGGCGCCTGCCATCGCAACGAGCCGTCGGGGGCGCTGCACGGCATCATGCGCGTGCGCGGCTTCACCCAGGACGACGCGCACATCTTCTGCACCGAAGAACAGATGCAGGCCGAGTCCGCCGCCTTCATCGAGCTGACCCAGCAGGTCTATGCCGACTTCGGCTTCCAGGATATCCAGCTGAAGCTGTCCACTCGTCCGGAAAAGCGCGTCGGCTCCGACGATCTGTGGGATCGCGCCGAGGGCGCGCTGGCCGCGGCCCTGGAGGCTGCCGGCCTGCCCTATGAGCTGCAGCCGGGCGAGGGTGCCTTCTACGGGCCGAAGATTGAATTTTCCCTGAAGGACTGTCTGGGGCGTGTCTGGCAGTGCGGCACTCTGCAGCTGGACTTCAATCTGCCGGTCCGTCTGGGCGCCGAGTACGTCAGCGAGAACAACGAGCGCCAGCATCCGGTGATGCTGCACCGGGCGATCCTGGGTTCCTTCGAGCGTTTCATCGGCATCCTCATCGAGCACTACGAGGGAGCTTTCCCGGCCTGGCTGGCGCCGACCCAGGCGGTGATCATGAATATCACCGACAAGCAGGGCGAGTTCGCGCTCGAGGTCGAGAAGATCCTGAATCAAAGCGGTTTCCGTGCCAAGTCCGACTTGAGAAACGAAAAAATCGGTTTTAAAATTCGCGAGCATACTTTGCTCAAGGTTCCCTATCTCTTGGTGATCGGAGATCGGGAAGTCGAGACGCGAGCCGTAGCTGTGCGCACCCGTGAAGGAGTCGATCTGGGCTCGATGCCTGTCGAAAAGTTCCGTGAGATGCTGGCGCAGGCGGTAGCCCGGCGTGGTCGCCAAGAATTGGAGTAATCATTATTAAGCGTGAAATGAGACAAGATAGAAAAGCTCAACCGAAAGCCCCGATCAACGAGAATATCTCGGCACGCGAGGTTCGGTTAATTGGAGTGGACGGCGAGCAGATTGGCATCGTCTCGATTGATGAAGCGCTTCGTGTAGCGGAAGAGGCCAAGCTGGATCTGGTCGAGATTTCCGCCGACGCGGTACCGCCCGTGTGCCGGATCATGGACTACGGCAAGCACCTGTTCGAGAAGAAGAAGCAGGTCGCGGCGGCGAAGAAGAACCAGAAGCAGGTCCAGATCAAGGAAATCAAGTTCCGACCAGGGACGGAAGAAGGGGATTACCAGGTAAAACTACGCAACCTGGTACGTTTCCTTAGCGAGGGGGACAAGGCCAAGGTATCCCTGCGATTCCGCGGCCGTGAGATGGCTCACCAGGAGCTGGGCATGGAGCTGTTGAAGCGGGTCGAAACCGACCTCGTCGAATATGGCGCCGTCGAACAGCATCCGAAGATGGAAGGACGCCAGCTGATCATGGTCATCGCCCCCAAAAGAAAAAATAACCCACCAGGGCACTGGCAGGCCTTGCGGTTATGCGTAATCACTCAATGCGGAGTATCCGAACATGCCAAAGATGAAAACCAAGAGCGGCGCCAAGAAGCGCTTCAAGCCGACTGCGAACGGCTTCAAGCACAAGCACGCTTTCAAGAGCCACATCCTGACCAAGATGACGACCAAGCGTAAGCGTCAGCTGCGCGGCACCTCGCTGATGCATCCGTCCGACGTCGCTAAAGTCGAGCGCATGCTGCGCGTTCGTTAATTCCGGTCAAGATTCCAGAGGTAATTATTCATGGCTCGTGTTAAGCGTGGCGTCATCGCCCGTCGCCGTCACAAGAAAATTCTGAAACTCGCCAAGGGCTATTATGGTGCGCGTTCGCGCGTATTCCGCGTCGCCAAGCAGGCGGTGATCAAGGCAGGCCAGTACGCCTACCGTGACCGCCGTCAGCGCAAGCGCCAGTTCCGCGCCCTGTGGATCGCTCGTATCAACGCCGGCGCCCGTCAGAACGGTCTGTCCTACAGCCGCCTGATTGCCGGTCTGAAGAAGGCGGCTATCGAGATCGACCGCAAGGTTCTGTCCGATCTGGCCGTGAACGAGAAAGCAGCGTTCGCCGCGATTGTCGAGAAAGCCAAAGCCATCTTGGCTTGATTCCCCGACAATCACCGGGCTAGCCCGGTGCCGAACGTCACCAATAGGGGAAGAGCCCAGTGCTCTTCCCCTATTTCGTATCTGAGAAGGGGTTTTTGCAAAACCGAGCGCTGCGTTCCTGGCAGACCGCCTGCCGAGTGCGAAAAGGTCGAAGCAGGCGCCAGGACAGTTCTGCAAGACCCCCTGGAGGTTGTACATGGAAAACCTGGATGCACTGGTCTCGCAAGCGCTCGAGGCCGTGCAACATTGCGAAGACATCAATGCCCTGGAGCAGCTCCGGGTCCACTACCTGGGCAAGAAGGGCGAACTGACCCAGCTGATGCAGACCTTGGGCAAACTTTCGGCCGAGGAGCGGCCGAAGGCGGGTGCTCTGATCAATGCGGCCAAGAGCAGCGTTCAGGAGGCCCTCAACGCGCGCAAGGCCGACCTCGAATCCGCTGCGCTGGCCTCCAGGCTGGCCGCCGAGCGCATCGACGTGACCCTGCCGGGGCGTGGCCAGACCTCCGGCGGTCTGCATCCAGTGACCCGTACCCTCGAGCGTGTCGAGCAGTTCTTCACTCATATCGGTTATAGCGTCGCCGAGGGGCCGGAAGTCGAAGACGACTACCACAACTTCGAAGCCCTAAACATTCCCGGCCATCACCCGGCGAGGGCGATGCACGACACCTTCTACTTCAATGCCAATATGCTGCTGCGCACCCACACCTCGCCGGTCCAGGTGCGCACCATGGAAAGCAGCCAGCCACCGATCCGTATCGTCTGTCCGGGCCGCGTCTACCGCTGTGACTCGGATATCACTCACTCGCCGATGTTCCACCAGGTCGAAGGCCTGCTGATCGATGAGGGTGTCAGTTTCGCCGACCTCAAGGGCACCATCGAGGAGTTTCTCCGGGTGTTCTTTGAAAAGCCGCTTGGCGTGCGTTTCCGCCCCTCGTTTTTTCCCTTCACCGAACCCTCGGCCGAGGTCGACATGCAGTGCGTGATGTGCGGCGGCCACGGCTGCCGGGTGTGCAAGCACACCGGCTGGCTGGAGGTAATGGGATGCGGCATGGTGCATCCCAACGTGCTGCGCATGTCCGGTATCGACCCGGAGAGGTACCAGGGCTTTGCATTCGGCATGGGCGTCGAGCGCCTGGCCATGTTGCGTTATGGGGTCAACGACCTGCGTCTGTTCTTCGACAACGATCTGCGCTTCCTTGCGCAATTCCGCTAGGACCGCAACCGTAACCGAATTCTTTGGGAGAACAGGATGAAATTCAGCGAACAATGGCTGCGAAGCTGGGTCAACCCGCAGGCGTCCCGCGATGAGCTGGTAGCCCGTCTGTCCATGGCTGGCCTCGAGGTGGACAGCGTTACCCCTGTGGCGGGTAATTTCAGCGGCGTGGTGGTGGGCGAGATTCTCGCCGCCGAGCCGCATCCGGATGCCGACAAGCTGCGCGTCTGCCAGGTGAGCGATGGCAGCGAAACCTTCCAGGTGGTCTGCGGTGCACCCAATGCCCGCCCGGGCATCAAGATTCCCTTCGCCATGATTGGTGCCGTGCTTGGCGAAGACTTCAAGATCAAGAAGGCCAAGCTGCGCGGCGTAGAGTCCTTCGGCATGCTCTGCTCGGCAGCCGAACTCAAGATCAGCGAGGAGAATGACGGCCTGCTGGAGCTGCCGACCGACGCGCCGGTGGGGCAGAATATCCGTACCTACCTCAACTTGGACGATGCCAGCATCGAGGTAGATCTGACTCCCAACCGTGGCGACTGTCTGTCCCTGGCCGGCCTGGCCCGCGAGGTGGGCGCCCTCTACGGCGCTCCGGTCACCCATCCGTCGATCGTCAGCGTACCGCCGCTACATGAGGAAGTGCGCCCGGTCGAAGTGCTGGCATTCCAAGCTTGCCCGCGTTATCTCGGTCGCGTAGTGCGCAATGTCGACCTGTCACGGCCGACCCCGCCGTGGATGGTCGAGCGCCTGCGCCGCTCCGATGTTCGCGCCATCGATCCGGCGGTCGACGTCACCAACTATGTGATGCTCGAACTGGGCCAGCCGATGCATGCCTTCGATCTCGCCGAGATCCGCGGTGGTATCCGTGTGCGCATGGCCGAGGAGGGCGAGAAACTGGTCCTGCTCGACGGTCAGGAGGTTAGCCTACGCGCCGATACCCTGGTGATCGCCGACCACGAGCGCCCCCTGGCCATCGCCGGCGTGATGGGGGGCGAGCACAGTGGTGTTGCTGCCGGCACTTGCGACCTGTTTCTCGAAAGCGCCTTCTTCGACACTATTGCCATCGCTGGCAAGGCCCGTTCCTACGGCCTGCATACCGACGCCTCGCACCGTTTCGAACGTGGTGTCGACTGGCAGCTGGCCCGCGAAGCCATGGAGCACGCTACCACGCTGCTGCTGGAGATCGTCGGCGGTGAGCCCGGCCCCATCGTCGAAGTGGTCGATCCGGCATACTTGCCGCAGGTGGCGCCGATCACCCTGCGTGCCGAGCGTATCGAGCAGATGCTCGGTCTGCGCATGGAGGCTGCCGAAATCGAGCGCCTCTTGGTCGCGCTGGGGCTGACGGTCCACGCCGTTGCAACTGGCCAGTGGCAAGTCGGAGTGCCCAGTCATCGTTTCGATATCAGTCTCGAGGTGGATCTGATCGAGGAGCTCGGCCGTCTCCATGGCTACAACAACTTGCCGGTTCGTTATCCGCAGGCACGTCTGGCACCGCAGGCGCGTGCCGAGGCCCGTGGCGAACTGCCGGTGCTGCGTCGCCTGCTGGTTGCGCGCGGCTACCAGGAAGCGATCACTTACAGCTTCATCGATCCCAAGCTGTTCGAGCTCTTCGCGCCGGGCACCGAGCCGTTGACCCTGGCTAATCCGATTTCCGCAGACATGGCGGCTATGCGTGCCTCGCTCTGGCCGGGACTGGTCAAGGCGCTGCAGTACAACCTGAACCGCCAGCAGTCTCGTGTGCGTCTGTTCGAGAGTGGCCTGCGTTTCGTCGGTCAGCTGAGCCACCTCGTGCAGGAGGCCGTGCTGGCCGGGGTGATCACTGGCAGCCGCCTGCCGGAGAGCTGGGGTCATGCCCGGGATGCGGTGGACTTCTATGATGCCAAGGCCGATGTGGAGGCGCTGCTCGCGACTGCCGGTGCTGTCGACGAATACCGCTTCGTCAGTGGCGAGCATCCAGCCCTTCATCCAGGACAGGCCGCACGGATCGAGCGTGGGGGGCGTCTGGTAGGCTTCCTGGGTTCCCTGCATCCTGAGCTGGGCAAGGCATTGGGACTGGATCAGCCGGTCTTCCTGTTCGAACTGAGCCTGGCGGAAATTACCGCCGGTCGTCTGCCGACTTTCCGCGAACTTTCGCGTTTCCCAGAAGTGCGCCGCGATCTGGCGCTGATCGTCAATCGCGAAACGCCGGCCGAAGCGGTACTGCAGACTATCCGCGAGGCGGCAGGGGACTATCTGACCGACCTTCGGCTGTTTGACGTCTATCAAGGTAAAGGCATTGATCCGCAAAGAAAAAGCCTGGCCGTTGGCTTGACCTGGCAACATCCATCGCGCACTCTTAACGATGATGAGGTGAACAGTACAACCCAGAACATCCTCGCCTCGCTGGAAGAAAGGTTCAACGCGACGTTAAGGAAGTAACGTATGGGGGCTCTGACGAAAGCTGAGATGGCAGAACGTCTCTACGAAGAGCTTGGCCTGAATAAACGAGAAGCCAAGGAATTGGTGGAGCTGTTCTTCGAGGAAATCCGCCAGGCGCTGGAGCACAACGAGCAGGTCAAATTATCCGGCTTCGGTAATTTCGATTTGCGCGACAAGCGCCAACGGCCTGGCCGCAATCCCAAGACGGGAGAGGAAATCCCGATTACGGCACGACGCGTCGTCACCTTTCGTCCAGGGCAAAAGCTGAAAGCCAGGGTTGAAGCCTATGCTGGAACCAAGCCATAACGACGAATTGCCTCCCATCCCTGGGAAGCGTTACTTCACCATTGGCGAGGTCAGTGAGCTTTGTGCGGTCAAGCCGCACGTGTTGCGTTACTGGGAGCAGGAGTTTCCCCAGATCAACCCGGTCAAGCGTCGGGGCAATCGGCGCTACTATCAGCGTCAGGATGTCCTGATGATTCGGCATATCCGCGCCCTGCTGTACGAGCAGGGCTTCACCATCGGCGGGGCGCGCCTGCGCCTCTCCGGCGACGAAGCCAAGGAAGATACGACCCAATACCGGCAATTGATCCGACAGACGATCGCCGAGTTGGAGGATGTTCTTCAAGTTTTGCGCAAATAGCCGAAGTCGCAAAAAAAACTTCACTTTTCAGAAGCTTAATATATAGTTCGACCCGCTCCGGTAAACCGGGGCAAGTAGTCGGGGCGTAGCGCAGCCTGGTAGCGCACTTGCATGGGGTGCAAGGGGTCGAGTGTTCGAATCACTCCGTCCCGACCAATAAATTCAATGAGTTAGGCCGGTTGAGCAATCACCGGCCTTTTTCATTTCTGCAATTTGGCTGTTCTGGTGACCGTTGGGTGACCGTTTGTGCTTGGCTGGGCTTACTCGCGCGCCCCGCACATACTCGGCCATTGAGGCGACGGCTTGCCGCTCAGCCTCCCGTAACTGCTCGATCTTCCGGGCGAAGGTTCGCCAGTGCATGCCTTGGGCTTGGGGATCTGATCGACAGGGATCAGCTCATGGCAGCCCAGGGCACGGCGCAGCTTCCAGTGGCGGTTGTGCGGCCGGTCGCTCTTGCTGGCTTGCTGGGCGGAGTAGTTCAGGCTCAGGCAGTGGCGGCAGGCGGTCACCTCACCAATACACAGCTTGGCCATGCGGCTGCCACAGGAAGGACAGTGAAACCAGGGCGCCTGCCTCCCAGGTGGACCGGCGTCCACTCGATAGCGGTGCGGTACTCCCGCGACTTCCCTGCCACTCGATAGCTCAGGCACAGATGCTCGGCATCCTCCACGTGAATGCGGATGCTGGCGCCCGGTCCCCATTGCCACAAAAAGGAGCGCCCCGGTTCCAGCAGTCTAACGGTTTAGAGCGTTGATATCCAGGCGGAGAAAATTTTCGACCGTCCCATGTTCCTTCGGTCTGCTCATGATTTTCTAACCT
>NZ_AP046060.1:0-360951 GCF_059739045.1 Azotobacter tropicalis
TTGAAGGTTGGCATCACCGCCGACCTGCTGCGCCAGCAGGAGCGTGGCCGCCTGGATCTGGTGTTCGGCAAGCAATGCAGCCGGGTCGAAGCAGCGGCACGCTGCTGTGGGAAGAACCGCTGGTCTGGGGCGTTCGCAGCCGATCAGCCGCTGCCGGCGGAGAGCCGCTGCCGCTAGCGGTCTTCCCCGAGCCGTGCGTTCTATCGGAATCGGCGGTCACGGCGCTGAGCCAGACGGATCGCACCTGGCGCATCGTCTTCGAGAGCAGCAGCATGGCCGGCTGCCTGTCGGCGGCGCGAGCGGGTTTCGCCACCACGGTCATCGCCGACAGCCAGCGCGGCGAAGGCTTGCGCGTGCTGAGCCGCGAAGATGGCCTGCCCGAACTGCCGGCGGCGCGCTTCTACGCTTTCGCCGGCAAGGACAGTCCGGCCAGCGCGGCACTGATCGAGGCGGCCCGGCGCGCCGGCCAGAGCCGATTCACTCCGCGCGGGCTGCGGGACTGATCAGCGCTGAGGCTGCTTTCGCGGATCGCCCAGAAGCCGTAGCTCCCACGACGAAAACCCCGATCCCCAGCGATGAACGCCTCCAGCATGTGCGGGATCAGCGCCACGGCATCGACCGCCTCGCCATACGCCTGCGCGTGCAGCGCGGCGTAGCGGTCGAGGTCGGCTTTCAGGCTGGCCGGGCAGGCGAAGGTCAGCTTGACGTTTTCGGTCTTGGCAGCGGCCCCAGCCGCAGTTTCTTGGTTGTACTCATCGTGAAGTCCCCGGTTGAAGAACAGCGGCTGGTACGGCCGCAGCACCAAGTCGCGGTTGACGATGATCCTCACCGGCAGGCCGGGCCGTTCGGTCAAGGTGGGCTGGATGTTGAGGTTGCGCCGAGTGACCTCCTGGCCGACCTGGTTCACTGTGTCTTGCAAGCTGTCGCGTCCGGCGATGATGACGCGATCGCCATCTTGTCGATTCTCCGGCGCGGCCAGCTCGGCGCCGATACCCAGCAGCGGTCAGCGCCGCACCGGCAAAGATGCGATCCCAATGCCAGTCCACATCGTCTTCCAGCCCGGCACACCCCGAAGAATCCCCTGCGACAAGGTATCCCTTTCAAGCGCAAGCCAGGCCTCGGTCGCTACAACGTCACCCGTGCAGAGTGGAAGGCGGCCTATCGCGCTGCACGGATCGCCATCGCCAAAGGAGCAGAACCGGACCCCACAACCGATGGGGTGCTCTGGAGAGCGCAGCTGGTTGTTGCCTTCGAGCGCAACGGACATGGTGATCGCCTGGAGCTGCCGGCCAGCGTCAAGCTGGCAGCGAAGCGGCTGATCGATGAGATTGTTGGCGCAGCGTGACCCGTTCGATCAGTCTGGCTTCCGAGAGTTGAACGTGAGGAGATCCGCATGGCTCGTCCGCTTTCCATCATCCTGTGTGACGCCTTCGACCGCTCGGCGAGGGACGTTTTCGAGGCTCCGCAGGCGCATGGGCATTATGGTCTTCCAGCCCCAACCACATGGGATAACTGGGTGTACTGGTGGCGTGGTTTCGCCGCAGGTCTAGCCGGCGACGCCGACTCCATGCCCCTGCTCGCCCGACTGGTGGCCCGGTTGCGCCGAATCGGGGGCTCGAAGCCAGGAGCGGCTTCGAACTTGGCGCCCGGGACCGGCTCACGGATAATGGCCCTCCTCAAGGCAGCCGCAACGGATATTCCCGCTTGGATACACAGCAGCGTCTCGAAGCCGAAATGCGCGAAGCCCTGGGGCTTGCACCCGCTAAACCCGCGCCCGCCAAACCCAAACAGCGTCCCTCCTACATCCAGGTAGAGCTGAGCGTTCGCAAGCCCAGCGGCGGCCCCACCTTTCGCTTCGAGCACAAATCACGCTCGCTCAGCACGCTGGAGGCCCAGCTCGAAGCCGAAAAGATCGTGCGCAAGAAGGGCTGGGAAGTCTGGGCCGTGCTGGATGTGCGCCAGGTTTCCGAATAAGAGCCGCTATCAAAACCTCGCTAATTGTCTGATGCAAATTACGCAACACCCCAGACATAACAAGGCCAGATGAATATCCAGCCGCCGTTCGAAGCGCGTTCGTAGCTTGCCCATGGCCGCCAGCCAGGCGTGGGTCCGCTCGACGACCCAGCGGTGCCGACCGAGCCGTTCCTTGCTCTCGATACCTTTGCGTGCAATGCGGGACTGGATGCCCCGTTGGCGCAGGTGCTCGCGACAGCGTCGGCAGTCGTAAGCCTTATCAGCATGCAGCTTGGTCGGCCAGCGTAGCGGCCGGCCGCGCTTGCCCCGGATGGCAGGCAGGGCATCGACCAGTGACTCGAACACGATGGAGTCATGGCGGTTGGCTCCGGTGACACACAGCGCCAGCGGAGTACCGCTCCTGTCAGGGATCAGGTGGCGTTTGCTGCCGAGTTTGCCTCGATCTGTCGGGTTGGGGCCTGTTTCCGAACCCCCGGGGGCTGGCGACGCAGGCACCATCAATACTGGCTCGGCTCAGGTCGAGCTTGTCCGCCTGTCGCAGCTCGTTCAGCAGCCATTGATGCAACTGCTGCCAGACGCCAGCCTCCTGCCAGTCCCGCAACCTGCGCCAGCAGGTCATGCCACTGCCACAGCCCATCTCCTGGGGCAGGTCTTCCCAGGGAATGCCCGTGCTCAGTACGAACACGATGCCGTTGAGAGCGCGCCGATCATCTAAGCCTGAAGCCCGGGCACCCCGAGAATCCCAAGTCGAGGGGCAGAGGGCATCTACAATGCCGGCCCAAGCCTCTGGTGCAAGTCAGGGAAAAGCTGCTGCGCGAACCATACCGGCAGAGCGGGGAAAATCTCCCTCGCTTTGGGCGTAGGGCTGTCGACCAGCCCCAGTTCGACGAGTTTCCTGAGCTGATCGGTCGCCGTCCGCTCGCCAAGGCCGGTGAAAACCTTGAAGTCGGCTCGGCCGACCTTGCCCTGGGTGAGCAGGACATGCAGCGCACGGGCGACCTCCGGCTTGACTCCCGCCGAGCTGATCCGGGGTTCCCAGGCGAAAATCTTCTCCAGGCGTTCGCGCATCTGGCCGACCCGCATCGCGGCCTCTATGTAGCGCATCTGGTCGAGGCAAGTGTCCAACATGAAACCCACGAACTCGAACAGGCCGGCTTGGGTGAGCTGGCCTCGCCCATCCAGATCGCCCCGGCGCGGCTGATCGGCATTGGCGAGACGGGCGTAATACTGCTCCTGCCGGCGGGCCAGGCCGCGGGAGAGCGACCATAGCGGCGAGGAGAGATTCAGCTTGTGCAACTGGAGATGCGTCAGGAGGCGCACCACGCGCCCGTTGCCGTCGGCGAAGGGGTGAACCCATGCCAGCCGGTGGTGATACGCCATGGCCGCCAGGAGGCGTGTGCGAGCGTCCGCCGGGCTGCCATAGACCTGCTGCATCCGGTTGAGCATCGGCGTGACCGCCGCCCAGGCCGGAGCTGCATGCTGGCCGACCATCACATCCCGCTCGGTGGCATCGCGCAGTTGGCCGGGGACGAGGCGGTCACCATCGGCAAGGCGTAGCTGTTCCTCGGTGGCCGACTCGAACAGCCGGCGGTGTATTCGAGCTGCGAAACTGGGGAGAAAAACTCTCTCCACGGTACTGTGCTGTGCCGTGAGATGGCGCGTTCGAATGCCTCCTGTGCTCCGATGTGTGCCACCGCCAGCTCCGTCAGCTCTTTGCGACTGCGCTTTGGCGCGTGAGGCGCCAGGCTGACCGGCTCGGTGAATTGGCCCTCGATCAGGTTGCTGTAGAAGCTGCTGGTCACCCGCAGCAGGCCACCCACGCAGGTAGTGGTCTCGGGAGGAAGCATCCCTGCCAGCTTGCCCGCCTGGTAAGGAAGCTGCTCGGCCATGCTCAGGATCTCGGACGGAAAATCGGACGGCAGCAGCGGCTCAAGCCAATGCGTCCCGGTCACCAGCTGCATGATATGGCACCTCGTTTGCGGATATTTTTGCAGAAATTAAAAAGCTCTAAAAGACTTATAATTTAAGCATTTATCTACAAATAATGGGTCGGAAGATTACTGCTGTATGCGGAAATTATTGCGGATATTTCTACGGAATTTAGGCCCTCTCGTTGAGGGAGATACCTTCCTGGCAGGACAGGCGGCTCCGGGCCGTCGCAGCAGGTAGAGCGTGGGAGGTCTGCTCATCGCCCGCGCCTTTTGCGCCGGCCATGCCAAGGCCTGAATAGATCGGCATCCGGGCCTGGTGCAAACTCTGGCTCCGGGCGCACCGGCAGTACCGGCGTAATGGCTGACTCGATGTCCTGGTAGGAGAAGAACTCGTAGGCGAGGCCCACCAGCCCGTCCGCGTCGGCGGCCAGCGGGGCTCCGTCCTCGTCGAGAATGGGTACGTCGGAGAAAATGCCGCCGCCGTTCATGTGCGGGGCCTCGCGGCATATCCAGCCGTGCTCGGCCTGTGATTGCCCTTCGGCCTCCCAGCGAATCCGCAGCGAAAATCTCCCTTCGGGAAGTTCGAGCACGGCATCGAGCGTGCCGTGGGCGAAGTCGCGGAAAGGATGGCCCTCGGCGCGAGAGCGCAGGACATGGGCGGTGAAGTGCGGCTGGCGCAGGCAGGCAGCTTCAAGTCTTTCGCTGGCTATGGCCTGGGTGAGTTGGTCGAGGGTGATGGTCATGGGCGCCTCCGCCTTCGTGTTTGCGGCCCAGACTACGCCCGGGGCGCAGCAACCTAAGCGGGCCACTGCGGGGCGCACGATAGGGATTTCGCCGGTACTGCAGGGTTAGGGTTAATACTGGCGCTGAGTGCTCCATGATCCCAGGGACGAACTCGAGCATGTTGGCAGGGGTAAAGCTACCCAGGCATTTTCGCTGGCGGCACCGTTACGGAGCCGCCAACGGCTTCTCCAGGATCACGTTCACGAGGGTGCGGATGAAACTCGGCAGTGCCTCTAGATCACGCACGAGAATGCTGCGCTCGCGCAGCACCCAGGGTTCATCCAACTCGACCACCGCCAGTTGCATAGTGCGCTGGTGGCGCAGCGCCGCGGACTCCGGGAGGATGCCGATGCCCACTCCTGCCTCGATCATCCGGCACATGGCCTCGAAGCCATAGACCTGAATACGTAGGCTGAAGCTGTTGCCAAGTAGTTCGACCTTCTCGCGCAGGAAGTACTGTAGGGTGGCGCCTTCATGCAGGCCGATGTGCGGGTACTCCAAGGTGTCGGCCAGCTTGACACTGCCGCGCCGGGACAGCGGATGGTCGCGTGGAGTGGCCAACACCAGGCGGTCGGTGCTGAAGCGCAGCACCTGCAGACCTTGGGTCTGCACTGGGCCAGCGATGATCCCAAGGTCGGTCGAGCCGTCCAGTACTCCGCGCACGATGTCGCGGGCTAGACGTCGCTCCTGCAGATCGACCGTCACCCCAGGCCGTTCGACGAGGTAGCCGGCGAGGATTTCCGGGAGAAATTCAGTGACTGCCGTGGTATTGGCGAAGATGCGCACATGTCCAGCAGCCTCGCTGCCGTAGTCGGTGAACTCGCTCTTCATGTACTCCACCTGGCGCAGAATCCTTCGCGCATGTTGCAACAGCAGATTGCCGGCAGGCGTCAACTCGACGCCCCGACTGTCGCGGTAGAGCAGGCGGCTGCCGAGCTCCTCTTCCAGATGTTTGATCCGCGTGCTGGCCGCCGCCGGGGAGATGAACGCCTTACGCGCGCCCTGGGTCAGGCTGGGCGACTCAGCTATATGCGCGAACAGACGTAGGTCGGCCAGATCGAAATGCATGGCGGTGTTCTCTCTGTATGGCGTTAAGCAAATCCGAACGCCTCCTTCCAGAAATCCAGATTCACAGATCGCCCCCCGCTTGGCAATCATGCAATCAACAACAACAAAGCACGGAAAATTGCCGATGAAACACCTCGATTCTTCCTCGCCGACAGCCTGTACCTCAGACATCCGTACGCTCTTGACCGGCGTTCGTGAACTAGTCGCACCGCCGCGTCCTTAGCGCCGCAGAAGGGACGTCGCTCCCCGACGAGCCGCGGGCTCACTGAGCTCGATCTTCTTCCCTCACACAACAGGATTCCCGTGCGCCGCCGTCAGGCTGCGTGCCGTGGAGGCTTTTTTCCGCCGCAAGCGCGGCACCACCTGGGTAATAACAATGACAATCAAGAAGTTAGGGCGCACCCTTTACATTCAGGTAGTAATCGCCATCGTGCTGGGTGTTGCGATTGGCTACTTCTGGCCACAAACCGGTATCGAACTCAAGCCGCTGGGCGATGCTTTCATCAAGCTGATCAAGATGATCATCGGCCCGATCATCTTCTGTACCCTGGTTTCCGGCATCACCAGCATGCAGGACGTCAAGCGGGTCGGCCGGGTCGGCGGCAAGGCCCTGCTGTACTTCGAGCTGGTTTCCACTGTGGCATTGTTTATCGGCCTGTTGGCGGCACACCTGCTGCGTCCCGGCGAGGGCTTCAACGTCGACGTGCATAGCCTGGATGCCAGCGCTATCTCTGGCTATGTCAACCAGGCAGCGCATGGTGAAGGGTTCGTTGGCTTCCTGATGCACACGATACCCAGTACCTTCTTCGATGCTTTCGCCAAGGGCGAGGTCCTGCCGATCCTGATGGTCTCGGTGTTGTTCGGTATCGCCCTGCTGCTGATCGGCGAACCTGCCCGACCACTGATCGAGCTGATCAATCAGGCGTCCGAAGTATTTTTCCGCATCGTCGGCATGATCAGCCGGGTGGCACCGCTCGGTGCGCTGGGAGCCATCGCCTTCACCGTCGGCAAGTACGGCCTGGGTTCGCTGGTGCCTCTGCTCAAGTTGATCGGCACCTTCTACTTCACCGCCTTCCTCTTCGTCGCCTGTGTGCTCGGCAGCATTGCCCGGCAGGCCGGGTTCAGCATCTTCCGTCTATTGGGTTACCTCAAGGCCGAATTGCTGATCGTACTGGGCACCAGCTCCTCGGAGTCGGCACTGCCGCAACTGATGAAAAAACTGGAAGACGTCGGTTGTTCGAAAGGCGTGGTCGGCATCGTGGTACCCACCGGCTACACCTTCAACCTGGACGGCACCAACATCTACATGACCCTGGCGGTGCTGTTCCTGGCCCAGGCCTGCAACATTCCGCTGACCCTGGAACAGCAACTGACCCTGCTGGTGGTGACGATGCTCACCTCCAAGGGAGCGGCTGCGGTGGTCGGGGCCGGCTTCGTCGCTTTGGCCGCGAGCCTGGCCACGGTGCCGACGGTGCCCGTCGAAGCCATGGTGCTGATCCTGGGCGTAGACCGCTTCATGGCCGAATGCCGAGGACTGACCAACTTCATCGGCAATGCGGTGGCGGGAGTGGTGGTGGCCGCCTGGGAAGGCGAGCTGGACCGCTCACGGATGGGGCCGATCGCCCTGAGGCGCGACCGCCACTCACCGGCACCGACCAATGAGACCGAGCTTACCCGGAACACCGGACAGAACGGGTCAGAGGCCACTCGGCGTTAAGTCAATCAGAACGCATCCATACAGAACCTCGGATTCCAGATCTGCCATCGCTGGCGATCGTGCATACAAAAAGCGACATCTCTACGGAGTACTACCCATGAGTCAGATCGACCTTTCTACCTGGATCGGCCGCAGTGAAGAGATCCATGACCAGTTGAGCCTCAATCTGGTCAAACGCATCGCCGCAACCCTCGGCACACAGACGCCAGCCAGTGGCGAGCCGCTACCGCCCTTGTGGCAGTGGGCGTTCTTCCAAGAGCCGCTGCCCGAAGTTGGCCTCGGTACGGACGGCCATCCGGCACGCGGCGGCTTCTTGCCGCCAGCGGACAACCGCAACCGTATGTGGGCCGGCGGCCGCTTCGAGTTCTTTGCGCCGCTGCGGGTTGGCAGCGAGGCCACCTGCGTGTCGACCATCGCCCAGGTCGAGGAGAAGGTCGGCAAGACTGGCGCCCTGTTGTTCGTCACCGTGCGTCATGACTACCTGCAGGACGGCCGCCTAGCCGTGCGTGAGGAGCAGGACATCGTTTATCGCGAGCCCAGCCCGCCGAAGACCCGCAACGACGAGGCGGTGCCGCCGGGTGACTGGCGCGAGGCGGTCGAGCCGACCTCCACCTTGCTGTTCCGCTATTCGGCAGTGACCTTCAACGGCCATCGCATTCACTACGACTGGCCCTACGTGACCGGCACCGAGGGCTATGCCGGTCTGGTGGTGCACGGTCCGCTGATCGCCACCCTGGTGCTGGGCGCCTTCTGCCGTGCCAATCCTGCCGCGCGCCTACGGCGCTTCGCCTATCGCGGCCTGCGCCCGCTGATCGCGCCGGACGCCTTCGAGATCGGCGGGCGTATCGTCGCGCCGGGGCACGCCGAGCTCTGGGCCGGCAACGCCAACGGTATCGCCCAGAAGGGCGAGGTCTACTTCGACTGAGGGCCGGCTCCTGCGGGAGCCCTGCGATGTCGCGGCGCTCGACATGGGCGCCGCTCTCCACCAACCCGATCCTGTCCTGTGCGGCCGAGCACCCGCTCGCTGCCGCTCGCCTCTTGAGGAATCCGCTATGACAACCGCACCATCGTCCCGCCCGCTCGACGGCATCACTGTGGTCAGTCTCGAACACGCCATCGCCGCGCCCTTCTGCACCCGCCAGCTAGCCGACCTCGGCGCACGGGTGATCAAGATCGAACGCCCCGGCACCGGCGACTTTGCCCGTGGCTACGACGAGCGGGTCAAGGGCCTGGCCTCGCACTTCGTGTGGACCAACCGCTCCAAGGAAAGCCTGAGCCTCGACCTCAAGCAGAACGAGGCCGGGGAGATCCTCGACGCCCTGCTGGGCAAGGCCGACGTGCTGGTGCAGAACCTCGCGCCGGGCGCCGCGGCACGTCTGGGGCTGTCCTTCGAGGCGTTGCACGAACACTTTCCGCGGCTGATCGTTTGCGACATCTCCGGCTACGGCGAGGGCGGCCCCTACCAGGACAAGAAGGCCTACGACCTGCTGATCCAGAGCGAGGGCGGCTTCCTGTCGATCACCGGTGGGGCCGGTGACGACGAGATGGCCAAGGCCGGCTGCTCGATCGCCGACATCGCCGCTGGCATGTATGCCTATAGCAACATCCTCTCCGCCCTGCTACTGCGCGAAAGAACAGGCGAGGGCAGCCACATCGACCTGTCGATGCTGGAAAGCCTGGTGGAGTGGATGGGCTATCCGTTGTACTACGCCTTCGACGGTGCCACGCCGCCGCCGCGTGCCGGGGCGGCGCACGCCACCATCTACCCCTACGGCCCATTTCCGGTGGGTGACGGTGGCACCGTGATGCTCGGCCTGCAGAACGAGCGCGAGTGGCGGCTGTTCTGCGACAAGGTGCTCAGGCGCCCGGAGCTGGCGGACGACGAACGCTTCGACGGTAACTCTAAGCGTTCGGCTCAGCGCGAGATGCTGCGCGCGATCATCCTCGACTGTTTCGCCGCGCTGAGCACCGAAGAGGTCATCGCCCGGCTGGAGGCCGCACCCATCGCCAACGCCCGGGTCAACGACATGCAGGGTGTCTGGGAGCATCCGCAGCTCCAGGCGCGCCAGCGCTGGAGCGAGGTCGGCAGCCCGAGCGGCGTGCTGCCCGCCCTGCTGCCGCCTGGGCGCAACAGCGCCTTCACCCCGCGCATGGCGCCGATCCCGGCGCTGGGCGAGCACAGCGAGGCGCTGCTCAGCGAACTAGGCTACGCCCCGGCCGAGGTCGCCCGCCTGCGCGACGCCAGCGTGATCTGAGGGGAGATGCGCATATGAACCAAGCGATCATTCGCAGTGCCCTATTCGTTCCCGCCAGCCGTCCCGAGCGCATTCCCAAAGCGCTGGTCAGCGGTGCCGATGCGGTTATCGTCGACCTTGAAGATGCCGTCGAGGAGACGCTCAAAGAACAGGCACGGGCCAACCTGGCTGCCTTCCTCGCCGCCCATCCCGAGGCACGGCTACTGGTACGGGTAAACGCTGCCGGGCATCCCGGCCACGCGGCCGACCTCGAACTCTGTGCTCGCCAGCCGGGGGTCTGTGGCGTACTGCTACCGAAGGCAGAAAGCGCTGAGCAAGTGGTGCGAGCTGCAGTCACTGGCAAGCCGATCTGGCCAATCATAGAGAGCGTGCGCGGCTTGCTCGCGCTGCCGGAAATCGCAGCCGTCAAGGGGATCGAGCGGTTGTCTTTCGGTGCCCTCGACCTCGGTCTGGACATCGGCTTGGCCAATGGTAGCGCTGCTGCCGGTCGCCTGCTCGACCAGGCGCGCTACGCTATTCTGCTGGCCAGCCGTGATGCCGGGCTGGCTCCCCCCTTGGACAGTGTGTTTCCGTCTATCCAAGATCTTGACGGACTTCGACAAGCCGCTCGCGACGCCCGCGATATGGGCTTCGGCGGTCTGCTATGCATCCATCCCGTACAAGTGCAGGTAGTACACGCGACTCTGATGCCAAGTGCCAGCGAGTTGGACTGGGCGCAGCGCGTGTTGAGCGTCGGTAACGGCAGCGGGGTATTCGTGGTAGACGGAGAGATGGTCGATGCGCCGGTACTCGGCCGCGCCCGTCGCTTGCTAGAGCAAGCAGGTCAGATATCCGCCTGAAAAACGCGCTGCCGCTGCGGCGGCAGCGCGTGACACAGTGTTTCACAAAGCAATAACCAGAGAGGGAGTCCCCTATTCATGAAGATTGGGCCCTCATTTATGCACTACATCTCACTAATCGTCGCCAGTCCGATTCAAGCCGCTGAAGCGGTTAAGTATCCAGAACATAAGGAACGCCAAGTCATAGCGGTTCCGCGATCGCGGCACCTTCATCTTGCACGTGGAAGACGAGCATCGTCACCGCTGACTATTCCCCCGGCCTGCGCCATCTCCTAGGAGCCCTCTGATGATCAACCGTCTCGACCACTTGGTACTGACTTCCTCAGATCCGGATGCCACCACGCACTTCTATACCCGGGTGCTCGGCATGCGCCTGGAAACCTTCGGCAACGACCGCATCGCGTTCCGCTTTGGCAACCAGAAGATCAACCTGCACGTGCGTGGCCACGAATTCGAACCCAAGGCCCACCTGCCGGTACCGGGAGCCCTAGACCTGTGCTTCATCGCTGAGATGAAGCTGGCGGAGGTGATCGCCCATCTGCAGAGGCAGAACTGGCCGATTGTGGAAGGGCCAGTTCAGCGCACCGGCACTACTGGGCCGATTCGTTCGGTGTACATTCGTGACCCCGACTTCAACCTCATTGAAATATCCGAATACCTGTGAGACGGAGAAGTGTCCATCGCGAGCGTCGTCTTCCTTGACAGCGACGAGGGAGCGGGGCGGCCTCTACTATCGGGACACCCCGCACGAACGGCACACGGCGATCAGCTCGTTCGCCCTGGTCGGCGATGGCGCGGATGGGGACGAGGAGGACTGTGGCTGGCAAGTGGTATCGGCGCGGGGGCAGGCTGAACCGATAGGCGAGCGCCAGCCCGATCAACCCTGAGAGACGCCTGCTGGCGCCTATTTTCAGCGGGGAAAATCGCCTCAGATGGTATGGCAGATGGAGCTGTTGTCCTGATCGGTAAATGCCGGATACAATCCGGTAAACGCCGAATAGGAGGCTGCCCCCATGCTTGCTGAAGTCCTGCGTGACCATGGCTACACCGCATATCGGGCGCGTCTTCAAAGCCTGCTGGACATCCCGGAGTCGGCAACCGACTTCGAGATCCACACCCGGATCACCAAGGGCTTTCCTGCGACCCGCCTGGTGCAGCTGACCGAGGCCGGGGTGGTCACGCCGCTGGAGCGCGATCAGATCATCCCCCTGCGAACCCTCAAGAGCCGCATCGAGCGGGATCAGCCGTTGACCGTGGAGGAAAGCGACCGGTTTTTTCGCGCTGCCCACATCACGGCAATGGCCGAGGCCGTCTTCGGTGACCGCGAGAAGGCCAAACGCTGGCTCTCCAAGCCCAAGGAGCGGTTTTCCGGCCTGACGCCCATGCAGATGCTCACCACCCAGCAGGGCACCAGCCAGGTGGAGGAAATGCTGCTGCAAATCGTCGAAGGCCTGGCCCTGTGATTCTGTGGCGGATCAGCGCCTACGCCGACCTCAGCGGAATCGGCGGCCTGCGTGCCAGTGGCCGCTGGCACCACCTTGGCAGGCCGGTCGTTTACGCGGCGGACAGTCCGGCCGGTGCGATGCTGGAGGGGCTGGTCCACCTGGAAATCGACCCCGAGGACTTCCCCACAACGCTCCAGTTGATCCGCATCCAGCTTCCGGACCCGGTTTCGCGGGCCGAGCTTCCGCCGCTGCCGGAGCACTGGAAGTCCGATCCGGAAGTCACGCGCGCCATCGGGGATCACCTCCTGGATGGGCGAAGCGCTCTACTGCTCCCAGTGCCGAGCGCCATCATTCCCTGCACGACCAACTACCTGTTCAACCCGGTGCATCCAGAGGCCAGCGGGGCGAGCATTCACGTAGAAAAATTCCCCTCGATTCCCGTCTCCTTTGACCGAGGCCCTATGAGCAACCATCTGCAAGTCCTGCGCGAGCACCTACGCTGGCTCGAAGATCAGCCTGCCGACTACAGCAACGGCATCCTCGGAAAGGCCGCCCTGGTGACGATGGTCACCGAGGCACTGGAGCCCGTCGAAGCGTTGGAGCGCGCCGCCGAGCTTGTGACCCGGTATACCTTGTCCAGCGAGGCTTGGGTCAGCCCAGTACCGGCCCGGGCGCTGGAGGTCTTGATCCGATGCGCGGCAAACCTCGCCCTTCAGGGGGGGGAAGGATAGCGCGGACGGCGTAGCCGTCCTCGGGTTTGCCCTCAATGAGGCGTCTGTTGCTGCTCGATGTACTGGCGGACGACTTCGATGGGCGCACCGCCGCAGCTGCCGGCGAAATAGCTCGGGGTTCAGCGCATGCTAAAACTTACCCAAAGCCATCATGGAGAGAATAATAATCCAGTGGCTCAAAATAGCTGTAGAAGCCTTAGGCTTATACGTCCATCTTCCTTAAAGCCATTATCAACTAAAATATCTGAACCAAGATTTATCATCAGCTGCGTGCTTGGCGAAACGAAGAAAGAGGTTCCAACAGTATACCTAAGGGTATCAGGTTCGTCGTTCATGCTCACGCCATCGATTTTACTCTCGCCTCCCCAGAGTTTCGATAGACTAGCACGAACATCAAATGTACCGGTAAGGTGGTAGCGTAGAAAAATCTGACCCTGGTATAGGGCATCCTGCCTTTTTGTAACACCACCGCTTCCATAGTCATCGTTCTTGCCGAAGAGAGTTACATCGCCAACTAAGTCGAGGCTCACTTTGTCGCTCAGGGCGGTAGCATAGCCAGCCTGCAAAGCAAATTTCCAGCGATTCTCACCAAGGTTGATCGCTCGGTCTCTTTCATAACTACCGGTAGGTACATAGAGGAAAGGGGTTATACCGAAATAGCGTTGTCTAACTGGATCATTTAATGGCCAGACAGTGGCAGCCAGGATTAAGTCACCAATACCACTATCACTACCAAGGCTTTTCGTTTCACCATTAGCCCGCATACTGCCGAATGGCAATAGAAATTGAGGATCGACAATATACTTGCCAAGTTGCATATAGTGCACAACGCGCAGGATGCCTATGTCGGAGTCTAGCCCGGCAGCACTGGACTGCTTATGCCCATCGACATAAAGCTTATTGCGCTCTGCATGCTGATAGTACAGCAAACCTATAGTACTACCATCAGGGAGCGGCGCATAATCACCGGCCTCAACATCCACAGCCGCGACGCCGCAAGAAAATGCAGCCGACAAGCAAAATAATGAAACATGCAAGGTGTATATAATATATGGCTGACGCAAAAGCGAGGAATCGCTATTGCCGGCCAGCTTAACAAACCAGCTCATCAATATTACCTTATTGTTTTTGTTTGCGGTCTACACTGTAACTCTTGAAAATCAAGAAAAATCATCTTATACAAAGCACACTACATGCCAAAAAATAAAAATATAATAAATTCATTAGGTTGCAGAAAGTTATGTCGTTACCACAGATCACAAAAGCAGTATTTCTGCATCCTTGTCTCAATTTGATACAATCACTTGACCCGGACCCAGTACAAACTTGATACACACCTATTAGACGCATGCCATGAACAAATCCAATAACACAGCAGCGACCGCTTTTGCCCTACCCGCCGACCTAGCACAGTACAACTCATTAGTTGCCCGATCTTGGAATCGTTCGCGTGACTATGGGCTGTCTCCGGCCGATAGGCTTTTATTCGATGCCCCATTGGTAGCTAGTGGTGACGAGATACTCGAGTGCAACCGTCTACTGCTTGAATACGCAACTCCAGAAATGCAACAACTGCACTCCGCCCTAGCCATGCAGGATTGGATGCTTGCCTGTATAGACCCGCAAGGAGTGGTGCTAAGTACCTTCAGTGATCGCAATCAAACCACACGAGAACTCAACCAAATATTTCGCATCGGTGTTCAGATGTCAGAGCAAAATGTTGGCAGCACCGCTCCCAGCTGCGCTTTAGTAGAACAAGTACCAGTTGTCTTCTCTGGCACTGAGCATTACTTAGAAGAGGCTCGGCAGTTCTCGTGCTTAGCCACGCCGATCTTCGGCCTCGACGGCAGACTCACCGGAGTTCTGAACCTCAGCAGTAAACAAAGCGTACCTTCGCTCTATATATTTGAATCTTTAATACTTACTACCCGCACCATCGAGAACCGTCTATTCACGCAACTTGATGACGTGTTATTGGTACACTTGCATCACCGCCCGGAAATTCTCGCTACACCGTTGGAGGGACTGTTAGCCTTCGATCTGTCCGGCAAGCTGCGCAACGCCAACCGTATCGCCAGAGAGGTGTTGCAGCTTGGTAGCAACCTAGCTGGACTGGATTTCGCTGATCTGTTCGAGCTACCGTTCGCTCATGTTGTTCGTTATCGTCATCATGACCTCGGTAAGCCGCTGCATCTGCGCAGCCACCTTGGCAGTAAACTGTACTCCTACATAACCATTAGTTCGACTAAGTATCCGAAGTCGAAGCCAAGGCCTGCGACGGCGCAACTCACCAAGCCGCCACTACCATCGACACCTTCCCCCTGCCTACAGGATCCAGCTGTACAAGCAGCTCTCAGCCGTGGGCACAAGGCCTTTGCGCATGACATACCAGTGTTGATCAATGGCGAAACAGGTGTCGGCAAGGAAGTTTTCGCCCGGCTGCTGCATGATGGCAGCAATCGGATGGGCGAGCCCTTCGTGGCAATCAACTGCTCGTCCATACCGGCCAGCCTGATCGAATCTGAACTGTTCGGCTATGTCGAAGGTGCTTTTACCGGCAGTCGCAAAGGTGGTGCTACAGGAAAAATCGAGCAAGCACATAAAGGCACCCTCTTTCTTGACGAGATTGGTGACATGCCTCTTGAACTGCAGGGCCGCCTACTGCGCGTTCTGCAGGAGCGCAGCTTGACTCGTCTAGGCAGCAACCAGGTAATTCAAGTGGACTTCGCATTGATCTGCGCCACCCACCGTGACCTCAAGCAGCTCTGCACCATCCAGAAGTTCCGCGAAGACCTCTACTACCGTATCAATGGATTGCGCGTGACCCTGCCGGCTCTACGCCAGCGTCAGGACTTGGCAATACTGATTGAGCATCTGCTACGAGTAGAAACTACGGCACGCCAACCACTCAGATTGAGCATGGCGGCGCAGCAGGCGCTACTGGCCTATCACTGGCCAGGTAATATTCGCCAGCTCTATCAAGTGCTGCGTTTGGCGGCGGCGTTGGCAGAGGACGAATGGGAAATCGACCTGAAGCATCTGCCAGAGGAAATATGGGAAGGTCACGAAAGCAAGATCGAACGCTTGGCCAAGATCGATACACCACAGCTGCATGCAGGAAGGACTCTGCAAGCCTCCGGACTATGCGCGATCAGATCGGCCTTAGAGGCAACCGGCGGTAATATTTCGGCTGCCGCGCGCAGTCTTGGCATCGCACGGGCAACTCTGTATCGAAAACTGAAGAAGCTGGAACAAAGCTAATAGCCCCTTATCAGAATAGAAGGCACGAAAGGCCCGCTTGGGCGGGCCTGCCAGGGCAAGGAGCGGTGTGCAAAGAAAAGCGAAAAAGTTGCTCCCCGCCACCAGAGGGGTAGGCCATGGCGGGGAGCACAGTGACGGTGACGCTGGGAGCCCGGGCCGGCCAGCGGGGCAGCCGGCCCGGGCGATCCGCAGGCCTTAGAAGGCGTTGCGGAAGATTTCTTCGATCTGCTGCTGGTCGGCCGGGCGCGGGTTGGTCAGGCCGCAGGCGTCCTTCAGGGCGTTGGCGGCGAGGACCGGGATATCGTCGGCCTTGGCGCCCAGCTCCTTCAGACCGCCCGGGATGCCGATGTCCTTGGACAGGGTGCGGACCGCGGTCAGGGCCGCCTGGGCGCCCTGCTCGGCGCTCAGGCCCTGGACGTCGACGCCCATGGCCTTGGCCACGTCGCGCAGACGCTCCGGGCAGACACTGGCGTTGAAGCTTTCCACGTGCGGCAGCAGGACCGCGTTGCAGACGCCGTGCGGCAGGTCGTAGAAGCCACCCAGCTGGTGTGCCATGGCGTGTACGTAGCCCAGCGAGGCGTTGTTGAAGGCCATGCCGGCGAGGAACTGGGCGTAGGCCATGTTCTCGCGGGCGGTCATGTCGCCGCCGTTGGCCACGGCGTTGCGCAGGTTGGCGGCGATCAGCTCGACGGCCTTCAGGGCGCAGGCGTCGGTGATCGGGGTGGCGGCGGTGGAGACATAGGCCTCGACCGCGTGGGTCAGGGCGTCCATGCCGGTGGCGGCGGTCAGGCCCTTGGGCATGGCGGCCATCAGCGAGGGGTCGTTGACCGACAGCAGCGGGGTGACGTTGCGGTCGGCGATGACCATTTTCACGTGGCGGGCTTCGTCGGTGATGACACAGAAGCGGGTCATCTCGCTGGCGGTGCCGGCGGTGGTGTTGATGGCGACCAGCGGCAGCTGCGGGCGGACCGAGCGGTCGATGCCCTCGTATTCGCTGATGTGCCCGCCGTTGGCGGCGCACAGGGCGATGCCCTTGGCGCAGTCGTGCGGCGAGCCGCCGCCCAGGGAGATGACGAAGTCGCAGCCGCTGCTCTTGAGCAGGGTCAGGCCGTTTTCGACGTTGCTGACGGTGGGGTTCGGCTTGGCACCGTCATACAGAACGGAAGCGATATCCTGCTGGGCCAGCAACTGGGAAACCCTGTCGGCCACGCCGGCTTTCGCCAGGCCGGCGTCGGTGACGATCAGCGCCTTGCGGAAGCCATGGTTCTTGATCGCGCCCATGGCCTCGTCGAGGCTGCCGATGCCCATCATGTTCACTGCAGGGATGAAGAAGGTGCTGCTCATGAGGATTTCCTCTCTATTGTTGTCTTGTTTTTAAAGCGACCTTGCACACCAGGCGGCCGCGCCGGACCTTCCCGATGCCCGCGCGGGTCGCGCACGCGGGCACCGATGGGAAGGTACGTCCGTCGGCCAGGCTTTACCGTGATTCGGGCGAGGGTTCGCCCTGACCGTCTCGATTCAGTCCCGTCCCCGGCCCGTGGAGGGCTGGGGACGGGGGCAGTGCATCAGAAGAAGCCCAGCGGGTTGATGTCGTAGCTGACCAGCAGGTTCTTGGTCTGCTGGTAGTGGTCGAGCATCATCTTGTGGGTTTCGCGGCCGACACCGGACTTCTTGTAGCCACCGAAGGCGGCGTGCGCCGGGTACAGGTGGTAGCAGTTGGTCCATACGCGGCCGGCCTGGATGCCGCGGCCCATGCGGTAGGCGCGGTTGATGTCGCGGGTCCAGACGCCGGCGCCCAGGCCGAACTCGGTGTCGTTGGCGATGGCCAGGGCCTCGGCTTCGGTCTTGAAGGTGGTGACGCCGACCACCGGGCCGAAGATCTCTTCCTGGAACACGCGCATCTTGTTGTGGCCCTTGAGCAGGGTCGGCTGGATGTAGTAGCCGCTGGCCAGGCTGCCCTCGAGCTTCTCGGCGGCGCCGCCGGTCAGTACCTCGGCGCCCTCGCTGCGGGCGATCTCCAGGTAGGAGAGGATCTTCTCGAACTGCTGGCCGGAGGCCTGGGCGCCGACCATGGTCTCGGTGTCCAGCGGGTGGCCGCGCTTGATCTGGCCGACCTTCTTCATCACGACCTTCATGAAGTCGTCGTAGATGGATTCCTGGATCAGCGCGCGCGACGGGCAGGTGCACACCTCGCCCTGGTTGAAGAAGGCCAGCACCAGGCCTTCGGCGGCCTTCTCGATGAAGGCCGGCTCGGCCTGCATGATGTCCTCGAAGAAGATGTTCGGCGACTTGCCGCCCAGCTCGACGGTGCTCGGGATGATGTTGTCGGCGGCGCACTTGAGGATGTGCGCGCCCACCGGGGTGGAGCCGGTGAAGGCGATCTTGGCGATGCGCTTGCTGGTCGCCAGCGCCTCGCCGGCCTCGCGGCCGAAGCCGTGGACGACGTTCAGCACGCCGGGCGGCAGCAGGTCGCCGATCAGCTCGAGCAGCACGGTGATCGACAGCGGCGTCTGCTCGGCGGGCTTGAGCACGATGCAGTTGCCGGTGGCCAGGGCCGGGGCCAGTTTCCAGGCGGCCATCAGCAGCGGGAAGTTCCACGGGATGATCTGGCCGACCACGCCCAGCGGCTCGTGGAAGTGATAGGCGACGGTGTTCTCGTTGATCTCGCCGACGCTGCCTTCCTGGGCGCGGATGCAGCCGGCGTAGTAGCGGAAGTGGTCGGCGGACAGCGGCACGTCGGCGTTCAGGGTCTCGCGGACCGGCTTGCCGTTGTCCCAGGTTTCGGTGACGGCCAGCACTTCCAGGTTCTGCTCGATGCGGTCGGCGATCTTCAGCAGGATGGCGGCGCGTTCCTGCACCGAGGTGCGGCCCCAGGCGGCGGTAGCGGCGTGGGCGGCATCCAGTGCCTTCTCGATGTCCTCGGCGGTGGAGCGGGGGAATTCGGCGAATTCCTCGCCGGTGACCGGCGAGCTGTTGGTGAAGTACTGACCTTTCACCGGGGGCACGAACTGGCCGCCGATATAGTTGCCGTAGCGAACCTTGTAGGAAACGATGGCGCCTTCACTGCCAGGATGGGCATACCGCATGGAGGATTCTCCTGATTCTTGTGGTTCTTGGATTTTCTGGGGAGTGCGCAAGAGCACGTCTGCGAATGGATAGTGCAGAAGGTGTGCCAATGTGCCGCAACCCCACTGGCTGTGCGGGTTCGCCGCAGTTTGTCGGGGCCGGAGCGGGGTGCTCTGTGACAGGCTTAAAACAGGGGCGAGACACCTAGGGCGAGACACTTGTGTCTCAAAAGCTTGCAGTGATACTCGAAGCCGGACGTTGATCCCCAGAAAGTCCGCCTCGCCTCCAAGGTCTCGCTATTGGTGTGGGCTTGCTGGTCGCCAATAATGTAGTAACATGCCTACATTGGCGTATTGGAGGATCAGACTATGCCGACGACTCTTTCTAGCCGGGAGTTCAACCACGATACCAGCCGGGCAAAGAAGGCCGCGCTGAGCGGGCCTGTGTTCATCACAGATCGAGGGAAACCGGCTCACGTTCTGCTGTGTATCGAAGAATACCAGCGACTGACCGGCAGCCAACCCAGCATCCTCGACATCCTGGCAATGCCGGTGGAAGAGGAAGTGGAGTTTGAAGTCCCTCGTGCCACTATCAAGACGAGGCCGGTGGATTTTTCTTGATGTTCTTGCTCGATACCAATGTTGTCTCCGAGCTGCGCAAGGCCAAGCAGGGCAAGGCCGATACCGGTGTTGTTGCTTGGGCGCAAAGCGTTCAGGTCGGAGAGTTGTACCTGTCGGCCATCTCCGTGATGGAGTTGGAAACCGGAGTATTGCTGCGTGAACGCAAAGATGCAGCTCAAGGGGCGCTTCTGCGATCGTGGCTCGATCAGCACGTTCTTCCTGGCTTTGCCGGACGCATTCTGGCAGTGGATACCGCCGTGGCTCTCCGGTGCGCGAGGCTGCATGTGCCTGATCACAAGAGCGAGCGCGATGCGCTTATTGCTGCGACGGCGCTCGTTCATGGCATGACAATCGTGACCCGGAACGTGGCGGATTTTGAGTCGACCGGCGTTTTAATTCTCAACCCTTGGAACCAGCAGTCATGAATCCTGCTCGAGCGGCTACGCTGGCTCGAAACACAGCCCGACGACTACCACATCGGCCCCCTCGACAAAGCGGCCCTGCTAACGATGACTACCGAAGCCCTGGAGTCTGTAAAAACGTTCGAGCGCGCCGCCGAGCTTGTGACTCGGTATACCTTGTCCGGTGAGGCGTGGGTTAGCCCGATACCGGCCCGGGCGCTGGAGGTCTTGATGCAACTCATCGACCTGGGAGTACGGGCCGAGGTTGGCTCGGAGGCAGCAGGCTTGGCCCTCGATGCCGAAGATCTGGCGCTGCGATCCTTTGAGGATGCGCTGGAGTTGGGCGAGGAGCGCTTGGCGGAAGCCTGGGAGGCGGATGGCGCCCCTGACGAGAATGAGTGAGGCGGGTGCCGGCCAATTGGCCTTTAGAAACGCAGGAGAGGATTTCTTTCTCATCCCAAGCTGGCAGCGAGGCGGCCGGTGCAGCGTGACCGGCCTGATCACGGTTAAGCATCGAAGCATTTATGTGTTCTGACAGAGCCAGACCCAGCCGATATTTTCTGCCTCGATTCGCCAGGGCGCAGTATCTTCAGCCTCCTTTGCGATACGTTTTGACATCCTCCCCGCGCTAAAGGACGGGGATTCCCACTGCTGGACGGCCATGCCCGACCGCGAGAATGTTCCTGGCCGCGTTCACATCGCGGTCGTGAGTGACACCACACTCACTGCAAGTCCACTCCCTTACTCCAAGTCCTACGATACCTTTCGGCCTCAAATCGGGCAGACAGCCACAATTCGAACAGGCTTGGGAGGTGTAGCGCTCGTCGACCACCCTGAAGACGATGCCTGCGTGAGCGCACTTGTATTCCAGCATCGTTTTCAATTGGCCCCAGCCGGCATCGAGCACCGACTTGGCCATCTTGGTCTTCGCGAGTTTCGTGGGCGATACATCCCCCACGTGGATTTCGCCGTACCGGTTTACCAGTTGCCGGCTGAACTTGTGCAAGGCGTCCTTGCGGCGGTTGGCGATCTTGGCATGAATCGCTCGGGTGCGCTGCTTGTTGCGGCTGTGCTGGGCAATCGCCAGCTTGGGCTCCAGGTCGCGGTAGAACCGGCCGTTCTCCAGCTTCAAGCCGTCGCTACAGGTCGCCACGTCCTTGAGGCCGAGGTCGATACCGACTGCTCCCTGCCCCGGTGAAAGTTCGGTTTCAACTTCCACGGCGACGTTGAAGTACCAGCGGCCGCGTGCATCCTCGCTGAAACTGCCCGAGCGAAAGCTGTACTGGCTCAGGCCGTAGCTGTCCCAGACCTTGAAGTAGTGACCGCTGTGACAGACTTGCCCGCTCTTCCATTGAGCGGCGCCTGACTTGAAGGGAATCCAGCCCAGCGAGCGACGGACACCGCCCGATTTGCGCCAGTTGAGCCGGGCCTTGCGGAACTGCAGGCGGCGCGTGGCGTACTCCCGCGACACCTCTTGCAGCGTCTGAGAATGGAGCCCCAGCTCTTTGCTGGAGCCTTTGGTGTAGCGGTCCATGTCGTAGGCAGACAGAAACAGACCGCGCTCCCGAATGGCTCGGGAGCTGAGTTCGTTCAGATAGTTCCAGACGAAGTTCACGCTGCGGGCCATCTGCCGAAGCAGCGGCGCGTGCTTGTCTCGAACGCGAACTTTGAAGGTCTTGGTCTGCTTCATGCGCTCTACTATACTTGGTCTATGAAAGAGAATACAGCAATCCGTACAGGTAGACACTGCATCTTCGAGCTTCATGCTCATTTGGTCTTCGTGACCAAATACAGAGGGCGCTTATTTTCGTCCGCACACCTCGAAACACTGGAAACCCTGTTCTGCAAGGTATGCCATGACTTCGAGGCCGAGCTTCAGGAGTTCAATGGGGAGGCCGACCATGTTCATCTGCTGGTGACATACCCGCCGAAAATGGCTCTCTCGAAGCTGGTGAACAGCTTGAAGGGCGCGTCCAGCCGCCGAATGAAACAGCTACACCCTGAGCTGGTCGCGCCGGCATACCGGAGCAATGCCTTGTGGAGCCCCAGCTATTTCGCCGGCAGCGTGGGCGGCGCATCTCTTTCGGTGGTCAAGCAATACATCGAGCAGCAGACAAGGCCGCTATAGGGAGGCTTTGCCTCCCGTGCTATTCATCCCCGCACTAAAAGTACGGGGCTTTCCGCGCATTTCGGTAAACGCCGTGACATGGCCGCAGCCAGATTTCGCCGGCCGGCGAGCAAGCAGAAGGAGCATCAGGAAGCCCGCCGCTGGGTTTCCCCCTACGAGCTGGTGATGGTCGACGAATTCCAGGATGTTTCTCGGGCCCGCGCGCGGCTGACGCGGGCGTTGGTTCAGTTATCTTCTGCAGCAAATGTGTTGCTTGCCCATTCGATAAACGCACGCAACCGAGGGGACGGCAGCCGGGTACGCGCATACACAATATTGACCGGGCTGGGCAATGGCGGAAAGAGTTCTAGCAATGGGATAAGCTTGCCAGCAGCAAAGTAGCCGTCTAGCCGGTAGCGCGGAGCCTGGATGATGCCGAAGCCGGCAAACGCAGCACCGACATAGGAATCCGCACCGCTGACCCGCACGCGCGTGGGCAAGGTGACGTGGCGAACGCGCCCTTCGTGCTGGAACTCCAGCGGCAGCAACGCACCGATGGCGGTGGATTTGAAGCCGACCATCACGTGGCCGTCCCCCTGGAGGGCGTCGATGTCCGTCGGTGTGCCGTGCCGTTTGCAGTAGTCCGGCGAGGCCGCCGTGGCCTCGGCCAGCAGCGTCAGGCGACGTGCGATTAGGTCGCTGTCGCGCAACTTGCCTACGCGGACGGCGCAGTCCACGCCTTCGCGCACCAGGTCGACATAGCGATCGCCTTCGCTGACGTCCAGCTCGATGTCCGGATAGGCGTCCAGGAACGCGGGAAGCCGAGGAAACAGCAGGAGGCGCGCCAGCGTGCCGTGCACCTCGATACGCAACGGCCCGCGTGGGCGCGTATCGCGGAAGGCGCCTTCGGCATCCTCCATATCGGCAATCAGACGCAGGCAGCGGCCGTAGAAGACCTCGCCTTCCAGCGTGGGTGTGACTTGGCGCGTGGTCCGCTGCAGCAGCCGCACGCCCAGGCGTGATTCCAGCGCCTTGATGGCATCAGTGACCGTCGCCCGTGGCAGCGCCAAGTCGTCCGCAGCCTGGGTGAAGCTGCGGCGCTCCACGATCCTGGCGAAGACCCGCATGGCGTCGAAGCGGTCCATTGTCCGGATTTCCGAATGGTGTTCGCGGATTCTGCCAGATTATCCGAGTGTCACAAATGGATAAGGTCTCTCCGCCGCCAATCCGGCGGTCCACTCGAGACCTCCCTCATGAACACGCAAACGCATTCCCGTCCGGTCGCCATCGTCACTGGCGGCTCGCGCGGCATCGGCGCCGCCATCTCCGAACGCCTGACCGTCGATGGCTACGCAGTGGTCATCAACTACGCCGGCCGGCGCGACGACGCCGTGGCCTTGGCGAGCCGCCTCGTTGCCCAAGGCGGCGAGGCCATCGCCCTACAGGCCGACGTCAGCGATCCGGTCGCGATGCAGCGGCTGTTCGACGCCACCGAGGCCCGCTACGGCGGTGTCGACGTGCTAGTCAACAATGCCGGTGTTATGGACTTGGCGCCGGTCGCCCAGGTCGACGATGCCGCCTTCGACCGACTGGTCGCCATCAACCTCAAGGGCAGCTTCAACGGCATGCGTGAGGCAGCGCATCGCCTGCGTAGCGGCGGCCGCATCATCAACTTCTCCTCCAGCGTGATCGGCTTGCGCCTGGAAACCTACGGCGCGTACTCGGCCACCAAGGCGGCGGTGGAAGCGCTCACCACTGTGCTGTCCCGCGAGTTGCGTGGGCGCTCGATCACTGTCAACGCCGTGGCGCCGGGCCCCACCGCCACCGACCTGTTTCTAGAGGGCAAGTCGCCCGAACTCATCGAACGGATGGCCAAAATGAACCCGCTCGAACGTCTGGGCACGCCGACCGACATCGCCGCGGTCGTGTCCTTCCTTGCCGGCCCGCAGGGCGGCTGGATCAATGGCCAAGTCATCCGCGCCAACGGCGGCATGGTCTGAAACTCGCCGTACGGTCGAAGGCATCAGCCAGGGAGCCATGCGAAATTGACATCCTCCCCTCCCTCTCGCTGACGCTCGTCGCCCAA
The DNA here is from genome assembly GCF_059739045.1 of Azotobacter tropicalis. Classification (NCBI taxonomy): domain Bacteria; kingdom Pseudomonadati; phylum Pseudomonadota; class Gammaproteobacteria; order Pseudomonadales; family Pseudomonadaceae; genus Azotobacter; species Azotobacter tropicalis. The sequence goes on from NZ_AP046060.1 coordinate 24,285, forward strand.
GGGCGGAAAGGAAGGGGACTCCTACCGTGTTCAGCCCGGCAGGGCTGACTCACCTCGGCGGGTTCCTGCTGCTGGCGGCCTGACCGCACCGCTCACTTCACAGGCTAACCGGGCGTGTCCCGCCCTTAGCACATTGATGGCGCCGACCACATCGGCGTTTTCCTCGAAGCTGCACTCGACGCAGGCGAACCGCTCCTGCGTGCGGCGGTTGTCCGCCGACACATGCCCGCAGGCTGGACAGGTGCGACTGGTGTTCCGTGGCGGCACTGCCACCAGATGGCCACCGTTCCACGCCAGCTTGTAGTCCAGCTGGCGGCGGAACTCGAACCAGCCCTGGTCCAGAATCGCTCGGTTGAGCCCTGACTTGGCCCGCACCTGTTTGCCCGGTGTCTCGGCGGTGCCTGCTGCCGATCTGGACAGGTTGCGTACCTGCAAGCCCTCGACGAACACGAGCGCGTGGTTTTGGCTGATCGCGGTCGAGGTCTTGTGCAGGTAGTCGCGGCGGGCGTTGCCGATGCGGGCGTGAATCCGCTGGACACGGGCTTTCGCCTGCTTCCAGTTGCTGCTGAATTGGGTCTTGCGGCTCATGGCCTGCTGCGCCTTGCGCAGCGCGGCCTCATGGCGCTTGAAGCTGTTGAGCGGCGCGTAGAACGTGCCATCGCTCAAGGCGGCGAAGCGGGCGATGCCCAGGTCGATACCGACGGCGCCACCCTGCGACACGGGGATTTCCACCTCGCGGCGGGTCTGTACGCTGACAAACCACCTGCCGCCACTCAGGCTGACCGTGACGTTGCGCAACTCGCCCAGCGCTTGCCGGCTGTTGCGGTAGCGCAGCCAGCCCAGCTTGGGCAGGAAGATCCGGCCGTTGGCCTGATCCAGCTTGATCTGCTTGGGGTCGGGATAGCGGAAGCTGTCGCGCTGGCCCTTGCGCTTGAAGCGCGGAAAGTCGGCGCGCTGCTCGAAGAAGTTTTTGTAGGCTTTTTCGAGGTCTTTGAGGGCGTGTTGCAGGGGGTGGACGGGCGCTTCTTTCAGCCAGCTCGTTTTCGCGCTGTTGCGCCAGGCGGTGAGCTGTTTGGCCATTGCCACATAGCCGATGTACTGGCCACCGGCCTCCCGATTGGCCTGCTGCAACGCCAGCGCCTGGTTGAAGACGAACCGGCACGAGCCCGCGAAGCGGCGCATCTGGCGCTGCTGTTCGCCGGTCGGCATCAGTTCGTATTTGAAGGCCTGGAGTCGCTGCATGGCCGGAACTATACTTTTGGTCTATGAGCCTAAAAAGCGATATTAGACGCGGTAGACACTGCGTCTTCCTGATGCATGTCCACTTGGTCTTCGTGACAAAATATCGGCGCGAAGTCTTCAGCAAAGACATTCTCGATGACCTGCATGGCATCTTCGCCAGCGTTTGCGCCGACTTCGAGGCGGAACTGGTGGGGTTTGATGGCGAGGATGACCATGTGCATCTGCTGGTGAACTATCCGCCGAAGGTGGCCATCTCCAGCCTTGTGAACAGCCTGAAAGGCGTCTCCAGTCGCATGATCCACAGAAAAAACTACCCCAGCATCCGCAAGAAGCTGTGGGGTGGTGCGCTCTGGTCACCGAGCTATTTCGCCGGCAGCTGCGGCGGTGCGCCCATCGAAGTCGTCCGCCAGTACATCGAGCAGCAGCAGACGCCTCATTGAAGGCAAACCCGAGGACGGCTACGCCGTCCGCGCTATCCTTCCCCGCCCTGAAGGGCGAGGTTTGCCGCGCATCGGATCAATACTTCAATACATCTATATGTAAGCACTTAAGTGCTTAACTCTGAAACAGGTATCCCTTCGCGACCGAGGATAGCGACAATCTCGTTCAACTGGTCCGCACCCCACTCTGGCGACTGGCCCAGCACCGCGGCGATGTCTTCGAGTGCAGCTTTGTAGTGTTCGCGCCTTGTGGCCACCTGAGCGGCAGGCTGGGCGGGCGCTGCCTGCTCGCCTAAGTCGTCGACTAGCTTCTCAAGCTCGATCAATGCATCAGCCACCAGGCTCTGCACAGGGCGGTGGTTTCGTGGGTCATTGGCTCTTCTCCTTCGGCTTGCTCGCCGGTTGTTAAACATGGCGTTTGGTGCTGCCCAGCATTCGGTTTGGCCGTGTGTGCAGGTCAAAGCCAAGCTATCGCTGGATGAAGGAATCCCAAGCGGTGACGAGTGTTGGCGATGGTGCGGCTAGTCGATGATGTCGTGAACTCTAACGTATTGAAGTACCGAAGCAAGGAAGTGCTTGCTTTGATGCGTTGAAGCATCTCCAATCTGGTGCATCCTAATCCTGCGCTCAGGATTGCGTTGCTTCAGGAGGTATCGCTTGGCCGTCGCGTCACCTACTCGGACTCTGCGCCCGCTACCCGAACTTGACTACTATGACAGCAGGTCAATGCTGCTCCCTATTCCAATCACCCCACTCGAGGCTTGGAATCTTATGACGGCCGAACCGAGACCGCTCATGCGTCTGGCTTTCCGGGGGAGGGACGCGATCTCCTCGCTGTTTGGCGTAAAGCAGATCGGCGGGTTTTCCGGCAGGCGGCGGGAGACGGTATGTGTGGGTGATCGGCTGGATTTTTTCTTGGTGGAATACAGCGCCCCAGACATGCTGATCCTGACCGAACGGGACAGGCATCTCGATGTCATGATCTGTCTTTCTACATCGGATCGCCAAATCGCTGTCACGGCGTCGGTCGTCACCCATAACGCCTTCGGGCGCATCTACATGCTGCCAGTCGGGCTGGCACACAGATTAATCGTTGGGAACGATCTTAGGCGATTGAAACGAGAACTGGAGAAGATTGTGGCAGTCTCCACGAACGGGCGGATACCCGGCGCTTGAGCGGAAAGTTGGAGTCAAGTGCTGTTGTCCACAAGGCCTCCAAAGATCGACTTATTTCCACACGGCTGGTGCATCCGCCGTGCCGACGGCACGATTGCGACCATTCAGAAAATCCGAAACCTCGGATTGGACGCCTCCTTCAAGATCGCGCAGGAGCGAGCCGTCAGGATGGATTTGTCGGCGCCTCCGTGCCTGAATAGGAAAAAAGCGACTCTTGTTCGCTTGCCAAAGGCGCAGGTCACACTGCGCCACCGATTCCGTGGCGGAGACAAGCCGACAGCCGAGCAATGGCGAATCTTTCTCTCTTTCCAGCTTCCGATCTGCACGAAGGGAACTGGTGCCGCCCGCCGGCACCGCTGGATGAAAGTGCCGATCGGTAATCTGCACGAGCTGTCGCCGGCGCGGATTGCAACTGCCTGGCGCAGGGTCTACGCGGGATGGGCATGGGCAACAAGCCTGAAGGACGAACACACCACGGAAGAAATCTACCGGATGCCGTTACCGGAAAATCTGGAGGATTTTCTCCTTCTCATTTCTTTGCCACCGCCGCCGAGTATCCCTGAGCTCTGGGAGCGTGTTGGTTTCGATCCCGCTACCGGGCGGGACATGGCCGCTCGCCAGAAGGAACACTTCTCGGCATAAGAGAAGATTGGGTGCTGGCACCCATCCAGGGGCAACTCATCCCCTGATTGCATCGGTCGACTCGTTCCTCGCCTGCACGTCTGCAAGAAGGCGCGCTCTTGTCCGGTTATACTCGCGGGCCAATTTCCTAACTGGACTGACCAATGAACAAAGCTGACCTGATCGCCGCCGTTGCCGCCTCTGCGGACCTCCCGAAAACGACCGCCACCGCAGTGCTGGATGCCTTTACCGCGACTATCACCAGCACCCTGCAGCAGGGCGAGAATGTCGCCCTGGTTGGTTTCGGCACCTTCGAGGTGAAGGAGCGCGCCGCCCGCGAAGGTCGCAACCCGCAGACCGGGGCCGCGATCCAGATCGCTGCCGCCAAGCTGCCGGGCTTCAAGCCAGGCAAGGGCCTGAAAGACGCCCTGAACTGACTCCCTGCCGGCATAACCCTGCATTGAGTGCTGGCGCCCAACCGGGACATCCATCCCTGGATGGGAAGGGCGGGCTTGAACAGAAAGGGCCAGGCGGGCGAGAAAGGTCGGTTACCACTCTGGCTGCGACCTCATGATATTGAAGTGTTGAAGCGCTCACGCGTTGAAGTAATGAAGCATTGAAGCCAATGCGTATTGAAGCATTCATGTGGCCCGATAAACCGAGCCGATATTTTTCGGCTCGATTCGGTAGGGGCGAGCACCGGTGCACCATTGGCTCCGGACTGACTTGGAAACAAGGGCGAGGCCGGAAAACGGCGGCAGAACGCCCTCCTATGCCTCCGGTGCCACGTCGGCTCCAGTGGAGGGGCGGAATATTTCCTTGAACACCAGCAGCAGATCCAAGGCAAGGGCCAGGCCAATGGCGCCCATGGCGACGGAGAACAGCAGCGCGTAATGGCCGTGGCTGGCGGAGAACAGCGCCGAATAGGCGTAGCCGGCCAGGGCCTGGAAGCTCGCGAAGGACACGGTGGCACGGCTCCAGGTGGCGTTCTGCTGGTGGTGGTCGGCAACCAGCTGGTGTACGCGGGCTAGCGCCAGCGGCACTATGCCGGGCGGAAACGATCCGATCACCAGCGCCGCGACGGCCAGCAGGCGCAGGTCGGCGACCGTCACCAGTACCGCGAGAGCAGCGGCCTGGGCCAGCAGCACCAGGCGGATCGCCGAGCGCGCGCCCCAGCGGTCGGCCAGGAAACCGTACACCACCGGCCCGACGATGGCGCCCACCCCGTACAGCGTCCAGATCAGCGCGCCGCTGTGGCTGCCGGCGCCGAGGCCACGGCTGACGTAGTCGACCAGGAACATCATCGGCGCCACCAGCCCGGCGGCCATCAGCGCGTATTGGGCGAACAGCACGTAGATGCCCGTCGAGCCGCGTACGGCGGATGCGCTCGAGCTGGCCGGCGCATGCGGGTTCTCCCGAGGCCAGCCGAACCAGCTGGTGGCGGTCAGCAGCAGCGCTACCCCGCCCAGGCCCAGCCAGGCCTGCAACAGGCCGAAGGAGAGCAGGAACGGCACCAGGCTGCCCGAGCCGGCGATGCCCAGGCCGACGCCGAGGAAGATCGCGCCGCTGGCCAGGCCGCGACGGTTCGGCGCGACATGCGGCAGGATGGTGCTTGCCGCAAGCACCATGATCACCCCGCCGGCGATGCCGGACAGCAGGCGCCAACCGAAGAACCAGGCCATGGACAGCGGTATGGCGCAGGCGAGGAACGACAGGGCCACCAGCACCATCATGGCGCGCAGCACGCCGGTGCTCGACCAGCGGGCGGCGAGCGGCCGTCCTCCCAATGCTCCGATGAGGTAGCCGGCGAGATTGGCCGCCCCCAGGTAGGCCACCACCGATGGCGAGAACCAGTGCGCTTCGATCAGCGCGGACATCAGGGGGGTATAGGCGAAGCGGGCAAGGCCGATGCCGACCAGGCTGGCGCACAGGCCGGCCCAGATCGGCAGCCATGGGAGGTGCGGTTGGCCGTGAGGCTGGAGCATTCGGCATTCATGATGACCCCTTGCGTCTGTCGAGAAGCGCAGTCAGTGGCGATAGGGGAGCATAAGGGCGCTGATTGCTGAAATAATGCAGCGATTTCAATTGCCATACATGCAAATTTGCATCACCGAGGACTCCTCATGAACTGGGACGATGCACGGATCTTTCTCGCCCTGTGTCGCGAGCAGACCCTGCGGGGCGCGGCCCGGGTGCTGGGTGTCGACCAGGCCACCGTCGGGCGCCGCCTGGCCTCTCTGGAGCACGCCCTGGGTGCCACCCTGTTCCTGCGCACCTCCCGCGGCTACAGCCTGACGGCCGCTGGCGAAGTGGCGATGGCCGCAGCGCTGAACATGGAGTCCTCGGCCGCCGAGCTGCAGCGGCAGATCCTCGGCATGGACGACCGCATGAGCGGCGTGGTGCGGGTCACCACCACCGACTCGTTCGCCATCGATGTCGTCATCCCGGCGATCGCCCGCCTGCACCAGGCGCAGCCCGGCATCGAGGTGCAACTGCAGGCTTCGACCCAGTTGCTCAATCTGAGCAAGCGCGAGGCGGACATCGCGGTGCGCACCCTCAAGCCGGAGAACCCCGATCTGATCGTGCGCCGCGTCGCGCGCTGGAGCAGCGCCATCTTCGCCTCGGCGGCCTACGTGCAGGCCCACGGTGTACCCGAGCCCGGCACGGCGTTCGCCGGGCATGACCTGGTGCTCTATCAACCGTATCTGGACAGCGGCAAGGAGGTGACGCTGGGGTCCGAACCGATCACCCATGGCCGCATCGCCATGACCTGCACTTCCGGCCTGCTGGTGCGCCGCGCACTGATCAACGGTCTGGGCATCGGCGAGGTCCCGCTACCGTTCGGCGAGGCCGACGGTCTGGTGCGTCTGTGGCCCACACGCGCATGCCCGCCCTATGACATCTGGCTGGTGACCCACAAGGACGTGCGCCACACCGCCCGGGTCCGAGTGGTCATCGACGCCATCGCCGAGGCATTCGCTGCAGTATCCGGCTGAGCCTTCGTCACCCGGCTGCCAGCTATACCGGATCGAGGCAGAAAATATCGGCTGGGTTTATCGGGATGCCCTGAACCAGTGGGGGAACTTCGAGCTGCGCGGCCGTGCCGTTGTCTTCGGCCAGGTTCCCCGTCAGGACAAATACGGCGCCATTGATTTCGCCCTGGATTTACTTGGGCACAAAGGCGCTGCTCCGCTCGATCTGGTCGGGTTCGCCACGAGAACACGAGAGCAGCGACTCGCCTATGCGACCCAGCACTGGATCGCGGCTGCGAGGCTGCATTGAGCGCTGGCCGGCCGATCCAGGGGCGGCTCATCCCCTTGGATGGGAGGGCTGCTCGTTTGCACGTCTGCAAGAAGGCGCGCTCCTGTCCGGTTATACTCGCGGGCCGAATTCCAACCTGGATTGAATAATGAACAAAGCTGATCTGATCGCCGCCGTTGCTGCCTCTGCGGATCTGCCAAAAACGACTGCCACCGCGGTAGTGGACGCCTTCACCGCTGCTATCACCAGCACCTTGCAACAGGGCGAGAATGTCGCTCTGGTTGGTTTCGGCACCTTCGAGGTGAAGGAGCGCGCCGCCCGCGAAGGCCGCAACCCGCAGACCGGTGCCGCGATCCAGATCGCTGCCGCCAAGCTGCCGGGCTTCAAGCCGGGCAAGGGCCTGAAAGACGCCCTGAACTGACTCCCTGCCGGCATAACCCTGCATGAGCACTGGCGCCCATCCGGGGTCAACCATCCCTGGATGGGAAGAACAGGCCTGAACAGAGAAGGGCCGGCCTGGCGAGAAAGGTGGGTTACCACGCTTTTCGAATGAGCGGCGGCATTTTCCTCACTTCATAGCAGCCGCCACCTCAGCCTTCCTCACCAACTGCACGAACTCGCTGCGATAGCCATAGAGGTCTTCGCCCTTGTTGCTGTTGGCCAGTTTGATAGCATCCTGGTAGCTCCAGTTGCCGCTGTACTGGCCGCCCTTCAGCAGTTCGGCGAAGCCGGCCACCGCCGTGGCGAAGGCGGTTTCGCGGGCCATTCTCGCCGACAGTTCACCGCCATCGACTGGGATCGGGGTGGTGATCAGGCGCGAGCTGCTTTCTTCCGGCAGTTTGTAGCGGATCTTCAGGAAGCCGTATTCACGGGCGTGGCCCTCGGCGGCCGGCTGCTGCGGCTGGTAGCGCGAAGGTTCGAACAGGCCGCTGACGGCACCGGCCGGGGTGATTTCGTAGATGGCGGTGACGCGGTGGCCGGCGCCGATATCGCCGGCGTCCACCTTATCGTTGTTGAAGTCTTCCTGCTTGAGGGCGCGGGTTTCGTAGCCGAGCAGGCGGTATTCGCTGACGGTCTGTGGGTTGAACTCCAGTTGCAGCTTCACATCCTTGGCGATGGGAAACAGGGTGGAGCTGGCTTCGTCCACCAGTAGCTTCTGCGCTTCGCCCAGAGTGTCGATGTAGGCAGCCACGCCGTTGCCGTTCTGCGCCAGCGCCTGCATCAGTTGGTCGTGGTAGTTGCCCTGGCCGAAGCCGAGCACCGACAAGTAGATGCCTTCGTCACGCTGGCGCTCGATGAAGCCCTGCAGCTCCGCGTTGCTGGTGATGCCGACGTTGAAGTCACCGTCGGTGGCGAGGATCACCCGGTTCACCGCGTCCTTTTTGAAGCTGGAGCGGGCCAGTTGGTAGGCCAGCTGGATGCCTTCGCCACCGGCGGTGGAGCCGCCGGCACTGAGGCGGTCGAGGGCGGCGAGGATCTTCTGCTTCTCGCTGGCCGGGGTGGGCTCCAGCACGGTACCGGCCGCGCCGGCGTAGACGACGATTGAGACGGTATCGCTTGGCTGTAGCTGGCTGAGTAGCAGTCCCATGGACTGCTTGATCAGCGGCAGCTTGTCCGGGCTGTTCATCGAGCCAGAGACATCCAGCAGGAACACCAGGTTGCTGGCCGGGTGCTGCGCGCGCGGCAGTTCATAACCACGGATGCCGATGTGCAGCAGCTTGTTGCCCGGCTTCCACGGCGAGTTGGTCACCGTCACCGTGGCTTTGAATGGGGTTTCCCGGCTGTCCGGCAATGGGTAGTCGTAGTCGAAGTAGTTGAGCATCTCCTCGAGCCGCACGGCGTCCTTCTGCGGCAGCACGCCTTGGTTGAGCTGGCGGCGCACGAAGCTGTAGGAGGCGGTGTCCACATCCACCGAGAAGGTGGAGACCGGCTCGGTGGCGACGCTCTTCACCGGGCTGGAATCGACCGCCTCGAAGCGGTCGTGGCCGACTTCCTGATACTGGGCAGGCGGCGACACTTCCGCCAGCACTGGCGCCGAGGACGGCGGTGCGGCAGCCACCATCTTGCGGCTGGCCTGCGGCGCAGATGGTCTAGGCTGGGCGGTTGTCGGAGTCGGTGCGCTGGCTACGCTGCCCATTTCCTGGCTGACGGAGTCGGCCATGGCCTGGCCCTTCGCCGGCCCGGCCACGGCTTCGCGTTCGGCTGCGGCATTCTCTGCCTGACGCTTTGCCAACTGCGCCTGCTGATTGTGCCGGGCTTCCTCGGGCGGTGCCGGCTTCGGTGCGGGCCCTTCACTGGCGACTGGCAGCACCGAACGCGGCTCGAACGGCGGGTTGCCGATTTTCATCACCACGGATACCGCCAGTACCACCACGGCGGCGCTGGCTGCGCCACCCATCAGCCACTGTCGTTTCGACATGTTCATCCTGCTTCTCCCGTTTCCGTCCAGCGGGTTGCTGGACGGGGTGGGACGCAGCGGTGTGACATTTCCTTGGGGCACTTGTGCATTTTTTCCAGCGAAGGCCGCCAGCGCAGCCTGACGGGCTCTGGCACGGGCCTCTTCGCCGGGTTCAATTCTGTCCACCCCTTCGAACAGAGATTTCAGATCGTCATCAGTCATGACCATTCTCCTGCATGGCAGCAGAGGCCAGCCTCTTGCGAATTTCATGGAGACGCCAAGAGATGGTGGACTCCTTCACGCCGAGCAGTTCGGCCGCTTCGCGGTGGCTCAGGCCTTCGCCGGCCACCAGTACCAGGGTGTCGCGGTAGCCGCTGCCCATGGCATCCACCTCGTCGAGTACCTGACGCAGATAGACCCGGGATTCATCTGCTGAGTCTGCCACCGCTTCGCCGCAGTCCTCGTCCAGCGTGTCTGCGCGGTGGCGCGACTGCTGGCGATGCCAGTCGCGGGCGCAGTTGAGCACCAGCGCATACAGCCAGCTGCTGAAGGCCGACTCGAAGCGATAGCTGGCGATCGAGTGTGCCAGCTTGATGCAGGCCTGCTGGGCCACATCCTCGGCGTCCTGACGCTGGCCGGTGTATTTCATGGCGAAGCGGAAAATGCTGGCGTAGCAACTGTCCACCACCTTGGCAAAGGCTGCAGCGTCACCCGCGCGTGCTTTCTCCAGTGTCTGTCTGTCCGGCGACATCGCCGCTTCCTGCTGATTGATCTGTAGGTTGGACGCTGGCCGCGCTGAATTCCTTGGCCGGGAATCGGCGGTTATCGCTCAGCACCATTGGATCTGGGGACAGCAGACTAGCAATTATCGGCCGGGGCGGGATGGCACTGTGTCATGGCTTTGGAGGCGGTTGGGGGATCATGGAGGAGCTTTTCTTATCGGCTTGTTGGTCGGCCAGGCTCATCGGGCAGTCCTTCTGACTGCCGCGGATTATTGCCGCCGGCATTCCTTGGCCGGGAATCGGCGGTTATCGCTCAGCACCATTGGATCTGGGGACAGCAGACTAGCAATTATCGGCCGGGGCGGGATGGCACTGTGTCATGGCTTTGGAGGCGGTTGGGGGATCATGGAGGAGCTTTTCTTATCGGCTTGTTGGTCGGCCAGGCTCATCGGGCAGTCCTTCTGACTGCCGCGGATTATTGCCGCCGGCAAGAGCCGGCTTGCAAGGAATCGCTGGCGCCTCACGCGGTCTGCTCGAAGCAGCGCTTGTGGTACCCGTTGCCGGCGACCAGCAGGCGCTCGCACGCGGCCGAGGCCGGGGATATTGTCGCCCTCGACGTAATGGCGGACGGGCAGAGTGCTTCCAAACGCGGCATGCCCACCCAGAAGATCCTGGGCCCGGGTGGAGGCTTTGGCCATTGCCCAGCGTCCGGCTCCCCTGGAGCCGCCTGCCGATCCATTTTCCTTCTCACGTACTCGTCGCTCCACCTTTGCCGGAAGGTTTGGAGGGTTTGGCGGGCTTCAATGCCGCCAGCAGGGCGTCGTTCTGCGCTCTGAGGGTGTCCAGTTCGCCACGCATCCGGGCCGCCTCCTCGCCCCTGGCATGAGCCTTCGCCAGCTCGTCCCGCAGCTGCTTCAGCTCGGCGGTGTGCTGCTCACTGGCCATTCGGGCCGCCTGTTCGGCGGTGTTCAGACGCTCCCGGAGCTGGGCCAGCTCGACAGCCTGGCTCTGGTGTTGCGCAAGCCCCTCCGTCAGCTGCGCCTGGGTCGCCGCCAGCTCGCCCTTTACGCCGTCCAACTGATACTCCAGGTCCTCGACGGTCTGCGCCGCGTCGGCCAGCTCCCGCTCGGCCTGTTCGCGCTGCTCGCCGGCGGCCCGGACCACCTCGCCCACGCGCCGTTCGGCCGCCTTCACCGCCTTGTCGTTCAGCTCGACCGCCAGGGCTGCCAGGCGCTCGGTCAGCGCCCGGGTGACGGCCGCCAGTTCCTCGGCCACCTCCACCGGCAGTTCGGCCACCGGCTCGGCCTTGGCGGCTGACGAGCGGGTCAGGTGGTCATCCCAGACCTGTTTCAGCCGGGTGGGGTTGCCGCCGCCGACTCGTTGCCGCAGGGCGAAGCCCGTGACGTTGCGGCCGGCGGCCTGCAGGGCTTCGCCGGCCTGGACGATCTCTTCGAGGGTGTATTCGGCGGGGCGCATGGGGGTCGATTTCCAATCGGCTGAGGATGAACTCAGCATAGCGAATAACAAAACAAATAAATAAACAAATTAAAGACGGAAATCGGCCGGTCCTACGCCGGCACCTGGCCCTTGATTTGCCGGCGGCGCTCGGTGATCACGTCGCGGACAGCGACAGCTCGGCTTGGCCGGCGCCAAGGCTCACCCGGTGTGTTTGTACTACATGAGTTCGTTCTGCAGCCGGCGGCATCGCGCAGGCTATCTGGATTGCCTTATCTGAAGTGGAGATAGGAATACACGATGGATGCCTCTGGTTATGGGCTTTTTCGGCGGTTTTCGTGTTAGAAAAGCCTTCGTAATCCATGCGGATAGGAGGGGGATAGAGTTGATGGAAACAGCACGAATACTGATTAGGCCGTTGTCATTGGATGACGTTTCTGCGCTGACGGAAATTCTTAGCGATCAGGAGGTTATGAAGCACTCCGTGCGCGGGGTTTGTGACGAGGCGGCCACTCGAAGGTTCGTAGAATGGTGCTTGGACTGCTACGAGTCACATGGCGTAGGTCCATGGGCTCTTATCGAAAAGGAATCGTCCACTCTCATCGGATTCTGCGGGGTAGGGCCGGAGCGCGTAGGAAATGCGGAGGAGATCAATCTCGGATATCGGCTTGCACGGCGGTACTGGGGGATCGGCATTGCCACGGAGGCAGCGTGCGCTACTCTCGCCTATGCGTTTGGAACTAAAGCGTTCCGGTCGGTGGTGGCAATTATCGAACCTGAGCACATTGCCTCACTGCGAGTCGCTGAGAAGGCCGGTTTTCATGATTTCCAGGAGATGGTGTTTCATGGAAAGCCTGTGCGCGTGTATCGCATGACCCAGGACGAGTGGAGTGAGCTGCAAGGCATGCCCCTCCAGCCGATGTCAGGGTACGACGCGGCCCTCCTCAACTGAGCACCTGCTGATTGGCTCCCCAAGCCTGGCGCAGCATCTGCAAAGCTTTGGCAATATCGGGCTCTGGCACGGAGGCAAAGCCCAGTACCAAGCCGGCCCGATCATCCAACGGCGTTTCGCTGTCGGCTAACCAATAATTGCTCAAGCCGTTCAACTCCACCCCTACCTGGTTCGCAGCGGTGATCAGTGCGCGCTCTCGTACCAAGCTATCGACCCGTACGCAGAGATGCAGGCCGGCATTCACAGCCGGCACTGGCGCACAGCCGGGGACGTCCTCAGGCCAGCCGGCCAACAGCGCATCGCGGCGACTGCGTGCGGCGCGGCGCATGGTACGAATATGTCGCTGGAAATGCCCGGCGGCGATGAATTCGGCCATCACTGCCTGGGTGCCGATTTCCGAATGACGCATATCCAGGGCACGGCGGCGGGCAAAGAGTGGTGCTAAGGCCGGAGGTAACACGAGATAGCCCAAGCGCAGCGCAGGAAAAGCAATCTTGCAGAAGGTGCCAACGTAGAGCACTCGGCCTTGGCGGTCGAGAGCAGCCAATGGGGCTAAGGGGGTGCCGCTGTAGCGGTACTCCCCGTCGTAGTCATCCTCGACTATCCAGCTGTCGTGACGCTCTGCCCAGTCCAGCAGTTCCAGGCGCCGTGCCAGGGACAGGGTGACTCCCGTGGGGTATTGGTGTGAAGGAGTGACATAGGCTAGGCGACAGCTACCGACCTGCGCCAAAGCCGCAGTATCCAATCCCTCGGCATCCACTGCGATGCCTTTCAGCTGTGCGCCAGCCATAGCGAAAGCATGCCCGGCCGCGCGGTAACCGGATTCTCGATAGCCACCTGATCGCCTGGTTCTACAAGCAATTGGGCACATAGGCTGATGGCCTGCTGGGCCCCGCAAGTCACGACTATCTGTGCCGGGTCGCAGTGCAGGCCACGGCTGTTGCGCAGGTAGGCGGCGATCAGCTCCCGCAGTTGCGGATCCCCGGCTGGGTCTCCGTAGCCCAAGCGCGCTGGTGAGGGCTTGCGCCAGAAGCGTGCCGACAGCCGCGCCCAAATCTCGAAAGGAAACAGGTCGAGGGCTGGAATCCCTACGCGGAAGGCCTTGGGCGCCCCCTCCGCAGGCGCGGGAAGATGGTGCACCTGCAGGCGTTTCAGGGCCTTGCTCGGTGTGGGACTGGGAGCCTGGATAGGAGCCGTGCGAATCACGCTGACCAGTTCAACGACATAGGTGCCGTCACCGATACGGCCTTCTACATAGCCCTCAGCATACAGCTGGTCGAAGGCGCGGGTTACCGTGTTGCGTGAAATACCCAGCAGATGCGAAAGATCGCGGCTTGCCGGTAGCCGGGTGCCGCTCGGCAGACGGCCATCGAGAATGCGCTCGCGCAGGGCCTGGTACAGCTGACGTGCCAGACCGCCGCTAGGATCAAGCTGGATACCGGAGAGATCGACTGGCAACGGCGGGAAGGCGGCATAGATTGGACCTATCAAAGTCACAGTAAATGGATCTTACAACAGGCCAATATCCTGTCTAGCATGGCTCCATGCTTGCCAGGAGAACCAGCATGTACCTGCCCGCCGCCTTCCGCCAGGATGACCTCACTGAGTTGCATCGACAGATCACTAACAGCCGACTCGCCACGCTGGTCAGCCATGGCCCGGGTGGCCTGCAGGCCAGCCACTTACCGCTGCTGCTGGTCGCCGACGAAGGCAAGTACGGCACGCTCTACGGCCACTTTGCCAAGGCCAATCCGCACTGGTGCGACTTGGCTACAGGCAGCGAGGCGCTGGTGATCTTCAATGGCCCGGACGCCTACATCAGCCCGTCGTGGTATCCGAGCAAGGCCGAGCACGGCAAGGCGGTGCCGACCTGGAACTACATCGCTGTGCACGCGCAGGGCCAGCCTGAAGTGTTCGACGATCCTGAGCGGCTGCGGCGGCTAGTCGGCCGTCTCAGCGATCACCACGAAGCTGGCCGCCCGCATCCCTGGACAATCGATGACGCCCCGCGCGACTACCTGGACCACAGGCTCCGCGCCATCGTCGGTTTCGCCCTGCCGATCCAGCGCCTGGAGGGTAAGTGGAAACTCAGCCAGAACCGCCCTGATGTCGACCGCCGGGGAGTATGGAAAGAACTAGGCGCCAGCTCTGACGAGCATGCTCGTGAACTGGCTCGACACATGGCTATCGATCACTGAACAACACGACAATATCGCTATGATTCAAGAGCCCCAACTCGACTGGCAAGCCGCGCGCGCCCCTTCCCGTGCACCGTTGAGTGGCCTGTACGTGAGGCTAGAACCCTTGGATGTCGAACGCCATGGTGGAGACCTGTGGCAGGCTCTGCAGGGGCCGAACTCCGACCTATTGCTGTGGCGCTACCTGCCCTACGGTCCCTTTCCCGAGCGCGTGTCCTTCGGCGCCTGGCTATCGACCAGCCAAGCCAGTGTCGATCCGCTGTTCTTCAGCGTCATCGACCTTGCCAGCCAGCATGCCATGGGGCTACTCAGTTTCCTGCGCATCGCCCCCAAGGATGGCAGTATCGAGATCGGCCATGTCGCTTTCGGTCAGGCTATGCAACGTACTCCAGGCTCCACCGAGGCGATCTGGCTGTTGGCTCGCCTCGCCATGGAAGAGCTGGGTTATCGACGCCTGGAATGGAAGTGCAACGCACTCAATACCCGCTCCATGCGAGCAGCCAGGCGTTTAGGTTTCGTCTACGAAGGGCTGTTTCGCCAGCACATGGTGGTCAAGGGGCGCAACCGTGATACGGCCTGGTTTTCCATCCTCGACAAAGAATGGCCACGCTGCCGAAATGCTTTCGAGCGTTGGTTGGCCCCCGACAACTTCGATGCCAAGGGCCGACAGAAGCGGTGTCTGGAAGATCTGCGTGAATGAGAACAGCCTTGGATGGCCGGCCGACACTGTGCTAGCCCGGTGGCGGGGTGTCCGTCACCGGTCGGTCGTCAGGGGCACTTCCCCCAGTACGCACCAGGCGATTTCGTCGTGATCGCTGCTCAGGCGGCCGATGATTGCGCTTTCCCACTCGTCCGGATCGGGAGTGCGCAGGCCATCCTCGTTGGTGAGGCGCAGCACGCACCCATCCGGCAGGATCAGGTCCAGCGCCCTGCAGTCACCGCCGGTCCAGACCTCCTCGAAGCCGTAGACAGCAACAGGATCCACCTCGTAGCCGCCGCAGGGGGAGAGGTAGGGGTTGCGAATTTCGACACCCTGGTGAAAAAACGCCAGCAGGGTGGGATCGTAGGGGGCCTTATCGTTCAGGCCGGATTCGCTGATCAGGTACATGGTTTCGCTCCTCGTGAGTGGCAGCCACTTGCTGCAGGCCTTCAGGCTGGCATGGTCACGGGAGAACCCAAATCGGGCGCGGCGGCCCGGGCGCGATGGGCGGGTAGGCCGGTGGCGCTCGAGCAGTGGAGCCTGCTGCCGGCGGGAAAGATTGTCCTCACTCGCCGCCGGCGGGCTCCGATACCGACAGTGCCTTGAACACCACCTCGCGTTCGAAGGTGCCCAGGAAGGCCGACCACTCCTCCATCAGCGCCCGGCGCTTGTCCAGCAGGTCGCCACGGTTGTAGGCCGCCTCCACCTTGCTCTCCAGCGTGTGTGCCAGCGCCATCTCGCAGACCTCGCGCGGATGGTTGGTCTGCTCGGCGGCCCAGGTCCGGAAGGTCGAGCGAAAGCCATGGGGCACGCAATTCTCGGCCCCGGCGGCATCGAGCACGCGGCGCAGGGCGTTGCCCGGGAGGGGGCCGCTGCGTCGGGCATTGAGGAAAACAAACTCCCGGTGATTTCCCTCTACCTGATCCAGAACCTCGAGCATGGCCTCGGTGAGCGGTACCCGGTGAGCACGCTTGGCCTTCATCCGCTGCGCCGGGATGGTCCAGATCCGGGCCTCCCGATCGAACTCCTCCCAGCGGGCGCCGCACACTTCGCCGCTGCGGGTCGCCGTGAGGATCAGCAGTTCACAGGCACGGGCGGCCGGGTTCGCCATCCGGTCGAGTTTGTGCAGCAGCGCCGGTACCTGCTCGGCCGGCAGGGCGGGGAAGGGCAGGGTGCTGCGCTTGTGACGCGGCAGGAGCTTGTCGAGGTGTCCGCGCCAGCGCGCCGGGTTTTCCCCCGTGCGCAGCTGGCGGGCCTTGGCGGCATCGAGGATCAGCTCGATGCGGTTGCGCACCCGGGTGGCGGTGACCGGCACCGTCGACCAGAGCGGGATCAGGACCTCCAGCACCTGGTCGGTGTCGACCTGCTCCACCGGCAGCTCGCCGATCCGGGGATAGACATGGGTGTTCAGGCTGTTGCGCCACTGTACGGCATGCCGTGGGCTCCAGGACGGGGCGTGGGTGCGCAGGAACAGCTCGGCCTCGGTCTTGAAGGTCGTGCCCTTGCGCCGCTTCGCCCGCGCCTCGTGCTGCAACTGGTGACGCTTGCCGAGCGGGTCGATGCCTTGGGCCAATTCCAGGCGCGCTTTATCCGCGGCCAGTCGGGCATCGCGCAGCGAGACCGCCGGGAAGGAACCCAGGCCCATGTCGCGGCGGTCACTCTGGAAGCTGTAGCGGAACACCCAGCTTTTCGTCCCGCCGGCGGTGACTTTCAGGAACAGGCCCCGGCCATCCTGGTAGGTGCCGGGGGCGGTGGTTTCCTTGACGAGCTTCGGTGTCAGTTTGCTCATGATGATTCAACCGGGCTGGTGGGCGATGGCAATCGGTGGAGAACAGGTTTGCAGGGGGGAATTATTGGTGGCTGGCGCAGATCCAGCCGCACTGTACGCAGATATTTTCCTCGTACAAATCACCTATAGGCCGTATAAATTGGGGATTCTATCAGTCACCTGCAGGACAGTCCCACAGCTTCCCCCACGGTGGGATTCCCCCATCGGGGCCGGCCTGCTGCTGGCACGAGCCAGGCACCCAACCAGGAGAAGGAGCCGGTTCACGCCGGCCTCTTCGGTCAATGGGGCGAGCGCTTGCCGAGGGCTCGGCCGATGCGAAACGCCACCCAGGCCCAGTACTCGAGCACCGTGTCATCCTCGCCGATCGAGAACGCCCAGGTCGTTTTCTTGAACAGCGGGTGCTCGTTTTTTCCGGCCTGACAATACTTTTCTTCCAACTGTTCGGCACTCAGATTGGCCTCTTCCAAGTACGGGGTAATTAACTCGGCCTCGCTCGGAAGTTTCTTTTCACCGATGCGAAAGGCGAGCCAGGCCGGATTGACTTGGATAAAGCGGGCAATCTTTTCGATATCGGAGAGAATGGGCTGAGTCGATCCATTGGCATAGTCAGCGAGCACTGGCTCGGGAATACCCGTACCTATCGAAACATCCTGTCGGGTATAGCCAGAACCATAAAGACAGGCCTTCAGCCGATGGGCGAAACCTAGGCTGGCGCAATTATCGATAAGGATTGGATTCACTTTAAGGCCCTCGCTATCCATGGCGAGTCTTACTTTCAGGGGCTGAAGGAAAAACCCAAGTTATCTATTTGGACAGCCCCCGAAGTAACTATCGAATTTCAAAAAACCTTTTCTTTGTTGCGAACTTTCTCGGCAGAAAAGATCGCCTCCGATCCGCCGATCTCGACCAGGGTGAGCCGTCCGCCCTCGAAGCAGCCGCCCGTGTCCAGGTAACGCACATTGCCCAGGTCCAGCACCTCGTCGACGACGGCGTGCCCGACATAGACCCGCTCGATGCCGGCGATGGGGCGGGTATCGGCGTCGTCGTACCGCTTCCTGCGCCATAGGCCTCCTTGACGTGGTGGTCGCGATAGGAGTCGCCCAGCTCGCCTTCCAGCGCCTCCACGAAGCGTTTCCAACTCGAGCAGGTGCATTCGGCATGTACCACGCCGTAGCGCTCGCCGGAACGCCCGGCAACCTCAATAGCCACGGGCAGCTCGTTCAGAAAACCGCCCAGGAAGGGGCGAAGCTCCTCGCTTAACTTGTAGAACCACTCTCCGCCATGCTGGCGGTGGCCGGCCGGCTCCTCGAACAGGCCGGCCTCCACGCACCACTGGTCATGGTTGCCGCGAACGGCCTTGAACCAGGGCTTCAAAAGCCACCAGGCGACACGGTGGGACTCCGGCCCCCGGTCCACCAGATCGCCCACGGAAAATAGCCGGTCGGTTTGCTCGTTGAAGCCGGCCTTTTCCAGCAGGCGCTCCAGGAGAGAAAATTCCCCGTGGATGTTGCCCACGGCAAAGTCCCGGCCCTTCTGGTTGGGACCGTACTGGACGAACAGGCGGTTGGCGGAGGTGTGGACCGGTGTCAGGTGGCTGGATGCGTTGCTCATTGCGGGATCTCCGTTTGATGGATGGCTTCAGCCTCTCACCACTGCCGGAAATCCCAAGCGGCCTAAAAACCAAACGGCCGCAGCAGACCATCATTCCAGGCGGAAAAAATTTCCTTGGCTTGCACATGTAGGAAGACAATAAAGTTTTATCCTGAGTCGAGCGAGAGGACGTGCGCACTGACGAGGTGCCGCGTCCCCAACCGCCCTGCCGCAACAGGCAGAAACCGGCCAAAAGCGGTCAATCCTTATCGATATCAAAAGAGTCTGGGTTCTTGCCTAGGGATAGCAGTTCGCATTCGTGTACGAATTGCTTCGCGGCTGACTCGTATGGCTCGGCGACACCGCCTGCGTCCAGCAGCGCCTTTGCCCGCTCAGCCAACGCGACTACATCACCGTATGGTTCAAAGTTCTTTGGTGCCACGCGCAGCTGAAAGTGCCATCCGTAGTCTCCACCACCTTGCGTCCGCACCTCAGATGACTCAGCAGCAATCAATTTAAGGAATCCCTCGTCGCTTATTGCCGCCCTTTGCCACCAAGTGGCGACCCCGGGTGGATCACCCCATTGCATCCATCCATGCAACAGCGCAGCAAGCGAAGGATGATCTATGAAGCTCACTTCTGCCGAAAGTTGAGTTACACGACGCACCCAAGCAGACTTCAAAACCCTTATCTCATCCGCGCTTACGAGCGATTCCCCCCCTGCGTTCGCTGACTCTTCAACCTCCTCAGCCAAGGTGCGGAGTAAATATTGGCTACATCGAACAGCGTGCCCCTGACTGATAGCCTTTAAGAGGAGTTGACATCGCTGCGCAGCATCTATCTTTTTTAGCAAGTGATAAGCGATTCGGCATGCTCGAGACTCATTGCCAAAGTCAAAGTCGCTACGCAGTCGGTCTGATTTAAGATTTAATTTATCGCCGACATCAAGCAGTACCCCAATAATAGAGTTGGCGCTGGTAACGTTGATGTCGTCCTCCACGTGATCCATTATACGTTCTAAAAGAGCGCGAACTTTCGAGATCCCATTCCCATTTTTAATCGCCGCCGCCGACTGCAGCGCAGCGGAAAAGGCTGCTGAGTCATGAACTCCCAAAAGCAACGTATCCATGTCGGAGCGACTGATCGCTTCCGATGGAAGCGATAACCTGAAGTACGCAGGAAAAATGTCAGGAGAACAAACTCTTAAGCTCCTCCGCCACATACCGGACATGTCTCCGCTGCAGTACGTGTTTGACCACACCGCTTCCAGGCGTGGAAAGAGCCTTTCAAGCATTTCTTTGGTCGATGCGCGCAAAGGGTCGGGAACGTCTTTCAGCCAGCCTTCGTGGAAGGCTGTTTCACGTGCCCTCTCTTCAGTTTCGAGATGACCGATGTGCCCTACAAATTTCTCAGGCGACATACGGATCGAGTCGTATACTCCAGGCAAAAAAAC
This sequence comes from Azotobacter tropicalis, assembly GCF_059739045.1. Classification (NCBI taxonomy): domain Bacteria; kingdom Pseudomonadati; phylum Pseudomonadota; class Gammaproteobacteria; order Pseudomonadales; family Pseudomonadaceae; genus Azotobacter; species Azotobacter tropicalis. The sequence goes on from NZ_AP046060.1 coordinate 44,282, forward strand.
GCGAAGCGATTCAATGGCGATGAAATCGACAGGGTTCACCTCACTGACAACAGCCGGATATGTGACGCTTAATGCATTAGTCAGTCGCACGACGTCTCGTGGAACTACGAAAAGAGGGGCAAGTCCGGAGTAGAAGATGTTGGTCCAATGCATGCTGTCGAAACGGCCGTCAGGTGTTTGCGACATAACAGCGTCAAGTTTTGTGAACAGCGCTTGACGTAGGGAAGTACGGTCAACTCGCGGCAACTCGAATGGAACCTGGATGATCTTTTCTAGGTAGCGCTCACCAGGCAAGCCAGTTTGTTCACTTATCGCCCTAGCAGCTACTTCACGATCAAAAGCGAGCAGGTAAGTTACAAAGGGAAGTTGGCCAGCGCCTTGATGACCGTGAAGAGCTGGCGAACCTCTTCAGGGGCTAAGCGGTCAATGTCATCGATAATGATTAAAATTCGTTTCTTTTGCTCAAGCAATAGCTTCGACAAGATATCCTTTAGCGCTGGGACATCCTTGGGCTTGCGGCCTGCCATGCTAGAGCCGCCTCGCAGGAAACCGCCAAGCCAGCCCTGACCAGTGACTGCGCCAACCACGTCACCCACTCCGCCCAGTGCTTCTGAGAACTCAGAAAGCTTGTCACCGAAGGCGCGAAACTTTTCATACTTCTGAGGAAGCACTGCTTGGAGCTGGCCCAAGAATGCTTTGGCAAGATGTTCCTGACCGGAAAACCACCAGGGATTGAACTGCACTATGATTGGACGGTCCTGCTCTGGGCATGTCTCAAGCTCATGCTGTACATAAGCTAGCACTGTGGATTTTCCTGCCCCCCAAGGACCGTATAAGGCCAACACAATGCCATCGCTGTGTTGATAGCCCTTGATAGCATTGGCTAGCGTTCGAGCGAATGGTGCATGACCGAACAGGTCCTGAGAGGGTTCGATGGATGGCTGATCAGCTAAAAGCACTGAAGAATACTCCGTCATCATTCAGATGAATCTCTACCCTTGGGATTAGGATGTAGCAGGCTCAGTATGGAACAGTATTAACCCATCCGTTCCAAACACTATGTTTACCACACTTGTCCGAAGGGTTGCATTGAAGCTGTAGCTAGCAGCTAATGTCCTCTTTGGGTCGGACTGAGCCGGACATCACCGGCACAGAGCGACCCAAAGCGGTCATTGCTCTGTTAACCGTCACTCGCTATTGTTTTGAATGCCATTCTTCTGGGCACAGGTTATCGGGTGTTCTAAAAGTAGCTGGGTTATATACGCTATCTGCTCATGAAAAAGTCACAGGGCGATTCAGATAACTAGGTGGCCTCTCGAATATAGACAAGTCTATCTTTTTGGGCCTGGCATACGCATCATCGCGCATCCAGCTTTCAATATAGTCAGGAATTAGCTGTGGCAATGGTACCCCTTCTTTGCTCATATTCTTGAGAAGGACTTTGCAAAGTCGCTTGACTTTTTCAGAGCTGTCATTATCCTGAATTTCAGTAAGAAATTGTTTGTGTATAATATGTACGTATTTTCTTTTGTGCTGGGTGATGGTTAAGTCGCAGAATTCGGCTGACATGAAGTCGAGATCGAATGGGTTCGCGTAATAAGCTTCGGGGTCGTCCATGACTAATCTCTGCCGGTACATCACTAACATCCTATGATAGTCGCGAATAATGCGTTCCAGTGTTTTGTCTGAAGGTTTAGTTTTACCTTCTGCCGCTATTAGCGACGGCAGTCGTAATGCAAAGAAATCAAAGTCAGCTCCGGTAAAGTAGCTAAGCGAATCATTGATGTGCTCTGCCGAAAGCTGGCTAAAAATCAGTCGTTTCGCTATGTTGTCCCGATCATTCAAATTGAGCGAGAGAAGATAGTTCTCACCAAGATTGAGTGAGACGAAATCTACGAGCATTGAGCTGTTCAATGTCACTACAACTCCATCAGTTCCGATGACAAACATGCTTTTCTCATCGTGCCTCTTGACATAAGTATTGAGATTAAACTCATGATAAGTTGCCGATCTGGATGGGGATGCAGAAAGTGCTTCTAAAAATATAGCTATTGAATTCTGGTTGTGGTGAGCGCTTGCTCCGTAAATGAAAAGCTTGTGCAATCGCTTTAATTCGAATAAGTGGATGCCGCCTGTATGAACTACCGATGACTTCAAAAAGCGTTGCATGCATTTGAGGAAGTGATCAGTTCTTTTGCAAAGGTCATATTGCAAGAGGACATAAAAGCATTCATACGCATTCTGTGATATTTGACAAGCGTTGAAATCTAATGGCGATCCTGATTTTGCGATCCTGGAATGATAAAGTGCTTGCTGTTGAAAGGACGATTCCTTTGTTATGACATGGTCGTTTAAGTAAGCTATTATCTTTGAGAGATCGGAGCGACTCAGGGATAATGCTACTTGATCCAAAGATGCGAGCCTTTTTTCGCGCCACTCGTCATGAGGTTGACCTTTCTTTGGTATGGTTCTCGTAATCGTAAATTCAGGTGTAAGCCGTTTCAGCTTCTCGTAGTTAGGTTGGCCGTTATGCCATATCTTGCTTAATTTGTAATGCTCGCCAGAGCTGCGCTCAACCGACTCTGCCATCATTAGCGAGATGGTGTCAGCATGGGAAAATGGTTTTCCGTTGTTACCGGTCCACGGTTGAGTCCAAGAAGGAAATGCAGACCTTATTTCATTGCCTCGCAACTGAATTTGAATCCTCATCGCAGTCATTGGATGGTCAATGTTTGCATAACCCACGATGTGATAGTCTTGATCAGGCGAAGTCGGCTCCAGTGAATTCTCTTTGTCAATATTTCGAAGTGCTTGATCTATGGCATCAAGAATCTCGGGCTGTCCAAAGTTTTTGGGGAACAAAGTCTTCCACAAATAACCAGATTTATAGTAAGTCTCAGGTAGTAGGGTTATGTCGGCTGCCTTGCTTGAAAATAGTTGCCTGGGCAGTTTGACTGTAAGTACTTTGTTTTGAAGTTCTCGAATATAGAACCAGTCTTCATTCGCTTCTGGATCATAAGCATCCAGAGATGTAATTCTTGGGTGTTGTTTTAATAGTTTAATGAGTGCGGAGTAGGTGTGCAATCCGCCAGATATCACATTGGTTACAGCGGGTTTTCCACCACCAGCTGGTCGGTCAATCCTAGGGGTGAAGTCGCCCTCAACAATATGTCGAAATGCTCTCGGGTGAAGTGTATAAGCCCCATTTGCTCCGAGATTTATTGGGTTTTCCATAAGCTGTCCATTAGCATTCGAAAAGTAATGTAATGCTTTCACTTGAATTTTATCTGAAAACTTGCCTGGCGGCTAATTTGATCTTTCATATTTCCGGTGGATAAGCGGAAAAAAGGGGCAGATTTATTTCTCCTGAACTAAACATCCGCTTCTGGCCGCTTGTTGCCTGACGTGACCGGCAGGTTTGGGTCGCTTCCGGTCACAAGTGGCGAATTCGATCCAGTAGCCAAGCATTGGGATGATTCTTTATTTTCACTGCGAGGCTACTTTCAGCAGGATTAGGCCTGTTCAAGATGAAACTTTAGCTGAACTGGAAAGCAAAAAGCCGCCAGAAATAGCGGCTTTCAGTGGTGGATTAAGATGAAACTTTATTGTCATCCCACAGTAGTGCCGTCCGCTTGAACATTGTTAAATGACAGAGGCGACTGATACACGATTGCCAATTTCGATCCAGTAATCTCCATCATGATTTATAAGATTGCCGCCTTCATGCAGGAAGTCCTCAGAGAAACTTCGAATCTTCCTGGGAGAACCATGCGGTGTCGCTGGAACACAGATTATCAAATAGGAATTGGCCCACCCCGGATCATTTGCACATGTCGCAGTCGCTCGGCGTAACCAGGGTTTTTTGCGCTGGGTTTATCACCGTACTTCTCTAGGTGTGTGAGTTGTATATAACTATGCCCGTTTAGTTCCATCGTGCGATCATCCCATACGCGAAGGAATACCTTCCCATCGGAAAATCGGACTGCTCCCCAAGACCACCGAACATTTTTCAATGGTGCCTTCAGCGCGGCAAAGAACTTTGATATCACCATAGCACAAGTCTCTATGTGTCATCTAACGTTGGAATTGTGGGACGCGCGACTTTTCGCGCGTCCCACACGAATGACTTGTTATATGTTTATGCTTTTTCAATTTGATAGAGTAATTCTACTAAGTCTGTTGCATTGACATTGTCCCACCGCAGGTAACTATCTAGTGAGCTGGTGCCTGAATCAGCACCCAAAACACTTTGACAGATTGATTGATGATCGCCAGACGCCGCAACCCAAACAACGCCACTTTGCTGACAAAAATATGTTGATCCTTTCAATCCATCCTTTTGGATTCGTTTTTTCCAAGTATCCACATTTTGCGTTGTTATTGTTAATGGCATAATTTTCTCCAAAAATATAACGATTAAGCTAACAGGCGAGCAAAAGCCTGGCTTTTGCGAATCCAGTGAGCAAAGCGAACGATTGTGAGGTTTAAAGGTATCCAGAGGATTAATTACAATTCAAGGCGATATTGTTATGTTTTAAAATATTATCTACATAGCGTGTAGTTATAGGTCATTGCATATTTCTATTTTATCTCCATCGTTTAGAGTTTTTGAGCGAATAGTGAATTTAAAAAGATGTTTTTCACCAGTTCTGAAGCTTTCGAGCGCCTGAACAAACTCATCTTTATCAATAAAATCCTGGCCAAATCTTGGTCCAAAGAAAGTCTCATGAGCCTCTGCTCCTCCTGCAGGCACAACAAATGGGGTAGCCGTCCGCTCTTGGGAAATTTGAACCCCTTTGCTACCGATAGGTTGGGCTGTCGAGACAAATTTATCCCAAATGTAAGTATATTTCTTGTTTGCAAGATCAAACGATATACTTTCTTCAGTGACTACGGCGTTATTCCCTTGCTGACCACTATTGACATAAACAACTGTTGATGTCAATGCCAGATAGAGCTTGTTTGGATCATCAGGAACTGCATACATATAGACAACTACTTGCCTAGGCTTTGCAAGCGTTACCTCTGGGCCTCGAACCAAATTAAATAATTGATATAGAATGCCAGCCATGGATAGCAATAATGCCGTAATGGCAACAATGTCAGTTTTCCTTTCAATCTCCAAGCAGAGAAACTTTATTGACATTTTTATTAATCCTGTAGCTTTATTGACTTATCTTGCTCACTGAAGCGGAATACGTAGCGCTTGCTGAGGTGACATCCCTGTTCTGATGAAAAATATCCTTTAATGTCATGGTAAATAAGCTTCTCTCCATCACCAGGGTCACTGTCGAACTTCAGTGAAATCACTGGACTACGATTTCGGTCTTCATCTTTTTTGGGGATGAGTTCAAAACTATGAGCATAGTGTTCACCTGGCTTTAGGTTATAATAAGCCCAATTATTTTTTTCGGCCTTGATATCATACGAAACATCAAAAGGCGCCTCATTTATCAGGCATATGTTAGCCTTTTCTCCCTCATAATGTGATGGGATGCTTTCTACAGCATTCTTCTCCACGCCTCTAAAGTAATCAGGAATATCAATATCGTAATATTTTTCGGCTTTAGCGTTATCGAATACACTAACCAAAAGACCCTGCATACATATTAAGGCAAACGTTGCCATTATAAGTCTCATTAGCATGCCCATAAAACGAACCTTATCGACACTAAGAGGAGGAGGCTCAATAAATTTAGCCTACCCTTCTAAAGTACAAGAGGTGAACGAGCTATTTAGACGGGATGCCGGTCGCGTACGGGGGCCGGCGTTGTAGGACTCACCGCAAAGCTCCTGCTAGTGGCCTGTTTGGTTAATTCGTTTATCTATTTGATATATTAGGAAGCCTGCCGGCCGGCGCGACAGCATGGCCTCGCCGCATGCAAACCTACATTATAAATAAACGAACTACTCGGACAGTCCACTAGTGTTATGACACAGCTAAATCTGCGTCATGCATAATGTCGGCATGGAACATTACAGAATCATCCTCAGTCCTCAAGAAAGAGCGCGGTTGCAAGAGCTGACAAGCAAAGGCAGGACCGCGGCAAGCCAAGTCATCAACGCCCTGATCCTGCTGGCCTGCGACCGCTCGCAAGACCAGGGGCCGCACAAGACCAGTGCACAGATCGCCCAGATGCTGGGCGTGAGCCAACGCAAGATCGACAACCTCAAGCGGCGTTGCGTGCAGGAGGGTCTGGAGTCGGTGCTGGTGAGAAAGAAACCCCGGCGCGAATACGCCCGCAAGATCGACGGCGAACTCGAGGCACGCCTGATCGCCCTGAGCTGCGGACCTGCTCCCGAAGGCCATGCGCGCTGGACGCTCAAGCTGCTGGCCGAGCGTGCGGTGGAGTTGGAATATGTGGACTCGCTGTCGTCGGAGACGGTGCGGCGTGCCCTAAAAAAAACGAACTCAAGCCCTGGCTCAAGGTAGGCTGGGTCATCCCGCCGAAGGCCAGCGGGGAATTCGTGGCGGCCATGGAGCAGGTGCTGGATGTCTACAGCCGCCCCCATGACCCAGCCCATCCTGTGGTCTGCATGGACGAAACGCCGCGGCAACTGATCCGCCAGGTGCGCGAGCCCCTCGAGGCGGTACCGGGGCATCCCGGGCGCGAGGACTACGAGTACGAGCGCGCTGGCACCTGCAACGTCTTCGTGGCCTGTGAGCCGCTGGCCGGCCGGCGCATCGCCAAGGTCACCGAGTACAAGAAAAGGCAGGACTGGGCGCTGTTCCTGCAGGACATCGCCCAAGCCTGGTCCGGGGCCGAGCGCATCACGCTGGTGATGGACAACCTCAACACCCACAGTGCCGCCTCGCTGTACGAGACCTTTATGCCCGAGCAGGCCAAGGCCCTGAGAGATCGCTTCGAGTTCGTCTACACCCCCAAGCATGGCAGTTGGCTGAACATGGCCGAAATCGAGATCAACGTACTCGTCGGCCAGTGCCTGGACAGGCGCATCGACTCCCTCGAGCGGATGCGCAAGGAGGTCGCCGCATGGCTGCAACGCCGCAACCAGCTCGATGCCAAGATCAACTGGCAGTTCACCACCCAGGATGCGAGGGTCAAGCTACGCAGCCTATATCCGCAGATTGAAGTGTGTTGAGACACTAGGGCCTGTTGACGTTTTGGCGTGAGCCGCGTTGCCGCATGAGCTCGGTCAGGCCACAGCGGGTTAGAGCGAGTGGCCGCTTATGGGTCGCTCTGTGCCGGTGGCGTCCGGCTCAGTCAGCCCCGTAGCAGCCGGTCAGGGCGCCTACGAAACAAGGGGCGATTCAGGTGGCTTCAATGGAGCACGAGCTTGATGATGGCTCGCTGCTCGAAGGCCGGTTCGCCTGAGCCTACCCGTAGTCACAACGCAACCTGCTACTCTCCCGGCCGCACCTCCAATGAGCAGGCCGGGAGCCTTTGAGATGAGTTTCATCCCTAGCTGTGATAATGAAGAAGATGCAATCAAATCTCTCGCGAAAATCTACGCTGTACCAGATAAAGAAATTGAAAGAATCCTTACGCACCCTGATGTAGTCGAAATAGCGAAAAGTGATACGGAGCTTTTATCGCCCTACTTCCCTTTTGTCATTAGCATGCTATTGAAGTCACATCCCCGATACGAGCTAACGCATGCCGCTTACTATCATTCGACGAGCTACGACGGCTGTCCCTCGTGGTTTGACGAGGGATTGCTTGGCTCGTCAGCCGGTATCGGGTGCTTTATCGAAAAGATCTCGGGGTTGATTCCAGAAGAGAAAAGAGAGGCCGTAGTCCAGGAAAGCCGCAGGATAGTAGCTTTTCGAAGTGAGCTTGAAGGCTCAACGGCAAAGGGCACGGGGCCCTACGCTTGGAACACCTTAGCTGCGGCAAGTTCGAGTGAGAACGGCATTCGTTATCAGGTGCCAGAGGCCATTCAAGATCTCTGGGGACGTAGCCTTGTGGGGCGTGGCGACTTAATCGACCTCAGCGGGATCATTCGAGAAAAGCTGAAGCCAGTCGTAGTGAAGTTCAAAGGCGCAACAACAGACCTCAACACCTATTGCTCTGTACTTTGGGGCTACCTCCTTTCTGAGAATGGAGAAACCCATCTTACGCATACCTTTGTAGGGGACGGAGTAGGTATACCGAGAGAGAGCATCCTCGCCATCATAGACGTGTAGGGTTGCAGAGAGATGGACGACACGTTTTGGCCGCTTATTACCAGACATGACCGGCAGGTTTGGGTCGCTCTGTGCCGGTGGTGTCCGGCTCAGTCCGGCCAGAAGCGGTCATTTTGACGTGCCTGGAAAAGTGGGAGCGAGTTATCGAAACCAGCCACTACCGCATTATCTAATATGAGGCTCATACTCATCGTTGTAGTGTGCGTATTCGGCGCACCTGTCGCAGAGTGTTCCGTTTTCTGCTTCGTATCCTTCTAGCAAATGGTCGCAACCCGAGCATCTTGGTACACGGTACTGATATGCGCATAGGTGGCAGGAGCCATCTTGCAGATCGAACATGATATGTCCACAGGCATCGCACTCGACAATGACTGGTTCCTCGTCGAATGGATTTTCTTTCGCAAGTTTTAACTCCTCTTCAAGGAGCTTGATTAACGAGTCGGAGTTGTTACACGCGATACAGCGGTAGCGGAATTCGGAGTCATCGTATCGCCAACCTTCCTGTATGTCATCGCGGTGCGGCTCCAGCAGAGGAGAGCCACAATCTGCACACTGACACGTTTTGAAAAGATCAAGTGTAACGTCCAAAAGTCCCAAGGCCCGCCACTTGGCCCATGCCTCATCAAGGTTTCTTCTGAAGAACGCATGGTTTTGGAGCATTACTTCCCATGTCTCTCCCAGCAATGTTGCCGGATTTTCTTCGATCTCATTTGTAATGAAGTCCATCAACAGAGGGAATAGGTCAAGGAGAAATTTATTAATATCCTCAACGGGATGTTTCGGGTGGAGATGTTCTAAATCGTTACGGCACCTTTGGAGGCTTCTCACTATCGCCCAGTCAGTGCTTATTCCCAATCCATTGAAGTACTGTTCAATGGTGGCAGTATCTATTGTATTGTTGCGCTCAAACTCAGGTTTCCACTCGATAGCACCCTCGGTTGTTGTGTATGGTTTGAACTTGTGTGGCTTATATATGAGGCTTGCTGCATGCTCAGATGATCGTGCTAGCGTGGCGATTTTGTACTTAAAGAGCAGCAGGACTCCAGCGAACAAATTTCGAGCGGCAGAAATTGCACGTATTGGATTCCCGTTTGCCGACGTACTAAGTTGATAATCTTCTACTCCAAGTTGGATGGAGTGTACTGCATTCGTCAATACCTTATTGATATCGAGGGTTTGCGAAACTTTCCCTGCCATACATCCATCCTATGCCACGCAGTTATCGTAAGTCGCTAATCTACATCAAACTCAATAAGTACAACAGGTACTCCTAGAGCCTGTTATTAACCCGTTCGTTTCTTGATCAGCCGGGTGTTGCCAAGGCCTTGAGAGCAGTCGGCAACATCAGGCAAACAAAGGCTATGAAGTGAAAGCCCGCCAGCGTCGAGGCCAGGCGCTCGTAGCCCCGACTCAGTCTTCGAAAGCGGGCCATCCAGCCGAAGCTGCGCTCGACCACCCAGCGCCGGGGCAGCAGGATGAAGCCCTTCTTCGCTTCCGTGTGCTTGATCACTTCCAGCTGGATGCCATGCGCCTCTGCCTGTCGGGCCGCCGACTCGCCGCTGTAGCCCTGGTCGGCGAAGGCAACCTCCACCGCCTCACCGGTCACCCGCTGCACCTGCTCGGCGAGGGCGGCCACCTGGGCGCGGTCCTGTTCGTTGGCGGGCGTCACCCGCAGGGCGAGCAACTGCCCCAGCGTATCCACGGCCATATGCACCTTCGAGCCCTTGCGGCGTTTGGCCCCGTCATAGCCGGCCCGTGCGCCGCTTTCCGGCGTCGACTGCAGGGTGCGGCTGTCGAGGATCACGGCGCTGGGCTGAGCCTTGCGCTTGTCCGCCACCCGGATCAACTCGCGCACATCATGCAGCAGTTCCTCGAAGACGCCGGCCTCGATCCAGCGTCGGGTCTGCTGATACACCACCTGCCACGGCGGCAGATCATGCGGCATCTGCCGCCAGAGCAGGCCGCCGCGGACGATGTAGCGCAGGGCATTGAAGACCTCGCGCAGGCTGTGGACGCGATGGGCGGAGGATTCGGGCATCAGCGCCAGATAGGGCGCCACGAAGGCCCACTCCTCATCGCTGACATCGGTGGGGTAGGGTTTTCGGGTTGTCGTCTGCATAACTGCAAACGATAACCAAAGCAGTGGTTAATAACAGGCTCTAGGCGAGTCCTGACAGGCAGGGGAATCGCTACCTCCCAAGGGAGAAATGGCAGACGCTACGAATAATGATGCCGGGCCAAGATGGAATTCAGAGACTGGCGACGGACTCCCGCGAGCGTACGGGACGCGCGGCCCTGCGGGACGGCTGGGCATTTTCAGGCGCCGCCTCAGTACCAATGCCCAACGCCAAGCACCGACCTAGGTCCTTCGTCGTGAGCTCATTGATCAAAAATGAGTCAGAGCGTAGTATTGCTAGCACGAACCCCTATAAGGAGGGATTCACCATGATGCAATTTATTGGAACGCGTGTAACGTCGACCTCCGAGACTAAGCCCAAGCGCCGGGTTAAAAAGCAGGAGCGTAATCCTCTGGTGGTGGTGCAAGAGGCTGCGCGCGCAGGGGACGCCCAGTTCCAGTATTACGTCGAGACCGGGAAGCTCCCGGCCTCTAAGTGAGACGGTGTGCCGGTCGCGCGCGTCTTCGTGACGAATAACTTCATGCAATTGCCTAACTGGCATGACCTCTACGTCGATTTCTATAACCTCAAGGTGTGCGGTGATCATCCAGAATATTGGGGGCGCGATGCCTCTCTCTGGCAAAAGCCGCTGGGACACGTGCAGCTAACGGATAGTTCCATCGTCCTGGCACGGTGGAGCTCAATCAGCGACCCTTTCTACCGTACTGTCAAAGAATCGGAAGCCGACCACGATAGGTGGCTGCTCTACGCTCATGACGACGTCGAGAATCGCTTCCTCATGCTTTCAGTGTTCGGTCCAAACGCTCACAAACACCCGGAATTTCAGGGCTACGTGCGGACGTTGCAAAAGGACATCGTTAACCCATGGCTTTGCGGCCAGCTGCACGGCTTCGAGCCTCCAGAGGACTACGAGCCCTGACCCGTAACTGTCGGTCGTCACCCTTCGTTCCTGCTATTCCCCTCAGCACGCCGAGGTTATCGTGCCCGGTACCGGCCGCGCCTGCGGTCACCGCAAACGGATATGCCAGTGAGCAGCAAACCATACCCAGCCCTAGCCCTAGCCGCCGCCCTGATCTGCGGCACCAACATAACTCTGTGAGCGGCAGCAATTGGCCGATTCTGTTGAAAAAGTCGCGTCTGACGGTTTCGAGGCATCCTACGTCCGGAATGGGTCGTTCTAAGCCGGTCGAGGCGCGATTTCGCAATAGCTGAGCGGAGCGGCGTCTAAACCCAGTCCTCATGTACAAGGCCAGGTACACGGCCAAACTCACGAACATTGTTTGTCACTAGCGTGCAGCCGGAGGCTATCGCATGACCTGCGATAGCCGTGTCATTGTGGCCGATTGGCGTGCCCGCCTTGGTCAGCGCTTGCATGACTTCAACGGTCGCATCTACGGCGCGTTGATCCCACGGCAACACGGCATCTAGCCGCTTCACGAATTCATCGACCAGCGTTTTATGCCTGGCTGAGGCTTTCTTGCCGATCTGGCCATAACGCATTTCGGCGTAGGTGACGGCAGAAATAACGATTCGATTGCCTTGGCTAACCTCTGCCGCCAGCCGTTGTAAAACCGACTCCGGGAGTTCCCGCATGATGAACGAGCAAATGCAGGTATCGAGCATGTAGGTCGTCGCAGTCACAGATTGAACCTGCCTTCATCACCGACAACAGTCGGGCGCTCTTGTAGAAAGTCGGCATCGGCTTTCGGCACGCCAGCTAGGGACTGCCACGTTGGCCGTACCGGACGAAGCGTGATTACGTCACCTTCGCGCGTAATCTCCAGCTCCCCGACGCCTTCATAGGCCATGTCGTTCGGCAGTCGAATCGCCTGATTCTTGCCGTTCCTGAAAATAGAGACGGTACGCATACTCACCTCCTCAAACATATGTTGGACATATGCAATGTAGCAACAGATCAAAGCATATGCAAGACATATGCTTTGTGTGGGTGGAACGGGAGCCGCTGGTGGCTGCCTGGAACTCTCTGCCAGAGACCAACCGAGCCATACCCGCAAGCCCGGCGCAGTCACGGAAAACCGGGCGTCCTACAGGCCAAGGCCCATCTGCACGTCTTTCGGCTTGGCTTTCGTGGCCTTCAGCAGCAGGACGCTGATCGAGGTGCCGGCGAAGGCGTTGTCGATGGGCGCGGAGAACTCCAGATCGAAGCCCGGCAGCAGCTCTGCCGCCTGCTGGCGGGCGCTCAGCGGCAGGACCGCGCCGAGACGGCCGCCCGCCTCGACCAGGGCGCCGGCGTGGCGCAGGTGCGCCTGCCAGCGACCTTCGCTGTATGGGGGATTGCAGGCGATCACGTCGAATAGGGTGCCGGGATTCCAGGCGAGAAAATCTCCCTCGATCGCGGTATGGCCTTTCTCACGCAGGATCATGCTGTGCAGCGGGCTGACCTCGACGCACAGCGTGCGGTCCTTCGGCAGCAGGTCGGCGATGCCGCCCTGGCCGGCTTGCGGTTCGAGGCAGGTTTCGGTCGGCTGGATGTCGAGCCACTGCACCAGGCGTTCGGCGACCGGGGCCGGGGTGGGATAGAACTGGTGCGACTTGGCGTCCGGGAGCTGGCCGCTCACGGCCACTTCCTTGACGACTTGCTCCGGGTTGTAGTCGAACTGCCAGTAGCGCAGGTTCTTGTGCTTGCCGCCGTTGCACGCAACGCCGCCCAAGGCCTCCAGCACTCCGCTTACCTCGTCGAGCAGGTGCTTGGACAGCTCGGCCGAGCCGTAGCGCACGCAGAGCGTGTTGGGCACGAATTTGCGGTCGTACTCGCGGCGGAAGCTGGTGGACGGTTCAAGAGTGAAATACGGCTCCATGGCGGCGAGGACGCCGGCCGCCGCATTGGAAATCGGCCGGTCAAAGAGGGCCTTGTTCTTGAAGCCGCAGGCCTTCGAACGCTTGGGCCAGGTGCGGGCGCTCTCCGGGATGGCCATGGGGTGCAGGAAGGCGAGGATGCCGTTCAGACGCCAGGCCAGGTCGGGATGCACCTCCAGATGCGCGGTGCCCACCTTGTAGGCACGCACGCGCAGGCTGCCGCAATCGGCCTCGATCCATTCGCCCCGGTGGGCCTTGGCCAGGTTGAGCAGACGGGTCGTCGTGTCGCGCTTGGGCTCGTCTCGCCCCATGAAACTTCGCGATGACCAGCCGCAGGTCGTGGATGTAGCCCTCACGGTCATGATCGGTGGTCCCGAAATCCGTATAGATATGGCTCAGAATCATGCGCTTGGCGAAGCCTTCGGGCGTGTTGGTAACGTGCGAGCGCGAGAGGTTGCGAAAGATGCCGTCGACCCGCTCGGCGAGGAATTCCGCCCGCCGGGCCATCAGCCCCTGGATCGTGGCGCGCAGGTTGTCGAGGCTGAACTCGGGCATGTCCAGCTCGGGATTTTTGCCCCGCTGGTAGCCGCGCTGGCGCCAGGCGTTCAAGCACTCATGCCACTGGTTGCGGCGGGCCTGTGGCATGTGCTCCTGCAGGTCGGTCAGGCTGAGCGCCCGGCTCCAGAACGTCGCGGTAAGGTCGTTCAGGGCACCATCGAGGTTGAAAATCTCGTTGAAGGAGCTGGTGTGGCGCAGCATGGCGCTGTGGCCGTAGGGGTCGGAGCTGTTGCCGGAGAAGAAATAGCCCATCACGCCGGATACCTTCTCCTCGGTGACGATGCCGTGGACCTCGGTGATTCGGGCCTTCAGCCGTTGAAACTCGTTGACAAGCTGGGTGAGGGCGTCGAACTGTACCGGCGCGAAAAACTGGTCGACCACATCGCCGAGGATGGGCTGGGAGTTGTTGCGGTCTTGCTCGAAAAGTTGCATGGGACAAGCCTCCTGGGTATGTCCCCACGCTCGCATGGCTTCGATCAATCCCAAGCCGGCAAAGACAATCCCGGCACAGGCTTTATCCTTGAATAACACCGGAGAAAATAATGAATAACACCTTGGAAGCCTTAAAAACGAACTTGGAAAGATTCGGTGAAGAAAACGATCACGCCACCACTGAGCGTTCCAGGCGCATGTTGAATATCACCCGCGATACAGGGGAATTTTTATCGCTGCTGGTGAGAGCAACGGCGGCGCGCAGCATTCTGGAGATAGGTACTTCAAATGGCTATTCAACGCTCTGGCTTGCCCAGGCAGCCAAGGCAACAGGCGGCGTAGTGACAACGGTTGAATATGCCGAGTACAAATTTAAGCTGGCGCTGGAGAACTTTTCGGCCTCAGGTCTCTCAGGGGCCATCCAGCCTGTTCTTGACGATGCAGGGCGTTTCCTGCAATCGCTTCACGACGCTTCACAGGATTTTATTTTCCTCGACTCCGAGCGTATTGAATACATCGGTTGGTGGCCTGACCTGAAAAGAGTCCTCCGCCCGGTGGATTGATCGTGGTGGATAATGCGTTGTCCCACGAAGAAGAAATGGCTCCTTTCGTTGCCCTGGTACGCTCGGATGGTGACTTTGAAATCTCCCTCGTTCCCGTTGGGAAAGGGGAGTTTCTTGCCGTCAAAGCATCTTCGGTAGAAAGAGTTTGATTTCATACCGGCGGCCAGTCGTTGAGTGCCGCCGGTAACTGTGCCAAGGGAAACTTTCAGTCGATAACGAGCGGCTTGGCCTCGTCCCAATGATCGGGCGGGATGGCTTCGGTGGATATAGCCACCCGCATCCCCAGCGTCGGACTATTGCGCTTGAGCAAGAATGCGGCAGCGCCGGCACACATGGCCTCCGCATCCGAGGAAAAATTCCCCTTCTTGTTCAAGAGCGCATATTCCCTGAAGTGGCGAATTCTTTGACACTGCCGCGTCGAGAAATCGTGCGCCAACAGATCGGCAATCATTTTCTCCAACTCCTTGGGAGGAATTATATTCTGCCGAGTCTTGAGCAGTGGGCATTCGATACAAGGAACTTTCAGGCGGAAGTGCGAGGCCAGCAGATTATCCCCGGCCCTTTCATCCTCCGCCTGCGGTAGTTCGAGTGCAAACTGCTCGCTCGGGGCGTCTTTTTTCTCCGTCATTTCGGCCTCCTGGTTTGGCCCAAGGTATGTTCACCTCGATGCTGGCCCCCGTTTGGGAAAACCCAAATCCCAACTTTCTGCTGAGCGTTGGGCATCCAGCCAAGCGGCTTCCCAGCCAGGAGAGGTGTATTGCGCTGGGGATCGGCGCGACGGCGAGAGGGGAAGTCCGCGCCTTCTGGTTGGGAAGGAGGCATTTCTGCCACTACGCTGTTTTGAGCCAGCAGGGCGCTGAGAAAGGGGGAGATGCCTGCAAAATCGAGGCTTCTACGCCGATCCCTTATGGGAAAAGTGACAGCGCGACGAGGTGCCGGTCACGATCAGCGGCTGGGCATAGGCACTGGCGGTGGTATGCGCTGGACCAGCATGCCGCTCGCCAGCTAGTCCGTTTCCGACGCGACGAACTCACTATCGCCGTCGAAAAAGGTTTCGGGCAAGGCATGGGGAGCCTCGATCCGGGTGGCCAACCGCTCGGCGAAAGCCTCGGCCTCGGGTTGGCAGCGGAAGTGCAGCGGCCGGTCAGCTTCACCTGTCAGACGGTTTCGTTGTTTCTTACTACTTCTTTCATGTCGATATTCATGGATTTGATGGCCAATTAAGTGGAAAAAGATTTTATTATTACAACATTTCCCCTGTTCCGGCCTGCATCAAAGGTCCAATTGACCGCTCTGGCGCTAGGGCGGCGGGAAGCTGGCGGCCATCTGTTCGCCGGTTTCGAGGCTGATCGACAGGCAGTGTTTCGCCGTGCGCCCATGGCGCAGCAGCTCCCACACGATGCCCATGCCCGCCGTGGTGACGGCGCGATTGATCAGGCAGTCCTGCGTGCCCAGCGACTCGGCGGCCGAGCAGGACTTGCGTGGATCGTCCTTGAGGCTGGCCAGCTCCGAGTAAACGTCGATCACGCACGGATAGCGCTCCCGGTGGCGGGGGCTGAGCGCGCCGAACACCGCTTGACCATGCCGGTGCCCGTTGCCCAGGTCGAGCCACATGCAGGACGGCTTGAAATAGTCGTCGTAGTGGGCGAGCGCCCGTCTGGCCGAGGGCAGGTCCACCGCCGTGATGATGAGGTCGGCACGGGCGATGGCCTTTTCGGTTTCCGGGCCGGGGAAGCGATAGGGCAGGCCGGTCCACTCCAGCCCGAGCATGAGGTTGTAGCGGTTGGCCAGTGCCACCGCCTTGTACTGGCCCAGATCGCAGGGCCAGAAGCGCTGGCGGACCAGATTCGGTTCCCGCACCACGGCATCGTCGATGATCGTGACGTTCAGGCCCTTGGGGTGGCCGAGGCTGATAAGGGCATGATGAAAGCTGGCCAGACAGTCCACCACCTCGCTGCCGTTGCCCCCGGCGCCGATCACCACCAGATGCACCGCATCGCTCATCCAGCGCTCCGGCGCCTCGAACCAGACTTCCTGTGGGGCCAGCAGGGCCTGAGCGCTCATGGGCGGCCTCCTGCGCGGATCAGGTCGGCCAGCGTGTACTGCTCGCCGTTGCGGGCCTTGGCCGGCAGCAGGCGGCTGGCCGGAAAGGTGCGGGCCTGTTCCTCATGCAGCTTCGCCATGAACGCCTCGTAGGCCGCTTGGCTGCCGACGCCCTTCAACGGCGGGGTATCGCCCAAATGCGTGGCGCGGGCCTCGACGGCGAAGCCCTCGCAGGCGGCCCGGTCCTCGTCGCGCCCGCGAAACTCCTCCTGTCTCACATTGCCGCCGCACATGGTCCCGCTGGTGTTGATATTGCCCAGCGGCGCGATCCAGAGTTTCGTCTCGGGCGTGGGGCGGGCACGCCCCTTGGCGGCGAACACGCGCAGCGGCTGGCCCTCGAACTTGGCGTAGATCAGCAGGGGCAGCGGCACGCGGTAATCCGCCTCGCGGAAATGCACCTCGGCCTGTTGGGGTGGGGTGAACCAGACCATGTTGAAGCCGGAGCCGTCGCGGGCCAGCACCTGATCGGGGACGAAGGCGATGGACTCCTTGTTCCCGCTGAGGATTTCCACGATGGCCGTCTTGTCCTGCTGGTTGAACAGGCGACCGGCGCCCAGCATAAAACCGGCCTCCGGGGCGGGAACGATCTTGTGACTGGTCACTTCGACCGTGCCGCTTTTTTCGTTGCGATGCAGCAGCAGGGCGATGGACTCGGTATTAATGCCCAACATGGGTAATTCCTTCCAATGAAGTTTCGATCCGTTTGATGAGGCGGTAGGCTTCGTGAATGGCATCAACAATAGGAATGGCCATATCCAACAAAACGCCCGGTTCGGCCAAGATCGTGATATGGGGGCCGCCGATGTTTTGATATAAGTGGTTTATATCATCGTCTACCAAATCCCCAAGCGCGCCGAAGTTATCGCAGGGAAAGACGAACAGGCCGCCGAACAGTGCAATGCCTTCTTCGGGGAGGATTGTTCCTCGACAATCATTTCCTTCTGCGACTCGTATATATCTTCCAGTCGCTTTCCCGCTGCCCGGAACTTGGCGGCGGCGCTGAACGCCTCCGCGAGCACGGCATAGACGCCGGCATGTTCGGGGTAGGTCCGGGCCTGTCCCTGCATGAGTTCTATCTGGAACTGGCAGGTGGCCTCGAATTCTTGGAAATAGCCGTTGGCGGCAATATTGAATAGGCGCTGGTACTGTTCGACTTCGGAGAGTATATCGACCAGACGGTCGAAGGATTCCGAGCCGGGAATAATTTCCTGTGGATCGTCCTCACCGAGGATATAGGGCTCGAAGTCCCATTTTGTACGGTCGCATTTCGAGAGAATATTATAAATCTCGTCCCGGTCTTTTCCCTCGATCAAGGGTTTGAAGTGGCTCCACATATCGTCGAGGTAATACAGATAGCGGTTGCTCAGGTCGAACATGGTCTGCGGATCGTGGAATGCGGCAATGCACTCGGAAATGGCAAACAGCGCATGGATGACGGCGATTCGCAGGGCGTGCGAGGCGGGCGCCTCGTCCGTGGGGAGATTCAGGCACAGGTGTTCGGCGTCGTGGCAGTAGATCGACAACCCGTTGGTGTAGAGCGCTGCGCCGTAACCCGGCGGCAGGCGGTCGTCGATGGCTTGCAGGGTGTCCAGCGCCAGCGACTGGATGCCGCGCTCGCCCTCGTCGATCAGGCGCAGGGCTTGGTTGGGTTCCAGCAGGTCGGCCCGCAGGGCTTCCTCGACGATCAGCACCAGCGTATCGAGGTCCGGCAGGCTGTCAGGGCGCTCGTCGATCCGGCGCAGCCGGCGCTTGGCCGCCTTGGTGAAGGCCCGGCGCCGGACTTTCACCGAGGCGCCGAAGCGCAGGATCGCCTCGTCGATGGCCTGCTCCATCTGGACCCGCGTGCCGTGCCCGGCCAGTTGTTCCAGCGTGGCGTCGCTGACCAGCCCGGACAGCGCGCAGCCGAGCAGGAACTCGGCGCGGGCCGGCAGTTCGCTTTCCCTGAGCCGGTAGCGGCGCTCGATCACCGCATCCCGGTAGGCCCGCATCCCTGCCGTGGGGTTCGGCAGGGCGAACAGCGTCGTCAGCGGGGCAGCGGAGGTCGCTGGGAATCGGTAGGCAGCGGGTTGCCACTGGGCTTGGAGGCGAGTTCCCATAGTGCTTTGGCCTGTTCCGGGTCGAGTGCGTAGTGGGAGGTGTTCATCGGGTCGGTGAGGGGGCGGGCGTTGCCGCCCGCCCATGCCCGTAGCCGTGCGATGGCTTCATCCCTTGTCGCCATAGTTGGCCTCCTTGATCTGGTAGACATGCTTGTCGCCTTCGAGCACCGGCTCGATCACCTTGGCCCCCAGCATCCGGGGAACAGGCGGGCGTAGTGGCGCAGCACCTCTGCCGGGGTCATGTCGGGGCTGGGATCGTCGAGGTCGCGGCCCCCGAAGCGGAAAACGCGGCTGAGGGTGATGACGGTCGCGGTCATGGTTCGATCCTCCCTTAGAACGCATCGCCAATGGACAGGGGTTGCGGCGCGGGAGCCGGGGCGTCGTCAGGGCGCTCGGGGCGGCAGGCTCGGCCTGTTCATCGGCCTCGGCAGGCTTCGGCGGCGTGCTGGCTGCCTTGGCGGCGCTGCTCTTGGCCTGCGCCTTGAGCTGGCGCAGCGCGTCCAGGACCTCGTTGCCCTCGTCCAGCCGCTCGCGCATCTGGCCGAGCTTGCCGGCCAGCGCCGCCTCCACCGCCTCCGGGGTGCCGACCACCACCAGCGGACGGGCCATCAGGGCGTAGACCTTGGCCACCTCGGGCGTGGCATCGTTGGGCACCTGTCCCACGTCAGCGGTGAGAATCAGGCGGATGTTTCCGTCTCCGGCGCCCACGGCTTCGATGAACAGGCGTTTTCCCGGTTCGGCGCCGGCTACGGCGTTGGCGATGGCAGAGAAAAAGACATGGGGATTCCTCCTTGGATTGTGGGGTGGGGCGATCAAGCCGCTTCGGATGCTTCGGCTTGGGTGGATGGGGCAGCGTCGGCGCCTTTGGGAGCGGCGGGTTTGAGGAAGGCCGGCAGATGCCCCTGCCACGAAAAGCCCTCCAGCGGCGCCAGCAGGGTCTGCGCGAGTTCCTTCACCTTGCTGGCGCCGACCATCTTCTTGAATGCGCCCTTGCCGTGTGCCGCCTCGTAGGCGCGGTCGAAGCCGGCAGCGGCGCATTCGGCCAGCAGTTCGTCCTTGGTCAGCAGGTTCAGGTACTCGGCGTCCACGGCGAACACCTCGCGGGGGTCGAGGCGGTGGCGACCGATCACCTCGGCGGCCAGCATCGCCGCTTCGCTGTGGTCGAAGTCGTCCTGGGCGACGGTGCGGCACAGCGCCAAGGCGGAGAGTTGCGCCAGCAGCGCCAGCAGCTTGGCTTCGTCGAGCCGGGCCAGATCGGCAATCCATGCCACCCGCGCCTTGGCCGTGGCGGGCCGCTCGGGAACGCCTGCTGCCTTGAGGATTTTGTCGGTCAGTCCCGGCGCCACGTCCCTGCCAATGTCCTGCACCACGCTGGAGATGGCTTGGGCATAGCCGTAGGCGGCATGGGACACCATGAAGCGGTGTGCCAGTTGGACCTGGGCTTTGTGGGCCACCTTGCGCAGTGCCGTGCGCAGGGTGCGTGGCTTGCTCGGGCCTTTCGCCGGCTGGCCAGCCGGTGCCCCAGCAGTGGCCGTTCCCTGAGCGGGCGCCGGGGTCGCCTGTGCGGCAGCCTTAACCGCCGCTTGATACTTGCCGACCATTTCGCCGTGGCAGGTCGGGTTGAAGCAGTAGCGGCCTGTGACCCCGCCTTCCTCGCCGTTGCGGGTGCTGACGACCGCGCCGTAGCTGGCGCAGGAGCGGCAGGCCGCCGCCTGCTCATGGCCCACGCCCTTGGCCCCGTCCGTGACGATGGTCTGGTATCCCTCGGCGGGCAGCTCGTCGGAGCGATAGACCACGCCGTGCTCGGCCTTGGCGTCGGCCAGACACTGCTCCAGATGCGCGGCGACCTTCGCGTTCCAGCAGGTCAGGTTCTGGCACTGGCCATTGCCCACGCTGGTGTCGAACAGGTCGGCAAACGCCGATGAATTGTGAGCGCAGCCGGTGCAGCCGCCGGTGTCGAACCGCGCCTGATCGAGGCGGCGGGTCAGTTTGAGCAGCCGCTCTCGCGCCTCGGCAATGCTCATGCCCTGCTCGACGATCTTGGCGACCACCATGTTCTGATCGGCGTGGCCCAGCGGACAGAGCAGTTCGGCGTGGCCCAGCTTGATCTGGCCGGCCACCAGCGCCTGCGCGACGGCCTCGCTGGCATGGGTGAGCAGGATGCGCGCATTGAGTTTGGTGCGGCTCCAGCCGAGCAGGCGCATGACCTCCTCATGGTCGTTGGCGGTCTGGCGCAGCAGCTCGGCCGCCGCGTTGGCCTCCTCGATGGGGGTCATGTCGGCGCGCTGGATGTTCTCTACCGCTGCCGCGATGCGTGCCTGCTCGTCGCTCATGGCGCGCACCAGCGCCGGGATCAGGTCGATGGCGCAGTCGGTCGCCGCCTGCCAGCGGGTTTCCCCGGCGACGATTTCGAAGTCATGTTCGGGATCGCCCTGAATGGGGCGCACCAGAATCGGCTGGAGAATGCCCTGCGCCATGACGCTCTGCTTGAAGTGCGCGTAGCGCTCGGGGTTGCGCCCCTTGCGCGGGTTGTTGGGATTGCGGCGAATACGGGAAACCGGCAGGTGTTTAATATCGGTAGTATCATGAGTTGCAGACATAGTGGGTTCCGAGGCATTGGCTTAACGTGTAGAGGCAGCCTCTCATGCACTTGAAAGAACCCAAGCCCATATCGGCAACTTTATTGGCAACTTTTTAAGGCGCAGTCGAGACAGCATTAAATAGTTGTCACTGATGGGTTAGTTGGGTTTTCAGGCGAAAAGATAATTTCGAGTTGGCCGGAAAACATATTTTCTGAGCGTGGCCAGACCTTTTCGCCCGGGTGTCGAGCGCACCATCTTGCCCTGGTTGGGAATTTGGCCCAGCCCACAGGCGTCTCAGTCAAGCCAGGGGGATTTTCTCTCAGGGACAAGTCCGTTGGCCGGCAGGGCATGGGAGCTGGAGGCACGCGGCGCTCCTTTGGCGCGGAGCCGACTGGCTACACTTACGCACCGACTTCACCAACTTTTATGGTTGAACAGGACGTGGTATGGACGATAAAGAATTAGGGAGCATCCTCAAGGAGCTGATGAGCGAAAACTTGCAGGAGCGGAAAAGGACCCGTCGCTGGGAATTTTCTTCAAGTGCCTGGGTTTTACTTATCTGGCCGGCACATTGGCGGTTTTCACCTTGTATGACCCGAAAGACAAAGCCGACAAGTACGACAGTTATACCGGTCTGGTAACGGTGCGCGGCGAAATCAAGGACGATGAAAATACCGGGTATCTGACGATAAACGAGACCTTGCGCAAGGCCTTCGAGGACGAAAGAACCAAGGGCGTGATCGTGTCCATCAACAGCCCGGGGGAAGTCCGGTGCAGTCGCATCAGATCTACCGGGAAATGCAGCGCCTGCAGAAAAAGTATCCGGAGAAGCCGCTGTATGCCGTGGTCGGCGATCTGGCGGCCTCGGGCGGCTACTTCATTGCCGCCGGAGCCAAAGCCATCTACGCCGACGAGACGAGCCTGGTGGGGTCCATCGGTGTGACCTCTGCCGGTTTCGGGTTCGTGGGCGCAATGGAAAAGCTCGGCGTGGAGCGGCGCAACTACACGTCCGGCGAACACAAGAGCCTGCTCGATCCCTATAGCCCGCAGAAGCCCGACGAGGTGGAACTCTGGAACGCCCAACTGCAACGGACCCATGAGCAGTTCATCGAGGCGGTGAAGAACGGCCGGGGCGAGCGCCTGAAGGCGGACACCCCGAATCTGTTCAGCGGTTTCCTCTGGAACGCCACGGAGGCCAAGGCCATTGGCTTGATCGACGAGTTCGGCTCGATCGAGACGGTGGCACGCGACGTCATTCAGGCCGAGCACCTGAAGGAATTCAACGAGGAGCCCAATCCCTTGGCGCGTCTGGCCGATCGACTCGGGGCTTCGATCGGCGCCGGCCTTGCCAGTGGAGCCATGCAACGCGTGCAGGAGGCCTTCAATAGCCAAAAGGTGCTCGGCAATTAAGGTACCTGCCTAGGCATCTCGCTGAGATCCTTTCCGCCCTCTCGTCCTATCGCTGGATGCGTAGCTGTGCCGTGGCACGCGCGGGGAGAAAGTTGGAGAGGCGCGGCCAGGCCTATCGGGTGGTTGCGGTGCTGCAGCGGCGCCAGCACTGAGCACTGACAGCCTGTAATGAACTAACCAGGAAAGAAGATGATAACGCTCGATGACGTGGCTGCTCGGTCCAGCCGCTTCGCCATGCACCTGGCGCGCCTGCGCGACGGCCGGCAGCCGAATTGGGAGGTGCTGAAGGTTGTCCGGGGCTGATCGCACCACGGTGTTCTACGTGATGCAGCGCGAGAGCCTGGCGGTGCTGATCGTCTATCTCGACGCGCTGACAAACCACCAACTGATCGAGCTGGACGACGCGCAGCGCCTGCAAGGCTAGGTGGCCAAGCTGGGCGGATCTAGCGCCACCCTGCTGCACAGGGCCTGATGGGGGAAATACTGATGAGGCTCGAGCAATTAGCGGACATGCGCGATTTGCATCTTGGCAACGTTCAGGATTTCCCGGGAACGATGTTCACGCCGATCAAGTCTGCAAGGTCGAGCAACGCCAAGTAAGTGAGCTCGTCTTGAAGGAGAGACCGCCCCGCGCCAACCTCGTGAAGCGCACCTTCTGGTAGTCGGTCTCCGAATAACATAACGGCACAGGCTTGGTCGTCTTGCCTCGACACCCAGTAAAGCCCCTGCACGTTAGGGCATTGTGCATAGATCACGTCTGCCCATAGGCGGGTATAAGGGTACTGGTCCTTCTCCGTTTCAATCAGGTGCGCGCGCCTCACTCCCAGCTTACGAAGTGGCTTGTTGGTCAGGTCGACTAGGGTAAGGTCGCCTTCATTCGTAATCTTGGAGTGGAGTTGGGCTTCGAGCTTGCCCTTGGCGTAGTTCTTCAGGCCAGGTGCAAACGGAACGTCGTGGAAGACAGTCTCCATTGCTGCGCATTCGAAGGTCGTACCTGCATACAAGGTCGGAATCCGGTTGCCCTGAGCATCCTTGATGGGGCTGAAGCGGGCATTGCCGCGCAGCCCGGGGTTAAATTGCGTAGCCAAGAACTCGTCGGAATGGATTCGATGCATCACCGTGCCAGCGGGCACGGTGATGATTGTCACATGAAGCTCGGATGGGGGTATGGGAACGATCCTTCCTTTCCAGGCTTCATCCATGAGCCACGCTTTCCAACTCGTCCTTCGCGGCGGCGATCACGCGCTCAAGGTCAGTGGCCAGTAGATCCTGTGGTCGCTTGCCGCCCAGGAAGCTGTTTACCGAGGAAAACCAATAGGCCAGCCCCCAGCCGTCCTTCGTATCACCGAAGGTCTTCAGAACGACTGTCATCGCCTTCAATGGGCGATAACCATCATGCGGATCCAAGCCGTAGGCGGGGAAGTAGTCATTGCCGTTGTGCTGGATGGCGAAAATCTTCCCCTCGCGCTTCCAGCGGTTTGGCTGGGCGCTGGGATTGGTTCCGCTGTATCCGCACAGGTTCGCAATATCAGACGCAGACAACCAGTCACCGCTTTCGAGGATGGCCCGCCTGGCCCTAGCGACCATCTGCGCTTCCCTGAGGAGCGTAGCCCGAATAGGGGTCTTGGGCGTCAGGGTAGAGATGATGCTCTCGAATGTCTCCTTCTTGTTCCTGATCATTCGATCGGCCAGCAGGCGAGCAGCGGCGGTGAGCGACTTGCTGAACGCCTGCCACTCTTCGTCGGGCACGCGATCTACGGTAAACGCCAGAACGTGATCCGCTTTCTCGTCGAGAAGGCGAGCGGAGACCTCTGTTGGTTTACCCTCAAGGGTGTGCCGGATATCAACATGATCTGCGCTTGAGCTCATGGCCATCTCCGTGCGGTTTGTGATAAAGGTTATCTATTTAAAAGATAATCTATCTAACATTCCCTGAATGCAAGGGCATCCGACAACCGGGCGATTGTGAGGAACGGAAGGGGCAAGTCCACCGATCACGTCAACTGGGAAGCGGTAACCGGCATAGGAAATGGCGTCGGTGGCCGGTACGACGTGCTGCAGGGTGGCTTGTTTCATAGCTGGGATTGTCGCTACATCTTGGTCGACCTGCTATTAATCCGGCAATCCAATACCCCAAATCATGCCGCATAGGCGATTTTGGAGTGCCTGAAGTTGTCAGCGCCGACGTAAAAAAATGACCCCCCTGACGCCGAAGTAATTTTGACCCTGTGGGTGAAAATGGGCGGCTTTTGAGCCGCCAGGATGGCGCCTTAGAGCCAGCCCTTTCAAGGTGTTTGCGTAAACTCTTCCGATGATCAAGCGGGAGGGTAAGACGATGTGGGATGCAGTTCTGGCGCGCTTCGAGAGGCAGGCACCGGCCAGCGTCATGGCACGTCTGGCGCTGGAACAGGCAATGCCGGCCGCCTGGATCGACGAAGTGTTCGAGACTCACCGGCAACGCCAGTATCCACGCGAGCTGCTGTTTTCCACGGTGGTCGAGCTGATGTCGCTGGTTTCCCTGGGATTGCGCCCTTCGCTGCATGCCGCCGCGCGCCAGATGGACCACCTGCCCGTATCGCTGGCGGCGCTGTACGACAAGGTCAGGCGTACCGAGCCGCCCTTGCTGCGGGCCTTGGTCCAGGGCAGCGCCCAGCGCCTGGAGCCGGTCGTCTCGGCCTTGGGCACAGCGCCCTGCCTGCCCGGCTGGCAGGTGCGCATCGTCGACGGCAACCATCTGCCGGCCTCGGAGAAACGCCTGGCGTCGCTGCGTGGCCAGCGCGCCGCCGCCCTGCCGGGGCACTCGCTGGTGGTCTACGATCCCGACCTGGATCAGGTCGTCGACCTGCAGGCCTGCGAGGAGGTCTACGAAAGCGAGCGCACCGGTGTCTTGCCGCTGCTGGACGGTGTCGGCCCGGGACAGCTGTGGATCGCCGACCGGCATTTCTGCACGCGAGCGATTCTCCAGCGCTGCCAGGACGCCCAGGCGGGGTTCATCGTCCGCCAGCACGGCAAGCATCCCCCCATCGTTCGGGCAGGCACCTGGCAGGACGGTGGGAGGACGGCAACGGGGCGAACGCGCGAGCAGGCTATTGAGGTGGACGAAGGGCTGCCGCCGTGGCGGCGCATCGAGCTGCAGCTGGATACGCCGACCGAGTCGGGCGAGTCCGTGCTCTGGCTGTGGAGCAACCTGCCCGCGACGATCGACGCCCGGCAGATTGCCGACCTGTACCGTCGGCGCTGGCGTATCGAGGGAATGTTCCAGCGTCTGGAGTCGGTCCTGCAGAGTGAGATCCGCAGGCTGGGCCATCCCCGGGCGGCGCTGCTGGGGTTTGCCGTGGCGGTGCTGGCCCACAACCTCCTGGCGGTGCTCAAGCGCAGCGTCGAACAGGCCCATCGCGAACGACTTACCGAGGGCTGGGAGGCGTCTCCCTACCACCTGGCGGTGCAGGTCAGAAGCCGTTACGAGGGGATGCTCGTCGCGCTGCCGGTGGAGCACTGGCCCGCCGGGGGCGACGATTCGGCCAGCACACTGGCACAGCGCCTGCTGGAGTTGGCACGGCACATCAAGCCCGGCCAGGTGGCCACCAGCAAGCGCGGCCCCAAGGTGGACAAGCCCAAGGCCTGGGTTGATGCCGCGACGGCTCGCGCCCATGTCTCCACCGACCGCCTCATCAAGGCCTCGAAAAGTAAAAGACCTTGAAAGGGCTGGCCCTGACGTGCCCAAGCATCTTGTCGAGCAACAGGTACTCGCTTTGAGTATTTAACAGCCGCGCTCGAAACTCAGTGAGCACACTGAAATGAAAACCGGGATCCGACAACTCCAGTCCCAGTACGTACTTCCAGTCGATGCGTGATCGCACCGCATCGGCCGCCTGTCGATCGCTCAAGTGCTCCAGAAACTGGAATACTGTCACCAACGCTAGACGCCACGGAGCCACGGAGCCACGGAGCCACGGAGCCACGGAGCCACGGAGCCACGGAGCCACGGAGCCAGTCTCGGCTGCCCTCGGCGCGGGTACAAGGTCTGGAAGTCCTCGTCACGGTACAGCTCGGCAAACTCGTCGCGTAGCCGTGTGATCACCGTACCCCGGGGGAATGCCGCACGGGCCACACGCTCGGTCTCGACAGGAGTCGGATCTATGGGAGTTGGATGCAGGCTCACCTCTACTTCCTATCGATCGTCAGCCGCAGTACCGTCAGAGTGCTTCGCACAACAGCTCTTGGCAATTCGCCGACGGTATCTCAACAACGTGATGGTACCGGATGAAATAGCTAAGGCCTCGCCCCTTTATCGCTCGTTTCTTGCGATACAGGGCAATGCGGAGCCAACAATAAAGCTATTCTCGAACCAGCCCTCTTTGTCCAATTAGCGCCGACGATACGGTAGTATTAGCGAGGCATGGTTCTGATGGAGGCCGGGCCGGCCTCCAGCTGAATCAGGGTACCGGTATCCTGTAGCCTGTCGTTTTCTATTTTGTAGATGGCCAACTGCTTTTCTACATTGAGCTGAGCGATGACATACTGGCTGTCTTGAGTAAAGGCCACACCTTGCCCGGCGATGCCAGAAGGAACTTCAGAAACTTGTTTGGCCACCCCGTCTTTCAGGGAGAAAAGAATAAGCTTGCCTTTTTCCTTCCGTCCGGGATTGTCTTTGGTCAAGTTGGAACCGTCCATCGACAGAACGGTAATCCAGCGGCCGTCAGGTGAAATGGCGACACCTTCCGGCACTGATGGAACATTCAAATATTGTACGGTTTTGAAGGGTACGCTCGATACATCGATTAGACTGACCGTATCCGTATCCCCCAGTCTTTTCCCATCGCTGCCCGCTAAACCGGCCAGGCCCACGTTGCTGACCACCGCCCAGCGGCCATCGCTTGAAACGTCGATGGTATAGGGCGCAACCCCGCTGCTCAGGCGCACCAGGCTATCCTTTACCTCGTGGCCATTGATATCAACAACGGCAACGCCTTGCTGATCGCGCAGAGCAACTAGGGCATGTTTCCCATCATGGGTAAAACTGATGCCCGCAAGACGCCCGGAACTGAGCTTGATCGAATTTATCAGCACGGCTTGTTTACCATCGATGGTCAATACATACAGAGAACCATCGACCCCGGCAACCAAAACCAAGTCTCCCGTACGATTTACCGCAATCCCCTGTGGATGTGTAGGCAATGACAGTTTCGTAATGCCCAACGCATCTGACTCAAGATCGATGACCTGTACGAAGTTATCGGTGACCAGTCTGGTGTTATCGTGGTCATAACGTGTCGGAGCGCCGACAAAAGCTAGTTGGCCATTCGGAGTGATGGCAACCGCCTGTGGCGGCCCCTGGATACCGAACTCGACCGGAATGGTCTTAAGTGGTTTGAAGGGGAGGGTGCTAGCATCCAGTACCGTCAATGTGTCTGGGCTCGCATTTCGCGGCCAAGTATCCTTGCCATCTACCCGCAGGTATTTCCCATCATTGGCCGATACAATCAAGTCGGCAGCCTGGGTGGCGACAGGTGATAAACCAGCAACAGAACTCAATAATAATATAGTGCGTGCCAACTGGCTGAGCTTCAGCATGTCATATCCTTTTACAGTCTAGTTATTACCGGCTGTTCCTGCCAGAGCCAGTTGCCGATGTCGAAGGTCATGCCGAATGTCCAGATCCCGGGGCCTCGGCTGCGGCGAAGAGCGCCGGCAGTGCCTCGAGGTGCCCGCTCTGGGCGGTCTGGTCGTTCTCCACCAGCAACTGCACGAGCTGGCCGGCCAGCTGCAACGCTAGCTCGGACAGATCGTTGCCGGCGCGGTAATGGCCGAGGGAGACCTTCAGCCAGCATGCGCCGCACGCCGCAGGCGCCGGCGAGCGCCAGGGTCGGTGCGAGGGCATCGGCGAGCCGGCCCTGTTCGGTCCACAGCTCGAGCGGCGTGCTCGAGTCCCAACTCGCGGACCGCGCCTGCCAGGGCCAGCAGCGGCAGGAAGCTGGCCTGGCCGTGCTCGAGCACCAGGCTGGCGCCATAGCTGGAAAGACTCACGGAGACGGGGTAGAGGGGCATTATTGTTATTCCTCTGAAACCGGTTTCATTTTTAGCCGAACGCACCGACAAACTGCCGGCGGACGGTCAGCCGCGGGGGTGGGTGGAACCTCTGACGATCAGTTGAGCCTTGAAATCGACCTGGCGAGCCGGCGTCCAGCCTGCCCTGCAGGCGGTCGAGCAGACACTCGAGGGCGGCCGTGCCGATCCGTGCGGTCGGCTGGATGAGGGCGGTGATGCCGCTGCCCATCAGGGGATACCAGTCGAGGGCGATCAGGCCGATCTCCTCGAACAGCCGGCAGCCGAGTTCGCGCAGCTGCCGGGTGGCGGCCAGGGCCGCCACGCCGTTGGCGGCGAACAGCGCCTTGGGCCGGGGGCGGCGAGGAAGTCCCGCAGGGCAGCGCCGGAGGCGTCGCCGGTCTGCAGCGCCTGGCCCTTGAGCAGGGGCGCCGGGTGATCTCGGCCCTGAAGGTCTCGACGCGCTCCTGGCGCGAGCCGGCTCGCTGACCAGCAGCAGGTCGCGGCAGCCGCGCTGCTGCAGATGATCGAGGGCCTGGCGCACCGCGTCGCGGTTGTCCAGCCCGACCAGATCGACCTCCAGCGCCTCTACTTTGCGGTCGACCAGCACCATCGGTGGTTCGCTGTGCAGGGACTGCAGCTCGCCGGCGTGGTGGCCGAGGGTGCTCACGATCAGGCCCTCGACGTTGTAGGAGCGCAGGGCCGCCAGGTGGTGGATTTCCTGTTCGGTGCCGGGGTCGGTGTTGCACACCATCAGGCTGTAGCCGTGCTGGCGGCAGGCGATTTCCACGCCATGCATCACGGCTACGGAATAGGGGTTGAGGATATCGGCGACGAGCATGCCGATCAGGCGCGTGCGGCCGCGCTTCAAGCCGCGGGCCATCTGGTTCGGGCGGTAGTCGAGGCGCTCGATGGCCTGCTCGATGCGCAGGGCGGAGGCGTCGGCGGCTTTGGCCACTTCATTCACGGACCGAAAACCTCTTATTCTTGATGTTATGGGCTGGCGTTCTGCGCAATGAAACCGTTTTCAGTGAAACTCAAGAAATAAGTGGTGTCAAGGGAAGCTGTGTGTGCCAAGGGCAATTGCGCTAGATCCCTCTTGCTTTGGTCGAGGATTGCCGATAACGGACAAGACTTTTCCGAGCCCCATCATGCTGCCTAATCCCCAACTGCTTCCATACAGTGAGGAGTGGCTGAATTCACCGTTGACATCCTCCTCGTTCTCTTGCTTGGCTTGCAGCCAAGCTGGAAGGGCGGTGATTCCTACCTACTGTGTTCAGCCCGACAGGGCCGACTCACCTCGGTGGACTCCTGCTACTGGCAGCTTTAGCGCTTCGGCTTTTCAGCATTGGGGCGGCTGGGAAAACCTGATTACTGGCCTACCGTGGCAGTTCGCATTTCAGAATCTCTTGCTGACCCTCGCTTTCCGGCACCACTTTCAGTTTTTTGCGCTGCCCACAAACATAGTCTTAATTCGCATAATGTTTGTTATGTTAAATAGCGGCTTTGACGGCCTCCTCTTGCCCTTTTTGCATCACGGATCCCGTCGCTATCTCGAAGGTCCCCGCTGCTCCCGGAGCTATTGCATACCTCGGTTTCGATGGCATCTGAGTACTTTCGACACGTGAACGGCCGTTCTCGCTGGTTCGCCTTCTGGGTTCACACCTGACGCCTCTGGACGACCTTCCCGTAACGCTCACAACCGGGACCTTTGACCCTCGCCGCCTAGGCGGTTGGCCACCTGCTGCTGTTACGCCACTTACTGTGGCACACTGAAATCCGACCCCCACCGTGCATTCGGCTGCCGATCCAACGGACATGGCTTGGACGTGTCGCCGATTGTGGTCTTGACCGGCTTGCCGCGCACCACCTAGCGGCTGAGGATTCCTCTGTCGTTACCTTGGGCGGACGCTGGCCAGGGCCTGGCAACTATACAGGCACCGCGCAAACAGATCCCTCGGCTTTTCGGCTGTGGGAACCGGAACGGCTGCAGTACACCTGCGCGCCGGGAATGTCGCCGCCGATCCGGCGATTTCGTCCCTCACCGCGGATAAGGCCTGCTTATCCAGGGCAAGCCCGCCAGTCCCCGCAGCGGAGGTTGGCGGCCGGTTCGGTGTGTACTCCGCATGATATGGGGAGTATGTACTCGGCTCTATCCTGTAATCGGAAATTTATTGGCCGAGCGCCGCTTGAGGTATGATGCCCATTGCTTACGACACTGGTGGCCTAGGTGCACCAGGATTGTAGGTAGAGTCGAAAACCATATCCGTCAGCCAGCGCTTGAAGTTCGGGTTGTCGCTGAATTGCTTGAACAACTCGGTGTGGTCGGACAGCAGCTCCAGCACGACGCGGTTAAGGGCCTTGTCGTGCTCCAGCTTAGCGTTTTGCTTGTCAGAGTTCGCCCGCGCGTTCTGATAGGCCTTGTCCTGGGCCACCCGCGCTGGGATTTCTTCGGTGATGACCTTGCGGATCTTGTCCTCGTCTTTCCACTCGATGTTGCCGAACAGGTCGTTGAAGGTCTTGATAATGTTCGACAACTTGTCGATATCCGGCTCGCCCTTACCGCCACCACCGCCCGGAGGTACAGGCTCGACCGAGCCATCGGCATCGTCCATCGCCATCTTGAGCGCCGCCTGAGCTTCCACACGGTAGCTGTCCATGTCGATGGCCTCCAGCACACCTTTGGAGAGGTCTTCCTCCTTGGGAGCGGGCAACTTCGGAATGAGAAAGTTCAGGAAGATCGACAGCTTCTCCCACGCCGGGTGGCCGTAACTCAGGATCGCGGCAAGGAAGCTGTAGCTGCGCACGAATGCCTTGGCCTTGCCTTTGAATTTCACTTGGCCGTCTTCGTCAAGGTTCTCCTTGTATTCCTCTACGCACATGTCAAGGATCGGGTCGAGTTTGTCCCGGTCTGCGCCGCCAAGGTAGAGCGCCACTAAGTCCTCCACTTGCTGCCAGCTATACACTTGCTGCCCGTCGAGTTCGGCCTTCAGGTCGTGCAGCTTGTTGGCGTCGGTTTCGCCGGTTTGGATCGTGGCGCGGTAGTAGTCCTGGAACGCCGCCTTCACCGCCTCGGCGTTATCGGCGAAGTCGAGCACGAAGGTGTCGTGCTTTTGCGGATGCGCCCGGTTGAGACGTGATAGGGTCTGCACCGCCAGCACGCCAGCCAAGGGTTTATCCACGTACATCGTATGTAGCAAAGGCTCATCAAAACCCGTCGTGTACTTTCGATCCACAATCAAAAATCTATACGGATCTTGCTTTAGGTTGGCCGGGATATCCTTGCTCGGAAACCCGTTCAGGTCGGCCTCGGTCTTCTTCTCGCCGCCGACTTCAAAGTCACCCGAGTACGCCACGATGGCCTTATAAGGGCTTTTGATCTGAACGAGGTAGTCTGACACCTCGCGGAAGTAATCTATGGCCCGCGCGATTCCGTTGCACACTATCATCGCCCGTGCCTTGCCGCCGATCTTCTGCTTGCCGGCCACCTGCGCAACAAAGTGATCAACCATAATCTCAGCCTTGCGGCGAATGGCTTTGTCGTGCGACTCGACGTAGTGGCGGATCTTCTTCAGCGCCTTCACCTTGTCGAAATCCGGGTCGTCCGCCACCGTCTTGGCCACTTGGTAAAAGCTGTTGACCGTGGTGTAG
The DNA here is from genome assembly GCF_059739045.1 of Azotobacter tropicalis. Classification (NCBI taxonomy): domain Bacteria; kingdom Pseudomonadati; phylum Pseudomonadota; class Gammaproteobacteria; order Pseudomonadales; family Pseudomonadaceae; genus Azotobacter; species Azotobacter tropicalis. Next base: position 76,826 of record NZ_AP046060.1, read on the forward strand.
TTCTCCACCACGTCGAGGATAAACTTCTCCTGGATTGCTTGCTTGGTGGTGTAGGTCAGCTCCTCCGGCGAGCGGAACTGCACCTTGTCCCCGACGACGATCCTCTCGCCGAACAACTCCAGCGTCTTGTTTTTCGGCGTGGCAGTGAAAGCGAAGTAGCTGGCGTTCGACAGCATCCGGCGCGACTGGATGCGCTTCTCGATCTCATTGTTCACCGCGTCCTGCGTGGAATCTTCCTCGAAGGCTTCCTCGCCGCTGGAATCTCCTGTCGCAGCTTGCCCTCCAGATTCATTGACGGCAGCTTTGCTGCCGAGGGCTGCGTGCATCTTGCCGGTGGTCTTGCTTCCCTGGCTGGAATGCGCCTCGTCGATCAGCAGCGCGAACTTCTTGCCGGAGAAATCGTCCAGTTCGTCGAGGATGAACGGGAACTTCTGCACCGTGGTGACGATGATTTTCTTGCCCCGGCGCAGGTACTCGCGCAGTTCCTGCGCGTTGTCGGAGTGGCCGAAGATCGACGCCACGTGGTCGTAGCCCTTGATGGTGCGAGCAATCTGTGTGTCCAGCGCGCGCCGGTCGGTGATCACAATGATTGAGTCGAACTGCGACGTCAGCGGGTCGGCGGCTGTGCGCAGCTCCACCAGCTGATGCGCCAGCCACGCAATCGTGTTGCTCTTGCCGCTGCCTGCCGAGTGCTGGATCAGGTAACGCTTGCCCACCCCGTCCTCGCGGGCGCGGCGCAGCAGGGCACGCACGGTACACAACTGATGGAAGCGGGGGAAGACCTGCTTTCGTTTTTTCCGCTTCTTGCCATTGGCGTCGGCTTCTTCTTCCTCCACCTCCTGCGTGAAGCTCTCGATGATGTTGGCCAGCGACTCCTTGGTTAGCACCTGCTTCCACAGGTAGTCGGTTTTCAGGCCATTCGGGTTGGGCGGGTTGCCCGCGCCGCTGTTCCAGCCCTGGTTGAACGGCAGAAACCACGACGCCTTGCCCTTCAACTCGGTGCAGAAAGCTGCCTCGGCGTCATCGACGGCGATGTGTGCCACGCAACGGCCCAACTGGAACAGTAACTCCTGCGGGCTGCGCGTGGTCTGGTACTGAACAATGGCGTCGGCCAGGGTCTGCTTAGTCAGTGAGTTCTTCAGCTCGAAGGTCAGCACTGGCAGGCCGTTGATGAAGATCAACAGGTCCAGCTCGTTGCCGGAATCGTTGCTATAGCGCACCTGCCGGGTGGCGCTGAAGATGTTCTTGCCAAAGGCCTCGGCCGCGTTGGCATTCCCCGGCGTGGGCAGCAGCTTGTAGAGGTCGACGTGAACCGGCCCGTGGCTCACGCCCTTGCGCAACACATCCACCACGCCGCGTTTGGTGATCTCGCCCTGCAGACGGTGCAGGAACTGGGTGCGCTTGATGCCTTCAGTTGCCAGTTCCAGCGTTTCCACAGCCTTTGGCTGCGTGGCCAGCAAAAATTCCAGCAACTGCACAACATCTAGCGCCACGTCGCGATTGTAGTCGCCTGGCTTGCCTTGCACGTAGCCGTTGTGGGTGGTGGCAAAGTTCGTGGGTTCCAGCTCGTGACTGTACTCGGGCTGCGGAATGCCGGTCAGGCCGCGTACGATGCGCGCCTCAAACCAGCGTTCGCTGGTGTCAGTCTTCGCCATTGCCTTCCTCCTCGTCATCCCCCAGTGCCGCTAGCACCTCATCGCTCACCACATCGTCCGGGCCGGGCTGCCATCCACGCACATCCACCTGCCCGGTAACGGCATTGGCGATCAGACAGTCGCGGTACTCGCGGATGAGCTTGATTTCATCTTCGGCACGTTGGATCGCCTCGTCCAGCGGCATCAACGCCACCCGTAAGTGCTCAACAATCTCAATTTGCTCAGCGATATCAGGCCATGCCCACCACAGCTTTGAAATCAAATTGGGGTCCACACGACTATGACTTCTGGTAGCTGAACGTGCGTTTGCCTGAAGATAACCACTCACACGCCACGACTGGAAAACGTACCTTGCGTACTCGGCGTCACATGCCCGCGCGATGAGTGGCACGAATTCAGAGGAGCAAACTATCGGCAACGAATGCGGCTTTGAAAGCAAGACATACCGCTTGTGAGGATTTAGCTTTGACACAAGCAACTCTCCCCATTGAGAAGTAGTTTGTCGCTGTCGATTGCCGAAGCATTTTCAACAACACCATTCCCCGTTTTGGAAATTGATGGTATCGAGTAGTGAAACACCTCTTTTTCGGCAAGAGTTGAGATTGGTATCTGCTGCCGAACGGTATCAAGTACATGGTTTGCACGGCATACGTTCCAATGCGCCGGGACATCACCTAGCCACTCGATGGCTGAGGGCTTGAGCCTGACCGATGCATCGAGGCCGCGTGTGACTGCTTGGTCAATGATGCACAGCTTCTGCTCAGTCAGCAGCGCAATGAGGTCACGCTTGGCTTTGATAAAGCGAGCGATATGGGCATCCTGAGCGCGCAGGTAGGCGACGATTTGATCTTGCTCAGGACGGGGGGGCTGGATCAGCGGAATGTCGAGAAACTGGTTCGGATATAAGCGCAAGCGGGAGGCACGAATACCAGTCGACCGTCCGATGTATTCGGCCACATAGGCGCGGGTGCGCAGCAGGTAGTCGAGGTACGCCGGGTTGAAGCTATCTGGGTTATGCGGACGATAGACACCATAGGCAGGGCTGACGATGCCCGCGTGTTTGCTTGCTCCTAGCGCCGCCATCCACGCCCACAAAGTGTTCACCACGATATCGCCAGGGCGGCACAGCTTGGAGCCGACGTAGCTCTCTGCCTTGAACATGGTCACGTTCTTCTGGCTGCGCGGCGTGACGCCTGTCAGATGCGACACTGACAGCAGCTCTTCCTTTCCTGTCTTGGAGCGCTCGTCCACCTCGCGGAAGAAGGTTTTAGCTCGCTGTTCGTTCCAGTGCTCAGGAACTGGCGGAAGCCAGCGCATCCTTGCGGGACGGTAGGCTTCATATGCTACTTCGCGTGATGGAGCCTTTGCCAGAGAAGATGAAGCCTCGACGCTGACAGCGGTATCCGCACCGAAGAGGGAGCCCTGCTCGTGATCAGCGACCACCTGCGGAGGTGCTGAGCCCGATGCCACTTCAATGGGTCGTCCCAAGAGCAGAAATTGCGAAATAGAAGGAGGAGCAACATCAAGTGCTGCCTCTCGCCCCTGCTGTTTCACCTGCTCACGCAGTTCCATCAGCAGCCTGCCCAAGACGTTCATGCCCACCAGAGTGCTCCCGTAACCAGTGGCTTTGGCTCCCCAAAAATCGTCCTTCCGCGACTCTTCGACGATTGACCGGTCTCCGGTTCTCAATAGCAACTCGCTGAAGGTGCTCCAGTTATTGGCGAGCTTCATGCGCAGGCACCAGCGCATGATACGCACGCGCACCTGGTCCCAATCGGGGCGCGAATCCTTGCGGTAGGGCTTGCTCCTCATCTTTGCCGTCATCGGACTGATCTGGCCGATAATCATCCGCTGCACGTCGGGAAGATGCGGGAACCGGCAGACTTGATACAGCGCCTCGGACGTCAGTATCCGCACGCCATTTACATGGATCGGGTACCCTCCAGCCATATTGGAGAGCCCACCAAATGGCTCGTCTGTCTTGAGGAAGACCACGCTTTCCATCCGGCGGTAGGTTCGAAGCTGATTGCTACCGCTCATCAGAGAGCGCCTCCGGTCAGATCGGCGAACATCTTCCTCACCGCCGTCTGGGTATTCGTGGTGCGCGGGAACAGCGGATACCACGGCGCATCCACCCAGAAAGCCAGCGGAGCGTTGTTGGGGCAGTTGCGATAGGTGACGATGAGCGAACCGAAGCCCAGTGTTTCCAGTGTCATGTGGCCCAGTGGTCGCTGCGTGGCGCCAAGGTTGGGACAAATCTGCCGGATGCGCACACCGGCCTTCAGGAACTCCTGCTCAAGAAGAATTTTTGCCCCGTCGCTGGAGAACAGGCCCGCTGCGCCGGGATTGCCAGCGGTTCTGAGCGTCGGCTGATACTGCATGGCAGCCACGTAGGCTTGCACCGCCGGATCGTTCGGGATCGCCGTTGGTCGTAGCACATCGCAGGTGTTGCTGTAGTACCGTCTATCCTCCAGTGCAACCGCCGACCACCAGTTTCCATCACTGATGTCGATACTCTTCCCAGACCTCCTAATGGTCTCTTGAATTCTTCCTTGGGCATAGTGCTGCCCCCCTTATGCATCGCAATACAGATCACATGTACAGTGGCCCGCGCGGGGGCAGTATTGTGGACCCATGCATCCAAATCGCGCCACACCCGATTGCCCGTGAAGATGCCGTCATCCAGATAGATGAAGACATCATTGCCCTGTCCGCAATCCTGAACGCCGAAGCCAAACTCATCCGTTAGTTGTTCGGAGAACAGGGCCAGCAACTCGGTCTGGCTATTGCCGCCGCGCTGGATGTCGAGAAAGTTGGCGTTGCGCCAGAACTGCTCTGGGTTGGAACCAGTGAGCTTTTGGGTGCGGATCGCAGTACGGATGAATTTGGCCACCTTCTCCTTCGAGAAGTAGATATTTTTCAGGACGTGGTTGATCTCTTGCAGGATGGGCAACTGCACAGCAGCGTCGAACTGCTGCACCCAGCGCTCAACGTGGTCGGTGATGGGCTGAGAGAGCGAGCTGCCCCGGTAGTCCTGAATCGTCTGAGCGATGGACGTTAGAAGGTTGTTCCGTTGGTTCATGCGGCAGTACCTCCCACGATTTTGCTCAGCAAGCCTTCGCTCTGCTGCTCGAGCTTAAGGATGTCGGCCCGGATTTGATCCAGCGTCCGCAGCGGTGTCGGCTGGTAGAAGTAGCGGGCAAACGAAATCTCGTAGCCGATCTGGGTCTTGTCCATCGCAATCCAGGCATCTGCTGCGTGCGGCAGCACCTCACGCGCAAAGAACGCGTCGATGCCGCCCGGCTCTTTTAGAGGTATCTGTTCGGTATCGCGCAGATCGGTGTCGGACTCGTATTCGATAACTTCTCGGTGTTTGTCTTCCCCTACCAGATAACGCCCATCGTTATTCGCTATAAAGGTATCAGTAGCTTTAATTTTCGTACGCTTGGCGATAACGGGCGGCGCGGTTTCGTCTCGCCAGCTCACGGCCTTGTAGATTGCCTTCTTCTCTGGAGCACCCAGCTTCTTGCTGTGCTCCTTCATCACGGCCTCAAAGCGGGTGCGGAATTCGTTGTGGTCATAGAACACGGCCTCACCGATTTCCTTTTGCGCCAGCAGGGCCAGATCGATCAACCCCTTGTCACGCAGCCAGGTTGCCGAGTCCAGCAACTTCTTGCGGCGCTTTGCCGGTACAGCCCTCTTGGCAACTTTGCTTTCGCCCTCATCGTCTTCACTGTCGTCGTCTTCTTCGCTCTCGTCTTCACCTTTCAACCACGCCTCGATATCGGGCTTGATCTTGGTGAAGTCGGTATAGAGCTTGTCGCCATGCATGGTGTAGATTTCGGCACGCAGGGCTTCATCGCCCGACGCAAAGCGCAGGGTTTCGATGCTGTCGGACCTCAGCTGGCTCTTGAGTCGCAGCGGACGCTCGACCGTTATCTTCCAGTAGCCAAAATCAGTGGTGTCGAACCACTTGCAATCCGGGGTGTCCTGCGGCTCGTCGAGGTACAAGTCCAGGATGCGCTGGATGTCTGCATCAGAGAGTTCGCAGTTTTTCTTGCCCAGGTTGCGGCGCAGCGGCTGGAACCACTTGCTGGCGTCGATCAACTGCACTCGGCCTTTACGGTGTTCGGCTTTCTTGTTGGCCAGAACCCAGATGTAGGTGGCAATGCCGGTGTTGTAGAAAATGTTGAGGGGCAGCGCGATGATGGCTTCGAGCCAATCGTTCTCCAGCACCCAGCGGCGGATGTTGCTCTCGCCCTGGCCCGCGTCCCCGGTGAACAGGGCTGACCCGTTATGGACAAGGGCGATGCGGCTGCCCAGCGGCGTGTTGTGCTTCATCTTCTGCAGCTTGTTCACCTGGAACATGAGCTGCCCGTCGCTGGAACGGGTGATGAGCTTGAACTCGGCATCGCCGCCATGATTGACGATGAAGCGCGGGTCGCTGAACTCCTTCTTGCCGCCCATCCGCTCCAGATCGGTCTTCCAACTCTTGCCATAGGGCGGGTTGGAGATCATGAAGTCGAACTCGCGGCTGCGGAACTGGTCGGCAGACAGGGTGGATTTATCCGCACCACCGACGATGTTCTCGGCCTCTGCGCCTTCACCTTTCAGGAGCAAGTCGGCCTTGCAGATGGCGTAGGTTTCGTCGCTGATTTCCTGGCCGAACAAGTGGATGGATACTTCCTTGCTGTGTTCCTCGGCCAGCTCCTGCAGGGCTTCTTCGGCCACAGTCAGCATCCCACCCGTGCCGCAGCTGCCGTCGTATAGCGAGTAGGTGCTGGATTCGATCCGCTCGGCCACAGGCAAGAACAGCAGCTTGGCCATGAGCTGCACCACGTCGCGCGGTGTGAAGTGTTCACCCGCCTCCTCGTTGTTCTCTTCGTTGAAGCGGCGGATCAGTTCCTCGAACACGGTGCCCATGCCGTGGTTGTCCAGGGCCGGGAGCTTGATGCGCCCGTCAGCATCTTTGACCGGCAGCGGCGAGAGGTTGACCTCGGGGTCGAGGAGGTCCTCGATCAGATAGCCCAAGACATGGGAGTCCACGAGCTTCTGAAGCTGGTTGCGGAAATTGAATTTGGTGAGGATTTCCTGCACGTTGGGTGAGAAGCCATCGAGGTAGGCGATGAAATCGTCGCGCAGGCGTTGCCCAGCAGCGCTGGCCTTGAGTTTAGCCAGCGTGAATTCGGAGACGTTGTAGAACGCCTGCCCAGCTGCCATGCGCAGCGCACCGTCCTGCTCGGCGACCTTGTGTGTGTCGAGGAACTTCTTGCGTTCCAGCACCGCCTGCTTGGTCGACTCGAGTACGGCGTCGAGACGACGCAGTACGGTGAACGGAAGAATGACGTCGCGGTACTTGCCGCGTACGTACACATCGCGCAGACGGTCATCAGCGATGTTCCAGATGAAGTCGGAAATCCACTTCAGTTGGCTTTGGTCTTGGAGCTTGGAGGATTTCATGGGGGGTATTGCCTTAAATATACGGCGTGATGATTTACAGGCGCCAGAAACTAGCAGCGATGGCGGCTTGCTTGTCACGGAGTTGCTTGATTTCGCTTTGGATCTGCGCTTCCTGCTCAAATGCCTGAACCATCCTGTCCATCTCTTCCCGTGAGGGAACAGGTATATGCAGTTCCTTGAGGGCCGAAAGCTGGATAGAAGGAATGGTGGCACCCACCACAATGTGCTTGAGCAGTGCCTGGCCCAGGTCGGAGCGAAGGTAAATCAAAAGGGCTTTCGGAGGATAAATCTCTGGGCGCTTGCTGCGCAGGATCGTTAGGGACTGCCCAGCGATCCAGCCGCCTTCTTTGCTGTCTGGAACGTCTTGGACGATACCGGCCTTGCCGATCGTCCCCTTGAAGGTCATCAGGATATCGTCGGGCCTGATGAAGTAGGTCGAAGCCTTGGCTGAGCCAAGATCGAACAGGGTCTCCTTACTGGCACTGCGAATGTAGCCATAGGCAGGAATGTCCTGGGCCTGGACTTCAAATACGCTAGAACCGCTGGCAGCGGTCGCATGCTGACGCGGACGGATGACCTCGAAGAACTCGCTGAGCTTGTGCATTTCGTAGCGCTTCAGGACTTGCTCCAGCTCGCGGGCTGCTTCGTCCAGTACATAACGGCCGACTTCTAGGGAGTAGTCGTTGTCCGCAATTGCCCTGCTCAGAACGGATACGGCATGCTCGGTGGTATCCCGGCCAGTGACTTCCGCCAGCAGTGCGTCAATGTTCTTCAGCTCGATGCGCTTCTTGGCAGCGCTTTCGGTGAACGCCTCGGTAGCGGCGTTGACAAAGTGGACACTCTTCGCGCCGCCGCGGGCATTCAGCACCAGAATGGACAGAGGGATATTGGTACCGACACAGAGACCGGCAGGCAGGGCGATTACCGCTTCCAGTTGGCCTGCTTCGACCAGCCGCTCGCGCAACTGACGCTCACTGCCGGAGGCGAACAGTACGGAGTTGGGCATCGCCACGACGATACGGCCGCGGGTCTGTGCCAGCAGGTGACGAATCTGCAGCACGCTGCCAACCGGGGTCTTCTCGACGAAGCGGTCGAACAAGTCATTTTCAAAGACTTCGCTGGAGTAACGCAGTCCCATCGGAGGGATGCAGACTGCCGTCTCGAAGCGGACCAGCATGCCTTGCTCCAGTGCAGCAGGAGCCCCCACTGGATCAGTGTCGTTGATGTCCCAGCCACTCACATTTGCTAGCCCGAGAATCTGGGCAGGGAGTGTAGGAGAACGCGTCTCGACTAGGGCTGTAGCGCCACTCCGTACAACTCTAGCTGCGAGCTGCCCGGAGTTGTCCCAAGGGACATATACCCTCTGCGCGGCTTTGATCCCAGCAAGTTCAATCAGCAGTTTGCACAGGCTTGGCGCAGACGCAAAACTGCCGTCGCGGCGGTCGAACGACCAGAAGGCGGCGTCATCTAGGATCAGCTTGTCGAGGAAGCCTTGAGTCTCGAAGACGCCGATTTTCTGCAGCAGCAGGGAAATGTTCCGGGCTCTGCGCAGGTTCTGCCAGACGCTCTCGTCCATGAACGGAAACTGGGCATAGGTCTGCACCTGACGCAGTACCTCATGTTGCTCGGCCAGATCGCGGTCGAGCAGGTGAGATATGCGCAGCTCCTCGGGGAGAGCACTCGACTCTTTCGACAGCTTCCACCAGCACAGCAGCTGCAGAACCAGGGAGGTGGATTGCGGCACGGTCAGGGCGAAACCCCGTGTGGCATCCAGCAGCTGAGAGAAGATTTTCTCGTTCATGTGATGTCTTGAAATAGCTCGATGCTTGGATCAGTGGCGACTGGTGAGGTTGTAGGTCGTGATGACCGTTTCACCATTGGCCACCACCACAACGCCACCCTTATCTTTGATCTTCATGAGCAGACGACGCTCTTCGTCCAGCTCGGCCAGGCGTTGCCTGGCCTCTCGCTCACCAAAGACGACCTTGTTCCGGCTCTGACTGCCGTGCGTGAGGACGTAGTCGACCATCTTGAGGGGAATGCCGCGCTGGGCCTGACGGGCCTTGCAGTGATGGGTGGCATGCATGGTGGGGTACTCCTTAGCTGTACCGAGAGCAAAGAGTATTATTTAATCCGACATGCTTCAACTAGGCAATTAATGCCTAAAATTTTTATTTTGATGCATTAATCGCATTGCACTCTGCTTTATCGTCAGACTTCCTGCTGAGCCAGCATCAACTCTGCCGCCATCCCTCCACCACCTCAGCCCCGAACTCCGCCTTCCAGACCTTGAGCTGGGCATGATTCGCCCCTTGGTCTCGATACGCTTGCCGGTGACCGGCTGGACGTAGACCTTCACCTGACGGGTACGGCGCTGCCGGTTCGGTCGGATCCAGCTCGACCGGCTGCGGATTGAGGATGGCGACTACCTTCGCCAGGTCCACACCGTAGTCCGCCATCAGCGCCTTCAGCTTGTCTTCGCACTCCACTTCACGCTGCAGGCTGGCGTCGGCCTGCAGCTGCTCCAGCAGAGCCATCTGTTTCTGCAGCTCGCGCTCGGCGCGACGAAATTCGGCCGGCAACATCGCCGCCAGTGCCTCGAGCAGACGTTGCTGGCAACGCGGGCAGCCCTCGCGCGGATGGACGACTTCGCAGACCGGCAGCGAGCGCCCGGCCAGCGGGATCGCGGCGCGCAGCAGGAACAGCGTGCCGGCGGCATCGATCGGCGACCAGTCCACCAGGATCAGGGGATGCTTGAGCGAGCCCAGCAGGGCGCGGAGCATGGCCCAGTAGAACAACCCCCGCTCGGCCTGCAACTGCCGGTTGCCAAGCAGACGGTCGACTCGCTTGATCGCATGCCTGGGCCAAGCCGAACCGGGCATCGAACGCCCCAGCGCGGTCAGGATCAGGCGGCGGCCTTGCAGCAGGGCGGCCACCGCGGCCATCAGGGCTTCGAGACGGCGGGCATGGATCGTGGGGAGTGCCTTGGCGAAGGCGTCGTGCAAGAATTGGATGGTCTGCATGGGGCTGGGGACGCTGTTTTTGTTTGACGACAACCAACGTGCCCGTCCATGCGGGCCTCTTCAAGCCTTATCTCTCTGATTTTCCGAGAAAATTTTGGGAATTACTCAGGCCCTATCCAGATCCTCTGAAGCTGGCTTCCTGAGCGTACGGATAGGGTATAACCCAGCCGGACGTCCCCAGGATTGATGCGGCCTCCAGCCAATCACCTGGCGCTTAGCGTTACGATTTTTTCCGAACTCTGCAGGCTCCCCTCATTTAAATGACTAGTAAGCACAAGCACCACGATAAACAACTCCAGAATTTTCTTAAGAAAATTGCTCAACAGACACAGAAAGTCGAGCGCGCGCTCGACGGCACGCTGCTTCGCGAACAGCAGGTAGCTGAAATCGACCAAGCAATCGATCTTGTTCGGTCCCAGCTACTACCATCCCGTGAACCAGAAAGTCTCACCCTGTACGAAACCGGTAGGACACGACGCAGCTTCGAAGCTGAGCATCGGAGACTATGGCACCACGCACTGCACCTTTACCTCAATGGCTACCTTAAAAGCTTATCACCGGCCCTCCAGGAGCCTATCAGACAGTCACTGGAGGCTGGCAGGACAGCGGAACTCCTAGAGGCGCTTGAACACTTTGTGTCATCGATAACCATTCCTATCCTAGAAAAGTACAAAGACGCTAGTGAGGATCTATACCTCTTTGTCCTCGGAATTATGCAGGATTGCGACGATGACATCGCTAATACGCTCATTGCAAAAACTGGGAAAACACCACCTGAAGATAATTGTGCATTCTACAGTATGTTTGGGTTGCTCGCCGAGGCAAAGAAGTCTGCCGAGAATGGTGATTTACCTAGAGCCTATTCGTTCCTCCTCGATACCAACCATTTGATCGGGATGCATGAGGCTGCCCGGTACACGATGCAGCGCATGGACACTGTCAGCGCTAAACGCCAAGCCAGCAAGAACTCCGCGAAAAGTCGCAAAAACAGACAAAATGGAATCCAAAAAGAAGCGCACGATTTATTCTTCTCACTGCGCCCAGAGGCTGAGGGAGGGCGACAACTATGGAAAAGCGCGCAAGAAGCGACAGATACGATCTGGAAGGTGTTTACCAAAGGTGGAAATGAAGCAGGAATTGGCTATAAGACCCTCCAACGTCTGTGCAGGGAGTGGCACAAGCAAGACTTGGAGGGCCCAGAGCCACGGCTAATTATGACAGTGAAAAGCATAGATGGCCGCAGTTTTACGATTCCTCTCAACTAGTGGACTGTCCGAGTAGTTCGTTTATTTATAATGTAGGTTTGCATGCGGCGAGGCCATGCTGTCGCGCCGGCCGGCAGGCTTCCTAATATATCAAATAGATAAACGAATTAACCAAACAGGCCACTAGTATTCGTCGTTATTTTCACTGTACAAACATATCGGATATGTCGAGCTCCCAGTTATCGACCTCCACGCTACCCACAAGCCTGTCGGGCTGATACTGAGATGTATCGAGGCTGGTCCGATAGCCAGCACGGGTTAAGTACCCAACCGCGCGACGGTCTACTTTGCCATCCAATGTGCGGGTGTACTCAAAACACACCTGATAAGCGTGACTGACAGCCAACTGGTGCTCCGGCGACAGCTCTGGAAACACGGTATCGGAATTGATGGGATCGCCTTCGTTGTCACCGTATGGCCGCGGTATTTTTTTGATACGCTCGAGCGCCTCGCGAACGTCTTGCAGGGTTGGTCGTTGGTACATAGGTAAGACTCCTGGTTGACCTAATGAGACGTCATCGTGAATGGTTGTTTAACGGCGAACAGCCCCCTTAGCTAGCAAACGTACTTTTTGGCTGATGGTAAAAAAAGTTGAGGTCTTGTCCCCTTGGCGACAGGCAAGCCTCGGCTCTCGTGCCCCCTCAAAATATGACGATAAAATCCGTTATCATGAATTTTTCAGCCCCAGGAGCCGCGCATGGACACCCGCCGGAGCGTGATCGAGGACCGGGACGGCGACGGCGCCCTCCGCCTCCCGGATGAGGCGCTGCAGGAACGGGGCGTGGAGGTCGGCGATTCGCGGTACCTGCCCGAGGAATACGTCGGCCCCCCGCTGCGGGGTCCTCTCCAGGACGCCGAAGCGTCCGGACCGGCTCGACGAGCGGGTCGAGCACTGGGATCGCGCCGAAAAGGACGACCGGCATGAATAAGCTGCCCCCCGAAACCGGCCTGTCGCCCGTCACGCCGGCCGAACGCCGCCTCAGCGCCGCCCAGTTCCAGGGCCTCGCCCAGGTGCCGGCCGCCGCCGAGTGGTTCGCCAACCTCGACAACCCGCGCACCCGCCGCGCCTACCGGGGCGACCTCGCGGACTTCTGCACCTTCGTCGGCATCAATGCGCCGGAGCAGTTTCGCGACGTCACCCGCGCCCATGTCCTCGCCTGGCGCAAGCACCTGGAGGCGCGCGGTCTGTCCGCGGCCACCCTGCGCCGCAAGCTCGCCGCCCTCACCAGCCTGTTCGACCACCTGCTCGAGTGCAACGCGGTGGCCGGCGGCAACCCGGTGCATGGCGTCAAGCGGCCCAGGATCGAAACGAATGAAGGCAAGACCCCGGCCCTCGGCGACCACCAGGCCCGGGCCCTGCTCGAAGCCCCCGATCCCGCCACCCTGAAGGGCCGCCGCGACCGGGCGCTGCTCGCCGTGCTGCTCTATCACGGCCTGCGCCGCGAGGAAGCCGCCCGCCTGGCGGTCCACGACCTCCAGGACCGCCGCGGCCTCAAGCACCTGCGCGTCCACGGCAAGGGCGGCAAGCTGCGCTACCTGCCGCTGCATCCGGTCGCCGCCGAGCGGATCCATCTTTACCTCGAGGCCTCGGGACACCACCTCGTGGCCCCCAGGCGCCGCTGTTCCTGCCGCTGCGCGGGAAAAGGACCGGTGCCGGGATCTCCGCCGAGGGTATCTATGCCCTGGTCGGTGCCTACGCCAGGGCCGCCGGCATCACGGTCGAGGGCCTCGGCGTCCACGGCCTGCGCGCCACCGCCGCCACCAACGCCCTCGAGCACGAGGCCGACATCGCCAAGGTCCAGGCCTGGCTGGGCCATGCCAACATCAGCACCACCCGGCTCTACGACCGCCGGCACCTGCGGGCGGAGGATTCGCCCACCTTCAAGGTGCGGTACTGAGTACGCCCGCGGAAGCGCTCTCCTGGCAGGGACGCAGACAACCTTCGTCGTCCTCCAGCGTCTACAATCGCCGCATCTGCCTTCAGGTTGCCTGTCATGTCCCGCAAGAAGCTGCCCATCGGTATCCAGACCTTTCGCGAGATTCGCGAGGAGGGCTACTACTACGTCGACAAGACCGGCATTGCCCAGCAGCTGCTCGATGAGGGCAAGTACTACTTCCTCTCCCGCCCACGGCGCTTCGGCAAGAGCCTGTTTCTCGACACTCTCGCCGAGCTGTTCGCCGGCAATGAACCGCTGTTTCGTGGCCTGGCCATCCATGAGCATTGGGACTGGAACCGGCGTTACCCGGTAATCCGTATCAGCTTTGGGGGGTGTTCTGCAGAGCCTTGCCGCGCTGGAGACCCGCATCGGCAACCTGCTGGAGGTCAACGCCCAACGCCTCGGGCTGGCTACCTTCAAGGCGACGGACATCCCCAGTCGCTTCGCCGAACTGATCCGCGAAACCGAGCAGGTGCACGGGCAGCGCGTGGTCGTACTGGTCGATGAATACGATAAACCGATTCTCGACAACCTCACCCGGCCCGAGACAGCCCGCGAGATGCGCGATGGCCTGCGCAACCTCTACTCGGTGATCAAGGACAGCGATGCGCACCTCCGCTTCGCCATGCTCACCGGCGTGTCCAAGTTCAGCAAGGTCAGCCTGTTCTCCGGGCTAAACAATCTCAACGACATCACCCTGGACGGGGGCTACTCAGCGATCTGTGGCTACACGGACGAGGACGTGGATACCGTATTCGCCCCCGAGCTGGCAGGGCTGGACCGCGACGAGATCCGCACCTGGTACAACGGCTACAATTGGGCCGGCACCTCGGTCTACAACCCCTTCGATCTTCTGCTGCTGTTCCAGAAACGCCAGTTCCACCCCTACTGGTTCGAGACCGGCACACCGACCTTCCTGATCGACCAGCTGCTGGCCAAGCGCGTCTTTTCTCCCGACCTGGGCCGGCTGGTGGCGATGGAAACGCTGCTCTCCAGCTTTGACGTCGACTGCATGCCGGTCGAGGCCCTGATGTTCCAGACCGGCTACCTGACGGTCGACAGCCTCCTATCCATGGGCGCGCGCACCGAGTACACCCTGAAGTACCCCAACCTCGAGGTACAGGCCAGCCTGAACGGCGCCCTGCTGGAGGGACTGACCGGAGACCCTTCACTTCCTGGGCGACAGACCGGACAGCTCTACCGCCTGCTGCTGGCCAACGACTTCACCGGCTTGCAGCAGCTGTTCACCGCCTTCTTCGCCAGCATTCCCCATGACTGGTATCGCAATAGCCCCATCGCCCAGTTCGAGGGCTACTGGGCCAGCGTGTTCTACAGCCACTTCGCTGCGCTGGGGCTCGACATTCGTCTGGAGGACACCACCAGCCACGGACGCATCGACATGACGGTGCTGTTCAACAGCAGCGTCTACCTCTTCGAGTTCAAGGTGGTAGAACTGGTAGCCAAGGGCAAGGCGCTGCAGCAGATCCAAGAGCGTGGTTATGCCGAGAAGTACCGCGCCCGCGGCGAGCCGATCTATCTGATCGGGGTGGAGTTCAGCCATCGGCAGCGCAGCGTGGTGGGTTTCGAGGTACAACAGGACAAGTAACCTTCTGTGCGGGACTCACTCCAGACGGCAAGTGGTCAACTGTCCCACTGGTCGGCTCCCATCCCCATGCGGTACCCCATCGCCCGGTACCCGCTCTGACGTTTCTCCCATATCCGCAGCAGTGCCGGATGCCCAGTATCGACGAAATCGATGATGCGCACATCGGTCTTGCAGGCGTGCTCTCGATGCAGACGACCGGCGTATTGCTGCAGCGTGCCTTTCCAGGAGACGGGCATCGCCAGCACCAGTGTGTCGAGGGCGGATGGTCAAAGCCTTCGCCGACCAGTTTGCCCGTGGCCAGCAGTACGCGCGGCGCGTCGGGCGGTAAGGCGTCCAGTGCCGTGATCAGCGCTGCACGCTGTTTCTTGGACATCCTGCCGTGCAGCATAAACAGCTCCGGTATTTGTTCTTCCAGTGCAATCCGAATAGCGTCGAGGTGTTCGGTACGCTCGGTCAGCACCAGCACTTTGCGACCCTGCTGAAACGCGTCACGGACTTCGGCGGCAATAGCTTCGGTCCTGACCTGGTCATCGGCCAGATGCCGGAACACATCCTGGATGCCCGCCTCGTGCGGCAAGTCGATCCGTGAGAAACGTGTTCGCGGCAGCACCTCTAAGTCATGGGGTGCACCTGCCGGCTTAGCCGCTGTGTACCGGATCGGCCCGCACTGCATGAAGATGATCGGTTGTTGACCATCGCGGCGAATCGGGGTGCCGTAAGGCCGAGCACGAACCTCGCCTTGGTTCGCTTCAGGATGGCATCGAATGACACGGCGCCAACGTGATGGCACTCGTCCACGATCACCTGCCCGCAGTGCTCAACCAGCGGATTGACCTCGCCCTGCCGGGATACCGACTGCATCACAGCGATATCGATCTTCCCGGTGGGTTTGGCCTTGCCACCACCGATGGTGCCGACCACGCCCTTGCCTACGCCGAGAAAGACTTGCAGGCGCTCTTGCCATTGTTTCAACAACTCGGTGCGGTGCACCAGCACCAGGGTGTTCACGCCCCGGCGAGCGATCAGCGCGGCGGCGGTAACGGTCTTGCCGAATGCTGTTGGCGCACACAGGACCCCGGTGTCGTGATGCAGCATGGCCGAAACGGCAGTTTCCTGGTCAAGGCGCAAGGTGCCAGCAAAGGCCACATTGATGATCTCGCCGCCAAATCGCTCGTCATGCAGATCGCAGGCGATGCTGTTGTCGCGCAGCAAGTCCATTGCCGCATCAAGACAGCCGCGAGGCAGAGCGATGTGTTGGGGAAGTTTTCAGCATTGCCAATGACACGCGGCTTGTCCCACACCGACATGCGCATGGCCTGGGCCTTGTAGAACTCGGGGTTTTGGAAGGCGGCCAGCCGGATCAGGCGATTGGCCAGCGCTTGGGGGAGTTGCGCCTTCTCGAAATAGATCAGGTTCGCCAACGTCACGGTGAGCGATGGCGGCATCGCACCGGATAGTTTCTTGGGCGATGCGCTCTCGCGCTTCCACGGCGTAGCCAGGTCCTCATCGTCGATGAAGGTGACATCCAAGGGATGGACGCCACCGGTGGCACGCAGGATGGTCGGCTCGATGTCGTGAGCAGGCATCGGCCGGATCGCCGCCAGGAAAGCCCACTGGTCAGGGTGCGGGCGCCGATCGGCATCAACGAACACACTGAAGCCGCTCTCCCTGGGCCACTTTTGCAGCGGCAGTGCGATCAAGTTGCCGAAGCCGCCTTTGGGCATCGTGTCCTGGTTGGGGAACAGTCGGTCGTAGGACTCCAGCTTCAGTTGCCGGGTGCGCGTGCAGGTGTGACTGATAATGGCCGTACCCAGTCGCCGGGAATCGCGGGCAGAAACGCGGCTGGCGAAGAATACCCATGCGTGCGCGCCTTGCCCGGAGCGGGAAATTTCCAGCGCAGCCGGCACGCCCAGCTCCTCGCAGGACTGCATGAAAGCACGCGCGTCATCTCTCCAGTCGGCCTCATCGAAATCGACCGCCAGAAAGTAGCAGGTGTCGTCCTCCAGCAGCGGATAGACGCCGACCGTGTGCGCACCGGCCAGATGGTCATAGATCACCGCGTCGGACAGCGGGATCAGCAGTCGCTTGCCGCAGTCACCACACTTGATACGGGGCTTCTCGCACACACCGGCACGCCACTCGTTGGCGCAGGCTGGCGCATAGCCCGACTTGCCCGAGGTTTTGCCTTCCCAGCGAACCGGATACACATCCGTGCGCCCGCGAAACAGTCGCCGGAACAGGGTCACCTTTTCAGTAGTGGACAGCCTGGACGGCTCCGGCGCTGCTACCCTTGGAGCAGGCTGGGACGGCGAAAGGCGCCACTCGATGCCGTGTGATTCAAGCAGCGCGATCAGGCGAGCGTTCTCGGCCTGCACGGCTGCGAGCGTCTCCTGTTCAGCCATCGACTCCGTGCTCGGTCAGCAATACGTCCATGTCATCGCCGACGCCATAACCAAAATCGTGGCTGATGCGCCTCACCTCATCCAGCCGCCTCCAAAGGGCTGGTCGCTGCCCATCGGGCAAAGTCGCGATGATCGTCAGCGCTTGCTCAAACATCAGCACCAGCGCATTGAAATAGCCCTCGTCCTGCAGGCCCACGTCGCTGCTGAAACCGGCCGCTTGCTCGCAATAGAACACCATCAGCTCCGCCAAGCCCTCTGATGGGCCGATGGCCTTCTTGTAGTCCGAAATGGCTTTCTTGGCCTTGGCCACCGAGGTGTCCTGGTTCTTGAATACATCAGGCCACAGCCAGCGGGTTATAGTCGTTTTGTAGGGCTTGAGCACATCGCCGCCGAGTGCGAAGCGCGCGTGCAAGAACGCCTGGTTGTCCTTGTTGGCGGCGTACAGGTCTTGTATAAGCCCGATCAGTCCGGCGCGGTCGAAGTCGGCCAGCTTGGCTTTAACGTCGCTCCAACTCGGGGCGGTTTTCTTGGTGGCCATGGATGTTATTCCCCCTCGTCGCGGGCTGGGCTCCCACCCTCAATCTGTTTGATCGCCCGGTCGAAGTCGCTCTCGCACAAGCGGTCCTGCACGATGCGGTACTTTTCGAACTCGCTCTCGGCATGATCTCGGCGGATACCTTGCTCGCATCTCGTGGACCCCAAAGCGACGCTGTTCCTGCCGCTGCGCGGGAAAAGGACCGGCGCCGGGATCTTTGCCGGCGCCTACGCCAGGGCCGCCGGCATCACCGTCGAAGGCCTCGGCGTTCACGGCCTGCGCGCCACCGCCGCCGCCGCCAATGCCCTCGAGCACGAGGCCGATATCGCCAAGCTCCAGCAGTGGCATGGGTGGTGCCAATATCAGCACCACCCGCCTCTACGACCGCCGCAATACCCGGCCGAATTCAAGGTGCGCTATTAAAGGATGGGGTCAGCTGCCGGCAATCGCTGACTTGCGCGGTCGTCCGCCAAGACGACCATTCTTTTGGGCCGCCACAGTCTTGGCGGCACTCTTTACACTCCCACCGTGCTTACCGAGCTTCGCCGCCATCCACTGCCGGCTTCCCAGGAAACCCTCCAGCAGAGCTGGCAGATAGAGGTCGGCATCCAGCTTCGGAAAGTGCAGGCCAAGGCCTGAAGGGCTGATTTCGATAAGATCCAGATCGGCAGGTTTCGCCCTTTCCAGTCCTTCGGCCGAATGGGGCGGAAACGCAACCTCGATGCCACTGCTCAGCCCGATAACCAGGCGATGAATGCGCTTGTCATAGCGCGCAAAGACGGCAGAAGGCTCCTGCCTCTTGCGTTTTTCGGCCCGTGCATTGGCTTGTTCAAACTCGTCATGGCTGACCATGGATAGCCCCCCACTCGTTGCAGGCGACAAGCAGCGCTTCCGCCAGCTTGGCTTGAATGCCCGCCAGGTCCTTCTGCGAAAAACCGTAGTTCTCGCGCAGTTCAGGCGGACCCTATGGGCAATGCAGGTTGAATACGGCCTCGCAACCATTGCCGATGACATGGAGGTGTGCCGGCCGGTGATCGTTCGGATAAATCACGGCACGCAGGCCGTTGAAGCGTAAGACTGTCGGCATGTTCGCAAGATAGCACAAAACCTAACCGCTTGGGTTTTTCCCGAAAACCGATCGAGGCAGCGTACCGCTTTCAGCTTGAGAGACTGCTCCAGAACACCGCCAGGGGAACCGCCACCCGTTGCTCGTCGAAGCGCACAGGACCGGCACCGGGATCTCCGCCGAGGGTATCCATGCCCTGGTCAGGGCCTATGCCAAGGCGGCCGGCATTAGGGTCGAGGGCCTCGGCGTCCACGGCCTGCGCGCCACCGCCGCCACCAACGCCCTCGAGCACGAGGCCGACATCGCCAAGGTCCAGCAGTGGCTGAGCCACGCCAACATCAGCACCACCCGGCTCTATGACCGCCGGCATCTGCGGGCGGAGGATTCGCCCACCTTCAAGGTCCGCTACTGAGCCCCTCGGCAACGGAAAGGCTCGCGTCCGACACCGGAGCGCGACGTGCACATGGCCTTGCCTGCCGACAGATCGGGGACTGGAAACACTGCCCCCAGGCATACGGACCGTTCAGTGCCGTATCTCGGCACCTACCGCCCCCCTGCAAGAAGACGGCGGCTCAAGCGGCCTTATCAGTCATCTGGACGCGCATGAACTACAAAAATAGACGACAGCAAACCATTAATTTGGACGGAGATGAATCATGCAATTGGACGGATAGCCAAGCCCCTCATTACACTTCGGCCTGTTGATCGATCACCTCCGACAGGTAGCCCCGTGACGACCGTACACCACCCGCGTTATCTGCAGCAGCAGGTGCTGGATGCCTTGGCCGATACCCCCGTAGTGTGCATCCTCGGGCCGCGCCAGGTCGGCAAGACCACGCTCGCACGTCGGCTGCAGCCGGATCGAACCTACATCTCCTTTGACGATGCCACCCTGCTCGCTGCCGCCCGCGACGATCCGATGGGTTTTGTGGCCGGCCTGCCGGCCGCCATGATTCTTGATGAAGTGCAGCGCGTTCCCGAGCTGCTGCCAGCGATCAAACTGTCCGTAGACCATGATCGCCGCCCAGGTCGCTTCATTCTGACCGGCTCGGCCAACCTGCTGCTGCTACCGGGCGTACAGGAGTCACTGGCCGGCCGGATGGAGGTGATCTACCTCAATCCACTTTCCGAGCAGGAAAAACACCACAGCACCTATTCGCTGCTGGAAGCCATGATTTCCGGGCCGCTCAAGCCGGCGATCACCGGCATTCAGCCACCGGTCGCCGGCGTCGCCGAAGCCGTGGTACGCGGCGGTTATCCCGAGCCCAACACCCGCACCGAGCCGCGCGCCCAGCAGTGGTATCGCCAGTACCTGAACGCCATCATTCAGCGTGATGTCCGGGATATCGCCAACCTCCGCGACTCCGACGAGTTGCTACGCCTGCTCAAGCTGATCGCTCTGCGCACCGGTAACCTGGTCAACATCAGTAACCTGATGCAGGACGTCGGCCTGCAGCGCGACACCATAGGCCGCTACCTGTCGGTACTGGAGCGCCTTTTCCTGATCCGAACGCTGCCCGCCTGGCACCGCAACGCCGCCAAGCGCCTGATCAAGGCGCCCAAGATCCACATCGTCGACTCGGGACTGGGATGCGCCCTCACGGGGCTCAAAACAGCCGACTGGCATCAACCGACCAAGCCTTTTGGCGGCATGCTGGAAAGCTTCGTCGTACAACAGCTGATCTGCCAGTCGGGCTGGGTCGACAACGAACTCCGCTTCTCTCATTACCGGGATAAAGACCAGATCGAAGTGGATCTGGTCATCGAGCAGGATGACCGCCTCTGGGGCGTGGAGGTCAAGAAGGCCGCCTCCCTCCAGGCCCGGGACGGCCGGGGACTGGCGCGACTTGCCGAGCAGGCCGGCGACAGCTGGCAGGGCGGAATGCTGCTCTACACCGGCACCAACACGCTGCCGCTGGCCGAAATACCCAATGCCTTTGCCGTTCCCATGGATCGGCTGTGGCAGAGGGATTCCGTTCCATCAGACCGCCAACGTTCCCCATAGACAGTTCGCGCGGGTCGGGGCCTACGCCCGGGCAGCCGGCATCGCGGTCGAAGGCCTCGGCGTCCGCCGCCTGCGGGCTACTGCCGCCACTAACGCCCTGAAACACGAGGCCGACATCGCCAAGGTCCAGTGCCAACATCAACACCACCCGGTTCTATGACCGCCACCACCTGCAGGCGGAGGATTCGCCCATCTTCAAGGCCCGCTACTGAGCAGAGCCGCGTACTGGCCCTGGTCGGGAGCCACCTCGACCGGACGTCAGACGTGAGACCCGCACGACAAGGGCCCCAGGCCGTTTGTCTTCCTCGGAGCTCTTCGGCTCAGGTTTCCACCCGACAGGCTCGCCCTCGATGGGCGATTGTTTCGGAATGCCGAGACGATCCCAGTCCCGCGCCTCGGCTGCGGCGGTGAAGCTTCTGCCGTCCATCCCGGCGCCGAACTGGCGCAGGTTACCGATGGGGCTAATTGTCTCTTCTGAGTGGACGATATTGCGCTTTTCAGCCTCTTAATCGAATCGTGAGGAGACACTAGTCTGTGCTCATGGTGCTGAACAAGGCGCCCCTACCTACCCGGAGACACGGACATGACCCTTTCGACCTCGACCGCCACCCACACCGCCAGCGCCTTCGCCGGCCGCGCCCTGCTGAGCTCGCTGTTCATCGTCAGCGGCCTGGGCAAGGCCGCCGCCCCGGCCGCCACCCTCGGCTACATCGGCAGCACCGGTATGCCCTTCCCCACCCTGGCCCTGGCGGCCGCGCTGCTGATCGAGCTGGGCTTCGCCGCGGCGCTGCTAGTCGGCTACCGCACCCGCTTCGTCGCCACCGTGATGGCCGGCTTCACCCTGGCGACGGCCCTGGCCTTCCATAACCAGCTGGGCGACCAGAACCAGCTCATCCACTTCCTGAAGAACCTGGCGATCGCCGGGGGCCTGCTGCAGGTGGCGGTCTTCGGCGCCGGCGCCCTGAGCCTGGATGCCTACCGCATCCGCCGCACCCGCACCGCCCACGCCTGACACTTCCCGCCCGGCTCCGGCCGGGCCGTCCCGACCGAGGAATCCGCCATGTACACCCACGAACTGCGCCGCTCCAGCGAGCGCGGCCAGGCCGACCACGGCTGGCTGCAATCCCGCCACAGCTTTTCCTTCGCCGCCTACCACGACCCCGAGCAGGTCGGCTTCTCCGACCTGCGGGTGATCAACGACGACCGCGTCGCCGCCGGCCAGGGCTTCGGCCGCCATCCGCACCGGGACATGGAGATCCTCTCCTACGTGCTCGACGGCGCCCTCGAGCACCAGGACAGCCTGGGCAACGGCTCAGTGATCCGCCCGGGCGACATCCAGCTGATGAGCGCCGGCACCGGCATCGCCCACAGCGAGTACAACGCCTCGCCCCGCGAGCCGGTGCACTTCCTGCAGATCTGGATCGTCCCGGCCGTCAAGGGCGTGACGCCGGGCTATCAACAGCAGCGCTTCGCCGCCGAGGACAAGCGCGGCCGGCTGCAGCTGATCCTCTCGCCGGACGGCGAGCAGGGCTCGCTGCGTCTCCACCAGGACGCCCGGGTCTACGCCGGGCTGTTCGACGGCGCGGAGCGGGCTGCTCTGGAACTCGGCGGGCAGCGCCACGCCTACGTGCACCTGGCGCGCGGTACGCTGAGCGTCAACGGCCAGCGTCTGGAGGCGGGCGACGGCCTGCGCATTCGCCATGCCGAGCGCCTGGAATTCGCCGACGGCGAACGGGCCGAGGTGCTGGTCTTCGATCTGCGCCCCAACGAACGCCCGCGCATGCCCTGAACAAGTACCCACGGTGGCCCCTGCGGGGCAGCGCCGGGTATGCCCCGGAACGGCCACCCATCGCTCACTGGCGCTCTTGAAGGAGTTCTCATGAAAGCACTGCAATTTTCCCGAACCGGCGATCTGTCTGCGCTGCGTTATCTCGACCTGCCGACGCCGCTCCCTGCCGCCGGCGAGGTGCTGGTGGAGGTCAGAGCCAGCGGACTGAATCCGAGCGACGTGAAGAACGTGCTCGGACGTTTCCCCTACACTACCCTGCCGCGGATTCCCGGCCGGGACTTTGCCGGCGTCGTGGTGCAAGGCCCGCCGTCCCTGCTGGACAAAGCGGTGTGGGGGACCGGCAAGGAGCTGGGCTTCTATAACGACGGTACCCATGCTGCCTACGTGAAGCTGCCCGCCGACGGCGTGGCGCTCAAGCCTGCGTCCCTGAGCTTCAGCCAGGCCGCCAGCCTCGGTGTGCCCTATACCACCGCCTGGGATGCCCTGGAGCGTAGCGGCGTGGGCCGTGGCACGCGGCTATTGGTGATCGGCGCCGGCGCGGTGGGCCGTGCGGCCCTGGCCCTGGCCAGGGTACGGGGCGCGCACGTGCTGGGCGCAGCACGCCGCGAGGAACAGCGACGGGCTCTGCAGACCCAGGGGTTTGAGGCGCTGCTGCTGACCAGTCCGGAAGCCCTGCCCAGCCAGGTCGAACAGGTGTTCGAGGGCGGCGCGCAGGTGATCTTCGATACCACCGGCTTTTGGCTCGCCGCCGCGGTTCCGGCGCTGGCGACCTTCGGACGTATCGCGATTATCGCGGCGCCGGTCGACGGCCAGGTGCAGTTGCCCGCGCTGGACCTGTATCGCCGCGGCGGCTCGGTGGTGGGCATCAACTCGCTGCTCTACGGCTGCGCCGAATGCGCACGGATGCTGGAGCGCTTTGGCCGGCATTTCGACGACGGCACCCTGCCCGCTCCGGAGGGGTTGATCGAGTCCCCCCTCGCCGAGGGTCCGGCGCGTTACGCCGACCTCCACGAAGGGCGCAGCGAGAAGGTGATCCTGATTCCTTGAGCCAGAACCGGTTGGCGTTCGTCGCCGGACCTGCGAGGCGCTTCGCGGGCCCGGCGCAGGCGTTTGCCGACCGGAGCGTAAAGGCCTTGGTCGATGCTGAACGCTGATCGGTTCAATGCCCAGCGCCCGTGCATGCAGGAAGACGGGGCCGATCCCATGGATGTCCTCACCGCTCACACCAGCCACCTTGAACTGTGTCCCTTCCGGCTGACATGCGCCTCACATCAGCAACGCTCGGGAGGCGACCTGAACGATAAAAAGCCCCCGGCCGACAGGCAGCGGCAGCGGGGCACACAACGGCAGCAGCAACTGGCGTCCTGCCAGTTACAGCGGCGGGGACCCTAACACCCTTTCGCCGCTTCGTTTATCGCACACCGACCGAGCGGTCGCGCCAGGGGGATGGGCGAATGTGTCCGGCTGGATTACACCTCAACCGGACGTCAGGCGTGACCAGCCAGCAGCGTCAGGTTAGGGCTCATTTTGATGTTTCCTGACGCAACTGCATCTGGAGCTATGGTCTCAACCTGACGGTTCGAGGCTAAGCGTACGATTTTTTCCGTTTTCTGCGACGACCCCAGATTCAGCGTCTTGCTCAGTAGACTTGGCTCGGACCAGATGTACCGCAAGCCTTAACCGGACCTGCTGTTTTCTGCTCGACTAGAGCCTGTTATTAACCCGTTCGTTTCTTGATCAGCCGGGTGCTGCCAAGGCCTTGAGAGCAGTCGGCAACATCAGGCAAACAAAGGCTATGAAGTGAAAGCCCGCCAGCGTCGAGGCCAGGCGCTCGTAATCCCGACTCAGTCTTCGAAAGCGGGCCATCCAGCCGAAGCTGCGCTCGACCACCCAGCGCCGAGGCAGCAGGATGAAGCCCTTCTTCGCTTCCGTGTGCTTGATCACTTCCAGCTGGATGCCATGCGCCTCTGCCTGTCGGGCCGCCGACTCGCCGCTGTAGCCCTGGTCGGCGAAGGCAACCTCCACCGCCTCACCGGTCACCCGCTGCACCTGCTCGGCGAGGGCGGCCACCTGGGCGCGGTCCTGTTCGTTGGCGGGCGTCACCCGCAGGGCGAGCAACTGCCCCAGCGTATCCACGGCCATATGCACCTTCGAGCCCTTGCGGCGTTTGGCCCCGTCATAGCCGGCCCGTGCGCCGCTTTCCGGCGTCGACTGCAGGGTGCGGCTGTCGAGGATCACGGCGCTGGGCTGAGCCTTGCGCTTGTCCGCCAGCCGGATCAACTCGCGCACATCATGCAGCAGTTCCTCGAAGACGCCGGCCTCGATCCAGCGTCGGGTCTGCTGATACACCACCTGCCACGGCGGCAGATCATGCGGCATCTGCCGCCAGAGCAGGCCGCCGCGGACGATGTAGCGCAGGGCATTGAAGACCTCGCGCAGGCTGTGGACGCGATGGGCGGAGGATTCGGGCATCAGCGCCAGATAGGGCGCCACGAAGGCCCACTCCTCATCGCTGACATCGGTGGGGTAGGGTTTTCGGGTTGTCGTCTGCATAACTGCAAACGATAACCAAAGCAGTGGTTAATAACAGGCTCTAGCCATGGGTCTGTCTACGCGCGTGAAGTGGTCAGTAGCCCCGCTCTACCTCGAACCCCACCACACTGCGACTCTCGCGGCTGAACTCCACGCCGATCAGGGGGATCGGTTCGCCGCGCGCACGATACTTTTCGGCATAACCGCGCTCGCGGATCTGCTGCAGTGCCTTGCCTTCGGGCACCAGCTCCACCACCTTGAACTCGAACAAGTAGACTTGGCCGTTGAACAGCACTGCCATGTCGATGCGCCCGTGGCTGGTTGCATCTTCCAGGCGCACATCCAGCCCTAGCGCAGCGAAATGGCTGTAGAACACGCTGGCGTAGTAGCCCTCGTACTGGGCAATGGGATTATTGCGGTACCAGTCGTGAGGGATGCCAGCGAAGAAGGCGGTGAACAGCGCCTGCAATCCGCTGAAGTCATTGGCCAGCAGCAGACGGTAGAGCGACATGCGCTGACGAGTGACCGGCTGCCCCTGCGGTGTCCAGGCGTTCAGCAGGCTGGCGTGCAAACTCTGGAACACCTCGCGATTTGGATAGCGCAGGCGGTAGAACCAGTTGCCATCGAGGTTATCTCTTCGTCGATGGTCAGATACCCCGCCTGAAACATCAGCGCCTCGGTGGCGATGTTGTCCACTTCGAAGGTCGACAACAGCTCGGCATCGGTTTCCAGCTGCCCCAGCTCCGGCAGCCAGGCCTGGCGCCGGGTAAGCAGATCGATTAGGAAGGTTGGCGTGCCCGTCTCGAACCAGTACGGACGAAACTCGCGCTTCTGGAATAGCAATAGCAGATCGAACGGGTTGTACACGGACGTGCCCGCCCAGTTATAACCGTTGTACCACTGGCGAATCTCGTTACGATCCAGCCCAGGCAGCTCCGGTGCGAACACCGTATCGACGTCCTCGTCGGTATAGCCGCAGATCGCCGAGTAGCGCCCGTCCAGAGTGATGTCGTTGAGGTTGTTGAGCCCGGAGAACAAACTGACCTTGCTGAACTTCGACACTCCAGTGAGCATGGCGAAGCGGATGTGGGCATCATGTCCCTTGATCACCGAGTAGAGATTGCGCAGCCCGTTGCGTACTTCGCGGGCCATGTCAGGTCGAGTTAGGCTGTCAAGAATCGGCTTGTCGTACTCGTCGATCAGTACTACCACCCGCTCACCATGCCTCTCTGCCGCCAGCCGAATCAATTCGCCAAAGCGTCCGGCGATGCTGGTGTGCTCACCACGGACATCCAGTACCCGCTCGTTGTCGGCCAGGATTTCACCAATGCGCTCATCCAAGGCTTGGCGATCATCCAGCACTCCATCAGCAAAGCTGATGCGAATCACCGGATAACGCCGGCTCCAGTCCCACTGACCATGCGCCGCCAACCCGCGAAACAGCGTCTCATTGCCGGCGAACAGCTCGGCCAGGGTGTCGATGAATAGGCTCTTGCCAAAACGTCGCGGTCGCGACAGGAAGTAGTACTTGCCTTCCTCGATCAACTGCAGCGCAAATGCGGTCTTGTCGACGTAGTAGCAGCCATCCTCGCGGATCTCACGAAAGGTCTGAATACCGATGGGCAGCTTCTTGCGAGACATGGTGGGAAACTTTGAGGAGGATGCGGCGATTGTAGCCTATGGAAGCGGGCGAAACTCCGTTCGCTTCACAGGCGAACTGGGTATATCCCGCCCTTAGCACATTGATCGCGCCGACCAGATCGGCGTTGTCCTCGAAACCACATTCCACACACGCAGACCTGGCTTGCGTCTGCCGGCTGTCCGCGACACATGCTTGCAGGCTGGACAAATCCGGCTCGTGTTCTGCGGCGGCACGACGATGAGCCAGCCGCCGTTCCATGTCAGCTTGTAGTCCAACTGGCGGCGGAACTCGAACCAGCCCTGGTCGAGAATGGCCTTGTTCAGGCCGGATTTGGCCCTGACCTGCTTTCCCGGCTGCTCGGCGCTGCCCTTGGCTGACCAGGACATATTCCCCACCTGTAAGTCCTCGATGCGCACCATCGCGTGGTTTGGCTGATCGTGGTCGAGGTCTTGTGCAGGTAGTCGCGGCGGGCGTTGCCAATTCGAGAATGAATGCACTGGACGCGGGCTTTCGCCTTCTTCCAGTTATGGCTGAACCTGGTCTTGCCGCTCACCGCCTGTTGCGCCTTGCGCAAGGTTGTCTCGTACCGCTTGAAGCTGTTGAGCGGGGCATGGAACGTGCCATTCCACTGGGTCAACCTGCCAACAACATGACAGTACTCCCTTGATCGTTGCAGAACTTGCCGGTATGCCCAATCACCCAACTGGCAACTCGAGCACCACACGCCCACGATCAGGACCGCTTTCCAGATAGCGATTTGCTGCAACGAACTCCTCGAAGGCGAAAACCCGGTCGATGGGCGGCCACAGCAATCCCTGTGTAGTCAGCTCGTCGATCTGCTGCAATGCTGTCCGGACGGCCTCACGGTCAGGCTCTATGCCCAGCTCCGGATGGCCGGTGAAATCCAGGATGCAGTGGCGGAAGAACTGCAGGTGCTTCTGGAAGGCTGCGCAGGCCGGGAAGCTCGCATCGTTGCCACCATTGAGCCCATAGAGAATCAGTTTGCCGCGCAGCGCGGCCAGATCACCGAGCAGCTTCATCTGCGGCCCGCCACACTGATCCAGCACCACCTCGACACCCGTACCACACGTATGGCGCTGCACTTCCATCACCAGATCCTGCTCCTCGGTGACGATGACCTTATCGGCCCCCATCCGGCGGATGAACTCCCGGCTCGCTGACTGACTGGTGGCGGCGATCACCTCGGCACCAAGGGCCTTGGCCAGTTGCACTGCCTGTGGCGCCAGGCAGTGTCCGGCCTCGGTGACCAGCAGCCTTTGGCCGGGGCGCAGCCGGGCCAGGCCGACCAAGGCGAAGTAGGCATAGAGGTAAGGTGTGTAGTGCACCGCTGCCTCTCGTGCCGAGAGTACCTCGGGATAGACCGTCAGGCTGGTGCGGGGCATCAGTACCAAGTCGCCACAGGCCGGATAACGGTTCGGCGAGTGTGCCGGGAAACTGGCGACCGGCATGCCCAGCGCAAGATCGACAACGCCCTCGCCCATTGCCGCCACGCGCCCGGCCAGTTCATAACCCAGGCCGGCCGGCAGTCGCGCCCGTTCCGGAGCGAGGTTCTGCCGCCACAGCACGTCCTGCCAGCCAAGGCCCAACGCCTCCACCTGCACCAGCACTTCGCCCGGTCCCGGCCGTGGGGTCGGCAACTCCTCCAGACGCAGCACGTCGGCATCGCCGAACGCGTGGAAACGGATCATGCGGGACATCGCCTACCTCATCTCGAAGTCATCACTCCCGACTCTAGCCGGGCTGGCCAGGCAACTCCACCTACCCCGCCTTGATAGTCGACATGCACGCCGCTGATTCACAGCCTTCCCGTGCCGGCGGGCCCCACCCTTGACGTGTAGCGGTCCGGCCTGCACCTTTGCCCCAGCCAACGGACAAAACGATTGACTGCTCCCCCTCCTGAAGGAAGGGGATTCCCAATTCACCGAGAACCGGACAGCGGTACTTGACCAATGCCACTTACATTCTCTCCAAGGGCTAACACCGCCAGCCCAGCGGCTTTAATGTTGATCGCGGCATTCACGTCGCGGTCGTGTTCGGCTCCACACCCCGGGCAGATCCAGGAGCGAACCTGCAGAGGCAGTCGCTCAAGGATATGCCCGCAACACGAGCAACGCTTTGAGCTGGGATACCAGCGGTCGATGCCGACCACCTGCCTTCCAGCCCAGCCACCCTTGTATTCCAGCTGGCGAGCGAACTCGCCCCAACCGGCATCGGCGATGGCTTTGCTCAGCTTCGGGTTGCGGATCAGGTTCTTCACGGCGAGGGATTCGACGCAGACCACTTGGTTCTCGTTGATCAGTCTGCGGGACAGCTTGTGCAAGCGGTCCATGCGGCAATCGGAGATTCTGGCGTGAATACGGGCCACCTTCAGCCGGGCCTTGGCGCGGTTCTTCGAGCCGAGCTTCTTCCTGCTCAGCCGACGCTGCGCCAGGGCCAACCGGGTGGCGTATCTGGCCGTATGGCGGGGATTGCCGATGCGTTCGCCCTCGCTGGTGACGAACAGGTCTTTCAGGCCCAGGTCGATGCCGATCATCTGCGGCGTGACGGGCAAGGCCTCAGGTTCGAACTTGCACAGGCAGGACACGAAGTACCGGCCTGCAGAGTCTTTGGAAACGGTGACGGTGGACGGCTCGCCAGGCAGCGGCCGGCTCCAGCGGATATCCAGCGGCGTCCTGGACTTGGCCAGGTACAGCTTGCCGTCCCGGTAGCTGAACGCCGACCGGGTGAACTCGGCGGACTGGCGATGCTTCTTGCTTTTGAATGCCGGGTACTTCGTGCGGCCCGCAAAGAAGTTCCTGAACGCAGTCTGCTGATGGCGAAGGCATTGCTGCAGCGGGACGCACGACACCTCGTTCAGCCATGGCAACTCGCCGGAGCGCTTGAGCCTGGTGAGTTCCGCATTGGCTTCCAGATACCCGACCTTCTCCTGCCGCTGGAAGAATGCATCGGTTCGCCAGCGCAGGACATGGTTATAGACAAAGCGCGTACAGCCGAACGTCTGAGCCAGCAATTGCGCCTGCTCGGGTGTCGGGTAGAAACGGTATTTGTACGCACGGTGCATGCATCACATGTTGCCATCCGCAATGTGAAGATGGCCACACCGAAACGGAGGAAGCGGGAACAGGGGCGCTCTGCGAGCGCCGTGCTATCCCTCCCCGGACTAGAAGTCCGGGGTTTCCCGTGCAAAATCAGATGAACCGTAATGATCTGCGTCGCCTCGATCTGAACCTGTTGATCGTCTTCGAGACGCTGATGCACGAGCGCAGTGTGACCCGCACGGCGGAGAAGCTTTTTCTCGGCCAACCGGCGATCAGTGCAGCCCTGGCCCGCCTGCGCAACTTGTTCGACGATCCGCTCTTCGTCCGTACCGGCCGCAACATGGAGCCGACCACCCGGGCCGTGGAAATCTTCGCCCTGCTCTCCCCTGCTCTCGACTCGATCTCCACTGCCGTCAGCCGGGCGGCCGACTTCGCTCCGGCGACCAGTACGACCGTGTTCCGCATCGGCCTCTCCGATGATGTGGAGTTCGCCTTGCTGCCACCGCTATTGCGCCGCCTGCGCGCCGAGGCACCTAGCATCACTCTGGTGGTGCGCCGTGCCAACTACCTGCTGATGCCGCAGTTACTGGCTTCGGGCGAGATCTCGGTGGGTGTCGGCTACACGGAGGCGCTGCCGGCCAATGCCAAACGTCGAGTGCTGCGCCGGAGCATGCCGCGCTTGCTGCGGGCCGATGCCATCCCCGGTGCGCTGAGCCTGGATGACTACTGCGCGCGGCCCCATGCGCTGGTGTCCTTCGCCGGCGACCTTTGCGGTTTCATCGACGACGAGTTGGCCAAACTGGGCCGTACGCGCCGCGTGGTGCTGGCCGTTCCCCAGTTCAACGGTCTGGGCACTCTGCTCGCCGGCACCGACATCGTCGCCAGTGTGCCTGACTACACCGCCGCAGCCCTGACCGCTGTCGGCGGTCTGCGTGCCGAGGCGCTGCCCCTGGCGACGCCCGCCTTCGAGTTGCACATGGTCTGGCGGGGCGCTCAGGATAACGACCCGGCCGAGCGCTGGCTGCGCTCGCGCATCCAGATGTTCTGCGGCGATCCGGACAGCCTGGCCCAGACAGACCCGCCCTATCACTCCGACTGATAATCAACTTCGCGACATTCGATTCGTCGCCGCCGGACACGCGTCCCAGACTCCGCACACTCATACATACGACCGGCGGAATCATACATGGAACCGTTCCCATCCCGGCCTTGGCATCTCGCTCTGGCCATCATCACTCTCTTGGCCTTGAACGCTTGCCGTAAAGCCCCGGAAACTGCTCTGTCGGCGCCACCTGTCAAGGTCAGCGTCGCGGAGGTCATCGAACAGCCGATCAACGAATGGGACGAGCTCTCGGGGCGCCTCGAGGCGCCGGAGTCGGTGGCGGTTCGCCCGCGGGTATCCGGTTACATTGACCGGGTAGCCTTCACCGAAGGTGGTTTGGTGAAGAAAGGCGAACTGCTGTTCCAGATTGACCCGCGTCCCTTCGAAGCTGAGGTCAAGCGTCTGGAAGCCGAACTGCAGCAGGCCCGTACCACCCTTGCCCGCGCTGCTAAGGAGGCCCAGCGCGGCGAGCGCCTTCGTGCCAGCAAGGCCATCTCCACCGAGCTGGCCGATGCTCGAGCCAGCGCCGCCCAAGAGGCTCGCGCGGCGCTCGCCGCGATCCAGGCACAGTTGGACAACGCTCGTCTGGACCTCGGCTTCACCCGGGTCGTCGCGCCTATCGACGGCCGCGTCGGTCGCGCCGAGATCACCGTCGGCAACCTGGTCAACGCCGGGCAGGCCCTGCTGACCACGGTGGTATCCACTGACCGTATCTACGCTTATTTCGATGCCGATGAGCGCATCTTTCTCAAATACGCCGAGCGAGCTCGGCGCAACGGCGACGATGCTCGCGCCGCCGCACCGGTGTACCTTGGCCTGACCGGCGAGAGTGGTCACCCGTACCTGGGCCGGTTGGACTTTCTCGACAACCAGGTCAATCCGCGCACTGGTACTATCCGCGGCCGTGCGGTGTTCGAGAATGCCGATGGCCGCTTCACGCCCGGTCTGTATGCACGCATCCGACTGGTCGGCAGCGACACCTACGCCGCCGCCCTGATCCAGGACACTGCGATCGGCACCGATCTGGGCAAGAAATTCGTCTTGGTCCTCGGCGAGGACAACACCCTGAGCTACCGTGCTGTCGAGCTGGGGCCGAAGCTGGAAGGCCTGCGTATCGTCCGCCATGGCCTGGCCAAAGGCGAGCGGATCGTGGTCAACGGCCTGCAGCGCGCCCTGCCCGGCGTCACCGTGGAAGCGCAGGACGTACCCATGGCCGATGCCGATACCTTGGCAGCCCTGGACCGCCAGCGCCAGGCGGTAGAGGGCGATGCCGCATCCCGTGTGGCAAGTCGAACGATTGCAGTCAAGGACGGACGCCCATGAACTTCTCGCAATTCTTCATCCACCGGCCGATCTTCGCCGCCGTGCTCTCGCTGCTGACCCTGATCGGCGGCGCCATTGCACTGTTCCAGTTACCGATCAGCGAATACCCGGAAGTGGTGCCGCCCACTGTGGTGGTGCGCGCCAACTTCCCGGGCGCCAACCCCAAGGTGATCGGCGAAACGGTCGCCTCGCCGCTGGAGCAGGCCATCGTCGGCGTCGAGGGAATGCTCTACATGTCGTCCCAGGCAACCTCCGACGGCAAGCTGACCCTGACCATCACTTTCGCTCTAGGCACCGATCTGGACAACGCTCAAGTGCAGGTGCAGAACCGCGTGACCCGCACCATGCCGACCCTACCCACCGAGGTGCAGCGCCTCGGCGTGACCGTCGACAAGGCCTCGCCGGACCTGACCATGGTGGTTCACCTGACTTCGCCGGACGAACGCTACGACATGCTCTACCTGTCCAACTACGCCGCGCTCAACGTCAAGGACGAGCTGGCGCGCCTTGATGGTGTGGGCGACGTGCAACTGTTCGGCCTCGGCAACTACTCCCTACGCGTCTGGCTCGACCCGCACCGGGTGGCCTCGCGCGGCCTCACCGCCATGGATGTGGTCAACGCCATCCGCGAGCAGAACCGCCAGGTCGCCGCCGGCTCCCTCGGCGCACCGCCTGCACCGGGCGATACCGGCTTCCAACTGTCGATCAACACCCAGGGCCGCTTGGTCAGTGAGGAGGAGTTCGAAAACATCATTGTCAGTACGGGTGAAGATGGTGAGATTACCCGCCTGAAGGACATCGCCCGCATCGAGCTGGGCTCCAGCCAGTACGCCCTGCGCTCGCAACTGAACAACCGGCCGGCCGTGGCCATGCCGGTCTTCCAGCGACCCGGCTCCAATGCCATCGAAATTTCCGATGCGGTGCGTGCGCGCATGGCCGAGCTGAAGCAGAGCTTTCCGCAGGGCGTCGACTACTCCATCGTCTACGACCCGACCGTGTTCGTACGCGGCTCCATCGAGGCGGTAGTGCATACTCTGTTCGAGGCGATCGTCCTGGTGGTGCTGGTGGTGATCCTGTTCCTACAGACTTGGCGCGCCTCGATCATTCCTCTGGCGGCGGTGCCGGTGTCGCTGATCGGCACCTTCGCAGTGATGCACCTGTTCGGCTTCTCGCTCAACGCCCTGTCGCTGTTCGGCCTGGTGCTGGCCATCGGCATCGTGGTGGACGATGCGATCGTGGTGGTGGAGAACGTCGAGCGCAACATTGCCCTCGGCAAGCCTCCTCTGGAGGCGACCCGCCAGGCCATGCAGGAGGTGACCGGCCCCATCATCGCCACTGCTTTGGTGCTTTGTGCGGTGTTCGTGCCGACGGCATTCATCTCTGGCCTGACCGGGCAGTTCTACCAGCAGTTCGCCCTGACCATCGCCATTTCTACAGTAATCTCGGCATTCAACTCGCTGACCCTGTCGCCAGCCCTGGCCGCCGTGCTGCTCAAGGACCACCACGCGCCCAAGGATCGCTTCTCCCACGTGCTCGACAAACTGCTCGGCGGCTGGCTGTTCGGCCCCTTCAACCGCCTGTTCGAGCGTGCTAGTCACGGCTATGTCGGTACCGTGCGCCACGTGCTGCGAGGCAGTGCCATCGCCCTGCTGGTCTACGGCGGACTGATGGGCCTGACTTGGCTGGGTTTTTCCAGTACCCCGACAGGCTTCGTACCGCCGCAGGATAAGCAGTACCTGGTTGCCTTCGCCCAGTTACCGGACGCCGCCACCCTCGACCGTACAGATGCGGTGATCCAGCGTATGTCGGAGATCGCCGGCCGGCATCCGGGGGTGGCCGACACCGTGGCCTTCCCCGGCCTATCGATCAATGGCTTCACCAACAGTCCGAACAGCGGCATCGTCTTCACTCCCCTCAAATCCTTTGAGGAACGCAAGGATCCGTCGCTGTCGGCGGATGCCATCGCTGACGAGCTGAATCGCCAGTTCGCCGAAATCCAGGACGCCTACATCGCTATCTTCCCGCCGCCGCCGGTGCAGGGCCTCGGCACCATTGGCGGCTTCCGTGTGCAGATCCAGGACCGTGGCGGCCTCGGCTACGAGGAGCTGTATCGGCAGGTACAGAACGTGATCGCCAAGAGCCGCACGGTGCCAGAGCTGGCCGGCCTGTTCACCAGCTACCAGGTGAACGTGCCGCAGGTCGACGCCGACATTGACCGGGAAAAGGCCAAGACCCATGGCGTGGCCATCAGCGATATTTTCGACACCTTGCAGGTGTATCTGGGTTCGCTGTACGCCAACGACTTCAACCGCTTTGGCCGCACCTATCAAGTCAATGTCCAGGCCGAGCAGCAGTTTCGCCTGGAGCCGGCACAGATCGGCCAGCTCAAGGTGCGCAATAACCGTGGCGAGATGGTGCCGCTGTCGACCTTCGTCAGAATCGAAGGCAGCGCCGGTCCCGATAGAGTGATGCACTACAACGGCTTCCTCACCGCCGAGATCAACGGCGCCGCCGCCCCCGGCTATAGCTCCGGCCAAGCCGAGGCTGCGATGGAGCGGCTGCTGCGCGAGGAATTGCCGGGCGGCATGACGTTCGAGTGGACCGAGTTGACCTACCAGCAGATCCTTGCCGGCAATACCGCCATCTTCGTCTTCCCGCTCTGCGTGCTGCTGGCGTTCCTGGTACTGGCCGCCCAGTACGAGAGCTGGGGCCTGCCGCTGGCGGTGATCCTGATCGTGCCCATGACCCTCCTGTCGGCCATTGTCGGAGTCAAGATCGCGGGCGGAGACAACAACGTCTTTACCCAGATCGGCCTGATCGTGCTGGTAGGGCTGGCCTGCAAGAACGCCATCCTCATCGTCGAATTTGCCAAGGACCAGCAGGCGGAGGGCCGGGACCGTATCGCTGCCGTACTGGAGGCTTGCCGCCTGCGTCTGCGGCCAATCCTGATGACCTCCATCGCCTTCATCATGGGCGTAGTGCCGCTGGTGCTGTCCTCCGGGGCCGGTGCCGAGATGCGCCATGCCATGGGGGTGGCAGTGTTCTCCGGGATGATCGGAGTGACGCTCTTCGGCCTGCTGTTGACCCCGGTATTCTTTGTGTTAGTACGGGCTTTTGTCGAACGACGCGAGACTCGGGGGAGCCGGCAGACACTTGTAGCGCGGGAGTGAAACTATAGCGCGCCGTCAGTCTGGAGTCCGATTCTCAATCACAATCCAAGAAAGTCCCCGCCCAATCGGGCGGGGAGGAAGGCGGGGGTGTGCATGGCATGCCTGAGGGGCGTAAAGGTTGATGAAAACCGTTAAGTTAAGCCTGTGTCCGCGAGTGCTGGACAAGATCACTGTCGGCCCGCGCAGAGTTCCTGCTCGGCTGTGCGCTGTCCGGTCTGGTGAGCGCCGCCGCGCTAGTGCAGTTTCATAGATGTAGTTGTGTAAAATGCGGCGTCGGGCGATGCTATGGCCCATGAAAGCACCTTTATTCATTCGCCCTTTGAGTGCCTAGGAACGGCAGGCCCTGCAAGCGGGTCTGCGCGCTCGTGAGGCCTTCACGCTGCGACGCTGCCAGATGCTGCTGGCCAGCGCCGACGGCAAGACCGCCACGGAAATTGCCGCCCTGTTCGGCTGCGCCACGCAAACCGTACGCAACACCCTGCGGGTCTTTGCCGCCGAGGGGTTGTCTTGCCTGACGGAGAAGTCGCATCGGCCCAAACGTGTCCATCCCTTGCTTGCGGGCACGCAGGCTGAGCGCTTGCGCACCTTGTTGCACCGCAGCCCTCGCAGTTTCGGCAAACCCACCCGCTTGTGGACCTTGAGCCTGGCTGCCGAAGTGGCCTTCGAGCAGGGGCTGACCGAACGGCAACTGAGCCATGAGTCGATCCGCCAGGCGCTGATGCGCCTGGGCGTGGGCTGGAAGCGGGCCAAGACCTGGATCACCAGTCCGGATCCCCACTATGCGCTCAAAAAAAGCGACGCGACTGGCTGATCGAACTGGCCACAACGCACCCGGACTGGGTGCTGGGTTTTCAGGACGAGGTCTGGTGGAGTCGTTTTGCGCGTCCGTCCCTGAAGGCCTGGAGGCGCTGGTCCGGCCCTGCGCCTGCAGCAGTTGCCGGCGGATCCGCAGGATGCCGAACCCAAGGCGCTGAGCTGCTATGGCCTGCTGCGCGCCGACACGGGGCAGATGCTGCTGCGCTTCGTCAAGGGCCGCCCGGTCAGCCAGGTGACCGAGGACTTCCTGGCGTGGGTCTGCGGGCTCCTAGCGAGCGAGGGGAAGAAGGCGCTGATGATGATCTGGGACAATGCCAGCTGGCATGTCAGCCACCGGGTGCGGGCCTGGATCGGGGCGCACAACCGCCGGGCCAGGGCCGAGGGAGGCGTACGGATCGTAACCTGCCGCCTGCCGAGCAAGAGCCCCTGGCTGAACCGGATCGAGCCCAGTTGGGTGCATGGCAAGCGGGCGATCCATGAACCCGAACGCCCATTGACGATCGCCGAGGTGATGGAGCGAGTCTGCACCTATTACGGTTGTGAACAGCTCCCACCGCTTGAACAGGATGTTGGTTGAAACGGCACTAGGGAGGGATGTCGATGCTGGAATATCACGGACATATCGCATCACTGGATGCGGCTAAGGCCGCCGTTCATGCTATGGGCGAGCCCGAGCTTTTAACGCTCTGGCCAAGACGACGGACGCCCTAGACCAACACCCCGCCATCGCCCAACTAGTGTGGTGAATCACAACTACTCAGGATAAGTCTTGTCTACCAGCGGAGCTGGCAGAGTTTTTTCGGAGGGCATGCGATGAAAACAGGCCGCCCAGCCGTTCGGATCGAACTGACCGAACAAGAGCATGCCGAACTCACCCGCCGCCGAGCCAGGCACAAGGGGCCTGCCGATATGCAGCTGCGCGCCGAGATCATTCTGTCCTGCGCTCGAGGCGAGTCCGGCTCTTCCATTGCTCGACGGCTTGGCATTACGGCGCAAACCGTTTCGAGGTGGCGCCTTCGCTTCGCCCGTTTGGGCCTGCAAGGCCTCAATGACGAGCCGCGCTCAGGCCGCCCACGCAGCATCAGTGATGAAAAGGTCCAGGAAGTGGTCGACCGGGTGCGGCAGACCAGGCCGACGATGCCAGTCATTGGAGCTCGCGCCGGATGAGCAAGGCCACCCATATTTCACCGGCGAGCGTACAGCGTATCTGGCGAGCCTTCGGGCTCAAGCCCCACCTGGAGCACACCTTCAAGCTGTCCACCGATCCTGCCTTTGTCGACAAAGTGCAGGATATCGTCGGGCTCTATCTAAATCCCCCTGATAAAGCGCTGGTACTGTGTGTCGATGAAAAAAGCCAGATCCAGGCGCTCAATCGAACACAGCCGGGGCTGCCGTTGGAGCCTGGGTATCCGGCGACCCGTACCCATGATTATCAGCGCCATGGCACGACGTCCTTGTTTGCCGCCCTGGATGTGGCCACCGGCGAGGTGATCGGACGCCTCAAGCGCCGTCATCGCAGCGCAGAATTCCTGGAGTTTCTCAGGGCCATCGAGGAAACGGTCGAGAGCGACAAGGCCATCCACCTGATCATGGATAACTATGCCGTGCACAAGACTGACAAGGTGCGCGCCTGGCTTGTCGCGCACCCGCGTTATCACGTGCATTTCACCCCGACGTCTGCGTCATGGCTGAATCGGGTGGAGCGCTTTTTCTCGATGCTCACCCAGAAGTGGATAAAGCGCCAGGCCCATACCAGCGTGAAGGATCTCGAGCAGTCCATCGAGTATTACCTGGCGACCTACAACCAGAATCCAAGGCCCTTCCGCTGGAGTAAGGGAGCAGGTGAAATCCTGGCCTCTGTCGGCAGGGCTGCTCGAGCCTTGCAAAGAAATAGTGAAGCGAACTTGTGATTCACCACACTAGAGGGTCTTTAGATACTCGATCAGCTGGTATCTCTCCTCTTGACTCAGTGCTCTGCCGATTCGACCTTTGATCTGATCATCCGTGAACAGATGACCGGTGTTATGATTCCCGAGTTCATGGGTATTCAAGTAGAACAAACCACCCTCGTATTCCGGAATGAAATCTTCAGGCGTTTCTCCAGAGCCAACACTGTAGCTGTCCTCGAAACCCACGGCATCCGAATCCTGCAGAATCCCAACATTCTTGGGATCGAACACCTGGCTTCCCAACTGTACGAACTGAGGACGATCCTTCAAAGGGGAAAGCAAATCGAACAAAGTTGGTACTGAGCCATTATGCAGATATGGCGCTGTTGCCCAGATACCATTCAGTGGCCGGGCCTTGTAGCCTTGGCCAACCTGTAGGCAATTGGGCCGTTTCCCCTCCATTTGGGATCTAGATGAAACCGGAATATAATTTTGATCGAACCACTGCTGATTGGTGCGATTCACTAATGCTCCCAGGGCCAAACCGAAGTTAGATGTTGCACTATCGTCAAGGTTGACGAACTTCAAGGCTTGTTCCCCTTGATCGCTGCCAGTACTCACCAGGGTGCAGACCTGAGTGTCTAGGTCCACGTTCGTTGTGTCGACAGTGCGTTCTGCCAGAACGATGGACTGAGCGACATCTGTACCAATCGTGTTTACCGGAATGATGTTCACGTGCAGATACTTTGCAGGGGTCTCTTTAGCGCTCTGGTACTGGTCAACATACTTGATGGGACGCCAGTACTGATCAGTCCAGAAATCGCTCTCTGGCGTGATTGCCGGCAGATGACACTGCTGACAGAGCTCCCGATACAGTGCCTTCCCCTTGGAGGCTTTAGTCATGTCGACTGCTGGCAGTGCTTCTGGCCACTCGGGAGCGGGGAGCCCGTTGAAGCGATTGTTCTCCAGAGGGTCTGATCCTGCCAGCCAGGATTCTATTCCGACCAGATTGTGGTAGTTGATGGATGAAGCGAAACGCTGGGCTTTAGGCCCTTTTGTGTCGACATAGGCCTCGACACCTAAAGCCTCACCGGCATTTCTGATCAGTGGCTGCATGATGGAGCCATCATACTGAACCCAGTTGAACCAGGATGTCGTCCAGATGTGGGGATAATTCACTGGTGCATCAATCGGCGTATAGTTGCCAGCAACATCTGTATCATGACTGAAAACCTGATTTCCGATCCGGTTCAGGGCATCGAGGCGAGTGAAGCCTTCAGTGACATCGATGATATCCGAGTCTTTTGCAAGGGCTGCAACCATAGCCTCCAGCTCCTCTCTGAGCTTGTTGCGGCTGGCTGTATTCATATTGCTGCCAAGCACCCTTCTGGCAAAGCGATTAAAGCGGCCATCAAGTACTGAGAATTTCCCTGACAATGCAGTCTGACCGATAGCGGCACCCAGCGTGCGGGTCACCAGGCCAAGGTCAATCATGGCTGGACCACCATTCACGATATAGCGCTTGTCCTCATGAATGAATTGCCCTGTGTGGCAGGCGGCACAGGTAAATCCGGCAGCGGCTGCCTTGCGGTCAATGCCCTCAAAGCGAATGCTGGGAGTCTTGGCGATACCGACAGGCAGGCCATCAGGATTCCACTCAGACTTCTGCGAGCGAATAAAACCCATGTGGAGTATGTACTCCTCCATAAATGGCTCTTCTGATCCAAAGAACACCAACCAGGGGTTGCTTTTCGGCGCTTCGAGGGCAATCAGCCAGTCATATGGAATCGGCAGAGTGGCAGTACCTTGAGATGCATGGTGAAACCAGCTCGAGTCCTTGCCATTCCAGACAGTGTTGTTCAGCTCGACAGGCTGGCCCAGATCAACGTAAGCCGGTAGTTCTGGGGGGGTCAAAGCGTACTTCAGACTGTCAATCGCGGATTTGATCTGCAGGCTGATGTATGTGCCGGCAATCACTAGAACAAGGGTGGTCAGCCAGGACCACTTGGATTTTGCAACACGTTTGAGTCGCGATTGTAGTATTTGTGAAGAAATCATTGTATTTCCTTGATTTATAGTTATTTTTCCATAATGGGATGTTGCTGAATGCAGCAACGCCTTAAGGAAACTCCGAACAAGCCAGCGCCACCCCGGCAATGGCCCAACTAACCCGCCATCCACCGACCAAAACCAGGTGGTACCTCCAGAAACCTGGGCCTTGCCCTGATTTCTGCCTTTTACAGGCGCATCTCCCCTGCCTCGGCCAGCAGATGCCGTCAGGCCATCCACAGGTTTGACAGGGCTAACAGCGTTATCAGTTGCGCCGTATTCTTGGCCAGACCACGGAAGCGCACCTTGACGTAGCCGAACTGCCGCTTGATCACTAGGAACTGGTGCTCGACCTTGGCGCGTGCCTGAGCCTTGGCCTTCTCGATCTTGCGGATCGCCTTGTACAAGGCGCTGCGCTTGCCATGTTTCCTGTAGGTGCTGCGCCGGGCCGCAATTTGCCAGATGACTTGACTGGACTTGCCCCTATCAAACCGGACACCGACACCCCGTTAAGTTGATGTCGCAGTCATCCGCCTGAACTCCCGAGGCGAGCGGTAGTTCAAGGCGCTGTGCGGATGCTCCTCGTTGTAATGCATGAAGGCAATCTCCAGATTGCGTAGCGCCGTCAGGCGATCCGGCTTGGGCATGTGGGCGATGTAGTCGCGCTTCATCGTTTTCACGAAGCTTTCCGCCATGCCGTTGCTCTGAGGGCTGCAGACCGGTGTGGTCAGCGGCAGCAAGCCAATCTCCCAGGCGAAGGCCCGGGTCTGCTCGGCGGTGTAAGCCGAACCGTTGTCGCTCAACCATTGGATCGGTGCGGGCGGCAACGTCTGGCCGAAGCGCCTCTCGACGGCCTCGAGCATGGCATCGCGAACATCGTCACCACGGTAGCGGTGAGGGCTGGTCACCCAACTGATGGCCTCCCGGTCGCAGCCATCCAGGGCGAAGGTTATGCGCAGGCGATCGCCATCGTCGCAGTGAAATTCGAAGCCATCCGAGCCCCAGCGGGTGTTGCTCGTCTTGACCGCCACACGACCGTCATGGCGACGCGCGATGCCAGGCCGCTTGCGGCGCCGCTCCAGCAGCAACCCGTGATCACGCAGCACCCGGTACACCCGCTTCGCGTTGACGGCCGGCTGAGCCTGTTGCTCGGCCTGTCGACGCCGAAGCGTCCACACTCGGCGGTAGCCGTAACTGGGCAAGTTGGAAACCGTGCCCCTGATCCAATCCGCCAATGCCGCATCGTCGAGCGTCTGTTGGGAACGAGGTCTCCGTTCCTCAAGAGCCTGGTTGATTCGAGCCGTCAGTTGCGAGCGCGACACACCGAGACTTCGTCTGACCCGCTTCACTGGTCGTCCCCCGGCAACCAGGGTGAGTGCGCAATCCATTTTCGCGAGCGGGCCGCCTCGACAGCTTTCTTGAGGATTTCCGCCTCCATCGTCTTCTTGCCCAGCAGCCGTTGCAACTCGCGGATCTGCTTCAAGGCATCGGCCAGCTCCGAGGCGGGTACCACGGCCTCGCCGGCACTGACCGCCGACAGGCTGTCGTCCTGGTAGAGCTTGCGCCAATGGAACAGCTGGTTGGGGTTGATGCCGTTGCGCCGGGCCACCACCGAGACGCTTTGTCCCGGCTCCAGGCTCTCGCGCACCATGGCATGGCGAGCTTCTCCTCGACGCTCCAGCGGCGACGCCGCTCCTGGCCGAGCACTTCGATGTATCTGTCTTTGCTGGTAGTCATAAACACGACCGTTTGCCTATCCCTTATGGTAAGGGGGAAACGGTGTTCAGTGTTTCTGAGGACTCATCCACAGACAACCTGTTCAGACTGTGCGACACCGATCAACTCGAAGTCCGCCACCGGTGCGGCAAAGAGGAAATCCTCGGTAGAAAGATCGCCATGGTCGCCATCTAGGACAATCTCGAAACGCCGTCCTTCCGCATCTGTCTCGAAGCTCTTTAGATAGGTGCGCTCGCCGCTCACTTGCACGGCCAGGGTGCCGTTGTAGCCGTTGCCCAGACCACTGAAGCCAAGCGCCGAGAGATCGATGCGATCCGTGCTGCTCTCGAAATCACGGATCCGGTCAGCGAAGCCCTCGCTGGCGGTACGGTAGCTGTCCTCGAGGCCCGCAAAGCGAAACAGATCAGCACCGCTGCCGCCGCTCAGAACATCGCGCCCGGCGCCGCCGACCAAGCTATCGCCTCCGGCACTGCCATCCAGGCGATCGTCGCCGGTGCCGCCGTGCAGGTAGTCGTCGCCGTCCGCGCCGCGGAGGATTTCCGTCGCCGCGGTACCAATTAACAGGTCGTCGACCGCATTGCCTTTAAGAGTCACGGCGGTGAAGAGCACATTGTCGTTGTCGAGCCGGCCAGTGAGATCGCCGTCCAGGGTAAGTTCGAAACGCTGTCCTTCGGTGTCTGCCTCGAAGCTTTTGAGATAGGTGCGCTCGGCGCTCACCTGCACGGCCAGGGTGCCGTTGTAGCCGTTGCCCAAGCCGGTGAAGCCGAGCGCCGAGAGATCGATGCGATCCTCGTCGGGGTCGAAGTCGCGGATTCGGTCGGCGAAGCTCTCGCTATCAGTGCGGTAGCTGTCCTCGCGGCTGGCGATGCGGAATACATCGGCGCCGCTGCCGCCGATCAGCAGGTCACGTCCGGAGCCGCCATCGAGCAGGTCGTCGCCGCCGGCGCCGTGCAGGCGGTCGTCACCGCCCGCGCCGTCAAGGATCTCCGCCAGCCGCGTGCCGCTCAGGTGCTCGCCGACCGTGCTGCCCTCAAGGAACTGCGGCGCGAAAATCAGTTGACCGCCGTCGAGTTGGCCGCCGAAGTCGCCGTCCAGGGTTACCTCGAAACGCCTTCCTTCGGTATCCGCCTCGAAGCTTTTGAGGTAGGTGCGCTCGCCGCTCACCTGCACGGCCAGGGTGCCGTTGTAGCCGTCGCCCAGGCCGGTGAAGCCAAGCGCTGAGAGATCGATGCGATCTTCGTCGGGGTCGAAGTCATGAAGCCGGTCGGCGAAGCCTTCGCTGGCAGTACGGTAGCTGTCTGCGCGATTCGAGAAACGGAACAGGTCAGCGCCGTCGCCGCCGGTCAAACTGTCGCGCCCGGCACCACCGTCGAGGATGTCGTCGCCGCCAAGAAAGGCAGCATTGCCCCGCCGTTCAGAATGTCATCGCCACCCTTGCCGAGGAGCAGTTCGTCGATGTCGGCGTGACGGCGGCCGATCAGCTCGTCGTTGCCGTCGCCACCCTCGACGAGAACGATGCCATCGTCCAGGTCGCCGAAGTTCGTGTCACGACTGCCGTCGGCGTTCATACGGATCACGCCGAAATCCCACTCCCCCGAGGGCTCATCATCTTCCAGGGTGCTCGATTCGGCGGTGAAGTGCCCTTCGGCCAGGAGGATCTTGCCGTCGGACTGGACGGCGAGCCTGGAATAGCGCTCGTCGCTGGAGGGGGAGGT
This sequence comes from Azotobacter tropicalis, assembly GCF_059739045.1. Classification (NCBI taxonomy): domain Bacteria; kingdom Pseudomonadati; phylum Pseudomonadota; class Gammaproteobacteria; order Pseudomonadales; family Pseudomonadaceae; genus Azotobacter; species Azotobacter tropicalis. The sequence continues at coordinate 120,603 of NZ_AP046060.1, forward strand.
GAGAAAGCCGTCGTTACCGAAGCCGGTGTCGAGGCTGCCATCGGCGTTCAGCCGGGTTATGGTGTTCTGGTACTCATAGCTGCCGCCGCCGAATAGCAGGATCTTGCCATCGGGCTGTACCATGGCATCGCTCCTCGCATCGAAGACCCCCACGGGATCGACGATGGCCCTGCCCTGGTCGCCGAAACCGCTGTCGAGACTGCCATCGGCATTCAGGCGGATCACGCCGAAGCTGTAGTCGTCGTAGTAGCTGTTGTGGGTAAGGTAATGCTCGTAGTAGCCAGTGCCCGCGACCAGAATCCTGCCGTCGGCTTGCAGGAACAGACCGTAGCTCTTGTCGTCGCTCGCGTGGGTCATGCCGAGATCGACGACCACCTTGCCGAGGTCACCGAACCCGGTATCGAGGCTACCGTCGGCATTCAGCCGCATCACGCTGAAGTCCCAGCCGCCAGTGGCAGGGTTGTAGCTGGAGCCCGACACCAGGATCTTGCCGTCGGGCTGCACGACGAGGCTGTCGACTTGGTCCTCGCCGCCGGCGATATCGACGATAATTCTGCCGAGGTCGCCGAAACCGCTGTCGAGGCTGCCATCGACATTCAGCCGGATCACGCCGAAATCGCCGTCGCCGGAGCCGGCCAGCAGGATCTTGCCGTCGGGCTGCACGACCACGACACGGGCGAGGCCTCCGCCGTCGAAATTGACGCTGGCCTTGCCGCCCTCGCCGAAGCTGGTGTCGAGGCTGCCGTCGGTGTTCAGGCGGCTCACCGCGAAGTCATGATCGGCGCTGAACCCGGCCACCAGGATACGGCCGTCAGCTTGCAGGGACAGGCTGCTGCCCCAGTCGCTGGAGACCTTGCCGAGGTCGCCGAAATCGGTGTCGAGGGTGCCGTCGGCGTTCAGCCGGATGACGGTCTCGGAACCGTAGAAGCTGCGGCCCAGCAGCAAGACCTTGCCGTCGGGCTGCACGAGCATGTCCTCGATGTTCCGGTCGTTGTCGTTGGGGCTGTAGGCACTCTTGTTGTCCACGAGCACCTTGCCGGTGGCCGCGCGGGGCGTGGAGGGCGTTACGTTACTGCTTAGTGTCGATATAACCATTCAACAATCCTTGTTTGGCTTGATGTTTTGCAGAAACCCCATGTGGGATGCCTTGGTGGGTACCAATTGCAAACTCGCAGCAGCCTTTCAAGACAGCTGCTCCGCTCGCCACTTTCCTGCTCAGAAGGGTTCTTACTAGGGGGGTGAACTCAAGCAGATCTGTGACCGTTTTGATTTGAGCAAAGTGCCCAACCTTGTAGCGTAAATTTTAACCCGGCCAGCTGTTTCCTTACTCCGCTAGCCTTGGATCTCACCAACGTCTACTTGCGCGAAGTGGTCAGTAGCCCTGCTCTACCTCGAACCCCACCACACTTCGACTCTTGTGGCTGAACTCCACGCCGATCAGGTGAATCGGCGCGTGGTACTTCTCGGCATAACCGCGCTCGCGGATCTGCTGCAGTGCCTTGCCTTCGGGCACCAGCTCCACCACCTTGAACTCGAACAAGTAGACTTGGCCTATTCCAGCAATTGAGCAAAACTGCCGCGCATCCTACGCATGAACGCTTCGGCGTCATGCGCTAGGGCCTGTTACCACTACTCTCCGCGAGCCGCGTTGCTGCGCCAAATGGCGCCAGGCGAGGCGCGGGACGCAGGGAATGGCATTCCCTTGCCAAGTCCCGCAACGACGCATGGCGCCATTTGCCGCGCAACCCACAGGGACGGGCCTGTTTTTGCGCAGTGCGTCGTTGCTCGTCGTTCATTTGGAATGACCAAACTTCTCTCCTCGCACCTAACTCCGCGCAAAAACAGGCTCCGTCGCGACCGCGCGGAGTAGTGTTAACAGGCCCTAGAGCATTTTTACCTTATCCCGATTCATATCCGGCTGCCTCGAAGTAGTGCCTGCAGTCCTGCGCCGAGAACTGCCCGATTGCCTCGCCAATGCTCTGCCACAGCTCCGGCACGGTCCGCGCCGCCGCCTTTCGCAGCAGCGCCTTGAGCTTGGAGAAGGCCATCTCGATCGGGTTCAGGCCGGGGCTATAGGGAGGCAGGTAGCGCAGTGTGGCTCCTGCGCCTTCAATGGCCTGGCGTACCCCCGCGACCTTGTGGGCCGGCAGGTTGTCCATCACCACGATATCGCCGGGCGTCAGCTCGGGAACCAGGACCTGCCCGACATAGGCCAGGAAGGCCGGGCCGTTCATGGCGCCGTCGAGCACCAGCGGAGCAGTTAGCCCGCCCACGCGCAGGCCGGCGGTAAAGGTCGTGGTTTTCCAGTGACCGTGAGGGACCGCGGCCAGGCAGCGCTCGCCGCGAGGGGCCCAGCCTCGCAGGCGGGCCAGGTTCGTCGCGGCGGCGGTTTCGTCGACGAAGATCAGATCAGCTTGCGCCAGTCGAAACCGGGTTGTTCCTCGAACCACTCCTGTCGGGCTGCCTGGACATCCGGCCGCTGCTGCTCGGCCGCATGCGCGGTCTTTTTTTGAACGTCATGCCGTGCCGGTCGAGAAACGTCCATACCGTCGCCAGGCTGACCCGAATATCAGGGCGGGCGCTTCGAGATTCGCCGCTTCCTCTACATGGCAACCGTGACTCGGAAGACGGTTACTCAGTCCCTGCAGGTGGGCCATCAGACCATAGTCCGTGACAAACAGCTTGGACGACATCTGGAGTCTCTTGCCGAGATTGGAGGACCAAGCGGATCAGAAACAGACTCTCCTGCATGATAATACCATCCCTATACTACCCAACCAACTTCCCACCTAAAGCAGCTTCCTCCCCTCCTTCTCCCCACAACTCAAGAAAAAAGAAGAAGAAAGGAGAGAAAGAAGCAAGAAAAAAGCTGGCCAAGCAGGAAGAACAGCCAAACGGGTCAGGCGTGAGGGGGCATGCTAAGATTGAATATGTAGGGATGGTATTATCAGCTAAGGAGCCCCTCCATGTACAAAGAGATCCAGAGCACATTTGCCCGACTGCGCGGCGCACTGCACGACTTCAACCTCATCTGGCCCGACCACGTTGTCTCAGGTATGGTCTGGCGGCTCCCCTTGCTCACAGAACAGCGGACCCCCGATACCATCCAGGTCGAACGCCTGGTTGGGCAAGAAGCCGTGGCAGCGACACAAATGGCACTGGTTGAATTCGAGCGCGACCTCGGCCAGGCACCTGGTACCGTCATACGCCTGCCAGGCTACTTCGTAGTCAGCGAATCGGTCTTGGAAAAGGTCCGCCAAATCAACGCGCTCAAGGATGAAGTGGCTGCAGCCATCGAGAAACTGCGCCTCGAGCTCAATCTCGTGCCGGCCGCCCGCCCCCGTCTCATGCGCCGAGCACTGGGTGCCAAGTTCAACACCAAGCAGCTGCTGCGCCACATCCAGTGCTTCGAAGGAGCCCCGCGGCTGATCACCTTCACCTGGGCAGGCCACACCACCGCCACCGGCAGGGTCTCCACCGCCAAGGTGCGCGAAACACTTCAGGCAAGTGCCGAAGCTAGAGCCGGTCGCGAAGGTCTGCAGATCGAAGAAACCCCAGAATTCCTAGAGTTGCGCACTCTGGTGAACATGGCCGACTCTGAAGTACTTACAGAGCGAAAGTCGGTAGCGCCCCATCCGCGTGCCATGCTGTGGTTCACCGACAGCTCACGCTATGACGCGATGATCCACGCCAACCTGCCAATGTTCGTCATGGCTGGAGAAAATACTTTCGAGATGAGGGAATTGAAAAACTTCGATCGTAATGCGCGTCAAGCCAAGCGACCTGATGAAAAGCGCCGGATAGAGGTTTTACCCAACCGGGATCTCTTCCTATCCAGTCGTCGGCGAGAAACCGAGGAAATTTCACCCAATAAGGTCGAGGAAGCGAATGTCGCCTCAACCTATCGGAACACCGAATACTGACCGCCTCCCCTCCAGGCAAACCAGCTTGGCAACCACGCTTCTTGACTGCTCCCCTCCCTGAAGGAAGGGGATTCCCAATTCACCGAGAACAGGACACGGATACTTGACCCATGCCGCTTACGTTCTCTCCAAGGGCTAACACCGCCAGCCCGGCGGCTTTCACGTTGATCGCGGCGTTCACGTCGCGGTCATGCTCGGTTGCGCATTCCGGGCAGCTCCAGCGGCGAACATCCAGCGGCAGGCGCCCGAGGGTATGCCCGCAGCAGGAGCAGCGCTTCGAGCTGGGATACCAGCGGTCGATCTGGACGATCTGCCGACCGGCCCACCCGCCCTTGTATTCCAGCTGGCGAACAAACTCGCCCCAGCCGGCATCGGCAATGGCCTTGCCCAGTTTCGGATTGCGGATCATGTTCTTCACGGCAAGGGTTTCGGCGCAGACCACTTGGTTCTCGTTGATCAGTCTGCGGGACAGCTTGTGCAAGCCGTCCGCTCGGCAATCGGAAATTTTCGCATGAATACGGGCCACTTTCCGTCGGGCCCTGGCGCGGTTCTTCGAGCCGGGCTGCTTCCTCCCCAGCCGGCGTTGGGCCAGGGCCAGACGGGAGGCGTATTTCGCGCTGTGGCGGGGATTGCCGAATCGTTCGCCCTTGCTGGTGACGAACAGGTCTTTCAGCCCCAGGTCGATGCCGAGCGAACAGGTGCGGGCCAAGTCAGGGCTCAACCGAGCGATTCTGGACCAGAGCTGATTTGAGTTCCGCCGCCAGCTGGATTACAAGCTGGCGTGGAGCAGTGGCCATCTGGTGGCGGTGCCGCCGCGGAACACCAGTCGCACCTGTCCAGCCTGCGGGCATGTATCGGCGGAGAACCGCCGCACGCAGGAGCGATTCGCCTGCGTCGAGTGCGGCTTCGAGGAAAACGCCGATCTGGTCGGCGCCATCAATGTGCTAAGGGCGGGACACGCCCGGTTAGCCTGTAAAGTGAGCGGTGCAGCAAGGCCGCCAGCAGCAGGAACCCACCGAGGTGAGTCAGCCCTGTCGGGCTGAACACGGTAGGAATCCCCTTCCTTTCCGCCCTTGGGCGGCGAGCGTCAGCGAGAGGAAGGGGAGGATGTCAACGTTTCCAGGAACGCGGCCAGCTGTTCACTGAACACTTCCATGTTCACATTCTTTTCGCAGCGAAATTCCATTTTGCGCCCGTCAATTTTCATCGTCCCGAGCCCGGTGAATGATTTCGATACGACTCTCGACAGATCCGGATTACCCTGCTGCTCGGAAATTTTTTTGCTGATCCAGCGTAGAGCCTGCACCTGGCTGAGGCCCTCGTCGCACATCGCGATGATCGCCTCCAGCAGCAGTTCAGGATGAGTTTTTCCAAACTCAATGAACTCTTTGGCCTTCAGGCCGCCGATCAAGCCAGGATTCTTGTCCAGAATCTTGCGTACCTCCTCTGGCAACTCCATCAGAAGCAGGCAACGACTGACAATGGAAACATTCACACCCAACCGCCTGGCCAAGGCTCGCTGACTGGACTCATCACCAGAGGACAGAATATGGCGTAGCTGCGGCCACGCTCATATTCAGTAAGTGGCTCCTGTCCCTCGTTATCCGTGAGGGCCAGAATTTTCGCCATGGCATCGCTCATTGGACGAACGTAAGCCATTACCGTTTTGAGCCCCACAAGCTTGTGGGCTCGCCAACGCCGTTCTCCACCGATCAGCTCATACTCACTCGATCCGATGGGGCGAACAATCAAAGGTTTGATCAGACCTATGGATTGGATCGAGTTGGCCAGCTCCTCAATGGCAGCCTCATTGAATGTCAGACGTGGCTGGTAGGGGGAGGTCTTGATCGCCTCGACAGGGAGCTCTACCAAAGTCGTTTGTGAGTCATTTTTGGCTACGAGCTCTACAGCAGCCTCAGCAGGGCCATCATCTTCTTTGCTCATGGCAAGCATTTGAGCTCTTGATACCTGTTCCGTCGGTTGCGGTGCAGTTGCTGGCATCCTTAGCCCCACCATTCCTGCCGTTCTTTTACGGCCTGGATAGTCGTCAGATCTCACTCCAAATTCTCCATGTTCAGCTGTTGCTTGAAGCAACAGGTCACTCGGGGGTAAGGGTGTTGCTTCAAGCAACACCCCGGCAGGGCTAACACTGTTGCTTCAAGCAACACCCCGGCAGGGCCAACACTGTTGCTTCAAGCAACACCCCGGCAGGGCTAACACTGTTGCTTCAAGCAACACCCCGGCAGGGCTAACACTGTTGCTTCAAGCAACACCCCGGCAGGGCTAACACTGTTGCTTCAAGCAACACCCCGGCAGGGCTAACACTGTTGCTTCAAGCAACACCCCGGCAGGGCTAACACTGTTGCTTCAAGCAACACCCCGGCAGGGCTAACACTGTTGCTTCAAGCAACACCCCGGCAGGGCTAACACTGTTGCTTCAAGCAACACCCCGGCAGGGCTAACACTGTTGCTTCAAGCAACACCCCGGCAGGGCTAACACTGTTGCTTCAAGCAACACCTTGAACGGTCCCAGGATCAGGCTATCGCTCGCATACGCTCGAGAATCTCACCGAAGACAGTCCTGGCTGATTCGAATGTTTTGGATGTCGCTCCTTTCCAGAGAAGCAATGGAACCCCCTGGTCCAGGGCTTTACCGTAATCCTCGGAAAAGTAGAGCCTTTCGTCCGTAACCCGATCAGGGAAGAGCTCATTGAGAAGCACTAGGTTCTCAAGAAGGCGCCTACGGTTTTTGATAAACATTGTCGGCAAAGCCGCAAGCGCAGGAGAGCGCTTATAGTCCTGCGCAAAGCGAACCACCCAATCGTGTAATCGCATCAACGCACGGAAGGAAAACTTATCCATACGAATAGGACACAGCAGAAGGTCGCAGGCAGCGACGGAGTTCTTGGTTAACCTGGATGCAGCAGGCGCATTGTCAAAGATGATGACGTCGTAAATGGAAAGATCACAGTCAGGCAGTCCTCCCGTGTTGCCAGCCTCAATCCATTGCGCATACCAGAAGTCGCTATTGTTCGCGGCATCTAGGGCAACGCCAAGATCGTCCAAGTAACCATCGGATGGAATGAGGTGAACACCGTTCTCACCAAAGGGCTTTTTAATTACCTCATTGAGGGTCTTGCCTGGGAATGGGCGCATTCGAAGCAGAGGGCTAACAAGGTTACCGAGATGACCATCGACAAGGCGGTCAGCAGGAATTCCCATGGCTTTCAGGTCTGTTTCACTCAAATCTGGATCATAGCCAAGCATGCACGACGAGTCGCCTTGGGGATCATTATCGATAATGAGGGTTTTCAGGCCGGCCAACTGAAGATAAATGGCAAAGTTGACTGCCGTAGTGGTTTTCCCAGTACCTCCTTTCTGAACAAAGGTGGAAACCACGATCTGCCTCTGCAAGCCTTTGGCATACCCCTTTGCCCGGCGCAGGGCCGCGATTGTGAAAATGTCATCGAGCGTATAGGCCCTGGCCGTGGCGGTGCCACGAGGTATCCGACGAATCTCGATTCCATTTTCTTCTTCAATGTCTTTTAACCTTCGGGTCGTCAGGCCAAAGCATTCGGCCGCGAACTGAGGCGGATAGAGAAGAGAATTGAAGTCTACAAAGTTGGCACTTTCTTCCGGCAATTCACTCTGAACGTTCATGTCAATCTCGGCCATGGGTGGGTATGGCAAAGATGATAATAGGGTTATTCATTTTTTAAAGTGAAAATTCAGGTTGTGATACATTTTTCTTCAAAATTCCTGAATTCTCCAGATATGTCCGGGTGAGGCTTGAGCTGTTGCCACGGATCCAGATCCTCAACTCCATCAAGCACTTCTCGCTGCCGAGTAGCACGCTTGGATTGGCAGCAGCGCTTCCAACGCTATAGCGTCTACAGTTTTTTGACTTGGCAAGGTAGAGATCGAGCTGGTACCCGGAAAAGGCAAAGGACGAAAGTGCCTAAAGAAGGGATAGAGATTTCCGGTCGCACAGATGGTGGCCCCCAGCCTCAGAGGATAGAAATTTCCGGTCACCTGAAGGGCGGCATCCAGTCTTCCAAAGGGTAGAAATTTCTAGTTCCTGGGAGGGCGGCATTCACCTTTCCAAAGGGATAGAGATTTCCGATCACCAGGAGGGCGGTATCCAGTCCCTCAAAGGATAGAAATTTCCGGTTCCTGGGAGGGCGGCATTCATCTTTCCAAAGGGATAGAGATTTCCGGTCACCAGGAGGGCGGTATCCAGTCCCTCAAAGGATAGAAATTTCCGGTTCCTGGGAGGGCGGCATTCACCTTTCCAAAGGGATAGAGATTTCCGGTCACCAGGAGGGCGGTATCCAGTGCCTCAAAGGATAGAAATTTCCGGTTCCTGGGAGGGCGGCATTCACCTTTCCAAAGGGATAGAGATTTCCGGTCACCAGGAGGGCGGTATCCAGTCCCTTAAAGGATAGAAATTTCCGGTCACCAGGATGAAGCATCACCTCCCAAAGGATAGAGATTTCCGGCCTGCACTTCTTCTCTCCAACGGCTAGGCAAGTCAAAAGCGGGGAAATCTTTGAGGCTTTTAAGCCCTTGTGAAGCTAAAGGTTGTGATTTTTAAAGCTTTTAAAGCTTTTAAAGCTTTTCGGAGGGCTGAAAGCCACGGCTGATGCGGTCTCCAGAGGCCCAAAGGATAGAGTTTTCCGGTTAAAAGATAGAATTTTCCGGTCTAAAGGATAGGAAATTCCGGTATATAGGATAGAAATTTCCGGTGAAGGATAGAAATTTTCGGTCGGCTATTTGAAAAATAGGAGAGCATTATGGATATAGAAAATTGACGTCTATCCATGGTGGATCTAGCATTCGCGCCAGACGCTAAGGAGTGCCGTCTGGATGAACACCAGTACAACTGATCTTGTGGTGAAATCGAATCGACTTATCGAGGCGGGATACCGGCTCGATCTGATTGAGCAGCGCATGGTTCTGGCAGCAATTGTCGAGGCTCGGGAAACGCAAACAGGCCTCTCTGATGGTTATGTGACCTTGGAAGCCAAGCGTTTCTGCAAACTCTTTGGTATGCGGCCCGACTCGGTGTACGGACAGCTAAAGAAGGCTCTGAACACCCTGTATGAGCGGGAAATCACGTTCTACGACATTCATCCAGAGACCGGTGCAAGACGGCATAACTCCATCCGCTGGATTAGCAGCAAGACCTATATCGACGGCGCCGGGGCTGTTCAAATGCGCTTTGCCCCCGAGATCGTTCCCTACCTGACTCGCCTTGAGGCCGAGTTTACCTCCTACCGCCTGGATCGCATCGGGCGCATGTCAAGTCCACATGCAATCCGGCTGTATGAGCTGCTGCTCCAATACGAGAAGCTGGGGCAACGTACCTTTACGATGCAAGAGTTCCGACGGATGCTCCAGATCGAGGATATGTATGAGAAGCTATCGGCCTTGAAGCGGTACTTGCTTGAACCCGCCGTAAAGCAGATCAATGAACTCTCTGACCTCGAAGTTTCCTGGAGCGAGCGCAAGCAGGGGCGTGCAGTCACGCACCTTGTTTTCGATATTAGTTTGAAAGATATGCGCCTGTTGCCCAAGCCGGACAAGCCCGCAGTAAAGCCTAGGAAAGCCAAGTCGAAGTCAACGACGCTGCTTGCTACTCGCCCGAATGCTCCTGAGTGGTTCACCCTCGACTTCATCCGTACTCACCAGCAGCGTGACGAGTCCTTGGAGGCAGCAGAGGTTCGGTTGCGCGAGCAGTTCAAGTTGTCTCCCTTGGAGAGCTGATCGCCGCTGAAAAGAAAGCACCTTGCCTTCGGCAATCCCTGCCAGGAGGTGGTATATGCAGGGCTCAGCAACTCCTGGCGCATGACCCAAGAGCCGCTGGCATTCTCTCTCCCGAAACGCACCGTCCCTCGCCCATGCTTGGCGTTGATCGCATCTAGGACCCGCATCAGCTGTTCGCTGTTGGATCTGGGCTTGGGGGCGAAAAGATCGCCTGTGATTGTTCCGTGCTCGACGAACTGGGAGAAGACGACTCCTGCCTTCGCATAGGCTGGGCCAGGCTGGTAGAGCGCCCGCAGGCCTCCAATCGCTGCCTGAACCAGATCGCGCGTATCGTCGGTGGGATAGGGTAGGGCAATGATCCGCGAGCCACTGTAGGAATCGCCCGGGCTGAACAGGCTGGTTCCGGCAAACACCTGCAGGCAGTTGGCGAGGCTCGCCTGCTGGCGCAGCTTGACCACAGCCGCAGCGTGGGCGGTGAACATGACCACAGCTCTCTCCAACTGCTCGAGGGAGAAAACTTTCGTTCCGAGCAACTACCGCCCAGCCAGGCTATGCAGTACCCAGAGGCAGAGGCAGAGGCTGAGGTTAAGGGCTTTGGGAGAGGCTGGCGATTAGGTGGGCGTTCATCTTCCATTGCTTACTGTGTTTTTATACAGTAAAAATCTAATCCAAGATTCACAGCCAGTGAAGCCCACCGGCAGGCCCGCTTGGGTTTTCTCTAACTCGTGAGAGAACGGATTCGTCTTTCACACACCACGAGCAACCTGATGCAGTCTTCACCTTCCGTTCCATCCACCTCTGGGCGCCGTTTTTGGGTCCGCGACCTGTCGTCGCATTACGGCGCGCCGACCTTCGATCTCGTCTTTTTCGATACGGGGAACGGCGTAGAGCGACATTCGAAGCCGTCTGGAATAGCCAGGAACAGGCCATTCTCGAAGCCGAACACCTGGATGCAGCCCAGCTACGCCCGCTGCATTGGGATGTGTGCAGGCAAAATAGTGGCGATCTTGTTAATTTCTAACCGCTTTATGTACGAAATTGCACAAAAAAGATGCGATCTTGCACTGACGGTTATAAATGACGCATCATGGATAGATTGCTTCAACGTCGCCTTTCGAGGCTCAAGGAGTGAGCGCCATGGTCTTTGACCGGACAGTCGTAGCAGCGCACGTCAGCGCTGGTTTTATTGCCGATGCCACTATCCGCCCTGCCGAGGATCAAGAGGCGTGGGTGCTCGAGTTTGCACGCGTGGATGGCGACAAGGATTGCCTGACCTATGCGCGCCGAACCTGTGTCAAAACATACAAGCACTGCGATGCGGCCTTGACCGACGCTATGGCCGTGGGAATGAAGAAAGTGACGGTTTTGATGAGTTAAACCGACGTAGAAAAGCAGAAGGCCCGGTCTCGCAAACCGGGCCTTCTGCAGAACCATGGGTAGGTCAACTGTTTCGCGACCGTTCCTACCCCAATGACAACCAGCCATTTGGTGAGTTGGAGTATGACTTTGCCTGTAGATTTGTGCAAGGATGAAGCCGCCTCTTCCCTCGCCACCGATCCGGTGAGGAAACGATGGCCAAGCTAGCGCACAAGAACCTGCACCCCGCATCCCCGGCTGCGGCACTACGCGCCCCGCCCCGCCCTGATCCCGGCGCTGATCCGCGCCATGAACGACGGCTTTCCGAGGCCCAGCTGAAGCTGCCGTTCTTCAAGAAAGCGCTCGCACGCCTGAAATCGATTGCCCAGACACGCACTCAGCTGCTGCCCAGAATGATCTCCACCAACGGCAGCGAGCGCGTCACCCGCATCGAGGTCTACAACAACCTGGCGGCAGTGGCCAATCCCCTGCTGGCCCGCCTGGATCTGGCCACCGGCGTGCTCGGCTGGCTGGATGAGGGCGGCAATTTCCGCCTCAACAACCAGAAAAACCTGGCCCGCGATGCCGGTCTCGCACCGGCCTGCCTGAACCGGCTGTTCAAGCGGCTCGAGGGCGTTGGCTACCTCACCCGACGGCTCGAACGCATCGCCGTTCGCGAGCACGGCATCCAGCTTGTGCGCACCCGGGTGCTGATCAAGTTCACCGACCTGTTCTGGCAACACCTCCGACTCTCGCTTGCCCATACCCTGGCCCGGAAAGCGGCACGCAAGAAGCGCCTGCGCAAGCTGCATGCCCTCGAACTCGCCAAGGCTCAAACCGCCCGCACGCCGGCCAGGAGGAGCAACCTGCGAGGGCAGGGCAGAGCGGCGGCGGCACTCAACGGCAGACTCCGGGTCCGAACCGCCCCCCTCGACGACAGCAGGATGCCCGAACAGCTGCTGCGACATGAAATCCTGCTCCGGCTCAAGAGCGAGCATCCCTCGCTCCCGGCCGCCGAGCTGAATGCCATGGCAGACGCCATCCTTTCCGGCGCCGGATAGCGCTCGCCGGCAAAACCGAAAAGGCGCCCCCTCCCCAACCTTTATCGTCGTGCCTGGCGAGGCGTTGTCGTGCCTGACGGAAACCCAGCCACCGAACCCTCCTCTCCCCAAGGCCAAAGAGCCGCTAGCAAGACTTCCAAGCGCTCCCTGAACAGCCCCCCATTCCGGCCAATCGAGCAGGTCGCTCAGCACACAAACCGGCGATACGGAAAACGGCACGTCGATAAGTCGAATTTTAAATAGCCTCCAGTACCAACCTTTCCGGTTGAAAAGCCTTTGCCTTGGATCAAACAGCATTCCCAAACAGCCACTGCACTCGTTCGCCACCGTCGCGTAACGGTTCGGCCCCTTCTCCCAACCAGGAGAAGCTGATCGGGGATCGGCGATCGACCCTCAGCACCGAGCCGCCAAAAAACGAAGCGTTCAGCAAAAATCCGCGAGAACCCTCGCCCATTCGGGCGGGGAGGAAAGCGGGGCGTGCAGGGCACGCCTGAGGGACGCAAGGGTTGACGGAGCCGTTGGGCTGAATACTATATATTTATCCAGCTTTCTGGTGTGATTCATGCTGAAGGCCACCAAGGTACGCCTCTACCCGACCTCCGAACAGGCGGAATTTCTGCATCGCCAGTTCGGTGCCGTGCGGTTCGTGTACAACAGCGCTCTTCGCATCCTGTCCCACCGCTACAAGCACCACGGCCAGTCCCTGAGTGCCAGACACGACATCAAGAAGCTGCTGCCGGTCGCCAAGACCTCCCGAAAGTACGGCTGGCTGAAAGAGGCGGATTCGATGGCGCTCCAACAGGCGTGCCTCAACCTCGACAAGGCCTTCCAGAACTTCTTCAACCCCAGGCTCAAGGCCCGGTATCCGCGCTTCAAGAGCAAACGCGGCAAGCAGTCCAGCTATCACTGCGTGGGGGTGAAGGTCGGTGACGACTGGATCAAGGTGCCCAAGCTGGGGCCGATCAAGGCGCGGATTCATCGGCCCCAGGGCGGCAAGCTGAAAAGCATCACGCTGACCCGCACCGTTACCGGCCAGTACTACGCTTCCCTCCTGGTTGATACCGGTGAGGCCGCCCCGGCGCCGCTGACGACGCTCGACGCAGGCAAGGTGCTGGGTCTCGATGTGGGCCTGACCCACCTGCTGATCGACTCCAACGGTGCCAAGATCGACAACCCGCGCTTTCTCAGGCGTGCCAGGGCGAACCTTCGGCGCAAGCAGAAGGCGCTGTCGCGCTGCCGGAAGGGCAGTGCCAATCGGGCGAAAGCCCGCCTCAAGCTGGCCAAGGCCCATGAGCGCGTGGCCAACGCCAGAAATGACTTCCAGCACAAGCTGTCTCACACGATTGTTGGCGACAACCAAGCGGTGATCGTCGAGACCCTGCAAGTCAAGAACATGCTGAAAAACGGCAAGCTGGCCAAACACATTGCCGATGCCGCATGGCACTCTCTGCTGATCAAGCTGGAGTACAAGGCCAAGGTGCAGGGCAGACACCTGGCCAGGATCGACCCGTGGTTCGCCAGCTCGAAGACCTGCCACGTATGCGGCTACAAGGCAGAGTCGATGCCGCTGGGTGTCCGTGCATGGCAGTGTGCCGATTGTGGCACCCCTCATGACCGTGACATCAATGCTGCCCTGAACATCAAGCGACAAGGCATTTTGAAGTTGAAGGCGGAAGGACTGTCCGTCTCTGCCCATCGAGGCTTGCATAAATCCGGTGTGTCGCCGGTTGCAGCCTGAGAAGTGGGAAGCCTCGCCCGATAGGGCGGGGAGCAGTCACAAACACTGAATTCAAGCCAGAAAATGGCCTGAAATGACCGCACACGGCCGAAATCGACATGCACACTCAAGGCTCGTAATCGAGATCAAATCAAGGAGCCTTCCGTGACCCCACTGAGCACGCGCTTCAGTGTCCTATCCAACCAGCGGTAATCGGACTGGATATTGGCGCAACACTTCCGGTCATCAGAAATACGTTCAAATCGCTGGACCCAATGATTGGACATTCCTACACAGGCGGACCGCTATTCAGGATCGCTGCCTATGAACTAAGCGAGTTAGGCATTCTCGGGGCGGAACTGGCCTTCAATCGCGACCATTGTTTGGATGCCTTCTACTTTCAGTTCGAAAAGGTCCATTACCCATACTTATCGGAGCACTTAAAAAATGTATTTACATGTGCAAGTGAGCACGACCATGTTCAGAGTAACTTCATATCCGTTTTCAACCATGGCCCTCTCGAGATCACCCTCGACCCTCAAAGGCCCGGCAACGCATGTTTTTTAAGTTACACCAGCCTCTCTTTCAAACGGGCCCGTGAAGCTTATACCTGTGCGATAAGCGACAATGTTTTATTGCCTTGCACTTCCTGACTAATTTAAAATACAAGGACCGTAAGCCTGGTATTCGAATTAGACAGGCGGTTATCCAATCGATCCACCTGTTCAGACACTCTTTGAGTTTGAAAAAGGGTCATTGCACATGTGCAATGCCTCGCATGGACATTTAAGGATAAGACCATGGAAATGATAAATAACGTCGAACCCAGCAAAGCTTATGATCTGCGTATTACTGCGGTCTCTCGCCAGACGATCATCATGAAGTCCGATCTGGAGAGCCTGGATATATTGGCCCGGTACGTGATCGCTGCCGCGTTGTGGAGCAAATGTGCGGAGTGTGCGCGGCAAGCCTTGCTGTCGGCTCAGGTGCCTCTCATCAGCGAGGCCGCCCAGCAGAGCCAGGCAACGGAAACAGTACAGCGCACGATTGCAAATGTGCGTTTGAACTGACGGGGAGGTTTTAAAAATGGATGCCTCTGCTGCAAAAATGCTGAAGGTGCGCTTCAAGCACCAGAGGCGCCATTTCGACGCGACCGTGACCTTCGCTGGAACCATCGCAACGGTGGTCCTCTCGCCGCTGCCTCGCTACTCATTCACCGTCGACCTGGACGCTCCCGAGGACGTCACCCTTACGCTGCCCTCGGATCGTGAAGGCGCGAAGCCCGTGATCTGTGGCAGCCTGGACAATATACCCTTCCTCGCCGAGGCCCTGGACGCAGCCCGTACTGCGTTGTGGCTGGCGCCAAAAGCTCCCCCGCACTACGTCTGATTTGGCCAGCAGGATTTTTCTGACTGCGTTCCAATGGTAATGTTAAGCTGAATTGACCATTGGAGCTTGCCAAGGCAAGCATAAGGTTATTGAAACGGTAGCAATGTGCATTTAATTTATTTGCGGCAATTCTCGAGGAGGCCTGTAATTGGCAGTCTTTCTTGTTAACCGAGTGGACATTAATTGACGGGCGAGATGGGTGCTCGACATGACCAAATCGCACAATGACGACGCGCACATAAAAACCGCTGAAAATAGGGCATCCTCCTCAGACACAGCTGAGAAAGGGAATTTATATATATGAAGAACTCTAATCCATATGTCATACGCCGCTTCCCCTACTGGGTCGCTCCCCCCGAGCCCCATGAAACCTTCCGGGATATAGAATGGGGCGTAATGGAGGTTCTTTCGGATGACACTCTCCGCTTCGTCCGTGAGCAGCCGGATAAGGCCGAACTGGAAAAATTGATCCGGCATCTGGAAAGCCAGTGCTAAGCAAAAGGCCACCCCCACGGTGGCCTTTCTGCTTTTGAGGCTTGCCGAAGTTAATTTCCGGCCATTTTGTGGCTTGAAAGGCCCACACGCTGCGAACGTTCTTGTTTAACGTCCTGCTAGAGCATTCGACATCCACTGTCTGGCCTGGCCGCGCGCCCTGAAGCACGCTTCCCCGGGTCGGGCTCCTTCAGGGCATCCGGCATGGACTTTCAAGCACTCGAGTTCCACCCATTCTCCAATTTCTTTCCGCTCCTGCAGGATGAGGACTTCACCCATCTCGCCAAAGACATAGAGCTCCACGGGCAGCGCGAACCGCTCATCCTTTTCGAAGAGCAGATCCTCGATGACCGCAACCGCAACCGCAACCGCAACCGCAACCGCAACCGCAACCGCTATCGCGCCTGCCTGGAGCTGGGGCGAGAGCCCGTACGCGCTCCTTCGAAGGAGCCGACGCCCTCGAGTGCTGAGCCTCAATTTGCACCGACGACAGCTGACCATCGCCCAGCGGGCGGTGATCGCCGCCGAGCTGTGTGCGCTGCGCGAACGGACGCCAGCCCGAAGTGGTCGCCGAGCGGCTGCTGGCCGATTTGGAGGAGGGCATCGACCTTGAGCGCCTGTTCTTCACGATCGAGGTGGCCATGCATCTTCGTGATCGGGTGATTGCCCGGGAATGATGGGCCGATCTGGAGTTGGGTCTTGCCGAAGCGGTAGTGAAATGAACTTCACCGGCTCACGCTTGGCCAGGCGTTGTTCCCTGCCAGAGCAAGCGGCTTAAAAAGTATCGACCTCAAGGATAAACGCCATGTACGAGCGCCTGAAAACAATAGCCTGGTATTTGGGCTGGCCCAGTGCGGGCTATGTCGTGGGACACTTGCTGTTGCAGCTCAGTGGAATAATCAAGTGAGCTTTCATTTGCTCGAGGCAACAGCTGCAGTAGTAATATGTTGCCGTTAGGCATAATTAATCGACGAGGGAGTTTAGATGTCCAAGATCCTGGAGTTTCGTGCTGCCGAAGAAGCACTCAATGAACTGCAAGCCAAGCTCGATGCCCTGAAGGGAAATGAGCGCTTGCAGGAGGAGTTGGAGTTCGAGCAAAAGCTCCGCCAGTTGATGCAGGAGCATGGAAAGACCCTGCGCGACATCAACCTGCTGCTGGATCCGCAGCAGGCTAAGCAGAGTGTTCCCTCTGCCAAGCAACCAAAGCAACCACGCCGGCCGCGCGAGGAGAAACGCTACCGCAACCCTTATACCGGCGAAGTCGTGGCCACCAAGGGTGGCAACCAGCGCACGCTCAAGGCCTGGAAGGAGCAGTTCGGGGCCGAAGTGGTAGAGAGCTGGCTTGAAGGCGCGCAACAAGAAGAACCGCTGGCCAATGCCGGCTGAAGCCGGCCTGTAGCTCGTCATGCCGTCGCCTCCCAGCGCCTTGTCCGCCCGACCCACCCTGGCCGAGATCAACGCGGCACTGGCTGGGCTCGGGCTCCCGCGAATCCCGCAGGAAAAGATCGCCGTGGTCCTTCAGGTCGAGGACCGTGCGCGAATCGTCGCCGCCATCGACCGGGCACCCCAGGATGCGGAGGCCCGGCGCTTTCTGGCCGATGTGCTGAGTGCCGCGGGCATCGGCGCAGAGGCAGCCATCGACACTTCGCGGGTGCCGGAACAGCCGGATCCTCGCCTGGATAATGCCGCCGTGCACGTCTATGGCGGTCGGTTCGCGCTGTGCTTCGAGGCCGACACCACCCGCCAGGGTTTCCCTACGGTGGCGCTCGATGCGACCAACGCCGACGGTCCCCTGCAGTACAACTGGTCGCAGAAGATCCGCCTGCAACTGACGCGGGCCGAGATGCCTGTGGTCACTGCCGTGTTGCTGGGCGTATTGCCCGGATGCGAGTTCAAGAACCACGGCCAGGACAAGGACAAGGGCTTTTCGCTGGAGCGGCAGAAAGGTGGTCGCGTGTATGTCAAGGTGTTCGCCCGGGAGCAAGGCGTGAAAGGCGTTCCGATCATTCCCGCCGATCTTTTCTTCGTGTCGGCCTTGTTCATCCGGCAACTTCAGAAGGCCTGTCCCTGGATGAATGCCGCCTCGCTGGTCGAGTTGATCAGAATGACCCAGGCCTTTCCGGAAAGTTGAACTTGGCTAATTAGCCCGGCTCTTCGCTTGGGATTTTGGGCGGCGGTGTTATCCCTGTTTGCACTACATTGCAGGGAGAGACCGATGGAACTTCGTCCTTATCAGAACGACCAACTTCACCTGCTTCGGCAAGGCATTGCCGCCAAGCAGTATGTGCAAATGCTCATGAGTCCCACGGGCTCCGGCAAGACCGAAGTCGCCAAGGCCATCATCGCCGGTTCGCAGGCGAAGGGGCGCCGGGCCTGGTTCGTCGTCGACAGCGTGAGCCTGCTCGACCAGGCCCTGAGCCGCTTTCACCAGAGCGGCCTGTATGCCGGCGCCATTCAGGCGGACCACCCATGCACCGACTACGGCAAGCCCATCCAGATCTGCACGGTGCAGAGCCTGCGGCCCCGGCTGCCACACCTGCTCGCCGCGCAGCCGCCGGACCTGGTGCTGATCGACGAGGCGCACATCCTCCACAAGCCCCACCTCGAGCTGATCGATTGGTGCCGCGCCAACAAGGTGCCGGTGATCGGCCTGAGCGCCACGCCGTTCCGCCGCGGCCTGGGCAAGATCTTCGACCGGCTGGTCAGTTGCATCACTACCGAGGAGTTGACCGAGCAGGGCTATCTGGTACCGACCCAGTGCTGGGCCCCATTCGTGCCTTTGCTCAAGGGCGTGGGCACCAAGGCCGACGGCGACTGGATCGAGGACGAGCTGGCTGAGGTGATGGGCGACGCCCAGCTGCTCGGCGATATCGTCGCCCACTGGAAGGAACTGGGCGAGAACCGCAAGACCCTGGTGTTCGCCTGCAACGTCAAGCATTCCAAACGCCTCGCGGAAGCCTTCTTCGCCGCCGGCGTCATGGCCGCGCACATCGACGGCTACATGCCGCCGCACGAGGTCGAGGAGATCCTGCGGCTCTACAAGGCGGGCAGGATCAAGGTGCTGGTCTCGGTGGCTATGCTGATCAAGGGCTTCGACGACCCGGAGATCGCCTGCCTAGTGCTGGCCCGCCCCACCCAGTCGCTGATACTGCATTACCAGATGCTCGGTCGCGGGCTGCGCCCCTCGCCGGAAACCGGCAAGACCGACTGTATCATCATCGACCATGCCGGCAACCTGCTGCTCAACGGACGGCCCACCGATACGCTGCCTGACCGTCTCGATATCGGCGATGGCGAGCCGGTGGACAAGCGCCCGCAGAACAAGGAGGACCACGAGCAAAAGACCAAGGCCTGTCCGCACTGCGGCTTCGTGTTCAGCGGTCTGCGCTGCCCGAAATGCGCCCACGAGATCCTGCTGCCCGATGGCGTGGCCGTCGCCGCGGGCAAGCTCGCCAAGCTCGAGGATCGCCGCCAGGTGCTCGGGCCGACCTGCAAGCAGGACATCTACCGGGAGCTGCTGGGCTATGCCCGCGCGAAGGGCAAGAAAGAGGGCTGGGCCTACTACGCCTACCAAGCCTTCCTGAAGGAGCCGCCGGATCGCGCCTGGCGCAGCAGCTCCCTGCAGTCCAAGCCCCTGACGCCGGAGATGCGCGGCTGGATCAAGGGCTACAACATCCGCCGGGCCAAGAGCCACGCCAAGTACGGCACGTGAGGCGGTCCGGGAAACCATACGGCCCGTGCGCCCCTGCGGGCCATTGCCCCTGCCTGATCCTTCACTTTCAAGCCACAAAAGCGCCGGAATAGGCCGCCCGGCGCCCGCCAGGCCTGCCACCATCGTCGACTTCACCGGGCAAAAAGGATTCACCATGAAGTCGACAGCAGAACAGCTTCCCATCATCCACTACGAGGGCAACCACCTGGTCGTGAAGGCCTACGCCGGCTGCGGCAAGACCACCACCCTGGTGGCCTATGCCGAGCACCACAGCCCTCTGCGCATGCTGTACCTGGCCTACAACCGCGCCATCCGCGACGAGGGCGCGGCCAAGTTCCCGCGCAACGTGGTCTGCAAGACCTCCCACCAGTTGGCCTGGCCCGGCTTCGGCCAGCGCTACCAGCACAAGCTGGGCAACATTCGCCTGACCGATGCCGCGGGCCTGCTCGAGACCCGCCACTGGGGCAGCGTTCGCGATGCCCTGGCCGTGCTCAACGCCTATCTCTCGAGCGCCGACCGGGAGATCGGCCTGGCCCATGCGCTCGCCGGACTCGACGGGGAAAGCTTCACCACCGGCGGGGACGCCCATATCGAGCGAACCATCAGCTCGGCCCAGCGGCTGTGGGAGGCCATGATCGACCCCCAGCACAACTTTCCCTGCCAGCACGATGCCTACCTGAAGCTGTTCCAGTTGAGCCGGCCGAAGCTGCCCTACGACGTGATCCTGTTCGACGAGGCCCAGGACAGCAATCCGGTCACCGCCGCCCTGGTCGCCGAGCAATCGACACGGAAGATTTTCGTTGGCGACAAGTGGCAGCAGATCTACCGCTGGCGCGGCGCGGAGAACGCCCTCGACCGGCAGATCGAGGCGGGCGCCGATGCGCTCTATCTGACCAACTCGTTCCGTTTCGGGCCGCTGATCGCCGGCGTGGCCAATGCCATTCTCGCGCTGCAGGGCGAGACCCGCCCCCTGGTGGGGTTCGGCCCGCGCGATCGGGTGTCGACGCGCCTGCCGTTCGGCTGCGAGCGCTACACGGTACTGAACCGGACGGTGGTCGGCGTGATCTTGACCGCCATCGGCGCAGTCGGCCAGGACAAGGTCGTGCATTGGAACGGGGGGATCGACGCCTACCAGCTTTCCGACCTGGAGGATGTCCATCACCTGCGGGAGGAACAGGTCGAGAGGATTCGCAACCAGCGGCTGCTGGCGCAGTTCAAGACCTTCGCCGATTTCAACGAGGCGGCAGAGGAATCCCAGGATCCGGAGATGAAGCGCACGGTCCGCCTCCTCGAGGAGCACCACGACATCCCGCGCTTGATCGCTGCGCTGCGCCGCCATTCCACGAATGACCCCAACGAGGCGGATATCATCGTCAGCACGGTGCACCGGGCCAAGGGCCTGGAATGGGACATCGTGGTGCTGGAGGAGGATTTCCCGGACCTCTTCGACGACGAGAAAATCTCCCCGGAGCAGCGGGTCGACGAGTTGAACCTGCTCTACGTGGCGGCTACCCGTGCCAGGCAGCACCTGGTCGTCAACGGCATCGTTCAGGCCATCGTCCGGTTGGCGCATTCCAGGGCGAAGGCAGCCAATGGCTCTAGAGCCTGTTATTAACCACTGCTTTGGTTATCGTTTGCAGTTATGCAGACGACAACCCGAAAACCCTACCCCACCGATGTCAGCGATGAGGAGTGGGCCTTCGTGGCGCCCTATCTGGCGCTGATGCCCGAATCCTCCGCCCATCGCGTCCACAGCCTGCGCGAGGTCTTCAATGCCCTGCGCTACATCGTCCGCGGCGGCCTGCTCTGGCGGCAGATGCCGCATGATCTGCCGCCGTGGCAGGTGGTGTATCAGCAGACCCGACGCTGGATCGAGGCCGGCGTCTTCGAGGAACTGCTGCATGATGTGCGCGAGTTGATCCGGCTGGCGGACAAGCGCAAGGCTCAGCCCAGCGCCGTGATCCTCGACAGCCGCACCCTGCAGTCGACGCCGGAAAGCGGCGCACGGGCCGGCTATGACGGGGCCAAACGCCGCAAGGGCTCGAAGGTGCATATGGCCGTGGATACGCTGGGGCAGTTGCTCGCCCTGCGGGTGACGCCCGCCAACGAACAGGACCGCGCCCAGGTGGCCGCCCTCGCCGAGCAGGTGCAGCGGGTGACCGGTGAGGCGGTGGAGGTTGCCTTCGCCGACCAGGGCTACAGCGGCGAGTCGGCGGCCCGACAGGCAGAGGCGCATGGCATCCAGCTGGAAGTGATCAAGCACACGGAAGCGAAGAAGGGCTTCATCCTGCTGCCTCGGCGCTGGGTGGTCGAGCGCAGCTTCGGCTGGATGGCCCGCTTTCGAAGACTGAGTCGGGATTACGAGCGCCTGGCCTCGACGCTGGCGGGCTTTCACTTCATAGCCTTTGTTTGCCTGATGTTGCCGACTGCTCTCAAGGCCTTGGCAGCACCAGGCTGATCAAGAAACGAACGGGTTAATAACAGGCTCTAGGGGCTGTTGACGTTTCGAGCCAGAGGGGGCGATGAGGAAAGGCAAACCTGCAGGATCGGAGTTCCCACACCGATAACCCTGCAGGTTGGCAATGCTCCGATTGATGCTCAGTGGCGAACTTTGTCGAAGCTGGGGTTTGGGGAGCAACGGAACCAAAAAAAACCAACGTAAGGCGGGATTAGAGTGCGGCGCCGCCGTGAACACGAGCAGTTCTCAGGACTTTGATTTGACGAACGGGTTTTCTGCACGACTACTGCCGCCTTTACTCTGGCAAAGAAGACGCCCCTGGCCTGGTTCGGCAAAACGGTGGTTTTTCCGAACTCACCAGACGCCACAAGGGTTTGCGGGCCGGCACCGGGCTTAAATGCACTTTCTGTTCCGTTGCTCCCCAAACCCCAAGCTGGAAAAGTACTGCTTCAGCAATCCATCTACCAAAACTGGATCTGCGCATGACGGTCGAGGGCATGCATCTACCGGATGCGCATGGGCTGCCTCTGGAGAGACCTGCCCAGCGCCTTCGGATGCTGGAACCGGGTCTACAAGCGCTTCAATGCCTGGTCGTCGGCGGGTTTGCTTACTCCACAGAGCCCGGTGGGCTGCTCTTTCCCTCCCGGCAAACCGCATGCGGTGCTTTCGCCGCTTTGCCAGCCCCTCTTCAACGGATCGCCCAGCACGCCAGGCCACGGTGGCCTGAGTGAGTCTGAGTGAGTGCAAGAGTCGAGAGCGGGACCAGGCCAATACGACGGGAGGGTACGCTTTCGGCTCCCACTGGGGAAGGCAGGCCGGGTTTTGGAAGGATGCTCGACTCAGCGGACTGTCCGGGCGGCTTGGCGAAACTGCCCCGGCGCCACGCCGAACGTTTGGCGGAACGCCCGGGTGAACAAGCCTTGAGACTGGTAGCCGACCTCCAGAGCAATGGCGCCGACGCCGAGGTTCGAGCCGAGCAGCAGCGCTCGGGCGCGCTCCAGGCGCAGCCGGGTGAGCAGCGCCAGCGGCGACATGCCCGCCAGCCGGGCGAAGCGGCGCATGAAGGTGGAGCGCGACATGCTGGCCTGCCGGGCCAGTTCGTCGACGGTCCAGTTTCGCGCCAGGTCCTCGAGCAGGACGTTCGCCACCTTGCCGAGACGCCGGTCCAGCAGCAGCGCGACGACGCCGGAGATATCCTGCCGCTGCGCCAGGTAAGCGCGGAGTATCAGGGTGAACAGGGCGGACGACAGCGCGTCGATGACGGCGCCGGTGCCGAGGTGTTCTTCCTCGGCCTCACCCCGCAGCAAGCCCACCAGCGCGCCCAGCGGGTCGCCATCACTCGCCGCCGGGAACTGCACCAGCACCTGTTCGGACAAGGCGGCGAACAGCGTGGCGCCCGGTGCATGGAGGAAGCGGCCGCAGAGCATGTCCAGCCCTTCGTCGGGGTGTCCCAGGCGCAGCCGCGGCAGCCAGCCCGAAGTATCCCGCAGCACCTCGCCCCGCCCGCTCCCGCCGCGCAATCCATGGGCCATGCCGTGCGGCAGCAGGAGGATCTGCCCGGCGCTCAGGCGCCGGACGGAACCGTCCGGCAGCTCCAGCCGGCATTCGCCGCGCAGGACGATGTGATAGGTCGCCTCGCCGGGGGGCAGCGGCGGATGGTCCAGGGGCCAGTCACCCTCGAGCCGGCAATGCAGGTCAAGCATACCCTTGAGACCGGCCAGGCCGATCAGTCTGTCGATGGCATTCATTCGGGACTTTGGGACAAGAAACCGGGCCGATCGGAGCAATCCCTCCCGCTCTTCCGGGACAGACTGGTGTCACTGGCGCCGCCAGCCCACCATCCGACGCGAGGAGAAAATATCATGCTGTTCAACTGGTCCGAATATGTCCCTGCCGTGAAGAAAGCCTTCGGCAACCTCGGCAAGTCCCACCCGAAGATGCTCGATGCCTACAAGGCGCTGGGCGAGGCCGCCAGCGCCGACGCCGCACTGGATGCCAAGACCCGCGAGCTGATCGCCCTGGCGGTGGCCGTCACCACCCGCTGCGACGGCTGCATCGGCGTGCATGCCGAAGCCGCCTACAAGGCCGGCGCCAGCGAAGCGGAAGTGGCCCAGGCGCTGGCCACGGCCATCTCGATGAACGCCGGCGCGGCCTACGTCTACTCGCTGCGCGCCCTGGAAGCCTTCGAGCAGAACCGGACCTGACCGGCCGAAGAGTGGCAGGTGCCGCCCGGTGCCTGCCGACAGCCTGGCCATTCAGGTGGCGCGATCCCAGTGTGCCCGCTGCTCCATGAGAAAATCGATGAAGGCGCGCAACCGCAGCGGCAGGTGCCGGCCGTGCGGGTACAGCAGGGTGAACGGTCGCGAGCATCCGCCGTATTCCCGCAACACCTCCACTAGCGAGCCTTCAGCCAGTTCCCTTTCCACGATGAAGCGATAGGTCTGGAACACCCCCGCGCCGTGCCTGGCCAGGGTGACTCCGCCCAGCACATCGTCCGAACAGACATAGCCGCCATCGGCGAGGATCTCCCGGTCCCGCCCCGCTTCCCGGAACAGCCAGGCGATGCGCCGCCCGCTGCTGGGCAGCTCGAACTGGATGCATTCGTGACGCGCAAGGTCGTCTAGCGTTTCCGGAACTCCGGCGCGGGCCAGATAGCCTGGCGCGGCGACCACCACCAGCGCGGCATCCTCGAGCGGACGGGCGATCAGCGTCGAGTCCGGCTGCGCGCGGACGCGGATCGCCATGTCATAACCCTCGTCGACAAAATCGATGTTGCGGTTGCTCAGGTGGATATCCACCTTCACCTTCGGGAAGCGCTCACGGAACGCCGGCAGCAGCGGCAGTATCCGGTGGTGCCCGTAAGTGGTCGGGATACTGATGCGCAGCACCCCGGACGGCTCCAACTGCTGGCCCGTTACCTCGCGCTCGGCCTCCACCAGTTGGGCGAGGGCCTCGCGGCACTGCTCGAAGTAGGCGCGTCCCTGTTCCGTGAGGCGAATACTGCGCGTCGTGCGGACGAACAGTCGGGTGCCCAGCCGCTCCTCCAGCCGCGCGACCGACCGGCTGACCGCAGCCGGCGTCACGCCCGCGGCGAGCGCCGCCGCCGTGAAGCCACCGCTCTCTGCCGCGAGGCAGAACAGCTCGATGCTGCCCAGCTGGATGTCGTCGAAATGGCGCCGCATGACTCATTACACCATGTAATTAGTGAAGTGCATCAAACCGTATTTATCCAAATACCAGGGCACAAATAAAGTCGCTCTCATCAGCGTGATGCCGCCGGCCCGCTGGCCTTTTCCACTTCCCACAGGAGCATTCGTCATGAGCAACTCGCGCACCGCTGTTATCACCGGCGCCTCCAGCGGCATCGGCCTGGGTTTGGTCCAGGCCTATCTGGATCGGGGCTTCAACGTCGTCGGCAACGCCCGCTCCGAAGAACGCCTGGCTCAGGTCGGTGCCGACCTGGGCGACCCCGAACGCTTCCTCGGGGTCGCCGGTGACATCGCCGTGCCGGAGACTTCCCGGCGCCTCTTCGAGCAGGCGGTGCGCCGCTTCGACCAGGTCGACATTCTGATCAACAACGCCGGCATCTTTCTGCCCAAGCCATTCATCGAATACAGCGAGGAAGACCTCGACAGCCTGCTGGCCACCAATCTCAAGGGCTTCGTCTATGCCTCCCAAGCCGCCGCCCGGCACATGATCCCGCGCCGGCAGGGCCATATCGTCAACATCACCGCCAGTGTCGCCCTGCAATCGAACATCAGCGTACCTGCTCTCCTGCCGGTGCTGATCAAGGGCGGGATCAACCAGGCGACCCGGGCGCTGGCGCTGGAGCTCTCGCCCCACAACATCAAGGTTAATGCCGTCGCCCCCGGCATCGTCGATACGCCGATGCACGATCCGGAAGCTCGGCGTTTTCTCGAAGGCCTGCAACCGGCTGGCCGAATCGGCCGAGTCGAGGAGATCGCCGCCGCCGTGCTCTATCTGACCGACGCCGACTTCACCACGGGTGTGGTGCTGCCGGTGGATGGCGGCATGAGTTCGGGCAAGTGGTGAGCCCTTTCAGGACAAAGGAGATCCGTCATGCCCTTCGTCAGCATCCGCCTCACCCGCGACGGCATCACCCGGGAACAGAAGGCCCAGGTGATCCGGGAAATCACCGAAACCCTGCAACGGGTGCTCGACAAGCGCCCCGAACTCACCCACATCGTCATCGAGGAAGTCGATACCGACAACTGGGGCTACGCCGGGATGACCACCACGGAATACCGTGGCAGGACACCGGAATGACGCAGCGGAACGGGTGAGGCTCGCCGCCGTCAGCTCTGCTTGCGCTTGCGGAACTCGGCCACCTTGGAGCGGTTTCCGCAAAGCGCCATGCTGCACCAGCGCCGGCGGTGGGACTTAGTCCGGTCGTAGAACCAGAGGGTGCATTGCGGGTGCTCACAGACCCGTATCAGCGAGAAGTCGCCCGCACACAGCAATTCGGCTGCCTGCTCGGTCAAAGGTGCCAGGAACTGGGCGGCGGACTTGCGCTCGCCGACCGTCTCCAGCCGGGGACCTTTATCGACATCCCAGTGCACCTGGCGGTAGCTGGCGGTCTGCTTCAGAAAGCGGTTGAGTTCGGATGGGTCGCCGGGCTGGCCTGCCTTGCGCCGCTCGACCAGAACCCGAATGGCTTCGCGCAATGCGCGAGCCGTCTCCAGCAAGGCTCCGGGCGGCAGGCTCGGCGCCTCGTCCGTGGTGGCTATCTCCAGACGCGCCAGCCAGCGCAGTACGTCCGTATCGGATTGCCAGAAGTCGTATGAAACACCGTCAATACAAGCCACGGTATTGAGCATGTCGAGCACGGGATGGTCGGCCAGGACATAGGGCTCGGCCGGAGCATCGCCAGATTTTGCAGTCATTTCGATCCTCCGTCGCGACAGCCCATAGTAACCCTCATACATCGCTTTTCAAGTTACCCGATGCAAACGAGCCAGCATCGGCTCTCTTCGCCGCTGGCGGGGTAAAGACGACGAGTAGCATTATAACCTTTAAAAATTGATTTGACAGGTTACAAAAAAGAGCCAGAATGAACTCGTCAGTAACCTTTAAAAGGCTTTTAAAAAGTTACAGAGGGCCGCCCAGATGACTACCACCTCCTTCAGCACCGCAACCGCTATCCGCCACCAGTTCGCCGACGCCGATGGCGTCCGCGTGTTCTACCGTGAGGCCGGCAATCCCGCCGCGCCGGTTTTGCTCCTGCTGCACGGCTTCCCGAGTTCGTCCCATCAGTTCCGCACGCTGATTCCGCTGCTGGCCGACCGCTTCCACGTCATTGCCCCGGACCTGCCCGGTTTCGGCTTCACCGAGGTGCCGGCCGAGCGTAACTACCGCTACAGCTTCGACGCCCTCGCCCAGACCCTCGGCGCCTTCGTCGACGTGCTCGGCCTCAAGCGATACGCCCTGTATGTGTTCGACTACGGCGCGCCGACCGGACTACGCCTGGCCGTGGCCCACCCGGAGCGCGTCACCGGCCTCGTCTCGCAGAATGGCAACGCCTACCTGGAGGGCCTGGGTGATGCTTGGGCGCCGATCAGGGCCTACTGGAACGAGCCCAGCCCGGAAAACCGCCAGGTCATCCACGATGCCATCCTTCACCTGGAAGGCACCCGCTGGCAGTATCTGCACGGAGTTGACGATCCAGCGCTCGTCGCCCCCGAGGCCTATACCCTCGACGCTCTGCTGCTGGAGCGCCCCGGCAACAAGGACATCCAGCTGGACCTGTTCCTCGATTACGCCAACAACCTCGAGCGCTACCCGGATTTCCAGGCGTTCTTTCGCGACACCCAGGTTCCGACCCTGGTGATCTGGGGCCGGCACGATCCGTTCTTCATTCCGCCGGGCGCCGAAGCGTTCAAGCGCGACAACCCTGACGCCGTGGTGGAACTGCTGGACACCGGCCACTTCGCGCTTGAAACCCACGTGGAATACATCGCCAAACGTATCCATGAGGTAGTGGGGAACTCGACCCACTAACAACGCGCGCCCCCAACGAAGCCATCACGTAGGGGGCGCTTTTCATTGGACGGACGACGCATGGTCACGATACTGCGTAGGTAGTGGGCCGTAATCTTGCTCAGGGGCGGATGGCCGGGATTGTGTTCCTGCCGAGTAGAGCACAGCACTCCTGTGGGCCAGCCAACCCGGATGGCGAGCTTATTGCTGATCGTAGCGGCTTCTGGAGCTTCTGAATTCGTCCGCGTTCTCCACGACCCATATCCATAGCGGAATCATCCGCACCAGCAATTGTTTGCCTAACTCTGACAGTTCGTATTCGACTCTTGGTGGGACTTCCCCGAAGTCGTAGCGGCAAATCAATGAGCCCGAGCGCGGCGCCGGGCAAGCTCTGCAACCAAGTTCATGACGGTCTTGGCATCGTCGCCATGCAACGAGGAATCACCGTGGACAGTGTTAACTAAGCCTCCGGTGAGTCCAGGTACTTCCATGCCCGGTGGTACTTCGCGACGCGCTGTAGGTCTTTCTCGCTCACCGCGTTGAGCCGCAGCAGATTCATGTTGTCCTCGATGTCCAACAGTTTGATCTTCCTGGCGAGCGGGTGGACACGAACGCGGTCAATGAAGGCCTCGTAGCTTTCGCCCTTGCGGCGGGTAAGCACTACAACCGCGCTCACGACCGATTCTGGAAATCCATCGTTACGCAAATCGTCAGCAGTTGTAGGGGAATCCTCGATCACATCATGGAGCAAGGCGACACACTGGGCGATTGGGTCATCCAGGCGGGCCGCGAGGCGAAGCGGATGCAGGATGTACGGCTTGCCCGCCTTATCCACTTTCCCTCCGTAGGCCTTGAGGGCTCGATGCAGAGCGAGTTCGATCAGGGCTGAGGGCATATTCATTTTTTCTCGCGTTCCTTCCGCGTTAGCCATTCAGCCATGGACGAATCCTCCAGGGCGTATTCACCCCGAGAGGCCTTCCAGACAAGCTCTTTCTCGCGCAGCACATCGAGCGCCTTCTGGACGTTCGGAGTACTGGCGTTGGCCTCAGCGCCAGCCAGCTCCAGCTTGCGGTTCACTTCGATAAATGTCTGCTCAGAAAATGGCGTGAAAGGCTGCTTGCTCATGACTCGCTCGCCCATCACCTCCAGCACCGCCCGTTGCAGCGGCGAAAGATCGTTGTAGGCGCTCTCATAGTCGCTCCAGACCCCGGCTTGGTGATTCAGGGCGCCAGTGCGTAGTAGCTCCGCGAGATTACTGGCTTCGCCCAGGCCTACGCTTACCTCCGTGAGCAGGGCGTTGAGCATTTCCGGGCGACGGCCAACCAATCCGAACGCATAATCCATGTCGTCGGCGCTGAACTGGTTGGTAGCGGCGAGGCGGGTATTCCACACGCCGGTCACGAACTCAACGAAGTCGCGGCCAAGCAGCGGGAACGGCGTGATCTGAGCGCCATAGAAGGGCTGCTTGGACTTGAGGACTAGGTTGGCCAGCTTGTCCCGGCTCGACCCGGTGAAGACCAGTCGCAGTCCATCGGGGCGGTTGCCCCGGTTGAGGTGATCCCGCGCAGCCTTGAGGGCGAACATGGTGTTGATCCCGCTCTCGCTGTTCAGCGCGTGCTGAGCCTCGTCTACGATCAGGACTATCATCTGGCCGGAGACTTGGTGCAATACATCTAGGGCCTTGGCCAGTGTCGTGCCTGGAGGCAGTTGCGGCTTGCTGAAATCCCAACTCAGGGTGCGAAGCAGGTTAATCTTCTCGACGCCGACCTTCTTTGCGGCCTTGCGGGCGGTGCTGTCGAACTCTGCCAGGGCGCGCCCAATGGCGCCGGCAATCAGCTCGGCGGGATCGACCTCTCGGTTTTCCCAGAGGTCCACGTATACCGGCAGCCAGTCCTGGGCTTCGCATTCGGGTGCGAGGTCGTTTTCGAGAAACGTGCTCTTGCCAGTGCGGCGAGGTGCTGCCAGAAACATGCCCGAGCTGTAGTCGGCAAAGGACTCGCCGGCCAAGTCTCGCACAAGAGATTCGGCTAAGGCCTTGCGGTGGAAGATGGGACGGGACGGACTCATCTGATTATCCTAAATTATCTGACTTACTATAATTTATACCTCGCTGGATATTTTTAGCATAATTCAGTGCTTGGTGAGAGCTAATCGTCCCCGCTATCGGGCTGGGTCACTGCGAGACTGGGGGATAGATCGACAATTCCCGCCACCCAGGCTGGGAAGCCGGCACCGCTGAAAGATCAAAAGGCTGGGTAGCGATGATTATGCGCTGGGTGACCCGGTGGCCAAATCGATCTGGTTTCCTGTGGTTACGGGGCAGACCACAACCGGGCGCATCGCAGGCTGCACGACAGATACCGCACCTTGCACCACTCCCACCCTGAGCTGGGGTATTATTCAAGTGACTAAATAAAAATCATCATTTGGAGATACGCATGGGCGAGCACGCCGTTACTGGGGCCAGCGCCAAGAGAACGTCCAGCGGCAAGAAGCCGAATCCGCCGTCGTTCTGGACCATGGCACATGCTCTAGCCTTGAAGAGTGAGCATGAGCGGATACAGACCATCCAGCAAGGAATGGAGTCGGTATGGGTGGAGGCTTTGAAGAAGGCATTCGACCTTAATAGGCAAACGCTGGCCCCCCTCATCAACCTTTCAGAGTCCACCTTGGATCGCCGGCTGAAGGCTCGTTCACTGCTCGATCCTGTGGCATCCGAACGACTCGACCGCATCGCTCAGGTGGCCGTGCTGGCTGAATCGGTGTTTGAGGACAAGCAGATAGCGGCGCGCTGGATGTCTACCAGCAACGATGTGCTCGGGGGGAAAACACCGCTCTCGCTGTGCGACACGGAATTGGGGGCTCGGCAGGTCCGCCGGGTGCTGCACTCGATTGAGTGGGGAGGGGTGGCCTGATGCGCGCTTGGCGCATTGCAAAGGCCAAGCGCGCTAGAGACCTTTCCGGCCAGGGCGCTGCGCTGGAGGGTGGCCGTTGGAATGAGGTGGAAGTGCCGGCGGTCTACATGGGCTTGTCCCCCGGCATCTGCTGTCTCGAAACCTTCGTTCATCTACCTGCCCGGCCACTTATCCCGATGAAGATCACACTGTTCGAGTTGCCCGATGATCCCGACCTGTACTTCGAGCCGCCCGCTGCGGAGCTGCCGACCTCCTGGAACACGATGCCAGCCGACCGGCAAAGCATGGCATTCGGAACAGAATGGATCAGGAACGGGGAGCAGCTCGGGCTCATTGTTCCCTCAGCTGTGATGCCGCTGGAGCGCAACATCGTGATCAACCCTCGGCACCCAGCCATCGAGCAAGTACAAATCGTCGAGGTGCTCGACTTCAGCTACGACGACCGCATGTTCCGCGTTCGCCCCTAACAGGGATGCTGTAACGCAGGCTTGCAGGCCCCCGTCCGATTGGGCATCCTTGAACGAGCCGATAGGTGCGTTGGCTGTACGCTACACAGCCTAAGAATCCTAAAACAATGCCCAGGCGTTGTTTCCAAATAACGCTCATTGATATGAGGGCGTTATTTCAAAAAGAGTGCATCCAACCGATGCCACTTTTTCTCCAAAGAATCATTCATCTGCGCGTGTGCGCTGATGTTTGTCCGTGCTCGGCACGGGTCGTTGGCTGACGACACTTTCAGCCTAAATACTGCAACTTAAAAACTCAAACCCTGCGGGGATTTCCCCGCCTGGGGATTTCTTCGCTTCAAGTCATTGGAGTCGAGAAATGAAAACCGAACCCGTCATTAACCTGACGAAATTTAAAATTACTCCGGAACTCGCCAGTTTCGGTGTGCACGACTTGAGCAACTGGAGGGAGTTTCAGGAGATCAGAGGTCTCTTGTACTACCCCGATCCGCCGACCAAAGAGCAAATCGATCAGCGCGTTGAGCGCCTGGCGAATATTGCCCTGCGCGAGGCCAAGAAAACGGGCGCGACTCAGGTATTGGTGAGTTGTCCGCCCTGGATGCTGTCGCCGCTGTGCAAGGAGCTGTTGTATTTGAACATGCAGCCGGTGGTGACCTTCACGAAAAGCAACAACGACAAAGGCGTGACCGTTCTTTCATTGGTCAACGCCGCTTAATTCAAACACCCACTTAAAAAGTTTAAAACTGCCCTTGGGGGAGATATTCCCCTATGGGGATGCTCCTTTTTCGGGCGTTGCATTTGAGAAAGGAGAGCATCATGAAATTCAACGCCAAAGTCGGCATGAGCGAGTTCGGTTTTGCTTCGAGCGCGCAAGCGCCCGCCTTCGAGGCCGGACACGAGTTCATGCCATACGTGGCTCCCAAGAAGGATTATTTCTTCCGCCAGGAGCTGTTGAGGCCGCTGATGAACTGGCTCTATACCCCTTGCGGGGATAGCGCTCTGCTCGTCGGGCCTACGGGCTCCGGCAAGTCCTCGCTCGTCGAGCAGTTGACGGCCCGCCTGAATTGGCCCTGCCTCACCGTCTCGGCGCACAGCCGGATGGAGATGCCGGAGTTGACCGGCTACAACCTGCCGGTCACCGACCCGGTGAGTGGCGACCTGAACACGAAGTTCGTGGACGGGCCGCTGACGCGAGCCATGCGCCATGGCTTCGTGTTCGTGCTCGACGAGTACGACACGCTCGATCCGGCGGTGACGGTGGGCTTGCATGCGGTTCTGGAGGGACGCCCTCTGGTCATCGCGGAGAATGGTGGCGAAGTGGCGCCACCACACCCGAACTTCCGGTTTGTCGCCTGCGGCAACACGGCAGGGCAGGGTGACGACAACGGCAATTACACGGCAACGATGCAGCAGAACCTGGCGTCTCTGGATCGCTTCCGCGTCTGGGAAGTGCCCTATCTGGCGGCTGAGCACGAAGTGCAGACCATCGTGTCCGCGCTTCCGCAACTGCCGGAGGACATGGCGAAGCGGATGGTGCAGGTCGCAAACTCGGTTCGCAGTCAGCATCAGGGACTGGGCGGTCAGTACCTCAGCGTCACGCTGTCCACCCGGACCGTGCTGCGCTGGGCGCGGATCGCCTGCGGCTACACCCAACTGGGTGCCAGCAAGAATCCCATCCAGGACGCCTTGAACGAGTCGCTGCTCAATCGCTGCGACAAGGTGCAGAAACTGGCCATCACGAAGATCGCCCAGAGCGTCTTCGGCGGTGACTGGAAAATCCAGAATGGCAGTTCGGATGACCTCCCGTTCTGAATTTTAACTTCAAGTTTCAATTAAACCCTCAGGGGGAATCATTCCCCTGTGGGGGTGATTCCTCCTGATTTTGCTATCGAGAAAGGAGAATCACCCATGACCCTCCCAACGAACGAGATCCGCATTCTGGATCAGATTCTGCTGGTCGACCTGTCCGCCATCCATTTGTGGACAGCTCGGAAAAAACTGAAGGCCGAAATGCTGGAGGGCAAGATTCCTCCGGCCGATCTGGCTTCGCTGGGTTCGATGCGCGTCATCGATCCGGAAAAGCTCAAGCCGTTCGAGAAGATCAAGCGGCAGGCGATCAAGGCAGTCGAGGAGTGCGGGGTCAAGTTCCTGGGCGGCTATGCCGTTTCGCAGGACAAGATCCAGGAGGTCGTCGACCACCTGGAGGCCCTGAAGACGCAATTCTACGACCTGAAGAGCAGCTTCCTTCCCAACTATGACCGCTGGGTCAGCGACTGGGTGAACCAAGGTTGGGAGAAAGTCGAATGGCGTGAAGCCATCCGATCGTCGGCGACGCCCAAGGCGGAAGTCGATGCCGGCCTGCAGTTCGGCTACGCGGCCTGCCGCGTGGCGCCGGACGGCGACAAGCACCTGTCCAGCACGCTGGGCGGGCAGGTCCGTGGCCTGGCGGATCAGCTCTTCGCCGAGACGGCCGACACGGCGGAACGCCTGCTGGAAACCGGCCTGGCCACTCGTGGCCATGTCACGCAAAACACGCTCAATACGGTGCGCAAGATGAACGCCAAGCTGAAAGGCTTGATGTTCCTCTCCTCGGAGGTGAAAGGCCTGTCCGATCACATCGAGGCGACCCTCGCAGCGCTGCCCACCTCAGGCGTGGTCAACGGCGTTCAGTACGGCGCCGTCGTGACGCTGATCTCGTCGCTCTCGACCGAGGAGTCGATCAAGCGCCTGATCAAGCACCTGAACATCGCCAATGGCTCTGACGAGGCTGTCGCGCCGGCGGTGGAGGTTCAGTTGCCGACCGAGCCGGCGGCTCCCCAGGAGCCTGTCGTTGAGGCGGTCGTGAACTCGGAAAAGGCCTCGGTCACTCTGGATGCTTTGATATCCGAGCTCGTGCTGGCGACGGCGCTTGCCGAGGTGACCGAAAGCCCCGTCGCCGTCTCGCCAGAGCCTGCGCCGGAGCCGGAAGTCGCCAAGCCGGCTGAAGAAACCGAACCCGAACCGCTGCCCCAGGCTGCCGGCTTCTGGTTCTAAAGCCCATCAACCCCCTGCGGGAGTCCCCTCCCGCGTGGGGGGATTCCCTTTTTCCGCTGTGTGAGAAAGGAGAATCGCAATGCAAAAGAAAACCCTGATGGGCTCCCTGCCGGTCTATGCCCAACACCTGAGCGAGCAGACCGGCGTGAAGGTGGTGGTCGAGGGTTCCCAGGCCTACACGGATGGGACCAAGGTGGTCGTTCCCTTCACGGAGACCGATCCCGAGCTGTCCTTTGGGTATGTCGCTCACGAGTGCTCGCATGTCCGCAATACCGACATGCAGTGCTTCGGCGAGGCGCAGGCGGTGCCGTTCCGGCTCTCCGTGCTGAACATCCTCGAAGACATCCGCATCGAGCGGATGAGCATGGATCAGTACCCGGGCACCGAAGGCGACCTGAACCATCTGGCGAAGGCTGTTCTCGGCGACCGGCTCGATCCGGCTGAGGTGGTCCAAAAACCGGCGCTGCACGTCGTCCACGACACGCTGTTGCTGGCGGGCCGTTGGCAGGTGCTCGGCCAGGATCTGGAGCAACCGGCCACGGTGATGCTCCAGGCGCACGAAAAGCTGCTGGGCGCTCAACTGAGTGCCCGGATCATGCAGAAGGTCGGGGAGGTCCTGCAGTGCGACAGCACCCGGGACGTCCTCGCGCTGGCCGATGCCATCATTGCGCTGCTGCCCTCGCAGGAGGACCCGCAGGACAAGGGTGGCTCCGACCAGCAGGAGCAGCCCCCTCAAGAGAACTCGCAAGAGAGCTCGGGAGGTGGGCAAGGCGACCAGCAGGATCAGGAGCAGCCGGACAGCCAGCCGCAGGAGGGCGATGACGCTTCGGCGTCGAAGGTCGACTTGGACGAAGGCGAAGGCGAAGGCGAAGAAGCGGGGCAACCCGATTCCGAGCAGAAAAACTCCGCTGGGGATCAGGCCGGTGACGGCCAGGACGATCGGCAGGACGGCGGCTCCAGTCGCAGCCAGGGTGGCGACACCCCGGCCGAGGCTGAAGGCGACGCTGCTGCCGGCGATTCGGGCAGCCAGTCAGGCGATCACCCCAGTCAGGAGGCGAACGACCTGCGCGAGCAGGCCATGCAAGCCACCGCGGGTGACCTGCAAGGGTTGATCTCCGAGGTGGGCGATAAGGCGGCCGAGCTGCTGAGCCAGAAAGCCAGGCGCGATCCCTGCGCCAGACGGCTGCTTTCCCTGGCTGGGCGCTCCTGCTTGCGCAGCGATGCGGCCAGTGGGCGCCGGGTTCAGCTCGGTCTCGAGCAGTCCTCCGGGCTGCGGCAGTGCCTCAACGGGCTGCTGCAGGCGCAGGTCGACTGCCGGGTCAGCCTCAAGCGCCAGGGCAAGCGCCTGGATACCTCACGGATCGCCTTGCTCAAGGCGGGCGAGACGCGGGTGTTCAGGAGCAAGGCCCGGGCCGAGCGCCAGTCCGCCGCGATCCAGTTTCTCCTCGACAAGTCGGGGAGCATGAGTGGGGCGATGGACGAGGCCGAGGCCGCGCTGTACGCGGTGCTGCAGGCTGTGGAAAACCTGCCGCAGGTATCGACCGGGGCGATCGCCTTCCCTGAGCAAGGGACGGATGGCGTCACGCGGTGCGCCCTGATCAAGGGACACCGGGAGCGGTTGTTACAGGCGGTGCGGCTGGGCGGCTTCGGTGCCCTGCCGCAGGGGTTTACCCCTCTGGCCGAAGCGCTGTGGCCGGCGGCAGTCGAACTGCTCAGGGCCAAGGGTGAGCGCAAGATCCTGTTCGTCATCACCGATGGTGCGCCGGACAGTCCCCTGCTGGCCCAGGAAATGGTCGAGCGCTGCAAAAACAACGGTATCGACGTGATCGCGTTGGGCTTTGGAAAGGCGACAGCCGACCTCCTGAGCCGGACGTTCACGAAGTACCGCGCCGTGGGTGAGGTATCCCGACTCAGGCAGGCGCTCTTCGAGCTCATGCGCGAAGTCCTGGTCGCCTGATCCACCACCCAACCAACCCGATAGGGGGCCTTCCCCTACCGGGCGGCCTCCGTCGGTTTGAGGAGGCCTGAAATGAAAACGGCATTGGCAGTACTGCCTCTCGATCTGTTCGGCGAGGAGGTGATCCTTCGGCGCCGCTGGTTCGAGCGGCGCCCCGTGCGCAAGCCGGCCCCTGCACGACAGGAGCCGGTCCAGCTGGGGTTCCTCGACATCCTCGAGATGTCGGACGAAGCGCTGGAGCAACTGCGGGTACACGACGACATCTCGGATGAGTACGTCGAGTGGCTGCGGGAGTACCTGCTGAAACTGACGCTGAGGCAGCTCGTCCACCCCCAGGTGAGCGAGTTGCACCGGCGCGAAGCGGTTGAATGGGTGATGTCGGACGAAGTGCACCCCTTCAGCTTCAAGGTGTGCTGCGCGGCCTTGCAGGCCGATCACGAAGACGTTCGCGAGGGCGTCCTGGCGATCATGCGCAAACACGCGAGTTGAACCAGCCCCGGCGGGAAGCTTTCCTGCCGGGCTGTTTCTTCGCCCATAACCCCTGACGGGAAAATCCCGTTGGGGATTTCTCCTGTCGGGTTGTTCACACAGGAGAAAATATGTTCAAGAACATTCTGATCCGGTGGTTTCAGAGCTGCCTGATCGGTGTCGGCTGTAGCCTTCTGGCGACAGCCTTCGTCGGTCTGATTGGTCTGGCAGCCACGCCTTGGGAGGTCAGCCTGACGCTGGTTACCGGCATGCTAATGTTGGTAGCAGATTTGATATTCTCGGGCGTTCAGGCGCTGCCCAAAGGCCCCCAAAAAGGAGAGTGACATGACTCTTGCATACGCAGTCACCGGCGTTGTCCTGACACTCTGCATCGTTGCAGCCATTGGCTACAGGGTTGCAGTCTGGCTGGATAAAAAGTACGGGACCGAAAACAAATAAATCGGTTCAGGCGCAGCCCGGCTGCGCGTGACGCCTGATCGAGGTCACCCTTGGGGTGATCCACCCGAGTTCTTCCGACTGGGAGGACTCCGGGGATCACCCTAAGGAGAAAAGACCCATGAATGCAGTACACGCTATCTTCTGCCGCGAACGCGACGAGCTGATGATCGATTCGGGAAGGATCTTCAAGGTCCCCCCGCAGGTCGCTCGGACGGTCAGCGCCAACGCGCCCGACACACGCTTCGTGAAGTCCTGGGCGGTGATATTCGGCCTGATTCCGGCTCACGCGCAGGTCACCGTCCTGCAGTCGGCGTGAGCAGCAGATAGAGACCCGAGGCCCCGGTCTGGACTTCCAGCCGGGGCCTTTCGTTTTTCGCGTTTCAAGAGGCCAAATCAAGCCAGAAAATCGCCGGAAAAGCCCACACAACCCCCTATCCGGCTTTCTAGCATCGCGGTATCCCCCTCACGAGATACCGTCCTATGCAAACCTTCCGTTCCCCCGCCTGGCCCGCTGGCTCTGTGTGAGCCTGATCGGCCTGCACCTGAACCTGCTGTCCCACAGCGCCTGGGCCGATGCTGTTTCGGACAGCGCGGCGCAGGCTCAGCAGCTCGGCAGGCAGGTCCTCCAGGCCTTCCCGGACAGCCAGCCGCACAAAACCCTTCAGGACATCTTCCCGGACAGCGGCAAGGCCTCGACGGCCACGCTGGAGGAGGTTTTCGGGGATGACACCGCGACCGTCCAGCTGGGGCTCGAGGCCAATGCCCGCCTGAAAGACGAAGCCTCCGAGGAGGGCGAGGCCTACCGAACCATGATTCAGAGCGCCAACCGGGTGTCACCGGACCTTTCCAACGACCCGGTGTTTCGTCAGGCCGATGAAGTGCGCTCCACCAGTTACATGTCCGCCTTCAAGAAATTCTTTAGCGATTGTTCGAGCCAGGAAATTTTCGAGAACGCTACGCGGGACACGCACATCGCCAAGTATCGGACCTGCGAGCGCCTGGTCGATCAGGGCGGAACCGTCGAGTTCATTCACGACTACAGTGCCGGGGTTGTCGAATATGACTCTGGCCAGCCGAACTATCAATCATGCGGCGTAGGCTGCCTGTATGTGTGGGTCGGTACAGTCGGCGACAACTACTGGAATGGTAACTGCAGCATCTTCGAGGAGTACACGCGGTTTCGAGTAGTTGCGAAAGAAGCGATCCAGTCTGCCGTGATTGAATATGCCGCGTTCGACGATTACTTCGAGGTTTATTTCAACGACCAGATGCTCTGGACGCATACGCCGGGTGTCTTTCCGCCGGAA
The DNA here is from genome assembly GCF_059739045.1 of Azotobacter tropicalis. Classification (NCBI taxonomy): domain Bacteria; kingdom Pseudomonadati; phylum Pseudomonadota; class Gammaproteobacteria; order Pseudomonadales; family Pseudomonadaceae; genus Azotobacter; species Azotobacter tropicalis. The sequence continues at coordinate 159,080 of NZ_AP046060.1, forward strand.
ACGAAGGGCAAGTGCGAGCGCAATACCAGCTGGAAAGTGAACCCCAACACCGATGTCACCAATGTAATCAAAAATGGCGGCGAATATATAACCTTCAAAACTCGCACTTCGGTCACGCGCAAAGGCGAGGGCTATGCGCGCATCAAGATCACCTACGATCCGACCAAGGCCTTTGTCGACAACGGCTGGGGGCCGCAGGACCGCCTGCCGATCTTTGGCATGATCAACGACGGCTTCTGCAGCAACACCTCAATGGCCTGTACCTCCATGCCGGAGAAAGATGCCAACGGCTGCATCACCGAAAACGGTGTTTTGCTCTGCCCTGGAAACATGCCGGCCTCGCCACATCCGGACATCGATCCCTTCTGCAAGCGGGCAACTGTGAGTGCCGAATGTTCTTTCTACAAGGGGCAGATGGCCTGCTACACCGATGCACAGGGGGTTGAGCGGTGCCCGCAGAACGACGGCGGCAACCTCAACACCTGCCGGGAATACGAGCAGAACTCCTCCTGCGGCTTCATTTCGCAGAAGTGCATCGAGGGTGCCCAGGGGCCGTCAGGGCAATGTTACGCCTTTGAAGAGGTCTGGGACTGCGGCTATGACGTTTCCGTACCCACCCTCGTCAACACGGGCATAAAGTACGATTGCCCCGGCCCCGTGAACTGCATGGGCGGCGAGTGCTTCGATACTAGCAACGTGAAAAGCACCGACTTCGCTTATGCCGTGGCCATGCTCCAGGCTACCCAGTTTGCCGAACATGATCTCGAGTGCGGAGGGGACGGGACAGATGTATTGGAATCCAATACCTGCAAAGTTTTCAAGGGCGAGGGCATGGAATGCAAGAAAGCCCTGGGCGGGTATGTCGACTGCTGTGAAGCACCCGATGGGGTCAGTATCTTCGATTATGTGCGACTTACTATGGCCAGTTTGAAAATGGCTTCTGCAGTGCATGCACTCGCCATCGACAAGTCCATCACCAATGGATATTGGTATGCGGCTCAGAATGCCATTTTCGACGGAGCTGCGAAACTCATCAGAGGCGAGTGGAGTAACGTGCTGAGTACGGCAACGGGTTCTTTTGATAAAACTGTAGCAGAAAAATATGGAGTTGGCGCAATCCAAGGATTTTTAATGGAGCAGACCTACAGTGCAATGGTGGAAATGGGGGCCACGCAGGCGGCCAGTGCCATTTTCGAGCCTGCCGCTACGGAGGAGGGATGCAACTTACGTCTCAAGCGGCAGCATTTGTAAACTTCGTCGGCATGGTTTATACAGCCTATGTCGTTACCGACATGATGATCAAGGTCATCTGGGAATGCGAGCAAAAAGAGTTCGAGCTCGGGGCGAAAAAGGAAACCCGTCAGTGCTCCTATGTCGGTAGTTACTGTGCTTCCAAAGTGTTAGGCACTTGCGTGGAAAAGAGGGAAGCCTACTGCTGTTTCAGTTCGGTCGTGGGGCGAATCATTCAAGAGCAAGGGCGGCCCCAACTGGGCTTGGATTTCGGAGATCCCGAAAATCCCGTTTGCGAGGCGTTGACGGTTGAGCAGTTGGGTCAGATCGACTGGAGTCAGATCGATCTTTCAGAGTGGATCGGCATGCTGTATACCACAGGTCATCTGGATACGCCCGATACCGCCACACTTGAAAATCTTACAGGCTCTGGTAGCTCGCTCGGAAATGTATTTGATAATACGACACGGCCGAACAGCTTGAGTCGAAATATCGAGCGGCTGGATGGCGTCGATGTCGATCAGATAAAGTCTCAAGCAGAGCAGGAGATCAAAGGGGATATCTTCCAGTAACATGAAGCCCCGTGCTAAGCGGGGCTGTCTTTTTAGTATTATTTTCCAACGAAACCGTATTCTTTACCTGCAACCAGAATCGAAGGTGGAAATGGAGTAATTCCTTTCCCTGCTTTCGGTTGGCCACTGTTATAAATTACAAGCCAGCTTGGTAGTTGTGAGCTAAATAATTTCATTGCCTTATCTCGCGCAATATCGTTTTCGTAGGCGTCCATCCAAATTTGATCAAAAAATTTACTAAAGAAAATTGGCCCATAGTATTGCCCGGCAGGCGCAAAGCTGGGGCCATCCACAGGGCCTCCGGAAGGAGGAATAGGGTTCTCCATGAACCTTTCCTTGGGACTTGTATATTGGCCTGGAGAATTATCCGCCAGCGCGCTGGGCTTGACCTTGAGATTCGTTGGATCACTGAACGCCCGCGTTCTCGCCTGGCTCCAAGTATCCATGGCAACCTGTATTGCTTCGGCCATACTGCTGGCTTTCCCAACGGGAACCCAGGCAGCAGCTTGCTCTATTTGCCAGGAGCCCAGCGCCTGGCCGGTTGGAATCAGAAACAAGGCTGCCCCAATTCCACCAAACGCCAAGTCACCCATCGAGCCACTATTACCTCTGACTGGCTCGCTCACCCCTGCAATCAAACCATATTGGCGGGCAGTTTCGACTGGGACATCCTTCATGCCCTTGATGCCCATATCGTCGCGCAGAATCTTCATCGCGTCCGACCACTTCTCACGAGGCGTTTGCTCCGGGTCCTGGAGCGTGATCTGAGGGGCCGGCGGCTCCTTGCTCGCACACCCAACCAGAAGGGCGGCAGTGAAGGTGGAGCAAAGCAGGCGACTGATGTGTTGCAGTTCCATAAAAATTCCCTTTCGATTCGTGATTGCAGAGTAACGGGTCGGCACTAGACACCCAAATGCAGAGGAAATTTTCCTGCCCCTTCAAGCATCTGCCGCGTTCGTTCCAGGGAATAAAGAAAGCCCCCACTGGGGGCTTGAACTTGGCTACTGATACTTGACCTGAGCTTCTGAGGCCATGCTTGACGCTTAAGCCAGTGCTGGAGGAGGGCCGAGGCCGTCGATTTCCAGGCTGCCTATGCGGCAGTGAACTACACCGTCAAGTCGATCAACTTCGACTCCATTTTCTGAGCTGCCTATTCGGCAGTGAAAAATTCCCTTTAAAAATCATGGGAAAGGTACCTTTCTGAGCTGCCTATGCGGCAGTGAAGGAGTCGTTCCACCGGACGGCACGCTACGGGGATTTCTGAGCTGCCTATTCGGCAGTGAACGCTTCGACGCCTTCCTTGCCGGCCTTGATCTGTTTCTGAGCTGCCTATTCGGCAGTGAACCCAGGGCATCGGCAGGACGGCAGGTCGGACGCTTTCTGAGCTGCCTATGCGGCAGTGAAGAGCGCCTCATCTCCCAGCTCTCGATCTGCCTATTTCTGAGCTGCCTATGCGGCAGTGAACGACTCTTTCCCGGAGTGCCGGCTGCATGCGAATTTCTGAGCTGCCTATGCGGCAGTGAACCAGATTCGGGCGACAATGGCAGGATGCGGAGATTTCTGAGCTGCCTATGCGGCAGTGAACGAGTGAGTTTTTGAAGCGCGAGTGCCTCTGTTTTTCTGAGCTGCCTATGCGGCAGTGAACCTGCCCGACGGCTCGGTGATCGTCATCGACGATTTCTGAGCTGCCTATGCGGCAGTGAACGCTCCCGGCATGGCCGGCGCGGTCGCCGTGGTTTTCTGAGCTGCCTATGCGGCAGTGAACCACTCGCTGGAGATGAACGAGCTCGTCGAGCATTTCTGAGCTGCCTATGCGGCAGTGAACGATATCGTGTGCTGGGTATTCGATGGTTTCCTTTTCTGAGCTGCCTATGCGGCAGTGAACCGATAGCGCCGGGCAGATCCTGCGGCCCTGCGTTTCTGAGCTGCCTATGCGGCAGTGAACCGTTACGTTTCGAGTCGGCTCCGATGCTCTCTTTTCTGAGCTGCCTATGCGGCAGTGAACGCCGCCGTATCCAACGCCGCCGAAGCGGGCAGTTTCTGAGCTGCCTATGCGGCAGTGAACTTTGCCAGTCTGAAAAGAGTACTGCTGTTGAATTTCTGAGCTGCCTATGCGGCAGTGAACGGAGTGTGTTCGCTATCCGGACGGCATTCACTTTTCTGAGCTGCCTATGCGGCAGTGAACCCCCCATTTGCCCGCTGGCTCTGCGCGAGCCTTTTCTGAGCTGCCTATGCGGCAGTGAACTGCTGGGCGGACTGCTGGAACAGGTTGACGTTTTTCTGAGCTGCCTATGCGGCAGTGAACCTGAGATGGCCGGTACTCCTGGCGCTCGGTTCTTTCTGAGCTGCCTATGCGGCAGTGAACTGACTCTCTCCGCGCCGCCCGCGGGCAGCGTTTTTCTGAGCTGCCTATGCGGCAGTGAACCCGGTGACCGCCGCGCAGGCTTTTTTTTGCCTTTTCTGAGCTGCCTATGCGGCAGTGAACGGCTCCAGTTCGGCCAGGTCATCGGCGGTCAATTTCTGAGCTGCCTATGCGGCAGTGAACCAAGGATGCGGAGCGGTATCGGTGGGCTCGTATTTCTGAGCTGCCTATGCGGCAGTGAACTCCCGCCGTGGGTAGATGGCGTTCTCGGGCATTTTCTGAGCTGCCTATGCGGCAGTGAACGTCATCTACATCGGCGCCTTCTGCATAGATCATTTCTGAGCTGCCTATGCGGCAGTGAACTATACGATTGTCTTTCATGTAGGGAGCATTACTTTCTGAGCTGCCTATGCGGCAGTGAACGTACCTGATCGGCCACAACGTCGACTACGACTTTTCTGAGCTGCCTATGCGGCAGTGAACGTTCATTTCTTCTCCTTCGCCGGCTTTGTCACTTTCTGAGCTGCCTATGCGGCAGTGAACGTGAGCCTCGACTACAACACCAAGCCGGTGCTTTTCTGAGCTGCCTATGCGGCAGTGAACGTTCTTGTCACGCTAGACGACGTGCACATTGATTTCTGAGCTGCCTATGCGGCAGTGAACCCGTGGAAATCGACTGCGGCCTGGGTTACTGCTTTCTGAGCTGCCTATGCGGCAGTGAACTCATCCGTTGTTGTTCCTAGCACGTTCGCAATTTTCTGAGCTGCCTATGCGGCAGTGAACGTGGGGATGCGTGACGGCAAACCCCACCAGGTTTTCTGAGCTGCCTATGCGGCAGTGAACGGACGTGCGCGGCGGCTCCATGGTCGCCAAGTTTTCTGAGCTGCCTATGCGGCAGTGAACAAGCAGCCCAAATAACCTGGGTCTGGTGTCCTTTTCTGAGCTGCCTATGCGGCAGTGAACGGCTTTCAGGCGCTGTTTCTTGGCCTGCCACTTTTCTGAGCTGCCTATGCGGCAGTGAACTTGCCGCGAAGGTCCACCCGACTGTCGGCTATTTTCTGAGCTGCCTATGCGGCAGTGAACTCGTAGACCGATCGGTCAAACCTGGCGATGTCTTTCTGAGCTGCCTATGCGGCAGTGAACTGAATGCGGCGGCGGGACCACTGGCACATGGCTTTCTGAGCTGCCTATGCGGCAGTGAACGTGTGTATGCTTGCGGGTGTCTAAGTCGCGTCTTTCTGAGCTGCCTATGCGGCAGTGAACCATCACAGGTCCCCCAGGTCATCGGCCCAAGATTTCTGAGCTGCCTATGCGGCAGTGAACCATGACTGACGCGATCACCAGCAGGGCTGGCATTTCTGAGCTGCCTATGCGGCAGTGAACGGAAGCTGGGCGGAACGCAGACTCTCAAGCAATTTCTGAGCTGCCTATGCGGCAGTGAACTTCGGAATCAGTGTCACCCCTGACGCCGATTTTTTCTGAGCTGCCTATGCGGCAGTGAACTAGAGCCCTTTCACTTTAACTGTCTGATTCTTAAAGAACTACCCCATTTCCTCGCCGGTACACCCTTTTTGTGCAGGCGTTACAAGTGCCTGATTTTCCATGGCCTTTGTCAGGCCACAGAAAAAAGGGTCAGAACCAGGGGATGGTGGTGCTTGCGCTCAGGCCGTAAGTGCTGAAGCGGCCGGGGCTGGCGCTGTCCTGCAGCGGGCCGTGCTCGATGAACAGGCGAAAGCGCTGGCCGCTGCTCTGGCTGCGCATTTCCACCCAAGGCAGGCGGGTCAGGCGCATGGCGCTGTCGGGGATCTGCTCATGCGCAGCGGCCTCGTCCAGTCCCTTGCGCTTCATCAGCCGGCGGCGCAGGCGCTCCGGGTTGCTGTCCACCTGCACCCGGCGCACCACCCGGTACTGGCAGCCAGCCGGCACGGCAGCCGGCTCGCTCTGGCGCATATGGTCGCGCATGCCGGTCAGCCATTCCTGCTGCTGCAGTTGCCGCAATGCACTCAGGCTGCCGTGCAGGCGCAGGTGTTGGCCAGTGCCACGTTCGCTGTGGCCCGGCAGGCTGAGGCCCACCGAGCCATCGCCCAGCTGCACCAGCGCCCGGTGCAGTTTGGCGAACAGCGCCCGCAGCAGCTGGTCCGGCGCGAACTCCGGGTCAGGCAGCAGGTGCAGGTCGAGGTAGTGGTCGTGGCTCATTTTTCCGCGTCCCCGAACACGCCACCACGGATCAGGCAGGCCATCACGAAGTGCTGCTGCTCCAGCGCCGGGGCATCGCCATTCAGCACCCAGTTGTCCAGCAGATTGTAGAAATCCTGTTTCTGCTTCGGCTGGCGGTAGGCCTTGCCCTGCGAGGTCACCGAGCCGTAGGGCTCCACCGCAATCGGCCCCAGTTCGCCGGCACCCTCGTACCAAGTGTCGATGGTGCGCAGCGCGTTGCCGATCTTCTGCGAGTGGATGGAGGCCACGTCGCGCACGGCGTACAGGGTCTTGCTCTTCTGGCCCTTCTTGTCGCCACGGTCGAGGATCAGCTCCTGCGACGGGAACACCTCCTGCCCGGCGCCGATGCGCACCCAGGCGGTCACCTGCAACAGCACATGGCCATCTCCGCTCAGGCCTTGCTCGATCACCGTCGCCAGCGCATCCAGATCGCTGGTGTGCGGAAACTCGCGCAGGCCGATCTGCAGCGCATCGAAGTCCCAGCTCTGCTCGGCCTTGCCGTCACGCAGGCGGCTGACCCGCACCAGCACCGATTCGGCACCCACCCGGTTGCGCCACAGGAAGCGGCCGTTGGCCAGATTGACCGCGTAGCGGTGTGCCAGTTCGGCGAAGCTGCCGTACTGGGCGATGGTGGCCTGCAGTGCCGCCTGATAGTCGGCATCGTTGCAAGCATTCGGCGTGCCGGCACCACCGAGCACGCGCAGGGTGAAGCTCAGTTGCAGGCTGTCGCAGTCCGCCGGCAGGCTGGCGACATCCACGGTCTGCAGGTTGGGCTTTTGAATTTCGCCGTTCAGTTTGGCCGGATCGGCATCCTTGGCCTTCAGGCGGTTGGAGATGGTGCCGCGCACCGACTTGGCCTGCACACTGACCGGCTGCCAGGCTGCGGCGTCATCGCGCTGATCCCAGCTGCCAGCGAACAGCAGCGCATCGGACGGGTCGAGCTTGCGCTCGAAGGCAAGGACGGAAGCGGTTTTCAGATCATTCTTGGCCATGACGGATTTCCTTTTCGGTGTCTTGCAGCTGGAAGTCGGTGGTTTCACACAGGTACAGGCCATCGGCTGGTTCGGCGCGGTGATACCAGAACAGTTCGGAGAGATCGCGCACCCGGTGCGGGCTGAGCCACTGCCCCAGGCTGTACAGGCTTTCGACGAAGCGGAATGGCGTATCGCGGTCGCGGGCATTGCGCACGCTGCCGGCGGGCTGTAGCTCGCCGAGGGCGCGGTAGCCGACCGGGATCGGCACCAGCCAGCCGGCACGTGGGCGCATATGCCAGCCGGCGGCAGCGCTGTGCGGTTCGACATCGGCCTGCGGCGGCTCGATGTTCATGCGGGTCAGATCCAGCAGCGCATCCAGGGTATCGGCCTGCGGATCGGCAGATTGCAGCTGCGCCGCATGCTCGGCCAGCAGCGCCTGCCGGCTGACCAGCGCAAAGCCCGGCAGCAGGCGGCGGCGCAGGCGACGCAGACCTCGCTCACGCTCCTGCTCCGTGCCACGGTTTGTCAGCAGCTGCGGATACTGGCCCGCTGCCGGCAGCAGACTGCCACCAGCCAGCCGCATGCCCAGCGCCATGTCGAGCATGAAGCTGGCGAACTCGCGCTGCACCTCCTGGGTATCCGGTATGTCCGCCCCCTTCATGCCAATCAGCAGGCTGACTTCCAGATGCACCCGGCCTTCCTCGACGATGGCGGCAGTGCTGCCGTCGGCATTCACCGGGTTGCGCGTCAGGTGAAACACATGGGTGCGCTTGCCAGCCGGCCGTGAGGTCTGTGCCTCGAAGTGGTGGCAGACGATGGCCACGCCATTCAGTTCGATATCCAGATCATCCGCCTGCAGGCGGCGCTGCAGTGCATGCACGAAGCCGGTAAAGGCGGTGACGGCCGGAAAGCCCCAGCTCATCGGCCCGGAGATGGTATTGGCATTCTGCACCCGCAGGTGCGGCAGCAACAGCATGGCTTCATGCTTCATCGTCGAGCACCTCGCGCAGCAGTTTCAGTTCGCCATGCAGGTCGCTCTTCCACTGGGCATGGGCATCCTCATCCAGCCGCAGCTGGCCTTCACCCAGCACATGGTTCAGCCAGTTGGCAAAGCGCTGGCTGACCTGCTGCTGCCAGTCGCCACTGTAGCCCTGCGCATGCTGCGGATCGAGCCAGCGCTGCTCGGCCGGATGCAGCTTACAGTCTTCAGCCGCACTCCAGCCCGGCTCCAGCGCCTGCAGGCTGGCGGCATACTGCAGCAGCTCATCGCAGATCGCCGCGACCATCGCGGCGCGCTTGCGGCGGATATGCACGTTGTTGCGCTCGGTACCCTGCAGGAACTCGCGCAGCCCGCCGGTCAGCTCGCGCACCTGACGCTGGCCACCGAAAACACGGTCGAACACCGAGCTCACCCCCAGCGGCATACGCACCTGCGCCGACTGCCACTGCGGCGGCAGCGAGGCCAGCAGCCAGTTTTCGCCATAGCGCTCGCTGTTGAGCTGGCTGATGTTCTGCGGCTTGGTGCCACCGAACTTCTGAATGGCCATGTCCAGGTATTCGCAGTAGCCATGCGGCCAGCTTTCTCCGTCCTTGCGCGCTTCACGGGCGGCTTTCGCCTCATCGCCGAAACGATCATTGCGCAGGGTGCGCTGCAGGCGATGAATCAGGCTGGTGGGAAACAGTGGTGCCAGCAGGTGATAGCCACCATTCTCCAAAGGGAAATACAGCTGGCGGGCCAGGGTGTGCGAAGCCAGCCCGCCCTTGCTGTCGACAATGCTGGCAAAGGCCGCCTGCCAGGCGGCTCCCTGCTCCAGATCATCCGACAATGCGGCCGCCACCTGCGGGTCATGCGTCAGTACCCGCTGCAGCAGACTCTGGCCGTCATGCTCGAGCTTCAGCAGCTTGTACACATCCAGTGCAGCCGCGTTGCCCACCACATCGTCATCCGGCGCTTGCAGGATGCGCGACGATACCAGCCCGGCCAGCTCCGGCGCATCACTGCGCACATACAGGTTGCTGCCACGGGCATCCGGGTGGATCGGTTTCAAGGTATGGGTAGCCAGCTGGATCTGGCTGACCCGCTTCGCCGCACTCTCCAGCCAGTTGGCCGGGTGATGTTCTTCCAGCAACTTCGCCCGCTGCTCGTGCTCATCGGGCTTGAGCTTGTCGAGTTTGTCCTGCAGGCGTGAGTCGATGAAGGCATGGATGCCGGCGCGCAATGCGCTGGCATCCGGGGATATTGCGGTCGCCATTGAACCTCCTGGTAAGGCAATGGGGTATTGATCGCTGAAGACAGATTGATCAAGATCCCCCCAGAGCAATGCCCTGGGAGGGCGGGCCTGTGTGACCTAAGGTGGTTTCATGGAAATACCCTCCTTCTCTGTCTGAACCTTGGGTTCAGTTGCGTGTGCGAGCGCGGGTTTGCTTGAGGCGATGACAGAGCTGGTACCTCTGTCCATCGCCGACCTCTTTTTCAGGCTACGCCTCTTCTCGATAAAAAATCAACACCTACTGCCGATCAGTGTTTTTATCATTAATGGGCGCATAGGCATGGTAGAGCAAGCAGTGATAGAGTGCAGAGCCTGCCGAACAGGCAGCTTAGAAATACTGGCGATCAGTGTTCTTATTTACTGCCGAACAGGCAGCCCAGCGCCCCGGGATAACTATCCGGCCATAGCCAAGGACGGGGCGGCTAACTTTCTCTCTTCTGCTAACTTGCGCTAACCACAGCTACTTCCTTCGCCGGAACCCCAGCACCTCATGCCATTCCCAGCCCTGACTACTGTCCTTCGGCTCGGCCAGCTGCACCTGGCCATAGCGCCGGGCGCACTGATTGGGCGAGAGGTCGAAACGGTCGGCTAGATCCAGCAGTTCGCTGCGGTAGTCGATGCAGGTCCAGGCGTGCATGCGCTGGCCGTACTTCAACCCCTGTGGCTCCAGCAGATTGGTCAGGCGGGTCAGCTCGCCATCGTGTTCCAGCCGGCAGAACTGCAGCTCGCCATCCTCGTCATCGTCTTCCAGCTGCAGGACGTAAGGTTGGTCAGGGCGACCGGCGCGGAAAGGCGTTTGCTGCTGCAGCACACCACAGATATGCAGCCGTGAGGGTTGCCCATCGACAGCAGCCCACCAATCAGCCACATGAGGGTTGATGCCATCGCCACCGGGCAGCGGCCCCTGCTCCAGCAGCAGGCCGGTCAGGCGGGCGTGCTCCAGCAGGTCAAGACGGCTCGGCCAGTCAGTCAGCTCGCCCTGCTGGCAGATACGCGGCACGGCGTTGATGACCTGCAATTGCTCTTCCGGTATCAGGTTGTATAGGTCGTGAGTGCTCAGCCGGGCCTTGTCGGTTTCCTCGAAGCCGGGACGGGTGAAGGCGACCTTGCTGCCCTGCAGCGCCAGCAGGTTGTACTGCAGCAGCAATAGATTGCTGCTGGCGACAGGATCGGGGCGGTGGCGACGCACGCGGCCGGCCAGCTGGATCAGCGAGCGGCTGGACGAGGGCTCGACGATGGCCCAGTCGTAATCGTGGTCGCGCCCCACCTCGGCAACCGGCGAGGCCAGCACCACGAACAGCTGATCCTGCTCGGGATGGGCGGCCAGTGCATCGCGTACCAGCGGATGACTGAACAGCGCCTGCGCATCGTGGCGATCCAGCAGGCTGTCCAACTCGCGCTCCAGCGCCGAGCGCAGCAGTAGCGGATGGCGCGAGTGGTACACGCACAGGTGGATGTGCGTACCCTGCGGCGCATCCAGCGCAAACAGCGCCTGCGCCACCTCGGTCAGCGGCTCGATATTGGCCATGCGCAGCAGGCCGCAGCTGACCCGGCGGCCATCGGGTGCCTGGGTGTGATGGGCCTGATGCAACTGCAGCATCGCCGGCAGCAGACTGGCGGCCAGTTCCTGACTGACCTCTGGGCGACGGCGACTGTCGAGCACCAGTGGCATGATCTGACCACGCCGTCGTACTGCCTGCCCGGCCAGTTGCTGCACACGCTGGCCGACAAACTCACTGTGAGCTGCCAGCAGCGTATCGCGTTTGCCGTGGCGCGACTGCTGGCAGCCGAACTCGTCGAACCAGGCGCAGCAGATTTCCAGCGCCTGCCCCGGCTCGCCGCGATTGGCCTGATACACCCGGCGGCCGGCGCAGTAGGCATCGAACAGGCCGCCGACCAATGCCGGCGGCAGGGTGGCGGACGACAGCAGCACCCGGCTGCCGAGCATGCCGGCCCAGTACACCAGCCGTGCCAGTGCTGGCAGATCATTGAGATCGAAGTCGTCCACCTCGTCCAGCACCAGATCGCTGGTCAGCAGGCGCAGCATCGGCGCGATCTGGTGACCGCCGCGCAGGCTTTCACAGGCCGGCATCAGGTGATCGATGGTACAGGCGAGGATCGGCGCGCTGACCATCTTGTGCGCTGCAGGACTCTTCTCCAGCCAGCGCTGCAGCGGGCCATCGGCCAGCGCGCTTTCGTAGTGAACGTGCAGGTTGTCAGCCAGCAGTGCATCGGCCGACTCACTGCCGCTCTGCACCGCCTTGCTCATCTGGCCGGCCTCGAACAGCTGGCGCACCGCAGCCCCTCCGACCATCACCGCCAGATCATCCTCATCCAGCCCGAGGCGATCCCGGTACACCTGCCCCGTCTGCAGGGTCAGGGTGCGCAGACCGAGGGCGATGCTGAAGCGCGGGCCACGCTGTGGGTCGGCAAGCGCATATAGGATGCGGCCATTGGCCAGCGTCTTGCCGCAGCCGGTGGACGCCATGTTGATGCCGAAGAAGCCCTGCGCTGTGCTGGGCGCGTGCAGGCTGCTGGCCAGATCGAAGGCCTTGTCCTGCCAGGCAAAACGCCGGTCCGCGCTGCGCTTGCGAAAGCCGCGATGTGGCGACAGCCTCGGCAGACGGCGCTCCAGCTGCGGTAGCACCTGCGCCACCCGCCGTGCTTCGCGTGCCACGCCCAGCAGGTGCTCGTCCAGTCGCTGCTTGAGCTGGCCACCCCTGTCGGTGTTGGCATGCGCAGCAAAGCCGGTATCGCCAAGCCCGGCCGAGGACGGCAGGCTGGAGTAGTGGTGGTCGGCCAGCATCAGCGACAGCCGCGACAGGTGCAGCAGCCAAGGGTTGTCCAGCATGGCACCAGCACGCTGCAGCAGGCCAGGATGGCGCAGCATGCTGGCCGCGCACTCGCCAATGCGGTGGCGCCAGCTGCGACTGGCAAAGGGCAGATGGCCCTCGGCGAACTGCCAGCAGGCAGCCCTGTCCTGCTCGCTGGCATCTTTGCGTGCCCCGCACCATTCGGCATTGATCGGGGTGGGCAGCGCAGGCAGATCCTGGCGCGACAGCTCGCCCAGCGGCAGGCGGTGATGGCTGACCACCAGCCAGCCGATCACTTGGGCCAGCGGTGGCATACCGCCTTCACGCAAGGGGTTGCCGCCCTGCTGCACTGACTTCTTGAAGCGTGCGGCGCCGGAAGGCTTTGCCTGCTGGCCGGGCAGGCCATCGCGCTGCAGCCGTGTCAGCCAGTCGCCATCCTGACGACCATCGCCACAGGCCAGCCGCTCCAGCCACTCACTATCGCTGGCCGCCGCGCCGACGAAAGCCTCGAACAGGCGCAGCGACACCCACTCATGGCGGTAAGCATCGGCCACGGCCTGTCGCCGTGTCAGCTTGGCCTGAAACGCCGCACTGGCCTTGCCTAGGTCATGTAGCAGCGCCGCCATCTGCGCCATCAGGCGAATGTCTTCACCTGTGTGCCAGTCGTTTTCATCGTCGCGGCGCAGGATGTCGCGGCTGGTGGTGTTGGTCGGCACCGCGCCGCGTTCGTTAAAGCGGCTGGCGTCGCCGACGATCCACAGCAGTTCGCTGTGGTTGAGGCCGCGGATCCAGTGGCAGGCCACGGCGGTGTTGCGCCGGGCGGTCTTCTTCAGCAGCTTGCGCAGGGTGTCAAGTCCGGCCTGGGTGATCGGCGTCTGCCAGCTGCGCTCGCCGCAGCGTTCGGCGAACTGGTCGAGGATGCGCCGACTCTCGACCAGCGCGCGCTTGTCGCACTGGCAGATCAGCAGCACGTTCATGCGTCACCGCCCAGCTGACTGGCCACGTCCTGCAGGCTGGCGATCATGAAGTCCAGCGATTCGCTGCGGGTCAGGCTGTCGATGCAGGCTTGGCGGAACTCCTGTTCTTCATCGCCGCGCACCGCCGAGATGAAGGCCTGCGGCAGGATGCTGGCATCCTTAACCAGATCGGCTACATCGAACACCAGCCCGCCGCGCCGGGTCTTGCCATGCAGCACGGCGAGGCCGTGTGGAATGCCGAGCACCCAGCAGGCACTGGCGGCCAGGCCGTAGGCCAGATAGTTGCCGTGATCGAGAAAGCGGTTGGCCGGATCGCCGCCGGTGCCGCGCTTGGCGCGGGTGAACTCACCGTAGCCGCTGGCATTGCAGGCCAGCCGGAACAGCCCCTTGGTCAGGCGCGCTTCCTCGGTGAGCAGCGCAGTGGTGTCCGGCAGGTCGGGGATCAGCTGCTGCGAGCGGCCGAGCAACTGGTCGAGCTGACCGCTGTCGAGGGCAAAGCCGGCATCACGCAGGGCACGACTGTTCCACTGCTCGCGCACCCGCTGCAGACGCAGCAGTTGGAAACGGCGCGCCGCCTCCAGCCGGCGGGCGTCATCGAACCAGAAATGTACCCAGCGCTGCAGGAGGCCGGTGGGGCGGTACTCGCTCTGTGGCGAGAGCCAGGCCACCTCTACATCCATCTCGTTAGCCGCGAACAGCGGCGTGCCACCGCCACCACAGAAACCGACCATCACCCCGGCCTTCGCCAGTTCGCGCATCGCTGCTTGGGTGATCGAAGTGCCGGTACCGAGCAATAGGGTGGTGGTATTGGCGATGGGGATGTTCCAGTAGCGCGAGCGACTCCCTTCGTCGGTCACGTACTCGACCCGCCCACCGTTGACCAGCACCCGGCAGTGCTGCAGATAGTAGAGGTTGGCGCGTTTGGAGTGCAGGATGGTTTTAAGGTCAGAGGGGGAAAAGTCGTCCATGGTAAAGCTCTTACCGGCAGAAGGCCGCCATGTTAGGACTTGGGTATGAATAAGGCGAAGGCTGGTTATTTATACATGTAAGATTTTCAAGCAGATAGATTGAGCCAGAAGCGCATGGCAATGCACACGGAATGGCGGTTGCTGGCGATCCATCAAGAGTAGAAGTTCGCCATTTTTGAGCTGCCTATGTGGCAGTGAAGCGGAGCGCATGCCCGAGGGCCGCCATCTCTACTTTCTGAGCTGCCTGCACGGCAGTGAAGCAGCGGTTCCGATGCGGTTTTCCGGGCCTCCATTTCTGAGCTGCCTACACGGCAGTGAAGTTGATCCTCGCCACACCGTTTGGGTGCTTGAATTTTCTGAGCTGCCTACACGGCAGTGAAGATCCGCGACTACGAGTACGCGCAGCGGCGCATTTTCTGAGCTGCCTACACGGCAGTGAAGCCGTCAACTCGTCATAGATCGGCGCAGAGGCCTTTCTGAGCTGCCTACACGGCAGTGAAGTTCGATGTAGCAATCAATATCTATTTTTCGGCTTTCTGAGCTGCCTACACGGCAGTGAAGCTGCCGATGACGCTGGCGGCCATCTACCCGGATTTCTGAGCTGCCTACACGGCAGTGAAGCCGCTTTTCAGTCAGTCGCCTCGACGTGCTCTTTTCTGAGCTGCCTACACGGCAGTGAAGTTTTCCACGTTGGCACCTCCGAAAATCGGATTTTTCTGAGCTGCCTACACGGCAGTGAAGCTACACCAGATTCGGCGCTCCTTATCGTCGTATTTCTGAGCTGCCTACACGGCAGTGAAGGCACCGGCTACCAATCGCAGCAGGTGTTTCAGTTTCTGAGCTGCCTACACGGCAGTGAAGCTGATCGCAACCTTGCTGACGCCCAGCAACTGTTTCTGAGCTGCCTACACGGCAGTGAAGCCAGAAGCGCCTGATTAGCCTTCAGTCCTGCCTTTCTGAGCTGCCTACACGGCAGTGAAGCTTTTGCGCTTGGCGGAGACGGGTGGCCATGATTTCTGAGCTGCCTACACGGCAGTGAAGTAGCGACTCAAACAGCTAACACCTTGTCTGGCAAGGAAAAATCTAGCTCGCAGCACTGTGCCCCATAAAACTGGGCGAATATGTAAGTCATTGTTTTTAAAGAGCCTACAGTTAACCTTGGAAAAAAGGGTCATAGCATGGGAAACGGTTGCGCCGTTGCTTAACCCCGAGGAGGTCAAGCCGCGTTTTCTCAGCACAAACAAAAACGGCAAGGGGGTTAGCCTCGCCGTTCATGTTTCCTTCCGTCCGCGTGCTCGTCATCCTGACGAAGTAGCCGCTTATCCTGCGGCTTTCCCTTAGCTGCCATCCTTGGTCAGCCTGCGTCGTTCCTTCGACGTTTTGGTGGAAGTCAATCTACGCCGATGGCCGTTCCGAGCCTATTGGGCGAACGCTCCATCCGCTGTAGGCGATGGCTTACAGGGAGGGGCAGCGGAGCTACTTACCTGTCTTTAGTGTTATATTGCAATGCAAAAAAATCCCTCCAAAGTGGAGGGATAAAGGTACTCATGCAAGTCACGCACCTCAGAACTAATAAGACAGACAGGCAGCAAGAGAAGAAATTCAAATAATTTTGCATTGCAAAATAACTGGCTTGCTTTGCTTCAGTAGCGCTTGCCCAAGAGCCGCTTGAGCTTGGTGAGCAATGGCTGCTCGGTGCCTGGTACTACCGCTTCCCTCGGGTAGCAGAGCTTCTATTTCTTAGGGGGTCTGTACCGCTCCAAGCAACGGTCTCGGCTTGACATCCTCCCCTCCCTCTCGCTGACGCTCGCCGCCCAAGGGCGGAAAGGAAGAGGATTCCTACCGTGTTCAGCCCGGCAGGGCCGACTCACCTCGGCGGGTTCCTGCTGCTGGCGGCCTGACCGCACCGCTCACTTCACAGGCTAACCGGGCGTGTCCCGCCCTTAACACATTGATCGCGCCGACCAGATCGGCGTTTTCCTCGAAGCTGCACTCGACGCAGGCGAACCGCTCCTGCGTGCGGCGGTTGTCCGCCGACACATGCCCGCAGGCTGGACAGGTGCGACTGGTGTTCCGTGGCGGCACTGCCATCAGATGGCCACCGTTCCACGCCAGCTTGTAGTCCAGCTGGCGGCGGAACTCGAACCAGCCCTGGTCCAGAATCGCTCGGTTGAGCCCTGACTTGGCCCGCACCTGTTTGCCCGGTGTCTCGGTAGTGCCTGCTGCCGATCTGGACAGGTTGCGTACCTGCAAGCCCTCGACGAACACGAGCGCGTGGTTTTGGCTGATCGCGGTCGAGGTCTTGTGCAGGTAGTCGCGGCGGGCGTTGCCGATGCGGGCGTGAATCCGCTGGACACGGGCTTTCGCCTGCTTCCAGTTGTTGCTGAACTTCGTCTTGTGACTCATGGCCTGCTGCGCCTTGCGCAGCGCGGCCTCATGGCGCTTGAAGCTGTTGAGCGGCGCGTAGAACGTGCCATCGCTCAAGGCGGCGAAGCGGGCGATGCCCAGGTCGATACCGACGGCGCCACCCTGCGACACGGGGATTTCCACCTCGCGGCGGGTCTGTACGCTGACAAACCACCTGCCGCCACTCAGGCTGACCGTGACGTTGCGCAACTCGCCCAGCGCTTGCCGGCTGTTGCGGTAGCGCAGCCAGCCCAGCTTGGGCAGGAAGATCCGGCCGTTGGCCTGATCCAGCTTGATCTGCTTGGGGTCGGGATAGCGGAAGCTGTCGCGCTGGCCCTTGCGCTTGAAGCGCGGAAAGTCGGCGCGCTGCTCGAAGAAGTTTTTGTAGGCTTTTTCGAGGTCTTTGAGGGCGTGTTGCAGGGGGTGGACGGGCGCTTCTTTCAGCCAGCTCGTTTTCGCGCTGTTGCGCCAGGCGGTGAGCTGTTTGGCCATTGCCACATAGCCGATGTACTGGCCACCGGCCTCCCGATTGGCCTGCTGCAACGCCAGCGCCTGGTTGAAGACGAACCGGCACGAGCCCGCGAAGCGGCGCATCTGGCGCTGCTGTTCGCCGGTCGGCATCAGTTCGTATTTGAAGGCCTGGAGTCGCTGCATGGCCGGAACTATACTTTTGGTCTATGAGCCTAAAAAGCGATATTAGACGCGGTAGACACTGCGTCTTCCTGATGCATGTCCACTTGGTCTTCGTGACAAAATATCGGCGCGAAGTCTTCAGCAAAGACATTCTCGATGACCTGCATGGCATCTTCGCCAGCGTTTGCGCCGACTTCGAGGCGGAACTGGTGGGGTTTGATGGCGAGGATGACCATGTGCATCTGCTGGTGAACTATCCGCCGAAGGTGGCCATCTCCAGCCTTGTGAACAGCCTGAAAGGCGTCTCCAGTCGCATGATCCGCAGAAAAAACTACCCCAGCATCCGCAAGAAGCTGTGGGGGGGTGCGCTCTGGTCACCGAGCTATTTCGCCGGCAGCTGCGGCGGTGCGCCCATCGAAGTCGTCCGCCAGTACATCGAGCAGCAGCAGACGCCTCATTGAGGGCAAACCCGAGGACGGCTATGCCGTCCGCGCTATCCTTCCCCGCCCTGAAGGGCGAGGTTTGCCGCGCATCGGATCAATCAGCCGCCGGCGGACAAGGGCCAAGGCTTGGTTGTGATTCCTGAGAGGTGGGAAGTCTCGCCCATCAGGACGAGCAGTCACAGGTCATGCCAGCTTTCGATGTCCTCATCCCAGCCGTCTTCATCTTCTGGCTCTAGTTCTACCAGGGTTTCCAAGACTTCGTCCTCGAACGAATAGTCGAGACCATCATCCTCAAGCTTCGTCAAAAACTTGTCTGCCTCGCTATCCAGAAGACCTTGATGCTCAAGGTCGAACTTGTCTTCGTCTGTCCACATGGCCGCTCCTATACAACAGTGCTTCTCCAATGGGCGCTCTGTATTGAGGCAAGGTAGTCGACGAAGAGTTCTATCAAGTGGTATCAGCCCGATAGATGAAGCTCATTGGTAGCGTTATGTATGTATCATCCGGGATCGCCGAGCCCTGACTGCAGGGCGAGACGATCTGCACGGCGAAGGCGCCGGCAGTCAGGCGCAGGTTCACGGGGCGTTCGGCATCCAGGTCTGCGGCCAGGTGCTCGGCATCGCCAGAGCCCTGCCCGTTTGGCACGATGATCGACACTTGGAACACGCCGACGCACTGCCGATGCTTTCCTTCCAGATTGGGGCTGTCGGTATCAGCCGGCAGCAGGAAGGCCCATAGGCAGATACCGGATGCCGGAGGTGTAAACGACACGTTCTGCCAGGCGATAGGCAGCGAGCGGATGGCGATGTGTTGCTCGCTTTGGACGCTACCGACCACACCTGAGGACGCGCGGCATCAAGGCCTGCATCGCCTGCAAAGGCGTGGAAAGCAAGGAGCGACTCTGAGTTGTTGAGCGTATCCATGCTTGGTTGGCATGAGCAAACTGTGCATCCGATTCGAGCGCAGGCGCGATATCCATCAGGCCATGCTGTCCCTGGCTTGCAGCATTATTTGCGTTAGGAACCTGCCAGGGTTTTGTTAGTCGTGCACGGTGGCTGGCTGTGCTTGGGTGTGTATGGTGTGTGCTTGTCGTGCGCCAGTGTGTATAATGCACACCATGCAGCGCGAGGAGGCGATGATGCGAAGTCGGGATGTGATCGAGCTGCTGGAGGCAGATGGTGTTGGTACGAAGTAGCGGTGAAGGGTAGCCACCACCAGTTCAAGCATCCGACCAAGCCGGGGAGGGTGACGGTGCCGCACCCGAAATCGGATCTGCCGAAAGGTACCTGGCAGAGCATCCTGAAACAGGCCGGACTCAAGTGAGGCTGATTACACCCGCCGAGAGGGGCGCACATGAAATATCCCGTCGTTATTCACAAAGAGCAGATCAGCGACTACGGCGTGACCGTACCGGACGTGCCAGGCTGCTTCTCGGCTGGCGAGACGATGGCCGAAGCGCTGGAGAATGTCCGTGAGGCGCTGGAGTTGCATTTCGAGGGGCTGCTGGCCGATGGCGAGCCGCTGCCGCAGCCGCAGGAGATCGATGTGCACGCGGCGAACCCGGACTATGCCGGCGGCGTGTGGGCGCTGGTCGACTTCGATGTGATGCCCTACTTGGGGAAGGCAGTGCGCTTTAACGCCACGCTGCCGGAGCACTTGCTGGCGCGGATCGATGCCTACGTGAAGGCCCATCCGGAGCAGAAGAGCCGCTCTGGATTCCTGGCTGCGGCGGCGCTGCGGGTGTTGCAACATGCTTGAAGGGAAAGCTCGCCAGTGAGGGTGAACCAGACTGCACCTTGAGTGCATCGTCATTCCATAGTGCCGAGCGCCTGCTACCTTCGAGAAAAAAAGACGCCAAGGAGGGCGCCGATGGTTATTGAAATCGTTGCTATGAACTACTCCACCCAGTTGCTACGCAATTGGATGGAGTTTCACAGGGTTGCCGCTGGCATCCCTGTCACGGCCAATTCCTGACCAGATTGGCGCTGTCGGAGATCCGAACAGTGCCCAATTAAGCACAACCCTTGCCGATGCCAAATCTCGGGGTTCACTGTGCCCACAGGGGCAGTCGTGAATCCTGTCATCCAGCACCTTACGTGCTGTCCGGCCGCAGGCGGGGCAGGTCTGGCTCGGCTTGAGCTTTCGCGTCGGTGCATCAACGAACTCGCCACCAGTTTCCGTCACTTTATAGCGAATCAGTTGAATCAGTTGAATCAGTTGCGCGGGTGCCGTATCCAGAATCTCCCGGTTCAGCCCGGCCTTTTGCCGGACATTCTTGCCGGGTTCCTCGGCGGTCCCTTTCGCACTGCGGGTCATGTTCTTGATCGTGAGTTCTTCCATCACGACCAGTGCGTTTTCTCTGGCCAGCCGGGCGCTGAGCTGGTGATGGTGCTCCAGGCGCTGCCGTGCCTGTCTCGACCTGGCTCGGGCCAGTTTCTGAATGGCGCGTTTGCGCCGGTTGGAGCCACGTTTCTTGCGGTTGACAGCCTGTTGCAGTCGAGCGATTTCGTCCGCTTTCTGCCGGTACCAACGCGGATTTTCCTTGTGACTGGAGCCGCCTTCGTGATCGGCGATGGTTAGCAGGTGCTCCACGCCCCAGTCGATTCCGATGGCGGCATGACGGGTGCGCTCACGCACGATCACTTCAGGCTCGACCGTCAGTGACAGCCACGCCTTGAAAACAGGGACCAGTCGCCGGCTGCGCAATGAGTTCCGGGAGCACTTGGATCGGTACTACAGCAAGCCAACGCTTTGGAGTCGAAGCTACTGCATCCTGAGTTGCGGCGGTGCGCCGCTGGAAATCATCCAACAGTACATTCAGCAGCAGGCGCGACCGGAGAGCTGAGTTTCGGGGCGATTCCCCTCCACCCAGTTCGCTGAGCTGAAATGGGTGGAGCCCCCTCGCCTAAAATCTGGTGGCTACGGGCCAGGCTGATGGATATTGCGAAGGGGTAGCGGGACGCAGGTTGGCTTTGCTGGGCCCGGGCGGCACAGTTCCGAATATTTTCTTGACTTTTATGGCGCTATTTGCGAAGCACCACAAGCATCAAGAAGATGCCGGCTGATGCCAGTGGCAGAAGAGGAGGGAGGTTGTCGGCCTTGAGAGGCGCGAGCTGATTAAAAAGCGAGATAAGCCCCGCTCTTCCAGCTTGGCTGCGAGCGAAGCGATAGGGCGGGGAGCAGTCCCGATACACCTCACGTCGATTGCCAAGCTCCACCACCAAGACGCGCAGCGCGCCATCTTGGATCTCGCAAATCACCCGGAAGTCGCCCACTCGGTAGCGCCACAGCCCACCCAATGGGCCAGTGAGCGCCTTTCCGGTACTGCGTGGATCTTCGCGCTGGGCAACCCGCGCATCCATGAAGTCGAGGATGCGCCGGGCGGATTGCTTGTCGAGCTTGCGTAGCTGGTTGAGAGCCGTCTGGGTGTAGTCAATCGTCCAGGCCAAGGTCTTTCCTTACGTCCTCCGCCGAATACACGGACTCTTGTCCCTTGCGGACGCGCTCTAGCACCTCGGCTGCGAGGTAGTAGTCTTCCATCTCGTCTAGGCCACGCTCGATGATTTCGCGCAGATAGTACGCCTTGGTGCGCCCGGTGTTGGCGGCTAGGAAGTCCAGGCGCTGCTCGATTTCGGGAGCTAGTCGGATTGACGTTGCCATAGGGTGTTCCTGTGAATACAAGTATTCAATGTATCACATTAAGCCGAACCTCAAATCTAGTATTGATCGAAAAGCTCGACAAACTCCGTACTTCCAGTGTGGGAAAGAATAGCGCGGGCTGCGAAGTGGCCCTGTACTCTGAGCTGCACGCATATGGCCCGCAGCGTGAACATCGTTTGGAGCTCGCGTATGGCAGTGTGCCAATTACGGTACCCATCATGACCGTGACGTCAATGCTGCCCATCAAGCGGCAAAGCATTTTGAAGTTGAAGGCGGAAGGAATGTCCGTCTCAGCCCATCGAGGCTTGCGTAAATCCGGTGTGTTGCCGGTGGCAGCCTGGGAAGTGGGAAGCCTCGCCCGAGAGGGGGGGAGCCGTCACGGTATGTGTGCTCATCGCTACTTCACTCAGAAGATGTAGTCGGTGCTCAGGAAGCCCGATTCACGGTTGCGCAGGATCTCGCTGATCAGCCGCTTGTTGTCTTCCTGGAATCTGGTCGCCACCAGGGTGCGGATCGAGAACACCCGCAGCGCGTCGTACACCGACAGCGTCCCCTCCGCCGAGTTCTTCCGGCCGTTGAACGGGAAGCTGTCCGGGCCGCGCTGGCACTGGGCGTTGATGTTGATCCGCCCGACCTGGTTGGCGAAGGCGTCGACCAGCCGGCCGACCTGCTTGGGGTCGTTGCCGAAGATCGACAGCTGCTGGCCGAAGTCCGACTCGCGCACGTAGTCGATCACCGTCTGCAGGTCGCGGTAGGGCACCACCGGCACCAGCGGACCGAACTGCTCCTCCTGGTAGACGCGCATCTCCGGGGTCACCGGGTAGAGCACCGCCGGGTAGAAGAAGGTTTCGCGCACCTCGCCGCCGCCCGGGTTGACCACCTTCGCGCCCTTGGCCCGGGCGTCGGCCACCAGGGTGGCGAGGAAGTCGGTCTTGCCCGGCTCCGGCAGCGGGGTCAGCGCCACCCCCGGCTCCCAGGGCATGCCCGGCTTGAGCGCGGCCAGCTTGGCGTTGAACTTCTCGAGGAACGCATCGACCACCTGCTCGTGGACGAAGAGGATCTTCAGCGCCGTGCAGCGCTGGCCGTTGAACGACAGGGCGCCGGTGATCGCCTCGCTGACCGCGTTGTCCAGGTCCACCTGCGGCAGGACGATGCCGGGGTTCTTGGCGTCCAGGCCCAGCGCGGCGCGCAGGCGGTGCGGGCGCGGGTGGAGTTTCTTCAGGTCGCTGGCGCCCTTGTTGGTGCCGATGAAGGCGAACACGTCGATCTTGCCGGTCTCCATCAGCGCGCTGACGGTCTCGCGGCCGCGCCCGTAGATGACGTTGATCACCCCGGCCGGGAAGCTGTCGCGGAACGCTTCCAGCAGCGGGCGGATCAGCAGCACGCCGAACTTGGCCGGCTTGAACACCACGGTGTTGCCCATGATCAGGGCCGGGATCAGGGTGGTGAAGGTCTCGTTCAGCGGATAGTTGTAGGGGCCCATGCACAGCGCCACGCCCAGCGGCACGCGGCGGATCTGGCCGAGGGTGCCCTGCTCCAGCTCGAAGCGGCTGGAGCGGCGATCCAGCTCCTTGAGCTCCTGGATGGTGTCGACGATGTAGTCGCAGGTGCGGTCGAACTCCTTCTCGGAATCCTTGAGGTTCTTGCCGATCTCCCACATCAGCAGCTTGACCACCGCCTCGCGCTGCTCGCGCATGCGGGCCAGGAAGGTCTCGACGTGCTGGATGCGTTCGGCCACCGGCAGGCTCGGCCACAGGCCCTGGCCGTTGTCGTAGGCCTTGACCGCGGCGTCCAGGGCGGTCAGCGCGGCCTCGGCATCCAGCAGCGGGGTACTGCCGAGGATGACCTGCTCGTCACCCTTGTCGGTCTTCAGGTGGATGGGGCTGCGCACGGCGGCCAGCGGGCCGTCCCAGCGGCGCAGCGTGCCGTCGATCAGGTACTCGCGCTGCTCGAGGGGCGCGCCCGGACGGTATTGCTCGGGAATCTCGGCGGCAGTGGGAAACAGGTTCTGCAGATGGTTTTCGATGCTCATGGCTGCCTCTTGTTGTCGTTGTCTGGGGCATCCCGGGACGCGTGTCCCAGGGGGCCGTAGTGGGCTCAGCGTGCGGCGGCCTGGCAGATCGCGGCGAACGCGGCCGCCTCCAGCGAGGCGCCGCCGATCAGCCCGCCATCGATGTCCGGCTGGGCGAACAGCGCGCTGGCGTTGTCGGCCTTGACGCTGCCGCCGTAGAGGATCGACGTGGCTTCGGCCTGCACGGGATCGTGTTGAAACAGCAAGGTCCGGATATGCCGGTGCACCGCCTGGGCCTGCTCGGGGGTGGCGGTCTCGCCGGTGCCGATGGCCCACACTGGCTCGTAGGCGATCACTCCGGCAGCAACTCCAGCGATGCCCACCCGCTGCAGTACGGCCTGCAGCTGTCCGGCGATGACGGCCTCGGTGACATTGTCGCGACGCTGCGCCAAGGTCTCGCCGACGCAGAGCACCGGCACCAGACCGGCCTTGAGCGCCATGGCGAACTTCTCCGCCACTACCGCGTCGCACTCGCCGAACAGGCTGCGCCGCTCCGAGTGGCCGACCAGCACATAGCGGCAGCCCAGCTCCTTGAGCATCCCGGCGCCGACCTCGCCGGTGAAGGCGCCTTTCGTCGCCACGTTGAGGTTCTGCGCGCCCAGCGCCACGCCGGAGCCTTCCAGCCGGGCGGCGACCTGCGCCAGGTAGGGGAAGGGCGGGCAGACCGCCAGCTCGACGCCTTCCAGCACGGCCAGCTGCGGCAGCAGTTCGTCCAGCAGCGCGGCATTGGCGGCCAGGCCGCCGTTCATCTTCCAGTTGCCGATGACCCGTTTGCGTCTCATGCCGCACCTCCGCAGCAGCGCCGCTTCAGCAGCGCTTCGGCGCTATAGGGCGCTTTGCCCTTCAGTTCTTCCTCGATGCGCAGCAGCTGGTTGTACTTGCCCACCCGGTCCGAGCGGCACAGCGAGCCGGTCTTGATCTGCCCGGCGCGGGTCGCCACCGCCAGGTCGGCGATGGTGGTGTCCTCGGTCTCCCCCGAACGGTGCGAGATCACCGCCGTATAGCCGGCCAGCTGCGCCATGCGGATGGCATCCAGGGTTTCGCTCAGGCTGCCGATCTGGTTGAACTTGATCAGGATCGAGTTGCCGATGCCCTTCTCGATGCCTTCCTTGAGGATCTTGGTGTTGGTGACGAACAGGTCGTCGCCGACCAGTTGCACCTTGTCGCCCAGCTGCTCGGTCAGGTAGGCCCAGCCCGCCCAGTCGCTCTCGTCCAGGCCGTCCTCGATCGAGACGATCGGGTAGCGCGCGCAGAGGCTCGCCAGATAGTCGACGAAGCCCTTGCTGTCGAAGCTCTTGCCCTCGCCGGCCAGCCGGTACTGCCCGTCCTTGTAGAACTCCGAGGCGGCGCAGTCCAGGGCCAGGGTGATGTCCTTGCCCAGCACGTAGCCGGCGCGCTCGACCGCCGCCTGGATCACCACCAGCGCTTCCTCGTTGGAGGCCAGCGAGGGGGCGAAGCCGCCCTCGTCGCCCACCGCGGTGCTCAGCCCGCGCTCGGAGAGCACCGCTTTCAGGGTGTGGAACACCTCGGCGCCGATGCGCAGCGCTTCCTTGAAGCTGGCCGCGCCGACCGGCTGGATCATGAACTCCTGGATGTCGACGTTGTTGTCGGCATGCTCGCCGCCGTTGAGGATGTTCATCATCGGCACCGGCAGGCTGAACTCGCCGGGGGTGC
Organism: Azotobacter tropicalis; assembly: GCF_059739045.1. Lineage (NCBI taxonomy): Bacteria > Pseudomonadati > Pseudomonadota > Gammaproteobacteria > Pseudomonadales > Pseudomonadaceae > Azotobacter > Azotobacter tropicalis. The sequence goes on from NZ_AP046060.1 coordinate 184,350, forward strand.
CGTACAGCCCGGCCAGGTGCGCGTAGAGCGGCAGGCCGCGGGCCGCGGCGGCGGCCTTGGCGGTGGCCAGCGACACGGCGAGGACGGCGTTGGCGCCGAGGCTCGCCTTGTTGTCGGTGCCGTCCAGCGCGAGCATCGCGCCGTCCACCGCGCGCTGGTCGAGCGCGTCGAGGCCGAGCACCCGCTCGCGGATGGCGCCGTTGACGTTGTCCACCGCCTTCATCACGCCCTTGCCCTTGTAGCGCAGCGCGCCGTCGCGCAACTCGAGGGCCTCGCGGCTGCCGGTGGAGGCCCCGGAGGGCACGCTGGCGAGGCCCACGGCGCCGCCGGCCAGGGTGACCACCGCCTCGACGGTGGGGTTGCCGCGCGAATCGAGGATCTCGCGGGCGACGACCTGCTGGATCAGGGTGCTGGCATTACTCATCGTTGTTGTGGTCCTGTGCGGGAGTGGACGCGGCCTCGCCCTCGGCGAGCAGTTCCTGTTGTTCGGCATGGGAGGCGCGGATATCGAAATCGCGCGGCCAGTCCTGCTGTTCGTTCGCTTGCATCGAATCGCCCTCCCTTCAGTGGATCACGTCGCCGACGCGCACGATGCGCAGGGTGTCGGTGCCGCCCTGGGCCTGGCCGGCGCCTTTGGTGATCAGCACCAGATCGCCCTCGAACACCAGGTTGCGCTGCATCAGCTCCTTGACCGCCCGGGCGTTCAGCTCGCTCTCGGGGATCCGGTCGGTGTCGAAGGGGATCGGGTTGACCCCGCGGAACAGCGCCACCCGGCTCTGCGTGCGCGGATGGCGGGAGAAGGCGTAGATCGGCAGGTGCGAGCGGATCCGCGACATCAGCCGCGGGGTGTCGCCGCTCTCGGTCAGGCAGACGATCGCCTTGACCCCTTCCAGGTGGTTGGCCGCGTACATCGCCGACAGGGCGATGGTCTCGTCGATGCGGTGGAACACCTGGTCCATCCGGTGCTTGGAGCGGTGCGCCAGCGGGTGCTTCTCGGCACCGAGGATGATCCGCCCCATGGCCTCCACGGTCTCCACCGGGTAGGAACCGGCGGCGGTCTCGGCCGAGAGCATCACCGCGTCGGTGCCGTCGAGCACCGCGTTGGCCACGTCGAACACCTCGGCGCGGGTCGGCAGCGACTGGGTGATCATCGTCTCCATCATCTGCGTGGCGGTGATCACCGCGCGGTTGAGCACCCGCGCCCGCTCGATGATGCGCTTCTGCACGCCGACCAGCTCGGCGTCGCCGATCTCCACGCCCAGGTCGCCGCGGGCGACCATCACCGCCTCGGAGGCGAGGATGATGCCGTCGAGCACCTGCGCATCGGCCACCGCCTCGGCGCGCTCGATCTTCGCCACCAGCCCGGCGTTGCCGCCGGCTTCCTGCATCAGCCGGCGGGCGTGCTGCATGTCGGCGGCATCGCGCGGGAAGGACACCGCCAGGTAGTCGACCTGCATGCTCGCGGCGGTCTTGATGTCCTCGCAGTCCTTGTCGGTCAGCGCCGAGGCGGACAGGCCGCCGCCCTGGCGGTTGATGCCCTTGTTGTTGGACAGCGGGCCGCCGACCTGTACCTCGCAAACCAGCTGGGTGGCCTCGACCTTGAGGGTCTTGAGCACCACGCGGCCGTCGTCGAGCAGCAGGATGTCGCCGGGCTTGCTGTCGGTGATCAGCGCCTCGTAGTCGATGCCGACACGGGTGGCGTCGCCGGCGTTCTTGTCCAGCGCGGCGTCGAGAATGAACTGCTGGCCCTTCTCCAGCAGCACCTTGCCTTCGGCGAAGCGCGAGATGCGGATCTTCGGCCCTTGCAGGTCGGCAAGGATGGCGACGAAGCGCCCGTGCTTGGCGGCCATCTCGCGCACCAGCTCGGCGCGGGCCTTGTGTTCCTCGGCCTTGCCGTGGGAGAAGTTCAGGCGCACCACATCGACCCCGGCCTTGACCAGGCCTTCGATGGCCTCAGGGGTTTCGGTGGCCGGGCCGAGGGTGGCGACGATCTTGGTTCTACGCAGCATGGGTCTGAATCCTCCAGAGGAGTGTTGGGGGGCGTCGAGGAACAACGTCAGGAGGCCAGGACGCAGGCTTCGGGCCGGCGAGTCGCTGCGTTCAGATAGGCACGTAGACGCTCCTGATCCTCCGTACTCAGGAAGAGGCCGAGCTTGCTGCGTCGCCAGAGGATGTCCTCGGCCTCCTTTGCCCATTCCTGCTCGCATAGGTAGTCGACTTCGCGGGCATGCAGCGTGCCGCCGAAGTGCTCGCCGAGATCGACAGGACCATCGACGCCTTCCAGCAGGCGCCAGGCGCGGCTGCCGTAAGTGCTGGCCCAGCGCTGGGCGAGTTCCGAGGGGAGCCAGGTGTGGCGCTGGCGCAGCAGGCCGGCCAGGGTGCCGCTGTCGCTCATCTGCTCGCCGCCCGGCAGCGGCTTCGCAGCGGTCCAGCAGGGGCCCATCTGCGGGAAGAAGGGCGCCAACTGCTCCAGAGCCGCCTCGGCCAGCTTGCGGTAGGTGGTGAGCTTGCCGCCGAACACCGACAGCAGTGGTGGCTCGCCTGGATCGCCCGACAGCGCCAGGGTGTAGTCGCGGGTCACCGCCGAGGGGTCGTCGGATTCGTCGTTGCACAGCGGCCGTACGCCGGAATAGCTGTGCAGGATGCTGTCCTGGGTCAACTGGTGCTTGAAGTGGCGGTTGACCACTGTAAGCAGATAGTCGGTCTCTTCTTCGCTGATCCGTACCTGCGCCGGGTCGCCCTGGTATTCGCGGTCGGTGGTGCCGATCAAGGTGAAGCGCTCCAAATAGGGAATGGCGAAGACGATGCGCCGATCCTCGTTCTGCAGGATGTAGGCATGCTCGCCCTCGTAGAGTCGCGGCACGATCAGGTGGCTGCCTTGGATCAGGCGGATGCCGTAGGGCGCCTTCTGCTGCAGGCCGGTCTCGATGAAGCGCGCCACCCAGGGACCGGCCGCGTTCACCAGCGCCTTGGCGCGGATCGAAAAGGCACTGCCGTCGGCGCGCTCCAGTTGCAGGTGCCAGTGGTCCCGATGGCGGCTGGCGGAGACGCAGCGAGTGCGGGTCTGCACCTGGGCGCCGTGCTCGCGGGCGGCCATGGCGTTGAGCACCACCAGGCGGGCGTCGTCGACCCAGCAGTCGGAGTATTCGAATCCACGACGGATCTCCGCCTTGAGCGGGCTGCGGGCACCGAAGCGCAGGCCGTGCGAGCCCGGCAGCTTCTTGCGCTTGCCCAGGTGATCGTAGAGAAACAGACCGGCACGAATCATCCAGACTGGACGCAGGTGCGGACGGTGCGGCAGCACGAAGCGCAGCGGCTTGACGATGTGCGGGGCCTTGGCCAGCAGCACCTCGCGTTCGGCGAGCGCCTCACGCACCAGGCGGAATTCGTAGTGTTCGAGATAGCGCAGGCCGCCATGGATCAGCTTGCTGCTGGCCGAGGAGGTGTGCCGGGCGAGATCGTCCTGCTCGCAGAGAAACACCGAAAGACCGCGGCCGGCCGCATCGGCGGCGATACCCGCGCCATTGATACCGCCGCCGATCACGGCGACATCGTAGAGCTCGATATTGGAGGTATTGGAAGGGCTCATGAGGGTTACCTTTGCTGAAACGAAAATCAATGTTCGGTTATGAAAATAATATGGCAACAAAACGAACATTTCCACCCCTATTCATGAATGTTTTCGAACTTTATTGTGTCAGTCGAAAGAGGGTAAGAAAGAGCGGGACAGGGAGGCCGTGGGGAGGGTGCTGGCAGGAGAGGAAAAGACGGCGTGCGGGAGCAAAGGGGTGCTAGAGCGTTTTCATCCTGACCGGCCATAGCCGCCATGGCGGATATAGCGTTCGCATTCGGCGGCCGGAAAGCGCTCCAGCAAGGTGCCAATGGCCGACCAGAGGGTATCGACCGTGCGGGCGGCGGTTTTGCACAGCAGCGCCTTCAGCTTCGCGAACACCTGCTCGATCGGGTTGTAGTCCGGACTGTACGGCGGCAAATAGCGCAGCTCGGCACCGCGCACTTGCTGAAGCCTTTCGCACACCGGCCACCTTGTGCGAGCCGAGGTTGTCCATCACCACGATGTCTCCGACGCCCAGACTGGGCGCCAGCGCCTGCTCGACCCAGGCGCGAAACACCCGCCCGTTGACCGGCCCGTCGAGAACCAGCGGAGCGACCAGCCCTTCGCTACGCAGCGCACAGACGAAGGGGGTCGTCTTCCAATGACCCTGGGGCACCTGCCCCGGGCAACGCCGCCCGCGCGGCGAACGTCCCCGGCCCGGACTCATGTTCGTGCTCGCCCAGGTTTCGTCGAAACGCCCCTTCGAGCCCCTGGAGCCGAAGAGGGACGTGATTGCACTGGACCCCGGCACTGAGCTGGCCCAGTTGCTGCCGCGAGCGTGCCTGCGCCACATAGGACTCGCTCACCGCAAAGCGCCTGGCCACCTCGCGAACCGGGCCGTCGGCCGCCAGTACCCGATCGCGCAGATCTTGCCCGTAGGCTTGCCCTCGACGCCACCCATGAGCCACCTCCCGCGGTTGCCGAACCCCTGCTTTCTGTTCAGCGTGGCTGCCCGATTCCGGTCTGGCTATAACCGCTAGTCAGGACGAAAACGCTCTAGGGCGACGGCTGTCGAACGGCTCAGTCGTAGAGGGTTAGGACGCAGGTCGTAACCCACCGAGCGGCCTAGTGCCGTCAGACGACTTCCAGCTTGACCTTGTGTTCGGTCAGCAACTGGAGCAGCTGGGGGGCAGGCTGGGCGTCGGTGAAGACACGATCGACCTGAGTGATGGAGCCGAGGCGAACCATGGCGTTACGCCCGAACTTGCTTGAGTCGGCGGCGAGAAACACTTGGCGCGCGTTATCGAGAATGGCTCGGGAAACGCGCACTTCGCGGAAGTCGAAGTCGAGTAGGCTGCCGTCCTCGTCGATGCCGCTGATGCCGACCAAGGCATAGTCGACCTTGAACTGCTGAATGAAATCCACCGTAGCCTGGCCGACGATGCCGCCGTCGTTGCGCACCTTGCCGCCGGCGACCAGCACTTCGAAATCCTCCTTGGCACTGAGGATGCCGGCCACGTGCAGGTCGTTGGTGATCACCTTCAGTGCTTGATGGCCGAGTAGGGCGCGGGCGATCGCCTGGGTGGTGGTGCCGATGTTGATGAACAGCGAAGCATGATCCGGCACGGCCGTGGCGATAGCCTCAGCGATGCGCTGCTTCTCGTCGTGCATCTGGCCGGCACGCATGGTGTAAGCCGTGTTCTCCACGCTAGAGTCGTAAGCGGCGCCACCGTGATAGCGGCGCAGCAGCCCCTGCTCGGCGAGCTGGTTGATGTCGCGGCGGATGGTCTGCGGCGTGACGGTGAAGGAGTGGGCCAGTTCTTCGATGCTGACGTAGCCGCGTTCGCGGACCAGGTCGAGAATGTTCTGTTGGCGGGGCGCTAGGCTCATGCGGCATTCCTTGTTTGCGCCCGGAGTATACCCCAGCGGACGCCCGGACCAACCGCCGCAGCCCGGGTACCCTGCCTGGTGCAACGAAAAGACTCCGCTCCGCGCTCAGTCGTCCTCGGTCCAGCGCCGGGTGCGCGCCACCGCCTTCTTCCAGCCGGCATTCAGCACCTCGCGCTTCTCGTCGGAGCAGGCCGGTTCGAATACCCGCTCGATCCGCGCCTTGTCGCGCAGCTCGTCGAGGCCGCTCCAGAAACCGGTGGCCAGGCCGGCCAGGTAGGCAGCGCCGAGCGCGGTGACTTCCTTCACCGCCGGGCGCTCGACTGGCGTGCCGAGCAGGTCGGCCTGGAACTGCATGAGGAAGTTGTTGCTCACGGCGCCGCCGTCCACGCGCAGCGCCCTGAGCGGCTCGCCAGCGTCCCGCTGCATGGCGTCGAGCACATCGCAGGCCTGGAAGGCGATGGATTCGAGCGCGGCGCGGATCAGGTGGTCGGCCTTCACCCCGCGGGTCAGGCCGAACACCGCGCCGCGCGCATAGGGGTCCCAGTAGGGCGCGCCCAGGCCGGTGAAGGCCGGCACCAGGTAGACGCCGTTGCTGTCCTTGACCTTGGTAGCGAAATATTCGGAGTCGAACGAGTCGTCGATCAGCTTGAGCTCGTCGCGCAGCCACTGCACCGTGGAGCCGGCATTGAAGATCGCCCCCTCCAGCGCGTAGGCGACTTCTCCGTGCGGTCCGCAGGCGATGGTGGTGAGCAGCCCGTGGGCCGAGCGCACGGCCTTGGCGCCGGTGTTCATCAGCAGGAAACAGCCGGTGCCGTAGGTGTTCTTGCCCTGGCCGGCCTCCACGCACATATGCCCGAACAGCGCGGCCTGCTGGTCCCCGGCGATGCCGGCGATGGGGATGCCGTCGTCCTCGTTGCAGCCGGCGATGAAGGCATGGCCGTAGACCTCGGAGGACGGGCGCACCTGTGGCAGCATCTCGCGCGGGATGTCCAGGGCCTCGAGCAGGCGCGCGTCCCAGTCCAGCGCATGGATGTCGAAGAGCATGGTGCGCGCGGCGTTGGTGTAGTCGGTGACGTGCACCCGGCCCTGGGTCATCTTCCAGATCAGCCAGGAGTCGACGGTGCCGAACAGCAACTCGCCGCGCCGCGCCCGCTCGCGACTGCCCTCGACGTGGTCGAGGATCCACTTGATCTTGGTGGCGGAGAAGTACGGGTCGATGACCAGGCCGGTGTGTTCCCGGACATATTCCTCTAGGCCGTCGCGCTTGAGCTCCTCGCAGATCACCGCGCTGCGCCGGCACTGCCAGACGATGGCGTTGTGGATCGGCCGGCCGCTCTGCTTGTCCCAGACCACCGTGGTTTCGCGCTGGTTGGTGATGCCGATGGCCGCCACCTGTCGGTGGTCGATACCGGCCTGGGCCAGCGCCTCCACCAGGGTGGCGCTCTGCGTGGCCCAGATCTCCATGGGGTCGTGCTCGACCCAGCCCGACTGTGGGTAGATCTGCGTGAACTCATGCTGTGCCACGCTGACGATATTGGCGTCGCGGTCGAGCACGATGGCTCGCGAACTGGTGGTGCCTTGGTCCAGGGCGACGATGTACTGCTTGTTGTTGGTTTGGGTCATGGCGTTGGCCTTCTGGAGTACGGGGTGATCAGGCTCTGGCCTTGCAGGCCGGCTGGGTGGTTTCTTCCGGTTTGGCGTGGCTGGGCAGGTGGCGGGCGATCAGTCCGCGGTAGCCCGCCGCGCCCAGGCAGGCTCCGAGCAGCGGTGCGGTCAGGGGGACGAGGAAATAGGGTATTTCGCGTCCGCCGGTCAGGGCGATATCGCCCCAGCCGGCCAGGAAGGTCATCAGCTTGGGACCGAGGTCGCGGGCCGGGTTCATGGCGAAGCCGGTCAGCGGGCCCATCGAGCCGCCGATGACCGCCACCAGCAGGCCGATTAGCAGCGGTGCCAGCGGACCGCGTGGCAGGCCGTTGCCATCGTCGGCCAGGGCCATGACGACAGCCATCAGGATAGCGGTGATCACCGTCTCCACGGCAAAGGCCTGGCCGACCGAAAGCAGGGGATTGGGATAGGTAGAGAATACCGAGGCCAGCGCAAGACTGGCCTGGCTGCCGCGCACGATCTGATGGCTTTGTTCGTAAGCGAAAAATAAGTTCGAATACAGACAGTAGACCAGCGCCGCAGCGCAGAAGGCGCCCGCCAACTGAGCCAGGATATAGGCCGGCAACTTGCGGCGATCGAAGCCGGCGAACAGGCACAGGGCTATGCTCACCGCCGGATTGAGATGGGCACCGGAAACGCCGGCGCTGAGATAGATCGCCAGGCTGACGGCCAGGCCCCAGATTAGGCTAATCTCCCATAGCCCAAGGCTTGCGCCGCCGACCACCAGGGCAGCGACACAGCCGGTTCCGAAGAAGAGGAGCAGGGCGGTACCGATGAATTCGGCCAGGCATTGGCCGAGAAGCGTGGGGGAACGCATGTCATGCATAGAGGCCTTCCTTCATTTTTGTATTTGTTGTTGGGCCTTGTGGGCCTTTTCGTTTGCGAAAAAATTATACTCGCAAATGAACAATGTCAACGCTTCTTAAGCCCGGTATTGGGTCAATACCACATGGGCTTTCCCTGTCTCGTGCCGGCATTGTGCTAATACACCAAATAGCTCGTCGTGTTGATCCCGCGCCCTGCCACAGCCCGTGTTTCCTGCCATTAAGGATCACGATCACCTCCTCAAGGTGTCACTTGTCGTCTTGAGCCCGTTTGGTAGCGCCAATACACCGAGCGATGCTCGAGCGAAATCTCATGAACAAGAGCCGTGCGGTATCGCCGTTAACTGCTTACAACATGACAGTGCCTGCCCGCTGCAGGCCATTGGACCGTGCCTCACCAAGCCCCCCTCTCCTGTGATCCCCCCGCTTCATGCTCTCCTGCATCCAATGCCAGAGCGGCGAGTGAGGCCATCCTGGCCATGCCAAAACCTGGCTTGACATAAATTTACTCGTGAATAACGATAAAAATCGTATCGTTTTATATAAAAACAACAAAGGAAAACGCTATGCTCGCCATCTCCGGGATAGTCATATCCCTCGTTCTGCTCATGTATTTCGCCTACCGGGGAATCAGCGTTCTGGTCCTCGCGCCCACCTTGGGGCTGCTCGCTGTACTGCTCAGCGGCGAAAGCGGCACTCTGCTCGGTACCTACACCCAAGTGTTCATGCAGAGCCTGGGCAACTACGTGGTCAAATACTTTCCGCTGTTCATGCTCGGCGCCATCTTCGGCAAGCTGATGGACGATTCCGGCTCGGCCCGGGCCATTGCCCACTGGCTGGTGCGCCGGCTCGGTAGTGAGCGCTCAATCCTCACCATCGTGCTGGCCTGCGGCATCCTCACCTACGGCGGGGTTTCGCTGCTCGTCGTCGGCTTCGCCATCTACCCGATCGCGGCCGCCCTGTTCCGCGAAGCGGACATGCCCAAGCGGCTGATTCCCGGCGCCATCGCCCTGGGCGCGCTGACCTTCATCATGACTGCGCTGCCCGGTACGCCGGCGATCCAGAACGCCATCCCGATGCCCTTTTTCGGCACCGACGCCTTCGCCGCGCCGGTACTCGGCATCCTCGGCGCAGGAGTCATGCTGATCGGCGGCATGTTCTGGCTGAACCGCCGGGCACTGCAGGCCAGGATCACCGGCGAGGGCTTCGGCACGCACGTGGACGATGCAGCGGCAGAGGAGGGGGCGATCGCCGGGCCAGGCATCGGCCTGGCGCTGCTGCCCATCGTGCTGGTGATTCTGGGCAACTTCGTGTTCACCAAGTATCTGATCCCGACACTGGACCATAGCTATCTGGCGCAGCAGAAGTTCGGCTCCACCACCCTCGGTGCAGTGCTCGGCATCTGGTCGATCATCTGCGCCTTGGGCGCTCGCCTGCCTAGTGATGATCGCCGTCAACTGGCGGCGCTGGGCGGACCTCAAGGACACCCTCAACAAGGGCACCCTGGGCTCGCTGCTGCCGATCTTCAACACCGCCTCGGAGGTGGGCTATGGCTCGGTAATCGCCTCGCTGAGCGCCTTCGTGATCGTGCGCGACTTCCTCGTCGGGCTGTCGCCGAACAACCCGCTGATCTCCCTGCTGGCGATCTGCGGGCTTACCCACCGGCAATCCTATCCCGACATCTTCGTCGTGGCGGTGGCGATTCCGCTGCTGGCTCTGGCGCTGGTGATCACCCTCGGTACCGCCTTCGGTGCCTTCTGATTCCTTCCTGAGGAGAACTCTATGTCCGTGCAAGCCATACTGCCGCGCATCATGGAAATCGGCGCCGGCGCCAGCCAGAAACTCCCCGATGTGTTGGTCGCCCTCGGTTGCCAGCGGCCGCTACTGGTCACCGACCGGATGATGGTGCAGCTCGGCTACACCGCACGCCTCCAGGCGACTTTGGCCGAGCGCGACATTGCCTGCGAGCTGTTCGCCGATACCGTCCCCGAACCCACCGCTGCTTCTATCCAGGCGGGCGTGGCGAAGGTGCGCGACGGTGATTATGACGCCCTGGTTGCCCTCGGCGGTGGCAGCCCGATCGACAGCGCCAAGGCCATCGCCATTCTCGGCCGGCATGGAGGGCAGATCCGCGACTACCGTTTCCCGCGCCAGGTAAACGAGGCCGGCCTGCCGATTGTCGCTATCCCCACCACGGCCGGCACCAGCTCCGAGGTGACCCGATTCACCATCATCACCGACGAGGCCAGCGATGAAAAAATGCTCTGTGCCGGAATCGGCTTCATGCCGCCGCCCGCACCCAGGACGTGTTCAATCCCGCCACTGGGCGGGCGGTGGCCTTGGCTGCCAAGTCCACGGTGGAGGAGGCCATCGCTGCCGCCCAGGCGGCTTTCCCTGCCTGGCGCGACACCCCGCCGATCAAGCGCGCGCGGATCATGTTCCGCTTCAAGGAGCTACTGGAGCAGAATGCCGACCGGATTTGCCAACTAATCGGCGAGGAGCACGGCAAGATCGTCCATGATGCCGCTGGCGAGTTGCAGCGCGGCATCGAGAACGTCGAGTACGCCTGTGGCGCGCCAGAGTTGCTCAAGGGCGAGCACAGTCGCAACGTCGGTCCGGGTATCGATTCCTGGAGTGAGTTCCAGCCGCTGGGCGTAGCGGCCGGCATCACCCCGTTCAATTTCCCGGTAATGGGGCCGCTGTGGATGTTTCCCATGGCCATCGTCTGCGGCAACTGCTTCGTTCTCAAGCCCTCCGAGGGCGATCCCAGCTCGACTCTGTTCATTGCCGAACTGCTACACGAAGCCGGTCTGCCACCGGGCGTGCTGAACGTGGTCAACGGCGACAAGGAGTCGGTCGACACCCTGCTGCACTATTCGCGCGTGCAGGCGGTCAGCTTCGTCGGCTCGACGCCCATCGCCGAATACATTTATCGGACCGCTGCGGCCAACGGCAAACGCTGCCAGGCGCTGGGCGGTGCGAAGAACCACGCGATCGTGATGCCCGACGCCGATCTGGACAACGCAGTCAATTCGTTGCTGGGCGCCGCCTTTGGCTCCTCCGGCGAGCGCTGCATGGCGCTCTCGGTGGCCGTGGCGGTCGGCGAGGCGGTGGCCGATGCGCTGGTCGCCAGACTGCAAGAAGCTATGGAAGGCCTGAAGTTCGGCATCCATCATGAGCGTAGCAACGACTTTGGCCCCCTGATCACCCAGCAGCACAGGGATAAGGTGGTCGGTTACATCGACAGCGCCGAGCGCCAAGGGGCTCAGGTAGTGGTAGATGGGCGCGGTGTGCGAGTTTCCGGTTGTGAGGAGGGCTTCTTCGTCGGCGCTACCCTGATCGACCGGGTGACCGCGCAGATGGACAGCTACCGGGCGGAGATCTTCGGCCCGGTGCTGCAGGTCGTGCGCGTCTCTAGCATGGAAGAAGCTATGGCGCTGATCGATTCTCACGAATACGGCAACGGCACCTGTATTTATACCCGCGATGGTGAGGCGGCGCGCTACTTCAGCGACCATATCCAGGTCGGCATGGTGGGCATCAACGTACCGCTGCCGGTGCCGGTGGCCTATCACAGCTTCGGCGGCTGGAAGCGCTCGCTGTTCGGCGACCTGCATGCCTACGGCCCGGACGGGGTACGCTTCTACACCCGGCGCAAGACCATCACCCAGCGTTGGCCATCGGCCAGCCTGCGCGAAAGCGCCGAGTTCTCCATGCCGACCCTGCGGTGAACCCGCTCCCACGGCTGTCCTTCACCGGGCAGCTGCAGAGCGCGGGCCGTTCAAGCCGGCTGCATGCCCTCCTGCGGACGCGCCTCTAGCAGCAGCTCGGCCAACTCGTCCGCAGCGTGGCGCAACAGTGGCGCCATCGCTTTGAGTTCGTCCAGGCTCCGGCGCAACGTCGGCGCATGTACGAACAGGCAAGCATGCAGGCGCCCGTCAGGCCTGCGGATGGGCACCGAGCAGGCCACCATGCCGTCGATGAACTCCTCATTGTCCACGCCCAATTCGGTTTCGGCGATCGACTGCAGGGCAGCTTCCAGCTCTTGCGGATCGGTGATGGTATTTCGTGACAGCCGCGTGAGCGGCAGATTGCGCAGAATCTGCTGGCGGCGCGTCTTGGAGAAGCTGCTCAGGTAGAGCTTGCCGCTGGCCGAGCACCAGACCGGGACATGAGAGCCGACCGGAAGATGGATCTGCAGTGGCCAGTTGCTCTGCACCCGGTCGTAATAAATCATGTCGATGCCATCGGGGATGGCGATGCCGCACGTTTCGCCGGTTTCCCTCGCCACGCGCTGCAGGATCGAACGGCGCAGCGCCTTGTGGCGGCTGGCGTACAGCACGCCCATGGCGATCCGCTGCAGACGGTCGCTGGGCACGATCAGTCCGCGCAGATCCACCTGCAGGTAGCCGTCGGCCTGCAACTGCTGCAGCAAGCGATGGATGCTCGGCTTGGGGATGTCCAGCATGAAGGCCAGCTCGCCCGGAGAAAGCGCACGCTCTGCCTGCGCGACCGCCTCGATGATTTCCAGGACCCGAGAGATGGAGGACCCCTTGCTCCTGTGTTCTGCTTGTTCATCCCTCACCCGAAACCTCTCCTGTCATCGAGCCTCTTTCGTTTTAGTGATCGGCATATCTGTAACACCGCTATAGGACTACATTCTCCCTTTCGCTTGGCTGATCTGTCCAACCTCCACGGACGCGCGTACTGCAGAGCCTGGCCGTGGCACTGCAGACGCCGATGCCTACGACTATCTATGCTCAGGGCTGATCACCATGGAAAGATATCTATGGTGGAGTTGGAAGGGGTTCTCGAGGGGCTGGATGCCTGCTGTGCCTGGATGCGCACGGGAGGCAAGGGTTGTATGGGGCTTTCGGGGATACGCAGGGGATGTGTGGGCTGTGCCGGAGTACGCGCGGGGGGCTGAGCTTGAATGGCCACCGGCAGGTCCTTGGGCGTGCCGTTGACCAGGGTCAGCCACTCGTCATAGGTCAGCCGCATTTGCCCTTGGCACAGCTTGTTGCGCACGCGGATGTAGTCGTTCACCTGTTCACGGGCCGAGGCGTTCACCGAATAGCCGGGCGCGGTGTAGACCACAGGGTTGCCGGCGTGTTGGCAGTTGCTGGCATAAGTGGAGGGCGGGACTGCGACCATGGCTACTGGGGTCGTACTGGCGACCTGCAGCTCCGGATGCAGGCGGCCCGAGCGGGTATCGAGCTGGTCCTGGGGGCTCACCGTGTGTTGGTAGGCGGGTTTGCGCAGGGCTGCTCCGCCGCGGCCCTGGTGCCCCCAGCTGGTGTGGTAGTCGCGCAGGTCGGGCTCGTATTCGCTGACGGCGAACTTCGGTTCGGTAGGAGGGGGTGGTGCCTCCGGCTTCTTGTCCTTGGCGCAGCCGGCGACAGCGATCGCGCTGAGGGTCAGCGCCAGCAGAAAACTGGGATGTTTCATGGGGGTTCCTCATCGATGGAGTCGCCCCCATTGTGAAAAGCCAATCCGCTCCTGTGTGGCCATTTCGCGCCACTTTATGGCTTGAAATTGGGTTGCTCGAACAGACAGAAGGACGACCGCAAATTTGCGTGCGGCGGCTCGATTGCAATAGGCAGCGGACTGTTGCAGACTCCAGCCACGCCCTTGTGCGGCGCTAAATAGGCCTGCCGGAACTCCGGCCAGTGCCCTTCAAGCCCTGGTGGCTTAATCGGCTGAATTAAAGCCGTCAAGAATTCCCCTAATTAAATTGGCCGGCGTGTGTCTGCCGATTTAGTCGCGTAGTGATTACGCGGACGGGTGGTGCCGTCTTATAAATCAACCTTAAAAACGCTCTTAAAAAACCAACCCATCGGGGTCGCAGACTCCCGCTTGGGGAAAATGCCGCCCCGTATTATCCCGAAAGGAGAATCTTATGGCGCGCGGTGTCAATAAAGTCATTCTGCTCGGCAATGTCGGCGGTGATCCGGAAACTCGCTCTCTGCCCAACGGCAATGCGGTGACCAATATTACGCTGGCGACTTCCGAAAGTTGGAAAGACAAGCAAACTGGCCAGCAACAGGAGCGCACCGAATGGCACCGCGTAGTGTTCTTCGGCAAGCTCGCTGAAATCGCTGGAGAATATTTGAAGAAAGGCGCTCAGGTTTATATCGAGGGCAAACTGCAAACCCGCAAGTGGCAGGGACAGGACGGTCAGGACCGGTATACCACGGAAATCGTGGTCGACCAGAACGGCACCCTGCAGCTGCTGGGCGGGCGCAGAGACGGAGGTGAGGGGCAATCCCCGCAGCCTCAATCAAGCGCAGGTGGAAGTCGCCCGCGTCAATCTGGAAATCGAGCAGACAAGTCGACGCCGGCTCCCCAGCCGACGCCCGACTATGACTCTTTCGATGACAATATTCCTTTTTAGGAAACTTCAAAAATGGCTGACCTGAGTTCAGGTCCGCTTTTTAGTCTGTGAAAACCAGCGCCGAATAATCCCGGCACTATCCAAACCCTGAGGGGCGACTTGTCCCTTTGGGGGCCGTTCGCCCTGAAGGAATATTTTGAAAGGAGAACGGTTATGAGCGAAGTTCAAAAAGACACTCAAAAAGAGTTTCAAAATGCAGTGGCAATCATGGTCAAACTTGAAGACAAGTTCATTGAGCTGGTGAAGACATCGAATACGGATGTCGCCTTCAAGAATGAGTTGCTATATGCCTCGCAGGCGATGATGAATAACGACTATCTCTGCAAGGTGGCGCTCAGCAACTCGCTGAGTCTGCGCAATGCGTTCAGCCAGGTCGCCGCGTGCGGTCTGACGTTGAATCCCGCCCGGGGTTTCGCGTACCTGGTGCCTCGCGAGGGGCAGGTCATCCTGGACGTGTCCTACCGGGGCATGATCAAGGCGGCCGTGAACGATTGCGCCATCAAGGACTGCATCGTCGAGCTGGTCTACGCGAACGACGAATTCGTCTATCGCGGCAAGCGGCAGAGCCCGACCCACACGTTCAACCCCTTCGACAAGAAGGCCGACCGTGGGGAGTTCGTCGGGGCCTTTGTCGAGGCCTTGCTGCCCGATGGGCGTGTCCATGTGGAGGCCGTCACCGCCGAGGAAATCTATGCGGCGCGCGAGGCTTCCGAGCTGTGGAAGCGGAAGAAGAAAGGCCCCTGGGTCGACTTCTTCGCCGCCATGGCCAAGAAGAGCGCCATCAAGATCGCCAGGAAATACTGGCCTCAGTCGGGACCCAAGCTGGATGAGCTGATCCAGTACCTCAACACCAACGGTGGCGAGGGGTTCGCTTCGCAAGACGTGCCGCTGGCGGTCGTCGAGCGGGTGATCGGGGCCAGCGATGAGGTCGAGCCGGTCGAGCCGCTGCCCACCTCCAACCAGGAGGAGGCTGCGAGCGAGCCGTCTCCCGCCGCTCAACCGGCGGAAGTCGATCCTGAACCTGAAAGGGCTGACCCGCCTGCTGCCGAACCTGCCGCCGATCCTGAGCCGCAGGCCGTCGAAGGCGAGGTGATGCCCGCGAAAGAACCGGAACCCAAGCCTGTCGGCCTGCCTGAAAAGCTGGTGAAGAAGGTGGCGGAACTGGTTCGCCGCGCCAGTGCCCAGGGTTGCTGGGCCGCGGCCAAGGAGTACGTCTCCACCTGGCCGGAAGAGGCACGGCAATACGCGCTTCAACAGCTCAAGGCCGGCGAATACCTGGCCGCGAGCGAAGGAGAGTGAACCCATGGCCGATCTGATCGCGACCCTCCTGTTGCTGTTGTTGCCGTAAGGCCTGCAGCCATTTGAAACCCACCCTGAGGGGGCATGTCCCTCTCCGGGGGTGTGCCTTTCTCGGGGACGAGAAAGGAATCACACCATGCGGACTTACCTGTTGAGCGTCACCGACATGAGCACCCGGCAGCGGGTTTCGTACCGGTGTCGGGCCACAACCTTCGCGGCAGCGATGAAGATGGCCGAGAAGGAGCATCCCGGCTTTTTTGCGGCACTGCGTTCTGGCTTCAAGGGAGGGCACAGTCATGCGCCCAGCGACACCTGAGCGTCTGAAGGCTTCGCTGCAGGACTGGCGGGAGATGAAAGCGACGGGCGAGGGCCTTGCCTGTTGTGCGGACGAGA
This sequence comes from Azotobacter tropicalis, assembly GCF_059739045.1. Classification (NCBI taxonomy): domain Bacteria; kingdom Pseudomonadati; phylum Pseudomonadota; class Gammaproteobacteria; order Pseudomonadales; family Pseudomonadaceae; genus Azotobacter; species Azotobacter tropicalis. Next base: position 200,368 of record NZ_AP046060.1, read on the forward strand.
TGATCGAGCAGATCCAGGCGAAGTTGGCGGTACTGGAGCCACTGCTGGGTGAGCTGGCCGCACAGGGTATGGGCTTCACGCTCAAGCACGGCCAGCATGATGCCTGGGGGATGATCTGCCCCGATGCATCGGAACCCGGGCGCTATCGCTGGCAGGCGTTTCGACGTGACGGCTTCACCGGCCACAGCACGTTCGATTCGGTGGAGCAATGCCTGGGCGACCTGGTGGACGACGGTTACACGCTTCCGGATCCGGGAGCGCTGGATCGTCTGGCCGCCACGGTCGAGTGGCAGCGCGGCATGGAGGTCGTCGCAGTGATTCAGGCCTGCAATGCAGGACGGATGAGCTACGAGGATGCCTTGCGCGCGCGTGAGGCAATCGATACCCGGTATGCGAGCGACGCCGCGCGCTGATACCGGCTGAGCGCTGGAATTCCAGCAAAAAAAATTCCCTGAGGGGCGAATCTGCCCCCTGGGGCTCGTTCGCCTCGACGGGATAACCGAAAAGGAGAACGGATATGCGATCCAGCATGGCTTGTGTGATCGAGGGCCAGTCGAGCGCGTTCGATGCGCTCAAGGCATTGGGACGACAGGCGGGCAACGACCTGCTGCTCAGCTGCACGCTGCCTGTGGACCGGCGAGTGATCGAGGCGTTGAGCCGTGCAGCGGCACGCCGGGTTCGTCTCGATGGGCAGCGGTATGTCTGCCTGTTCGACGAGGGGCCGTTTGCAGAAGGCTTCTACGAGAGCTCCGGCTTGAACAGAACCGAACTGCTCAACTGGTGCGGGCTTGAAGCGCGATGAACGTCGCGCTCTGAGACCGGCATGACGGCTGGCCTTCCAGCCAGAAAAAATTCCCCGAGGGGCGAACCTGCCCCTCTGGGGGACTCGTTCGCCTCGAGGGGACCGCTTGGGCTTTTGAGCCTGGGCGGTGCACTCGAAAAGGAGAACGAGATGGAAGCTTTTGACATCTGCCAAGAGGCCTACCTCCTGGCGCGGCATGAACAGGAGTCGATGTTGCTGGGCGCGTCATCCATGAAGCCTTCGGCCTTCCGCGAGAAGACCGAGACGCTGCGTGAGGCGACCGATGCGCAACTGTTCAACGCCTTGCAGGCCCTCGGCGAACAGGCCGGTCGTGAGTTCCTGAGCCTTCAGGGACCCATCGACCAGCGGCTCGCCGCGGTGCTCAACACGGCCAGCCGGACCCGCAAGAACAAGCTCGACGGGTTCGGGCTGGTCGGTGGCCTGCTGAAGAAGGGCAACCGCTTCGCCAGGGGGTTCTACAAGACCTCGGGCTGGAGCCAAAGGTGCTCTCGGAGGATTTGAGACGGTGTTACCTGTACCGATCGGGTGGCCTCTGTCTCAGTCCAGACGAAAAAGCTCGCCTGGGATTCGCTGACGAGGAGATGAACGATGAAGGTCGTTGATCTCGAGCAGCGGACTCCCGAGTGGCTGCAATGGCGTCAGGAAGGTGTCAGCGCAACCCGTTGCGCGGTCATCATGGGACACAACCCTGCCAAGACGCCCCTCGAGCTCTGGAAGGAGCTGGTCGGACTGACGACCCCGCCCGACCTGTCGGTTATCCCGCAGGTGAGGCGTGGCCAGAAGTTCGAGCCGCTGGCCCTGCAGATGTTCGAGGAGAAATACGGCCAACTGGGCTTGCCGATCTGCGCCGAGTCGCAGGAGCACCCGTTCATTCGGGCCTCCTTCGATGGCCTGCTGGGCGAGGGTGCCCCCGTCGAGATCAAGAATCTCGCGGAGGACAATCATCTGCAGGTGCTGGCGCTGCGGGACAAGAGCCCGGCTTTCCAGCTCTATCGCTGGCAGGTCATGCACCAGCTGATCGTCTGCGGCGCGCGGCGCGGGTACCTGTGGTTCTGGTCGCCCAAGCACGAGCCGTGCTGCCTGGTGGTCGAGCGGGATGACCTGCTCATCCAGCGCATCATCGAGGCAGAAAAAATCTTCTGGAACACGGTGGGAACCGGAACGCCCCCGGCAGCCGATCCCCTGCGGGATGTGCTGCCGATGGAGCAGACCGACGAAGCCGCCTGGAAGGCGTTGGCGGAAAAGCGCCGCGAGCAGGAGGCCAGGCTGGTCGCCCTCAAGGCGCAGTTGAACGCGCTGCAGAAGGAGGCCGGCGAGCTGGACACCCAGCTCAAGCTCCTCGTGAGAGCGGCAGGGTTCCGCCGGGCCGACGCCTACGGAGTGAAGATCACCGTCTACGAGACGGCAGGAACGGTCGACTGGAAGGCGATTGCCGAGGAGATGGCCCAAGGGAAGGAAATTCCGGCGGACCTGATCCAGAAGCACCAGGGCGACAGTGGCTGCCGGACGCGCATGACGGTAGATCCCAGCTTTGACCCGAACCAGCCGGCACCGGTGCTTCGCATCCGCAAGCCGGCACAACCCGAACCGGAGGAACAGCCGCCCTTTGCAGCCGGTTTCTGGTTCTGATGCCCAACCTCTTCGACCCGGCCTTCGTGCCGGGTTTTTTGGGGTAGGCCTTTGAAAAGGAGTTGCACATGCGTGATTTAGAAACTCGAATCTTCTGGGGTTCGAGCGTGCTGCCGGTTCAGCAGGACTGGACGTATGCAGTTGCGGCATTGATGGCACGGGAGCCCTTGTCTTTCCCCATGGCTAACCTTGCGTCGCGTATAAAATTTGATACATTGAGGTAAGGCATGGACGGAAAGCCGATCAAGTGGCGTGGCTCTTCATATGAGGACATCAAGGATGACCACATTTTCACGCCTCGCGCACGTAGGGATGCGGGATTCCAGCTCAGTCAGGTTCAACGTGGGTTGGACCCAGAGGACTGGAAGCCGTTCGACGTGGTTGGCGCCGGCACCAAGGAAATCCGTATCAACCATGATGACGGCTGGTTCCGCGTTATGTATGTCGCAAAATTTCCCGAAGCGGTTTATGTGTTGCACTGCTTCAAGAAGAAAACAGCCACCACGAGCAAGCGCGACAAGGAAATTACCGCTGCTCGTTACAAGGCTGTTATCGAAGAGAGGTCAAAAAAATGAGCATTGATACCAAGATTGATACCGAGACACGGCACATCACTCCGGCTGGGGGGAATGTGTTTGCGGACCTCGGTTTTGGTCCGGAAGAGGCGGCTGCGTTGAAGGCCGAATCCGATCGGCTCATTTCACAAAAACTTTCCATCAGGGAGTCCTTGATGAAAGAAATCGCGAACTGGATCGAGACCGAAAATCTGAAACAGGTCGATGCTGCCCAGGTCCTGGGTGTCACCCGGCCGCGGGTCTCCGATATCGTCCAAAATAAATCGGCCAAGTTCACCATCGATTCGTTGGTGGACATGCTGGCCAGAACGGGAAAACACGTTCAGTTGTCTGTTCGCTAATCCTAGAAATCCTCTAACCCCCGCGCAGTCCTGCTGCCGGGGGTTTTTTATTTCAAACCGGTAATTTCAAACCAAAAAGTGGCGGGAAATGGCCACACAGGCGCGATTTGATTTCCGATCATGGGAAGTCGAACCGGAGGAGCAGCCGCCCTTTGCGGCCGGTTTCTGGTTCTGATGCACAACCTCTCAACCCGGCCTTCGTGCCGGTTAATGAGATGGTCACCCCCACACCCTGCGAAGGCCCTGCTTTCGCAGGGTGTTTCATTTTGGAGACCATCACCATGAGCGATGTAGCACTGGTCGGTATCGACCTTGGCAAACACAGCTTTCATCTCCACGGGCAGGACAGGGCCGGCCGGGAAGTCTTTCGCAGGAAGTCGTCGCGTCAGCAGATGATGAGGTTCTTCAGCAATCTCCCGGCTTGCACCGTGGTGATGGAGGCCTGTGCCGGCTCCCATTTCATTGCCCGGGAGTTGATGGCTCTGGGCATCAGGCCAAGCTGATCTCCCCACAATTCGTCCGGCCCTTCGTCAAGAGCAACAAGAGCGACTTTGTGGATGCCGAAGCGATCTGCGAAGCCGCTTCACGTCCCTCGATGCGTTTTGTGACACCCAGGACCGAGGCCCAGCAGACGCTCTCGGTCCAGCATCGTATGCGGGAGTCGCTGGTGCGGGATCGGACCAAGACCGCCAACCAGATGCATGGTTTTCTGCTGGAGTTCGGGGTCAGCCTGCCCAAAGGGCTGGCAGTCATGAGACGCCTGCCCGATGTCCTGGCCGAGCGGCCGCTGCCTGTTCGGTTAAGCCTGCTGCTGCAACGTCTGCACGCGCACTTCAACTACCTCGACGGACAGATCAGGGAACTGGACAAGGACATTGCAAGCCAGCTCGAGAGCGATGACCTGGGCAGCCGTTTGCTGACCATCCCGTGTGTCGGCCCCATTACCGCCAGCCTGCTGGCTGCCGAAATGGGGGATGGCAGGCAATACGGATGCAGCCGGGACTTCGCCGCATCCGTTGGTTTGGTGCCCCGGCAGTACAGCACTGGGGGTAAGGCCAGGCTACTGGGCATCAGCAAGCGTGGCGACAAGAGGCTCAGGCAACTGCTGGTCCAGTGCGCCAGGGTTTACCTGCAACGACTGGAGCATCAACGCGGCGCCCTGGCCGACTGGGTGCGTGCCCTGCGCAGTCGCCGCCATTCGAACGTGGTCGCTTGCGCCCTGGCTAACAAGTTGGCTCGCATCGCCTGGTCGATCGCGGCCAACCACACGCAGTTCGAGGCGGGGCCAGACGCCTTGGCGGCTTGACCCTGTCGTTACGCAGTACTCCGAACACCTTCCAGGTTTTGCGATCGCTGAACAATCGATGACGTGAACGGCCCACCAGCTTGGCGAAGAACCTGACACAAAAATCGGCTTTCGAAGCCGCCCGGGTTTTCAGGATCGCCAGGCGCGACTCTCATCGTGGCGCGGAGCATGCTCCAACCAGACGCCGGATAGATTTAGGCAAGCCAAACACCCATCGCTGGACAGCATTGCAAAAACGGGGGTGACCATAGATTTTTGTTCTGTCGACGTAGATCTAAATTTAGTCTATAAATAGACTTCTTAAACGCAGGACATTGCTATGAAAATCGAGACGATCAGCTTCTTGAAGAAGCACGCCGCATCGTTGGATCTAACCGAACCCATGGTGATCACCCAGAACGGTCTGCCCGCCTATGTCATCGAGTCCTATGCCGAACGCAAGCAGCGCGATGAGACGATTGCGCTCGTCAAGCTCCTGGCATTGGGTTCCCGCGACAAAGAGCAAGGCAAGCTGGTGTCGGGTAACACGCTCCTGGATCGGTTGGCACAACGATGCCAGCAACCCAAAGGAACCTCATGAGCTTCGACGTTCAGTTTGCTACGACGGCTGAAACCAGCCTGTTTTCCCAGATCGCCCACCTGGAGCCGTACCACGGCTATGACGGGGCCTATGACAAGCTCTCCACCTTGGTGGCAGAAGTTATGCGCCGCCTGGCCGATCACCCGTTGGGCTACCCCATCAGTGCACAAGCCAGCGAGCTTGGGATCACCCATTATCGAGAGCTCAATCTCGATGGCTATCGCGTCTTCTATGAATGCGATGAGGAAAAGCGCCTCGTGGTGGTCCTGCTCATCCTGGGGCAGCGACAGAGCATCGAGCAGCAGCTGATCCACTACTGCCTGATGTTCGACCGTTGAGCCGTAACCGCCAGTACACCTGGCAAACCGCCGAACCTGCCATTGGTGTTGGCCGTTTATCGGTGCTGGTCTGGGGAAGTGGCCAAGAGCGTGAGAAAACTATCCTCAGGTCGGTCGCTACCAGCACCGGCATTTATAACGAACGAAGAAAGAGCGAAGGGCAATGAGCAATAAATACACCCTTGACCAGACCGAACTAGACGAACTCGCCGCCAATTGCCGCGCCCTCTCGGAGTTCATCAAGGATGAAGAAGACGATAGCCGCGCTGCTGAGCTGAGAGAGATTTATGGGACATTCGTGGACATTTTGACCGGCGTGCACAGTGGCGCCCCCAACATGGCCGACACCCTCAAGGCCATCAATGTGCGCGGACAGGACAACCAGGCGTTGAACGACCTGCACGGTGCCGCTTCTGCCTTGGTGGTAGCCATCGAGCGCGAGTGGGATCGGCGCAAGGTCTGACCCGCCGTCTGCACCACAAGGCCTCGTATACCACCGGGACTACTAGCGCGGGCGCCCGAAGGAAATTCACTGGCCAGAGTGACGAAAAATAGGCTGACGCAGCACAGCTCAATGCCTCAACCCCCGTGCAGTCCTGCTGCCGGAGTTTTTTCGTCTCGATCGGGTAATTTCAAGCCAAAAAGTGGCGTGAAATGGCCGCACAGGCGCGATTCGATTTCCGATCATGGGGACTCGACCCACTGCTACGAGAGTCCTCATGCTACTTACCGCCATCAAGCGCTGGTTGTTCGGCGACAACTACGCCTCGCTCTTCGCCGAGGCGCCCCATCCGGCCGAGCGGCTGATTCCCCCGAGCTTCGCCCCTACCTGGAAAACCATAACTGGCGGAACCTGCGCTATCCCCCCTATCAGGAAGGCTATCCCGGCAAGGTGACGGGCGAGTGGTTAATGCGCCACTACCAGGGCAAGCTGATCGACCGCATCGCAGGCTCCATCGGCCTGCCGAAGGACGAGTACCAGCGCTACGTCGAACCGATCCTGATCAACTTCGCGGAGCTGGCGCACCTGCTGCCGGCCTCGGAGCACCATCACCACGCCGGTCCCGGCGGGCTGCTGCGGCACAGCCTCGAAGTCGCCAACCTCACCCTGGATGGGTGCCTGACCACCGCCTTCGACACCGCCGAGACACCGGCCCGGCGCAGCACTCGCCGTTGGCGCTGGAATGTGGCGGGCGTTGCGGCAGGCCTGCTGCACGATGCCGGCAAGGCCCTCACCGATCTGCGCGCCACCGACTTCGAGGGCAAGCTCGAGTGGAGCCCCGAGCAGGAAACCCTCCACCAGTGGGCGGGGCGCCACAAGCTCGACCGCTACTTCCTGCACTGGAATGCCCAGCGCCACGAAAAGCACATCCAGGCCTCGGTGGCCCTGGTGTCGACCCTCATACCCGCCGAAGCCCGCGCCTGGATTCAGGGCGGCGGACGGGACATCTACGATGCCCTGCTCGATGCGATTGCGGGCAACAGGAACCCCGCCCCCTGACCGAGCTGGTGCGCCGGTCGGACTCGGCCTCGGTCAGGCGCGACCTGCTCAAGGGGCCGAGCCATGCCCGAGGCGGGGATACCGGCGTGCCGGTCATCCGCCTGGTCAGCGACGCCATGCTGCGCCTGCTCAGTACGGGACGCTGGACGGTCAACGTGTCGGGCAGCCGGGTATGGGTGGCCACCGATGGCGTCTATATCGCCTGGCACAGCGCCGCCGAGGAGATCGTCAGCCTGCTGGTGAAGGATGGAATCGTGGCCATTCCGCGCTCGCCGGAAACCCTCCTGGCCATCCTGGCGGATCATGGCCTGGCCCAGCGCCGGGACGATGGCGACCTCTACTGGCTCGTCACCCCGCACGTCCTGTGCAGGAACGGCAAGGGGCCGGCTCTGCGCTGCCTGAAACTCAGCTCTGCGGACGTGCTGTTTCCGCATGTGCCGGTCCCGCCGCCGACCTCCATTCTCCTCGGCAAGGAGGGCGAGCAGGTCGAGCTGATCGCGCCCAACGAAACAAGTCCGTTCGATCGCGAGAAGCCGGTTCCCGCGCCGACCGCGGTGCCTGCCCAGGAACCCGCGGCGGCGAAACCGCAGCCGCCGCGCCAGCCCGAGCCGGCTCCGGAGCCAACGCGAAGCGTTATTTCGACGCCCAGCCTGCCGACCGAGCCCAGTACCCCGTCGATGCCAGCCCCGGCGGCTGCCGAGGTGCCCTCGAACGTCCCGCCGGCGCCCCAGCCCCCCATGGAAGAGGCAATGGACGATCCGGATGCGGATCTGCAGCGGATGCTGCTGGGCACAATCTCGCCGGAACAAAGGGCCCTCGCGACGTCCAACCTAGAGTCGGCCCCAGAGCCAGAGGCGCCGGAATTCCCCGAAAAAGCGGCAAGGTTTCGCTGGCCGAGCTGCTGGGCACGCCGGTCGATGGAGAGGCGCCCCCCGAGTCGAGCGCCGAGACGGCTCCCCGAAAAGCCGCACGCGGCAAGGTTCCGCTGGCCGAAATGCTGGGCACGCCCGCCAACGCTCCGTCGGCCCCTGAGCCAAGCCCCGAGCCCGAGGCCACCCGCGGCAAGGTCTCGTTGGCCGCACTGCTGGCCGAGCCGGCGCACTCCGACAGCCAGCCCCAGCCGGCCCCCGAGCCGTCCATGCCGCTCTCCGCGTCCGGGGCGGAGGCAGCTGACTCCGAACAGGAGGTATTGCTGACGCCCGAGCAGGAAGCGCGACTGACGCCGGCGGAGATCGCCCTCCTCGAGGCCCAGCCCGCGTTCGCCCGCAAGCTCATCGCCTGCCTGGGCATTTCGCAAGAATTGCGACTGGTCAGTGGCAGGGTATTCGTGCCGCTGTGCGACAGTCCTTACAACGACGACGACATCCTGCCGCTCTTCCGCGCCGACTGGCTCTGGCAGGACTTCACCCGGGAAGGCGCCCCGCTCACGCGAGCCTGGCATAAGCGAACCGGCTTCCTCCTGACCGCCCAACCGAGTCTGATCCTCTGCAAGCTCGCCGGGCTGGACTGGGACGTGCCGCATATCAGCCGTGTCCCGGCGGAAAAAATCCCCGTGTACCGCCATTACCTGGAGGCGGTGCTGGAGCAGGCCCGCCCCGAGAAGATGGGCGAGGTGAACACGCTGGTGGTCAACCCGACCCAGGTCGCCACGGTCGCTGAGCGCCTGAATGCCTCCGCCCTGGCCATCGAGGAAGCCATTTTCTACCTGCGTGATGCGATGAAGGTTCATACCCGCAAGAAGACCTATATCCGTGCTCTGCCCCAGGAGGTGGCCGCCCATGACTGAATGGAATTACACCAACCTCTGGCGCCCCAACTACGAGGCCGCGGAGGCGACTGCCTGGTGTGCCTCCATGGCGGCCAGCACGGCGGTGCACCTGCTGAGCAGCATGCCGCTCACCCCCTACCTGATCACCCTGGGCGTGCAGGCCGGTTTCGCGCTGGCGGCGCTGCCCAAGGCCGTCCGCCTGCACCGGGCCAAGGCGTGCCTGTGCGGGGTCGAAATGAGCTTTGTCACCCTGGAGGCGCTGCTGAAGGAAACCCGCCAGCGTCCCGACCAGATCTATTACGGCAAAGCCTTCCTCTGGGCGCAGAAGCACGGGCAGATGGCCTTCGAGCTGCTGTCGCGGGACATCGACAAGCTGGTGGCCCGCAAGGGCCGGCGCCAGGCGAGCGTCAAGGGGAGCCGCTGGATCCACGGCCTCGGCATGGCGGAGGAGGAGCCCTGTTTCCGGCCGGAAGACCAGCGCTCCATCCACCACCTGATCATCGGCACGACCGGCGCCGGCAAGACGCGCCTGTTCGACCTGCTGATCGGCCAGTGCATCGCCCGCGGGGAGGCCGTCATCGTCATCGACCCCAAAGGCGACAAGGGGCTGGCCGAAACCTGCCGGCTGACCTGCGCGGCGACCGGCGATCCCAACCGCTTCAAGTATTTCCATCCCGGCCACCCGGAGCACTCGGTGCGCCTCTCGCTCACCAAGAACTACGGCCGGGCCACCGAGGTGGCATCCCGCGTGGCGGTGCTGATGAAGAGCGAGGCGGGCGATCCCTTCCAGGCGTTCGCCCAGATGGCGCTCAACAACGTCATCCAGGCCATGCTGATCTGCAACATCCTGCCCACCCTGGTGGGGATGCGCCGCACGCTGGAGGGCGACATTCCCGGCCTGACGATCAAGGTCGTCACGGCCTACGGGCGTCAGGTGTTCGGCGAAGCCCAGTTCGACAGCATGGCCGACACTGCCGTGCGGGCGGCCAAGGCGCGCGACCCCGAGGCCCGCGCCAAGGTGCTGCGCAAGCTCTACTACAGCGACATCGCCGAGGCCGAGCCGAACCCCGACATCGAGGGCCTGCTCACCATGCTCGAACATGAGCGCACCCACTTCGGCAAGATGATCGCCGGCCTCTTGCCGATCCTGGTCATGCTCACCTCGGGGCACATGGGCCCGTTGCTGTCGCCGGTGTGGGACGATGACGACGAACGGCCGATCTGTGACCTGAACTCGGTCATCAATGCGGCCCACGTGCTGTACCTGGGCCTCGATGCCCTGTCCGACCCCATGGTCGGCTCGACGATCGGCTCCCTGGCCCTGGCGGATCTGGCCTCGACGGCCGGCGAGATCTACAACCATCGCCAGCCCACGCCGGTGAACATCTTCGTCGACGAAGCCGCGGAAGTGCTCAACGACCAGCTGATCCAGCTGCTCAACAAGGGCCGCGGTGCGGGGATCAACCTCTACATCGCGACCCAGACCATCGCCGACTTCAAGGCGCGGATGGGCGACGAAGCCAAGGCCCTGCAGGTGTTGGCCAACGCCAACCACATCGTCGCGATGCGTGTGCTGGATACCGACACGCAGGAGTTCATCGCCAGCAAGATGCCCATGAGCCGCTACCAGTACGTCATGCGCACGCAGGGCAACTCCAGCGGCGAGGCCGGCGTGCTGCAGTCGGGCAACGTCGGCGAGCGGCTGATGGAGGAGGAGGGAGAGCGCTTTCCCATGGCGCTCTTGGGCGAGCTGCCGGACCTGGAATACCTGGCGGTGTTCGCCGGCGGCGACATCCGCAAGGGACGCCTGCCCATCCTGCAACTGCCTCAATCCCCCTCGGCCAACTGATCCGGAGCCTCCCCGTGTCTACGTCCATTGCCCGCGATATCCAACGACTGGCCGGCCTCGACGAGCCGTCGACCACCCTGCTGCGCTCCTTCGATCTGGAGTGGCGCTGCGGTACCCGTTTCATCAAGACCCTGCTGCTGGCCGGCTACAACCCGCCGGCCATCGGCACGGCGCTGACCGAAGCCCTGCAGCGCTATCAGCGCATGTGCCAGCAGGGCGTGGCGGACTACGAGCGCCTGAAGTTCGTGCTGGGCCACCTCTATCGGGCGCTCGAGCGCGCCGACCAGCGCCCCGGCGACGAGCTGACGGCCCGCTGGGGCCGTCACGCCTACGTCCCGTCCGAGGTCACCGAGTACCTGATCCAGACTTACGGAGCAGCCGAGCATGTCTGAGGTGATCGAGGAGAAGTGGCCGAAAGGACTGGTCACCTCGCTGGCGTTCTTTTTCATCCTGGTCCTGATGCTCGCCACCGTGGTGCCGAACGCCCTGATCGACCGGGTGCTCACCCTGGAGCGACAGTGGGGCTACGACCTGCTGACCAAAGCGGACATGAACTCCGTGATCCGGCGTACCGGCAGCGTATACACCACGCTGGTGATCGACTCCGGCGCCAAGGCGGCGGTGTCAGATCTGCTCATGCCGCGGGGCGAGCGGCTGGTCGAGTCCTTCGAGGCGAAGGTCGATGGCTGGTTCGAGTACCTGGCCTCGCGGGGAGCGGCCCTGCAGAAGATCCTCTACCAGATGGTCTACCGGATCATGATGATGCTGTTCTGGTTGCCGTTCCTGGCGGTGGTGCTGCTGCCGGCGGTATTCGCCGGCTGGATGCGCTGGCATGCCAAGCGGCACAGCTTCGACTACGCCTCGCCGCTCCTGAACAACAACGCCGTGGCGATCCTGTCGTGGGGCGCCATTCTGCTGCTGTTGAGCGTCCTGCTGCCGGTGCCGATACCGCCGCTGCTGGTCTGCACCTTCATCCTCATCCTGGTGCCGGTCGTCTTGTCGCTGTTGATCAGCAACCTGCCCAAGCGCATTTGATGTGCTGCAAAGAACATCCTTACCAATAGGGTTTCATCCTGAGTCGAGCGAGAGGACGTGCGTACTGATGAGGTACCGCGTCCCCAACCGACCCGCTGCAACAGGCAGAAACCGACCCAGGCGGACGTCTGACTTTTAAGCTTGTCTTCTTTATCTATGCCTGGATGCCGAGCAGACCGCCGCCCCTGCCGTTTCTTTGGAAGCGGCTTTCTGCCTGGCATGAGCAATGAGGCACGGGGTCGAGAGCGGTCTCAATGCGGACTCGCGGTAGGCCGAACCACGATTTCGCTCACATCCACGTCGTTGGGCTGATCAATTGCATAGACAAGCGCCCGCGCAATCGCATTCGGGGTCAACGCAACTCGGCGGAACGCCTTCATTTCCTCGCGCGCCGCTTCGTCGGAAATCGAGTCAGCCAGCTCGGACTCGACCACGCCCGGGCAGACTACCGTTACGCGGATCTTGTCTGTTTCCTGCCGCAGGCCATCCGAAATGGCTCTTACGGCGAACTTGGTGGCGCAATACACCGCGGCGGTAGGAAATACCGTGAGCCCGCCGATCGAAGAAATGTTGATGACCTGACCGTGCCCCTGGGCCTCCATCGTCGGCAGCACAGCGGCAATGCCGTGCAGCACGCCGCGGACGTTTACGTCCAGCATCCGGTTCCATTCAGCCACCTTCAGGGATGAGAGCGGTGACAGCGGCATGACCCCGGCGTTGTTGATGATGACGTCGATCTTGCCGAATTCTGCCTTGGCGAAATCGGCAAACGCCTGCATGTCGGTATGATCAGTGACATCCAGGGCGCGGCATCTTGCCGAGCCGCCTTGCGCATTGATATCCGCCACAAGCTTCTCCAGCCGATCGGTACGGCGCGCGCCTAGCACGACATGGGCGCCCTTGGCGGCGATGAGCCTTGTAGCAGCCTCGCCAATCCCGCTGCTTGCACCTGTGATCAGTACGACCTTGCCTTGAATGTTCGACATAACCGGATCTCCTCGCTTGAAATCATCACTGTGGGCTCAGCTCCTTCCTCCTGCGCGATGTGCTGGTGGATCGAACTGAGTACGGTGCGATGCTAGGGAAGAGCGGCGAACGGGCGAATGCCGATACCTCCACGGCGCTTGCCTATTTCTGCCTGGCCGGTTGTTGGATAGCGAGGTGTCGGGGGCAGTGAGGCCAATGAACCAGGCGCGAGGGGCCGGCGTATCGTGCCGTCAGGTCAGCTTGTATGGGATTGTGGTGTCCATGTTGGATCGGATCTCTTGCAGTCCGGATTGGGCTGTGCGGAAGCGAGTGTCGGGCCCTCTGTGAGTTCGAATTAATCGAATCTACTCTTCGATATTAGCCGTCTATTTAGATAAGAGAACTGCACGCAGAATTCTCCTCATTGCGGCTCACCAGGGTGGTGGGTCCTTCAAGGGGAAACAGCCATGACGCAATCCATCGCACTCTCCAGCGCCACCGACAGCTCTGTCACGCTCTCCGCTTCGGCCTCACTCGCCGGTCGCGTGCTGCTGAGCGCCATCTTCGTGCTCTCGGGAATCTCCAAGGTCAGCGCCCCTGCTGGCATGATCGGCTATATCGAATCGGTCGGCCTGCCGTTTCCGACCCTGGCCCTCGCGATTGCCATCCTTGTGGAGGTGGTAGGCGGCATCGCCCTGATCCTGGGTTACTGCACTCGCCTGGTTGCCGCGGGGCTCGCGCTGTTCAGCGTCGCCACTGCCCTCGCATTCCACAACGAGCTGGCCGACCAGAGCCAGTTCATCCACTTCTTCAAGAATATCGCCATGGCCGGCGGGCTGCTGCAGGTGGCCGCCTTCGGCGCCGGTCGTTTCAGCCTGGACGCACGTCGCGCCTAATCCTGCGCCGGCTCCTGTTGCCGGCTCCTTCAAGCAGCTCTCAACTTTTCGAGGTGACACATGAAAGCGATTCGCGTAGCGCAATACGGACAACCAGAGGGTTTCGTGTTCGAGGAACTGCCTTCGCCGATGCCGGGCAAGGGTGAGGTACTTATCGAAGTGGCAGGCAGTGGGGTCAATCCGATCGACTGGAAGGTTCTCTCCGGTGCAATGAAAGCCTTTATCCCGCTGGAGCTGCCCTACACGCCGGGCGTCGAGGTAGCCGGTCGAGTGGCGGCGGTAGGCGACGATGTTCGCGGCTTCTCCGTGGGTGACGAGGTGTTCAGTTTCATCAATATTGTCGGTGGTTACGCCACCGAGGTTCTGGCCAGCGCGGACCGTCTCGCCCATCGACCGGGCCGGTTGTCGGCCCTGCAGGCAAGTGGCGTTCCGGCTGTGGCGCTGACCGCTTGGCAAGCGCTGCATGAGCATGCGCAGATCAAGCCAGGGCAGACGGTGCTGATCCACGGCGCCGCTGGCGGGGTCGGCAGCATGGCGGTGCAGATGGCGCGGATCGCCGGCGCCACCATCATTGCCACGGCCTCGGCGCGCAACCATGAGTACCTGCGGGAGCTAGGTGCCTCTCAGGTGATCGACTATACCCAGACGCCGTTCGAGACCGTCGTGAACTCGGTCGATGTCGTGCTGGACCTGGTTGGTGGCGATACGCAGACACGTTCATGGTCGGTACTAAAGCCTGGGGGGGTACTGGTTTCCCCAGTGAGCCCGCCTGACGCCGCACAGGCAGAGGCGGTCGGCGCAACGGGCAAGCATTTCGCGGCACGCTCCGATGGCGCTCAGCTTCAGAAGATCGCCGCGTTGTTTGAGACGGGCGACCTGGTAATCGAAGTGGAAGTGCTGCCCTTATCCCAAGCCGAAGGCGCGTTGCGCAAGAGCTGGGGGCGGCACACACGTGGCAAGCTGGTCCTCGATGCCAGTTTTTGACATCCTCCCCGCCCTAAAGGACGGGGATTCCCACTGCTGGACGGCCATGCCCGGCCGCGAGAATGTTCCTGGCCGCGTTCACATCGCGGTCGTGAGTGGCACCACACTCACAGGTCCATTCTCTTATTCCAAGGCCGGCTCTACCTTTCGGACTGTTGTGGCTGATAACGCCGCAACACGAACAAGCCTGGGTGGTGTACGCCTCGTTGACCTCCCCGAACACGATGCCTGCGTGCGCGCACTTATAGGCCAGCATCGTTTTCAGTTGGCCCCAGCCAGCATCCAGCACCGACTTGGCCATCGAGGTCTTGGCGAGTTGCGTGGGGCTCACATCGCCCACGATGATCGTGCCGCAGCGCTCGACGAGCGCCCGGCTGAACTGGTGCAGGGCATCCTTGCGCCGGTTGGCGATCTTGGCGTGGATGGCTTTGACGCGGGCCTTTTTGCTTGCCCGCTGGGCGACCGCCAGCTTCGGCTCCAGGTCGCGGTAGAAGCGGCCGTTCTCCAGTTTCGTGCCGTCGCTGCAGGTGGCCACGTCCTTGAGGCCAAGGTCGATACCGACCGCCCCCTGCCCGCTCGACGGCCTCACTTCGACCTCGACGACGACGTTGAAGTACCAGCGGCCCCGAGCATCCTCGCTGAAGCTGCCCGAGCGAAAACGGTACTGGCCCAGGCCGTAGCTATCCCAGACCTTGAAGTGATGCCCGTTGTGGTAGACCTGGCCGTTCTTCCAGCTGGCCGCCCCGGACTTGAACGGCACCCAGCCCAGCGAGCGACGGACACCCCCTGACTTGCGCCAGTTGAGGCGAGCCTTCCTGAACTGCTTGCGGCGCGTGGCGTACTTCCGCGACACCTCTTGCAGCGTCTGAGAATGGAGCCCCAGCTCTTTGCTGGAGCCCTTGGTGTAGCGGTCCATGTCGTAGGCAGACAGAAATAGACCGCGCTCCTGAATGGCTCGGGAGCTGAGCTCGTTCAGATAGTTCCAGACGAAGTTCACGCTGCGGGCCATCTGCCGAAGCAGCGGCGCGTGCTTGTCTCGAACGCGAACTTTGAAGGTCTTGGTCTGCTTCATGCGCTCTACTATACTTGGTCTATGAAAGAGAATACAGCAATCCGTACAGGTAGACACTGCATCTTCGAGCTTCATGCTCATTTGGTCTTCGTGACCAAATACAGAGGGCGCGTATTTTCGTCCGCACACCTCGAAACACTGGAAACCCTGTTCCGCAAGGTATGCCATGACTTCGAGGCCGAGCTTCAGGAGTTCAATGGGGAGGCCGACCATGTTCATCTGCTGGTGACATACCCGCCGAAAGTGGCTCTCTCGAAGCTGGTGAACAGCTTGAAGGGCGCGTCCAGCCGCCGAATGAAACAGCTACACCCTGAGCTGGCCGCGCCGGCATACCGGAGCAATGCCTTGTGGAGCCCCAGCTATTTTGCCGGCAGCGTCGGCGGCGCTCCTCTTGCGGTGGTCAGGCAATACATCGAGCAGCAGACGAGGCCGCTATAGGGGAGGCGAAGCCTCCCCCGCTATTCATCCCCGCACTAGAAGTACTGGGCTTTTCGCGCATTTTGGTAAGGCCCGGGGCGAGCATCACGCCTGGCGATAGGCCCTGGGCGTGACGCCCACCTCGCGGCGAAATACCTGGGAGAAATGGCTCGGGCTCGAGTAGCCGACCTCCATCCCGATGTCGATGATGCTGCGGTCCGTCTCGAGCAGCAGATGGCGGGCGCGCGCCATGCGCAGGCGGATGAAGTACTGCGAGGGCGACAGGCCGGTGGCGCGCTTGAACATCCGGCTGAAGTGGTACTCGCTCAGATCCGCGATTTCGGCCAGGTGTGTCAGGCTGAAGTCGTCGGCCAGGCGCTCGCTCATCGCCTCGATGACGCGCCGCAGCTTGTACGCCTGCAGCGCATTGCCGCGCCTGGCAACGCTGTGCGGATCAAGGTAGGTGCGGACCAGATGCACGGCCAGCGCCTGCGCCAGGCTACGTGCGAACAGCGGGCTGGGCTGGCGCTCGCTGATCAGCTCGATGCGCAGCTGATCCAGCATGAGCCTCACCCGCTCATCCCGTGCACCGGACACATCGAGAAAGGTCACCGGGGTGGCGTGTTTGCCCAGCAGATCCCGTGCGGCCTGATCGATTAGTGGCAGGCCGAGATATAGATGCATCACCTCGAAGGTATCGCCGTCCTGTGTTTGCCAGCGCATCTCATACGGCTCGCTGGTGTTGGTGAGGAAGAAATCGCCGGCCTGAACGTTGGCGGCTTCCCATTCCCCGCCGAGGGAGCGTTCTTCGATGTTGGCGGCGCCGGCCAGCACCAGCACCAGCAGCGGCTCCACCACGGCGGGAACCAATATCGGCTCGACGATAGTGTGATGGGTGAACAGCTGCACCACCACATCCTGCATCTGCGGGCGCGGCGGCAAGGCCTGCTGCTCGCCAGGCAGATAATGCAGCATCGATTCGGCAGTGATGCGTTGGGCATCACTCAGTGGCGGTACATCCGGTTCGGTCTGGTGCACGGCATGCTTCCATCGGCAAAGCCCTCAAGCGAGGGCTATGATCGATAGGGTAGCGCAGGGATGGGCAGCCTCGATTAGGTCGACCCGACCGGCTCAGCTGGCCAGTGCAGGAATAGGCGCATCCAGCGCAATGGCGGCCCGGACCGGGTCGAAGTATTCGCGGATGAAGGCCAGCTTGCCGTTTTCGACGCGGACGAACAGTACGTAGTCCTGCTGGTAGAGACGTCCGGTCGGTTTGATCAAGCCCTCGGCCTTGACCTCGGCGCTCGCCTCGGAGGGGGCTGCGCCGGGGTGCACCTTCAGGTCATGGAAGCGGAAGTTCTCCACGGCGCCGACAAACCAGCCGACGTGGCTCAGCACCTGATCGCGCCCACTGAGGCGGGCCGGATGACCGAGCGCAGGCGCGAACGGCAGCTCCCACACCAGATCGTCGGCGATCAGCGTCTTCCACCGTTCGTGGTCATCGACAAAGGTTTCGAAATGCAGGTGCAACAGCTGCTCAGCAGTATTCATGGTCATCGCTCGTTTCAGAACAGAAGGGAAAGGGCTCGCCATTGGGCAAGTCTCAACCATCAGCCGAACAACTTGGTGGCGGTCTTGGCGATCAGTTCACCCTGGTGGCGGGCGCCGGCCAGTTCGGTTTCGCTGGGCTGACGGGAGCCGTCGCCGCCGGTGATGGTGGTCGCGCCATAAGGTGCACCGCCGACCACTTCGGAAACGCCCATCTGGCCCTGGTGGCTATACGGCAGGCCGACAATGGTCATGCCGAAGTGCAGCAGGTTGGTGATGATCGAGAAGAGCGTGGTTTCCTGGCCGCCATGCTGGGTGGCGCTAGAGGTGAACGCGCCACCGACCTTGCCATTCAGCGCGCCGCGCGCCCAGAGCCCGCCGGCCTGGTCGAGAAAGGCTGCCATCTGGCTGCTGATGCGACCGAAGCGCGTGCCGGTGCCGACGATGATCGCGTCGTACTGTTCCAGCTCGGCGACCGTCGCGACCGTCGCCCCCTGGTCCAGCTTGAAGTGCGCGCCCTTGGCGATTTCCTCGGGCACCGTTGCCGGAATGCGCTTGACGTCTACCTGCGCACCGACTGCGCGAGCGCCTTCGGCCATCGCGTTGGCCATGGTCTCGATATGGCCGTAGGACGAATAGTAAAGAACCAGAACCTTAGCCATGTGATGCCTCCATTTAGGTAGTTGCCAACGGCGCCGTCACCGAGATGGAGGCAATGTTGCACGGCAATATGATCGACAAAAGGCGACCAATTTCGACCGTTACGTTCAGCTTTATCGAACGGTCATTATCCCGCTGTCGCTTGTGCCTTGAACCGCTCGATCAACCAGTTGGCCGCAGGACCGGGTGGCGTGTCGGTGCGGTAGATGATGTCGAACACATAGTCACCGCCGACGCAGTCGGGCAGGTCGAGTCGCACCAGTCGGCCGCTGGCCAGATCGTCGCGCACCATGTCGATCGGCATGTTTCCCCAGCCGATGCCTTCGCGAAGCAGCATGTGCTTGGCGCCGAGATCGGCCAATCGCCAGGTGCGAGTGCCAACGACGGCAAATTCCTGATCCTCAGTGAGCTTGGAACGATCGGTGAGTACCAACTGTACGTGCTCGCGGCCGGCGCCGGGCGCGTGCGGCCCGTGCTGGGCCAGGGGATGGTCGGGCGCGGCTACTGGTACCAGCGTTACCTTGCCCACGCCGATGCGTTCGATGCCGTCGATGCTTGTGGTCAGCGGGCCGCTG
Source organism: Azotobacter tropicalis (assembly GCF_059739045.1). Lineage (NCBI taxonomy): Bacteria > Pseudomonadati > Pseudomonadota > Gammaproteobacteria > Pseudomonadales > Pseudomonadaceae > Azotobacter > Azotobacter tropicalis. The sequence goes on from NZ_AP046060.1 coordinate 219,231, forward strand.
AGTCCGAGGGTCGCGCCGCGTTCGAGCACCCGTTGCATCACCGCGCCGAGGGCCTCGATATGCAGATGCAGCGACACGGTGGGGAACTGCTCGCGAAAGGCCTTGAGCGCATCGACCACCCGCTCACTGGGCAACATCACGTCGAGTACCAGGTGCACCTCGGCTTCCAGACCATGCAGCAGCCCGCGGACTTTGGCCCGCAAGCCGTCGATACCGTTGTATATCGTCCGGGCCTCGGCCAGCACCGTGCGCCCGGCGTCGGTCAGTTGTGGCTTGCGTGTGGTCTTGCGGTCGAAAAGGCTGACGCCCAACTGCATTTCCAGATTGGCGATGGAATAACTCACTACCGACGTGGCGCGATGCAGCTTGCGCGCCGCACCGGCAAAACTACCGACGTCGACCACCGTGAGAAACACGCGCAACTGGTCCAGCGTAGGGGTACCCGGCTCTGAAACCATTTCGAATTCCTCGAACGTTTCGGTACATATTATCCGGGTTTTACCGATAAGGCAGCGGGCCTAGAGTGACGGCACTTCACTCATTTAGCGAGACCCGCCGTGACCGTCCAGACGTCCAGCCCCAGCGCTATCGAGCAGATCATTCTTCCCAACGTGCGTGACATCGGCGGTTTCGATGTGCGCCGTGCGCTGCCCTCTGCGCAGCGGCGGATGGTGGGGCCGTTCATTTTTCTCGACAGCTTTGGCCCGGTGGTCTTCGGGCCGGGAGAGAGCGTGGACACCCGCCCGCACCCCCACATCGGCCTGTCTACCATCAGTTATCTGCTGCAGGGCGAGATGCTGCACCGCGACAGCGCCGGGCACATCCAGCAGCTTCGCGCCGGGGAGATCAACCTGATGACGGCAGGGCGTAGCATCGTCCACTCCGAACGCTCTAGCGATTCGGTCCGGGCGAGCGGCGGTAGGCTCAAGGGCTTTCAAGCCTGGGTAGCGCTGCCCGAAGCGCACGAAGAAACCGACCCGGGCTTTCAACACCTGCTCGCCGAGCGCATCCCGCTGATCGAAGGGGACGGTGCTTCGCTGAGCCTGCTGGCTGGATCTCTCGAAGGCGTCCAGTCGCCCACCCAGACGGTTTCTGATCTGTTCTACGCCCACCTCCAGTTGCAGGCGGGCGCGTGTTATCGCTTGTCGGCCGAGCACATTGAGCGCGCCCTCTATATGGTGAGCGGCGAGGTCGAGGTGGTCGGTCAGCCGGGGCGCTTCGGCGCTGATCGTCTGGTGGTGCTTCGCCCGGATAGCGAGGTGGTGCTGCGCGCCGTCGGGCCTACCCAGCTCCTGCTGCTGGGTGGCGAGCCGCTGGAAGGTCGCCGACACATCTACTGGAACTTCGTCTCCAGCCGGCCCGAGCGAATCCTGCAGGCCGCCGAAGACTGGCGTGCCCGGCGCTTCCCTGACGTACCGGGCGATGACGAATTCATCCCGCTGCCCGCCGATTCGCAGGTGCGGTGGCGATTCAAGGCGTGATCGTCACGTGCTGACGCCTCGGTGATCGCACTTTCGCGCAAAACTCCGACAGTCTGGGCAAGCCCCCGAAAGCCCGGCGCTCCCCGTTGCGAGACAGTGAACTCGTCGATAACGACAGCGCCCTCGGGCACAGGGCCAGCGAATGTCTCGTCTGGCTCGCACAGGAGGAGACCACCATGACTGATATCAAGCACAGCATTCCCCAAGAAGTCGAAGGCAAAGTCGCGCTGGTCACCGGCGCTGCCAGCGGTATCGGCAAGGCCATTGCCCTGTTGCTGCATGCGCGCGGCGCGAAGGTCGTCGCCGAAGACCTGAACCCGGCGGTCGAGGCGCTCTCGCGCCCCGGGCTGGTGCCACTGGTAGCCAACATTACCGAGGACGGCGCCGCCGAGCGTGCGGTGGGCCTGGCTGTCGAGCAGTTCGGCCGGCTGGACATTCTGGTCAACAACGCCGGGATCATCATCAACAAGCTGGTCATCGACATGACCCGCGAGGATTGGGAGCGCATCCAGGCGGTCAACGCCACCGCTGCCTTCCTGCATTCGCGCGAAGCGGTCAAGGCGATGATGCCCAACAAGTCCGGAGCCATCGTTAACATCGCCTCCTACGCGTCCTACTTTGCCTTTCCGACCATCGCCGCCTACACCGCGTCCAAGGGCGCGCTGGCCCAGCTGACCCGCACGCTGGCGCTCGAGGCCATCGAGCATGGGATTCGCGTGAACGCCATCGGCGTCGGTGACGTGGTCACCAACATCCTCAACGACGTGGTCGACGACGGCCCGGGCTTTCTCGCCCAGCACGGCGAAGCTGCACCCATCGGCCGTGCTGCGCAGCCGGAGGAAATTGCCGAAATTGTCGCCTTTCTCGCTTCGGACCGCGCGAGCTTCATGGTCGGCTCGGTCGTCATGGCCGATGGCGGCATGACCGTCACCGCCGGCTGATCGACCCATCACTCAGACAGGAGCCCCCTCATGAGCATGCTGACCAATGTGGCTTTCTTCACTGCACGCCCAGGGCAAGGCGATGCCCTTGGCCAGCGTCTGCTGGCGCTGGTCGGGCCCACCCGGCAGGAGCCTGGCTGTGTCCGTTACGACATCTACCGGGCAAGCGACTCGGCCGAGCGCTGGTTCGTTTATGAGGACTGGCGCTCGCCCGCCGACTTCGACGGGCACATGCAGACGCCCTACGTGCAGGCCTTCATGAAAGACCTCGACGCGCTCTGCAGCGAAGCCCCCGATATCCGCACCTTCAAGCGTCGCTCCGGAGCGGCTGAGCGCTGAACCTGACCCATTCACAGGAGGACCACCTCATGAGCAAGCAGAACACCTGGCTGGTAACCGGCTGCTCCACCGGTTTCGGCCGCTACATCGCAGCCCATCTGCTCGAACGCGGCGAGCGCGTTGTCGTCACCGCACGTAAGACTGAGCAGGTGCAGGATCTCGCCAAGCTCGGCCAAGCCCTGGTGCTGCCGTTGGATGTCACCGATGCCGAGCAGACCAAGGCCGTAGTAGCCGAAGCCGAGCGTGCGTTCGGCTCGGTGGATGTGCTGGTCAACAACGCCGGCATCGGCTACTTCGCCGCGGTCGAGGAGACTGACCCGCAAGCGGCGCGCCACCTGTTCGAGGTCAACTTCTTCGGTACCACCAACATGGTCCACGCGGTGCTGCCTGGCATGCGCCAGCGGCGCCGGGGCATGATCGTCAACCTGACATCCATCGGCGGCCTCGCCGGCTTTCCCGCGGTGGGCTACTACTGCGCGAGCAAGTTCGCCGTCGAGGGGCTGTCGGAAACCCTGCGCGCCGAGGTCGGGCCGCTGGGCATCGGCGTCATGACGGTAGAGCCCAGCGCGTTTCGCACCGAATGGGCGGGCTCGGCGGACGAGGTGCCGGAGCCGATCGAGGACTACGATGCCACCGCCGGAGAGGCGCGTCGTGCCTATCACGCCTCGGTCGGCAAGCAAGTGGGCGACCCGGCCCGTGCCGCCGCGGCGATTCACACAGCGGTCACCGCAGCCCAGCCACCGCAGCGCCTGCTGCTTGGCAACAGGGCCTTCGATGTGGCGATGAGCAAGCTCTCGGCCATGCAGATTGAGTTTCGCGCCTGGGAAGCCACCGCTCGCGGGGTCGACTTTCCCGAAACCCAAGATTGATAGACCGGTCGGCGGCTCGCCGCGCGGGCTGCCGTCCGACAGAGATATCTGGAAGATCGCATTATGACTGACTATCAGAACAAGGTCGCACTTATCACGGGCGGTGGTTCCGGTATCGGCGCCGCAGCCGCCCACCGGCTCCTGCACGAGGGCGGATCGGTCGTTGTTGCCGGGCGCAACCGGCCCGGTTGGACGCCTTCGTGGCCGGCCTGCCGGCCAACCGCGTGTTGGCTCACGCTGCGGACGCTTCGCAGCGCGATGCCTGCAATGAACTGGTGCGTCTGACGATCGAGCGCTTCGGGCGTCTTGACACGCTGGTCAACGCGGCCGGCATGAACCTGGTCGTCACCCTCGACGAGACCTCGGACCAGGACTGGAGAGCGTGTATGGGCGCGGACCTAGACAGCGTGTTCTTCCTGTCACGCGGGGCAATGTCACACCTGAAGAAGACGCGCGGTTCGATCGTCAATGTCGGCTCGGTGTCGTCGCTCGGCGGCGGCTGGCCCCATACCGCATACTGCGCCGCCAAGGCTGCGGTCGCCAACCTTACGCGCAGCATCGCCTGCGACTACGGACGCGACGGCGTGCGCGCCAACACCGTCTGCCCGGGGCTGACCATCACCGGGATGACCAAGGCGATCGTGGAAGACGAGGCGCTGCTGGCCAAGGCCTGGGAGCACATCCCGCTGCGCCGTGCCGGCACGCCCGACGAGGTGGCGGATGCCATCTATTTCCTGGCCAGCGACCAGGCAGCCTTCATCACCGGTACGACGCTGGCAGTCGACGGTGGACAGACCGCGACCGACAGCGGTCCCGAGTGGGGTAAGTGAGCCGTGTCAGCCGACAGGGAGGTCGGCACCGCCGCGCAGGATTAGGCAAACCCGCGGCACTTTCGACGTAACGGACGAACCGCCCATCTCCCTAACCTGAACTCACGAAACGGATGACATCGATCTGGCCCGAAAAGGCCATCCCGAACCCGCTATTCGACTTGTGAGGAAATCAACATGAAAAACTTCAGCCACCTGTTGATCGGCTGTATGAGCGCCTTCATCGTTTCCGCCGCCAGCCTGTCACCGGTCGGCGCGTCCTGCGCCGAGGAGGGTGCCGAGCGCACTCCGGACTTTCGTGTCGCCGAAGACGGTTCTGACTGCACCGCGATTGGACGCCCCGGCTGATCGCCCTGTTCATGGAGAGCCGCATATGCAAAGCTGTCAGATCACCGCCGGCAGTCACCCCTATGTCGGCATGTGGGTCACCGCCGATGAGCACATTCGCCACGAGCTGTTGCCCAATGGTCGGCGTGCAGTAGCCGCAAGAGCGCCTATCCAGGGGCTCTATGAAATAGAGGTCGACTACATTCGGTACTGGAACGACACCGGCTTCATCGCCGACAGGGGGTTTCGTGACGGCATCCTGTATCACGCCGGCATGGTGCTGTACCGCCGCTGAATGCCCCGACTCGGCAGAGACCCGGCCCCACGCTGGCCGGGCTTTTTTCGTCTCTGTTTGCAGCGGCGGGCTGCATGGCAACTGCCGTCTCTTTTGCTAATCTCCGACCACCAGCGAGGGTCTCCACATGGATGCGAACAACGCTCCCAACCTTCAGGACACCGCTGCCTACCGGGCCGAGTTGGCGCGGATATTGATGCAGCGAATACCAGCCCCTGGCACCTACGAAACGGCTATCGCGCCGCTGCATGTCATCCGTTGCGACGCACCGTCAGAGCCCGTTCACGGCATGCACCGGCCGGCGCTCTGCCTGATCGTTCAGGGGCGCAAGGAGGTAGGGCTGTGGGACGAGCGGTACCTTTACGACCCGCTCAACTACCTGGTGGTGTCGGTGACGCTGCCGGTCTCCGGGCGGGTGATCGAGGCGAGTCCGGACGCGCCCTATCTGTGCATTCGCCTGGACCTCGACCCGGCGGAGATCGCCCAGCTGATCGCTGATGCGCCACCTGCTGGCGTTCCGGGCGAGCCGACGCGGGGCCTGTTCCTCGACCGGATCGACGCACCGCTGCTTGAGACCATGCTGCGGCTGGTGCGCCTGCTCGATACGCCGCGTGACATTGGCATGCTCGCGCCGCTGGCTTTGCGTGAGCTCTATTACCGACTGCTGCGCAGTGGCGAGGGCCGTCGGCTCTACGAGATCGCGCTCAGCAACACGCAGACGCACCGTGTGACGCGGGCGATCGACTGGCTGAACCGGCACTATGCCAAGCCACTGCGGATCGAGGAGCTCGCTCGCCTGGCCAACCTCAGCACCTCCACGCTGCACCACCGGTTCAAGGCTGTCACCGCGATGAGCCCGCTGCAGTACCAGAAGCAGCTGCGCCTACAGGAGGCGCGTCGGCTGATGATCAATGAAGGGCTCGACGTTTCGAGCGCCTGCTATCGCGTCGGCTACGAAAGCCCATCGCAGTTCAGCCGCGAGTACAGCCGCCAGTTCGGGTGCCCGCCGTCAAAGGATGTGAACCGGATGCGCCACATCGCTTAATGTACTGGTAGCGTAAGATTGACCCGGAATTGATGGTTCGCATGCTAGTCATCGGCTACTGCTATGGCATCCGTTCCGAGCGGCGATTGTGCGAAGAGGTGCATCTAAACCTGGCCTATCGCTGGTTCTGCCGGCTGGGTCTGGAAGACGCAGTACCCAATCACTCGACCTTCTCGAAGAATCGCCACGGCCGTTTCCGTGACAGTGATCTGTTCCGCTGGTTGTTCAATGAGGTGCTGCGGCGCTGCATGGCGGCCGGCCTGCTCAAGGGTGAAGGTTTCGCCGTCGACGCCAGCATCATCAAGGCGGATGCCAGCCGGCAACGTGGGATAGCGGGAGATGAGGTCAATTGGGCTGGCCTGGATGGTCGAAGAGAAGGACATCGAGCCGCACGTGCCAGTGTGGGACAAGACCGAGCGCAAGGACGACAGCCTCTCCAGTAACGACTTCTACTGGAATCAGGAGGCCAATGAATACCGCTGCCCAGCCGGCAAACCGCTACGCAGTGAATGGCGCGCCTTCACCCGGAAAAGATCGCGGGTGACCAAGGCCAACACCATCATCTACCGCTCCAGCCAAACCGATTGCGCTACCTGTCCGTTAAAAGCGAAGTGCTGCCCCAACACGCCGAATCGGAAGATCGTCCGCAGCATCCATGAGGCTGCCCGCGACGTGGCCCGACGCATCGCCAAAACACCGGAATACCTCGTCTCTCGCTGCGAGCGAAAGAAGGTGGAGATGCTTTTCGCCCACCTCAAACGGATCATGAAACTCGATCGCTTACGACTGCGTGGACTGACAGGTGCCACTGACGAATTCACCTTGGCGGCGATGGTGCAGAACTTGCGCCGCATGGCCAAGCTTTTGCCTCAAGGGCCACCGCTTACGGGATAGGTACGTCTGCTGCGAGCAGAAACCCTCGGATTAACCCTCAAACCAGAGCAAGGACGCTCAGTGAAATACCGAAAGGCAACTTGAAGTGACTTGCAGCCACTTCGACAGCAGGCACACCTGAACGGCTGGCTGCCGCTGAACCTACTTTTTCAACAGAATCGGCCACAAGCGGCGAATTCGATCCAATAGCCAAGCATTGGAATGATTCTTTATTTCCAGGCGAGACTACTTCAGCAGGATTAGGCCTGCTCAGGATGAGACTTTATTGCCATCCAACATTTAAAGGGGCCTTTCAAGCCAGAAAATGGCGTGAAATGGCCGCACAGGCACGAATCGGCTTTTCACAATGGGGCAACTTCCTCCACACAGGTTGCCCCACATGTCCTCCACCTCCATTCGCTCAACGCTGCTCACCACCGGGCTCGCCACCGCCCTGGTGGTGGGCGGTTTCTATCACTTCAAGCTCGTCGGCCAATACCAAGCAGAAATCGCCGACCTGAAAAACCAGCTGGAAATGCTTACTCCGGCAGGCATCGACACCACGGCGATGACGGAGCTCATCGGCAATCTGAAGCTCGTCCCATCCGGGGAGGCGGGGAATACGGGTAATGCCATGCCCGACAACTGGATCTACGGGGCGGCCACGGCCCGCTACACGCTGGTCGAAATGACCGATACCGAATGCCCCTACTGCCGCGAGCACTTCCCGATCCTCAAGGGGCTGATCGACAGCTCGGGCGGACACATCAACGCGGCGCTGCTGCATGTGCCGGCCCACGGCGAGGCTTCGCGCAATCAGGCGCTGGCCATCGAATGCGCCGGCGAGCAGGGCGGCTCGGAAGCGGCGTGGAAGTACGCCGAAAGGGTCTTCCAGAGCACGCCGTCCAACGGCAAGGGCGTGTCCGGCTCGCTCACCGGCCTGGCCACCGCCCTCGGCCTCGACGGCAAGCGCTTCGCCAGCTGCCTTGACTCCGTCGAGGCCGTCGACCGCGTGAAGGCCGACCTGGATCAGGCCCTCACGCTCGGCATCACGCAAACGCCGTCCACCCTGGTGGTGGACAACGAAACCGGCCAGTCGCTGGTGCTGCAGGGCGCACATGCCAGCCGCGACGGAATACTGCAGGCCCTGGAAGGGCTATCGGGCCAGCGCCAGGGGGCCAACCATGAGTAACGACGGCGTGAAGATTCCCGCGTACATCGACGAGCCGCCCTACGTGCTGTTCTGGCGCATCGACGAGGTGATGCCGATCGGCATCGCCATGGTCGCCGGCGTGCTGATCGCGCAGCTGATGGTCTGCCTGGTCATCGGCTTCGCGCTGGCGCGTTTCTACCGGCGCTATTGCGACAACCGCCCGGATGGCTATCTGCTGCACGCCCTGTACTGGCACCTGGGCGCGATTTCCGGAAAGAACGCCAGGAGCATGCCCAATGCCTACGAACGGGAGTTCATCTGATGCTGGCCAGGAACCTTAAGGACAGTTTCGACACCTTGCGCGGCGAGGCCAAATTCCTGCGCATGGTCGTGCTGGGGCTGATCGTGGCCAACCTGTTCGTCTCCTGCGTGGCGATCAGTCGGGACCAGGTGGTCACCGTGGTGCCGCCGACGCTGGCCGAGCAGTCGTGGGTCAGCAAGACCAAGGCCGGGGAGGAGTACACCGAGGCCTGGGCCATGTACGTCGCCATGCTGCTGGGCAACGTCACCCCCTCGAACGCCACCGTGGTCAAGGAAGCGCTCGGCCCCATACTTGATTCGGGCATCTATCAGGACGTGATGGAGGTGCTGGACCATCAGATCTTCCTGATCCGCCAGGACCGGGTCTCGCTGGGCTTCGAGCCGCAGAAGGTGCTGCGCGATAACGCCAATCCCAACAAGTTCTTCGTCGTCGGCCGCTCGGTCAGCGAGGGCCCGATCGGGGACAAGAAGCGCCAATCCCGCACCTACGAGATGGAGTTGGTGATCCGCAACTACCGGCCGCTGCTGAGCTGGCTCAATACCTATTCGGGGGAGGCCCGCAGCCAGGATGTGATCGACCGGGAGACCAAGATGAACGAGCGGATGGACAAGCTGCACAACAAGACGGAATAGGTCTGTGCCGTATCGGCGCAGAACGGCAGTGAGGGCCAGCCTTCCTTTGGAATGGCTGGCCCTCTTCGTTTTTTGGGGGCCTTTCGAGCCAGAAAATCGCCGGAAAAGGCCGCACAGAAACAGATCGACTTTTCAGAATGGAGGCATCCGAGAACAGAGGTTGCCCCCATGCGTCCCACTCCATCTGCCCGACCTTCCCGCTCCGCCCAATGCTTTCGGCCTGCTGCCCTCCTGCTGGCCATCGCGGCGGCCACCAGCCATGCCGCGGATGATGTCAGCATCCCCGGTCTGAACCTGCCGATGGCGGCCAGCGAGCTGGCGCCGGCCGTCGAGGCCCAGGTCGAACCGGCGCAAACCGAGCGGAAAAGCTCCGCCCGGCTGGCCGCCGCCGAGCTTCCCGCGGTCCCGGCGCAGGTCGTGGCCAAGCCGCCGGCGGCCCCCGTGCCGGTCGAGACTCGCCAGGAGGTCCTGGTGTCGCCCGGCGCCAACACCCTCATCCCGATCAGCAGAGGCCAGATCAACCGGCTGGTGACCCCCTTCGAGCGGCCGATCATCCAGACGGTCAGCGGGGCGGACATCACGGCGAGCGGCAACGCCCTCTACGTCACGCCGCACACCGACCAGCCGATCACCATGTTCGTGACGCCGGAGGACGACGAGTCGATCGCCCTGTCCCTGACCCTGCTGCCGCAGACGATGCCGCCGATCCAGGCGAACCTGATCCTCGCGCAGAACGGGCCGGGCGGCTGGAAAGGCCAGGCTGTGCAGACCGGCGCCCGCACGAGCACGGAAGAGGCGAGCAAGTGGGAGCGCAGCCAGCCCTACATGGACACCCTCCGCGGCATCCTGCGCGACATGGCGCTGGGCACCCTGCCGCCCGGCTACAGCTTCGGGGCATTGCCCTCGGGCGCCTCGATCCCGGCCTGTGCCCAACCGGGGCTGAAGTTCGATTTCAGCAAATCGCAGCTGGTCACCGGCCACGATTTCCGCATCTTCGTGGTCGTCGCGCAGAACCTCTCGAGCCGGACCCTGGAGTTCGATCACGGCGCCTGCACCCACCCCTACCGGGCGGCGGTGAGCAGCTGGCCCCACGAGATCCTGGAGCCGGGCCAGAAGACGGAAGTGTTCCTGGTCACCCGGGTTCCCGTGGATCGCCCGGATCGTTCTTCCCGTCCGAGCCTGCTGCAGTAAGGAGCCCCCATGCAGAATCTCCAGAGCCTATACGAAAACCTCACGCCGACGGCCAAACGAACCCTAGCCATCGGCGGCACGGTGGCGGTCGTCGGCACCCTCGTGGCCGTCGCCATGAGTGCCGCCAATCCGGACAGCAGTGCGCGCAGCGCCCCGAGCAAACCCAAGGTGGAGGCGATCCTGACCGACGACGACCCGCGTTCGATGGGCCTCGATGCCCTGGTCACCCAGATCCAGAACCTGCAGAAAAGCCAGTACCGGATGGAGCAGGCGATGGGGCTGCGCGAGAAGGAAAAACAGGACGATCGGACCCAGCAGCATGTCAACGAGCTGGAAAAGGAGCTGAAAGAACTGCGCAATGCGCTGGCGCAACTGGAACGGCAGCGCGAGGCGTCCGAGGCATCCGGCGAGGAGGTTTCGCCGGGAACCCCCCTGGCGGACGAGAGCTACGAGCCGGCAAGAAGAAGACCCTTCGTTTCCCGGGCGACCAGCTCGCCGGCCGAGCTGAGCCAGGTGTACGCCAACATGCCGGCGCAAACGCCCGTCGCGGTTCCCGGCCAGCCCGGTTCGGGCGAAGCCGCCGCCCCGAAGATCCGCACCATCCGCAGCGGCGCGAACGCCAAGGACGCGGGCAAGGACAAGCTGCCCAAGGCGGTGACGGTCAGCCTGCCGGCCGGCGCCATCCTGTCGGGGGTGCTGGTCACCGGCATGGACGCGCCGACGGGCAGCAAGGCCCAGAAAGACCCCTATCCCAGCCTGGTGCGGATCAAGAGCGAGGCGATCCTGCCCAACCGTGCCCGCGCCGATTTCCGCGAGTGCTTCCTGATCGCCGCCGGCTGGGGCGAGCGCAGCTCGGAGCGGGCCTACATGCGCGCGGAGCGGTTGTCGTGCGTGCGCAACGACGGGGCCGTCCTCGAGACCACCCTGGATGCCTACGTGACCGGCGAGGACGGCAAGGCTGGCATCCGCGGGCGTCTGGTCAGCAAGCAGGGCCAGTTGCTCTCCCGCGCGCTGCTGGCCGGGTTCGCCGAAGGGATTTCTTCCGCCTTCGATGTCCGCCAGGTGCCCTCGATCAGTGTCACCCGCGGCGGCGATGGCGACTCGGGCAAGGTGTCCAGCCCCGTCTACGAGCAGGCGCTCGATGCCAATGCGATGCAGGGGGCCGCGGTGCGCGGCGTCGGTAGCGCCCTGGAGCGCCTGGCCGATTACTACATGGACATGGCCGAGGAAATGTTTCCGGTGATCGAGATCGATGCCATGCGCGAAGTGAACTTCATCGTCAAGAAAGGCCTGTCGGCCCAATTCGACGAAAGCTCCCTGAAACTCAGTTCGGTTAAGTGAGGAGAATTCAAAATGACCCAGAAAATTTTCGTCCTGCTGGCGCTGGTCGGCGCGATCACCGGCTGTTCCAGCCTCAAGATCGGCGAGGAGGAGTACAGCTGCAAGGGCATGCCCGAAGGCGCCACCTGCATGTCCGCCAGGGAGGTGTATGCGGCCACCGACGGCGGTGCCTACAAGACGGTGCTGCGCCAGGAGCAGGACAAGGGCACGGCGAAGAAAGGCAAGGACAAGGAGAAGGAGGGCAAGGAGAGCGAGCCGGAAACCCGCGTGTTGTTCGCCGAGGGCGCCGACAACACGCCGCTGCCGATGCGCGTGCGCAGCCCGCTGCCGATCCGCAGCCAGGCGGTGGTCATGCGCATCGCCGTTGACCCCTGGGAGGACGACAATGGGGATCTGTACGTGCCAGGGTTCGTCTATACCGAGATCGAGCCGCGGCGCTGGGAGATCGGCACGCGCAATCCCCAGGTGATTCCGTCGCTGCGGCCGTTGACCGTCCAGAAGTGAACCCGAAAGCCGTGGAGTCCGAGCACAGCACTTCGCTGTCTCGGTCGGTCGAACTCGGTGCAGGCCTGCGATCACGCCCATGGGCATTTTGCCTGTCCGGCTGGCGAGATCCATGCCTCAAGGTCAGGCAGTGGATCCGGATGCCAACGGCAGACAAACGCTCGACCGTGGCTCGGACATCCATAGCGTTGCGCTCGAAGCCAACGATCCGATCTGCCTGAGTCACCCTGCCACAGTGACGGCATGCCACGGTGACGTGGTGCGCCATCTGGGTACACTGCAGATGGTCATCACTGTGAGCTTTCTGCTTCCATAGCACGCCTTGCCGGCATGTTGTACTCCAGCAGCATCGCCGGCTTCTTCTTTTATCTGCTCTGCCCATACCCACGGTAGTGCCTCTCTAATCTCATCCATGCCACGCCTCTACCCCCTGTAAGCTATCGCCTACAACAGATCGAGCGTTCTCCCAATTTGCTCGAAACGGCTATCGGAGTAGATTGAATCCCACCAAGACGTCGAAGGAACGACGCAGGCTGACCAAGGATGGCAGCCAATGGGACAGTCGCAGGATGCGGCTAATTCATCAGGATGATGAACCCAGGGATGTGGTGTTTACATGAAGCGGCGAGGCTAACCCCCTCGCCGTTTTGTTTTTGTGTGCGCCGGAAAAGCGGCTACCCAGCCCCGCTGCGCTCTTGATGACCACCTGGAAGCCGCATTCCTTCGCGCCTTGAACCGTACCTATTGGTCGCCCTCCGTATCACCCGTCTGTCCCACGCACCGTGTTTCCAATTCTCGCCGGGTCTTGTCCAGTTCCTCGGCCAGCAGTTTTGCATCGGGCAGCACCGTCTGGTACTCGGCGGCCAATACCTTGTTGGGCAGCCCCTCCAGTGCATAGTGGGCTTCGGCCGCGCCTTTCTCGGCACAGAGGACCAAGCCCACTGGCGGGTTCTCGCCGGGTTTCATCCAGTGCTCGCGGGCATAGTTCAGATACATGTGCATCTGGCCGGCATCGGCATAGCTGAACTTGCCGACCTTCAGATCGATGACCAACAGGCATTTGAGCTGGCGGTGGAAGAACAACAGGTCGATACGGAACCAGCTGTCATCGATGCGCAAACGGCGCTGGCGGCCGACGAAGGCGAAGCCGTCGCCCAACTCCAGCAGGAAGTCGGCTAGGTGCTGGATCAGCGCATCTTCCAGGTCGGACTCGGAGTACTCGTCCTTGAAGTTGAGGAACTCCAGGACGAAGGGGTCTTTCAGGGCCTGCTCGGGCGTAATGAGGTCGCCCGGCTCTGCGTGCTCGGCCTTTTGCAACATGGCCACTTTGTTGTGCGACAAGGCGATGCGCTCGTAGAACTGGCTGTTGACCTGCCGGTCGAGTCGGCGCACAGACCAGCCGCAGCGCAGCGCCTCGGTTTCGTAGAAGGCGCGAGCCTGCGGGTTCTTGACCGAGAGGAGGCGGACGTAGCCTGACCAGGTTAGAGGAAACGCTTTGGCCAAGAGAGCGAGGTCGAAAGATTTTCGAGACAGTGACTCGGAAATCTCAGTACCGGCGGAACTCCCAGACACTGTCTGCGCAATTGGGGCAGGGCCCAATTGCGCAGACAGCGCGTAGGCCTGCCCTCGACGCCATCCCATGAGCCACCTCCCGCGGTTACCGAACCTCTGCTTTCTGTTCCGCGTGGCTGTCCGATTCCGGTCTGGCTATAACCGCTAGTCAGGACGAAAACGCTCTAACTCAGACATAGCCTTTACGATATGAGCACCTGGGATCCGAAGGCGCGGCCGGAGCGCACTCGCCAGCGCTGGCGGGCGGAAGCCTGGAGGCCATGGTGAACGAGGCGTTGGTCGAGGCGCAGGAGATCCTTCAAGCCGAGGGAGTGCTGGTCGAGCAGGCTGCGTAGGTCAGATGGAAGTGCGGCAGGATGCCATACCTCCAGCGCATATCTTTGAGTGGTGCACGAATAGCTCTGAGACTTCTATGCCTTCCCTGCAGCTTCCCTGCCCTGGCTTCCGGCCGGGGCAGATTTCAATGCCGTAATGTTGTTGCAACGGCTCTGGCGGCCTCCTCTATGGAGCGCTCATCGTAAGGAGCGAACCCCATCACCAGTCCCGGCGCTCGTGTATTCACGCAATAGCGCGCCAGCGGCATGGCATCGATACCTGCTGCCTGCAACCGCGCGAACGCATCGCTCTCGTCCTCGACTTGCAGGGAGCAGGCGATATCCATCCCGGCACGAATTTCTGGCACCGCGATCACCCCCTTCCAGTGACGCTGTGCCGCTTCGGTGAACGCCTCGGCGCGAGAGGCATAGATCTTGCGCATGCGCCGCACATGGCGGTCGAAGTGCCCTTCGTGGATAAAATCGGCCAGCACTGCCTGCGCCAGGCTGTTGGCGTGCCGTGACATCAGCGCCGCCGCGCGGGTGAAGCTTTCCACCAGTTGTGGCGGCAGCACCAGATAGGCCAAGCGGATGGCTGGGAACAGCAGCTTGCTGAAGGTGCCGGCGAGAATTACCGAATGCTCTGCCGCAGGCATCGAACGCAACGCTGGAATAGGCTTGGCGACGAACCGGTACTCGCTGTCGTAGTCATCTTCGAAGATGTAGCTGCCACACTCAGTCGCCCACTGCAGCAAGGCCAGGCGACGTGTCGGCGACAGTTCGCCGCCCAGCGGCGCCTGACGCGACGGAGTGACATAGGCCAAGCGGGCATCGGGGGCTAGGCGAATGCCCTTTTCCACCTGTAGACCGTCCTGGTCCACCGGCACATCCACGCGACGCACACCGGAAGCGTCGATTAACTGGCGTGCGCCCGGGTAGCCCGGATCCTCCATCCATACCCGAGCGTTCTCCGGCAGCAGCAGGCGCAGGCACAGATCCAGCCCCTGCTGCACGCTGTTCAGCACCAAAATGCGCTCGGCCGACACCTGTACTCCGCGCGCGATGGACAGGTAACCGGCGATGGCCTCACGCAGCACCGGCAGGCCGCCTGGGTCCGAGTCGAGCAGCATCGAGACGCGTGAGGCGCGCAATTGCTGGATATGCAGCTTGCGCCACAGATCAATAGGAAATGCCTGGATATCCCCTCGATGGGGGAAGAACGGCCGCAGCCCCGGCGTCATCCTGCTCCGGGTGAAGACCGGGGTGATGGCATTCAGGCGCTCTACCCAGGGTGTCGCCGGCGTCTCTCGTGGTGCCTCCGCCTTGGGCACCACCTTGCGCCGCACGTAACCGGCATTGAGCGTGGGATCCGGCAGCATCTCGCTGACCCGTGTGCCACTGCCGGTACGCGCTTCCAGGTAGCCCTCTGACAGCAACTGCTGATAGGCCGCCTGCACGGTGCCTCGTGCCACCTTGTGGTGCTCGGCCAGCAGTCGCGTGCTGGGCAGCTTGCTGCCGGCCGGCAGACGGCCGCCGAGGATGGCGCTACGCAGCGACTCGTACAGCCAGCGCTGCAGGCTGGTACCGGGTTCAGGTGTTCCTAGCGGCAGAAAGATCACCAGCGGCGGCGTTTTTTCGGGTGGCATACGTACCTCAAAAGTGGACCAATAATTTCTAGCAAGAATGGATCAATACCCTGATCCAAGTTAGAGACAGAATCGCTTCCGTAGTCAGTCAATAGCCTCTTTCTTCTCTACGGGAGTCAAACCCATGAAACAACAGATCCTGATCATCGGGCCGGCTTCGGCGGCATGTGGAGCGCCCTCAGTGCCGTTCGCCTGCTGGACCAGCACCAGCGTCTTGACGTCGCTGTTACCGTACTGGCACCCCAGGCTGAGCTGCGCGTTCGCCCGCGCTTCTACGAAGCCGACCTCTCCACCACCGTTGCCCAGTTGGGCCCGTTGTTCGAGGCCGTGGGTGTGAACTTCGTTCGGGGCAGCGCCACCCGCATCGACGCAGCGGCCAAGCGGGTGATCTACCGAGACGCCTCCGGCAGCCAGGCTGAACTGGACTACGATCGCCTGATTCTCGCCTCCGGCAGCCAGGTTTCCCGCCCACCGCTGGCCGGCATCGATCGTTTCACCTTCGACGTCGACAGCCTGGAGTCCGCCCAGAAGCTGGAGGCCCATCTGCAGAGCCTGAATCAACAGCCGGACAGCCTGGCCCGCAATACCGTGGTGGTGGTCGGCGGCGGTTTCACCGGCATCGAGACCGCCACCGAAATGCCTGCCCGCCTGCGTGCGATTCTGGGCGACAAGGCGGACATCCAGGTAATCGTCGTGGATCTCGGCAAGCAGGTCGGCGGCGCCATGGGGCAGGAAAGCGCCGGAGTGATCGCCGAAGCCAGCGAAAGCCTGGGCGTCACCTGGAAGCTGGGCAGTCCGGTATCCGTGGTGGATGAACGCGGCGTGGTACTCGATAGCGGCGAGCGCATCGAGGCCAGCACGGTGATCTGGGCCGTTGGTGTGCAGGCTTCGCCGCTGACTCAGCAAATCGCCGGCGAGCTCGACCTGCGCGGCCGCCTGCATGTCGAGCGCAACCTCAAGGTACTCGGCCATGACGCCATCTATGCTGCCGGCGACACGGCCTACGCGGTGGTGGACGATCATGGCAACCACGCCTTGATGACCTGTCAGCACGCCATCGCCCTGGGCCGCTCGGCCGGCAACAACGCGGTGGCGGATCTGCTCGGCATCGAGCCGATCCCCTACAGCCAGCCCAAGTACGTCACCTGCCTGGATTTGGGCGGCTGGGGCGCGGTATTCACCGAGGGCTGGGAACGCAAGGTGGTGCTGACCGGTGAGGAAGGCAAGCAGCTCAAGATTCAGATCAACACCCAGTGGATCTACCCGCCGGTAGCCGATCGAGAAATGGCCCTAGCTGCGGCCGATCCCCTGATCCCCGTGGTGGCTTGAGCCGTCTCACGCACAGACTCGGGCCAGTTTCCTTCTTCTGCAAAGCGTTGGACCGTTCGACGAGCCCTGGATCAAGCGCGACCTACACCCTGAGTAGAGCGAGGGGACGTGCGCACTGACGAGGTGCCGCCGCGTCGCCAAGCGATCCGCTGCAACAGGCGGAAACCGGCCGATTCTGTTGAAAAACTAGCTACCCCGGCAGACAGCAGCCAGACTCCTCGTGTCGGCAAGCGAGAGGGCACGCAGCATGATGGGGCAGCTGTCGAGTGGGCAGGAGCGGCTGTTTTACGCGCTCAACCTGGAAGAGTACGTCCCCGGCCAGCACCTCCTGCGCCGTATCGATCGCTGTCTGAATTTCGGCGATCTGCGCCACTACCTCAAGGATTTCTACAGCCCTGTCGGGCGTCCTCGATCGATCCCGAATTGATGATCCGCATGCTGGTCGTCGGCTATTGCTACGGCATTCGCTCCGAGCGGCGGTTGTGCGAAGAGGTCCATTTGAACCTGGCCTATCGCTGGTTCTGCCGCTTGGGGCTGGAAGACGAAGTACCCAATCACTCGACGTTTTCCAAGAACCGGCATGGCCGCTTTCGGGCCAGCGGCCTGTTTCGCTGGCTGTTCAATGAAGTGGTACGTCGCTGCATGACCGCCGGCCTGGTCAAGGGTGAAGGCTTTGCCGTGGATGCCAGCATCATCAAGGCGGACGCAAGCCGGCAGCGTGGCGTCGCCGGGGATGAAGCGATCAACTGGGGCGACCCGGCACTCAGCACGCGCGCCGTGCGTGAGTACCTCAAGGCGCTCGATGACGAAGCGCTGGCGGAAGCGCTACCCAAGCGCTTGTCGCTGACCGACCCTCTGGCCCGCTGGACAGCGGCTCCAGGCGGTCCGGCGTTCTTCGCCTATTCCACGAACTACCTGATCGACACCGAGCACGGCGTGATCCTGGATGTGGAAGCCACGCCTGCTCATCGTACTGCCGAGGTCGAGTCGACCAAGACCATGGTGGAGCGTGTCGAAGAGCGGTTCGCTATCACACCGGAACGTCTGATCGGCGACACCGCCTATGGGACAGCGCCCATGCTGGCCTGGATGGTAGAAAAGGACCTCGAACCGCATGTGCCGGTGTGGGACAAAACCGAACGCCAGAACGACACCTTCTCAAGCAATGATTTCCACTGGAATGAAGAGGTAGGGGAATACCGCTGCCCGGCCGGACGCCCCCTGCGTAGCGAGTGGCGGGCCTTCAAGCGTCAGCGCTCCCACGTCACCAAGGCCAACACGGTGATCTACCGATCCAGCCAGGCTGCCTGCACAACCTGCCCGCTGAAGTCACGGTGTTGCCCGAATACGCCGATGCGCAAGATCGTCCGCAGCGTTCATGAAGCCGCCCGGGACGTGGCTCGGCGCATCGCCAGCACAGCGGCATACCAACGCTCTCGCTGCGAACGTAAAAAGGTCGAGATGCTCTTCGCCCATCTCAAGCGGATCCTGAAAGTCGATCGCCTGCGGCTACGTGGACTGACTGGCGCAACCGATGAGTTCACACTCGCCGCAGCGGTACAAAATCTGCGGCGGTTGGCCAAGTTGATCCCTCAGGGGCCAGCGGTCACGGGATAGATATGCCTGTTTGGGGCAGAAACCCTCCAAATACCCCCAAAACTCGGGCCTGAAAGCTCAGCAGAACATCAAAAGACCATTGAAAGTGATGGACCAGCCCTTCGTTGGCAAACGTGAAGGCCGGCGTGCCTACTGTAAAACCGACTTTTTCAACAGAATCGGTTGAAACTCGCCAGCCACACATGACTGTGGATTTTGGCCCAGCAGGCTGCAATCTCTTTGAATGGCCGAGGAACACGGCGATTTTCAATTTTGGCTCAGCGGACGGGAGGATTGAGACGGGTATCGAGGGCAAAACGCTCCTGCAGGACTGGCTCGTACAGCCCTTCCGCCAGCGCGGGATTCATCACGATGTTCCAGCTGTAGCGGGATACGGTCGAGGGGATCAGGACGAAGGGGTGTTGCGCCAGCAACTCATCGCCGAACCGTTGTTGATCAAGGCTGGGCGTGCCGGGAATCAGCCAGTTGGGGTTTGGCACCTCCTCGGGGTCGACCCGATAGATCCGGGAGGGGTCGAGTAGGCGCGCGGCCGTAAGCACATGCGGCACCGTGTCGAGTGCCCGGAAGCCCTTGTGTACCGCCACCTCGAGGATCGCCGTCGAAGGATCGGTGGACGCATATACCGCCCTGACGCCTTTCGAGTTCCAGCGGCCACCGCCCAATTCGGCCCCGATGCCGCTGTTCCAGCTGTCCGCATGCTCTTTTCTGTCCAGCCGCCAGAGGTAGGCCTCCCCGCTCCAGGGTACTGCCGCCATCAGCAAAAATCCGCGAGAACCCTCGCCCATTCGGGCGGGGAGGAAAGCGGGGCGTGCACGGCACGCCTGAGGGACGCAAGGGTTGACGGAGCCGTTGGGCTGAATACTATATATTTATCCAGCTTTCTGGTGTGATTCATGCTGAAGGCCACCAAGGTACGCCTCTACCCGACCACCGAACAGGCGGAGTTTCTCCATCGCCAGTTCGGTGCCGTGCGGTTCGTGTACAACAGCGCTCTTCTCATCCTGTCCCACCGCTACAAGCACCACGGCCAGTCCCTGAGTGCCAGGCACGACATCAAGAAGCTGCTGCCGGTCGCCAAGACCTCCCGGAAGTACGGCTGGCTGAAAGAGGCGGATTCGATGGCGCTCCAACAGGCGTGCCTCAACCTCGACAAGGCCTTCCAGAACTTCTTCAACCCCAGGCTCAAGGCCCGGTATCCGCGCTTCAAGAGCAAACGCGGCAAGCAGTCCAGCTATCACTGCGTGGGGGTGAAGGTCGTGACGACTGGATCAAGGTGCCCAAGCTGGGGCCGATCAAGGCGCGGATTCATCGGCCCCAGGGCGGCAAGCTGAAAAGCATCACGCTGACCCGCACCGTTACCGGCCAGTACTACGCTTCCCTCCTGGTTGATACCGGTGAGGCAGCCCCGGCGCCGCTGACGACGCTCGACGCAGGCAAGGTGCTGGGTCTCGATGTGGGCCTGACCCACCTGCTGATCGACTCCAACGGTGCCAAGATCGACAACCCGCGCTTTCTCAGGCGTGCCAGGGCGAACCTTCGGCGCAAGCAGAAGGCGCTGTCGCGCTGCCGGAAGGGCAGTGCCAATCGGGCGAAAGCCCGCCTCAAGCTGGCCAAGGCCCATGAGCGCGTGGCCAACGCCAGAAATGACTTCCAGCACAAGCTGTCTCACACGATTGTTGGCGACAACCAAGCGGTGATCGTCGAGACCCTGCAAGTCAAGAACATGCTGAAAAACGGCAAGCTGGCCAAACACATTGCCGATGCCGCATGGCACTCTCTGCTGATCAAGCTGGAGTACAAGGCCAAGGTGCAGGGCAGACACCTGGCCAGGATCGACCCGTGGTTCGCCAGCTCGAAGACCTGCCACGTATGCGGCTACAAGGCAGAGTCGATGCCGCTGGGTGTCCGTGCATGGCAGTGTGCCGATTGTGGCACCCCTCATGACCGTGACATCAATGCTGCCCTGAACATCAAGCGACAAGGCATTTTGAAGTTGAAGGCGGAAGGACTGTCCGTCTCTGCCCATCGAGGCTTGCATAAATCCGGTGTGTCGCCGGTTGCAGCCTGAGAAGTGGGAAGCCTCGCCCGATAGGGCGGGGAGCAGTCACGAGTAGACCCCGTACTGCAGACGGGTCAGAAAGTCCTCGACCAGCTCGAAGCCGACCTGGGTCGTGAGCAGGTCGATGGGCGCACGCCCCTCGAGGCCCATGGCCGGCGTCACCATCCACTTCGCGGCCTCCTGGCGATCGCCCAACACCTCTTCCGCCTTGCTCAGCACCTCGGCAAAGCACCAGGCACGGCTGCTTTGCTCGGCCGACAGCGGCTCGGGGTGCTTGATGCGCCGCTGGAAGGTTCGCTCCGACATGCCGATCACCTTGGCGAAGACCTGCCGGTCCTTGAGCAGGCCGACGCTCTGCATGAGGGCGATCACCGTCTCCGAGGGAAAACCCTTCTCGATCAGCTCGTGGAGTTCGAACGCTGTGCGGGCCTTTGGCGGTTTGCTGCCGAACAACAGCTGCAGCGGCCTGGTCGGGTCCTGGGCCTGGCGGGGCCGGCTTGCTTCGGGGTAGCCATCGTTGTGTCGCCTCCACGTTACGCCATTTGGCAAAATTATACCGCCAAATGGCGTAAGGCGTGATGCCAAGTGGACACCTCAATTCCGCTACCGCCCGAGGCACTAAAAAAGTTTGGAAAAACCCCCGTTTTTCCTAATTTCCGGCAAAAAAGTGGCTCGATAGCGCCGCACAAGCCCCCTCGAACTCTGAAAAATCACTCCCCAGCGCAGTCACGCGCTTCCCACCTCAGGAGTGAAAAACCATGCAAGCCATCAACAAATCCCATGTTCAAGCCATCTCCCTCGTTGCTCTGATGATCGCTGCCGGCGCCGTCATGGCCGGTACCGGATCGACCACCTTCGACAGCGTCTGGACCACCATCACCGACTGGATGCAAGGCACCCTCGGCCGCGTACTGGTCGGCATGATGATCCTCACCGGCATCGGCGCCGGCGTTCTGCGTCAGTCTTTGATGTCCTTCGTCGTCGGCGTGGGCGGCGGTGTGGGCCTGTACGCCGCGCCGGACATCATCGAGTCGATCATGACCGCCACCGTCCCGGCCTCCGTCAAGGCTGCCGAAGCCCTGCTGGCGCTGCCCGTCGGCATGTAAGCCAGCGCTTTTTTTCGCCTCCCTTTCAGGCCATAAAATCGCCGGAAAAGGGGCTTTTTTTTGTCCCGACTTTATAGCCTGAGGGGACTTCCTCAGGAGATAACCCCCATGCGTCAACCTCTCTGTTCCGCCGCTTTTCTTTCCCTCTGCTCCTCGCCGGAGCCGCTTTCGCCCAGCCTTCCCAGCCCTCCTGGATCGACTCCGACAGCCTCGTCCTGTTGCCCGCCACGGCCGTCTTCGCCATCGAGAAGAACGGCAAGTTCGCCGTCATGACCGACACCGGCCGCTTCATCATCCAGGGCTCCGTCTACGACGTGTGGGCCCAGAAGGAGCTGAAGACCCTGGCGGACGTTCGCCATGCGGTCCGGTACGTGCCCGTCGACAAGACCCACCTGGGCTTCGGCGATCTGGCGCCGCTGCGCATCGGGCACGGCGACAAGGCCGTCACCCTGTTCGCCGATCCGGCCTGCACCTACTGCAAGGAGCTCATGCAGGAGGCGCGCACCGGCCTGCCCGAGGGCTACCGCCTGGATGTGCTGATGCTGCCGATCCTGACCCCGCGCAGCGCCCGCCGCACTCAGGAGCTGCACTGCGCCGAGGATCCGGCGGCGGCCTGGCAGGCAACGGTGGCCGGCGATCTGGATACGCCCCTGGCGCAGAAGCCCGACGGGGCGTGCGATCTGGAGGTGATCGGCAAGCGCCGCCTCACCGCCCAGTTTCTCGGTGCCCGCAACGTTCCCTACCTCATCCGCGACGACGGCCTGACCCGCGAGGGCAAGCCGGCCGAAGGCCTGCGCGCCTGGATCGAAGCCCGTTCGTCGAACTGAAGGAGTCCCCCCATGCTGTCCAAACTGATGACCCATATTCCACGCCTGTCCAAGCTGGTCGGCGTCCTGGCCTACGACCCCGACCAGGCGCTGTTCCAGCTCGAAGGCAAGCGGATCGGCTTCGGCTTCCTGTGTGCCCCCTGGCCGGGAGCAACGGCGACGAAGGCGATCGCCTGAAGGCGGGCCTGGCCCTGGAGTGGCCAGAGGGCTCCACCATCCAGTTCAGCCTGATCTGCACGGAGAACATCAACCGGGTCAGGACCGGCTACCTGAAGCTGCGCCAGGTCGCCCGCGAGTCCGGTCGCTTCGCCGTGGACCAGGACACCCTGGAACTGCTGGCCACGGCGACCCAGGCCCGGGCCGAGTATTTCGCCGAGCGCACCTTGCGCCCGGTGGATAGCGTCTCCGGGGTGAAGATCCGCGACCAGAAGCTGGTCATCGCGATCACCCTGCCGATCAAGGAGGCCTTGCCCAGCGACAGCGAAGGCGCCATGGCCCGCGAGCTGTCCGATGGACTGGGGGCCGCGCTGGAGAGCTGCGGCCTGGCGCCGGTCGCCTTGACCAACCACGCCTACAAGGAAATTTTCTCCTCGGTGCTCAACCAGGGCCCCGACGCCTCCTGGCGCCTGGACCCCGACATCAAGGCCGACCTGGACAAGCCGATCAACGAGCAGCTGCTGGACTACAACCGCAGCCTCGACGTGCGCAAGGACCACCTCCAGCTCGGCGACGACTGCTTCGCCAAGACCCTCTCGGTGAAGCGCTACCCGGACATCATGTGGCAGGGCGATGCCACCCAGTATCTGGCCGACCTCCTCTCGCAGCGCGGCGGGCTGCGCGGCAACTGCGTGATCACCATGACCCTCTACTTTCCGCCACAGCTGGAGACCAAGGACAAGCTCACCAAGCGCCGGCAGTGGGCGATCAACCAGTGCAGCGGCCCGATGGTCAAGTTCGTCCCCATGCTGCTCAAGCGCAAGGAGGCCTACGATGTCTTGTTCGAGGATCTGGACCGGGGCGCCCACAACGTCCAGGCCAACATGACGGTCGTGGTGTTCGGCAAGAACCGCGAGGAGCTGGTCCAGGCGACCTCGAACGCCAAGACCCATTTCGCCACGCAGAACTTCACCCTCATGGAGGACAAGTTCTGCCTGCTGCCGGTGTTCATCAACGCCCTGCCCCTGTGCGCGGACGCGGACGCCATCCGCGATCTGTTCCGCTACCGCACCCTGAGCCTGAACCAGGCCCTGCCGATTTTGCCGATCTATGGCGACTGGAAGGGCACCGGCACCCCGGTCGCGCCGTTCATCTCGCGCAACGGCCAGCCGGTGACCTTCGACCTGTACGACTCCGACACCAACTACAACGCCACGATCGCCGCGCAGTCCGGCTCGGGCAAATCCTTCCTGACCAACTACTTGGTCACCTCCTATCTGGGCATCGGCGCCAAGGTCTGGGTGATCGACGTGGGCCTGTCCTACCTCAAGCTCGCCGAAGCCTTCCAGGGCGATTTCGCCCGCTTCGACCACGACTCCAAGATCTGCCTCAACCCCTTCGAGCTGGTGAAGGATTTCAGCGACGAGGAGGACGTGCTGATCGGCCTGCTGACCGCCATGGCGGCGCCGACCGTCCCGCTGGTCGACTTCCAGACCTCGGGCCTGAAGCGGATTCTGACCGCCTGCTGGGAGCAGAAGGGGCACGAACTGACCGTGGACGACATCGCCACCGCGCTGCTGGCGGACGACGAAGACCAGCGCATCAAGGACATCGGCCACCAGCTGTACCCGTTCACCCGCAAGGGCCAGTACGGGCGCTACTTCAACGGCAAGAACAACCTTAACTTCCAGAACCCCTTCACCGTGCTGGAGCTGGAAGAACTCAAGGGCCGCCAGCATTTGCAACAGGTGGTGTTGCTGCAGCTGATCTACCAGATCCAGCAGGACATGTACCTGGGCGAGCGCGACCGGCCGAAGATCGTGATCATCGACGAGGCCTGGAGCCTGCTGGCGCAGGGCAACGTCGGCGAGTTCATCGAGCACGGCTACCGGCGTTTCCGCAAATACGGCGGCTCGGCCATCGTCATCACCCAGGGGGTGAACGACCTCTACCAGAACAAGGTCGGCCAGGCGATTGCCGAGAACTCGGCCTTCACCCTGCTGCTGGGCCAGAAGCCCGAGGCGATCAACGTCATCCAGGAGAACAAGCGGCTGCCGCTGGGGGAGGGAGGCTACCGCATCCTCAAGACGGTGCACTCGAGCAAGGGGCACTACTCCGAGATTTTCATGATCACGCCGCGTGGGATCGGGATCGCCCGGTTGACCGTGGATCCCTACTCCCTGCTGCTGTACTCCACCGCGCCGGAAGACGTGCAGGCGGTGCGCAACTACACCAAGGCCGGCATGCCGCAACGGCAGGCGATCCTGCAGGTGCTCGAGGACCGGGGGATCACCCTGTCGCCCGCCGAGGAGGTCGCCTGATGAAGCGGCGCAACCCCTTCTCCATTCAGGCCAAAATCGAGCGGGCCATGGCCGAGGTCGAGCGTGCCCGCCAGCCACGCCGGATCGGTGTCAGCGCCGGCTTCCTGGCCAAGGGCGCCCTGTTCTCGGCGCTGGTCGCCGCCGGCGTGGTCGCCCTGGCCCAGCGCTATTCCGTGGCCATTGCCGGGCAGGCCGAGCTGTGCCTGCCGCCGTACCGCGTCTGGATCATCGACAAGTACGAAACCGAACCGGCCCGGGGCGCTATGTTCGCCTTCAAATCCCGGGGGCTCGGCCCGCTGTTCGCGGACGGCACCACCCTCGTCAAGGTGCTGGACGGCCTGCCGGGCGACCGGGTGGCGGTCACGGAAGAAAGCACCCGCATCAATGACCAGGTGATCGCCACCGGCCTGCAGGTCGCACGCCAGTATGGCTTCGATCCACAGCGCTACGTGCGCCAGGGGGTGATCGAGCCAGACCGCTACTGGTTCTTCGGCCGCACGAACGATTCGTTCGACTCCCGCTACTGGGGATCGGTCGCCTCCCATCAGATCATCGGCAGGGCCTACCCGCTATGGTGAAGACACTGAGGGTGAGCGCCCTGGCGGCGGCGCTGGCGGGTCTGTCTCTGGGCGGCGTTGTTTTCGCCTCGGATAATCCCGCCCCCGCCAATCCGCTGGGCGCCAATGTCTACAAGCCGAGCGATCTTCCGGCTGCGCTGCTGGAGCAGGCCAGCGACCTCTCCCGGCAGGGACGGGCGGGCGCCCGGGCCCTGACCGAGCGGGGCGAGCTGGAGTGGGTGCAGGGCTTGTCGCGCAACACGGTGGTGCAGGCCGCGCAGGCCCGGCACGAGGCGCTGGATCTGCCCGCGCGCGAAGAGGCCCCCGCCGAGCGCCCGCACCCGCTGGGCGAGGGCTTCCGGACGCTGATCTTCGTCTCGTGGTCGCTGGGCGAGGCGGCGCTCGAGGACATCCTGCGCCGCTACGACGGCCAGCCCGGGGTCGGGGTGGTGTTTCGCGGCATCCCCGACGGCCTGCGCATGGTCGATGCAATGACCCGGATGCACCGGCTCACCCAGGCGACCGAGAGCCAGGTGCCAGTGCTGCTCGATCCGCTGGCGTTCCGGCGCCACGGCATCCAGCTGGTGCCCGCGGTGGTGTTCGAGCGTCCCGACGAGTCGCTGGCGGCGAAGGTCGTGGGTATCGACGCGGTGACCTATGTCGAGGAGGCGATGCAGCAGGGCCGCGCCGGCGACCTCGGCACGCTGGGGACACCCCGCGATATTCTCGAGCCCGACCTGATGGAAGTCGCCAGGGCGCGCATCGAGGGGCTGGATTTCACGGCCATGAAGCAACGCGCCCTCGACCGCTTCTGGCACGTCCACACCGGCCATGCCCTGCCGGCCGCCACCGAGAACACCACCCGCCGGGTCGATCCTTCGGTGGTGATACCGCAGGACATTCTCGACGCCGAGGGCCAGGTCGTGGCCCGGGCCGGGAAAATCAATCCCCTGCGTTTGCGGCCCTTCGATCAGAAGCTGGTGGTGATCGACCCGACCCAGCCCTGGCAGGTGGCTCTGGCCCAGCGCGAGCGGGCCGCGCACGGCCGCGGCCTGACCGTCACCGTCATGGCCACACAGATCCCGCCCGACGCCGGTTGGCCGCTGTTCGAGCGCACCCAGCAGGCGATCGACGCCCCGCTGTACCTGCTGCCGGGCGACCTGGCCCGCCGCTTCCAGATCCAGAAGGCGCCCTCGGTCGTCACGGCCGAGGGAGAGGTTTTCATGGTGCGCGAGTTTGCCCGCGAATCTGTCCAAGCCAAGGAGGTGCGTGATGTTCAGGAGTAAATGGTTCGCCGCCACGGTACTGACGGCCCTGACCGGCAGCGTTTCCCTGCCGGGGAAGGCGGCCGATCCCCTGTGCGAGGACTCCTCCCTGCTGGGCCCGAAGCTGTTCACCGACATCTGCTGGGCCTGCCTCTTTCCCATCCGGGTGGCCGGCGTGCCGTTCATGCCCGGCGCGGCCCCGGACAGAGCGACCGACAAGGTGTTCTGCCTGTGCGAGGAGGGCAGCTCCGGCCTCTACAAGCCGGGCATCACCACCTCGATGTGGGAGCCGGCGCGGATCGTCGAGACCGTCAAGACGCCGGGCTGCTCGCCCACCCTGGGCGGCGCCACGCTGCCGCTGGGCAACAAGCGCAGCTATGGCCGGCTGAACGCGGACAACCACTCGATGACCGGCCAGCACGACGGGTCGTTCTACCACACCCACTACTATGCGTTCCCGCTGCTGCAGATCCTCGACCTCTACACCCCCACCAAATGTAATGCCGACGGCTACCTGGACCTGGACATCATCAGTTTCACCGAGATTGACCCGACCTGGAACAACGCCACGCTGGCCTTCTTCCAGCATCCGGAATC
This sequence comes from Azotobacter tropicalis, assembly GCF_059739045.1. Classification (NCBI taxonomy): domain Bacteria; kingdom Pseudomonadati; phylum Pseudomonadota; class Gammaproteobacteria; order Pseudomonadales; family Pseudomonadaceae; genus Azotobacter; species Azotobacter tropicalis. The sequence continues at coordinate 246,740 of NZ_AP046060.1, forward strand.
CGCGGCGGTGGCCAACCCGGTGGCTCAGGCCGCCTGCGCCGCCGAATCGGCCCTGGTGACTGCCCGGGAGGAGCCGCTGGAGTCGCTGTGGTGGTGCACCGGCACCTGGGGAAGCATTTATCCGCTGGCCGGCAGCGTCTTCAGCCAGGACCAGAACCGCACGACGGCCCTGCTCAGCGCGCGGCTGCTGGCACAGCAGCACCGGCGGGGCCTGGCCCGGCGCACGATGGGCGACGAGAACCTGTGCCGGGCCTCGATCTACCCGACCATTCCCAAGAGCCAGTACAAGCTCACGCAGTTCTGGCCCAAGTCGCAGACCCAGCGCTCCCTGTGGCTGGGCGAGCCCCCGCAGACCTGGGAGGGCGGCCCCGGCCGGCACGTTCCCGGCACGGGCAACGACGCGATGTACCTGATCTGGCGCTGGACCGACTGCTGCTCGAAGATGTGAGGGAGAAATTTCATGTCCGATTTCCTGGCGATTTATTTACCGCTGGTGGTGTTCTTCCTGGGGTTGGGGGCGATCGCTCATGCTCGCCTGCTGGAAAGGCCGGCCTATCGCGGCTGGTGGGGCGAGTACAAGGTGAACCTCCTGCTGAGGGTCTGCCTGAGTGCGGAATACGGGGTGTTCACCCACGCCCTGTATCCGGGAAGGGACGAGGCCAAACCGACGCAGGTCGATCATGTCGTGGTGTCGCGCTATGGCCTCTTCGTGATCGAGAACCGCTGCCTGAAAGGCTCGATCGTTGTCGACCCCACCGAGCCGAATACTTGGCTGCAGACCATCGGTCGGCGAAAGAACCGGGTGCGGAATCCGCTGGTGCAGAACTACGCGGCGATCAAGGCCGTGCGGCAGGCGATCGGGGGGCATGCCTCGAAGATCTCCAACTATGCGGTGATGAGCGGTTCGGCGACCTTTCCGGCGGGCTGGCCCCCGCGGGTATTTGGTCCCTGGGCCTTGCTGCGCAAGATCCAGAGCAAGAAGACGCCCCTCTTGACGGGGAGCCAGGTGGCGTCGATCTGCCGTGCCCTGGAGCGGGGGCGGATCAGGGAGGGGTATTGGGCGGCGCGCAAGCATGGCGAGCGGGCCAACACCAGGTCAGCCAGCCGGTTTGAGGCACGTTAGATTTTTCTATAAAATATCTAACAAATAGAGGCCACCATGATGAGCACATCCCAAGCCGTTCGCGAACGTATCGCTGCCCAGCCGGCCGGTGCACCGTTTACACCCGCCTTGTTCGCAGGGCTGGGATCGCGTGCGGCTATCGATCAGGCGTTGATGCGGCTGGCCAAGGCCGGCAGCATCGAGCGCATTGGGCATGGCTTGTACGTCGTACCCCAAGTCGGCCGGTTCGGTATCAAGACGTTGCCTGCCCCGAGCGAGTGGCGCAGACCGTGGCCGAGGCGGAAGGGGCGACGATCGAGATCCACGGTGCAGAGGCCGCACGGCGTTTCGGTTTCACGACGCAGATGCCGGCGCATGCGGTCTTCTACACCACGGGTTCGTCGCGCGCGATCCGGCTGGGCAAGATGATCGTCCGGCTGCAGCACGTGGCCCCGCGCAAGCTGGTACTGGCGGGGCGGCCTGCGGGCCAGGCGTTATCGGCGCTCTGGTATTTGGGGCGAAACCAGGTCTCGCCCGGCACATTCAAGCGCATTGCGGAGAAGCTGCCGTCCAGCGAGTTCCAAGCCCTGCGCGAGGCCAAGGCGTCGATGCCTGCCTGGATGGTGAAAGCCCTGACCGGCTACGAGCGTGGCGAGCTCACGCATGCCTGACTCTTCCGTGCACTACTTTGGCTTGTCCCTGCCCGAGCAGGCAGAACTGCTGCATGGCTTGGCGCCCGTGCTGGGGCGTCGTGCCGAGATCCTGGAAAAGGACATCTGGCTGTGCCAAGTGCTGGGCATCCTGTTCGCGCTGCCATGCCGCAAACCGATGGCCTTCAAGGGCGGCACCTCGTTGTCGAAGGTCTACCAGGCCATCGAGTGCTCAACGACTAATACGAATACCCGATAGTGGGTTAGAGAGATAGATATAGCTATTGACGAGCACTCTTTCGGGGACAGGCTTGCCCTGTGCCAGGTGCTTCATCATCCGGTAGCTCTGGCGGCCAATTTCTTGACTGCTCATACCCAGGTAGGCCTGAATCAGGCCGTCGTCGAGGAGCGCGCGTTGTGCTGCATTGGGCTCTGGCGTCGCGATGATGATGGTCGGCCGGGCAGCCTTTTCTTCCTGCTTGGCAAGCAGCGGGCCGATTTGCTGACGATACAGTTCGGCTTGATGAATCGGCCAGCTCCCGATGCTGATGAGGGTGTCGACCTGGTTGCTCGAGGACAACAGGGTGGCGAGCTTCATCAACGCATCTTTCTGGTTGGCGGTGTTATACAAAGGACACCGCTCCGACTCGCTCCAGCCCTTCTCCCCGCCCAGCCGATCGGCTACGCCTTGCTCGGCCTGGCCGCGCAGCTGCTGACGAAGGCCCTGAATACGCTCCTGGTGGTTAGTGTCCTGTGGATTGCCACTCAAGATGCACAGTTTCCCGCCCTGTGGCTTGAAGTGCTGGGCGAGCATGCCCAACTGCCTGCCGAAAGCCAGGTTGTCGAGTCCGACGTAACCTCTGCGCAGATGCTGCTCGCTGGGTCCGAGATCCGAATCGAAGGTAATCAACAGCGTCTGGCCAACACTTTTCAGCGCATGATTGGCCAGCCATGCCGAATGGGTCACCGACAACGCAAGGCCGTCCAGTCCCATCGTCAGGGCCTGTTCCAGCGCTTCGTTCTGCTGGCGGAAATGCGACGAATCAGGAGGGCCCAGCAACAGGCAGGTATCGCCTTCGGCTTGGGCCGCCTCGGCACAGCCCTTTCCGGCCTGGATGAAAAAAGGGTGATTGATCCACTTGGAAACCAGTGCGAACTGCAAGGGTTCGGCATGGGCAATAACAATGAAAAAGCTTCCGCAAAGCAGGCCCATGGCGAAGAGACGGAGGAAAAAAGGCAAGGTTTTCACGACAAGTCCATGCGAACTACAACGTCATTGCTCTGGCGACAATGTTACGCTCGATCACTCCTTATGCCTGACCAATGATCGGAAATCACACACTTTTCTTATGCTCAAGAAGGGCTATTTAAGACTTCACAGAGTATTTGACGGCGCCTGGGGCAAGTAGATGTTAAAAGTGTCGATAAGTACCCTCTCGGGGACGGCTTGGCCTTGCACCAGACGCTTGAGCATCCGGTAGCTTTGACGGCCAAGCCCGTAACTGTTCCAGCCAATATAGGCCTGAACCAGACCATCATCGAGCAGCGCTCGTTGTGCCGCGTCCGGGTCAGGGGTGGCGATGATGATGACCGGGCGTGTTCCCCTCCCATCAAGCTCAGCCAAGATCGGACCAATCTGCTGACGGTATATGGCCGGCTGGTCAATTGGCCAGCTGCCAATATTAATGATGGCATCAAATTGGTTGGTGTTCAGCAGAGTAGCGAACTGGAGCAGCGCATGTTCTGTTGTTTCGGCCCGCTCGAGCGGGCAGCGACTTGGCTCGATCCAGCCCTTCTCCCCCCTCAGCCGCTCAGAGCCCCCCTGCTCTGAAATAGCGCCAAGTTGCAAGCGAATCCCTTGCAGGCGCGCCTGCTGGTGGGGGTTCTGCAGGCTTCCGGTTAGTACACAGAGTCTTCCGCCCTGTGGTCTGAGACGTTGTGCAAGTCTGCCCAGTTGCTTGCCGAATGCCAGGTTGTCAAAACCGACATGGCTGTGGCGCAGTTGCTGCTCCGTAGGGTTAAAGTCGGTATTAAAAGTGATCAATGGAATATGCCCCATCTGCTTCAGGGCATGCTCAGCCAGCCATTCAGAATGGGTTACTGCCAAGGCGATACCATCCAAGTCCCGATGGAGGGCCTGCTGCAGCAGTTGGTTTTGCTTGCGGAAGTGGGGTGGCCCGGATGCTCCCAACAATATACAGACATCACCCTGAGCCCGGGCCGCCTCAGCACACCCCTCGCCTGTCTGAATGAAGAAGCGTTGATCGATCCGCTTGGCAAGCAATGCGAACTGCAAGGGCTCTGCAAAGGCGGGAGCGATGTATAAAAGCCCGCAAAGAAGGTTTACAACCCACAAAAAGCAGAAAGATATCCCTCTTTTCACAGCGGCTCCTTGCTGCTCAAAAGCATCCCGATGGGGCAAGATATCATTTGTTTTATAATTAATAATGGAAAGTATGCCTCTACCGCATGCCGAAACAAGGCCATTGATTGCAGGTCGAGTATTTCCTTATTAGCATCAAGGTCTTTGTTTGAACAAGACAAGATACTGATAAAAAGATGCTATTTTGAGCATTGGCCAATTAGGGTCGATTTGCCGGGCTCCAGAGCGGGGCTGGATCAAGAGTCGGTATCGGACGATGGGCGTAGTGCCAAGCATGGCGAGCGAGTCAACGCGCTAAAAGAAGGAAAGGGGGCTTGAGCTGCTAGGATGTGCGGCTTCCCATTGATTTGTTAAGGAAAAGGCCCATGCTGGCTGAGTTGTTTGCCGTGATGGCGCCCATCTTTATCGTGGCGGGTGTCGGTTACGGCTGGGTGCGCTTCGGTCATGTCTATCCCACCGACTTTGTCACTCGCCTGATTCTCAATATCGGCACGCCCTGCCTGGTGCTGTCCACTCTGAGCAATTCGGAGATCGCCCCCGGGCCTTCGGTCAGATGGCGGCCGCCTGCGTAGCAGTGACCTGCTGCATGGGATTGGTCGGTCTGTTGCTCAGCCGACTGTTGCGCTATGACTGGAAGGTGCTGGTGCCGGCCTACCTGTTTCCCAATTCAGGCAACATGGGGCTGCCGATCAGTCTCTATGCCTTTGGCGAGGAGGGGCTGGCGCTGGCGGTGGCTTTTTTCCTGGTGCTTTCGGTAGGGCACTTCACCTTGGGCATGGTGCTTTCCGGAGCCGAGCAGTCCTTCAGAAAGCTGTTGGTCAATCCGATTATCATCAGTCTCGGAGTGGCCCTGCCGATCCTGTTGCTGGACCTTGAGTTGCCACGCTGGCTGGACAATACCGTGCAACTGCTCGGGGGCATGACCATTCCGCTGATGTTGGTCACACTCGGCGTGTCGCTGGCGAGCATCCGCACCCCCCAACTTGGCCAAGGCATGCTGCTCGGTGCGCTGCGACTTCTCTGCGGGGCTGGTGTGGCCTGGGGTGTCGGCCTACTGCTGGGGTTATCTCCCTTGGCTCAGGGGGTACTGGTCATGCAGTCGGCCATGCCGGTGGCGGTATTCAACTACCTGTTCGCCGTGCGGGCCGGGCGTTCTCCGGAGCAGGTGGCGAGCCTCGTGCTGTGCTCGACCTTCCTGGCGTTTGGCTTTCTTCCGCTGCTGCTGGCGTGGTGGCGGCTGTCGACAGCGCTCTGACGTATAGGAATATTCTGCATAGGAGCGTTATCCCATCAGATGCTCCTGCTTGGGGCCGGCTGGATCGCGAAACGCCCCTCGCAGGGGCGTTCTATTGTGGGGGCCACGTCTCACGCGGCGGATTCGGCCGTCTCCGCTATCTCGGCCACGTCCTCGTCCGCCCCGGTCGGCTCCACGAAACCGGCGGCCTCGCGCTCCTGCCTGTCGGCGGCCACCTGGGCTTCCACCTTTTCGATGTCCTTCTGCACCTCCACCTCGTTGTTGGCATAGGCCATGGCGCGCGCCGCCGCCCCATGCTTGATGAGCGCCTTGACCATCTTGCGCATGTCGTCGGTCTTGCGCTCGCGGAAATCCGCGGCCTCATTACTGTCAAGCTTCTGCGCCAGCCAGGCGGTATCGATGAGCGAGATCAGCGTGTCGAACGCCTGGAGCAGATGGGTGAGGCGCATCACCTCCGGGGAAGATATGTTGAATTTGCGCTCGAGCGGGTTGCTGTAGTTCGGACGCTGGCTGATGCCTTCCTTCTTGAGGAAGGTCTCCAGACGCAGGATCTCGTTGCTGACCTCCGTCTGCATTTTTTCGATGGTTTTGGATACGGCATCGGCCACCACTTGGTGGTTGAAGTTCTTTCGGCGCCGCGCCAGCTTGCGCGCCATCACGTCGATAACGAACAGGGCCGAGGTCACGTTATCGAACTCGGTGCCGCCAAAGCGCTTGGCTTGCTCGGAATTCAGGTGCAGCAGGCCGGGAAAGGAAGGGGTCGAATAGGCGTACTTCCGTGCAGGGGTTTTCGGGTCAGCCATGTTGGAAACTCCATAGGGGGATGGTGCCCCCTATTGCATCAGGTTGAATCCGTCCTGTGCGGCCAATTCAGGCCATAAAATCGCCGGAAATTAGCGCCGAAATTGAATTGACGCTGGAAAAACGGGCCGAGAGAATGGCCACATGCATCGACACGCTGTCGATTGAACCCCCGAGGGGGCCAAAGAAAACTCAGTCCCTTGCGTGTGCAAGGTGCTAGTTGCCAAGTGCTCTGTGCTTGGTAAATGCCCGGTTGAGCTTATCAACCTAAAACGTGAGTAGCCGTCGGCTATTCATGCCTTGAAAAAGAAGGAGGCCCTTGAGCCTCCTTTTTGCTTATCGAAACCCTGACGAGGAACATTCCCGTTCGGGGAAGTTCTCCGACATCTGAAAGGAGAACCTGAATGTTCCATATTAAATTTGTCTTCGATCTCAAAGGCTTCGATGTCTCTACGTTGGAGACTTCCGAACCTTTGATTATCAAAGGACCGATAGGCGAAATCCTCCTGACCATATCCAAAGCGGCTCCCTGGTCTTTCGCGCAGTTAAGGGCTATCGATTTCGAAGCCTTGTTGGGCGAGCTCGATGTCTGTGATGCCTATCTGGGGAGCCAATGGATAGGTAGTACCGAGATTTAACCTTTGATAATGGCTGACTCGTAAGCCTCTACCCAAAACTTTATACCCTGACGGGGAATATCCCCGTAGGGGCGTTCTCCGTCCTGATGAATGGAGAACTCGAAGTGACCACTCAAGAAACGCTGAAGGCAAAAGTTCTGTTCACCCTGGGACTGATGCTCTCGGTCGTTGCCGGGATCATCCTTTCCGACGATCAAAAGCCCCTCTTTCTGTTTGCCTTGTGCGTGCTGGTCTCCGTGCTGGCGCTCTACGCACCGCAGTACCTGAGGGTCGTTCTGCTGGGCATGAAAGCCCGCCGCCGTCTGGCTCGCCTCCAAGCGACCAGGGCGCCGCAAAGCGGCTGTATCCACGCCGTCTGGTGTTCTTCGGACATCGATTACGAGCGCTACCTCGCTCCGACCTTCCTGCGCCAGCGCAAGGGGAGACGGCTGCAGAGGACGTTCGACCACAGGCTGAGCAAGGCGTGGTTCTGGGCGAATTCATCGCCCGGGACGAGTCCTGCGAGCAGCCGGCAGCCTGCGCCACGGAGGCTGTCGAGAAGCGGGAGAAGGCGCTGGAGAAGGTCTTTCAGGCGCCACAGGAATCCGTCACCGGGCTCTATGCCGGTTCGGGTTTCGCTCCCTACCGGTTCCACAAGAAAAACCCCCAGTCGTTTTTCCTGCGGATCGGCAAGCACCTGGTCTGGGGCATCGAGCTGCACGCCGCGCTGCGGCAGAGCGGTGTTCGGCAGGGCCAGGAAATCACCCTGACCTTCCACGGGAAAACCCCGGTGAAAGTGCTCAAGACGAAGCGAGTGAACGGCGTGGTTGAACAGGACTGGGCAGACGCCCTGCGCAACGCCTGGTCGATCGAAGCCGTGCAGTAGCCAGCCATGAGCGCCCGTCCGGGCGCTCATTCATCCCCAGGAGGTCACGATGTCTGCTTGCTCGACGGGCGTTTACGCTCCAGAGAAAAAAGATGTGCTCGCTGCCGCCGAAGGTCGTTGGCTACACATCTACCAACTGTTGGCCCCTGAACTGGTCGACGCTCAAACGCAACCCGGCGTTGCCCGTCACTGTCCCGTTCACGGCGGCAAGGACGGCTTCCGGGTGTTCAGGAAAACCGCCGGCACGTCCGGAGGTGGCGTGTGTCAGACCTGTGGCATCAAGCCGGACGGCCTGGCCCTGCTGATGTGGGTGCGGGATTGGGGCTTCCATGAGGTGCTGCAGGAGGTCGGCTCGCTGCTGGGGGTGAAAGATCCTCACGGTCGCTACGGCAACGTGCAGCCACCGAAGGAAGTGATTCCGCGCCAGCCGGTGGTCACGTTGCCGCCCAGCGACAGCTGGCTGCGTGAGGCCCTGCGCAAGGTGTGGAGCGAATCCGTACCGCTCACGCACCCGGCGGCAGAACCGGCGCGTCTGTACCTGCGGTCGAGGGGAATCCTTGCCTGGGATCGTCCGGGCCTGGCGCGCAGCGTGCGCTTTCATCCGTGTCTGACCCATCGCGGGAAGGACCGGGAACGCACGCGGCACCCGGCCATCGTGGCCCTGATCTCGGATGTCGAGGGACGGGCGGTGACGATCCAGCGGATCTACCTGACGGCCAAAGGTGAAAAGGCTCCTCTGGAGTCGCCCAAGAAGATGTTCCCGATCCCGAGCGATCGCTCCTTGCCAGGGGGCGGCATTCGGACTTCCCAGCCGGGAGCGGTCGTGGACGTGTGCGAAGGGCTGGAAACCGCTCTGGCAGTGGAAACCGCCACGGGCCTGCCGGTTTGGCCCCTGGTGAACGCCTACCTGCTCGAGCACTTCATGCCGCCGCCGGCGGTCACTGCCGTCCGTATCTGGGCGGACAAGGACCGCAGGGAGGGTGGCCAGAAGGCCGCGCTCGCACTGAAAAAACGCCTCTGGGAAATGGGCATCAAGGCGCAGATTCTGCTGCCCTGGCTGCCGATCCCGGACGGCGCCAAGGGAGTCGACTGGAACGACGTTCTTCTGGAGCACGGCCCGTTCGGCTTCTCGAAGCGTCAGGCCGAGGTCTACCGAGCGGTGCGGTAGGCCTTGTGCCTTTTCGTGGTCGATAGGCAGAAACCGACTCAAGGGCACCTCTAAAAACCGCCCTCCGAATCACGCTGAGCGATGAAATACGCTCGTGCTCGCAGCAGAGCTACCCGTCAGGCTCGACGCTCACACGGTAAAGCGGCCCGAGGCAGCCCGGCCAAAGGCCTGGATCAGGCCATTTCCAGCAGACTGCTCATCCTTTTCAGGTTGTACACCGCCGATTTGAGCGTCAGACCAAACTCAGCCCGTGCCAGGCCGATGCTGCGGACGGCCTTGCCGCCCATCTGGGCCAGGCAGGCAAAGACATGTTCGACCCGGGCTCGGGGACTGGCTATGCGTTTGTTTCGTGCCTTGCCCCGTTCACCGATCGGCTTGCCGGCCTGGCCCTTGCGCTGGATAGATGGCCTCCAGCCGATCAGTTGGAGCCAGCGCTCCCGGGGTCTGTCGTGATACCCGCGATCCGCCCAGAACTCCCGGCTGCTATTGCTTCGGTCGAGCACATCCACCAAATGCTGGGTATCGGCCTCGCTGGCATCGCTTACCCGGACGCAGCGAATCAGCTTGTGCCGGCGATCCACGCTGACCGACAGCTTGTAGCCGAAGTACGACTTGCCGTGTTTCTTCGTCCAGCGCGCCTCGACATCCTTTTGCCGGCGCTTGGCGGGCGACCATTCGACCGGTACGGCCTGCTCTTTCACCATGGCCTGCTCATCGGCCGTGTTGTGCTGGATCGGTGCCCGGATAATGCTGGCATCGATGATCTGCCCCTCGCGGGCCCGCAAGCCGTGCTCCTGCAACTGGCGCTGCACCTCGGCAAAGATCTGGTGCTCGACGTCGGCCTGTACCAGGCGCTCGCGAAAGACCCAGATCGTGTTGCGATCCGGAACTCGGCCGGAGTTTTTCAACCCGGCAAAACGCTGGAAACTCATGCGGTCGAGCAGTTGGAACTCCATCTGCTCGTCGGACAGGTTGAACAACTGCTGGAGCACCAGCAGGCGCGTCATCAGCTCTGTTGGATAAGGCGGCCGACCGCCCTTGGCGCGGCTGGGGCGAGGAGTTCTGCGGTCGATCTCGGCTGCCAGGGCGACAAAGTCCACATGCTTGTCCAGTAGAGCCAGTGGGTCGCCCAGGCTATCGAGCCTGGCTTCTCGCTCCTGGTCGGCAAACAGACTGAACATCAGCAGGCTCCGGGTGATCAACAGGCGGATGATCTTACCCGGCGGCCGGGCTGGTTTTTAGAGGTGCCCTCAAGACGGACATTAAAAGGTACTCTGTGCCTGAGTGACCCCCACAAAATCACCCGAGTTCCTGCGCTTGCCGGTGGAACTCCTGCCGCAGGGCCAACTCCTGCTCCCGCAGCCTCTTCCGGGAAATATCCCCGGCATAAGTGCGTGCATACTCCTGCCCCAGCCGCCACAGCGACAGAACGTGCCTGTCCTTGACGTTGTTGCTCTGAAAGCACCGCTCGCGTCCTGCCTCCCGCGCCTGCAGGCACAGCACATAGCTGGCCAGCACGGCAATCAGCAGCAGGATCTCGATGCGCTGCGGGCAGCGGCTTCGATGCCGCCCCAGGCCGAACCCCAGCCGATGGCTCAGGGGCTGGGGCTATTCTGGAGACACGCTATCAAGCATCCATTGGCTAGCCAACTGAGAAGACATATCGCCCTCTGCAGGCACAGCAGTCGAAATTTAGGCATCATGGCCTTGTTAATCCACAAGGCTCGAGTATTTTCCGAAAACTACCAGATCAAATCATTCTTATTTCAAGCAGATAGGCAGCGCTTCCTAATGTCATGCTCTTCTTTTTCTCTTGATTTTCCACAAGCTACCCAAGCTCAGCTTGCGGCTTTAATGCAAAACATCTTGGATGATGACGAAATTGATTTGGAGGCCTACTGCCCAACAAAGCCCGTGCCTGATTTTACAGCGGCAGAATTGGCTGACTGTTACCGTCTAGCCTGGCAGCTTCTGGCCTCCGGCGTGAGTGCGTCCTCTGCCCGGCGCCTTGTTGCAACCATTGCTGTTCGCTGCTCAGCCACTCCCGACCAGGCCACCAGCTTCAAGCTCATACGCGCACGCTTCAAGCATATGCGTTTTGCCTGCACTAACTGTAGCGAGCAACACTCATACCCGGAGATACTTCATTCCACTACCCGGCTGATGGGCGATTTCCAGGATGCCTTCAAGCATGGCCAAAGGATTCGAACTCTCAAGCTGGGCATCAAGCTTTGGTACCGGCTTCAGACGGGTTTCTTTGAGGCTTTGCGTAAGAGCATTGCTGATGCTCAGACCTCTACCATCGAAAGCTTCCAGCGCTATCTTGCGGCAGAAAATCAGCATCTCGCCGATGCTACGCAAGAAGGGGCATACCTTACGGCCCGGCAGTTTCACAATCTACGCAAAATCATAAGTCGCCGCACAGCATTGAATGATACACGCCGCGCGCTCTATCCCTCTCCCGAGCTTGATGTCCTTTCTTTCTACCTGGCCACCATAAATGGCCTCATGGGAGACATGCATGATGACCTTGTTCTGAAACGAATCCGGAATGAGCTCGACTATGATAAACAGTTATTTAAGTTGCCAGAGGAAATTGCCAGCAGGATTCGGGCTTTTGTCATGACCCAGCAAGATCTGCATAAATTATGCGTCTAAAACTTAGCTCTCGGCCAGCGCTCTCATACCCAGCGGTCAATGCGGTCGATAGTGGTTGTAGAACTGAACCCAATCGCCGATCACCCGACCGGTACGTTGCAGACGCTCGAAATGTTGCCGACGGGCGCACTGCTCCTTCCGCGTGCGGCTCATCGAGTCTCGCTGCCAGCAGCCAGACCAAACTCCACTCACACCAGACCTCACCGTACTCGCTTTCGGTAGGTGCTTCCACGAAATACTCCGCTTGGCGATGAGGTATTTATAATTGGCGAGCTATAAAAGTATGCATTTTCTTAGAATACCGGGGCGAAAGGCTCCGATCATTGCAATCGTCGGCTCAGATGGCAGTGGAAAAACGACCGTAAGCCACGAAATATTGCGCTTCATGTCATCTTATCGCCCTACGACCCTGTGTCATCTAGGTAAACAGACGGGCAACCTGCGAAGAGCGATGCGCCAACATTCCTTAGGAAAGAAGGTTGATAGCCGCATCAAAGAAGCGGGAGTATCCGCACGACAAAATGGCATATCTTTTCCGGTCGCGCTGGTCATGTTCATAGCGTCCATGAGACGTGTACTCCGATTTACGAAAATGTTTTTCTTTCATTGCATGGGGCGTGCGGTTCTAACAGATCGTTACCCGCAAATAGCCGAGCCCGGCGCTATGGACGGTCCACTTTTAACCGGCCGGCAGCTTGCGGACGTCGGAGCAAAGATGCTTATGCATCTGGAGTTCTGGCTTTACAGGAAGATGACGGCACTTCGTCCCGATGTTGTGCTGCGACTGAATGTCGATCTTGAAACAGCAGCCAGACGCAAACCTGACCACCAAATTTCCTCTCTAAAGAAAAAAATTCAGGTCGTCCCCAAATTATCTTTCAACGGTGCCCCCATCATTGACCTTGACTCAAGAGAACCGCTGGAGAAAGTTCTTGAACAGTCACGAGAGATTGTCGGCACCATCATGGACTGCTATTGACATAGCATTCAGGTAGGCCTGAAAAAGCCACGCGACCTCCTGCCTCCCTGCCGAATTGCTCAAAAAAATGGCAGCTCCGTGGAAGTTCAGGCCAATACCGCTCTGCAAATCCATGGTTTTGCACTTGAGGAGTACCTTGCTTGCAGGCCACCTCTAAAACTTGCCGCCTCTCTGTAAAATCGACGCCCATTTGACCAGCCAGAGCCCCACCTATGCCCAGCCTATTTGCCGACCACTAGGCTAATGTTTGGGTTTCTCTTCAACCTAATGATGGCTGGCAACTCACACCTATCATCTTGGTACTTCAGCAGCTCCGAAGTGGGGTGAGAAGAAGTCCATCCCATTGCTTGAAAACCAGTCGAAAGAGTTTTTCAACAGAATTGTCCGCTTGCTGCCTGATATGACCGGCAGGTTCGGGTCGCTTCCATTCTCAAGCAGCGGCCCCATTAGCTTTCTCACCCCATGCTTGGGGTGAGATTTTTCAAGGCCGAAATCGAGCCAGAAAATGGCCTGAAATGGCCACACAGCCCTCTTGCCAATCAACACAATCGGGACTCCTGTCACCGACTGCTGGTTGATTGCATGCCCCATTTCAGACATCTCAGCCCCATCGCCCTGGCCATGGCGATGACGGGCCAGGCCCTGGCCGAAGCCCCTGCAACGCCCCCTGCGACTGCGGCCAAACCCGACCACACGCCCGCGCTCGCCGGCGAGTCCTTCTATCAGGACAAGGAACGCGGTTGGTTCTGGTACGAAGCGCCGCCCGAGCCCCAGCCAGAACCGGATCCCGCTACCGATCCCGCTCCGAAGCCACCCGAGCCGCCGCCCCCGAGGCCGCGCCGGCGCCCCCGGCCGGGCCGAAGCCGGGGACGGTGGCCTGGATCCGCGAGGTCCTGCCCAAGCTGCGCGAGGCCGCCATCGACAACCCCAGCGACGAGAACCTCCAGGCGTACTACTACGCCCAGCGCCTGATGATGGACAAGTCCGAGCGCTTCTCCCGGCGCTCCATGGAAGTGATCCGCAACGACCCGTTCCTCGACGAGGACCTGCGCTATCCCGCCTCCAACGCCGCCTCCGATGCCCTGGCCAGCGCCGCCGGCCGGCAGAAGGAAACGCTGCTGAAGATGATCGCGGGAAATGCAGGGATCGTTTTCTTCTTCAAGGGCGAGCAGTGCCCGCTGTGCGAGCAGGCCGTCACCGCGCTCGCCGCTCTCGAACACCGCTACGGCTTCAGCGTCATCCCGGTCTCCCTGGATGGGAAGCCCCTGCCCAGCGGGGCCTATCCCATCTACCAGACCGACACCGGGCTGGCCGACCGGCTCGGGGTCGTCACTGCCCCGGCCATGGCGCTGGCGGTCCCGCCGCACGGCTCGCAGATCATCAGCTACAGCACCGTCTCCATGGAGACGGCGACCAGCCGAATCCTCAACGTGGCCCGCCAGACCGGCCTCATCAGCGCCGAGGAATACCACGCCACCTCGCGCCTGGCCTCCATCGGCCTGATCGACAGCCAGGCGATGAAAACCGCTCCGCCCGCTATCGCCGAAGACCGCAAGGCCTTCGTCAACCGCCTGCGCGAGGCGGCACGCCGCGCCTATCTCAACGAAAACGGAGGCAACCCATGAAGCTCAAACCCCTGGTCCTGGCGATGGCCGTTCTGGCGCCCGTCGCCTCGATCGCCAATGTCCAGCAGCAGATCCACGCCATGTACGACGGTCTGATCAATGCCACGGCGCCCGGCTCGTACCAGACCGCCACCCGCGGCGTGGTCACCGGCGGCAGCGTCACCCTGCGCAACCGGATCTCGACCGCCAACCTCGTCTCGATCACCGCACCGTCGGCCAAGGGTGGCTGCGGGGGGATCAACCTCTACACCGGCTCGTTCTCCTTCATCAACGGCGAGGAGTTCGTGGCGCTGATGCGCAACGTCGCCTCCAACGCCGTGGGGGTGGTGTCGGGTTTCGCCTTCGAGCTGGCGATGGAGGCCATGGACTCGGCCACCAACGGCGTGCTGCGCAATCTGACCAACAAGATCCAGTCGCTCAACCAGATGTTCTCCAACAGCTGCCAGCTGGCGCAGGGCGTCGTGGCCGGCGCGGCGGATGCCTTCGCGGAAAAGCGCGATCTGAAGTCGGCCCTCGGCGGCGTGCTGGAAAACGTGGCCTCCGACCTGTTCGCCTCCAAGTCGACCAAAGAGGAGTCGCCGGCCAAGCGCCTGGCGAGCAGCGGCAAGGCCAAGGCCTGCACCGATACCGGCAACATCCTCTGGTGCGCCATGCTCAAGACCGGGCTGAGCAGCCAGGTCTTGTACGGCAGCGAGGAAAACGCCGAATTCATCCTGTCGATGGTCGGCAGCTACAATGTGGTGCTGGCCGGGGACGATGCCGGGGGCGAGACCTTCGTGCCCCAGCCGATCCCGCGGCTGATCGACAAGAATGCGCTGCGCATCTTCGTCGAGGGTAACGACGACACCACCACCCGGGTCTACGACTGCGCCTCCGACGATCTCGACCAGTGCCTGGAGCCCAGCACGCGCAGCCTGGGCACCTTCAAGGGGCTGGCTGCCAAGATTGTCGACGACTTGCAGCAGAACCAGGTGTTCGAGCGCTTCGCCCAGAACACGGCCACCCCATCGGACGGCACCCGTCTGGACTGGCTGACCCGCAGCCGCATCGGCGTGCACCTGCTGAGAATCGTCCAGAAGAACGGCGCGCAGGCCGGCTACGACTACCTGGGCAACTACGCCCAGCTGCTGGCGGCGGACGCGATCACCTCCTTCGTCATCCAGCTGCTCGATGTCACCGAGCAGGGATTGTCCAGCATGACCATGGCCGACTCGGTGAACGCCCTCGACAACCTGCGCGACACCCGCAACCGGGTGATGGGCGAGTACCGGGATCTGCTGCTGAGCTACGGGGGCTACAAGGATGCCGACCAGCAGGCGCTGGATCTGCTCGAGACGGCGCCGAACTCGGACCCGGGCAAGCTGCCGCAAGGCACCACGGCTTCGCACGCCGGCTGATCGGAGGAGCGCATCATGGATCTACCCATCTACACAGTCGGCAGCGCCGAGTTTCTGGAGATGATGCTCAACGCCTCGGCGATGATCACCGGCAGCGGCCATGCCGAAGACCTGGCGAAGATCGGCGCCCTCCTGGGGCTGGTGCTGATCGCCTTCCAGGCCGTGCTGAACAACCAGCCGATCGCCTTCCAGCGGGTCGGGGTCATGCTGGTGCTCTATATGGTGTTCTACGGACCGACGACCACCGTGACCATCGAGGACACCGTGACCGGGCAGGTGCGGGTCGTCGACAACGTCTCCCTGGGGCCGGCCTTCGTGGGCTCGGTGCTGTCGACGATTTCCTACGACATCAGCAAGGTCTCCGAGCAGGCCTTTTCCACGCCGGGCATGACCCAGTACGGACTGTTCTCCAGCCTGACCTCGCTGACCCGGATTCGCGATGCCCTGCGCAATCCGCTGGCGCTGGAGCAGTTCCAGACCTACCGGGCCGGCGAGGGGCACAACCTGCCGAAGACCCTCGAGGAGTACCTGACCTTCTGCACCCTCAACCCGGTCTCGCTGCGCAACGAGCAGGGCATCGACCAGCTCTACCGGGCCGGCAGCCTGGCGCAACTGATGTCCAACGCCGCCACCTCCCAGTACGTCTACGTCTATGACGGATCGGGGGCCCAGCCCCTGAAGAGCTGCGCGGAGGCCAAGAGCTATCTGAGCAGCGCCTTGCCGGACGCCTACGAGGCCGTGCTGGGCGACATCCTCAACCGGGGCTTCGCCGAAGACCGGGCCGCCGGGCGCATGGCCGACGGCGGCGATGTGGATGGGTCGGCCGAGCAAGCCCTGCAGAGCTTTTCCATGAGCGGCAAGTCGGCCCAGCAGTACGTGATGACCGCCCTGGTGATGCCGATCTTCAACGACTCGCGGGTGAAAGCCCTCGAGCACTGGCATGAGAAGCGCGCCGCCATGGCCTTGCGCGAGTCCCTGAACCAGCAGGAGATCCAGTGGGCCGGCAAGGGCGACTCCTTCAAGAACTACATGCGCCCGATGATTTCCTTCTTCGAGGGGCTGCTGTACGCCATGACGCCGTTCATGGCGTTCGCCCTCATGCTGGGGCGGCCCGGCCTGTCGGTACTGGGCAAATACCTGATCCTGCCGCTGGCGGTGGGACTGTGGATGCCGCTGCTGACCATCGTCAACGCCTTCACCCTCTGGTACGCCGGCGCGCAGATGGAGTCCATCCTGATGGGCTACGACGCCACCGGCGAGGGCTTCGCCATGCTGCAGGTGCTCGACATGGACCAGGCGATCACCAAGGCGCTGGGCGTCGGGGGGCTGCTCGCCGCGTCGGTACCGCCGCTGGCGCTGTTCATCGTGTCCGGCTCGACCTTCGTGCTCAACTCCGTGATGGGGCAGGCGACCTCGGCCGAGAAATTCCGCTCGGAGGACGTGCTGCCGCGCGCGAGCCAGCCGGCTCCCGTCTTGAACACCACGCCGATGTACAGCGCCGATCATGTGACCCAGGGCGTGGCGCTGTCCGGGATGCGCGAAACCGGGCCGCAGATTTCCGCGCAGCAGGCGGCAGACGCGGTCGTGGAGAGCAGCCGCACGGCGGCGGAAACGCAAACGGCCCAGTTGCAGCAGAACCTGCAGGCGGGCTTCACGCAGATGTCGTCCACCGCGGAGGGGCGTCAGACCCTGGCGAGCCTGGGCGAGCAGATGCAGTCCAGCATGGGGCTGTCCACGAATGCGGCCTACCAGCAAGCGGCTCGCCGGCTGAACTCGCTGGGCATCAGTCAGGATCAGGTCGCTCAGGGCACCTACGGCATGTCGGTGGGCGCAGCAATACCGTACGGCGTGGCGGGTGTGAGGTTGGAAGACAGCGAGCAGTTCCGAAATATGTCCTCGACACAGCAGCAGGAGGCCCGTGAGGCCATGAGCCAGCTTCAGCAGGCGGTGCAGGCCAGCATGAACGAAAGCACGGTGTTCAACGCCGCCGATGCCTTCACCCGCAACAGCCAGGCGATGTCGCAGAGCTCGAGCGGCGAGACCGTCTCGAAGTCGCTGACCTCGGCCCGGTCGGCGCAGAGTGCCTATCGGGAAGCTCAGGCGCAGCGCGAGGGCTGGGGCGCCGGGCAGAACCTCAACCTGGGCACCGCCGCGGCGCTCTCCATCCAGAACAGCGGCCAGTCCCGGGAGGATGCGGCACGGGGCATGCTCGATATGGCGGGGCGCAGCCTGGACGACCGGGACAGTATCCGCGCGCTGATGGGGACGGCCACGGTCCAGGGGGTGTCTTCCGACCTGCACGAACGGCAGATCGCCGCGGCCACGCTGCACATGATCCAGACGGGACGCATGGGCGAGCTGGTCAGCTCGGACTACTCGCCGTTCAACTTCGGGGTGGAGGCGGGGAATGCCAGGGAGAATGCCGGCCTCGACAAGCCGATCGCCGGCGCGGACGGGCTGCAACAGCGGTTCGACAGCGTGCGGGGAGCTGCCGGCGGAGCCTACGCTTCCGAGAAGGACATGGCCCGCTCGGGGTATCAGAGTACCAAGGAGGCGGGAGCCCAAGTCACCCAGGACAGCTACGACAACAGCACGGCGGTCGTTCAGGACTCGGCGCAGACCCATTCAGCCTTGGTAAAAGCTGCGCCGGATCAGGGGCTTACCGGGCCGGAGATCAAAGTCCAATCTGCGACGCCCATGGAGGATACGGCCCAGAATCTTCTGGAGATCAGTACGAACAACACACTTATTGTGGGAGCTAAACAAGTTGTAAGTGGT
The DNA here is from genome assembly GCF_059739045.1 of Azotobacter tropicalis. NCBI lineage: Bacteria > Pseudomonadati > Pseudomonadota > Gammaproteobacteria > Pseudomonadales > Pseudomonadaceae > Azotobacter > Azotobacter tropicalis. Next base: position 265,039 of record NZ_AP046060.1, read on the forward strand.
GTGGCCGCAGGAGTTGAAAAGCAGTTGAAACCGGAATGGAGTCTTATGAGCAGCTAAAAGAAATGGACCGGGAGTACCGAGCACGGTATGCGGCTCAAAACAAACAGGACAGGCAGGAGGAAATAGAAAGTAAGGATTAGAGAAGAGGGGGCGTTAAGCCCCCTTCTTTTTGATTGGATTCTAGAATGATAGCTTTGTTGTATTTACCAGCCACTTATAAGTTTGGTATCCGAGGTAAATAGAGCCAAAGATAAGGGCGGCCGCCAGCCAAGTTGTATATTCTTTGATTGATGGTTGATGATTGAAGTAGTCGTTGATTATATGTACTGGAATTAGGCTAACGAAAACATAAACGTAACCAAGAAAAACGGATATCGCCAAAGCCACTGTCTTGAACAGCACACCGCGATGCACCCGCTCGACCCCATCCCAGTCCTCGTCCAGACAGAAGGGGCAAATGCTACCGATGACCCGGCCGCCACCAACTCTCCAGCCATTGCTCCATATTCCCCGGCTGAAAATCGGTCGTGGCACCATCCACTTGCCGCAGCATTGGCATTGAACCTTGTCGTCTCGCATTTGAAATTTCCCCTTGTTCGACACTTCCATCTTCCTCGCCAAAGACCAAATCCCAAGAAAACTTTTCTCGTGGATCAGGAGCCGGGCCCTTCGGCCCAGACGAATGCCGGGCAGAACCCTACCAGAGATGGCGGCGACCTTGGGAACGCCTCGCCTGGCTGGGACTAAGAGCCGCACCACGAGCACTTGTGCGGGAGACGATGGTTTGCACATCCAGCTGCTTGCAATGAGAGCACTCCATCAGTCTGGCCTCCTGGGTTTTGATCGCGTTGCTGAGCCGGAAGGCATTCGAGGCCAGGAGCAGATCGTCGTAGGCGATGCCGAGGTTTGAACACAGCTTGCAATACTCCTCGTGGGCCTTGATCACTGCCCTGGCGTTCAGGGTCTTCTCCCCATCCGCCGCCAGCAGCAGGTAGCAGGCGAGATAGAGCAATGCGTGAAACGGCTGCTCGGCGATCGTCCGCTCGGCGGAGCGGATACGGCCGCTCTTGGAGTTGTAGATCTTGCCGGAGCGTACCTTTGCCCGCTTCTTGCCATCGATCCACTGCTCATTATGGCCGGTGTGCGCGGCGACCAGCTTCGGCTGGATCTGGGCCTTGAGCATCTGGTCGGCAATCTCGTCCAGCGACATCAGGCCGCGGTTGAAGTCGGCCACCGGCCCGAGGTGTTCCGGCTTGTTCGCTTTCAGGTAGCGGAACTCGGCGAGCAGGATCGCGCAGGTATCCTGCAGCAGAGCGATCTTGTCCGTCGGGTCGAGGTTGAGCTTCTTGATGCGCACCCGCGATTGGATGGTGAAGTCGCCCCGGTACACATACGCCTGCCGTTGCAGGAAGTCGGCATTCGAAAACCGGCTGTAGCCGTCCTCGTCGAATCCGATGGCCACCAGCGGGTGGAGCTGGTTACGGAGTGCGAAGTTCTGGATCTCGGTCAACATGGAAATGCGGTACACGGTCTCTCGGAACGCCTCGTTCTCCAACTTGCCGCAGCCGGTATCCTTTGCATCCAGGCTTTTGTAATTGACCCGGAACAGGGAAACCGGAAGCCTGTCCAGCGCCTCGAGGCGCTCGGGAGACAGTGTGGAAAGATAAGCCAGGTCCTCGGAATGTATCCGTTGCGACTGGTGCACCATGTTGTAGTCGGTGCCTTCGATAAACCAGCGCAAGCACATCTGTGTCATTCCCTTGTTGATCTTCAGCATATTCACGCTCCTGCGTTCAACCGTTTCAGAGACCGCCAGATCTTCAATACACGTTGCGCGTAGGCCCTCGCTTGAACATTACGTTTGGGGTTCAGGGTGTGGTAGCCGCCAATGGCAAGTTGCAGGTCGATCGGATGGCTCCTGATCGACTCGCAGAGAATGTCGGCGGCCACGCGGATATTGACTTCCATATTCAGCAGCTCATGCGGCTCCTTGACCCGATGAGCATTCCAGCGGTAATTGATCTGCATAATACCGATATCGGTCAGCCGGTCTTCCGCTATATAGCGCTGCAGGACTAATTTGGCGTCATCCAGGGTTTCTGGATAATGGGCGCCACTCGGTTCATTGCGCAGTGCATAGGGGTGGGGTGCAACGAATCCTCTTTTCACGGTATGCCCGGACTCTTGCAGCGCCAACGAATAGAGCAACAAGGGATCGGGCTTGCAGGCGGCAGAGGCGGCGGCACGTTCCCATGTCGTACCTTTCAGGCTGAACCCACCCGAATAGGCAGAAGTCCCAGTCAGGATGGAAACAGCCAACAGGATGATCGAGCTCGCTTTATTCCTTTTCATGTTCTTGGCCTGACAACCATTTGGGGGCTGTGCGTTGCTGAACCCTGGGTTTCAAATTGTCGTCCGACTCGGTTGCCGGCAGATGCTCTTGAATGGGATGCTCTCGAATAGCCGGCGTTTGAATCGTGTGCTCCCGAATGGAGGAAGTAGTTTTCATCTCGTGCAGTTGCATGGCTGCCAGGGCGACCAATCGCTTGCCGCGATATTCCTTGTCGATGCTCTCCAGATGCTCCAGCAATTCCTGATGAACCGGCGTCACTCTGACCTGCAGTCTCATATGTTTTCCTCGGCGAACTTCCGTGTTCAGGAATGGGCGATATGCCAGAAACCCTGGGCGTTACTGCGGATGATGTCGGAAGAGCACAGGATCAGCGCCGAGGGAAACTCCTGGCGGGCATAACTCTCATACAGGGAAGCGCCGCCACCGCCGAGAATCACACAGTCCACCTGGTTTTCCAGCTTGCGCAGTTCCTGTTTGATTGCACGCATGACGGTCGGAATGACCCGATCCGAAGCGCGCTTCAGATAGTCTGGCAGATCGACTTTCCGGCCAAACAACATGATGCTGTTCTTGCCTTCCTGAAGTGCCCATTCGATCTTGTCGGTGCCCGGGTTTCCTCCAAAGTCCAGGGCAACTTCTTCGGCACAGGTTTCCAGCAATACCGACATGGCCTTGAGGCTGGAGTTGCTGGTTTTGGTGGCCAGTTCGCGCTGTATAAATACGACCCAATCCACACTGAAGAAACCGGGGTCGATGACCAGCACCACGGACTCTTCGATAACTTCGGCATGCTCGCTCGTGCAGTAGACATCGGTCAGCGTGCCTACCGGTTGGGGCACGACTTCAACTTTCTTCACTTCAATTTCGATCTTCGGACTGATCCGGTGACGCCCGGTCATTCGCTCCTTGAGGGCTCGAACATAACTCTTGTCGTGGAATTGGGAAACCGGAAGTCCGGTTACCAGCGTGTCGACTACATCGCTATTGCAGGCGGCATTAAGGAGTGCTCCTTTGAACAGCGCCTGATAATAGTCGGACGCGGTGTAATCCTTGTGCAGCTCCCGATCGCTCGCCCGGCCCGGGCCGGCAAAGGCGACCCACGGCTGTCCGTCCACCTCCACGATGACTTCGCCGGCGCGCAGGCCGCTATCCCTGGGCAGAGCGTTCAGCGGCGTGGCACGCGCTGGCCTCACGATGGACTCCTGGTTGCCGGAATCGCCACTGTAGACGGCGATCACGTTGCTGTAGCCAATATCCAGTCCAACTTTCTTGCTCATGGAAACACTCCTCGATTCGGTAAGGTGCAATGCCTGCACACCAAACGGCGGTCAAATGACGACGGGCTCATGCTAAGAGGGGCTTCGCCAATCCCAAGTCCGCCCTGGCGACATCAAACGGTTGTCAAACGGCCGTCAAATGACGACGAGGGGCACGGCAAGCAGACTCCTTCCATTGCCCGGGCGAGCTCGAGCACCAGACGGTTGCCAAATGGCCTTGGAATGACGACGCACTTGCGATGATCCACATCGGAGCGGGGCTTGTGTGGCCCTTTCAAGCCAAAAAGTGGCTTGAAAGGGCCGCACAAAATCGCCGGCCTTTCCGACAATGCCTCCCAGCCATAGGGGAGATGAGCAATGATCGATACCGACCGAATGACCGAGCAGTCCGTTGAATTCCTCGATGCCGCCTACCAGGACATCGTGGAGCGGGCCAGGCACCTCGCCGAGCAGTATTTCGAGCAGGCCAGGCTGCTGCTGGCCGAGGTGCAGAAAACGCATGTGCCGGTGGTGATCACTATCCGGCAAACCAGCCCCAATGCCTGCAGCTTCTACTGGGCTCGAGTGCATCCCGGCCTGGGTGATGAGAAGGGAAAAATCGTGACGCGAACGATCCCGAAAGGGTTGGGCCACAAGTATCCGACTGGGGCGTTCAGCTTCGTGAAAGGCCGCCTCAATCGGCTCGTGAGGAGCTACGAAAACCGGCTGGCCGAGCTGCGCCAGCTGGCCGCGGAGAACCGAGCCCTGCGCCGGAGCACCTTGGCATGGGCTGGGCGCTACCAGAGAGTCCTGACCTTCGATGACCTGACACTGAGCGAGGCTGTGTGATAGATCCAATCAGTGAAAGCCAGTAACCACGCGGCTTTCACTGATTGGCAGGGCCGTTTTCACTGATTGGCGGGGGCTTTCACTGATTGGAACTGGCCGTTTTCACTGATTGGCTCATCCAAACCCGGCAATGCCCCCGTCGAAATTGCTGAAAGCCAGTAACCACACGGCTTTCACTGATTGGCAGGGCCGTTTTCACTGATTGGCGCCATGACAGCTGAAAACGCTGATTTCCCTATATGTAAGTGAGCCACCAGACTTACATAATTAGTTTATGTGTAGTCCGCTACTTTGGCCGATTTTGTGTCGCGAAGCGGGTCGGAGACCACTGTGTCGCGCAGCGGAAATTTGCTCGGCGTCGGGGTACTCCGAAGGGGCATCCACAGGGCGGAATAATGGTCGGGCAGCGGGATTGTGGTGGGGCTGAAGGAGCCGGATTCGAGAGGAGAAAATCCGCTGGGCGATCAGGTTGAGCTGCGGGTGGAAGTCCACCGGATCGAATGGGGAAGGTGAAAGAGGGGCCGAGCGGGTCAGTGGGTGCCGATCGTTTGGCGGGCATCAGGGGCAGCCGAGGGATACCCTGGCAGGCTGTTCGGAGGTGAGCCAAGGCGGTGGGTGGTCAGCGAGAGGCTGGTGGCAGCTCGAGCAGGTGATCGAGAGAGTGGGGTCGAGCCCACCTCACCCCCAGCGAAACGAATGGTCCAGGTGCAGGGGCACCGATCAGCAGGTGGTGCCCAGGTGAGCACGATGGGTAATGGGGGGCGAGGGACACCCAGGCAGGCTGTTTGGAGGCGGGCCAGGGAGGTTGATCTCGCTGGCGCCTCACAGGGGACCTCTGTGGGCCGGATGGCTCTGCTATCGTGGGCGCGCCTGGTGCATCTTGCCAGGTGAAGCAGGGACAGCACGGCCCATATGCAGCGGGCTGGCCGGCCCAACTCCAGACCTATCAAAGGAGAGCTCCAACATGGAATTCCGTGAAGTGGCACCCGGCAGACTCTGGCCCCCGATAATTCCCGAGGGAACTGCATACGGTTGTTCGCAAATCGCACCAGGTAAACTCATGGAGTTGTTCAAGATAAAACCGGAGGGAATTTTTTGTGCTGGGGCTAATTACGCCTGGGGAGATTTGGGTTCCATATCCACCATCAATGACACGATCTGGATTCACAGCGAAAAGTATTCGTCTGGTGGTTTGCGCTTCAAGGAGCATCCCTTTTACCTGATCGATCCATTCGGCGAGCGCTTCGATTATATCCATGGCTACCGGGCGGCCTGGTGTTTGGTGAACCGGGTGATGTATGAGCAGCAGCTTGCTGAGAGTGGTAGGGGTGTTTTGATATAAATGTATGCCGTGGTTCTTGCTCAAGTTTTTTGAGGTTATCGGAGGCTCAACTTGGTTAGTGAGAGTCTTTGGGTTTCATCTATAAGAATTTTCTTTTGGAGATTTATAATGGATTCTAGGAAAGTAGGATTCATGCTAGACGAGGAGGTTTTGCGCGTTAGCTCTCCAGAATACGTTTATGACTGGCTAAAGACTAGAGCGATTAATAGCGCTAACGCTGGAGATGTGTCGTCAATCTCTTTGCGGTATCGTTTGTTGGAAGCGGGGGATTATGAGCTTGAAGAAACTTTACTGCTTCGAAATGACCCGCTTATTGATCTTGGCCTGGCCCGATTTTGCATCAACGAAAATGTTGGCAGGAGGCTGTTCGCCAAATCCATTGATTATGAGCGCACAGGTATTAGTGAAACCCATGCTAGAGCAATTAGGATTGGACTACTTTACAACCAATGGCTTATGTTTGGTGAGATATTAGAAAGTGGTGTGATTGATGGTTTGTTAGAGTCTGCTACCAAGGAAGAACTGGCTGCTATATGTGAAAACCCTAACCCAAGAGACAAGTCACTACTGTTGCCATTGATAGAGAAGATCGCAAATAAAAGCTCAAGACTATCTGATGAAAAAAAATTAACAGCGATATCTGCTCTTGCCAAGAATAATAATTTCTCGGATTCAGTAAGTTTCGACATCTATGATGACTTAGAAATTTATGAAGTACAGAAATCGCTGTGGAGACTTGTAAAAACCCTTCCAGTTGAAAAGGTTTGGGCAAGCGCTCTGGCTGAGCTTCTTTGCAATCTCAAACCAATGTATCAAGTCTTCACATTTGAGGAAATAATTGAGCTCTCTGAGCGCTGGCATCCAGACTCAGAACGCAAAAGCAAAACGACATACCTGTCGAGCTTTGGGGTTATTCGTCAGCGCATTGGAAGGATTGCATTCAGTAGTAACTATGATGAGGCTGAAACACTACTGAATAATGATGACGTTGCGCTCCGATGTGCGGCGTATGCCCATGCTAAATTGACTCCGGCTCTTATCAAAAGTGCGTATGAGCTTGATGGAGGAGTAGTTCTTGAATATCTATTGGGAAACAATAGTGCTTGGTCTTCCCCTGAAAAAAGAGAAGTCATAAAAAACATTATGAGCAATGAGGATTATACATATAGCTTTGCAGAGCTAGAGAATGAGTGGGCTAAGAGTCACCCGCAATATTTCGCGAGCAATGATTATCCTCAATCCAAAACTATAGATTCTTTATCGGAGGAAATATTTATTTTTAGGAATGGTGTAATTGATGACCATAATTTTATTTTTAAGTGGTTGTTTTTTAACTTCGCCATTACAGGCTCTGTACTGGTATATTTGTTAGTTTTCTAAGATATTTTATCCCCAGCCTTGGTGAGTAAAGCTGTGGAAAACGCGGCCGGCCTCACGTGGGATGCGCGCCAGCGCTCGGCGGTCAAAAACTGACCAGAGCGCAGGGGGATCGCAAAGTTGCGAGGGAGGGCCGGCGAGTTCTGCCTTGAGCGGTGTGCCTTCTGCCCCCCCTAAGCGCTCAAGCCTGTAGCCAGCTCGCCGGGCAGTAGCGAAGGCGCTACAGGCCATCTCCTTCCCCTATGGCCAAACGCAACTGGTGGGCTTCCTGGCGGCTTGCTGAATTGCTCCCTCGTTGTCGGTTCACCTCGTTGCGCTTGCGTGCACCACTGGAGGTCGGGATGGCGCTCGAACCAGGTGGTGCACGAGCAGCCTCTTTTCCGGCCACAAAAGCGCCGGAAAGCGACGCACGGCGTGCCGAGAAGCAGGTAGCGTCAAGGCCTCCCAAACGGCACAGGAAGCCCACTCATGCCCGCACCTATTCTCGCTTCGTCCATCGCAGTACTGCCCTTGCCGCCGTCGGTGAGTGACCATGCGGTCATGATTCCGGCCAGCGACTACATAGTTGGCGACAAGCTTTTTTCTCTGGAATCGGCCTCCCGTTGCGAGGGGTTGATCGCCCCGCATTTCAAAAGCAAGCCCTATATGGCCGTCGTTCTCGCCAATGTGGATGATGTGATCCGTCTCGGCCAGAACGGAACCATCTTCCTGGCGGACTCCAAGTCCGCGCTGATGCGAGCGGCTTTGCGCTTCGACTTGCTGGGTGCTGAAGTGGTGTGGGTGGAGTCCAACAGCGACCAAGAGCGAGGGGAGTTCGAGTGGGCTCTCAAGTCAGAATTCGACAGTTTTTGCGCCTCGTTGAAATATCACGATTGGTGGAGACCTGAAGATGAAGAGCGTTACCAATGCCACCTCAAAGAAATCGTCGGCGGCCAATGGCAACTCCTGGGTATGCCAGCCATTAAAGGATTGGCTTGGAAATCTCCTTCTGCGCCAGCCATCAAGAACTTCAATCTCAGCCAAAGAGAAGTCGAGGATATCTTTTGGGCCCAGATTTACGACTGGCTTCAAGGAGGCAATGAGGACGGTGAAAATGGTATAGGCCTCACTATCGAGGACCCGATCACCGGATATACCTTTCTCACGGAATTGTGGCGCTGTCTGGTAGAAGGGATGGGACGACTTTTCCAATCGCATTATCGCGCCCGGTCTTGAGTATTGCGGCACTTCCCTACTCAACACTTTTCAAGGAAATCCAGTGAAAAAGATTGTCCTGTTTTTCGCTTCAGTTATTGCCATGACTGGCTAGTGTGGTGAATCACAACTACTCAGGATAAATCTTGTCTACCGCGGAGCTGACAGAGTTCTTTCGGAGGGCATGCGATGAAAACAGGCCGCCCAGCCGTTCGGATCGAACTGACCGAACAAGAGCATGCCGAACTCACCCGCCGCCGAGCCAGGCACAAGGGGCCTGCCGATATGCAGCTGCGCGCCGAGATCATTTTGTCCTGCGCTCGGGGCGAGTCCGGCTCCTCCATTGCTCGACGGCTTGGCATTACGGCGCAAACCGTTTCGAGGTGGCGCCTTCGCTTCGCCCGTTTGGGCCTGCAAGGCCTCAATGACGAGCCGCGCTCAGGCCGCCCACGCAGCATCAGTGATGAAAAGGTCCAGGAAGTGGTCGACCGGGTGCGGCAGACCCGGCCCGACGATGCCAGTCATTGGAGCTCGCGCCGGATGAGCAAGGCCACCCATATTTCACCGGCGAGCGTACAGCGTATCTGGCGAGCCTTCGGGCTCAAGCCTCACCTGGAGCACACCTTCAAGCTGTCCACCGATCCTGCCTTTGTCGACAAGGTGCAGGATATCGTAGGGCTCTACCTGAAGCCGCCGGATAAAGCGCTGGTACTGTGCGTCGATGAGAAAAGCCAGATCCAGGCGCTCAATCGAACACAGCCGGGGCTGCCGCTGGAGCCTGGGTATCCGGCGACCCGTACCCATGATTATCAGCGCCATGGCACGACGTCCTTGTTTGCCGCCCTGGATGTGGCCACCGGCGAAGTGATCGGACGCCTCAAGCGCCGTCACCGCAGCGCAGAATTCCTGGAGTTTCTCAGGGCCATTGAGGAATCGGTCGAAAGCGACAAGGCCATCCACCTGATCATGGATAACTATGCCGTGCACAAGACCGACAAGGTGCGCGCCTGGCTTGTCGCGCACCCGCGTTATCACGTGCACTTCACCCCGACGTCTGCGTCATGGCTGAATCTGGTGGAGCGCTTTTTCTCGATGCTCACCCAGAAGTGGATAAAGCGCCAGGCCCATACCAGCGTGAAGGATCTCGAGCAGTCCATCGAGTATTACCTGGCGACCTACAACCAGAATCCAAGGCCCTTCCGCTGGAGTAAGGGAGCAGGTGAAATCCTGGCCTCTGTCGGCAGGGCTGCTCGAGCCTTGCAAAGAAATAATAATGAAGCGAACTTGTGATTCACCACACTAGCATGTTCTGGCTGGCGCCCCGGAGTCGTTCGAGAAAGCCAAGATCGCCCTGCGCGAGAAAGTCTACTTCGACCGGCAAACTTCCGACGTTGGGGACCTGTATTGCGGTTGCCGGTGGACATGGATGGGGCGCTCGGGTGGCCGTATCGACCTGAAGTCCTGCGGCTACGAAGTCCGGGCCGACAGCAACCGCGCCCAACGCATCGAGTGGGAGCACATCGTTCCGGCCTGGGTGCTCGGTCACCAGCGGCAGTGTTGGCAGAAGGGCGGCAGGGAGAACTGCAAGACCAGCGATCCGGTGTTTCGCGTCATGGAGGCGGACATGCACAACCTGTCGCCCACGATTGGGGAGGTGAACGCAGATCGCAGCAACTACAGCTACGGCGTGCTGCCCTCGACGCCGGCGCAGTACGGAGCCTGCCCAACCAGGACGGATTTCAAGCAGCGGGTGACCGAGCCCCGAGACGTGGTGAAGGGCCTGGTTGCCCGGGTGCAGTTCTACATGCACGACCGCTACGGGCTGTCGATGTCGCGCCAGCAGCAGCAACTGTTCATGGCCTGGAACCGGATGTACCCGGCCAGCGCCTGGGAGCGCGAGCGTGATCAGCGGATTGCGAAGGTCATGGGCCACCATAACCCGTTCGTGACGGGCGAGCGCACCTGGACGCTGGGGCACAAGCCGAGCCGGGAAGGCTTGGGCGGGCCGGGCACGGCCACGCCCGCCCGCCGGCCGGTAGCGCCGCCGGTGCAGGTTGCCGAGCAGGGCGGCAGCGCCCCGGTGATCGGCAACCGCGCCAGCAAGGTCTACCACCTGCCGGTCGGCTGCCCGAGCTACGAGCAAGTGCAGGAAAAAAATCGTGTTTCGTTTGGCTCGGCGGCGGATGCCGAGGCCGCTGGGTTCCGCCGGGCTGGGAACTGCCGATAGGCAATTACGCCGCCGCTGGCGCTTTCTTCTGGAAGGCCAGCGGCGCGTCCGGTTTCCTGCCGTCGCGGCGGTCGACGAACTCCTTCATGATCTCCAGTACGGTCGAGTTGACGGCCAGCACCTGCATGGCCCGGGTGCAGGCCACGTACAGCAGGTTCATCTCGTCCACCCAGGCCTCCGGGTCGTTGTCCGGGTCGAACGGCTCGAAGGCGAAGTCCTCGGCGAGCTGAACGGCGTCCCACTCCAGACCTTTGGCCCGGTGCGCCGTGCTCAGGGTGATACTGGCCTCCGGCTCGTCGGTGACCGCATTGCGGCGCAGCTTGGCGAACAGCTCCGGCAGGTTCTGGCTGTACTGCTCGACGCTCTTGACCGAGCGGGTCATCTCCGAGTCCTGGCTTTCGAAAGCGACATCCTTGTAGTGGTCGTAGTCGGGATAATCCTGGAGGAGTTTTTTTCCCTTGATCCGCTCGCGCCAGCCCTTCGACAGGGCGTGCAGGTCTTCGAGGTCCTGCAGGTTGTAGCCCTCGATACCGCCCACCCAGAAAATCTTCGCCCCGGTTTCGACCCAGGCCAGTGCCTCCTCGATGACGCCGACCACGGTGCGGCAGAGGATCGCCCGGTGCTCCAGATCGGCGGGCAGGGTCTTGGCAATGCGCGTCTGCTGCCCAAGGCCTGCCAGTTGCCGGCGCTCGCCCTTGAAGTGCAGCAGCATGTTCGCGACGTGGGCCGCTGCCGGCCCGAAGCGGAAGGACTGGGTGAGATAGTGCACCTCGGCGTCGGCCAGCCAGGGGGCATCGAGGGCGTCGACGGCTCCCCGGAAGCGGTACAGCATTTGATGGCCATCGCCGCAGACGACGACGCCCATGCCGTAGGCTGCCTGCTGCGCCAGGAGGCCGGCGACCACCGGGTTGATGTCCTGGGCCTCGTCGCCCAGCACGATGTCGAAGCGGGTGCTCAGGTCCGGCTTCGACAGCGCCCAGAGCTTCAGGTAGCCATCGTGGTGGATGGGCGTGGCGTGGTTGTTCAGGTCGCACATCTGCGCCCAGAGCCGGCGGGTGGCCTCGACGATACTGTCGGCGGCCCGTCGCATGCGCTCGTTCTGCAGTTTTTCTGCGGGGAAATGAAACAGTCTGATTTTCTCGTCCGCGCTGGCGAGGTAGTTGTTCAGGGTGTCCTGAACGCTGCGGACCAGTTCCCAGTTCTGGGAGTTGATGGCCCGGGCGATGTCGGTGAGGCGCAGGTTCCCGAGCTTGTGCTTGTACTTCGTACCGACAGCACCGTAGGCCAGGCCATGAGCGGTCTTGCAGGTCACGTTGAGGGGGAATTTCTGTTTGGCGGCCACCTCGACGCTCTTGTTGTAGCAGAGGTACAGAATCCGGGCCTCCGGGCGGGCCTGGGCGTAGCCGACCAGGGTCGTGGTCTTGCCGGTGCCGGCGAAGGCGACGAGCTTGATGATTCTGGCCAGCGATCGGATCGCCGGCTCCTGTTCGTGGGTGAATTGCATGTGTCTGGCCTCGCGCATGCGCTGCAATGGTGGTTGCAGGCCATGCTACCTACCAGCCGAAAAATCCCAAGGCGCTGGGCGGGCGGCGCCTTGGGAGCATGTTGCGGTGCGGCTAGTTCTGGACGGGGAACGCCGGCAGTCCGGCGTCCTGCTGCTCAGCACCCTGCCAGTCGGCCTTGGTCCCCCCACGCCACCACGGCTCCACTGCCGCGATCCGGGCCGGCTCGACCGGCTCGCCGAGGCGCGGCATGACCAGCCCCTCCGAGGCGTGCGCCAGCAGCACATCTGCTGGCTGGGCCCAGGGATGCATCGCCAGGTTGAAGGTGCCCCAGTGCACCGGCAGGAGACGCCCGCTGCCCAGTTGTGCCCAGGCCTGCAGGGCGTTGTCCGGCCCCAGGTGCACATTCCCCCAGGCCGGATGGAAGGCGCCGACCTCGATCATCACCAAGTCGAAGGGGCCGAGCCGCCGGCCGATCTCGGTGAAGGCCGGCGAGAGCCCGGTATCGCCGCTGAAGAACACGGCATGCCGCTCGCCGCGCAGGGCGAACGACGACCAGAGGGTTACGTTACGGTCGCGCAGCCCGCGCCCGGAGTAGTGATGTGCTGGCGCAGCGGTGATCGCCAGGCCGCCCGGCAGCACGGTGCGTTCCCACCAGTCGAGCTCGACGATGCGTTCGGCCGGCACGCCCCAGGCTTCCAGATGCAGGCCGACGCCAAGCGAGGTGACGAAGGGCACCCGAAGCTTGGCCAGCGCCCGGATGCTCGGGTAGTCCAGATGGTCGTAGTGGTCGTGGGAGATCAGCACCGCATCGAGCGGCGGCAGGCTGGCGATATCGACCGGCACCGGCTGGAAGCGCCGGGGACCGAGAAAGGGCAGCGGCGAGACGCGCGCGCCCCACACCGGATCGGTCAGCACCCGGTGGCCGTCGATTTCCAGCAGCACGGTCGAATGACCAAGCCAGGTGGCCCGCAGCCCGGTTTCGACGGGGCGTGCCCAGCTGGCGCGTGGGTCGATGATGGGGAGGGGATTCGCCGGCGTGCGGCCCTCGCCGCGGAACAGGAAGTCGGCCAGCGTCGGCCGCCCCTCGGGCACGCGCAGTATGCTGGCCGGGTAGGTGTTCGTGAAGCCACCATCGGCATACTGCCGGGAGGCCTGTATGCGCTCCAGCCTGAATCCATTGGCACGTCGGGCCGAAAAAACCATCCTGGATCTCCTGTGAAGGGGTGTTCGGTGTTCGAGCCGGGTTTTCCGCTCGAAGGGACGGGTTTGCGTGTGTCCCGGCATCCCATCCAGGCGGAGCGGGAAAAATCTCCTGCGTTCCGGATTGGACCTCTGCGCCAGCGCCAGCCCCGCTCGGAGTATCCCGACCAGCCTGCCCGCTGGGCAGGGACTGGGCCTCCCCGTACCGTCGCAGCGGGTAGGGCTGGGAGAAGGAAGGGCCGCACAGGTGCCTCTCCCAAGTCGCCGCCCTGCTCCAACGTGCCAGCAAAAGCCCGCACGGGGCGGGCTAGAACAGGCTTCTGCTGGTTGGGAGGGCTTCTCACACCTCGGTGCTGCCGACCCATTGCTCGCCCAGGTAGGCGTCTGCGCCGCCCTCCAGCGCCTCGCCCAAGAGCTCCTGGAGCGGAAGGCCTATCAGCCGTTCGTGCGTCCACGGCTGGATTGGCGCCAGCCTCAATAGCTCATCACCATCCATGGTCTTAATGACCAGCGGGGCGTGCTCGTGGCCCTGGATGATGCAGGGCTCCCCCGGGCGGCAGTCCGTTACGAAAAATACTGTGTTCAATGCCGTTTCCTCCTTGGCAGTTGTCACTGTGCTCAGGCTCGCACGGGCCGACGAAAACCCAAGCGGCTGACGGCCGTTTGCAGCCCGATAATGCGGGCAATCCCAGCGGATCTTTTCTCCCCGGAGAGCGCATGGCCTGAGCAACCCGCGCCGCGCTTCAGGCGCTCGCCAGCAGGTACGGCTACCAATGCAGCTGAGCTGGCGGCCCGCAATCCGAGCAGAGGATTCCTGTTCCGACAGCCGTGCCCCGGCGACATCCGCCACCCGGCCGAATTCGTGCTGCCGGCTCGGTGTCGAGCCGTATCCGGGAAGCCTGCTATCTGCCCGCAGGCCGAACGTCGGAAGGAAAAAATCTGCCTGGAATAGGCGTACGTGCCTGGCTTCGCCTTTCCGGCCGCGCCCACCGCGCCGGGGCATCTGGCCTTCTTCGAGGCAATGGCCCTCGCTGCCCTGGCCGTAGGGCGCCTTGCGCCCGCCCTGGCGTTGATCCGCTCCAGGGGGAGGCTTCGCCACCCCGTCCCGCTCGGGGCGCCCCCCAAGAGCGCGCCACGACACGCCGGCTGGTTCTTCTTCCACCAAACGGGAGTCTTGCGCAGTCATCTATAATGATGAAAACTAGCATCAAATATGATGCAGAGAGGTGCCTATGAGAACCACTGTGACGATTGATGATGCCCTGTATGAGCAGGCGCTGGAAGTTGCCGACCCGGCTATGGACAAGGCGGACCTGTTCCGTGAAGCTATCAAAACCTTCGTGCGAGTTCAGTCCGCCAAGCGACTTGCCGCTCTTGGCGCAACCATGCCGGAAATGCAGGAGATTCCCCGCCGCCGCGAGGCCCAATAATGAAGGGGGTTCTTGTTGATACGTCGGTGTGGGTCGATCACTTCCGGCAGCGTAATGATGTGCTGGTCGAGCTGCTAGAACTTGACTTGGTGATGATACACCCCTTGATTCTGGGGGAGATCGCATGCGGTACACCGCCGAATCGGGTTCAAACGCTCGCTAATCTCGATAGATTGCAGCAGACCCAACAGGCCAGCGTGCGGGAGGTGATGGCATTCATCCAGCGCGAACGTCTGTATGGCTTGGGTTGTGGCCTAGTGGATATGCTTTTATTGGCATCCACCGTGATAACACCAGGGGTCGAGCTGTGGACGCTGGACAAGCGGCTCTGCGCATTGGCGGAGCGATTTAGCGTGATGCATCACCCCACCCTGCACTGAGATAGCAGCAGACTCTTGATAAAAGCCCCCACCGCTGCGAGGCAGTGGGGCTCTTTCTTAATCGTCTTGCTACTTGTGCCGTCGCAGCAGGTAGAGCATGGGAGATCTGCTCATCGCCTGCGCCTTTTACACCTGTCATGCCACGGCCTGAATAGATCGGCATCCTGACCCGGTGCAGACCCTGGCTCTGGGCGCACCGGCAGTACCGGCGCGATGGCGGACTCGATCTCTTGGTAGGAAAAGAATTCGTAGGCGAGCCCCACCAATTCGTCCGCATCAGCGGCCAGCGGGAAACCGTCCCCGTCGAGAATGGCCACGTCGGAGAAGATGCCGCTGCCGTTCAAGTGAGGGGCCTCGCGGCATATCCAGCCGTGCTCGACCTGCGATTGCCCTTCGGCCTCCCAGCGAATCCGCAGCGAGAATTTTCCCTCGGGAAGTTCGAGCACCGCATCGAGCGTGCCGTGGGCGAAGTCGCGGAGGGGATGGCCCTCGGCGCGTGAGCGCAGGACGTGTACAGTGCCGCGCGCGAGGGCCTTGCAGAACCTGCGGCTGCCCGAGCGTTTTCTGCGCTTGAAGGACGAGCAGCAGGCCGGCGCGCTCGTGGCGCTGCAGCAGGTGGACGAGGCGCAGCGGCAGGCCGTTCTCGACGAGTGGGCGGCGCGCTGTGGCGGCAGCACGGTGCGCAATCCCGCCGACTACCTGTTTGGCATCATCCAGAAGGCGCTGCGCGGGGAGTTCAAGGCGTGGGCGGGCACCGACGCAGCAGTGCTGCCCGCGCCGCGAGCTGCGGGGCCGGCGCCATCGTCGTCGCCTTCGGCTTCCCGCCCGGCCGACCCCGAGGTGGCGCGCGCCTACCTCGCACGGCTGGGTTCAGCCTTGCGCGATCCCTGAGCTATCCCCAGGGGATAGACTGAACAGGCCGCCTTCCGTGGGGTGATGCGGTCAGGTCGCCGCTTTGTCTTCTTCCGTTTCGCGCCAATAGGCGTAGTTGAACAGCGCATCCAGCTCCGTGAAGTCGTCCAGGCCCAACGACCGTCTGACCGTATCGGCATGCCCGCAGTACCTTGCGTAGCTTTCCGCGTTGACGTTCTGCTTGGTTGGATGCAGTGGGTAGTCTCGGATGCAGGTGAGCGCCAGTTCCGACACCGCGTTCTGGTTCATCACGGCGAACCGCTTGTTGTCCAGCGCGTGCAGTATCTCGGTCGGCAGATTGATGCCTGCTCCGGTGACGACGCCGGGATGTCCGTGAAGAACGGCGAAGTGAACAGGGGTGCAGCAAGTGAGATCATGGACATCATTCTTGGATGGTCACGACATACGGGTAGCCGCGGCAGCCCTGGCTTGGCTAACGATCACCCACGCAGCTCCTGATCAAGCGCACGACGCAACCGTATGCGCGCAATGCGCATGGAGGAAACCTTTGCAATGAAGCTGAAGGTCACGCCGAGCCCCATAGCGAGCAGTGCCGTGCGCCACCACCCCAAAGAACCGATCATGCCGTATCCGATGGCCAAACCGATGCCAACGAGCAGGCCAACCGTTGCCTGCACGCAGCCGCACTCCTGATACAAGGTGCCAAGGCGGGCATGTAGGTCCTCGTTCTCGCGCTCCGTGAGGTCTGGGATTTCGAAGCGCACATGCGGCTCGTGCGAGGTAAGAAGTTTTGGCAGCTCAGCTCGATTTCGAATGATCAGTGTCATAGGTACGTCACATGGCGGGAGGCACGAAAGATGGCCTTCTCCCAACGCGTCAAGCCGCACCGTCGAACTCCCCCTGCATCCCTCAGAGGGGTCATCAGTCTATCGGGGGCAGATGAGTGCCAGATCAGATTGCAGGCATGTCCGATCTCGTGGGCCAAAGTGGATATGTTTCCCAGCCGAATGTCTGACGTAAGCAGCATTGGATCTGCAATTGTCGTTTCCGAGTCCTGAAACTGCACCACGATCCAGTCGGTCAGCGGTCCTAGAGAGCATCCCGTTGTGGTTCCTTCAAAGCGCCGGGTGGTAAAGGCGACAATGGGGGCACCATAGGTGAGCAGGCGTCGGGCGCCGCCCCAGAAAGAGTAGAACGTCATCTCTTGATTGAGGTCGGCGCCAACGGTGCTCAGGCCTTTACCGAACATGCAGGCCTCACAGCACAGATCCAACAGTCGATCCGAAACGGGGCGTCCATCAATGATGTAGTCGCGACTTGCCACTTCACGGTCCTCGAATGAGGACTGGTATTGCGTGTAACGAACCGGAATCACTCGCGTATTGGCTTGCTCGGCGAAAACGTTGATGGCGCATTGAACGGCGCGCAGCAGGACCGCGTCATTCGTTACGATGGGACCGCCCCGGCCATCGCGGAGGTGAATGATGGCTAGGCGCAGCTTCTTCTCCGGCATGATCCCAACAAGCGTTAAGCCAATGTCCGGGAGGCTCAAGATGGCGTTCCAGATGGCCGAGGCTACGCCAACAACCCATGTGAGCAGCGGCCCCAGTCCTGGAATGGAAGTGATCACGCCCCAAACGAAGGCCGCCGCGCTCCACGCCCAGCCAAGCGCCGCCTCAATGGCGCTGACGAACACGCCCACGAGGCTGCTGATGGCATCGATCAACTGACAGAAGACGGCCGGTGTCACGGCCCAGGCCACGCAGACTGTCTCCTTCACAGTCGACCAGGCTACACAGACAACGTTCGAGATCCACTCCCAGGCGATGCACACCACGTTGACGACCCACCAGAAAGCCTTACAGAACCAACTGCAGGGCGCCCAGTCACAACAGCGTTTGTAGCGGTCCTCACGCGTCTGCACACACTCGTTGTAACCCTCGTCCCGTTCTTCGACGCACTCGGTACGCTCTCGCGTCGCCTCTCGGGCGCACTTTCGGCGCTCTGCTGTAGAGCCTTCTCCGCAAGTAGACATGTCCGCTCCTTGCCGCGTCCGTAGGGGTTTATGGTAACAGGCTTCGGCAGGTGAGAGGTTGCGCCGTTCGAGGCCGAGGTCTTCGTGAAGGCCACCAGGCATTCCAGGCGTTCCGCCCGCTTCAGCAGCTCCTCGAGCACGTGACCGTGCCCGTGCTCTTCCCCGTTCAGCAGCAACTGAACGGCTTTCCCATCCTGCATGTTTCCCCCTCGTTCTTCTGCGCAGCAACCCCAGGTGTGCTGCGCCGCCAGTCATTGTCATGGTTCACGCCCCGACATCAAGCCACGATGGCTCAAGACCTATCCCCAGGGGATAGCTGGCACAGGCAGCCTTCCATTGACGGACAAACCGGGCGCGGGCTGGATGCGGTTTGATGACTGACGGCCTTCCGGCCGATCACGATGCTGGCGGCTCGTCCCTTTACCGCGAGTCGTCCTCATAGCCAACGAACCCCTGCAACTGAATCTCGGGTCGCTGCGCAGCGCGATGTCGCTGACGCTGCACACGCACCACGCTTCGCGCATCTGGCACGGCCGTGCGCCTACCGAGGGGCGCCCCGGCATCATCGGACTCAATGGCTTCATCAGTGCGATGAACAAGATGAAGCGCGGTTCCGAGCAGGATGACCCGTACTCGGACTGGTGGATGCTGAGGGTCGAGGACAAGCTCGCCGACACCAAGACCCGCCTGCAGACCCTGCGCGAACAGGTGGACCAAGCCCTGGCCGATGTGCCTCCGGCGCTGTCGCTGGGCGAGAACATGAATGTGCAGCCTGTGAAGCTGCCGCTGTTCGTGAATGCACAGCTCGATTTCATGGCGGTGTACCTGCTGGCCGACTACGACGACCTGGCGCGCAAACTCATCCTGGCGCACCACACGGCGCTGATCGACCGCAGCACCTTGGAGCGCTGGCTCAATGATGGTGCGCACGCGCTGCGTAGCCTGTTCTCGCTGGCCCAGCAGTACCGCTACTCGGGCACGACGCGCGACGACTTCGCGGCGAAGAACGCCGCGGCGCGAGCGGCGTTGGAGAAGTTCGGTGAGCTGCCGCAGGACGTGCTGGAAGGCACGCGCCGCTCGCGCTTCGCGCCACCGATCGCGCGGCGGACGACCAAGCCCGGCACGCCGCCTGCTGCGCCCGCCATCGAGCCCTATGCGCCGACTCACACGGATGGCGCAGCCAACCCAGCGACGGGTAATGAGGGTGCTGACGCATGACGGCATCGCCCCCCATCAGCCACTCCACGCGCTTCGTGGCTATCTTCATGGCTCCATCCTCTCAAAGGTTGGAGTCTCCGGGAAACCCGGGGCGGTTCAACGGGAGCTGGAGACGCATCCGCGTGCAGCGCCTGTCGGGTCGCAAGGCTGTCCGGCACTGACCTCCCAGCAGCTTCTCGCCCTCGCGGCGGGAAGCCTCTCTTCCTGCCTCCCTGGAGATCACACCCATGACTGTTCGATTCAAAGGCACGGAGCTGCGGCCCGTGCTCGCCGAAGCGGTGGCGAATCAATGCCGCGTCATCCTGGTCAAGGATCAGGGCGTGTACTTCCTGGCCGAACGCGGTGAGCGCCGGCCCGATGGTCGGCAGAAGACCATCGCCTATGCCGTGGGCTGCAACCCGGATGTCGATGCCTTCGATGACTGGTGGGAATTGGCGCGCGCCGAGTTTGACACCAGCAGATGGATCCGCCATACATATTGGGGATGGCGCCCGGCTCCATTCGTGGTCGACTGACTGGTAGGTCAATTGGCTAGGCCGCCTTGCAACGGTACTGCGCCCGAGTCGCTGCAGAGCGTCCCGGCACTCCAAGGAAGAAGATCTCTGTGGTGCGTTCAGCGTCCATTGATGGAAGTGCCGAGACCCGCCCGACGCGGGGGTCGACAGGCGGGTCCTCTTTCAGCGTGGTGCCTTCAGTCGCGTTGCCCAAGGGCGGCGGGGCCATCCGCGGCATCGGTGAGAAGTTCGCCGCCAACCCGGTTACCGGCACCGGCTCGATGTCGGTGCCCATCGCCACCAGCCCAGGGCGTTCGGGCTTCGAGCCCCAGCTATCGCTGTCCTACGACTCCGGTGCCGGCAACGGTCCGTTCGAGTTCGGTTGGAGCCTCTCGCTGCCGTCGATCACGCTCAAGACCGACAAAGGCATTCCGCAGTATCCCGACGCTGTCGATTCCGGTCCCTTCGTCCTCTCGGGTGCGGAGGACCTGGTGCCCGTGCTGGTGAAGGATGGCAGCGGCAACTGGAAGCCCGAGGCGCCTCCTCGAGCGCGGACTATCGATGGCGAGACCTACCTTGTCCGCCGCTACCGCCCGCGCACCGAGGGACTGTTCGCGCGGATCGAGCGCTGGTCAAACACCTCCGATGCCGTCGACGTGTTCTGGCGTTCGATCTCCAGGGAGAACATCACCACCTGGTACGGCAGGACGCCCAACAGCCGCATCGCCGATCCCTTTGACGCGACGCGCATCTTCAGTTGGCTAATCTGTGAGAGCCACGATGACAAGGGGAATGTGGTCACCTATGGCTACAAACCCAAGGACTCGAAGCGGATCTTCGAAAACGCGAATGGCAACCCCGTTGCCAAAGCCCACGAGCGCAATCGCGCCGACGATGCGCGTGGTGCCCAGCGTTACCTCAAGCGCATCCGCTACGGCAACCGCTCGCCGCACTTCCCCACGCTGAAGGCCGACGATGTATGGCCCGAACCACCGGCCCCTCCTTGGCCGAAGGCCCCGTCGACGCAGCCACCTGACGGCAGCAACGACTGGATGTTCGAAGTCATCTTCGACTACGGCGACCATGACGCCAACGCGCCGACAACCAACGACAGGGGCATCTGGCCCGCGCGCCTGGATCCGTTCTCGTCCTATCGCGCCGGCTTCGAAGTACGCACCTACAGGACCTGCCAGCGCGTCCTGATGTTCCATCACTTTCCGGGCGAAGCCGGTGTAGAGCGCAACTGTCTCGTGCGCTCGACGGACTTCACCTACTCTGACGAGGTCAATCCCACCGATGCTCGCAACCTCGTCTACACCTTCCTAAAGGCCGTCACGCAGACCGGCTATCGCCGTAACAACGGCGGCTACGACAGCCGCAACCTGCCGCCAGTGGAGTTCGAATACACCGAGCCCATCGTGCAGGAGGCCCTCGAGGAGGTAGATCCCGCAAGCCTGGAGAACCTGTGGAGAGGAACGGCCCCGTTTTGTGATGGGGAGTGCCTACCAGGGGAGGAGCGAATCGGCGTCAGCGACTTTGGCGACGGCGGCTATTGCGTTACTGGGCACAAGGTGCTCTGCCGCAATAGCACCACTCAGTGGCGTTCCACTATGACAAAGAGCACGTGTTACGGCGTTGTCCTGATCTGCGAAAACGGATACCGGGAATCACTCAACCAAGTGTGGCACAACTGTGCGACGTACGGGTGCAGCGTTTGCTTCTTTTCCGGCAGTGACGAATCGCAAAGGCCAACACCACAGTCGATCGGCGGTTCCGGTTCGCATCGAAGCGGCGTTTGCAGATCCGGGTTTGTCTGGCGGGAAGCTATCAAGGGCGATCATGTCTGCGTAACACCGAGTGCGCGAGATCAAGCCGCTGCCAACAACGCACAGGCCAAGTCCAGAGTTCAGCCCAGTACCAATGCCTCTGACGCATGCAAGCCGGAGTTTGTTTGGCGCGAGGTCGTCCCTGCGGACCATGCCTGCGTGACTCCAGGCACTCGCGCACAGACTGCGAAAGATAACTCGTTTGCTGTGTGCCTTTTCTGGCTGGATGCGAACGACGTTCCTTTGGCAGCCGATCCTGCCAATTGCAGCCCTGAGCAGCGGTTCGCAGCCGGTCGGTGGGATAGGCACGCCGGCGGCCCCATTGAAGCGGGACCCTGCCCAGGGAGACTTGCATGCGAGTGAGTCGACTTGCGGCTTCGGCGCTTTGTGCTGCGAGCACATTAGCGACGGCTCTTTACGCGCCTGTGTCTGCAGCATTGCCGGAATTCCACAACTATCAAGTCCCCTTAGGCACGCCGCAGGCCGACTTCACCGCCGCATTCAATTCCATAAAAGATCGCCGGCAGGCCGTGATCGATTGGAATGCCTGCGCCGAAGAAGTGGAGTTTCTGGCTCAGGAAGGAAAGCGCAAGTTCGATGAAGGCTCAGAGGAGCACAACAAGAGAGAAGGTGGAATCTATCATCTCGTGCTGGCCAAGGTCCTCTGGCTGACGAACCGAACCGAGGCCAGATGCGAACAAACGCTGCGTGTCTATGCCGAGCACGTGGCCGCATACGCGGGTTGGCCGTTGACGACGAAGGAGGGGCTCAACCATATCGACGCGCAGATCGGCCGATGGCCGGCACACGCGGGATTCGACGACGGCGACGGCCGCGCGCTTCTCAACGCAGCTTTCGATCGTCGCTTCGGCGGTGAGTGCAAGGACAGCCTGAAGAGCGTGACGAAAGTGACGCTTCCGGATCAGGTGGTCGCGTACGACCTCACGTTTTCCGTGACGCGAGCCTGCATGATTGAAGAGGTCAATCGGGCGCTTCTGTCTCGGGTGCAGGTCGGTCACCCTGGCACCGATGCATTGCCTTGTCGCGTCGTGGGCAAGGCCGGGAAAGGCGACTGGGACATGGCGGTCATCAGTCTGCTGCGCATCGTCAACAGCGATACCAACACCCGATTCCCGGTTCTGAGACAGGAGACCAAGGATCACATTTTCAACAACCTGCTCACCATCAGCGGGGACCTTGAACCGGAGAGCTATGGGCTTTTTCAATGCGGCAACACAGAGCGCGACACCGGTTCAGCCCAGGATCGCGCGGATGAACGTGCGTTCTACAACGACGGCAACTTCTTCGATGATCTGGGGGATCTGTTTGACTGGTTCATGAACTTCTTTCTGGTGGCCGGCATCGTGGTCGCCGGTCTGCTGTTTCTCTATGGCCCGGGACTCGCGGCATTGGCAGCAGCAGTCGCGACCGCGGGTGCCGTTACTATGAGCCTGGCGCAGTTTCGAATCCCGGAGACTGAAAATCATCTACTGATGATCAATACCTCGCGATTTCTGACCAACCAGATGATCATCAACTCGCTTGCTGACAAGGACGACAAGGAGTGGTTTGAAGAGGATCAGGAAGAGATCCGCGAGTGGCTGCTACAGCGCATGCAGCGCATTACGAGCGAGGATTTTATCGAGTACAATTCCAAGCCCTATCAGCGCCTGAGTATTGCCGCGATCCTGAACATCTACGACTTCGCGGATCCCGACGAGGTCAAGTTGCGAAGGGCCGCCAACATTGTGCTTGATTTCGCCTCCGCCAAGTACGCGGCCGGCAGCAACCAGGCTCGACGACTGGTGCCGTTTCGCCGGTTGATGGAAGTCAATCGCCACGAAATATGGGGCCCTTCCGATGAGGGGCTGGTGCCCCGACGGCTGTTCGAACTCGGTGATGGGAGCGACGCTCAGGCGGCGGCCATGCTCTTCTTCACAGGCCAGTTGCATCAGCTGCCGAGGAAGATGCCCGCCGCCGAAACCCGGTTTGCCTCACGCGGCAGCGTCGGGCAAATGATGTGGCAGGCCTCCTCCAAGTACGTTCCGGATTCCGTGATCCTTGATCTCGCAATCAACAAGCAGGTCCCTTACGAGCAGCGCATTCGCCATGATGGCGTGGAGATCTACTCAAGCGGCAAAGGCTACCTCATCACCGCCGGGGGCATCAGAACCGACTATGCGTATGGCGCCTTGCTAACGCCCATACAGATTCCGACAGGTGTCCCTTTCAACGTGTTCTTGAAGAATTCCGACCGCGGGGCCGCAGTACCGACCACGCTCATGGCCGCTTCGAATGAGATGGCCGTCAGACGAGAGGACTTCTTGCGCATCGAAGGACCGCTCATCGAGTGGAACCATGAAGATCGCGATGAGGACTTCTCCATCAATGCGCAGTGCGAGCTGGATCCCGCCAAGGCGCGGGAAAGCGGGTGTAAGCGCAACGTGACGCATGACTTCAATGTCTGTGTTCGCAAGGGATTTGCGTGCGGCACTCACATCCGCGTGCCGCCCGGCATCGAAGATACCTGCTTGGACGCACCGGCCGGCGCTCCATCCGAGTGGAAGTTCATCAACTCGGAGTCCTGCCCGGCATATCAAGGTGCCCCACCCTTCTACGTCGTGTTGTTCCGGCGAGCCTGCCCTGCGAATGAGGAGTACTGCAAGGGCGAATGGGGGTTTTTCGAGGTGGTCGACAAGCCTGCCGGCATGAGCTTCCAGCAGTTCATGGAGCAGACCATCGCGCGCAATCCGCTGTCCCTCCTGCCCTTGGCAGACAGCATGGTTGGAAACTATCGCAGCTGGCGCAATGAGCGACTTCAGTTCTCTGCACTGGGCAATGATGAGGACAGCGACAGCACCGGCATCACCGGCGTGAATGACATCGATGATGATTTTGTCGAGGGACTGGGCGACATCGACGATTGGCCCCTGGCCGCCGGCGATGCCCTTACGGCCGATGGTCAAGGCCGGCTGACGATCCGCTCACCGGCCTGGACGACACGGCGTATCGAAATCGATTTCACTGACTGGGAGAACCCCAAATGGCAGGTGATCCCGTGAGAGTGCTTCTGGCTCTCGTGGCTGTTTCAGCCCTGCTCGGGGAGCCCGCGCAGGCGGGCGGTACTGTTGATCTCTGCGAGAAGGACGTGCAGCCGCAGCCGCCAGGGAAAATCAATCTAGCCAACGCAGTGTCAACCGGGGGTGTGGTGACCATCCGTTGTGCACCCGGCACCGTGCTGCAGATTACGCAGACACATCAACTCAGTCGGCCGGTACAAATTTTCGGCAACGGCGTCATCCTCGATGCCCGCGATACCACCGCCTTCTTCGAAGCTGACGCGAGTGCATCGCGCATCGAGTTGCATTCACTGACGCTTCGAAACGGGCCCTCTTCCTTCGGAACTTTCGGGCTCGGTGTGCAATTCGGCGGCGCGATCTTCGGGCCGGTCAAATTAATACTGGAGGATGTCAAAGTCGAGCGCACGAAAGCGCCAATTGCGGTAAATGACATCATCGTCCGCGGCGGGCGCTTTTCAGACAACACCGGTCCTGTGATTCGCGCTTTCAATGCACACATTTCCGCCGATGCCAAGTTCGTAGACAACGATGGCGCACCGCTTACACCTCCAGCGATTTCCTCAGTGCCTGGTGTGGACGGTCTCGCCCGAGGCGGGACTGCCAGGATTGAAGATACTGAAGTCGCTGGGAACGCCGCTATTGTGTGGCGCGGGCGGATCGAGATCGTTCGCTCAACGTTCAGCAATAACGGCAGAGAGACGATGAACGGCGGAGCGCTTTGGTATGACGGTGAGGGGATCGTCGAGAAGTCCAAATTCATCAACAACAACGCAGCCAGCGGAGGTGCCATTGCGCTCGAGGCCGGAACGCTTTCGGTACGGCGAGGCACGTTCACGGGAAACAAGGCTGTCGACAGCGGCGGAGCTATCTCCGTCGGGGTCACGCGTCCGAACACACCCGAACCGCAGGCATCGCATCTCGCGATCAGTTATTCGACCTTCGAGCGCAACTCCTCCCCTTCCGGAGGTGCAGTGATCTTGGCATTTCGCATGCAGGGCCAAAACTCGATGCTCGGCAAGGCGGTCAAGTTCGCATCGAACAATGCGAGCGGAATCGGTGGTGCGATCGCAAGCCTGGACGGGAACGTGAGACTGCAGCGAGCCGTCTTCATCGCCAACCGCGCCGGTTCCCGGGGCGGGGCGATAGGCGCTCATGGGCTCAGAAGGGATCGCACTGAGCTCGGGAGCAGTTTGATCGTACGAAACGAAGCGCCTGCAGGAGGTGGTTTCATTGGAGCTCGACTTGATCTCGTGAACACGACGCTCGCAGATAACAAGGGCGGCGGTGTTCGCATGATTCCCTTGACGACTAGCATGGAGTCGCAGCAGCGGGGCGAACTGCGCCTGAAGAATGTGATTCTGCTGAACAACGCAGGAGGCAATTGCCCGCCTGCAGCCGACAATGCGACGACGCTGGATTTAGGCAACAACATCCAGTTCCCCGACACGGGCTGCGGCGCCGGCCTTGCCAGCGTCGATCCCGAACTCGACTTCATGTACGTTCCGACCCACCGCAGCCCAGCGCGCCTCGCCGGAGACAACGACGCATGCATTCAGCATCCGCTGGTTGCTGGGCGCGATGTGTACGGTGAGTCACGGCCCGAGGGTGAACGATGCACGATCGGCGCGGTTGAAGGTGACTTGGAACGACATGTCCTGGCCGAAGTGCGCCGCCCACGCGAAAGCGCCATGCCACAGGTTCTGAAGGAGCTTCTCGCCACACTGGGCATCAAGCGCTATTCACAAGAACGCCAGGGACGATAGGACCTGTGACCATCTCAGACCAAGACGTGCAGCCACAGGACCTGCCATCAGTGGCGGGTGTTCCCAGTCAAGGGGGGCGGGGCTGCCTTAGCGAGCTCGCGCCTTCGCACATGGTGGCTCCGGGGTTCCGGGGCGGTTCACTCTGATGAGCGCAGCGAGGAAATGCCGCAGTTCGACCCTTTTCCCGAGTGCGTCTAGCAGGCCGCGCTCCAGCGCAGCCGGGCACCATATGGCGGGATGGTGCAATCCCCGGTGCAGGTCCTGCTTCTGCATCCGGGCCACGCGCTGCGTGATCTTCCCGGACCATCCGCAACGCGTGCGCTTGGCCGGGCATATGTGGCCATTCGACGAATAGTGGCTGGTCTTGGCAGCTTGCGCTATACCGCGTCGCCGACTATCTTGCAGCGGACTGAGCTTACGGAGGTCAGCAAGTGAAGTTCTCCTTCCAACTTCTCGACATCCTCTGCAAGAGCACGTTGTCAACCGAGGACAGCGACTGGGGTGCCGCTGACGGCATCCGCGTCTACCTTCTCGCAGTCACGAGCGGCGGTGATCACCGTGTGCTGGTGAGCGGCCGCGAGTTGCCGCCCCCGGACGCTGCCGACAACTACATGTTCGTGCCGGGAAAGAAACTGGATCTGAAGAACTTCCCGCCCCACAACGCGTCGACTTGGACGGTTGGACCGCTTGAGATCGATCTCGACAAGCACGACGTTCGCATCGCGATCATTGGCATCAATGAAGGCCTTCCCTACATCGCAGGCGGAGGTGGATTCGGTACTGGTGGAAAGGCTACTCTTAAGACTTTTGAGGAAATTGCCAAGAAGGCCGCAGAGGAAGCGGCCGAAAAGGTGGCACACGGTGCGGGGATCGCAGGCGCAAGCGTGTTTGCCGCTGCTTGGGTGGTGTTCGAGGGGCTCATTGAGCACCTGAACCACTCTGAGGACTGCCGTGGCGTTGCGTTTCTCTATGACATCGAGTGGAACGCATCGAAGCTCCTTCGTGAGCACCTGGTCGCAAAGCACACTACGCACAGACTGGGGAGCGGTGACGCGCAAAGCACGCTGTCCATCGTCGAGAAGATGAAGCTCTCCGCTGATTGCGGAACGCCGGAGTACGAGGTTGGCTTCAGGATTTCGAGGGTCGACGACCTGCGTATGGACGTCGATGATGTACCTGGGCCGCCCCGGCAGGGAGAGCGCACGCCCGTGGCTGTGCGCGTTGAGAAGTGTCGGCCGAGCTCTCCGGACTTGGTGATGCTGACGTGGCCAGTCTTTGTGGATCGAACTATCACCCTCACTCCAAGTCAATACCCATCCACATACAAGGCGACTTGGTACGTCGACGACGTCGAGCTTGATCGCACAGACGGCACTATTGGGCTGACGAAGCCTGGGGACGTCTTCGTTGGCGACAGCCCCACGCTGCACGCCGTCGAGGTCGGGTACGAACGGATCACCCGACAAGGTGTCGAAAACCTCGTGCTCAAGACGAAAGGCGAGCACGGCAACTACCGCCTTGAAGTCAAGCTTAGGCTGAATTTCACAGGCGTGTTCCCCATTCGGCCCGATCCGTGGGAGGACTTTTGCCCAACCGTCGTATGGGTGAATGGGGTCTCCCCGGATGGCAACGACGCATGGTGGAGCTACATGCGCTGTGTGATCCGCGAGACCGTCAAGGAAAGGTTGGTCAACTACATCCCGGTCGACTGGAAGCCGGAGAAGCCGAAGCCCGTAGAGATCGCAGTTCTAGAGCGGCAGGTGACACAAATGGTGCTGCCACAGGTGCTCGCTCAGCATCTCAAGCAGCGTGAGTAGCAGTCGTGATGACGGAGTGAGCCCCCCACGGTTGCTCCGACTACTCTTGCGGAAGGTCTTCAAATGGGTTTGCTCGCACCTCGGCGTTCAGGCGCTTGGGCGGTGAAGTGCGGCTGGCGCAGGCAGGTAGCCTCAAGGCTTGCGCTGGTGACGGCCTGGATGAGTTGGTCGAGGGGGATAGTCATGGGGCCTCCGTGTTGGCGCCCAGACTACGCCCAAGGCGCAGCAACCCAAGCGGGCCGGTGAGCTTCGATAGGGATTTCGCCGGCCCGTAGTAGGGTGAGGGGGATCGATATGCCATGGAGAGCGACCGATGACCGAGGAAATGCTTGCCGCCTGGTACACCCTCAATGCTGCTGCGCGCCTGCAAAGCATGCCGGCCAGCAAGCTCACTGCTGCGCTGGAGGAGCTGGAGAGCGCGCGCCTTGTGTTCCGTGCGCTGGTCGAGGCCTCCTTGCCCAAGCCTCCGGCCGAGAAGTCGCCGCGGCACGCCCACGACTACGAGGACGCGCCGGCGTGGGCCACGCACATCCTGGAGGGCTTCCCGAGCGACGGGATCTACGTCTATGCCCGGCGCGGGACCGGGACGGCCAGTGCTATCGGGGCAGCCCGCACGAACGACACACGACGATCAGCTCGTTCGCCATGATCGGCGATGGCGCGGATGGGGACGAGGAGGACTGTGGTTGGCAGGTGGTATCGGCGCGTGGACAAGCTGAACCGATAGGCGAGCGCCAGCCTGATCCGTCCTGAGAAACGCAGAAGAAAATTTCTCCCTGCTGGCGCTTGGGTTTTCCGAGAAGGCCCTGAGCATGGTCGGAGGTAGTTGGAGGAATCACCATAGCCACAGGACGAACCTCGAAACATTCTCTGCGGTACGGAACCTCTTTCAAGCGCAAGCCAGGGCTCGGTCGCTACAACGCCACTCGTGCAGAGTGGAAGGCGGCCTATCGCGCTGCGCGGATCGCCATCGGCCAAGGAGCAGAACCTGATCCCGCAACCGATGGCGTGCTCTGGAAAGCGCAGCTGGTCGTTGCCTATGAGCGCAACGGACATGGCGACCGCCTGGAGCAGCCGGCCAGCGTCAAGCTGGCAGCGAAGCGGCTGATCGACGAGATCGTAGGCGCAGTGTGACTCGCCCGATCAGAAGCATTTATGTGTTCCGACAAGTCCAGCCGATATTTTTTGCTCGATTCGATAGGGCGCGAGCACCGACGCCCTATCGGCGTGCCGACTTGCCGGTCACGCTGTTTCGATCATTTGAGGGCGTCTTTCAGGCCCTTGCCCGGCTTGAAGCCCGGCAGCTTGGCGGCATCGATCTGGATCGCGGCCCCCGTCTGCGGATTGCGACCTTCTCGGGCAGCGCGCTCCTTCACGGTAAAGGTGCCGAACCCTACCAGGGAGACATCGTTGCCCTGTTGCAGGGCCGTAGTGACGCTGGCGGTGAAAGCCTCCAGAGCGCGGGCAGCCGTGGCTTTGGGCAGGTCGGTGGCGGTCGAGATGGCGTCGATGAGTTCGGCTTTGTTCATGGCATGGTCCATGGCAGGGATGTGAAGCTCCAAAGAGCGGGGCACGGGGTGATTAGGTGGGGGTTATTCGGAAACTTGGCGCACCTCCAGCACGGCCCAGACTTCCCATCCTTTGCTGCGCACAATCTTTTCGGCCTCGAGTTGGGCTTCCAGCGTGCTGAGTGAACGGGAGCGATGCTCGAAGCGAAAGGTGGGACCGCCGCTGCGCTTGCGAACGCTCAGTTCTACCCGGATGTAGGAGGGACGCTGTTTGGGTTGGCGGGGACGGATTTGGCCGGCACAAGCCCCAAGGCTTCGCGCATTTCGGCTTCGAGACGCTGTTGTATATCCAAGGGGCATGTCCGTTGCGGTTTCCTTGAGAAGGACCATTATCCGTAAGCCGGTTCTGGGCGCCA
This sequence comes from Azotobacter tropicalis, assembly GCF_059739045.1. Lineage (NCBI taxonomy): Bacteria > Pseudomonadati > Pseudomonadota > Gammaproteobacteria > Pseudomonadales > Pseudomonadaceae > Azotobacter > Azotobacter tropicalis. The sequence goes on from NZ_AP046060.1 coordinate 295,182, forward strand.
AGTTCGAATCGTTCCTGACTTCGAGCCTCCGAGGCGTAACCGACCCCCAAGGCGGATAGCCAGGGGCATGGATTCAGGCCAGCAAGTAAGCAATGAAGTGCTTGCTCGTTGATGCGTTGATGCGTTGATGGAGTATGCCTCAACACCCACGCAGCCGATGCTGTTGCTCAGGTTCCACTGGGATCTGCGTCAGCAGCCTTCTCGGGGCAATACAGGCGGTACACGCCATCCAGCGTCTCGAGGATCTCGTGCACCAAGGCGGCGAACTCTTCCTGGCTAATCCGGCCCATGTGCTTCAGGGCGCGGGCATAGCCCTGCAGGAAAGCCGCGGAGTCTTCGGCAAGCTCGACAAGGCGCGAAGGCTCTGGGTTGGTGGAGTTGAGGCCGCGCAGGTGGCGAACACGGAGTGCCAGCTCGCCATTCTCGATGGAGGCTATGTTGTCCAGATTCATGGCTGGCTTGGCTCCTTTCGTTGTCGTGTTGGTAGAGGGGGCGAGCGTTGGCGCTCATGTTAGGCGAGTCGGGGCTGTCCTGCATCCTGCTCGCAGTCGCCCCATCACCGAGGAGCCGTCATCCGTGAGAGCTGGGTTGGCTTGCGCCATCAAGGTCCAGTCGCTTGATCTCGGCCAGAGTCAATGCCCCTGCCTTGACGAGGGCGCGGCGGGCGTCGCCTGGCTTCCACCATTCCAGAATCCAGGGCCAGGTATGACTGGGGTCGGTACTACGGAGACCGAGCGCCTGGCGCTGAGCGAACAGCGCATAGCAGGCTGCCGCGGCCGGAAGCTCGCCGTGGTCTTGTTGGCGATCGTGCTCCGGCGAAAAGCCTTCCACCTCAATCTGCCGGCGGCGCTCGGCAAGCACCTCGCGAGCGGCGGTGCTCAGTTCGGTCTGCTGCTCACCAATGCTCGATCCCGTGTGCCGTTCCAGCACCCGCAGGGCTACTTCGGTTGATCGACAATCGCCATGATCTTCTCCTTCTGAATTGCCTTTTGGACTGGTGATACCAATACGCGAGAGATGGCTCCGGATGTGGCCTTTTCCGGCTGGATTCTGGCTTGAAAGGGTGGAGGCGGGGCCGGTAAGCACCGGCCCGTAGGGGATCACTCGAAAGCGGTTTGGACTTGTGCCTGCGCCAGGATCTTCTGGCGTATCCGTTGGGTTTGAGCCTCGGCGGCGGCCGTCCGGGCCGCCAATGCGCCGTTTAGCTGGTCGACGAAATAGGCTAGGTTGGAGGGGGTTTTCGGTCCCCAGAAGGCGTGCCATCGGGCTTTGCATTGCGCTTTCAGCTCGGGCGACAGCGCGTAGTAATCCTTGCGAACCTTGCGCCACTGCCGTGCATAGAGATCACGCATCCGCTGCACGCTGCGCCGGTTCCGCTGGTCCCGGAGCCGTTTTTCTTCGCCCCAGGAGTGCTGCTCCTGGGCGATCTGCTCGGCGAACAGCGGCATGGACTGCTGCTCGCGGGCCAGCTTGCGATTGAAGGCGGCTTCCTTGCGGGAGGTGTAGGTGATCGCCTCGTGACGCTCGGTGCGCTTGAACTGCATGACGGGTTTCCTCGACGTTGAACGGGCTTCTGCTGACGGGATGGCTCGGTGGTGGGTGCCCGTCACCGGTCGGTCGTCAGGGGCACTTCCCCCAGCACGCACCAGGCGATTTCGTCGTAATCGCTGCTCAGACGGCCGATGATCGCACTTTCCCACTCGTCCGAATCGGGAATGCAGAGGCCGTCCTCGTTGGTGAGGCGCAGTACGCTTCCGTCCGGCAGGGTCAGGTCCAGCGCCCTGCAGTCGCCGCCGGTCCAGACCTCCTCGAAGCCATAGGCGGCCACGGGGTCCACCTCGAAACGGCCGCAGGGGGAAAGGGAGGGATTGCGGATTTCGACGCCCTCGTGCTGGAACGCCAGCAGGGCAGGATCGTAGGGGGCGTTCTGGTTCAGACCGGATTCGGTGATCAGGTACATGGTTTTGCTCCTCGTGATTGGCAGCGACCTGCTGCAGGCCTTCAGGCTGCCATGGTCACGGGAGAACCCAAATCGGGCGCGATGGGCGGCCGGCAGGTGGTCGGGTGCTGCTGGCGCTCGAGCCGTGGAGCCTGCTGCCAGCGGGAAAGATTGTCCTCACTCGCCGCCGGCGGACTCCGATACCGCAAGCGCCTTGAACACCACCTCGCGTTCGAAGGTGCCCAGGAAGGCCGACCACTCCTCCATCAGCGCCCGGCGCTTGTCCAGCAGGTCGCCACGGTTGTAGGCCGCCTCCACCTTGCTCTCCAGCGTGTGTGCCAGCGCCATCTCGCAGACCTCGCGCGGATGGTTGGTCTGCTCGGCGGCCCAGGTCCGGAAGGTCGAGCGAAAGCCATGGGGCACGCAATTCTCGGCCCCGGCGGCATCGAGCACGCGGCGCAGGGCGTTGCCCGGGAGGGGCCGCTGCGTCGGGCATTGAGGAAAACAAACTCCCGGTGATTTCCCTCTACCTGATCCAGAACCTCGAGCATGGCCTCGGTGAGCGGTACCCGGTGAGCACGCTTGGCCTTCATCCGCTGCGCCGGGATGGTCCAGATCCGGGCCTCCCGATCGAACTCCTCCCAGCGGGCGCCGCACACTTCGCCGCTGCGGGTCGCCGTGAGGATCAGCAGTTCACAGGCACGGGCGGCCGGGTTCGCCATCCGGTCGAGTTTGTGCAGCAGCGCCGGTACCTGCTCGGCCGGCAGGGCGGGGAAGGGCAGGGTGCTGCGCTTGTGACGCGGCAGGAGCTTGTCGAGGTGTCCGCGCCAGCGCGCCGGGTTTTCCCCCGTGCGCAGCTGGCGGGCCTTGGCGGCATCGAGGATCAGCTCGATGCGGTTGCGCACCCGGGTGGCGGTGACCGGCACCGTCGACCAGAGCGGGATCAGGACCTCCAGCACCTGGTCGGTGTCGACCTGCTCCACCGGCAGCTCGCCGATCCGGGGATAGACATGGGTGTTCAGGCTGTTGCGCCACTGTACGGCATGCCGTGGGCTCCAGGACGGGGCGTGGGTGCGCAGGAACAGCTCGGCCTCGGTCTTGAAGGTCGTGCCCTTGCGCCGCTTCGCCCGCGCCTCGTGCTGCAACTGGTGACGCTTGCCGAGCGGGTCGATGCCTTGGGCCAATTCCAGGCGCGCTTTATCCGCGGCCAGTCGGGCATCGCGCAGCGAGACCGCCGGGAAGGAACCCAGCCCCATGTCGCGGCGGCCGCTCTGGAAGCTGTAGCGGAACACCCAGCTCTTCGTCCCGCCGGCGGTGACCTTCAGGAACAGGCCCCGGCCGTCCTGGTAGGTCCCGGGGGCGCTCGTCTCCTTGACGAATTTCGGCGTCAGTTTGCTCATAGGGGGTCAACCGGGTGGGGGAGCGATGGCATCGCTGGAAGGAATTCGCAAGGGGGAAATTACCGGTGGCTGGCGCAGATCGAAGCATACTGTACGCAGAGTTTCTATCCTCGTACAAATCACCTACAGGCCGCATAAATTGGAGATTCTATCAGTCACCTGCAGGACAGTCCCACAGCTTCCCCCACGGTGGGATTCCCCCATCGGGGCCGGCCTGCTGGCGCGAGCCAGGCACCCAACCAGGAGAAGGAGCCGGTTCACGCCGGCCTCTTCGGTCAATGGGACGAGCGCTTGCCGAGGGCTCGGCCGATGCGAAACGCCACCCAGGCCCAGTACTCGAGCACCGTGTCATCCTCGCCGATCGAGAACGCCCAGGTCGTTTTCTTGAACAGCGGATGTTCGTTTTTTCCGGCCTGACAATACTTTTCCTCCAACTGTTCGGCACTCAGATTGGCCTCTTCCAAGTACGGGGTAATTAACTCGGCCTCGCTCGGAAGTTTCTTTTCGCCGATGCGGAAGGCCAGCCAGGCCGGATTGACTTGGATGAATCTGGCAATCTTTTCAACATCGGAAAGAATGGGCTGAGTTATTCCGCTGGCATAGTCAGCGAGCACCTGCTCAGGAATACCTGTGCCTACCGAAATATCATGCCGGCTATGGCCAGATCCATAAAGACAGGACTTCAGTCGATTGGCAAAACCGAAGCTGGTGCAACTACTGATAATAAGGTGAGGCACTTTGAAATCCTCGCTGTCCGTGCGAGTTTCATTTTCAGGGGTTAAGAGGAAAACCCAAATTTCCCTATTTGGACAGCCCCAGAAGTAATTATTAAATTGCGGGTTTGATGGGAGGCGTTGCTCATATGCGGATTTCCAGTTTGGTGGATGGCTTCAGCCTCTCACTCACCACTGCCGGAAAGTCTTAATCCCTTATCAAACAGGGCTCAATTCAAACTAAATGGACATCGCAATTGACACCCCGGACGTGTCTTAATCCCTTATCAAACAGGGCTCAATTCAAACCTTGTACCGCAGCAAATTCCGATCGTGGTGGGTCTTAATCCCTTATCAAACAGGGCTCAATTCAAACCCCCCTGGCAAATTTTATCCTTTACAATCAATATGTTGCAAAGGGGGTTGCCGGGAATTCGGCGTTTCGAAAAGTTGCTCATTTTTTAAGCAGCCTGGCATCGGTTTCGGCCGCCACGGAGTCTGCCCTGATGCTGCGTGGCGAGCAAGGGAGGCTTACGGCAAGGCGAGGATTTCATGGGGCAGCACGGCTTCGCCGAGGCGACCGATGCTCTGCGGGTCGCGCAGGCGGTAGACGCGCACGTCGTCCTCGGTGGCGTCGATCAGCCGGGCGATGCGCAGGATCAGGGCCTCGAGCTCGCCCCGCGTGGCGGTCAGCACGAACACCGAGTACTGGTAGGGCACGGCGACCTTGCAGCAGGTGCGGAAGACCCGCCCCAGGCGGCGCGGGTCGCGGATGTCGTAGCACAGCAGGTAGGTGGCGGGGGTCATGGGCGATGGGCCTCCAGCGGGGCGTCCTGAAAGAGCGCGGTGCGTTCCAGTTGCTGTTCGAGCAGGCGCAGGGCGCGCTCGATGCGCAGCTCCATGCCCCAGCCCTGCCAGGCGCGTAGCAGGTTGGCGTGCGGGGAGCCGTCCGCACGGTGGCCCTCGTCGCTCCAGTATTCGAGCAGCTTCAGTTGCGCCAGGTTGACCAGCGGCTGTTCCAGCGCATCCACCAGTTGGCCGACCGGCTGGCTGAACAGGGTCAGCCGGCGGGCCAGCAGGGCGTCCTCGATGGCGTTGCGGGCCAGGGTGTGCAGCGCCGGTTGATGCTGGCGCAACTGTCCGCGCAGACCGAGGCGGGCGGCGAGCTGGCCGGTGAGGTTGACCAGCCGCTGCCGGCGCAGGGCCGGCGTGCCGTGGCGCATGCCCAGCTCGGCATACCAGTGGGCCAGCAGGTTGTCGTGCCAGTCCTGCCAGGCCTGCTGCAGATCGGGGTCGCAGTCCTTCGCCTCCAGCCAGTGATGTAGCGGGGAGGGCAGGCCGCCGGGATGCAGCAGCTGGGCGACCAGCCTGCCGCTGGCGGCCAGGAAGCTCACCGGGATGCCTTCGCCGGCGCACCACAGCAGGGTGGCGAAATGCGGCGCCGGGTCGCCGCTGCAGAGGATGCGGCTGAGGCGGCGCAGAGGGAGCCATTGTTCGCTGCGCCCGCGCAGGGCCAGGCGCAGGGCCGGGCCGTCGCGGCGCAGGCTGGCCACCCGGTCCAGCTCAATCAGCAGGGTCCGCCGGGTACTCATCGTTCAAGCCCTCGGGTAGTTGCAGGGGAAGCGCCAGCAGTTCTTCGGCCCAGGCGCTCGCGGTCTGGCGCATGCCCTTGCGCCATTCCCGCGCCTGGATTTCCCAGGCGGGGTAGAAGAGCTGGCGGCCCTGCTTGTCCAGCAGGCAGATGCCGGGCTGGGGTTGGCTGAAGTGTTCGGGGCGCAGCTGGCGCTCGCGCAGCAGTTCCCAGACCCAGGCGTCGACGGAGCAGCGCCACAGCTCGACCAGGTCGCAGGCCAGGGATTCGCGCGACCAGGCCGGCCGGTGCAGGAAGCCCAGCGACGGGTCCAGGCCGGCGCCGCACAGGGCGCGTACGGCATCGCCGTGGAGCATGCTGTAGGCCAGCGACAGCAGGGCATTGACCGGGTCCGGCGGCGGGCGGCGCTGGCGGCGGACGAAGCCCCAGGCGGGCGCCACGACGGCGGCGAGGCCGGAAAAGTAGGCCGCCGCCGCGGCACCTTCGATGCCGAGCAGGGCCGCACGGCTGTCGGTGTCGCGGCTGCTTTCCAGCAGTTCGCGCAGTTGCCGGGCGGCGCGGTGCAGGGTCAGGCGCTGGTCCGGACGGGCCGCCTGCCAGCGGCGCAGCTGGCGCCACTGGCGATACAGCTTGGCGCGCACCAGGCGGCGCGCCGCTCCGGTCAGCCAGGCCTCGTCCAGGCTCAGGGCGTACTGGCGGACCCGGCGCATGGCGTGGCCGTGGCGGTAGGGTTCGGTGAGGGTGACGGCCTGCTGGCCGCGCCCCTGCAGCAGTACCAGGCGTATGCCATGCTTGGTCAGGGCCTGCAGCACCCGGCTGGAGAACTCGGTGTTGGCGCCGATGGTCACGGACTCCAGCTGCATCAGGGGCAGGCTGGCGGCGCGCGGGGTATCCGGCACGTGGATGAGCAGGCGGCCGGCATCCACGTCGAGGCGGGTGTCGCGGCGGTCGATGTAAAGCTGGCGCATGGGATTCTCCTTGCTGAGGCGTGGTGGCGGGCCTGCCGGCGGCCGTCAGGGGGCGAGCTTCACGCTTTGCGTGCCCTTGGGAACGGGATGCCAGATCCTCTGTGCCTCGCCCGCGGCGAGGCGGCCGGTGGGGATGGCGATTTTCCGGCCGTCCGCCAGGAGAGGGATCTCCCTGCCTTCGATATCCCGGTCCGAGCAGTTGTAGGCGGTGGCCGAGATCCAGGCGTCGCGGCTGGTTTCGACGAGGCGCAAGTTGCGCAGGCCGACGCCTTCGCAGTCGGCGCGGGCGGCGGAGGAGGCCAGGGCCAGGGCGACAAGCAGTCTTTTCATCTGGGGGCGAGGGTCCTGTGTCGGGGGATGAGTGCTTTCCGCCTGCGGGCGGGAGTCCATTGCCGGCTGCCGTTCAGCCGACGTAGTAGAACTCCGGATCGCTGGGCGGCACGGCGATGCCGAGGGTGCAGACGCTGGCCTCGGCCGGCAGCGGCGCGATGAGGAAGCGGTCTTCGCCCAGGTCCATGGTGCCGGCCATGCGTTCGAGCAGTTCCTGGCGTTCGGCGGCGCTCAGGTAGCACTCGAACACCGACTTCTGCCCGCCGCAGGCGTAGTCCTTGAGGATGTGCAGGCAGCGGCGCAGCCGGCGCGGCTCGCGGATGTCGTAGGCGGCGATGAACAACTGGCGCTGGCTCATGGCGGTGGCTCCGTGGTGCGTGCCGAAAGCATGCCTGCGCGGAGGAGGAGGGAGCGGGGTGACAAGCTTGTCAGGCAGGAGGGGGAGGATCGTCCCGCGGGGCGGCGTATTTCTTATGGACTGGGGCCGGACAGACCGACAATAAAAAGCCCGGCATGTGCCGGGCTGGATGGGTCCCTTATCAGGCAGGGCTCGGTTCAAACGCGAAATGTGCGGCCGCTGCTTGCGGAGGTAGAGTCTTAATCCCTTATCAATCAGGGCTCGGTTCAAACTCCATGGAAGTTCGAGATAAAACCCAGGACATTTGTCTTAATCCCTTATCAATCAGGGCTCGGTTCAAACGTAGCGCTGGTGTTTCACCGCAGGAACCTCATGGGTCTTAATCCCTTATCAATCAGGGCTCGGTTCAAACGCAGCATGTCCAAATGCGCGATCCGTACGCGTCTTAATCCCTTATCAATCAGGGCTCGGTTCAAACTTACTACCGGGTCAGTAAGACGGCAGGTAGTAGGTCTTAATCCCTTATCAATCAGGGCTCGGTTCAAACCGAGTTTGCTGGACTGATCGAGGACTTTTCCTGTCTTAATCCCTTATCAATCAGGGCTCGGTTCAAACAGTACCATCACCCACAGGAGCAACACCAGTAGGTCTTAATCCCTTATCAATCAGGGCTCGGTTCAAACAGTCTCGCCGATTTTCACCTTTCGAATCAATAGCTTGCAAGGGGGGTTGGCGGAAATTCCGGGTTTCGAAAAGTTGTCCATTTTTTGATCAGTTCTCGGGCGGTTTTCGGCCAGCCATTGGGCACCTCTAAAAACCAGCCCGGCCGCCGGGTAAGATCATCCGCCTGTTGATCACCCGGAGCCTGCTGATGTTCAGTCTGTTTGCCGACCAGGAGCGAGAAGCCAAGCTCGATAGCCTGGGCGATCCACTGGCTCTACTGGACAAGCATGTGGACTTTGTCGCCCTGGCAGCCGAGATCGACCGCAGAACTCCTCGCCCCAGCCGCGCCAAGGGCGGTCGGCCTCCCTATCCAACAGAGCTGATGACGCGCCTGCTGGTGCTCCAGCAGTTGTTCAACCTGTCCGACGAGCAGATGGAGTTCCAACTGCTCGACCGCATGAGTTTCCAGCGTTTTGCCGGGTTGAAAAACTCCGGCCGAGTTCCGGACCGCAACACGATCTGGGTCTTTCGCGAGCGCCTGGTACAGGCCAACGTCGAGCACCAGATCTTTGCCGAGGTGCAGCGCCAGTTGCAGGAGCACGGCTTCCGGGCCCGCGAGGGGCAGATCATCGATGCCAGCATTATCCGGGCACCGATCCAGCACAACACGGCCGATGAGCAGGCCATGGTGAAAGAGCAGGCCGTACCGGTCGAATGGTCGCCCGCCAAGCGCCGGCAAAAGGATGTCGAGGCGCGCTGGACGAAGAAACACGGCAAGTCGTACTTCGGCTACAAGCTGTCGGTCAGCGTGGATCGCCGGCACAAGCTGATTCGCTGCGTCCGGGTAAGCGATGCCAGCGAGGCCGATACCCAGCATTTGGTGGATGTGCTCGACCGAAGCAATAGCAGCCGGGAGTTCTGGGCGGATCGCGGGTATCACGACAGACCCCGGGAGCGCTGGCTCCAACTGATCGGCTGGAGGCCATCTATCCAGCGCAAGGGCCAGGCCGGCAAGCCGATCGGTGAACGGGGCAAGGCACGAAACAAACGCATAGCCAGTCCCCGAGCCCGGGTCGAACATGTCTTTGCCAGCCTGGCCCAGATGGGCGGCAAGGCCGTTCGCAGCATCGGCCTGGCACGGGCTGAGTTTGGTCTGACGCTCAAATCGGCGGTGTACAACCTGAAAAGGATGAGCAGTCTGCTGGAAATGGCCTGATCCAGGCCTTTGGCCGGGCTGCCTCGGGCCGCTTTACCGTGTGAGCGTCGAGCCTGACGGGTAGCTCTGCTGCGAACACGAGCGTATTTCATCGCTCAGCGTGATTCGGAGGGCGGTTTTTAGAGGTGCCCTGAAGTCGTAAGTAGCGTTGTCGGGGTTATAGCTCTGTCCAGCCAGCAGGATCTTGCCGTCCGGTTGCAGGGCCAGGCTATTGACTTGGGCGTAGCCTTTCCCGAGAGCGAAGCTGGCCTTGCCGTCGCTACCGAAGCTGGCATCGAGACTGCCGTTGGCATTCAGTCGAGCCACGCTGAATTCGGTGTCATAGTCAGGGTTATAGCTCCGTCCGGCCACCAGGATCTTGCCGTCGGGCTGCACGAGCAGGCTATTGCCGAAATCGTCGTTCCCATCGATATCGGCGGTGGCCTCGCCACCACTACCGAAGCTGGTATCGAGCGTGCCGTCGGCGTTCAGCTGGATCACGCTGAGGTCGAAATAGGTGCTGTTCTCGGAATAGTCATAGCTGGATCCCGCCATCAGGATCTTGCCGTCGGGCAGTACGGTCACGCTATGGCCCTGGTCGTCGCTATATCCGAGCTCGAAGATGGCCTTGCCATCGCTGCCGAAGCTGGTGTCGAGGGTGCCGTCGGCGTTCAGCCGGATTACGCCGAAGTTGTCATCGCTGCCGTTATCGCTCCGTCCAGTCACCAGGATCTTGCCGTCGGGCTGCATGGCCATGCTATAGACGTAATCATCCCTCCCGAGATCGAAGGTAGCCTTGCCGTCGCTGCCGAAGCTGGTATCGAGACTGCCGTCGGTATTCAGCCGGATTACGCTGAAGTCGCCATTACTGCTGCCGCTCAGCAGGATCTTGCCGTCGGGCAGCACGGTCAGGCTACGGCCTTGGTTGCTTCCTCCGATATCGACGATGGCCTTGCCGTCGCTATCGAGGCTGGTATCGAGAGTGCCGTCAGCATTCAGCCGGGCCACGCTGAAGTCATCATTACTGCTGACGGGGTTATAGCTCTGTCCGGCCAGCAGGATCTTGCCGTCCGGTTGTAAGGCCAAGTCATAATTGAGATCGCTATGCCCTGCTATGTCTATCAGCATCTTGCCTGTGGCTGTGCGGGACGTAGGGCTTGGCGCGTCATTGCTTGGTGTCGAGGTTTCCATTCAACGATCCTTTTGGGTTTCGGGGTATTTTAGCGAGCGTTTTAGAGGCGATCCGCTGCCACTTTGTTGCAGGCAGAGGGAAAAGAACAAAGCTTTAAACGGCAAGAGCCAAGAGACCTTGTGAGCCGAATGCTTTTTGTGGTGCTCTGCAGGATGTGTATGTAAGTCGGTAAGTGCCTCGGTATTGTTCAAACGGCCTTTGTTGCTCATGGCAAAAGCCTGATTCGGCATTGGGCTTCCGCCAGCAGAACCTATTCCTTCACGGGAAGCACCAGAAGCTCGGCGCCCTGCTCCGTAGCGTCCTGCCAGTCGCCTCCGGCTACCCTTTGCCAACAGGGATCTACCGCTTCGCCCCAAGTCAGCTCGACCGGCTCGCCGAGGCGCGGCATGACCAGCCCCTCCGAGGCGTGCGCCAGCAGCACATCTGCCGGCTGGGCCAGGGGTGCATCGCCAGGTTGAAGGTGCCCCAGTGCACCGGCAGGAGACGCCCGCTGCCCAGTTGCGCCCAGGCCCGCAGGGCGTTGTCCGGCCCCAGGTGAATATTCCCTCAGGCCGGATGGCAGGCGCCGACCTCGAGCATCACCAGATCAAACGGCCCGAGCCGCCGGCCGATGTCGGCGAGGGCCGGCGACAGCCCGGTGTCGCCGCTGAAGAACACCGCATGGCGCTCGCCACGCAGGGCGAACGACGACCAGAGCGTCACGTTGCGATCGCGCAGCCCTCGTCCGGAGTAGTGATGTGCTGGCGCGGCGGTGATCGCCAGGCCGCCCGGCAGCACGGTGCGTTCCCACCAGTCGAGCTCGACGATACGCTCGGCCGGCATGCCCCAGGCTTCCAGATGCAGGCCGACGCCGAGCGAGGTGATGAAGGGCACCCGCCGCTTGGCCAGCGCCCGGATGCTCGGGTAGTCCAGATGGTCGTAGTGGTCGTGGGAGATCAGCACCGCATCGAGCGGCGGTAGGGCGGCGATGTCGACCGGCACCGGATGGAAGCGCTTGGGGCCGAGAAAGGGCAACGGTGAGACGCGCGCGCCCACACCGGATCGGTCAGCACCCGGTGGCCGTCGATTTCCAGCAGCACGGTCGAATGGCCGAGCCAGGTGGCCCGCAGTCCGGTTTCGACGGGGCGTGCCCAGCTGGCGCGTGGGTCGATGATGGGGTGGGGATTCGCCGGCGTGCGGCCCTCGCCACGGAACAGAAAATCGGCCAGCGTCGGCCGCCCCTCGGGCACGCGCTGTACGCTGGCCGGGTAGGTGTTCGTGAAGCCACCATCGGCATACTGCCGGGAGGCCTGCATGCGTTCCAGCCTCAATCCATTGGCACGTCGGGCCGAAAAAACCATCGTGAATCTCCTGTGAACTCATATTCGGTGTTCGAGCCGGGATTTTCCGCTCGAAGGGAAGGGTTTGCGTGTGTCCCGGCATCCCAGCCAGGCGGAGCGGGAATAATCTCCTGCGTTCCGGATTGGGCCTCTGCGCCAGCGCCAGCCCCGCTCGGAGTATCCCGGCTGGCTTGCCCGCCGGGTAGGGACTGGGCGTTCCCGTACCGTTCCAGCGGGTAGGGCGAGGGGAAGGAGGAGCCGCACAGGTGCCCCTCCGGTAGTGGGTCAAGCCTCTTCCGCCTCCTGGCGGAGGATCTGGATCTTCTCGATGGAGGTGCCGTCGAGCTGTTGCGAACCGAGGAGGAAAAGATCCTCCTCGTTGGCTCGCCACAGGCCAATGGCTTGGCTCAGTTCGTCCAGCGAGAAGGCAGCGGTATGCAGCTCGACATCGCCGGCCTTCGAGGTCACGGTGAGCCACAGGTGATTGCGTCCGGAGCAGGCCAGTTCCATATGCTCTTGCGGGAATCGGCAGTGGCTCGCGTCCCATGGGCGGATCTCGCCGGTGAGCAACGTCCAGTCCTTCGGAGTCCGCATCCGTGCTTCGCTCAGGTGCCTCGTCTCGCAGGCGTCGATCAGCATTTCGGCGCGCTGGCGCAAGACCCAGAGAGAGGCCCCGGCAAAGCACAGGTAGCCTGGGCCGTCCTCGATGAGGCGCGAAGCCAGAGGCCTCTTGCCAGTGTTGCCATCAGCGGTTTCCCCCATCGTTGTTGGCCACGTCGATTTCGCTGACGACCCACTGCCAGTAGCCGGACAGGGTATTTTCGCTGGCGACGGCTTCGCGCCATAGGGCGCGGGTGTACGTCGGGTGCTCGCCATCGCCTTCCGGGTTGTACTTGTGGTCCAGTTGGTCGGCGTTCAAGTCGAAGTCGTCGCCGAGAGCATGGGCTTGAGGGTGGGCGTTGGATGAGTCTTGCATTGCTGGTACTCCGTCTTGTGGAGTTGTCAGCATCACGCACCTGGCGAGAAACCCAAGCAACCGGGCCTGCCTGGACCCTACCTGCAAAAAAGCCCGCACGGGGCGGGCTAGAACAGGCTTCTGCTGGTTGGGAGGGCTTCTCACACCTTGGTGCTGCCGACCCACTGCTCGCCCAGGTAGGCGTCTGCGCCGCCGTCCAGCGCCTCGCCCAAGAGCTCCTGGAGCGGAAGAGCGACCAATCGCTCGTGTGTCCAAGGCTGGGTTGGCGCCAGCCTCAATAGCTCATCACCCTCCATGGTCTTAATGACCAGCGGGGCGTGCTCGTGGCCCTGGATGATGCAGTGCTCCCCGGGCGGCAGTCCGTTACGAAAAATACCGTGTTCAATGCCGTTTCCTCCTTGGCAGTTGTCACTGTGCTCAGGCTCGCACGGGCCGACGAAAACCCAAACGTGCTCCGTCCGGGATCACAGCGCGAGTTCACCCTGCCGGTCGGCGTAGCTGCACCAGCGCGCGAAGGACTTCGGGCAATTGATCTTCTGTTCGATGTAGCCGATATAGCCGTGCTGGCGCGCATCCTGAATCAGGGCAGAAATTACCTTCTCGGAGTCGCCCATCTCGAAACATGTGTCGAAAGTGCGCTCGCCCAAGTCCACGTAGCCGCGATCCCACAGGGCGTAGCTGGTTATTTCGTCTACCAGGCCGTAGCGGTAGGCCAGCTGCACAAACTCGATGCGGGCCTTGAAACCTTTCGTGCCGGTACCGCGGACCAAGTTGCGCAGCGCGTGCAGACGGCGGACGGCTTCGATGTGCGGATGGGCTTGCTGGGCGGATTTGTGGTGTTTCATGTGTGCTCCGTGCTTTGCCGGCCTCTCGGTGAGACCTATGGCTTCAAGCTACGGGGCATCCGGGAATCCCAAGCCATAAGGCCAGCTGCGCCATGCAAGCCGGGGAGAAAAGATCCGCTGGGCTTGAGGCGGCCATGGAATACTGTTGATGGAGCCGGTCGGGAGCGATTGGCTAGCGGAGGCGCAGCCGCAGTCTGTCGATCGATTCCGGCTGGCCGCCGCCGGCAGGCGACTTTGGCGGACTCCCTACCATCGCAGAGCGAAGACCCAGAGATCATGAGAAGAGACAAAATTTAGTTCGTTGATTTTGAAGGCTTTTTTTCTTTGGAAAGCTCACCTCTTGAGCTAACCCTAGCTCACATGATGAGCGAACCTAGCTCACCCTATGAGCTAGGTTCCCGCGCTGGACGCCGCTTCCCCATGCCCCAGCCAGCTCACCTACTGCCCGCAGGAGAAGCGCGGCAAGCCCTCAGCTCAAGGATCACTAGACGGTATGCTTCCCGACCTCCCTTCCCTGCCCAATCCAGCCGCGCAGTAATATCCTCAGCAGGAAAAATCGGGTATTCGGGAAATCCTGTTGTTGCCACTGCCAAGCTGGCTGGCTAGACTTTCTCCCAAATTGGGAGGTGCATGGCGGTGAGAATTATTGCGCGAGGTACATTGCGCGCTTTCTGGGAAAGCAGCCCGGCCTATGCAGACGCCATGACACCTCTGGTGGAGTGGTATCGGCACATGGAGAAAGCCACTTACCACACGCCGCAGGAGGTCAAGGCAGAGCTACGTACAGCAAGCATCCTGAAAGGCGGCCGTGTGGTTTTTAATATTGCAGGTAACAAATATCGGGTGATCTTGGCAATCGACTACGAACGACAGCTTGGGTTCGTGAGATTCGTAGGCACTCATGCCCAGTACGACCAGATCAACGCGGAGACAGTGTGATGAATATCAAGCCGATTCGTTCCGAGGAAGACTTGGCCGCCGCCTTTGCACGCATGGAGCAACTGTGGGGTGCCGAAATCGGTACCCCGGAGGGCGATGAACTGGAGGTGCTGGCGGTATTGATCGAGAAATATGAGGACGAGCATTATCCGATCCCGCCGTCTGACCCCATCGAGGCCATCAAATTCCGCATGGATCAGCAGGGGCTGACCCCTAGCGACCTAGAGCCGTATATCGGCTCTAGCGGTAGGGTTTCCGAGGTATTGAACCGAAAGCGCAAATTGAGCCTGGCAATGATAAAGCGTCTTCATGATGGGCTGCGCATTCCCTATGAAAGCCTGCTGGCTGGTGCTGCCTGACAGCACTTTTCCCTAATACCCGAAAAACCTGCCTGGAATATACATCAGGGGAGGATCATCCATCGCAGTCGCGCGAGTTCGTGCCCCCTGCATCTGAACGGCCGGCAGCGGGGCAGCGGGTGAGAGCGAATTTTTTCGCTGGCATTGAGGCTGCGTGCGGGCAGTGCGTGGCCTGACTTCGCCTTTCCGGCCGCACCCACCGCACCGGGGCGCCTGCCTTCTTCGAGGCAATGGCCATCGCTGCCCTGGAAGGGAAGAAGATCCGCAGCGATCAGTTGTGGGATGAAAATTAAGTTTCATCCTGAATCGATGTGGAGGGCGTGCGCACAGGCGTGGTGCCGAGTCCCCAACCGGTTCGCCGCAACATGCCTACCGCAAATCCGTTTTTCAACAGAGTCGACCAGAGCGGTCTTTTGCCGCCATCCTGATAGAGCCATCGGTCGATAGCATTCCAACGTTGGCACGGCCTCGCATGCTCTGTTTGCATCTGTCTCAAACGATTTTCTATACTCGACGCCAATCGCCAAAACTCACGAGGTATTCATCCAATGCGCCTTTGATGCCACCGTCTGTATGACGGCCTGTCTCTACCTACCCCTACAAGCAGGGGAGATCTTGGCATCCCTGGAATGACGCATGATGAATCCTTATCTGGCGCTGGACAGCCTTTCCTACGTTCTGTCCGATGGCAGAACGCTTTTCTCCAATCTCACCGAGCAATTCGACCAACAGCCCACTGGCTTGGTTGGGCGCAATGGCATCGGCAAAACCGTGCTGGCGCGCATCTTGGCCGGGGAGCTGGAACCCTCCACTGGACGCTGTTTGCGCTCTGGCACAGTGCATTACCTGTCCCAGCAGGTTTCCCGCCTGAATCATGTCTCCGTCGCTAGCCTAGCGGGTGTACAGGCCACATTGAATGCGCTGGAACGCATCGAGGCCGGTAGCACGGCGCAGGTTGATTTTGATGTCGTGGGTGATTGTTGGGATGTTCGCCAGCGCCTGAAGCATGAGTTGGAGCGAAATGGATTAGGACATCTGAATCCCCAGACTCCGGCGAGCACCATCAGCGGCGGCGAAGCCATGCGTGTCGCCTTGATTGGAGCCGTTCTCTCGGACGCCGATTTTCTGATTCTCGACGAGCCCAGCAACCATCTCGACCGTCCGAACCGCCAGGCACTGATCGAGCAATTGCAGCGCTGGCCGAATGGCCTGCTGCTGGTCAGCCATGACCGGCAACTGCTGGAGGTGATGGCCCGCATCGTGGAGTTGTCGCCGCTCGGGCTGCGCAACTACGGTGGCGGCTACTCGTTCTATGCGCAATGCAAAGCCCAGGAGCGTGAGAGCGCCATTCAGCAGCTCGAACAGCGCAAGCTCGAACGCAAGCGCGAAGAACAGTCTCTGCGCGAACAGTGTGAACGGCAGGAACGCCGACAGGCGCGTGGCAACCGGCACGGACGCGAGGCCAACCAGGCGAAGATCCTGCTTGATCGCCAGAAGGAGCGCAGCGAAGGCTCGGCAGGCAAGTTGCGGCAGCAGCAAACGGCTTTGCGGGAGCAACTGTCCCAGCGCGTGCGCAATGCCGCACAGCAGGTGGAAGATGATGCCCAGATCACGCTGCATACGCTTCCTGTCACCCAGGCACCGCAACGCCGAGTGGCGGCACTGGATGAAGTAGAACTCCCCTTCGTGCCGCCCGCCCTGCGAAAGATCAGCCTGACATTGAGCGGCCAGCAGCGTATAGGCGTCGTCGGCCCGAACGGCTGCGGCAAATCCACCTTGCTCAAACTGCTGGCCGGTCAGTTTCCACCGGTGTCTGGCCGCTGCGACGTGTATGTCAAAAGTGCCTACCTCGACCAGCAACTGGCCGACTTGGTGCCGCAGCGGTCAACCATTGAACAGATACTGGCAGCCAACAGCACCGCAGGAGAGGACATGTTGCGGACACGACTGGCGCAATTGGGCTTGGATGCGCAAAAGATAACCGCTCCGAGCGGCTCGCTCAGCGGCGGTGAGCGCCTGAAAGCGGCCTTGGCCTGCGTGCTCTACGCCGATCCACCAGCTCAACTCTTGTTGCTGGACGAACCCAGTAATCATCTTGATCTGCCTTCGGTTCAAGCCCTGGAATCCATGCTGTGCGGCTATCAAGGCGCGATATTAGTGGTTTCGCACGATGACACCTTTCTGAACAATCTTTCTCTGACAGATCGACTGGTGGCGACTTCGGAGGGCTGGCGGCTGGAGGTGTGGTGAATTACCGAGCAATAGGCAGAAAAGATCGCCTCCGATCCGCCGATCTCGACCAGGGTGAGCCGGCCTCCCTCGAAGCAGCCGCCGGTATCCAGATAGCGCACGTTGCCCAGGTCCAGCACCTCGGCGACGACGGCGTGCCCGACATAGACCCGCTCGATGCCGGCGATGGGGCGGGTATCGGCGTCGTCGTACCGCTTCCTGCGCCACAGGGCCTCCTTGACGTGGTGGTCGCGATAGGAGTCGCCCAGCTCGCCTTCCAGCGCCTCCACGAAGCGTCCCCAGCTCGAGCCGGTGCATTCGGCATGCACCACGCCGTAGCGCTCGCCGGAACGCCCGGCAACCTCAATAGCCACGGGCAGCTCGTTCAGAAACCCGCCCAGGAAGGGGCGAAGCTCCTCGCTTAACTTGTAGAACCACTCTCCGCCATGCTTGCGGTGGCCGGCCGGCTCCTCGAACAGGCCGGCCTCCACGCACCACTGGTCATGGTTGCCGCGAACGGCCTTGAACCAAGGCTTCAAAAGCCACCAGGCGACACGGTGGGACTCCGGCCCCCGGTCCACCAGATCGCCCATGGAAAATAGCCGGTCGGTTTGCTCGTTGAAGCCGGCCTTTTCCAGCAGGCGCTTCAGGAGAGAAAATTCCCCGTGAATGTCGCCCACGGCAAAGTCCCGCCCTTTCTGGTTGGGACCGTACTGGACGAACAGGCGGTTGGCGGAGGTATGGACCGGTGTCAGGTGGCTGGATGCGTTGTTCATGCGGAATCTCCGGTTGGGTGGATACCTTCAAGCTCTCACCGGTTTCGGAAATCCCAAGCGGGCCGGCTCATGCGCCGGAACCATGGGAGACGAAGCAGCAAAACTGCCTCGGCCTCCTCCAGCCCTGGGAGATGAAGCAATAGAAACACCCCAGCGTCGCAGCGCAACTCATGCCCAGAGCAGAGCCGGCTGCAGGGGGAAATAAATGCCTAGAAAATGGCCGGCAGCGGCCAGAAGCGGACTGTTGTGCACTGCCAATCTATCCAGTAGCTTTGTGCCATCTACAAATGGCAGTTTTTGGCCGCTCGGTATATTTCTTATCTTAGAGTCAGACATGCTCAAGTCAGTCACCGTCCGTCGATTTAAAAATCTCTCAGACGTCGCAATCCCTCTGGAGCGTATCAATATTCTTGTAGGCACAAATAATTCGGGAAAAAGCAGTATCCTTCAGGGAATTGCTTTTGCTGTAAGTATTGCTCAAACATCGAAGCTTCAGGGCGAGGTCACCACTCTTTCACCTGAGCAATTAATTTATACACCTCTTCGCGATGTTTCAGCTCTTGCCTTTGGCGGCGATCTGAAACAGAGTAGACAACATGCGATTGAAATTTTATTCAATCAGGAAGCAGTAGACCAGCAAGGCCAGAGTATTGAGGCCAGTACGGCAGTTGAAGTTAGGCGAGGTAAAAACAAAAATATCTCCGTGAGCATAAATGACGGTGGTCTGAAGGAACAAATTTCTTCTCTTGATAATCAATTTGCAATGTATGTGCCCGGCTTGGCCGGGTCCCTGCCTCAGAGCCCTATAGGACGCCAGCCGCACTACGAAAAGCTGCTGCTCGTGGTGATGCTAACGCCGTGCTAAGAAACATCCTTTGGAGCCTAAGGTCTGACGATGACGCCTGGGAAGTATTCAGTGAGCATCTTTCTCGCGTTTTTCCGGAAATTGTAGTCAACCCAAAATTCGACCCAAATGTTGACGAATATATTGATGTAACAATAGAAAGACAGGGAATTAAGTTGCCTATCGACGCAGCTGGAACTGGTTTTTTGCAAACGGTGCAAATTCTTGCCTACACAGCTAAGTACAAGCCAAAATTGCTTCTCTTAGATGAGCCAGATTCGCATATTCACCCTGACAGACAACGCCAGTTAATAAAGCTCCTGTCTGAGCTGGCGGAGAAAGATGACTTTCAAGTAATTGTGGCCACACACTCTAGGCATTTGCTGGAGGTCCCTGGGGCTGAGTAATCCCCAGAAATTTTCCCGGAAAATCAATTAGGTAGGGCTTGAAGAGGCCTGCATGGACGGGCACGTTGGTTGTCGCCAAACAAAAACAGCGTCCCCAGCCCCATGCAGACCGTCCAATTCTTGCACGATGCCTTCGCCAAGGCACTCCTCACGATCCATGCCCGCCGTCTCGAAGCCCTGATGGCCGCGGTGGCCGCCCTGCTGCAAGGCCGCTGCCTGAACCTGACCGCGCTGGGGCGCTTCCTGCCCGGCTCTGCCTATCCCAGGCATGCCATCAAGCGGGTCGACCGCCTGCTCGGCAATCGGCAACTGCAGGCCGAGCGGGGGTTGTTCTACTGGGCCATGCTCCGCGCCCTGCTGGGCTCGCTCAAGCATCCGTCGATCCTGGTGGACTGGTCGCCGATCGATGCCGCCGGCAAGCTGTTCCTGCTGCGCGCCGCGATCCCGCTGGCCGGACGTTCGCTGCCGGTCTGCGAAGTCGTCCATCCGCACGAGGGCTGCCCGCGTTGCCAGAAACGCCTGCTCGAGGCCCTCGCGGCGATGCTGCCGGCCGGCTGCACGCCCATCCTGGTCACCGATGCCGGTTTCCGGCGGCCCTGGTTCCGGGCCGTCGAAGCCATGGGCTGGCATTACGTCGGCCGTGTGCGCAATCGCGACCTGTGCCGATTCGGCGAGCAGCCCTGGCAGCCGGTGAAAAGCCTGTACGCCCTGGCCTCGGCATCGCCTAAACGGCTCGGTTGCCTCGAGATGACGCGCTCGGCGCCTTGGTCCACCCCACTCTACGCGGTGAAGCAGGCGCCGCGGGGGCGCAAGCACCGGCGCGTCACCGGAACCGTGGCCCGGGACAAGCGCAGCCGGCAAAACGCGCAGCGCGAAAGCGAGCCCTGGCTGCTGGCCAGCAACCTGCCCGGGACGCAGTGGAATGCCGCACAGGTCGTGGCGATCTACAAGCGGCGCATGCAGGTCGAGGAAGGCTTCCGCGACCTGAAGAGCCATCGGCTGGGGTTCGGCCTGGAGCTGCATCGAAGTCGCTGCCCGCGGCGCATCGAGATCCTGCTGCTGATTGCCGTGCTGGCCAACTACGCACTGTGCCTGCTGGGCCTGCAAGCCCGGGAGGCAGGGCACGAGCGGCGCTTTCAGAGCAACAGCGTCAAGGACAGGCACGTGCTGTCGCTGTGGCGGCTGGGACTGGAGTATGCACGCACTTATGCGGGAGACATTTCCCGGGAGAGGCTGCGGGAGCTGGAGTTGGCTCTGCGGCGGGAGGTCCACCGGCAAACGCAGGAACGGGGGTGATTTTGTGGGGATCACTCAGTCCCTGGGGCCTATTTTCACTGGATGGCACAGGGAAGCCGAGTGGATATTGAGCCAGACGAAAGCAGCCGGCTTCGCGTGCTAACGGATTTAGGCGCCCTAGATAGCGGTGATAGACTTAAGAATGGAAATATAGATATTGTTTTACTGACGGAGGATAGCGATCAGAGATTTCTCAAGACGCTCATGATTGCTTCAGGCGCAGAGGAAGATAGAGTTCAAATTTGGTCTTACTCTGGCTGTACAAAAATAGACGCAGCAGTAACCTTGTGCCGCTTCATTCAAGATCATGCACCTGGAACAGAAGTCCTTGTTCATCGTGATAGCGACTATCTGACAGACGAAGAAATAACTCAAATAAACGATATTTTCTCTGCAAAAAATATTCGAATTTTCCTTACTCAAGGAACCGATGCTGAGTCTCACTTAATAAATATTCAGCATATTCGCATATTCTATCCGCAGCTTTCAGCGCTTCAAATAAATCAGGCTATTGATGAAGCCACAGAAGCGGTTAGAGATTACTCTATCAAAACGCTTGCCAGAAGCCTCCTAAGAGAAGAAAAAGCGAGGAGAAAAGCAAATGGTGACAATGGCGAACCAGATATTGTTGCATTGACGGATCAGGCCCGGGCTGATTTCGCTGCCCGCCCTGAAAGATGGAGGCATGGCAAAAAAACTTTGGGTCATCTCAAATCAAGACTCCAAGCCTTACTTGGTGAGAACCCAAATATTGTTCGCCCTTCAGAAAATTTAGCCATTGAGGTTCTTGCTGAGGCTATTAGAGCAGTTCGAGAGCGAAGAGGCGCAAACCAAGCAGGCGATCAAGCCTGACATAGCAGACATTGGATGACCTACGCCCGCTTTGGGGCGGACTGAGCCGGACGCCACCGGCGCAGAGAGACCCAAAGCGGTCATTCGCGGTGGCCTGTTCCCGACACTAACCAGCCAAGATCTTGGCTGACTGCGCTCGGCTATTTTCCGCTTTAGCTTGTATGTACACGTTGGCTTGCCGAATCGCCGTACTTATATCATTAGTTCGGAACATTTCGACAACCATCCTGACTTCTTCGCTCGCGCAAGCGTTGCAGTCCACCCACACTTCCTCTGCTTCAAGGCAGCGATGGACAATTAGGCTATAGCGCTGCGACCAAAACTCCCTATAGCCGTAGGGGATCGTATCGATGGCACCGACAACTCCTGCCTCAGGCAGGCTCTCCACGGCATTTTTCAAATAATACCATGGCCGCTGGCTGATCGACGTGTAGCCTTTCCACCGAATAGGATATTCCAGCTCTTGCACTGTAGCGCCCGATACGGTCACCAAAGCCGCGAACCGCTCTATCAGCGAAATCTCCTCGGCCTCTTGAAATCTCATCGCAAGCACCAGCGTCGAAAAGTTCCAGTAAAGCTGCCAATGCTGCCGTTCGATACTGATGCCAGCGATATCCGAGAGCAGTTCAAAAATTTGGTAGTCTGTATATTTATTCTCGCTATACAACCACTCCCTGCCCAGCTCTAGCGGTTGCAACGAAGGAATACTGATATCCGTTTTCAAGAACTCAACTAGGGCATCGGTTGCATAGAGCTTGTGCTCGACTTCCAGCAGCGTCAGATGTACGAACAGCGCTTGATCAAGCCTTCCAATCGCCGTGCCCTGACCTTTCGGCAGGAGCCCCCTTAGCGCCCACATCACTTGCTCCTTTACCGGCCGATATCCTTTCAAAGTGCTGAGCACATGTGGAAAGCTTCGGCTTTCAAATTGGCACTGTAAGAGCAGCATTACCTGCTTCAAGTCATCATGATCACGCCCCATCTGAAACGTCATCATAGCTTTAAGGTCCGCCACAACAGCAACGATTTCTCGGGCCTTCTCAGCAGCCTTACCATTAGCATCGAATGGCCAGACGCTTCTGAA
Source organism: Azotobacter tropicalis (assembly GCF_059739045.1). Lineage (NCBI taxonomy): Bacteria > Pseudomonadati > Pseudomonadota > Gammaproteobacteria > Pseudomonadales > Pseudomonadaceae > Azotobacter > Azotobacter tropicalis. The sequence continues at coordinate 317,457 of NZ_AP046060.1, forward strand.
TTCAGAGGAGTAATTCTTGCCAGGCTTAGGGCCTTTGAGAAGGCTCGTGAGCGTTGGGTAATTAAAAACTCTGAATTCGTAGATACTGCACAGCACCTTGGTGGCTATGCTCGGGTCAAAGTCGTAGTAGGCCTTGAACTCATGACCTGTCCATTGCTTTATGTTATTTTTAACGGACCTAATAAGCGGCTTGGGTTCGCGTCGAAACGCATCCAGCAGGTAAGCAGAGACACGTACAGGACGAGCACTGTCTGCATCAAGCGGCAGAAGATTCCCCATGTCATAGCGCGATGGGTAGACCGCATTGCGTTCGTCATCAGTCAGCAGAAAATTGGAAATGAGCTCGACCAATGATTGAGTGTTATTGATCCACTTATAGGCCATCGTATCTAGGGTTCGGACGTGAATCCAAGCATGGCCCCGCAGGAAGGCACGACTGAACGGGCCTCCTGGGCACTTCTGGATTTCTGGCCGTTGCTGAACCTGCTCCCTGAGCTTATCTACATCCACTTGATTTTCCTCGTTCTGAGTGCGCCGCCCCTTCAGCTCCCGGGGCGGCGATTGATGTGGTTAGGCCAATACCCCCGAAGCGCCGGCGTGGCCATCGGTGCAGGTGCCGGCACCCGCTCCCGAAGCGATTTGAAGCGCTCCTCACCAGACTCAAGGCGCTTCATCATCTTGAACTCGGCAGCAGCAGCCACGGCTGCGTCCTCGAAAGGGAGCTTCTGCTTCTCCATGATTTCCTCCTGCATCGCAGCTAGGAAACGAGTATCCCCCACCTCCATGCAGCCCATGTTGAAGTGATAATGCTCACCTCCGGCGTTGTAGACGGACTTGGATGCCCGCGCCGCACGACTCAATTTTTCTTTCATGATTCACCTCTGCGTTAATTACGTTGCTCGCGAGGCAAAAAGTACTGAGCCAGGCCGGCTCTCAACTAGGGTAGTTTTTTTCAATGGGCCACAATCGCCCTAGAAACGTAAGGGGCTGGGGAGCATGCCTTGTGCAGATCAGGCTGGTAGGTGACTTGGCCACAGGAAATGCCTGACCGTGGTCGATGACTTCACCAAGGAGTCGATGGGTATCTTGGTGGAGCACGGTATCATCGGCTTTCGCGTCACCTGGGCATTGGATGAGATGGCGCGGTTTCGCGGCTACCCGCAGACGATCCGCATCGACCAGGGCCCCGAACTTACCGGCAAAGCACTCGACCAGTGGGTCTATCAGCACGACATCAAATTGAAGCTGGTCCAGCCTGAATCGCCTCGGATTTCCTAGACACCCGATGACCGCTCCTGGCCGGACTGAGCCGGATACTACCGGCACAGAGCGACCCAAAGCTGCCTGTCTCATTGGGCTGGCACCGGCCAATTGTGGTCAGTGGCGACAGCAAATCCTTATCAATTTTCATCATAAAAAATGGAGTCGAAACTTGATGTTAACGAATCATCCTGCGCCCTGCTCTAACGAGGCTGATTTGGAGGCGTCCATACATGCCGCAATCGAAAAAGCGTTTCCTTTTGCCAATATCGAGATACGGCATCAGGTGCGGTTTAAGTTTCAAATTGGCAGAGCAATGGTTGAGATCGACGGTGGGCAAGCGTGGGTTAAAGAGGGGCGTGCCGATATTGTTCTTAGCCACAAGGGGCGCCCGTTAGCGGTCGTGGAACTGAAGCGCAAGGGGCTTGCGCTGCATGATGAAGACAGATTGCAAGGCCTTTCCTATGCGCGGATGCTCGATCCGATCGCCCCGCTGGTAGTAGTTACCAACGGAGAAACCACTAAGAAATACAGCACCTACAATGGGCAAGAGTGGGATGCAGGCAGCGACAGCGAGAAGCAGCTCAATAAGTTGATCGACAGCGCGTGCCTGCTGGCCGCAGATGATACGCGCCAGGCAGCGCAGATCCTGATGGGCAAGGTCTGCGATGTTTGGTCCTCGGTGGTAAAGGAAAGCACCGCTGAGCTGCTCGAATCGCTGACCGGTGAGCTGCAAAACACTCACCTGCCGTTCGCACGGGACTTTCTGATTCCCCGTCAGGCGACCAAGGCTGTGATTGAAGCTTTCGAACGATCCTGTTTCGTTATTCTCGAAGGGGAACCGCTGATCGGCAAAAGTAATGTACTCCGTGAGGTGATCGCCACTACTTGGGACACGACCTCTTTCACTACGCTTTATGTGGAAGACGGGGGTGGTGGTTATTTTCAATGCTTGGCTGACGCATTGAGCAAAACCTTGGGGTGGTCCCTGACAGTCGAAGAGGCTCGTGCCTGGCTGCAGCGTCTGACGCCCGATCAGGACATGAAGTTGGTAATCCTGATTGATCAGTACCGGAGCGCCAGTGAAACCAGCAAAAGAGAGCTCGAAAACCTGGTTGGGATCGCCCAGCGCGGTGGGTTTTCCGTTGTAGTGGCTATGGATGACGCGTTGGTCGATCATGTCATTAACTCGCAAAGCGCTAGGGCGCAGTCTCTTTTGGGCAGGCTGAGTGAGAGAGTGATGGTCTGCCCGTTGCAGGATGAAGAGTTTGGACACGCTGTCGTTGCTGCTAAGTACTTCGGGGTTACGATGATGGAGGGAAGTTTCCGTTCTGATCATTATCGACATCCATGGATTCTCAGATCGGTGATCTGCAGTGCAATGAACAAGCGTAAGGTGGTTGAGCCTTTTGCAGTCGAAGCCCCGCCGTTACTCGGAATCGACTTCATAAACTACGTTCGTGAAGTTTATAAGGCAGCGAATCTGAGGCACCATTTCCATGAACTGGCTAGCGCGACTCTTGAGGACTATCTTAGGGCCGGCCGTTCGGACGCTATGGAGATAGAAGCCGCAACGGTGTTTCTACTACGGAGAGAGGCCTTGAAGGACCTCTCGGATGAATCGAGGCAGTACTTATCAGACCACGGGGCGATTCGGTTAGCTGTTCATGAGGAGCAGCCCGTCATCCGAATTGGTTTCTACGAAATGCTGGTAAGCGAGCTTTCATCCGTTATCGCCATTCAGCTTGAACAGCAGATCAAATTAGGCGTCGAAAGTGCCATGGAATGGTTGATGAACGTAGCGGAGATCCTACCCATGGGTGAAGTTATTGCTGCGCGAGCCATTGTCATGTTGATTCGATCGGGTGTTGATCCGATCCCGTTATATCGAGAGCTTCTGGCACAGACACCGATCGTAGGCACTAGCTCACCACGTACCCGGTTTGCTATCAAAACCATCGATCTTCCTCTGGACGAAAAAGCCTCCTTGGACGGGCCAGCACACGGAGGCCAAGCCTACTACAATGACAATATCTTGCCCTGGATTACGCTTTCACATGTACTAACTGCACATCCATTGAGCAATGAAGACATTGGGCTATTTCCCCAGTTGTACATATTGATGGAGGTGGCCAAGGCGGTAGTGGTACTGCGACGGCCTGGAAATACTACCGCGTCGCACGAACTTTTCTCTGCAGAAATGAAAGATGGCACGTTCGTCGCTGCTTGGAATGCCGGCATCATAGAGCCCGTGACGTACGCGATATTCAATACTTTCCGAAGGTATCCAGAACTTGGGGAGGCGTGGATGACAACGCTCGAACGGATGGACTCTGTACATCTGCTAGCGCGAACCTACACTGTATTGATCGAACTGATTCGCCTAGGTGGCCCTCAAGGTCTATGGGCTCGTCATGCAGCAGTTAACGTAGTCTGTCCATTGCTGATCAACCACCCCAACTTTCCTTCCGAAAATGTTTCCTTCAGATGGGTTAGTACTGCGGACTGATAGAACCTTAGGAGTTCCCTTGGCGGTCACAGATTCAGGCTAGCCGATTGAGAAGGTCATTGAAAGTTTGCTCAGGGTATTTATCGGTTGAACCTAATGGCTAGGAGGCCTAAAGTTCCCTTGTCCGCTTTGGGTCGGCCAGCGACCATTCGACGGTATCGGTGCTCCCTCTAACCAGAACAGTTGCAAGCTTTAGCTCCTTCATCTGGAGGAGCTAATCATGAACGCAACGCCTATTAATGCAGGGCATCAGCCCTGGAATAAAGGAAAACTGGTTGGTCAGAAAGCACCGCTTAGGCTCAAGGATATCTGGGCCATCCGTGTCAGATTGCAAATCGCTGAAAAAACGCGCGATCTTGCACTTTTCAATCTGGCAATCGATAGCAAGCTGCGAGCCTGCGATCTGGTCAAGCTTCGAGTCCGGGATATAGCCCATGGGACCGAGTGGCGTCACGTGCCATTGTCATGCAGCAGAAGACACAACGCCCTGTGCAGTTTGAGATCACTGAGCAGACAAGGGACGCCGTAGGAAACTGGATTCGGCACGCAATGCTCCGTGCGGAGGATTTTCTCTTTCCGAGCCGGCTGCACGATTCTGATCACCTATCTACCCGACAGTATGCGCGCATCGTTGATAGCTGGGTAACGGCGATCGGCCTGGATCCCACTGCGTACGGAACCCATACGATGCGTCGAACAAAAGCCTCACTGATCTACCGACGGACGAAGAATCTTCGAGCTGTCCAGCTACTGCTAGAGCCTGTTATTAACCCGTTCGTTTCTTGATCAGCCTGGTGCTGCCAAGGCCTTGAGAGCAGTCGGCAACATCAGGCAAACAAAGGCTATGAAGTGAAAGCCCGCCAGCGTCGAGGCCAGGCGCTCGTAATCCCGACTCAGTCTTCGAAAGCGGGCCATCCAGCCGAAGCTGCGCTCGACCACCCAGCGCCGAGGCAGCAGGATGAAGCCCTTCTTCGCTTCCGTGTGCTTGATCACTTCCAGCTGGATGCCATGCGCCTCTGCCTGTCGGGCCGCCGACTCGCCGCTGTAGCCCTGGTCGGCGAAGGCAACCTCCACCGCCTCACCGGTCACCCGCTGCACCTGCTCGGCGAGGGCGGCCACCTGGGCGCGGTCCTGTTCGTTGGCGGGCGTCACCCGCAGGGCGAGCAACTGCCCCAGCGTATCCACGGCCATATGCACCTTCGAGCCCTTGCGGCGTTTGGCCCCGTCATAGCCGGCCCGTGTGCCGCTTTCCGGCGTCGACTGCAGGGTGCGGCTGTCGAGGATCACGGCGCTGGGCTGAGCCTTGCGCTTGTCCGCCACCCGGATCAACTCGCGCACATCATGCAGCAGTTCCTCGAAGACGCCGGCCTCGATCCAGCGTCGGGTCTGCTGATACACCACCTGCCACGGCGGCAGATCATGCGGCATCTGCCGCCAGAGCAGGCCGCCGCGGACGATGTAGCGCAGGGCATTGAAGACCTCGCGCAGGCTGTGGACGCGATGGGCGGAGGATTCGGGCATCAGCGCCAGATAGGGCGCCACGAAGGCCCACTCCTCATCGCTGACATCGGTGGGGTAGGGTTTTCGGGTTGTCGTCTGCATAACTGCAAACGATAACCAAAGCAGTGGTTAATAACAGGCTCTAGGCCATACGAAGCTCGAAAGCACGGTGCGATACTTGGGCATTGAGGTCGACGACGCGCTGGAGATAGCTGAACAGACGGAGGTGTGAGCCAGCACGGCCAAGTGCGGTGTTCGTGGTTCGTCATCGAGGGTCCGGTCAGAAATGAGGGCGGACGTTGAGAGCAGCCTGGAACACGGCTGCTTTCAACCCAGAGGAAACGGCATAGGATGGAGAGGTGGAAGGTAGAAGTTGCCGAAAACAGCATGGCTGGCTGAGCTATTGATTGCCTTGAGTACGTCATTGACGTATGCTCTGCCCATGCTGACTATCATCGAATCTCCGCTGTTCACCAAGCTCTGGCCCGATTACTGGACGGAGGATGAACGTGGTGCCTTCATGACCTTTCTCGCCAGCAACCCCGAGGCTGGTGCTGTCATTCCCGGCTCCGGTGGTTGCCGCAAGGTGCGCTGGGGGATCGAAGGACGCGGCAAGAGCGGTTCCGTACGCGTCATCTACACTGCGCAGTTGGCCAGCGGAGCCCTGGTGGCCCTGTTGATTTACGGCAAGGGCGCTACCGACAACATTCCGGCGCATATCCTGCGCAAGATCGCCAAGGAGATGAATCATGCCCCTGACTGAGAAAGAACTGCTTGAGCGAGATGCCAAGCGCAACATCGGCGAGGAGCTGTTGGCCGCCATTGTCGATGTCAAGGCAGGACGCCACGGCGCCGTGCATCGCGTGGAATTGACCGAGGCCGCCGAGGCGCGCAGCAAAACCGGGCTGTCGCAGCCGAAATTCGCTGAGTTGCTGGGAGTGTCGGTGCGCACCCTGCAGGAGTGGGAACAAGGTCGCCGCTCGCCATCTGGCGCTGCGCGCTCACTGCTGCATATCGCCGCCCAGCGTCCAGACGTGTTCCGAGACGTACTTTCGGGCTGAGTGCGCACAGAGCAGAAATGAGAAAGCTGCTCAGATGACCATCACGCCTGTAAGTCGCGTGATAAGTGGAGTCCGGCCGATTCTGTTGAAAAAGTCGCATCCGACGGTTTCGAGGCATTTTCAGGGGGTACTTGACCCCTTACCCAAGGGAGATCGTCGCGTATACGCGATTCTAGGAGGTCGGTTTTCCTGAGAGTCTGCGTGTCTCCTTCGAAAACCGACTTTTTCAACAGAATCGGCCAGAAGCAGCCACTATCCAATGGATGCGTTGAGGCGGTTCTAGCCATAGCTGATACCGGCTACAAGCAGTGGTTCAATTGCTTCCCAGTGATCATGTCAGCAAAGCACGACGGTACAGATAGACAGAAGCGTTCAGCAATGACCAGGCGGGCGTTTGCCAGCACATGCCGCCTTTGACTAGGCCTGGATACAGTTGCCGCATATATCTGCGCTTCTATCGCCTTCCATATATCGCTATGCCACTATCGTCACCAATGCCTCAGACGCGGCTATGTGATCCCCGTGGATGATGCACTGCTTCCCATTTTGGGCTCCTTTGACACTCGACAAACAGGATATTTGTCATGTCTGTTTCTTTACCTCCTCCTGACCCTCTTCATGATGACTATAACGGCCAGTTGGCCTATCTCCCTCCCGGTAATCTTGAATGGCTGCCAATTACTGAGGATGCATACAAGCTCTTTACTGGTAGCGAAGAAATTGATCAGGGAGCTCTCCAGCGAATCAAAGGTAATCAGTCAGCCCTATCGGAGCTGTTTGCAAGCGCACTGCAAGTGCCGAACCTTGGCTTCTTCGCAGGTAGCGGCACGTCTTTGGGGCCAGTGAATGGCCCTAGCATGTGGAGGTTATGGACGGAGGCCATGTGCAGTGATCCAAAAGGCGAACGTCTTACAGAGCAGGCGACTGCTGTTTGCGAGGTGGTGCAATACACAGAGATGCACTCACCTAACATCGAGCATTTTCTATCGCAGTGCGATGCCTTCCTCGCTTTCAATCAAAATGAAATGGTCGAGAACTTCGTTCGCCAGGTAAAAGCTCTCATTCTTCGCCTTTGTACTAATTTCCTAAGTCAACCTGGATCTGATATTACGTGCTATAGGCACTTGCTACAGAAACTCGCCCGTCGCCGTGTACGTGATCCGCGCTTGAAGGTATTCACAACCAACTACGACATGTGCTTCGAGACAGCGGCCTCCGACCTTGGGATGGTGGTTGTCGATGGACTTTCTTATACTCATAAACGACGGTTTGATGGTAGGCACTTCAGCTATGATATCGTTCGTCGAGAAAGCGATAAGCATGAATTTGTCGAAGGTATTTTTCAATTTTATAAACTGCACGGCTCGGTAAGCTGGTCGCGCGAAGACAATGGAATCTATGAGGATGGCGCTCCTTCTCCTGACAATGCGTGCCTAATATATCCAGCGAAAGGCAAGTATCAGCAGGCCTTTATTCAACCGCACCTAGAGCTACTTTCTCGCTTCTTAGACTTTCTTCGCCAACCCAATAGCTGCCTAGTTATTGCAGGATTTGGCTTCAATGACGACCATCTTTCCGAGCCTGTACTTTCCGCGATCCAGTCGAACCCAGGCCTGAAACTAATTCTTGCTGATCACCGCTGCATAGCGCACGTACACAATAGAGGGCATCATGGCTCAAGCCCATATTGGAGCAAATTCCATGAGCTTGCACTAAAGGGATTTGATATCCACTTTATCGGTGGATCGTTCAGAGATGTCGTTGATCGAATACCCTATTTGCGCGCAATTTCGCCAGCAGAGCAGCTAGCAAACGCCGTTAGACGTTTAGGCAATGGAGAGTAAAGCATGGCCATTGATATATCGTCCAACGGAATCTTGCTGGGGGAACTTAAGATTGGCGTCATCTCCAGCGTTGCCGCTCAGCATATCAAGGTGAACCTTGCTCATGCAGGAGAGGTAAGCGGTTGCTATTTAAACAATAATCGATACGGCAAAGGTGAGGTTGGTGAGCTAGTACTAGTCGAAGGACAGCAGTCAATCCTTCTTGGAAGAATCACTGAAGTAAGCTTACCTGACAGAGATCGCAATGAGATATCCCAGGATTATTCCGGGCTAAGAAAGATCGATGCGATTGGTTTTATTCGATTGCTTGGGTCAATCGATCCAATTACCCTTAGGGTTCAAGCTGGAGTTAGCACTTATCCTCGCCTTGGGGATCGTGTGTATTCTGCCCCGGGTGAGTTCGTTTCTAGAATTCCTCTCCTCACCAGTGGCGGTATTGATGTACAGTCCCCATTGGTCTCTCTCGAATTGGGAATAGTGTCTGGAGATAGTGGATTTCCGATCTCCGTTACACCAGAAAAGCTATTTGGCCGACATTGTGCAATCTTGGGATCAACTGGCGGCGGTAAGAGCTGGACTACAGCGAAAATCATCCAAGAGTGTCGACGTTACAACTCAAAGGTTGTTCTGCTGGACGCTACCAGTGAGTACCGCTCACTGACTGGGCCAGATACTAAGCACTGTCACCTTGGCAAGCCATTACATCAAGCCCAGAGTTCGGCTGAGATCGTGATCCCCCCTACTAATTTTACAGAAGGTGACTTTATTGCATTGTTCCAGCCCTCAGGGAAAACCCAAGGCCCGAAGCTCCGAGAGGCGATGAAAAGCTTACGCCTTGCGGCACTGGTTCCCGCCATAGCCCCTAATGGGTATGTTCCTAAGGTGAATCAGCCGAAAGCCGATTACCGTAGAGCGCTTAGCACGGACGATAACGCCAGATTAGTTGATAGTCCAACGCAACCCTTCGACCTTCGTTTCTTGGTTAGGCAGATCGTTCAAGAGTGCTGTTATCCAGATGCTGGCTCAAACAATTTTGATCGCTGGGGCGGCCCGAGCAACGAGCAATCGTACTGCTCGTCCCTTCTAACACGGATCACAGGTGTGATGGGCTCTTCCTCGCTCGCGTGTGTATTCAGTTCCAACCCAGATCTGCCAAGTCTTTCTCAGCAGTTAGATCAGTTTCTCAACAGCGATGCCAAACTTTTACGAATCTGCCTTAGCTCCATCGGATATGAGTTCAATGCCCGAGAGGTTGTCGCTAATGCCATTGGTCGCATACTGCTCCAACGCGCTCGGGACGATGCCTTTAGAAATAGTCCCCTCTTGGTGATTCTGGACGAAGCGCACAACTTTCTCGGCAAGTCGGTAGGAAGTGAAGATGACCTGCAAAGTCTAGACGCCTTTGAACTGATTGCAAAGGAAGGGAGAAAGTATGGCCTGAATATCTGTCTAGCAACTCAGCGTCCGCGTGACATTACCGAGGGTGTACTTAGTCAGATGGGCACATTATTGGTACATCGCTTAACCAATGATCGCGATAGAGACGTTGTTGAGCGGGCTTGCGGGGAAATCGACAGATCTGCAGCAGCATTCCTTCCGAACCTTAAGCAAGGTGAAGTCGCGATTGTGGGGGTCGACTTTCCGATTCCGGTAACAATCCAGATCAATAAACCCTCACAGCCACCGCTGTCAGACGGTCCAAGCTACCAAGCACTTTGGGGCGCGGAAAGGCACCCGGCTGGCTAATAGTCCTCCCGCCGCTTTTGACCAGACTAGACGATCAAGAACATCCGCTCAGGGTCGACTTTAACTGGCTAATCGCGGTCATTCGACTTGCTCGCCTAGTACACCACATAAGTTGCTAAGTGGCTTCAGCCCAGCAAGCGTATCCTGCAATCAGTGGCGATTGAGATGCTTAGGATAGCTCAATCCTTCTCCCTGAAACTCCTTGAAAATTGGTTTCTGGGAGTTTTTCAACAGAATCGGTCGACTCTGGCCTGTCGTGACCAACAGAAGTCGACCATTTGTAGACATTCATAACGATTAAGCTAAGGCGGGATTTAGCCAGCCCCGGTGAGCAGAGCGAGCGATTTGAGCATATAGCTACGTTGCGATGCGATTATGTGAATCCGTAACGATGGATATCATCCGCTCTTTCAGGCTTCAGCGAATCGAGGCACATCAAGTCCATCGACACCCAAGCGCCTTTGAGATCGATACGGCTTTCTTTCCCGGGCAGTTGTCGCCCATAGCGCGCCTTTTTTCGCGCATCCATGTTAGTAAGAGCATTAGGTGACCACGTCTCGATCTTGAGATCTTCACAATCCTCGCGTGCGTTCCGGACCCACAAGCCCTGATGTATCCATGATTTCGCGCACTTGCTGTGGATTGATCTCAGTGCCCAATCTAGGCTCCAGTCCCTGGGAAGCCTTTTTCTAACCCTCGCCTCAACCAAACTGGCGAATTGCTGCGAGCAGTAGCCGTTTGCCGTATCCCCTAGGGATGGGCTCTCTAGGTATTGAGCACGATATCCGGTGTTTGCGTTGTGGAAAAAATCCACCAAGAGCGACTGAGCGCAATGAAGAGTGGCTACAACCCTAAAATAGTCATGAGACTTCTTACACGGTTCTCGTGCCACTGAAACTTTATCGATCCCCCTAACTATGAGATCTACAATGATCTGAAAGTCCGGGGCGTTTAGAAGTTGATTACGACGCTCAAACGCAACAGTCTCGGCAATTTTCCAGCGATTCTCATCAATTCGGACGTACATCCTGTGAGCCCTTGTTTTGCCTGAAGGTGGTCACTGCGAATGCGGCCCTACTCAAAGAAAATACGAAATGGACAGCAAGCCCATCCATTTCTAACAGCATAGTCATCAATCCTAAGAGCGCTATTTTCTTGCTGCCATGCTATCCATTTCCGATTGACTGCTTCTGGCCGGACTCGCTTATCACGCGACTTACAGGAATGCTGGTCATCTGAGCAGTTTTCTCATTCTGCTCTGTGCGCACTCAACCCGAAAGTACGTCCCGGAACACGTCTGGACGCTGGGCGGCGATATGCAGCAGTGAGCGCGCAGCGCCAGATGGCGAGCGGCGACCTTGCTCCCACTCCTGCAGGGTGCGCACCGATACTCCCAGCAACTCAGCGAATTTCGGCTGCGACAGCCCGGTTTTGCTGCGCGCCTCGGCGGCCTCGGTCAATTCCACGCGATGCACGGCGCCGTGGCGTCCTGCCTTGACATCGACAATGGCGGCCAACAGCTCCTCGCCGATGTTGCGCTTGGCATCTCGCTCAAGCAGTTCTTTCTCAGTCAGGGGCATGATTCATCTCCTTGGCGATCTTGCGCAGGATATGCGCCGGAATGTTGTCGGTAGCGCCCTTGCCGTAAATCAACAGGGCCACCAGGGCTCCGCTGGCCAACTGCGCAGTGTAGATGACGCGTACGGAACCGCTCTTGCCGCGTCCTTCGATCCCCCAGCGCACCTTGCGGCAACCACCGGAGCCGGGAATGACAGCACCAGCCTCGGGGTTGCTGGCGAGAAAGGTCATGAAGGCACCACGTTCATCCTCCGTCCAGTAATCGGGCCAGAGCTTGGTGAACAGCGGAGATTCGATGATAGTCAGCATGGGCAGAGCATACGTCAATGACGTACTCAAGGCAATCAATAGCTCAGCCAGCCATGCAGTTTTCGGTAACTTCTACCTTCCACCTCTCCATCCTATGCCGTTTCCTCTGGGTTGAACGCAGCCGTGTTCCAGGCTGCTCTCAACGTCCGCCCTCATTTCTGACCGGCCCTCGATGACGAACCACGAACACCGCACTTGGCCGTGCTGGCGACCACAGAGCTCATGGTCGCCAGCCGACCTGGCTCACACCTCCGTCTGTTCAGCTATCTCCAGCGCGTCGTCGACCTCAATACCCAAGTATCGCACCGTGCTTTCGAGCTTCGTATGGCCTAGCAGTAGCTGGACAGCTCGAAGATTCTTCGTCCGTCGGTAGATCAGTGAGGCTTTTGTTCGACGCATCGTATGGGTTCCGTACGCAGTGGGATCCAGGCCGATCGCCGTTACCCAGCTATCAACGATGCGCGCATACTGTCGGGTAGATAGGTGATCAGAATCGTGCAGCCGGCTCGGAAAGAGAAAATCCTCCGCACGGAGCATTGCGTGCCGAATCCAGTTTCCTACGGCGTCCCTTGTCTGCTCAGTGATCTCAAACTGCACAGGGCGTTGTGTCTTCTGCTGCATGACAATGGCACGTGACGCCACTCGGTCCCATGGGCTATATCCCGGACTCGAAGCTTGACCAGATCGCAGGCTCGCAGCTTGCTATCGATTGCCAGATTGAAAAGTGCAAGATCGCGCGTTTTTTCAGCGATTTGCAATCTGACACGGATGGCCCAGATATCCTTGAGCCTAAGCGGTGCTTTCTGACCAACCAGTTTTCCTTTATTCCAGGGCTGATGCCCTGCATTAATAGGCGTTGCGTTCATGATTAGCGCCTCCAGATGAAGGAGCTAAAGCTTGCAACTGTTCTGGTTAGAGGAGCACCGATATCGCCGAATGATTGCTAGCCGATCCAAACCGGCCGGTCGTTACAGACAACAAGCGGCCAGAAGCTGCCCCCTCATGGGCAGGGATTAGAAACGACGACCATTAGGGAACAGCACATGTACCATAAAGATCACTCCCCGCATGAAAAACCGAGCGAAACTCGCGGCGAGAATAGCGAGCGCGTGAGGAACCCCCATCAGATCACCGTCAACCAGCATGTGATCCCCCAAAAGCACCTAGCGGAATGGCTGTGTGGTGAGAAGGTTTTATCGGTGATTGACAAGAAAACCGGTGAGTCTCTCCAGAGGGCGCCTAAGGATGCGTTTGTCGTAGCTAGGCTGTGGGAGCAGCCTGCCGAGCAGGGCATGATTAAATCTACTGAAGACCTTTACTAAGAACAGCTAAGCATTCTCAGGAGCCAAGGGAGCATCAAGCACCAGATCATTACGGAATATTTTGTCATGCTGGCCGCACGAGCCCATTGTGCCGCCAAGAAGCGACCACTATATAGCGACTCCGTCATGGAACCACTACCTTCCATACCCACCCAATCAGAGCTTGAAAAAGATGAGGTGGAACAGGTTCACGACACCGTCCGGGTCTTCAGGGGAATAAGTGACCCTCATGCCACGTCCCGGCTACTTGTGGCCCAGTTACTTACATTGATTTTCATCAAATGGCGATCGATTCTACAAGATACCGTCTGGGTGCCCTACTCAACATCCGGAGAAAAATTTATCCTCCCTGATTCAAACTGGGAGCTGCTTGAAGCAAGATTCCTCGCATTGCCAGTGAGTCCCGATCTTGTACTGATGGATGAAAAGCTCTTCAACCAACTTACTGAGGCAGGCCAGCTCACACCTCAAGATCTGAATAAAAAATTTCGCGAGGCGTCGAAGCGGTACTACGTCGCGCCAAAGTGAAAATTGTCGTGGCTTGCGCTCCAGCCAAGAAGCTAATCCCTCTTGGCCAAGACAATGGATTTTCACCGGGCCATAAGCGCTGATGCGGGTTGCTAGAGCGGCATCTCTTGTAGCCGACCTGACAAAGCACCCCCAGCCTAACGACGTCAGCATCAGGCTGGTTGCATGGTGTAGACCGCTTTGCGCCTCCCGTAGACCGCAATTTTGACAACCTTATTGCCAAGGCTAGCCGCCTCGGCAACCTTGATGAGCTTAGCCATGCTGTTGACCGTACTCGTCTTGGACTGATATTTGAACCGTTCAATCTCAGCTACCGAGCACGCTCGGTAAGCGGTTCTGATCACGCCGCTTTTCTCAAGCAAATCGATTTTTTCCGGCGAAATCCACGAAATCAGCTCGGTGATTTTGCCGATTTTCTCATGCAAATGAACCACCGCCTGCTGCTCATCGGTGACTCCGAAGCGCTTCCATGCGGGCTCGTGATGGAACACACGATTCCGAAACTTTCGGACTAAGCAAACTCTGTTCTTGCAATCCGCGAGCATGGTGGCAGCCTGTGTAGTAGGCCACTGCCCTTTGAACACCCGCCCTAGGTGCTTGGGCCAGATCAGGTTGTTCCCCATGTATTCATTCTCAAGAATGAACTCCCATGTCGAAAAATCGGTTTTGGAAACGACCTCCTGATGATCAGGGCTCCCCTTGCCACCGCGCTCCTTTCTTTCGGTTTTAGCCACATTGAACGCCGTCGAAAAATTTTTGGTAAGGCGATCAATAGGATATGGTCGCGTAACAGCACCAGGGGTAAAGCTCTTATATTTCAGCTTCCCTGCTTTCCACCAAAACTTACCAAGATCAGCCATGAGAGCGGCATCTATGGAGTTTCTGAGGGTGACCTCTACCGCACTCAGCAATGGGTAGAGCGCCGCACAAACATGGGAATTCCACAGATAGGCGCCGACCAGCTCCGCGTCGTTGGTTGTGGAAAAAACTTTGCTGTAGCTAGCGATTCTGTGAGAGCTGATCAGCTCATCGATCAGCAAGGGTCTATACTGGACGCTATGCGGCATGCTCGGCTTCCTTCTCGGCGAGGCGCCTGTATAAATGGGGGTTGACACAGGTGTCAACCACTCGTAGCATCGGTCCAGAGGTTGGCACTGAGCTCCAATGAGCGAAAGCTTACGACTCCTTGCAAAGACCACGAAACACCCACCCCGGCCTTGAGCCGGGGTTTTCGTTTCTGGGAGATACCAAGCTGCTTCGCCCCTCTCTTCAGCCAGCTCTCCGCTTCGTAGCCCACCACTTTTCAGCTTTTCTCTAACCAGCCTGAGTTGACTAGGCACGGTAGTGGAGTAGCTCATTTCCAGCCTAGAGGCGTTCAGCTACCATCGATTTGCTCCCCCGCCAGGCGAGAGGCATAAGCCCTGACCGCAAATACCAGTCGGGTGCCAATTGAACCGCCCCTTGTTTCGTAGACGCCCTGACCGGCTGCTATGGGTCGCTTCCGGTCACAAATGGCGAGTTCGATCCAGTAGCCAAGCATTGGGATGATTCTTTATTTTCACTGCGAGGCTACTTTCAGCAGGGTTAGGCCCTGAGTGATCCCACAAAATCACCCCCGTTCCTGCGTTTGCCGGTGGACCTCCCGCCGCAGAGCCAACTCCAGCTCCCGCAGCCTCTCCCGGGAAATGTCTCCCGCATAAGTGCGTGCATACTCCAGTCCCAGCCGCCACAGCGTAAGCGGCCGGGCATCACACCTTGCAGGAAGGTTTCCAGTTGTGTGGCAGCAGCTGGGTGATCTCGCTGGCCTTCTGCGTCGGCAGCCGGGTCAGCACATCTTTCAGATAGGCATACGGATCATGCCCGTTCAGGCGTGCCGATTGAATCAGCGTCATCAGGGCGGCCGCACGCTTGCCGCTGCGCAGTGAGCCGGCGAACAGCCAATTTGCGCGGCCGATGGCCCACGGGCGTATCTGGTTTTCGCACCAGTTGTTATCTATCGCCACCATCCCGTCATCGAGATAGCGCACGAGGGCCGTCCAGCGCTTGAGGCAGTAGTCGAGTGCCTTGGCGATGGCCGTGCCTTCATGCACCAACCGGCGCTGGGTGAGCATCCAGCCGTGCAGGGCATCGGCGATGGGCTTGGCTTTTTCCTGGCGTATTCGCCATCGCTCGTCGGGCGGCAGGTCGCGCACCTCGCGCTCGATGTCGTACAGCTGACCGATGTAACGCAGAGCCTGCTCGGCCAGTTGACTCTGGTTGGCGACATGCAGGTCGTAGAACTTGCGCCGGGCATGGGCCAGGCAGCCGATCTCGGTCACGCCCCGCTCGAAGCAGGCCTTGTAACCGGCGAAGTCGTCGCAGACCAGCTTGCCTTTCCAGTCGCCCAGGAAGGTGCGGGCATGCTCGCCGGCACGGCTGGGGCTGAAGTCGTAGACCGTCGCACGCAGCCCGGCGAACGGGCTGGGAACGTAGGCCCAGACGTAGGCGCGCTGGGTCTTCTTCATGCCCGGCGCGAGCATCTGCACCGGGCTCTCGTCGGCATGGACGACGTTCTGCTCCAGGACTATGTCCCGCAGCGCATCGACCAGTGGTTGCAGTTGCACGCCGCAACGGCCGACCCACTGCGCCAGGGTCGAGCGCGGGAGGGCGAAACCGGCCCGGCCGAAGATCTTTTCCTGCCGGTACAGGGGCAGATGGTCGGCGAACTTGGCCACCATGACCTGGGCCAGCAGCCCGGCAGTCGGGATGCCCTTGTCGATCACCTGGGCCGGAACCGGCGCCTGGATCAGCGTTTCGCATCGTTCGCAGACCCATTTGCCGCGGATATGTTGCTCCACCGTGAAGACGCCCGGGGTGTAGTCGAGCTTTTCGCTGACATCTTCACCGATGCGTTTGAGCTGGCAGCCGCAGGAGCACTGCGTGGTGTCCGGCTCGTGATGGATCAGCGTGCGGGGGAACTGCGGCGGCAAGGCCGTGCGCTTGGGCTGCCGGCGTGGCTCGGTAGCGGCGGGAGCTGGAGCCAGTTCCTCGAGCTCGGCTTCGATGGCCGCGATATCGGTATCGAGCAGATCGTCCAGCAGGCTGAGCTGGGCAGCCTTGAGCTGCTCGCTGCGCCGGGCAAACCGATGCCGCTTGAGGACGGCAATTTCGTGAGCCAGCTGCTCGCCGCGGGTTTTGTAGTAATGGACCTGCTGCGTCAACTGCGCCGCCAGTTCGCGCAGTTGCTCGGGAGTCAGATGGTCGAAGCAAGCAGAAGTCATGGCGCCGAGTGTGCCTGCCTTGATCGCCATCGACGATAGACCGTTCGGTCAATTGCGCGGCATGGGGCACCTGACGGCCAACTATAAAAGGCGGATTTCGGCCCCCGATCCGACCCGCTGCCAAGGCAGCCCGACCACCAGTGCCTGAAGCTGCTCGGCGCTCAGTTCAAACTGGGCACCCTGCCAGCTGCCCGGCCAGACGAAGCGACCTCGGTTCAGCTGGCGCGAGGCCAGCCAGACACCGAAACCATCGTGAACCAGTACTTTCATGCGGTTGGCCCGCTTGTTGGCGAACAGGTAGGCGTTGTGTGGCTTCGCCGCACCGAAGACCTCCACCACCCTGGCCAGCGCCGTTTCCGTTCCGGCCCGCATATCCAGCGGTTCGGTGGCGAGCCAGATGGCATCGATACGGATCATTGCAGGATCTCGCGCACGAACCGGGCACAGCCCTGCGCATCGCCCGCAGGCCAGTGAACGGTCAAGGTCGTACGGCGATGAGGAATTTCGATACGGATGTCCGCGCTGGATGAGCACTCCGCTCGCGCCGGCGATTCAAGCGCAAGCGGGATGAACGCCGGCAGGGTTTCAACCGCCTGGCTGCGAGCCGTGCGTATCCATTTATGGACAACGTTGCTGTTGATGCCATGGCTCAGCGCCACGCTGGCGACGGAGGCGCCGGGCTGGCCACACTCCTGCACGATTTGAGCCTTGAAGGCCGTGGAATAGGAACGACGCTGCATGATTTCCCGCTTGAAAGCCTGGAGATGGTGTCCACGATAAATAGGTGGACACCATCTCTTAGCCTGGCGGGCTCAAACCAGATGACTTGGCCGGACGCTTACGCCACAGCGACAGCACGTGCCTGTCCTTGACGCTGTTGCTCTGAAAGCGCCGCTCGTGCCCTGCCTCTCGCGCCTGCAGGCCCTGCAGGCACAGCGCATAGCTGGCCAGCACGGCAATCAGCAGCAGGATCTCGATGCGCCGCGGGCAGCGGCTTCGATGCTGTTCCAGGCCGAACCCCAGCCGATGGCTCTTCAGGTCGCGGAAGCCTTCCTCGACCTGCATGCGCCGCTTGTAGATCGCCGCGACCTGCGCGGCATTCCACTGCGCCTCGGGCAGGTTGCTGGCCAGCAGCCAGGGCTCGCTTTCGCGCTGCGCGTTTTGCCGGCTGCGCTTGTCCCGGGCCACGCTTCCGGTGACGCGCCGGTGCTTGCGCCCCCGCGGCGCCTGCTTCACCGCGTAGAGCGGGGTGGACCAAGGCGCCGAGCGCGTCATTTCGAGACAACCGAGCCGTTTCGGCGATGCCGAGGCCAGGGCGTACAGGCTTTTCACCGGCTGCCAGGGCTGCTCGCCGAATCGGCACAGATCGCGATTGCGCACACGGCCGACGTAATACCAGCCCATGGCTCCGACGGCCTGGAACCAGGGCCGCCGGAAGCCGGCATCGGTGACCAGGATGGGCGTACAGCCGGCCGGCAGCATCGCCGCGAGCGCCTCGAGCAGGCGTTTCTGGCAACGCGGGCAGCCCTCGCGCGGATGGACGACTTCACAGACTGGCAGCGAACGTCCGGCCAACGGGATCGCGGCGCGCAGCAGGAACAGCTTGCCGGCGGCATCGATCGGCGACCAGTCCACCAGGATCAGGGGATGCCTGAGCGAGCCCAGCAGAGCGCGGAGCATGGCCCAGTAGAACAACCCCCGCTCGGCCTGCAGCTGCCGGTTGCCGAGCAGGCGGTCGACCCGCTTGATCGCATGCTTGGGATAGGCAGAGCCGGGCAGGAAGCGCCCCAGCGCGGTCAGGCTCAGGCAGCGGCCTTGCAGCAGGGCGGCCACCGCGGCCATCAGGGCTTCGAGACGGCGGGCATGGATCGTGAGGAGTGCCTTGGCGAAGGCATCGTGCAAGAATTGGACGGTCTGCATGGGGCTGGAGACGCTGTTTTTGTTTGGCGACAACCAACGTGCCCGCCCATGCAGGCCTCTTCAAGCCCTACCTATTTGATTTTTCGGGAAAATTTCTGGGGATTACTCAGGGTTAGGCCTGTTCAGGATGAAACTTTAGCTGAACCGGAAAGCAAAAAGCCGCCAGAAATAGCGGCTTTCAGGGGTGGATTAGGATGAAACTTTATTGTCATCCCACACTTGAGGATTCTGGCCTGCGAGCGGATCGCCGGCTCCTGTTCGTGGGTGAATTGCATGTGTCTGGCCTCGCGCATGCGCTGCAATGGTGGTTGCAGGCCATGCTACCTGCCAGCCGAAAAATCCCAAGGCGCTGGCCGGGCATCGCCTTGGGCGCGTGTCGCGGTGCGGCTAGTCCTGGACGGGCTGCACCAGAGGCCCGGCTTCCTGCGGCGCATCGTCCTGCCAATCGCCCTCGGCCACCCCACGCCACCACGGCTCCACCGCCTCGATCCGGGCCGGCTCGACCGGCTCGCCCAGGCGCGGCATGACCAGCCCCTCCGAGGCGTGCGCCAGCAGCACATCCGCCGGCTGGGCCCAGGGATGCATCGCCAGGTTGAAAGTGCCCCAGTGCACCGGCAGGAAACGCCCGCTGCCCAGTTGCGCCCAGGCCCGCAGGGCGTTGTCCGGCCCAAGGTGAATATTCCCCCAGGCCGGGTGGCAGGCGCCGACCTCGAGCATCACCAGATCGAAGGGCCCGAGCCGCCGGCCGATCTCGGCGAAGGCCGGCGACAGCCCGGTGTCGCCGCTGAAGAACACCGCATGGTGCTCGCCGCGCAGGGCAAACGACGACCACAGCGTCACGTTGCGATCGCGCAGCCCACGTCCGGAGTAGTGATGTGCTGGCGCGGCGGTGATCGCTAGGCCTCCCGGCAGCACGGTGCGCTCCCACCAGTCGAGCTCGACGATACGCTCGGCCGGCATGCCCCAGGCTTCCAGATGCAGGCCGACGCCGAGCGAGGTGATGAAGGGCACCCGCCGCTTGGCCAGCGCCCGGATGCTCGGGTAGTCCAGATGGTCGTAGTGGTCGTGGGAGATCAGCACCGCATCGAGCGGCGGTAGGGCGGCGATGTCGACCGGCACCGGATGGAAGCGCTTGGGGCCGAGAAAGGGCAACGGTGAGACGCGCGCGCCCCACACCGGATCGGTCAGCACCCGGTGGCCGTCGATTTCCAGCAGCACGGTCGAATGGCCGAGCCAAGTGGCCCGCAGTCCGGTTTCGACGGGGCGTGCCCAGCTGGCGCGTGGGTCGATGATGGGGTGGGGGTTCGCCGGCGTGCGGCCCTCGCCGCGGAACAGGAAGTCGGCCAGCGTCGGCCGGCCCTCGGGCACGCGCTGCGCGCTGGAGGGGTAGGTGTTCGCGAAGCCGCCGCCGGCATACTGCCGGGAGGCCTGCATGCGTTCGAGCTTCAGCCCATCGGCATGTCGAGCAAAAAAGGGCCGGCGTCAAGCCTTTCGTGCAAATCACGCGAGCCTTGAAACCATATGCGTGGCAATAGGTTAGCTCTGTTTAGTGCCGCTTGCAGAGGATGCGGCATTGTGGGCTGGGAGCCACATAAGAGCCTTGAGAGAGCAAGCCTGGTCGCGCTGTGGCGGTGACGATTGCCAAGGGACAGCGAACTTGGTCCGTCATCATAGCTTGATCGGTTGCCGTACTCCAGAACGAAGAACGCGCAGCGTTCGGCTGCGCATTCGAGGGATCAGCCACTTACTTCAGGCAAAACCGCAGGATTGCTTCGGCGACAGCCTGCGGCGTTTCGCGCTGTGGGAAATGCCCCACGCCATCGAGCACCAGCCGCTCGTAGCCGCCCTGGAAGAATGCCTCCCGCCCCTTGGAGCTGTCGGGATGGTTGCAGGTGTCGGCACCGCCGTGCAGCACCAGCGTCGGCACCGACAGCACCGGCGCCGGATGCAGGCGCGCTTCATCCTCGGCATAGGCCAGATCGCCCTCCGCGAAGCCCCAGCGGTGGCGGTAGGAGTGCAGCACGATTTCGGCCCAGTCCTCGCCTTGGAAAGCCCGCGCCGCCTCGTCGAAGTCGGCCTGTTCGTACCAGCCTGACGGTGCCCAGGTGTCCCACATCATCCGGGAGAACGCCTCGCGCTCGTCCTGCACCACGCGCGCGCCGCGCGGCGTGGCCATGTACCAGTGATACCAGTAGTTGCGCGCCTGCGGCAGCGCCAGCGGCTGGTTCGGATCGTTGGTGCCGTAGCCCACCGACAGCATGACCAAGTGCGAGGCCACGCCGTCACGTAGGCCGCAGGCATTGGCGGCCGCGCGTGCGCCCCAGTCGTGGCCGACTAGCGTGGGCTGCGCCAGGCCGAGCACGTCGATGAAATCCAGCAGGTCACGGCCAAGGGCGGACAACTGGCCGCTGCGCGGCGTGGCGGCATCGCGGAAGCGCGTCGGCGCGAAGCCGCGTAACGCCGGCGCCAGCACGCGGTAGCCGGCATCGGCCAGGACGGGGGCCACGGCCTTCCAGCATTCGGGGCTGTCCGGCCAGCCGTGCAGCAGGATGGCGGTTCGACTGCCCTGCGGGTTCCATTCGAGATGAGCGATGTCGAGCCGTTCGGTCGAAGCGAAGTGGTAGTTGTGCATGGGCTTGTCTCTCGTCATGAAGATGCGCCAGCGTAGCTGGACGACTCCATTCGATTGGAGAATAATCATTCATCATTAATGATTTTTCATGTTGAATGACAGGATGAACATATCCCCCATCGTCGATGGTCCGCCGCTGGAGACGGTGTTGCTGCGCACCTTCCTCGAAATCGTGGACAGTGGCAGCTTCGCCACCGCCGCCGAGCGGCTGGCGCTGACGCCTTCGGCCGTCAGCGGGCACATGCGGCGGCTGGAACAGATCGCGGGCGCCAGCCTGCTGGCGCGCACCACGCGCCGGCTGGAGCTGACCCAGGCGGGCGACACCCTGTACGCCTACGGCCGCAACATCCTCGATCTGGAACGCGAGGCCCGCGCCAAGCTGCGGGGCGTCTCGCTGCGCGGGCGCCTGCGCATCGGCGCCTCGGAAGACTTTGCCGGTGCCTGGCTGCCACAGGTGCTGCAACGCTTCCGCCAGTGGCATCCCGAAGCCACGGTGGAGTTGAAGGTTGGCATCACCGCCGACCTGCTGCGCCAGCAGGAGCGTGGCCGCCTGGATCTGGTGTTCGGCAAGCAATGCAGCCGGGTCGAAGGCAGCGGCACGCTGCTGTGGGAAGAACCGCTGGTCTGGGCGTTCGCAGCCGATCAGCCGCTGCCGGCGGGAGAGCCGCTGCCGCTAGCGGTCTTCCCCGAGCCGTGCGTCTATCGGGAATCGGCGGTCACGGCGCTGAGCCAGACGGATCGCACCTGGCGCATCGTCTTCGAGAGCAGCAGCATGGCCGGCTGCCTGTCGGCGGCGCGAGCGGGTTTCGCCACCACGGTCATCGCCGACAGCCAGCGCGGCGAAGGCTTGCGCGTGCTGAGCCGCGAAGATGGCCTGCCCGAACTGCCGGCGGCGCGCTTCTACGCTTTCGCCGGCAAGGACAGTCCGGCCAGCGCGGCACTGATCGAGGCGGCCCGGCGCGCCGGCCAGAGCCGATTCACTCCGCGCGGCTGCGGGACTGATCAGCGCTGAGGCTGCTTTCGCGGATCGCCCAGAAGCCGTAGCTCCACGACGAAAACCCCGATCCCCAGCGATGAACGCCTCCAGCATGTGCGGGATCAGCGCCACGGCATCGACCGCCTCGCCATACGCCTGCGCGTGCAGCGCGGCGTAGCGGTCGAGGTCGGCTTTCAGGCTGGCCGGGCAGGCGAAGGTCAGCTTGACGTTTTCGGTCTTGGGCAGCGGCCCCAGCCGCAGTTTCTTGGTTGTACTCATCGTGAAGTCCCCGGTTGAAGAACAGCGGCTGGTACGGCCGCAGCACCAAGTCGCGGTTGACGATGATCCTCACCGGCAGGCCGGGCCGTTCGGTCAAGGTGGGCTGGATGTTGAGGTTGCGCCGAGTGACCTCCTGGCCGACCTGGTTCACTGTGTCTTGCAAGCTGTCGCGTCCGGCGATGATGACGCGATCGCCATCTTGTCGATTCTCCGGCGCGGCCAGCTCGGCGCCGATACCCAGCAGCGGTCAGCGCCGCACCGGCAAAGATGCGATCCCAATGCCAGTCCACATCGTCTTCCAGCCCGGCACACCCCGAAGAATCCCCTGCGACAAGGTATCCCTTTCAAGCGCAAGCCAGGCCTCGGTCGCTACAACGTCACCCGTGCAGAGTGGAAGGCGGCCTATCGCGCTGCACGGATCGCCATCGCCAAAGGAGCAGAACCGGACCCCACAACCGATGGGGTGCTCTGGAGAGCGCAGCTGGTTGTTGCCTTCGAGCGCAACGGACATGGTGATCGCCTGGAGCTGCCGGCCAGCGTCAAGCTGGCAGCGAAGCGGCTGATCGATGAGATTGTTGGCGCAGCGTGACCCGTTCGATCAGTCTGGCTTCCCGAGAGTTGAACGTGAGGAGATCCGCATGGCTCGTCCGCTTTCCATCATCCTGTGTGACGCCTTCGACCGCTCGGCGAGGGACGTTTTCGAGGCTCCGCAGGCGCATGGGCATTATGGTCTTCCAGCCCCAACCACATGGGATAACTGGGTGTACTGGTGGCGTGGTTTCGCCGCAGGTCTAGCCGGCGACGCCGACTCCATGCCCCTGCTCGCCCGACTGGTGGCCCGGTTGCGCCGAATCGGGGGCTCGAAGCCAGGAGCGGCTTCGAACTTGGCGCCCGGGACCGGCTCACGGATAATGGCCCTCCTCAAGGCAGCCGCAACGGATATTCCCGCTTGGATACACAGCAGCGTCTCGAAGCCGAAATGCGCGAAGCCCTGGGGCTTGCACCCGCTAAACCCGCGCCCGCCAAACCCAAACAGCGTCCCTCCTACATCCAGGTAGAGCTGAGCGTTCGCAAGCCCAGCGGCGGCCCCACCTTTCGCTTCGAGCACAAATCACGCTCGCTCAGCACGCTGGAGGCCCAGCTCGAAGCCGAAAAGATCGTGCGCAAGAAGGGCTGGGAAGTCTGGGCCGTGCTGGATGTGCGCCAGGTTTCCGAATAAGAGCCGCTATCAAAACCTCGCTAATTGTCTGATGCAAATTACGCAACACCCCAGACATAACAAGGCCAGATGAATATCCAGCCGCCGTTCGAAGCGCGTTCGTAGCTTGCCCATGGCCGCCAGCCAGGCGTGGGTCCGCTCGACGACCCAGCGGTGCCGACCGAGCCGTTCCTTGCTCTCGATACCTTTGCGTGCAATGCGGGACTGGATGCCCCGTTGGCGCAGGTGCTCGCGACAGCGTCGGCAGTCGTAAGCCTTATCAGCATGCAGCTTGGTCGGCCAGCGTAGCGGCCGGCCGCGCTTGCCCCGGATGGCAGGCAGGGCATCGACCAGTGACTCGAACACGATGGAGTCATGGCGGTTGGCTCCGGTGACACACAGCGCCAGCGGAGTACCGCTCCTGTCAGGGATCAGGTGGCGTTTGCTGCCGAGTTTGCCTCGATCTGTCGGGTTGGGGCCTGTTTCCGAACCCCCGGGGGCTGGCGACGCAGGCACCATCAATACTGGCTCGGCTCAGGTCGAGCTTGTCCGCCTGTCGCAGCTCGTTCAGCAGCCATTGATGCAACTGCTGCCAGACGCCAGCCTCCTGCCAGTCCCGCAACCTGCGCCAGCAGGTCATGCCACTGCCACAGCCCATCTCCTGGGGCAGGTCTTCCCAGGGAATGCCCGTGCTCAGTACGAACACGATGCCGTTGAGAGCGCGCCGATCATCTAAGCCTGAAGCCCGGGCACCCCGAGAATCCCAAGTCGAGGGGCAGAGGGCATCTACAATGCCGGCCCAAGCCTCTGGTGCAAGTCAGGGAAAAGCTGCTGCGCGAACCATACCGGCAGAGCGGGGAAAATCTCCCTCGCTTTGGGCGTAGGGCTGTCGACCAGCCCCAGTTCGACGAGTTTCCTGAGCTGATCGGTCGCCGTCCGCTCGCCAAGGCCGGTGAAAACCTTGAAGTCGGCTCGGCCGACCTTGCCCTGGGTGAGCAGGACATGCAGCGCACGGGCGACCTCCGGCTTGACTCCCGCCGAGCTGATCCGGGGTTCCCAGGCGAAAATCTTCTCCAGGCGTTCGCGCATCTGGCCGACCCGCATCGCGGCCTCTATGTAGCGCATCTGGTCGAGGCAAGTGTCCAACATGAAACCCACGAACTCGAACAGGCCGGCTTGGGTGAGCTGGCCTCGCCCATCCAGATCGCCCCGGCGCGGCTGATCGGCATTGGCGAGACGGGCGTAATACTGCTCCTGCCGGCGGGCCAGGCCGCGGGAGAGCGACCATAGCGGCGAGGAGAGATTCAGCTTGTGCAACTGGAGATGCGTCAGGAGGCGCACCACGCGCCCGTTGCCGTCGGCGAAGGGGTGAACCCATGCCAGCCGGTGGTGATACGCCATGGCCGCCAGGAGGCGTGTGCGAGCGTCCGCCGGGCTGCCATAGACCTGCTGCATCCGGTTGAGCATCGGCGTGACCGCCGCCCAGGCCGGAGCTGCATGCTGGCCGACCATCACATCCCGCTCGGTGGCATCGCGCAGTTGGCCGGGGACGAGGCGGTCACCATCGGCAAGGCGTAGCTGTTCCTCGGTGGCCGACTCGAACAGCCGGCGGTGTATTCGAGCTGCGAAACTGGGGAGAAAAACTCTCTCCACGGTACTGTGCTGTGCCGTGAGATGGCGCGTTCGAATGCCTCCTGTGCTCCGATGTGTGCCACCGCCAGCTCCGTCAGCTCTTTGCGACTGCGCTTTGGCGCGTGAGGCGCCAGGCTGACCGGCTCGGTGAATTGGCCCTCGATCAGGTTGCTGTAGAAGCTGCTGGTCACCCGCAGCAGGCCACCCACGCAGGTAGTGGTCTCGGGAGGAAGCATCCCTGCCAGCTTGCCCGCCTGGTAAGGAAGCTGCTCGGCCATGCTCAGGATCTCGGACGGAAAATCGGACGGCAGCAGCGGCTCAAGCCAATGCGTCCCGGTCACCAGCTGCATGATATGGCACCTCGTTTGCGGATATTTTTGCAGAAATTAAAAAGCTCTAAAAGACTTATAATTTAAGCATTTATCTACAAATAATGGGTCGGAAGATTACTGCTGTATGCGGAAATTATTGCGGATATTTCTACGGAATTTAGGCCCTCTCGTTGAGGGAGATACCTTCCTGGCAGGACAGGCGGCTCCGGGCCGTCGCAGCAGGTAGAGCGTGGGAGGTCTGCTCATCGCCCGCGCCTTTTGCGCCGGCCATGCCAAGGCCTGAATAGATCGGCATCCGGGCCTGGTGCAAACTCTGGCTCCGGGCGCACCGGCAGTACCGGCGTAATGGCTGACTCGATGTCCTGGTAGGAGAAGAACTCGTAGGCGAGGCCCACCAGCCCGTCCGCGTCGGCGGCCAGCGGGGCTCCGTCCTCGTCGAGAATGGGTACGTCGGAGAAAATGCCGCCGCCGTTCATGTGCGGGGCCTCGCGGCATATCCAGCCGTGCTCGGCCTGTGATTGCCCTTCGGCCTCCCAGCGAATCCGCAGCGAAAATCTCCCTTCGGGAAGTTCGAGCACGGCATCGAGCGTGCCGTGGGCGAAGTCGCGGAAAGGATGGCCCTCGGCGCGAGAGCGCAGGACATGGGCGGTGAAGTGCGGCTGGCGCAGGCAGGCAGCTTCAAGTCTTTCGCTGGCTATGGCCTGGGTGAGTTGGTCGAGGGTGATGGTCATGGGCGCCTCCGCCTTCGTGTTTGCGGCCCAGACTACGCCCGGGGCGCAGCAACCTAAGCGGGCCACTGCGGGGCGCACGATAGGGATTTCGCCGGTACTGCAGGGTTAGGGTTAATACTGGCGCTGAGTGCTCCATGATCCCAGGGACGAACTCGAGCATGTTGGCAGGGGTAAAGCTACCCAGGCATTTTCGCTGGCGGCACCGTTACGGAGCCGCCAACGGCTTCTCCAGGATCACGTTCACGAGGGTGCGGATGAAACTCGGCAGTGCCTCTAGATCACGCACGAGAATGCTGCGCTCGCGCAGCACCCAGGGTTCATCCAACTCGACCACCGCCAGTTGCATAGTGCGCTGGTGGCGCAGCGCCGCGGACTCCGGGAGGATGCCGATGCCCACTCCTGCCTCGATCATCCGGCACATGGCCTCGAAGCCATAGACCTGAATACGTAGGCTGAAGCTGTTGCCAAGTAGTTCGACCTTCTCGCGCAGGAAGTACTGTAGGGTGGCGCCTTCATGCAGGCCGATGTGCGGGTACTCCAAGGTGTCGGCCAGCTTGACACTGCCGCGCCGGGACAGCGGATGGTCGCGTGGAGTGGCCAACACCAGGCGGTCGGTGCTGAAGCGCAGCACCTGCAGACCTTGGGTCTGCACTGGGCCAGCGATGATCCCAAGGTCGGTCGAGCCGTCCAGTACTCCGCGCACGATGTCGCGGGCTAGACGTCGCTCCTGCAGATCGACCGTCACCCCAGGCCGTTCGACGAGGTAGCCGGCGAGGATTTCCGGGAGAAATTCAGTGACTGCCGTGGTATTGGCGAAGATGCGCACATGTCCAGCAGCCTCGCTGCCGTAGTCGGTGAACTCGCTCTTCATGTACTCCACCTGGCGCAGAATCCTTCGCGCATGTTGCAACAGCAGATTGCCGGCAGGCGTCAACTCGACGCCCCGACTGTCGCGGTAGAGCAGGCGGCTGCCGAGCTCCTCTTCCAGATGTTTGATCCGCGTGCTGGCCGCCGCCGGGGAGATGAACGCCTTACGCGCGCCCTGGGTCAGGCTGGGCGACTCAGCTATATGCGCGAACAGACGTAGGTCGGCCAGATCGAAATGCATGGCGGTGTTCTCTCTGTATGGCGTTAAGCAAATCCGAACGCCTCCTTCCAGAAATCCAGATTCACAGATCGCCCCCCGCTTGGCAATCATGCAATCAACAACAACAAAGCACGGAAAATTGCCGATGAAACACCTCGATTCTTCCTCGCCGACAGCCTGTACCTCAGACATCCGTACGCTCTTGACCGGCGTTCGTGAACTAGTCGCACCGCCGCGTCCTTAGCGCCGCAGAAGGGACGTCGCTCCCCGACGAGCCGCGGGCTCACTGAGCTCGATCTTCTTCCCTCACACAACAGGATTCCCGTGCGCCGCCGTCAGGCTGCGTGCCGTGGAGGCTTTTTTCCGCCGCAAGCGCGGCACCACCTGGGTAATAACAATGACAATCAAGAAGTTAGGGCGCACCCTTTACATTCAGGTAGTAATCGCCATCGTGCTGGGTGTTGCGATTGGCTACTTCTGGCCACAAACCGGTATCGAACTCAAGCCGCTGGGCGATGCTTTCATCAAGCTGATCAAGATGATCATCGGCCCGATCATCTTCTGTACCCTGGTTTCCGGCATCACCAGCATGCAGGACGTCAAGCGGGTCGGCCGGGTCGGCGGCAAGGCCCTGCTGTACTTCGAGCTGGTTTCCACTGTGGCATTGTTTATCGGCCTGTTGGCGGCACACCTGCTGCGTCCCGGCGAGGGCTTCAACGTCGACGTGCATAGCCTGGATGCCAGCGCTATCTCTGGCTATGTCAACCAGGCAGCGCATGGTGAAGGGTTCGTTGGCTTCCTGATGCACACGATACCCAGTACCTTCTTCGATGCTTTCGCCAAGGGCGAGGTCCTGCCGATCCTGATGGTCTCGGTGTTGTTCGGTATCGCCCTGCTGCTGATCGGCGAACCTGCCCGACCACTGATCGAGCTGATCAATCAGGCGTCCGAAGTATTTTTCCGCATCGTCGGCATGATCAGCCGGGTGGCACCGCTCGGTGCGCTGGGAGCCATCGCCTTCACCGTCGGCAAGTACGGCCTGGGTTCGCTGGTGCCTCTGCTCAAGTTGATCGGCACCTTCTACTTCACCGCCTTCCTCTTCGTCGCCTGTGTGCTCGGCAGCATTGCCCGGCAGGCCGGGTTCAGCATCTTCCGTCTATTGGGTTACCTCAAGGCCGAATTGCTGATCGTACTGGGCACCAGCTCCTCGGAGTCGGCACTGCCGCAACTGATGAAAAAACTGGAAGACGTCGGTTGTTCGAAAGGCGTGGTCGGCATCGTGGTACCCACCGGCTACACCTTCAACCTGGACGGCACCAACATCTACATGACCCTGGCGGTGCTGTTCCTGGCCCAGGCCTGCAACATTCCGCTGACCCTGGAACAGCAACTGACCCTGCTGGTGGTGACGATGCTCACCTCCAAGGGAGCGGCTGCGGTGGTCGGGGCCGGCTTCGTCGCTTTGGCCGCGAGCCTGGCCACGGTGCCGACGGTGCCCGTCGAAGCCATGGTGCTGATCCTGGGCGTAGACCGCTTCATGGCCGAATGCCGAGGACTGACCAACTTCATCGGCAATGCGGTGGCGGGAGTGGTGGTGGCCGCCTGGGAAGGCGAGCTGGACCGCTCACGGATGGGGCCGATCGCCCTGAGGCGCGACCGCCACTCACCGGCACCGACCAATGAGACCGAGCTTACCCGGAACACCGGACAGAACGGGTCAGAGGCCACTCGGCGTTAAGTCAATCAGAACGCATCCATACAGAACCTCGGATTCCAGATCTGCCATCGCTGGCGATCGTGCATACAAAAAGCGACATCTCTACGGAGTACTACCCATGAGTCAGATCGACCTTTCTACCTGGATCGGCCGCAGTGAAGAGATCCATGACCAGTTGAGCCTCAATCTGGTCAAACGCATCGCCGCAACCCTCGGCACACAGACGCCAGCCAGTGGCGAGCCGCTACCGCCCTTGTGGCAGTGGGCGTTCTTCCAAGAGCCGCTGCCCGAAGTTGGCCTCGGTACGGACGGCCATCCGGCACGCGGCGGCTTCTTGCCGCCAGCGGACAACCGCAACCGTATGTGGGCCGGCGGCCGCTTCGAGTTCTTTGCGCCGCTGCGGGTTGGCAGCGAGGCCACCTGCGTGTCGACCATCGCCCAGGTCGAGGAGAAGGTCGGCAAGACTGGCGCCCTGTTGTTCGTCACCGTGCGTCATGACTACCTGCAGGACGGCCGCCTAGCCGTGCGTGAGGAGCAGGACATCGTTTATCGCGAGCCCAGCCCGCCGAAGACCCGCAACGACGAGGCGGTGCCGCCGGGTGACTGGCGCGAGGCGGTCGAGCCGACCTCCACCTTGCTGTTCCGCTATTCGGCAGTGACCTTCAACGGCCATCGCATTCACTACGACTGGCCCTACGTGACCGGCACCGAGGGCTATGCCGGTCTGGTGGTGCACGGTCCGCTGATCGCCACCCTGGTGCTGGGCGCCTTCTGCCGTGCCAATCCTGCCGCGCGCCTACGGCGCTTCGCCTATCGCGGCCTGCGCCCGCTGATCGCGCCGGACGCCTTCGAGATCGGCGGGCGTATCGTCGCGCCGGGGCACGCCGAGCTCTGGGCCGGCAACGCCAACGGTATCGCCCAGAAGGGCGAGGTCTACTTCGACTGAGGGCCGGCTCCTGCGGGAGCCCTGCGATGTCGCGGCGCTCGACATGGGCGCCGCTCTCCACCAACCCGATCCTGTCCTGTGCGGCCGAGCACCCGCTCGCTGCCGCTCGCCTCTTGAGGAATCCGCTATGACAACCGCACCATCGTCCCGCCCGCTCGACGGCATCACTGTGGTCAGTCTCGAACACGCCATCGCCGCGCCCTTCTGCACCCGCCAGCTAGCCGACCTCGGCGCACGGGTGATCAAGATCGAACGCCCCGGCACCGGCGACTTTGCCCGTGGCTACGACGAGCGGGTCAAGGGCCTGGCCTCGCACTTCGTGTGGACCAACCGCTCCAAGGAAAGCCTGAGCCTCGACCTCAAGCAGAACGAGGCCGGGGAGATCCTCGACGCCCTGCTGGGCAAGGCCGACGTGCTGGTGCAGAACCTCGCGCCGGGCGCCGCGGCACGTCTGGGGCTGTCCTTCGAGGCGTTGCACGAACACTTTCCGCGGCTGATCGTTTGCGACATCTCCGGCTACGGCGAGGGCGGCCCCTACCAGGACAAGAAGGCCTACGACCTGCTGATCCAGAGCGAGGGCGGCTTCCTGTCGATCACCGGTGGGGCCGGTGACGACGAGATGGCCAAGGCCGGCTGCTCGATCGCCGACATCGCCGCTGGCATGTATGCCTATAGCAACATCCTCTCCGCCCTGCTACTGCGCGAAAGAACAGGCGAGGGCAGCCACATCGACCTGTCGATGCTGGAAAGCCTGGTGGAGTGGATGGGCTATCCGTTGTACTACGCCTTCGACGGTGCCACGCCGCCGCCGCGTGCCGGGGCGGCGCACGCCACCATCTACCCCTACGGCCCATTTCCGGTGGGTGACGGTGGCACCGTGATGCTCGGCCTGCAGAACGAGCGCGAGTGGCGGCTGTTCTGCGACAAGGTGCTCAGGCGCCCGGAGCTGGCGGACGACGAACGCTTCGACGGTAACTCTAAGCGTTCGGCTCAGCGCGAGATGCTGCGCGCGATCATCCTCGACTGTTTCGCCGCGCTGAGCACCGAAGAGGTCATCGCCCGGCTGGAGGCCGCACCCATCGCCAACGCCCGGGTCAACGACATGCAGGGTGTCTGGGAGCATCCGCAGCTCCAGGCGCGCCAGCGCTGGAGCGAGGTCGGCAGCCCGAGCGGCGTGCTGCCCGCCCTGCTGCCGCCTGGGCGCAACAGCGCCTTCACCCCGCGCATGGCGCCGATCCCGGCGCTGGGCGAGCACAGCGAGGCGCTGCTCAGCGAACTAGGCTACGCCCCGGCCGAGGTCGCCCGCCTGCGCGACGCCAGCGTGATCTGAGGGGAGATGCGCATATGAACCAAGCGATCATTCGCAGTGCCCTATTCGTTCCCGCCAGCCGTCCCGAGCGCATTCCCAAAGCGCTGGTCAGCGGTGCCGATGCGGTTATCGTCGACCTTGAAGATGCCGTCGAGGAGACGCTCAAAGAACAGGCACGGGCCAACCTGGCTGCCTTCCTCGCCGCCCATCCCGAGGCACGGCTACTGGTACGGGTAAACGCTGCCGGGCATCCCGGCCACGCGGCCGACCTCGAACTCTGTGCTCGCCAGCCGGGGGTCTGTGGCGTACTGCTACCGAAGGCAGAAAGCGCTGAGCAAGTGGTGCGAGCTGCAGTCACTGGCAAGCCGATCTGGCCAATCATAGAGAGCGTGCGCGGCTTGCTCGCGCTGCCGGAAATCGCAGCCGTCAAGGGGATCGAGCGGTTGTCTTTCGGTGCCCTCGACCTCGGTCTGGACATCGGCTTGGCCAATGGTAGCGCTGCTGCCGGTCGCCTGCTCGACCAGGCGCGCTACGCTATTCTGCTGGCCAGCCGTGATGCCGGGCTGGCTCCCCCTTGGACAGTGTGTTTCCGTCTATCCAAGATCTTGACGGACTTCGACAAGCCGCTCGCGACGCCCGCGATATGGGCTTCGGCGGTCTGCTATGCATCCATCCCGTACAAGTGCAGGTAGTACACGCGACTCTGATGCCAAGTGCCAGCGAGTTGGACTGGGCGCAGCGCGTGTTGAGCGTCGGTAACGGCAGCGGGTATTCGTGGTAGACGGAGAGATGGTCGATGCGCCGGTACTCGGCCGCGCCCGTCGCTTGCTAGAGCAAGCAGGTCAGATATCCGCCTGAAAAACGCGCTGCCGCTGCGGCGGCAGCGCGTGACACAGTGTTTCACAAAGCAATAACCAGAGAGGGAGTCCCCTATTCATGAAGATTGGGCCCTCATTTATGCACTACATCTCACTAATCGTCGCCAGTCCGATTCAAGCCGCTGAAGCGGTTAAGTATCCAGAACATAAGGAACGCCAAGTCATAGCGGTTCCGCGATCGCGGCACCTTCATCTTGCACGTGGAAGACGAGCATCGTCACCGCTGACTATTCCCCCGGCCTGCGCCATCTCCTAGGAGCCCTCTGATGATCAACCGTCTCGACCACTTGGTACTGACTTCCTCAGATCCGGATGCCACCACGCACTTCTATACCCGGGTGCTCGGCATGCGCCTGGAAACCTTCGGCAACGACCGCATCGCGTTCCGCTTTGGCAACCAGAAGATCAACCTGCACGTGCGTGGCCACGAATTCGAACCCAAGGCCCACCTGCCGGTACCGGGAGCCCTAGACCTGTGCTTCATCGCTGAGATGAAGCTGGCGGAGGTGATCGCCCATCTGCAGAGGCAGAACTGGCCGATTGTGGAAGGGCCAGTTCAGCGCACCGGCACTACTGGGCCGATTCGTTCGGTGTACATTCGTGACCCCGACTTCAACCTCATTGAAATATCCGAATACCTGTGAGACGGAGAAGTGTCCATCGCGAGCGTCGTCTTCCTTGACAGCGACGAGGGAGCGGGGCGGCCTCTACTATCGGGACACCCCGCACGAACGGCACACGGCGATCAGCTCGTTCGCCCTGGTCGGCGATGGCGCGGATGGGGACGAGGAGGACTGTGGCTGGCAAGTGGTATCGGCGCGGGGGCAGGCTGAACCGATAGGCGAGCGCCAGCCCGATCAACCCTGAGAGACGCCTGCTGGCGCCTATTTTCAGCGGGGAAAATCGCCTCAGATGGTATGGCAGATGGAGCTGTTGTCCTGATCGGTAAATGCCGGATACAATCCGGTAAACGCCGAATAGGAGGCTGCCCCCATGCTTGCTGAAGTCCTGCGTGACCATGGCTACACCGCATATCGGGCGCGTCTTCAAAGCCTGCTGGACATCCCGGAGTCGGCAACCGACTTCGAGATCCACACCCGGATCACCAAGGGCTTTCCTGCGACCCGCCTGGTGCAGCTGACCGAGGCCGGGGTGGTCACGCCGCTGGAGCGCGATCAGATCATCCCCCTGCGAACCCTCAAGAGCCGCATCGAGCGGGATCAGCCGTTGACCGTGGAGGAAAGCGACCGGTTTTTTCGCGCTGCCCACATCACGGCAATGGCCGAGGCCGTCTTCGGTGACCGCGAGAAGGCCAAACGCTGGCTCTCCAAGCCCAAGGAGCGGTTTTCCGGCCTGACGCCCATGCAGATGCTCACCACCCAGCAGGGCACCAGCCAGGTGGAGGAAATGCTGCTGCAAATCGTCGAAGGCCTGGCCCTGTGATTCTGTGGCGGATCAGCGCCTACGCCGACCTCAGCGGAATCGGCGGCCTGCGTGCCAGTGGCCGCTGGCACCACCTTGGCAGGCCGGTCGTTTACGCGGCGGACAGTCCGGCCGGTGCGATGCTGGAGGGGCTGGTCCACCTGGAAATCGACCCCGAGGACTTCCCCACAACGCTCCAGTTGATCCGCATCCAGCTTCCGGACCCGGTTTCGCGGGCCGAGCTTCCGCCGCTGCCGGAGCACTGGAAGTCCGATCCGGAAGTCACGCGCGCCATCGGGGATCACCTCCTGGATGGGCGAAGCGCTCTACTGCTCCCAGTGCCGAGCGCCATCATTCCCTGCACGACCAACTACCTGTTCAACCCGGTGCATCCAGAGGCCAGCGGGGCGAGCATTCACGTAGAAAAATTCCCCCTCGATTCCCGTCTCCTTTGACCGAGGCCCTATGAGCAACCATCTGCAAGTCCTGCGCGAGCACCTACGCTGGCTCGAAGATCAGCCTGCCGACTACAGCAACGGCATCCTCGGAAAGGCCGCCCTGGTGACGATGGTCACCGAGGCACTGGAGCCCGTCGAAGCGTTGGAGCGCGCCGCCGAGCTTGTGACCCGGTATACCTTGTCCAGCGAGGCTTGGGTCAGCCCAGTACCGGCCCGGGCGCTGGAGGTCTTGATCCGATGCGCGGCAAACCTCGCCCTTCAGGGGGGGGAAGGATAGCGCGGACGGCGTAGCCGTCCTCGGGTTTGCCCTCAATGAGGCGTCTGTTGCTGCTCGATGTACTGGCGGACGACTTCGATGGGCGCACCGCCGCAGCTGCCGGCGAAATAGCTCGGGGTTCAGCGCATGCTAAAACTTACCCAAAGCCATCATGGAGAGAATAATAATCCAGTGGCTCAAAATAGCTGTAGAAGCCTTAGGCTTATACGTCCATCTTCCTTAAAGCCATTATCAACTAAAATATCTGAACCAAGATTTATCATCAGCTGCGTGCTTGGCGAAACGAAGAAAGAGGTTCCAACAGTATACCTAAGGGTATCAGGTTCGTCGTTCATGCTCACGCCATCGATTTTACTCTCGCCTCCCCAGAGTTTCGATAGACTAGCACGAACATCAAATGTACCGGTAAGGTGGTAGCGTAGAAAAATCTGACCCTGGTATAGGGCATCCTGCCTTTTTGTAACACCACCGCTTCCATAGTCATCGTTCTTGCCGAAGAGAGTTACATCGCCAACTAAGTCGAGGCTCACTTTGTCGCTCAGGGCGGTAGCATAGCCAGCCTGCAAAGCAAATTTCCAGCGATTCTCACCAAGGTTGATCGCTCGGTCTCTTTCATAACTACCGGTAGGTACATAGAGGAAAGGGGTTATACCGAAATAGCGTTGTCTAACTGGATCATTTAATGGCCAGACAGTGGCAGCCAGGATTAAGTCACCAATACCACTATCACTACCAAGGCTTTTCGTTTCACCATTAGCCCGCATACTGCCGAATGGCAATAGAAATTGAGGATCGACAATATACTTGCCAAGTTGCATATAGTGCACAACGCGCAGGATGCCTATGTCGGAGTCTAGCCCGGCAGCACTGGACTGCTTATGCCCATCGACATAAAGCTTATTGCGCTCTGCATGCTGATAGTACAGCAAACCTATAGTACTACCATCAGGGAGCGGCGCATAATCACCGGCCTCAACATCCACAGCCGCGACGCCGCAAGAAAATGCAGCCGACAAGCAAAATAATGAAACATGCAAGGTGTATATAATATATGGCTGACGCAAAAGCGAGGAATCGCTATTGCCGGCCAGCTTAACAAACCAGCTCATCAATATTACCTTATTGTTTTTGTTTGCGGTCTACACTGTAACTCTTGAAAATCAAGAAAAATCATCTTATACAAAGCACACTACATGCCAAAAAATAAAAATATAATAAATTCATTAGGTTGCAGAAAGTTATGTCGTTACCACAGATCACAAAAGCAGTATTTCTGCATCCTTGTCTCAATTTGATACAATCACTTGACCCGGACCCAGTACAAACTTGATACACACCTATTAGACGCATGCCATGAACAAATCCAATAACACAGCAGCGACCGCTTTTGCCCTACCCGCCGACCTAGCACAGTACAACTCATTAGTTGCCCGATCTTGGAATCGTTCGCGTGACTATGGGCTGTCTCCGGCCGATAGGCTTTTATTCGATGCCCCATTGGTAGCTAGTGGTGACGAGATACTCGAGTGCAACCGTCTACTGCTTGAATACGCAACTCCAGAAATGCAACAACTGCACTCCGCCCTAGCCATGCAGGATTGGATGCTTGCCTGTATAGACCCGCAAGGAGTGGTGCTAAGTACCTTCAGTGATCGCAATCAAACCACACGAGAACTCAACCAAATATTTCGCATCGGTGTTCAGATGTCAGAGCAAAATGTTGGCAGCACCGCTCCCAGCTGCGCTTTAGTAGAACAAGTACCAGTTGTCTTCTCTGGCACTGAGCATTACTTAGAAGAGGCTCGGCAGTTCTCGTGCTTAGCCACGCCGATCTTCGGCCTCGACGGCAGACTCACCGGAGTTCTGAACCTCAGCAGTAAACAAAGCGTACCTTCGCTCTATATATTTGAATCTTTAATACTTACTACCCGCACCATCGAGAACCGTCTATTCACGCAACTTGATGACGTGTTATTGGTACACTTGCATCACCGCCCGGAAATTCTCGCTACACCGTTGGAGGGACTGTTAGCCTTCGATCTGTCCGGCAAGCTGCGCAACGCCAACCGTATCGCCAGAGAGGTGTTGCAGCTTGGTAGCAACCTAGCTGGACTGGATTTCGCTGATCTGTTCGAGCTACCGTTCGCTCATGTTGTTCGTTATCGTCATCATGACCTCGGTAAGCCGCTGCATCTGCGCAGCCACCTTGGCAGTAAACTGTACTCCTACATAACCATTAGTTCGACTAAGTATCCGAAGTCGAAGCCAAGGCCTGCGACGGCGCAACTCACCAAGCCGCCACTACCATCGACACCTTCCCCCTGCCTACAGGATCCAGCTGTACAAGCAGCTCTCAGCCGTGGGCACAAGGCCTTTGCGCATGACATACCAGTGTTGATCAATGGCGAAACAGGTGTCGGCAAGGAAGTTTTCGCCCGGCTGCTGCATGATGGCAGCAATCGGATGGGCGAGCCCTTCGTGGCAATCAACTGCTCGTCCATACCGGCCAGCCTGATCGAATCTGAACTGTTCGGCTATGTCGAAGGTGCTTTTACCGGCAGTCGCAAAGGTGGTGCTACAGGAAAAATCGAGCAAGCACATAAAGGCACCCTCTTTCTTGACGAGATTGGTGACATGCCTCTTGAACTGCAGGGCCGCCTACTGCGCGTTCTGCAGGAGCGCAGCTTGACTCGTCTAGGCAGCAACCAGGTAATTCAAGTGGACTTCGCATTGATCTGCGCCACCCACCGTGACCTCAAGCAGCTCTGCACCATCCAGAAGTTCCGCGAAGACCTCTACTACCGTATCAATGGATTGCGCGTGACCCTGCCGGCTCTACGCCAGCGTCAGGACTTGGCAATACTGATTGAGCATCTGCTACGAGTAGAAACTACGGCACGCCAACCACTCAGATTGAGCATGGCGGCGCAGCAGGCGCTACTGGCCTATCACTGGCCAGGTAATATTCGCCAGCTCTATCAAGTGCTGCGTTTGGCGGCGGCGTTGGCAGAGGACGAATGGGAAATCGACCTGAAGCATCTGCCAGAGGAAATATGGGAAGGTCACGAAAGCAAGATCGAACGCTTGGCCAAGATCGATACACCACAGCTGCATGCAGGAAGGACTCTGCAAGCCTCCGGACTATGCGCGATCAGATCGGCCTTAGAGGCAACCGGCGGTAATATTTCGGCTGCCGCGCGCAGTCTTGGCATCGCACGGGCAACTCTGTATCGAAAACTGAAGAAGCTGGAACAAAGCTAATAGCCCCTTATCAGAATAGAAGGCACGAAAGGCCCGCTTGGGCGGGCCTGCCAGGGCAAGGAGCGGTGTGCAAAGAAAAGCGAAAAAGTTGCTCCCCGCCACCAGAGGGTAGGCCATGGCGGGGAGCACAGTGACGGTGACGCTGGGAGCCCGGGCCGGCCAGCGGGGCAGCCGGCCGGGCGATCCGCAGGCCTTAGAAGGCGTTGCGGAAGATTTCTTCGATCTGCTGCTGGTCGGCCGGGCGCGGGTTGGTCAGGCCGCAGGCGTCCTTCAGGGCGTTGGCGGCGAGGACCGGGATATCGTCGGCCTTGGCGCCCAGCTCCTTCAGACCGCCCGGGATGCCGATGTCCTTGGACAGGGTGCGGACCGCGGTCAGGGCCGCCTGGGCGCCCTGCTCGGCGCTCAGGCCCTGGACGTCGACGCCCATGGCCTTGGCCACGTCGCGCAGACGCTCCGGGCAGACACTGGCGTTGAAGCTTTCCACGTGCGGCAGCAGGACCGCGTTGCAGACGCCGTGCGGCAGGTCGTAGAAGCCACCCAGCTGGTGTGCCATGGCGTGTACGTAGCCCAGCGAGGCGTTGTTGAAGGCCATGCCGGCGAGGAACTGGGCGTAGGCCATGTTCTCGCGGGCGGTCATGTCGCCGCCGTTGGCCACGGCGTTGCGCAGGTTGGCGGCGATCAGCTCGACGGCCTTCAGGGCGCAGGCGTCGGTGATCGGGGTGGCGGCGGTGGAGACATAGGCCTCGACCGCGTGGGTCAGGGCGTCCATGCCGGTGGCGGCGGTCAGGCCCTTGGGCATGGCGGCCATCAGCGAGGGGTCGTTGACCGACAGCAGCGGGGTGACGTTGCGGTCGGCGATGACCATTTTCACGTGGCGGGCTTCGTCGGTGATGACACAGAAGCGGGTCATCTCGCTGGCGGTGCCGGCGGTGGTGTTGATGGCGACCAGCGGCAGCTGCGGGCGGACCGAGCGGTCGATGCCCTCGTATTCGCTGATGTGCCCGCCGTTGGCGGCGCACAGGGCGATGCCCTTGGCGCAGTCGTGCGGCGAGCCGCCGCCCAGGGAGATGACGAAGTCGCAGCCGCTGCTCTTGAGCAGGGTCAGGCCGTTTTCGACGTTGCTGACGGTGGGGTTCGGCTTGGCACCGTCATACAGAACGGAAGCGATATCCTGCTGGGCCAGCAACTGGGAAACCCTGTCGGCCACGCCGGCTTTCGCCAGGCCGGCGTCGGTGACGATCAGCGCCTTGCGGAAGCCATGGTTCTTGATCGCGCCCATGGCCTCGTCGAGGCTGCCGATGCCCATCATGTTCACTGCAGGGATGAAGAAGGTGCTGCTCATGAGGATTTCCTCTCTATTGTTGTCTTGTTTTAAAGCGACCTTGCACACCAGGCGGCCGCGCCGGACCTTCCCGATGCCCGCGCGGGTCGCGCACGCGGGCACCGATGGGAAGGTACGTCCGTCGGCCAGGCTTTACCGTGATTCGGGCGAGGGTTCGCCCTGACCGTCTCGATTCAGTCCCGTCCCCGGCCCGTGGAGGGCTGGGACGGGGGCAGTGCATCAGAAGAAGCCCAGCGGGTTGATGTCGTAGCTGACCAGCAGGTTCTTGGTCTGCTGGTAGTGGTCGAGCATCATCTTGTGGGTTTCGCGGCCGACACCGGACTTCTTGTAGCCACCGAAGGCGGCGTGCGCCGGGTACAGGTGGTAGCAGTTGGTCCATACGCGGCCGGCCTGGATGCCGCGGCCCATGCGGTAGGCGCGGTTGATGTCGCGGGTCCAGACGCCGGCGCCCAGGCCGAACTCGGTGTCGTTGGCGATGGCCAGGGCCTCGGCTTCGGTCTTGAAGGTGGTGACGCCGACCACCGGGCCGAAGATCTCTTCCTGGAACACGCGCATCTTGTTGTGGCCCTTGAGCAGGGTCGGCTGGATGTAGTAGCCGCTGGCCAGGCTGCCCTCGAGCTTCTCGGCGGCGCCGCCGGTCAGTACCTCGGCGCCCTCGCTGCGGGCGATCTCCAGGTAGGAGAGGATCTTCTCGAACTGCTGGCCGGAGGCCTGGGCGCCGACCATGGTCTCGGTGTCCAGCGGGTGGCCGCGCTTGATCTGGCCGACCTTCTTCATCACGACCTTCATGAAGTCGTCGTAGATGGATTCCTGGATCAGCGCGCGCGACGGGCAGGTGCACACCTCGCCCTGGTTGAAGAAGGCCAGCACCAGGCCTTCGGCGGCCTTCTCGATGAAGGCCGGCTCGGCCTGCATGATGTCCTCGAAGAAGATGTTCGGCGACTTGCCGCCCAGCTCGACGGTGCTCGGGATGATGTTGTCGGCGGCGCACTTGAGGATGTGCGCGCCCACCGGGGTGGAGCCGGTGAAGGCGATCTTGGCGATGCGCTTGCTGGTCGCCAGCGCCTCGCCGGCCTCGCGCGGCGAAGCCGTGGACGACGTTCAGCACGCCGGGCGGCAGCAGGTCGCCGATCAGCTCGAGCAGCACGGTGATCGACAGCGGCGTCTGCTCGGCGGGCTTGAGCACGATGCAGTTGCCGGTGGCCAGGGCGGGGCCAGTTTCCAGGCGGCCATCAGCAGCGGGAAGTTCCACGGGATGATCTGGCCGACCACGCCCAGCGGCTCGTGGAAGTGATAGGCGACGGTGTTCTCGTTGATCTCGCCGACGCTGCCTTCCTGGGCGCGGATGCAGCCGGCGTAGTAGCGGAAGTGGTCGGCGGACAGCGGCACGTCGGCGTTCAGGGTCTCGCGGACCGGCTTGCCGTTGTCCCAGGTTTCGGTGACGGCCAGCACTTCCAGGTTCTGCTCGATGCGGTCGGCGATCTTCAGCAGGATGGCGGCGCGTTCCTGCACCGAGGTGCGGCCCCAGGCGGCGGTAGCGGCGTGGGCGGCATCCAGTGCCTTCTCGATGTCCTCGGCGGTGGAGCGGGGGAATTCGGCGAATTCCTCGCCGGTGACCGGCGAGCTGTTGGTGAAGTACTGACCTTTCACCGGGGCACGAACTGGCCGCCGATATAGTTGCCGTAGCGAACCTTGTAGGAAACGATGGCGCCTTCACTGCCAGGATGGGCATACCGCATGGAGGATTCTCCTGATTCTTGTGGTTCTTGGATTTTCTGGGGAGTGCGCAAGAGCACGTCTGCGAATGGATAGTGCAGAAGGTGTGCCAATGTGCCGCAACCCCACTGGCTGTGCGGGTTCGCCGCAGTTTGTCGGGGCCGGAGCGGGGTGCTCTGTGACAGGCTTAAAACAGGGGCGAGACACCTAGGGCGAGACACTTGTGTCTCAAAAGCTTGCAGTGATACTCGAAGCCGGACGTTGATCCCCAGAAAGTCCGCCTCGCCTCCAAGGTCTCGCTATTGGTGTGGGCTTGCTGGTCGCCAATAATGTAGTAACATGCCTACATTGGCGTATTGGAGGATCAGACTATGCCGACGACTCTTTCTAGCCGGGAGTTCAACCACGATACCAGCCGGGCAAAGAAGGCCGCGCTGAGCGGGCCTGTGTTCATCACAGATCGAGGGAAACCGGCTCACGTTCTGCTGTGTATCGAAGAATACCAGCGACTGACCGGCAGCCAACCCAGCATCCTCGACATCCTGGCAATGCCGGTGGAAGAGGAAGTGGAGTTTGAAGTCCCTCGTGCCACTATCAAGACGAGGCCGGTGGATTTTTCTTGATGTTCTTGCTCGATACCAATGTTGTCTCCGAGCTGCGCAAGGCCAAGCAGGGCAAGGCCGATACCGGTGTTGTTGCTTGGGCGCAAAGCGTTCAGGTCGGAGAGTTGTACCTGTCGGCCATCTCCGTGATGGAGTTGGAAACCGGAGTATTGCTGCGTGAACGCAAAGATGCAGCTCAAGGGGCGCTTCTGCGATCGTGGCTCGATCAGCACGTTCTTCCTGGCTTTGCCGGACGCATTCTGGCAGTGGATACCGCCGTGGCTCTCCGGTGCGCGAGGCTGCATGTGCCTGATCACAAGAGCGAGCGCGATGCGCTTATTGCTGCGACGGCGCTCGTTCATGGCATGACAATCGTGACCCGGAACGTGGCGGATTTTGAGTCGACCGGCGTTTTAATTCTCAACCCTTGGAACCAGCAGTCATGAATCCTGCTCGAGCGGCTACGCTGGCTCGAAACACAGCCCGACGACTACCACATCGGCCCCCTCGACAAAGCGGCCCTGCTAACGATGACTACCGAAGCCCTGGAGTCTGTAAAAACGTTCGAGCGCGCCGCCGAGCTTGTGACTCGGTATACCTTGTCCGGTGAGGCGTGGGTTAGCCCGATACCGGCCGGGCGCTGGAGGTCTTGATGCAACTCATCGACCTGGGAGTACGGGCCGAGGTTGGCTCGGAGGCAGCAGGCTTGGCCCTCGATGCCGAAGATCTGGCGCTGCGATCCTTTGAGGATGCGCTGGAGTTGGGCGAGGAGCGCTTGGCGGAAGCCTGGGAGGCGGATGGCGCCCCTGACGAGAATGAGTGAGGCGGGTGCCGGCCAATTGGCCTTTAGAAACGCAGGAGAGGATTTCTTTCTCATCCCAAGCTGGCAGCGAGGCGGCGGTGCAGCGTGACCGGCCTGATCACGGTTAAGCATCGAAGCATTTATGTGTTCTGACAGAGCCAGACCCAGCCGATATTTTCTGCCTCGATTCGCCAGGGCGCAGTATCTTCAGCCTCCTTTGCGATACGTTTTGACATCCTCCCCGCGCTAAAGGACGGGGATTCCCACTGCT
Source organism: Azotobacter tropicalis (assembly GCF_059739045.1). Lineage (NCBI taxonomy): Bacteria > Pseudomonadati > Pseudomonadota > Gammaproteobacteria > Pseudomonadales > Pseudomonadaceae > Azotobacter > Azotobacter tropicalis. The sequence continues at coordinate 360,162 of NZ_AP046060.1, forward strand.
GGACGGCCATGCCCGACCGCGAGAATGTTTCCTGGCCGCGTTCACATCGCGGTCGTGAGTGACACCACACTCACTGCAAGTCCACTCCCTTACTCCAAGTCCTACGATACCTTTCGGCCTCAAATCGGGCAGACAGCCACAATTCGAACAGGCTTGGGAGGTGTAGCGCTCGTCGACCACCCTGAAGACGATGCCTGCGTGAGCGCACTTGTATTCCAGCATCGTTTTCAATTGGCCCCAGCCGGCATCGAGCACCGACTTGGCCATCTTGGTCTTCGCGAGTTTCGTGGGCGATACATCCCCACGTGGATTTCGCCGTACCGGTTTACCAGTTGCCGGCTGAACTTGTGCAAGGCGTCCTTGCGGCGGTTGGCGATCTTGGCATGAATCGCTCGGGTGCGCTGCTTGTTGCGGCTGTGCTGGGCAATCGCCAGCTTGGGCTCCAGGTCGCGGTAGAACCGGCCGTTCTCCAGCTTCAAGCCGTCGCTACAGGTCGCCACGTCCTTGAGGCCGAGGTCGATACCGACTGCTCCCTGCCCCGGTGAAAGTTCGGTTTCAACTTCCACGGCGACGTTGAAGTACCAGCGGCCGCGTGCATCCTCGCTGAAACTGCCCGAGCGAAAGCTGTACTGGCTCAGGCCGTAGCTGTCCCAGACCTTGAAGTAGTGACCGCTGTGACAGACTTGCCCGCTCTTCCATTGAGCGGCGCCTGACTTGAAGGGAATCCAGCCCAGCGAGCGACGGACACCGCCCGATTTGCGCCAGTTGAGCCGGGCCTTGCGGAACTGCA
>NZ_AP046061.1:0-52303 GCF_059739045.1 Azotobacter tropicalis
TCAAACTTAACGATATTATTTAAGAAAACTTATTTTATGGCTAATTTGATCCTGCTATTCAAAGATGGCTTTTTTGCCAAAAATCCTCACTGATTATGGCAATTTTGCATCCATTTTCGCGCAATTCGACTGCCTTCTTGATCTTGTTTCCATAGCTGCTATGCAGCCACTGCTCATTGCCAACGCTGCCTACACCAAAAATTGATCTTTTTGCTGACGCTTGCTCCGATCAGGCCGCCCCGCTCGATGACCAGTGCCTCGCACTCTTTTCGAGGCCGTAGGCCATGACACCAGTGAAAATGAATATGCGCCCATGCCAAGTGAGCGTTGGGGCGGGCTTGTCGAGAGGCAGGGTTGTGGAGGCGATGAAGGGGTGGGAGGTGCCAAGCTGCAGGCCTGAAAACTGTTGCAGCATGTCGAGCAGTTCGGCTGACTCTTCTTGATCGAGGATGCCGTCACTCAGCATGTCTGCCAAGCGGCGGTAAAGGATATTCACAACGGGTCATCGATGTGGTTGAGGTTGCCCTCGATCCAGCTTTTTAGAAATGTGGCCTCGTGCTGGTTGATCGATCCGTCGGCTGTCATGCCAGCGGCAAGGCCAATCAAGGCATCTACAGAGCGCCTATCGATCCGCTTCTCATGAAAAAAAGCGACTATTCCTGAACTCCTGGTGCAGGTCCACCATCCGAGCTTTCTCCCTTGTCGTCATTGTCGGTTTGTTGGTTCGCGTATTTAGAGTGATCGGCGGTATAGGTCAAAATCATGCCCGTGCGGGTACAGGTGATTGTAAGCTCTGCGCCCAGGTCGATATTCAGATCCTCACCACGCAAGCCTTGCCATTCGGCGAGATAATTGAGTGATCCGAATTTCTCTCGCTTTTTCAATTGACGGCTGACGCCACCTTTCCAGGCTGAGGGCGGCAGTTCTCCAGCTCTGCATTTTTCGACCAGTCCTTCATCTGCGGCAGCCTTGGTTCTGCCATTTTCCCAGCACTTGATTAGGCCTCTGTCTTCCGCGGCCCATGTTTCATGCCATGACAGTCCTGTTCTGATTGGAGTGCTGATGTCTCGGCGGATCTTCATCCGTGGCTTCCTGCAAGGGGGGTTATAGAGCGCCGCCATGCCAGACAATGCGGCCGATGATCTGTAGATGGCCGACTTCGGTGTCGGTGGCGATTTCGTCAGGGTATTGGCGTTTGTCTTCGTTGTCGCTGCGGATGACCCAGCCATTGGTCATTGTCAGGATCAGGCGCTTGATGATCAGTTCGCCATCTGGCCGACGAATAGCGTAGATATGTCGGTTCTGGGGAGTGGTCTGGCTTTCATCGAGCAGCACCACATCTCCATCATCTATCGTGGGGGCCATGCTGAAGCCGCTGGCGTAGAACACGCTCAAGTTGCCTTCCTTGAGGCCCATGCGTTTTAGCCAATCGCGCTTGAAGACCAGGCTTCCTTTACCTCGACGTGGTCATTCATATGGCCATTGCCGGCCGAGCCTTTCGCTGTGTGCTGCGGGATCAAGGCGTAATCGGTATCGGTGACATTGTGCCTCTGCTCTCCGTGCCCTCTGCAAGCCACTGGGCTGAGACGTTGGTTGCTCTAGCCAGGGGGAAAAGGTGCTCAGCCTTAACACTGCCAATGCCGTCTTTGAGCTGGCTGATGCGAGCTGCGGAAATACCAATTTCCTTGGCTAAATCGCCTGGCTTTTTGCCGCATGTGGTGATCGCGTAAGCGATGCGTTCTGAGATTGTTTGCATTAAGAGAGCTTAACCAATGTTAGGTTAAGTTTGCTTTTGTGGTTGCAATGATTTTTTAAATGCTCTTAAATTTTGGGCAAGGCTTAAGGAGGTAAAAACATGCTCATAACTGACGCCGTAGCCTACTTTGGGTGTAAGTCAAAGCTTGCTGCTGCGCTTGGCATATCGCCCGCCGCTGTTTCCCAGTGGGGCGAACGTGTTCCGCAAATGAGGCAGTATCAGCTTCAGATTTTGTCTGGTGGGAAGCTCCTAGTAGGCGACTCTGCAGGATCTTGCAGTCCTGATAAAAACCAGGCGGCCTAACCAGCCGCCCGGCCTGCCCAGCGTCCTCACCACAAGGGCTCCGGGCGATGTGGTTGGCATGCCACCGAGCACACCACGTACCAACGGCATGCCATCCACATCCACCAGGGCACGGATGCCCTGGGTTGCCAGCTTCTCCACCACAGAGGGGCTGGCTGTCACGACGGGTGGCAGCAGGAGCTTCTACCCGTCGCTCGGGGAGCAGGCGGCATCTCCACCATAGAACCGTCGCCTGCCAAATGTGACCACGCTTGCGAGTGACCACGGCGCGACTGTATCAGAGCAGGCGGGGCGTGGCACTGGCAGCATCGGGGAGTAAATGCCAATGCGACGTTCGTTCGCCGATCAATTCGAGCGCCTTGACCGGGAGGTGATGACCCTGCCGGATGCGCTCTATCTCGTTTCCCGCAATGAGTCGATGTGCCGCGGTGGAGTGACGGGCTTTGCCTATGCCTTCAACCGCAATCCGACGACCATGGCGCACAAGTTCGACGCAGGCCACCCAGGCCATAACCTCAATACCATCGAGCTGATGGACTTTCTGCGCTATGTGAGCCCGAGGGGCGTGCGATCGTGCTGGATAGCTTCCATGCAGAACTCGGCGACTCGCAGTGGTTCAGCACCGCTCCCTATGAGGAGGAGGCTGAGGTGACCTTGCTGGTGGCCGGCGCCGGTGAGGTGCTGCACACGGCTGCAGACGCCGCGCAGACGGTGGCCTCGCATATCTCCGATGGAAAGATCGATGCGCAGGAGCTGGGCGAAGCCCGCAAGCTCGCGGCCCGCATTGTACGGGTGGGGGTTGGCCTGTGGCGCCGAGCGCTGCATGTCCATATGAGCAACCAGGGAGCGGAGGCCTCTCATGGTTGAGCGCATGGACGACGTTCTGGAGCAGTTCCGGCAGTTCGGCCTGGAGGTCGAGCTGCCGCTTTGTTTCGGCAAGCTGACCCGGGTGAAGGCCGAGGGCGACAAGGGCAAGGCCCGCACGGGCTGGTACATCGTCCACGAGTACCGGACCGAGCAGGGCGAGACGCTGGTCTTCGGCGCCTACGGCAACTGGCGTCTGGGGGCGTCGGAGAAGATCAAGATCAAGGGCGTGCGGCTGACCGACGAGGAGCGCGAGCTGATGCGCGCCCGCCAGGAGGAGGCCAAGCGCCGGGCCGCGGAGGCGCAACGGCACGCTGCGCGGCGCGCGGCCAGGCGGGCAGCGGCCTTGTGGCCAAGGATGGCGGAGAAGGGCGCGAGCGCCTATCTGCAACGCAAGCAGGTGGTCGGCTTCGGGGTGCGCTATGCGCCGAGGAGCGGGGCCGTCCTGGTGCCGATGCGTACCGCCCGCGGCGAGCTGGCCGGGCTGCAGGTGATCTACCCGCAGAAGCAGGAACAGTTGGGCCGCGACAAGACCTACTGGCCGGCCGGCATGGCGAAGGAGGGGGCGTTCCATCTGATCGGCCCGCACCCGGAGCCGGGCGAGCCGCTCTTGTTGTGCGAGGGTTACGCCACCGGCGCAAGCCTGCACATGGCGACCGGCTGTGCCGTGGCGATCACCTTCGACGCCGGCAACCTGCTGCCGGTGGGCAAGACGCTGCGGGAGCAGTTCCCCGGCCGGCCGCTGATCTTCTGCGCCGACGACGACTGGAAGACCACCCGCCCGAACGGCGAGCCGTGGAATCCGGGCGTGGAGAAGGCCACGAACGCCGCCACCATCCTCGGCGGCCAGGTGGTGGTGCCGGTGTTCGGCGCCAGGCGCGAGGAGAAGTGGACCGACTTCAACGATCTGCACGTCGTCGAGGGCTGGAAACGGTGCGCCGGCAGGTGCTGGCGGTGGTTCGTCCGCCGGCGGCCGGCGGCTGGAAGGACAAGCTGCAGCGCAGCGAGTCCGGCGCCTTGATCGCCCATGCCTTCAATGTGGCCCTGATCCTGGGCAATGACGAGCGCTGGGCCGGGGTGATCGCCTACAACGCCTTCAGTTCGAAGATCGTGAAGCGCCGTTCGCCGCCCTATGGCGGCGGAGTGGGAGAGTGGAGCGACCTGGACGATGCGCGCGTGGTGATGTGGCTGGCCGAGCAGTACAACCTGCGGGTGAAGGCGCCCAGCGTGGTCGAGGCGGTCAGCGTGGTCGCCAACGACCATGCCTTCCACCCGGTGCGGGAGTATCTGCAGGGGCTGGAATGGGACCGGGTGGCGCGTCTGGAGAGCTGGCTGCATCTGATCTTCGGCGTGCCGCTGTCGCCCTACAGCATGAAGGTGGGCAAGCGCTGGCTGATCTCGGCCGTGGCGCGGGTGATGAGGCCGGGCTGCAAGGCGGATGCGGTGCTGATCCTCGAGGGCGCGCAGGGTGCGGGCAAGTCCACGGCGCTGTCGGTCCTGGGCGGCGAGTGGTTCATGGATACGCCGTTCAACCTGGGCGACAAGGACGGCTTCCAGGTGATCCGCGGCAAGTGGATCGTCGAGCTCGGCGAGCTGGACAGCTTCAACAAGGCCGAGTCGACCCGGGCCAAGCAGTTCTTCTCGGCGTCCGTCGATACCTACCGGGAGAGCTACGGCCGCCGGGTGCTGGACGTGCCACGCCAGTGTGTTTTCGCCGGCACGACCAACCAGGAGGAGTACCTGAAGGACACCACCGGCAACCGTCGTTACTGGCCGGTGACCTGTCAGAAGGTGGAGCTGGAAGCGCTGCGGGAGCTTCGCGACCAGTTGTGGGCCGAGGCGATGTTCCGCTTCCAGGCCGGCGAGGGCTGGTGGGTTGAGCGGGGCGAGGCCGACCAGTTCGCCGAGGAGCAGGATGCCCGCTACACGGTGGACCAGTGGGAGCACCCGATCCGGGAGTGGCTGGAAGATCCGTCGAGGGGCGAAGCCGTCACCGGCGACCAGGTGTTGCGCGGCGCGCTGAACCTGGACTACGGGCACTGGGGCAAGCCGGAGCAGATGCGGGTGGGGCACATCATGCATCGCTTGGGCTGGCGGCGTAAGCGGCTGCCAGCGTCGACGCGCAGCGGTGTTCGGCCGTGGGTTACCAGCGGCCGGCCAGCTGGAAGGTCGCCAGCGAGCCGGAGGAGACGCCGTTTTGATCAAGTCTATCGACGACGTGCTCAAGCGCTGGGGCGAGCAGGTGGATGGTTATGCGGGCGGCTTCGGCGGCGGCAACCTGATCGCCATGCTGATGGACTGCCGGGGCGAGCTGATCCGGGGTACCCGAGGGAGCCGGGTGCTGATGGATGATGACCTGGCCCAGGTAGATCTGGTGGTCAACGGTTTGCGCTATGACCTGTTCCGCCTGGTGCACGAGCATTACCGTGGTGATCCGTTGAGCACGGTGGCTCAAAAGGCCAGTGCGCTGGGCTATCCGCGCATCGATGCCTATTACCGCGCGCTGGATACGGCGCATCGAAATATCTTGGCCGAGCTGCGGAAGAGGATGGCGGCGTGAGTCTGCCTGTCGCTGTCCGGCTGCCTTGCCTTGTCCCGCTAGCGTTTTCGCTGGCGGGCCGCCTGCGGGCTGCGTGGTTTCTGGCGTTGTCCCACTGTCCCACCTGCAACGCACCCGCGCAGGTGGGCGCGCATAGTGAATGCGCGCATTACGCGCAGCATTCTTTAGCCCTATACGCGATAAATCATGAGGACAGGTAGGACAGTAGTACAAGGCTAATAAATTCAATGTGTTATAGCGTCTAGCCTGTTTTTTTAAGGTGAGTCATACAGGGCAGGGAAGGAAAAAGCTGAAATCCAATAGGGAGAATTTACGACGTACCAAGGATGTTCAGCGGACGTAACAGGGATATTGATGGGATGGCAGCGAAAAGGGATTGCTGCCATGCGAATCGAGGGGTAAAAAGTCGTCATTCTTGTATAGGTGCGAGCACAGCAAGCGGCTCCACCCGATCCAGCAAACCCGGCCATCGCGCCGGGTTTTTATTTTCTCCCGGTGCTGTGGGGTTCCCCGCCCTGGTCACCTGCACCACGCCGGCGTCAGCCGGCACCTATCACTGCGGCCGGCCTGGTCGCTCTTGCCCGCTCCCCCTGCGGGCTTTTTTCTTCGAGGAGGACCGGCATGGCGGTCGAGCAAGGAGTCCAGCCGTCACTGGCTGATTTGCCCACCTGGATGCTGCTCCTGATTGCGGTAGCCGGTCTGGTCGGCGAGATGCGCCAGGCGGATGCCGCCGGCGTGGCGGTCGGCGAGATCGTCAAGCGAGTGCTGTTGCGGTTTGGGTCGTCTGCGCTGTTCGGCATGGCGTCGCTGTTCATCGCGCACTCGCTGATCGGTGATGTGTGGATCTCCGGCGGCATCGGCATTGTGGTCGGTCTGCTGGGGGCGGATATCGCCGGGGCGCTGTATGCGCGCTGGCTGGCGAAGCGGGCGGGGCTGGGTGATGTCGACTCGCGGGCCTGACCGGCGCGGCACGTCAGCCTCGCGGGGCTACGGCTATCGCTGGCAGCTGGCTCGGGAGGATCACCTGCGCCGGCATCCCTGCTGCTCGATGTGCAGCACCGAGGCGCGGCCCGTGCCGGCTTCGGTCGTCGACCACAAGCAGCCGCCGCGTCTGACCGAGGCGAAGGCGAGCGGTGATCCTGCGCAGATCGCCGAGGCTTGGCGGTTGTTCTGGTCGCGGGACAACTGGCAGTCGCTGTGCAAGCACTGCCACGACTCGGTCAAGCAGCGCCTGGAGAAGTCTGGGCGCTTGGCCGGCTGCAGCGCTGACGGCAGGCCGCTCGATCCTCGCCACCACTGGAACCGCCAGGGGTAGGGGGGGTGAAAAACTTCAGACCCTTTCCGTTCTAGACCGCGCCCTGAAGTCTTCTCGCAACGCCGGGAAAAATGGGGGGTGCCCCTTTCCGGATAAAGGTGTCCCTACATGAAATCTGAGGTGTTCTTATGGCTGGGAATTCGAATTCTGGCCGCCCGCCGAAACCGGCGGTAGTCCATCTGCTGACCGGCAATCGGAGCAAGCGCAATCTCCATGAGCTGCAAGATGAGGCCGCCAATCCAGCGGTTCCAGTAGCTGCGCCAGACAAGCCCGATTGGTTGGATGAGGATGCCAGTCGTGAATGGGATCGGCTGATTGAGGATCTGCTCACGCTGGGCTTGGTTTCTCGCCTGGATGGCCAAGCTCTGGCGCAGTACTGCGAGGCGGTGACCGAGTATCGCCGGTTCACCTTGCTGATTCGCGAGTTCAATAACAGCGCGCTGACGCCGCGCGGTGGTGATGTGCAGACATACCGCACAGGCGCCAAGGATCTCTCCATCTGGCGCAAGCTGCGCAACGACGCCCAGCGCCGGGCCGATGATATTGGTCGCCAGTTCGGGTTCACGCCGCTAGCGCGTCGGGGGCTCAAGCCTGCCGCGCCCCAGGGTGAGCTGTTCCCCCATGAGCCACGAGACGCCGCAGACCGATACTTCTCCTGATCGGGTCAGCGCCTTCGCCCAGGCCGTGCTGGCCGGCAAGATCGTCGCCGGTCCGGACGTGCGCAACGCCTGCCGTCGGCACCTGCGCGACCTGGAGGCCGGCGCCCTGCGCGGGCTGGTCTGGAACCAGGAGGCGGCCGACCGGGCCATGGGCTTCTTCGAGGACGTGCTCTGCCTCAACGGCGGCGACTACGAGGGGTTGCCCTTCATCCTCGCGCCCTGGCAGGCCTTCGTGGTCGGCAGCCTGTTCGGCTGGTACACAGACGACGGCTACCGCCGCTTCCGCACGGCCTACATCGAGACCGGCAAAGGGTCGGGAAAGTCTCCGCTGGTGGCCGGCATCGGCCTGTACGGGCTGATGGCCGACGGTGAGCAGCGCGCCGAGATCTACGCGGCGGCGACCAAGAAAGACCAAGCGCAGATCCTGTTCCGCGACGCGGTGAGCATGGTCAACATGTCCAAGGCGCTGCAGAGCCGCTTGGTGCAGTCTGGCCGAGACGAGAAAGTCTGGAACCTGTTCTACCCGAACACCAACAGCTTCTTTCGGCCGATCAGCTCCGACGAAGGCCAGTCCGGCCCGCGTCCGCACATCGGCCTGCTCGACGAGCTGCACGAACACAAGACGGCCAGTGCCGTGAACATGATGCGCGCCGGCACCAAGTTCCGACGCCGCGCGATGATCGTGATGATCACCAACAGCGGCTCGGACAAGAAGACCGTCTGCGGCCAGTATCACGACCTGGGCGTGCGCGTCTGTGCTGGCCAGGAGGACAACGACACCCTGTTCGCCTTCATCTGCTCGCTTGACGAAGGCGACGACCCGTTCAAGGACGAGGCCTGCTGGCCGAAGGTCAACCCCTCGCTGGACTTCATCCTCGAGGGCCAGACCGACGGCATCCCCGGGCGCAAGTACCTGCGCGAGCAGGTGCAAGAGGCGCGCGGCCTGCCCGCCAAGGAAGCGGTGGTCCGGCGCCTCAACTTCTGCGAGTGGACGCAGGCCGATTCCCCCTGGATCAGCTGGGACGTCTGGAGCCAGGCCGAGGAGCGCGTGCCCATGCGGGTGCTGCGCAACCGCCCGGCGGTGGCCGGCCTCGACCTGTCGAGCACCACCGACCTGACATCCTTCGTCCTGCTGTTCTACCCGACGGCCGCCGATCCGCACTGGCGGCTGCTGCCGTACTTCTGGATTCCCGACCATCAGCTCGAGGAGCGCGAGCGGCGGGACAAGGTGCCCTACAGCGTCTGGATCAAGGACAAGCACCTGGAAACCACGCCCGGGCGGGCGATCAGCAAGCTGCACGTTTTGCGCCGGCTGCAGACCATCTGCGACTACTTCGAGGTGCGTCAGATCGCCTACGACCGCTGGCGGATCGAGGACCTGCGCGAGCTGATGAGCGAGCACGACATCGTCCTGCCGGAGATGGTCGGCTTCGGCCAGGGCTTCAAGGACATGGGCCCGGCGGTCGACGAGTTCGAGCGCCGCCTGCTCGGCCAAGCGCCCGAGCCCGAGGGCGAAATCATCGACCTGGACCCGGACGACTACCAGCTGCTGGCCAGCGAGGCGCCCGAGGTCGAGACCCTGCGTCACGACGGCAACCCGGTGCTGACCTGGAATGCCGGCAACGCCGTCACCGTTTCCGATCCGGCGGGCAACCGCAAGGTCGACAAGGTCAAGGCCATCGGCCGCATCGACGGCATCGTGGCGGCACTCATGGCCACCGGCGTCAGCGGCTCGGCCGCGGGCGACGGCGGCTCCTCCATCTACGACGAGGGCGTAGGCATATGACAATCGTACTGGTGCTGCTGTCCTGGCTCGCCGGGCTGGCCGGCTTCGGCCTGCTGGTGTTCGGCGTGGCCCTGTTCCATCTGCCCTTGGCCTTCATCGTGGCCGGAGTTGGCTTGCTGGCCTGGGCCTGGCGGGCCGACCAGGCCGTGGCGCACCTCAAGCGGGGAGGCTGAGCATGTTCTTTTCCAGCCTGCTGGGCGCCGGGCAGGGCACGCTGACCAATCCGGACAGCGGATTCTGGCGTGGCCTGATCGGTAGCGGCCGCACCAGTGCCGGCGTTACCGTCACCCCGGACAGCGCCCTGGCCCTGCCGATCCTGCAGAACTGCGTCACCCTGCTGGCCGAGAGCGTCGCCCAGCTGCCGCTGGAGCTGTACCGCCGGCAGGACAACGGCCAGCGCGAGGCGGCCATCAACCATCCGCTGTACGACGTGCTGCGCTACCAGCCCAATGGCTTCCAGACGCCCTACGAGCTGCGCGAGTGCCTGCAGATGGCCGCCGGCCTGCGTGGCAATGCCTTCAGCCTGATCGAGCGCCGCGGCGACGGAAACGTCATCGGCCTCTGGCCGCTGCTCAACGACAAGGTGGTGGTCTGCAAGGGCGCCGACCTGCTGCCCTACTACCAGGTCGGCAGCTTTGCCGAGCGTCTGCCGATGCGGCAGATCCACCATGTGCGCTGGATCAGCGGCAACCACTACACCGGCCTGTCGCCGATCGAGCTGCATGCCGACGCGGTGGGGCTGGCCCAGGCCGTGCGCCAGTACACCGGCAAGTCCTTCGCCAACGGCGCGGCCGTCTCCGGTGTTATCGAGCGCCCGCGCGAGGCCTCGGCGATCAAGGACCAGGGCACCATCGACCGCATCCTCGACCAGTGGGGCAGCAAGTACGGCGGCATGGACAACGCCAAGAAGGTGGCCCTGCTGCAGGAAGGCATGACCTTCAAGCCGATCTCCATGACCAACGTCGATGCCGAGATCGTCGGCGTCCTCAAGCTGACGGCCGTCGACGTGGCGCGGATCTACAAGATCCCGCTGCCCATGGTCAACGACTTGGAGAAGGCCAACTACAACACCATCGAGCAGTTGCTGATCCAGTTCGTGGTGTTCGGCCTGCTGCCCTGGGTGAAGCGGCACGAGCAGGCGATGATGCGCGACTTCCTGCTGCCGGCCGACCGGCGCACGCACTTCATCGAGTTCAACCTGTCCGGCCTGCTGCGCGGCGACCAGAAGAGCCGCTACGAGGCCTACGCCATCGGCCGCCAGTGGGGCTGGCTGAGCGTCAACGACATCCGCAGGCTGGAGAACATGCCCCGGTCACGGGCGGCGACATCTACCTGCAGCCGCTCAATATGGTCGACGCTGGCAAGGGTACGCCCGACCTGACCAACCCCAACACGCGGGCGCAGCTCGAGCTGCAGCAGCGCGAAATCGAGAGGATCCTGGCGCAATGAAACACTACCTGCGCACGTCCAGCCTGCTGTTCAACCAGCCGCTACTGGTCGCGCCCGACATGCTCGATCTGGGGGTGCGCTGGGCCAACCAGGCGATGAACCTCAACATCGTCAACATCGGCGCCGCCGGCAACGCCAAGCTGATGGAGGACGACGACAGCTATGCCGAGCGCCTGGCCGTCGCTGAGGAGCAGCGCCGCGCCGCCATCGCCAAGACAGGCGTCGAGGTGCTGCCGGTGCACGGCGTGCTGGTCAGCCGCGGCAGCCACATCAACGCCTGCGAGACCATGACCAGTTACGAAGGCCTGCGGCAGCAACTGCGCCAGGCGGTCGCCGACCCGCTGGTCGAGCATATCGTGCTGGACATCGACAGCCCCGGCGGCGCCGCCACCGGAGCCTTCGAGCTGGCCGCCGATATCCGCGCCCTGGCCCGGCAGAAGCCCATCACCGGCATCGTCAACTACATGGCCTACAGCGGCGGCTACCTGATCGGCAGCGCCTGCAGTGAGCTGGTGGTCAGCCAGACCAGCGGCGTCGGCTCCATCGGGGTGATCGCCAGCCACATGGACCGCTCCAAGATGGAGGAGAACATGGGGGTGAAGGTCACCACCGTGTTCGCCGGCGCCCACAAGAACGACCTCAGCCCGCACGAGCCGCTCAGCGACCAGTCGCTGCAGTACCTGCATGACCTGGTGCAGGAGAGCTACCAGCTGTTCGTCAGCGCCGTGGCCGAGTATCGCGGCCTGCCGGTCGAGCGGGTGATCGCCACCGAGGCCGGCCTGTTCCGCGGCAAGGCGGGCATCGCCGCCGGCCTGGCCGACCGCCTGCAGAGCCCGCAGGACGCCGTCGACGACCTGTCCCGGGCGGTCGCCCTCAGCCGCTCCACCCGCCAGGGCGGTCGCATCGGCCTGCGTGCCGCCGCGCTCGACATCCAATCCCGACTCTGACCGCGTTCGCGGCAGTCAACCAGCCCGCCCGTGCGGGCTTTTTCATGCCCAGGAGGCACGCATGTCCCTTGTACTTCAACTGCGCAGCGAACGCGCCAAGCTCAACGACGAGCTGCAGGCCCTGGCCAAGCTCGAAGCCGGCGGCGAGACGCTCAGCGCCGAGCAGCTGGCTCAGTTCGCCGAGCTGGAATCCCGGATCAATGCCCTGACCGACAAGATCGGCCGCGCCGAGATTGCCGAGCGCGCCGCCGCGGCTGCCGCCGTGCCGGTCGTCGAGAGCGCCCAGGGCATCGCCGGCCCGCCGGCCGGCCGCATCGAAGGCCCCTACGCGCCCAAGCCGGTGGCCGGCGCCAAGATGGCCCAGATGGTGCGCCTGCTGGCCGCGGCCCAGGGCAACCAGCAGCAGGCCGCGCAGATGGCCCAGCAGGGCGGCTACTCCGCCGACGTGGCCATGGCCCTGTCCACCGTCACCGCCGGCGCCGGCGGCGTGCTGGTCCCGGAGAACTTCGCCACCGAGGTCATCGAGGCCCTGCGGCCGAAGTCCGTGGTACGCCGCATGGGCGCCGTCAGCCTGCCGCTGAACAACGGCAACCTGACCCTGCCGCGCATCACCGGCAACACCAGTGTCGGCTACGTCGGTACCGAGACCGACATCCCGCTGACCGGCATGACCTTCTCCGACCTCAAGCTGTCGGCGAAGAAGGCGGCCGCCATCGTGCCGATCTCCAACGATCTGCTGGCCTTCTCCGGCGTCAACCCGCGGGTCGATCAGCAGGTGGCCAGCGACCTGACCGTCAGCATGGGTCTGTCCGAGGACCTGCACTTCATCCGTGCCGACGGCTCCGGCGTACTGCCCAAGGGCCTGCGATACTGGGCGCCGGCCGGTAACCTGGTGCCAATGCCCGTTGGCACCGCCCTGGCGGATATCGACCTGTTCCTCGGCGGGCTGATGCTGCGCCTCGAGGCGGCCAACGTCGACCTGTCCGCCTGTGGCTGGCTCATGGCGCCGCGCACCATCCGCTGGCTGCAGACGCTGCGTGACGGCAACGGCAACAAGGCCTACCCGGAAATCGACCAGGGCAGGCTCAAGGGCTACCCGTTCGCGCTGACCACCCAGATCCCGACCAACCTGGGCGTCGGCACCAACGAGTCGGAGATCTACTTTGTCAACTTCGCCGACTGCTACATCGGCGAGGTGGAGAACCTGGTCATCAGCTTCAGCCAGGAAGCCTCCTACAAGGACGGCGAGGGCAACTGGGTCAGCGCCTTCCAGCGCGACCAGACCCTGGTGCGCGTGATCGCCAAGCACGACTTCGGCCCGCGCCACGTCGAGTCCGTCGCGGTCGGTACCGGCGTCACCTGGGGCACCGGCATGTGATTCCCGCGCTCCGCCTGAGTGCGGGGCGCATCCTTCCCGCTTTCCGAGGATTGCCCATGAGCAAGCTGACCCCTGTCACCTTCACCAAGTCCTGGCGCGGCTACAGCGCCGGCGAGATTGCCGGCTTCACCGCCGAGCAGGCCCAGGCGCTGATCGACGGCGGCGTGGCCACCAAACCCGGTCAGCCGCCGACCAAGGCCAAGGCGACCCCCGCCAAGGCCGAAGTGCCGGCGCCGGCCGCCGATCCGGCGGTTGTCGAGCCGGCCGACGACGAGAAGCCCTGATGGCCCGGCGGATCGCCTACACCGGGGCGCCGGTGCTGACCCTGGAGCAGGTGGCCGAGCAGTGCCGCCTCGATACCGCCGACCTGCAGCAGGTGCTGATCGAGCAGATCATCATCCCCGGCATCACCGCTCAGGCCGAGGCCCGCACCGGCGCCGCGATCCGCGAAGCCGAGTACGAGGAGGATTGGCCGGAGCACTACGATTCCGGCCATGCCCTCGATGTGGGCCAGGCCAGCGAGGTGCTGTCGGTCGGAGAGCTGCAGGCGGACGGCACAGTCACTCCATTGACAGTTGCCCGCTTCCTGCAGCGCGGCGGCCGAGAGAGCTTCCTGCACTTCCCAGACGGTCGCCCGCCCGGCGTGCTGCGTATCCGCTATAAGGCCGGCGCCGACCTGGACGCCTACGCGGGCGTGCGCAGCTGGCTGCTGATGCAGGCTGCCACCGCCCATGAGTTCAGAGAAACGCTGGTGATGGGCGGAGGCCTGGCCGAGATCCCAGCATCGTTTCTCGACTCGCTGCTGGCCGATATCGCCGTACCGCCGAGGTTCTGACCGCTATGACCCAAACCAGCATTCTCGCGCCCGGCAACACGGCCGCGACCAGTACTGACATCGTCGTGCCGGCCGGCATGAGTGTGACCGTCGGCCTGTATAGCGCCGCGCCTGGCGTTCTTCCGTGCTCGGTACCGTTCGTGGTTACTCAGGACACGCCTGGAGCGGACAACTATGTCACGAGCCTGCGGCAGGACGCTCGCTCTGCTGTGCTGAGCGGACCAGGCACTTATCGCGTCAGTCGGCCCGCTTACTCCGGCGATGCCTTTGGTGTGTTCATGGAGGACTGACATGCGCGCCGGACCGCTTCGCCACCGCATCACCCTCCAGCGCCGCCAGACCGGCACCGACGCCTTCGGCCAGCCGCTGGGCGGCTGGGAGGACATCGCCACCGTCTGGGCCTCGGTCGAGCCGATCAGCGGTCGCGAGCTGCTGGCCGCGCAGCAGGTCCAGGGCGAGATCACCCACCGCATCCGCTGCCGTTACCGTGACGGCCTGACCGCTGCCGATCGGGCGCTGTTCAAGGGGCGGGTGTTCGACCTGCAGCCCGCCATCAACCCGGGCGAGCGCGGGGTATCACTGGAAATCCTGGCAAAGGAGGGATTGACCGATGGCTGAGATCCAGATGCACGGCCTGCAGGAACTCAAGGCCACGCTGAAAGACCTGCCAGAGCGCCTGGGCGCCAAGGTGGTGCGCGGCGCGCTGCGCGCCTCCGCCCAGGTCATCCGCAAAGACGCGCAGGCGCGGGTGCCGGTCCTCGAGGAGCCGGACCCGCGCCGCAAGCCGGGCACGGTGCGCAAGGCCGTACAGGTGCGGCGCTCGAAAAAGGACAAGTACGGCGTGTTCGTCGGCGTCAAGCCGCTTGGCGGCAAGCAGCTGCGCGCCTTCAAGGCCGCCGGCGGCACGTCGCAGAACAATCCGGACGACCCGTTCTACTGGATCTTCCTGGAGTTCGGCACGGCCAAAATGCCCGCCGCGCCGTTCCTGCGCCCCGCCTTCGAGACCCAGCACCCGGCCGCGTTGCGCCGCTTCGAGGAATACGCCCAGCAACGGGTGGTCAAGGAGGCCGAGAAACTGGCCCGCGAGAAGGGAATGCGATGATCGAAGCCGACCTGCGCACCGCGCTGCTGGCCTCGGCTGCCGTTACCGCCCTGGTCGGCCAGCGCGTGGCCGCCGGCGTACTGCCGGAGGGCGAGGCGCGTCCCGCCATCGTCTACACCTTGGTTGCCGGGACGCGCCCCGGCTCGCTCACCAGCGCGGGGGCGACCCGCCAGGCGCGCATGCAGATCACCTGCTGGGCGACCAGCTACGGCCAGGCCAAGGCCCTGGGCGATGCGGCCCAGGACGCCATCGAAGCCTCGGCGCTGTCCGAGGCCGTGTTCAACGGCGACCAGGACACCTATGACCCGACAGCCAAGCTGCACGGCGTCATCCTCGACTACTCGCTCTGGCAGTCGCCCGCGTAATCCCACGCCCCGCCTTCGCGGGGCTTTTCATTTGGAGACCCCACCATGGCCCGCAAAAGCCGCGCCGTGTCCTCGCAGGGCACGCGCTTTTTCATTCAGCAAGCCGCTGCCGCCGGTACGCCGGTCACACTCACCGGCATCAGCAAGGCCGCCAAGGCCGTGCTGACCTTCGCCAGCCACGACTTCGTGGTCGGCGAGGTGCTGACCCTCGCCGGCGTCACCGGCATGACTGAAATCAACGGCCTGGACGGCGTCGTCGGCGCGGTGACGGCCACCGAGGTGACCCTGGAGAACATCGACTCCAGCGACTTCACCGCCTACACCAGCGGCGGTACCGCCACGCCGGTGACCCTGATCGAGACCGACCAGCACAAGAGTTATTCCGGCTTCGATGGCCAGGCCTCGGAGATCGACACCACCACCCTGGTGTCCACGGCGAAGGAGAAGGCCCTGGGCCTGCAGGACTTCGGCGGCATGTCGTGCGACATGCACTACGTCGAGGACGATCCCTTCCAGGTCGAGGCCAAGAAGGCCAAGGCCGATGGCGAGCCGCGCTGGTTCAAGCTGATCAAGAAGAACGGTTACCGCAAGCTCTGGCAGGGCTATGTGCGCAGCCTCTCCGACGCCGGCGCGATCGATGGCAGCAATGCCGCCAGCCTGGCCGTGACCATTACCGGCGACATCTACGAGGTGAAATGATGCTGACCCGCGAGCAGATTCTTTCCGCGCAAGACCGCCCGCAGAAAGTGATCCCGGTTCCCGAGTGGGGCGGAGACGTCACCCTGACCGGCCTGTCCGTGCGCGCCCGGGCGGAGTACATCGCCGAGGTGTCGGCGCTGTCCGGGAAGGAGGGGGGCGCCGTGCGCGGTATGGCCAATGTTCAGGTTCGCCTGGTGGCCATGTCGATCACCGACCCGGCCGGCACGCCGCTGTTCAGCCTGGATGACGTCGAGGCCCTGGCCGAGAAGTCGCCGGAGATCATCGGGCGTCTCGCCGACGAGGCCACGCTGCTGAACAAGTTCGTAGTCGCCGCCGTCGAGGCCGACGCAAAAAACTGAGGTGCCAGCCGGAGCGGTTCACCCTGTTCCGGCTGGCTCGCGACCTCGGCATGACCGTTGCAGAGCTGGAGCGGCGTCTGTCCTCGGCGGAGTTCGTCGAGTGGCAGGCGTTCTACCAGGTCGAGTACGAGATCAAGACCGACACCCTGCCGCCCCTTGAAATCGACGACCCCGACGCGCACTCGGCGGCCATCGATGCCCTGTTTTAGGAATCCTCATGGCACTCGGAACCCTGACGATCGACATCGCCGCGAATGTCGCGCGCCTGACGTCCGACCTCGGTCGGGCGGCTCGGATCAGCGAGCAGCATGCCGAGGAGATGCGGCAACTCTGGGAGCGGACGAGTCAGCTGGTCGGTGCGGCGGTGTCGCTCGTCGGTACCGGCGCCTTCGCCGTCTGGATCAAGTCGAGCATCGATGCAGCTGCCCAGCTCGAGCAGCTGGCCGCTACCGCCAATGCCTCGACCGCCGAATTCCAGAAAATGGCCTTCGGCGCGCAGATGGTCGGCATCCAGCAGGACCAGCTGGCGAGCATCCTGAAGGATGTGAACGACCGGGTGGGCGAATTCATGCAGTCCGGTGGCGGCGAGATGGCCGAGTTCTTCGAGCGCATCGCGCCGGAGGTCGGTGTCACCGCCGAGCAGTTCCGCCACCTGAGTGGCCCGCAGGCGCTGCAGTTGTATGTCTCCAGTCTGGAAAAGGCCAACCTGTCCCAGCAGGAGATGACCTTCTACCTGGAGTCCATGGCCGATGACGCCACGGCGCTGCTGCCGCTGCTGCGCAACGGCGGCGCGGGGATGCAGCAGTTCGCCGAGCAGGCCGAAGCGCTCGGCCTGATCCTCGATGCCGAAACCATTGCCCAGGCGGTGAAATTCAACCAGCAGCTGAGCGTGCTCGATGCGGTAACCGGCAATGCCGGTCAGCGCATTGCGGGCGAACTGCTGCCGTCGCTGCAGGACATGACCGGCCTGCTGATCGACGTTTCGAAGGATGCCCAGGCGGCGAGCGTATCCGCAGAGGCGTTTGGCGCCGTGCTGAAGGGCCTCGCAACGGTGGGTATTGCCGTCGGCAGCACGTTTGCCAGCGTGGGGCGTGGCATCGGTGCCGTGGCGGCCGCGGGCGTGGCGGCGGCTCAGGGCGAGTTCGCCCAGGCCGGCGAGATCCTGCGTATGGTCACCGCCGACAACGAGAAGAGCGCCGCCGACGCCGAGGAGCGCATCCGAAAGCTCTGGGCAGGCGAATACAAGGCAGCGGGCGAGCAGGCCGCCGCGGTGGGGAAAACGCTGTCGTCCTCGACGGAGACGATGAGCGCGAGCGCCAGGACCTACCTGAAGACGCTGCAGGATCAGTTGGATAAGCAGGAGGACAACAACAACGCGATCAAGGAGGCCGAGCGCTGGATCCGCGACCACGCCGATGCGACCGATGCCGACAAGGCCAAGATTCTGGAGGCGGCCAAGGCGATCGAGGCGCAGAAGAAGGCGAACGAGGCTGGCAAAAAGGCCAAGGATGAAGCCGCCAGCGCTACGAAGAAGCAGACGGAGGCCATCCGTTCGCAGCTCGCTGCGCTCCAGGAGCAGGCGGCGACCGTGGGCAAGACCACGGCGGAGGTCACCCTCTACAAGCTCGCCCAGGACGGGGCGACGGCGTCACAGCAGGCCGAGGCAAAAGCCGCGCTCGATACCGTGGCGGCCTACGAAAAGCACCAACAGGCGCTGGAGAAGCGCGCCGAGCTGGCCCGGCAGGTCGCGCAGGTGGAGGAGGCCGGCTGGTCGGACACCTCGCGTGCCCTGCTGGCTTACCAGCAGCAGGTGGAGATCCTGCAGGCCGGGGTGCTGGCCGGGGTCATCAGCGAGGCGCAGCGCGACCGGGTTATCGCCGGCCTCGAGGAGCAGGCTGCGGCGGCGGAGAGGTCTGCCGATCAGATGACAGTGTTCATGGACGAGGCCGCCCGGAACATCCAGTCGGCCTTCGCAGACTTCCTGTTCGACCCGTTTTCCGAAGGGCTGGACGGCATGGCGGTCGGCTTTCTCAAGGTCGTGCAGCGCATGGCCGCCGAAGCGGCCGCGGCCCAGTTGGCCAATCAGTTGTTCGGTGCAGCAAACGCCAGCGGCCAGCGCTCCGGCGGCTTGATCTCTGCCGGCCTCGACTGGGTGGGGGGCTGTTCGCCAACGCCAAGGGCAACGCCTTCGCCGGCGGCGAGGTGATTCCCTTCGCCAAGGGCGGCGCCTTCACCAACAGCATCGTGGACACGCCGACCCTGTTTCCGTTCGCCAAGGGCACCGGCTTGATGGGCGAAGCGGGACCGGAGGCGATCATGCCGCTGGGCCGTTCCAGCGACGGATCGCTCGGGGTGCGCATGATCGGCGGCGGCAACGGAGGCGGGCAGGCCGTGGTGATCAACGTGGAGGTCAACATCCAGTCGGACGGCTCGGTAACCGCCCAGGCCAACAGCCAGGCCGGCCAGCAGTTCGGCGCGGATGTCGGGCGCTACATCGATCAGCGTTACAAGCAGCTGATTGCAAAGGACCTGGCCCCGGGCGGGCAGATCTGGCGCAGCGTGAACGGGAGGTAACGTGCCAATCGAGACATTCACCTGGGCGCCGGCGCCCGATGCCCAGGGCGACATCAACTACCGCACCCGCACGGCCCAGTTCGGCGACGGCTACGCCCAGGTGGTCGGCGACGGGCTCAACAACAAGTCGCAGTCCTGGCCGCTGACGTTCGTCCGGAAGGAGGCCGAGGCCCAGGCCATCCGCGATTTCTTCGACCGCCATGCCGGCTACCGGGCGTTCCGCTGGACGCCGCCGCTCGGCGAGCTGGGCCTCTGGCGAGTCGCCACGTACAGCCTGCGCCCCATGGGTGGCCGGATCTACACCATCGCGGCAACGTTCGAGCAGGCGTTCGCACCCTGATTATTGAGGTAATCCATGGCAGTTCAACTCATCGACCTCGGTACTCCGCCAAGTGGCCAGGACGGAGACAGTGGGCGCACTGCGTTCGATAAGATCAACCAGAACTTCAGCGACGCGGCCAATGCTGCCTCCCGGGTCGTTGGCCAGGAGGCCGGCCAGGTGCTCGTCGCGGGCGGCGCCGCGGGCCTTGCGTCTACCGCCGAGACCATCACCGACTGGAACAACGTCACCAAGACCGGCTGGTTTATGGGGCGAACCTCCCCAATGCGCCCTATGCCGGCGCCTGGTTCGTCGGCCACTACGAGAAGCACAACGACTCCTACGGCACCCTGGTCGTCCAGGCCTTCACCATGTCCTATCCGGAGACCTATACCCGGAACAAGGTGGCGGGCGTCTGGGGGGCTGGCAGCGGACGCTGACGCCGGCCGGGCTGGTCGGGACCGTGGCCGTCGACGGGAACGGCAAGCCCTCCGGCGCGGCGCTCGAAACCGGGAGCAATGCCAACGGCTGGTATGTCCGGTTCGCCGACGGAACCCAGATTTGTGGCCTGGCCACCGTGGTCACCGCGAATACGGGCGCCTCTGGGGCGCTGTTCATGGACGAGTTTGCGGGCGGCTCCTTGTGGACCTACCCGGCCCAGTTCATAGCGCCGCCGGCCGCGCATGGGCATCTCAATATCAGCAGCGCGTGGCTGACGGGTCAGTATCCGGCGACCATCAGTCTCGCCCAGGTGCGTTTCACCCTGCTGTCTGCGTGGTCGCTATCGAGCATTTCGATTGGCGCGTACTTCATGGCCATTGGCCGCTGGAGGTAAGCATGATCCTGAGTCTCTCTCCCGTGCGCTGCGACGAGGCGCTTTCCGTCGCGCGTGCTGGCGACACGTTGACCATCAATGGCGTCGCCTTCGACTTCTCCCAACTGCCCGAGGGCGCCTTCTTGCCGGCGGAGGCGATCGCTTCCGACTGGTTCGTCGGGCCGGTCGAGCGGATCGACGGCGAGCTGCACGTCACGCTGCGGCTGCCGCATGGGCCAACCCCCAGCCCGGAGCAGGCCGCCCCGCAACCGATCGCCATCGCGGCGGACGGCCCGGTGGCGTTGCCCCAGGCGCCCGCGCCCGAGCCGGCCCCGCTGCTCGAAGGTCTCGGAGCCCAGGAGACCGCCGCATGATCGACTGGAGCAAGCTGAAGACCGCCGAGCAGCGGGCCATCGATTCCGCGCAGGCGGCCTACGACAATGCTGTTGCGCAGCGCCTGGCGGCATATCGGGCCGAGTCCGACCCCCTCCGGCTGGAGATCGAGTACGACGCCGCTCTGGAGGGAATTGCGCCCGATTACACCCGATGGCGAGAGAAAGTCACCGAGATCAAGCAGCGCATCCCGCTACCCGAAGCCCCTCAGCCCGAGGGGCTTCCTGTTTCTGAGGGGACTACATGATCACGGCCGACGTCCAGCTGCTGGAGCCCGGCAGCGAGATCCGCCTGCTCGAGGTGGACTGTACTGCCTTCGGCGGCGACCTGCGCCGCTTCCACGGCCACGCCATCCCGCACACGGCGGCGGAGCTGGCAGCCTTCACGGGGGAGCCAGAGGAACTGCCGGCTAAGTCCATCTGGTGGAACGGCGAGGAGTACGCCGCCTGGCCGGTCGAGGTCGAGGGGCTGGAGGTCACTGGCGACGGCCGGGCGCCGACCCCGACGCTGCGGGTCGGCAACATCGGCGGCTCGATCAGCGCCCTGTGCCTGCTGTTCGACGACCTACTGCAGGCCAAGGTGATCATTCGCGAGACCTTCGCCCACTACCTGGACGCGGCCAATTTCGAGGGCGGCAACCCGCAGGCCGACCCGACGCAGGAGCGGGTCGACACTTGGTACATCGACCAGAAGACCAGCGAGACGGGGAGGTCGTCGAGTTCGCCCTGTCGTCGCCCGGCGATGTGCAGGGCCAAATGATCCCGGCACGGCAGATCCACGGCCTGTGCCACTGGGCGTTGTGCGGCGAGTACCGCGGCGCGACGGGCTGCGGTTACACCGGGCCGCCGGTTTCCACCGAAGACGGCACGCCGACCGACGATCCCGCCCTGGATCAGTGCGGCGGGCGGCTGAGCGACTGCAAGCCGCGGTTCGGCGAAAACGAGCCGCTCAGCTTCGGCGGGTTCCCTGCCTCCTCTCTTATTCGATAGCTATTCGAAAATTATCGGAGATATCCAGTGATTATTCAGAGTAAGAACTACGTTCCTGGCGTGTCCGGCTTCAAGATCCATAAAGATGGAAGCATTGAGGTTAATGACGGCCCTTGTCCATTTCGCCTTGAGATCTTGGATAAGTCCGAGCCGGATCGGAGCGGTAAGAACGAAAGCCAAAGTGGATTCGATGAGGCGATGGCCAAGGGAGCACAGGCCGTTATCGACTATATGGCCAGCCAGATCTCGGAAACTGCGATTGTCCGGGACGAAAAGTCGGCGCGATGTGAGGATGGCGGAAAAGAACAGATTATCCCGATGCAGCGTAAGTCTGGCGATGCCAGGCCTTTCGTGGTTATCGATGGAGCAGTCTATATCAACAGCGCAATGCTGGAAGCCGGCGTTTCGCCGGAGCAAAAGCCTTCCCTTGAGGAGAAGATCCTCGAGGTGATCAAAAGGCAGCTTCGCCCAGGCGGCCTGCTCTGGCGCACCAAGCTTGGCCGCTGATCATGGAGCAACACCTGATCGACGCTATCCGCGCCCATGCGGCGGCGGAATACCCGGCCGAGTGCTGCGGCCTGGTCGTGCGGATCGCTGACCAGCCGCGGTACGTGCCCTGCCGCAACCTGTCCGACCAGCCGGGCGGCCGCTTCGAGCTGGCTCCCGAGGACTACGCCGCTGTCGAGGACCTGGGCGAGATCGTCGGTATCGTCCACTCGCACCCGGACGCCACCAGCCGCGCCTCTCCGGCCGATGTCGCGCTGTGCAATGCCGGCGGGGTGCCTTGGCACATCCTCAGCTGGCCGGAAGGCGACCTGAACACGATCCGCCCGGCGCCGGTCCCGCTGCTGGGCCGGGCGTTCGTGCACGGCGTGCAGGACTGCTGGCAGGTCTGCGCGGACTGGTACCGCCGGGAGTGGGGGCTGGAGTTCCCGGGCTACGATCGCGCCGACCGCTGGTGGGAGGACGCCCGGGGCGAGAGCCTCTACGAGGCGCGCTATGCGACCGCCGGCTTCTACCGGGTCGACGAGCCGCGCCGCGGCGACATGCTCGTGATGCGGGTCGGCCGCACGGCCCACCCGAACCATGCCGGCATCTACTTGGGTGACAACCCAAGCCTTCCGGAGGAGGCGGCCCAGGTGTTCGGTCCCGGCCCGTTCCTGCTCCACCACCTGTACGGCCGTCGCTCGGAGGTCATCGTGTTCGGCGGCCAGTGGCTCGAGCGCACGATGCTGATTCTGCGGCACAGAGAGGCGAGGCAACCCGCATGACCCTGACCACCATCAAGCTCTCCGGCAGCCTGGCCAGGATCTTCGGCCGCGAGCACCGCCGCCAGTTGGACAGCGGCACGACGCACGAAGCCTTCCGGGCGCTGACGCGCACTGTGCCCGGCTTCGAGGCCTTCGTCCGCGCGGCCGAGAAGAAGGGCCTGCGCTATGCGATCTTCCGCAACCGCCGAAACGTCGGCGAGGAGGAGTTCGAGCTGGGCGGCACCCATGAGATCCGCATCGTGCCGGTGATCGCCGGCCGCAAGTCCGGCGGCATCTTTCAGACCGTGCTCGGCGCCGTGCTGATTGCGGCCTCCACCTTCGCCACCGGCGGCCTGGCTACGGCCCTGGTCAGCGCCGGCGCCTCCATGGCCATCGGCGGCGTGATCCAGATGCTCTCGCCGCAGCTCAAGGGCCTCAGTTCGCGGGAGGACCCCGACAACCAGCCCAGCTACGCCTTCGGCGGCCCGGTCAACACCGTCGCCCAAGGCAACCCGGTCGGCGTGCTCTACGGCAAGCGGCGCATCGGCGGGGCGATCATCTCCGCCGGGATCTACGCCGAAGACCAGCAGTAAGCCTCTCGCAGACACCCAGGCCCAGCCCCGCGCTGGGCTTTTTTATGCCCGCAGGAAACCCCATGACCGCAGCAGTCCCGATCCGTGGCCGCAAGGGCGGCGCGTCGAAGCCCCGCCAGCCGAAAGAGTCGCCGGACGACATCCAGTCCATCGCCTACGCCAAGCTCCTCCTGGCCCTGGGCGAGGGCGAGTTCGCCGGCGGCGTCACCGCCAAGGATATCTACCTCGACGGCACGCCGCTGGAAGCGGCCGACGGCACGCCGAACTTCAGCGGCGTCACTTGGGAGTTCCGGCCGGGGACTGTCGAGCAGACGCACATCGCCGGCCTGCCGAGCGTCGACAATGAGATCGCCGTCGGCGTTGAGCTGCGTAGCGAAACGCCCTGGGTGCGCGCCGTCACCAATACCCAACTCTCGGCCGTGCGGATCAGGCTTGGGTGGCCGGCTCTGCAGCAACAGAAGGACAACGGCGACATCGTCGGTTACCGGATCGACTACGCCATCGACGCGGCCACCGACGGCGGCGCCTATCAGCAGGTGGCGACCTACACCGTCAACGGAAAGACCACCAGCCTCTACGAGCGCAGCCACCGCGTCGACCTGCCGGAGGCCGTGTCAGGCTGGCAGGTGCGCGTGCGCCGGCTGACCGCCAATCAGGACAACAACAAGGTCGCCGACACCATGCGCGTGCAGGCGATCACCGAAGTCATCGACAGCAAGCTGCGCTATCCCAACACCGCGCTGCTGTTCGTCGAGTTCGATGCCTCTCAGTTCCAGAACATCCCGCAGGTGTCGGTCGAAACCCGCGGCCGGGTGATCCGCGTGCCGAGCAACTACGACCCGGAGACACGCGCCTACACCGGCGTCTGGGACGGTACTTTCCAGTGGGCCTGGAGCGATAACCCGGCGTGGGTCTGGTACGACCTGGTGCTCTCCGAGCGCTTCGGCCTGGGCCGGCGGATCACGGCGGCACAGGTCGACAAGTGGGAGCTGTATCAGATCGCCCAGTACTGCGACCAGCTGGTGTCGGACGGGCAGGGCGGCCAGGAACCGCGCTTCACCTGCAACGTCTATTTCCAGAGCCGCACGGAAGCCTGGACGGTGCTGCGCGACCTGTCCGCCATTTTCCGCGGCATGAGCTACTGGGCGAATTCGCAGATGGTCGCCATGGCCGACATGCCGCGCGACATCGACTACGTCTACAGCCGGGCCAGTGTCGTCGACGGGCGCTTCACCTATGCCTCGTCCCGCGAGAAAACCCGCTACAGCCAGGCGCTGGTCAGCTACGACAACCCCGACAACGGCTATCAGAGCGAGGTCGAGGCCGTTTCCGACAATGCCCTGGTGCGCCGCTACGGGGTCAACCAGCTGGAGCTGACCGCCATCGGCTGCACTCGGCGCAGCGAGGCCAGCCGCCGCGGGCGCTGGGCGCTGCTGACCAACTCTCGGGACAGAACGGTGACCTTCCGCGTCGGCCTCGACGGGCAGATCCCGCTGCCGGGCCGGATCATCGGCGTGGCCGACGAGCTGCTGGCCGGCCGGCCGCTGGGCGGGCGCATCAGTGCCGTGTCCGGGCTGGCGATCACCCTCGATCGCGACGTCCAGGTGCAGGCCGGCGACCGCCTGGTGCTCAACCTGCCCAGCGGCGTGGCCGAGGGGCGCACCGTGCAGAGCGTGGCCGGGCGCGTCGTGACCGTTACGACGACCTACAGCGAGACGCCGAGGGTCCAGGCCGTCTGGGCAATCGACGCTGCGGACCTTGCCGTCCAGCAGTACCGGGTGATGGGCATCAGCCGGCCGGAGCCGGGCATCTACGAGATCACCGGCGTCCAGCACGACCCGGACAAGTTTTCCGCCGTGGACACCGGCGCACGCCTCGATCCGCTGCCGATCTCGGTCATCCCGGCGGGCACGCAGGCGGCGCCGGCCAGCGTCACGATCGACAGCTACTCGACCGTCGATCAGGGCATCGCCGTCACCACGATGCGGGTGTCCTGGCCGGCGGCCAGTGGCGCTGTCGCCTACGTGGCCGAGTGGCGCAAGGATTCTGGCGACTGGGTATCGGTACCGCGGACGTCGGCGCTGGGCTTCGAGGTCTCCGGCATCTATGCCGGCCGCTACGTCGCCCGGGTGCGCGCCGTGTCGGTGGTCGACGTGTACTCGGTCTGGGCGACCAGCGCCGAAACCGAGCTGACCGGCAAGACCGGCACGCCGCCGGCCGTGTCCTACCTGACCGCCACGCCGCTGGTCTTCGGCATCCGGCTGGATTGGGGTTTCCCGGCAGAGGGCGCCGCGGACACCCAGCGCACCGAGATCCAGTACAACACCAGCGCGGTCGAGGCGGGCGCTCTGCACCTGGGCGACTATGCCTACCCGACCGACAGCCACACGCTGACCGGGCTGGCGGCAGGGGTGACGCGCTATTTCCGCGCCCGGCTGATCGACCGCTCGGGAAACATCGGCCCCTGGTCGAGCTGGGTGATGGGCCAGTCGAGCGCCGACGCGACCGAGATCCTCGGCTACATCGCCGGGCAGATCGGCGAGACCCAGCTAGCCGCCAGCCTGCTGGCGGAGATCGACCTGATCACCGCGCCGTCGAGCACCTCGGGATCGGTGGATGCCCGGATCTCCTCGGCGCGCAGTGCGCTGGAGGCGCAGCTCTCCACGATCAACGCGCAGCTGGCCGATATCGTCGGAGCCCAGGCCTACGACAACGCCACGCCCTACGTGCTGGGCGACCTGGTGACCTACGAGGGCGGCTTATACCGCGCCCTGCAGGCCACCACCGGCAACCTGCCGACCAACACAACCTACTGGGAGAAGATCGGCGACTACGCCAGCCTGGGCGAGGCCGTCAGCGCGCTGGCCGTGGAGCTGGACGAGCTGACCACCCGCGTGCAGGCCGGCGAGGATGCCCTCACTGCCGAGGTCGAGCGGATCGACGGGATCTTCGCTCAGGTCAATCCGCCGATGGCCGGCGACACCGGCTGGTATGCCGGCAGCGAGACGGTGCTGGCCGGCGTCTGGTCCGAGCAGTACGCCCGGGCGAGCGAAGACGGCGCCCTTGGCCGGCGCCTCGATGCGGTAGTAGCCCAGGCGCAGGGCAATGCCGCGGCGATCACCGCCGAGGCTACAGCCCGGGCGGATGCGGTAGAGGCACTTGCCGAGCAGATCGACACGCTGACGGCGACGGTCGAGGAGGACATCACCGCCGCGATCCAGTCCGAGGCGACTGCCCGGGCGGGCGCAGATAGCGCGCTGTCGTCGCGGATCGACACCGTCGAGGCCACGGCCGGCGACAACTCGGCGGCGATCCAGCAGACCAGCGAGGCCCTCGCCGGGCTCGACGGCGAGCTGTCGGCGATGTGGAGCGTCAAGCTTGCAGTCACCCAGGACGGCACCTACTACGGCGCCGGCATGGGCATCGGCATCGAGAATACGCCCGAAGGGATGCAGACGCAGATCCTGTTCCAGGCCGACCGCTTCGCCGTGATCAACGTCGCCAACGGCCAGATCGCCACGCCGTTCGTGATCCAGGGCGGCCAGGTGTTCATCAACTCGGCGGTCATCGGCGACGGCACCATCGACATGGCCAAGATCGCCACGGCGCTGCAGTCGACGAACTATGCGCAGGGCCAGGCCGGCTGGCGGCTGAGCAAGGACGGCAACTTCGAGATCAACGCCTCGGTAGCGGATGACGGTCGGATGTTGATCAACAATAACGGGGTCTATATCTATGACGATAATAACGTCTTGCGCGTTGAACTTGGAAAGCTCAACTGATGTTCGCCCTTAGAGTAAGGGATGGAGCGGGAGCGGTAATTCTGGATTCCAGCGATTTCACATATGAAGTGATCTACAACGAGGTTTTGGATTGGTCGGCGGTCAACTCGACCATCGAAACGACTATCACCATTGATGGGTTCGATCCATCGACGTGTGTGCTTTGTACGTTCTTGGAGTATCCCGGCAACTACAACCCTACCGCCGGGAATACCAGTTATCCGGGAATGCCCTATATCTATCCGGTCACGGGTAACCAGATCACCCTGCGAAGTTCCACGCCGGGGAATACCTCCGGTATCGCCTTTGCCACCGGAGTATTCCGGCTGATCGCCTTCAGGATGTTGTGATGTTTGGATTCCGCGCCCGAAACGATGGCGGATCGGTTCAGGTATCTGCCGAGCGTCCCTATATGAGTCTGCATGCCGAGGGCTCTCTTAACCTCGGCACGGCCTATCAGACGGTGATCAGCTTCCCGACCGTCTGCACGACCACACAGCCGCCGATGATCTTCGTCAGGCCTACCTGGACGAGCCAGGGGGAACTGCTGTCGCTCAAATGCGGGGTGATCGGCTCCCCGGGAAACTGGACGGGATTCCGGCTGGTCAACGGTAACACTTCACAGGTCAGCCAATTGGATTGGTTTGCCGCCGTATGGGCGCCGTTGACCGCCTCGGGAAACTACGGGATGAGGGTAAGAGACGGAAACGGGAATATCTGTTTTCACTCGTCCAGTCAGCTGATCAAAGTCAGTCGATTCATTACGTCATGGACGCGGGTTGCCTGGGATACGTTTCTCGCCGAGTTCAGAAGTAACGTCACCTTGGCGAGTGACGAATATGTGCTGGTGAGTCACTGCCATTCCTATTCGGTCGTGAGTTACAACGGGACACGGCATATCGGGGTGTCGGTCACGGCATCCGGTGTTGTCGGGCTCACCCTCAACGGATCAACGTCCAGTGTGGGTGTCGGTTATTTCCCCGTGCTGCTGGCCAAGAAAAGTTAATTGCTGACAACCCTCCAATCACCGGCCCGCTAATGCGGGCTTCGTTATTTATGGGGCCCCCATGCTAACCCGACCAATAACTAAGCCGGTTATGCGGCCTTTGGTAAGTTCTGTGTTAAAGCCCAATCAATCTACTCCGGCAAATATGGTTGTCTCCGGTGGGCAGGTTGTTTTCTCCAATGGTTCAGTCGTTGTGAGTAGCTGATATGCCAGTTCAACTAATTGACGAACTAGACCGGTTGAAGGTCAAGCGCACCGACTTGCTCAGCTTCAAGCCGCTGGACCGCTGGATTAACTGCCCCGGCGACAGCCGTACCGCCAACGGTTTCGGCGGCACCGCGCCGAGCATCACCGGGGAGAACTACGGCCACTCGGCCCATTACTGCAGCCAGACCAACGGCCGGGTGCGTACAGACAAGGCACGCAACACCGCCACGCCGGGACACACCACGGCCGACTGGCTCAACGATATGCCGAACAAGCTCGCTGCCGGCGGCGACGTGTTCGTCAACCTGATCGGCACCAACGACCGCAACCCGACCAACAACTTCTCGCTGAACCGCAGCAAGCGGAACATCGAGTCCGGGCTGAAGATGCAGCTGGACGCCGGCAAGATCCCGATCATGATCGCCGAGCTGCCCCGTGGGGGTGACTATGTGCTGACCGGCGATCAGCTGAGCTATCACCTGGGACTGCGTGAATGGGTGCTGGAGCGCATGCCCGAGCTGGGCATCCGGGTCTCGGACCCTTGGCCGCTACTGGTCGATCTGGCCAATGAGGCGCTGGCCCTGCCCAGGCCGGAGTTCTTCGTCGACCAGCTGCACCCGAACCAGCCGGGCGGCATCCTGATCGCGAAGACCACGGCGCCGCACCTGATCGATCTGTTCGGCACGCCTTTGATCCTGCCGACCTACGACGAGCCCTACGACGCCACCTACTGCAAGGGCGGCTGGCTGACCGCCAACCCGCTGATGCTCGGGACCGGCGGCACCAAGTCGGCTTCGGCCAATGCTACCGGGCCGGTAGCGAACAACTGGAACGTGGCCGGCTCCAGCTGGACCGGCGGCTCGGTGATCTGCTCGAAGGAAACGAACCCGGCCGGTGGCGAGTACCAGGTGTTCGAGCTGGGCGGTACGCCGACCCTCGCCGGCTCGAACCTGATCCTCGAGCAGGTCATCCCCCTGGCCTCGCTGGCCACCGGCAACATCCTGCGCGGCATTGGCAAGGTGGTTTATTCGGGGCTATCGGGCGTGGGCGGGGTGTCGCTCGATCTGCGCTTCGTGCGTGGCGGCACCGCCTACTTCATGAAGAGCTTGGACCGCTATGCCGAGGGCTGGCAGATGAGCCCAGGCCCGGAGGCCGGCCCGCAAGAGACGCCCTACCTGACCGCCGACCTGACAGAAACCGAGATCAAGCTGCGCGCCGTGATCTACGGCTGTCAGGGCGTGCCGATCCGCGGCACCGTGAAATTCGGCCAGATGACGTCGCACAAGATCCTGTAAGCCAGTTTTTCAATTCAACCCGAACCCGCCGCCTTGGCGGGTTTTTCGTTTTCACCCTACCTGAATGAGGTCACGATGGATCTTTCCCAATTCAACCTTGTCACCCCGAAGCCGGCGCAGACGGCAACGCCAAGACCTACTGGCCAGGCGAGTTTCCCGATAACGAATACTTCACCGTCTTGGAAAGTGGCGAGGTGGATCTCTGGACCCCGACCAAAGGCGACGCCACGACGCAGAACTCGGATCGTTCGCGCACCGAATTTCGGGAGATCGTTCCCGGTACCAAGACCCTGAAGAACTGGCAGCTGGGCGAGCATCCGGCGCAGTACCTGCGGCCAGCGATGACCCTGTTCCAGTTCAACGGTAACGGGCGGGTCTGTATCGGCCAGATCCACATCAAGGACATCTCCCGCCCTGTCCTGAAGATCATCGCCGACGCCAGCAAGGACCCGGAGCGCAAGGTATTCAGCATCCAGGCCAAGGTTCGCCAGGCCTGCAACCAGAGTGACGACCCCGGCTTCGTGCTGCTCGAAGGCGTGCCGATCGATGAACGCTTCAGCTATTCGGTGGCGGTCAGCGGCGGCGGGGTGGTGTCGATCAACGTCGCCCACGGTACTCGCCGTGGCGAGTGTCGCTTCAACTTGCTGCCGTCGTACCTCGGCCGCCTGCTGTACTTCAAGGCCGGGCTCTACGTCCAGGAAGACGCCACGGAGCTGACACCGTCGACTGACGGTGCACGGGCACGGCTGCATAGCCTTGTCGTCGAGCGCCCGTAACGCCGAGCTATCCCCTCTGATCATTACTCCGAACCCGCCGCCGGCGGGTTTGCTGTTTCTGGAGACTCCCCATGGCCCGACTCTCTGCCGCCGTCGCCGGCGGCGCGAACGTGTGCGCCTTTCTGGATCTGATCGCCTGGAGCGAGGGCACGGATAACGGCCGGCAGCCGACCCGAGACTGCGGCTACGACGTGCTGGTAGGCGGCGGGTTGTTCGCCGGCTATGCAGATCACCCGCGTAAGCTGATCAGCCTGCCGCTGCTCGGCATCAAATCGACGGCCGCCGGACGCTATCAGATCCTGTCGCGCCACTACGACCACTACAAGCAGGCGCTGGGCCTGTCGGATTTCAGTCCGATCAGCCAGGACAAAATCGCGCTGCAGCTGATCCGCGAATGCCGGGCGCTCGATGACATCAAGGCCGGCCGCATCGAGCAGGCGCTCCGCAACTGCCGCTCTCGGTGGGCGAGCCTGCCCGGCGCTGGCTATGGCCAGCACGAGCATGCCGCCGATGACCTGCTCGCCCAGTTCATCGCCGCCGGCGGAGTGCTGGCATGAGCCTGCTCGCTACCGCCACGGCGCTGCTGCCGACCGTCGCCGGACTGCTCGACCGGCTGATCCCCGACCCCGAGCAGAAGGCCGCGGCCCAGCTCGAGCTGCTCAGGCTGCAGCAGGAGGGCGCCTTCAAGGAGCTGGACGCGGCCCTGCAGATCAACCTGGCCCAGGCGAAGATCAACGAAGTCGAGGCGGCGAGCCAGTCCGGCTTCCAGGCCGGCTGGCGGCCGCTGGCGGGTTACGTCTGCGTGGCAGGCCTGGCCTACGAGTTTCTGGTCAGGCCGCTGTTGCCGTGGCTGCTGACCGTGGCCGGCACTACCGATGTCCCGCCGCTGCCGTCGCTCGACGACGTGCTGTTCGAGCTGGTGTTCGGGATGCTCGGCCTCGGGACGCTGCGGACGGCAGATCGCTGGAAGCGGATGAACGCGATCACGCCGAAATCGAAATGAAGGAGAGCGGCGGCCCCAGTGTTCCAGCACCCGGGCCGCCGCCGAACCTGCAGACTGTCCCTGCAAGCCCAGCCAAGGCTCCCCGCTCCGTGCACGAAGCGGGCGGGAGCCTATCACCTGTTCTTTTATACAGTAAAGGCTTGCACCTTATGACCAATCCCATCATCCCGTGGATGGGCGGCAAGCGCCGCCTGGCCGACCGCCTGATCCCACTCTTTCCGCGGCATGACTGCTACGTCGAGGTCTTTGCCGGCGGCGCGGCGCTCTACTTTCTTCGGCCCGTTCCCGCGCCCGTTGAGGTCCTTAACGACATCAACGGCGACCTGGTCAGTCTCTACCGTGTCGTGCAGAACCACCTCGAGGAGTTCGTCCGCCAGTTCAAATGGGCCTTGAGCAGCCGGCAGGTCTTCGAATGGCAGAAGATGACCCGCCCGGAAACCCTCACGGATATCCAGCGGGCCGCGCGTTTCTTCTACCTGCAACATCATGCCTTCGGCGGCAAGGTCTCCGGGCAGACGTTCGGCACGGCCACCACCGGCCCGGCCATCAACCTGCTGCGCATCGAAGAAAACCTCTCCGCCGCCTGGCAGCGCCTGGCCGGCACCTACGTCGAAAACCTGCCCTGGCTGGAGTGCGCCAAGCGCTACGACCGGCCGCATACCTTCTTCTACATGGACCCGCCGTATTGGCAGGCCGAAGGCTACGGGGTGGACTTCCCGTTCGAGCAGTACGAGCAGATGGCCGCGTTCATGCGCTCGTGTAAAGGCAAGGTGATGGTCAGCATCAACGACCATCCCGATATCCGCCGAGTCTTCGAGGGCTTCCATATGGAGCGCCTGGATATCCGCTACAGCAATACCAACCAGCGGCAGGGAAAGGCCGAAGTGACTGGCGAGCTGGTGATCATGAATTGGGAGCCGGATGCGCTGGCGGGATTGTTATGAGTTGAGCTCATTGGGGTAAGCCTTTCAGGCGAAAAGCTGTTGCCCTGGCGGCTGACGGTGGCCGGCGTGCAAGACGTGCCGCCACCGCTGGCGGAGCAGAACGGAAGGGTTCAACGGCGAGCCAATCCTTGGATTTCCGATTATGAGTTGGTTTATTACATACCGTACGTAGCCGGGATGGTATGTATCGATCAGCGCCGGCACGTCCGGCACCGCGGCCGAAGTGCTCCGATGGGATAATGAAGCTTTATCCCCGGGCAGCAGGCGCCGGGCAGCAAAAAGCCCGCACGCGGCGGGCTCGGACGGTACGGCGGGTGTACTGCACTCACTCGCCGCTTTGCGCGTCGTTCCACTCGACAAACAGATCGCTCAGCTCGTACAGCGTCATGGCGCTCAGCCAACGGAGCGGAGGAGTCCCAGCTGGGGCGAGCCCGGCCAGGTGGCTGATGAAATCCGGATCGGCCGTCAGCATCCGCAAGGGATTCAGGTACCAGTCGATATGGTCCTCGGCTGGTAGGTAGACCCCCAGCTTTCGCGCCAGGGCGGCCAGGGTGTAGCTGCGGCTGGACACGTCGCCGAGCGGGCTGACGATATGGAACCGCCCCTCCTGGTACTGCAACTGCTCCCCGCCGGCCGCCAGCTTGGCGGCGATCTTCTGTTTCATGGCACTGCGGTTGTGGTCGGACACATTAAGCTCCTTGCTCGCTCCGTTCTTCGGCATGCACTTCCATCGTGCGTCATCCATCATATTCCATGCGTCATGCGTCATGCGTCATGGCTTGTAGCCGGCCTTCTTCAGGGCCGCCAGTACCAGGGCGCTGACGTTGTGGCCGTCCTTCTTGCCCTTGTGCTTGTTCTCCAGCGCCAGCGCCTCCAGCTGCTCGACGACGGTGCTTGGCAGGCTGAGGGTAATCGACCGCCTGCGCTTCGGCTGCTCAGGCGCCTTGGCTGGCTCGGCCTGTATCTCCGGTGCCGACTCGCCCCCGAAGGGACGGTCTGCCAACTCTCGAGCAAGGCGCTCTACTTCCTCATGGCTTGGGGCCGGCTTCGCGCCGGCCCGCTCCCCTGCACGCTTAACGACCATCGCCGAATACCTCATTGCATAACGCTTCGATTTCCGCAGCAGCCTGCGAGTTGTCCGACTCCAGTACCGAGTGGCCGGTAGCCATCACGTCGCGGTAGGCCTTGCGGTAGAAACCCACTGCCTCGATTACCGAAATCTCGGGGAAGTCAGAGATGAACGCCAGGAACTCCTGGCGCTCGGCTTCCCGGACGGAGGGATTGGTGCTGGCCATCGTGTGATAGGCCGCCGCTCGCAAGCCAGGGTTCAGGTCGCGGACCCTGACGAGTTGGTCCTGCAGTTCCGCCAGGGTGTCCAAATCCAGCTGACTGCATTGGTGGGGCGCGATGATGATGTCGGCGGCCGTGGCGCCGGTGATCAGCTCACGGCTGTTGCGCCCCGCTACATCGACGATCACATAGTCAAACTTCTCGCCCAGCGTTTTCAGGGCGCTGGCGATGTTGTCCCGCTTTTCGACCAGGGTGATCGCCGGCTCCAGGCCGGCGGCCTCCCGCTCGGCATGCCAGCGACATGCCGACCGCTGCGGGTCGGCGTCAACCAGGCACACGTCATGCCCACGCTTGGCCAGCGCCACAGCGAGGTTGGTTGCCGTGGTGGTCTTTCCTGCGCCGCCCTTGTTGCTACCAACAATGGTGATCATATACATGAAGTCCTGTTCATGAAGAATGAAGAATGAAGAATGAAGAATGAAGAATGAAGAATGAACCATTGAATCATAGCTCATGCTTCATGTAAGTGAAGTATTACTAATGAAATCATGCGTCATGCGTCATGCGTCATGCGTCATGCGTCATGCGTCATGCGTCATGCGTCATGCGAGATTATGCCAGGACTGCATTCAGGCGGCGCAAGGCCGCATCGGTTGTCTCGCCAGGGTAGGCTAGGCGGCCCAGTTCGGCCTCGCTGATGGAGCGTGGTTTCTCTAGGTCGAGAGACGCTTTGGCTTTTGTGGGGGTCTTGCGCTTGGCTGCCCCTTGGGGGCGAAGGTGAAGATCAGGTGGCTAACCGTCCGTCCGGTCTTACGCTGGGTCCAGGACACCTTCAGCGGGCTATGCTCGTTGATCTGTTCGACGGCGGGATCAAGCACCCATTTTTTGAAATCCTTGATTGATTGATACCGGTCTTCAAGCTGGAGCCATTCGCGCAGCTGCTCAATCTCAAGCTCCCGCTTCCCTATACTGTCCCACTGCATCAGGATCTCGAACAGCCGGATTGCATAGGCGCTGGTCATCTTGGCCACGTCGGATAGCGCATAGCGGGTGAACTGCTCGGTCAGTTCGGACAGATAGGGGAGGATGGTCTTTCCGAAACGCAGCTCTACCCGGCCTTCCCCTGGCTTGTAAACGACATCCTGCACCCAGCGTGTCACCTGCCTTTCCGGATGTTTTTGCCCGTCTGGCTGCTTGAGGATCGTTATCCGACGCTCGAACAAGCGCTCAGCCGCGGCGCTGAGATCACGATAGGCGCCCTCCATGCTGGTACCGCACATTTCCGCAATCTCCGCCGCGCTCACGCTGTACAGCGTCTCATCGGTCAGGGGCTGGCCCCGGTGTAAACGAGAGATCGCGGTTAGCAGTATTCGCTGCTCGGCAACGCTCAGGCGATACGATGCCTCGATGATGTGATTCGACTTCACTACTTGGGGGTCTTGGGATGACAGATTATTGGCCACGAACGTACTGCCTTATGATAGGAGATTTATTCAGTTCTCCCATAATACCAACAATCCCTCCCTTTTTGGCTAACAATCCCTCCCTTTATAACTAACAATCCCTCCCCTTTTGACTAACAATCCCTCCCTTAATTGGCGCTGTAGCCCGCGGCTGGTGCGGCCTGCAGCCTGCCTAAAAGCTTTTAAAAGGAAAAGTAAAAAAAGGGTTTCGCCCTTATAGGGCTGTGGAAAAGCACAAAGCAGGGCTAGAAGAAGGGCTTAAACTCCTCCGCTCCACTAGCTAACAATCCCTCCCTTAATGAGCCTGGAAGCCGCGGGTGGCGTGGTCTACAGCAGACCTGTGACACATTTCCAATTTCTCCCTGCAAGACAACCAAAACCTCCCTTTATTGGGCTAGCCAGCCAGTCGTGACCGACGTATTTCTGATGCAATCGCATTTTTTCAAATCGGAAATCATCGATGCGGCTTCAGCGGAAATAAAAAAGCCCCGTGCAAGACGGGGCCTTGTTGATGCCGTATACGCTCAGGTCAGGCTCTTGATCGCTGCTCGGCCTGCTCCGGCGCTGATCCCCTTTCGCTGATGCGGCAGCCTGCGGTATATAGCGCCTCGATTCCTGCGAGCGTGTCCCATACTCCCCCGCTTCTGGCGGATTCCTCGAACAGCACCAGCATTTCAGCCTGGGCCGCTATGCGATCCTCTGCAGCGGCCTGCTCCGGCGCTGCAGTGTCGCCTGCCGCTTGATGTCGCAGCGGACTGAGCAGCCGCTTCCGCTTCAAGTAGTCCACCGCTTTCGCGGCAAGTGGCTCGTCATGGCCGGCCTCTTTGGCTGCAATGCGATCCAGCCGCTCGATCTCCGCCAGAATCAGTGCCCCGGCCTTCACCAGGTCGCGGCGTGCACTGGTGGGCTTCCAGTGTGATTCGCTCCACGGCCATCGCGGCGGTGGGATGGGGCTGGTATGGCCGATGGCGTGCCAGTAGGCCGAGGTGGCGTAGCTGGCTGCGGCGCTGGCGAGTTGTCCGCAGGTGTATTGGTCGTCGTGCTCGGGGCACCATTGTTCCTGCTCGATCTGCCGGTGGCGTTCGGCGATCACGTCGACAGCCGCTGGGCTGGCCGGATGGAGGTAGAGCGGTTTCAGCTGCTGTTCGCCGTTGGTCGCGGCGTCGAGTTTCGAGCGATAGACGCCGGCGGCGCCGAGCCAAGCGTAGGGATGTGCTGAGTGCCCTTTGCGCAGTGCGTCGTTTTCGGCGCTGAGTTGGTCGCGCTGCGCCATGAGCTTCCGGCCGGTTTCGGTCAATGAGTCGATTGCGGCTTGCTGTTCAGTTTTCATGCCGCGGCCTCCTGCTGCTCGGGGGCCAAGGTGGCGGCCAGGTCGCGCAGCTGCTGGGCATTGGTGCGTGCGTGGCGGGCCTTGGTGGTGGCAGTCATGGACTCCCAGGTGGTGGCGGCCATTTCGAGGTTGTTGGCGGCCTGGCGCAGCAGCGCGGCGTGCCCGGTGTTCAGGCCCTGTGCCGCTTCAAGGCGCAGGGTGATTTCCTCCAGGGCCTCGGCCGCCTGCCGGCGTTCGCGGGGGCGTTCGTTCTGCACCTGACGAAGCTCGGCCTGGGTGGCGGCGAGGATGCGTTCGGCGCTGGTCAGGCGCTGGCCGGCCTCGAGCAGCTCAGCGGTAAATTGCTCGCGGGCGGCGTCGTGGCCGTCGCGGTGGCCGCGTTGCAGGCCGAGGCGGATGCCTTCGGCTTTGCCGGCAGTTTTGCCGGTTAGGTAGCAGGTGGCGGTGGTTAGAGCGGTAGATAGGGTGATGCCAATCACGGTGGCAATATCGGTGGGTGCGATTTCCATGTGGTGTGCTCTGCAGGTAGCCGGGCTGCCGGTGGTGGAGACAGCCGAACTTGGTTGAGTTGCGGTTGGGTTATTCCTGCCCGCTGCCATCCGGTGGCGACAGACGGCGGGCGAGTTCTTCGTCGGCCAGCCAGGCGCGCTCTTCGATGTAGGCGGCCAGGTGGCGGAGGTGGACGTACTGCTGGCGGTTGTTGGTGGTCACCAGCGAGATAAGCGGGAGCGGGATGCGTTTGGTGCCGACTTCTGCCTTGAACGTCTGCTCGTTCATGTTGCGGAAGTAGCGCGCGCGCAGCTGTTCGAGGGGTATCAGCTCGTCGCCGAAGATCTTGAACAGCCGGTCGAGCGCATCCTGAGGCGGAGCGATCGCCAGGCGCAGCGGCGGCTGCTGGATGCGGTCATTGGGCTTGGTCACGGTTTCTTCTTCCTTGCCCGGAGGTTCCAGGCTGACTCGACGTGATCTTTCACCAGCTCGCGCAGTTCCTCTGGCACCTCGGCGAGCGCCTGCTGGCGTTCTTCCTTGGTGCGGAGGACGAGGATCTGCGCGGCGTATTGCCTAGGCGACATCGCGGCCTTCCCGCTCGAGCGGAGGCGGCGGCAGGTCGATATCCAGTTGCGCGGCCAGCCAGTACAGGCCGGCCCGCGTCACCCGCGTGGAACGGCTGTACTGCATGCCCAGCGTCGGGTGATACCAGTGGCCTTCGTGGACCGTCAGGTGCAGGCGGTCGCGCTCCGGGTGGGCCGGCAGGTTGCCGGCGTCGAGCAGGCCGGAGGTACGCATCCGCTTGATCAGCTGCGGGCGGCTGATGCCGAGGCGCGCGGCGGCGTTGGCGAGTGTGTGGGCCATCGGCGGACCTCTCAGGCAGCGCTGGCCGCCGGGGTGGCGGCGAGGGACAGGTGCTCGATGGCCTCGACGATTCGCGTGTAGGCCTTGTTCTCGTTCTCGTAGTTGGTGAGCAGGATGGTGCGCGGTCGCGATTCGCCGATGGCCAGGATGCCGGTGACGCCCGGCCGGGGCCGGTTGCGGTGGATGGCGACGCGGATCGGGTAGGCGTGGCCCAGGTGCAGGTCGAGGAAGCCGCCGCGCTTCACGACATGGCGCAACTGCTGTTCCTGTTCGCTGTCGAGCAGCGGCTCGTCCTCCGGCGGGATGACGGCGACCACGCGGACCGGGGCCGGCTCGGCGGAGTCCAGGCGGCCGTTGGCGATGGCCTCGACGAAGTCCGCCAGCAGGTGCGCCGGGCGAAA
Organism: Azotobacter tropicalis; assembly: GCF_059739045.1. Taxonomy (NCBI): domain Bacteria; kingdom Pseudomonadati; phylum Pseudomonadota; class Gammaproteobacteria; order Pseudomonadales; family Pseudomonadaceae; genus Azotobacter; species Azotobacter tropicalis. The sequence goes on from NZ_AP046061.1 coordinate 38,160, forward strand.
CTCGCCGTGATGCAGGGTGAGGCTGTGGCGCTGGCCGCCAAGCTCGACGGTTGCCTCGGTGCTGGACGGGCCGCGCTCGACCTTCAGGCGGAACATGATGCTGTGCCGGGAAAAGGCCGAGCGGCAGGTGTGGTTGAAGCTGCCGTTCAGGTTGAGCTGGGCGGCGAGCAGGGTCAGGGTCTGGTCGCTGAGGGTGAAGGTGTTCATTACGCGGCATCTCCGCCGAAGGGGTAGTCGGAGGAGGGCGCAGCAGCTTTGAGCCTGGGCTTGCCGCCGTTGATGATCACAAGGCGTTTGGTGTCGGCCTGGAGCTGCTCGAGCAGCCGACGGTTGGAGGCGCACGCTGGGTGGACGTGCAGGGTTGCTGTGGTGTGCATGTTGACCTCGGCTCTATGGTGAAGAGACAAGGTCATTAAAGTGTTCTTACGAATAAGCGTCAATCAAACTTAACGATATTATTTAAGAAAACTTATTTTATGGCTAATTTGATCCTGCTATTCAAAGATGGCTTTTTGCCAAAAATCCTCACTGATTATGGCAATTTTGCATCCATTTTCGCGCAATTCGACTGCCTTCTTGATCTTGTTTCCATAGCTGCTATGCAGCCACTGCTCATTGCCAACGCTGCCTACCACCAAAAAATTGATCTTTTTGCTGACGCTTGCTCCGATCAGGCCGCCCCGCTCGATGACCAGTGCCTCGCACTCTTTTCGAGGGCCGTAGGCCATGACACCAGTGAAAATGAATATGCGCCCATGCCAAGTGAGCGTTGGGGCGGGCTTGTCGAGAGGCAGGGTTGTGGAGGCGATGAAGGGGTGGGAGGTGCCAAGCTGCAGGCCTGAAAACTGTTGCAGCATGTCGAGCAGTTCGGCTGACTCTTCTTGATCGAGGATGCCGTCACTCAGCATGTCTGCCAAGCGGCGGTAAAGGATATTCACAACCGGGTCATCGATGTGGTTGAGGTTGCCCTCGATCCAGCTTTTTAGAAATGTGGCCTCGTGCTGGTTGATCGATCCGTCGGCTGTCATGCCAGCGGCAAGGCCAATCAAGGCATCTACAGAGCGCCTATCGATCCGCTTCTCATGAAAAAAGCGACTATTCCTGAACTCCTGGTGCAGGTCCACCATCCGAGCTTTCTCCCTTGTCGTCATTGTCGGTTTGTTGGTTCGCGTATTTAGAGTGATCGGCGGTATAGGTCAAAATCATGCCCGTGCGGGTACAGGTGATTGTAAGCTCTGCGCCCAGGTCGATATTCAGATCCTCACCACGCAAGCCTTGCCATTCGGCGAGATAATTGAGTGATCCGAATTTCTCTCGCTTTTTCAATTGACGGCTGACGCCACCTTTCCAGGCTGAGGGCGGCAGTTCTCCAGCTCTGCATTTTTCGACCAGTCCTTCATCTGCGGCAGCCTTGGTTCTGCCATTTTCCCAGCACTTGATTAGGCCTCTGTCTTCCGCGGCCCATGTTTCATGCCATGACAGTCCTGTTCTGATTGGAGTGCTGATGTCTCGGCGGATCTTCATCCGTGGCTTCCTGCAAGGGGGGTTATAGAGCGCCGCCATGCCAGACAATGCGGCCGATGATCTGTAGATGGCCGACTTCGGTGTCGGTGGCGATTTCGTCAGGGTATTGGCGTTTGTCTTCGTTGTCGCTGCGGATGACCCAGCCATTGGTCATTGTCAGGATCAGGCGCTTGATGATCAGTTCGCCATCTGGCCGACGAATAGCGTAGATATGTCGGTTCTGGGGAGTGGTCTGGCTTTCATCGAGCAGCACCACATCTCCATCATCTATCGTGGGGGCCATGCTGAAGCCGCTGGCGTAGAACACGCTCAAGTTGCCTTCCTTGAGGCCCATGCGTTTTAGCCAATCGCGCTTGAAGACCAGGCTTCCCTTTACCTCGACGTGGTCATTCATATGGCCATTGCCGGCCGAGCCTTTCGCTGTGTGCTGCGGGATCAAGGCGTAATCGGTATCGGTGACATTGTGCCTCTGCTCTCCCGTGCCCTCTGCAAGCCACTGGGCTGAGACGTTGGTTGCTCTAGCCAGGGGGAAAAGGTGCTCAGCCTTAACACTGCCAATGCCGTCTTTGAGCTGGCTGATGCGAGCTGCGGAAATACCAATTTCCTTGGCTAAATCGCCTGGCTTTTTGCCGCATGTGGTGATCGCGTAAGCGATGCGTTCTGAGATTGTTTGCATTAAGAGAGCTTAACCAATGTTAGGTTAAGTTTGCTTTTGTGGTTGCAATGATTTTTTAAATGCTCTTAAATTTTGGGCAAGGCTTAAGGAGGTAAAAACATGCTCATAACTGACGCCGTAGCCTACTTTGGGTGTAAGTCAAAGCTTGCTGCTGCGCTTGGCATATCGCCCGCCGCTGTTTCCCAGTGGGGCGAACGTGTTCCGCAAATGAGGCAGTATCAGCTTCAGATTTTGTCTGGTGGGAAGCTCCTAGTAGGCGACTCTGCAGGATCTTGCAGTCCTGATAAAAACCAGGCGGCCTAACCAGCCGCCCGGCCTGCCCAGCGTCCTCACCACAAGGGCTCCGGGCGATGTGGTTGGCATGCCACCGAGCACACCACGTACCAACGGCATGCCATCCACATCCACCAGGGCACGGATGCCCTGGGTTGCCAGCTTCTCCACCACAGAGGGGCTGGCTGTCACGACGGGTGGCAGCAGGAGCTTCTACCCGTCGCTCGGGAGCAGGCGGCATCTCCACCATAGAACCGTCGCCTGCCAAATGTGACCACGCTTGCGAGTGACCACGGCGCGACTGTATCAGAGCAGGCGGGGCGTGGCACTGGCAGCATCGGGGAGTAAATGCCAATGCGACGTTCGTTCGCCGATCAATTCGAGCGCCTTGACCGGGAGGTGATGACCCTGCCGGATGCGCTCTATCTCGTTTCCCGCAATGAGTCGATGTGCCGCGGTGGAGTGACGGGCTTTGCCTATGCCTTCAACCGCAATCCGACGACCATGGCGCACAAGTTCGACGCAGGCCACCCAGGCCATAACCTCAATACCATCGAGCTGATGGACTTTCTGCGCTATGTGAGCCCCGAGGGGCGTGCGATCGTGCTGGATAGCTTCCATGCAGAACTCGGCGACTCGCAGTGGTTCAGCACCGCTCCCTATGAGGAGGAGGCTGAGGTGACCTTGCTGGTGGCCGGCGCCGGTGAGGTGCTGCACACGGCTGCAGACGCCGCGCAGACGGTGGCCTCGCATATCTCCGATGGAAAGATCGATGCGCAGGAGCTGGGCGAAGCCCGCAAGCTCGCGGCCCGCATTGTACGGGTGGGGGTTGGCCTGTGGCGCCGAGCGCTGCATGTCCATATGAGCAACCAGGGAGCGGAGGCCTCTCATGGTTGAGCGCATGGACGACGTTCTGGAGCAGTTCCGGCAGTTCGGCCTGGAGGTCGAGCTGCCGCTTTGTTTCGGCAAGCTGACCCGGGTGAAGGCCGAGGGCGACAAGGGCAAGGCCCGCACGGGCTGGTACATCGTCCACGAGTACCGGACCGAGCAGGGCGAGACGCTGGTCTTCGGCGCCTACGGCAACTGGCGTCTGGGGGCGTCGGAGAAGATCAAGATCAAGGGCGTGCGGCTGACCGACGAGGAGCGCGAGCTGATGCGCGCCCGCCAGGAGGAGGCCAAGCGCCGGGCCGCGGAGGCGCAACGGCACGCTGCGCGGCGCGCGGCCAGGCGGGCAGCGGCCTTGTGGCCAAGGATGGCGGAGAAGGGCGCGAGCGCCTATCTGCAACGCAAGCAGGTGGTCGGCTTCGGGGTGCGCTATGCGCCGAGGAGCGGGGCCGTCCTGGTGCCGATGCGTACCGCCCGCGGCGAGCTGGCCGGGCTGCAGGTGATCTACCCGCAGAAGCAGGAACAGTTGGGCCGCGACAAGACCTACTGGCCGGCCGGCATGGCGAAGGAGGGGGCGTTCCATCTGATCGGCCCGCACCCGGAGCCGGGCGAGCCGCTCTTGTTGTGCGAGGGTTACGCCACCGGCGCAAGCCTGCACATGGCGACCGGCTGTGCCGTGGCGATCACCTTCGACGCCGGCAACCTGCTGCCGGTGGGCAAGACGCTGCGGGAGCAGTTCCCCGGCCGGCCGCTGATCTTCTGCGCCGACGACGACTGGAAGACCACCCGCCCGAACGGCGAGCCGTGGAATCCGGGCGTGGAGAAGGCCACGAACGCCGCCACCATCCTCGGCGGCCAGGTGGTGGTGCCGGTGTTCGGCGCCAGGCGCGAGGAGAAGTGGACCGACTTCAACGATCTGCACGTCGTCGAGGGGCTGGAAACGGTGCGCCGGCAGGTGCTGGCGGTGGTTCGTCCGCCGGCGGCCGGCGGCTGGAAGGACAAGCTGCAGCGCAGCGAGTCCGGCGCCTTGATCGCCCATGCCTTCAATGTGGCCCTGATCCTGGGCAATGACGAGCGCTGGGCCGGGGTGATCGCCTACAACGCCTTCAGTTCGAAGATCGTGAAGCGCCGTTCGCCGCCCTATGGCGGCGGAGTGGGAGAGTGGAGCGACCTGGACGATGCGCGCGTGGTGATGTGGCTGGCCGAGCAGTACAACCTGCGGGTGAAGGCGCCCAGCGTGGTCGAGGCGGTCAGCGTGGTCGCCAACGACCATGCCTTCCACCCGGTGCGGGAGTATCTGCAGGGGCTGGAATGGGACCGGGTGGCGCGTCTGGAGAGCTGGCTGCATCTGATCTTCGGCGTGCCGCTGTCGCCCTACAGCATGAAGGTGGGCAAGCGCTGGCTGATCTCGGCCGTGGCGCGGGTGATGAGGCCGGGCTGCAAGGCGGATGCGGTGCTGATCCTCGAGGGCGCGCAGGGTGCGGGCAAGTCCACGGCGCTGTCGGTCCTGGGCGGCGAGTGGTTCATGGATACGCCGTTCAACCTGGGCGACAAGGACGGCTTCCAGGTGATCCGCGGCAAGTGGATCGTCGAGCTCGGCGAGCTGGACAGCTTCAACAAGGCCGAGTCGACCCGGGCCAAGCAGTTCTTCTCGGCGTCCGTCGATACCTACCGGGAGAGCTACGGCCGCCGGGTGCTGGACGTGCCACGCCAGTGTGTTTTCGCCGGCACGACCAACCAGGAGGAGTACCTGAAGGACACCACCGGCAACCGTCGTTACTGGCCGGTGACCTGTCAGAAGGTGGAGCTGGAAGCGCTGCGGGAGCTTCGCGACCAGTTGTGGGCCGAGGCGATGTTCCGCTTCCAGGCCGGCGAGGGCTGGTGGGTTGAGCGGGGCGAGGCCGACCAGTTCGCCGAGGAGCAGGATGCCCGCTACACGGTGGACCAGTGGGAGCACCCGATCCGGGAGTGGCTGGAAGATCCGTCGAGGGGCGAAGCCGTCACCGGCGACCAGGTGTTGCGCGGCGCGCTGAACCTGGACTACGGGCACTGGGGCAAGCCGGAGCAGATGCGGGTGGGGCACATCATGCATCGCTTGGGCTGGCGGCGTAAGCGGCTGCCAGCGTCGACGCGCAGCGGTGTTCGGCCGTGGGGTTACCAGCGGCCGGCCAGCTGGAAGGTCGCCAGCGAGCCGGAGGAGACGCCGTTTTGATCAAGTCTATCGACGACGTGCTCAAGCGCTGGGGCGAGCAGGTGGATGGTTATGCGGGCGGCTTCGGCGGCGGCAACCTGATCGCCATGCTGATGGACTGCCGGGGCGAGCTGATCCGGGGTACCCGAGGGAGCCGGGTGCTGATGGATGATGACCTGGCCCAGGTAGATCTGGTGGTCAACGGTTTGCGCTATGACCTGTTCCGCCTGGTGCACGAGCATTACCGTGGTGATCCGTTGAGCACGGTGGCTCAAAAGGCCAGTGCGCTGGGCTATCCGCGCATCGATGCCTATTACCGCGCGCTGGATACGGCGCATCGAAATATCTTGGCCGAGCTGCGGAAGAGGATGGCGGCGTGAGTCTGCCTGTCGCTGTCCGGCTGCCTTGCCTTGTCCCGCTAGCGTTTTCGCTGGCGGGCCGCCTGCGGGCTGCGTGGTTTCTGGCGTTGTCCCACTGTCCCACCTGCAACGCACCCGCGCAGGTGGGCGCGCATAGTGAATGCGCGCATTACGCGCAGCATTCTTTAGCCCTATACGCGATAAATCATGAGGACAGGTAGGACAGTAGTACAAGGCTAATAAATTCAATGTGTTATAGCGTCTAGCCTGTTTTTTTAAGGTGAGTCATACAGGGCAGGGAAGGAAAAAGCTGAAATCCAATAGGGAGAATTTACGACGTACCAAGGATGTTCAGCGGACGTAACAGGGATATTGATGGGATGGCAGCGAAAAGGGATTGCTGCCATGCGAATCGAGGGGTAAAAAGTCGTCATTCTTGTATAGGTGCGAGCACAGCAAGCGGCTCCACCCGATCCAGCAAACCCGGCCATCGCGCCGGGTTTTTATTTTCTCCCGGTGCTGTGGGGTTCCCCGCCCTGGTCACCTGCACCACGCCGGCGTCAGCCGGCACCTATCACTGCGGCCGGCCTGGTCGCTCTTGCCCGCTCCCCCTGCGGGCTTTTTTCTTCGAGGAGGACCGGCATGGCGGTCGAGCAAGGAGTCCAGCCGTCACTGGCTGATTTGCCCACCTGGATGCTGCTCCTGATTGCGGTAGCCGGTCTGGTCGGCGAGATGCGCCAGGCGGATGCCGCCGGCGTGGCGGTCGGCGAGATCGTCAAGCGAGTGCTGTTGCGGTTTGGGTCGTCTGCGCTGTTCGGCATGGCGTCGCTGTTCATCGCGCACTCGCTGATCGGTGATGTGTGGATCTCCGGCGGCATCGGCATTGTGGTCGGTCTGCTGGGGGCGGATATCGCCGGGGCGCTGTATGCGCGCTGGCTGGCGAAGCGGGCGGGGCTGGGTGATGTCGACTCGCGGGCCTGACCGGCGCGGCACGTCAGCCTCGCGGGGCTACGGCTATCGCTGGCAGCTGGCTCGGGAGGATCACCTGCGCCGGCATCCCTGCTGCTCGATGTGCAGCACCGAGGCGCGGCCCGTGCCGGCTTCGGTCGTCGACCACAAGCAGCCGCCGCGTCTGACCGAGGCGAAGGCGAGCGGTGATCCTGCGCAGATCGCCGAGGCTTGGCGGTTGTTCTGGTCGCGGGACAACTGGCAGTCGCTGTGCAAGCACTGCCACGACTCGGTCAAGCAGCGCCTGGAGAAGTCTGGGCGCTTGGCCGGCTGCAGCGCTGACGGCAGGCCGCTCGATCCTCGCCACCACTGGAACCGCCAGGGGTAGGGGGGGTGAAAAACTTCAGACCCTTTCCGTTCTAGACCGCGCCCTGAAGTCTTCTCGCAACGCCGGGAAAAATGGGGGTGCCCCCTTTCCGGATAAAGGTGTCCCTACATGAAATCTGAGGTGTTCTTATGGCTGGGAATTCGAATTCTGGCCGCCCGCCGAAACCGGCGGTAGTCCATCTGCTGACCGGCAATCGGAGCAAGCGCAATCTCCATGAGCTGCAAGATGAGGCCGCCAATCCAGCGGTTCCAGTAGCTGCGCCAGACAAGCCCGATTGGTTGGATGAGGATGCCAGTCGTGAATGGGATCGGCTGATTGAGGATCTGCTCACGCTGGGCTTGGTTTCTCGCCTGGATGGCCAAGCTCTGGCGCAGTACTGCGAGGCGGTGACCGAGTATCGCCGGTTCACCTTGCTGATTCGCGAGTTCAATAACAGCGCGCTGACGCCGCGCGGTGGTGATGTGCAGACATACCGCACAGGCGCCAAGGATCTCTCCATCTGGCGCAAGCTGCGCAACGACGCCCAGCGCCGGGCCGATGATATTGGTCGCCAGTTCGGGTTCACGCCGCTAGCGCGTCGGGGGCTCAAGCCTGCCGCGCCCCAGGGTGAGCTGTTCCCCCATGAGCCACGAGACGCCGCAGACCGATACTTCTCCTGATCGGGTCAGCGCCTTCGCCCAGGCCGTGCTGGCCGGCAAGATCGTCGCCGGTCCGGACGTGCGCAACGCCTGCCGTCGGCACCTGCGCGACCTGGAGGCCGGCGCCCTGCGCGGGCTGGTCTGGAACCAGGAGGCGGCCGACCGGGCCATGGGCTTCTTCGAGGACGTGCTCTGCCTCAACGGCGGCGACTACGAGGGGTTGCCCTTCATCCTCGCGCCCTGGCAGGCCTTCGTGGTCGGCAGCCTGTTCGGCTGGTACACAGACGACGGCTACCGCCGCTTCCGCACGGCCTACATCGAGACCGGCAAAGGGTCGGGAAAGTCTCCGCTGGTGGCCGGCATCGGCCTGTACGGGCTGATGGCCGACGGTGAGCAGCGCGCCGAGATCTACGCGGCGGCGACCAAGAAAGACCAAGCGCAGATCCTGTTCCGCGACGCGGTGAGCATGGTCAACATGTCCAAGGCGCTGCAGAGCCGCTTGGTGCAGTCTGGCCGAGACGAGAAAGTCTGGAACCTGTTCTACCCGAACACCAACAGCTTCTTTCGGCCGATCAGCTCCGACGAAGGCCAGTCCGGCCCGCGTCCGCACATCGGCCTGCTCGACGAGCTGCACGAACACAAGACGGCCAGTGCCGTGAACATGATGCGCGCCGGCACCAAGTTCCGACGCCGCGCGATGATCGTGATGATCACCAACAGCGGCTCGGACAAGAAGACCGTCTGCGGCCAGTATCACGACCTGGGCGTGCGCGTCTGTGCTGGCCAGGAGGACAACGACACCCTGTTCGCCTTCATCTGCTCGCTTGACGAAGGCGACGACCCGTTCAAGGACGAGGCCTGCTGGCCGAAGGTCAACCCCTCGCTGGACTTCATCCTCGAGGGCCAGACCGACGGCATCCCCGGGCGCAAGTACCTGCGCGAGCAGGTGCAAGAGGCGCGCGGCCTGCCCGCCAAGGAAGCGGTGGTCCGGCGCCTCAACTTCTGCGAGTGGACGCAGGCCGATTCCCCCTGGATCAGCTGGGACGTCTGGAGCCAGGCCGAGGAGCGCGTGCCCATGCGGGTGCTGCGCAACCGCCCGGCGGTGGCCGGCCTCGACCTGTCGAGCACCACCGACCTGACATCCTTCGTCCTGCTGTTCTACCCGACGGCCGCCGATCCGCACTGGCGGCTGCTGCCGTACTTCTGGATTCCCGACCATCAGCTCGAGGAGCGCGAGCGGCGGGACAAGGTGCCCTACAGCGTCTGGATCAAGGACAAGCACCTGGAAACCACGCCCGGGCGGGCGATCAGCAAGCTGCACGTTTTGCGCCGGCTGCAGACCATCTGCGACTACTTCGAGGTGCGTCAGATCGCCTACGACCGCTGGCGGATCGAGGACCTGCGCGAGCTGATGAGCGAGCACGACATCGTCCTGCCGGAGATGGTCGGCTTCGGCCAGGGCTTCAAGGACATGGGCCCGGCGGTCGACGAGTTCGAGCGCCGCCTGCTCGGCCAAGCGCCCGAGCCCGAGGGCGAAATCATCGACCTGGACCCGGACGACTACCAGCTGCTGGCCAGCGAGGCGCCCGAGGTCGAGACCCTGCGTCACGACGGCAACCCGGTGCTGACCTGGAATGCCGGCAACGCCGTCACCGTTTCCGATCCGGCGGGCAACCGCAAGGTCGACAAGGTCAAGGCCATCGGCCGCATCGACGGCATCGTGGCGGCACTCATGGCCACCGGCGTCAGCGGCTCGGCCGCGGGCGACGGCGGCTCCTCCATCTACGACGAGGGCGTAGGCATATGACAATCGTACTGGTGCTGCTGTCCTGGCTCGCCGGGCTGGCCGGCTTCGGCCTGCTGGTGTTCGGCGTGGCCCTGTTCCATCTGCCCTTGGCCTTCATCGTGGCCGGAGTTGGCTTGCTGGCCTGGGCCTGGCGGGCCGACCAGGCCGTGGCGCACCTCAAGCGGGGAGGCTGAGCATGTTCTTTTCCAGCCTGCTGGGCGCCGGGCAGGGCACGCTGACCAATCCGGACAGCGGATTCTGGCGTGGCCTGATCGGTAGCGGCCGCACCAGTGCCGGCGTTACCGTCACCCGGACAGCGCCCTGGCCCTGCCGATCCTGCAGAACTGCGTCACCCTGCTGGCCGAGAGCGTCGCCCAGCTGCCGCTGGAGCTGTACCGCCGGCAGGACAACGGCCAGCGCGAGGCGGCCATCAACCATCCGCTGTACGACGTGCTGCGCTACCAGCCCAATGGCTTCCAGACGCCCTACGAGCTGCGCGAGTGCCTGCAGATGGCCGCCGGCCTGCGTGGCAATGCCTTCAGCCTGATCGAGCGCCGCGGCGACGGAAACGTCATCGGCCTCTGGCCGCTGCTCAACGACAAGGTGGTGGTCTGCAAGGGCGCCGACCTGCTGCCCTACTACCAGGTCGGCAGCTTTGCCGAGCGTCTGCCGATGCGGCAGATCCACCATGTGCGCTGGATCAGCGGCAACCACTACACCGGCCTGTCGCCGATCGAGCTGCATGCCGACGCGGTGGGGCTGGCCCAGGCCGTGCGCCAGTACACCGGCAAGTCCTTCGCCAACGGCGCGGCCGTCTCCGGTGTTATCGAGCGCCCGCGCGAGGCCTCGGCGATCAAGGACCAGGGCACCATCGACCGCATCCTCGACCAGTGGGGCAGCAAGTACGGCGGCATGGACAACGCCAAGAAGGTGGCCCTGCTGCAGGAAGGCATGACCTTCAAGCCGATCTCCATGACCAACGTCGATGCCGAGATCGTCGGCGTCCTCAAGCTGACGGCCGTCGACGTGGCGCGATCTACAAGATCCGCTGCCCATGGTCAACGACTTGGAGAAGGCCAACTACAACACCATCGAGCAGTTGCTGATCCAGTTCGTGGTGTTCGGCCTGCTGCCCTGGGTGAAGCGGCACGAGCAGGCGATGATGCGCGACTTCCTGCTGCCGGCCGACCGGCGCACGCACTTCATCGAGTTCAACCTGTCCGGCCTGCTGCGCGCGACCAGAAGAGCCGCTACGAGGCCTACGCCATCGGCCGCCAGTGGGGTGGCTGAGCGTCAACGACATCCGCAGGCTGGAGAAACATGCCCCGGTCACGGGCGGCGACATCTACCTGCAGCCGCTCAATATGGTCGACGCTGGCAAGGGTACGCCCGACCTGACCAACCCCAACACGCGGGCGCAGCTCGAGCTGCAGCAGCGCGAAATCGAGAGGATCCTGGCGCAATGAAACACTACCTGCGCACGTCCAGCCTGCTGTTCAACCAGCCGCTACTGGTCGCGCCCGACATGCTCGATCTGGGGGTGCGCTGGGCAAACCAGGCGATGAACCTCAACATCGTCAACATCGGCGCCGCCGGCAACGCCAAGCTGATGGAGGACGACGACAGCTATGCCGAGCGCCTGGCCGTCGCTGAGGAGCAGCGCCGCGCCGCCATCGCCAAGACAGGCGTCGAGGTGCTGCCGGTGCACGGCGTGCTGGTCAGCCGCGGCAGCCACATCAACGCCTGCGAGACCATGACCAGTTACGAAGGCCTGCGGCAGCAACTGCGCCAGGCGGTCGCCGACCCGCTGGTCGAGCATATCGTGCTGGACATCGACACCCCGGCGGCGCCGCCACCGGAGCCTTCGAGCTGGCCGCCGATATCCGCGCCCTGGCCGGCAGAAGCCCATCACCGGCATCGTCAACTACATGGCCTACAGCGGCGCTACCTGATCGGCAGCGCCTGCAGTGAGCTGGTGGTCAGCCAGACCAGCGGCGTCGGCTCCATCGGGTGATCGCCAGCCACATGGACCGCTCCAAGATGGAGGAGAACATGGGGGTGAAGGTCACCACCGTGTTCGCCGGCGCCCACAAGAACGACCTCAGCCCGCACGAGCCGCTCAGCGACCAGTCGCTGCAGTACCTGCATGACCTGGTGCAGGAGAGCTACCAGCTGTTCGTCAGCGCCGTGGCCGAGTATCGCGGCCTGCCGGTCGAGCGGGTGATCGCCACCGAGGCCGGCCTGTTCCGCGGCAAGGCGGGCATCGCCGCCGCCTGGCCGACCGCCTGCAGAGCCCGCAGGACGCCGTCGACGACCTGTCCCGGGCGGTCGCCCTCAGCCGCTCCACCCGCCAGGGCGGTCGCATCGGCCTGCGTGCCGCCGCGCTCGACATCCAATCCGACTCTGACCGCGTTCGCGGCAGTCAACCAGCCCGCCCGTGGGGCTTTTTCATGCCCAGGAGGCACGCATGTCCTTGTACTTCAACTGCGCAGCGAACGCGCCAAGCTCAACGACGAGCTGCAGGCCCTGGCCAAGCTCGAAGCCGGCGGCGAGACGCTCAGCGCCGAGCAGCTGGCTCAGTTCGCCGAGCTGGAATCCGGATCAATGCCCTGACCGACAAGATCGGCCGCGCCGAGATTGCCGAGCGCGCCGCCGCGGCTGCCGCCGTGCCGGTCGTCGAGAGCGCCCAGGGCATCGCCGGCCCGCCGGCCGGCGCATCGAAGGCCCTACGCGCCAAGCCGTGGCCGGCGCAAGATGGCCCAGATGGTGCGCCTGCTGGCCGCGGCCCAGGGCAACCAGCAGCAGGCCGCGCAGATGGCCCAGCAGGGCGGCTACTCCGCCGACGTGCCATGGCCCTGTCCACCGTCACCGCCGGCGCCGGCGGCGTGCTGGTCCCGAGAACTTCGCCACCGGTCATCGAGGCCTGCGGCCGAAGTCCGTGGTACGCGCATGGGCGCCGTCAGCCTGCCGCTGAACAACGGCAACCTGACCCTGCGCGCATCACGGCAACACCAGTGTCGGCTACGTCGGTACCGAGACGACATCCCGCTGACCGCATGACCTTCTCCGCCTCAAGCTGTCGGCGAAGAAGGCGGCCGCCATCGTGCCGATCTCCACGATCTGCGGCCTTCTCCGGCGTCAACCCGCGGGTCGATCAGCAGGTGGCCAGCGACCTGACCGTCAGCATGGGTCTGTCCGAGGACCTGCACTTCATCCGTGCCGACGCTCCGGCGTACTGCCAAGGGCCTGCGATACTGGCGCCGCGGTAACTGGTGCCAATGCCCGTTGGCACCGCCCTGGCGGATATCGACCTGTTCCTCGGCGGCTGATGCTGCGCCTCGAGGCGGCCAACGTCGACCTGTCCGCCTGTGGCTGGCTCATGGCGCCGCGCACCATCCGCTGGCTGCAGACGCTGCGTGACGGCAACGGCAACAAGGCCTACCCGGAAATCGACCAGGGCAGGCTCAAGGGCTACCCGTTCGCGCTGACCACCAGATCCCGACCAACCTGGGCGTCGGCCCAACGAGTCGGAGATCTACTTTGTCAACTTCGCCGACTGCTACATCGGCGGGGGGAGACCTGGTCATCAGCTTCAGCCAGGAAGCCTCCTACAAGGACGGCGAGGGCAACTGGGTCAGCGCCTTCCAGCGCGACCAGACCCTGGTGCGCGTGATCGCCAAGCACGACTTCGGCCGCGCCACGTCGAGTCCGTCGCGGTCGGTACCGGCGTCACCTGGGCACCGGCATGTGATTCCGCGCTCCGCCTGAGTGCGGGGCGCATCCTTCCGCTTCCCTGATTGCCCATGAGCAAGCTGACCCCTGTCACCTCACCAAGTCCTGGCGCGGCTACAGCGCCGGCGAGATTGCCGGCTTCACGCCGCGAGCAGGCCAGGCGCTGATCGACGGCGGCGTGGCCACCAAACCCGGTCAGCCGCCGACCAAGGCCAAGGCGACCCCCGCCAGGCCGAAGTGCCGGCGCCGGCCGATCCGGCGGTTGTCGAGCGCCGCCGACGACGAGAAGCCCTGATGGCCCGGCGGATCGCCTACACCGGGGCGCCGGTGCTGACCCTGGAGCAGGTGGCCGAGCAGTGCCGCCTCGATCCGCCGACTGCAGCAGGTGCTGATCGAGCAGATCATCATCCCCGGCATCACCGCTCAGGCCGAGGCCGCACGGCGCCGCGATCCGCGAAGCCGAGTACGAGGAGGATTGGCCGGAGCACTACGATTCCGCCATGCCTCGATGTGGGCCAGGCCAGCGAGGTGCTGTCGGTCGGAGAGTGCAGGCGGACGGCAACAGTCACTCCATTGACAGTTGCCCGCTTCCTGCAGCGCGGCGCCGAGAGAGCTTCCTGCACTTCCCAGACGGTCGCCCGCCCGGCGTGCTGCGTATCCGCTATAAGGCCGGCGCCGACCTGGACGCCTACGCGGCGCGCGCAGCTGGCTGCTGATGCAGGCTGCCACCGCCCATGAGTTCAG